>NZ_CP088095.1:0-3745000 GCF_021052345.1 Rhizobium sp. SU303
ATGCAGATGAATACGATGACGACGGGCGGGCTCGACAATGGGGATGCGGCACCGCAGACGTTCGGCTCCATTCGCCTCGAAGTGGGCGAAGCAAAGGCGGAAATGAAGCAGAGCATTTTGTTTGAGCGCGTCAGCGCGCGCTTGAAGGCCCAGGTCGGTCCTGACGTCTATGCCAGCTGGTTTGCCAGGCTGAAGCTGCATTCGGTCTCGAAGAGCGTGGTTCGCCTTTCGGTTCCCACGACCTTCCTGAAGTCGTGGATCAACAATCGTTATCTCGATCTCATCACCGGCCTGTTCCAGGCCGAGGATCCGGAAATTCTGAAAATCGAAGTCCTGGTGCGCACGGCAACGCGCCACGGCACGAAGGCGCTCGATGAGGCGGTCGCGCCGGAACCAGCCGCCCCCACGCAGATGCGCCGCCCGACAAGCGCGCAGCCGGCCGGTCAGGCCGTCCAGCAGGCGGTTTCGGCTGTTGCCGCCGCAAGGCCAGCAAGCTTTGGCTCGCCGCTCTTCGGTTCGCCGCTCGATAGCCGCTTCACCTTCGACACCTTCGTCGAAGGCAGCTCGAACCGGGTCGCACTTGCGGCTGCAAAGACGATTGCGGAAGCTGGTCAGGGCGCCGTGCGCTTCAACCCGCTCTTCATCCATTCGACCGTCGGCCTCGGCAAGACCCACCTGCTGCAGGCGGTCGCCAATGCCGCGGTGCAGAACCCGCGGGCTCTGCGCGTCGTCTATCTGACGGCCGAATATTTCATGTGGCGCTTCGCCACCGCGATCCGCGACAATGATGCGCTGACGCTGAAGGATTCGCTGCGCAACATCGATCTCTTGATCATCGACGACATGCAGTTCTTGCAGGGCAAGATGATCCAGCATGAATTCTGCCATCTCCTCAACATGCTGCTCGACAGCGCCAAGCAGGTCGTCGTTGCCGCCGACCGTGCGCCCTGGGAGCTGGAGTCGCTCGACCCCCGCGTTCGCTCGCGCCTGCAGGGCGGTGTGGCGATCGAATTCGACGCGCCGGATTACGAGATGCGTCTCGAAATCCTCAAGCGTCGCCTGGCTGTCGCCCGGCTCGAAGATCCGTCGCTCGAAATTCCGGCCGAACTGCTCCAGCACGTCGCCCGCAACGTCACGGCCAGCGGCCGCGAACTCGAAGGCGCCTTCAACCAGCTGGTCTTCCGCCGCTCCTTCGAGCCGAACCTGTCGATCGAACGCGTCGACGAACTGCTCGCCCATCTGGTCGGCTCCGGCGAGCCGCGCCGTGTGCGCATCGAGGATATCCAGCGCATCGTCGCAAGGCACTACAACGTTTCGCGCCAGGAACTGGTGTCGAACCGCCGCACCCGCGTCATCGTCAAGCCGCGCCAGATCGCCATGTATCTGTCGAAGACGCTGACGCCGCGCTCCTTCCCGGAGATCGGCCGCCGGTTCGGCGGGCGCGATCACACGACCGTGCTGCATGCCGTGCGCAAGATCGAGGAGCTGATTTCGGGAGACACCAAGCTTTCGCACGAAGTCGAGCTTCTGAAGCGCCTGATCAACGAATAATCGACGAGTTTTCCCGAAAAATCCACGGCCGGAAGCGATTCCGGCCGTTTTCCTTTATAAGTTTTTTATTCTATACCTCCGGCGCATCCAGTGCATGTCAAAGACTGAAGCGCCAAAACGGCGCGTGGGAGGAATGAATGAGTTTCGAAAAGATCGCCGTTCTCGGCCTGGGCAAGGTCGGACGGCTGGCGGCGACGCTGTTGCATGAAGGCGGCTTCGAGGTCATCGGGGTCGACGCGCAATTGCCGCTGAGCGACGTCCCCTTCAAGTGCCGCACCGGCGATATCTCCGACCCGCAAGTGATCGGCGAACTGCTCTCGAATGTCGAGGCGGTGCTCTCCTGCCTGCCCTATCATTTGAACATCGAATTGGCGCGCGCCGCCCATCTTGCCGGCATTCATTATTTCGATTTGACCGAAGACGTTCCCACAACCAATTTCATCATCGAGCTGTCGAAGACCGCCCGCGGCCTGATGGCGCCGCAATGCGGCCTGGCGCCGGGTTTCGTCGGCATCGTCGGCGCAAGCCTGGCCGACGGCTTCGATCGCTGCCGGTCGATCCGCATGCGCGTCGGCGCCCTGCCGCAGCATCCGACCGGGCTGCTGGGCTATGCCTTCAACTGGTCGCCTGAGGGCGTCGTCAACGAATATCTGAACGACTGCGAGGTCATCGAGGGCGGTGTGCGCAAGCTCGTCTCGCCGATGGAATGGCACGAGACCGTCTATGTCGGCGGCGTCAAGCTCGAAGCCTTCACGACGTCGGGCGGACTTGGCACCATGTGCGATACGATGCTCGGCAAGATCGACAATCTCGATTACAAGACCATGCGTTATCCCGGCCATATGGAGCTGATGAACTTCTTCTTCCACGAGCTGTTGATGCGCGACAAGCGCAAGCTCGCCGGCGAGATCCTGACCAATGCCAAGCCGCCGGTTGAAGACGATGTCGTCTATGTCCATGTTGCCGCCGAAGGCACCGAGAATGGCAGCCTGCGTCGCAAGGAATTCGTGCGCGCCTATTACCCGATCGAGATTGCCGGGGCGCGCCGCACGGCGATCGCCTGGACGACGTCAGCCTCCGTTGTCGCCGTCATCGAGATGGTCCGCGACGGTCTGCTGCCGGCGACCGGCTTCCTGCACCAGGAGCATATTCCGCTGGAGATGTTCCTGAAAACGCCGACCGGCAGCCTTTTCAAGGCGGGCGCGACCAGCCACGGCTGAGACATGCCTTCCTGCGCGGCGGTGATGTCGATGCCGCCGCGCTGCAAATCCACGCGTCGTATGGGTGTCAGCAGGCGAGATCGGCGACGACGGAATCGAGGATCAGCATGCCTGATGGCGTGCAGCGCAGGCGTGAATTGCCGATCCGCTCGATGAATTTGTGTTCGAGCAGGAATTCCTCGCGTTTCGGGTCGAGGTCACGGCCCGAAAGCTGCTGCCAGCGGGCGAGATCGACGCCTTCTCTCAGCCGCAGCCCCATCAGCAGCAGCTCGTCGGACTGTTCCTCGAAGCCGAGCCGCTCCTCGTCGAGAATGCCGTGCCCATCACGCTCGACCATGTCGAGCCAGGTTTCCGGCTTGCGCTCGGTCGCCGTCGCGAGCTTCTCGGGGCCACGCGTCAGCCGGCCATGGGCGCCCGGGCCGATGCCGGCATAATCGCCGTAGCGCCAGTAGGTCAGGTTATGCCGGCTTTCAGCGCCTGGCCGGGCATGATTGGAAACCTCATAGGCCGGCATGCCCTCGCGCGCGGTGATCTCCTGCGTCGCCTCGTAGAGCAGTGCCGATTGCTCGCCATCCGGCACGATCAGCTTGCCGGCCTTGTGCAGGCCGTAGAAGGGCGTGCCCTCCTCGATGGTCAGCTGATAGAGCGAAAGATGGTCGACCGCATAGGAGATCGCCTCCTTCAGTTCCTTTTCCCATTCCTCGACCGTCTGCTCCGGCCGGGCATAGATCAGGTCGAAGGACATGCGCGGAAAGATGTCGCGCGCCAGCCTTATCGCCTTCAGTGCGTCGGCGACATCATGCAGCCTGCCGAGGAATTTCAGATCCCGGTCGTTCAGCGCCTGCACGCCGAGCGAGACGCGATTGACGCCGGCCGCCCGATAGCCGCGGAACCGTTCAGCCTCGACGCTCGAAGGGTTGGCCTCCATGGTGATCTCGATGCCATCTGGCACATGCCAGTGCCGCGCAATGCCGTCGAGAATGGCCGAGACCGTTTCCGGCTTCATCAGCGAGGGCGTGCCGCCGCCGAGAAAGATGCTCGTCACCGTCTTCGGCCCGCTCATCGACCGGACCGCCGCCATCTCTGTCAGGAAGGCTGATGTAAAGCGCTCCTGATCCACCGGCTGGTGGCGCACATGGCTGTTGAAGTCGCAATAGGGACACTTCGCCGCGCAGAAGGGCCAATGCACATAGACGCCGAAGCCCGGCTCGCCGGTATCAGGCAGCAGAGCCGCGTCGCGCGAGGTGCTGGGCGTGTCGAAATTGACCACGGACCGACTCTATGCCTCCAGGCAGGTTTCGACAAAGAGTTTGAAGGCGCGGGCCCGGTGCGACAGCGCTTGCGGCTTGCCGACGTTCCAGCCGTGTTTTTCCTCGCCGCTCATTTCGCCGAAGGTGATGTCGTAGCCCTCGGGCTGGAACACCGGATCGTAGCCGAAGCCCTGGGTGCCGCGCGGCGGCCAGACGACGCTGCCTTCCACCTCGCCGCGGAACAGCTCCGTATGCCCATCCGGC
The DNA here is from genome assembly GCF_021052345.1 of Rhizobium sp. SU303. Lineage (NCBI taxonomy): Bacteria > Pseudomonadati > Pseudomonadota > Alphaproteobacteria > Hyphomicrobiales > Rhizobiaceae > Rhizobium > Rhizobium sp. SU303. The sequence continues at coordinate 4,286 of NZ_CP088095.1, forward strand.
CAGGCGAGGCAGAGCACGCTGATGAAGCGCGCCCTGCGCTGTTCGGGCTTTGTCGCGCCGGCATCCTGCAGCGCCTTTTCCACCTTGGCCATCGCCATGTCGAAATCGCGCGTGCCGTCGGCCCTCTCCGCCCAATTGGCGGTGTAGACACCGGGATCGCCGCCGAGTGCATCAACCACCAGCCCGGAATCGTCCGACAACGCCGGCATGCCTGAGGCATTGGCCGAGGCGACCGCCTTGATCGTCGCATTCTCCTCGAAGCTCGTGCCCGTCTCATCCGGCTCGACGAAATTCAGCTCGGCCGCCGATTTGGCGGTGAAGCCGAGCGGCCCGATCAATTCCTGGATCTCGCGGATCTTGCCGGCATTGTGGCTGGCGACGACGATGGTCTTCGTTTCAAGCTTGCGCATTCAGATGTCCTGTTCGATGCCCCAGATTTTAGCCTCCGCGCATTCCAGGCTGTTGCCATCTGGATCGCGGAAATAGATCGAGCGGCCGCCGTTCGGCCAGCGCACCTCGGATTCGATCGCAACGCCGGCCGCCGTCAGCCGTTCGGCCATAGCATCGAGATTGCGGCCGGATACCCGGAAACAGGCATGGCCCTGGCCGCTCGTGCCGTGCGGCGGCACCTGCAGTGCTTCAGGCGCTGGCGGCTTCACCGTTTCCTTAGGATTGAAGATCAGGAGAACGCCTGGCCCGCAGCGGAAGAAGACATGCCGGTTGGCGGCGCGGGCGATCTTTTCAAGTCCGAGAACGTCTTCGTAGAACGTCTCGGCCTTATCGAGATCCCGCGCATAGAGCGCCGTTTCCAACATGCCTTCCAGCATGGGGTTCATCCTTCGACGGCTTGCTTCTGCAGCGCCACGAGTTCGCCGATGCCGTTTCTGGCAAGCTGCATCAGCGAGGTGAATTCGCCCTCGCTGAACGGCGTGCCTTCGGCCGTGCCCTGGATCTCGACGATCCCGCCGGTGCCCGTCATGACGAAGTTCGCATCGGTCTCGGCCGAGGAATCCTCGAGGTAATCGAGATCGATCACCGGCTGGCTGGCGAAGATACCGCAGGAGATGGCGGCGACATGATCCTTCAGGACCCGGTCGACCTTGATCATGTTGCGGCTTTCCATCCATTTCAGGCAGTCGTAAAGCGCGATCCAGCCGCCGGTGATCGAGGCGGTCCGCGTGCCGCCATCGGCCTGGATGACGTCGCAATCCAGCGTGATCTGCCGTTCGCCGAGCGCCTGCAGGTCGACGACGGCGCGCAGCGACCGGCCGATCAGTCGCTGGATTTCCTGGGTGCGGCCGCCCTGCTTGCCGGCGGCGGCTTCGCGCTTCATGCGTTCGCCGGTCGCCCGCGGCAGCATGCCGTATTCGGCCGTGACCCAGCCCTTGCCGGTATTACGCAGCCATGGCGGCGTCTTTTCTTCGAGGCTCGCCGTGCAGAGCACATGCGTATCGCCGAACTTCACCAGGCAGGAGCCTTCCGCATGCTTGGAAAAATTGCGCTCGAACGAGACCTTGCGCATCTGGTCGATTTTTCTGCCTGAAGGCCGCATTCTTATCTCCTGGGGTTTATTTGACCGCTTCTACGATTGGCGGCGCTCATTTGCAAATTCCCTTTTGCCACGGGTGTTAGTTTGACTTACTTTTCGGGAAGTATCATCAGCACGGGTTCGAAAGCTTCATGGGCATCAGGTCGACGTCGGTTTCGGATGCCGTAGCTGCGCTGGACGAGCGCTCCAGGGAAATTTTTCGTCGCATCGTCGAAGGTTATCTGGAAAGCGGCGAGCCGCTCGGTTCGCGCAACCTGTCCCGTATCCTGCCGATGTCGCTGTCGCCGGCCTCGGTGCGCAACGTCATGAGCGATCTCGAAGAGCTCGGCCTGATCTATTCGCCGCATGTCAGCGCCGGCCGGTTGCCGACCCAGATCGGCCTGCGCTTCTTCGTCGATGCCTTCATGCAGGTCGGTGACCTCTCGGCCGAGGAACGCGCCAACATCGACCGCCAGGTGCGGGTCGAAAGCGGCGGCAATCCCGTCGAATCGATGATGAACGAGGCCAGCCGCATGTTATCCGGCATTTCGCGCGGCGCCGGCCTCGTCATCACCTCGAAAAGCGATCCGGTGCTGAAACATGTCGAGTTCATCCGGCTCGAACCGACAAAGGCGCTGGCCGTGCTCGTCGGCGATCACGATCAGGTGGAAAACCGCATCATCGAGCTGCCGGCAGGCGTCACCTCCTCGCAGCTGACCGAAGCTGCGAATTTCCTCAATGCCCATATGTCCGGCCAGACCCTGCCGGAGCTTCGCAAACAATTAAGCCGGTTGAAGGACGACGTTCGTCACGAACTCGATGCCCTGTCGCGCGATCTGGTCGAGCGCGGCATTGCTGTCTGGGCCGGCAGCCCGGACGAGGGAAAGCCCACCCAACTGATCATCCGCGGCCGCGCCAACCTGCTCGAAGGCCTCGCCGGCGCCGAGGATCTCGACCGGCTGCGCCTGCTGTTCGACGATCTCGAGAAGAAGGACAGCCTGATCGAGATCCTCAATCTCGCCGAAAGCGGTTCGGGCGTGCGCATCTTCATCGGTTCGGAAAACAAGCTCTTCTCGCTGTCCGGCTCATCGCTCATCGTCGCACCCTATCGTGACGACGACGATCGCATCGTCGGTGCCGTCGGCGTCATCGGCCCGACGCGGCTGAATTATTCCCGCATCGTGCCGATGGTGGACTATACAGCCCAGCTCGTCTCCCGCCTTTCGCGCAATCAGCTTTGACGCGCAGCTATCAGTCACGCGGAATTTTCGCTTCTTTGTCACGCAGACTTGATTTTTTTCGGTCAAACCTCGATATCGGGCGCATCTGAAGACACCAACCGGAGACCGTCATGACCGATGACACGACGAAAAACGGACCTGACGCAACTGCGGCGGATGCCGCAGCCGACGCTACCGCCTACGTCGAGAACGAAACTGCGCAGCAAGAGCCCGCCCAGCCGGACCCGATCGAGCTTCTGAAAGCCGAAAACGGCGAACTGCGTGACCGCTATCTGCGCCTTGCTGCCGAGATGGACAATCTGCGCCGCCGCACCGAACGCGAGGTGAAGGATGCCAAGTCCTATTCCGTCGCGGGTTTCGCGCGCGACATGCTCGCCGTCTCGGATAATCTGCGCCGCGCGCTCGATGCCATCGCTCCGGAGACCAAGGCTACGGCCGATGCCGGCCTGAGCACGCTGATCGAGGGTGTCGAAATGACCGAGCGCGCCATGCTGTCGGCTCTCGAGCGCCACGGCGTTCGCAAGCTGGAGCCGGTTGGCCAGAAGTTCGATCCGAATTTCCATCAGGCAATGTTCGAGGTGCCGAACCCCGACGTGCCGAACAATACCGTCGTCCAGGTCGTGCAGGCAGGCTTCTCCATCGGCGAGCGCGTGCTGCGCCCGGCCATGGTCGGTGTCGCCAAGGGCGGCCCGAAGCCGGCCGAAGCCGAAACCAACTCCGTCTTCGACGAGAAGGACGCCTGAGGTCGTTTCTTTCCTCCTTGCGAGGAAGGAGACCGAAGTTTTAGATGCGGGCGAAGCGTTCGATCAGCAGATCGAAGAAGCCGTCCGCATCGACATGGCGCATGACCCTGGCATTGCGCTTGCGCTCGGTCACATGCCACCAGTCGACGACCGTCATGCCGACCGTGAGTTCGGACTGGACCTCGATCTCGACATTGCAGTCCCGGCCCTTGAAAAGCTCCGGCTTCAGCAGATAGGCGACGACGGTCGGGTCGTGTAGCGGCCCGCCGTCGGAACCGTATTTCTCGATGTCGAAGCGTTCGAAGAATTCCAGCATCTCGACCATGGCCTTTGCCGGCGCTGTGCCGATCTCGGCCATGCGCTTCACCCGATCCTTACGGGTCAGCAATTGATGCGTCACGTCTAGCGGCATCATCACGATCGGAACGCCTGAGCGGAAGACGATATCGGCGGCCTCTGGGTCGACATAGATGTTGAATTCGGCCACCGGCGTGATGTTGCCGCCCTCGAAAAAGCCGCCGCCCATCATCACCAGTTCGCGGATGCGGGGGACGATGTCGGGCGCCTTCTGGAAGGCCATGCCGATATTGGTGAGCGGCCCGAGCGTGCAGACCGTCACCGTTCCTTCCGGCTCGCGGCGCAGCGTCTCGATGATGAAGTCGACAGCATGGCCGGGCTGCAGCGCCATTGTCGGTTCGCTGAGTTCCGGACCGTCGAGGCCGGTTTTGCCATGCACATGTTCGGCGGTCACCAGCTTGCGGGCGATCGGCGCGTCGGCGCCGGCGAAAACCTTCGTCTCCGTCCGGCCGCAGAGCTCGCAGACGATGCGCGCATTGCGGCTGGTGAGCGAAAGCGGCACGTTGCCGGCGACCGTCGTGACCCCCAGCACCTCCAGCTCATCGGGGCTGCCGAAGGCAAGCATGATGGCGGCCGCGTCGTCCTGGCCGGGATCCGTGTCGATGATGATCTTTCTTGCGCTTGCCATTCCGATCGTTCCATCCTCGCACTGCGTGTTATCGGGCATGCACCGATTTCTTCACGTTCCGTCACAAATCAGCACAATCCGCGCGGGCATGTTTTGATGCGAGGCAGCAGGCGCTTTGTCAAGGAAAGAGCCTGACGCCAGCTTAAAATTGAGAAGGTGGCGCCGACACGTCGCGCCCTATGCCTTGCAGCGCCGGGCTCTTCTCCCCATATTAGCGGCATCCGGATGCTGCCGTTAAGGTCCGGGATGGTCGCTTGCATCAAGGACTTGAAACGAGATGAGCCGCATTACCCCTTTCGCCAGCCCGCTGCTTCTGGGCTTCGATGCCATGGAAAAGACGCTGGAGCGCATTTCCAAGGCAAGTGACGGATATCCACCTTATAATATCGAACGCATCGCCGCCGACACCGGCGCGCCGGAACGTCTGCGCATCACCCTTGCCGTGGCCGGCTTCAGCGAGGAGGAACTCGATGTCTCCATTGAGGAGAATCAGCTTGTGATCCGCGGCCGCCAGGCCGAACAGGGTGAACGGGACTATCTTTATCGCGGTATCGCCGCCCGTCAGTTCCAGCGTACTTTCGTTCTTGCCGACGGCATGCAGGTGCTCGGCGCCGGCCTGAAGAACGGTCTGCTCTCCGTCGATCTAATTCGTCCGGAACCCGCGCGCATGGTCAAGAAAATTAACATTTCGGTCTCACAGTAGCACAACGGTTTGTCGAACCGTTGGTCCCTTCTCCCGGAGGAACAGGAATGTTGATGAAAGAAGCCACGTCTCACTTGACCAAATCCGAGCTTGCCCACATCGGCAACGGCGAGGTCGCCTATATCAGAAAAATGCGGACCGATGAGGTCGCCAAGTGCTTTCCCGAGGCGCCGGATATCGATCCGAACGTCGATCTCTGGGCACTCTTCGGCGCCGACGGCACGCCGATCCTTTTGACGGACAACCGCTCCAGCACCTTTTTCAAGGCTGCCGAGGACGAATTGAAGACGGTCAGCCTGCACTGACCGTCAAGGCCATTTGAGCCTTGATTGAGATCTCCTGTGCGTGACAGGGTTTCCTTAAGCGAACCGGACCGCCGTTCTCGCGCGCGCCTTTGCCGCGACCTCTTCGCGATCACGAGGAGGTTGAGACGTTTCCAGCGAATCGAGCAGCTCGCGGGCACATGCCGCGATCGAACTGACCGCGTGCTCGAATGCGACCTCGTTGCGCTTCGACGGTTTGGTCGTTCCGCTCACCTTGCGCACGAACTGGAGCGCGGCATCGTGGATCTCGTCGTCCGTCGCTGGCGGATCGAAATTGAACAGGGGTTTTATATTTCGGCACATGACTTGCTCCCGGTCATTTTCTCTCTTCCATTGAGAGAAGGGTGGCCAGCACAGAAAATAGTCGCGTGAGCGCCAATGGCAACCGGTCCAACGGCGGAACTCTACGCGTCGCAGGTGAGGGCGCAGCCCGTTCAGTTCGGTCTGTTGTCGCTGTTCGACGACTTGCAGGCGGCCTCAGATTTTCCTGAAAGTCAGATAGGCCGAAGACCGGCCCTCGCGCCGCGCCTTGGCCTCGTAACGTGTGCTCGGCCAGCCCTCATAGGGGGTCAGCCAATCGGCTGCATTGTCGGCTATCCAATCGAAGCCGCCATGGTCGCGGCATTTGATCAGCGTCCAGTTCACATAGGTATCGATGTCGGAGGCGAAGCAGAACAGGCCGCCGGGCTTCAGCACGCGATGAAAGCGGCCGAGATTGGTTTTCGAGACGAAACGCCGCTTCCAGTGCTTCCGCTTCGGCCAGGGATCGGGATAGAGCAGATCGATCTGATCGAGTGAGCCGTCCGGCAGCCAGTCGAGCAGCTGCGTCGCGTCGTCATTATAGACGCGGATATTGGTGGCACCCGTCTCGCCGATGCGCGACAGCAGCTTCTGCATGGAATTGACGAAGGGTTCGACACCGATGAAGCCAGTCGAAGGCCTCTCCAGCGCACGGTGGATCAGATGCTCGCCGCCGCCGAAACCGATTTCCAGCCGCAATCTTTCGACCGGAACCGGGAAGAGGGAAGTCAGCGGCTCCGGGGGAGCCGCTGTAAGATCGATCAGGAATGCCGGCAAGAGACTGTTCAGCGTCTCGGCCTGCTGTTCGCGCAGGGCCTTGCCCTTGCGGCGACCGAAGAAGGCTTCGGTCGCCCGGCCGCGGCGTTCCATATCCGTCATGCTTTATCTCAGGCCTTCACGCTTTCCTTGAGCGCCTTCACGAGGTCGGTGCGCTCCCAGGAGAACGAGCCGTCGCGGCCGGCCTTGCGGCCGAAATGGCCGTAAGCGGAGGTCTTGGCATAGATCGGCTTGTTGAGGTCGAGATGGCGGCGGATACCGGTCGGCGAAAGGTCCATGTTCTTGCGGATAGCCGCTTCGATCTGATCCTCGGTGACCTTGCCGGTGCCATGCAGGTCGACATAGATCGACAGCGGTTGGGCGACGCCGATCGCGTAGGAGATCTGGATCGTGCAGCGGTCGGCAAGGCCGGCGGCGACGACGTTCTTGGCAAGATAGCGGGCGGCATAGGCGGCCGAACGGTCGACCTTCGTCGTGTCCTTGCCGGAGAATGCGCCACCGCCATGCGGAGCGGCGCCGCCGTAGGTGTCGACGATGATCTTGCGGCCGGTGAGGCCCGCATCGCCGTCCGGTCCGCCGATGACGAACTTGCCGGTCGGGTTGATGTACCACTTGCAATCGTCGGCGATCTTCAGTTCGCCGAGCGCTTCGCGGATATAGGGCTCGACGACGGCGCGGACCTTGTTCGAATCCCAGCTCTCGTCGAGATGCTGGGTCGAAAGCACGATCGAGGTTGCTTCCGACGGCTTGCCGTCGACGTAACGCACGGTCACCTGGCTCTTGGCGTCGGGGCCGAGCTTGGCGACTTCGCCGTCACCCTTCTTGCGGGCAACTGCGAGCAGCTGCAGGATCTTGTGGGAATAGTAGATCGGCGCCGGCATCAGGTCCGGCGTTTCACGGCAGGCGTAACCGAACATGATGCCCTGGTCGCCGGCGCCCTCGTCGCCCTGCTGGTCGGCGGCGCTGTCGACGCCCTGCGCGATGTCGGCCGACTGCGAGTGCAGGAGCACGTCGATCTTTGCCGTCTTCCAGTGGAAGCCGTCCTGCTCGTAACCGATATCCTTGATGGCGCGCCGCGCTGCAGCCTTGAACTTCGAAGGATTGATGACGTCTTTGCCGTCCTTGTCCTTCTTCATCAGGCTCGGCGGCAGGCGGACCTCGCCGGCGATGACGACGCGGTTGGTCGTCGCCAGCGTTTCGCAGGCAATGCGCACGCCCCACGGATTGACGCCGGTCTTGGCCGCTTCGCGGTAGACCAGATCGACGATCTCGTCGGAGATGCGATCACAGACCTTGTCCGGATGACCCTCGGCAACAGACTCGCTGGTAAAGAGATAATTCGCGCGCATTTCGGGATTCCCCTCAAAGAATAAAAGCCAGCTAGTAGGTACTCAGTTCGAGGGCCGATGACAAGCGCAGAAGGACATAAATATATCTTTATATCTGCGACAAAGTGACAAATTTTGCCCCAAAAACGCAAAAAAGGCGGCCTTTCGACCGCCTTTCGAATTCTGCGCTGGTCTTGGTTCAGTCGGCGTCGGCTTCAGCGGCCAGGGCTTTCACAAGCTCCACGACCTTGCGACGAACCTTGGGATCGGAAATCTTGACGAAGGCGCGATTGAGCTGCAGTCCTTCCGAGGACGACAGGAAATCGACGACGTAGTTCGAGCTGGAGGCTTCCATGCCGCCGCCGGCACTGGAATGTTCGCCGGGCGCGTCCTCGAAGAAAAACGACACCGGAACATTGAGGATGTTCGAGATGTTCTGCAGGCGGCTTGCGCCGACGCGGTTGGTGCCCTTTTCGTATTTCTGGATCTGCTGGAAGGTGATGCCAAGGCTTTCGCCAAGCTTTTCCTGGCTCATGCCCAGCATCGTACGGCGGAGGCGAATACGGCTGCCAACATGGATGTCGATCGGATTCGGCTTCTTCTTGTTTTCAATCATGGTCGTGCCCTAGCTAAGAATTTCAACCTGTTTCTAACCGGCATGCCCCTGATCCATCCCAAAACGCCACGTTGCAAGCGGTGAGGAACCCACCTTCAAACATACGTTAAGAACGCCGATTGACATCACTATGCGATTTTAGGGGTTTTTGGTCAATTCAACCCGGAAATAAAACCTCTGCGAGAAATTAGCGCAATCAAAATCAGCAGCGCCTCGATCAACCAGAAGTATGTTTGCCGGGGGAATGCCGTTCCGACTCCATCGCCGATGCTATCGAGCGTTGCATCGACGAAGCCGGTTTCTCCAAGATCGAGGCCCGCAATAATTTCCCCATGCGCATTCACCAGCGCTGAAATGCCGCTATTGGCGTCGCGAATCAGCGGCAGGCCGGTTTCGACAGCCCGCACCCGCGCCTGCTGGAAATGCTGGTAGGGGCCGGGCGTCACGCCAAACCAGGCATCATTGGTGATATTGAGGATCGCGTTGGCGTCTTTTATGTCACCGGTCATTTCGCCGGGAAAAATGATCTCATAGCAAATCAGCGGATAGAGATTGAGCCCGCCGGGCAGCGCCAGCAGGTGCCGGTTTGCCGCGGCCGAAAAGCCGCCCGGTATCTCGACGACGTTCTGGATACCGAATTCGGTGAGCACGTCCTCGAAGGGCAGATATTCGCCGAAGGGCACCAGATGCACCTTGTCGGAGGCGGCGATGATCTGGCCGCGGCCGTCGATCACGTAGATGGAATTATAGTAGCGCGGCGGCGTGCCTGGTCCCATCTCCTCGGCGCGAACGGCGCCGGCGATCAGGATCTGATTGTCGTCGAGCGTATCGGCGATCCGCGTCAGCGCATCCTGATTGTCGGTCAGGATGAAGGGGATCGACGTTTCCGGCCAGACGATGATATCGGGCTTGCGCCCGCCATTCTCAGGCGCTTCGGCCGACAGCTTCAGATGTGTCTCGAAGATCGCGGCGCGGTCGACGTCGTTATCCATTTTCGCTGTCTGGTCGATCGCCGGCTGCACCAGCCGCACCACCGGCCGCTTGTCCTCAGGCAATGTGTCCGGCCGCGGCGCGAGATGGAGAGCATAGGCGCCATAACCGAGATGGGCGGCAAAGAAGAGGGCGGCGAGCGCGATGCCCGTCCGTGCCCCTTGCCGCGTCCCGGCAAGGGCAGGCGCAGAAAAGACGAAGACGGCAAGGGCCGTTACGCCCATCGCTCCGATCACATGCGCCGACTGCATCATCAGCGGAACCGGCATGATGCCGTAGCCGATGGCGTTCCAGGGAAAGCCGGTGAGGACGAAGCTTCGAAGCCATTCCATCAGCCCGAAGCCTGCCGCAAGCGCGGCGATCCGCCCCATGCCATCAGACCAGACGATGCGGGCAAGGGCGGCTGCCAGGCCGTAGAAGATCGCAAGGCAGGCCGGCAGCCCGAGGATTGCCAGCGGCAGCGCCCAGGCGAATTCTTCCTGATCGATCAGCAGCGCATGGCCGAGCCACCAGAGGCCGGCGACGAAATAGCCGAAGCCGAACAGCCAGCCGGTGGCAAACGCCGGCCACAGCCTGCCGATCAGGCCGCTTTCAGGCGAAGCCGCCGCCCCATCGATCAGCCAGACGAGCAGGGTGAAGGAAACGAACATCGCCGCGAAAAAGCCGATGGGCGGCAGCGCCAGAACCGCGAATGCCCCGGCGGCGATAGCCAGCAGCGACCGTTTGAAACCCCAGACGAGGATAACCCTGTCCGCAAGCCGCTCCATGCGCACTCCCATCAAACCGCGAATCAACCCATTCGCAGTCTTTCAAAAAAGCGGCTCTTTGTCCCGTCAGTTGGGTCCTGTCAGTTGGCGGTCGATTCCGCCGGCCGGTCGTCGCCGGCCTCTGAGCCGCCATCCGCCTTGGCGCGGCGGCGGATCGCGTGGCGCTTGCGGGTGATGCGCAGCCGCTTGATGCGGCGCGGATCGGCGTCGAGGATGTGGAATTCGAAGCCCGGCAGCGCCTGGACGACCTCGCCGCGCACCGGGATGCGGCCGAGTGCCGAGAAAATCAGGCCGCCCAGCGTATCGACCTCGTCGACCTGCTCGCTGATGTCGAAATCCGGCCCGATCGCTTGGGCGATCTCTTCCAGCTCGACGCGGGCGTCGGCGATGAACATGTCCTCGGCGACGCGCTTGAACATCACCTCCTCGTCGTCATGTTCGTCGTCGATGTCGCCGACCACCATTTCGACGATGTCTTCATGCGAGGCAAGCCCGTCGGTGCCGCCATATTCGTCGATGACGAGCGCCATCTGCGTGCGGTTCACCTGCATCCGGCGCAACAGGTCGGACGCCAGCATCGACGGCGGCACGAACAGGATCTTGCGGATGATGCCGGCCTCGGCCAGCGTCTTTTGCAGGTCGACGCGGGCGAGATCGAAATTCGGCTTGGCCGAACGCGTGGTCTTCTGGATATTTTCGGGCGCGACCTCGATCGCCGGCACGGCAACGGCCGGCTTCGCCGGGGCACGGCGCTTATTGCGCGCCTGCTTGGCGACATAGGAGAGCAGGTCGCGGATATGCACCATGCCGCGCGGATCGTCGAGCGTATCGGCATAGACAGGCATGCGCGAGCGGCCGGATTCCTCGAAGAGGATCATCAGCTCGCCGATGGTGATGTTCTGGTCGACCGCCTCGATATCGGCGCGCGGCACCATCACGTCGGCGACGCGCACCTCGCGAAAACGCAGTATGTTGTTGAGCATCGCCCGTTCGTCGGGCGAAAAGGCGTCGTCGCCGGCTGCATCTGTCATAAGCGCGTCGGCGAGATCCTCGCGCAATCGCGAGCCCTGCTGCGGGCGAAGGATGCGCGCGGCGCGCGACCAGAAGGATTGCGATCGGCCGGATGGCCGACTACTACTGCCTGCCTCGTCCGAAGAGGAGGATGGCTCGGAGTCCTTGGCGTCTGCCGCCGGCTTCGTCGTAAAGTCGCTCATGGTTCCATTTTAAGGTCTTGACCCTCGTAGGGATCAGATAGGCCGAGCTGCGCCAAAATGCGAGTCTCCAACCCCTCCATAATTTCGGCTTCGGCACTATTCATATGGTCGTAGCCGAGAAGATGCAAGAAACCGTGCACCAGAAGATGGGTCAGGTGGTCGTCGAAACTCTTTTCGAGCTCGGCCGCTTCCCGCTCGAGCGTCTCCCGGGCGATGATGATGTCGCCGAGCATAGGGCCGGGCATCTTGCCGGGCTGAACCGGAAAGGCCGGAAAGGAGAGCACGTTGGTCGCCTTGTCCTTGCCGCGCCATTCGGCATTGATGTCCTGGATCGAGGCATCGTCGGTGAAAACAAGCGAAACCTCGGGCGGCATCGTCGGGAAGGGCTGCTTCTCGCTGTCGCGGAGATAGATCGTGGCGGCGCCAAGCACACGTTCGCAAAACGACAGCAGCGTCTCCTCGCCGGGCCAGCCGATGTCCTCGACGCTGATCTGGATGTCGAGTTCGGCCATTAGCCCTGCCGGCTGACGTCTTCGGCGACGGCATAGGTGGAATCATAGGCCCTGACGATGCGCCCGACCAGCGGGTGGCGGACGACGTCGGTATCCGTGAAGCGCACGATCGAGATGCCCTCGACGCCGTTCAGAAGCTGCAGGGCCTCGACGAGGCCGGATTTGACGCCGCGCGGCAGATCGATCTGGCTCGGGTCGCCGGTGACGATCATGCGCGCATTTTCGCCGAGACGCGTCAGGAACATCTTCATCTGCATCGACGTGGTGTTCTGCGCTTCGTCGAGGATGATGGCGGCGTTGGCGAGCGTGCGGCCGCGCATGAAGGCGAGCGGCGCGATTTCGATGACGCCGGCGGTGATCGCCCGGTCGACCTTGTCGGCAGGGATCATGTCGTAGAGCGCATCATAGAGCGGGCGAAGATAGGGATCGACCTTTTCCTTCATGTCGCCGGGCAGGAAGCCGAGGCGCTCGCCGGCCTCGACGGCCGGGCGCGACAGGATGATCTTTTCGACCGCGCCGCGCTCCAGCAGCTGGGCGGCATGGGCGACGGCGAGATAGGTCTTGCCTGTGCCGGCCGGGCCGACGCCGAAGACAAGCTCGGCGCGTTCCAGTGCCCTGATATAGGCGTCCTGCATCGGCGTGCGGGCGATGATCGTCTTCTTGCGGGTGGAAACCTGCGCCATCGTCAGCTTGGCCTTGCGCTCCATGGTCGGCAGGCTGAGCTGATCGTCGGCGGCGACCGCCATGCGGATTGCACCCTCGACGTCGGATCGTTCCACGCTGCCGCCTTTCTGAAGTTTTTCATAGAGATAGTCGAGCGTACGCCGCGCCTGATTGGTGGTCACGATATCGCCGGTGATGACGACCGAATTGCCGCGTGCCCGCGCATCGATGTTCAGCCGTTGCTCGAGCAGCTTGAGGTTTTGGTCGAATTGACCAAAGAGCTCGCTGGCGAACCGGTTGTTCTCGAACGTCAGGACGAAGTGATTGGTATCGCTCGGCGTGCGGGGGTGGCGCGGTGAAGAAGAAACCAATTCTTGTCCGTTCAAGCGGTCGGGCTCCTTGGGTTAGACCGCAGCCTCTGCACGTTCGGCAAACAGGCTGTTTGTTCCGGTCCCTGTGATTCGCACTTTAATAATGTCACCGATTTGCGATGCTTTTGCATCAACATTCACTGATTGAAGCCAGGGAGAACGTCCGATTAGTTGTTCCGGCATGCGACCGGGCTTTTCGAGCAACAGGTCGATCTCTTTGCCGATGCAGGATTCGGCAAATTCCTGCTGCTGCTTCAGGAGAAGCATTTGCAGGCGTTCCAGCCGTTCTGCCTTGATCTCTTCCGGCACCTGGTCCTTCAGCTCCGCGCCGGGCGTGCCCGGCCGTGTCGAGTATTTGAACGAGAAGGCCTGTGCATAACGGACCTCCTCCACAAGTCTCAATGTATCCTTAAAATCCTCATCTGTCTCCCCCGGAAAGCCGGTGATGAAATCGCCCGACAGCGCAATGTCGGGCCGCACCGTGCGGATGCGCTCGATCAGCGCCCGATATTCGGCGGCCGTGTGGCGCCGGTTCATCGCTTTCAGGATGCGGTCCGAGCCCGATTGCACCGGCAGGTGCAGATAGGGCATCAGTGCGCTGAGGTCGCGATGGGCATTGATCAGCCGGTCGTCCATGTCGCGCGGATGGCTTGTGGTATAGCGCAGCCGCGCAAGGCCGGGGATCTCGGCCAGCCGGTAGAGCAGGTCGCCGAGGCTCCATGCCTCGTCCCGCGGTCCGGCGCCGTGCCAGGCGTTGACGTTCTGCCCGAGCAGGGTGATCTCGCGCACCCCGCTGTCGGCGAGCTTTTCGGCTTCCTCGACGATCTGGGAAACCGGCCGCGACACTTCCGAGCCGCGTGTATAGGGCACGACGCAGAAGGTGCAGAATTTGTCGCAGCCTTCCTGCACCGTCAGGAAGGCGGTGACGCCGCGGGCGCGGATCCTTCGGCTCTCGGCGATCGGCAGATGCTCGAACTTGTCCTCGATCGCATATTCCGTATCGACGACGCGCTGGCCTTGTTTGGCCAGGCGTAGCGCTTCCGGCAGACGATGATAGGTCTGCGGGCCGATGACGACGTCGACGGCGGGTGCGCGGCGCAGGATCTCTTCGCCTTCGGCCTGGGCGACGCAGCCGGCAACGCCGATCATCATCTCCCGGCCGTCCGCCGCCTTCTTCTTTTTCATATCGCGCAGCCGTCCGAGCGCCGAATAGACCTTCTCGGCCGCCTTTTCGCGGATATGGCAGGTATTGAGGAGAACGAGGTCCGCCTCTTCCATATCTTCCGTCGGCTCATAGCCGTCGCGGGCGAGCGCATCGCTCATGCGCATGGAATCGTAGACGTTCATCTGGCAGCCATAGGTCTTGATGAAGACCTTGCGGCTGTTGCTGCCATCGCGGGGTGTCGATTCCGGGGCCTGGAGAAGGGCGCTGTCCTGTGTCATGGCGCGCTATTTAGTGGTTTTTGCCGCCGGAGAAAATCGAAATCTTGTTCTAGGGCCTTTCCTGGTCAGATTGCTGCAATTTGACCAGGAAAGGCCCTAGGAGATTTCCCGCCCGCGCAGGCGGCTGTTCAGGAGGTTGCGGATGCGCATGGCGATGGTCGCGCTCACCTCCTTGCGGCTGGTCTCGGCGCGGTAATCCACCGCCTCGCCGAAGGAAACCTCGGCGTCGATGGCGCCGCAGCGCACGATGTCAATGAGATGCGGCAGCAGCTCGATATCACCCGGCCAGGCGGCGAGCGGCCGATGATAGCGCCCCATGGCGATGCCGTGCACCCTGGTATAGGCAACAGCCACCGGCTGCACCACGACCGTTCCCGTCGGTGAATAAGGCACAGCCATCGCGGCGGCGCCGAACAGCGACGACTTGACCTCCAGCAGCCGGTTCCCATCCGAGGTCGTGCCTTCAGGAAAGAGTACGACGATCTCGCCGTCGGCCATGCGTCCGGCGATCTCGTTTGCCTGGTGGCCGGTCTTGCGCCGCTCCTCGCGCACGACGAAGACGCTCTTCTGCAGCTTGGCGAGCGTGCCGAAGATCGGCCAGTCGCTCACCTCGATCTTGGCGATGAAGGCGACGTCGGCAACGGCCGACAACACCATGATATCAAGCCAGGAGGAATGGTTGGAACAGAGCATCAGCGGCCGGCGATCTTCCAGCTTGCCCGTCACGCGGACACGGATGCCGAGGCAATAGCAGACGATCCGGTGCCAGACGCGCGGAAGCCGGCGCCGCAGCCGCCAGTCGAACCGCAGCGCCACCAACTGCAGCGGCATGAGCACGATGCTGACGGCAAGGATGACGACCGCGGCGGAGGCGATGCGCAGCCAGGCGATCAAATGCTGGTCTCCCGGGCGGCCATTGCTTCAGAGATCTTCTTTCTTCAGCGGGACGCCGTAGAGTTCCAGCCGGTGGTCGACCAGCCGGAAGCCGTGCTCGCGGGCGATGCGCTCCTGCAGCGCCTCGATCTCCGGCGAGCGGAATTCGATGACCGTGCCGGTCTTCAGGTCGATGAGATGGTCGTGGTGTTCTTCCGGCACCGTTTCGTAGCGCGAGCGCCCGTCGCGGAAGTCGTGGCGGGCGATAATGCCGGCATCCTCGAACAGTTTCACGGTGCGATAGACGGTCGAGATCGAGATCTTCGCATCGACTTTCACCGAGCGGCGGTAGAGTTCTTCGACGTCGGGATGGTCTTCCGAGTCTTCCAGGATGCGCGCGATCACGCGGCGCTGCTCGGTCATGCGCATGCCGCGTTCGGTGCAAAGCTCCTCAAGGGTCTTGGCTACATCAGTCATCGCCGGCCTATAGAGATATTCGTGTTTCGACAACGCCGCTGGGGCATTTGCGCCGGCCTGCATGTTATCTCGCTGCCAGGGAACTACCGAAGAACGCGCTTCATGACAAGCGCCGTGGAGAGGGCGCCGTTTTCTTGTCTGTAGTAACCCTGACGTTCGCCGACCTTTTCGAAGCCGAGCTTGCGGTAGAGGCCAAGCGCTGCCGTATTGCCGTTGTCGACCTCGAGAAACATGCTCTCGCCGCCGCGCGACCGCGCTTCCCGCATCGCCGCCTGCATCAGTCGCCAGCCAAGTCCGGCACGGGCGACCTTCGCCTGCACGGCAATCGTCAGGATCTCCGCCTCGCCGGCGACATGGCGGGCGAGAATGAACCCCGGAAGCGGCTTTTTCAGGATGGCATTGGTCTGGCGCGCGACGAAGCCGAAGACGGTATCCTGCATCAGCAGCCCGTGAAATTCACCGTCGCCCCAGGGCCGGGCGAACCGCTCGCCGTGCAGGGCGGCAACATCGCGGCAATCCTCGCGCTCCATGGCGATGATCTCGAATTCCGGTTTCAGCGTCAGATAGCTTTCCAGCATCGTCATACTCGTCGCGCAATCGCGTACCCGGCCTGCGGCTTGGCATCGGGTCCGCGCAGATAAAGGGGCTTCGGCTTTCCGGCATCGGGGGAGGCGGCAGCGCCCAGGCGCGCCACGACGGAGATTGGATACCTGTTGGTGTGATCGCCGAAGGCGTCGGCCTTGAGGAGCGGCGTCGCCGAACCGGTAATCTCGCCGTCGAAGCCGGCGGCAAAAACCTGCGCTTCCGCAACGCTGACTGCCCGTGGCGCGTCGAGGGGCGAACCGTCGGCGGCGAAGGACTGGAGATAGATTTCGTCCCGCTTGGCATCCATCGCCGCCAGCACGGCGCGATGAGGCGTCTTGTCGCGCTGGGCTGATGCCATGACCTGGAGCGTGGTGACGCCGACGGCCGGCACATTGAGGGAAAGCGCAAAACCGCGGGCTGCGGCAATGCCGACGCGGATACCGGTAAAGGAGCCGGGACCGATGGTGACGGCAAGGCGCTCGACATCCGAAAGGGCCAGTCCCGCCTGATCGAGTGCGCGATCGACGATACCAATCAGATGTTCAGCATGCCCCTTGCCGATCATGTCCGATGCCTCCCCCAGCACCGTATCCCTGCCGCTGTCATAGACGGCGGCAGCGCAGTCCACACCTGCCGTGTCGAGCGCCAGAATGATCATGCCATCAATTTCCGAATAAACCAGTGTCGCCTATCGATAAACCCGTTCGGCCGAACCTGAGATGAACGGCTGGACGAATTCAAGATTTTTAAGCGGCAATCACTTCCTGCACTTCCGGAACGAAATGGCGCAGCAGGTTCTGGACGCCGTGCTTCAGCGTTGCCGTCGAAGACGGGCAGCCGGCGCAGGAACCCTTCATGTTCAGATAGACCTTGCCATCCTTGAAGCCGCGGAAGGTGATGTCGCCGCCATCCTGGGCAACGGCCGGGCGTACGCGGGTCTCCAGAAGCTCCTTGATGGTCAGCACGATCGATTCATCGCCTTCGTCGAAGAATTCGTCGCCGGCATCGGCGTCTTCGGAAAGGATGGAGGCATCGCCCATGACCGGCTTGCCGGACATGAAGTGCTCCATGATCGAGCCTAATATAGCCGGCTTAAGATGCTGCCAGTCGGCATTATCCTTGGAGACGGAAATGAAATCATAGCCGAAATAGACGCCGGTGACGCCGGATATTTCGAACAGGCGGGCAGCGAGCGGCGAAGCTTGAGCTTCTTCGGCGCTGCGGAACTCGGCCGTGCCGTTTTCCATTACCACCTTGCCCGGCAGGAACTTCTGCGTGGCGGGGTTCGGCGTGGCTTCGGTCTGAATGAACATCTGATTCTCCATGCGGCCGGCCCATGGTCTCGGCCGTCTTTAGAATTCTTCAAAAGAAGATAAGCCGATTGACGGCTCTAATCAAGAGACTTGTACTCAAGAAATGCTAGAACAGGATGATTTTAGGCCCGTTGGCCTAAAATCTGAATCCTGTTCTACATTATATAGTTAGAGCATGATGTCGTCCGAAAACCGCTCATACTTTTCGGCATCATGCTCTAGCAAAGGGCGTCGATTTCCTCGTTGGTCAGCGTATCCGGCAGCACGGTGACCGGGATCGGAAACGCCGCCGCGCGACCGGCAACCGAGGAAACCAGCGGCCCTGGACCTTCCTTCGCCGAACCGGCGGCCAGAACCAGGATCGCTACATCGCGGTCTTCCTCGATCACGGCGTTGATCTGTTCGGCAGCGCCGCCCTCGCGGATGACGACCTCGGGCTCGATGCCGATGGTCTCGCGCACGATCTGGGCGATCTTGGCAACCACCGCCTCGGCCTCCTCACGCGCTTCGGCCCGCATGATCTCTTCGACGCCGAGCCATTGCTGGAAATCCCCGTCGGGGATTACGTAGAGCAGCACCAGCCCGCCATTGGAATTCTTCGCGCGCCGGCCGGCATAATGAACGGCGCGTTGGCATTCGGGTGTACCGTCGATCACCGCCATGAATTTGCGGCGATGACCTTCGAGCCGTGAGAGTCGCTTCGATACCATGGCGCGGACTCTGACACCCGAAGCGGAAAATTTGCAAGTCCAGTTTTTCCTCTTCCCCTCGCGGAAGATTCTCTTCTCCCCCAGGGGAGGGCCCCCTCTCCCGCGACAGGGAGAAGAGGAGATCTATCTCAATAGAGGAAGCCGATGACGTCGCGCACCTGGCGCATGGTCACCTCAGCGCGTGCCCTGGCGCGTTCGCCGCCCTTGCGCAGGATCGCGTCGATATGGCTGGTATCGCCCATCAGCCGGCGCATTTCGCCGGTGATCGGCGCGAGCACGTTGATTGCCAGGTCGACCAGCGCCGGCTTGAAGACGGAGAATTGCTGACCGCCGAATTCGGCGAGCACGTCTGCCTTCGACTTGTCGGCGAGTGCGGCATAGATCGCCACCAGATTGTCGGCTTCCGGGCGTCCCTGCAGCCCGTCGATCTCGCTCGGCAAACCGTCCGGATCGGTCTTGGCCTTGCGGATCTTCTTCGAGATCGCGTCCTCGTCGTCCATCAGGTTGATGCGCGAGAGATCGGAGGGGTCCGACTTCGACATTTTCTTGGTGCCGTCGCGCAGCGACATGACGCGCGGCGCCGGGCCGCCGATCAACGGCTCGACCATCGGGAAATAGGCATGCACCGGCTCGTTGCCGACGGTGATGTCGACGCCGTAGCCGGTCCTGCTGATATGCTCGGCATAGTCGAGGTTGAACTTCATCGCGATGTCGCGGGCAAGCTCCAAATGCTGCTTCTGGTCCTCACCAACAGGCACATGGGTGGCGCGATAGACGAGAATGTCGGCGGCCATCAGGCTCGGATAGGCGTAGAGCCCGAGCGAGGCCTGCTCGCGGTCCTTGCCGGCCTTGTCCTTGAACTGCGTCATCCGGTTCATCCAGCCGACGCGGGCGACGCAGTTGAAGATCCAGGCGAGTTCGGCATGCTGCGGCACGGCCGACTGATTGAAGACGATATGTTTTTCCGGATCGATGCCGGCGGCGATGAAGGCGGCGGCGATCGAGCGCGTCTGGCTCGGCATGTCCTCATGCACGAGCTGGGCGGTGAGCGCATGCATGTCGACGACGCAGTAGATGCAGTCATTGCCTTCCTGCAGCGCCACGAACCGGCGGATCGCGCCGAGATAATTGCCGAGATGCAGATTGCCGGTCGGCTGCACGCCGGAGAATACGAGTTTCTTGAATTCGCTCATGTCGTCCTCAATAGGCTGGTGGAGGGCCCACGCTGTCACAGTTTAAATTGCTGCAGAATGCAGCAGGGCTTTTCGCCCATCTTGTTAACGCCGCGGCTTATGCACGGGCAATCGGTCGCAATCAAGGGGTTCAGGCGGCAGTGTGCTGGATCAAATCGAAAGTGTTGCCGTAGGGATCCGCAAACACCGCCACCGTGCCGTAGGCCTCGTGACGCGGCTCTTCCAGAAAGCGCACGCCGACTGCCAGCATCGCGGCATGGTCGCGGGCGAAATCGTCGGTCTTCAGAAAGAAGCCGACACGCCCGCCGGTCTGATTGCCGATGGCCGCGCGCTGCGTCTCGTCTGCCGCCTGCGCCAGCAGAAAGGCGGCTCCATCCCCACCCTTCGGCTTCACCACCACCCAGCGCTTGCCCTCCGGCTGCAGCTCGTCCTGCAGGCAGTCGAAACCGAGACCATTGCAGTAAAAAGCCTTGGCGCGGTCGTAATCGTCGACCACGAGGGTGACGAGAAAAAGAGACTGGATCGTCATGTGCTGCCTCGCGTTTGAGATGTTTATTCCAGTTGTGAGCGGCAATTCTCCGGATTTTAAGCCGAATTGATCAACTGCCTTACTCACAATTGAGTATAAAATTTCACAAAAAAGCTTTTTTTGAACCGAAAATCCTGCGCCTGGTGCCGGCGCCGTTGGGGTCGCTGGGATAGCCGATCGGAGCGACCATGCAGAACGCAATTTTGCTCGCCATGGCAGGCCTTTTCGCCCTACAATCAGCAACGGCTGCCGTCGGTCAAGACATGAAAAGGCATGCCATTCATCTTCCAAAACCTCAGGCACGTCTCGCCTACACGGTCCAGACCGTCAGCGTTCGTGCCAGCTGCTTTCCGGGGCGCCTGCGTGCGGTCCTGTCGCATATTGCTGCGAAGACCGGCCGACGCCCGGTGATAACCTCGGGCCACAGGCCGCATCCCCGCCGCCACGGGTCCCTGCACGGGAAGTGTCTGGCGGCCGACATCAGGATACCCGGCCTGTCGGAGCGCACGATCATTGCTGCCGCAAGAAGCGCGCCGGGCATCGGCGGCATCGGCAGCTATTGCAACGGCATCATCCATGTCGACGTCGGACCGCAGCGACGATGGGTGGATTGCTGAGGAATCATGCGGTCCGCTTTTTCCCATTCCGGTTTAAGGATCGCCGATTCAGTGGCGGCGAAAAGACCTGCCGCGACCAATTCTATTGGCCGCTCCGCGGCGTCACCGCCACCCGCAAGAGGCGCATGAATAGTTTTGTATCGTCATCGAGGCTGGAGCCATTCCATTGCGCGTGTTTGATCCCGTCCATTGCAGCCATCATGATATTGGCCAGTTGATGAGGCGAGGCCTGCAGTGGTTCGAGATCGATTTCCTTGGCTTCCGCAGCGGCATTCAGCGTCTGTGTCAGCATAGTCAATAGCCGTGTCCGCGCGTCGAGCGTGATATCCGCAGCCAAGGCCATATTGGCGGCAAACAGTTCCTCTGCATCGGAACTGCCGCCAAAAGGGGCGATTAACTCCCGCTGAAACACTGCTATGGCCATTTCCATGCGGTCAAACGCGTTCCCCTGTCCTGCCAGAGCCGCTCCCACCTCATCCAATGCGCGAGTATGCGCCCGCATCGAGCCGGCTCGGAAAAGCTCTTCCTTGCTGTTGAAACTCAGATAGAGCGATGCTCGCGAAATACCTGCGGCGCGCGCAATGTCGGCCATGGACGTCTTGCGAAAGCCGAAACGCACGAACACCGGCAGGGCGGCATCCAGGATTTGGGCGATTTTTCGATCAGTCTGCGTCATTTGGACAGACTGGCATTTTGTGACCATTCTGTCAAAAGACGAGTAGACAAATAATGTATATCTGTCTAAGTCGATGAAGGCGCATCGGTGCGCAGTCAGGAGATACCCATGAGTATCACGTCAGATAATTCTAATGGCGCCAACGTACTGGTGACCGGCATTGGCGGATTTCTCGCAGGCCACATTGCCTTGCAGTTGCTCAAGCAGGGGTATCGGGTCAGAGGAAGCCTGCGCAGCATCGGTACAAGCGCTGCGACGGTCGGTCTGCTTGGAGCGCACACTGACGGGCAACTGCAAAACCTCAGTCTGGTGCAGGCCGATCTTGATAGCGATGGCGGTTGGGCTGCGGCTGTCGAAGGATGCGACTATGTCATTCACACCGCATCGCCTTTCCCTCCGGGATATCCTGAAAATGCGAATGCACTGATCCAGACAGCCCGCGACGGTGCGTTGCGCGTGCTTCGCGAGGCGCATCGGGCACAAGTCAAACGTGTGGTTCTGACATCCTCCATAGCTGCCACCAACCATGGCGACGGGCAGGCGCCCTTTACCGAAGAGAATTGGACCGACCCGGAAAGCCCGCGGGCGACGCCCTATTACAAATCCAAGACGCTGACTGAGCGGGCCGCCTGGGCCTTTGCTCATGAAGTCGGGCTCGATCTGGCCGTGATCAATCCAAGCACGATCCTCGGGCCGTTGCTCGGGCCGAATTTCGGGACGTCTGTTGGATTGATCCACCATTTGATGACGGGACGATTCAACGGTATCCCGCGCTTTGGCTTCGGTTTTTCTGGCTCAAGGACCTTGTGGCCATTCTTGCTCATTCCTTTCCGGACCATGCCTCCCGCCTGCCGTCACGCGAAGTCTCTGACGAGATCGTCAGGGTCATGGCGCAATCCGACCCCGATGCACGAACCATTGTTCACGAGCTCAATCGCGACCTCAGTGTCAGTGCAGCAAAAGCCCACCGCGTCCTCGGGTGGCGCTCACGTCCAGATGAGCAATGCATCCGCGCCAGCGCCCAAAGCCTCATCGACTTGGGATTGGTGCCGACCTCGAATGGAGAACCGACAACGCGACGGCCAGTGACTGCATCATAGTCGCCGCCTATGCCGAGAGAATTAACCGATCCTTGGAACAGGATGATTTTAGGCCGGTCAGCCCGAGATAGATCCTGTTACAAATCAAATTGTTAGAGCACGATGTCGCCCGAAAGCCGCTGAGGCTTTCGGCATCATGCTCCAGCTTCAATTGGAGAACGGACATGACAATCCTGACCGTCGACGCATCCCAATCGGCCAGCGAGGCCAACCTTCTTCGCGAAACGGAGCGCGCGAGGCTGCGTGCCCTGATCAACGCCGATATGCTTCGAGCACGGCAGCTTCACGCTCCGGACTTCCAGCTGATAACGCCGATCGGTGCCACGCTTTCAAAGGAAGAATATCTGGGTGCGATCGCCTCCGGGCAGATCAAATACCTGACCTGGCAGCCCGCTGACATTGCCGTGCGGCTTTATGACGGTGTCGCCGTTCTTCGGTATCGCGCTCAGCTGGAGGTCGTCTTCGGCGGCCACAAAGTCGCCCTCAACGACTACTGGCACACCGACACTTATGAGCGGCATGACGAACGATGGATAGTTGTCTGGTCGCAAGCCACAGCCATCAAGTAGCCAGAGTGGTACGACTGGCCTCACCCGTCCTTTGCCGGCGCCGGTTTGCGCTTCAGATTGCGTCGGATCATGCCGAGATTAGCCCCGCCGACCAGGAAAGCGGCGGCGAAATAGATCAGCATGGCGATTGCAATCAGCAGCCCGAGGGTGCCGATCTTGGTGAGAAGCGGCGCGCCGGAAGCAAGCCACGGCGCCCAATATTGCTTGAGGAAGACGATGGCCGCACCCATGACGGCCGCAGCGACGATCAGCAGGGCGGTGCGCTTTGCCAGCGCCCATTCCCATGTCAGGTGGCCACGGCGCAAAAGCGTGGCAAACAGCAGCACGGTGCTGATCCAGCCGGCCGTGGCTTCGGCAACGGCGATGCCGGGCGCGCCCATATAGGGAAAGAGGGTCAGCGCCGTAGCGCAATTGGTCGCAACCGCGATGGCCGAAAAACGCATCGGCGTCTTGGTGTCTTCGCGGGCATAGAAGCCGGGCTGCAGCGCCTTGATCAGCACGAAGGCCGGCAGGCCGATGCCGTAAATCGCCAGGATCGAGCCGACAACGGCGGTGTTTTCCTGATGGAAGGCGCCGCGCTCGTAGAGAACGCGGATGATCTCGTCGGACAGGATCCAGAGCGCGAAGGCGGCGGGGATCGTCAGGAACAGCACGAATTCGATCGAGCGGTTCTGCAGGTTTCCGGCCTCGCGCAGGTTGCCGCCCTTCAGCGCTCGGGCAAGTTCCGGCAGAAGCACCACGCCGACGGCGACGCCGACGACGCCGAGCGGCAGCTGATAGATGCGGTCGGCATATTGCAGCGCTGCGATCGCGCCGTCGCGGGACGACGCAATCGCCTGGCCGATCAGCTGGTTGATCTGGGTGATGCCGCCGGTCACCGCAGCCGGCACCGCCAGGATCAGCAGCCGCTTGACATTCGCAGTCATCTTCGGGAAACGGAAGCCGATGCTCATGCCGGCCGCAAGCACGCCGACATAGACGACGGCGAGCTGCAGGACGCCGGCGGCTAGAACGCCCCAGGAGAGATACCAGGCGGTCGCCAGCGGATCGGCGCCGGTATAGAGCGCATAAAACAGCGCTCCGATCATCACCACGTTGAGGAAGACGGGTGCTATGGCGGCGGCGAAGAAATGATGCAGCGAATTCAGCATGCCGCTCATCATCGCCGTCAGCGACATGCACATCAGATAGGGAAACATCACGGCCGCCATTCGGATCGTGATCGAGAATTTTTCGGGATCGTCGGCAAAGCCCGGCGCGATGACGAAGCGCACCAAGAGCGGCATGGCAAGCTCCATCACGATGGTGATGAGAAGCAGCACCGAAAACAGCACCCCGAACACTTCTTCCGAAAAGCGTTTGGCGCCATCCGTGCCGTTCGCCTCGATCTCTTTGGCAAAGAGAGGCACGAAGGCGGCGTTGAAGGCGCCCTCGGCAAACAGCCGGCGGAAGAGATTCGGAAAGCGGAAGGCGGCGTAAAAGACGTCGGCCATCGGTCCGGTGCCGAGCGCCGCAGCCATCAGTGTTTCGCGGGCGAAGCCGAAGATGCGGCTGCCGAGGGTGGCGCCGCCGACGGTCGCGAATTTCTTGACGAGGCTCATGCGTTTGGGCTCATGCGTTTAGGCTCATATGGGGGAACCGGCCTTCTTGTCGGCGGCGGGCGGGGTCCGGGCGGTGGCGGCGGGTGCGATGATGCCGGAGGGCATGCGCTCGCGCAGCTCGTCTTCTTCCTCGGCCATGACCGCCTTCATCCGGGCGGTGATGTTGGCGCGCTTGCTGTCGCCGGATATTTTCTGGCCGACCAGATCGGTGACGTAGAAGGTGTCGATCACCTTCTCGCCGAATGTGGTGATGCGGGCCGACTGGATGTCGAGCGACAGATCGGAAAGTACGGCGGTGATCTCCGACAGCAGTCCCGGCCGGTCGAGGCATTCGACTTCGATGACCGTGAACTTGTTCGACAGGCTGTTGGTGATGTTGACCGAAGGCGGAATGACGAAGGCCTTGCTCTTCTTGCGGTTGCGCGCGCGCGTGGCGATAACCTCGGGCAGGCGCTTGCGGCCGGACAGCACGTCCTCGATCATCCGGCCGATCGTCGCGGCCCGGCGCAGTTCGTCGGCATCGTCGGTAAATTCGCGGCTGACATGAATCGTGTCGAGCGCCCGTCCGTCCGATGTCGTGAAAATCTGGGCGTCGACGATGTTGGCCCCGGCCGCGGCGCAGGCGCCGGCAATGACGGCGAGCAGCCGCGGATGGTCGGGCGACAGCACGGTGATCTCGGTGATCGCGTGGAAACTGTCGGTACGCACCGTCGTGGCGAGCGCCTGGCCCGCCTTATCCGCCTGGCGGATGAAATGGGCATGGCGGATCTGGTCTTCCAGCGGCACGGAGAGCAGATAGGGCTGGTAGTGCAGCTTGGTATAGATGTTGCGGTCCTTCTGGCTCCAGTCCGCGAGTGCGGCCCGCAGCGCGTCGGCGGCGGCATTGGCCCGCTCCTTGCGGGAGACCTCCGAAAAGCCGCCGGCGAGCAGCAGCTCGGTCTCATAATAGAGCGTGCGCAGCAACTGACCCTTCCAGCCGTTCCACACACCCGGACCGACGGCGCGGATATCGCAGATCGTCAGGATCAAGAGCATCTTCAGCCGGTCGAGAGACTGCACGCGGTCGGCGAAATCGGTGATTGTCTTGCGGTCGGTGAGGTCGCGGGTCTGCGCCACCATCGACATGGTCAGATGTTCTTCGATCAGCCAGACGACGATTTCCGTCTGCTTCTGCGACAGGCCGAAGCGGGCGCAGAGCTTGCGGGCGACGCGGGCCCCGGCGATCGAATGATCCTCCTGGCGGCCCTTGGCAATGTCGTGGAGGAGAACGGCGAGATAAAGCGCCTCGCGGTCTTCGATGCCAGGCATCAGCTTGTTGGCGAGCGGATGCAGGTCCTCGGCGCGCCCCTTGTCGATCTCGGAGAGAGTGTCGACGGTGCGGATCAGATGTTCATCGACCGTATAGTGGTGATACATATTGAATTGCATCATCGCGACGATCTTGCCGAAGTCGGGGATGAAACGGCCGAGCACGCCGGCCTCGTTCATCCGGCGCAGGATGAGCGCCGGGTCGCGTTTCGACGTCAGGATCGACAGGAACAGGCGGTTCGCCTCGTCGTTTTCCCGCAGGTCGTTGTCGATCAAGGCGAGGGAACGGGTGACGCGTTTCAGCGCGTCCGGGTGGAATTCCAGCCCATTGATGTCGGCGACGTGGAAGAGCCGAATGATGTTGACGGGATCGCGCTTGAAGACTTCGGGGTCGGCCAGCGCAATACGGCCGCGGTCTTCGACGAATTCGACGCTGCCGGCGATCTTGCGGTTGCGATGGGTGAAGCGGCTGATGACGCCGGTGAGGCCCGGGATCGACTTCGCCTGCTGGTCTTCAAGTGCGGCGCACAGGATGCGCGTGAGATCGCCGACATCCTTGGCGACGAGGAAATAGTGCTTCATGAAGCGCTCGACGGCCGAAAGGCCCGGGCGGGTGTGATAGCCGAAGGCTTCAGCGATCTCGCGCTGGATATCGAAGGACAGTCGCTCCTCGGCCTTGCCGGTCAGGAAGTGCATGTGGCAGCGCACCGCCCAGAGAAAATCGTCGGCTTTTTCAAGCAGGCGGTATTCGTGCTTGGACAGCACGCCGAGCTTGACCAGCTCCGCCTGGTCGCGCACGTGATAATAATATTTCGAGATCCAGAACAGCGTGTGCAGGTCGCGAAGCCCGCCCTTGCCTTCCTTGACGTTCGGTTCGACGAGATAACGCGTGTCGCCCGCCTTACGGTGGCGCTCGTCGCGCTCGGCCAGCTTGGCAGCGATGAATTCCGGCCCGGTGCCGGTGACGATCTCCTTGTCGAAGCGGGTCTCGAGCTCGGTTTCCAGCCGCTGCAGGCCGCAGATGTAGCGCATTTCCAGGATGGCGGTGCGGATCGTCATGTCGGACTTGGAAAGCGCAATGCATTCCTCCACCGTGCGGGTGGCGTGACCGACCTTGAAGCCCATGTCCCAGAGCACGTAGAGCATGAATTCGACCGCTTTGTGCGTCTCTTCCGCCGGCCTCGGCAGGAAGAGGAACAGCAGGTCGATATCCGAACCGGGCGCCAGCGTGTCGCGGCCGTAGCCGCCGACGGCGGTGACCGCGAACTTGTCCTTCTGCTGCGGAAAGATATGGGCGGTGGCGAAATTGTAGAGGACGGTGGTGATCTGATCCTGCAGCCAGGAAATCCGGTAGGCGCAATTGAGCCCGCCGCCATCGGCCATCAGTGCGGCGCGCGCCTTCTGCCGGCCTTCGATGCTCGCCTTCTTCAGCACCGCCAAAAGATCGGCGCGCAGGACGTCGGGCCGGTTCCGGTTGGCCTCGGCAACGGCGTCACACTGCTTCTGCAGGAGCTCGACGTCGAGGATATTGGAGAAATCGAGGTCGCGCATCGCTGTCGCCGGGGCGGTTTCCTGTTCATGCCGGACTGCCGGTTCACGGCCTGCCGCTTGTTTCGTCTGCATGCGCTATAGCCCCTTTGCCCGGCAATTGACACGGGCCTTCATACTGCAAGAACCTTTAAATTTGGCGAAATGGTGTTGCCAAGCGGCAAGAAGCGAGAGCGCTTTGATGCAAGGCGGGGACTGTTCCCGAAATGCTCAGGCTGCGGCCCGCGCATTCAGCAGATGCAGCACCTGCCGTGTCTCGCGCATGATCTCCTCGAGCGCCTGCCTGTCGCATTCGCGATAGCCGGCCTTGGCAATCGAGGTGCCGAGCTCTGAGATCACAGCGCAGCAGCGGGTGATTTTCAGCATGCCGATCGGCGACGTCCAGCCGCGGGCATTGCGGTCCTTATCGGCGCGCCGCATCGTATCGAGCATGGAGCAGATGAGCGAGAGGCGCTCGGTTTCGCGAACCAGTTTTTCCATGAACATGGCGCGCTACTCCTATTTCAGCTTCTTCTTGAGGTCGTAAAGCGCATCCATGGCCTCGCGCGGCGTCATGTCGTCAAGGCTCATCGCCTTCAGCGCCTCCTCGACCTTGGAAGGTCCGCGAGTCGTTTCCTCGCGGCGCACCGCCACCTGGAAGAGCGGCAGGTCGTCGATCAGCTGGCTCGCCGGGTTCTTACGGTCGGCATCTTCCAAGCGCGTCAGTACATCGCGAGCCCGCGCCACGACCGAGGCCGGAAGCCCGGCAAGGCGGGCGACCTGGATGCCGTAGGAGCGGTCCGCCGCACCCGGCCCGACCTCGTGCAGGAAGATGACGTCGCCGTCCCATTCCTTGACGCGCATCGTCGCGTTCGATAGCCGGCCAAGCTTTTCCGAAAGCACGGTCAGTTCGTGGAAATGCGTGGCGAAGAGGCCGCGGCAGCGGTTGGCCTCATGCAGGTGCTCGACGGCGGCCCAGGCGATCGAAAGACCGTCGAAGGTGGCGGTGCCGCGGCCGATCTCATCGAGGATGACGAGCGAACGGTCGCTCGCCTGGTTGAGGATCGCAGCCGTTTCCACCATCTCGACCATGAAGGTGGAGCGCCCGCGCGCGAGGTCGTCGGAGGCGCCGACACGCGAGAAAAGCCGGTCGACGATGCCGATATGGGCTGATGTCGCCGGCACGAAGGAGCCCATCTGCGCCAGGATCGATATCAGCGCGTTCTGGCGCAGGTAGGTCGACTTGCCGCCCATGTTCGGGCCGGTCAGCAGCCAGATCGCCCCGTCCCTGTCGCCGGTCCTCGGCGAGAGATCGCAATGATTGGCGACGAAGGGGCCGCCCGCCTGCCGCCGCAGCGCCTGCTCGACGACCGGGTGGCGCCCGCCCTCGATGGCAAACATCTTCGAGCCGTCGACCTGCGGGCGGCAATAGGCCTGCTCCTCGGCGAGAAGCGCCAGGCTTGCGGCGACGTCGATGACGGCAAGCGCCCGGGCGCCCGCTTTGATCGCCTCGGCTTCGGCAACGACGGCCGTTGTCATCCTGTCGAAGGCTTCGAGCTCGATCGTCAGCGCCTGGTCGGCGGCATTGGCGATGCGGCTTTCGAGGTCGGCAAGTTCGGTCGTGGTGAAGCGCATCGCGTTCGCCATCGTCTGGCGGTGGATGAAGCGGGCCTTCGCGTCCGCCGTCTCCGTCATCGGCGAGGCATTGCCGGCGGTGACTTCGATGAAATAGCCGAGCACGTTGTTGTGCTTGATCTTCAGCGACCGGATGCCGGTCTCCTCGGCATATTGCAGTTGCAGGCCGGCGATGACGCGACGCGACTGGTCGCGCAGCGCCCGGACTTCGTCGAGCTCGGCGCTGGCGCCGTCGCGCAGGAAGCCGCCATCGCGCTTCAACAGCGGCAATTCGTCGGCGAGCGTTTCGGCGAGCAGTTTTTCCAGGGCCGCGGGAAGGGCCTGCAGCCCGGATAGCGCTTGGCCGAGCTCTTCGGGCAGCATCGCCTTGCCGAGCATCGCCGCAACTCCGCTCGCCGCGTCAAGACCTTGGCGTATCGCTGAGAGATCGCGCGGGCCGCCGCGGTCGAGCGCCAGGCGCGACAGGGCGCGCGGCATGTCGGGCACATGTTTCAGCGTGTCGCGCAGATTGCCGCAGAGCAGGGGTTCGTCGATCAGGAAGCCGATCGAATCGAGCCGCGCATTGATGCGAGCAGGGTCGGTCAGCGGCGACATCAGCCGCTCGGCAAGAAGCCTGGCGCCGCCGCCGGTAACGGTGCGGTCGATCGCCTTCAACAGCGAACCGTTGCGATCGCCGGATAGCGTGCGGGCAAGTTCGAGATTGGCGCGGGTGGCTGGGTCGATGAACAGCGTCGAAGCCGCACTTTCCCGCTCCGGCTTTCCAAGCGGTGGCCGCTCGGCGATCTGCGTCTTCTCGACATAGGCGACGGCTGCCGCTGCGGCCGCAAGTTCGGCGCGCGAGAAGGTGCCGAAGCCGTCGAGCGTCGCGACGCCGAAATACCGCGCGATCCGGCCTTCCGCGCTGGCGCTGTCGAAGAGCACGGAAGGCTGCGGCACGGCTATGCGGCCGAGCACGTCGAAGACCGGCTTGAGTTCGGGATCGTGAAACATCGTGTCGGGCAGGATGAGCTCGCGCGGATCGATGCGCAGGATATCGGCAAGGAGCCGCGAGGCTTCGGTCTCGGCAAGCCGGAAGACGCCTGTGGAAATATCGATCCAGGCAAGCGCCAGCAAAGCCTCGCCGCTGGCGCGAATGCGGGTCAGCGCCATCAGATAGTTGGATTCCGAGGGCGAAAGCAGCTTTTCCTCGGTGATCGTGCCTGGAGTGACGAGGCGCACGACGTCGCGCTTGACGACGGATTTTCCGCCGCGTTTTTTCGCTTCCGCGGGATCTTCGACCTGCTCGCAGACGGCGACGCGGAAGCCGAGTGAAATCAGCTTCTGCAGATAATCGTCGGCTGCATGCACCGGAACGCCGCACATCGGAATATCCTGGCCCATGTGCTGGCCGCGCTTGGTCAGCGTGATACCGAGCGCGCGTGAGGCTTCCAGCGCATCCTCAAAGAACAGCTCGTAGAAGTCGCCCATGCGATAGAACAGAAGCGAACCCGGATTGTTCGCCTTGATCTCGATATATTGCTCCATCATCGGCGTCGCCGAGGCACGGCTTTCCGCCGTGGCGAGCTCGGCCGCCGAAAAGGCTTCATTCCCTGTGTCTATTCGTGCGTTCACGGAGGTGGCGTTTTTCCCAAAAAAACAGGTGCCAACCCTATCCGCGCGCCGCTATAGATGACAACAGCATTTGAGGAAGAGCAAAGCGTCGCCCACAGGACGTTGGAGGATTTATGCCCGATATCGATAAGAAGGACCGGCCGGTGACCTCAGTTACCGACCAGGAGGCGCTCGATTTTCACGCAATGGGCCGGCCTGGCAAGCTGGAGATCAACCCGACCAAGCCGATGGCGACGCAACGCGACCTCTCGCTTGCCTATTCGCCGGGTGTTGCCGTGCCCGTCAAGGCGATCGCCGCCGATCCGCAGACAGCCTACGATTATACCGCGCGCGGCAATATGGTTGCCGTCATTTCCAACGGCACGGCGATCCTCGGTCTCGGCAATCTCGGCGCGCTGGCGTCCAAGCCGGTCATGGAAGGCAAGGCGGTGCTGTTCAAGCGCTTCGCCGATGTCGATTCCATCGACCTCGAGATCGATACGGAAAATGTCGACGAGTTCATCAACTGCGTGCGCTTCCTCGGTCCCTCCTTCGGCGGCATCAACCTCGAGGATATCAAGGCGCCGGATTGTTTCGTCATCGAAAGCCGGCTGCGCGAGCTGATGGACATTCCGGTGTTCCATGACGACCAGCATGGTACGGCGATCATCGCCGCCGCCGGCCTGATCAACGCGCTGGAGCTGACCGGCCGCGACCTGAAGACGACGAAGCTCGTCTGCAACGGCGCGGGTGCGGCGGCGATCGCCTGCGTCGAACTCATCAAGGCAATGGGTTTTGCGCCTGAGAACGTCATCCTCTGCGACACCAAGGGCGTCATCTACCAGGGCCGCACCGAGGGCATGAACCAGTGGAAATCGGCACATGCGGCAAAGACCGACACGCGCACGCTGGAAGAGGCGATGAAAGGCGCAGACGTCGTTTTCGGCCTGTCGCAGAAGGGCGCGTTTTCGGCCGAGATGATCCGGTCGATGGCGGAGCGGCCGATCATCTTCGCCATGGCCAATCCCGATCCCGAGATCACCCCGGAAGAGGTGGCCCGCATCCGCGACGACGCCATCATGGCGACCGGCCGTTCGGACTATCCGAACCAGGTCAACAACGTCCTCGGCTTTCCCTATATCTTCCGCGGCGCTCTCGATGTCCGCGCCTCCACAATCAACGACGCTATGAAGATCGCCGCCGTCAACGCGTTGGCAAATCTTGCCCGCGAGGACGTGCCCGATGACGTCGTTGCCGCCTATCAGGGCAACCGGCCGCGTTTCGGCTCGCAATATATCATCCCCGTTCCCTTCGATCCGCGCCTGATCTCGGCGATCCCGGTCGCGGTCGCGCAAGCCGCGATCGAAAGCGGCGTCGCCCGCAAGGTCATCACCGACATGGCCGGTTATGCCCGCGAGCTTTCGGCGCGCCGCGATCCGATCGCCTCGACGCTAGCCAGCCTTTACGAGCGCGTCCGCCGCCGTCCGAAGCGCATCGTCTTTGCCGAGGCCGAGGAAGAACAGGTCCTGCGTGCGGCCATGTCCTACGCCAACCAGCAGCTCGGCACCGCCATCCTGCTCGGCCGCGAGGACCTGATCCGGGCGACGGCGGAACGTGCCGGCATCGATCTCAACCGGCCGGGCCTCGAAATCGTCAATGCCCGGCTTTCGACCCGGGTCGAGGCCTATATCGACTATCTCTATGCCCGGCTGCAGCGGCACGGTTATCTCCACCGCGACGCCCAGCGGCTGATCCATAACGACCGCAACCACTTCGCAGCCACCATGGTGGCGCTCGGCGATGCCGACGGCATGGTGACGGGCATCACCCGCAATTATTCGACGGCACTCGAGGATGTGCGCCGCTGCATCGACGAGAAGCCGGGCCACCGCGTCATCGGCGTGTCGCTGGCGCTTTGCCGCGGCCGCACGGTCTTTGTTGCCGATACCGCGGTGCACGACATGCCGACGGCCGAGGAGCTTGCCGATATCGCCGAAGAGGCCGCCGGTCTGGCGCGGCGCATGGGTTATTCGCCGCGGGTCGCCATGCTGGCCTATTCCACCTTCGGCCATCCCTCGGGCGAACGTTCCGAGCGGGTGCGCGAGGCGGTGAAGATCCTCGACAAGCGCCGCGTCGATTTCGAATATGACGGCGAGATGGCGGCCGACGTCGCTCTGAACCGCAAGGTGATGGAGCAATATCCCTTCTGCCGCCTTTCCGGCCCGGCCAACGTGCTCGTCATGCCGGCTTTCCACTCGGCCTCGATCTCGACCAAGATGCTGCAG
Source organism: Rhizobium sp. SU303 (assembly GCF_021052345.1). NCBI lineage: Bacteria > Pseudomonadati > Pseudomonadota > Alphaproteobacteria > Hyphomicrobiales > Rhizobiaceae > Rhizobium > Rhizobium sp. SU303. Next base: position 37,378 of record NZ_CP088095.1, read on the forward strand.
GAGCTCGGGGGCTCCACGGTGATCGGCCCGATCCTCGTCGGTCTCGACAAGCCGGTGCAGATCACCTCGATGGGTGCCAAGGACAGCGACATCGTCAATATGGCTGCGATCGCCGCCTACGGGGCGGGCTAGTAGTCTTCCTCGCCTATAACAGAGATATGTGCTCGGCGAGCAGCGCGTCCGCCGGGCACATATTTTTCGGTGATTGAGACATGAGCGGGAGTTCAATTCGGCCTGGGGGACCGACAAGACCGACCCCTCATCGCTGCTTCGTCTGAATCATCCTAGCTCGCGAAGCGGCCGGCGTCGGCGCCGTAATAATTCAGATAACGGTCCGAAATGCTGGAGATCGGCAGCACGATCAGCACGTCGGTCGTGTTGAAGGCATGATCAACGACCGCGTGGGAGCCCACCATCGCACCGAGGCGCAGATAGCCCTTGATCAGCGGCGGCAGAGCCATCAGCGCCCGCTTCGGGTTGATGGCCTCGACCGGCATCAGGTCCATGTTGCGGGCCAGATGCGGCAGGGCGCCGACGGCCCATTCGTTCTTCGCCAGCACATTGTGGTAGAGGAAGGACAGCGCCAGCGCGTGGCTTTCGAGATAGACGCCGGGGAAAGAGGCGCAGCCGAACATGGCGCTGACGCCGTGCTTCAGCGCGTAGGCCCAGTTGCCCTGCCACAGGAGCTCGACGGTGCGCTTGGTGCGGTATTCCGGCAGCACGCAGGAGCGGCCGAGCTCCATGAAGCGCTTGTCCGGATGTTTGGCGATGAGGCCTTCGATTTCGAATTCGGAAGCCGAGTAAAAACCGCCATTGGCGATGGCGACATCCTGACGCAGCAGACGGTAGGTGCCGACGATCTGGTCTTCCGGGTCGCCCTCGATCGAGCGGTCGAGCACGAGAAGATGATCGCAGACAGCGTCATAGGCATCGACATCGCGCTGGCGGCGCATGGCGTCCAGCGGCAGCTGCGCCTTCATTTCGTCGACGAAAACGCGGTAACGCACGGCCTGGGCGGCATCGATCTCGCGTGCCGTGCGGGCAAGGCGGGTCTCCAGATTGCCGATGCGGCCGAGGATATCGCCGTCCTTCTGTACAGCAGCCGTCGAGGGCCGTGCAGCCTCCGCCGTGGTGTCACGATTCAGGATGTCGATGGCGGACATGACGATTCTCCCGTTGCCGGCTTATCGACGCCATAAAACACTTCTCTACGACAGGAAAGTGACATTTTGAATTTCCAGGCGCAAGAAGCGTGCCGGTTTTTGAGGCGCTCACCGCGCCTCTGCCCGGCGGGCGGAAAGGGCGGCAACCGCCTGAACTTCGGTCAGCAGCCGCACCGGATCAACCGGCTTTATCATGACGCGGTTGGCGCCGTTGAGCAAGACTTGGCGGCGTGATTCGTCGCTCTTGTCGGCAGTCAGTACGATCACCGGCACCGGCGCGAGATCGAGCCGCCGCTCGTGGCCACGCAGGCGTCCCAGCATGTCGATACCGTTGCCGCCAGGCATCGAGAGATCGCTGATGATGATATCGGGCCGGGCATTGGCCTCGCAGAGCGCACAGTCGAGCAGTGTCTCGAAATCTTCGACATGGCGCACCTTGTGCCCGCCCTTTTCCAGAACGACACGCACCAGCATGGCATTGATCGGATCGTCTTCGCCGAGCAGGATGCTGAGCCCGCTGGCGGCAACCAGCGTCTCCGCCACTGAAAGCCCGAAACCCGGCTGGTTGTCGTTCAGCGCGTCGCGCTTCTCCATGCCGCGCATGCGCCCGCGCAGCACGTCGATCAGCGACTGTTCGCGCAGTGGCCGGATCAGCCAGGCATCGAAGAGGTCAAGCGGATGGGCGCTGCGCTCTTCCGGATTGACGAGCAGGACCTTGCGCAGGCCAAGTGCGGCGATTTCGGCGCGATCGGCAAGATGAGCGGAAAATTCCGCCGACATGCGATGGTCGATGATGATGTCGGTCGGCCGCCGTCCGCCCTTAGCCAGTTCGAGCAGCGTTGCCCGCGCCGTCTCGCCGTCGCCGACGAGATGGCAGAGACCGCCGAGCGCAGTGATCGTTTCGGCGATGGCAGTGCGCGCCGCACCTGCCGGCGCCAGCAGTACGACACTGTTGCCGGCAAGCAGCGTGTTTCGCCGGTCGGGGCGCTCGCTGCCGATATCGACAGGGAAGCGGATGGTGAATTCGCTACCTCTGCCCATTTCGCTGGCAACCGTCAGCGCGCCGTTGAATTCGCGCATGATGCGGGCGGAGATGGCAAGGCCGAGGCCTGTCCCGCTGCTCTTGTCGGCAACGCTCCCGCCCTGCTCGAACTCGCCGAAGACGCGCGCCTGCTCCTCCGCCGTCATGCCGGGACCGCTATCGGTGACGGTGATCAGCAAGTCGCCGGCGTCGAGCGACACGCGGATGAAGACGCCGCCGACCTGGGTGAACTTCACGGCATTGCCGATGACGTTGAACAGAACCTGGCGCAGCCGCGCCGGATCGAAGCTCATATTTTCGGGCACGTCGGATGACACGGTGGCGCCGATCTCGATACCCTTCTCATGCGCCCGATGGGCGAGCATCTCGACGACGCTTTCCAGCAGTTTGCGCAGCGATTCCGAGCGCGGGTGCAGCGCGAAGCGGCCGACTTCGATGGTGGAGAAGTCGAGCAGATCCTCGACGAGCTGCGTCAAGGCGTGGCCGGACTGGCGGATGTTTGCGAGATAGTTCTGCTGCTCCTGCGTCAGCCGCGTCTCGGCGATCAGATGCGTCATGCCGAGGATGCCGGAAAGCGGCGTGCGCACCTCGTGGCTGACGGTGGCAAGCAGCCTCGATTTGGCGGCGCTGTTATACTCGGCCTTCTGGCGAGCCTCCTCGCGGCCCTGTGCGATCAGCCGCTCGTCGGTAACGTCGCGGGCAACGCTCTGCAGCAGCAGGCGGCCGTTTGCCGGGTCGCGGGTGACGACATCGCGCCAGAGGAAGATGCGCTGGCCCTCCGGCGTCGAAATCTCGACGTCGTAGCAATGCGGTACCGGGCCGGGGCGGAAGGCAATCCCGATCTCCTCGCAGGTGCGTCCTTCCGGACGCAGCCGCCCGGTCAAGCGGCGAAAAGTATCATTGGCGGAGATGATCCGCCGGTCCATGGTGCGGCTGACCGTGATGTCGCCGAGCACGTCGTGCACGTCGGCGAACAGCTTTACGCCGGCGTCCCAATCCGGCATGGGTTGACCGGGGCGCTGCCCGGCCCTGCGCGAGCGAACCATCAACAGGGCATAGCTGGCGATGACGGCCAGGCCAAGGATGACGAGACCACCCGAAAGCAGCAGCGGATCGCTGGCGTGGGCAAGTAGCATCAGGATCGTTGCGGCAAGAAGGCCGGCGCCGCCAAGCCAGTAGAATAGCAGGCGCCGTGTCGGTGCAGGCCCGCTCTGGCGGTCATCGGCGCCCCGGGGTGCCGCTACGTTCGGCCGCGGGGAAAGGACCTCCATCCGCTTCTCATGCGGCTTGGCGGCGGGTCCACCGAAGGCGGCGGACAATCTTTCCTGCAACTGTCCCAGGTTCTGCATGCTATCTGACTAACATGAGGCCCGTTCCGAATGCCTTCAGGATTTCGATAAGATTTTAGCGGCTGGCCTTTTTCGACAGCAGCAGTTCGTCGAGAATGACGCAGCCGGCGCCGATGGTGATGAAACTGTCGGCGAGATTGAAGACCGCGAATGACCAGCTCTCGGTGTAGAAAAGAATGTAATCGATCACATGCCCATAGGCGAAGCGGTCAACGAGATTGCCGATCGCGCCTGCGATGATCAGCGCATAACCGAGATGAGCGATCCAGCGATCCTTTGCCGTGCGGTACCATAGCCAGATGACGAAGGCGACGATGACGAGACGCATGCCGACGATGAACCAGCCGTCCATGCCTGATAGCATCGAAAAGGCGACGCCGAGATTGTAGGTGCGGTAGAGCGCCAGCATCGGAACGACGGGCACCGCCTCCTGCAGCGGCAGGTAATGATCAACGGCGATCTTGACGGCCTGGTCGATGAGAACGGCGACGATGATGAAGAAGAGGATCGGCGCCGGGCGCGAAAAAAGCGCGGGGCGTGCATGCGTCTGTTCGGTCATTTGCCCTCGGCAAGTGAGAGGAGATGGCGGCGCGCCTCGAAAAGCATGACGGCGGTGGCGACGGCGAGGTTCAAGGAATCGGCACGGCCTTGCTGCGGAATGCGGGCAAGCGCGTCGGCCTCCCTGGCAAGCTGTTCCGGCAGGCCGGATTGCTCGTTGCCCATCAACAGCACGACGGGCTTGTTCCGGTAGTCGATCGTCCGGTAATCGACCGCGCCGGCAAGATGTGTCGCGACGACGGAAACGCCGGCCGATTTCCGCCAGGCAATGAATTCGTCAGGCGTCGCCCGCGCCACCGGAACGGCAAAGACCGAGCCCATGGTTGCCCGCACCGTTTCGAGCGAGAAGGGATCGGTCGTTTCTCCGAGAAGTATGATGCCGGAAGCGCCAGCCGCATCGGCCGTGCGGATGATGGTGCCGAGATTGCCGGGGTCGCGTACCCGGTCGAGCGCCACCCATGTCTCGCCCTCGCTCGGTCGGATACCCTTCAGCGGCGTCCAGCGCTGCTCGAAGATGCCGACGACCATCTGCGGATTGTCGCGGCGGGTGATCGAGGCGATCACCTTTTCGCTGACCTCGAGCACCAGCCCGCCCGAGGCGACGGTCTTTGCCGCCATCTGCTCGACCAGCGGCTTGCCCTTGGCGGCCTTGGCATAGACCAGCGTGCGGATCGCCCAGCCGAGTTCGATCGCATCGATGACGAGCTTCAGCCCTTCGGCGAGGAACGTGCCGCTTTCCTCGCGAGACTTCTTGTTCGTCAGCGCCTTGATATCCTTGATGATCGGATTGGCGAGCGAAGTGACTTCCTTCACTTGCCCGACCCTGCGCGGTCCCTGATCGTGGAAGTCCTTGCTCATTTCGGCACCCAGCGGGAAAAGAGGGAGGTGGAAAGCGCGCGGCCCTGCGTCTTGCCGTCGGTGCCGGCTTCGCGAATCACCAACTCGCCGGATTCGACCACACCGCCGGCGCCCCGCATCGTCTCGCGCATCAGCTCGTGGATCGAATAGAAGCTGGCGCGGATCGAATAGGCCGTCAGCACCAGGCCCACCGCCTTCGGCGACAGGATCTCGCGGCAGACATCGAGCATCAAGGGCAGATGCTCGAAGAGATGCCAGACTTCGCCATTGGGGCCACGGCCGAATTTCGGCGGATCGGTGAGGATGATATCGTACTGGCTGCCGCGGCGTTCCTCGCGCAGGATGAATTTCATCGCATCCTCGCAGATCCAGCGGATCGGCAGCTTCTCCATGCGCCCGAGCGCTTGGTTTTCCCGCGCCCAGCCAATCGCCTTCTTCGAGGCGTCGACATGGGTGACCTCGGCGCCGGCTGCGGCGGCAACCAGCGAGGCGACGCCGGTATAACCGAAGAGGTTCAGCACTTTCAGCGGCCGGCCGGCCTTTTCGACCTGATCCTTCATCCAGCTCCAGTGGACGATCTGTTCGGGGAAGACGCCGACATGGCGGAAGGAGGTGAAGCGACCGAGGAAATCGACGCCGAGCAGGTTGAGCGGCCAGGTCTCGCCGAGTGCCTCCTTCGGGAAGCGCCAGCGGCCGGTGCCTTCCTCGTCGGTGTCGCCGGTGAAGGCGGCATCGACCTTTTCCCAGACTTGGGGCGCCAAAGAAGGCCGCCACAGCGCCTGGGCTTCCGGACGGATGATGCGATAGGGGCCGTATTGCTCGAGCTTTTCGCCGTTGCCGCTGTCGATCAGATGGAAGTCGCCGGCCCCAAGCGATTCGAGGATGACCGGCACGCGCTCGGTCGGACGCTCGCCGCTGCGTGTCATCAGGAGACGCACGACGGCAGCAGGCACAGCAGCTTCGCGCACCGCCTCACGGCTCGCCGCGGGCCGCGCGACCGGCTTCGGCGGCCGGCCTGCCCGATCGTCCCTGCGGCTTTCACCGGAAGGACCCGATGTTTTCTTCTGGCCCGGCCGGCCTTCTCTCTGTTTCAACGTGCTCTTCCGCGTCTCTGTCGGGGTGTCTTATCGGCTTTGTGTCGGCTGCAGGCCTGGGCGTCTTTTGAAACGCGCAAAGCGCGCTGCGGCACTTTGAATATGCAGTAGCCCAGAAAAGCGGGGCGGATCAACTGCGCTGCCGGCCGGCCCGGGGCAAGCGGACAGGGTTTTCCCGGCGCGGCGCCTATTTCAAGCCCTCGGAGGCCTGTCTGCGAAGCCAGCTTTCCGCCGCATAAAGGGCCGCGACATGCATCGACTGCATGATGACCGCGCCGGACTGCAGCTCGCCGAGGATGGCAGCAAGATCCGCAAACAGCAGCTCAACCTTCTCGCCCGGGTCGAAAGACGGTTCGCCGGCCCGGCTGAGACCAAGCGCCAGCCAGCTCGTCACCATATTGCTGTGGCTGGCGGCATTCGGATAGGAGGTCAGCAGCTTGACGAAGGTCGAGGCTTGATAGCCGGTCTCCTCCCGGAGTTCGCGCTCGGCCGCCGCCATCGCCGCATCGCCGGTCTTGCTGTCGCCGGGTTCGAGGCTGCCGGCGACCAGACCGAGCACGATTTCGCCGCGGCCATGTCGATATTCCCGCGTCAGCAGCACGCGTCCGTCGGGCATCACAGGGATGACGTTTATCCAGTCGGGATAATCGAGCACATGGAAGGGCGCGACGACAATTCCATCGGCCGTGATGCAATCGTCGCTCCGGACACGGATCCAGCGATCCTCATAGGTGATGCGGCTTGCCGTCACGCTCCAGGGCTTCAGTTCGTCGTTCATCGGCCCGTCCTTGTGTGTCAGGTGCGTGTCAGATCGCAACCCGGCAGATAACATTCCGTGCCGCCTTGGCAAAGCGCTTTCCCGCTGGGATAAGATGAGCGAATCGAAGATGGGGCCATCGAATGGATTTCACCGGCGAAGAACGCATCGCCGCGCCGCGGGACATCGTCTGGGCAGCACTCAACGATCCCGAGATCATGCGCGGCTGCATTCCGGGCTGCCAGAGCATCGAGCGACTGTCGCCTGATGTCTTCGAGGCAACGATCAAGGTCAAGTTCAGCCTGCTGTCTGCCACCTTCCACGGGCTGCTGACGCTTTCCAATGTCGATGCGCCGAAGAGCTATACGCTGTCGGCCGAAGGCAAGGGCGGCCTTGCCGGCTTCGCCAGGGGCAGCGCCGATATCGTGCTTGAGGAAAGGGGCACCGAGACGATCCTGCACTACCGGTCGAAGGCCGAACTCGGCGGCAGGCTCGCCCAGCTCGGCGCCCGCCTGCTCGATTCGACCTCGCAGAAGCTCGCTGAAGGGTTCTTTTCGGATTTCAATGCCGCCGTCGTCGCGAAGATGGCAGCCAGTTAGGCTTGGCGCGGGGCGGAGGGTTTGTTTAAATCGGCATGATGACGTGGACCATCAGGCCGCCGCGGGCGGAAGATCAGGACGTGCTTGCGGAGATCTATCTTTCCGTGCGCCGTGAAACATTCGTCTGGGTCGATCCGGGCAAATTCCATCGCGAGGATTTCGCCGCCCATACCCATGGCGAGACGGTCTTCGTCTGCGCGCATGAAAGCGGCAGCGTCGCCGGTTTCCTGTCGCTTTGGCCGGAGGACGATTTCATCCACATGCTCTACCTAAAACCGGAATTCCAGGGTCAGGGCGCAGGCACGGCGCTGCTGCACGCCCTGCCGGAATGGCCGCAGCACCGGTATCGGCTGAAGTGCCTGGTGAAGAACCGGCGGGCAAAGGCGTTCTACCTCGCCCACGGTTTCCGCGTGACCGGCAACGGCGCGTCGCCGGAGGGCGACTATGAGGAACTGAGCTTTTTTCCGGTTTGACGGCCGCCGAACCCGAGCCAATCGAATATTGACCAGTTTTACCGCGCCGGCAGCTGCCCGGCAATTTCTTCTGCGCGGTTCTTGTGGCGGTCGGCCTCGCTTTGCCAACGGATGGCTTCCTTGGCCTCGGTGCGGGCGCGCTTGCGGTGTTTGCCCTGGCTGAACCAGGTGGCGGCCGCCCCGATCAGCATGCCCGTGATCAGCGCGACGACGAGGAAGACGAAGAAGGGCGCGGAAACTGCAAGCACTTGGTCTTCCGGCCGGAACGGATTGAAGGCGAGCGTGACGCTCTGCCGGTTGGCGACGCAGAAGACGATGAGGATGACGCCGAGCGGCAGCAAAATCAACAGGTTGACGATCTTCTTGGCCATTTGAGGTCTCCACGCGGCAGATTGCGCCGGTTTTTAAAGGGCGCGTTTCATGCTTACAGCGCCACGCGTCTTTGTAAGACGCGGAAAGCACGATGCGCTACCAGAATAGGAAAACGGCCGTCGAGTTCAAGTGCGGTTTCGCCGCAGGCAGCGACGGCTCAATCCTCTTCGTCGGCCTGGCCGGGATTAAGCCGCTCGCGCAGCTCCTTGCCGGTCTTGAAGAAGGGAACCCACTTCTCCTCGACGAAGACGGTATCGCCGGTCCGCGGGTTGCGGCCGGAGCGCGAAGGGCGGTTCTTGACCGAAAAGGCGCCAAAGCCGCGCAATTCGACTCGGTTACCCGCAGCCAGTGCATCCGTGATCTCGTCGAGAACCGCGTTGACGATATTCTCGACGTCGCGATGATAGAGATGCGGGTTGCGTGCCGCAACAATCTGCACCAATTCAGACTTGATCACTTTCGCCCCCTTAAATTATTGATTTCTTATCAATCGTGGCCAACCTGCCAAACTGAAAGCAGCCCGTCAAGAAGCAACTTTGGGGGCAGGATTCCATTGATATCCTGGGTTTTCATGAGATCACCATAACCGAAGATCGTAATCAACCGCGAAACAGCCCCAGCGAGCAGAAAGGGCGTATTGCTCTTCTTGTCCCAGTCTACCATCGGCAGATCGCTGTCGACGCCGCGTGACGTCAGATAGGCGCGGATCTCAGCCTCGCCGCCGATTGTATCGACGAGTTTCGCCTTCAGCGCCTGGCGCCCGGTATAGATCGTGCCGTCGGCCAGTTTCAGCACCTCGTCGCGCGGCAGTTTGCGCCGGTCGGCTACCAGGTCGACGAACCAGTTATAGCTGTCGACCACCATGTTGCGGATCATCGCCTTGGCTTCCTCGCTCGCCTCGTGGAAGGGCGAGGGCTCGGCCTTCAGCGGCGAGGACTTGATCTCCTGCAGCGAGACGCCGATTTTGTCGAGCAGCGGCTGGATCTGCGGATACTGGAAGATGACGCCGATCGAACCGGTGATCGAGCTATCACCGGCAATGATCGTATCGCCGGCGGTGGCGATCATGTAGCCGGCGGAGGCGGCGAGCGTGCGCACGTCGGAGACGACAGGCTTCTTGGCCGATATCGCACGGATCGCCTTGAAGACTTTTTCGCCGCCATAGGTCGTGCCGCCGGGCGAGGAGATCGAAATCACCGCTGCCTTCACCTGGTCGCTGGTCTCGACCTTCTTCAGCCGCTCGAGAAGCTCGTCGTCGTCGACGATCAGCCCGGATATCGTCACATGGGCGATGTGCGGGCGCTGCGTCCCGGCATCGCCGAGAGCAAAGCGGTAGAAGGCGAAACCAAGTGCCACGATGAGGGCCACCGCGACGAGGCGCCAGAAGCCGAGCTTGCGGCGCAGCCGCCGGCGATCGGCGATCATCGAACTGTCCATAGAAACCTCCAGCGCTGGCACCGGCTTCGGCTTGCCGCCGATCGATCCGGTGAAATAGGGTGGCAGCGGCCCGTACGAATGCCACTTTTCAATGTTTTTCCATTTTGTTGCTTGTTGCAGAAAAAATTCCATATTGGCAAGCCAATGTAATAATGCGAAACGAACTGTGATTGGCGGCCGGCTTTGTTATCGAAGCGCGGCGATCACCGCACATGGACGAGGCCTATGCTCGATACCCTGAAGAACAACGGACATGCCGCCTATTCAGGGTCCGGCAGGAGCGCTTATGGCGATGCGTTGTTCCATTCCGCTCGCGTGCGGCGGCTGAAGATTTTGCTGCCTGTGGCGGCCCTCATCATCGCGGCGAGCCTCACCGCGGTGGCGTTGGTCAGCATCTATCTGCCCGAGAACATCAAGATGGAAGGCGCCAAGATCGAGAACGGCAAGGTCGTGATGGAAAAGCCGGCGATATCAGGCCGCAATTCCGACGGCATCAATTATTCGATGCTGGCCGAAAGGGCGCTGCAGGATATCCGCAATCCTGATCTCATCACCCTCGAAACCATCAAGGCCGCCGTGCCGATGAATGACGGCCTGATCGCCCGCGTCGTCGCCTCGACCGCCGATTACAACCGCGCCACCGACAATCTGCATATGACGGCCCCCTTCACCCTGGTGCTGAGCAGCGGCCTCAATGCGAATTTCCAGTCCGCGCAGCTCGACATCAAGGGCGGAAACATGCGGAGCGACGACCCCGTCACCATCACCAAGGACAATGCCTCCATTGTTGCGAAGACGCTTCAGATAACGGATAAGGGGCGGGTGATCACATTCGAGGGGAATGTTCGCATGAATGTCGATCCATCCACCATCCATAAACAGGGCACTTAACCAGCCGGGTCATCCATGACAAAAGATTGTCGCATTTCCACTTGCAAGACAGGCATGGCATTCATTGCCGGCGCATTTGCCCTTATTCTGACGGCCACGGGCGCCGGCGCGCAGGCGACGGCCACGATGCCGGGCATGAAGCTGTCCAACGACCAGCCGATCCAGATCGAAAGCGACAAGCTGGAGATCCACGACCAGGAACACACCGCGCTCTTCACCGGAAACGTCAAGGTCGTCCAGGGCACGACGACGATGCAGTCCGGCAAGATGACCGTCTATTACAAGGACAAGGCGGCAAAGCCGGCTGCTGACGGCGCGCAGCCGGCAGCGCAGCCGGCAGCGCAGCCGGAGCAGTCGGCCTCGCTTGCATCGGGAAGTGCTGATATCGACAAGATCCTGGTGACGGACAAGGTCTTTTTGAGCTCGGGCACGCAGACGGCGACCGCCGATGACGGCAATTTCGACATGGCCTCGCAGACATTCATCCTCACGGCGGATGAGGGGAATAAAGTTATTCTGTCGGACGGGCCGAACGTCTTTACCGGCTGCAAACTGACGGTTCACATGCAGACCGGTCAGGCGCAGCTTGAAAGCTGCGGCGGGCGTGTCCAGATTCAGCTCGATCCGAAATCGCAGCCGAATGCGCAGCAGCAGAAGCAGAACTGAGAAGCCGGCCTCCCACGTGAAATTATCATCGCTATCCACCATGTTCGGCAAGCCCGGGCCACAAGCTGCGGGTGCCGCCGACAAGAGCCGCTATCAGGGAACGCTGATCGCACGAGGTCTGACGAAGACCTATGCGACGCGGCGCGTCGTCAACGGCGTCTCGCTGGTGGTGCGCCGTGGCGAGGCCGTCGGCCTGCTCGGCCCGAACGGCGCCGGCAAGACCACCTGTTTTTACATGATCACCGGCCTGGTGCCCGTCGATGAAGGCACGATCGAGATCGACGGCAACGATGTCACGACCATGCCGATGTACCGCCGCTCGCGTCTCGGCGTCGGTTATCTGCCGCAGGAAGCCTCGATCTTCCGCGGCCTGACGGTGGAGGAGAATATCCGCGCCGTCCTCGAAGTGCATGTGAAGGACAAGGCCGAGCGCGAGCAGAAGCTGAACGAGCTGCTGGAAGAATTCCATATCCAGAAGCTGCGCAAAAGTGCCGCCGTCGCCCTGTCCGGCGGCGAGCGCCGCCGCCTCGAAATCGCGCGTGCGCTTGCGACCGACCCGACCTTTATGCTGCTCGACGAGCCCTTTGCCGGCGTCGACCCGATCTCGGTCGCCGACATCCAGAATCTCGTTCACCACCTGACGGCACGCGGCATCGGCGTCCTCATCACCGACCACAATGTGCGCGAGACGCTGGGCCTTATCGACCGCGCCTACATCATTCATGCCGGTGAGGTGCTGACCCATGGCCGGGCGAACGACATCGTCAACAATCCGGAAGTGCGCCGGCTCTACCTCGGCGACAATTTCAGCCTCTGATGCCGGATCCGGATGATTTTAGGCCGGATTGGCAGAAATTCACCGTGCCGTCATAGTTCCGCTTGACCAAATACAATAAAAAAGCAATTTTTGGGCCAACTTGGATTTCCGTGGCCTGAAGCCTTGATCGGACGCGGTTTCCCGGAGGAATCGAGGGGAGTTTCGCGTCCGTCATGGCACTGTCCGCCAATCTTTTCCTGCGCCAGACCCAGTCCCTGGTGATGACACCGCAACTGATGCAATCCATCCAGTTGCTGCAGATGACTCATTTCGAACTCAACCAGTTCATCGCCCTGGAAGTGGAGAAGAATCCGCTGCTCGAATTTCCGTCGAATGACGGCGAGGCGGGCGGCGAACGTGGCGATGCCGAAGATGGAGAGTATGCTCATCAGCCCGAGGATGCCGGCTCCGACGATGGCTATGACAACCGCGCCGAGGCGCTCTCCAGCGACTGGTATGACAATGGCGGCAGCGCCAGCACCAGTCGGCTGAACGACGAACTCGACGCCAATTACACCAATGTCTTTCCTGATGACGGAGCCCCGCAGCGCCTCGATGCGCCGGAACTCGTCAGCCAGTGGAAGTCGATGCCGGGCAGCGGTGAGGGCGCCGACTACGATCTCGACGATTTCGTCGCCGGTCAGGTGTCGCTGCGCGATCATCTCGCCCAGCAGATCCCCTTCGTCCTGCCTGACATGGCCGACCGGTTGATCGCGCAGAATTTCGTCGACCAGCTCGACGACTGCGGTTATCTGCAGGCCGATATCGTCGAGGCGGGCGAGAGGCTGGGCACGAGCCTCGCACAGGCCGAGCGCGTGCTTGCCACCCTGCAGAGCCTTGATCCGCCAGGTGTTTTCGCCCGTAGCCTCGCCGAATGCCTGGCGATTCAGCTCAGGCAGAAGGACCGGTACGATCCGGCCATGCAGGCTCTGGTCGAAAACCTCGAACTGCTGGCCCGGCGCGATTTTGCCACGCTGAAGCGGCTCTGCGGCGTCGACGAGGAAGATCTTCTCGACATGCTCGGCGAGATCCGTCAGCTCAATCCCAAGCCCGGCAGCGGCTTCGAAGCGGGTGTTTCCGAAGCAATCACGCCGGATGTAGTTGTCAGGCCCGCCTCGGACGGCGGCTGGCTGGTCGAGCTCAATCCGGATACGCTGCCGCGCGTGCTGGTCAACCAGTCCTATTTTTCCCGTGTGACGAAGAACGGCGAGGACCACGCTTTCCTCTCCGATTGCCTGCAGAGCGCCAACTGGCTGACGCGCAGCCTCGACCAGCGGGCAAAAACCATCATGAAGGTGGCAAGCGAAATCGTCCGCCAGCAGGACGCCTTCCTGCTGCACGGCGTCGATTACCTGCGCCCGCTGAACCTGAAAACGGTCGCCGAGGCGATCAAGATGCATGAATCCACCGTCAGCCGCGTCACGTCGAATAAATATATGCTGACGCCGCGCGGCCTCTTCGAACTCAAATATTTCTTCACCGTCTCGATCAGCGCCGTCGCCGGCGGCGACAGCCATTCGGCCGAGGCCGTGCGTCACAAGATCCGTGCGCTGATCCTGCAGGAGAGCCCGGAGGCGGTGCTTTCCGACGACGATATCGTCGACATGCTGAAGAAAGGCGGCGTCGATCTCGCCCGCCGCACCGTTGCGAAATACAGGGAGGCAATGAACATCGCCTCTTCGGTCCAGCGCCGCCGCGAGAAGCGGGCGCTCGCCAAGGTCGCGGGCTTCTGACGCAGCAATGCTTCGACCTCGATCGAAGCATCCGGCCTGAAAATCCCGTTATTCCTCTCCAGCGCGCCAGCGTCTTTTCAGACGCGCAACGGCGCCGCAACCCTTTGAATTGTCTTCAACCAAGATCGAAATGCCGACCATGACGCCGCAAAATTCCAACCTTGCCAGGGAGCTTTTCCTGCTGCTGGTGCTGGCGACCCTCTGGGGTTCCTCCTACAGCTTCATCAAGATCGGCGTCGAGACGATCCCGCCGATCACGTTGATCGCCGCCCGCACGCTGATTGCCGGCGGCATTCTGCTGGCCGTCCTGCGCCACCGGCGTGTCCGTCTGCCGCGTGATCGTGCCACCTGGCGGCGGTTTTTCGTTCAGGCCTGTCTGAACAGCGTCGTCCCCTTCACGCTGATCGCCTGGGCGGAACAGTCCGTCGATGCCGGATTGGCGGTGATCCTGAATTCGGCAACGCCGATCTTCACCTTCCTGCTGGCCGTGCTGATCACCGGCCATGAGCAGGTGACGCTGCGAAGGCTTTTCGGCGTCATGGCCGGGCTTGCCGGCATCTGCCTCGTCATCGGCATCGAAGCGCTCAGTGGTCTCGGTGAAAACCTGATGGCGCAGCTTGCCATCATCCTGGCGACTATCTGTTATGCAGGTGCCGCGATTTTCAGCAAGAACTTCAAGGGGCTTGATCCCGCAGTGCCGGCGGCCGGCTCGTTGATCTCAGGCGCGGTCGTTCTCTTGCCGATGAGTCTTATCATCGATCGGCCGTGGGAACTCGATCCTTCGGCGGCATCGATGCTGGCACTGCTGGCCCTCTCCGCCTTTTCGACGGCGCTTGCCTTTGTGATCTATTTCCGTCTCGTCCAGACGCTGGGTTCGGTCGGAACCACCGCGCAAGCCTATCTCAGAGTGCCGATCGGTGTTGCGATCGGCATCGTCTTCCTCGGCGAAAGGCTGAGTCCGACGGCCTGGATCGGACTCATCTGCGTCATATCAGGTGTCGCCGCCATGACGATCCCCGCCAGAAGGGGCGCAACGCAGGCGCGAAACGCGTAAAGTGGATGGACTGGCGGTCGGCGGTATGCCTTGCCCGACAAGGCATCCGCCACACGTTGATCGAGTGCCACTGTTGGTGATTCGGCGCCCTATTGACTTTTCGGCACGCTCTGGCTAGAAGCCCGCCGCAATCGATGCCGTGAACGGCGTCTGGAGTTATCCCCAGCATCAGAAGGGCACCAAGGACCCGCAGGCCTAAGCCGATCTTGCTTGAGATTGTGCGAAGTGCTTGGATGAACCTGAGGCTTGGCGTAAACTGATACCCGCAAACGACCATAAGAAGGGAAACTCCATGAGTGTGCGTGTATCCGGGAAACATATGGAAATTGGTGAATCGTTCCGTCAAAAGATCGAGGACCAAATTGGTATGGCCATCACGAAATACTTCGACGGGGGATATTCCGGCCAGGTGACCGTGGAAAAGGCGAGTTCTCGTTACTCGGCGGATTGCAAGCTTCATCTTGACAGCGGGGTGGTGCTGCATGCGGCCGGCGAGGCGACCGACCCGCAATTGGCTTTCGACGCCGCCTCCCAGCGGATCGAAAAACGGCTGCGGCGTTACAAGCG
Organism: Rhizobium sp. SU303; assembly: GCF_021052345.1. Classification (NCBI taxonomy): domain Bacteria; kingdom Pseudomonadati; phylum Pseudomonadota; class Alphaproteobacteria; order Hyphomicrobiales; family Rhizobiaceae; genus Rhizobium; species Rhizobium sp. SU303. Next base: position 52,808 of record NZ_CP088095.1, read on the forward strand.
CAAGCTGAAGGACCATCACGCCGGAAACCATCTGAATGGTTTTGCAGAGGTCTCCTACACGGTCATGGATTCCGTTCCTGATCACGATGATGAAATCGCTGACGATTTCGCTCCGGCGATCGTTGCTGAAAGCACGAAGCAGCTGAAGACCATGTCGGTCGCCACCGCAGTGATGGCGCTCGACATGACCGACGAGCCGCTTCTCCTGTTCCGCAGCCCCGGCAAGGAACATCTGAACATCGTTTACCGTCGGCACGACGGAAATATTGGCTGGATCGATTCAGCCAGTATCAAAGGCTGAGATCAGGGTGGTGAGCGGCGGTATTGCCGCCGCTCCTTGCATTTGATCCCGGCGACAGAAGGAAAAAGAAATGGCATTGGCAGATTTGCTCCATCAGGATGCGATCATTCCCGCCCTCAGAGTAAATTCCAAGAAACAGTTGCTTCAGGAATTGGCTGCAAGAGCCGCCAGGATCACCGGGCTTTCCGAACGGGAGATCTTCGACGTCATCCTGCAGCGCGAACGCCTGGGCTCGACCGGCGTCGGCAACGGCATCGCCATTCCCCACGGCAAGCTGGGAAACATCCATTCGATCGTCGGCATCTTCGCCCGGCTGGAGCAGCCGGTCGATTTTGAGGCGCTGGACGACCAGCCGGTCGATCTCGTGTTCCTGCTGCTTGCGCCGGAGGGCGCGGGCGCCGATCATCTCAAGGCTCTGTCGCGTATCGCCCGCGTGCTGCGCGATCACGACCTGGTCGCCAAGCTGCGCGCCACCGATTCCGCCTCGGCGATCTACGCCTTCCTCAACGAAGAGCAGACGTCGAACGCTGCCTGAGTTGCATTATCCCCGAATGTGAAAAGGCGCCTGATATCCCAGGCGCCTTTTGCATTATGAGGGGCTGAACGATCAGAACTCTTCCCAGCTGTCCTGCGCCACGGCAGCGGATCCGCGCGACGGGGCAACGGGACGCCGGACTGCCGGGGCGCTCGCGCGAGGCGAAGGGGCTGAAGTCGCCGGTGCCCGCATCCTTTGCGCGACGGAGGCAAGGGCCGCGGCGTTGCCTGAACCCGAGACGTTGAAGCGCGTGGCGAGCGCCTTCAGTGTTTGTGCCTCGTCGTTGAGCGCGACGCTGGCAGCGGTCGCTTCCTCTACCATGGCCGCATTCTGCTGCGTCACCTGATCCATCTGGTTCATGGCCTGGTTGATTTCCTTCAGACCGACAGCCTGTTCGCTGGCCGATGCCGAGATCTGTCGGATGAGGTCGTTGATGCCCATGACCTGTTCGGCGATCTTGTGCAGCGTGCCGCCGGCGCGCCCGACGAGATCGACGCCCTCCTTGACCTGGACGGCCGAGCTGTTGATCAGCGTCTTGATCTCCTTGGCGGCATTGGCCGAACGCTGTGCGAGTTCACGCACCTCCTGGGCGACGACGGCAAAACCCTTGCCGGCTTCCCCGGCACGGGCCGCCTCGACGCCGGCATTCAGCGCAAGCAGGTTGGTCTGGAAGGCGATCTCGTCGATGACGCCGATGATCCGCGAAACCTCCGTCGAAGATTGTTCGATCCCCTGCATTGAGGCGATCGCCTTCTGCACCACTTCGCCGGACTTTTCGGCGTCCTGGCAGGCGAGGTTGACGTTGTCGGCCGCCGTGCGCGCATTCTCGGCGCTGGAATCGACCTGCGCAGTGAGTTCGTTGAGCGCGGCCGCCGTCTCTTCCAGGCTGGCAGCCTGCTGCTCGGTGCGCTTGGCGAGGTCGGAAGCGCTGTTGCTGATTTCACCCGTGCCGGAGCCGATATTGGCGACGCTGAGGTTCATCGTGTTGATGGTCTCTTCGAGGCTCGCGAGCGCGGCGTTGAAATCCTGCTTCAGCTTACCGTATTCGCCGGGGAACTCGTCGGTGATGCGGTGGCTGAGATTGCCCTGCGACAGTTCGGAAAGGCCGGCGCCGACGATCGAGACGATATGGCGCTGCAGCGACACCGATTCCTGGCGTTCCGATTCCGAACGGCTGCGCTCGGTCTCGGCCGCCTGTCTCTGGTCTGCGGCCTCGTCTTCGAGGCGGCGGCTGTCGGCGAGGGTGAAGCGGAAGCCTTCGAGCGCCTTGGCGACCGAACCGACTTCGTCGCTGCGGTCCTGGGCGGCGACCGGTTCGCCATATTGGCCGTCGCTCAGCGCCTTGACGCTGGCGACCAGCCCGCCGAGCGGCCGCTGCACGAAAGAGCGGATGGCGAAATAGAGCGCCAGCATGACGGCGCCAAGCACGATCAGCCCGTTGATGATCATCATATAGGTCTGGTCACGCACCGGCGCGTTGATCGCCGTGTGCGGCACGTCGACGAGCACCACCCAGGTGGCGTTGACGCCGGGAACCGCGAATGGATAGACGACACGATCGAAGGGATCGAGACCATCATAGGTGAGGTTCCTGACGAGGCCGGGCTGCTTGCTCGACAGCGCCGACTTGACGATGTCGGCGCCCTCGCCGTCATATTCCTTGGTCATCAGGTCGGGGATCGGTGCGACGATCCAGTTGCCGGCCTGCGACAGCAGCGTGACGCGGCCCGAACCGAAAGGATGCAGCGCCTGCAGCTTGTCGGTCAGCGACTTCAGCGAAATATCGACGCCGCCGACGCCGATCATCTTACCACCAGACATGACCGGATAGGCGATCGAGGTCAGCAGCGTCGGCACGTCGGTTCCTTCGGCCATATAGGGCGTGGTGATCGCGCCCTTGCCGCTGTCGGCGGCAAGCTTCCACCATGCGGCGGTATAGTCATTGTCGAAGGTCGAATATTGGATGCCGCCGTCCTTGGTCTTCGACCAGTAAGGCGTGAAGGCGCCGTTCTTGTTCGTGCCTTCGTCATTGTTGTTGGCGATCTCGGTGCTCTTGCCGTCAAGCGCGCCGAGCTGCTCGCAGAACCAGCTGCCGAAGGCGAAGGCATTCTGCTCGAGATTGGCCTTCAGCACGTTGATCATGCCCTTGCGATCGAGCGACTTGCCTTCATGGCCGCGGCCGATGACGCCCGACATGGTGCGCGCGGCGCTGGCGAGTTCGCCGACATTGGCGGCGATTTCATTGGCGATCGATTTTGCCTCGAGGTTGGCCTGATCCATCGTCAGCGTCTGGACGCGATCCCGGGTCTGGCCGATGAGGAAAAAGTTCGAAACGATGAGAACAAGCGCGATGGCGATGCCGGTGATGACGATGAGTTTCGCCGCAAGCGATTTCATACGAAAAATGAACATGGGGTCCTCGGGCAAGGATGCGCCGAACGGGCATTCTCCGGCGCAGGAGCAAAGGCTTCGCCCCGTCATGGAGCAGCCGCTTGGACGGCCGGATTCCAGAAAGTGGGAGGCGCCGGCGGCCATGAGGAACATCGCCGGAAAACTCTTAAATTTGAATGAAAACTCTATCGATCGGAGCCAGGAAAATCGCCGGAACGCCCTGAATTACAGGGCGTTCCGGCGCCGTTTCGCAAAGAGACGCGCCTATATCCTGTCTGCGACTTCCTCGCTCAGAGGGATCGACGGTTGTGCTCCGGCCTTGAGGCATGCGAGCGAACCGGCAACCGCCGCACGGCGCAGCGCCGAGACAAAATCGAGGCCGTCGTCGAGGCTGGCGGCGAAATAGCCGCAGAAAGTGTCTCCCGCGCCGACCGTATCGACAGGTTCGATCTTGAGGCCCTGCGCCCTTGAAATCGCCCCGTCACGAATGGCGATGACCCCGTCGGCGCCGAGCGTCACGATCAGCGTCTGGCCCGTCTCCGCATGCAGATGCACAAGGGCTGCCTCCCGTGCTTGTGCGTCCATGCCTTCCTGTCCGGCGAGCCGCTCGAATTCGGTCTCGTTGGCAATGACGATATCGGCGAGCCGGCCGAGACGCGGCGCATCGGGGATCAGCGGCGCGAGGTTGAGGATGCTGGTGACGCCCTTGGCGCGGGCCGCCGACAGCGCGCGTTCGACGGCAGCAGCCGGCACTTCAAGCTGCAGCATCAGGATATCGCCTTCGTTCATGCGGCCGATCGCCGTCTCGGCATTGGCAGGCGTGACCCGGCCATTGGCGCCGGGAACGACGGCAATCATGTTTTCGCCGTCGCCGCCGACAAGGATCAGCGCCGTGCCGGTGGGACCGTCGACATGGTTGACGAGAGAAAGATCGGTGCCTGCATCATCGAGCAGGGCCAGCGCCTCCGCAGCAAAGGCATCCTTGCCGACGGCGCCGGCCATATGCACATAGCGGCCGGCGCGCCGCGCTGCCAGCGCCTGGTTGGCGCCCTTGCCGCCGGCGGCCGTGGCAAAGCCGTTGCCGGCCACCGTCTCGCCGGGCTTCGGCAGGCGCTCGGTCGTGGCGATGAGATCCATGTTGATGGACCCGAAAACTGTGATCATGAATGTGTCCCGTCTTCCGGAGCATGCGGGCGAAATCATGCTCCTACTGTTTCATGCGGGCGCGACACTGCCCGAAGCGGTCACTCCTCGTCAACCACCCGCAGCTTCAGAAGACCGGTGCGGCTTTCCACCGATTTGGCCGCGGCTTCGCTGTCGCGGGCGGGCTTGGCATCGCCGCCGCCTGCCTCGAATTCCAGCGCTTCGATCCTGGCGCCGCGCTTGGTGAGCTTGTCGGCTGACGTGACCACCATGTCGATATCCTTCTGCGCCATGGCGAAATGGCCTTGCAGTTTGCGCACCCGCTCGTCGAGGCGGCTGAGGTCGTCCATCAGGATCGCCACCTCGCCCTGGATCAGATGCGCCTGCGCCCGCATGCGCTGGTCTTTGAGCACGGCCTGGATGACCTGGATCGACAGCATCAGCAGCGACGGTGAGACGATGACGATGCGTGCGCGGTGCGCCTTCTGCACCACCGGCTCGAAATGCTCGTGGATCTCGGCGAAGATCGATTCGGACGGCACGAAGAGAAAGGCCGTATCCTGGGTTTCCCCCTGGATCAGATATTTCTCGGAAATGTCCCTTATATGGACCTCCATGTCGCGGCGGAATTGCTGACCGGCGATCTTGCCGGCCTCGGGGGTGCCGGCGTCGCGGATCGCGTTCCAGGCTTCGAGCGGAAATTTTGCGTCGATCACCAGCGGCGGTGCGCCGTTCGGCATGCGAATCGTGCAGTCCGGCCGCGAACCGTTGGACAGCGTCTGCTGGAAGGCGTAGGCGCCCATCGGCAGGCCGTCGGCGACGATCGTTTCCATCCTGGACTGGCCGAAGGCGCCGCGCGTCTGCTTGTTGGACAGAATGGCCTGCAGCCCGACGACATCCCTCGCGAGCGTCTGGATATTGTTCTGCGCGGCATCAATGACCGCCAGCCGCTCCTGCAGCCGCTGCAGGTTCTCATGCGTCGATTTGGTCTGCTCGGTGATCGTCGAGCTGACGCGTTGCGACATGCCGTCGAGGCGTTGGCTGATCGTCTGGTTGAGTTCGCTCTGCCGCGCCCCGAAGACCTCGGTCATTGCCGCGATGCGGCCCTGCATCTCCGCCTGGATCTTCAAAAGCTCGGCCATGCGCGCTTCGTTTTCCTGAGCACGAAAGCTCGCTTCCTCCGCCTGCTCGCGGCGAAGGCTGACGCCGCGCAGCAGAAGCACGATCACCAGCAGGGCGAAGGCGGCGAGAACGCCGCCGACAAGCGCCAGCATGGCCGGGCTGATCGAGGAAAGGGCAAGGGCGAGCGATTCGGAATGGATGGTCATGTCGCAAGCATAACAGAAGAAATGGCGATATATAGATCAAAACGTGAACGGAATGAGCCGCCCTCAATATCCTTCCAAGCCATCGCTCTTCCTCGCCCGGGGAGAAGAAATCGCCGTCTCATTTAACGATTGCTCAACCATATTGGCCAAAACCTGCGGCGCAGAAATTCCTTCCCGCGCGCGTCGCGCCAAGTACAGAGATCTCCATGACCGCCCAGCAGACCGACAGTGCCCTTAGGCAGCGCCTCGATTTCATCGAACTGGATGAGGCAGCGCTCAAGTCGATGCGGGATCTGCGCCCTGTCATATCAGAGCTGATCGGCGGCGCCCTCGATAAATTCTACGCCAAGATCGCCAAGACCCCGGCTGTCGCAGGCTTTTTCGCCGATAAGAACCATGTCGGCCATGCCAAGAAGCGCCAGCAGGATCATTGGGCCAATCTTGCTGGCGGCGCGTTCGACGAGAGCTATGTCAACGGCGTGACCGCGGTCGGCCGGACGCACGCCCGCATCGGGCTGGAGCCGCGCTGGTATATTGGCGGTTACACCATCGTCATGTCCGAACTCGTCAAAGGCATCATGGAGAAGCAGTGGCCGTCGATCTTCGCGCGCCGAGAGGGCAAGGCATTGGCCGAGAAGCTGTCGGCCGTCATCAAATCAGGCATGCTCGACATGGATTATTCCATCTCGGTCTACCTCGATACGCTCGAGGCAAAACGCCGCGTCTTGGAGGAGCAGCGCGCCCAAGCCGAATCCGATCAGGCGATCGCGCTGGAGCAGCTGCGCCGCGGCCTGGAAGCGCTGTCGAACGGCGATCTCGAAGCCACCCTGCCATCCGACCTGCCGGGCAATTTCCGGCAGATGGCCGAGGATTACAACCGCGCCGTCAGGGCGCTAAGCCAGTCCTTCGCCTCCGTGCGCGAGACTTCGGGCCATATCATGAGCGGCGCCGATGTCATTTCCAATGCAACCAACGATCTGGCGCTACGCACTGCCCAGCAGGCGGCAGGCGTCGAGGAGAGCTCGGCCGCCCTGCAGCAACTGTCCGTCAGCGTCGGCCAGACGGCCGCCAATGCCGAGAAGGCGTCGGATGCCATGCGCGAGACGCAGCAGAAGGCGAAGAACTCCGGCGAACTCGTCACCAGCGCCGTCTCGGCGATGGCCGGCATCGAGAAATCCTCGACCGGGATCTCCAAGATCATCGGCGTCATCGATGAGATCGCCTTTCAGACCAATCTGCTGGCGCTCAACGCCGGCGTCGAGGCGGCCCGTGCCGGCGATGCCGGCAAGGGTTTTGCCGTCGTCGCCCAGGAAGTCCGCCAGCTCGCCCAGCGCACCGCGGAAGCGGCCAAGGAGATCAAGAACCTGATCTCGCAGAGCTCGACCCAGGTCAATCAGGGCGTCAGCATCGTCTCCAGCACCGGTGAGGCGCTGAACGACATGATCAGCCGCATCGATATCATCAACCGTTTCGTCGCCGATATCGCCGCCGCTGCCCGCGATCAGGCGACCGGGGTCAACGAGGTCAGCCTCGCCGTCCGCAACATGGGTGCGATCACCCAGCAGAATTCAGACATGGTCGAGCAATCCTCGGCGGAAACCCGCCGGCTCAAGGACGAGGTGGAGACGCTGATCGAGCTGCTGCGGCGTTTCCGCGCCCGACCGGAGGGCCGCTCCGCCGGTGCTGCTCGACGGGCTGCCTGAGGCCAATATGGCAAAATTCCAGACGGGGATGCAAAAAAGCGTATTCCCCGCCTACCGGATAATTCCATAGTCGGAAAAGATGGGTTATGGGAACGCCATGACCATCAAGCCACTCATCATTCTTCCCGATCCCGTTCTCCGCCAGCTGTCCAAGCCGATCGAGCGGGTGGATTCCGACCTGCAGCGTCTTGCCGACGATATGCTGGAAACCATGTACGACGCGCCGGGCATTGGCCTTGCCGCGATCCAGATCGGCGTGCCGCGCCGCATGCTCGTCATCGACATTTCGCGCGAGGGCGAAGAAAGGCAGCCGCAGGTCTTCATCAATCCGGAGGTCCTCACATCCTCCGACGAGCGCTCCGTCTATGAGGAAGGCTGCCTTTCGATTCCGGATTATTATGCCGAGGTCGAGCGCCCGGCCACTGTCTCGGTCAAGTATCTCGACCGGAACGGCAAGGAACAGACGGTGGAAGCCGATGGCCTGCTCGCCACCTGCCTGCAGCACGAGATCGACCACCTGAACGGCGTGCTCTTCATCGATTACATTTCGCGGCTGAAGCGGGAGATGGTGATCAAGAAGTTCACCAAGGCGGCGAAGTCCAAGGCGCTCTGACGCTGCGTTGAAAATTCATCGGCGAGATACTATGATATCACTGATATCATAGTGGAGGTGCCGAATGGGTGATTTTCTGATCAGAAACATTTCCGAAGCATTGAAGCGAGACATTGCGCAATCGGCGCAGCGGAGCGGAAACAGCCTTTCGGACGAGGCCAAGGAGCTTTTGCGGGAAGCGCTGAAAAGAAAAACCGAAGCAAAGCCAGAGACTTTGTCGGCGTATGACGCAATACGCGCCGCTTTCGTCAGCGAAAATGCAGTCGACGATGAATTTGCTGCAATCATGGACGAAATCGAGGCCGCGCGGAAAAAAGATTTCGGCCGTCCGTTCGAGGATTTCGAATGATCGTTCTCGATACGAATGTGATTTCCGAGTTTGCCAGGCCAATGCCGAATGAAAAGGTGAAGGCTTGGATATTGCGGCAGGATGGCACGAGAATCTGGCTTTGCACGGTTGGTTTGATGGAGCAGATTTACGGAGCCGAAAGGGTTTTCTTGAAGACAGGATCGGACCGCTTCTTTCGCGCGATCGAGAATTTGGTGAAAGGCCAGTTTCGCGATCGTATCGCCGGCTGGGATTTGGAAACGGCCATGGCAACCGGTCGTTTGCGGGCGAAACGCGAAAGCATGGGGCGGCCGATTTCGGTCCAGGATGCTATGATTGCCGCCATCTGCCTTGCAAACGGCGCAACGCTTGCGACCCGCAATACCCGAGATTTCGAGGGGCTTGATCTCAAGCTCGTAAACCCGTTTGAAGACGGTTGATCCTCAATTGGCGAGATAAAATGTCTCTTCGCATCATCTTCATGGGAACCCCGGAGTTCTCGGTTCCGACCCTGCGCCTGCTCGTCGATGCCGGTCACGGGATCGTTGCGGTTTATACGCAGCCGCCACGGCCGGGCGGGCGGCGCGGCCTCGATCTGCAGAAATCGCCGGTGCATCAGGCGGCCGAACTGCTCGGCCTGCCTGTCTTCACCCCGGTCAATTTCAAGGACCCCGAGGAGCGCGAGAGGTTTCGGGACCTGAATGCCGATGTCGGCGTCGTCGTTGCCTACGGACTGTTGCTGCCGGAAGCGATTTTGAACGGCACAAGGGATGGCTGCTACAACGGCCATGCCTCGCTTCTGCCACGCTGGCGGGGTGCGGCTCCCATCCAGCGGGCGATCATGGCCGGCGACGCAAAGACCGGCATGATGGTGATGAAGATGGACAAGGGTCTGGATACCGGCGCGGTCGCGCTGACCCGCGAAGTAGAGATCGGCCCGAACATGACGGCTGGCGAGCTGCACGACCGGCTGATGCAGGTCGGCGCCAAGGCGATGGCGGAAGCCATGGTGAAACTCGAAATGAACGACCTGCCGCTGACGCCGCAGCCGGAAGACGGCGTGCTCTATGCTGCCAAGATCGACAAGGCCGAGACGCGCATCGATTTTTCCAGGGATGCCAGCGACGTGCACAATCACATCCGTGGCCTGGCGCCGTTTCCGGGTGCCTGGTTCGCGCTCGAAATCGGCGGCAAGCCGGAGCGGGTGAAGGTGCTGGCGTCCGAACTGGCTGAAGGGCAGGGTGCTGCCGGGCAATTGCTGACGGATGATCTCGTGGTCGCTTGCGGCTCGGGCGCCGTGCGGCTGACCAGGCTGCAGAAGGCCGGCGGCAAGCCGCTGGCGGCGGCCGATTTCCTCAGGGGCACGCCGCTTGCGGCGGGCACGAGGCTTTCCTGATGCCGCGTTTCCGCATGACCGTCGAATATGACGGCGGCCCCTATGTCGGCTGGCAGCGGCAGGAGAACGGCCCCTCGGTGCAGGGCGCGATCGAGGCGGCGGTGCTGTCGCTGACCGGCGAGACCGTGTCGGTTCGCGGCGCCGGACGCACCGATTCCGGCGTCCACGCCATGGGGCAGGTGATCCATGCCGATCTTTCGAAGGACTGGTCGCCCTACCAGCTGCAGAATGCCTTGAACGCGCATCTGAGGCTTGCCGGCGAGCGCGTCTCCATACTCGACGTCGAGGCGGCGCCCGAGTTCTTCGATGCGCGCTTTTCGGCGCTGCGGCGCCATTACCTCTATCGCATCGTCAGCCGCCGGGCGCCGCTGGCGCTCGAAGCCGGCAAGGCCTGGTGGGTGCCGAAGGTGCTCGATCACGAGGTCATGCATGCCGCCGCCCAGAGGCTGGTCGGCCGGCACGATTTCTCCACCTTCCGCGCCGCCCATTGCCAGGCAAACAGTCCGGTCCGCACGCTCGACCGGCTGGATGTGACGCGCAACGGCGAGCTGATCGAGATCCGCGCTACGGCGCAGAGTTTTCTCCATAACCAGATCCGTTCCTTCGCCGGCACGCTGAAGCTTGCCGGCGAAGGCAAATGGACACCTGATGATGTCGAGGCGGCGCTTGAAGCGCGCGACCGCAAGGCCTGCGGCCCGGTGGCGCCGCCGGACGGGCTCTATTTCATGCAGGTGGATTATCCCGAGGTGATCCCCGATCGCCGAAGGCCGGTCACCGATGCCGATGCCAATGACGAGGATGCTGATGATCCCTCGTAAGCTTGCCTAGAACAGGATGATTTTAGGCCGGGTCGGCCTAAAATCTGAATCCTGTTCTAAATTAAAGAATTAGAGCATGATGTCGCCCGAAAACCGCTCACACTTTTCGGCATCATGCTCTAGGCGGGATAGATGCCGAGGAAGTGCTGCAGATATTCCGAAAGGATCATCGACGGCACGAGCAGCACCAGTGTCAGCGCCCCGGTCATCAGCGCATGGCCATGGCAGATCATCCGGAGAATGCGCGCCAGCACGAAGACCTGCGCCAGCATGAAGGCGAGCAGCAGCAGCGAGACGAGGCCGACGGATCCGGGCAGGAAGAACACCAGCGCCAGCAGCAGCCCGTTGATATAGGAAAGCGGCACGCCGAGCCAGTTGACGCTGACGACGACCGGGGCGAAGCGCTCGCCCATGCGGAAGGCAAGCAGCAGCAACCCGGCAAAGATCAGCGGCACGAACCAGTTGGCGACCTCAACGAGGCCGAGCCTGATATAGAAAGGAAGATCGACATCGGCTTCCGGCGGCATCGCCCGCAGGAAGGCCTGTCGCCACCAGAGCCAGGAAATGCCCATCGGCGGCAGGCACCAGAGCATCGCCCAGAACGAACGGTTGACGCCGCGCTCGGACATGTCGAGGTAGCGGAAGCCACGCGGATCCAGCCGGATCAGCAGCCAGAGGCCGGCCAAATAGTACTGAACCTCCCTAAAGCCCGGCATTGGCGAACCAGCGGGCGATGAAGGTTTCGTAGATCGCCGTCAGCGTCTCCAGATCGGCGACAGCGACGCGCTCATCGACCATGTGCATCGTTTGGCCGACGAGGCCGAACTCGACGACCGGGCAATAATCCTTGATGAAGCGCGCATCCGATGTGCCACCGGTGGTCGAAAGCCGCGGCGACTGGCCGGAAGCGCTTTCGACGGCTGAAGACAGCGAGGCGATCAGCGCATTGTTGCGCGTCAGGAAGACATGGCTCGGCCGATCGGCCCAGACGATATCATAGGCCACCGGTTCGCGGCCCGGCCGCAACGCGCCGTTGCCTGCGGCGGCGTCGAGACGGCGCAGGATTTCGGCACGCAGCGTTTCGACCGTCCAGCTGTCGTTGAAGCGAATGTTGAAGCTTGCCGATGCCTTGGCCGGAATGACATTGGTCGCCGGATTGCCGACATCGACCGTGGTCACTTCGAGGTTCGACGGCTGGAAATCGTCGGTGCCGCCGTCAAACGGCGGGTCCATCAGCGCCTGCGTCAGTTGCAGCATGCCGCGCACCGGATTGTCGGCAAGATGCGGATAGGCGGCATGGCCCTGGACGCCGCGAACGGTGATTTTACCCGACAGCGAGCCGCGCCGGCCGATCTTGATCATGTCGCCGAGCCTGTCCGGATTGGTCGGCTCGCCGACAAGGCAGGCATCCCAGCGCTCGCCGCGCTCGGCCGCCCATTGCAGCAACTTGATCGTGCCGTTGATCGCCGGGCCTTCTTCGTCGCCGGTGATAAGAAAGGAGATCGAGCCCTTGGGCGGCCCGTTTTTCTCGATATGGCGGGCGACGGCGGCGACGAAACAGGCGATGCCGCCCTTCATGTCGACGGCGCCGCGGCCGAAAAGCTCGCCCTTCGAAATCTGGGCCTCAAAGGGCGGATGCGTCCAAGCGGCTTCGTCGCCGACCGGCACGACATCGGTATGCCCGGCAAACATCAGATGCGGACCGTCCTTGCCGAGGCGGGCATAGAGGTTTTCGATGTCGGGTGTTCCCTCTTCGCTCGCCTTCACCCTGTCGACCGTAAAGCCGAGCGGCGCAAGCATCGCCTCCAGCGCCGTGAGCGCGCCGCCTTCGGCGGGCGTCACGGACGGGCAGCGAATCAGCGTCTGAAGATTGGCGACGGGGTCGGTAGCGGTCATGGCGGTCGAACTATCCGGCGGGAATGGCAAAGACATGGCAAGGCGGGGCCGCCTCGCGTAAAAAGACGCCGTCTGTTTACCGGATCAATGTCCCGGTGTCATCAATCTCTGAGCAGCTCGTTGATGCCGGTCTTCGAGCGGGTCTTTTCATCGACGCGCTTGACGATGACAGCGCAGTAGAGATGCGGCGCCGGCTGGCCGTTGCCCATCGTCGCATTGCCCGACGGCATCGAGCCGGCGACGACGACGGAATAAGGCGGCACTTCGCCGTAGCTCACCTCGCCGGTGGCGCGATCGACGATCTTGGTCGACTTGCCGATAAAGACGCCCATGCCGAGCACCGAGCCCTCGCGGATGATGCAGCCTTCGACCACCTCGGAACGGGCGCCGATGAAGCAATTGTCCTCGATGATTGTCGGGCCGGCCTGCATCGGCTCCAACACGCCGCCGATGCCGACGCCGCCGGAGAGATGCACATGTTTGCCGATCTGCGCGCAGGAGCCGACCGTTGCCCAGGTATCGACCATCGTGCCTTCGCCGACATAGGCGCCGAGGTTGACGAAGGAAGGCATCAGGATGGCGTTCGGCGCGATATAGGCCGAACGGCGCACGACGCAATTCGGCACGGCGCGGAAGCCGGCGGCGCGGAACTGGTTCTCGCCCCAGTTCTCGAATTTCGAGGGCACCTTGTCCCACCAGGTGGAATTGTCCGAGCCGCCCTTCACCACGTCCATGTCGTTGAGGCGGAAGGACAGCAGCACGGCCTTCTTCAGCCATTGATTGACCGTCCAGGCGCCGTCGGCGCCGCGTTCGGCGACACGGGCCTTGCCGGCATCGAGCAGATCGAGCGCTGCTTCGACGGCATCGCGAACCTCGCCCTTCGTCGACGTGTTCACATTGTCGCGATTGTCGAAGGCGGCTTCGATGATCTTTTCGAGGGATGCGAGGTCGGTGGCGCTCATGAGAATTCCTTAAACTTCGATCTTTATCGTGGAGACGGCGGGGTCTCCGGAATGCGGTTGGCGGGGTGTATCCTGCTCTACAGCATGAAGCCGTAGAACGGAATGATTTTTCCGACAAGATCATATCTGGATTCAAGGCGTTATAGCGACATATCCGGCTTCGTAGCCGGCACTACTGAAAGGCATTTCGACATGGCAAAGGGACGAAACGGCGGTTCGCGGCGCAAGGACGGCGTATGGGACCCGCTGAAGAGCAGCTCGACCGACAGGCAGCGCGCCGAAGCCGTGCCGAAGACGCCGCAGACGATGTCGCCTGCCTACCGCCTTGCCTATGTCGACGAGGATTTTCTCTGCCGCGAGGAGTTACGGCCGATCCGGCTGCAGCTGGAGCTGTTGAAGACGGAGATGATGCTGACCGAACGCGGCATCAAGTCGACCGTCGTCATGTTCGGCGGCGCCCGCATTCCCGCCCCCGGCCAGAGCGCCTGGGCAGCCCGCAACGATATCCAGCGCGTCAACCTGGAGGCGGCTTCCGTCTATTATGACGAGGCGCGAAAATTCGCCCGGCTCTGCTCGAAATATTCGGCCACCTTCAATTTCCACGAATATGTCATCGTCACCGGCGGCGGCCCCGGCGTGATGGAGGCCGGCAATCGCGGCGCGGCCGACGAGGGCGCGCCTTCGATCGGCCTCAACATCGTGCTGCCGCACGAGCAGGCGCCGAACGCCTATGTGACGCCGGAGCTCAGCTTCAACTTCCACTATTTCGCCATCCGCAAGATGCACTTCATGGTGCGCGCCAAGGCGATCGCCGTCTTTCCCGGCGGCTTCGGCACGCTCGACGAATTCTTCGAATGCCTGACGCTGATCCAGACCGGCCGCATGGAGCGCCTGCCGCTGATCCTTTTCGGGGAGGCGTTCTGGCGGAGCATCATCAATTTCGACGCATTGGCCGAATTCGGCACGATTGCGCCCGAGGACGTCAAGCTGATCAGCTTCGTCGATACGGCCGAAGAGGCGTGGAAGATCGTCCAGAATTTCTACGAACACCGCGAATAGGAGCCAGAACGCGGCGTTTCGACGAATCTCCCACTCTTTCCCCGCCGGAGCAGGGAAAGAGTGGGGATACATCGGCTCGTCTGGCCTTACAAAAGCGGCCGGTCCGGCATGTCGTCGATCGAGATGACGCCATCCTTGTTGCGGTCCATCCGCGCAAACAGCTTGTCGAAGGCGGCTGTGGCTTCCTGTTTGGAAATCTGGCCGTTCTGGTCGGTGTCGATCCGCTGCATCATGATCGAGGCGCGCATGATGTTGCCGCCATGGCGCATCCAGCGATGCCCGTCACGACCATCGTGACCTTCGCGCGGCAGCCGTCCCTGGTCGTTATTGTCTGCCGTCGCGGCTGCGGCGTTCGCATCCTTGTTTTCGCCGGTCTCCTGCTTGCGCTGGCCTCGCATCGCCTGCATCTGCGTTTTCCGGTACTCACGGATTTCGCCCGGGGTCAGCGAGCCATCCTTGTTGGTATCGATGGCGGCGAAGATCTTGTCGAGGCCGGCGGTCACCTCGTCCTTGGAGACCTGTCCATCCTTGTTCGTATCGAATTGCTTCAGCATGCGGACATAGGTGATTTCGCGGAAGGCAGCAGGCCCCGGACCGTGCCTGCCGGGGTGCTGACGCGGCCCGTCACCGGGTGCGGCAAAGCCTGCCCCGGCGGCTGCGCCGAAGATGAGGGTGGAGGAAAGCGCTGCCAGTATCAGCTTGTTGCGGAACATCGTGTTTGCCTTTCGTAAGGTGTCCCCTCACGAAAGAAGCTATGGCAGCAGGCCCGAAAGACCCAGTTAAACATCGGTAAGCTGAATGAAAACTTCGTAATGCTTCAGCCGGTAATCTTGCCGAGGAAGGCGGCGAGATCGTCGGTGACGAAATCGATATGATCCTCCTCGCCGCTGGTCTTTTCCCACCATTCGACGACCGTCTCTTCCAGATTGCGCGGCACCAGCAGCACGGTCTGCATGCCGAGCGCCTTCGGCACCGTCAGGTTGCGCGGCAGATCCTCGAACATAGCCGCCTTGGTGGTTTCGACCCGCTTCAGCGCCGTGAATTTGTCGTAGGTCGCCTGCGCCGGTTTCGGCACGTAGTCGGCGGCGACGATATCGAAGATATCGTCGAAATGCTCGAGAATGCCGAGCGCCTCCGCCGTCATCTCGGCATGCTTGACGCTGCCATTGGTGAAGATGAACTTGCGCCCCGGCAGCGCCTTGATCGCCTCGCCGAGTTCCGGCTGCGGCGTCAGCGCCGTGTAATCGATCGCATGCGCCTTTTCGAGGAAGTCGTTCGGGTCGACGCCGTGGTGGATCATCAGGCCCTGTAGCGTCGTGCCATGCTCGAGGTAATATTGCTTCTGCAGCTTGCGCGCCTCTTCCCGCTCCATCTGCAAGAGTGCCGCAACATAGGCGGTCATGTTCTTGTCGATCTGCGCGAAGAGATTGACATGATGCGGATAGAGCGTGTTGTCGAGGTCGAAGACCCAGTCTGTGACGTGCTGGAAATCGGCTTTATCAGGCGTGCGGTCGATCTTGGTCATGGCGGTCTTATGGCACGGCTTATCCGCCAAGGAAATCGACAAGAAAGAATAGACGCCCGATTTTCGGCGGACGGCGCAGGCACGGAATGCTAGAAAGCGGTCATGCTTTTCGAACGCCCCGATG
Source organism: Rhizobium sp. SU303 (assembly GCF_021052345.1). Classification (NCBI taxonomy): domain Bacteria; kingdom Pseudomonadati; phylum Pseudomonadota; class Alphaproteobacteria; order Hyphomicrobiales; family Rhizobiaceae; genus Rhizobium; species Rhizobium sp. SU303. Next base: position 68,930 of record NZ_CP088095.1, read on the forward strand.
ACGATACGCTCTATGACGCCCTGATCGCACGCAGTGCCGATTATGAGGGCCAGGCCTATGTTTGCGTCAAGACGACAGGCATCTTCTGCCGCCTGACCTGCCCGGCGCGCAAGCCGAAGCGGGAAAACACGCTCTTTTTCGATACGATCGCCGCCTGCATGCATTCGGGCTTCCGCCCTTGCCAGCGCTGCAGACCGCTGGAGCAGCCGGGCAGGGAGCCGATCGTCGACGAGCTGCTTGCCGCATTGGACCGTGAGCCGCAGCTGCGCTGGACCGAGGATGAGCTCGTGCGCCGCGGCCATGATCCCTCGACCGTGCGCCGCGCCTTCAAACGCGGGCTCGGTGTGACCTTCCACGATATCGTCCGCTATCGCCGGCTGGGCGAGGCGGCCCGGCAACTGGCCGATGGCGCGCGCGTCATCGATGCGCAGCTCGATGCGGGATATGACTCCCCAAGCGGTTTCCGGGCGGCTTTCCAGCGGCTGGTCGGCAAGGCGCCGGCGTTGTCGCAGAACCGCGAGCTGCTCTTTGCCGACTGGTTCGACACGCCGCTGGGGCCGATGATAGCCGTTGCAGACCAGATGCATCTGCATCTTCTCGAATTCCACGACCGTAAGGCGCTGCCGACCGAGCTCGAGGCGCTGCAGAAGCGCGTCCGCTCGTCGGTCGCGATCGGCCGCACTCCTGCTATCGATCAGATCGAGGCGGAGATCCGGGACTATTTCGAAGGGCGGCTCGCCGTCTTCAAGACGCCGTTGGCGCTCGGCGGCACACCTTTCGAAAAACATGTCTGGGCAAAGCTCATGGAGATTCCCGCCGGCCAGACGCGCGCCTATGGCGATCTTGCAAGGGAGATGGAAAGGCCGGAAGTCGTGCGTGCCGTCGGCCGCGCCAATGGCGCCAACCAGCTTGCCATCATCGTGCCCTGCCATCGCATCCTCGGCGCGGATGGTTCGTTGACCGGCTACGGCGGCGGGCTCTGGCGCAAGCAATGGCTGCTGCGGCATGAACAGAAGATCAGAGCACAAGCACCCAACATGGAGGAGACGGCATGAGTCAGACTGAAAAGGCCAAGGCATTCGGTGCATTGCATCGCAAGGGCGACCCGGTTGTTCTCTACAATATCTGGGATGCCGGGACGGCCAAGGCCGTCGCCGATGGCGGCGCCAAGGCGCTTGCGACGGGAAGCTGGTCGGTGGCCGCTGCCCATGGTTATGCCGACGGCGAAAAACTGCCGATGTCGGTGCTGGTCGACACGGCGAAATCCATCACCGCTGCCGTCGACCTGCCGCTTTCGGTCGATTTCGAAGGCGCCTATTCGGCCGAGGCTGAAGGTGCGGCCGCCAACGTTGCCAAGCTGGTGGAGGTCGGCGCTATCGGCATCAATTTCGAGGATCAGGTGGTCGACGGCGATGGCCTCTATCCGGTGGAAAGGCAGGCGGCCCGCATCAGTGCCATTCGCGAGATGGCGGAAGGTAAGGGCGTCCCCTTCTTCATCAACGCTCGCACCGATCTCTTCCTGGCCGAGAGCGATCTTTCCAAACATGCCGGTCTGGTGGACGAGGCGATCGAGCGCGGCAAAGCCTATGCGGCCGCCGGCGGCAGCGGCTTCTTCGTTCCCGGCTTGATCGATCCCGCCTTGATCGAGAAGATCTGCGCGGCATCGCCGTTGCCGGTCAACATCATGATGCGGACAGGCGCCCCGGATGTGAAGACGCTGGCCAGGCTCGGCGTCGGCCGCGTCAGTTATGGGCCAGGGCCTTACCGGTCGATGATGGAAAAGCTGAAACAGGAGGCGGCGGCGATTTACAGCCTGCTCTGACGTCGAATGCCCGAGGGCCGCAGGTCTGCTGCGACAATCTGCGGCCCGCAATGAAATCTCGTTCCGCTCAGGAACGGAAGCGCAGATTTCGCCGCGTCAGCTGGCTGACCGAGGTGCAGCCCATCAGCTTCATGCCGCGCTCGATCTCGGTGCGCATCGTCTCCAGCGCCCGTTCGACGCCGGGCTGTCCGGCAGCCGCAAGCGGGAAGAGATAGTAGCGCCCGAGCCCGACGGCTTTCGCCCCCAGCGACAATGCTTTGAGAACATGCGTTCCCCGCTGCACGCCGCCATCCATCATCACGTCGATCCGGTCGCCCACCGCGTCGACGATCTCGGCCAGCTGGTCGAATGCGCTGCGCGAGCCGTCGAGCTGGCGCCCGCCATGATTGGAAAGCACGATGCCGCTGCAGCCGATCTCGGCCGCGTGCTTGGCGTCTTCCACCGACATGATGCCCTTAAGACAGAATGGCCCGCCCCATTCGCGCACCATCTCCGCCACGTCGTCCCACGACATCGAGGGGTCCAGCATCTCGGTGAAGTATCGGCTGATCGACAGCGCGCCGCCATCCATCTTGACGTGGTTTTCGAGCTGCGGCAGCCGGAAGCGCTCGTGTGTCAGCCAGTCGATCGCCCAGGAAGGCTTGATCGCGAACTGGGTCATGCCGGCAAGATTGAGCTTGAAGGGAATGGCAAAGCCCGTGCGCTTGTCGCGCTCGCGGTTGCCGCCGGTGATGCTGTCGACCGTCAGCATCATCGCCTGCACGCCGGCATTTTTCGCTCGCGCCATCATCTCGCGGTTGAGGCCGCGGTCCTTGTGGAAATAGAATTGATAGACCTGCGGCCCGTTGCTGATCTGTCTGGCTTCCTCCAGGCTGATCGTGCCGAGCGAGGAGACGCCGAACATCGTGCCGTGTTTTGCCGCCGCCGCCGCGACCGCCCGCTCCCCCTGGTGGTGGAAAAGGCGCTGCAACGCGGTCGGTGAGCAATAGACCGGCATTGCGAGCTTCTGCCCCATGACGGTCACCGACATATCGACATCGGCCACACCGCGCAAAACGTCGGGCACCAGATCGCAAGCCTCGAAGGCCGCCGTATTGCGCCGGTACGTCACCTCGTCATCGGCGCCGCCGTCTATGTAGTCGAATATCGGCCCGGGAAGACGCCGTTTGGCCATGCGCCGGAAATCGTGAAAATTATAGCAGTCTGTCAGGCGCATTTCGTTCCTCGATACCCTGTTCCCGTGCTAGGAAGATCCGCCCTTCGCAAGTGAAGGGCGCAGCCTCGTTCAGGGAACGATCAGCGTTCCGACGCCGTGCTCGGTGAAGATCTCCAGCAGGACGGAATGGGCGGTCTTGCCGTTCAGGATGACGACACCCTGCACGCCGGCCTTGATCGCATCGATGCAGGTCTCGACCTTCGGGATCATGCCGCCGGAAATCGTGCCATCAGCGATCAGCGCATGCGCTTCGGCGACCGAAAGCTCCTTGATGAGCTGGCCGTTCTTGTCAAGCACGCCGGGCACATCGGTCAGGAACAGCAGCCGGGTGGCGTTCAGCGCGCCGGCAATAGCGCCGGCGAACGTGTCGGCATTGATATTGTAGGTGGCGCCGTCGCGGCCGGGCGCCACGGGGGCGATGACCGGGATCATTTCGGAGCGGGCAAGCAGATCGAGCAGCGTCCGGTCGACCTCGACCACTTCGCCGACGAAACCGAGATCGAGCACGCGCTCGATGTTCGAATCCGGATCCTTGATGGTCTTGCGCGCCTTTTCGGCGAAGACCATGTTGCCGTCCTTGCCGCAAAGGCCGATCGCCCATTCGCCGGTCTGGTTGATCAGCGCGACGATTTCCTTGTTGATCGAGCCGGCGAGCACCATCTCGACGATCTCGACCGTTTTCTGGTCGGTGACGCGAAGCCCGCCCTCGAATTTCGATTCGATGCCCATTTTGCTCAGCATGGCGCCGATCTGCGGGCCGCCGCCGTGAACGACGATCGGGTTGACGCCCGATTGCTTCAAGAGCGCAATGTCGCTGGCAAAGGCCTTGCCGAGCTCGGGATTGCCCATGGCGTGGCCGCCATATTTCACGACAATCGTCTTGTTCTCGTAACGCTGCATGAAGGGCAGTGCCTTGGCCAGAAGCCGCGCCTGCATTTCGCTTTCGGTTTCGTTCATGGGAACCCCGCAGAATTGTTCGCGGCCTTTTATCGCAAGTTTCTGGCAGAGGGAATAATCCAGAGGGCAATAGTTTTTCGTATCTGTCGCGGAGCCGGACGCCGTTACGGTCTGGCGCACGCAAGCTTGAGATGAGGAACGGCATGCAAGGCGATGAGATCGCAGACCTGATCGGCCGCGTCGCACTCGGCGATCGCAGGGCTTTCGTGGCCCTCTACAATCAGACCGGACCGAAACTTTTCTCGATCTGCCTGCGTATCTTGAAGGATCGCACGGAAGCCGAAGAAGCTCTGCAGGAAGTCTATATCAGCATCTGGCAACGCGCTCGCAGCTTCTCCGTCGCCTCGGGTTCGTCCTTGGCATGGCTGGCCGCAATTGCCCGCAACCGGTCGATCGATGCGCTGCGGGCGCGCAAGCCCGTCGCCGACGAATTGGACACGGTCTACGATCTTGCCGATGCCGGACCCGGCCCGGAAATGCAGACGGTGACCAAGGATGAAGGAAGGCGGATTGACACCTGCATGGAAGAGTTGGAAGCTGATCGTGCGGTCGCGGTGAAACGGGCTTATGTCGAAGGGCTGAGCTATCAGGAACTGGCCGATCAGTTTGGTGTTCCGTTGAATACGATGCGGACCTGGCTCAGGCGCAGCCTCTTGAAACTGAGAGAGTGCATGGAACGATGACATCGCCCGACAAAAGCAAGGGAGACCGCTCCCGCGACGAGGTTCTCGCCGGCGAATATGTGCTTGGCGTCCTGTCGTTGCAGGATCGCCGGGTGGTGGAAGAGCGCATGCGCCACGACCGGCCCTTCGCTGCGATCGTCAGCCGCTGGGAAACCAACCTCTCCGCCTTCAACGACGAGTATGAAGGCGTCGCTCCGAACCGGGAAACCTTCAAGCAGATCGAGGCGCGGCTGTTCGGCGATGGCCAAAAGCCCCCCTCTTTTTCTCAGGGGCTGTGGAATTCCGCCGTTTTCTGGCGCTCGCTGAGCTTCGCCTGCATCGTCGTCGCCGTCAGCGCCGTCATCTTCGCCTCCGGCGTGGTGCCCGAGCCGCAGGGGCCGGCACCGCTGGTGGCCTCGCTTTCGGGCCAGAACAGTACCATCAATCTTCTGGCCTCCTACGAGCTTCAGAGCGGCCGGCTGAAGATCGTTCCGGTCGCCGCCGGCAAGCCGGAAGAGAAGTCGCTGGAACTTTGGCTGGTCCCGGGCAGCGGTATGACGAGATCGCTCGGTGTGTTCCAGCCGGGCGAAAGCGGTGAACTCGTCATTCCCGCCGAACTGCGCAGCATGATAGCCGATGGCGCAACGCTTGCCGTCAGTCTCGAACCCTTCGGCGGTTCGCCGACCGGCCAGGCGACTGGTCCGGTGATCGCAAGCGGTCCCCTGCACCGGCCGTAATCGTGCTGGCCATAAATCATGTCTCCTTTCTGAAACTCTTCGGCGCGGCTCTCCGTAGTTCGAAATGTCCGGACGACGCTCAGGCATAAAGCCCGCGGATGGTGTCCGGTGAGGAGAAAATCATGATCAAGTCCGTATTGCGCGGCTTCGCGCTCGCCACTGCAATGTCCGCCGTCGCCTTTGCCGCCGCGAAAAACCCGACGGTCGGCGGTGCGGCGATGTTCGATAGCAAGAACATTATCGAGAACGCCGTGAATTCCAAGGATCACACGACGCTGGTCGCAGCCGTCAAGGCAGCAGGCCTGGTCGGCACGCTCGAGGGCAAGGGCCCCTTCACCGTCTTTGCGCCGACCAACGAAGCTTTCGCTGCCCTGCCGAAGGGCACTGTCGATACGCTGCTGAAGCCGGAAAACAAGGCGACGCTGACCAAGGTTCTGACCTGCCACGTCGTTGCGGCCGATGCGATGGCCAAGACCGTTGCCAAGATGATCAAGGATGACGGTGGCGAGCATGACATCAAGACCGTCGGCGGCTGCGTGCTGAAAGCCAAGGAAAGCATGGGCAAGATCACCTTGACCGATGAAAACGGCGGCGTCTCCCATGTGACGATCGCCGACGTCAAGCAGTCGAACGGCGTCATCCACGTCGTCGACAAGGTGCTGCTGCCGAAGATGTAAGCCAGTTCGTATCGGCAGACGTATTGGGGCGCTCTTCGGGGCGCCCCAAACATAGGTGGCTATCGGGCCGCTTCGGCTCTCGGGAAGACGAGGGAGACACTCATCCCGGCGTCAGGGGACGAGCTGACTTCAACCTCGGCGCGGGCATTCTGTTTCAGCGACTGCACGATCATGGCGCTCAGCTTTCCCGGCTGCGGCCAAATGACGTCTTGGGGAAGACCGACCCCGTTATCTGCAACGGTGATCCTGCACCCGGTATCGCCGACCACACAGCGGAGCGTGATCTCGCCGCCATCACGCCCCACGAAGGCATGCTTCAGCGTATTGGTGAGAAGTTCGTTGATGACGAGCCCGGCCGGCATGGCGACATCGACCGAAACCGGCCAAGTATCGACCTTCATGTCCAGCCGGATCCCTTCCACGGCATGGGCTGCCATCACCGAGGCGGCAATCTGGCTGACATAGGTGCCAAGATCGACTGTGGCGCCTTTCTCTTCGTCCGACAGCGAGCGATAGAGCAGGGCCAAGGCTTCAATCCGCCCGGCAAGCCGTGCAAACCTCTCGCTTTCCTCGTTCTGTTGAGCATTGCGCGCCTCCATTCGGATGAGCGCAGTGATCATCTGAAGATTGTTCTTCACGCGATGCTGAAGTTCCCGCAGAAGGACATCTTTCTCCGTCAGCAGTTCGCTGAAGCTTTCAGCGGCCGTCGCCTCATTGCGGGCAGCAAAGGCCACCAGTCGGAAAAGCGGCGTGTCATCATCGTCGACGATCGTATTCGACCAGACATCGATAATGATAGTGCTCTCGGGTTCGGCCACCAGCGAGAAGGCACCAATATACTCTTCTGCAGTGGTCACAGCGGCGGTCAGCGGCACCTCTCCGGAGACGGCGGTAGATTTCAATTCAATGTCCGGCCAGGGCTTTCCCTGGACTTGGGTTGCCTCGAGCGCCGTCAGCCGTTCGAATTCGAGATTGACATAAATCAGCGGCTCGTCGCCACCGAGTTCGGAGACAGCCACCGCGAATGGCACATGGTCGAGAAAGTGTCGAAACCGATCATCATCAAGGGCTTCGGCAAGATGGGGCAAGTTGCCGACGCCTTCCGGCGAAATCGGCTGGTCTTTGCTATCGGTCATCAAATATTACTCTTGGACGCGGCTGCTCCCGCAAGCAGGAGAACTAGGGTTGCTTTAAAAACTGCGGGGACGCAAGCATTGATCGGCGGCACGTCCATCGATTGCCGGCCATAGGGTTATTTAAGCCCGGTCATAGGTAAATGACGTCAGCAGGGTCGTGACGAAATTGCTCGCCCTTTCCTTGACCAGCACTTCCGTCCATTCATCAGTCCCGCGCAGCCGCAAATCCGTATAAATGCTGTCGACGGCCGCTTCTTCGATACGCTTGATATGGGTTCTGAACGACGCTTCGCCGCCGCCGTGATACATGTCTCTGATCACCATGCGCAGGATCTCCTGAATGGCGATCTGCCAGGCCGTATTGATCGATTGAAGTTCGTTCGCAGTCTCTGCCATTGACGCTTCCTTGGTACGAGTGAATGCCAGCATGCCTTCGGCCATGCTGCAGCGCGAGAGCTGCAAGCCCGTCATTTCAGACGCGGTTTAAATCTCGAGCCTTGTCGATCGGGTTGTGATCTCAGCGGGCTCGGGCGCGTTTCGCAATGAGGGCAGAGGTTGCCGACACCCGGTTACTATGTTCCCGCGCAAGCCGGGCTTCCCGAAGCCGCAACGTCTTTGCCTGTTGCGATTGGGCGTCGGATTCGAGTTCTTCGGCCGCCTGGTTCTTCGCGAAGAACTGGGTCTGGACGTTACCGAAGGCTATCTCCGCCCGCTGGCGAGATTTGCTGTATGTCTCTGTCATCTTGGGTCCGATACTGCGGGCTCGACACGCGAGCGAAAACGAAAAAGGCCAGGCAAATCGCCTGGCCTTGGATTGATAACGTGCTTCCGGCAGTGCCAGTACATCCGTGGTCAAAGGGAAGCAGATACCGATTTAAGCGTTCTGGAGATTGCAAGCGGACATCTTGCCCGACTTGTTGTCACGCTCGAGGTCGAAGCCGATCTTCTGGCCTTCGACGAGTTCGCGCATTCCGGCGCGCTCGACGGCAGAGATGTGAACGAAGGCGTCGTCGCCGCCATTATCAGGCTGAATGAAGCCGAAGCCCTTAGTGGAATTGAACCATTTAACTGTGCCAGTGGCCATGATGATGAACCCTTTCATAGCAATATTGAAGAACCACAACGCCAAGGCGATCCGGATGGTGATAGCGATTTTTGAAAGGAAGTTCGTTCAGGGCGCGGTGCCAATCGCGCGATAACCAAGCCAGCAAGCAAAATTCGATGGTCGCTATCTAGCTCATCAAGCCTGCGACGTCAACCGTTAGTTTTCCGTTTGCGCTGTGTTCAACTTTTGGATGTCTCGGCGACCTTTACACCAAACAGGGCTTCGCGGTCGGGGTGCTCAGGCCTTTCCTACTTCCAGCGGGCGATACCGAGGGTTTCGGCGATCGCTTGGCGCAGTTCGTCCAATCCATCGCCTTTTTCGGACGAGGTGGACAGCACGCCGGGATAGGCGGCCGGGCGCTTGCGGATCTTTTCCGCCGTTTCGGCAATGAGCTTCGGCACACCGGCTGCCTTGATCTTGTCGGTCTTGGTGAGCACGATCTGGTAGGAGACGGCGGCCTTGTCGAGCAGATCAAGCACATCGTCGTCGTTCTTCTTGATGCCGTGGCGGCTGTCGATCAGCACATAAACGCGCTTCAGCGTCGCGCGGCCGCGCAAATAATCGAAGACGAGCTTGGTCCACTTGTCGACCTGCTCCTTCGGCGCCTGCGCATAACCATAGCCCGGCATGTCGACGATCGCCGTCGGCGGCAGGTCGCCGCCTTCGCCGGAATAGCCGTCCGGAACGAAATAGTTCAGTTCCTGCGTGCGTCCCGGCGTGTTCGACGTGCGCGCCAGACCTTTCTGGCCGACCAGCGCATTGATCAGCGACGACTTGCCCACATTCGAGCGACCGGCGAAGGCCACTTCCAACGGCCCTTCCGGCGGCAGGAAATTCAGGGAGGGCACGCCGCGGATGAAGATCCATGGGTGGCCGAAGAGCGGCTTTTCGGTTTCGGGCATGCGGGTTCTGCAATCTCTGGGTTGGGTCTTTTACCGGGCTTCATGGTTTTGCGGGCGGATGTCAAGCTTTTCAGGCGCCTGCGCGGCATGCCTTGTTTCCTTCGTCCGCCGCCCGGAAATGAAAAGCCCCGCCGGAGCGGGGCTTGGCAAGCGTCATTTCGACGGTACTTCTTTTCGTCGGAACAGACCCTTCAGATTGTCGAAGAGTTCAACCTTGACGCCGTGGCGCTTCATGATCAGCCCCTGCTGGGCCACCGAGAGCGTGTTGTTCCAGGCCCAGTAGATGACCAGGCCGGCCGGGAAGCTGGCCAGCATGAACATGAACACCAGCGGCATCCAGTTGAAGATCATCGCCTGTGTGGGATCGGGCGGCGTCGGGTTCATGCGCATCTGCACGAACATGGTGATGCCCATGATCAGCGGCCAGACGCCGAGGTGCAGCAGCGCCGGCCCCTCGAAAGGCAGGAGGCCGAACAGATTGACGATTGTCGTCGGATCGGGCGCCGAAAGGTCCTTGATCCAGCCGAAGAAGGGTGCGTGCCGCATTTCGATGGTGATGTAGATCACCTTGTAGAGCGAGAAGAAGATCGGGATCTGCAGCGCCACCGGCCAGCAGCCGGCGATCGGATTGATCTTCTCTTCCTTGTAGAGCTGCATCATCGCCTGTTGCAGCCCCATGCGGTCGTCGCCGAATTTTGCCTTCAACTCCTCCATCTTCGGTTGCATGCGCTTCATGTTCGCCATCGAAGCGTACTGCTTGCTGGCGAGCGGGAAGAACAGGAGCTTGACGACGATGGTCGTGCACAGGATCGCCACGCCGAAATTGCCGAAGTAGCGGAAGAAGAAGTCCATCAGCTTGAACATCGGCTTGGTGATGAAATAGAACCAGCCCCAGTCGATCAGCCGGTCGAACTTCGGGATCGAGTAGCTGGCCTCATAACCGTCGATAACAGGCACTTCCTTGGCGCCGGCAAAGACGAGGTTCTTGAGCTCGATCGATTGGCCCGGCGCAACGGTGAAGGCATCATCCTTGTAATCGGCCTGATAGCGCGGCTGGCCATCGGCAAAGTGGGAGAAGCGCGCCTCATAGGCCGCACTTTGCGGCGGAACGATCGTCGCCGCCCAATATTTGTCGGTGATGCCAAGCCAGCCGCCGGTGGATTTCGCCGGCGTGACGGCTTCCTCCTCGACGGCGCTATATTTGGTTTCGATCAGGCCGTCGCCGATCACGCCGATGAAGCCTTCATGCAGCACGTAGACGGAGGGCGTCGTCGGCTTGTTGTAGCGCGTCACCCGGCCGTAGGAAGACAACGATGCGGGCGCCTGGCCGGTATTCTCGATCTTGTCGGCGACGGTGAACATGTAGCGTTCGTCGACGGAAATGGTGCGGGTGAAGGTCAGGCCCTTGTCATTGGTGTAGGAGAGCGTCACCGGCGTCTTTTCGGTGAGCTTGGCGCCCTCGGGAGCGGTCCAGAGCGTCGAGGCACCCGGAACGGCGCCTGTCGCGTCGCTGCCGATATAGCCGAGTTCGGTGAAATAGCCGTCCTTGGTCTCGGCCGGGCTGAACAGCGTGATGATCGGGCTCGAGTCGTCGACCGTCTCGTGATAACCCTTGAGCTTCAGATCGTCGAGGCGGGCGCCGGCAAGGTTGATAGAGCCGGAAAGTGCCGGCGTATCGATGGCGACGCGCGGGGTCTTTGTCAGCGCCTGCTCGAGCGTCGCTGTCGCGGCTGCCTGGCCGGAAGGGGCCGTACCGCTCGGCTGGGCCGGCGTCTCGCCGCCGGCTGCCGGCTGCTGCACCTGCTCGGTCTGTTGCTGCGCCTTCTGGGCTTCCTGCGCCTTGCGCTGGGCCTCGATGCGCGGATTCATATAGAGAAACTGCCAGCCGAGGACGATCAGCACCGAGAGAGCGATCGCAATGAAATAATTGCGGTTGTTTTCCATCATACGTTCCTGGGGCGTCCGTCTCCGGAGCGCCGGTGTTTCGGCCTGGTTTCCACGCGGGATTTCAGTTCCGCGGCCAATTCCTGGAAGGACGCGTCAAGCACGTCCCTGCGCGCGACAACCACATAGTCGTGTCCGGGCTGCATTGCAAACCCCGCATGAAGCCGCACCGCCTCTTTCAGGCGGCGGCGCATACGGTTCCGTTCGACCGCGTTGCCATGTTTTTTGGTGACAGTAAAACCGACGCGTGCCTGGCTGTCGGGTTCCTTCCGGTCGAGGACTTCGAGAAGGAAGAAGCCGCCCCGGCGTTTTTCGCCCTCGCGCGCGGCAAGAAACTGCGGGCGGCTCTTCAGCCGCCCGACAGTGTGTTTCTTCTCACTGATCGTCAATTCGCCCGCCATCTCTTACCGGGCAACCCGGCTTACGCCGACAGACGATTGCGGCCCTGCGCGCGGCGGGCTGCGATGACCTTGCGGCCACCCTTCGTGGACATGCGCGCACGGAAACCGTGGCGACGCTTGCGAACAAGCTTGGATGGTTGGTAGGTACGCTTCATTTATTTTAAACACCGCGGAGTGCGGCCCTTCTTGAATTTGCATAATGCAAGGAGCGTTATTTTACGAACGGGCGGGCCATGAAAGGCCTAAAGTGACCGGACGTGCGCGGGCTTATAAGGATGAAGCCCGTAAAAGTCAATTATGCCGGATAATTTCGCTATGTGCTGCCGGCCTCGAAAGTAAATTCGCACTCTGGTGTTAAGAAATGCGGGTTGCCCTGAACGGTTGTAGTTTTGCGCCGTGACGGATAGATCACTCAGCTTTTCAAGCGTTTAGCATCCCGAAGACATTCGGCACGGATAATTTCCGAAGCCATAATCGTAAATTCTAGAAATCTAACTTTAATCAATTTCGCCGATATTCAACGCATCGACTGGAATTTGCTTTCCAGCCAGTGGCGTAGCTAGGAGCATTGCATTGAAGATCCGGGGCAAAATTAATCTGCTGGTTTGCGTGATGGGCGCGGTGGCACTTCTGATCGGTGCAACGGCATTGTCCGCCATGCACGAATACAGTCGCAACCTGACGGCTTATGAGCATGCCGCCAGCCGTGCCTATGCCGGCGAACGCCTCAATCGTTTCGTCACGGCCGTTGTCATGGAATCGCGCGGCATCTATGCCGCCAAAACGATCAAGGATACGCCGAATTTCGCCAAGGGCTTGCTGGCCGGGCTCGATGAGATCGACAAGGTCATCTCCGGCTGGGCGCCGCTCGTTCCCGAGGATGAGAAGGACGATTTTGCCAAGCTTGTCGCCCGCGCCGCGGAATTCCGCACCTTCCGCGCGGAAACGGCCCGCCTAGGCACGGAAGTCGGCCCCGAGGCCGCAAGCCAACAAGGCAACAACGAGGCCAACCGCGCCAACCGCAAGGCGTTCCAGGCGGAAATCGATGCCGTCGTCGCCATCGACAAGGCAGCGCTGGAGACCGTCAACGCCGAGATCGAGAGCTTCCGCTCCTGGGTGCTGATGCTCGTGCTCAGCATCACCGGCATCGGCATCGCGGTCGGCATCGGCATGGGCTTCTATATCGGCACCAGCCATCTCAGCCGCCCGATCAAGCGCGTCACCCATGCGATCAAGGAAGTCGCCGACGGCAATTTCGACGCCGAGGTCCCCTTTGCCGGCCGTCCGGATGAAATCGGCGAGATGGCCGCAGCGGTTGCGGTCTTCAAGGCGAACGGCCTCGCCGTCAAGCGCCTGAATGCCCAGGAGGCGGCGATGCGCGCCAAGAGCGACGACTTGCAGTCGAGCATGTCCGTCGTCGTGGCGGCGGCTGCGGCCGGCGATTTCGGCCACCGCATCAGCAAGGATTACGAGGACGACAACCTCAACCAGTTCGCCGGCAACATCAATACGCTGCTGGCGAGCGTCGATGCCGGCATCGGCGAGACCCGCCGCGTCATCGCAAGCCTTGCCGAAGGCGACCTCACCCAGACGATGAGCGGCAACTTTCAGGGCGCCTTCGCCGAGCTGCAGCAGAACGTCAACAATACCTTCGTTACGCTGCAGGCGACGATGCGCGAAGTGCGCGAGACGACGGAAGCGATGAACGGCAACACCGCCGAGCTGCGCAATGCCAGCGACGACCTGTCGAAGCGCACCGAGCAGCAGGCGGCCGCCCTCGAAGAGACCTCGGCAGCACTCGACGAGATCACCGCCGTCGTCCAGAATTCCACCGAGCGGGCGCATGAGGCCACCATCATGGTATCCGAAGCCAAGGAGAATGCTGGCCGCTCCGGCGTCGTCGTGCGCAATGCCGTCGAGGCGATGGGCCGCATCGAACAGGCCTCACGCGAAATCAGCCAGATCATCAACGTCATCGATGAGATCGCCTTCCAGACCAACTTGCTTGCGCTGAATGCCGGCGTCGAGGCGGCCCGCGCCGGCGATGCCGGAAAGGGATTCGCGGTGGTGGCGCAGGAGGTGCGGGAATTGGCCCAGCGTTCGGCAACGGCTGCCAAGGACATCAAGGCGCTGATCACCAAATCCGGCAACGAGGTGCAGGTCGGCGTCAAGCTCGTCCAGGCGACCGGCGAGGCGCTGGCCGAAATCGGCACCCGCGTCATTGCCATCAACGACCATATCCATTCGATCGCGACAGCTGCGACCGAGCAGTCGACCGGCCTCAAGGAGGTCAATACCGCCGTCAACCAGATGGACCAGGTGACCCAGCAGAATGCTGCGATGGTGGAAGAAACCTCCGCCGCCACGCACAGGCTTTCGGCCGAAGCCGGTGGCCTGGTGCGCCTCATTGCCCGCTTCAAGCTGTCGGATGATGCGCCGGCACCTGTGGCGCTCGTTCGCAACGAGCCGCAAAGGCCGGTCGCTTCGCCCGCCCGCCGCGCGATCGCCAAAGTCGCCCGCGCCTTCGGCGGCAACGCGGCCGCAGCCGAGCAGAGCTGGGAAGAGTTCTAAGCTTTACTGATCACGCGCCTTTTAACGCCGCCTCCGGGCGGCGTTAGTTTTTTCTGCCCGGTCCGCGCCGGGCAAAGACTCCTCCCCACAAGGGGGAGGGGTTGGGGAGGGGCCTTCCTCCTCTCGGGCGGCGTTTCTTTGTGACGACGTGACGCTGCTCGCAAAGATTTGAAAGCGGAGCATCTTGGTCTAATATAGAGCTCAACGGTAGGGGCGGCCTGGGTGCTGCCGATCGGGCGAGACGAGAATGCCGACAAGAGACCAGGGCGACAATCCTTCGGCGGAAATCCCGGCGGCCGGCGAGGCCGCAAGGGCGCCGTGCCCGTCTGCCCGCATGTTCGGCGGCCTCTCCGGCAAGCTGCTCTGGCTCACCGTCGTCTTTATCATGCTCGCCGAAATCCTGATCTTCTTTCCATCGGTCGCCAGCATGCGGTTGCGCTGGCTGCAGGACAGGCTGAACACCGCCGCTGCCGCCGCCATCGTCATCGATGGGCTGCAGCCCGTCGAGCTGCCGCGGGCGCTGCAGAAGGAGACGCTGGAAGCGACCGGCACCAAGGCGATCGTGCTGCGCAAGGAGGGCACTTCGCGGCTCTTGGCGACGACCGATATGCCGGCCTCCGTCGATGAAGCCTATGATCTCACTGACGTGCCGCCGGTGACGGCGATACGCGACGCACTCGACACCTTGATCCTCGGCGGCAGCAGGATAATCCGCGTCTACGGCCCCGTCGGTGACACCAACACCGGCGTCGAGGTGGTGATGAAGGACCGGCAGCTGCGCACGGCGATGTTCGCCTATTCCCGCAACGTCCTGTTGCTGTCGGTGCTGATCTCGCTGTTCACGGCGACGCTGATCTTCTTTGCGATCAACCGCATCCTCATCGGCCCGATTCGCCGGCTGACCGGCAGCATGCAGCAATTCTCCTCCGATCCCGAGAACCCCGCCCATATCTATATCGGCGACGGCGGCCGCGACGAACTGGCGGTCGCCGGCCGCAATCTCACCTCGATGCAGATGGAGCTGCAGAAGACGCTGAAGCAGCAGAAGAACCTGGCCGCTCTCGGCCTTGCCGTCTCCAAGATCAATCACGACATGCGCAATATCCTGGCGTCGGCGCAACTGATGTCGGACCGGCTGGTCGATGTCGACGACCCGATGGTGAAAAGCTTCGCCCCGAAGCTGCTGCGCACCATCGACCGCGCCGTCGGTTATACCACCGAGGTGCTGTCCTACGGGAAGGCGAGCGAATCCGCGCCACGCCGCCGCCATATCCGCCTGTTGGAACTGACCCAGGACGTCAAGGACATGCTGGCGATCGATCCGCAAAGCGGCATCGAATTCGCAGAGCAGATCGGCGCCGAGCTTGAGGTCGATGCCGATAGCGAGCAGCTTTTCCGCGTCATCCACAATCTCTGCCGCAACGCGCTGCAGGCGCTGACGTCGCCGGGCGAGGGCGGCCTGGGTTCCGTCAGGCGCATCACCGTCTCCGCCCAGCGCGTCGGCAGCGTCGTCAGCATCACGGTGGATGATACCGGCCCCGGCATGCCGCTAAAGGCGCGCCAGAACCTTTTTGCCGCCTTCCGCGGCTCCGCCCGCTCCGGCGGCACCGGCCTCGGCCTCACCATCGCCCGCGAGCTGGTGCTCGCCCATGGCGGCACGATCGCGCTGGTGGAAAAACCGACGGTCGGCACGCAGTTCCGCATCGAGATCCCCGACCGCCCGGTTTCGCTGGAGGATTACCGCAGCCGGACGCATATTGAAAAGTGACGGGGTTTCGCAAGGCGCGGCTTCGGGCAGACAAAGACGCGATTTTTTCAGAAATGCTCTTGCATTGTCCCGAAGGACGTTTTAGAGGATCGCCACGCAAGCGGCACCGCCGCATTTTGCACGCACCCGTAGCTCAGCTGGATAGAGCACCAGACTACGAATCTGGGGGTCAGGAGTTCGAATCTCTTCGGGTGCGCCATTTCCATATAAAGCGGGGCACTCCTGCCGCAGCCGCTCCGCTCATCACCAAACGCTCCAGAACGTCCCGCCTTCCGAGGATGCGGATTCCATCGTCATCGACTTCGACCTGATTGATAACGGAGCGAAGTAGGCGCGGCGGAAAGGTATCGGCCCTTGCGTTATGCCGTCGCCCTCATCGATGAGGCGACGGGACCGCTCCAGGCGAAGTCGGGGCCGGCGGACCGCGAATTGACGGTCTCAATATTCACGCATTTATGAGCTGTATTGATTACCGCTTCCCGAATTGCAGGACTAGTCTGAATGATCGCTGCACACCAATTGTTAGCAGTGACGGCCGTGTATCAAGCCACTCCGTTGGGAGACTGAAATGCAACGCAAGCTCGCGGCAATCATGGCTGCTGATATCGTCGGCTATAGCCGGCTGATGGCTGAGGACGAGTCTTCCACCTATGCGGAGCTGCGCACCGTTTTTGACCACCTGATCGACCCGACTGTCGCCCGCCATGGCGGAACCACTTTCAAAACGACGGGTGACGGCTTCCTTGCGATGTTCCCGAGCGTCAACGCGGCCGTTGATGCGGCACTTGCCATCCAGCAAGGTTTTGACGACGGGCCCTTCAAGCTGCGTATCGGCATCAACCTCGGTGATGTCATCGAGGATAATGGTGATGTCTATGGGGATGGGGTGAACGTCGCGGCCCGGCTTGAGGCCATGACCGAACCCGGCCAGATATTCGTCAGCGGCGCTGTGGTGATGGCCGCCGAGCGCAACCGCGGCGATCTGTTCGCTCGAGTCGGCCGCAGGCGCGCCAAGAATATTCCCGAGCTGCTTGAAGTGTACCGCGTAAGGCGGGCGGGCTCTCCCTGGTCGATCTGGCGGCAGGTGCCACATATCCTGCGCGGCAGCGCTGCGCGCTGGTCTTATGGCGTTGCTGCCATCGCTCTCATTCTCATCGGTACCCAGATTTCACCTCTTCCGCTGGCAGCGATGGTGAGCGGCATCCCGGCTGCACTTTCTCTGGACCAGACCCGTGGAGACCCCAGACCCTCGATTGCCGTCATGCCGTTCGCAACCATGAGCGGCAGCGATAACCAGCCTTACTTTGCAGACGGTCTGACCGAGGACGTGACCACGGCGCTCGCTCGTAATCCCGAGCTTCAGGTCATCGCCCGCGATTCCACCTATGCCGTGCGCGGTCAGGAGACGGATGTACGTAAGCTCGCGGCAAAGCTTGGCGTTGATTACGTGGTTGAAGGCAGCGCGCGCCGAGAAGGCGACCAGCTCCGCGTTTCGGCGCAGCTTATTGATGTAGGCACGGGGGCGCACTTATGGTCGCGCAGCTTCGACAAGAAGGTTGCTGACGTTTTCACCGTCCAGAGCGAGCTCACCACGGAAATCGTCGCGCAACTCGCGCCCTATATCGGCCGAAGCGAAGCGGCAGCGGCGGCGCTGCGGCCGACGGATAGTCTGCAGGCCTATGATCTCGTCTTGCAGGCCCGCGACCGTTACCGGCACGGCGCCGCTGACCAGAACGCTATTCTCGATGCCCGCGGCCTGTATCAGCGCGCCCTAGAAATGGACCCGGCTTATGCCGCAGCCCGCGCAGGCCTTGCGTTGACCTACATCGGCGAAGTGGCGCAAAGGCCCGGCGGTCAGGCCGCCGCGCCCGAACTGGATCTGGGTCTCAGTGAGGCGCGGCAGGCCGTGCGGCTCGATCCCAATCTCGGTTTTGGATATCAGGTAATCAGTTTTGGACTTGCGCTGCAGGCGGACTATTCCGGCGGACTTCGGGCGGCGCAGCGTGCGGTCGAACTGAACCCCAACGATCCCGACAGCATGATTGCGCTGGCCAAAGCGCAGGTCCGGTTCGGAGACTATCGGGACGCTGTCGCCAATGCGGAGCGGGCGCGCCGACTGCACCCCATGGCACCGGAATACTATGCCTACGTGCATGGTCAGGCGCTTTATGCCGATGGCCGCCGCGAAGAGGCGGCCACGGTCATCAGCGAGTGCCTTGTCAGAGCGCCCCGCGACGCGAATTGCCTTCTCATCCAAGCCGCGTTGCAGGGTGGAAGCGGAGAGCTTGAAAAGGCGCAGGCTACCATGGCGAGCCTTGTTGAAGCCCATCCGGCATTCTCGCTGGAAGCGGAAAGGGCTTATCGCCGGTTCGGCGACGAACCCTTGATGGAAGAGTTCCTGCAAGACCTGGCGAGAGCCAAAGCCCCGGAGACGGCTTGACGTTGCTGTCAGCGTCGCGGTTTTAGAAGTTCGTGGACCGAAGGCGACATGATCTCTGGGTCGCTGATCTGCACGCCGGCACGGTCGTGCCTCTTCCGTCTCCCAAGTCGGGCTGGCTGAAAGCGGTGACCGACCTTCACTTGTGACGAAGGGCTTCAATCTGGCCGTGGTTGTCAAGTCTGCGGAGGCAGCATTGTCTGGCCATTATGATGGCTGATTGCGTATAATCTCTGCGTCATCACGCTGGATGGCGAGCCGAGATGACCGCTCGCCGTCCAGCGCCAAATAGGCGCCGCACGGGTCGTGGCTTACTCCTTAATCGGGATTCCGGCTTCGATTGCAGCGTCGATGAACGCCTGTCGCGCCTCTTCCCGGTTTCGTTTTCCCGACATCACATCCGCGCAAACCGCGCAGGCCCTATCCAAGGCGGGGCCTTCTTCGGTCGGCCAGTCCTCAATCAACGCCCATGTTGCAGCCTGGGTCGTCTGGATCACCACCCACTGATCCGGGCCTTCAAGGGCGACCGTCACCGGCTTCTTCCAAATGGTTTGCATGATCTCAGGACCTCCGCTGCGTGCTCTCTGCCGTTGCAGCCTGCACACATAGGGCGATTCATCCGGCGTGGCGAGGCGCAGTATGAACGAGATGCCTTTCTCGGTCAGCGAACTGCTGGGATGTGCTTTTCGAAAAGGGTTTCGTGCCGCCGCTTTGCGCGCTTATGCGGAGCCTCCTAGAATTCCTGCACGAATTCACACGCCAGCAAGGTTTTGCCGGGCAAAGCGTCTCCCTGGCGGGCAACGATGGAGACCCTTCCGGGGCCGGCCATTCCGGGTTCTGGCTGCAGGTCTGCAGGAAGTTCAAGCGAATAGCCCTTGGTGGATGTGCCCAGCAGGTCCGAGGTCTCCGGCTTCAAACCATATTTCGCGGCCAGATCGTCGGCGCGTTCGCCCTCGATCAGGACGCCAACAGCGTTACTTGCAAAGAAAATCTCGGTCGACTTAAAGCCGTCGCGGCCTATCTGGTTCGGGAGTTTGTAGATCGCCGCGCCCAAGGATGATGTGTCCGGCTTGGCCAGAGCTTCCACGACATCATAGATCTTCATTGCCGATGTCATCGTATAGGGTGGCTTGCAAAGGGCTGCGTCAAAGAACTTGTCATCGGCCGAATCGGCCAGAACCTGCCCGGCCTGAAATGTCGCAAAAGCGACGCACGCAGAGAAGGCGGCGTAGCGAATGAATTTGGCGTTGTGCATGGAATATTCCTGAGAAAAGTGGCTCTAGCGGATTCGTGTGTACGAGTTCGAATGACTAGGGGATTCGAGGTAATTATGCTACCCAAAGTTTAATCTCTCAGATCCACTCTTCTCTTCCGTCCGGCCGTACTGATGGGTAGGATGAGTGGCATCGGACGCGGAGACGGAGATATCGCAGCGCCGATCTGAAGGCAGGAAAGTCATGATCGCAGCCTATATCGATGAAATCATCATGTTTTGCGCCGGCCTGTGGATGACATCCGTGGGCTTTGGTTATCTGCCGTTTCCCGGCAAGCCGGCCAACCGGCCGCCGTTGGTTCGCCACTTCAAGTGGATGGGTCCCTTGCTGCTCGCGATCGCCATCATTCTGGCGGCTGCCTCATAAGCCGCGTGCTCAGACTGGGGTGAAGCAATGAACAATATGTTGGCCTGCCCGTCGTGCGGATTGGACAAAACGGAATCGATCGTCCACCGCGGTTCCTACATTCTCCGATGCGCCGCCTGCGGTGAAACGATTGTCGCCACATCATTCATGGCGATGCTCGATCTGGATCACCAGTGTTCGGCCTTTATCGATCCGGGTCCCGGAAACTCCCCTCCGCAAGAGACGCTCATTGCGCGTGGGCCACTGCGGCGGATCTCCGGGGCGATCAGTGCCGCAGCGCGTAATGGAATTCTGGTCCTTCTGATTTCTGAACCATAGGACTGAAGTCCGTTGGCGATGGAGCCGGCGGCTAAAATGAAGGAGGGGCAGCTCGCCAGCGCGCGGCAGCTGGCGCCATCATGGGCGTAACCGGACGAGAATCTTGGCCCCGGGACCCCTCAACTGTTCCGCCAGCGCTTCCAAATCTTTCTTATCCGTTCCCGCCAGAACGATGCGACCATCCGTGATCGGCTCCCTCATCCAGGGTTCCATGACGACCTTGTCGTTGATCAGCATCTGCGTTTGTCGTCCCAATACCGCCTGCGTGAAATCGCGGAATGTGGCGGCGCTTTCCGGGGTGAGCACGATATTCAGGCCGTGGTCGTAGGACACGGGGGACAGGCTTACCTCCGCACTCTTCACCTCAAGCGAGACAGGCGCAATCGCCTTGGCCGCGTCATTGTTTGCAGCAACGGCAGCTTCTTGCGATGCCGTTGGTGGAGCAGGCGGTGTCGAGAGCTCATCCAGGATGCCCGGCCCGGCCTTGGCTGATGGTAGCGGCTCGATATGCAAATCGGGCGTCTGCAAGTCTTTTGCTGTCAGCACGCCTGTAAGCTGCAAGCTGGCCGGCATATCCTCGCGTTGGATGTGGGTATATGTGCGCAACCTCGTCCCTCCTGCCTCAACGGTTACGATCTCCGACGCTTCGAGTGTCGAGCCATCGTTCAGGGACACCACGAGCTCGACGCTGCGGCGCTTGCTGGCGCGTTTGAGGGAAGCCAGCTGATCGGCCGTGAGGTTCTTTGCCCGCTCGGCAAAGCCCGTGATCAAATTTGCGATCGCCGGCTGCTGCGACTGGCTGAACGCTGCGGCGTCGGCTTCCTCCGACAGGGAAAGGGTTGCCGTGCGTGCGGTCGCGTCGGTGGATTCCAGGGTCCAGGTCGATGTCACCGGAACACTAACGCCGTCATAATCTTCGTCCCTCGACGTCGCTGAGGCCTGACCAATCTCCATAGTCTCTGCCTGATAGGATTGCCCTGTGGCAAGCAGTTGCGCCTCCGGCACCAAGGCGGCAACAATCTGAAGAGGGTTTGCCTCCAGCTTGGCGATGATGTCATAGACCCCGCTTTGTGGTGCCGCGGGAACTCCACCCGGTCCACTGGCCGCTATCGCCCGCATGTGTGCCACGATCTGATCGACACCGGAGAGATCGCGCGGGTTGCCGTTCAGGTCGGCTTCGAGTTCGAGCGAAGCGGTGCCATAGGCCGTGAGGGAATTCCGATAGAGCAGGTTCATCTGATAGCTGTCGGCAAGGCCCGCAAGGCCTTCCGGCAAATCGGCGCTGAGAGACCAGCGGACCCGCATGCCGTCTTCATCCCGCGACAGGACCGTCATACGCTGGCGAAACGCGCCGCGCATCGTCATGGCCGAGGCGCCTGGCTTGTCGAACCAGAATGACATATCGGTTTCGGTTGCTTTTTGAACGCGGTAGCTGCGCTCGACGCCCATCGCTGGCGCGTAGCCCGGGATCTCGATGCCGCCGGCGGACCATGCCGGATGGGAGAGCGTGACGCACAGGCAAGCTGAGGCAAAACTTTTCCAGTACAATGATGTCATGCTGACAGGGCCCTGAACATTGAAGCTTATGCGGCGCCTTCCGGTCGCCGGCCGCGAGCTTATTTGCTGATGAAGAGAATGGGTAGTGCCGGCGATGCGATAATCGTCTTGCGCGAAACTGATTCAAGTTTTCATTCGGTATCGCGCTCCACTGCGTGAATCATTGCCGAAAATCTAGCAGAAGGGATCGGGTGACATAAAGATGCAACCTAAGAATATTTTCCTAGTCGACGGGCCGTTCTTGCGTTAGCTTATCCGCAATTGCAACCTTGGACTGGCGGATGTCGAGCAAGTTTTTCTCTATCGGCGATGTGATCGCGTCAACGAGCCCTGGCCGTCGCGCACGGTGTGATCAGGGTTCCCGCAATGGGTCTGAGGCGAGGGGCTGATGGCGGAATTCAACCCTCGCGACAAAAGCCGAACCAGTCAGGGAAAGACTCGGGCGATGGTGCGCAAGCATACCGCTCCGCCGGGCGCGGCGGACGACGGCAGCCTTCGCTGGCAATGGTTCACCATTCAGTTGCTGGAATCTGCGGCCTTCACGACCCTGAGTGCGAACGCCTGCCGCGCCTTCTTCCGCATCGTCATCGAGCACACGTCGCACGCTGCCTTGGAAAACGGCAAGCTGATCGTGACCCATCCTCAGTTCGTGTCTTACGGCGTGACCGGCGAATATGTGGCCGATGCGATCGATGAGCTCGAATATAAGGGGCTGATAAAAGTTCGCCGCGGCCGGGCGGGCAGCGGTGTCGCGCATCCCAACCGGTTCACGCTGACTTTTGTCGGTGACCATGAAGGTGCGCCACCCACCGACGAGTGGAAGCGATGCACGGCGGAAAGGTGCCGGAAATGGTCAGAGACCGACCGCAAGATTGCCGCCGACAAACGCGGGCGCGTCGGCAGGAAGAAAAAATCCCCACTTCGGAATCCCGAAATCCCCCCGCTTCGGGATTCCGAAGTGCTATATAGATTCTGGTGGAGTTACTGTCGGAGGCACTTGGCCACGATCAGGAACTCTGTCTCCCGACCCCCGATCTTCCCGGCCGAGGTCGTGCGAAGCAGAAGACCGAAAGCTTCATAGAGCCAATAAAGCGGGGGAATTCTATCCTTGAGCGCATGCACCTGCGTCGACACATATTCGCCGACAAAGACGACATCCATGCCGAGGTCTTTCAATGTCCCGGCAATCTCCGAATGGGATGCCTCTGCGGCGTGCTCGACACGGAATGGGGCATAGCCCGGCTTTCCGGCGTTTTTCTGCCTGAGAACGTAGCGGTAGAACAAGACGTGGGTCCACCAGGGCGTCAGGTCGGTGAAGATCCCTTTGGCTGAATTCAGGATCGGACCCTTGACGAACACCAGACCACCGGGAGACAGGGTATCATGGGCTCTCAACAAGGCAGCGCGCGGGCTTTCCAAATGTTCGAGGACGTCCCAGAAGACGCAGGCGTCGAAGTGACGATCTCCATAGTCGATGGTTTGAGCATCGCCGAGGATCCTCTCAGCGGCGTCCTGGTTCTTTTCGAGTTGCTCCTTGGAGATGTCGACAACGGTATATCGCGCACCTTTCAAGGGGATATGCGTGCGGGAGCCGCCCCCGACCTCAAGGATATTTGTATCAGTCTTGCTGGAAAATGCTGATTGTGCGTGCGAGAGCGCGTCGTTTACCCACGGCGAAGCCATAATCTTTCCCTCCCGAAAGATTAGCGTTTACGACTACAAGTAAGCATTAATATAATATTTTAGCAATATTTCAACATGACTAGTCAAGGGGCGCGTCCGGCCGGAATGGCAGACAAGCCCATAGCCTAGTTTCGCGCAACCTTCCTGATGTATCCGCAGGTCTGATGATCTTTAAGGCGCTTCAGCCGGAGGAATGCATGGCGGTGGGAATTTTTCGGGCTCTGGCTGTCATGGCGATGATGACGGCCCTTGGCGGCTGCATCGACCATGCCAATGATCCCGTGCTCCTGGCGGTCGGCGTGCCGGTCAATCCGCCGGTCGTTGCGCACGGCCTTTGCATGACCGACGGCAACGCCATGTATGACGAGGCGAGGAAGCAGTATCAGCTGCGCGCCCAGCTGACCGGATATGCTCAGGCCGATGAGCTTGAGGCCGAAACGATAGCGCGCGCTGCCGCCCATCGCCAATATGTCGCTTGCCTCTCCGGCCAGGGTTACCGGACATTATACGCGAATTGAGAACAGAGAATTCACGTTTCGTCACAAGCGCTGTTCGAGCCCTTTCCTGATCGCGACTTTTCACGTTTTTCGGCGATTTAGTCACGCCGGATCGCCTGCAATCACGAGTTTTGGAAGTTGCATATAGCGGCGGAACTCCGCGCGTGGGAAAGGCATTCCCTCGAGATAAATCCAGTAAGGAGGGTTTATCATGAAGATGTTCAGTCTCACCCCTTCCACCGCCGCACTCGGCGCCCTTCTCGCCCTCACGTCGATCATCCCTGCGCAGGCAGCACCCGTTCAGACGGCTCGCCCGCCCGCTGTCTCGGATGTAAAAATGGTGCAATATAAATCACATGCCGGCACCTGGCACGGCTATCAGGGCTTTCGCACGGAGCGCCCCGGCACCCGCCGCCACTCCGATGGTTACTGGTATCCGCTTGCCGCCTTCGGCGTCGAGGCCGGCACCACGGGCTCCATCGTCCGCGCGCCGGTGAACAGGCCGGCAGCTCCGGAAATGTGCAACCCTACGTTTTCCGGATCGATCGGTCCCGGCAGCATGCCCTGTGACAACGGCTATTGAGCCGGCAAATGAAAGAGGTGGCGATGAGCCGCCTTTTTCTCGATCGGGCCGCCGCTCACATGTCCGTGACCTCTGCTTTGGCACCGTAGTATGTGACAGATCGCCTTCCTAACTCCGGGGCGTAAATTCCACGAATCCTCCCAAGGAGACGATTATGACCACGACTTTCAAGAACGGCCTGATGGCCGCTGCCTTCGGCGCAATCCTCGGCCTTTCGGCCGTCTCGGCCACGGCAGCTCCCCTTCAGTCGAGCGCGACAGAACAGGGTGCAGCCGAGCGTCCGGTTGCCCAGCAAGAAACCACGGTTGAGCACGACCGACGCACGACCGGTTCGATCGGCGAGCGCGCCTCGGAAACCTCAGGTCCGATGACGCCCTACATGATGAACCCGAAGAAGCCCCTCAAGAGGGATTGCAAGCTCGGCTTCAACCCGGGGAGCGGCTCCAGCTGCAACTACTGACGAGACGCTCGGCCGTTCGCAACCGCGAGCGGCCCCGTCTGAGTTGAAGGGCGGCCTCAGAGCCGCCCTCAGTTTGCTGGCAGACCTCACTCATCCGTCGGCGCCCTCCCTCGGCCTCGTCAGCCGGATACGGCATGTCTTCCCCAATTGCCGTTCGTACGATGTTGCATCGAATGCAAAAATGCAATAGGTACATAATCAAGCAAGCTGGTGGCACGGATGTTGCGAAAAGCCGCAGCGACGAGCG
The DNA here is from genome assembly GCF_021052345.1 of Rhizobium sp. SU303. Taxonomy (NCBI): domain Bacteria; kingdom Pseudomonadati; phylum Pseudomonadota; class Alphaproteobacteria; order Hyphomicrobiales; family Rhizobiaceae; genus Rhizobium; species Rhizobium sp. SU303. The sequence continues at coordinate 94,250 of NZ_CP088095.1, forward strand.
ATTGACGCCTCTGCCTTGGAATTGCCATGCTCGCCGCGATGGTCGCTTTTCATAATCAATCGAATTTCAGACAGGTGGGATAGTCATGACTGCAAAGGCCGCATGCTCCGATTTCCTGCATTTTTTCCGCTCCTGGGTCAGCAATCCGCTTCGGGTCGCGGCCATCGCGCCGTCGGGGGATTCGCTTGCCAGGATCATGACCAGTGAAATTGCCGCACTCGACGGGCCGATCATCGAGCTCGGCCCGGGAACCGGCGTCTTCACCCGGGCACTGCTGGCGCGCGGGGTCAGCGAAGAGGATCTGACCCTGATCGAGTACGGTCCGGAGTTCATCACATCGCTGCAGGCGCGTTTTCCGACGGCGCGAGTGTTGCAGATGGATGCCGCCCATCTCGCCCATGCCGATATCTTCGAAGGCGAACCGGTCGGCGCGGTTGTCAGCGGCCTGCCGCTTTTGTCCATGTCGCCGCGCAAGATCGCCTCGATCCTGGCCGGCGCCTTCACCTATATGCGTCCGGGCGGCGCCGTCTACCAGTTCACCTATGGCCCGCGCTGCCCGGTGCCGCGGCCTATCCTCGACCGTCTCGGTCTGAAGGCAGTGCGCATCGGCGGCACGGTGCGCAACCTGCCGCCGGCCTCCGTCTACCGGATTTCGCGCCGCAAGCCGCTGGAACTGTCGCGCGAGCGCTTCAGTTATCGCCAGAGCGCGGCTGAAATAGACGACGTCGCCGCCTTTTCCAACGAAACCGGCGGCTGAACGATGATGCCGGGCCGGAATGGCTGAGAACAAGCGGACGGAAACGACGGAAGGCAGGCGGGAACGCAAACGGCGGCAGACGCGCGAGCGCATCGAGCAGGCGGCGATGACCCTCTTCCTGCAGCGCGGCTTCGAGGCCACGACGATCGAGGACATCACCGAGGCGGCCGATGTCTCCAAGCGCAGTTTCTTCGATTATTTCCCGTCCAAGGAAGAGGTTGTCTTCGCCTGGCAGGACGCCTTCGCCGATCGCCTGATGGCAGCAATCGCCGCAAGGCCGGCGGCAGAACCCTCGGTCGCGGCGGTCGAGGCGGCAATCACCGCAACCGTCATCGCCTCGGTTGACGAGCCTGGCCTGGCGCTTGGCGAACTCATCCACCGCACGCCGGTGCTGAAGGCCCGCGACCAGCTGAAATACGCCAAGCTCGAACAGAAGCTCGCCGAGGCGCTGTTTTTGCGCAAGCAAGGTGATCCGCTTGAGCGGCCCCGCATGCGCATCCTCGCGGCCATCGTCATCGGTGCGCTGCGCGTCGGGGCTGAGCTCTGGCAGCAGCGCCCGCCAAGTGCTTCGCCGCAGGATTTCGCCCGGGAGATTTTCGCCGACCTTTGGAAGATGCTGGCGGAATTCGGCGACGAGGCCAAGACCAGGCGTTGACGCGAGGCCGCCTGCACCTCCGTGTGCACTTCCGATGCGTCGGTTCTATATCGATGTTTCCGCGCATCCCTGTCATCGGGCCCTGTTATCGGAACGGGACCGTCCTATATCTGCAAGCGTCGCAGCGGCCACATTCTGATGATCCCCGCTATGGGCGGATCATCACCATGGCGGGCATCGCTTTCGATCAGGGCAGACATTCGCGCTCGAAGGCATCTTAGAAAGCCTCGGCATCCGTGCCGCCGCTGTTCAACCGCCTCCGACCGTTCCACCGATTTCAATGATTGATTGATAAGAGAGGAAAGACCATGTCCAGTCACAACGCAGCCCAATACAACGCGGCAAAGTCAGGCACCTTCAAGATCGGCGGCGATATCGAGATCAACCGCCTCGGTTTCGGCGCCATGCGCGTCACCGGCAAGGGCATCTGGGGCGAGCCTTCCGATCATGCCGAATCCATCCGTACGCTGAAGCGCCTGCCGGAACTCGGCGTCAACTTCATCGATACGGCCGATTCCTACGGCCCCGATGTCTCCGAATGGCTGATCAAGGAAGCCCTGCATCCCTATGGCGGCAAGTCTGTCATCGCCACCAAGGGCGGCCTGACCCGCCACGGCCCCGATATCTGGCTGCCGGTGGGACGTCCGGAATATCTGATCCAGCAGGCGCATAAGAGCCTGCGCAATCTCGGCGTCGAGCAGATCGATCTCTGGCAGCTGCATAGGATCGATCAGAAGGTGCCGGCCAAGGAACAGTTCGATGCGATCAAATCGCTGCTCGATACCGGCCTCATCCGCCATGCGGGTCTGAGCGAAGTGTCCGTTGCCGATATCGAGGCCGCCTTGAAGCATTTCAAGGTCGCGACCGTCCAGAACCGCTACAATCTCGTCGACCGCACCAGCGAGGACGTGCTCGACTATTGCGCCAAGCACAATATCGGCTTCATCCCGTGGTATCCGCTGGCCGCCGGCGACCTCGCCAAGCCCGGCTCACTGCTCGATACCATCTCCAAAAAGCACAATGCAGCACCCAGCCAGATCGCACTCGCCTGGGTGCTCAAGCGCAGCCCGGTCATGCTGCCGATCCCCGGCACCTCCAAGGTCAAGCATCTCGAGGAAAACGTCGCGGCCGTCGACATCACCCTCTCTAACGAGGAATTCTCCGCCCTCGACGCCGAGGGCAGCAAGGTATTCAAGGCTGCTTGATTTGCTGTGAACGCTGCCGCTGACCGGGGTCGAGCCGCTTGTCTCGCCCCCGTCCTCGGGACCCCCGTGAAAACAGGACGAGGGGACGTGCCATGCGAGAGGTGGCGAGGAATGGAAAGGTTGCGGCATATCCTCTTCTCCCCTTGGGGAGAAGGTGCCGGCAGGCGGATGAGGGGGCCACACGGCACGTCCTCCCGTATTAACCTATCCCGCAACCCCGACGATAACACCGTGCCCCGCCCTGAACACGATCGAGACAATGCCGGCACGGTGGAAGCCCGTATGAGCGTTGTTGGAAAGACCGGCATCGCCGGCCCCCTTGCATGTTCAATTAGCGCTGATTGTTGGATGATCGGTGCGCACTCCGGCGGATGGCCATCCGCCGGAGTGCGGACGGCCGGGACCGCAGGCCCCTTGGCTTGAACCGGGGATGAGATTGGTCCGGCCGTCCTCGCGTTTGTCCTGAACAGATGATGGGGAGCAAGTCCCGCATGCAAGGCAAGGTTTCGTTCCAAGAAGACGCGATGCCGGTAGTTTATGCCGGTGTGGACGTGAGTAAAGAGTGGCTTGATGTTCATCTGCATCCGCTGGGCGAAAGCCGGCGGTTTAGCAATGACAAGACCGGCATCCGCCAGCTGAAACGGCTGCTGGCCAGGCATCAGCCCAAAAGCATCGTGATGGAGGCAACCGGCAAGTTCCATCGCCCCGCCCATCGCTCGCTTTGGCTCGATGGCTTTGCCGTCGCCGTGGTCGATCCGCTGCGCGCCCGCATGTTTGCCCGCGCCTGCGGCTATCTCGCCAAGACCGACCGTCTCGATGCCCGTTTCCTGGCGCTCCTGGCCGAGAGCCTGCGCCCGCCGGCCGACACGCCGCCAAGTCCTCACATCGAGGCCTTGCAGGAGCTGGTCAATGCACGATCGGCAGCCAAATGCGACATCACCGCCCTGCAGAACCGCAGCAAGACTGCCACCACCGCCCTTCTGCGCGGCGAACTCAACCGCCTCGTGCGTCGGCTGGAACAGCATGTCGAACGTCTCGACAAAGAGATCGAACGATGTGTCGGCGAGGACCCGCAGCTCTGCCGCAAGGCCGAGATCCTCACCTCCATCCCCGGCATCGGCCGCGTCACGGCCCTGGCATTGATGGCCGGCATAGACGAGTTGGGCAGTTGTTCGGGCAAGCAGGCCGCCATGCTGGCAGGGCTTGCACCAATCGCCAACGACAGCGGTGCCCGAACCGGACGTCGTTCCATCCGCGCCGGCAGGCCAGCACCCCGGCGCGCGCTCTACATGGCCGCCTTGTCGGCCCGTCGATACAATCCCGCCCTGGCTCGTTTCGCAGACACGCTCAAAGCCGCAGGAAAACCAGCCAAGGTCATCCTGGTCGCCATCATGCGCAAGCTGCTCGTCTTGGCAAACTGCCTCCTAGCTCACGATCGCATCTGGACACCAAATCCGCCTTGACAACCAACACAGATTCTCATCCGACCCTTCGGGCCACCTTCTCCCCGAGGGGAGAAGAGGGAATCGAGAGGTCACGGCATGTCCGGAGCAGAGAGGCCGCAATTTTCGGCATAATTTTGACCATCCGGTCAAACATGCTGCAAAATGAGGCGGTGGTGTGCCGTTTTGGAGGCAAGCATTGCGCTCAGCGCATTGCTGCATTGCGGTATTTTCGCTATTCCGAATCAAAAGAATTGGCTATTACTATCTTCGTAAGCAGCGCACTCCTCCTCCCAGCGCTCTTACATCGGACTGACAACACTCCTCCTCCCAGTTGTCAGTCAGGATCAAGAGCCCGGCGCACCTCCTCCCGCGTCGGGCTTTTTTCTTTTCCCCAATTTCTCCAGTCGAAAGCGATCAATTGCCGATCCGGGCAACGCCGGTTTTGCCGTTGTCCCGTGTCCATTTAATCGTGTTGGCGCCGGCGCGTTCGAGTTCGAAGCACATCGGCTTGCCCTTGTTCCAGCTCTGGAATTTCTGGCAGAGGCGGTTGGCGTCGATCCACCATTGGCCGGTATCGCTGGGTTTGACATAGCGGCCGAGGCCGATCGCCTGGCCGTTGCCGTCGACCTTGCCGGACGAGCGGAAGATCAGCGGCAGTTCACCGCCGAGCGGCGTGGAGAGGTAGACCGTCTTGCCGATGATGTCGCGGCGGATATCGGCCTCGCCGAGCGTCTCCGTCGAGCCGAGCGAAGGCATCAGCATCATCGATAAGCATGTGATCCCGAGCAATTTCATCACCCTGATCCATCGATTGAACCTGATCGGGCAAAACGCCGGGGATAGCCGAAAGTTTCAGGCGCAATTCCAGCAAAAGCGCGCAGCGGTTTTCGCAGGGGATTGCTCTTGTCCATCTCCCGCGGTTTGACTCGGCAAGCCTCGTCGGACTATTTGGACGGGCGCCGCCTGTCCGGTGGGTGAACCGATTGGAGTTTGGTCATGATCGGCAAAAGACGCGGCTTGCCCGCGGCTCTGACAGGTCTTCTGATTGCAACGATGGCGCTCGCCGGCTGCGGCGGCAGGCCGGTCGGTGTCATGCAGGCGGCCGGCACCGCTGCCCCCGGCACCTCCAAGGTCGACCTGCTCGTCGCGACGACGCGCGCCGCCGATGACAATCCCGCCGTGCTTTTCTCCGGCGAGCGCGGCACCGGGCTCGCCGTCAATGCCGTCGACGTCTCGATCCCGCCGGAAGCCAATCGCAAGGCCGGCCAGGTGCAATGGCCAAGCCGCCTGCCGGCCGATCCGCTACGCGATTTCGTCACCGTCTCCGTCGATCCGCTGGAAGGCGAGCGGGCCGGCGAAACCTGGCTGAAGACCCATATGCCGAAGAGCCGCCGGGTACTGGTCTTCGTCCACGGCTTCAACAATCGTTATGAGGACGCCGTCTACCGCTTTGCGCAGATCGTCCACGATTCACATGCCGACGTTGCCCCCGTCGTCTTCACCTGGCCGTCGCGCGGCAGCATCTTCGATTATAATTACGACAAGGAAAGCACCAACTATTCCCGCGACGCGCTGGAGGAGCTGCTGACCCGCACCGCCGCCAATCCGGCTGTCAGCGACATCACCATCATGGCCCATTCGATGGGCACGTGGCTGACGGTCGAAGCGCTCAGGCAGATGGCGATCCGCAATGGCCACGTCGCTCCGAAGATCAACAATGTCATCCTTGCCTCGCCGGATCTCGATGTCGATGTCTTCGGCCGCCAGTTCGCAAGCCTCGGCAAGGAAAGGCCGCACTTCACCATCTTCGTCTCGCAGGACGATCGCGCTTTGGCGCTGTCGCGGCGCATCTCGGGCAATGTCGACCGGCTCGGCCAGATCGATCCCTCCGTCGAACCCTACCGCAGCAAGCTCGAGGCGGCCGGTATCACCGTGCTCGACCTCACCAAGCTCAAGGGCGGCGACCGGCTGAACCACGGCAAGTTCGCCGAAAGCCCCGAGGTGGTAAAGCTGATCGGCGACCGGCTGATTGCCGGCCAGACGATCACCGATTCCAATGTCGGCCTCGGCGAGGCCGTCGGCGCCGTGGCGATGGGCGCTGCCCAGACCGCCGGAAGTGCTGTCAGTGTTGCCGTCAGCACGCCGATTGCGATCTTCGATCCGCGCACCCGGCGCAACTACGACGCCCAGCTGAAGCGTCTCGGCCAGTCGATGAACAACACCGTCGGTTCGGTCGGCGACAGCGTCGGCGCCGGCCTGCCGGAAAGCCAGTAAAAATTCCACAGAGCAATTCAAGCAAAGCGCACAGCGGTTTTGCTTTCGGAATCGCGAATTTCCGTGATTCGGAAAAAACGGAAATTCTCTAGGCATCGCATCTTGATGTGATATATCAGATTCACGACGGCACTTCTGTCTGCCGTGCGATGGATTGATGGCATGGCGGATGAGACGAAGAAGAGTGTGGCGGTCGTCGGCGCAGGCGTGATCGGCGCCTCGATCGCCTTCGAGCTGCAGCGGCGCGGCCTTGAAGTGACGCTGATCGACAAGGGCGAGCCCGGCCGCGGCACCTCTTTCGGCAATATGGCGAGCATCGCGCTTGATTTTGCCGCCGGTTCCGGCCCTTCGACCTGGAAGAAGATCCCCGGCTGGCTGCTCGATCCCGAAGGCCCGGTCTGGCTGCGGCCTTCCTATGCCGCCAGGATGCTGCCCTGGTTCCTCCGCTTCCTCGCCGCCGGCCGGCCCTCGCGTCTCCGAGAGATCGAGGATGCCGGCATGAGCCTGTCGAACCGCGCGCTCGGCGATTTCAGAGAGATGCTGGAGGCGATCGGCGCACCCGACTTGATGACCGAGGAGGGCTGTCTCGCGATCTACGAGACGGAGGCGGAATTTGCCGCCGATCGCGGCCATCTCGCCATGATGCAGCGCTACGGCCTCGAATTCGAGGTTTTGAGCAACGGCGCCATCCAATATTACGAACCCACACTTTCGCCGGCGATTGCCAAAGCCGTGCTGCTCCCCGACAACAAATCGATCCGCGACCCCTACAAGCTGGTGGTGAAACTCACCGACGCCGCAAAGGCTGCAGGCACGACCTTCGTCTCCGGCACTGTGCGGAATATCGAGCGCCGGGGCGATGGCACCGCCGTCGTTCTCCTCGAGGATGGCAGACGGATCGAGGCGGGTTCGGTCGTGCTCGCCGCCGGCGTCCACACCCGTTTCCTTGCCGAAAAGCTCGGCGAGCCGATCCCGCTCGAAACCGAGCGCGGCTATCACACGCAGATCATGAAGCCCGGCATATCCATGCGCTATTCAGTGATCTGGCCGCATCGCGCTTTCATGGTGACGCCGACGGCGGGCGGTATCCGGGTCGGCGGCAATGTCGAACTCGCCGGCCTTGATGCCGCGCCGGATTTCCGCCGTCCGCGGGTGCTGGTGCGCCATGCCCAGCGCGCGCTGCCCGGCCTCAAGGTCGAGGAGACGACGGAATGGATGGGGCATCGTCCGGCGTTGCCCGATACGATCCCGATCATTTCGCCCTCGTCGAAGATGCCGGGCGTTTTTTATGCGACCGGCCACGGCCATCTCGGCCTGACCTTTTCGGCAACGACAGCGCTGGTGATCGCCGATATGGTAACCGGGCTCAAGCCATCCCTCGACATGACCCCGTTCCGCATAGACCGATATTAGGAGGCCCCGATGTCCGATATCACCAAACCCGTAGCGCTGATCACCGGCGGCGGCCGCGGCATGGGCGAGGCGATCGCCCGCGAGCTCTCCGCGCAGGGCTATCAGCTGGCGCTGATGTCGCCGTCGGAAAGCTGTGAGAAGCTGGCTGCCGACCTTGGCGGCGTCGCCTCGCGCGGCGTGGCCGAAAAGGCCGAGGATCTCAAGGCGATCTTCGACCTGACGATGAAGACCTATGGCCGCATCGACGCCGTCGTCAACCTGAGCGGCCACCCGCCGAAGGGCGACCTGCTCGATATATCGGACGAGAACTGGACGCTCGGTTCCGACATGATGATCCTGTCACTGGTGCGCATGGCGCGGCTGGTGACACCGGTCATGCTGAAACAGGGCAAGGGCGCCTTCGTCAACATCACCACTTTCGCCGCCTACGAGCCGACGCTGGTCTTCCCGGTTTCCTGCACCTACCGCGCCGCTGCAGGCGCCTTCACCAAGCTCTATTCCGATCGTTATGCGGCCGACAATATCCGCATGAACTGCATTCTGCCGGGTTATATCGATAGCCTCAACCACAAGCCCGGAACCGCCGAGACGGTGCCGATGAAGCGCATCGGCCATGTGGAGGAGATCGCCAAGACCGCGGCCTTCCTGCTGTCCGATGGTGCGGGTTATATCACCGGCCAGAATATCCGCGTCGATGGCGGCGTCACCCGTCACGTCTGATCTGGAGTTTTCGATATGAGATGGAAGCGCACGATCCAGCTGCTGGATGTCCACGCCGAAGGCGAGATCGGCCGCGTCGCGATCGGCGGCGTGCCGAAGATCCCCGGCGATACCATCGCCGCCCAGCTGCATTGGCTGAACACCGATCCGAAGGGCGACGAGCTCCGCCGCTTCCTTTGCCTGGAGCCGCGCGGCGCGCCCATCGGCTCGGTCAACCTGCTGCTGCCGGCACGGCACCCGGAGGCGGACGCCGCCTTCATCATCCTGCAGCCCGACCAGGCGCATGCGAGTTCCGGCTCGAACTCGATCTGCGTCACCACGGCGCTTCTCGAATCCGGCATCGTCGAAATGAAGGAGCCGGAGACGATCGTCACGCTCGAAACCGCCGCCGGCCTCGTCAAGGCGACGGCGACCTGCCGCGACGGACGCTGCGAAAAGGTCAGGCTGACCATGGTGCCCTCCTTCGTGCATGAGCTCGATGTCGCGATCGACACGCCGCATTGGGGAAGGATCAAGGCCGATATCTGCTACGGCGGCATCTTCTATGCGTTGGTCGATGTAGGCCAGATCGGCCTGACGATCGAGACGGCCAATGCGGCCGGCCTCGTCCAGGCCGGCATGATCCTCAAGGAGCTGATCAATCGCGACATCAAGGTCGTGCATCCCGAGATCCCGGCGATCTCGGGCGTCGCCTATGTCATGTTCCGCGATACGGAAGCCGATGGCACGGTGCGCACCTGCACCACCATGTGGCCGGGCCGAGCCGACCGCTCGCCCTGCGGCACCGGCAACTCCGCCAATCTCGCCACGCTTTATGCCCGCGGCAAGGCCAAGGTCGGCGACGTCTTCACCTCGAAATCGATCATCGGCTCCGAATTCGAAGTCGGCCTCCAGGCAGTGACCGAAGTGGCCGGCCGCCCCGCCGTCATCCCCACCATCACCGGCCGTGGCTTCACCTTCGGCCTAACCCAGGTGGCTCTCGACCCTTTCGATCCGCATCCGAACGGTTTTGCGCTGACGGATGTGTGGGGACCGTCGGCTGGGGAGATTTGAGCGGCTGGATGCCCTCATCCGACTGCCGCCACCTTGCCTCGGTCGAGCCACCGGTCTCGACCCGTCCTTCCGACTCCCGTAAACGGGGCGAAGGGATATGTCGCGACGTCTCGATTCCCTCTTCTCCCCAGCGGGGAGAAGGTGCCCGTAGGGCGGATGAGGGGGCCGCCGAAGCCGGTCTTTTCAACAACACCCGGGCGGCTTCGACCATGTCGGTATAGTCTTGCATGTTCAGCGCGCTTGCCATCGGCGTGGCAGGATAGGTTATTACGGCAAGGGCGTGCCGTGTGGCCCCCTGCATGTTCAATTAGCGCTGATTGTTGGATGATCGGTGCGCACTCCGGCGGATGGCCATCCGCCGGAGTGCGGACGGCCGGGACCGCAGGCCCCTTGGCTTGAACCGGGGATGAGATTGGTCCGGCCGTCCTCGCGTTTGTCCTGAACAGATGATGGGGAGCAAGTCCCGCATGCAAGGCAAGGTTTCGTTCCAAGAAGACGCGATGCCGGTAGTTTATGCCGGTGTGGACGTGAGTAAAGAGTGGCTTGATGTTCATCTGCATCCGCTGGGCGAAAGCCGGCGGTTTAGCAATGACAAGACCGGCATCCGCCAGCTGAAACGGCTGCTGGCCAGGCATCAGCCCAAAAGCATCGTGATGGAGGCAACCGGCAAGTTCCATCGCCCCGCCCATCGCTCGCTTTGGCTCGATGGCTTTGCCGTCGCCGTGGTCGATCCGCTGCGCGCCCGCATGTTTGCCCGCGCCTGCGGCTATCTCGCCAAGACCGACCGTCTCGATGCCCGTTTCCTGGCGCTCCTGGCCGAGAGCCTGCGCCCGCCGGCCGACACGCCGCCAAGTCCTCACATCGAGGCCTTGCAGGAGCTGGTCAATGCACGATCGGCAGCCAAATGCGACATCACCGCCCTGCAGAACCGCAGCAAGACTGCCACCACCGCCCTTCTGCGCGGCGAACTCAACCGCCTCGTGCGTCGGCTGGAACAGCATGTCGAACGTCTCGACAAAGAGATCGAACGATGTGTCGGCGAGGACCCGCAGCTCTGCCGCAAGGCCGAGATCCTCACCTCCATCCCCGGCATCGGCCGCGTCACGGCCCTGGCATTGATGGCCGGCATAGACGAGTTGGGCAGTTGTTCGGGCAAGCAGGCCGCCATGCTGGCAGGGCTTGCACCAATCGCCAACGACAGCGGTGCCCGAACCGGACGTCGTTCCATCCGCGCCGGCAGGCCAGCACCCCGGCGCGCGCTCTACATGGCCGCCTTGTCGGCCCGTCGATACAATCCCGCCCTGGCTCGTTTCGCAGACACGCTCAAAGCCGCAGGAAAACCAGCCAAGGTCATCCTGGTCGCCATCATGCGCAAGCTGCTCGTCTTGGCAAACTGCCTCCTAGCTCACGATCGCATCTGGACACCAAATCCGCCTTGACAACCAACACAGATTCTCATCCGCCTGCCGGCACCTTCTCCCCGAGGGGAGAAGAGGATATGCGGCGACCTCTCCGTTCCTGGCCTGCCTTTCGCATGGCACGTCCGCTCATTGTCAACAGATCTTAGGCCCGACCCGCCTAAAACCGTCTCGTTGTAGAGGGAGCCAAGCCGCGGACACAGGAGCATCCGCGTAACGATATTCGAAACGCGATCAGCCTTGCCTGCGTTCAGCAGCCCCGGTTCGAGTGTCCCAACCCAGCATGGCCAGCTCGGCCACTGCCTCCAGTTCGCCGCGGGTCGCTCCGTCGCGGGCCAGGATCGACATGCCGTTCTGAACGGTCTGCACGAAGCGGGCTAGCGCGTGGATGTCGGTCGAGGCTGGAATTTCGCCTTCCGATATCGCCTGGTTCAGGCGCGCCTTCAAGCGGTCGAGCGTGATGGCGCGGGCGGTTCGCACGAGTTCGCCGAGTTCCACGTGGCCTTCGCTGCCGACCGAGGAGAGTGTCACCATGCAGCCGCGGGGAATATCCGCGACACAGCCGGTCAGCGCAGCGGCCGAATCCATCAGAAGCGACATCACCGCCTCACGCGCCGTGCCTGCGGAAAAGAAGCCTGCCCAGACAAACGCCTCGTTGTTGTCGCGATAGTGGCGCAGCGCCTCGGCATAGAGCGCCTCCTTCGAACCGAATGCCGCGTAAAGGCTCGGCGATCCGATCCCCATCGCCTCGGTGAGGTCGGCGATAGAAGTCGCCTCGAAGCCCTTGATCCAGAACAGCCGGGTCGCCTGCGCGAGGGCAGCTTCCCGGTCGAACGCCCGCGGCCGCCCGCGACTGCGGGCAGGGGTTTTATCGACGTCCGACATCTCGTTCGATTTTTGCATCGATCATTATATAAACCCATTGACACCCCATCGCAACGTGCCTAGCTATTTATGTGTCGATCACTACAGAAAGAGAAGATCATGACAGAATTGGCTGGAAAGCGTGCCCTCGTCACCGGTGGCTCGCGTGGCATTGGCGCCGCCATCGCATTGGCGCTTGCCGACAAGGGCGCTGATGTCGCCATCACCTATGAGCGTTCGGCTGATCGGGCCGCCGAAGTCGTCCGGGCGATCGAGGGCAAGGGCCGCAAAGCGCTTGCCATCCAGGCCGACAGCGCCGATCCGGCGGCGGTGAAGCGCTCGGTCGACGAGGCCGCCCAGGCACTTGGCGGTCTCGATATTCTCGTCAACAATGCTGCAATCGCACTTTACGGCGCGATCGCCGAGGTCAGCGTCGAGCAGATCGATGCGCTGCTTGATGTCAATGTGCGGTCGCCCTTGCTCGCTTCCCAGGCCGCCATTCCTTATCTGCAGGCGGGAGGCCGCGTCATCACGATCGGCTCGGTCGGCGCCGAACGCATCGTCGGTGACACCGGCACGGTCTATTTCATGACAAAATCCGCGCTCCACTCGTTTACCCGCGGCCTCGCGCGGGAACTCGGATCTCGCGATATCACCGTAAACCTCGTCCAGCCGGGTTCGACCGACACCGATATGAATCCCGCCAATGGCGACTTCGCCGACTTCCAGCGTGCCCTGATTCCACTTGGACGTTATGGCGAGCCGGAAGATGTGGCGGCGGCTGTGGCTTTCCTCGCAAGCCCTGCAGCAAAGCACATCACAGGCACCATCCTCACAGTGGATGGCGGCTTGAATACCTGAATCGGGATTGGTGCCGCCGGCCGGCAAAAACGGGGGATCGACAGATGTTGGTCCCCTCCTTCTCACCGATGCGCTAGCCGGACGGAGTGACGGAAAGCACCGTGTCGGACAGCCTGTGGCCAGGCGTGGGGGTCGCGTGTACTGCGCGCTCTGCGTAGCTTCGCAGCAGCGCGGGATCGTCGATCACATGTGCCGGGACGGCGTAGTAGCGGCGAACCGTCACCTCCCGGCCGGCAGCGCGGTAGCTGAACGGTTCGCAGCCATCGGCCTCGAACTCCGCGCGCATCGCTGCGTCGACGCGGAGATACAAAGTGCCCTTCATGACGAACGCGAACTGCGTGCCGTTTCGAACCAGGGCGGAGCCGCCGAAGAAGCGCCTGATATCGACGCAGCCGGCTGGGGCGATCTGGCTCGCAAAGTCGAGCGCCAGCTGGCGTGTCGCCCCGCTACTCATGGTACTGCTCCGCCAGAGGATCGAAGAAGCCGGTGATCGCGCCGAGCCGGCCATCGGCAATCACCCCGAAGCTCGTGCCCGTCTGCAAGACCCTCTCGTCTTTGTGGAGCAGTGCCCAGCGCGCCAGCGAACGGTCATTATGGTGGAGGACGCTCAATATCTTGAACCGGCCTTCCGGCATGCTCTCCTTGAAGCCGGCCATGTAAGCCGAGAGGCCGGCGCGCCCGGCGATCGTTCCATTCGGGTCGCAATAGGTCACATCGTCAGCGAGGCAAGCCAGCATTTCCGGCTCACGCGCGGAACCATCCAGCGACCAGATGGCCGCATATCGATTCCAGAGGGCCTCAGGTGTCATAACATCGTCTCCAATTGATTGAATTCGTCTTCTATCGCCTGCCGCAGGCCGGCCTTGCCGTCACCGCCGCGAATGAGCACGAGGAGGCCCTGATAGAAGGCCAGAAGGCGGGTGGCTGTCCTGTCCGCCTTGGCGCCATCGGCGTCCCGAACGAAGGTCGATGCCTCGGTCAGCCTTGAGCGGAATGTGGTGCGAAGGAGGCCGAGCGCCGCCTCGACACGGGGATGCGGATCGGCACCGCCGCCAAATTCCACCGCCATATTGGTGATCAGGCAGCCGAGCGAGCCATCGTCGGGCTCATGCAGGAGCGACAGGAACAATTCGCGCAAGCCTTGAAGCCCGCTTCCCGGCGGCGCAAACCGCTCGATCCGTCCCTCCAGCACCGTTCGGTTGTAATGCCCGAACGCCGCGTCGAAGAGGCCGGCCTTGTCGCCGAAAGCGTGATAGATGCTCCCGCCTTTGAGCCCGGTCGCCTCCTCAAGGTCCCGGATCGAGGCCCCTTGATAGCCGTGCTTGCGAAAGATGTGCATCGCCCCCTTCAGCACCGCCTCCTCATCGAATTCCCGCGTTCGGCCCATCGTCACTCCGATTCTTTATCAGTTGTTCTAGAATGATTGATAAAGAATAAGAACGCAACGAGCACCCGTGATTTTCGGCGAAAATTCTCGCCTGGACGACCTCGGTCATCCCAAGCGCGTGGGCAGCTGTCACTTAAGGTTTACGATGACGTTTCGGAGAGCGTCGAACGGCCGGTCGGCCAGGTGGACAGCGCTTGTTCGACGACAGCCTCGAGCATCTCGCGGCTGAACCCGGCTTTGGCCTGCACCGCCATGCCATGCGTGAGAGCCATCACGAAGGCTGCAAGGGCATCGGCTTTGGCCGTCTCCGGCAAGTCGCCCTCGGCCTTTGCCCGTTCGAAGCGTTCACGAAGCTGCGCCTGGCCGGCCGCACGGAAATCGATCAACGCTTGCCGCACAGGTTCCGCGTCATCCGATCCCGCCACGGCGCCGTTGATGCCGAGGCATCCCGTATGGTCGGGATAACGCGTATTGAGATCGGCTGCATTGAAGAGGATGTGCGCAGCAACCTGGCGCGCTGTGGGGAGTTGAAGCGCCTCCGGAATATAGTGCAGAAATCGCTCGGAGTACCGATCGAGCGCCAGGCGAAAGAGGGCTTCCTTGTTGCCGAACGCAGAATAGAAGGCAGGCCTCTCTATGCCGGCAGCCTCGGTCAGGTCGGCATAAGAGGCACCCTCGTAGCCCTTGCGCCAGAAGACGCATAAGGCGGCGTCGAGCGCTTTCTCCACATCGAATTCGCGATGGCGTCCCAAAAGGTCAATCCAGCTTTTTTCGTAATGACCGTTATTAAACCGGTTGACAGTCTATGTCAAATTTCATACCGATCGTTATCGTAATAACCATTATGAAATTGATATCGCTCGTCAGGACATGGCGACCGGATCAAGTACCCGAAAGGATTCTCATGTCGAACATACTGAAGGGCAAGGTCGCCCTGGTGACCGGCGGCTCGCGCGGACTCGGCGCGGCGACGGCCGAGGCGCTTGCCGGCCAGGGGGCGGATGTTGCGATCAGCTACGTCACCTCTGCCGAAAAGGCCGAAGCGATGGTTGAGACGCTGAGGGCGAGGGGTGTGCGGGCACTGGCGATCCAAAGCGACCAGGCCGACATGGCGGCGGCCAAGCCCCTCGTCGACAAGGTGGTGGCCTATTTCGGCAAGCTCGACATCCTCGTCAACAATGCGGCGATCGCCGTGCAGGGCAAGACGGTCGACGCCCCCGATCTCGACACCGTCAATCTCGATCGCCAGTGGCAGATCAACGTCATGGGCGCGGTGGCGACCACGCGCGCGGCAGCGCCGGTGCTATCGGATGGCGGCCGGATCATCTTCATCGGCTCGGCTCTCGGCACCCACGTCCCGTTCACCGGCGCTGCCGACTACGCGGGAACCAAGGCGGCGATCATCGGATATGCCAAGGGCGTCGCCCGCGATCTCGGCGGGCGCAATATCACCGTCAACGTCATCCAGCCGGGTGTGATGCCGACCGACATGGCGGCAGAGGTGCTGGGCGACGGTGTCCCCGACGCGCTCATGAACCTGCACGCCATCCGCCGGATCGCAACGCTTGAGGAAGTCTCCGCCCTCATCTGTCATCTGGCAGGGCCGAACGGCGGCTACATCACCGGCGGTGTGGTCGACGTGGCCGGTGGCCTGGCGATCTGAACGTCGAAGACCGGGCCGAAACTCTGACACACGCAATTGAAGGACAGAAGATGACCAAGACGTTTGGCGCAAAGTCGACGGCCGACGAAGTGCTTGCCGGTGTCGATCTCAAGGGAAAGCGGTTTCTCATTACCGGCGTATCGTCAGGCATTGCGCCGTCGCGCCGATCAATGACACGCCCAACCCGTTTGCCGATGGCGTCAGGTCCTATGCGCTCGATGCCGACAAAGCCAAGCAGCTCTGGGCGAAAAGTGAGGCATTGATAAGCGTAACTTGAAATCGGTAAGCTCGTGTCGGCTCTGGTTCAGAGCCGACATACCGCGGCCCCCATCAACCGCGTTGCAAAATTCTGGCGGTGACCTGGCCTGTGGCAAGCTTCTCGGCCGGCGCTGGCCTGCCAAGCAGATAACCTTGGCCGATGTCGCAACCCAGGTCCTGAAGCCGCTGAAGCTGGCTCTCCTCTTCGATACCCTCGGCGGTTATCGTCACGCCAAGTCCCACACCGAGAGCGATGATCGCCTTGATCACCTTGTCTTGCTTATCGTCGGTTTCGAATGAAGAGACGAAACTCCTGTCGATCTTGATCTTGTCGAACCGGTAGTTGGATAGCTGTGAGAGGCTGGAATAACCTGTTCCAAAGTCGTCGAGAGCAATCCCGACCCCGGCATTCACCAGATCATCGAGGACGATTCGTGCCGTAACGGCGTCCTGGATGATGGCGCTCTCCGTCACTTCTAGCTCGACCCGGTGCGCGGGCAAACCGACATCGCCCAATATCTTGAGAATTCTGAGCCCCAGTAACCGATCGCTCAGCTGGATCGGAGAAAGGTTGAATGACAGGACGAGCTCACTTGGCCAGGAAAGCGCATCGGTACAGGCGTGGCGAAGCAGTTGGTCGGTCAATTCGACGATCAGACCGGCTTCCTCCGCCACCGGAATGAAGTCGTTCGGTGGGATGAATTCGCCGGAGGCCGTCTTCCAGCGTGCCAGCGCCTCGAAGCCGATAATCCTATTCGTTTTCAGGTCCACGAGCGGTTGATAGTAGGGAACGATCTCGGCCTTCTTGATGGCTGCTCTCAGATCAGCTTCCAGCCGGATCCGCTTCGCCAACTCGTCCTGCATCGAAGGCACGAAGGGCTTCACCAGATTGCGCCCCTGCTTTTTGGCGACATACATCGCACAGTCGGAATGTCGAATGACTTGACCGAGGTCATCGCCGTTCTCCGGAAAAAGCGCGAAGCCGACACTGGCGCCGAGGTCAACGGCGACACCATTGAATGTGAACGGCTTGCCGATCACGGTCACTATGCGGTTCGCCAACGCGACAAGATCGGGATTTCCGGTGCGCCGCGCCAGAACAACGAATTCGTCTCCACCAAGGCGGAAAACGTGTTCACGGGGAAAGAGGGAAGAGAGCCGCTGAGCAACAGTCTTCAGCACCGCATCACCGTGATCGTGCCCCAGGAGGTCATTGACCTTCTTGAAGCCGTCGAGATCGATACTGAACACGGCGTAGGTTTCTTCCCTTTGATCGGTCATCGCCTGCGCGCATACGGAATCCAGAAACCTGCGGTTAGGCAGTTCGGTCAGCGTGTCGTGGCAGGCAATCCAGTCTACGTTCTTTTCGGCCTGCAGCCGGCGATTGACCTCCCTCGAAAGATCCCGGATTCTCAGCGCGGAATAAATGAGCCCGAGAAACCCGGAGATATTGAGGGCGAGGAGCGCGTGGTCCAGCGGATAGTCATGATGCTTCTCGATGAACCGATCCAGCCCTTCATGCCATTGGAGGAACCAAGATAGGCAGAAGAGAAGCAGAAAGACCGCGAGCCAGGCAACGATCTCCATCTGCGGTCTGGTTGGTTGGATGCGAGGCATATGGACAGGCTCCTGTTGTGTGAAGAGCCGTCATGGCCAGTTTGGTACGCTCGTATCACCGAATGCCGACGACAGATGGCGCAACTTCGCGGCATCGGCGGTCCCACGCCGTGATCGAAGACCGCCTCAATTCATTCGGGCGGAATAAGAGGGCCGGTATCGCAGTGGCTGATGAAGCCGCGCAGCACCGACAATCCCAAAGATCATCTGTGCGCTTGGTAGGTTAATGGTGGGTTGCCTTTACGAAGGCACGGGAGTTTCGCTGCGCACAATGGATATCTTTGCCGTAAATCGGATGAGGATTCGGTACCATGGTGTCTACCAGTCGCCGAACAAGACAGGAGCGCACTAAAGATGGACCGGATTATCAAGGCTAATTCGATTGGCGAAGCGAGATGAGTTGGGCGTTTGCCTCACCCAGGACGCCATTCGTCATTCGCAGGTAGAGTGCCGTGCCGGTCTGTTCGAAGAGCGGCTTGACGCCTTCAGCCAAATTGATCGCCTCTTCCAACATGGCGATCCTCTCGTTTTTCGTAACCGAAGGAAGCTCTGCCTTTGCATAGTGCTGCAGGGTCCGCGCAAGTTTCATATTCATATAGGCGGTAGCGTCTGGCAAATTGAGCTTTTCCGTTATCGCGTATGCGTCGCGGTGAAGTTTCAACGCTTTTTGGAAACCTGCTTCCTCTCGGTTCAGTTCGGCCAATAGCAGCGTGTCATCGCCCAGATTCGCCATGTTTTCCCAGCTCGGGCCGTCCTTGTCCAATTTCCTGGCTATTTCAAAGGTCAGACTATTGAATTTTACGGCCTTTTCAGCATCGGCGCCTTGCTGGCTATCCGATGCGATACGTCCATATGCTGCGCCAACCGTGCTATAGATGTATCGCAACGCACGTTCATCGGTGCTGTTTTCATATTTGCCCAGCCACTCCTCCAACGGCTTCACGCCACGCCTGGCGTGAGCGCTTCCGTTTCCTGGATTGAGTTCATTGGCATAACCCAGCGTTGCGGAAAAATCCTGAGCAAAATCAAGCTCCTTGCTCTTGCTTGGATCTTTGATCGCCCTGTATTCGCGTTCCAACAGTTCTGCAGAACGCACCAGAAAGGCCTCATCGGATTTCCAGCGCCCAAGCTCTTCCAGAGCCTTTGGCATTCCGCTTGGTACGAAGCTATCGCAGTCGCTCAGACCGGCAAGTGGGCACAGGGTCAGCAGAGCTTCACCGGCTTCAGCTTTCATGGCGGAGCGAAATAGGAAGGGCGGATTGTAACCAGCAAAGACACCGCTCGCATCGTTTGCGATCCAAAGGCTATCGAGAGCAGAGAAGGCCTCTTTTGCAGCATCCGGCGCAGCAGCATCCAGTGCGGCTCTCAGCATCGAAATCGCCAGGACAACGCGCTTGTTCCGATCGATTTCGTTGTCGGAAAGGGAATAAGTATATTCCTCGTCTCCGTCGCCAAGCATCGTGGCCAGCCAGATACGCTTTTGGCTTATCTCAACCGCGCTGCCCGTTGAAATGTCGTCGCATGCGTCCAGAAGCTCTTCTGCGGCCTCCGCATTGGATTTTGTCATTTCCCGTAGTTCGATGCAGAGATCGGTATCTCCGGCATAGGAGAATTTGTCCAGCAAGGGCGTCGCAATATGCACCTCGCGTCCCGAAGCATCCCTGTAGATCCTGGAAGGCGGCGTTTCGCGCGCCTGTGGGATGCCGTCTGGCTTGATAGGGGTAGACAATCGAGTTTCTGTCTTGAATGCCATGTAGGCGGCGGCGGCGAGCACGCAAGCTATCAGCAGGCGCTCTTTCATTTGACTTTCTCAAACCAGTTCGACGCAGAGAAATGATCGATCAATCGACGCTCCCGGATTCCACATGTTTTACGGCGTTGAGCGTCTGATACCCAACCGCTTCGCCAGGGTAGGGCGCATCTCAGAGCCGATCAACCCGCCAGCATGTTATCCCCCAGGCTGTAGCAGTGGCTTGCCTGATAGGCGTTCCGACCTCGGTTCATGTGCGTCACATTGAAAGTCCGAATGGCGCGCAAGATGCGGCGCTCCGCCAGGAATTTACGGATCGAGGCGGAGCCCCGCACAGTGATGCCGAAAATGTCGTCGCCGCGCGGAAAAAAGTAACCGACGTCTTCGGGCGTCGTGACGCAGCCCTCGAGAAAAGCCTCGTCCACATCGCCCTGCGTGGGTGAATGGTCCGTGGTGAAGTCAGAAAGATGCACCAGGAATCGTGCACGGAGGCCCTCGCCGTCGGCGTAGAGCGTGAAAAGCTCCATCCAGCTCGCATTGACGCGAACGAGCGGCTTGTCGGAGGTCGAGGGCAGGCACGAAACCGACCAGTAATGACGCTCGGTCTTGCGCGGGATGGGGATGCAGCTTTGCCCGTATACCCTGAGAATTTCCAGAACGTCTTGCGTCTGCGGGCGACGAAGCAGCTTTTCGAACCGTGCGACGTACTTGAACCGCTGTTCCAGGGACTCCAAGCGCTCTTCGGCGTCGATCAACTCCGCCTTGCCTTCTATCCAACCGCGCTGCTGCTCAGGATCCAGAAACTTGCGCAGACCGGTGGTACTGCGACGAGGAGTCGTGCTCATGTCAGGTGGCATGTGAGATCCGTGTCCTCATCGCTTCACCGGCCTAATCCCGCACGTGCCCATGCAGCCGCTCGACGTCCGCTCCTGGTGGTGAGGCGCCGTTCGCAGCACTTGGCTTAACGAGCGGTTTGCCGGCCCGGCGGACAGTACGCCAACGCACCGGCCGCACCATAACATCTATCGAACGAGTGACGAAAGACTCACCTTCAGCCGGTCCGAAAGCCAAAGCCTACCGACGACCAAACCGCTGCGCACTTGACGAGCGGCAGGCCTCCTTATGGTAAAGCTTCAGGCTTCTTCGGCGCCGATCCTGAATGGGTTTTGCCAACCGGTCGTTTTAAAATTCCGCCTCTCGCAGCAGCTCGTTCAGGCGGGTGGCCCATTCCTTGTTGCCATCCCTGAACGGACCAAGCGCATCGCCGGCGGATTCGGAAAGGTCGCTGGCAACCGCAGCAAAGCGGCGGGCCTGTTCACGATGTCCCGCGGCCATATGGCAGCACGCCTGAATGCGCAGAAGCGCCGGCCAGTCAGGCCGCGCCTTTAGCGCCGTACGTCCCGTTTCGAGTGCGCCCTCGACGTCGCCCGAAAAGAACAATGCAAGCATCAGGAGGCTGAACCAAACCCCATTCTGCGGGTCATGGGGGTTGAGTTCGAGGCCGCGAGCCAGGGGTTGCCGCGCGCCGGCCGCATCCCCCGAAAAGAGACGGGCCATGCCGAAGACGAGATACCCCAAGGCGAAACTCGAACCGAGTTCGATGGACCGTTCCGCTGCGAGGATCGCCTGGTCAGCCCTGCCTGTGTAGGCCGACACAATCGCCAGCGCATAGTGCGAGTACGGGTTCCGCGCATCGAGATAGATCGCTCGAAGGGCCGCATCCAATCCTTCCTTCCCGTCCGCGGCGGGGTTATCAGTCCAGCCGTAGCCAATGAGGCCCGCATTGACCCGCGCCCGCCAGATCTGCGCCTCTGGAAGCATGGGATCGAGCTCCGCAGCCTCGCGGAAGAATCGCCGTGCGACAAGGTGGGTGGGCTGCGTGACCTTGTGGAAATTGAATGTACCTTGCCTTACAAGGTTCCAGGCAGTGATGTTGCCGGTGTGCGGAGCTATCTGAAGCCCATGACGCAACAGCAGCTCGGGCTCCACCGCCGCTGCGATCCGCTCGGCGATGGCGTCTTGCACTGCAAATACCTCGGCCACCTGAAGGTCGTAATGTTCGGACCAGACGGTGGCGCCTTTCACTGCGTCGGCGAGGTGCACCGATATCCGGATTTGATCGCGGGTATACCGGATAGCTCCATCCACCAGAAAATCGACGCCAAGTTCGCGCGCGATAGATTGCGGATCCCTCGAGCCATCCTTCCTTGTGAAACTCGCCCCACGTGAGGCGACGCGGAACCATCTGAACCGAACGAGCGACATGATCAGGTCGTCGGTGATACCGTCGGCCAGATACTGTCTTTCTGCATCACCGCCGAGATTTTCGAATGGCAGTACCGCAATCGCCGGCATCGAACTGGTCTGCGCGTGCCATCCGCTTTCGGCTGCGTCGGTCCGGCTCTCCACCGGACCGGAAAATCTGTATCCGACCCGCGGGACCGTGACGATCCATTCGCTGCCGTCTGATGCAGGGCCGAGCAGCTTGCGAAGGGCGGCAATCTGAACGGAAAGATTGCTTTCCTCAACAGTCAATCCCGGCCAAACCGCATCCATCAGGGCCGACTTGGAGACGACACCTCCCTGTGCCGAAAGCAGAGCGGCAAGCAGGGAAGCACCTCGGGCGCCGATAGCGACAGGCCTGTTGTCGCGAAACAGGCATCCGTTCTCTGCAATGAACTCGAAGTGGCCGAAGGCAAGGTGCTGGGTGTTCATGGCCGGGAATGATACGCCGATTTCGCAACTTTTCGGAACTTTTCGGCCCCGCTTCAGGACTTGCGCCGGCTGAGCGCGCAGAGTCTGCTCCAGTGCAACGGCTGAAGTGGTAAGAGAGATGGAGAACGAAGCAACGCAACCGAAAAATCCTCATGGATTCACCGCGAAAGTCGTACGCGGGAGCGGCAGCCATGTCGCCGAGCAAGGGTCGGTCTATCGCTCGGGCGTCTCGGCACAAAGCGTCGGATCAAGCGTGCTGTGGCTGGGGATGATTTCGCTACCGGCAGGCAGACGAACCAAGGCCCATCGCCATGAGGGACACGAGACCGCCCTTCTGATGACTGCGGGCCAAGAAATCGAGATCTGGTCGGGGCCGGAGCTCGAGCAGTGCGAAATGGTTCGCGCCGGTGACTATCTGTTCATTCCGGCCGGCGTTCCCCACGTGGCCGTCAATCGCAGCACCGAAAGCGCCGAGTTCCTCGGTGCCCGCAACGACCCCGCAGCCAACGAGAGCGTCGTTCTGATGCCGGAGCTCGACAACATCGTACCTTAACCACACCGGGAGGTGCACCATGGCCATCATCGAACAACGTCTGGCCGAAATGGGTCTGGAATTGCCCGAACCGTTGAAAGTTCGCGAGGGGCTGCATATGCCCTTCGCCTGGGTTCGGGTGCGCGGCACCCGCGCTTATATCTCGGGTCACGTCGCGTGCAACCGCGACGGGACATTGGCAGACCCCCTTGGCAAGGTCGGAGCGGATGTTTCGGCAGAGCAGGGTTACGCGTCAGCCCGGCTCGTTGCCCTGGCCCATCTCGCCAGTCTCAAACGTGCTGTCGGAGACCTTGATCGGGTCACGGCTTGGCTGCGCGTTTTCGCCATGGTGAATGTTGCTCCGGGTTTCGATGAGACGCCGCTGGTCACAAACGGCTATTCCGATCTGATACTGGAGCTGTACGGCCCCAACGTTGGCGCCCACGCCCGCTCGTCCATCGGCATGGCCATCCCTTTAAATGCGCCCGTAAACTGTGAAGCGGAAGTCGAAATAGACGGGTGACCGCCGGAACAGGATGATTTTAGGCCAGTTTGGCCTAAAATCATCCCGTTCTACGTCAGATCGTCAGAGCATGATGTCGTCCGATAACCGCTCACACTTTTCGGCATCCTGCTCTAGTAAACGAAGGGATCAACCTCGGCCTGCGCCCCCGCCTCCTTCGGATAGATCACACCCTTGCGCAGGATGATATTGGCATAGAGCCTGGGCTCGCCGGTCTGGATCACCGCATGGGCAGCCTTCACCCTTCCGTAGAAATCTTGGCCGATCAGCGGCACCACCTGCCGGTGCGGTTCGTGGCGGGCACAGCAGTCGATCATCTCCTCATGCACGGGGTCGAGCTTGTCGCGCTCGGCCTTGACGGTCGAGCGGAAGATCGCCTCCGCCACGAAATCGTCGATCGGCAGCACGCTGAGCACGGCGTTGAGAACCGGGATGAGGTGGTGGCCGTCGAGCCGGATCAGCCGGCGGGCATGTTCGACGCCCGGATAATTGCCGTCGACGATGGCGATCTCGTCGCCGTGGCCCATGGCGCGAAGCGTCAAAAGCAGCTCCGGGCTCAACAGCGGATCAAGTCCTTTCAGCATGGTCTACCTCCTTGAAGAGTACGTTCTGGTCGGTGAGGTAACGCGCAAAGATCGGCAGGCTGGCGCCGCCGATGGCGCGCGCCTGGGCGCCGACCGCGCCCTCGATGATTTCGGGCATGACGACGCCCTGCAGGTCGAGCTTGGCGGCTTCGTCGATGGTGGCCTGCACCACGCGGCTGCGCACCCAGCTGGGAAAGCCGCCATCGATCACAGCTGCGCTGAAATCGACGATCGAGGCGGCCGCGACGATCGCCTGCGCCAGCGCCTTGGCGCTATCCTGGATCCAGGCTTCCATCGGTTCGCCGAAATCCACCCAGTCGTCGGCCGAATACCAGAGCGGCTCGGGATCGATGCCGCGCTCGCGCAGCATGTTTTCGAGCACGAAGATCGAGGCGATTTCGAGCAGCTGCTTCGTCTCGCCGTTCTTGCCGCGCACGGGCAGCGGCCCGATCGCGCCTGCCGTGCCGGTGCGGCCGGAAAAGATCGCCGAATTGAGCACGATGCCGCCACCGATGAAGGAGCCGATGAAGAAATAGACGAAATCCGGGTAGGACGGTCCGACGCCGAAGACCAGTTCGGCGCCGCAGGCGCTGGTCGCATCATTCTGCATGAAGACCGGATGGGAGACGCGGGCGGCGATGTCGGCCTGCAGGTCGACGTCGCGCCAGACCTCCATGGCGCCGGCCGGCGCGCCCACCTCTTCGGCCCAGTTCCAGAGCTCGAAAGGCGCGGCGATGCCGAGGCCGGCGATACGGCCGCGCTGCTTGTCGTCGAGCCGGTCTTCCAGCTCCCGGATGCCCGAGGTGACGAAGGCGAGGATTTCATCCGGCAGCGGATAGGCATAGGTCTTATGCAGCTGCATGCGGATGCGGCCGACGAAATCCATCAGCACCAGATCGGCGCTGCGCCGGCCCATCTTCAGGCCGAAGGAATAGACGGCATCGGGATTGATATGCATTGGGATCGACGGCTGGCCGACACGGCCGCGCACCGGTTCCCCGCGCGACAGCAGCCCTTCCTTTTCCAGCACCCGCATGATGACGGAGACGGTCTGCGCCGATAGCCCGCTGCGACGCGCGATATCGGCCTTCGACAGTGCGCCGTAGAGACGCACCAGCGACAGCACGAGCCGTTCGTTATAGGCTCGCACCCTGACCTGGTTCGCACCTCCGGCCGGATTCAGAATTGGTGGCGGGACCGGCGTGTGTTCCGGTCCATCCAAGGACGACATGGCCGCTCCTCCCGATTGTTGGCCTATGCCCGAATTCGATCGAGCATGCCACATCGAATTAATAATTCAATTGGATTTATTTATTGACAAGCCAATTTCTTTTCGCTCTTAATTGCCGTCGTCAAGGGCACGGGACCGCTGGGAGGCATTAGCGATCCACGGCGAAGTGTCATATCTTAAGCTTCCGGCCCCGCAGGGGCGGCGCCGGCAAACTCTGGGAGGAGTTCCATGAAGAAATCTGTTCTCGCTTTCGGCGCGCTCGCGCTTGGTGTCACCTTTTCCGCTCCTGTCATGGCGGCTGACGTTGCTGCCTGCCTCATCACCAAGACCGACACCAACCCCTTCTTCGTCAAGATGAAGGAAGGTGCGACGGCCAAGGCCAAGGAACTCGGCGTCTCGCTGAAGTCCTATGCCGGCAAGGTCGACGGTGACAGCGAAAGCCAGGTGGCCGCGATCGAAAGCTGCATTGCCGACGGCGCAAAGGGCATCCTGATTGCTGCTTCCGACACCAAGGGCATCGTGTCTTCGGTCAAGAAGGCCCGTGAAGCCGGCCTGCTGGTCATCGCTCTCGACACGCCGCTCGAGCCGGCCGATGCCGCCGACGCCACCTTCGCCACCGACAACCTGCTCGCCGGCAAGCTGATCGGCCAGTGGGCCAAGGAAACGATGGGCGACAAGGCCAAGGATGCCAAGGTCGGCTTCCTCGACCTGACCCCGTCGCAGCCGACGGTCGACGTTCTGCGCGACCAGGGCTTCATGATGGGCTTCGGCATCGATCCGAAGGACCCGAACAAGATCGGCGACGAGGACGATGCTCGTATCGTCGGTCATGACGTGACCAACGGCAATGAAGAAGGTGGCCGCAAGGCCATGGAAAACCTTCTGCAGAAGGATCCGAGCATCAACGTCATCCACACGATCAACGAGCCGGCCGCGGTCGGCGCCTATCAGGCGCTGAAGGCCGTCGGCATGGAAAAGAACGTGCTGATCGTCTCGGTCGACGGCGGTTGCCCGGGCGTGAAGTCGGTCAAGGAAGGCGTCATCGGCGCCACCTCGCAGCAATATCCGCTGATGATGGCAGCCCTTGGCGTCGAAGCGATCAAGAAGTTCGCCGACAATGGTGAAAAGCCGAAGCCGACCGAAGGCAAGTCCTTCTACGACACCGGCGTCTCGCTCGTCACCGACAAGCCGGTTTCCGGCGTCAAGTCGATCGACACCAAGGAAGGCACGGACAAGTGCTGGGGCTGAGCCCCGATTGTTGAAAGCAGACCGGCCGGGGCTTGATCCCCGGCCGTTTTCGACGGACGATGTTCCGTCGCCTCACGAACCGGCTAATCAAAGACCGGATGGATATCGGTGACGGCCCCCGCGCGAGTTCGGCGCGCGGATGCGGAGGAGGAACCATGACCGGAACACAGGAATTCGAACGTGTCCTCGACGGCAGCGACAAGAGCGTTGCCTCCTTCGAGCACGAGAAAGTCTCGCTGATCAAGCGCGCGCAGCATTTTCTCCACTCGACGCCGGCCGCCGTGCCGCTGATCGTGCTGGTGCTGGCGATTATCATCTTCGGGCTCACCATCGGCGGACGGTTCTTCTCGTCCTATACGCTGACGCTGATCCTGCAGCAGATCGCCATCGTCGGTATTCTCGGCGCCGCCCAGACGCTGGTCATCCTGACCGCCGGCATCGATCTTTCGATCGGCGTCATCATGGTGATCTCGGCGGTTATCATGGGCAATGTCGCCATCACTTACGGCATACCGACGCCGATTGCAGTGGTCGCCGGGCTTGTCGTCGGCGGCCTTTGCGGATTGCTGAACGGCTTCCTCGTCGCCTACATGAAGCTGCCGCCCTTCATAGTCACGCTCGGCACCTGGAACATCGTCATGGCGACGAATTTCATCTATTCCGCCAATGAGACGATTCGCGACACCGACGTCGACGAAAAGGCGCCGCTGCTTCATCTTTTCGCCGTGAGCTTCAAGCTCGGCAGCGCCGTGCTGACCCTCGGCGTCATCGCCATGGTGCTGCTCGTCCTGGTGCTCTGGTATGTCCTCAATCACACCGCCTGGGGCCGGCATGTCTATGCCGTCGGCGACGATCCGGAGGCGGCCAAGCTCTCCGGCATCCAGACCAAGAAGGTGCTGCTGACCGTTTACGCCATATCGGGCGTCATTGCCGGATTGGCCGCCTGGGTCTCGATCGGCCGCAACGGCTCGATCTCGCCGTCCTCGGCCGTCACCGATTTTAACCTCCAGGCGATCACTGCGACTGTGATCGGTGGCATCTCGCTGTTCGGCGGTCGCGGATCCATTCTCGGCACGCTCTTCGGTGCCATGATCGTCGGCGTCGTCTCGATGGGCCTCAACATGCTCGGCGCCGACCCGCAATGGAAAGTCCTTTTGACAGGCGTGCTGATCATCGCCGCCGTCGCCATCGATCAGTGGATCAGAAAGGTTTCGGTGTAATCATGGCTCGCGAACCCCTTCTCACCGCCCGCGGTCTCGTCAAGCGTTATGGCCGCGTGACCGCGCTCGACAATGCCGATTTCGACCTCTATCCGGGTGAAATCCTCGCCGTCATCGGCGATAACGGCGCCGGCAAGTCCTCGCTCATCAAGGCGATATCGGGCGCCGTCACCCCGGACGAGGGGGTGATCACGCTGGAAGGCCGGCAGGTGCAGTTCCGCTCGCCGATGGAAGCGCGCGAGGCCGGCATCGAGACCGTCTATCAGAATCTCGCTTTGTCGCCGGCGCTGTCGATCGCCGACAACATGTTCCTCGGCCGCGAGATCCGCAAACCGGGCGTGCTCGGTTCCATGTTCCGCATGCTCGACCGGCCGGCCATGGAAAAGGTGGCGCGCAACAAGCTCACCGAACTCGGCCTGATGACCATCCAGAACATCAACCAGGCGGTGGAAACGCTCTCCGGCGGTCAGCGCCAGGGTGTCGCGGTCGCCCGTGCCGCCGCCTTCGGCTCGAAGGTCATCATCATGGACGAACCGACGGCAGCGCTCGGCGTCAAGGAAAGCCGCCGCGTGCTGGAACTGATCCTCGACGTGCGCGCCCGCGGCCTGCCGATCGTGCTGATCTCCCACAACATGCCGCATGTCTTCGAAGTCGCCGACCGGATCCATATCCACCGCCTCGGCCGGCGGCTGACGGTGATCGATCCGAAGGAATACACCATGTCCGACGCCGTCGCCTTCATGACCGGCGCCAAGGCGGTGCCGGCGGAGCCGGTCGCCGCATGAATGCACGCATCGATGAAATCGCCGGCGCAGTTCTTAACCGCGCCGGTCATTCCAAACGTTTTCTGGTCGCCATTGCCGGACCGCCGGGTGCCGGCAAATCGACCATGGCCGACAATCTGGCGGAAGCGCTGAAGGCCAAGGGCGAAAGCGCCGAAGTCCTGCCGATGGATGGCTTCCACATGGACAACGCCATCCTGATCGAACGCGGCCTGCTGGCGCGCAAGGGGATCCCGGAGACCTTCGATGTCCGAGGTTTCCTCGATATCATCCGCGCCGTCCGGTTGGCCGATCAGGAGGTTCTGGTGCCGGTCTTCGACCGCTCACGCGAACTCGCCATTGCGTCTGCCCGCCCTGTTTCCCCCGATCATCGCTTCATCATCGTCGAGGGCAATTATCTGCTCTTTTCGCTCGGCAAATGGGCCGAACTCGAAGGCGTCTTCGACTTTTCAATCATGCTGGCGCCGCCGATCGAGGTGCTGGAGGAGCGGCTCTGGGCACGCTGGCGCGGTTATAACCTGACCGAGGAGGCCGCCAGCGCCAAGGTCTACGGCAACGACCTGCCGAACGGCCGGCTGATCCTCGAAAACCGCCGCCCGGCCGATGTGACGCTGGAGATCGCGCTGGCGTGATGCGGCAGCGATTGTTTTCATGTAAAAGATAGTGCTATCGAGGCCGCAGACGCATCGCTTCGGAGGCCTGCCATGCAATCGATCACCATCCGCCGTCCTGATGACTGGCACCTGCATCTGCGCGACGGCGCCATGCTGGAGGGCGTGATCGCCGATACGAGCCGCACCTTCGCCCGCGCCATCATCATGCCCAATCTCGTGCCGCCGGTCGTCACGTCAGCCGACGCCAAGGCCTATCGCGAGCGCATCCTCAAGGCCTTGCCGGAAGGCCATCGCTTCGAGCCGCTGATGACGCTTTATCTGACCGAACATACCAGCCCCGATGACGTCGAGGAGGGGAAGAACAGCTGCCTCATCACCGCCGTTAAGCTTTATCCCGCCGGCGCCACGACCAATTCGCATGGCGGCGTCCGCGACATGGAAAAGGCGATGCCGGTGCTGGAGCGCATGGCAAAGATCGGCCTGCCGCTCTGCGTTCATGGCGAGGTGACGACGTCGGAGGTCGATATCTTCGACCGCGAGGCCGTCTTCATCGAGACCGTGCTCGATCCGCTGCGGCAGCGCCTGCCGGAACTGAAGGTGACGATGGAGCATGTGACGACGTCCGATGGCATCGATTACATCAAGGCGGCCAGGGGCAATCTCGCCGGCTCGATCACCACCCACCATCTGATCATCAACCGCAACGCCATCCTCGTCGGCGGCATCCGGCCGCATTATTATTGCCTGCCCGTCGCCAAGCGCGAAAACCACCGGCTGGCCTTGCGTGCCGCGGCCGTCAGCGGCGATCCGCGCTTCTTCCTCGGTACGGATTCGGCCCCGCATGTCGACCCGCTGAAGGAATGCGCCTGCGGCTGCGCCGGCATCTACACCTCGGTCAATACGATGAGCTGTCTCGCCCATGTCTTCGAGGAGGAGGGCGCCCTGGAGCGGCTCGAAGCCTTCGTGTCGCTGAACGGTCCGGCTTGGTACGGGCTTCAGCCGAACGAAGACCGGATCACCCTGTCACGGCAGGCCGACCCGATCATCTTTCCCGCCAAGATAGAAACCGGCGCAGGCCCGGTGACGGTGTTCGATCCGATGTTTCCCCTGCACTGGCAGGTGGTTCAGCAGGCGTAAGCTCGCAGAATTCAATTTTAAATAGATTTTTTATCCTAAATCCCGGTGTAACGTTAAACGCGTAACATTTGTATTGTGCGGTGCATCATTTGTTAACGGATGCATAAGACATTCCTCAGCACCGACCCCATGAGCTGCCGACATCATCCGGCGCGGCTGCAGTCGCGGAGGCTGAAAAGCATGATGCTTGACTATAACTCCCTCTTGCTGGCGCTCGGCGTTTCGGCGGCCTGCCTCGCGGTGACGCTGATGGGCAGTTGGCTTGTCCGCCGGGCGGAAACCGTGCTGCTCACCGCCACCGTCGGCCTGGTCCTCGTCGTCAGCGGCATTTTCGTCTACAGCGCCTATGTGACGACACCTGAGAAATGGTTTGGCGTCGGCAACTTCGTGCTGTTTCATGCCGGTTTTGCCACCATATGGGGTGCGGGCAGACAGTTCCTCACTGGCCACCTGTCCATCCGAGCCATTGCGGTCCGCGCGCTCGCGGCGATGATCTTTTCCGTGGTGCCGATGTTATCGGGATATGACGGCCTGGCTTTCATCGCCGACAACCTCGCCATCGCTTTGCTGCTCTTCGCCACCGCGCGGCAATACTGGCTCGCTCGGGCGGAAGCGCCCGCGCCGCTCCTCGGCATTACCGCGCTCTATACGCTGACGGCGATCTCTTTCGTGCTTTGCGCCACCGTGCTGATAGCAGACGGTAAGCTGGTGCTGGGTCACGCCCCCAGCAACTGGGCCGAAGATCTGAGCCTTGCCGTCTGCATCGCCGGCATGACCGGGATCGGTGCGCTGTCGCTGGCGCTGCATCAATGGCGGCTTGCCGCCCGCCACCGTCTCGATGCGATCACCGATCCGCTGACCGGTCTGCTCAACCGCCGCGCCCTCTTCGACCAATACGGCACACGCCCGATGGGAACGACCACCGCCGTCATCGTCTTCGATATCGACCATTTCAAATCCGTCAACGACCGCTTCGGCCATGCCGCCGGCGACCGCGTCATCAATGTCTTCGCCGGCGAACTTTCGGCCCATTGCCGCAGCGGCGATACCGCTGCCCGGCTCGGCGGCGAGGAATTCGTGCTGGTGCTAAAGGAGATCATGCCCGGCCGGGCAGAACTGACAGCCGAGCGCATCCGCCGGGCGTTCGAGGCCCGCGAGATCCATATCGACGACGAGGTGCTGACATGCACGGTCAGCGTCGGTGTCGCCCCCGGCCGGTCGAAGAGCTTGGATTTCGACACCATGCTGAGTGCCGCCGACAAGGCGCTCTATGTCGCCAAACGCGCCGGCCGCAACCGGGTCGAGCTTGCCAGCTACCTCAAGGCGGTTCCCGTCGAGGCAACTCGCACCGCGTCTTGATTCCTGACCGACCCTCTCATATTATCGCCCTCGGCCGGATGCGGCCAGCCGCCCCGCGACGCTTCTGCGTTATGGTGAATGCATCCAGACAATCATCCTTCACATCCCTTGCCGTTTGGCGATCGATGGCGAACGGGTCAGCAGACGCGGGCACTGATCTTCCTGTTTGCCGCCAACGGAAGGATGACATCATGCGCGATTTTCGCGATGCCAAGCTCATGGCAAAGACATTGCGGCAGGCGCTTGCCGACCGCGACATTTCGCTGACCCACAGCGAGACGCTCGAAATCGTCGCCCGGCAGTTCGGGCTCGACCAATGGAATATCCTCTCGGCAAAGATAGAGGAGGCAGGCACCTCCCGCTCCGCGATCGGCATCGAGCCGCCGATGCCGATCTTCCGCATCTTCTCGGTCGAAAAGGCCATGGAATTCTATTGCGGCTTCCTCGGCTTCCATCTCGATTGGGAGCACCGCTTCGGCGAAAACTTCCCGCTCTATTGCCAGGTGTCGCGCGACGGCATGGCGCTGCATCTGAGCGAACATTCCGGCGACGCCAGCCCTGGCGCCAAGGCCTTCGTCCGCGTCGCCAATGTGCGGGCTTATCACGCCGAACTCTCAGGCAAGGACTACCGCTACATGAAGCCGGGCGTCGAGGAAGCACCGTGGGGACTGGAGATGACCGTCACTGACCCCTTCAGCAACCGCATCGCCTTTTGCGAGCAGACATAGTCCTATGGGATGACTAAGGTCACCGCTTGGCTCCACCTTCTCCCCAGCGGGGAGAAGGTGGCCTGAAGGGTCGGATGAGGGGCCTGCACGGCACATCCTATAAGTTGCCCTTCGCTTACGCTCCGTGCATTCGCGGCTTTGCCGTTCACCCCCTCAACCGCCTGCCGGCACCTTCTCCCCGCTGGGGAGAAGAGATGTGTAGCAACGCCGTGCCGTTTCTTCTTAGCCAGAGCAAGATATATTGGGCGAAAAGTTGCTAGCTGCTTCCTCCAGCTGTCCGGTCTAAAAGGGCGCAACGCCGGCGCTATGGGGTCGCGGGCATGCCTGCCGAGAGGAACAAAATGAAATACCTTCCAGCCTTCGTCCTAACGCTTCTGTCGATTGTCTTCGGATGGTTATTCTATGAAAGGTACTGGAAGTTCCGAGATTGCATATCGCAGGCCCTATCCAGTTGCCTCACTCCCGACGGTGACAATCTAACGCAAGGCGGCTCTCTGTGGGCTGGTTTGGCAGGGCTGTTCTTGTTGCTCGCTGTGATCTCAGCCTGGCGCTCTTTCCGAAGCCGGGATGCTGGCAAATAAGCTGGAGCGGCCAGCTCTTCCGCTTGCTTCTCAAACTATCATCAGCGCCCGCACGAAGGCGACCGAGGCGAGCAGCGAGGCGATGGTCCGCACATGGTTCCACCACGTCCAGTCCCTGACATAGGTGGTCCAGAGCTGAACCGCTTCCGGGCCGTTGCCGCCGACCTTTGCCAGCGAATCGTTCATCGGCACGTTGAAGATGATGGTCGAGAGGAAGGAGGCGAAAATGTAGAGGGCTGCACCCGCCAGCATCAGAAAGGATGCCCCGCCGCGCCAGTCGATCAGGGCGAGCACGGCGATGACAAGGCAGAGGATCGCCGTCGGCACGAAGAGGCCCATGAAGGGCGAGCGGACGATCGTCACGTTGATCGAGTTCATCGCCGCGATGCCTTGTTCCGCCGGAATCCGCGAGAAGGCGGTCATGATGAAGGTCGAGAAGGCGAAGAAGATGCCGGCGACGAGGCCGCTGCCGATCGCCGCGGCCACGAGGGAGATGATGAGAATGATCTGCATGGTCAGACGCTCCATATTCCGGTTGCCGCGGTCCGGCGGGCATATTCGCTGAAATCGGTGGCGGGACGGGCAAGAATTTCGGCGACACCGCCGATCACGCTGGAATTGCGCCCATCGAGCACCTGGCCGAAAAGCTCCTCCAGAAGATCGATCAAGCCCTGCGGCAGGCCGGCGGCCGCAAGCCCGCCGGTGAAATCCGCCATCGACACCTGCTCATATTCGATCGGCCGCCCAGTGGCCGCGGCGATTTCGGCGACTGCCTGGCGGAAGGTCAGCGCTCGCGGGCCGGTCAGTTCGTAAATCTTGTTGCGGTGGCCGGGATCGGTCAAAGCGGCGACCGCCGCATCGGCAATGTCGTCGGCATCGATGAAAGGTTCCCCGATCTCGCCCGCCGGCAATTGCAGCCGGCCGCCAATGATCTGCTCGACAAAGGCGCCCTCGCTGAAATTCTGGCAGAACCAGGAGGCACGCAGGATGGTGGTGTTAATGCCGGACGCTTTCAGCGCCGCCTCGCTCCGCTGCGCGCCCTCTTCGCCCCGGCCGGAGAGCAGCACGATATGCTCCAGGCCGCATTCCCAGGCGACCTTGGCGAGCGCTTCGATCGCTTCCGCTGCCCAGGCGACGGCAAGGTCCGGCTGGAAGGCGACATAGGCGCTCGATGCGCCCTCAAGCGCACCGCGCCAAGTCGACCTGTCCTCCCAGTCGAAGGGCCGTGCGCTGGAGCGTGATGCCGCGCGAACGGTGAGGCCGCGCGCTTCAAGGCGTTTGATGATGCGGCCGCCGGTCTTTCCCGATCCACCGACGAGGACGATTTCGGAAGTCTGCATGTCAAAATTCCTCCCAAACTTTGAAACAAGAGAAACTCTCTTATTTGCAAAATGAGATAATCTCTCTTATTTTGTTTGTCAACGTGGAAAAGGAGAGAGCATGTCGGAACAGCCGGTCGCGACGCGCAGGCGCCAGCAGGAGTCCACCGGCCAGCTGCGCCGCATCCCCAGCCAGCAGCGCGGCCGCGAGCGCTTCGAAAAGATCCTCGCCGTTGCCGCGCAGTTGATCGAGAGCCATGGCAGCGACGGCCTGAAGATGAGCGAGATTGTCGAGAAAGCCGGTCTCTCCTTCGGCGCCCTCTACCAGTATTTCCCGGACAAGACGTCGATCATCCGCACATTGGCCGAGCGCTTCAATGAAGAGGGCCGGCGGTGCGTCGAAGAGGAACTGGCGAAGGTGGCCGACGCTGCGGCCCTGCAGGGCGCGCTTGCCACTATCGTCGACGAATATTACGCCTTCTTCCGCCGAGAGCCTGTCATGCGCGACATCTGGCATGCGACCCATACCGACAAGCTTCTGCAACAGGTCGATGCCGAGGACATGGAATTTCATGCCCAGGCATTTCTCGCGGTGCTTATCCGCCTATGGCCGGATCGCGACCGCAAGGAACTGCTCGCCATCGCCCGGCTGACGATGCAGCTGCTTGCCGCCGCCGTGCGTTATGCCGTTTCGCTGGATGCGGAGGAGGGTGCTCAGGCAGTCGCTCTGTTCAAGAAGATGCAGATCGTTGATATCGGCCGCCTGCTGCAGCAATAGCCCGCCTTTCGTCTGGAAACGGCGGGCTCTTGCTGCTATTCCCGCAAGGATCCAAGCCGAAGGAGAGCCGCATGATCCAGACCACATTTCCCGACCGCGCCGTGATGGCCGAATTGCTGGCCAAGATGCTCTGGGAGATCAAGGCGGTGCATTTTAATGCCGGTCAGCCCTACAAACTCTCTTCCGGCATGGCGAGCCCGGTCTATATCGATTGCCGCAAGCTGCTCTCCTTCCCGCGCATCCGCTCAACGGTGATGGATTTCGCCGCCAGCACCCTGCTGCGCGATGCCGGCTTCGAGCAGTTCGATTGCATCGCCGGCGGCGAGACTGCCGGCATTCCCTTCGCCGCCCTGCTGGCCGACCGCCTCGGCCTGCCGATGATCTATGTCCGCAAGCAGCCGAAGGGCCACGGACGCAATGCCCAGATCGAAGGCAACATGCCGGAAGGGTCGAGGGTGCTGGTCATTGAAGACCTGACGACAGCAGGCGGCAGCATGTTCAAGTTCATCGATGCCATCCGTGCCGCCGGCGGCATCGTCGATCACGGCATAGCGCTTTTCTTCTACGGCATATTCGGCGAGGAGCGCTTTGCCGATGGCAAGGTCAGGCTGCATCACATCGCCACCTGGCGTAATGTTCTGGCCGTCGCCAGGGAGCAGAAGCTCTTCGACGACACGACGCTGTCGGAAGTCGAGGCCTTCCTCGATGCGCCGCTGGCCTGGTCGGGAAGGAATGGCGGGGTGAGTGAGCTTTCGCTCTAGCCGGTTGACAAAAGCTCGCTTAATCGGTTGATGAACGTGCAAGTCCTGTTGGGAGGAATACGATGATTTTGTGCTGCGGCGAAGCCTTGATCGACATGCTGCCGAGGGAGACGACCCTCGGCGAAAAGGGCTTTGCCCCCTATGCCGGCGGCGCGATCTTCAACACCGCGATCGCGCTCGGCCGGCTCGGCATCCCCACCGCCTTTTTCACCGGCATTGCCGATGACATGATGGGCGAAATCCTGCTCGAAACGCTGAAGGCGAGCAACGTCGATTACAGCCCATGCGCCATCACGCCGCGTCCCTCGACCATCGCCTTCGTCAAGCTGGTGAACGGCCAGGCGACCTATGCCTTCTACGACGAGGGCACGGCCGGCCGGATGATCACCACGGCCGACCTGCCGGATCTCGGCGATGATTGCGAGGCGCTGCATTTCGGCGCGATCAGCCTGATCCCCAGCCCCTGCGGCGAAACTTACGAAGCCCTGCTCGACCGCGAAGCTGCAAGCCGCGTCATCTCGCTCGATCCGAATATCCGTCCCGGTTTCATCAAGGACAAGCCGTCGCACATGGCCCGCATCAAGCGGATGGCTGCGAAATCCGACATCGTCAAATTCTCCGACGAGGATCTCGACTGGTTCGGCCTTCAGGGCGACCATGATGCGCTCGCCGCCCACTGGCTGAACCACGGCGCCAAGCTCGTCGTCATCACCAAGGGCGCGGAAGGCGCTTCCGGTTATACCAGGGAACGCAAGGTCACGGTGCCGAGTGAGCGCGTCACCGTCGTCGACACGGTCGGCGCCGGCGATACCTTCGATGCCGGCATCCTGGCGTCGCTGAAGATGGATAATCTGCTGACCAAGGCGCAGGTCGCTTCGCTGGACGAAAAGGCGCTGCGCAACGCCCTGACCCTCGGCGCCAAAGCCGCCGCTGTCACCGTCTCCCGCGCCGGCGCCAATCCACCCTGGGCGCGCGAGATCGGGCTTTAAGGCTTAAGCCGCGACCTCTCGATTCCCTCTTCTCCCCAGCGGGGGTCCGAAGGACGGGTTGAGACCGATGGCTCAACCCCGGCAAAGGTGCCCGTAGGGCGGATGAGGGGGCCGGCGAAGCCGGTCTTTCCAACAATACCCATGCGAGCTTCGATTCACGCCGGCATCGGCTTGACATCATGTTCTGACGCCACGCCAGCCAGGGATTTGCCCTTGCTCAAGCTTACTCTTTCGCGCGGGTGCGCGCCTGGCTTTCCTTCTTGATCGGCCGACTGACCGGGCAGACCTCCTGCACGAAGCCGTTGAGCGTGTTGACGAGATTGTTCTCGATCAGGGAATAGTGGACGAATTGGTAGGCGATGTTCAAGTAGAGAATGCGCCCGATGGGAAGGAGTTTGTCATGAGCAGTATTTCCACTGGACGAATGATCGACAATGGGAGCGATCCGGTGAAGGGGAGAGTGGTCTGGATGCCCGCAAAGTCGATCTGGATCATCGCCATGACCTTGATTGCCGTCATTGGTGGCCCGCTGACCTTCACCTGGAGCGCCTTTGCCGTCTTTATCCTCCTGACCGCCATCACGATCTGCCTTGGTCATTCGGTCGGTATGCACCGGCTGCTGATCCATCGCTCATTCAGCACTCATATCTGGATCGAGCACTTTCTCGTCTATCTCGGTACGCTGGTCGGCATGGCCGGCCCCTTCGGCATGATCTACGCGCACGACATTCGCGACTGGGCGCAACGGCAGCGAGACTGCCATGACCTCTATGCCCATCGGCGGCCTTTCTTCATCGATGCCTTCTGGCAGATGCATTGCATCGTGGCGCTGGACCATCCGCCGCGTTTCGTCCCGGAGGAGCGCGAGCGGCGCGACCGCTTCTATCGCTTCCTGGAGGCGACATGGATGGCGCAGCAGATCCCCTTGGGACTCGCGCTCTTTGCGCTCGGCGGACTGCCATGGGTGGTTTGGGGTATTGCCGTGCGGATATCCGTGTCGCTGACCGGACACTGGCTGGTCGGTCATTTCGCGCATCGAGCCGGCCATCAGGGCTGGAGTGTCGATGATGTCGCGGTGCAGGGCTATAACCTGCCGCGTTTCGGGCTGGTGACCTTTGGCGAGAGCTTCCATGGCAACCATCACGCCTTTCCGGATTCGGCGCGGCTCGGCATCGAGCCGGGGCAGCTGGATCTCGGTTGGTATTTCATCCGGCTGCTGGCAAGGCTCGGTCTGGCTTCGGCGATCAAGCTCCCACACACGGTCGTGCAAAGGCGAGGGTTGAGACGCGTCAACGCAACTGAAACGGCGGGTGACGGTCATCCGCCGCATCACGCAGCAGGTCACGCGGAATCTCGCCCGTGAATTCCTCCTCCTTGCAGCAACGTCTCGATTCCCTCTTCTCCCCTCGGGTCCGAAGGACGGGTCGACGTCGATCGATCAGGAGACTATCCGGGGTCACGCTCCAGTCGAAGCTCGGGAGCAAGTACCAAGTCCCCCAAGAAGTTTTCGCACCAAAGTGAGACGTCGTGGGTTAGCAGATGCTCCATCATCATGCTCCAGCGGTCGCGGCGCTCCTCCAGCGACATGGAAAGGCCCTTGGCGATGGCATTGGCAGTGCCTTCGACATCGTAAGGATTGACCAGCAGCGCACCCTTCAACTCTCGAGCCGCGCCGGCGAAGCGCGATAGCACCAATACGCCCGGGCGATCGGGATCCTGGGCGGCGACATATTCCTTGGCGACGAGATTCATGCCGTCGCGCAATGGCGTGACCAACCCGATCGTCGCCAGCCGGTAGAGGCCGGCAAGCACGTTGCGGCTGATCGATCGGTTGACATAGCGGATCGGCACCCAGTCGACCGTTCCGATGGCGCCGTTGACGCGGCCTGCCTGTTCGGCGACCATCTTCTGCATATGCTCGTATTCGGGAACTTCCGATCGCGATTTCGGCGTGACCTGCAGATAGGTGACCTTGTTCTGGTAGGCAGGATTGCTGGTGAGGAAGGTTTCGAACGCTTCCAGCCGTTGAATGATGCCCTTCGAATAATCGAGGCGGTCGACCCCGATGATCATGTCCCGGCCTTCAACGCTGCGCCGGGTCTTCTGTACCATGATATTGTTTGCGGCTCTCTCGGCGAATTCGGCGAAACCAGCAGTTTCGATCCCGATCGGATAGGCGCCGGCCTTGAATATCCGCCCATGGGAATCGAACAATCCATTTCCGAGGTCGTCGCCAATTCCCTCCCTTCTGAGATACCCGGCAAAGTTCTGGAGGTCGTAATCGGTCTGGAAGCCGACGAGATCGTAATGCGAGAGGCCGCGCATGATTTCCTCATGGACGGGCATCGTGACCAGAATGTCGGCCGGCGGCCAGGGAATGTGCAGGAAGAAGCCGATCCGGTTCTTCAGCCCCATTTGGCGGAGTTCGGCCGCCAGCGGAATGAGGTGGTAATCATGAACCCAGATGATGTCGTCCGGCTCGATCATCGGCGCCAACCTGTGTGCGAAGAAGCGGTTGACGCGGAAATAGCCGGCCATTTCCTTACGGCCATATTCGGCGAGGTCCAGGCGATAATGGCAGATGGGCCAGAGAACGCGGTTTGCGAAGCCGCGATAATACTCCTCGACGTCGGTGTCGGTGAGATCGGTCAGCGCATAGGTGATGTTGCCCTTCTGCAGTTGCGACAACGGGCCAGGTTCCCTGTCCCCGCTCGATTCTCCCGACCATCCCATCCAGATGCCGCCACGTTCCTGCAGGGCTGCCTGCAGCGCGACGGCCAGGCCGCCGGCAGCGGCGCTCCCATCTTTGGCCGGCATGGGAACACGATTGGAAACGACAACAAGACGGCTCATGAGCTTCCTTTGGTGAAGATGGGCCATGAAAACGCTGTGTGACGAGCGTTTTGAGGCATCTCCCGAACTTGGGCAGGGACCCCATGCGGTGAAGGCGCCGACATCGACAGAGCCGACCCGGACGCGAGCGGCCCGGTGCAGATGCCAACAAGAACAACGAACGGAGCATTTCCCGCACAGATTTTGCTTGAATCTAGGGCGATTCCAACGAATTGAAAGAATTCATTCTACAATTTTTGATTAGAAGAACGTTCAATCCGGTTTTGCATGACGAAGCCCATCGTGCGGATGCACCAAGCCCGCCGATATCAGCTCATTATATTTGCGGCCGCAATGACGATGTTGGCGGCAATCCGCCCCGGCGCGTGAGATTGGTTTGTAAGGTTGGAGCCAGCGTCCACCCCTCATCCGCCTACCGGCACCTCTCCCCGTTCTGACGGGGAGAAGGGAATATGCCGTGACCTCTCCGTTCCTCACTCTCCTCTCGCAGGGGCTAGGGTGAGGGGCATCTCGAGCGCTTACTTCGCAAGCTTCGCCAACGCCGCAACCAGGCCCTGTGTCGAGGAGTCGTGCGATGCCGCACTTTCCTTGCCTTCGACGACCGGTAGCAGGCCCGTCGCCAGTTCCTTGCCGAGCTCGACGCCCCACTGGTCGAAGGAATTGATGCGGAAGAGCACGCCTTCGACGAAGACGCGGTGTTCGTAGAGCGCGATCAGTCGGCCGAGCGCATAAGGCGTCAGCTTGTCGTAGACGAAGGTGATCGACGGACGGTTGCCGGTAAAGACGCGGTGCGGCGCGATGAAATCGGCCTTCTTGTCGTCCATGCCCTTGTCGGTCAGCTGCTTCTTGGCTTCTGCGAAGGTCCGCCCCTTCATCAGCGCTTCCGACTGGGCGAGAACGTTGGAGATCAGCAGCTGGTGCTGGTGGCGCAGCTCCGGCTCGAAGGCGTTGGCGGCGATCATGAACTCGGCCGGGATGATGCTCGTACCCTGATGGATGAGCTGGTAGAAGGCATGCTGGCCGTTGGTGCCGGGTTCGCCCCAGACGACCGGGCCGGAATTGCCTTCGACCGGCGTGCCGTCGATGGTGACGCCCTTGCCGTTCGATTCCATGTCGAGCTGCTGCAGATAGGCCGGGAAGCGAGACAGGCGCTGGTCGTAGGGCAGGATGGCGCGGGTGGGGTAGCCGAGTACGTTGCGATGGTAGAAGCCGATCAGGCCGAGCAGCATCGGCAGGTTTTCGGTAAACGGTGCCTTACGGAAATGATTGTCGACGGCATGGGCGCCGTCGAGGAACTTGCCGAAATTCTCAGGGCCGACGGCGATCATCAGCGGCAGGCCGATCGCCGACCAGATCGAATAACGGCCACCGACCCAGTCCCAGAAGCCGAAGACACGGGCGCTGTCGATGCCGAAGGCGGCGACCTTGTCGAGCGCCGTCGAGACGGCGGCGAAGTGGTGCTGCACGGCCGCTTCGCCGAGCGCCTTGGCGATGAAATTGCGCGCCGTCTGCGCATTGGTCATCGTCTCCACAGTGGTGAAGGTCTTCGAGGCGACGATGAACAGCGTCGTTTCCGGCTGCACTAGCTTCAGGATGTCGGCGATATGGGCGCCGTCGATGTTGGAGACGAAATGCGCGCGCGGGCCGTCATGGAAGGGGGCAAGCGCCAGCGTCGCCATGACAGGCCCGAGATCCGAGCCGCCGATGCCGATATTGATGACGTCGGTGATCGCCTTGCCGGTCGCGCCCTTCAGCGTGCCGGAGCGGACATCGTCGGCAAACTTGCCCATGGCGGCAAGCACCGCATTGACGTCGGGCATGACATCCTTGCCGTCGACCAGAACCGGCGTGTTGGAACGGTTGCGCAGCGCGGTATGCAGAACGGCGCGATCCTCGGTGAAGTTGATCGCCTTGCCGGAGAACATTTCCTCGCGCTTTGCCTCGACGCCGCCTTCTTCGGCGAGCTTTACCAGGAGCTTGAGGATGTCGTCATTTACCGCCGTCTTGGAAAAATCCATCAGCAGGTCGTCAAGCGCGACGGAAAAGCGCGAAAAGCGCTGCGAATCGGCGGCGAAGGCGGCACGGATATCGGTTGCCTTGGTGGCATCAGCGGTGCTTTTCAGCTGTTCGACGATGGCGTTCATGGGAGGCTCCTTTGGAGGCGGAAAGGTTGCGGAAACTATTCGCTTTCTCACCCGCAAATCAAGTTCAGCCACGGCTCGAAATAGAAAAAAGCCACCCGCGGCAAGCGGATGGCCGTCAATCTCATGACAGCGCCGCGCTTCCGAAAGACGCGCAAAGGACGCTGTAAAACTTTGAATTCGTCAAATTCAGCCGCGCAGGTCCTTGCGCAGAATCTTGCCGACCGGCGACTTCGGCAGCTCGGTGCGGAATTCGATGAAGCGCGGGCGTTTGTAGTTGGTGAGGTTGGCGATGCAATGGGCCTTCACCTCGGCTTCCGTCAGGTTCGGATCCTTCCTGACCACGAAGAGCTTCACCGCCTCGCCCGAGTGTCCGTCCGGCACGCCGATGGCCGCGGCTTCGAGGATGCCGGCATGCATGGCGGCGACTTCCTCTATCTCGTTCGGATAGACATTGAAGCCCGAGACCAGGATCATGTCCTTCTTGCGGTCGACGATCTTGGTGTAGCCGCGTTCGTCCATGAAACCCATATCGCCCGAGCGGAAGTAGCCGTCGTCGGTCATCGCCCG
The DNA here is from genome assembly GCF_021052345.1 of Rhizobium sp. SU303. Classification (NCBI taxonomy): domain Bacteria; kingdom Pseudomonadati; phylum Pseudomonadota; class Alphaproteobacteria; order Hyphomicrobiales; family Rhizobiaceae; genus Rhizobium; species Rhizobium sp. SU303. Next base: position 136,255 of record NZ_CP088095.1, read on the forward strand.
CGCCGTCTCTTCCGGCTTCTGCCAATAGCCGGCCATCACCTGCGGCCCGCGGATGCAGATCTCGCCGACGTCGCCGAGCGGCAGCGAATTGCCTGCCTCGTCGCGGATGTCGAGGTCGGTGGAGGGAAGCGGCAGGCCGATCGTGCCGGTGAACTCAGGCGAATCGAAGCGGTTGGCAGTGGCAACAGGCGATGTCTCGGAAAGGCCGTAGCCTTCCGTCACTGCCGTGCCCGTCATCTTCAGCCAGCGTTCGGCGACCGGGCGCTGGACGGCCATGCCGCCACCCAGCGACATGATCAGCGAGGAGAAGTCGAGCTTGGCAAAATCGGCATTGTTCATCAGCGCATTGAACAGCGTGTTGAGGCCGGGGAAGATATGCACCTTCGATTTTTCGAATTCCTTGACGAGACCGGGAATGTCGCGCGGATTGGCGATCAGGATATTGTGGGCGCCAAGCGACATGCCCATCAGCGAATTCACCGTCAGCGCGAAGATGTGGTAGAGCGGCAGGGCGCAGAGGAAATTCAGCACCTCCGGCTCCTTCTTGCGCTCGAAGGCCGATCGAAGCCAGAGCGACAGCTGCGCCTTGTTGGCAAGCAGGTTCTGATGCGTCAGCACCGCGCCCTTGGCAACGCCCGTCGTGCCGCCGGTATATTGCAGGAAGGCGATATCGCTGCCCGTCAGCGTGACGGGCTGGAGCTTTTTTCCCGCACCTTCACGCAGCACCTGGCCGAAGCCTTTGTGCTGAGGGATCGACCAGGAGGGAACGAGCTTCTTCACCTTGCGCACGACGAAATTGACGATCAGCCCCTTCGGCCCCAGCATTTCCCCGAGCGAGGTGACGACGACGTGGCGCAGATCGGTCTTGTTGAGGACCTGCTCCACCGTGCGGGCAAAATTCTCCAGCACGAAAATCGCCTTGGCGCCGGAATCCCGCAACTGGTGTTCGAGCTCGCGCGGCGTATAGAGCGGGTTGACGTTCACCACCACGAGGCCGGCGCGCAGGATGGCGTAGGTCGCGATCGGGTTCTGCAGCACGTTCGGCATCATCACGGCGACGCGGTCGCCCTTTTGAAGGCCGATGCTTTGCAGCCAGGCGGCGAGTTTGCGCGTCTGGCTCTCCAGCTCGCGGTAGCGCATCCCCTTGCCCATGCTGGAAAAGGCGATCCGGTCGGCGTAACGGGCGCAGGATTTTTCGAGCAGTTCTGTAAGCGAGGCATATTCCAGCGGCGGAATCTCTGCCGGAACGATATCGGGATAGGCGGCAAGCCAGGGCTTGCCGGGCTTGGCTCCGTTCGGATGGACGGAAATGCTGTTCATCGTATCCTCTCTCCCTTGCGGCCGCCGCGCCAGCCGCGCCGGTAATCGGCTGGCCCACAATTGACTGGAAGAGTCCTCCATCTTCCAGTCCAGCAGCTTATGCCATTGCCTGAACGGTTCAAGCCGAATGAAGCTATACTAACCTTAACGTAAACGTCAACATTCGCCCGTTGGAAGGATGGGAACTTTGAGTCCGCCATGACGTTGATCTTGCATACCCATCATGAGGAAACACCAAAAGGAGGTGCACAATGTTGAACGAGGATACTGACGCCACCCGCCGTGACCCCAATGTCAAGGACACGCATTCGCTGATCGCCAGCGACCGGGTCGAGGGCACCCGCGTCTATGGTCCGGATGGCAGGCATATCGGCTCGATCGAACGCCTGATCATCGGAAAGCGCGACGGCCGCGTCGCCTATGCCGTGCTGAGCTTCGGCGGCTTCCTGGGCATCGGTCACGATCACTATCCGCTTCCCTGGGAAAAGCTGAACTACGACACCCAGCTGGACGGCTATCGCATCGACCTGACCAAGGAGCAGATCGAAGGCGCCCCGAGCTATTCGGACGATGACGACACCTGGTACAACGACAATGGCCGCCGGGTCTATGATTACTACGGCGTGCCGCCCTACTGGATGTAACGTCGTCCGATAGGCCGAGCTGGAAGGGCCCCGCGGATGCGGGGCCTTTTTGGTGTTTGGCGATGAGCTTCGCTCTTACCCGAGGTCATTGAGCACTCGATCCGGCAGATGCTTGCTCACCCTCATTCCTGTGCTTGTCACAGGAATCCAGTGCGTCCAAGTCCTTGGGCGCGGAAGACTTTTCGCTTGAGGTATCGGGTCAATTCACCGCGCGGACGCGCGGTGGCTGGATTCCTGTGACGAGCACAGGGATGCGAGACCTCTTTAGTCCCCCGCGACGAGATCGTTGGCCGAGCGCAGCACGGCGCCGACGGTGATGTCACCTGCTTCAATCGTCCTTGCCGTCCTGACCGCAAACACATGGCTCTCGCCCGGCAGCAGGGTCACCAGCATCGTGTCGACAACGGCATCCGGATCCAGTCGATCCGCCATCAGGCAGAGATCCTTGAGGAAATTTCGCGCCGTCACCTTGACCTGATACCCGCCATCGATCCCGACGACATCGACCGTCAGCCGCGGTACCGGCAGGGTAAGCTCGATATCCTCGACGAAATAATGGAAGGCCCGCCGGTCCAGCATCTGCACGACGATGAGTTCGTCCTTCGGTAAGCCGGGGGTGACGATATCCTCGGGCAACGGAAACTCCTTTGCCTCGAAACGGTCGCACAGCAGCCGCCAGAATTCGAATTCGGCAAGCACGGTGCCGTCGAGCTTCATGCGTTTGCCGCTGATCTTCGCCCGCCAGAACAGCGTTCGTTCATTGACCGCAACCGCCGCAAGTCCGCCGCCGCGCGGCTGGATCGTCAGCAGGCGCGGATCATAGGCGGCCTTCAGCGCATACCAGAGCGGCTTGCGGCGCCCGGCCGAATCGAGTGCCGCCCACGAGGTCACCGGCCAGCAATCGTTGAACTGCCAGACCACCGCACCCTTGCAGATATTGCGATGCGAGCGCATGTGCTCGACGCCGAAGCGGATGGCGCGCGCCTGATTGAGCTGGGTGGCGAAGTGCCAGTCGTCCATTGTCCTTGGCTCCGGCAGATGGCCGGACAGGCCGCGGATCAGCTTGTCATTGCCATCAGTTGCCTTCTGATGGTGGAAGACGCCGTTCGATTGCGGCGTCAGCGGCGCGTCGTGCACGCTTTCTTCGATCGTCGCCCAGGCGGCCGGCGCCTGCCAGCCGAATTCGGAGCAGAAGCGCGGGATATAGTTGCGATAGACCTCGTAGCCGACATCGTTCCAGACGTCCCAGATATGTTTGCAGCCATGTGCGTCGGCATTGGGTTCGATCTCCATCGAGCCGGAATAGGGACTGCCGGGATAGTAGGGCCGGTCCGGATCCAGTTCGGCGCAGAGTTTCGGCAGCAGGTCGAGATAGTAGCCGAGCCCCCAGCTTTCGCCTGCCTTGATGATCGGCCGCCAGCCCCATTCGTCGAAGCCCCAGATGTTTTCGTTATTGCCGTTCCAGAGGACGAGCGAGGCATGCGACATCAGCCGCACGACATTGTCGCGCACCTCCGCCTCGACCTCGCTTCTGAGCGGCTCCTCCTCGGGATAGGCGGCGCAGGCAAAGAGGAAATCCTGCCAGACCAGCATGCCGGCGCGGTCGCAGGCCTCATAGAACTCGTCTGCCTCGAAGATGCCGCCGCCCCAGACGCGCAGCATGTGAATATTGGCGCTTTTTGCCTCCTCGATCCGCGCGGCATAATGCTCGGCCGTCACCCGCGATGGAAAACAATCGTCCGGAATCCAGTTCGCCCCGCAGATGAAGAGCGGCACGTCGTTGATGACGAAGGTAAAGGCCGAGCCGTGTTCGTCGGCTGCGGTATCGAGCCGCAGCGAGCGGAAACCCAGCTCCCTTTCAAAGCCATCGAGCAGATCGTCGCTGAAATCGTCGATCAGCCTGACGGTCATCGGGTAGAGCGGCTGCGCGCCGAGATGGTGCGGCCACCAGAGCTGCGGCGAGGGGAGGGTAAGCTCGAAGGAAACCGCGTCTTCGTCAGGCCCAATCGCCACCGTCGTGGTCACGCCGCCGATTTCGGCAACGAGCCTCAACGGCGTCTTGTCGCCCTGCCGCGCCAGCCGGGCATGGACCTTCACCAGGCCGTCGCCGCCGGCACGTGTTGCCGATACCCGTGTTTCGGCAAGCCGCGACCGATCCCAGCTTTCCAGCCGTACCGGCTTCCAGAGGCCTGCCGTCACCAGCGTCGGCCCCCAGTCCCAGCCGAAATTGCAGGCCATCTTGCGCATCAGATTGCCCGGTCCCGGATAGTTGTTGGGACGGTAGCCGTAATGTTTCTCCATCTCCGCGCCATAGGCGTAGGCGGAGCGGAAGGTGACAGAAAGTTCGTTGGCGCCGGCCTTCAGCAGTGCCGAAACATCGAAACGATAGGTGCGGTGCATGTTGAAGGTACGGCCGATCTCTTCGCCGTTGAGTGATATCACCGCGACCGTATCGAGCCCGTCGAAGACCAATTCCTGCACCCGGCCATCGCCAGACATCGCCTCGAAGCTGCAGCGATAGCTCCAGTCGGTCTTGCCGATCCAGTCATTGGTGATTTCGTTGACGTCGATATAGGGATCGGGGATCAGCCGGTTGGCGAGAAGGTCGAGATGCACGCAGCCCGGCACCGTCGCGGGTATTGCAGCCGGCAGGCCGGGCCTGCCTGTATCGTTACAGGAGAGCGTCCAGCCGGAATTGAGCGCAGTCTTTTCGATCATGGCGGGCTCCTCATGCATGCCGCTTGAAGCTGTGGGATTATCTGTGGCTTGGAACGTATCGGTGGTTCGGCGTCGGATGCCTCAGAGAAAACGGCCGTGGCGCTGCAGCACCTCGATCTTGTAGCCATCGGGGTCGCTGATGAAGAAGAACAGGCCGAAGAGCTTGCCGTCGCGGTTGAGCTCCACCAGTTCACCGGGCTTCAGCCCGAGCTTCGACAGCCGCTCGCGCTCGACCGCCACCTCGTCGACAGAAACGGCGAGATGGCCATAGGCATTGCCCTGATCGTAGGGCGCGGTCCGGCCCTTGTTGACGGTCAGTTCCAGCTCGAAGCCGGTCTCGGCATTGCTCATGTAAATCAGCGTGAAGGTTTCGAAATCGACGCGGTCGGCGACCGAAAGGCCGAATGCCTTCTCGTAGAATTCGACGGAGCGCCCCTCATCGAGAACGCGGATCATGGAGTGGATCATCTTCGCCAAGTCTGCCTCCCATTGCCCTACAGCGCCGCAGTCTTGGTACCCGTCCTCTTACTCCGCGCGCAAGCCGATTCTTCGGGTAATCGCTCCTTCGATCAAGCCCATGGCGTCATAGATCAGCACCGCCATCAGGCCGACGATCAGTCCGCCCTGCAGGATGAAGGCGGTGTTGTCGGAAATCAGCCCGGCGATGATGACCTCGCCGAGGCCCTTGGCCGCAACCGTCGAGCCGATTGTCGCCGTGCCGATATTGATCACGGTCGCCACCTTCAGCCCCTCGAGGATCAGCGGCAGGGCAAGCGGCAGCTCGACGCGCCACAGCCGCTGCGTGCCGTTCATGCCCATGCCGTCGGCGGCATCGAGCACCTGCGGCGAAACCTGCTTCAGCCCGGCGACGGTGTTTTCGAAGATCGGCAGCAGGCCGTAGAGAAAGAGCGCGATCAACGTCGGCATGGCGCCGAAGCCGGTCGCGGGAACGGCGAGCGCCAGCACCGCGACCGGCGGAAAAGTCTGCCCCGCATTGGCGATGGCGCGCGACAGCGGCAGGAAGTCAGTCCCACTTTCCCGCGTCACGAAGATGCCGCCGATAACGGCAAGCACGGCGCTGCAGACGATCGAGCCGATCACCAGCTGCAGATGGCCGCTAGCCAGCGAAGCAAGGCTGTTCTGCGTATAGACGGCAGGCGCATTGTTGCTGGTCAGCGGCACCAGCATGAAGGAAAGCCACTCCGTCCTGAACAGCAGGATGAGCAGCAAAGCCAGCGCCGCCAGGCGGAAGAGATTGGCGACGACGAGCTTCATGCCTTCCGGCCCAGTTCGAGAAGCCGCGTCATCGAGATCGATCCAACTGGCGCCTTTTCGCCGTCCTGCACCACCGCCTCATCAACCCCCTGCCAGATCATTTCGGCCAGTGCATCACGCAGGCTGAGCGACTGCGGCAGGGCATAAGCGAGACCATTCTTGGCCGGCTCCATGCTTTCCTTCAGCGGCAGCAGCGACATCAGCTTCAGCGCCCGGTCGGAGGTGCCGGTCAATTGCTGCACGAAGGGATCGGCGGGTTCGGTGAGGATCTTTTCCGGCGTCGAGCATTGCAGCAATCTGCCCTCGCTCATCACCGCGATCTGGTTGCCGAGATGGAAGGCCTCGTCCATGTCGTGGGTGACGAGAATAACCGTCGTGCCGAACTGCTTCTGGATCGCCAAGAGGTCGTCCTGCGCCTTGCCGCGGATGACGGGATCGAGCGCGCCGAAGGGTTCGTCCATCAAAAGCAGCTCCGGCTCGGCCGCCAGTGCCCGGGCGACACCGACGCGCTGCTGCTGGCCGCCGGAGAGCTGATGCGGATATTTGTCCGCAAAGCTTGCCGGATCGAGGTTGAAAAGCCCGAGCAATTCCTCGACCCGCTTGGCGATGCGGGCGGAATCCCAATCGAGAAGCTGCGGCACGGTGGCGATATTCTGCGCCACGGTCCGGTGCGGAAAGAGGCCGTGCCCCTGGATGGCATAGCCGATCTTGCGGCGAAGCTCGGTCACCGGAACGTCCATTACATTCTGTCCGCCGACGAAGATCTCGCCCTCGGTGATCGGCACCAGCCGGTTGATCATCCGCATCAGCGTCGATTTGCCGGAGCCAGACGTGCCGACGATGACGGTAATCTCGCCCTTCTCGACACGCATCGAGACGTCGTCGACGACGGTGGCCGCGCCATAGCGCTTGGTGACGTTCCTGATCTCGATCATAGTCATGCGGCAGATCCCCGGATGCTTTCGATGACCGCATCGAGGATGACGGCCGATGAGAAGGCGAAGAAGACGGTCGGCACGGCGCCGAGCAGGACGAGGTCCATGGCCGTCTGGCCGAGCCCCTGGAAGATGAAGATGCCGAAGCCGCCGCCGCCGATCAGCGCGGCGATCGTCACCATGCCGATCGCCTGCACCAGCACGATGCGGATGCCGGTGAGGATGACGGGAAAGGCGAGCGGCATGTCGATTCCAACAAGGATCTGTAAGCGTGTCAGCCCCATGCCGGCCGCAGCGTCCCGCACGGAAGGATCGACGCCCTGCAGGCCGACGACGGTGTTGGCGACGATCGGCAGCAGCGAATAGAGCACCAGCGCAATCAAGGCAGGGGCCGTGCCGATGCCGCGAATGCCGATCGCGGCGGCGAGCGGCACATGGGTGGCGAGGTAGCCGAGCGGCAGCATCAACAGGCCGAAGAGTGCCAGACTCGGGATCGTCTGAATGAGGCTCAGCCCCTGCAGTACGACGGCCCGCAGCTTCGGCACCCAGAAGCAGAGGATGCCGAGCGGCAGGCCGATAACAATGGCGATGGCAAGTGAGCCGAACGCCAGCAATAGATGCGAGATCGCTTCGGTCTCGAACTGCGGGGCCCGTGTCGAAAATTCCTTCATGATCGAAAGGCTGTCGAGCAGGCCGGAGGAGAGCGAGATGAAGAGCAGCGCCGTATAGGCTGCAAGGGCAGCGACCCGCATCCAGGGCGCCAGCCGAATCTTCACCAGCGCATCGGATATGACGAGGCCGATCACGGCAAAGAGCACCCAGAAGCCGCCGCCGGGTGTCATGCGCGCCACCGTGCTGCCGGGTGGCGTTGCCGCCGTCGAGACGAAGCCGATCGCAACGATCAGCGCCGCAAGGCAGAGTGTGGCGATGAAAAGCCGCGCTATTGCATTTGTGAGGAACAGCGTGGCGAAGGCGGTGAGAAGGAGAAGCACGGTCAGGATGACGACGGAAGGTTGGGGAGGAAGCTGCATCAGCAGCATCGGCTTGCCGGCGGCGATGCGGTTCGCCTTCACGTAGATGAAGGGCATCAGTGCTGTCGCCGCGATGCCGCCGGCCACCAGAACCACGCCGAGCCGGTCCAGCCTGCGGACCGCTAAGGTTTCTGCCATGAATCCCAATCCTGTCTGGCCAACCCTGTCAGCGAAGGGAGGCTCCGCCCGCAATCGGGCGGAGCGAGCGATGACTACTTCAGGAAGCCCTTTTCCTTGAGATAGGCTTCGGCGACGGATTTTGCCGGCTCGCCGTCGACCTGGATCTTGGCGTTGAGCTTGCGCAGCTCGTCGGCGGTCAGGCTCTTTAAGATCGGCGAGAGCACTTCCTCGATCTTCGGATTGGCCTTCAAAACCTCTTCGCGGATGATCGGCGTCGGGGCATAGACCTGCTGCACGTTCTTGTCGTCTTCGAGAACGGTCAGTTCGGCCGCTTCGATCGCGCCGTCGGTGCCGTAGACCATGGCGGTGTTGACGCCGTTCGTCTGATCGGCGGCCGCCTTAATTGTTGCCGCCGTGTCGCCGCCGGAAAGAACGACCATCTGGTCGGGCTTCAGCTGAAAGCCGTAGGTCGTCTGGAAGGCGGGAAGCGCGCCGGCCGAATTGACGAATTCGGCGGAGGCGGCAAGCTTGGCGGCACCGCCGCCGGCAACCCATTTGCCGAAGTCGGTGAGGCTCTTCAAGTTGTTCGGACCGGCGACGTCGCTGCGCACGGCGAGCGCCCAGGTGTTGTTGGCAGGCGAGGGCGTCAGCCAGACGATCTTGTTGGCGTCGTAATCGAGCTTCTTCGCCAGCTCATAGCCCTGGTCGATGTTCTTCCAGGCGGCGTCATCGGCCTTGTTGAAGAAGAAGCCGGCATTGCCGGTATATTCGGGATAGATGTCGATTTCGCCTGCGGTGATCGCCTTGCGCACGACCGGTGTCGCGCCAAGCGCGATGCGGTCCTGCGTCTTGATGCCGTTCGCTTCGAGAGCGAGCGCAATGACGTTGCCGAGCAGCGTGCCTTCCGTGTCGATCTTCGACGAGACGACGACGTCGGCCGCATGGGCCGCACCCGCCGCGAAGGCGGAGAGCGAAACGGCAAGTGCGAGTTTCTTCAGCATGGAAAGTCCCCTTTTTCAAAAACCGTTGACCTACAGCGCCGCACGTCTTTCAGACGTGCAAGGACGTTGTAGCACTTTGAATTGCTGCATAATTTTATCTTAAATCGATACCGATTTAAGGAATTATGCAGTGGCCCAAGCCCCGGGCGGGAGGCCTGCGCATAGGAAATCTGCCGGCGAAGGCGACCAAGCCGCCATCATGCCGGAATTGCGTGCGTGATGGAAATAGCGTTCATGCCCGAAAAATCGATGCAAGCCCCCTCCAGTATTTGCGGTCGCGGCACGATTATGGCGGCGAATGCACGTCCGCGCGCGGAAACGCATTCCCTTTTCCAAGGCCGGCGCGATTTGTTTTTGTCCCCTTGCGTGTTTCCACGATATTCCCAGGCTCTGTTGCGGATTCCCGCCGCCCGGATTTTTCTATGATCGAACGATAGCCCGCCTCTCCGGAAGCAGGGATATCTTTTTTCCTGAACACATCATATCGTCCGGTTTTTCCAGCGCTTTCCGGAGGCGGCCGTTTGCATCTTGGTGCCCTGTTCATCGCAAGCCATGTCCTGACCTCCGGTTCGGTCCGCGAGACCGCGCGGCGCTTCCAGCTGTCGCCCTCCACCGTCTCGACGGCAATTCATAATCTTGAGACCGAACTAGCGATGACGCTGACGGAACGCGCCTCCGGCGAGCTTGCGACGCTGATTGCGAGCGGCAGGGTGCTGGAAGGCCTGGAGCCGATCATGGCTGCGATTGGCGAGCTCGGCCAATGGGTCGGTCACGGCGGCGCCAGCGCTGAGATCGACGAGGCTTGGGCTTCCCGCATTCCCGTCAAGATCGTCACGATGGAACGTTTTCTCGAAGTGGCCGACCAGGGCAGCATCAACCGGGCCGCCCGCCGCCTTCGCCTCGGTCAGCCGCAGCTTTCGCTTCAGCTTGCCAATCTTGAGAAATTTCTGAGGCATCGCCTGTTCGAGCGGCAGGCGCAGGGCTCGGTGCTGACGGAAGAGGGCAGGCGCGCCTACCAGATTTTCATGGCGATCAGCCAGGCGTGGAACGATCTCAAATCGTCGGCCGACGAGCGTTATCGGCGCACCGCCCGGTCGCTGCGCATCGGCTCGATCATTCCGACCGGATCGGAAAGCTGGGTAGCGCGCTGCCTGGGCTCGCTAGTGTCGGAATGGAATATGCGCCGCAACAACAATGCGATCTCGCTGGTCTCGATGACTGCCGACGATCTGCGTGAGGCGCTGAAGAGCGGCCGCATCGATGTCGCGATCCTGGATTCGGTCTTCGGGCTGGAAAGCTTCCGGCATCGCGAACTGCTGCAGACCGAGATGGTGGTGATCGCGCCGCCGGATAGTACCGGAACCAGCGTTGCCGATCTCGTCGCCGGCCATCCGATCTGCATGCCGAGCCCGCGCACCGGCCTCGGCCATGCGGCCATGGCCTTCAGCTACGAACGCGCGCCCGACCGGCGTCTGCGTGGCCAGGATATCACCGCGGCGGATTCGCTGCCTGTCATCGTCGACCTCGTCGCCAATCATGGCTACGTTTCCTTCCTCGGCCGCGTCAGCGCCATGCCGATTGCTGACAAGGTGCGTATCGTCGATCTCGACGAGCATCTGCCGATGTCCTATCACGTCGCCTTCAACCATCGCAAAGCCGCCGCCGATGCCTGCACTGTCATCCTCGAGGTGGCGGCGAGAATTACCTCGGAAACCGTCGTACGCACCATAACGCCGACGGACGCCGGAGCCAGGGAGACTGCAGCGTGACGATTTTGCTCGAAGTGTGCGTCGACAGCGCCGAAGGCCTTGCCGCCGCGATCGAGGGTGGCGCCGGGCGCATCGAACTCTGCTCGGCGCTGGAGCTCGGTGGCCTGACGCCGCTGCCGAGCCTGATGCGGATCGCCGCTCGGGCGCCCATTCCGGTCTATTCGATGATCCGCCCTCACGCCGGCCCCTTCATCTTCGACGGGGCGGATGAGGAAGCGATGATGATCGATATCGATGCCGTGCGCACATCAGGCCTTGCCGGCGTGGTCATCGGCGCCAACCGGCCGGACGGTACGCTCGACATGCCGCTGATCCAACGTTTGAAGGCGCATGCGGCGGGACTCGGCTCGACGCTGCATCGCGCTTTTGATCTGGTGCCGGATGCCGACCAGGCGCTGGAGCAGGCGGTCGAGCTCGGCTGCGAACGTATCCTGACATCAGGCTGCGCGCTGAAGGCGGTAGACGGCCTCGACACGCTGAAGCGCATTTCGGCAAAGGCCGCCGGCCGCATCGCCATCATGCCCGGCAGCGGCATCCGCCCCACCAATGTCGGCGAGATATTAAAGGCGACCGGCGCCCGCGAGGTCCACGGCTCCTGCAGTTCACCGGTCGAAAGCGCCGATCCGCGCGCGGTCGCATTTGGCTTCGAGGCGAAAAGCACGAACAAGACGGATGTCGCTGTTGTGAGGGAGATGCGCAGGGCGATTGAGGCGGCGGGTTAGAACTTGTCGCTTGGGTCGAGCCACAGGTCTCGACCCGTCCCTCGCACCCCGCTTGCGGGGCGAAGGGACATGCCGTGACCTCTCGACTCCCTCTTCTCCCCAGCGGGGGTCCGAAGGACGGGTTGAGACCGGCGGCTCAACCCAGGCAAAGGTGCCCGTAGGGCGGATGAGGGGGCCGGCGAAGCCGGTCTTTTAGCAACAGCCATACGGGCTTCGACCGCGCTGGCGTGGCGGGTTAGGATATCACAAGAGGGGTGTGCCTTGTGGCCCCTCATCCGCCTGCCGGCACCTTCTCCCCGAGGGAGAAGAGATTTGCCGCGCCCTCGCCGTTCCCCTCACGCTCTCGGATGGCACGCCCGGTAGGGTGAGAGGCCGCCACAAGCGCGCATCGGACAGCCGTGCTTCCTGAACAGAACTCAGCCGCTTCTGACTGTTCCCGAAATTGCCCTAAGCGCCCACCCTGATCACCGCCTTGATCAGCCCATTCTTCTCATGCGCCCAGCGCGCGAGATCGCGCGGCGCATCGGCAAGCGTCGTGCGGTGGGTGATGAGCTTGTCCACCGGCACCAGCCCTTTGGCGATCGAATCCGCCACATGCTCGAAATCGACGCGGGTGGCGTTGCGGCTGCCGATCACCATCATCTCGCGCTTGTGGAATTCGGGATCGGAGAAACGGATATCGTCCTTGACGACGCTGACTAGCACCAGCGCGCCGCCATGGGCGACGAAGGAGAAGGCCTTTTCCATCGACGGGCCGTAACCCGTCGCGTCGAAGACCACGTCGAAACCGTCGCCATTGGTCTTTTCCCGGACGGCTTCCGCTGTCGCCTCGTTTGCAACGATGCCGGAGGTGAAGCCAAAACGCTCCGAGGCCATCTGCAGCCGTTCGGTGCTGGTATCGAGCAGCGTCACCTCATGTCCTGCGATGCGCGAGAAGATCGCCGCCCCGAGCCCGATCGGCCCGGCGCCGATGACGAGCGCCCGCGCCCCCGCACCGGTCATCGAACGACGCACCGCATGAGCGCCGATCGCCAGAAACTCGGTCGTCGCCGCCGCCTCGAGGCTTACACCTTTGGCGGCATAGAGGTTCTCGGCCGGAACCGAAATCTCCTCGCAGAAGGCGCCATCCGTATGGACGCCGAGCACCTTGATATTGGTGCAGCAATTCGGCTTGCCCTGACGGCAGGCGATACATTGTCCGCAGGAGAGATAGGGATTGACGATGACGGGCGTGCCGACCGCCATGACAACGCCGTCGCCCGCTTCCAGCACCGTCGCCGAGATCTCATGCCCCATCACCCTGGGATATTCGAGGAAGGGATGCTTGCCCTCGAAGATGTGGTAGTCGGTGCCGCAGATGCCGACATGGCTGACGGCAAGCCGCACCCAGCCGGCGGCGGGAGCCGCAGGCGAAGGACGCTCGACGATCTCGAGCACGCCGGGCTCCCGGCAAAGAACTGCTTTCATGACGGGTCTCGCATTCCTGGAATGGAGGAAGCCGGCTTGTTCGGCCGGCTGTCTCTTGTCGCTCAATTGCTCCGGCGGCGGCGCAACTGGTCGAAGAACACGATCACGATGATCAGCAGACCGGTGATAATACGCTGCCAGAAGGAGTTGACGTTTAGAAGGTTCGCGCCGTTGTTGATGGTGGCGAGAATGAAGGCGCCGATCAGCGGGCCATGCACCGAGCCGACCGCGCCAAACAGGCTGGTGCCGCCGATGACGGAGGAGGCGATCGCCTGCAGTTCCCAGCCGTCGGCCTGTGTCGCATTGCCGATGGCGATGCGCGAGGCGAGCAGCACGCCGACGAAGGCGGCGAAGGAGGCAGACAGGATATAGGCGAGGTAGATCATGCCCTTGACGTTGACGCCGGAAAGGCGCGCCGCCTCGGCGTTCGAACCGACCGCGAAGAGATACCGGCCCCAGCGGCTCAGATGCAGGAAGATGAAGGAGGGGACCGCCACCAGGATGACCATCCAGAACAGGCTGGGAATACTAAGCAAATCGGCGCGGGCGAAATTGCTGAAGCCCTCATTGGTGATGTTGATCGTCGAGCCGTTGGTGATCAGCAGACCGATGCCGCGCAGCGATGTCAGGGTTGCCAGCGTGATGATGAACGGCGGCAGGCCCATATGCACGATGCCGAAGCCATGGAAGGCGCCGATCGCCACACCCATCAGCAGCGTCAACGCGATCGCACCCCAGACCGGCACGCCCGCCTGGAGCAGCCAGGCGATGATGACGGTGCAGAAGCCGACGATGGCGCCCACCGAAAGGTCGATGCCGGCGGTGATGATGACGAAGGTCTGGCCGAGCGCCAGGATTGCCGTCATCGCGCCCTGACGCAGCAGGTTCGAGATATTGAGCGGCGTCCAGAAGCTCGGGGTGACAACGCCAAGCACGATCCAGAGGAAGATCAGCAGGCCGATCAGCGTCAGGCCGAACAGAATATTCATTTTCCGGCGCGGCGGCGGCGCGACGATTTCGGTGGGGGTGACAGTCATGAATTTTCTCCCTCTTATTCTTTTGGCTCAGACGCCGATCGCTTCGCTGAGCACTTCTTCATGCGTCGCCGCGTGATAATCATGGCTCGCGACGATTTTGCCGGCGCGGAAGACGTGCAGCCGGTCGGCCAGTTCGTAGACCTCGGGCAGGTAGGAGGAGATCAGGATGATACCGGCGCCGTCCTTCAGAAGCTTGGCGAACAGCCGGTAGATTTCCGCCTTGGTGCCGACGTCGACGCCGACGGTCGGCTCGTCGAAGATGAAAAGCCGGGCGCCATGGCTCAGCCACTTGCCGATGACGATCTTCTGCTGGTTGCCGCCCGACATGCTGGAGGCCGGAACGCGCCGGCTCGGCGTCTTGATGCTTAGATTGCGGATCTGCTGGTCGGCATTGGCCGATTCGCGCGCGTGATTGATCACCGGCCCGTGGCTCAGCCGCCCGAACACCGGCAGGTTGATGTTGAGGCCGATCGGCAGGTTGAGGCAAAGCCCCTGGTCGCGCCGGCTTTCCGGCGCCAGCGCAATGCCGAGCTCCATGGCGGTGCGTTCGTTGCGGATGTCGACACGCTTGCCCATCCATTCGACATCGCCGGATGTCGTCGGCTGGCGGCCGTAGAGCCCGAGCGCGAATTCGCTGCGCCCCGCGCCGATCAGGCCGTAGAGGCCGACGATCTGTCCCGCCTTGACGCTCAGCGACACATCTTCGAAGCCCGGGCCGGAGAGGCCGTTGACCGTGAGGATCGTCTCGCCGATCGCGATTTCTTCCTTGTGGTAGATCTGTTCAATCGAGCGATTGATCATCAGCGAGATCAGTTCGGCATCGTTGGTCTCGCCGATCAGGCGCGTGCCGACATGCGTTCCGTCGCGCAGCACCGAGACACGGTCGGCAAGCTCGAAGACTTCCTCCATGCGGTGGCTGATATAGACGATGGTGACGCCTTCGCCCTGCAGGCGGCGGATCAGCTTGAAGAGCTGCGCCGATTCCTGGCGGGTCAGATAGGCTGTCGGCTCGTCGAAGATCAGGAATTGCGTGCCGCGCATCGCCGCGCGCGCGGTTGCCACCAGCTGCTGCTGGCCGATGGTCAGCTCGCTTAGCAGTGCACCCGCTGGCAGCCCAAAGCCGAGATCGTCGAGCACGGCCTGGGCCATCTTCTCCATCTGCTTCTTGCGCATCAGGCCATAGCGGTTGACCTCGTCGCCGAGGAAGAGATTGGCGGCGACCGTCAGGTGCCGGCAGAGCACGACTTCCTGGTGGACGGCGTTGATGCCGCGGGCGATCGCCTCGTTCGGCGTCGACAGTCCTACCGATTGGCCGCACCACAGCACTTCGCCGGCGGTGCGGGTAATGACGCCGGTCAGCAATTTGATGAGGGTGGATTTGCCGGCGCCGTTTTCGCCGACGATGGCGTGGATTTCGCCGGCAAGAAAGGTCAGCGTCGCTGGCTTCAGCGCCTGCACATGACCGTAATTCTTCTGCAGGCCCTTGAGTTCGAGGATAGGCGATCCGGCGGGAATTCGATTGGCTTCTTTCAGCGTCGCGCTGTCATCATGGCGATGACTGACCTCTTCCAGTCCGATCATGGGACCTCTCCTCCTTGTGTCGCGTCTGCTCTCCATCCCCTGCAAAACATAGCACGGATGGAAAAGGCCGCGCCGGTTTTTGAAGCCGGCGCGGCCTGTCAGTCTTTGTTACTTGATCTTCGGGTTCAGCAGCGCGTCGATCTTCGGATCGGCCATATTCGCCTTGGTGACGAGGTTTGCGCCGGTGTCGACATTCTCTTCGACCTTCTCGCCCTTGGAGACGGCAAGCGCGGTCTTCACGCCGTCATAACCCATGCGGTAGGGATCCTGAACGACCAGGCCGGCAATCGCGCCATCCTTGAGGAAGCCGACTGTCTTGTCGTCGCTGTCGAAGCCAATGACCTTGATCTTGTCGCCGAGCTTGTTTTCGGCGATCGCCTGGCCGACACCCTGCGCCATGATCAGGTTCGAGGCGAAGATGCCGACGAGGTTCGGATTTGCCGTGATCAGGTCGGTCATCATGTTGAGGCCGGTCGTTGCCTGGCCGTCGCCGTACTTGTCGGCGATCACCTTCAGGCCCGGATACTTGGTCTTCACCTGATCCAGGAAGCCTTCGCGGCGCTGTTCCAGCGAGCCGACGCCCGGAAGGTTGGTGAGGATGACGACTTCGCCCTCTTCCTTGCCGGTGGCGCCCTTGATAGCGGCGGCCAGACCGTCAGCGGCGATGCGGCCGCCCTGAACGTTGTCGGTCGTCAGGAACGACTTGAACGCCTTGGAGTCAGCACCCGAGTCGATGCCGATGATCGGTACCGACTTGGCCGCTTCATCGATCGGCTTGCCGAGCGCCTTGAATTCGGTCGGCGAAATGACGATGGCCGCCGGCTTGCCGGCAACGGCGTTCTCAAGAATGCTGATCTGGCCGTTGACGTCGGATTCGGCCTGTGCGCCGAGTTCCGGCACGTTGACGCCGAGATCCTTGCCGGCCTTGCGGGCGCCGGCCAGAACGATCTGCCAGTAGAAGGACGTCGTGTCCTTGACGATGATCGGGATCGTCACGTCGGCTGCAAACGACGGTGCCGGCACCGCCGTGGCGATAACTGCGGCGCCCGCAAGCGCGGTAAAGGCGCGGCGGGACAGAAGGGATTTCACGAAACTCATAAGGGTTCTCCTCTCAGGGTGCGTTCTCCTCCGAATAAATCGACCGCTGAACGCAGGCGGACGATTTTTATCGATAAAAAACATTTGCCAGGTGAAGCTAGCCGAGGCGCAATCAAATTGCAAGAGCGCCAAACAGGCTTTTTTTCTTCGCTAAACTCCAGCCAAGCAACTGATTTTATTCCAATACCACGATACCCTAAAATAGGGATCAGGCCATGTCGACCTCGTGCGGATGGACGACGCCCTTTTTCAAAATCAGGTTGCCGTACAGCCGGAATTCCGTCGTCGCGACGATATAGGTGGCCTTGCGGGCCATCGCGTAGAAAGCAAAACGCTCCACCGGCACGATGCGGAAATTACCGGCGTGCTTGGTAACGATCTGCTGGAAATCGGTGCAGACCTCCGGCACCGCATCGGGATCGCCGACCACTTCCATCCGCCACGCCGCTTCCGGCACAAATGTATCGAGCGGCATATGCGTCAGGATGGCCTCGGCCATGTCAGTGGCGCTGACGCCGTCGGCGCGAATGACCGGCGGGCCCATTGAGCCTGAGGGAAAATTGGCGTCCGATATGACGATGTCGTCGCCATGTCCCATGGTCTTCAGCGCATGGAGCAGGTCGGGGCCAAGCAGCGGATGAATACCCTTGAGCATAATGTCTCCTCAGACTCGCACCGCTTCGGCGCCGAGCGGCGGCGCGACCAGCGTATAGGGTTCGAATTCGGCATAGATCTCGTCGGCAAGCCGCGGCTCGACGATTTCCATGTTGCGCGTCAGGCTCGAAGGCTTGGCTGTACCGATCAGCACCGATGCGACGATCGTCTCGCGCAGCGGAAACTGCAGGGCGGGAGCAGCCAGCGGCACGCCGTGGCTTTTGGCGATCGCCTCCATCGCACCGACCTTGGCAAGCACGTCGTCATCAGCCGGCATATAGTCGAAATGCGAACCCGGAACCGGGCCGGTGGCGAGAATGCCGGAGTTGAAAACGCCACCAACGACAAGCGAGGTGCCTTTCTCTCGGCAAAGCGGCAGCAGTTCTGCAACGGCCGAGCGGTCGAGCAGCGTGTAGCGGCCGGCAAGCAGAATGCAGTCGAGATCGGAATGGCGCATGACGTCGAGGCAGACCGGCACTTCGTTGACGCCAAGGCCGAAGGCGGAGATCGCGCCAGACGACTTGAGTTGCTCGAGCGCCTTCACGCCGGAGTCGAGAAACTGCTTCTGGTGGACCGCATTCTTTGCCGCGCCATGCGTGTAGACGCCGAGATCGTGCACATAGAGAATATCGATGCGGTTGAGGCCGAGCCGCGCATAGCTGAATTCGACCGAGCGCATGATGCCGTCATAGGAATAGTCGTAATCGGCATCGAAGGAGAGCGGATCGACGTAGCTGTAATCAGGCACCGTGCCGGTCGGCACCGGCCGAAGCAGCCGGCCGACCTTGGTGGAAAGCACATAAGAGCCGTCCGGCTGGTCGCGCAGGAAATCGCCGACCCGCCGTTCGGCAAGGCCGAGCCCGTACCAGGGCGCCACGTCGAAATAGCGGATGCCGCTGTCCCAGGCCGCCTGCAGCGTGTCCATCGCCTGCTCGCGCGGGCAGGCGCGATAGAGACCGCCGAGAGCGGCTGCGCCGAAACTGATTTCGGTCACCTCCAGCTTGGTCTTGCCGATCCGTCTCGTCTTCATCATTCCTCCTCACGAAGAAGCTGAACTATCTGGAGCAATCCCAGGAAAAGTGTGAAGTGGTTTTCCGTCCGGGATCGCCTAAAAACAAAGATTACAGCGTCGCACCGAGATGCCACGGCACGAATTCATTGTCGCCGTAGCCGAAGATCTCGCTCTTGGTCTTCTTGCCCGAGGCGGTATCGACGATGAGATCGAAGATCTCGCGGCCCTTGCCGCTGATCGTCGCGTCGCCGGTGGCGATCGTGCCGCAATCGATGTCCATATCCTCTTCCATCGAAGCATAGAGCGCCGAATTGCTGGAAAGCTTCAGCGACGGCGCCGGCCGACAGCCGAAGCAGCTGCCGCGGCCTGTGGTAAAGGCGATCATGTTTGCTCCGCCCGCCACCTGGCCGGTCGCCGAGACCGGGTCGTAGCCGGGCGTGTCCATGAAGACGAGGCCGGGGGCCGTGACCCGCTCGGCATAACCATAGACCGCCGTCAGCGGCGAGCGCCCGCCCTTGGCGACGGCGCCGAGCGATTTTTCCAGAATGGTCGTCAGCCCGCCGCGCTTGTTGCCGGGCGAGGGGTTGTTGTCGAGCGAGGCGCCGTGCAGGGCGACGTACTGCTCCCACCAGGCGATTTTGTCGTCGAGCTTCTTTGCCACCTCGTCGCTGACGGCGCGGCTGCGCAGCAGATGTTCGGCGCCATAGATTTCCGAGGTCTCCGAAAGGATCGCCGTGCCGCCGGCTGCCGCCAGCAGGTCGGCCGCGACCCCTAGCGCCGGATTGGCGGTGATGCCGGAAAAGCCGTCCGAGCCGCCGCATTGCAGCCCGATGATGATCTCCCCGACCGACATCGGTACGCGCTTTTCCTTGCCAACATCGGCGGCGATTTCGCGCAGCATGCCCATGGCGCGCTCGACAGCACGGCGCGAACCGCCGGCATCCTGGATGTTGAAATGCCGCTTCGAGGCGCCTGCACCGCTTTGGCCGTAAAGCGTCAGCTGATTGACCTCGCAGCCGAGGCCGATCATCAGCACGCCGCCGAAATTTACATGCCTTGTGTAGCCGGCGAGCGTCCGGTGTAGCACGTTCATGCCGTCGCCGGTCGAGCTCATGCCGCAGCCCTGGTCGTGCACGATCGGCACGAAACCGTCGATGCCTTCATAATGCGGCAGGATCGTCCGGTTCGCCTCGTCGGCGATCGCCCGGCAGACCGTGGTGGAACAGTTCACGCTGGCAATGATGCCGATATAGTTGCGGGTCGCCGCCCGCCCGTCGGCGCGGCGATAGCCCATGAAGGTGCGCCCGACGTCGTCGGCAGTGGCCGTTTCAGGCGCCGAATTGGCGGTCGCCGCCAGCCGGTCGTTTTCGAAATGCAGGTTGTGGCTGTGCACATGGTCGCCGGCCTTGACCTCGGCCGTCGTGCGGCCGATCGCCTGTCCGTATTTGACCACGGGTGACCCGAGCGGAATATCCGCTATCGCCACCTTGTGGCCGGGGTCGATCTTCTCACGGGTCTGAATGCCGGCAACCGTCGAACCCGGCGCGATTGCCGCCGTTGCGACCGCGACATTGTCACCGGCCGAAAGGATGATCCAAGGCAGTTTGTCCAATTTATTCTCCCTGGGAAACGCTCGCTGCATCGGCGAATGCGCATTGATTTTGTTTTTTATCTACAATAAACATTTTCAAGTCAACGGGAATATTGATCCTGTGGACGAGGGAGGCAATGAGCCGCAGGCGACCGGAAATAAGCTAAAGGTCGTTTGAACAAGCCCCGGTCTGTTCTGTCCTGCTTTGAAGCGGGGCGGTGGATACGAGGGCGGAAAGCGGGGTCTGGTGGCAAGGCAGAATACGGTCTTCAAGGAAGCCTATAACAGGTATGCCGTAGCCCTGCGCACGGATACCGCGCTGCCTTCGGAACCGGAGATCGCCGCCCAGCTCGGCGTCAGCCGTTCGACGGCGCGCGCCATCCTGACGCGGCTCAGCGAAGAGGGCATCATCCGCTGGAACAAGCGCCAGAAGATCGTGCTGCGCCAGCCGACAGACCACGACCTCTTTCCCTCCGAAGAAACCGACTCCCTGCATGATATCATCGAGCGCAGCTTCATGCAGCGCATCCTTGCCGATGATGCAGCACCCGGCATGCAGATCAACGAATTGGAGCTTGCCCGCGAGATCGGCACCGGCACCACCAGCGTCCGCGAATTCCTGATCCGCTTCTCCCGCTTCGGCCTCATCGAGAAACGCCCGAACAGCCACTGGACGCTCAAAGGCTTCACCCGCGAATTCGCGCTTGAGTTGGCCGATGTGCGCGAAATGTTCGAACTGCATTCCGCCGCCGAATTCGGCCGGCTTCCCAGGGATAATCAGAGCTGGGCCGATCTTGCCGCTATGCGCGACGAACATCACGCCATGCTTGCCGACATCAACCAGCGCTTCAAGGATTTCTCCGTCCTCGACGAGCGCTTCCACTTGCTGATCCATCGCGCCTCGAAGAACCGCTTCATCGCCGATTTCTACGACGCCATCGCCATCGTCTTCCACTATCACTACCAGTGGAACAAAACCGCCGCCCGCCAGCGCAACGAGCGCGCCATCCACGAACATCTGAATTATATCGCAGCCTTGGAATCCGGCGACCAGGCGGCGATCGAAACCGCCTGCCGAGCGCATCTGCACTCCGCCCGCCAGACCCTCCTGCAATCCCTGCCGCAGGTCGCGACGGAGAGCGCGTGAGGAGCGTAAGCGGAGGGGCGACATCAACGACGATTAGCCCATCCCGATGCAGCGTCGCTGCAAATGTCCGGTGGCATTTTTCGTTTTTCCGTCCGCTGTTGCCGCGTTACGGCCGACCTTGCCCGAACTCAACCAGAATGAGACACGAAAAGGCGCAATGATTGCCCTTGTTGCGTCCACCCGGCACCTTTCGGCCCGAAGGCAAGATTTATAAATCCGTCACGATATGTCGGCACAACCTCTGGGCTGATCCGGATGCCGCGTCAAAGCTATTGAAATAACCTCCTCGATGCGCATGGTCGACGCATCCACCGTCTGCGATGAGCGATGATCATCAATGGAGAGCAAGTTTCACCGATGGAAAACACCTCTGCCCCCTCCCGCAATGCCGAATGGACGCTGGCCGATTTCCTCAGCACCTATCGCTATTGGGCCGTGTTTTTTTCCTCGCTTCTTTTGGCAATCGGTGGACAGGGTTTCAGCACGGTCTTTCCCGTGATCTCGCAAATGACGGGCAACAGCGCTCAGACGATCGGGATCTTCTATTCCGGCTCCACTCTTGGCTGGGTTGCCGGCGCCTTCCTGGCGTTTATCGTCGCGAGCCGCCATGGCCGGTCGGCTTTGATTTCCCCCCTTCTCGTCTGTGCCATTCTCGCCATCGCTTTTCTGCCGGCGCCTGCTTTGTGGGGATCGCCGGTGTTTCTGTTTTTGTTTGGTGTGGTGTTCGGCACGGTTCGGGCCGTTTTCCCTCTCGCGATCGCGATATTCCTGGTGGGCGGGCGACCAGGAAAAATCGACTTCAGCTGCGCTCTCACGCTGATGTCGACGACGATCCTGCTCTCAGCCATTGCTCCGATCGGCGCCTCGTGGTTATACGGGCTCGATCTCGGCGCCGTACCTGTCGTTTCGGGTTTGCTGGCCTGCCTGCTCCTCGCTGTCATATTGCTGGTGCCGGCCGGAAACCTGGCCTTCGATGAAGCTCCGCGTCCGCGACACAAGCCGCTTGCACCGCGCCGGCGATCCCCTCACCTGGTCGCCATCATCCTGATCACCCCGCCGATCCTGATTTTTCTGATGGCGTTCGGTGTCCATCTGTTTCAGGCAAATGATGCCGACGTCGCCTCCTCCCCCATCACGCTGCTTTTAGCGCTTCTGGTCTTCACCATTGCTGTGGCCGCCCTTATCTATCTTGCCTACTGGGTCTATCGCATACACGGGGAGCTGGCGGGCGCGGCGCAGTCGCAGCGCCTGCTGACGCCGCTTGCCGCCATGCTGATCGCGATCCTCGTACCGCTCGGATTGCCGGTTCTTGTGATGACCCTTGGCGATCTCCTCAACGAGCGGGCACGCGACAGAGGCCGGGGAGGTTTGATGTCGATTGCCTGGCTCGGCATCTGGAGTTTCATATTGCCGCCGGTCGCCATCGCAATGATCCAGAACGCGGCGAACGACAGCTATGTCATGGGCTCAGATACGGTGTAACAGCGACAACACGGCCGCGGTCTTCCCCTCATTTTCTCGACAAGCCCTTCGATGACACGTACGTCACCGGCCTCATGAAACATTTCGATGTGTAAGCCGTTATCGCGCTTATGGCCGACGCTAAACTCAATCCGACATCGGTCGACGGCACCGACGAACCGCACGGTGCCGAAAAGACGCGCCAGGAGAAGGCATCGACTGTCGAGGTCGTGCCGCCGCCAGATATCATTGAACCCGATCCGGAGTTGACGCCCGAGGAGGCCGAGCATGCGCGCAAGCGGTATTTGCTCAAGCGCTTCTGGATCACCGCGCGCCGTTTCTGGGGCCGTGGCGGTGACAAGCTCGCCTGGCCGTTGTCGATCGGGCTGCTTGCCATGATCTGCATGAATGTCGGCTTCCAGTATGGGATCAATCGCTGGAACCGCGCGATTTTCGACGCCATAGAGCGGCACGATGCCGGCACCGTCTATTACCTCAGCGGCGTGTTCGTGCCGCTCGTGCTTGGAACCGTCGCCCTTGTCACCACACAGGTCGCTGTTCGCATGATGATCCAGCGGCGCTGGCGTTCCTGGCTGGCGACGGCAGTCATCGCGCGCTGGCTGGCAAACGGCCGATACTATCAGCTGAACCTCATCGGCGGCGACCACAAGAACCCCGAGGCGCGCATCTCGGAGGATTTGAGGATCGCCACCGAAGCCCCCGTCGATTTTACCGCCGGTGTCATCGCGGCGTTCCTGTCGGCCTCGACCTTCATCGTGGTGCTGTGGACGATCGGCGGAGCCTTGACGCTGCCGATCGGAGGCTGGACCATCACCATTCCCGGCTTTCTCGTCGTCACCGCGGTCCTCTACGCCGTGATCACCTCCAGCGTGATCGCGGTGATCGGCCGCCATTTCGTGCAGGTCTCCGAGGTCAAGAACCAGGTAGAGGCCGAATTTCGCTACACGCTGACGCATGTGCGGGAAAACGGCGAGAGCATCGCGCTTCTCGGCGGCGAGGAGGAAGAGCGCAACGACCTCGACAAGACCTTCGGCAATGTGCTGAAGCAATGGGCTTTGCTCGCCCGCCAGCATATGCGCACGACGTTTGTGTCGCATGGGTCGATGCTGATTGCCCCTGTTGTGCCGCTCCTCCTTTGCGCCCCCAAATTTCTCGAAGGCAGCATGACGCTGGGCGAGGTCATGCAGGCAGCGTCAGCCTTCGCCATCGTCCAGACCGCCTTCGGCTGGTTGGTCGACAACTATCCGCGTCTTGCCGATTGGAACGCATGCGCGCGACGCGTCGCGTCGCTGATGATGTCGCTCGACGGGCTGGAGCGTGCAGAACAGAGCGACTCGCTCGGGCGCATCAAGCATGGCCAAACCGAAAGTGAGGCGATGCTCAGCCTCAACGATCTCGCCGTGTCGCTTGACGATGGCACCGCGGTGGTCAAGGAAACCCGGGTCGAGATCCAGCCCGGCGAGCGGGTGCTTGTGTCAGGTGAATCCGGTTCGGGCAAGAGCACGCTGGTGCGGGCCATCTCCGGCCTTTGGCCGTGGGGTGGCGGCAGCGTCGATTTCCGTGCCGACAGGCGATTGTTCATGTTGCCGCAACGATCTTATATTCCTTCGGGGACGCTTGGCCGTGCTGTCGCCTATCCCGGCGCCGCCGATAACTGGCCGCCGGATGAGATCAAGTCGGCCCTCGACAAGGTGGGACTGGATTATCTGAAAGATAAGATCGAGGAAGACGCGCCATGGGACCAGACCTTGTCGGGCGGCGAAAAGCAGCGGCTGGCCTTTGCCCGTCTCCTGCTGCATAAACCCGATATCATCGTGCTGGATGAAGCAACCTCGGCACTCGACGAGAAGAGCCAGGACAAGATGATGCAGATGGTGATCGATGAATTGCCTGATGTCACCATCATCAGCGTCGCGCATCGCGCTGAGCTGGAAACCTTCCATAGCCGCAAGATCACCTTGGAGCGCCGCCGGGGCGGCGCAAAGCTTGTCAGCGATATCGATCTCATCCCGCGCAGGAGAAAAGGCAACTTGCTGTCACGCGTCTTGGAGAACCGCCGCTCCTCGCCGAAGGGTAGCACGACCTCGAATAACGCGCCGCAGCCCCGGAATGGAAATTGAAGTCCGCTTGCGGGCGAGCAACCGCTGCCTATTGCGCATTCTGGGGCAGGTTGTCGGTGATGTCGTAGTAGTCGCCTTTGTCAGCGACAAAGATATGCATTTTCAATTTGGTTTCGGTCGGGCCATCAAATGCACCCATCGCGACAGCAATCCAGTCGTGATCAGGTGGGTCCCAAAACAACGATGATCCACAGACCCCGCAAAATCCGCGTCTCACCTTTTCTGAGGATTGATACCAGGTAACACTTTCACCTCCCTGGATCGCGATCTGACGCCTTGGCACGTCGGTTGAAGCGAAAAAGTGGCCGGATTGTTTTCGGCATTTGGAGCAATGGCACGCATCCGGCGCTCGCAGATCACCTTCGATCTCGAAAGTTACCGCACCACACAGGCAGGATCCTTTGTGCATAAGCCTTCCTCTCATAAGCCCAGTCGTGCTTCTAAAGCTGCGCCCGAGAATGCTGCGACCGTCAGCCGGATCGGCTGGAGCGTTCAATTCGCGCTTAGCAGGCGGTATCTGTTCAGAGCTTGCGCGCTTCGAGACGCCGCTTGTCGCGCTCGACATAGTTGGAGCCCAGCTCCGTCAAACGGAATTGCCGTTTCTGAAATTCCCCGCGGATCAGGATGAAGCCTTGCTCTTCGGCTTCGTTCAATGTCTTCAGGCTGGTGCCTTTAGGGGGAGACTGCCAAGCCATGCCATCGGCGCTGTGCAGCAAGACCATGATCTTTATAATTTTGTTTCTCCATGGCTGATGCATACAGCCGGGCTGTATCGCTTCGGCAATCCGCTGGTTCCGCTTTCTTGATTTGACACCATCCAGGAGAAGCCCATTGATTCAAAAGGATTATTTTTGGCCAATCCGGAGTTTCGCAAAAGCTGTTGTATAAAAGCTCCAATAGTCTTGGTCAATTCAATCACTCCGTCCCAACAGGTTGGGTCATGCCTGGCGATTGGCCCAATGGCGTTTATTTCCATTGAATCCCGCCATCAGCGGCGCATAGTGACGTTCCCGGCTTTGCCGGTTGAACGTAGGGGGAGCCGGTGCATGTCAGCAAATCTCGACGATATCCGTAACCGGCAACGTGAGACCTGGGACAAGTTTTCCGCCGGCTGGAAGAAATGGGACAGCTTGGTTCTCAGCTGGCTTGCGCCGTTTGGTGACACCATGCTACGGCACGCAAATCTCTCCAACGGCTTTAGCGTGCTTGACATAGCCGCTGGCACTGGCGAACCCGGCCTGACGGCGGCGGCGGCAATCCCGGACGGCCATGTTGTCGTCACCGATCTCTCGGAAAATATGCTGACTGTTGCCGCAGAAAATGCGGCCAAACGTGGCCTCAAAAACTTCGAAACCCGCCGATGCGATGCGGGAGCGTTGCCTTTTGCCGATGCCAGTTTCGACGCCGTTCTGTGCCGGTTTGGGTTTATGTTCTTCCCTGATATCGCTGCCGCCGCCAAGGAGATGGCACGCGTGGCAAAGCCCGGTGCGCGCGTCTGCGCCGCAGTCTGGAGCACTCCTGCCAAAAATTCATGGGCGACCACGATCATGGGCACGATCGCCCGCCACGTGGAAATGCCCTCGCCACCACCCGGCTCTCCGGGCCTGTTCCGCTGTGCGGGGGAAGGAATGATGATCGAGACCTTCAGAGAGGCGGGCCTTCTCGATGTCGCCGAGGAAGAGGTGTCGGCGATGATGGTGCACGATACCCCGGCGCGCTACTGGGACTTCATGACTGAGGTCGCCGCGCCGGTTGTCGCTGGACTATCCAGGGCAGATGCGGCAACGCGGGAGAAAATCCGTCGCGAGGTTCTGGAGCTAGCTCTCCAATCCGTCAGCGATGGCAAGGTTTGCCTTCGCTCAACGGCAACGGTCATCACAGGCACGCGATAGCCTGCTGCAGAATTCTTTGAATCGGAATCGTAGCGATTTGTCGCGCGACGCCGAGCCTAATTTGCCCTTGGTCCACCTCTCCGCATTTCAAGA
Source organism: Rhizobium sp. SU303 (assembly GCF_021052345.1). NCBI lineage: Bacteria > Pseudomonadati > Pseudomonadota > Alphaproteobacteria > Hyphomicrobiales > Rhizobiaceae > Rhizobium > Rhizobium sp. SU303. The sequence goes on from NZ_CP088095.1 coordinate 162,964, forward strand.
GAATCTCATCGACGACGACCGTGAGCGGGAGAGTGGCGTCGATGACGACACCACACTTCGGAATATCCTCTTTGTGCATGCAATCACACAATCAGCTCCCGTTCGGCAGGCATGTCACAACATGATCCCGTATTGCCGCAGCACTTTCCAAAGGCGATATGAAGGTCACATCCAACGTCAGCGCGTGTTTGTGCGGGAGATTGAGAACCACGGCCTGTTGGCTTCGGCTCCTCGACGTCTCGACATCAGTCGTCTTCAAATGGTCGCGCCGAGCGGGGGAGGAAACGCGACGCGCCAATTCTTCTTCGGCACACAGCAATCTCACCGGCACGAAGACTGCGGCGCGCTGTCTGGCGGCTTCGACGAACTGCTGGTACGTCCGCGCGCTCCGCTCATCGCCTTCGACACCGGCATGGGTGAAGATGAAATTCGCCGATGGGCCGCTATAGGCGGTTATCGCGTCCAGGACGGCCTGCCGGACCCTACCAGTATATTCCCAGACGCCCTTTGGCAGCGGCGCGGTCTGATCCTCGTCGAGGAGGCGCAAGATCGGGTTGTTGAACCAGTGATTATCGACGATCTTTGCGGATATAAGCGAACCGAGTTCTTTGGCGATCGTCAGCTTCCCGACGCCCGGGAACCCCAAGAGCAAAACGAAAACACTCATCGTTCGACAACGCTCCCAACATAATCCATCGGTGTGGAAACGCAGCATTTCTGCGCTTCCACGAGCTGAACTGCTTAATGCGAGGCCGCCCCGCTGGCGACAGCCGCCCCCTCGCGCTTCTGGCTTGGCCCGACCGGGATCAGCCAGGTGGTGAAGAAGGTCAGCACCGCGACGACGACCACGCCCCAGAAACTCCAGTGCAAGGCCGCGTTGAAGATCGAGCGGATCGCCGGATCGGCGGCGAGCGCCGAAAGCCCGGTCGGCTGGTTCAGCACCTCGTGCAGGCCCGCCGCCGCCTCGCCGCTCGCATAATGGTTGATGCCGGCGTTGAGGATGGCGCCGAGCACGGTGGCGCCGAGCGTATTGCCGAGGCTGCGGGCAAAGATGATCGAGGCCGTGGCGCTGCCGCGCATCGACCATTCGACGCTGTCCTGCACCAAGACGATGCTGGTGAGGCTGATGAGACCCATGCCGAAGCCCATGAAGAACGAGCCGGCGCCGGCAACGACCGGCGAACTGTCAGGGGTCAGGAACAGCAGGAAACAGGCGCCGAAAGGAAACATCAGGCTGCCGACGCGCAGCGTGCGGCGGATGCCGAAGGCCTTGTAGAAACGGCTGGAGAGCATCACCGCCAAAGGCCAGCCGACGACGAGCATGGTCAGCGTGAAGCCGGCGACAAGAGGCGAGCGGCCGAGCACGCCCTGCACATAGAGCGGCAGGATAGTCGAAAGCCCGATCAGCGCCATCCCGGCCAGCAGCGTCGCCGCATTGCTGGTCGCAATCAGCCTTCGGCTCCACAGCGGGATCGAGATGATCGGCTCCGGCGCCCGCTTCTCCTGGGCGAGAAAGAGCAGGCCCGTGACCACGAAGACGGCGAAAAGCGAAAGCAGGATCCAGGCGCTCGCATCGGTTTCCGTCAGCATGACGAGAAGTGCCACGATCGAGATCGAAAACAGCACCGATCCGAGGTAATCGATCTGTGCCTGCTTGTGCGCCACGTCCTCCTTCAGGAAGATCATGAAGGCGATGACAGAGATGACGCCGATCGGCAGGTTGATCCAGAAGATCCAGGCCCAGGAGATATTGTCGACGATGATGCCGCCGGCAAGCGGCCCGACGACGGCCGAGGTCGCCCAGACGGTCGCCATCGCGCCCTGCACGCGGCCGCGTTCCTCGAGCTTGAAGAGATCGCCGATGATCGTCATCGTCACCGGCTGGATGGCGCCGGCGCCGAGCCCCTGCAGCAGCCGGAACAGCACCAGCGACATCATCGACCAGGCAAGCCCGCAGAGCAATGAGCCGACGAGGAAGATCAGGATGCCGCCGATCAGCACCGGCTTGCGCCCGAAAATGTCGGAAAGCTTGCCGTAGATGACCGTCGTCGTCGACTGTGCCAGCAGGAAGGCCGAAAACACCCAGCTGTAATAGGAAAAGCCGCCGAGCTCCCCGACGATGCGCGGCATCGCGGTCGCCACGATCGTCGCCTCGATCGCCACCATAAAGGTTGCGAGCATGATGGTGGCGACGATAAGCACGCGGTTCGAGCGTTGCGCTGCATTCGACATGACGATCCTCTTGGGCGCTCCGCAGATGCCGGAAATATTGGCAGGCTGGCTGAGATGTGGGGCGATGTGCCGCTTGCGGAGTGATGTGGCTCTTTTACGACCTCAAGCCCGGCCGGTAAAGCAGGCCGCGACCGGTTTCTGACGCCAGCCATTGTTTTCGCGTGATGTCGGCGAAGTGGCGGCCGAAAGCGAAGGCCCGGTGCCATTCCGCTCCGGGCCTTCGTTTTGTCAGAAGGTAAGGCGAACAATCACCTCATCCTCATTGCGGGCATGCCTCGCCAAGCGAGCCGGTGTCCGCATTTCCACTGGTGCAACCCGGCGTCTGCTGCAGATTGGGATTGACCCCGCCGGGATTGATCGTGCTGCGGCCGCTGTTGAGATTGACGCCGCCATTGCCGGTCGTGCTGCCGGTGGTGCCGGAATCGGTGCCGACAGACCCTGTGCCCGTCGAGCCGGTACCAATAGACCCCGTGCCCGTTGCGCCGCCGCCGACAGAACCACTGCCAGCCGACCCAGCGCCTGCGGAACCGGCGCCCGCACTCCCCGATCCACCGATAATCGGCGCCACCGAAAGCCGCCCATTGGCATCCGCGCCCCCAGCCGTCTGCGCCAGCGCCGGGCCGGCCAGACCAATCGAAAGCAGTGATATCGCGATGAACTTGCAGGACATGATTTTCTCCATGCTTGTTGTCTCACGGGAGAAAACCTGCTGGGCGGGAGCATTGTTCCTGTCGGGGTTGGGGTTTTCACGGTCGTTTGATTGGGGCAGATAATGGCGCCTGGGGGGACTACTGGACCTGCATCTCCATGATGGGCATAGAAGCGGGCTGTCGAGGCTCGAAACTTTGCTTAAAGGCCAGATCGGCCGCAGCGTCCGAATTGGTTGGATCGTGCTTGCTAAGCAGATCGACGCGCGTCCTCGTGTGTATCTGAATCATCCACACGCGTCGCTGTCAGCTTGTATCCGAGAGCTGCGGCTACACCGATGAGCGTTGAAAGCTTTGGGTCGCCTTTTTCACTGAGCGATTTGTAGAGAGCCTCACGGGTAACGCCGGCATCCCGAGCGACCTGTGACATACCACGAGCTTTCGCAACAACGCCCAATGCGTGCGCGATATAACCTGCATCACCGCTTTCAAACGCATCTTCAATGAGATGGGCCTGAGATTCTTCGGTATCCAGAAACTCGGTTGCGTCAAAAGGGATGATTTCAAGCGCCATCTCATATCTCCTTGGACATTTCGATTGCTCGCTTGATGTCCCGATCCTGGCTGCCCTTGTCGCCCCCGCACAGGAGAATAACGACAACGCTGCCCTGCATTGCAAAATACAAACGGTACCCAGGACCGTAGTCGAGCCTCAATTCCCCGATGCCATCGAAGAATTTGTGATCACCCAAATTGCCAGCCTCCGCACGAACGATGCGCGTGACAATTCGGTCTCTTGCATTCCGATCCTTCAGCTTGCGCAGCCATTTCTGGAATTCGGCTGTCTGGAGAACCGTGTATTTCTGTGAACTATAATTAACACCCTCCCGCGAGTAGTCAACTTTTTGTTGACCGGAGTGCTGAGACGGCCCTCCTGTCATTCGTCATCCATCAAATGAAACTCTCGCGCCGCCTGAGGCGCACGACACATCTGCGTCCTCTGGTAATGGGAAAGTGACACGCAGCGGTTCTCCACGAGGAGGAACGAAGGACAGGGTGCCTTCGATGCAATTGGCGGTGGAGCGGTAGGTGTCTTTCCCATTCGCTTTTGTATACGTTGCCACGCACTGCTTTACAGTAAGTTTGCCGCCATGTGCTGTTGTCTCACCTCCTGGGTCTCGCTCGCAGTATTCCCGGAAATTGGCTTGAGTGACCTTTCCTTTCATAACTGCGGTGCTTGAATCGGTGCCGGTCCTGCTGACAAGCGTTCCGTTCCATCCAGCACATGAGGCGAGAGGGAAGTCTGCTGCCTGCGCAGCGGACAAGCTAAATGTGAAAAGCGCGATACTTAACAGCGATGTCCTCATAGATCCTCCTAATCGCAAACCTGCTCTCGTTCGATCGATATCGGTCGCGCATATGTAGATGAAGGGCAGTCCAGCCGCCATGAGTGAAGAGGCTCTAATTACTGAAATTTTGCCTGCCGAGTGGCCAAAGGCAGCTAAAGGTAAACGAAGGATTTTTAAATGAGGCTTATAAAGAAATGGTGCCGCTTGCAGGACTCGAACCTGCGACCCCATCATTACGAATGATGTGCTCTACCACCTGAGCTAAAGCGGCCCCTCACGGCCGAAGCATGCGGCCTGCGATTTGCATGGCGCTGATACAGCCATTGTTGGAAGATTTCAAGCACCCTGTCATGGCTTTGGCAAAAAAGAGGGGAGGGGCGGGAAGGCGCGCCTCAGAGCGCCAGCCGGGCACGCGCTGCCCTGTATTCGGCCTCCAGCCGGTCGACGAGATTTACCACCGGCTCGACGGCCTTGATGGCGCTGATGCCCTGGCCGCTGCCCCATATGTCCTTCCAGGCCTTGGCGCCGCCGACAGCCTGTTCGAAGTCCATCTTCGAGACATCGGCAAGCGGCAGGTTGTCGGGGTCCATGCCGGCGGCCACGATCGAGGGCTTGAGATAGTTGCCGTGCACGCCGGTGAAATAGTTGGAATAGACGATATCGCCAGCTGCCCCTTCGACGATCGCCTGCTTGTAGGCGTCCGCAGCGCGCGCCTCTTCAGTGGCGATGAAGGGTGAGCCGATATAGGCCATGTCGGCGCCCATCGCTTCTGCGGCAAGGATCGCGCCGCCGGTGGCGATCGCGCCTGCCAGCAGCAGCGGTCCGTCGAACCATTCGCGGATTTCCTGGACAAGGGCAAAGGGCGAGAGCGTGCCGGCATGGCCGCCGGCGCCTGCCGCGACCGCAATCAGCCCGTCGGCGCCCTTGCGGATCGCCGAATGGGCGTGGCGGTTGTTGATAATGTCATGCAGCACGATGCCGCCATAGGAATGGACGGCCGCATTGACCTCGGGCACGGCGCCGAGCGAGGAGATGACGATCGGCACCTTGTATTTGACGCAGAGTGACAGGTCGTGCTCCAGCCGCTTGTTCGACATGTGGACGATCTGGTTGACGGCGAAGGGCGCGGCCGGCCGCTCCGGATGGGCGGCGTCGTGGCGGGCGAGCTCCTCCGTAATTTCCGCCAGCCATTCGTCGAGCTGGCTTTCCGGCCGGGCGTTCAGCGCCGGAAACGCTCCGACGATGCCCGCCTTGCATTGCGCCAGCGTCAGCGCCGGGTGCGAGATGATGAAGAGCGGCGAGCCGATGACCGGCAGTCTCAATTTGTCCCTCAGGATCGGGGGCAGGGCCATGGTCATCACCTCCATTGACGTTTACGAAAACGTCAATCTCATAACAGAGAAGAAAAGGCGATAAAAGACCGGCTGCCATTGCCTTCGTCGATTTCGGCCCGAATATATGCGCGAGAAAGCTAATAGAATAAGGCCCGTAAGCGGTGAAAGCTGCCGATATCCCCGCCGATCGACTGCGGCCGGGCTCGCAAGGCTTGCGGTTTGCCGCACTTGCCGTTACCGAATTTTGATGGAGAACGGCAGGGATTGCAGTCCGATGCCGAGTTCAAGGTGAAGGACTGGATGTGAGCGGATTAGAAACGGCCATCAGAACAGCGCTCGAGAATTCCGATCGCGACAATCCGGAGGTTCGAGCGAGGATCTATCAGTCGGCCCGCCAGGCGCTGGAAGCCGGTCTGCGCAAGCAGGATATCACCGACACCGAAGTCGTCGCCCATCACCGCCACCGCCTGGAAAGCACCATCCACGCCATCGAAGGCGAGGAGCGCGACCGCCTTCACCCCCGCCAGAGGCCGCCTGAAGTGCCGGTGCCGCCGGTCGTGGAAATGCCCGCACCGCCGGTTCCGCGCGGTGATGTGGCCGATATCGACAGCCTTATCGATAGTCCCGTGCCCGCAGGCGAAACCCGCACCCCAGAGGTAGCCTTCAGCCGCGGCGACGAGTCCAGCCTCCACGACGTGCATGCCGGCAATACCGATCATCTGGCTGCCGCTCCCCTCGGCGAGGAACGCCTTGCCCGCAGTCAGCGCGCCACCACCATGGATTTCCGCCCGGAGCGCGCGGCAGGTCGCCGCAAGCCGCGGAAATTCTTTTCGAGACTGCTCGTCTGGTGCGTCCTGCTTGCCTTTATCGGCATCGGCGCCTGGTGGGCGTATACGTCGGGCCTGCTGATGACGGCGGCCGAGCGCGACACCAGCGTTGCCAATCCGCCGGCAAGCACCCAGCCGGAGGATTTCACTGGCAATGACGATAGCGCCGGGAATGCGGGCTCACACACCGATCAGCCGGTCACCATCGATCCGCAGAACAGTTTCTCGGCCGATTGGATCCCGCTGTTCAAGCCTGAGGACGCCGACAAGATGCAGACCGGCCCGCGGGCGCGCACCGAAAAGATCACCGAGAATGACGGTCCGGCCATCCGGCTGATTTCCGAAAGCGGTGCAGCCGATGGCAATATCTCGATCAGCGTGCCGCCATCGGTGCTGCAGCAGCTGGCCGGCAAATCCTCGACGATCGCGCTGACGCTGCAATCCACCACCGACGAGCCGACGCAGATCACCGTCGAATGCAATTTCCAGACGCTCGGCAATTGCGCCCGCCACCGCTTCACCGTCACCCGGGAAAAGTCGGATGCGCTGCTGCAGGTGAAGTTCGACCGCTCGCTCGCGCCGAATTCGCCGGGCACGCTGACGATCAACAGCGATCTCGACGGCAAGGCGCGCGGCATCAACCTCTTCGCCATCCGCATCCTGCCGGGACAGTGACCCCGGTCCCGGCAGAGCCGGTGACCCCGGTCCCGATGCGATCGGTGCCCTATTTCAAAAAGCCAGGCCCTGAGCCGATGATCTCCGCGTCGACCGTGCCGAGCGCCTGTCTGTCCTTGCCGTCATAATCCATCTTGTTCAGCATGTGGCGGATGAGTTCGAGGCGCGCGCGCCGCTTGTCATTGCCGTGGATCACCGTCCAGGGCGCAAAATCCGTATGGGTTTCCTTCAGCATTCTGTTGCGCTTGTCGCTGTAATCGTCCCATTTCGTCAGCGCCGCGATATCCATCGACGACAGTTTCCAGACTTTCAGCGGATCGTGCCGGCGGTCGTGGAAGCGCTTGAGCTGCATCTCGCGGCCGATATCGAGATAGAATTTGAAGAAGAAGATGCCCTCATGGGCGATGATCTTTTCGAGCTGCGGCGCCTGCTTGAGGAAATCCTCATATTGCTGCGGCGTGCAGAAGCCCATGACCGGCTCGACGCCGGCGCGGTTGTACCAGGAGCGGTCGAACAGCACGAATTCGCCAGCCGTCGGAAACTGCGCGACATAGCGCTGGAAATACCATTGTCCCTGCTCGCGGTCGGTCGGCTTGGTCAGCGCCACGACGCGCGCTAGGCGTGGGTTCATATTCGCCGAGGAGGCCGAAATCGCGCCGCCCTTGCCGGCAGCGTCGCGCCCTTCGAACAGCGCCATCACCCGCTTGCCGGTCGCCTGCAGCCAGAACTGCACTTTGACGAGTTCGATCTGCAGCTTTTCCAGCTGCTCCAGATAGTCCTCCTCCTTGAGCTTCTTCTTGTGGGGAAAGTCGCCGGATTCCAGCGCGCGTTCCTCCACCCAGGCCGGCAGAGTGGGATCGTCGACATCGAAGATGCGCTTCTTTCCGCGGATCTCCAGCTCCACGGCCCTGTTTTCGACGTCCTCGTCCATATCAGCCTCCACAGCCCGATCGCTTCTCTTCCTGCAAGCGAACATATTTACCGTTGAAAATCAAATCTTTCGCGGTCGACCGATAATTTTTCGTGGGTTTCTGCTGCGGCTTTTCGCTTCAAAGCGGTAGCCCGAAAACTTCTGTCATGAATTGCCGCTATCAGGCAGAGTTCAATATAAGAAAAACGAATCGACGGCGCGAGGGCACTTGCCAGACGAAACTCCATGGAGAAAAAGCCTGTTGGCGCGCATAAGGCGCGAACGGCCGGTGCTGCTGGCAGCAATCCTCAGCGCGCTCGCCGCGCTTGCCGCCGGCATGAACAAGTGGGTTGTGCTTGTCCTGCTGCTTGTGATGATCCTCACGGCGCTTTTCAATGAGGCGCCGATCATTGAGGCCGAGCCGGCCCCGCCGGTGGAGATCGAGCCGGAAGCGCCGCCAAGCCGGCTGCCTGAAGTTTCCGCCACGCTCTCCGGCCTCGATATCCCCGTCATGGTGCTGTCGGACGACGCCTCGGTGCTCTTCCAGAACCGCGCTGCCGAAAAGGCCTTCGGCGAGGTGGCGCTCGGCGCCCATATATCGGCCCGTATGCGCTCGCCCGGCGTGCTCGACATGGTGCGCGAAACCATCGCCACCAACGCACCGAACCAGATCGAGCATTCCGAGCGGCTGCCGTCCGAGCGCGTCTATATCGTGCGCAGCGCGCCCATAGAATTCGCGGCCGGAGACGGGCCGCACGAGCGCTACTTCATCCTGTCCTTCCGCGATATTTCCGAGGTCCGCCGCATCGACCGCATGCGCTCGGATTTCGTCGCCAATGCCAGCCACGAGCTGCGCACGCCGCTTGCCTCGCTGCGCGGCTTCATCGAGACCATCCAGGGGCCGGCGAAGAACGATCTGAAGGCGCAGGCGCGTTTCCTCAACATCATGCTCGACCAGACGACGCGCATGAGCCGGCTGGTCGACGACCTGCTGTCGCTCTCCCGCCTGGAGCTGAAATCGCACATTGCGCCGGATGAGAAGATCGATCTGGTGCCGCTGCTCGGCCATGTCAGGGATGCGCTGGTGCCGCTCGCCAGGGATGTCGGCGTCGACATCAATCTGCATCTGCCGGATGGTAAGGTCGAGGTGCTGGGAGATCGCGACGAACTTGTCCAGGTCTTTGAGAACCTGATGGAAAATGCTTGCAAATACGGCCAGGAGGGCGAGATCGTCGATGTCTGGCTGAAGAACGGCACCGGCCAGCCGGTCGAGGTCAGCATCGTCGACAGGGGCCCGGGCATCCCGGCCGAGCATGTGCCGCGGCTGACGGAGCGCTTCTACCGGGTCAGCATCGAGGACAGCCGCTCGAAAAAGGGCACCGGCCTCGGCCTTGCGATCGTCAAACACATCCTCACCCGCCACCGGGCGCGGCTGATCGTCAAGTCGGAAGTCGGCAAAGGCACCGATTTTACCGTCCGCTTCTAACGATATGTCGCAACACTTTTACGTTGCATAATTTTATCATTTTAAATCAATAACTTATATTGTCACAAATGTTTCATCGATTTGACATAAAAGGACGAGGCTTCAAGAGCTAAGAGAGTCCCGCCGATGAAAAAAGGCAATGCGAGGGCCTCTCTAAGGCCGCACTCACACAAGCCCAATGCGGGAGATTTCTAATGAACACCTTCAAGCTCACCGTTGCCGCGCTCGCTGCAACTGCTGCTTTCGCTGGCGCTGCCGTCGCCCGCGACCAGATTCAGGTCGCTGGTTCGTCCACCGTCCTGCCTTACGCAAAGATCGTTGCCGAGTCCTTCGGCGAAACCTTCACCAACTTCAAGACGCCGGTCGTCGAATCCGGCGGCTCGGGCGCTGGTCTGAAGGAATTCTGCAAGGGCGTTGGCGAAGACACCATCGATATTGCGAATTCATCGCGTCCGATCAACAAGAACGAACTGGAAGCCTGCAAGGCTGCCGGCGTAACGGACATCCAGGAAGTCAAGATCGGTTATGACGGCATCGTCTTCGCAACCGACGCTTCCAACCCTGATCTCGCTTACGTTCCTGCCGATATCTACAAGGCCCTCGCAGCCCAGGTCGTCGTCGACGGCAAGCTCGTCGCCAACCCCTACAAGAAGTGGTCGGAAGTCAACCCGAAGCTTCCGGCTGTTGATATTGCTGCCTACATTCCGGGCGAAAAGCACGGCACCCGCGAAGTCTTCGAACAGAACGTTCTCGCTGCCGGCTGCAAGGCCTCTGGCGCAACCGACGTCATCGCTAAGGAAATCGCCGAGAAGGCTGCCCAGGGCAAGGCCTGCGTCGCAGTCCGCAAGGACGGCGTCGCCGTTGACATCGACGGCGACTATCCGGAAACCCTGGCGCGCATCGCCGCCAACAAGACCGGCGTCGGCGTATTCGGCCTTTCCTTCTATGAAAACAACGCCGACAAGCTCAAGGTTGCTTCGATGAGCGGTATCGTTCCGTCCACCGAAACGATCGCCAACGGCACTTACCCGGTTTCCCGCCCGCTGTTCTTCTACGTCAAGAAGGCACATCTCGGCGCTGTTCCGGGCCTGAAGGAATACGTCAACTTCTTCGTATCCGACCAGATGATCGGCCCTGACAGCCCGCTCGTCGAATACGGCCTCGTTGCCGCTCCGGATGCCGAGCGCGAAGCGATCCGCAAGGAAGTCGAAGCCGGTAAGGCTATGTAATGAATTTTGCCGGCGCGGTGCCTTTCAGCCCGCGCCGGCATTGCTTATGTCCCTGCCGGGCATGTCCGCTGCAGGGTTGAATTTCTTCTCCATGATTGGAAGCTGAAGGCAGCTGACGAAGCTGCCGGGCTTTTTGGGGCTATGGGCCTGGGGACGTAACGAATGAGCACATCCATCATACTTTTGTGCCTTGTGGTGATCGGAGTCGCCGCCTATCTGGTCGCGCGCAACCGTGCCACGGCGCTTGCCGGAGGCAGATCCTCCGCACTGCATTCACGGCCGGCCTATTACGGCGCCTATGCGGCGATCTGGGCAGTTCTTCCCGCCCTCATCGTCCTTGGCCTCTGGCTCTCCATCAGCCCCGGCATCATCCAGTCTTCGGTTCGCAGCGCTTTCCCTGACGACATCAAGGCTCAGGTCTCGGTCGAGCAGGATCTTGGTTATTCGACGGTGGCGACGGTCGCCCGCGGCCTGACGATGCTGACCTCGGATGAAACTGCGGCGGTCGGCAACGATCCGGCTGCGCTTCAGGCCAAGCTCCTCGAAAAGGGCGTGCCGCTTGCCGGCCAGCCGCTGCCTTACATGATCGACGCCGCCAGGACGCTCAACGCCATGAGCTTGACGAGCCGCATCGCCATGACGGCGATCGTCTTCGCGCTCGCCATTGCCGGCGCCTTCTATGCGCTGCGCTCCATCGCTCCGCGCTTCCGCGCCCGCAACCGGGTCGAGCGCGTCATGCTCTGGGGCCTGCTGCTCGCCTCTTCGATCGCCATTCTGACGACGATCGGCATCGTGCTCTCCATGCTGTCGGAAGCCGCCCGCTTCTTTACGGCCGTTCCCGCCATGGACTTCTTCTTCGGCACGGTCTGGGATCCGCGCTTTGCCGGCGCCGGCAGCTCGTCCTTCGGTCAGTTCGGCCTGATCCCGCTGCTGCTCGGTACGATCTATATCGGCCTGGTCGCCATGCTGGTCGCCGTGCCGGTCGGCCTCTTTGCCGCCATCTACATGGCCGAATACGCTTCGATGAAGGTGCGCTCGATCGCCAAGCCGCTGCTGGAAGTGCTCGCCGGCATTCCGACGATCGTCTACGGCTTCTTCGCGCTCGTCACCGTCGGTCCGTTCCTGCGCGATTTCTCCGCCCAGGTCAGCGGCCTTCTGTCCGGCAACTACAGCAATTTCATTCAGGCGCAGAGCGTTCTGACGGCCGGTATCGTCATGGGCATCATGCTGATCCCTTACGTGTCCTCGCTGTCGGACGATATCATCACCGCCGTGCCGCGGTCACTGCGTGACGGTTCGCTCGGTCTTGGTGCCACACGCTCCGAAACCGTCAAGAAGGTGGTCTTGCCCGCAGCCCTTCCCGGCATCGTCGGCGCGTTGCTGATGACTGCCTCGCGCGCCGTCGGCGAAACCATGATCGTCGTGCTGGCCGCCGGTGTGGCCGCCCGCATCCAGATCAACCCGTTCGAGCCGATGACGACGGTGACGGTCAAGATCGTCAACCAGCTGACCGGCGACCTTGAGTTCACCTCGCCGCAGACGCTGGTTGCCTTTGCCCTTGGCATCACGCTGTTTTGCATCACGCTTTGCCTCAATATCTATGCGCTTTACATCGTGCGCAAATACCGGGAGCAGTACGAATGACGGATATTGTTTCTCCCACATCAGGCGTCACCGTTTCCAAGGCGCCCGCGCGCCGCGATATCGGCATCAAGCGCCGCTATGCCGCCGAGCGCCGGTTCCAGGCCTATGGCATCGCCGCCATCACCTTCGGCCTCGTCTTCCTCTTCATCCTGCTGTGGACGGTAATCGGCAAAGGTTATACCGCCTTCCAGCAGACGGCGATCACCCTGCCGATCGAATTCGTCGAGAAGACGATCGACCCCGACAATAAGCGTGCGACCGACCCTTCGGTGCTGATCGCCGCCAACTATCCGGTTCTCCTGCGTGACGCGATCGTCAAGCAGCTGAACATCAATGCCTCGAGCCGTCCCGACGTGCGCGATGCATCCGCCATGCTGTCGAAAAGCGCGCCGATCCAGCTGCGCGATATGGTGATTGCCGATCCGTCGATCATCGGCAAGACGGTCAATGTCACGGTGCTCGCCGACGCCAATGTCGACAGCGCCAACAAGGCCCAGATCGACCTCTCGGTCGATGAGAAGAACCGCAAGGTCAACGACAAGCAGGTCGGCTGGATGAACGAACTGAAGGCGAGCGGCGCGCTCCACAAGCAGTTCAACACCGGCCTCTTCGTCAACGGCAATTCCAGCCGTCCGGAGGCCGCAGGCCTTGGCGTCGCCCTGATCGGCTCGCTCTACCTGATGCTGATCGTGCTCGTGCTCGCTCTGCCGATCGGCGTCGCCGCCTCGATCTATCTCGAGGAGTTCGCGCCGAAGAACAAGCTGACGGACCTGATCGAGGTCAACATCAACAACCTCGCCGCGGTGCCTTCGATCGTCTATGGTCTGCTCGGTCTTTCCGTCTTCATCAATTTCATCGGCCTGCCGCGCTCGGCCTCGCTGGTCGGCGGCCTGGTGCTGACGCTGATGACCCTGCCGACGATCATCATCGCGACGCGTGCGGCACTGCGCGCCGTGCCGCCGTCGATCCGCGCCGCAGCGCTCGGCCTTGGCGCTTCGAAGATGCAGATGGTGTTCCACCATGTGCTGCCGCTCGCCATGCCGGGCATCCTGACCGGCACGATCATCGGCCTGGCGCACGCGCTCGGCGAAACCGCGCCGCTGCTCCTGATCGGCATGGTCGCCTTCGTCGCCAATGCGCCGACGACACCGCTCGATCCCTCGACGGCTCTGCCCGTACAGGTCTATATGTGGGCCAACGAGGCCGAACGTGCCTTCGTTGAGCGTACTTCGGGTGCCATCATCGTCCTGCTCCTGTTCCTGATCGTCATGAACATGGGCGCCATCCTCTTGCGTCGTCGCTTCGAGCGCCGCTGGTAAACGGAGTTACAAGATCATGAACATGTTGACGGAAGCTGCAGTTGAAAAGGCGCTGGATCAGAAGATGAGCAACGTCCCTTATAAGATGATCGGAAAGGATGTCTCGGTATACTACGGCGAGAAGCGCGCGCTTTTCGATGTGAACCTGAACGTCCGCGAAAACACCGTAACCGCTCTGATCGGCCCGTCCGGCTGCGGCAAGTCGACCTTCCTGCGGTGCCTCAACCGCATGAACGATACGATCGACGGCTGCCGCGTCACCGGCAAGATCACGCTTGATACCGACGATGTCTATGATCCCGATATTGACGTCGTCGAGCTTCGCGCCCGCGTCGGCATGGTCTTCCAGAAGCCGAACCCGTTCCCGAAGACGATCTATGAAAACGTCTCCTACGGCCCGCGCATCCATGGCCTTGCCAAGTCGAAGGCCGATCTCGACCAGATCGTCGAGACCAGCCTGCAGCGCGCCGGCCTCTGGAACGAGGTCAAGGACCGCGTGCATGAATCCGGCACCGGCCTGTCGGGCGGTCAGCAGCAGCGCCTCTGCATTGCGCGTGCCGTCGCCGTCAGCCCTGAAGTCATCCTGATGGACGAGCCCTGCTCGGCGCTCGATCCGATCGCCACCGCCAAGGTCGAGGAACTGATCCACGAGCTGCGCGAGAACTACACGATCGTCATCGTCACCCACTCCATGCAGCAGGCCGCGCGTGTCTCGCAGCGCACCGCCATGTTCCACCTCGGCAATCTCGTCGAGGAGAACGACACCGACAAGATGTTCACCAATCCCGACGATCCGCGCACCCAGGACTACATCATGGGTCGCTTCGGTTGATTTTGGCGACACCAAGCCTTCCCGTTATTCGAGGATAAAGCCCCATGGCATCGACACATATTTTTTCTGCCTACGATGATGATCTGAAGTTCCTGTCCAGGCGGATTTCCGAAATGGGCGGCCTGGCCGAGCAGATGGTCAGCGAAGCCGTCCGCGCCCTCGTCAACGGCGATACCGCACTGGCGCAGAAGGTCATATCCGACGATGTGATCCTCGATCACGCCGAACGCGAAATCGGCGACAAGGCGATCGTCACCATCGCCCGCCGTCAGCCGATGGCCTCGGACCTGCGTGAAATCATGGGTTCGATCCGCATCGCCGCCGATCTCGAACGCGTCGGCGACCTCGGCAAAAACACCGCCAAGCGCGTCATCGCCGTCCAAAGCACCGGCGTTCCCCGTAAGCTCGCCCGCGGCCTCGAGCATCTGTCCGAGCTGGCGCTCGTCCAGCTCAAGGAAGTACTCGATGTCTACACCAATCGTTCAGCCGACAAGGCGAATGCGATCCGTGAACGCGACAACGAGATCGACGCGATGTACACCTCGCTGTTCCGCGAACTTCTGACCTATATGATGGAAGATCCGCGCAACATCACCAGCTGCACGCATCTTCTCTTCTGCGCCAAGAATATCGAGCGCATCGGCGACCATGCCACCAACATCGCCGAGACGATCTTTTACATGACGACAGGCGCACAGCCGGAAGGCGATCGTCCGAAGGACGACAGCGCCAACACCGTCGGTGCGGTCACGGAATAACCGCCCGCACAATTAGTTGCGTGCGCGCCCGTCCGGGGCGCGCAAAGAGGTCGCAGCCAATTTCTGAATTTGCGCAGGATGAATTGCTTAAATCACCCCTGATTTAAGGATGATGCGCGAGGAGACCGACACGCATGATCCCGAGAGTTGCAGTTGTTGAAGACGAGGAAGCCCTCAGCGTGCTTCTTCGCTACAATCTCGAAGCGGAAGGCTTCGAGGTCGATACCATCCTTCGTGGCGACGAAGCCGAAATGAGGCTCCAGGAGCGCACGCCCGATCTTCTCATCCTCGATTGGATGCTGCCGGGCGTCTCCGGCATCGAGCTCTGCCGGCGCCTGCGCATGCGGCCGGAAACCGAGCGACTGCCGATCATCATGCTGACGGCGCGCGGCGAGGAGAGCGAGCGTGTCCGCGGATTGTCGACGGGTGCCGACGATTATGTCGTCAAGCCCTTCTCGACCCCCGAGCTCGTTGCCCGCGTCAAGGCGATGCTGCGCCGCGCGCGTCCCGAGGTGCTGTCGACGGTGCTGAAATGCGGCGATATCGAGCTCGACCGCGAAACCCATCGCGTCCATCGCAAGAGCCGCGAAGTCCGCCTCGGCCCCACCGAATTCCGCCTGCTGGAATTCCTGATGTCGTCGCCGGGCCGGGTCTTCTCCCGCTCGCAGCTTCTCGATGGCGTCTGGGGCCACGATATCTATGTCGACGAGCGCACCGTCGACGTCCATGTCGGGCGCCTGCGCAAGGCGCTGAATTTTTCCAACATGCAGGACGTCATCCGCACCGTCCGCGGCGCCGGTTATTCGATGGAAGCCTGAGGGCTTCCATCTGAGCCTGCTGACAAAACCCTGGCAGAACCTGCGACGTGATCCTCGGCCTTGTGCCGAGGATCTGCGCACGCCAAATTAAGCATTTGAAAATAAAGGATTTTTGGCAAAAGTAGTTGGGGTGGTCAGATGCTCGGCACAAGGCCGAGCATAACGGAGGAAACCTTACAAGCAATTCGGATGCCCGAGCGCTTCCATCCACGCGCATAAAAAAACGGGCCACTCGGCCCGTTTTCTGCATTCTGACGATGGTTGTCGTTCAGCTTGCCCGCGCTGCTGCCCGGCGGCGTTCGTTGACCGGCTGGTAGGCGAGCTTCTGGTGATAGCCGCAATAAGGCGAATTGTCGGGGGATTCGCAGCCGCAGAAATGGAAGTCGTCCTTCAGCGGATCGCCGACCGGCCACTTGCAGGTGCGTTCGGTCAGTTCCGTCAGGCCGAGGCGGCGCGAAATCGGCACGACCACGTTGCCTCTCGGCACGTATTCCATTTCCTCGATCGTTTCGATCTCGATCTCTTCCTTCAGCATCGTCGCGCCCTGCTGGCGGGTGACGGTGCGGGTCGTGATCCGGGAGGTGTAGTTCGGTGCGCGCGGCGCCGATGTGTTGCGCTTCGGCGTTCGCGCCGCAGTGTTGGTGCCGCCGGCCTTGGCACGGCCGGGAAGGCACAACCGGTGCACTTTGCCGATGACCGCGTTTCTGCTGACCCCGCCAAGCTGCGCAGCAATCTGGCTGGCGCTCAGTCCTTCGGCCCAAAGCTTCTTGAGTTTCTCGACCCGCTCGTCTGTCCAGTTCATGCCCTGTCTCCACCTTTTGCGTTGGTGATGGCAGAATCCCTCACCGTTGTCCCGGGAGCTCCGAAACAAGAAACGCTTGATCAATTTTGGTGACTAGTTCCGCCGCATGCAGTCTAGTAATTGATCTTTAACCTAGTGTGAGGCTGACTCCGTGACAAGAGTCGCATGAATCCGGATGAATCGAATTCGTAGTTTTCCCCAACTTGCTGCCCCTGCGTGGCATTTCTGCAATAATGCCTGTTGAAGACTGAAAACGCCGCTGTACACCTGTGCTGCATACGCTAAGGGCGCCGTTTTGTTGACATTGCAGCGCGAAAAGGAAATAGTGCCAGTCGCCGCCGCAAGGCGGCATTTTTAATTTTTCGGGCATGGTTTCCTTAGCCGGAGTCATTGCCCGCCAACTTTGATGGAGATCGCGCCATGGCTGAAGCCGCGCCGCTTTATGACACCTATTCTCGTGCCCCGCTGCGGTTCGAGCGAGGCGAGGGCGTATGGCTGATCACCGAGACTGGCGAGCGATATCTCGATTTCGGCGCCGGCGTCGCCGTCACGTCAGTCGGCCACAGCAATCCGCATGTGGTCGGCGCACTGAAGGAGCAGGCCGACAAGGTCTGGCACCTGTCGAACATCTATGAGATCCCCGGCCAGGAGCGTCTGGCAAAACGGCTGACGGACGCCACCTTCGCCGACAAGGTGTTCTTCACCAATTCGGGCGCCGAGGCGCTCGAATGCGCGATCAAGACGGCGCGCCGCTACCAGTTTTCCAAGGGCCATCCCGAGCGTTTCCATATCATCACCTTCGAAGGCGCCTTCCACGGACGGACGCTGGCGACGATCGCCGCCGGCGGCCAGGAAAAATATCTCGAAGGTTTCGGTCCCAAGGCGCCGGGTTTCGATCAGGTGGCTTTCGGCGACATCGAAGCGGTCCGCGCCGCGATCACCGAGGCGACCGCCGGCATCCTCATCGAGCCCGTGCAGGGCGAGGGCGGCGTCCGTCCTGCCACACCTGAGTTCATGAAGGCGCTTCGCCAGATCTGCGACGAGAACGGCCTGCTGTTGATCCTCGACGAGGTCCAGACCGGCGTCGGCCGCACCGGCAAGCTCTTCGCTCATGAATGGTCGGGCGTCACCCCCGACATCATGGCTGTTGCCAAGGGCATCGGCGGCGGTTTCCCGCTCGGCGCCTGCCTCGCAACCGCCGAGGCCGCCTCCGGCATGAAGGCCGGCACGCATGGCTCGACCTATGGCGGCAATCCGCTCGCCATGGCCGTCGGCAGCGCCGTGCTCGACATCATCCTTGCCGATGGCTTCCTCCAGCAGGTGCGCGACGTAGCACTGGTCTTCCGCCAGGGCCTCGCCTCGCTGAAGGATCGTTATCCCGATGTGATCGAAGATGTGCGCGGCGAGGGGCTGTTGCTCGGCATTAAGGCTGCCGTTCCCTCAGCCGAGCTGCTGCAGGCGATCCGCGCCGCCCATCTGCTCGGCGTGCCTGCCGGCGATAATGTCATCCGCCTTCTTCCGCCGCTCGTGGTCACCGCCGAGGAAGCCCGCGAGGGCCTTGCCCGCGTCGAACGCGCCGCCGAGAGCATTCGCGCCTCCAAGGTCAAGAAGACGGCTTGAAGAGATTGCCGCCTTCGGGCGCAGCACAGGTAAGAAGACGATATGAGCCCTAAACATTTCCTCGATCTTTCGGCGGTCACGTCAGCCGATCTCAGAACCATCATGAACGATGCGCTCGCCCGCAAGCAGGCCTTCAAGGCAGGCACGGGTGATAAACCGCTCGCCGGCAAGATGCTGGCGATGATCTTCGAGAAGCCGTCGACGCGCACCCGCGTCTCCTTCGATGTCGGTATGCGCCAGCTCGGCGGCGAAACGCTGTTCCTCTCGGGCACCGAGATGCAGCTCGGACGCGCCGAGACGATCGGCGACACCGCCAAGGTGCTGTCGCGCTATGTCGATGCGATCATGATCCGCACCACCGAGCATTCCAGGCTGCTGGAGCTTGCCCAGCATGCGACCGTGCCCGTGATCAATGCGCTGACGGATGACACCCATCCCTGCCAGATCATGGCCGATATCATGACCTTCGAAGAGCATCGCGGCCCGATCAAGGGCAAGACCATCGCCTGGACCGGCGACGGCAACAATGTGCTGCATTCGCTGGTCGAGGGTGCCGCGCGTTTCGGCTATCGCATGAACATGGCCGTGCCCCTTGGCTCGGAGCCAAAGGATCACTATCTGAACTGGGCCCGCAATGAGGGCGCCGAAATCATGCTTTACCATGATGCCGACCGTGCGGTCGCCGGCGTCGATTGCGTGGTGACCGATACCTGGGTCTCCATGAATCAGGAACATCGGGCCCGGGGTCACAATGTCTTCCAGCCTTATCAGGTCAACGCGGCCTTGATGGCGAAGGCCGGCAATGATGCATTGTTCATGCATTGCCTGCCCGCCCATCGCGGTGAGGAAGTGACGGATGATGTGATCGACGGTCCGCAATCCGTGGTCTTCGATGAAGCGGAAAACCGCCTTCATGCGCAGAAGTCGATTCTTGCTTGGTGCCTGGGCGCGATCTGAACCATAAACGGACGTCGCGAGTGAAAGATCGCGCGACCGCGTGAGCGAAGGGCACGCTGGCTCATCGCGCTGAAACTAGGAGTGAAAGCCATGGCAGAAGCTGCAGCCGCCCTCGGCCAGTTCGATTTCGCCGGCGATGACCATGTCGTCCCTTTCCAGGTGGAGGGGCTGGATGTGCGCGGCCGCGCCGTCCAGCTCGGCCCGATGCTCGACGCGATCCTCGAGCGTCATCATTATCCCGCACCCGTTGCCCGGCTGCTTGCCGAAGTCGTCGTGCTGACGGTGCTGCTCGGCACCTCGCTGAAGTTCGACGGCAAGTTCACGGTGCAGACCAAGGGCGACGGTCCAGTCGATCTTCTCGCCGATTTCTCGACACCGGAAAATGTCCGCGCCTACGCCCGTTTCGATCAGGCGCTGCTCAACAAGGCGATCGAGTCAGGCGAAACCGAGCCGGAGCAATTGCTCGGCAAGGGCATTCTCGCCTTCACCATCGACCAGGGCAAGTTCAGCCAGCCCTACCAGGGCATCGTTCCGCTCGACGGCACCACGCTGGAAGACATTGCCGGCGTCTATTTCCGCCAGTCGGAGCAGATCCCGACGCGCGTCCGTCTTGCCGCGGCCGAGCTCTTCGATCGTGACGATGCCGGCAAGCCGCGCCATCGCTGGCGGGCAGGCGGCCTCGTTGCCCAGTTCCTGCCGGAAGCGCCGGAGCGCATGCGCCAGCCGGATCTCCACGGCGGCGACGGCGACACCGGCAGCCGCCCGCATGGCGAGGACGATGCCTGGCTCGAAGCGCGTTCGCTGGTCGAGACCATCGATGCCGATGAACTCACCGATCCGCTGGTCGGCACCGAGCGGCTGCTGTTCCGCCTGTTCCACGAGCGCGGCGTGCGCGTCTACGAACCGCGCGCCGTTTTCGACCGCTGCAGCTGCTCGCGGGACAAGATCAAGGGCGTGCTGAAGGGCTTTTCGGCCGAGGAGATCGAGGCCAGCCAGGAAAACGGCGAAATCGCCGTCACCTGCGAATTCTGCTCGACCACCTACCGCTTCGAGCCGGCCGAGCTTCAGCCGGCCGAATAGGCGCGGTTTGCATTGATGGCTGCCCCTCACCCTAACCTTGCCGGGGTCGAGCCACTGGTCTCGACCCGTCCTGCGGACCCCCGTAAAAACGGGGCGAGGGGACGTGCCCTGCGAAAGGTTGGTGGGGAACGGAGAGGTCGCGGCATATTCCCTTCTCCCCGTAGGCGGGGAGAAGGTGGCGGCAGCCGGATGAGGGGCTGGCGTCGGCGATCTCTGGGCCTAGGCATCGTGCCGCCTGTGGCGTCGTCAGTTAAGCACGCGCAGAAGCCCAGGCGAATCCAGCGAGAAGGCGGGGATGTCGACATCGAACATCTCGCCATCGTCCGTTTCCATCTGGTAATGGCCGAACATCAGCCCTGAGGGCGTGTCGAGCGGGCAGCCGGAGGAATATTCGTAGGTGTCGCCGGGGCTAAGCCGCGGCTGCTCGCCGACGACGCCGGGGCCGGTCACCTCGTCCACCTGGCCGTTCTGGTCGGTGATGTTCCAGTAACGATTGACCAGCCGAACGGCTATGCTGGAATTGTTGCTGATGACAATCCGGTAACCCCAGACATAGCGATCGTCTTCCGGATCGGATTGCTCCTCCAGATAGAACGGCTCGACGACTACTTCGATCTCTCTTGTGAGGGCGCGATACATGCCTTGCACCTTAGTCAAGATATGTTACCCGTATCTTATAAGAGGCCCTGTCCGTCAAGAAACGGAACAATTATCATCGCTGAAATGGCTGTGATCCGAAGGCTTTTCGATCGTTAAGCCTAATTGTCAGTGTTAATTCGGTTTGGGAACGCTGCGGCGGGCGAACTTGTTCCCCCCGGTCTCACCTTGGGGAGATCCGGCCTCACCCAGTGAGATCTGGGCACGGCCGAACCCCAAGCATGTCGCGCAAAAGTGTGCAGCGGTTTTGCGATAACGACATGCGTAAAAACAAAAACTAAAGCGCGAGGAGCGAATGCGACGCGCTTTAGAGGTCCGGCCGCTTATCCCTAGATCAGGCCGAAACCTTGGCAAGCGCCCGCGCGAAATCCTCGATCAGGTCATCGGTATCCTCGATGCCGGCCGAAAGGCGGACCGTGCCCGGAGAAATGCCGAGTTCGGCGCGGGCCTCTTCCGTCAGGTTCTTGTGCGTCGTCGTCGCCGGATGGGTGATCAGGCTCTTGCTGTCGCCGAGATTGTTGGAGATCTTAATGATCTGGAGCGCGTTCTGTAGCGCAAAGGCCGCATCCTTGCCGCCCTTCAGCTCGAAGGCGACCAGCGTCGAGCCGCCGGTCATCTGCTTGGCGATGATATCGGCCTGCGGATGGTCCTTGCGGCCGGGATAGATCACCTTGGCGATCTTGCCTTGCTCGGCCAGGAAATCGGCGATCTTTGCCGCATTCTCCGTCTGCTGGCGCACGCGCAGCGGCAGCGTCTCGATGCCCTTCAGCAAAGTCCAGGCGTTGAACGGCGACATGGCCGGGCCGGTATGGCGGAAATAGTCGTGCAGGTTCTCGTCGATCCATTCCTTGTCTGATAGTACCACGCCGCCGAGGCAGCGGCCCTGGCCGTCAATATGCTTGGTCGCGGAATAGACGACGATATGGGCGCCGAGTTCCAAGGGCTTCTGGAAGAGCGGCGTGGCGAAAACATTGTCGACGACGACCTTGGCGCCGATCTGGTTGGCGAGCTGGGCGACGCCTGCAATATCGATCACCTCGAGCGTCGGGTTGGTCGGGCTTTCCAGGAAGAACACCTTGGTCTTCGGCGTGATCGCCTTTTCCCAGTTCGCCAGATCCCGGCCGTCGATCAGCGTGCAGTCGATGCCGTATTTCGGCGCCAGCGTCTCGACGACCCAGCGGCAGGAGCCGAACAGGGCACGGGCCGCGACGATATGATCGCCTGATTTCAGCTGGCAGAGGATCGCCGCGGTGACCGCCGCCATGCCGGAAGCGGTGGCGCGGGCGTCTTCGGCGCCTTCGAGCATGCACATGCGCTTCTCGAACATGTCGTTGGTCGGGCTGCCGTAGCGGGCGTAGATGAAGCCCTCCGTCTCGCCCTTGAAGCGGGCTTCGGCCGCCTCCGACGTCTCGTAGACGAAGCCTTGGGTGAGATAGATTGCCTCGGACGTCTCGCCATATTGCGAACGCAGCGTGCCACCGTGAACGAGTTGGGTTGCCGGGCGCCAGGTCTTGCTCATGCCATCACCTTCACATAACAAAAAAACCGGTCGCAAAAGCAGACCGGTTTCAACCCGGTCTTTTTAGCCACTTGTTTAACGTGGCTGCAAGCCGACCGGCCAAATCACCACGGGATAATTCTGCAATACTGCTGTTAGCTGCTTGCGTCAATTCCCCGAGTTTGGTTTTGTCGGCGGCAAATGATGGATGAGGCATGATGGCTCGCGAAACAGGAATTCTGGCGGATCGCGCGATCTCCGCGCTGTTCGAAACGGGGCGTCTGATCTCCGAGCGGGAGCTGGACCGCGACCAGATCCAGCCGGCAAGCCTGGACCTGCGCTTGGGTGGCAAGGCCTTTCGCGTGCGCGCCAGCTTCATGCCAGGCCCCTCGCATCTGGTGTCCGACAAGCTCGACCGGCTGAGCCTGCACGTGATCGACCTGTCCGAAGGCGCGGTGCTCGAAACCGGCTGCGTCTACATCGTGCCGCTGATGGAGAGCTTAGCGCTGCCGGCCGATATGTCTGCCTCGGCCAATCCGAAGAGCTCGACCGGGCGCCTTGATATCTTCACCCGCGTCATCACCGATTACGCCCAGGAATTCGACAAGATCCCATCAGGCTATTCCGGCCCGCTCTATCTCGAAATCAGCCCGCGCACTTTCCCGATCGTCGTGCGCCGCGGCTCACGCCTGTCGCAGATCCGTTTCCGCGTCGGCCAGGCACTGCTCGGCGAGCCGGAACTGTTGAAGCTGCACGAGAGCGAGACGCTGGTCGCCAGCAAGCTGCCGAACGTATCAGGCGGCGGCATTGCCCTGTCGATCGACCTTGCCGGAGACAAGGACGGCCTGATCGGTTATCGCGGCAAACATCACACCGCCGTCGTCGACGTCGACAAGAAGGCCGAGCACGACCTCTTCGATTTCTGGGAACCGCTCCACAGCCGCGGCCGCAACGAGCTGATCCTCGATCCCGATGAGTTCTATATCCTCGTCTCGCGCGAGGCCGTGCACGTGCCGCCGGATTACGCCGCCGAGATGACCCCCTTCGATCCGCTGGTCGGCGAGTTCCGCGTCCACTATGCCGGCTTCTTCGATCCGGGCTTTGGCCATGCGCCGGCCGGCGGCCGCGGCAGCCGCGCCGTGCTCGAAGTGCGCAGCCACGAAGTGCCCTTCATCCTCGAAGACGGCCAGATCGTCGGCCGCCTCGTCTACGAGCATATGCAGGAAAAGCCCGCCAGCCTCTACGGCTCCGGCCTCGGCTCCAACTACCAGGCCCAGGGCCTCAAACTCTCGAAGCACTTCCGCATCTGAGGCGTCGCATCCGACGCGACTTGACAGCCGCCCCTATCTGTTGGAAATCTCGCATCGTCGCGGGTGTAGCTCAATGGTAGAGCAGCAGCTTCCCAAGCTGAATACGAGGGTTCGATTCCCTTCACCCGCTCCAATTGCCCCGGCCGTTCGTTCGTCGCCTTTTGAAGGCGCTTCGCGATCTTTTATAAAAAGGGTTGCGCGCAGGCATCGGCTCCTACAAGGACACAGATGGCGCCTCGGCCGCGCGCAACCCTAGCTTCGCCTTTATTTGGTCTTACTGACGCTCGTCTCAATCCTCCCCAATTGAGAACTCACGTAGTCGCCGTGGCGAAGCTTTGCGAATTCGTCGGTGGCTTGTGCCTGTGCGCTCTTGAAAACGTACCATTGACCGTCCGGTTCGCGTTTCTGATAGATCAGGCCGCCCTTCTTGCGGTGGCTGAAGCAGGTGATTGCCGTCGCCGTTCCGGTCTTGGCATGCCAGTCGGCGTTGAAGCAGAGTTTCCCCGACTCCGTGATGAACCAGCGGCCCGTGCCGAAGGACGGCGAGCCATTTTCCCGCGACCAGGCAGTAAAGCGACGCGCCTTTGCGGAGAAGTAGCCGGCGCCGGCTTTCCACATCCAGGAATTCTGGTTGTAGAGCCGATAGATTTCCGCGCTGCTCATCGGCTTTGCGGTCTCTATCCCCGCAGGCTCATTGGTTCCGGCAGCGGACGCGGCCGTGGCGATACCGCTGGTCAGGGCCACGGCCAGGAACATTTTTTGAAGCATGGACATGTTCAGGTTCCTTCTTGTTCAATTGATGCTTTGGCGGACAACCCGCCAGTCGGGGCGGCCATAGCCGTCCGGCCACGGATAGACTTCACGGTCGTTGAAGTAGATAACGGCGCTGAGCGCCGGGAACTGGGGATAGCGTTTCGTTACGCTCTCAGCCCAGTTTCGCACGAAGGAATCGCCGCCTTCGTATCCGAGTTCGGCAACCATGATGGGCTTGCCGTAACCGGCGACACGGGCGTATCCGGGCGCAAGGTGCTCGGCAAACGTCTGGTCACGGCCAGTCTTGTCCCTGTCGTATTGCTCCAGGCCAAAGACCGAGAGCCCGATGAGATCGACGACATCGTTGCCGGGATAAAAGGCTTGAAGCCCCTCATTGCCCTTCGGTGACCACATGTATTTGGCCGTCTTCAGGTGGGCCTTGCAGACCTCCACCATCCGGCGATAGGCCTTGGCATAATCGGCGCCCTGCCAATGCGACCAGGAGAACTGGCTGTCGGTTTCGTCCATTTCCTGTCCCCAGCGAATGATGACAGGACTTTTCAGCTTGGCAGCAGTCGAGCAGACGGCGGCCATGTTCGCATCGCGCGAACCGTTGAGGATGCTGTGCAGCAGTTCCTGCGAGGTTTGGCGCCAACCGGTCGACCAGGTCCAGGGCTCGACCGAGATCAGCAGGGTGCGGCCACGCGCTTGCGCATAATCGTCGGCGAGGACGAGGGTGCGTAGATCGACATCTTCCCAGGGCAGGAAGAGGTGTTCGATCTTCGAATCGGGCGAGGCGCCCAAATCTCCGTGCGGATCATAGGCGCCGAACGTGATCGACTCCTTCGTGACGACCGGCATTTTGGTCGGCGGCGCAATGGACGATGTCGTCATTGCAAGCGGCTGCCCTTCGGCAACGCTGCCCAGAGCGGTCGGCAGGACCGCGACTCCCGACAGCAACAGGCCGGTTAACGACAACAGGGCTATTTTGGATGGGCTATGCATTGTGTACTTCCTCCACGCTTGGCCGCACATCCGGGTGAGCGGCATCCGTTCTCAGTTGGATTTCCTCCGGATCGGAAATCCATCGTGGTTTGAAGAAGATCGTGCGCAGGGCGGTCCCGCCTCGGCCTGCACCGGAGGCGGAGTAGCGCTCTTCGAACAGCTGAAGGCGGCCGCTGCCCCAGGCGAGTGCCTCGGTCGCATCCTTCCCGCGCATGATGGTTGCAGCCCCCGGCAACGCGACGAGCGCAAGAAGCACGGTCGCCATCGCCGGACGGTAGAAACGCGGGGCCGCCGCAACCGTATTTTCCTTCGAATGGTGCCCGACGATGACCAACAGCAGCGCGCAGTAGATTGCCGCGTTCAGGATGGTAAAGAAGTATCCCCCCTTGGAGGCGCCGGCATCGCCGATTGCCAGGGCGGGCAATACCGCCATAAGCGCCAGCACAGCGTAGGGCGCCAGGACACGCACCGGCAGCAGATCGACTTCGGACCGCCCTTTCGGCGTGACGCGGAAATCGACGAAGGAGCCTGTCACAAAATCGTGCACCGCAGCCAGCGTGCCGGCGAGCGCCCAGGGCCAGCGCGCGAAGAGAAAGAGCATGGATTCCCAGCTCAGGATCTTGGCGTCGTAGGGGCGGAACGAGCTGCTGGCGCGCCAGCGGTAAGCCATCACCACGAGAGCGATAGAAAGCGGTGCGAAATGCGCCAGGAAATCGGGATAGGTCACCGTCACGAAATTCTGGCCGCGCACGAGCGCGATGATCGGCAACGCAAACATGAGCAACATAAAGAACGCAAAAAGCGGATACCAGAGTTGCGAAAAGAGGAACTGGAACTTGAGCCGGGGCGGCAGCCGGCCGATGAGGCTCGGCGAGTACCGCAACAGCACCATGACCAGGCTGCGCGACCACTGGAATTCCTGCGTCACGAGATCGCTGAAGGTTCTGGGGCCGTCACCATGGGCGATGGCATCCAGCGCATGCACACCCCGCCAGCCGCCGGCATTCATCATCAATGTCGTCGAATGGTCTTCAGCCAACTCCGGACCGAGGCCGCCGATCTGTTTGAGGGCGACGGTGCGTACCGCGTAATGCGACCCTATGCACATCGGCGCCAGGCCGCCGTTGTAACCGGCTTGGAGCGAGCCATGCATGCTGGCCTCGGCATAGAGCCTTCCACGTGCCGACCAGCTTTCGGAAGCGTTCTTGTCGCAAATGCTGGGGGCCGAGACATAGCCGACCTTTGGATCGGCGAACGGACGCAGCATGTGGAAGAGATAGTCGGGCGCGGGAACATGATCCGCATCGAGTTGTGCCACGAAATCGTAGCGGCTGTAGCCGTAGTGGTCGTAGAAGAAGGCGAGGTTGCCTTCCTTGCACCGCGTGCGTCGGGGCCACGACGTCCGATGATAATCGGATCGCCCCTTGCGGGTCGAGACGAAGACCCCGTGCCCGGAGCACCAGTCGAGAGTCTCGGGGGAAGGGTCTTCGTCGGCAAGCCAGGTGTCGTGTTCCACGTCCTGGGCAAGCATTGCCAGCAGGGTTTCACTGACGACCGAGAAGGGTTCCGCCGGCGCCTTGGTCACGACCATGGCCACTCGACTGCCTGTCGGCAGGCGCAAGGGGCCGTTCGGTCTTGCCGCCCGATAGAAGACGACGATGAAATAGGCCGGCAGAGCGGTAACCCAGGCAAGAACGAGGCTCACCGTAATCGTGCCGAAAGCATCGACGTGATGGCGCGGCTCCAGCCACCAGATCCAGAAATAGGCGAAGGCGCAGGCCCATACGGCCGCCGAGAACAGATATTCGGTCCGCCGATGTCCGGTCAGAACCGGGACAAGAAGCGGCTCGTGGGAGAGCTCCGGAGCATGCGTCGCTTGGGTAATCGCAAGTTCGGTCACGCGCGCGCCTCCAGTCCGAAGAACGGAGCCGCCGTCCGCACGATGGTTTCGAGGTCGGAATATCGAGGCTGGAAGCAGAGCGTCTCGCGGGCCAGGCTGGCGTCGGCGTAGAGGCTGGGCGGATCGCCCGGCCGGCGTGGATGGATGACGACCGGGACTTCGCGCCCGGTCGTTTCCTGGATCACGCGCAGGACTTCCCTGATGGAAAACCCCCGCCCGGTGCCGAGGTTGACAGCGAGGTTTGCTCCGCCTTTGGCGAGATGGGTGAAGGCCTGAACATGGGCGCGCGCGAGATCTGCGACGTGAATATAGTCCCTTATGCAGGTCCCATCAGGGGTATCGTAATCATCGCCGAATATCTCCAGGTGCGGAATCCGGCCGGCCGCGGCCAGCAGCGCCCGCGGAATGAGATGGGTTTCCGGAACGTGCCATTCGCCAAGCTCGCCGTCCGGATCGGCTCCACAGGCATTGAAGTAACGCAGGGCAACATACCGCAGGCCGTAGGCCGCCGCATAATCGGCGAGCATATGCTCGAAGATCAGCTTGGTCTTGCCGTAGGGATTGATCGGAGCCTTCGGCAACGTCTCATCGATCGGCAGCACTGACGGGACGCCGTATACGGCACAACTCGATGAGAAGATGACGTTCTGAAGCCCCGTCTGCCGGCAGGCATCGATAAGCGACAATGCACCACAGACATTGTTGTTGTAATATTTCGCGGGGTTTTCCACGGACTCGCCGACGTAGGCCGAGGCGGCAAAGTGGATGACGGCAGCGGGAGCATATTTCTCGATGACCTCGATCAGGCATGACGAGTCGAGGACGTCACCTTCGACGAAAGGGCCCCAGCGCACGGACGAACGGTTTCCGGTCGTGAGATTGTCGTAGACGACAGGCTCAATCCCCTCCGAGCGGAGGAGCTTGGCGGTGTGGCTGCCGATATAGCCGGCGCCGCCCGTGACCAGGACCCGGGGCGCATCCATCAGACCGCCTCCAGCTCGCGTGCCGGACGGGTGAGAACGCCATCGAAATAGTCGATCGTCTGACGCAGGCCGCTCGACAAGTCGATCTTCGGCCGCCAGTCGAGTTCCTGCATGGCAAGCGAAATATCGGGGCGACGCTGACGGGGATCGTCAACCGGCAAAGCGCGATGGATGATTTGCGACCGGGAGCCGGTCAATCCGATCACCTGCTCGGCCAGCTCCCGGATCGTGAATTCGCCCGGATTGCCGAGATTGACAGGCCCCGTCAGCGACGACGGTGAGGCCATCATGCGGACCATGCCGCCGATGAGATCATCGACGAAACAGAACGAGCGGGTCTGCGAACCGTCGCCATATATGGTGATGTCTTGCCCCGTCAGGGCCTGGACGATGAAATTCGAGACGACGCGGCCGTCGTCCGGACGCATCCGCGGGCCGTAGGTGTTGAAGATGCGGATGATCTTGATCTCGACGCCGTGCGTCTTGTGGAAGTCGAAGAACAGCGTCTCGGCGCAGCGCTTGCCCTCGTCATAGCAGGAGCGCGGCCCGAACGAATTGACGTTGCCCCAGTAGCTTTCGACCTGCGGGTGGACGTTCGGGTCGCCGTAGACTTCGGAGGTGGATGCCTGAAGGATACGTGCGCCGGTGCGCGCGGCCAGCTCCAGAAGGTTGAGGGAGCCCAGCACGCAGGTCTTTGTCGTATGGATCGGATCGGCTTGATAATGCGGGGGCGATGCCGGGCAGGCGAGATTATAGATCTCGTCGACTTCCAGATCGAGCGGGTGGACGATATCGTGGGCGATGACATTGAAGCGATCGACTCGCTTCAGATGGACGATATTGCGCCGCATGCCCGTGGAAAAGTTGTCGAGGCAGATCACCTGGTGTCCGGCGGCCAAAAGCGTCTCGCACAGATGCGATCCGAGGAAACCTGCACCGCCGGTGACAAGAACTCTCTTGGGAGCGTGGTGTATTCCGGATAGACAATTTGCATCACGAGCCGAAGCTTTTACAGAGCGCGCACGAATCCTGCCAAGATAGTTCACGACTACCTCCCGTGTTTTCAGAGTTTGCTATGGGATATTCGATATTTACTTCGACATATCGCGAAACCAAGTCGTTCGATCATGCGAATATTTTATTCGTCCGGTTTTTCTTTTGGAATGAACCGATGCTTATTTAGATACAGCTAAGAAAGACAATTGTCGTTATCCCCACGTCCTGGAAATTATCGCTCCGTACATTTCAGAGCGAAAAGGAATATGATAAACAACTTATGGAGGAGACTCTTCGGGCACTTCCGCTTTTTCAGACGGAGTTCTGCGGAGATTTCAGCCGCAAAAACAATTGCTTTTCTCAATTTCCATGGCTCGGGTCGGGTTATGCGCTGGAGGAATTGGATGGCTACAGGGTCTGAATCCGACGATGATCCTGCCGCGGAACAGGAACGGCCGGCGCATGTGGAGAGGCGGCGCTGGCCGCGTGAACCGGCCATGCGCAAGGAACGCCCACCCCATGCCTCCCCTGCACTCGAGCCGCTGCGATTCTCGACGCAGGACCTGCCACCGACAGAACAATTCCAGGCCTGGCGGGCACATATGGCGCCGCTCGTGGATGTTCATCTGCCGGAGGGAAAATCACCGGAAGACGGGTTCCTCGCGGAGCAGATCGGCTGGCAGCTCGGCGATATCCTCATCGTCCAGCAGCGCGCGCATGCCCACAGATATATCCGCGATCAGGCCATGCTTCGATCGAGCCCCATCGACCATTGGAACGTGGGCCTGCAGCGCAGCGGCCAGGCCTGGACCGAGGTCAACCGTCGTGTCACCGAGACCGCTGCCGGCGAGATATTTTTCATGTCTCTCGGCAGCCCCTATCGCGGACGGACGACCGATACCGAAGCTTTGCTCGTGTTCCTGCCGTATGAGATGCTGGCTCGCGATGCGAGCCTTCTTCAGAGCGCCGGCAACACGGTTCTTTCGGGCAGCCACGCCGAGTTGCTCACGGGCTATCTCACGGGCCTCGAAACGAACCTCGGGAATCTGACGATAGAGGAAGTGCCCCGGATCATCCAAACCATCGGCGATATGGTCGTTGCGGGCGCCGCATCGTCCACAAGGACTGATACCGGTCAAAACCAGGCCAACATGGGACTGATGGAGCGGGCTCACCGCTACATTCACGTCAATCTCCATTCGGAAAACTTGACACCGGACGTGATGTGCCGCGCGTTGGGGATTTCGCGTACTCGGCTTTACCAGCTGTTTGAGGCGAGTGGAGGCGTGCTCAATTATATTCGCAAGCGGCGATTGCTGCAGGCCTATGCGGATCTCAGCAATTCGGCCGACCACAGGCCGATTTCAGATATCGCAGAAGCCGCCGGTTTCGAGGTCGCCGCCAATTTTACGCGCGCCTTCATCCACGAATTCGGGCTGAGCCCGCGTGAAATCCGAAGGACGATGGCAACCCAACAGCGGCCGGCTCCGGCCCTCCACTCCACGCGGCGTTCCGGAAAAACGATCGGTGATTGGCTGGCCCTGACGGGTTGATCCGGCTCGGGCTGAAATCCAGACTCGAAGTCCGTTAAGCGGCGATCGACGCGCTTGCCGAAGACACAGCGGACTTGATCCACACCCATGGACCTCCGTTCGCAATTGAGGGAATATTTCCCTTCACCCGCTCCATCCCGCAGACCACGCCGACCAAGCCTAATCCCCGAAGAACCGGATCGGCTTATATTGCCGATGCGCGATAATCAGGCTGCGGTCGGGCTGGATGATATACGTTTCCTCCACCTGCCGGCCGTACTGGTCGATGAAATCGTGCGGGAAGGCGGAGCCGGGGGGTGATTTGGTGAGTTTGGTGCGCGGCTGGCCACTATAGGTGATGCTGCCGGGGATGGGTTCGAGGCCCGGTCCGTCGTAGCTGACGGTGCTGCATCCCGCGAGAACGAGCGTGCCGATGAGGCCGATGATTGCAAGTTTCATGTCCATCCCTCCAATGCCTGAATAATATCACTCTACGCCTCACCGGATAGAGTTCACGACACGAATGCCCATGCCGCGCTTCAATCCTTCGGGAAGCGTCGCCGGGGGCGCCGTGATCGAGTGGCCGGCGGGACGCGACATCCACCTGTTGATATTAGGGTGAAAATCCGGATCCTCCAGCCGCGATGACGCATCCATTGCCGAAATCGGCGTCGTCTGCTAGATCGGCATCGTCGAAAAAGGCAGGATCGGTTGAGGTAAGCCCGATCCCTTCCGTTGGAGCGTCAAGTGCTCTGGCGAAGCTCTGCTCCGTGCCATGGCACGAGAACCCGCGACGTGATCCGCATGAACATGCGGGATCCCGGCGGCGTGCGGAGACGGCAAATAGGCAGTCCCGGGATTTTTTCGAACGGAGACTGTCATGCACTTGAACCATCTCGATTTCCACGTTCCCGATATTGCTGCCACGGCGGATTTCTTCATCCGCCATTTTGGCCTGAGACTTAAGGATATGCGCGGTCAAAACGGCCTCGCGATCCTCGAAGACGATACCGGCCTCGAAATCGTCCTCAGCCACGCAATCGCAAAATTCGGCACCGCCGATCAGGTGGAGATGGGCCGCCAGACCTATCATGTCGGCTTCATCCTGCCCGAAAGGGCGGAGGTCGATGCGGTCCATGGCGGGCTTGTGGCTGCCGGTGCTGATCTGTCCGGTCCGCCGGCCGCCATGCGTGGCGGCTGGCTGTTTTATTGCACGGCGCCCGGAAACATCCTCGTCGAGATCGGCTGGCGGCCGGGTTAGACGATGCCCAAAAGCAAAGGCCGGCCGCCGCCGTCCGCCCCTCATCCGGCTGCCGCCACCTTCTCCCCGCAAGCGGGGCGAAGGGGATATGCCGCACCCTCTCGGTTCCCCACAAAACTCTCGCGGGGCAGGTCCCCTCGCCCCGTCAGAACGGGGAGAGGGTGAGGGGCAGCCATCGGCGCGAACCGGGCAGCCGTGCCTCGTGCCGAGGTCGGCTCAGAATTCCGTCCAGTCGGGATCCTGGCTCGGCGATGTGCTGCTGCCGGCGCCGAAGGCGTTGGCGATCTTCTGGCCGAGAGCGCGGGCCGGCGAGGCGGCCGGGCGGGCAATGCCGTCGCGGGCGACGCGGACCGGAGCTGCCCTGGCTGCCGGGCGGGCGGCAGCGCGTGGTGCCGTGGCGATTGGCGCACTCGTGGTGAAGCCGCCGGTGCCGGTCAGCCTGAATTGGCCGAGCAGGTTGTTGAGCGCTGCCGCTTCCGTCGCCAGGTTGTGGCTGGCGGCGGTGGATTCCTCGACCATCGCCGCATTCTGCTGCGTGCCCTGATCCATGGTGTTGACGGCGGTGTTGATCTCCTGCAGTCCGATCGACTGTTCGCGGGAGGCTTCGGCGATCGCGTGGACGTGCTGGTTGATCTCCTGCACCTCGCCGACGATCGCGTCGAGCGCCTTGCCGGTTTCGCCGACCAGCGAGACGCCGGTCTGCACATGCGAGCCGGAGGTGCTGATCAGTGCCTTGATCTCCTTGGCGGCCTTGGCCGAGCGCTGGGCAAGTTCGCGCACTTCCTGGGCGACGACCGCAAAGCCCTTGCCGGCATCGCCAGCGCGGGCGGCTTCGACGCCTGCGTTCAGAGCCAAAAGGTTGGTCTGGAAGGCGATGTCGTCGATGACGCCGATGATGTTGGAGATTTCGCCCGAGGACTTCTCGATCTGCTGCATGGCGGAGACGGCCTTGCGGACGACCTCGCCTGATTTCTCGGCGCCGAGGCGGGTGCGGGCGACGAGCTGGCTTGCCTCCTCGGCCCGCTTGGCGGCGTCGCGCACCGTCGTGGTGATCTCCTCGAGCGCCGCAGCGGTTTCTTCGACGGAGGCCGACTGCTGTTCCGTCCGCTGCGAGAGCTGGTCCGCGGAGGAACGAATCTCGTTGGCGCCGGCGCCGATCGCCCGGGCATTGGCGCCGACCGTATGCAGAGTCTCGTTGAGCTTCTCGACCGAGTTGTTGAAATCCTCACGCAGCGCATCGAGATGCGCGACGAAGGGCTCGGCGATATGCGAGGCGAGATCGCCGGCGGCAAGGCGGCGCAGGCCGTCGCCGAGTGCGGTGACGGCACGGTCGAGTTCGGATGCTTCGCGGGCCTTCTGCGCCTCGCGGTCGCGGCGCTCGCTGTCGCTGATGTCGCGGTCTGCTTCGGCGCGCGCTTCGATCCGGGCGCGCTCGATCGCATTGTCGCGGAAGACCGAAACGGCCTTTGCCATCTGGCCGACTTCGTCGCCGCGGTCGAGTCCGCTGACATCGCTTGTCGTATCGCCCTCGGCAAGCCGCGTCATGCGCTGGCGCAGCTGCATCATCGGACCGGCGATGCCTATCTGGGCCACGACCACGCTGAAGCCGACGGCAGCGAGAACGGCGATGCCGATCAGAACGAGACAGAAGACGATCCGTTCGTTGACGGAAGCCGAGAGCGCGTCGCCGCCATCGTTGAGCATCGCCATCATCGCATCATTGTTGGCGATCATCTTCGGCGTCAGCGCATCGAGCTTGACATTGATCAGGGCAACATTCGCCTGGGCGCCGGCGCTGTCCTTGACTTTGCTCTGTTCGATGATCTTGTTCGCCAGCGTTTCGATCTCATCGATGCCCGCCTGAATTTCATCGATCGCCGGCTTGCGGCTGGGCACCAGCGCCAGCGCCTGCTTCATGCGGTCACGCGCCTGCGGCAGTTTGCTCGGTATGGCGAGCGCCTTTTGGAACTCCGGCGTATCGGGCTTCATGTCGGCAAGCAGGCTTACCTGCAGCACCGAGGCCACCGCCGATGCGCTGGCGCGCGCGCTCAGCATCGAGGCCTGCGCCTCATGATCGATGAAGGCGCTGTAGGCGGCGTCCGCACGGCGGAACTCGGAAATGACGTAGATCAACCCGGCCATCGTGATCAGCCCGAGCAGCGCTACGACCGATATGATTTTTGTGCGGATTTTCAGATGTTTCAGCATGGAAATGTCACCCGATTGACGGGGCGTGCTCGCGCGCCCGGTGCTTTTGAAATCAATTGTTGCAGAAAAACGCTGCTTCAATATCGCGGATTAGGGATTACGTTTGGGCTGACGCTTGCATCATGCGATCGGCTGGCGGGGTCCGATGTCGTCGCAACAAATAAAGGCGATATTCTTTAATTCCGCGCTAACACGAGGCGGCGGTTGGCTATGATTTTTAGGGGCTGAGAGGTTGCACTTTAACCTAGCGCGTATGAGAGGCACCGAGGATCAAGTCTCGGAGCGCCGGCATTCATATTCCCCGCCACGCATGACTCTGATACATCTTGCCGACGCCGCACGCTTCGCGCTTAACCCAGAGACCACGATCACGATGATGCAATCCAAGCCGGCATCCCTAACTCTGAAGGGTTTTTTCACGCTCGGCCTGTTTTTCGGCGCGCTGCTTTCAAGTTTTGCCGCGTCGGCCCAGCAGGCGGCACCTTCGCTGCCGCTGCTCTTCGATGCGCGCGAACGTCTTGCGAGGCCCGATCTCTCCTCTCTGGTGCGCCTGCGCTTCCTGACGTCGGTCGATTTCCCGCCCTTCAATTTCACCGATCAGAACGGCAAGCTTTCCGGTTTCAATGTCGACCTCGCCCGCGAAATCTGCAGCGAGTTGGAGATTTCAGACAAGTGCCAGATCCAGGCGCTCCCCTTTGCCGACCTTAGGGATGCGCTCGCCGCCTCACAGGGCGATGCCATCATCGCCGGCCTTGCCGTGACCCCGGAGCTGCGCCGGCAATTCGTCTTCTCCAGGCCTTATCTGATGCTGCCGGCGCGCTTCGTGCGCAATCTCGCCGTGCCGCTTGACGGAAAGACCGCTGCCG
Source organism: Rhizobium sp. SU303 (assembly GCF_021052345.1). Lineage (NCBI taxonomy): Bacteria > Pseudomonadati > Pseudomonadota > Alphaproteobacteria > Hyphomicrobiales > Rhizobiaceae > Rhizobium > Rhizobium sp. SU303. Next base: position 198,452 of record NZ_CP088095.1, read on the forward strand.
CGCTTTCCAGCCATCCGGTCGGCGTCGTCAGGGGGACGGTGCATGAGGCGATGCTGGCCGCCTTTTTCCCCACGCTCAAGGCCGAGCCGTTCGATACGAAGGACGCCCTGCTTGCGGCGCTCAAGGACCGCAAGGTCGATGCCGCTTTTGCCGATGCGCTGCAGCTTTCCTTCTGGGTCTCTTCGCCGGCCTCTGCCAAATGCTGCGCGCTGTTCGACGGCCCCTATCTCTCCGAGCATTTCCTCGGCGAGGGCATGACGATCATGCTGCGGCAGAAGGACAGCGTGCTGACGTCAGCCATCGACCACGCGCTCGCCACGCTGTCGCGCAACGGCCGCCTCCAGGAAATTTATCTGCGGTATTTCCCCTACGGGCTCTATTGAAGCCGCAGTCCAAATTGCTCGCCCTCAGCCCTTGCGGAAGCGGGCAATCGCACTGCGCTCGATCGCCGCGCAGGTGAGCTTGTCGAGGCTGAGCCGGTCACGCAGCAGGCTGAGCAGGCGCAACTCCTCCGCCTTGACCGAGAGATCGGCGGAGGCCACCTCGACGGCCAGCGCATAGGCGGTGTCGTAGAGCTTTGCGGGAAGGGTGTCGCGCACGGTTTCGAGGACGACGTCGAGGCCTTCCGGCCCGGCCAGTAGCGCGGCGCAGTCGCGCGCCACCGAAATCAGCTTGTCGTCATCGAAGTCCCGGAAAACCGGCAGGAATCCGATCAATTGGCCGATCCTTGTCATCTCCCTGTCGTTCATCGTGCTGTCGACAGCGGATGCCATCACCATCACGTAGATCAGCGCATCATGGGCGGAAAGCGGCTTGTTCATCTCTGATTCCTTTTTCGGTCAGCCGAGATTAGGAATTGACGACAGCCATTACAAGGGATCGGCCCGATGCGGGCTGTCCGACCGCTGTCGCGGCCGCCGGTTTAATTGCGGCGCGGATCATCGCCGTAGAGGCCTTTTCCCGCCTGCCTGGCCTTTTCGGCGGCGGATGTAAGCGGCGAACCCGCTGTCGGTTCCGCCCAGCCGTTTTCGGCGAGCCATGAGCCGAGATCCTCCGAGCCCAGCCGGCAGGCAGTCGTGACAGTTTCCTTCCATTCCACCGTCTCGAGATCGCAGCTGACGCTGCGGTTGCGCAACAGCAGGCGCAGCGCCGTCTTTGCCATCATGCCGCAGGGCCATTGCCGGCCCGACGGCCCGCATATCCTGTCGACCGGCGTCGGCACGATGCCGGCAAGCTGAAGCCGGCGCCCACCAAAGGAAAGAATGCCGGCATTTTCGACCATCGGTCGCACCAGTTCGATCGCCTTTGCCGGACGCGCTGTTTGCCCGGCCGCCGTTTCCGCTTCTTGCGGCATATCGGCCGGTTTGGACGCCACGCTGTTCCCTGGGAGCGGAGCGGATGGAGCAGCCGGCTCCGCTGACCGGGCAATCATTTCGGCACGCTCGTCCGACATAGCCGCGGGTTCGCGGGCATCCGCCGGTGCGGTCGCCGTGTCCTCCGCGGACGCCGTCTCTTCACCGGCCGTGCCGCCGCCAAGCCTTGCTTCGCCTGCCAGCAGCAGGCCGGCCACCACCGCCATCCCCGTGATACCTGTGATGAAGGCGGCAGGGCGCATGGAATATCTTCCTATTGGCTGGCCCAGATGATGCGGGCGATCCAGTCGATGTCGGAAAGCTCGAGGGTGCGGTTGGGATGTTCGGGATTGAGCGACATCAGCTCGATCGACCGCGGGCTCTGGCGCAGCAGCACCTTGGCCATCACCTCACCCTCGTTTGTGCGCACGACGACGCGGTCGTTGCGGCGCACCTGTGCCCCCGGCTCGACGATCAGCACGTCGCCGTCGCGGTAGAGCGGCATCATGCTCTCGCCCTGCACCTCCAGCGCATAGACGCCGGCTTTCTGTGCCGGGGCCGCCGGAAATTCCACCACGTCCCAGCCCTGGCCGGCCGGAAAACCGCCATCGTCGAAGAAACCGCCTGCTCCCGCCTGGGCGAAGCCGAGCAGCGGAATAGAGCCGCCCTGCTGGGGAAACGCGCTTTCCTGCTGCCCGGCCGGCTGTTTGGAAAGATCGGCATCCGGCCGCATGAAGGCCAGAAGCTCCTCCATGCTTGCCCCTGTGGCATCGAGCACCTTGGCGATCGATTCCGTCGAAGGCCAGCGCAGCCGCCCGTCGGCAGAAAGCCGTTTCGATTTGTTGAAGGAGGTCGGGTCGAGGCCGGCGCGGCGCGCAAGTCCGGATGGCGTCAGCTCGTGCCGTTCGGCAAGCCTGTCGAGCGCTTCCCAAATCTGGTCGTGTGACAGCATGCGCGCGATTCCGTCGCGGCTGATTTCAACGCCGCGCTTCAACCCGGCGGAATATTAATCGACCGTGCCCTCTGAGTAAAGATGAAAGAGGAATAAAATCCTGTTTCCAAAGGGAAATGTATCGCTCAGGCAACCATCGCCATATTGATCTTGCCGAGCTGGATGACGGCCTGCGTCCGGCTGTCGACGTCGAGTTTCAACAGGATCGCCGAGACATGCGCCTTGATCGTCGCCTCGGAGACGCCGAGTTCGTAGGCGATCTGCTTGTTCAGCAGTCCCTCGCCAAGCATGGTCAGCACCCGGCTCTGCTGCGGCGTCAGCGTATGCAGGCGGTGGATCAGGTCGGCGACATCGGGATCCTGCTCCTGCCCGTCGCGATAACTTTCCGGCGTGGCGATGTCGCCGGCAAGCACCGTCTGGATGCTGCGGCGAATATCCTCGATACCGGAGGATTTCGAAATGAAGCCGGAGGCACCGAGTTCCAGCGCCCGGCGGATCGTCGTCGCATCGTCGGTCGCCGAGACGATGACGATCGGCAGGCTGGCGAATTCGGAGCGCAGCGCCATCAGGCCGGAAAAGCCGCTGACCCCGGGCATGGCGAGATCGAGCAGCATCAGGTCGGCATCCGCATGGGCGCCGGCGGCCCGGCGCGCGGCGGCGAAATCGCCGGCCTCGACGATCGACTGCCGGCCTTCCATGCCGATCACCGCCTGGCGCAGCGCGTCACGGAAAAGCGGATGATCGTCCGCAATGATGATGGTCTGTTCCTGCATCGAAAACTCCCTCCCAAGAGCCCGATCATGCCGGCATGTGCCTCCGCCCCTCCGCGTTGCATACCGGCTTGCTCATAGTGACTATATCAGATCAGGTCTTCTGCGGAAGGGGATTGGTGTTTTCCTCGGCCTGAAACTCCTTCACCATCCCCATGAAACTCTTCATCATCCGCTCCATGATGCTGATCGAACGGTCGACCTCGGCGTCGCTCGGCAATGCGCGCTGGATGACACCGCCCTGTTCGAGCGCCGTCACCCGCTTTGCCAGCCGGTCGAGTTCGTCCTCATAGGCCGCCCGCTCGTCGGCTGCCATCCGGCAGACGAGGGCGCCGTCCTTGTCCTGGCAGATCGACATGGCTCCGGTCTGCCGGTCGAGCCGGACGAAATGGTCGCCGCTCTTCTCCAGCTGGAAACGGCTTGCATCAGCTTCGACGGCCGCCGCGGCCAACGGCATCAGAAAAACGCCAAGTGTGATAACGAATGCCTTCATCGTCTCATCCTCCGGATTTTGCTTGTGGCTGTCCCGTTTTTCGGCGCCGAGGCGTGGACATCGCCGCCTCTTTCCGGCAAAGCCCTCGTGACCGAGGAACAGCCTATCGTGAGGCCATGATGACCCTGACACCGACCCTTTACAAGATCGTGACGGAAACGCTCTGGCAGCAAGCCAGACAAACCGGCACTTTTCATGGCGCCGGCATCGATCTCAAGGACGGCTTCATCCATTTCTCGACGGCGAAGCAGGTGAAGCAGACCGCCGCCCTGCATTTTGCCGGCCAGTCCGGTCTGCTGCTAATTGCCGTCGATGGCAGCCGCTTCGCCGACAAGCTGGTCTTCGAGCCCTCGCGCGGCGGCGATCTTTTCCCGCACCTCTACGCCGATCTGCCGCTCGCCGCTGTGCTCTGGGAGGCGCCGCTGCCGCTCGACGAAGCCGGCGCCCATATCTTCCCGGAGCTCGCGCCATGATCGATCCCTTCAAGCGTCTCGCCCGCAAGGGTCTCTTCCTGTTCGATCCGGAAACCGCGCACGGCATGTCGGTCGCCGCCTTAAAATCCGGCCTCGTGCCGGCCTGCCAGCTGACGCCCGATCCGCGCCTGCGCCAGACCGTTGCCGGCCTTACCTTCGAAAATCCGCTCGGCATGGCCGCCGGCTACGACAAGAATGCCGAAGTGCCGGAGGCGCTGTTGAAGCTCGGCTTCGGCTTTACCGAGATCGGCACGGTGACGCCGAAGCCGCAATCGGGCAATCCGCGCCCGCGCATCTTCCGCCTGGTGGAGGATGAAGGCGTCATCAACCGTCTCGGCTTCAACAATGAAGGCCATGATGCCGCCTTCGGGCGCCTCGCCGCGCTGAGGGGCGGTGGCATGATCGGCGTCAATATCGGCGCCAACAAGGACAGCGAAGACCGCATCGCCGACTATGTCGCCGGCATCCGGCGCTTTTATTCCGTCGCGCGTTATTTCACCGCCAACATCTCCTCGCCGAACACGCCGGGCCTGCGCGACCTGCAGGGGCGCGAAAGCCTTGCTGTGCTGCTGTCATCAGTGCTTGCGGCGCGCGACGAGATGGCGGCGGCATCCGGCCGGAAGATCCCGGTCTTTTTGAAGATCGCCCCCGATCTGACCGAGGAAGGCATGGACGATATCGCCGCGGAAGTGCTTTCGCATGCGCTTGATGGCCTGATCGTCTCCAACACCACGCTGTCGCGCGACGGACTTAAGGATCAGCGCCAGGCGAAGGAGGCGGGTGGTCTCTCCGGTGTGCCGCTTTTCGAAAAGTCGACGGCGGTGCTCGCCAGGATGCGCAAGCGCGTCGGCCCGGCCTTGCCGATCATCGGCGTCGGCGGCGTCTCCTCGGCCGAAACCGCATTGGAGAAGATCAGGGCGGGCGCCGATCTCGTCCAGCTCTATTCCTGCATGGTCTATGAAGGCCCCGGCCTGGCCGGCGATATCGTCCGCGGCCTCTCGAAACTCCTGGACCGCGAAAAGGCCGCCTCGATCCGCGACCTGCGCGATACCAGGCTGGATTATTGGGCGGCGCGAAAGGTCTGATCGGCCCGCGGCTTGACGAGCATCGCCAGGAAGAAGCCGCGAAAGAGCAGGAAGGCGTTCATCGCCAGCCACAGGCCGTGATTGCCGAAGAGCGGCACGAAGACCGCGAGCATCAGGAGATAGCCAGCGAAGGACATCAGCATTCGGTTGCGCATGTCTGCCGACCACGTCGCGCCGATGAAGACACCGTCCATCAGGAAGGCGAGTGCGCCGGTCAGTCCGGTGACCGCCGCCCAGGGCAGATAGGTCTCTGCCGCCTGCCGAACCTCTGGTGAAGTCGTCAGCACCGAGATCAGCCAGGGGCCGGCGAGGAAGAAGAAGGCCGAGCCGAGCGCCGCCAGCCCGAAGGACCAGAAGATCGTCAGCTTCAGCCCGCGGTCGAAGGCCGGCCGGTGGCGCGCGCCGATTGCCCGGCCGATGATCTGTTCGGCGGCATTGGCAAGCCCGTCGAGATAATAGCCTGACAGCAGGAAGAAATTCATCACCACGGCATTGGCGGCAAGCGTCACTGCGCCGAAGCTGGTGCCGATCCGCGTCATGATGGTGAAGGCGCCGATCAGCACGAAGGTGCGGATCAGGATGTCGCGGTTGAGCGCGAAAAGCTCAGCCAGCCGGTGCCGGGAAAAGACCTCAGACCATGCCGGCCGGGCTGCTTTACCGAATCCGCGCAGCACGATGACAAGCCCGGTAAGCGCGCCGACGGTTTCGCCGGCCATCGTCCCCCAGGCGACCCCTGCCACGCCCCAATCGAGCGTCAGGCCGAGATAGATGGAAAGCAGGATGTTGATGCCGTTGATGATCGCCTGCAGCAGCAGTCCGATATTGCCCTGTCCGCGCCCGAGCACGAAGCCAAGGATGGCATAATTTGCCAATGCCGCGGGTGCCGCCAGCATGCGGATGGAAAAATAGGTGCTGGTCGCCTCGGCGATCGCGCCTTCCGCCCCCATCAGCCTCAACCCCGCCGTCATCAGCAGCGGCGAAAAACAGAGCAGCGCCAGTCCGCAGCCGAGCGCCGAAATCATCGCCCGGGAAAAGACTGCTTGCTGCTCGTGCTGGTCGTGACGGCCATAGGCCTGCGCCGTCAGCCCGGTCGTCGAGGCGCGCAGAAAGTTGAAGCTGCCGAGGATCAGATCGAACAGCATCGCGCCGATCGCCAGCCCGGCCAGCGCTTCCGCATTGCCCATGCGGCCGACGACGGCGGTGTTCGTCAGTCCGAGCAGCGGCGTCGTCATGAAGCCGAGCGTCATCGGAATGGCGATCGACAGCACCATCAGGTGCGTCACGTCGAATGCAAGCGCGTTGTGATTGCTGCGTGTGTCCATGCCGGCCTCGTCGCGGCAGCGCCACGCGTCGTTTCAGATGCGCAATAGACGCTGCATCACTTGAACTGCTGCAGGCGGAATCACCTCAGCTGGAAAGCACCATGGCCCAATAGGGCAGGTTCCTGGAAGATGTATTATGGGCGACGGCGACGCCAAGGCCGCCGTACCGTCCAAGCATGTTTTCCAGGTGATGCGGAGAGTTGATCCAGGCCGTCACCACGGCATCGACGCTCTGCTGGCCCGACGCGATGTTTTCCGCTGCCGGCAACCGCACGCCGCTCGCCTTGACGCGCGCGCCAAAACTGTCGGTCATGCCCATGAGATGCGCCATCTTGCCGGCGCTCGCCATGCGTTTCGCCTGGATAAGAGCGGCAGTACTCGCCGCCGGATCGACGGCAAGCGGCGGCAGGCCGTTTTTGGCCCTGAGCTGGTTGACGAGCGGCAGCACACTCGCTGTCTCGTCTTCGCCCTCCGACGGCGTGCCGGCCATCCGCGGGGTCGTGGTGCAACCGGCGATGCCGGCGGCGAGCGCAAGTCCGGAAAGGCGCAGCAGGCCGCGCCTGGAAAGATCGATGGATGTCATGTTACCGGCGGTAGCTGAAAAGACGAAGGATGATGAAGAGCGGGATGACGATCGTCGCGCCGAGGAGCAGATAGTCGCCGACGCGCCCGAGAGCCGAGAAGCCGCGGTACCAGATCTCCAGGATGAAATCGCGTATGCCGTCGATGATGCCCCACGGCGTCAGGCCGAAGACAGTCATGACGAAACCGACGATCAGCGACACCACGATAAGCTTTATCAATGTGCGGCCGATTGAATCGCCGAGGAACCTGTTCGCCTGATCGGACATAAGCCATCTCCTGTTTGCCCTTGGAATAAGGTCGCGGCGCGACGCCCGCAAGCCCTTTCCGGAATTGGCCGCTTCGCCTCTGAAATAGGACTTGAGTTTTTTTGTGGCCGCCGCCAAATGCGCGCGAACCAATAAGGTCCATTGATGCAGCCCCACCAGCTTTCCTCCGGCGACGTAATTGCCGACCGCCGCGCCGACTATGCCAGGATGCTCGAAGAAGGCGGTGAGCCGGAAGCGGCCGCCGAGCTGATGGAACAGGCTCTCGAGCTCGTGCCTGGCTGGGCCGCCGGCTGGTATCGCCTCGCCACCTACCTGGAAAAGGCGGGCAGGGCGGATGCCGCGATCGAGGCCTATCGCAAGACGCTTGCCCTCGATCCGGAAGACATTTTCGGCGCAACCCTCAAGCTCGCCCTTCTCGGCGACGCGGCCACGCCCGACCGGCCGCCGAGCCGCTATGTCGAGCGCCTCTTCGACGACTATGCCGACCGTTTCGAATCAGCGCTTATCGAAAAGCTCGACTACAGCGTCCCGCAGAAGCTTGCAGCGCTCATCGCCTCCACCGGCAGGCGCTACGAACGCGCCGTCGATCTCGGCTGCGGCACCGGCCTGCTCGGCCCTGAAATCCGTGGCCGTGTCGGCCGCCTCGAGGGCTTCGATCTCTCGCAGAACATGCTGGCTAAGGCCGCCGAGAAACATGTCTATGACAGTCTCGCCCAGGCCGATCTCTCGCTCGCACCCGATCTCTCCGGCCTTTTTGCCAATGCAGCGCGCCATCGCGCCGACCTGGTGACGGCAGCCGATGTGCTGATGTATCTCGGCAATCTCGAGAGCGTCTTTGCCATCGTCGGAGAACTCGCGGCATCAGGCGCCGATATCGCCTTTTCCGTCGAGGATGCGGGGGAGGGCGAGGGCTTCCATCTCGCCCCGTCGCTGCGTTACGCCCACTCGGAAACCTATGTCAGCATGCTTTTTGCCCGTCACGGGCTGGAAATCCTGAAGACCGTCAAGTCGTTCATTCGCAAAGATGGCGGAAAACCGGTTTCCGGCATTCTGTTCCTTACGCGCAAGCCCGCGTGAGCGAACATTTCTTGCGATTTTTGAATAGGTCAGCATTGCTTACCTATTTCGCTTGATCGGAAGACCGAAAAACCCGATACTGCACCACATCGGCAGAGAGCCCGGCAATATTACGCCGAGGCGCTCGGGCTCCTTTCATGATGCAAAATTCCGCCGCGCCGGGTTTTCCCAAGCGCGTTCTTGAACTCGTCTGCCGTGGAGACTGGCGACATGACACAGCTCATCAATGCCCTTGGTTTTTGGAATACGACTGCGACGCGCCACACCCCGATCGAAGACGTGCAGGGCATATTCTCGGGCAGCCTCGTTGCGGCGCTCGGCCTCTATGTGCTCGCCAGCGCTGGCCTTCTGACCGGCAGCACGGCCGGCGTGGCCTTCCTCCTGCATTATGCCTTTGGCGCCAATTTCGGTCTCGCCTTCTTCCTGCTCAACCTGCCGTTCTTCTATCTCTCCTGGAAGCGACTCGGCATGGCCTTCACCATCAAGACCTTCATCGCCATCGGCCTGACGTCGGTGCTTGCCGATGTACAGTCGCGCTTCTTGTCCATTTCAAGCATTCATCCGGCCTGGGCGGCACTTCTCGGCGGCCTGCTGCTCGGCTTCGGCCTGCTGGCGCTCTATCGCCACCGCGCTAGCCTCGGCGGTGTCGGCATTCTCGGCATCTACCTGCAGGAGCGTTTCGGCATCCGCGCCGGCCTCGTCCAGCTCGCCATCGACATCTGCGTGCTCGCCGCCGCCTTCTTCGTCACCACGCCGCCTGTCGTCTTCTATTCGGTTCTCGGCGCCGTCGTCCTCAACCTCTTCGTCGCCATCAATCACCGCGCTGATCGCTACATCGCGCTTTAATTTTATGCATGTCGGTTATCGCAAAACCGCCGCACACTTTTGCGCGACATGCTCCAACGTTACAAATCGGTAAGCCATTCTAAACAAAACGTAACTTGCCTGTGATCGGTCGCGGCGCGAAACTCATCTCGCGCCGGATTTGATGAGGTGAACTATGTCAGATTTGGAAAAACTTGTGAGACGCCGTATGCAGGAAGAATACGCCAAGGGCGCTTCCGCAGAAGAAATTTCGAAAGTCGTCCGCGACCTATTCAACAGCATCGACCTCTCGGGCAATCGGTTTGACGCCGTTGCCGTACGGGCCATCAGGGATCACGAGTGACCCGATATTCGACCGACCCGAGATTTTCGGGTCGGTTGCCAGGATGAATTCCCTGCAAGCGGATTGCGATTAGGCTGCCTTTTGCGCCGCATCGAGCGGATGCTGTGAGCGGAAGCCGACGGCAAGCCGGTTCCAGATGTTGATGGCGCCGATCGCCACCGTGATCTTGGTCATCTCTTCCTCCGAAAAATGCGCCTTCAGGGTCTCGTAGTCGGCATCCGGCGCGCCTGTCTTGGCGATATTGGTCACTGAATCCACCCACCCAAGCAGCGCCCGTTCGCGGGCGTCATAGACCGGCGATTCCCGCCAGACGCACATCAGGTTGATCCATTGTTCGGAGAGCCCATCGTGGCGGGCTTCCTTCACATGCATGTCGACGCAATAGGCACAGCCGTTGATCTGCGAAGCGCGCAGCTTGATCAGGTGGATGAAGCGGCGCTCCAGCCCGGAGGACTGGACATATTGCTCGAGCGCGGCGACTGCCTTGTAGGCGTCGGGAGCGGCTTTGGCGAAATTGAAGCGTGGTTGCATGCTCTTTCTCCTTTGTTGGTGGCTCAACGAGCCGTCTTGCGTTCATGGATTTCAAGGAAGGCGCAGCCTCTCGCTGCGATCGATCCGTCGTCGACGGCGGCAAGTTCGATGCCGATATCGGCCAGGCTCGTCTTGGCGAGTTCGGCGCGATAGACCCGTTCGGCTTTCAGCATCGCCGCGTTGATGGTGCAGGGCTGGGCGAACAAGCGATCGGAGACCGGGTTCGGTCCGCGCTGGCGGATTTCAGCGCAGCGGAACGCCGGTGCAGACCCCTCGACCGCGAGCACGATGTCGAGCAGCGAAATCTCCTTCGGCGCTTTTGCCAGCCGATATCCGCCCTTCGGCCCCGGTACGGTATCGAGGATGCCGGCGCCCGACAGCGCCTGCAGATGCTTCAGCAGATAGCTTGTCGAGACGCCGTGGAATTCTGCCAGCGCGGCCGCCGAAAGCACGCTGCCTTCGGAGAGGCCGGAAAGCATCGCAACGCTGTGAATGGCCTGCTCGACCCCATCGCCCATCTTCATGCACCCGGCCTCCTCAAATCGTGGATAAAAAATATCCACGATTGTGTCGGCTGTCAAGAGGTGTCCTCGCTGCTGCCACTTGTCTTTATCCTGACCCCGGATAGAAGACGGAAACGCCGACAGGGGAACAACATGGCATCCAACGCTTTCGTAGGCCTTCTGAATTCCAGCGCCGATCGTCACTCGCTCTTCGACGACGCCCAGGGCATCGTCGCCGGCAGCATGCTCGCCGTGCTCGGCGTAACGCTTCTCTCCGGCGCGGGGCTGCTTGCTGGCGGCACGGCGGGCCTTGCCTTCCTCGCCCATTATGCGACGGGCTTCAGCTTCGGCCTCTGCTTCTTTGCCGTGAACCTGCCCTTCTATTATCTCGCCTTCCGCCGCTTGGGCGCCGCCTTTACCATCAAGACCTTCGCCGCCATCGCGCTCACCTCGGTCCTGTCGGAATTCGTCTCGGGCTTCATCAGCATGGCGCATGTCGATCCTATCGCCGGTGCGCTCTTTGGCGGCCTCGTCATCGGCGCCGGCATGCTGGCGCTCTTCCGCCACCGCGCCAGCCTCGGCGCATCGGCATTCTCGCCCTCTATATCCAGGATCGCTTCGGCTGGCGCGCCGGCTTCGTCCAGCTCGGCTTCGACGGCATCATCCTGGCGCTCTCCTTCTTCGTCGCGAGCCCCTTCATCATCGCCTGCTCGGTGCTCGGTGCGATCGTTCTCAACCTCACGATCGCCATCAACCACCGCAAGGACCGCTATATCGCCATGTAAAGGCTCGCGGCTCTTCTTTTTCCCCTGCATTTCACTACCTTCCAGGCGTGGACCAGATCGATTCCGAAGCTCGTGCCTTGCTGCCTGCCGCCTTTACCCGCTGGTTTGCGGAAAAGGACTGGCGACCGCGCGTCCATCAGCTGGAGCTGCTTGCCCGCGCCGAGGCCGGCGAAAGTACGCTGCTGATTGCGCCGACCGGCGCCGGCAAGACGCTCGCCGGTTTCCTGCCCTCGCTCACCGATCTCACCCGCCGCGGCAAGATCCCGCCCGGCTCCGCCTTCACCGGTATCCACACGCTCTATGTCTCGCCGCTGAAGGCGCTTGCCATCGATATCGAGCGCAACCTGATGAAGCCGGTCGAGGAGATGGGCCTGCCGGTCACCGTCGAAAACCGCACCGGCGATACGCCCAACGCCAAGCGCCAACGCCAGAAGCTCAACCCGCCGGATATTCTGCTGACGACGCCGGAACAGGTTGCCCTGCTGCTGGCCAACCGGGAGGCCGAGCACTTCTTCAAGGACCTGAAATATATCGTCCTCGACGAGCTGCATTCGCTGGTCACCTCCAAGCGCGGCCATATGCTTTCGCTTGGCCTTGCCCGCCTGCGCCGCCTTGCCCCCGGTCTCCAGACGATCGGCCTGTCCGCCACCGTCGCCGAACCGATGGATCTGCAGAAGTGGCTGGTCGGCCAGGAAGAGGGTAGCGAACATCATGCCGGCCTCGTCGTCGTCGAAGGCGGCGCCAAGCCCGATATCTCGATCCTGTCGACCGAGGAGCGTATTCCCTGGTCCGGCCATTCCGCCCGATATGCCATTCCCGACGTGTACCGCCAGCTCGTCGAACATCGCACGACGCTGCTCTTCGTCAACACCCGCAGCCAGGCGGAAATGCTTTTCCAGGCGCTCTGGACGATCAATGACGACAACCTGCCGATCGCCCTCCACCACGGCTCCCTCGACGTCGCCCAGCGCCGCAAGGTCGAGGCGGCGATGGCCGAAAACCGGCTGCGCGCCGTCGTCGCCACCTCCACCCTCGATCTCGGCATCGACTGGGGCGATGTCGATCTCGTCATTCATGTCGGCGCGCCGAAGGGCGCCTCGCGTCTTGCCCAGCGCATCGGCCGCGCCAACCACCGCATGGACGAGCCCTCGAAGGCGATCCTCGTGCCCGCCAATCGTTTCGAGGTCATGGAGTGCCAAGCCGCCCTCGATGCCAATTATATTGGCGCGCAGGACACCCCGCCCGTTGGCCGCGGCGCGCTCGATGTGCTCGCCCAGCATGTGCTCGGCATGGCCTGCGCCGAACCTTTCGACATGCTGGAACTCTACGATGAGGTCATCAGCGCCTCGCCCTATGCCGATCTGAGTTGGGAGACCTTCGAGCGCGTCGTCGATTTCGTCGCGACCGGCGGTTATGCGCTCCGCACCTATGACCGCTACGCCCGTATCCGCAAGACAGCGGAGGGCCGCTGGCGCGTCTCCAATCCTGCGGTCGCCCAGCAATATCGCCTCAACCTCGGCACCATCGTCGAAAGCCCGATGCTGAATATCCGCATGGTCAAGCGCGGCGAGGGCGGTAGGATCGGCCGCGGCGGCGCCACGTTGGGAAAGGTCGAGGAATATTTCCTCGAGCAATTGTCGCCGGGCGATACCTTCGTCTTCTCCGGCAAGGTGCTGCGCTTCGAGGGCATTCGTGAAAATGAGTGCCTGGCGTCGCAGGCCTTTTCGCTCGATCCGAAGATCCCCTCCTATAATGGCGGCAAGTTTCCGCTGTCGACCTATCTCGCTGAGCAGGTGCGGGCGATGATCGCCGATCCCGATCGCTGGCGCCGCCTGCCGGATCAGGTGCGCGACTGGCTGTCGCTGCAGGACGACAAGTCGATGCTGCCGAAGCGCGACGAGTTCCTGATCGAAACCTTCCCGCGCGGCAGCCGCGCCTATATGGTCGCTTATCCCTTCGAAGGCCGTCTTGCCCACCAGACGCTCGGCATGCTGCTCACCCGCCGGCTGGAGCGGATAGGCGCCAAGCCCCTCGGTTTCGTCGCCACCGATTATTCGCTGGCCATCTGGGGCCTCGAGGATATGGGACTGATGATCCGCAATGGCCGGCTCAATCTCTCCGACCTCTTCGACGAGGACATGCTCGGCGACGATCTCGAGGCTTGGCTGGACGAATCCTTCCTGTTGAAGCGCACCTTCCGCAATTGCGCCGTGATTGCAGGCTTGATCGAACGCCGCCATCCGGGCAAGGAAAAGAGCGGCCGCCAGATCACCGTCTCCGCCGATTTGATTTATGACGTGCTGCGCAGCCACGAGCCGGATCACATCCTCTTGCAGGCGACGCGGCAGGATGCGGCGACGGGACTTTTGGATATTGGCCGTCTTGGCGATATGCTGAGGCGAATCAGGGGTCACATCACCCACCGCGCTCTCGACCATATTTCCCCGCTCGCCGTGCCGGTGATGCTGGAAATCGGACGCGAGGCGGTGCCGGGCGAGGCCCATGACGCACTCCTGGCCGAAGCGGCGGATGATCTGATCGCCGAAGCTCTCGCCTGATGAAATATAGGGCCTGACTGACGTATTTGGGAATAAGAGAAGTGATGAACCGCCTGGCGCTGGCGCGCGACATATCAGGACTGGCCGCGATGCCGGGCATCGAGACATCGGTCCATGGCATTGCCGTCGTCTGCGATCCGCTCGGCGCCCTCTATCTGCCCGATGCCGGCCTGCTCGTCGTCTCCGACCTGCATCTGGAAAAGGGCGCAGCCTTTGCGCGCCGCGGCATGATGCTGCCGCCTTACGATACGCTGGCGACGCTGACCGTCCTTGCCGCCGTCATTTCCCGCTATAACCCGAAGCTCGTTATCTCGCTCGGCGACAATTTCCACGACCGCATCGGTTCCAAGCACCTGCCGGAGAATTTTCGCGCCCTGATCGTCGAGATGGCGCGCGGCCGCGAATGGATCTGGATCAATGGCAACCATGATCCGGATGGCATCGTCGATTTGCCGGGCACATCTGCCGACGAGATGCATTATGCCGGCCTGACCTTCCGGCACGAGCCGAAGAACGGTTTGCAGAGCGGCGAAATCGCCGGCCACCTGCATCCGTCGGCGACCGTGCGCCGCCGCGAGAAATCCGTCCGCCGCCCCTGCTTTGCCACTGACGGCGCCCGCCTGCTGATGCCAGCCTTCGGCCTCATGAGCGGCGGTCTGGATCTCGGCCACCAGGCGATGAAGGGCCTATTCGACAAGGCTTTGCTGGTGGCGCATCTGCTCGGCAAAGACCGGATTTATTCTGTCAGGTACGGGAATTTGTGGGGGTAGAGCCCTTCATATTTGGACGGCACCGCCTAGCTCAATCGCACTCCTGCAACTGCCGCTGATACGTCCCTGCCATCCGCGCAAACTTCTGCGCCGTTTGCTGCAACTGCCTGTTTGAGCGCCAGTCGCCGCGTTTGTACCCTGTCGGACCGGAATAATAGGCAAGGTAAAGATTATAGGCATCGTTCAGCGGAATGCCGGTCTCCATGCTGTTCTGATAGTGATACCAGCCGATGAAATCGATCGCGTCGGCGAAGTTCGCCCGCCGCGCCGCCCAGTTCCCCGTCTGCGATTGATAGTGATCCCAGGTCCCGTCGAGTGCCTGCGAATAGCCGTAGGCCGTTGAAGGCCGGGTCCAGGGAATGAAGCCGAACAGCTTGGTGCGCGGCGGCCGCGCATAGGGCTGGAAGCCGGACTCGGTATACATCGTCGCCATCAGGATCGGCACGGGCACGCCGTACTTCTTCTCCGTTCGTTCTGCGGCGCTCTGCCAGCTGGAGAAGAGCCCGTCGCGCTCGTCGAAGACGGCACAGATGTTCCTCGTCTGCTTCGGCGCCGTCGCGCAGCCGGCAAGCAGCGCGAGACCCACGGCCGTCAGAACGATACGAGTACGCATGACAAAACCTCTCGTTTCCGAGAGATTACTAACTCGTAAATGTTAAAAACCGGTTTTTAGTCGAATGCGAACTTCCCCGGCTGCCTCCTTGTGCGGCCAGGGATCGATACCCTGGCCTGACCATCGGACGGCATCCCATCCACTACGCTTTGACGGGCTCGTAGCGCAGGATCACCGCGCCGCCTTCCGTCGTCGAGGATTCGATGAGCTTCAGCGGCACCTGGCCCTCTGCCGGTTTGAAAAGCGGATTGCCGCCGCCGAGGATCACCGGCACCAGGCAAACCCTGATCTCGTCGATAAGGCCGGCTTTCAGCAGAGTGTCGGCAAGCTCGGCGCTGCCGAAGATGAAGATCGTCTTGCCGTCCTCCTGCTTCAGCCGCGTCAATTCGGGGATCGGATCGCTGACGACGCGGGCATTGTTCCAGCCGGGCTCGCTCATCGTCCGCGACACGGCGATCTTGGCGATGCCGTTCATATAGGCCTTGATCTCACCTTCGCCCTCGGCGGTCGGCCAGTAGGCGGCCATGCCCTCATAGGTCTTGCGGCCAAACACCAGCAGATCGCCTTCCCTGCCGAACTGTTCGGCATAGCGCTGCAGCTCGGCCCCCCAGGCGAAATTGTGGAAGTCGATATCCCAAGGCTTCGTGCCTTCGAAATAACCATCGAGTGTCATCAGGTTCCAGACAACAAGCTTTCTCATTTCCATCCTCCTTCTGAATTGCCATCCATCATGAAAACTGGTTGCGTTTAACAACTGGTTGAAAGCTAAACTGACTGATAGCGAAATGCAAGCGGTTTTTTTTGGAGTAGAGCATTCGGGCAAGCAGCTGCTCCCGCAGGCCTTCGCCCTCAGCGCCTTGCCGAGCCTATTTTCGGGAGGAAATCCTGAGCGCCTTGGCTATGGATCAGTCCTTGCGGAAGATCAGGCTGGCACCCCAGCCGGTGATGACGGCGAGCAGTACGGCCGCAAAGCCGTAGAGGATCGGCTGCTCATGCGCCGCATCGGTGATCGTCTGCTCGATGCCGGTCTTGATGACCCGCAGCGGCAACGATTTTTCGGTGACGAAAAGCCCGCTCTTGAACAGGTAGGCGCGCACGGTGTGCACGCCGTTCGGAATGTTTGCCGGCAAGCGCAGGCTCGCCTTGAAAAGGTTGGAGGAAACGAACCGCACGCCGCTCGGGTTGCGGTCGTAGAGCCCGCCACCCTGCTGTAGCCGCCGGAAGGCGTCGCGGAACTCGCCGAGATTGCTGCCGTCGCCGACGAAGCCGACCGGCGTCAGCGGAATGTGGTCGATGCCGATCCCCTGATCGGTCAGCTCGAGCGGTGTCGTCAGATCGTCGATCATACGCGAGCTCGACATCGAATAGGAATGCGGCACCGCTTCGAAGGTCATCGAGCGGGTGTTCACCCAGATGCCGAAGACGCGTTCCTTCCTGCGCACTGTCGCATCCTCGCGCGGGCCCTCCAGCACCACGACCACGTCATATTGGCCGATGGCGAGCAGCAGTTGGTCGGTATTCGAGAGCGCCCCGAAGATGGTCAGATCCGCGCCGTGGAAATCCGAGGTGATGGCGATTTCGCTGGTCGAGGTGCCGATTTCCAAACCTTCACGCACCGCTTCCGTTGCCTGCCCGGGTAGCCACTGCGCTGCGGCTACCGCCGGCAGCAGGCAAAGCAATGCGATGACAGCGGCAGCCAGGCGCATCAATTGCCCACTCCCATCACCACCGAATAGACGTCGGCCGGCGTCACCACCAGAGCGATCGCAAGACGCACGCCGACGGCGAGCACCAGCAGGCCGAGCAGGGCGCGCAGCTGCTCGCCGCGCAGTTTCTGGCCGACGCGCACGCCGTATTGCGCCCCGATCACACCCGCCACCATCAGGATGAAGGCGAGCACGATGTCGACGGAAAAGTTCGTCGCCGCCTGCACGATCGTCGTATAGGCGGTCACGAAGATGATCTGGAACAGCGAGGTGCCGACGACGACATTGGTCGGGATACGCAACAGGTAGATCATCGCCGGCACCATAATGAAGCCGCCGCCGACACCCATGATCGAGGTGAGGATTCCGATCGCAAAGCCGAGTGCCACGATCGGAATGACGCTGAGAAAGATCTTTGATTTCTTGAAGCGCACCTTCAGCGGAAGCTTATGCACCCAGTGCTGGTGGCCGGGCTTGCGCGGTGCGGGCGGCTCGTTGCGCGCTGCCCGCCGCATGGCATTGACGCTTTCGAGCAGCATCAGTCCGCCGACGGTGCCGAGGAAGACGACATACATCAGCGAGATGATGAGATCGAGCTGGCCGATGGCGCGCAGCAGCGAGAAGATCCAGATCCCGACCGTCGCACCCGCAAGGCCGCCGACCAGCAGCACCGTGCCGAGCTTGACGTCGAGCGAGCCGCGCCGGAAATGCGAGATCGCGCCAGATATCGACGACGCCACCACCTGGTTGGCGCCGGTCGCGACTGCGACAACCGGGGGGATGTTGTAGAAGATCAACAGCGGCGTGATGAGAAAACCGCCGCCGACGCCGAACATTCCAGACAGGAATCCGACGGCCGCCCCCATGCCGAGAATGATGAAGATGTTCACCGACAATTCTGCGATGGGCAGATAGATTGTCACAGCCGACCCCGAATGATGACCGCTCCTGCCGGGCGGTTTCTTGTCACGTCCCCGTTCGAATGCGCATCATACTGTGAAATCGTTGCCAGAGGCTTTCGATCGGCCCCGTGATTAGCCATAGAGATTGACGGAGAGATCGGTGGCAGAGGATTCGCCGGATGCGTGGATCGATATGTCCGGGCATAATCCGGCTTTTTTCAGGTTTTGTGACAGGCGACGGCAAAATTGAAAAAAGCCTTGCGGCATAGTGCCGCCAGGCGTTTTTCATCGCCGGAACAGAGAGTCCAGACGATCCCGCGTCGATGCGACGCGCCTCAGATTGCCTTGCTGCCCTGCTTGTTGCGTTCGAGCAGCGCCTTCACGGTCGCATCGGTCACCTTGCCGTCCGGTTCCTGGCCGACAGACTTCTGGAAGTTTTTGATCGCGGTCACGGTCTTCGCGCCCATTTCGCCGTCCGGCACGCCGGCGTCGAAGCCGTTATTGTTGAGGATCGCCTGGATGTTGCGGACCGCCTTCTTCATGTCGACGCTCGCCGTCTTGGCGCCGGTGCCGGCCCACTCGTCGGGAATGTCGATGGCGTTCGTGCGATGGTCGACCGGTTCCGCCTTCCAGAGATCGGCCTTGGCGCGTGCCCGTTCGAGCTGGTCGGGCTTCATGGCTTTGGCCACTTCGTCGCGCTTCTGCGCCGCATCCTTGTCGCCACCCTTGGCGGCGATCGCAAACCATTTGTAGGATTCTTCGAGATCCGCCGGGACGCCATTGCCGCGCGCGCAGAGGATCGCCAGGTTGAACTGGCTGTCGGTGATGCCGAGGTTCGCTGCCTTGGTAAACCACGAGGCGGCCGTTGCATAATCCTGCTGGCCGAGCGCGCCGGAGGCGTAGAGGACGGCGAGATTGTGCATGGCGCTGGCATTGCCTTGGTTGGCCGCCTGTTCGTAAAAACCCTTCGCCTTGGCGATGTCGCGTTCGACGCCGTTGCCCTTTTCGTACATGCTGCCGAGCCGATATTGCGCAGGCGCAAAGCCTTTGTCGGCCGCAATCTGGTACCAGCCTGCGGCCTGCTTCTGATCGACCGCCATGCCGTTGCGGCCGTCGGAATAACGTGCGCCGATCTCGAACAGCGCCAGCGCATCGCCGCCGCTCGCCGCATCGGCAAGCGATTTCGGCTGGACGGTATCGGGAATGGTGATGGCCGGTGCGGGTGCTGCCGCAGCCGGGGCGTTCGGAGCGAAGCCCGATATCTCCTGTGCCGCGCCCGACGGACCCGGAGGGGCAAGGGTCGCTGCCCCTTCGCCGTCAAGCGGCGCCACGTCGGTCAGATGCTCGCCGGCGTCAGGCAGGGTCGCTTCCGGCTGGGTCTGTTCGGCGGCGGGCGGTACAGCATCCGCTGCCGGAGCGGTCGTTCCGAGAGAGGCGGCATCCGGCTGGGCAGGTGTCGCGTCAGGCAAGGCCGGCGACGGATTTTCGGCGCCAGTCAGCGCCGAGACTTCTGCTGGCGGCTGCGGCGCGCTCTCGCCACTTGTCAGCGTTCGGGCCAGCGGAAAGGCCATGATCGCGAGCAGCACGGCGCCGACCGCCAGCAGGATCGGCCGCCGGTAGCGCGAAAAGGCGCTGGTCTTGCCCGTCTTGTCAGAAGCCTTGCCGGCCTTGTCGGCAGTCGCGCCCTTCTTCTCGGCCTTGCCGGCTGCCTGCTTCGGATTGGCATCCACCTCCATCGCGGCCGCCTGCGCCGCACGGCGCGCGGCAGCGATATAATCGGCGCGATCGGTTTCGCCGGCAGGTTTGCCGCGCGCCGCACTCTGGCTGGCGCGAACCCGTTCAAGGATCTTCTTCACGTCAGGCGCGCCCGAACCGGGCTCGAGTAGTTCGTTTGCCGCATCGGTCGCCACCACGTCGGTGGGGTCAATCGACGGCGCGGGGTCGATCATCGGACGTTCGGTCGCCCGGCTCTCGGCTTTCTTGCCGGGCAGTAGCCGCTTGCCGAGGTTGGCGAGCAGGCTGGCCTTTGCCGGTGCCTGTGTCCCTGCCGATGCCGCTGCTGTCTCCGTTGTCCTGGTCGCGGCGTCGATGGCGATCGCGCTCGTTCCGCTCATGGCGGTGGCTTGCGCCGGGGCGGCAGGTTCGGCGGCGACCTCGGCCGTCCGGATAACAGGAGAAGCCTTCGCTGTCGGGGCAGCGGCCGGCGTCCTGTTCAGCTCCGCTTCGGCCACCATCAGCGCATAGGGATCGACATCGAAATCGACGTCGGCGATCGGCATCTGCGCGGCCGGCCGCCCGCGATCTTCCATGCCGTCGAGCCGATCGGCGATATGCACCAGCGTCTCGTGCAGCGCCTGGAAAGTCTTGTGCGTGCGTTCCTCGCTGTCGCGGCTGAGGTCCTCGAGGTGGCGCAGATCTTCGGCCAGCGCCGTCAGCGCCGACATGTCGGCGTCGGGCATGACACCCTGCGGGCCGCCATGGCGCGAATAGGCTTCGACGACGGCCTCTGCCGCCTGGCGTGCGGCCTCGATGATATATTCATCGCTCGTCGCCATGTAATCTTCGATGGCGCCCATGCGCTGGTCGAACTCGGGGGGTATTACAGCGCTTTCGCGCGGCGCGCTCATCAGCGCCGAAAGATTGGCGATCTGGTCTTCGAGGTTCTTCAGCGCCCGCGGATCGGTCGGCGCTGCCGATGTGCTCTCTTCCAGCCGGGCGGCAATGTCGCTCAGCCGTCCTTCGAGACGCAGGAAGGCGCCGTCGTCGACTACCGCGGCCGGTGCCGGTGCCGGCGCCTGCTGCTGATGGGCCATCTCGTCGATGCGCCGGGCGAGATGGTCGAGCCGCTGGGCCAGCACATCGTTGACGGCGCCGTTCTCAAGCGCGTCGATCTTGCGGGAAATGTCGGAAAGCGTGCCGGTGAGATCGGCCTGCGGCGCAGTCTCCTGCGTGCGCTCTAGCAGATAGGAAAGATGTTCCAGCCGTTCGTCGAGCCGCGACGTCGATTCCGCCTTCGTCAGTTCCTCGACGCGTCCCGTCAGTGCCTCCAGCCGCATCGCCAGCTCGTCGGCCGGGTTCACGCGGCTGGCCGCATCATGGCTCATCAGGTCGATCTGGTCGGCGAGCGCCGCAAGCCGGCTTTCCAGCCGCTGCATCAGACCCGGATCATTCGCAGTGGCGGTGCGGCCGCTTGCCGCGATTGCCCGGCTGATCTCGTCGAGCCGCATGTCCATGGCCGCGAACTGTTCGGACATGACCCGGTCGTGCGGCTGGATCATATTGCCGAAATGCTCCATCGCCGTGGCGATTGAGATGAGCTTGTCTTCCAAGGCCCGAACAGCCGGGCTTTCGCCCATGCCGCCGATATGGCGCTTGATATCGTCGAGCCGATAGGCGAGCGAAACGAGCTCTTCCTGCAACCCCTCGGTATCGAGCGCCGCAAGCCGGTTTTCGAAGCCATCCCAGCGATTTTCCAAATGGCGCAGCGAATCTTCGCGCGCCAGCCCGTCCATCAGCGAGCGCAGCTCTTCGAAATCCTCGCGAAGGCCCGTGGCCTCCGGTGCGGCGGAGCGGCCGGTCAGTTGCGTGATGCTCTGGGCCAGGCGGCCCATGTCCGCGCGTATGTCGTCGGCGAAGCGGCCGTCTCCGGCATTTGTCTTGATTTCGCGCAGCTCGGCGCGCAGCGCGTTCATTTCGCGGGTGACGCCCTCGGAAATGTCGCGCTTGAGGTCCTGCCGCAGATTTACGAGCGCCTGGGCGATCTCCGTCATCGTGTCGTCGCCGGCGCGGAAGGCGGGTGCCGGCACCGGGGCAGCGGCGCGCGGCGCAGGTTCACGAAGCTGCGGAGCCTGCTCGCGTGCGTAAGGCCGCTCGCGGCCGGCTTCAAGCGCGCGCTGGCGTTGACGAATTTCGGAGAGCGGATCCGGCCGCGGCTCGGGCAGGGCTTTTGCTGGCCGGGGAGCATGGGAAGCGGCATAAGGATCGCGCTCGGCCGTTGCCGCGCGCGGCCGCTGTTCGCGCCCGCTGCCCATCAGCCCTTCGATGCGCGCCTCCAGCCCTTCGATCGTGCGGTTCAGCGCATCGAGCGAGGTCCTGTCGGACTGTCGGGAAGGATTTGATCGCGATCCGTTCATCTTCTTGCTCGCTTCGACTGCTCGACCCCTCGTCAGAGCTCGATCGTTGGCTTTTCGTCTGCTGCCCGCTTTACGCGGGCCTGAGCGCACCATTCATAAGACGATAGTCAATTAGACTTTCCTCAAGCTGAACGATGTAGCGGCATCCTAAGGGAACGCGAGACGGGGGAAAGGATGCGGATCACTACTGCTCAATCCGCACCTTTCACGAAACGTGGTAAACAAGCCGTTAATGCCGATGGGAATTTTTTAACGTTTGTGTTCCAAACGCCGTTTTTGGCGGCAATTGCCCCCGAACGCGTCATATCGAATGGCCGCTCGCGCGCTCAGGCCGGCCTGGATATTGCAGCTCGATCTTCACGCCTTTAGGGCCATAGACGAAGACCTGGCCGAGATCGGTGTCGGGAATATCGTAGTATTCGTAGCGATAGCCACCCGCCAGCAGGGCTCAGAAGCTCTCCGTCCAGGGCCGAACTTCCACCTCCAGCGACCATGCGCTGCGGTGCTGGCGAAGCACATCGATATAGGTCTGGGCGATCGCATCCGGCAGCAGCGTACCATCCGGCTTCTCCACCCGGTCCGGCCGGATCTGCGAGCGCACCGCGCCGTCGATGACGAAATGCGCGACATGGATGCCCATCGGCCCGAGTTCGCGGGCGGCACTCTGGGCAAGGCCGCGCAACGCGAACTTGCCCATCGCGAAGGGGGCCGATTGCGCAAATCCCTTCACGCTTGCCGACGCGCCTGTCATGAGGATGGCGCCGCGGCCGCGCGGGATCATCCGTCGCGCCGCCTGCTGCACCACCAGGAAACCGCCGAAAGCAGTGGTCGCAATCGCCTTCTCGACCTCGGCGGGATCGAGTTCGGCCAGCGGTCCGCGCTGACGGGCGCTGGCATTGAAGATCACCACGTCAGGCCCACCGATTGCGGCGGCAGCCTCGTCGAACAGTGCCACGACGCTCGCCGGCTGCGAGACGTCGGCGGTAAAGGCGCTGGCGCCCGTTTCATCGACCAGCGCCTGGAGTTTTTCGATATTGCGGGCGGCGAGCCCGACCTTGACGCCCTGCGCCGACAATTGCCGGGCAAGCGATGCGCTGATGCCGGAGCCCGCACCGACGATGAGTGCGCTCTCATAGGGAAAGTCGGTCATGATGTCTTCCTCGATGGATCGTTCCACAGACGTAGGACGTCGGAACGACTTGCGCTACTGCTCGGCCGAGACTCCGTTCTGCGGTGGACAAGGAAGATGAGATGGCGTCTGCTCCTTTCGGCGCCTTCATGGCCCGCGGATTCGTGCTCTCGAATTTTTTCAAGAAAGACGCCGTAGCTGTAAAATTTGACGTTTACGCAAACGTCAATATTTTGTAAGACAGTGCCCAAGGCCGTCGCAATCCGGTCAGTCGAATGGGAGGAATTTGAGAGATGCCAGTCTACAAGGCCCCGGTGAACGATACGCTTTTCGTCCTGAACGACGTACTGGGTCTCGAGCGCTACAACAATTTGCCGGGTTTTGCCGACGCGACCCCCGATATGATCGAAGCGATCCTCAGCGAGGCCGGAAGGGTTGCCGAAGAAGCTCTCTTTCCGCTGAATTATTCCGGCGATCAGGAAGGCTGCACGCGTCACGACGATGCCAGCGTCTCGACGCCGAAGGGCTTCAAGGAGGCTTATAAAGCCTATCGCGAAGGCGGCTGGATCGGCCTTGCGGTGCCGGAAGAATTCGGCGGGCAGGGGCTTCCCTATACGCTGCATACCGCCGTCGGCGAATATACGTCTGCCGCCAACATGTCGCTGATGATGTATCCGGGCCTGACGCAGGGCGCGATCGCGGCACTCCTCGTCCACGGTTCCGACGAGCAGAAGGCCACCTATCTGCCGAAGATGGTGGACGGCACCTGGTCGGGCACCATGAACCTGACCGAGCCGCATTGCGGCACCGATCTCGGCATGCTGCGCACCAAGGCAGTGCCGCAGGCTGACGGCAGCTACAAGATCTCCGGCCAGAAGATCTTCATCTCCGCCGGCGAGCACGACCTGACTGACAATATCATCCATCTGGTGCTGGCCCGCATCGAAGGTGCGCCCGAGGGTACCAAGGGCATCTCGCTCTTCATCGTTCCGAAATTCCTCGTCGGCGAGGACGGCGAGGCAGGCGCCCGCAACGCAGTCTCCTGTGGTGCGATCGAGCACAAGATGGGCATCCACGCCAACGCCACCTGCGTGATGAATTACGACGAGGCGACCGGCTTCCTGATCGGCGCCGAAAACCGCGGCCTCAACGCCATGTTCGTGATGATGAACGAGGCCCGCCTGATGGTCGGCCTGCAGGGCATCGCCATTTCCGAGATCGCCTATCAGAACGCCGCCAGCTATGCCCGCGACCGCATCCAGGGCCGCTCGTTGTCCGGCCCCAAGGCGCCGGACAAGAAGGCCGATCCGATCATCGTCCATCCGGATATTCGCCGCACGCTGATGACCATCCGCGCCTTCAACGAGGCCGGCCGCGCCTTCCTGCTCTGGACCGCGCTCAAGTCTGATATCGCCCACCGCGCTAGCGACGAGAAGGAGCGCCAGACGGCCGACGACATTCTCGGCCTCGTCACCCCGATCCTCAAGGGTGTGATGACCGACAAGGGCTTCGATCATGCCGTCATGGCCCAGCAGGTCTTCGGCGGCCACGGCTATATCGAAGAACACGGCATGAGCCAGTATGTGCGCGATGCCCGCATCGCCATGATCTATGAGGGCGCCAACGGCATTCAGGCACTCGATCTCGTCGGCCGTAAGCTGGCCTTGAACGGCGGCCGTGCCGCCATGGCCCTCTTCAAGGAGATCGGTGATTTCTGCGAGGAGAACCGCGAGAACGAAAAGCTCTCCTTCTTCACCAAGCATCTGAAGAAGGGCTTGAACGACGTCCAGGGCGCGACCATGTGGTTCATGCAGAATGCCATGGCCAAACCCGACAATGCCGGTGCCGGCTCGACCGACTACATGCACCTCTTCGGCCTCGTCATTCTCGGCTATATGTGGGCGAAGATGGCCAAAGCCGCCGAGGACGGCCTTGCATCCGGCGATGCCGTCCGCGAGGATTACCTGAAGAACAAGCTGGTGACCGCCCGCTTCTTCATGGAACGCCTGATGCCGGAAACCGCGCTTCGCAAGGCCCGCATCGAGGCTGGCGCCGACACGATGATGGAACTGGCCGCCGAAGCGTTTTGAGCTGGTTCTCCCTCCCCCTTGTGGGGAGGGCTGGGGAGGGGTCTTAATCTCCTCCTTCCAAGATTTGAGGCAAGATAGATTGCCGTCAGGGAGATGAGACAATGACCGAGGTTTTCATTTACGACCACGTGCGTACGCCGCGCGGCCGCGGCAAGAAGGACGGCGCCCTGCATGAGGTGCCCTCCGTCCGCCTTGCCGCAAAGACGCTGGAGGCGATCCGCGATCGCAACGGGCTCGATACGGGAACGGTCGACGACATCATCATGGGCTGCGTCGATCCGGTCATGGATGCCGGCGCCGTCATCCCCAAGGCTGCTGCCTTCGAAGCCGGTTACTCCACTAAGGCGCCTGGCATGCAGATTTCCCGCTTCTGCGCCTCCGGCCTCGACGCCGTCAATTTCGGTGCCGGCAAGATCGCCCAAGGGGCCGACGATATCGTCATTGCAGGCGGCGTCGAAAGCATGTCGCGCGTCGGCCTCGGCATGTCCGGCGGCGCCTGGTTCATGGATCCTTCGGTGAATTTCCCGGCCTATTTCATGCCGCAGGGCGTCTCGGCCGATCTGATCGCCACCAAATACGGCTTCAGCAGAACCGATGTCGACGCTTACGCGGTCGAGAGCCAGAAGCGTGCCGCCCATGCCTGGGAAAAGGGCTGGTTCGACAAGTCGGTCATCCCCGTCAAGGATCAGAACGGCCTGACGATCCTGGCAAAGGACGAGCATATGCGCCCCGGCACAGACATGCAGGCGCTCGCCTCCCTCAATCCGTCCTTCCAGATGCCCGGCGAGATGGGCGGCTTCGAGGCCGTCGGCATCCAGGCCCATCCCGAGATCGAGCGCATCAACTATGTCCATCATGCCGGCAATTCCTCCGGCATCGTCGATGGCGCCAGCGTCGTCCTGCTTGGTTCCAAGGCGGGCGGTGAGAGCATGGGCAAAAAGCCGCGCGCCCGCATCAGGGCTTTCGCCAATATCGGCTCCGATCCGGCCCTGATGCTGACCGGGCCTGTCGACGTCACCGAGAAACTGTTGAAACGATCAGGCATGAGCCTTGCCGACATCGATCTCTTCGAACTCAACGAGGCCTTCGCTGCCGTGGTGCTGCGCTACATGCAGGCCTTTGACATCGACCATGACAGGATCAACGTCAATGGCGGCGCCATCGCCATGGGCCATCCGCTCGGCGCCACCGGCGCGATGATCCTCGGCACGGTGCTGGATGAACTTGAACGCCGCGACCTCAACACCGCGCTGGTGACGCTCTGCATCGGCGCCGGCATGGGCACGGCAACGGTTATCGAGAGGGTCTGACGATGGGCTTCAACACCGGCACGATCGAAACCGAATATGCCGAGGTCAGCGAGCACTGGTCGCCCCGCGTCATCGCCGATCTCAACGGCCAGAGCGTCAAGCTTGCCAAGGTTAAGGGTCAGCTCGCCTGGCATTCCCACCGCGACGAGGACGAGCTTTTCCTGATCTGGAAGGGCGCGCTGACCATCGAATATCGCGACCGTCCGCATGTGCATCTGAACGCCGGTGATTTTCATGTCGTGCCAATGGGTGTCGAGCATAATCCGGTTGCTGAGGAGGAATGCTGGATCGTGCTTTTCGAGCCGTCGCTGACCAAGCATACCGGCGATGTCGTCACCGAAAAGACGAAGACCTTAGACGCGCAGCGCAGCCATTTGCCGGCCTGATCGGGGAGGAACCCAATGACCTACACCAATTTCACGCTCGAAACCGACGCCGACGGCATTTCTCTCGTCACCTGGGACATGCCCGGCAAATCGATGAACGTCTTTACCGCGGAGGTGATGGCCGAACTTGACGCGATCATCGACGCCACGACCGCCGGTGCCGCCATCAAGGGTGTCGTCATCACCTCGGGCAAGTCCTCCTTCTCCGGCGGCGCTGATCTTTCGATGATCAAGTCGATGTTCAGCTCCTATCAGGATGAGAAGGAAAAGAGCCCGCAAACGGCGGTGCAGAACCTCTTCGGTTTGGTCGGCCGCATGAGCGGCCTGTTCCGCAAGCTCGAAACATCGGGCAAGCCCTGGGTTTCCGCCATCAACGGCACCTGCATGGGCGGCGCTTTCGAACTGTCGCTCGCCTGCCACGGCCGCGTCGCCTCCAATGCCAAGAGCGTCAAGATCGCACTGCCCGAAGTGAAGGTCGGTATCTTCCCCGGCGCCGGCGGCACGCAGCGTGTGCCGCGGCTGGCGAACGCCCAGGATGCGCTGCAGATGATGACGACGGGCCAGTCGCTGACCGGCTCCCGCGCCAAGGCGATGAACCTCGTCCACCAGGTGGTGGAGCCCGATCAGCTCATCGCGGCCGCAAAGCAGATGATCAAGGATGGCCTGAAGCCGGTCGCCCCGTGGGACGAGAAGGGCTTCAAGGCGCCCGGCGGCGGCATCTGGACGCCGGCCTCTGCCCAGCTCTGGCCGGCAGCTCCGGCGATCCTGCGCAGGGAAACATCGGGCAATTATCCGGCAGCGCTTGCCATCCTGAAATGCGTCTACGAAGGCTTGCAGGTGCCTTTCGACACCGGCCTGAAAATCGAGCAGCGTTATTTCACCGAGGTGCTGCAGACCCGCGAAGCCTTCTCGATGATCCGTTCGCTGTTCATCTCCATGCAGGAGCTCGGAAAAGGCGCCCGCCGCCCGGCAGGTCATGCGAAGACCGAGCTGAAGCATGTCGGCGTCGTCGGCGCCGGTTTCATGGGCGCCTCGATTGCTTATGTCACCGCCGCCGCCGGCATTCCCGTGACGCTGATTGATCGCGACATCGAAGCGGCGACCAAGGGCAAGACCGTCTCCGAAGGTCTGGTCAAGGATTCTGTCGGTAAGGGGCGTCTTACGCAGGATGAAGCAGCTGCACTGCTCTCCCGCATCACACCCTCGGCAGACTATGCCGACCTCACCAATGCCGACCTCGTCATCGAGGCGGTGTTCGAGGATCGCGAGGTGAAGAGAGCGGTCATCGAGGCGGTCGAAGCCGTGCTGCCGGAAGGTGCGATCTTTGCCTCCAACACTTCGACCCTGCCGATCTCAGGTCTCGCCAAGAATTCGAAACGCCCGGCCGATTTCATCGGCATCCACTTCTTCTCGCCTGTCGAGAAGATGATGTTGACCGAGGTCATCCTCGGAAGCGACACCGGCGACAGGGCGCTGGCTGTCGCTCTCGACTATGTTGCAGCCATCAAGAAGACGCCGATCGTCGTCTACGACACCCGCGGCTTCTTCGTCAATCGTTGCGTGCTGCGCTACATGTCGGAAAGCTACGACATGCTGATCGAGGGCGTGCCGCCTGTCATGATCGAGAATGCCGCCAAGATGGCCGGCATGCCGGTCGGTCCGTTGGCGCTCAACGACGAGGTCGCCATCGACCTCTCGCTGAAGATCCTCAAGGCGACGGTCGCCGATCTCGGCGAAAAAGCCATCGACCCCAGGCATATGGAACTCATCTCCCGCATGGTGGAAAAGGAGGGCCGTTTCGGCCGCAAGAATTCCAAGGGCTTCTACGACTACCCGCCGAAACCGGCGAAGAAGTCCCTCTGGCCAGACCTCAAGACCTACTATCCGCAGAAGCCGACGGATGAGGTTGACGTCAACGTCCTCAAACAGCGTTTCCTCGTCACCATCGCGCTGGAAGCCGCCCGCACGGTGGAGGAAGGTATCGTCACCGATCCGCGCGAAGCGGATGTCGGCTCGATCCTCGGATTCGGCTTCGCGCCCTATACCGGCGGGGCGCTGAGCTATATCGACGGGATGGGTGCCAAGGCTTTCGTGGAACTGGCTGAAAAGTTAGCTAATACTTACGGAAGTCGCTTCAAGCCGACGCCACTGTTGAAGGACATGGCCGCCAAGGGCGAGACGTTCTACGGACGGTTCGACCCCTATGCGAAGATGGGGCAGGCGGCTTAGGCCTCTGTATCTGCCGCGGCGCGCTCCTCTGCCCTGCCGGGCATCTCCCCCACAAGTGGGGAGATTAGCTGGGCGCGACGGCTTCCCCTATCATATCCGTTACGGCAAGACGCCGAAGAGGTCCGGTGAGCCGGCGGCTTGCCGATCTCCCCACCTGTGGGGGAGATGGCCGGCAAGCTAGAGGGGGCTGGACACGCACGACGTCAAAGAAATCCTCCCTCAGCCCGCTCGACTTTCCCTTGCTGCGGCCTTGCCACGGACACAATTTCCGATTACATGTTCGCGCATCGATCTTGCTAGATGAACTTTGAAACGGCCTCGCGTCGTTCCTGGCGAACTTCCTCCAAAATCGGTTTTCATCGCCGCTCGGCATTTATCCGAGCTGCAGTCTTCTATGAACGATTCGAAAAGGATATCGTCATGAGCACAGGTACCGTAAAGTGGTTCAACGCAACCAAGGGCTTCGGCTTCATTCAGCCGGATGACGGCGCAGCCGACGTTTTCGTCCACATCTCCGCCGTTGAACGCGCTGGCATGCGCGATCTCAAGGATGGCCAGAAGCTGTCTTACGAGCTCGTCCGCGACAACAAGTCCGGCAAGATGTCGGCAGACCGCCTCCAGGCGGCCTGAGCCTTCAAGGCTCTAAATATCATCTCCGGATCGTGACCACGGATGTACTGGCACTTTTCGTTGAGATAGCAGGGAAGGTCGGGTTAACCCGGCCTTTTTTTGTGTCTGGTCGGTTGATGCTGTGCCCAGTTGGCGGAGTAGCCGGCCACGGCACGATCTTAAAGAATCTTTCGTTTGGTCAAGCTGAATACGGCGCCGGCGACAACAAATCCTGCAAGACAGCAAAGCCCCTCAACCGCCGGCCGTCTCGCCACCCTCCAGCATCTCCATCACCCGCGCCATCACCGCCCGTGCCGCATCGAGCTCGGCTGACGTGAAAGCGGCGCCTAGCGCGTCGGCCCAACCGGCTTGCGCGACCTCGATGACACCGAGCCGCGCCGCCCCTTCTTCCGTCAGTCGCACCAGCTTGGCGCGCTGGTGCTGCGGGTTGTCGGCATAGGCGATCAGGCCTTCGCTCTCCAGCACGTCGGCAAGCCGCTGCACGCCCTGGCGGGCGAGGCCGAGCGCGCGGGCGATCTGCGCCACCGACATGCCGCCGCGTCGTGCCGCGGCCAACACCTGCCAGCGCGCGCTCGTCTGTCCCGCCGGCTTTGCCAACTGGTCGCCCGCCGCCGTCAGATGACCGGCGAGGCGAAGGGCGGTGATTGCGAAAGCGGAAAAGGCATCCCCCTCCATCGTTCGCTCCGGTCGATTTTGTTTGACAACATGTTGTCGATTTTGTATCTCATCCATAATGACAACATATTGTCATATCAGTAGACTGAAGGCAACGCCGAAGGAGGAAAGCGCCGTGAAGAAAACCTACAAGGGAAGCTGCCATTGCGGCAAAGTGCATTACGAGGTGGACATGGACCTCGAGGAGGGCACCGGCCGCTGCAATTGTTCGATCTGCGCCAAGCGTCGCTATTGGGGCGCCAACGTCAAGCCGGAGGACTTCCGGCTGATGTGCGACCAGGCGGAGACCTCCGACTATCAGTTCAACACCATGAGCGGTCATCACCGCTTCTGCCGCACCTGCGGTGTGCCGGCCTATGGCGACGGTTATGTCGAAGCGATCGGTGGCGCCTATGTCTCGATCAACATCGCCTGCCTCGACGATATCACCCCTGAGGAACTGGCAGCACTGCCGGTCCGTTATGCCGACGGCAGGCACGATGCCTGGTGGAACGAACCGGCGGTGACGAGTTATCTCTAGAGCATGATGCCGAAAAGTGTGAGCGGTTTTCGGACGACATCATGCTCAGCTCGAAGTCGATGTCGGATCGTCGTCCTCCCCTTCGTCCTCTGTCAATAACGCAGAAGGAGACCGATTGTGAAAGACGAAGCGAATGCCAGGATCGACGAAGAGGCGATCATCGCCATGCTGATGATGCGGGCCAAGGCGCTGGGCGAAAAAAATGCCAAGGATGCGCTTTCCTACGAGACCGAGGATGAGATCGAATTTTCGCTGGCGCCGCCGCTGGTCTATTACGGCAAGGACGAGGCGGGCCTGCAGGCCTGGTTCGATACCTGGGAAGGCCCGATCGGCGGCGATGTGCGCGATGCCAGACTGACGGTTGGCGAGGATGTGGCTTTCTGGAGCGGCCTCACGCGCATGACCGGGACCAAGACCGACGGCGCCGCCGTCGATCTGTGGTTCCGCCAGACCCTCGGCCTCGTCAAGCAGGATGGCCGCTGGCTGGTTGCCCACCAGCACGCCTCGGTGCCCTTCGCCATGGATGGCAGCGGCCGGGCGCTGCTCGATCTCAAGCCGTGAAGTGTCAGGCAGCACTCCCCGCGACCTTCCGCCGGTCGGCGCGAATGCTCACCAATCCGACGCCCATCAAAAGCAGGATCGCCGTCGCATAGATATCCGTCGTCAATGCGTAACCGGCCGACTTTGCCAGGAACCCGGCCAGGATCGCCGGCAGGCTGAAGGCGAGGTAGCTCTGGACGTAGAAGGCCGATAACAGTCCGGCCCGCTCGTCCGCCTTGGCAAGCGGCATGATGGTGCCGATCGACCCGAGGAAATTGGTGCCGAAACCGACGCCGGTAAAAATCGTGCCGACGAGCAGCAGCGCCACATTGGCAAGATGCACGCCGGCAACGACCGTCAGGATGCCGAGCGTCTTGGCCGACACGCCGAAAGCGAGATTGGCCGAGGCCGTCTTGCTGCGCCTGAGATAGACGGCGATTGCTCCGCTCACCATCAGCGCGGTGACGACGGCCCCGCCCGTCAGCGGCGCCCGGCTGCCGGTCGTGCTGGCGACCAAGGACGGGACCAGCGAGAGATAGAAGCCGGCAAGCGTCCAGTTGGCGATGTTGATCGGCGTCACCAGCGAGAGCGGCCGCTTCACCTGCTTGGGAATGGTGACCCGCGGTATCAGCGAGCCGAGCGCGCCAGGCCGCGTGCCGCCGGTCTCGCCTGTCAGCCAGATGGCGGCTGCCTGCAGCGTGAAGGCGACGAGCAGCAGCGCATAGACCAGATGCATCGGGAAGGGGCCGTATTGGATCAGGGCGCTGGTGCCCACTGCCCCCACCGCCATGCCGCAAAGCGGCGCGATCGAATTGACGATCTGTCCCTTTGCCCGGTCGACATCGACGAGCGCCGCTCCGATCGAGGCGCCGGCGATTCCCGTTGCCAGTCCCTGCACGATCCGTGCTGCAATCAGCCAGCCGGGACCGCTCGCGACGACGAAGAGGCCCATGGCGACGATTTCGAGCGCGAGGGCGAAGAAGATCACCGGCTTGCGGCCGAGGTGGTCGGAGATCGAACCGGCGATCAACAGCGCCGCCAGCAGCGCGAAGGCATAGACCGCAAAGATCACCGTGATCAGCACCGGCGAGACGGAGAAGTTTTCCTCATAGATCCGGTAGAGCGGCGTCGGTGCGGCGGAGGCGCCGAAGAAGGTCGCGAGCGTCAGCGCATGAAAGCCGATCGAGGGGCGCGGCGAATTCTTGGTGGATTTGGCTGCGGCGAACATATATAAGCCCCTTAAAGCTAAGCCGTTGCTTTAGCCTATGTAGAGCCGGCATTTCGTAAAAGCAAATTATTTGCGTTAATAGGTCTGTCAAAGATTTTGAACCATCGGTGGCAAGGAGAGAAAGTCGGGTTGCACACGTGACAGTGAAAGAGAATCTCCGTCCGGGCGGCAGAAGCGCCCGGGTTCAGGCATCGGTGCACAAGGCGGTCCGTGAGCTGATGGCCGAGATGAGCCGCGCCGACGTGACGATCCCGCTGATTGCCGGCAAGGCGGGGGTAACGCCGTCGACCATCTATCGCCGCTGGGGCGACCTGCACGAGCTTCTTGCCGATGTCGCCGTCGATCGGCTGCGGCCGGAT
Organism: Rhizobium sp. SU303; assembly: GCF_021052345.1. Taxonomy (NCBI): domain Bacteria; kingdom Pseudomonadati; phylum Pseudomonadota; class Alphaproteobacteria; order Hyphomicrobiales; family Rhizobiaceae; genus Rhizobium; species Rhizobium sp. SU303. The sequence continues at coordinate 231,592 of NZ_CP088095.1, forward strand.
ATGCAGCCGATCGATGCCGGCAGCGGCAAGGCCGATCTCGAAACCTGGGCCGAGCAATATGCCGAGGAAATGTCCTCCGGTCCGGGCCGCGAGATGATCCGCGACGTGCTGGCGGCGCAGGCGGGCGCGAACGCCTGTAAATGCAGCGAATATACCCGCCAGCAGATCGACGTCATCGCCGAGAGGGCGAAGGCCCGCGGCGAGGCCTTTCCGGATGTCGAGCGCGTCATGGACCAGGTCGTGGCGCCGATCATGTACCGCATCCTGTTTGGCGACGTGCCGGCAACAGCGCGCGTGCACGATCTGGTTGCGCGTGTCATGGGCACGACGGACTGAGTTTTGTGTTACTCCGCGGCGGCGCGCTTGATGCCGGAAATCTGGGTGATATAGGCGCGCAACGCTGCCGGCCGCACCGGCTTGTGCTGGACGGCGATGCCGTATCGCTCGGCCTCGCTGCGCACCTCCGGCGTGCGGTCTGCCGTGATCAGCAAAGCGGGGATATCGGCGCCGAACTGCCGGCGCAGATGCAGGATCGCGGCAATGCCGGTGCCGTCGCCGAGATGGTAGTCGGCGATGACGATATCAGGCGCTCCCTCCTGGCCATCGACGGTGTTGGCGTCGGCGAGGCAATTGAGCGACTCCACCTCGCAGCCCCAGCCGCTGATCAGGAGCCGCATGCCTTCGAGGATCTTCGGCTCGTTGTCGATGCAGAGGATCTTCAACCCGCTCAGCGGCTGGCCGGGGCGGTCGGCGGGCGCAATCGCTGCTGCAGCCGCGGCCGTGCGCGACACGTCGAGCGGCATGGCAATGCGGAATTCCGTGCCCTTGCCATGCGTCGACTGCAGCTCGACCGGATGGTTGAGCACGCGGGCGATGCGGTCGACGATCGACAGGCCGAGCCCGAGGCCGGAGGCGGTTTTCGCGCCTTCGTCCAGCCGCGCGAATTCCTTGAACACGGTGCGGAATTTCGACGGCGGGATGCCGATGCCGGAATCGATCACCTGGATGATCACCTGGTTGCCGCGCCGCCGCGCCCCGACCAGCACCTTGCCTGAAATCGTGTATTTGATGGCGTTGGAGACCAGGTTCTGCACCAGCCGGCGCAGCAGATTGGGATCGGAGCGGACGCGCAGCGACGTCGGCATGACCACCAGCTTCAGCCGCTTTTCGCGGGCGATCGGCGCAAAATCGGTCTGGATACGCTCCAAGAGGTCGGATAGCGCGACGGAGGCGAGCCGCGGCCGCATGGCACCGGTATCGAGCCTGGATATATCGAGCACCGCGCCGAGAATGGTCTCGACCGATTCCAGCGCGGAATCGATGTTGCGCACGATCGGGCTGTTGTCGGATTGCGCCATGCGCTCGACCAATGCCGAGGAATAGAGCCGGGCGGCGTTCAGCGGCTGCAGGATATCGTGGCCGGCGGCAGCGAAAAAGCGTGTCTTGCCGATATTCGCCTCGTCGGCGGCGGCGCGCGCCTCGCCGAGTTCGCGGTTGACGCGGGTAAGCTCGGCGGTGCGTTCGGCGACCCGCTGCTCCAGCGTCTCATTCGCCTGTTTCAGCGCTTTATCGGCACTGACGCGCTGGGTGATGTCGGTGAAGGTGGCGACGATGCCCTTGTCGGGCATGGCATTGGAGCGCACTTCGATGATCCGCTCGCCGCCGCCGAGCACCAGCGAAAAGGGTTTGTCGAGCGTCAGGAAATGCCGGACCGTCTGGCTGAGATCGCCGGGCGCGATGTCGCCGCGCTGGCTGAGCGTGGTAACGATTTCGGACAAGGGAAAACCGACCTGGCCGGCATTCTCAGGCAGGTCCAGCAATTGCCGGAAGCGCCGGTTCCAGATCGTCAGCCGGTTGGAACTGTCGAAGACGGCAATGCCCTGGTCCATCTGCGAAAGTGCTGTCTGCAACATGTCCTGGTTATATTGCAGCGCCTCGCTCGCCTGGTCGAGCAGCCAGGCGGTGTCGGAAGAGGCATCCTCGATCTTCTGCAGGATCAATGACAGCACCAGCCGGGCCGAGGACGAGCCGATGGCGCTGCCGAGCAGCTGTTCGCTGAAATGGATGAGCGCCATGTCGGCCGGCTGCTCGTCTTCCAGCTTGCGGCCGGAGCTTTGTTCGTAGGTCGTCAACGAGCGCTGCATGCGCTCTTCGCCGAGGTAGCGCGAGATCGCCGCCTTGAGATCGCCGACGCTGATGCGGGTCTTCCAGCCGCGCGTGGCAAATTGCGAACGCGAATGCCGCTTGACGAAGATGCCGGCCTGGATGCGCTCCAGCGGCTTGGCGTTGCGGGTGAGCGAGCCGACGACGAAGAAGGCGGTGTTGACCATCAGGCTCATCGCCGTCGCGTTGACCAGCGGATCGGCGTCGGGAGCAGTGAACAGCGTGGTCCCGGGAAAGATGAAGCCGAGCACGGCGCTCGCCACATAGGAATAATCGGGGCCGCCGAGCGAGGGCAGGAACAGCAGGTAGATCCAGATGACGAAGCCGGAGGTCAGCCCGAGGATCGCGCCGCGCGCATTCGCCCGCCGCCAGATCAGCCCGCCGAAAAGCGCTGGGGCGATTTGCGCGATCGCGGCAAAGGAAAGAAGGCCGATCGAGGCAAGGCCGGCGGTGCTGTCGGTCGAGCGGTAATAGGCATAACCGAACAGCAGCACGGCGAAAATGGCGCTGCGGCGGATGTTGAGCAGCGTCTTGGCAAAATTGTCGCGCTGGCCGGCGCGGCCGGCGAGTTTGCGCCTGAGGAAGATCGGCATGATGATGTCGTTCGACACCATGATCGACAGTGCGACGGAATCGACGATGACCATCGCCGTTGCGGCGGAGAAACCGCCGATGAAGATGATCAGCGAAATGACGGGCATCTGGCCGGCAAGCGGCAGCGACAGCATGTAGAAATCGGCATTGCCGGTGCCGCCGAAGGTCAAGAGCCCGCCGATTGCCACCGGCAGCACGAAGAGATTGATGGCGATGAGATAGGTGGGAAACAGGAAACCTGCGAGTTTCAGCTGTTTCGGAGTTCGGTTTTCGACAACCGTCACGTGGAATTGCCGCGGCAGCAGGATGATCGCAAAGGCCGACAAGATGATCAGGGTGATCCAGCGGCTGATCGGCGTATGGTAGTTGAGCGCCGACATGACCAGCTCATTGTCGACGGTCTTGCGCCAGAGATCGGTCGGGCCATCGAACAGAAACCAGATGACGCAGACGCCGGCCGTCAGGAAGGCGACGAGTTTGACCACGGATTCCATCGAGACGGCGAGGATGAGGCCATCCTGATGTTCCGTCGCATCCGTATGCCGCGTGCCGAACATGATGGCGAAGCAGGCAAGCACCAGCGTTGCGGCGAGCGGCAGGTCGAGAAAATAGAGATTGCCGCTGCCGATGCCGTAATCGGACGGATTGACCATGGCGCTGACGGTGCTCGAGATCGCCTTGAGCTGCAGCGCGATATAAGGAATGGCGCCGATCAGCGAGATCAGTGCGACGATCGTGGCGACCGTCGGGTTCTTGCCGTAGCGCGCGGCGACGAAATCGGCAACCGAGGTGAGCTTCTCCGCCTTGGCGAGCTCGATGATGCGGCGAAGCAGCGGCATGCCGAGCGTGAAGACGAGGATCGGGCCGATATAGATGCCGGCAAATTCCAGGCCCCGTTGCGCCGCAAGCCCGACGCTGCCGAAATAGGTCCAGGAGGTGCAGTAGATCGCAAGGCTCAGCGCATAGACCACCGGCCATCCGCTCAGCGTGCCCGATCCGAGCGTGCCCTGGCTGCGGTTCTTGCGGTCGCCATAGCTAGCCACGGCGAAAAGCAGGAGCAGATAGCCGAAGGCAGACGCGAATATAACCCAGCCTGGAAGCATTGACCCTCCGCCGGCGGAAACCCGCCGGGACCTCCCGCAACGCGGGTCAGCTTAGGTCATTTCAGGCACTTTGAAAATTGCCGGCCATCTAGGCCTTAAGTCAAAGACCGCGGGGGAGGTATTGCCGAATAATTGCGATTGCCGATTGATTAATTGCAATGAAGATGTAGCTAATTAACACAATTGTATCAAAGGGAGACGGATCCGATGCTCAATGAGTTCAAGGCCTTTATCGCCCGTGGCAATGTCATGGATCTCGCAGTCGGCGTCATCATCGGCGGCGCCTTTGGCGGCATCGTCAAATCTTTGGTGGATGACCTCATTATGCCGATCGTCGGCGCCATTTTCGGCGGCTTCGATTTTTCGAATTACTTCCTCCCACTCTCGTCGGCCGTCAACGCGCAGTCGCTCGCCGCTGCCCGCGAGCAGGGAGCGGTTTTTGCCTATGGCAGCTTCCTGACCGTGCTCATCAACTTCCTCATTCTCGCCTGGATCATCTTTCTGATGGTCAAGGGCGTGAACACCCTGCGTGCCCAGGTCGAGCGCCAGGAAAAGGCGGCACCGGAAGAGCTGCCAGCGCCGCCGGCAGACGTTCAGCTGCTGACGGAAATCCGCGATCTTCTCGCCACGCGCCCGACGGCTTGATCCTGTCCGCTGCGGCCGGGCTCATTCATCACCAAAATCGATATGCCATCACTGGATGTCATGGGATTTGCCGGCGTAAATCCGCTATGAAGGCGGAAACCGGAGATATGCATGTCGATCGTCAGCAGCCTCAGCCCGCGCGCCCTGGCGGCGCCCGAAAGCGGGATCGTCGAACTCGTCAACTATGCCCGTGGCCGCGAAGGCCTGCTGCCGCTCTGGGTGGGTGAGGGCGATCTGCCGACGCCCGAATTCATCAGCAGAGCGGCGATGGATGCGCTTGCCGCCGGCGAGACATTCTACACCTGGCAGCGCGGCATTCCGGAGCTTCGCCAGGCGCTTTCGGATTATTACAACAGACATTTCGGAATCCGTCTTCCTGTCGAGCATTTCTACGTTACCGGTTCCGGCATGCAGGCGATCCAGATTGCCGTGCAGGCGCTGACCTCGCCGGGCGACGAACTGGTTTACCTCTCGCCTTCCTGGCCGAATATCGCCGCCGCCCTGGAGATAGCAGGTGCGCGCTCGCTCAGCGTCGAGCTGCAGTTCGAAGGCGGCAAATGGGCGGTCGATCTTAACCGCATCGAAACCGCGATCACCCCGAAGACCAAGGGCATCTTCATCAACACGCCGTCGAACCCGACGGGCTGGACGGCAACGAAACAGGATCTTGGCGATATTCTGGCGCTTGCCCGCAAGCACGACCTCTGGATCCTGGCAGATGAAATCTACGCCCGCTATTATTTTGCCGGCGGCCGCGCGCCCTCTTTCCTCGATGTGATGGACGAGGGCGACAAGATCATCTTCGTCAATTCCTTCTCGAAGAACTGGTCGATGACCGGCTGGCGCGTCGGCTGGATCGTCGCGCCGCCGGAGATGGGCCAGGTGCTCGAAAACCTCATTCAGTATTCGACATCGGGGGTGGCGCAGTTCATGCAGAAGGGCGCCGTCGCAGCCCTTGATCAAGGCGACGATTTCGTCGCTGCCAATATCGCCAAGGCGGCCCGCTCCCGCGATATTCTCTGCGATGCGCTAATTGCCACCAACCGCGTCGAGACACTGAAACCGGACGGCGCGATCTACGCCTTCCTGAAGATCGACGGCGTCGCCGACAGCCGCAAGGCAGCGCTCGACATCGTCGACAAGACAGGCGTCGGGTTAGCACCCGGAACAGCCTTCGGCCCGGGCGGCGAACTCTTCCTGCGCGCCTGCTTCCTGCGTGACCCCGCGCAGGTGGCGGTCGCGGCCGAGCGCCTCTGCGACTATATCGTCAAGCTCTGAGAAGCGTCGCCAAGTCGATTTTGTGCCGGAATCGCCGGATCGATAAAACTCTAGCAAAGCCCGAAATCGGCCTCTAACCACGACTCCAAACATACCCGTTCAAAGGCCTTCCAAAGGCCGTTCGATAAGAAACTTGGAAAGAAAAACCGGCGCCTGATGCCCCTGCTTATAAATACGAAAGCGGGGATGCGGGACATGGCGGTTTTGGTGACGGGCGGGGCCGGTTATATCGGCAGTCACATGGTTTGGGCGCTGCTCGATGCGGGCGAGGATGTGGTCGTGCTCGACCGCCTCTCCACAGGCTTTCGCTGGGCCGTGGCGCCGGCGGCGCGTTTCTATCTCGGCGACGTTGCCGATCCCGATATATTGAAAAAGGTCTTCATCGAAAACGACATCGAGGCGATCATCCATTTCGCCGGCTCCGCCGTCGTCCCGGTCTCGGTCGCCGATCCGCTCTCCTATTACGACAACAATTCCGGCAAGACCCGGGCGCTTCTGAGCGCTTCGGTCAAGGCCGGTATCCGCAACTTCGTCTTCTCCTCGACGGCGGCCGTCTACGGCCAGCAAAAGACGGATCTGCCGGTGAAGGAGACGGCCCCCCTCAACCCGGAAAATCCCTACGGCCAGTCGAAGCTGATGACCGAATTCATGCTGCGCGATGCCGCCGCCGCCTATGATTTCAACTATGTCGCGCTTCGCTACTTCAACGTCGCCGGCGCCGACCCGCATCATCGCGCCGGCCAGTCGACCTCAGGCGCCACGCACCTCATCAAGGTCGCCTGCGAGGCAGCGCTCGGCAGGCGCGACAGCGTCCATGTCTACGGCATCGACTATCCCACCCATGACGGCACCGGCGTGCGCGACTACATCCATGTCAGCGATCTCACGGATGCACATCTGAAAGCGCTGCAGCACCTGCGCAGAGGCAAGGGCTCGCTCGTCGCCAATTGCGGTTATGGCAGCGGCTATTCGGTGCTCGACGTGTTGAACATGGTCACCCGCCTGCACGGGCATTCCTTCAAGATCCACATGGCGCCGCGCCGCGCCGGCGATTCGGCAAGCGTCGTCGCCGACGCTTCCCTCGCCCGGCAGGTGCTCGACTGGAAGCCCAGATACGATTCGCTGGAAACCATCGTCCAGAGCTCGCTCGATTGGGAACTGTTCCTTTCGAACAAGAATGTCGATGACCTGCACAGCATTCACCGGGCACTCGCCGCCGCGTCCTTCTGATCCAGGAACCCGTTTATCATCCCCGCGCCCGCGGGGGCCGCATGCCGTCACGTGAATAAGGAAATCAAGCTTTCTCTGGCTAGCTCGGGGCCAACGGAAAAGAGAAGATGAAGAACTTTCTCGCCTCATTGCAGCTGCAAAAAGACAATCCGACGCTTTCGGCGCAGTTCCGGGCCCTGTCGTCGCAGATCCCCATTCTCTATGTCCTGCTGATCATCAACGCCCTTGCGGTGGCGATAACCCACCTCAAATCCGCCCCCTTTTGGCTCTCGCTCTACATTCCCGTGGCCTTGTGCGTCGTCTGTGTCTTCCGTCTCTGCTGGTGGGAGATCAGGGGCAAGGAAAACGTCACCGCCGAGCAAGCCTACAGGCTGATGAAGGTGACGGTATCAGGCGCCGGCATCTTGGCCGTCGCTTTCGGCGGCTGGGCGATCGCGCTTTACCAATATGGCGATGCTTCCCAGCAGGGTCAGATCGCCTACTTCCTCGTCGTGACAGGCATTTCCTGCATCTTTTGCCTGATGCACCTGCCGATGGCGGCAGCGCTGACCACGGTCATCACTTTCTCGGCCATGGTCGCGACCTTCTTGTTCTCGGGCAATCCCGTTTTCGTCGCGACGGCCATCAGCGGCCTCTTCCTGATCCTGCCCTTCCTCAGGGTGATCAACAGCTATTTCCAGAATTTCGTCGGTCTCGTGCAATTGACCGAGGAGCTGAAGCAGAAGCAGGCGGAAGCCGAAGAGCTGAACCTCGTCAACAGCCGCAATGCGCTGCATGACCAGCTGACCGGCCTTGCCAATCGCCGCAGCTTCTTTCTCTCGCTGGAAAAACGGCTGCAAAAGAATCCGTCTTCGCCGCCGGTCCTCGGCATTCTCGATCTCGATGGCTTCAAGCCGGTCAACGACGTCTTCGGCCATGCCGCCGGCGACCTCGTGCTCAAGGAGACGGCCCGCCGCTTCGTCGCGCTGGTCGGCGAAGAGGGCATCGTCTCCCGTCTCGGCGGCGATGAGTTCGGGATCATCTTTCCTTGCTCGATGACGCGCCAGGCGATCGCCGATCTCGGCCAGGCGCTCTGCGCTGCCGTCCGCGACCCCTTCGAAATCCCCGACGGCTCGGTCCGCGTCTTCGGCTCCTGCGGCATCGTCTATCCCGATATCGGCACATACACCGCCGAGGATCTCTACGAGAAAGCGGACTTCGCTCTTTACCAGGTCAAGAGCAAGCGCAGCAGCGGCGTCGAATTCTTTTCAGCCGAGCACGAGAAGATCCTGACGCAGCGCCATCTGATCGAACTCGAACTGCAGGCGAATGATTTCGCCAAGGAATTGAAACTCGATTATCAGCCGATCGTCGACTTGAGGAGCGGCCGCGTCGTCGCTTACGAGGCGCTCGCCCGCTGGGACAGCGCCCGCTTCGGCCGCATCAGTCCCGAAGCCTTCATTCCCGCTGCCGAGCGCACGGCGGTCATCGGCCGCATGACCCGCATCCTCTTCGCCAAGGCGCTCGAAGCGCTGGCGATCATTCCACGGCATCTGAGCCTGTCTTTCAATCTCTCCGCACGTGATATTTGCGACCACGAGACCTCGATGGCGCTGCTGGCCATGATCACCCGCTCCGGCATCGATCCGAAGCGCATCGAGTTCGAGATTACCGAGACCGCATTGCTCTCCGATTTCGACACCGCCGACCAGGTGATCACGATGCTGCGCGCTGCCGGCATCTCGATTGCGCTCGACGACTTCGGCACCGGCTATTCGAGCCTCAGCCATATTCATCGTCTCGCCTTCGACAAGCTGAAGATCGACAAGTCCTTCGTGATGAATTTCGATCGTGACGCCCGCTGCATGAACATCACCCGCTCGGTCGCCAATCTCTGCCAGAATCTCGGCATTGCATCCGTCGCCGAAGGCGTCGAAAGCGAAGAGATTGCCGAGGGATTGAAGGCGATGGGCGTTCGTCTGGCGCAGGGCTATCATTTCTCGCGGCCGCTGCCGCTCGAAGTTGCCATCGATTACGCCGCCCGGTGCGAGGCCGCAGCCTCCGCCCGCAATTCGCTGTCTGCCTGAGCCAATCTCCGATCGGTCTTAAATCGACTGGAGCGAAGCTACGTCGTCGTCTATTCATGGTCTCAACAGATGAGGTGAACCATGCAAGACGGCGAAGTCATCATTGAACGGCGGGGGACCGTGGGCGTGATCCGCCTCAACCGGCCGCGGGCGCTGAACAGCCTGACCCTGCCGATGATCCGGGCGATCACTGCGGCCCTTCACGCTTTTGCCGGTGATCCCGAGGTGGCAAGCGTCGTGATGGTGGGGGAGGGCGAACGCGGCTTTTGCGCCGGCGGCGATATCCGCGCCCTGCATGAGAGCGCCCGCGCCGGCGATGGCCTCGCCGGCACCTTCTGGCGCGAGGAGTTCCGCCTCAACCATATCATTGCCTCCTATCCCAAACCCTATGTCGCGCTGATGGACGGTATCACCATGGGCGGCGGCGTCGGCCTGTCCTCGCACGGTCGCCACCGCGTCGTCACCGAGCGCACGCGGCTTGCCATGCCCGAAACCGGCATCGGCTATGTCCCGGATGTCGGCGCCACCTGGCTGCTGCCGCGTGGCCCCGGCGAGGCCGGAACATGGCTCGGCCTGACAGGGCTCGATATTGGTGCTGCCGATGCGATCTACGCTGGGCTTGCCGATCTTCAGATCGCCTCGTCGCGGCTCGGAGAGGTGATCGATGCTCTCTCCGGCCTGCCGCGCGCCAGCTCATCCGGCGATGTCGATGCCGTGCTGCAGGCGCTTTCTGAGCCTCAGGGAGAAAGCCGGCTGCGGCAGAACGCGGCGATGATCGATCGCGCTTTTCGGTTCGACAGCGTCGAGGAGATCCTGGCAGTACTCGCCGGGGAGGAAGGCGAATTTGCCGCCGAGACGCGCCGGGTGATGCTGACGCGTTCACCGACCAGCCTGAAGCTTGCTTTGCGGCTGCTCAGGGCCGGCCGCAGCAGTGCCTCGCTTGCCGAATGCCTCGGCCGCGAACTCGGTGCCTGCCTGCAGATGCTTGATAATCCCGATTTCTTCGAGGGTATTCGCGCCGCCGTCATCGACAAGGACCGCAATCCGCAATGGTCGCCGGCGTCAGTCGATGCCGTGGAGTCAGCAAGGGTCGAATTTTTCCTGAAACCAGCCGAGCCGCCGCTTTCACTCTGAACGCTATCCGGTTATCGCCACATGCCGCGCATGCGGGCGCCGACATCGATGCGCACCTGCCGCGCTTGGGCTTGAGCGGCCTCCGATTTCCCCTGCGGCCAGCTGCAGGGCTCGAAGAACTGGAGCAGGGTCGCGGGAATGAAGCGGCTGCGTGAGGCATAGACGTGCCGGTCGCCCTGCGAGTTCTGCCCGTAGGTGAAGAAGCGTTGCGGCACGACGAGGTCAAGACCGTCCCGGGCGCGCGTCATGGCGACATAGAGCAGCCGGCGTTCCTCTTCGATTTCGGCGGTTGTGCCGACGGCGAGATCGCTCGGTATGCATCCGTCGACGACGTTCAGCATGAATACCTTCGTCCATTCCTGGCCCTTGGCGGAATGGATGGTCGACAGGATGAGATAGTCCTCGTCGAGAAGCGGCACGCCCGCCTGGTCGCTGGTCGCATCCGGCGGATCGAGGGTGAGCTCGGTGAGAAAGCGCTCGCGCGAGGCATAACCGCTAGCGATCTGCTCGAGCTGCAGCAGGTCGGCCTGCCGCGTTGCTGCGTCCTCGTGCAGCCGTTCCAGATGCGGCGCGTACCATTGCCGCGCCAGGCCGATCTCTGCCGGCCAGCCGGCCTTGCCGGTCTTCAGCTCCTGCAGCATCGAAACGAACATTGTCCAGTCCTCGCCGGAGCGCGGTGGCGCCGGCATTGCAGCGAGAGCAGAAATCGGACTGGCATCCTCGGCCATCAGGTCGAGCGTCTTCTGCGCAGTCGACGGCCCGACGCCCGTCAGGATCTGCATCAGCCGGAAGCCCGCCACCCGGTCGCGCGGATTCTGCGCGAAGCGAAGGGCAGCCAGCATGTCCTTCACATGCGCGCTGTCGAGAAACTTCAGCCCGCCGAACTTGACGAAGGGGATGTTGCGCCGGGTCAGCTCGACCTCCAGAGGCCCGCTGTGATGCGAGGCGCGGAAGAGCACGGCCTGCTGCTTGAGCGTGAGGCCTTCCTCGCGATTGTCGAGCACCATGTCGGTGATATACCGCGCCTGCTCGGCCTCGTCGCGCACGGTGACGAGGCGTGGCCGCTCGGACGATTGCCGCTCGGTCCAGAGGTTCTTGGTGAAGCGCTCCGAGGCGAGATCGATGACGGCGTTGGCGGCCGCGAGGATCGGCTGCGTCGAGCGGTAGTTGCGGTCGAGTGTGACGATATTGGCGGCCGGGCTGAAGGCGGCGGGAAAATCGAGGATGTTGCGCACTGTCGCGGCACGGAAGGAATAGATCGACTGCGCATCGTCGCCGACGACGGTCAGCCCCTGACCTTCGGGCTTCAGCGCCAGCAGGATCGAGGCCTGCAGCCGATTGGTGTCCTGATATTCGTCGACCAGCACATGGTCGAAACGGCTGCCGATATCCTCGGCAATCATCGCTTCGCCAACCATCTGCGCCCAGTAGAGCAGCAGATCGTCGTAATCGAGCACGTTCTGGCTCTGCTTGGCCTCGACATAACAGGCGAAAAGTTCGCGCAGCTGTTTCTCCCACCCTGCGCACCAGGGAAAGACGTCGCGCAGCACGAGGTCGAGCGCGGTTTCCGAATTCACCGCCCTGGAATAGATGGCAAGGCAGGTGCCCTTTGTGGGAAAGCGGCTTTCCGTCTTCGAGAAACCGAGGTCGTGCCGGATCAGGTTCATCAGATCGGCGCTGTCTTCGCGGTCGTGAATGGTGAAATCGGGGTCGAGGCCGATCTGCTGGGCATAATCGCGCAGCAGCCGCGCGCCGATGCCGTGGAAGGTGCCGGACCAGGAAAGCGCATCCGCCATCACGCCGGCATTCGAACCGAGCACGTCGCGGCAGATGCGTTCGACACGCCGCGCCATCTCGGCGGCTGCCCGGCGCGAGAAGGTCATCAGCAGGATGCGGCGGGGGTCGGCGCCCTTGACGATCAGATGGGCGACGCGATGCGCCAAGGTATTCGTCTTGCCGGAGCCGGCGCCGGCAATGACCAGCAGCGGCCCGGCAATATGGCTGCCGTCGATGAGCGTGCCGTGCTCGACGGCCATGCGCTGCTGCGGATTGAGCTTTTCGAGATACATCCAGCCGTCCGGTCGGGCTCCCGCAGAATCACCGCGGAAAGATTAGATGTTCCTTGAATGTTCGCGATTGCTGCCTCTGTCAAGCGATCTGGCGCGCGAGCAACATTTCAGTCGGGGAAATCCGGGCCGATCTCGCGCCGCACCAGCTTCAGGCTGCGGTCGGGCTGAAGGATATAGGTTTCCTCCACGCGCTGGCCCGTACCGTTGTAGAACTGGTTGTAGATGGCGCTGCCGACCGGCGACTTGCTGAGCTTCGTTCGCGGCTGGCCGCCATAGGTAATGCTGCCGGGAATGGGTTCCAGCGCCGGCGTATCGGCCGCAGAGCAGCCGGCAAGCAATGCCCCGCCAAACAAGGCGGGCAGAAGCGCTTTCATCGTCGTCATCCCTCTTTCGACTGCAGCCAGATATGGAAGTCGCGACGTCTTTCGCCAAGGGTCGTCCATGCCAGGGTCCATAGGAAGCGCTCTCAAATAGGCTCCTCCATGCGTGGCGCACCGCAACGAAATGCCTCGCCGCGGCGTTAACAGATATCAACTGACATCAGGAGACGGTCACTGTGCTCGGCTTTGCAGCATTCACGAACTATGGGGAATCCGGCCGGCAGGATCACATCGACGCGGCAACACGCGCCTCGGTGGAGTGCGCACTTCATGCCGCAGGCGATATCGAAGCCATAGACATCATCGTCACCACTTTAGGCTCATATGTCATCCTGGAAGGTTCCGTGCGCCGGCGGGGCGATGTCGAGCGGGCGATCGAGATCGCCGAGAGCGTCGTCGGTCGAGGCTATGTGCGCAGCCGCCTGCTGCGACGCTGAAGTCGAAAGATGGGATGCTGCGCCGGCCCTGTGCTCAACTGTCCTTGCAACGCATAAAGGGAACCAAGTGCTCTCCCGCGTGTTGAAATGCCGGACCTAAACGCTGGAGACTCCCATGCAGCTGCTTCCTCGCCTCTGGGCAACGACCTTGATAGTGGGTTGCGGTGTCCTTGCCGGCCCCGCCCATGCATCGCTCGAAACCGGCACGAATTATTCCGCTTTGCCGAAGGACCAGATCGCCCTCAACGAATATACCGGGGCCGTCGCCTGCACACCGGTAGAGCCGCATTATCTCCCCTCCTTCATCCGCGCATCGGATGGCACGATCATCGGCGTCGGTTATATCGAAGTGGAGAATGAGGGCGCGGACTGCTGAAACATCCGCTTTGCTCGGACGAGGCTCGCCTGCGTGTCCGCAGAGGTGACGAGCCTCTAACCATCATCATGATGGCTGGTCGTCTTCTATTGATGCAGGTGTACCAGGCGCAACGCCCTTTTGCACCAAAACCCGGCGCGCACTTGCTGCAGGGTTAAACTAAAATTAAAGCATTGTTCCGTTCCGGCACGCTTGCGCGCCCAGAAGGCGAAAATCGCCCGAAATTCCTTGCCGAAGTGCTAATGCAACTTCAGCTTCGCCTCTTCGGCGGCCGCCAGGAACTCGGCTCTTGCTTCTTCCACGCTCTTGCGCCCATCGAGCGCCGCCCGGCAGGCGCTGCGGGCCTTGATATAACGAAGCCCGCGCATACTCGGCCACAGATCCGCCAGGCACTTCAGCGCATCGAACGGCCCATTGACCGTTCGCGCATCGGCACCTTCGAAACCAACCTTGACCGGGCTGTTCCATCTTTCAGTTGCCATCGATGCTCCTCCACGATTTTCGACAGAAACGAAGTGCAGCATCTCCCAGTTCCTCCGGGGAGACTCTGCGATAGTTAATATTCTAGCGTGATTTCCACGGGCAGCAATGGCGGATAGGTTGCCGATGGTGAGGCGAATTGGCTGTTTTCGTTAGACGCACACACGCGAAGAATACCCAAAGAGGAGTTTTTAGAAGCCGCAGAGACGTCCGCTGACGACGCTTTCCTTGCGCGTCTCTCCATTGAGGTCATCCCAAGACTGCAAAGGGAATACTTGCGAGCTACCCTGAAGTCGCAAGAAGGCTCCGTGATAGATCTCGGGAGGGCGCGGGCGCTCCGAGTTTTTGAAGGAAGTTATGGGATTGCTCTCGGAGACCGGGCACTGCGAACCCATGAATTCATGTTTCAACGCCTGACCCTGCCATGTCCACACAAAATTGGTCAGGATTGCGTCAGTTGGTGAGGATCGGGAGCGCATCGCTGCGGCATGGGCCTTAACGTCGATGCTACCGCAACAAGGACGCATCCAATGTCATTCCGACCAATTGAAGGATTTTTTCCAAGTCGTCGCCAGCTTCTCGTCGGAGTGGTCGCGACAACTGCTACTTCCATATTTGGTGCCGGTGTTTCGATACGGGAGGCACGAGGGCAAGGAGGACCGGCCCCCATTATGCGACCTATCCCGAAGACCGGCGAGATGATCCCGGCCGTGGGGCTTGGAACGTTCGAGACCTTCGATATCCGGCCAGGCGAAGCTCGCGACAATGTCCGTGAGGTCATCCGGCTGTTCCATGAGCGAGGCGGCAAGGTCATCGACACTTCGCCGCTCTACGGAATGTCGGAGGTGAGCGTGGGAGACTTCATCACCGACCTCGGCATTTCCAACGACATATTCGTCACCAACAAGACCTGGGCGACAGGCGACTACCTTTCGGACAACAGTCATTCGGAGCGCCAGCTCAGGCAGTCTCGCGAACGGCTGTGGCGGGACCGGATCGACGTGCTGCAGGTCCATAGTCTCGAAAATCATGATCAAGTGCGTCACTGGCTGGCGCAGAAAAAAGCGGAAGGCTCCGTACGTTATATCGGCATCACCCAGTGGAGTCCTGAGTACTACGACACCATGGAGCGGCTGGTGAGCACCGGCACGCTGGATTTCGTTCAGATCGCCTATACGATCCTGACCCGCGCTGCCGAACAGAGGCTGCTGGATGCCTGCGCTGCCAATGGCGTCGCGGTGCAGGTCAACATTCCGTTCGAAAAGGCGCGGCTCTTCACTCCTATTGCTGGACAGCCGGTGCCGGACTTCGCGAGGGAAATGGGGATTGAGACCTGGGCGCAATATTTCCTGAAATGGATCATTGCGCATCCGGCGGTTACAAACGTCATCCCGGCAACCAGCCAGCCGCAGCATGTCATCGATAATATGGGGGCACTCTACGGCGATCTTCCCGATCGGGCGATGCGCAAACGCATGGCCGACCATTATACTGGGCTGACAGGCGTCGCGGACGCGCTTAAACAACCTCCTTATCCCGGCAAGAACTATGGTGGTGTCGTCACATGGCCTTTCCCGCGAACCCCGCAACGTACCTGATGCTCACATACCTGATCGTCTCTGAATCATCTTCATTCGCGAGCGACCGTGTAACACTCAACGGTTTCGCCATTGATCGAAGCGAAGTCAGTATTGCTGACTTCGCAGACTTTGCTGATGACCGGAATTTTCGCACGGAGGCCGAGCGAGCAGGCGGTGGCCACGAATGGGGAAGCGGCTGGGAGCGCCGGCCTGGCTGGGCATTCCGCACACCTTTTGGAAATGCTCCGGACAATATGACCGAGCCGGCGGTTCATGTCAGTTGGCCCGAGGCGCGTGACTACTGTGCTTCCGCTGGAGGCCGGCTTCCGACGAGGGCCGAGTGGGAATTGGCCGCCTATCATGAACATGGCGGCGGTGAGAACTTTTTAGTTGACCGGACGTATCCCTATCCGACGGGAGAAACACCTGATGGGGCCAACATCAATGAAAATGATCCATGGCCGCGCCACGCACCAGCACGCGCAACTCGCGCTGGTGTCAACGGTCTCTACGACATGGGTGGAAACGTATGGGAGTGGCTTTCCGAACGTGAAGGGGCAAACGCTCTGACAGCCGGCGGCTCATGGTGGTATGGACCAGACAAGATGCGCAGGCAGGCGATGCAATGGAAGCCGGCCGACTTCTATGTAGTCTACATCGGTTTTCGATGTGCATATGATTTGGCGCGTTGATGCCGCGGGTCTTGGGACGATCATTAGCCCAAATCCTGCTCACCGGCAATTGAATGACCGATGGGCTTACAGAGCAAATAGGCTGATGCGACAGCGGTCAGTCTGACCTATCTTTCAAATGGACGTCAGCCGCTCGACGGCATCCGATTGACGCAATATTTGGAGTTGGCCAGATAATGCCGCAGCAAGTTAAAAGCCCAGCTTGGCAACTGACTAGACCACCCAACGACCATCTCAAAGCCATTTGGTCGGGCGGCTATTTCGAGACCGCCCGACGTGGTCCGACGGTCGAGGTCGAAGGCAGGATTGCACCCGATCATCACCTCATCATGGTAACCTTGAACGGTGGAGCAAACCAGCATCGCTTTCGTACCGACGATGGCTTTCGCTACGATGGTAGGGACACGAAGGGAATGGTTTCGTTCCTGCCCGCAGGCTGCGGTCGTGATCTCGTGTTACGCAATGTCGCCTGGGAGTGGGGCGCCATCGCAATAGACCCGATGACGGTGCGCCGTCATGCCTTCGACATGGGACCATTCCTTATTGCCGGGGATGACTTCATTTACGGGATGGCCGCTCAGATGAGCGATCTTTTGCAATGCGACCGAACATTGGACCAAAGTTATTGCTCGTCCATGGCGCTCGCTCTCACGGAATACCTCTCTCATCACAGTCGTCGCGACGCGCCGATGGCTTGTCCGAAATACACCCTGACGGTCAAACAGCTGCGCGAAACACACGAGAGAATAGACGGCCGTCTGTCTGGACCGATTGCGATCTGTGACCTGGCGACCCCGCTCGGCATATCGGAGGGCCACTTCTTCCGCGCATTTCGTGGCGCTACCGGCCAGACCCCGCTCCAGGCGATCTCAGCCCGACGCATGGATCGCGCCGCGCAACTGCTGACCGAGACAGATCTGGACGTGACGGAGATTGCAGCCAGATGCGGCATCGAGAGCCCCAGCCACTTCGCGCGGCTGTTTCGAGCGCATAAAGGGATATCGCCATCGGGATGGCGGCGACTGTAGGTCAGCCTCTAACGGCCAAACATCCAAAGCACGACTGACAACCTACTCGTTCCCGGTCCCATCGACACCAATCTCCGCCACTTCATGCCGATGAGTCGAGACAGCCGTCTGGTTGATTTTGCTGATGAAAAACTGGTGCTGCCGAGTGGGATTGAACCACCGACCTCACCCTTACCAAGGGTGTGCTCTACCACTGAGCTACGGCAGCAGGACCAGTACCCGCGCGAGCCATGTGGCTCAATCGCGAGAACGGGGGGCTATTGCCACAGCTTGACGGCAAGCGCAAGCAGCAAATTCCAACTTCGCGTGGATTGGGATGCAAGGGCCTTTTGGATTAGCGCGAATTCGGCTAATCCTGTCGCATGAACGAAAAGACCGAAACCGGCCAGCAGAGCCGCAAGCAAGCGATCGAGGCACAGGCAAAACTGCGCCGTGAGCGCGCCGCCGAAAAGCTCAGGGAAAATCTGGGTCGACGCAAACAACAGGTGCGCGCCCGCCGTTCCGGCCAAGCCGACGAAACAAATGGGCTGCCCGCCGCAAAAATGGACGAATCGTAATGTTCCGTCCGTCGCGAATTGAAGCGTCTCGATAAATCCCCTAAACACCTCACTCCTTATTTCAAGGCAGAACTTTCAGGAAAGGCGGGCGCTGCCCGTAAGCGCACATGGATCGTATCAGAATCGTCGGCGGTAATGAGCTGAATGGCATCATTCCGATTTCCGGCGCCAAGAATGCCGCACTGCCGCTGATGATCGCCTCGCTTCTGACCAGCGATACGCTGACGCTCGAAAACGTGCCGCATCTGGCCGATGTCGAACTCTTGATGCGCATCCTCGGCAATCACGGCGTCGACGTCGCCGTCAACGGCCGCCGCGAGCGCCAGGAAGATTCCTATTCGCGCACGATCCATTTCACCTGCCGCACCATCGTCGATACGACCGCATCCTATGAACTGGTCTCGAAGATGCGCGCCTCCTTCTGGGTCATCGGCCCGTTGCTGGCGCGCGAAGGCCATTGCCGCGTTTCGCTGCCGGGCGGCTGTGCCATCGGCACGCGCCCCGTCGATCTCTTCATCGAGGGCCTGACGGCGCTCGGCGCGACCATGGAGATCGATGCCGGTTATATCAACGCCAAGGCGCCTGCCGGCGGCCTGATCGGCGCACGCTACACCTTCCCGAAGGTCTCCGTCGGCGCCACCCATGTGGTGATGATGGCGGCAACGCTTGCCCGCGGCACGACTGTCATCGGCAATGCCGCCCGCGAGCCTGAGGTCGTCGATCTCGCCAACTGCCTGAACGCCATGGGCGCCAAGATATCGGGCGCAGGCACGGCGACGATCACCGTCGAAGGCGTCACCTCGCTTTCCGGCGCCCGCCACCGCGTGCTGCCGGACCGCATCGAGACCGGCACCTATGCCATGGCCGTCGCCATGGCCGGCGGCGACGTCGTGCTCGAAAATACCGACATGGCGTTGCTCGAAACCGCGCTGGAAACGCTGCGCCGCGCCGGTGCGGAGATCTCGTCGACCAACAACGGCATGCGCATCAAGCGCAACGGCGCCGGCATCAGGCCGGTCGATATCGTCACCGATCCTTTCCCGGGCTTCCCGACCGATCTGCAGGCGCAGTTCATGGCGCTGATGACCCGTTCTTCCGGCGTCTCACATGTCACCGAGACCATTTTCGAAAACCGTTTTATGCATGTGCAGGAGCTTGCCCGCCTCGGCGCCAGGATCTCGCTGTCCGGCCAGACGGCGAAGATCGAGGGTGTCCAACGCTTGCGCGGCGCGCCCGTCATGGCGACCGATCTGCGCGCCTCCGTCTCGCTCGTCATCGCCGGCCTTGCCGCCGAGGGCGAAACCACGGTCTCCCGTGTCTATCACCTCGACCGTGGTTTCGAACGGCTCGAGGAGAAGCTGACCCGCTGCGGCGCCATCGTCGAGCGCATCAGCGAGTAAGCACCGTTCATCCCGGTTGCGTAATTGGTCGCCGCGCCTTATTTCCCTTGTCTGACGCATCGCCATTCCGGCGGTGCCCGGCGTAGGCCGGTAATGGGATGAGGCTGAATGACCGACCTGAAACTTGTTGCGCTCGATAACGAGGATCTTGCGATCATGTCCGCGCATATGCAGGACAGCGTCTTCAAGGTCGGCGACATCGACTGGTCGCCGCGCGACGCGCAGTTCGCGCTTGCCGCCAATCGTTTCGTCTGGGAAGGTGCCGAGCGCAAGCGCAAGGGTTTCGAGCGCCGCCGTGCTGCCCTGGTCTTCAAGCGCGTGCTTGCCGTCCGCTCGCTTGGCATCGATCGTGGCAAACGCGACGAGGTGCTGTCGCTGCTGGCGCTGCGCTTCGAGAAGAAGGGCGAGGGGCCCGATGGTACGATCGAGCTGGCGCTGTCAGGCACGGCCTCGATTGCGCTCGATGTCGAATGCATCGAGGTCCAGCTGGCCGATATCGGCGGCGCCTGGGAGGCTTCGTCAAAGCCTCGTCACCGCTAATGCATGTCGCCCGGAAGTGTGCAGCGGTTCCGGGATAACGACATGCATAAAACAATGAGTGTTTGACGCCCTAAAATTTGAACATCGCAGTTTCGAGTTGAGAAGGAATATCGGCTTTGGCAATCTGGCTGGATCAGGCATCGGAAGGTTTCGAGCAGCATTTTGCCGCCTTTCTGACGACGAAGCGGGAGGTCTCCGATGATGTGAACGTCGTCGTTCGTGCCATCATCGATGATATCAGAGCCCGCGGCGATGTGGCGCTGGCCGAATATTCGCTGAAGTTCGACGGCATCGATTACGCCACCGTCCCGATGCGCGTCACAGCTGAAGAGATCGACGCCGCCGTCGAGGCGGTGCCCTCAGAGGTGCTGGGGGCGCTGAAGCTCGCGGCACTGCGCATCGAATCCCACCATCGCCGGCAACTGCCGAAGGACGATATCTACGAAGACGATATGGGTGTCGGTCTCGGCTCGCGCTGGACGGCGATAGAAGCGGTCGGGCTTTATGTTCCGGGTGGCACGGCGAGCTATCCAAGCTCGGTATTGATGAATGCGGTGCCGGCCAAGGTCGCCGGTGTCGATCGCATCGTCATCGCCGTTCCGGCCACCGGCGGCGCCGTCAATCCGGCGGTGCTTGCCGCTGCCAAGCTTGTCGGTGTCACGGAGATTTATCGTGTCGGCGGCGCCCAGGCGATCGCGGCTCTTGCCTATGGCACCGAGACCATCGCCCCGGTCGCCAAGATCACCGGCCCCGGCAATGCCTATGTCGCTGCCGCCAAGCGCCATGTCTTCGGCACCGTCGGCATCGACATGATCGCCGGCCCCTCCGAGGTGCTCGTCATTGCAGACAAGGACAACAATCCGGATTGGATCGCAGCCGACCTCTTGGCCCAGGCCGAGCACGATGTCAGCGCCCAGGCGATCCTGATCACAGATGATGCCGCATTCGGCAAGGCTGTGGAGCAGGCGGTCGAACGCCAGCTGAAGACGCTGAACCGCGCCGAGACGGCGGCGGCAAGCTGGCGCGATTTCGGCGCGGTCATCCTCGTTGCCGATCTGAAACAGGCCATTCCCTTGGCAAACCGTATCGCTGCCGAGCATCTGGAGCTCGCCGTCGTCGATCCGGACCGGCTGCTCGACGGCATCCGCAATGCCGGAGCGATCTTCATCGGCGCCCATACGCCTGAAGTCATCGGCGATTATGTCGGCGGTTCGAACCATGTGCTGCCGACGGCGCGTTCGGCGCGCTTCTCCTCCGGCCTTTCGGTGCTTGATTTCGTCAAGCGCACGTCGATCCTGCGCCTCGGTCCGCAGCAGCTCCGCACCCTCGGCCCGGCGGCGATCGCCCTTGCCGTTTCCGAAGGCCTTGATGCCCATGCGCGATCGGTCGCGATCCGCCTCAACCTCGAAAGGTGAGGGCATGGCGAAGGGCGATTTCCGGCTTTGCGACGTCGTCCTTGACGATACGATCGGCCGTTCGACGCCCGATGTCGAGCATGAACGCGCCGTCGCCATCTTCGACCTGATCGAGGAGAACAGCTTCGAGCCGCTTGGTCATGCCGGCGGGCCCTACCGACTGAACATCTCGCTGGTCGATTCCAAGCTGGTTTTCGCCATTACCACCGAAGAGGGCGGCGGGGTCGCCACCCATATCCTGTCGCTCACGCCCTTCCGGCGGATCGTCAAGGATTACTTCATGATCTGCGAAAGCTATTACGAAGCGATCCGTTCGTCGACGCCGAGCCGTATCGAGGCGATCGACATGGGCCGGCGCGGCATCCACAATGAAGGCTCGCAGACGCTGAAGGATAGGCTGGCCGGCAAGATAGAGGTCGATTTCGACACCGCCCGGCGCCTTTTCACGCTGGTCTGCGTGCTCTACTGGCGCGGATGACGGCAATGGAGCTCGCCGCCGACGTCGAGGAGGGAAAGCGGCCGGGCGCCATCCTCTTCATGTGCGGTATGAATGCCATCCGTTCGCCGATGGCCGAAGCGATCGCCCGTAGCATTTTGCCGGCCAACACTTATATCAGGTCTGCCGGCGTTCGCGCCGGCGAGCGCGATCCCTTCGTGGATGTCGTGCTCGAGGAGATTGGGCTTTCCCTTGGGCGCCGCCAGCCGCAGACGCTGGAAGAACTCGAGGATGATTACTTCGATCTGATCATCACGCTGTCGCCCCAGGCCCATCATGCCGCACTCGAGCTGACGCGGTCGAGTGCAGTCGATGTGGTCTACTGGCCGACCATGGATCCGACGGTTGCAATCGGAACGCGCGAGCAGATTCTGGAGAGCTACCGCGAGGTCCGCGATCATCTGGCCGGCCTCATCGAAAGCCGGCTACTCAAACGAAATGGCATTGCCGCGCAATCGGCATGAAAACAAATAAAGGAAAGCCTGATCAACGAGGTTCACAAACCTTCGTTGATTGTGTAGTTTCCGCCCAAATTTCAAGGCGCGCGCTGCGCTGCCTATTCAACGCACAGGAAGAAAACACTTATATGCCGAAAGAAGAAGTCCTCGAATTCCCAGGAATCGTCACCGAACTTCTGCCGAATGCGACGTTCCGCGTGAAGCTCGAAAACGAACATGAGATCATCGCCCACACCGCCGGCCGCATGCGCAAGAATCGCATCCGCGTTCTCGCCGGCGACAAGGTGCTTGTGGAAATGACGCCCTACGATCTGACCAAAGGCCGGATCACCTACCGTTTCAAGTAAGTTTGCCCGAAGATCCTGCAGGGGTTTTTGCTCCCGTCTGCCGATGGTCGAGGTTCCATGGCGCTGAAATACAAGCTCATTCTGGCCTCGGGCTCGCCCCGTCGCGTCGACCTGCTCAACCAGGCCGGCATCGAGCCTTCGCGCCTGATGCCGATGGATATCGACGAGGCGCCGAAGAAGTCGGAGCATCCGCGTTCGCTTGCCCGCAGGCTTTCGGCTGAAAAGGCCGAAGCGGCCCTTGCCGCCATCAAGAGCGATATCACCTGGAAGGGCAGCTATATCCTGTCTGCCGATACGGTGGTCGCCGTCGGCCGGCGCATCCTCGGCAAGGCCGAGTTCGCTGACGAGGCGCTGAGTTCGCTGCATCTCCTGTCGGGACGCAACCATATGGTTTATACCGGCGTTTGCCTGGTGACGCCGGATCGCAAGATTCGGCAGAAGATCGTCGAGACCAAGGTACGCTTCAAGCGTCTCTCCGGCTTCGAGATCGAGAACTACCTGGCCTCCGGCCAGTGGCGCGGCAAGGCAGGCGCCTACGGCATCCAGGGCCTTGCCGGCACCTTCGTGCAGAAGATGGTGGGCTCCTACACCAATGTGGTCGGCCTGCCGCTTTATGAAACCATTCTGCTTTTGACCGGCGAGGGCTTCGATGTGCATAGCCGGTGGCCCGAGGGCTGAGCCCGACGGCCGATGCTTAAAGCGCGTCACGATCTTTCAGATCCGCGCGTCGCGCTTTAAGGCTTTGTTTTTACGCATGTCGTTGTTGCAAAACCGCTACACACTTTTGCGCGACATGCTTTAGGACGGACCGATATGCCTGAAGACAAGAAACCGGCCGCCAAGGTCGAACCGCTGCGCAAGACGCGCCCTTGCCCCGAATGCGGCAAACCTTCCCACCGCGAACATTACCCCTTCTGCTGCAACCGCTGCCGCGAGGCCGATCTGTCCCGCTGGCTGACCGGCGCCTATGCCATTCCGGTTGCCGACGATGAGACGAAGGCCGATTATCCGGATGAGGAAAACTAGAGAAATCCACCCGCGAAGCTCTTATTTTTCCTCATGAATCCGCAAAGCCGGCAAGACCGTCAAAAAAGAGTCATTTGACGCTTGCCATGGGCGAACAAGATGCTATAACCCCGCTCGCTTCCGGGGTGAACCAAGGCCCCGCGGTTCCTTTTTTGAAAGGGACTATCGGAAGCAGGTTAGCCCAGGTAGCTCAGTTGGTAGAGCAGCGGATTGAAAATCCGCGTGTCACTGGTTCGATTCCGGTCCTGGGCACCACTTTGATTTCCTTGCATCATTAGAGAATTTTGGCCTTGGAAAAGGCGCCTGGTTGACGGCCGTGGTAGCACATTGGTAGCCGCGCCAAACGTGGTGGAGAGGGCCAAAACAGCGTGGCCGGCGCGATGGCGGGCACCGTGTATCGATGGGCGCTCGTTTCAACGGGTCTCATATCGTGATGGCCTGGACCCGACCACCTCGCGTGACGACATCATCGATATCGCACGCTCGCTGGTGCCGCCGGCCAGGTAAGCGCATGGAACGTCAGCCGTTTCGCCGGGTCGGCCTCTTCACCTTGACCTTGATCTACGCGTTACATTGTGGACGAGTTCGCTGATGGTCGCGAACTCACCGAACAAAGCAGTAAGCTTGGCTTGCTCCTCGCTATCCAATCGGTGCTGCGAGCAGAAGTCCGCGATGCACCAGACCTTCGCCGCTACGATAGGCTCGGCAGTAATCGAATCAATGTGTTGCATTGTAGTCCTCCCGCAAAGGAAGCTAACGAAGTTCAAATTAGCTTTCAATGAAATAAGAGGTCTTCCAGATACTGTGGTTCCCATTGCCCGACGCGCCGCCTCTTCAGCGACTGGCGGACATGCGGCTTCTCCACTGATTGCAGCGTCGAGCAGCCGCTCTCGTTTCTACGCCGCGAAACGGCGTGCGGCCTGTCGGACCATATCAAGCACGCTACAGCTGGTTCCTGACATCGAAGACGGACTGAGCGACGTCTGGGGTCGCGCGGTGCCACGGATCGGCAGACCTCTCAATTCTCAGAGGTCCTACGATATTCCGTCGGTGCGCAGCCAACCGCATTTTTGAATTGGCTGGAAAAATGGAAGGCGGAATGAAAGCCGAGCAGGCCGGCGATTTCTTTTACGGATTTGTCGGTGTTTACCAGGAAGTCGCGTGCTCGCTGAACCCGGACGTTCATTTGATACTGTTTCGCCGACATCCCGGCTTGCTCACGAAACAGCCGGCGAAAATAGGGGTAGCTCACCCCCATCTCTGCTGCGAGATCCTCGACTGATTGTGAAGTTCCGCAGCGCTCCATCAGGATCATGCGCGCCCGATCGACGAGGCGCGCGCCGGCGCCGGTTGCCAGATCGTCCGGCCGGCAGAGCAGCGCAAGGAGCTGCAACCCGAGCGTGGATATCACCAGCTGATGAAGCACGGGATCCTGCCGCGCCAGGTCATGGATGGCGGCGAACACATGATTGATCTCATCGCTTGCCGGGTTGAGCGGGCGTTCGACATGCAGGAGGCCAGCATCCACTGCAAAATCGAAAGCGGTTCCCCGGCACTCTATCCAGTGCTCGGTCCAGCCGGTTCGCCGATCGGGCGCGAACCTGTGCCACACGCCCGGGAACAGGAGAAAAATCGATCCTTCCGTGACGCGCACCTGTCGGCGCAGGTTGCCGAATTCGAGCTTCCCGTTGCCGGCGCTGATCAGCACGACCTGATAGGCCTGAAGGATGCGGCCTCGAGACCAGCTGAAATGATGGTCGTCCGGATGACGGCTCGGAGGGTAACTGGAGTGCGGCGCAATGACCGAATAGCCCGTCGAGACAGCGGTGCAGCCCCATGCTGCAGAAATTCTGTTGTCAGGCATGTAGACGAAGTAGTTTTCCGTCATTTGACGTCGCCTTTTTAGGATCATTTTTTGTATGCAAATGATCACTTTTGTGGATTTTGGCGTCGTGTCAACAGGTGGGGCCGATGGTACCGTCATCAGGTCAGGGCAAAGTCGATCGAATTTGCCGAAACGCTGATTGCATCAGCTATCGCCGCTGCCGGGGAGGGTAGCGGCTGGGAGGAGAATAGATATGAAAACTCACGCCAGACTGCTGGTCGCAGCCGCTTGCCTCGCCGCATCTGCTGCCTATGCCGATGATTTCCACGGGTTCGATCCCGCGAAGTTCGACGGCAATATGCTTTCGGCCGAGGCTCTCAAGGCCATGGCCGCCGACGCGTCGAAAATGACGCCTCCGAAAAACGGCAGCAAGTACAGCATCGGCTTCGCCAATCTTCAGCGTGACATCGCTTTCGGCGTGCTCGTTGAGAAAGGCATCCAGGCAAACGCCGATGCTGCCGGCGTGGAACTCGTTGTCGCCGACAACCGGCTCGATGGGCCGACCGCGCTTGCCAATGCCAAGTCTTTTGCCGAACGCAAGGTTGACTACGTCATCGAGTTTCAGACCGACGCAAACTTCGGTCAGACCGTGATGGACGTGTTCAAGCAAGACGGCACCAAGGTCACGGCAATCGATATCCCTATGCCCGGTGCAAGTTTCTTCGGCGTCAACAATCCCAAGTCCGGTTTCATGGGCGGGTCCTACCTTGCAACGGCTGCGGCAAAACAGTTTGGCGCGGACACGGTAAAAAGCGGCTATCTCGTCATCGGCGCACTGCCCCAGTCGGGCGTCATCCCGCGCATGCGCACGGAAGGTCAGCGCGCCGGCTTCCTGGCCCTGACCAAGGATTTCCCGGCCGACCACATCATCGAGATCGATACGAAGAATACGCTGCAGGAATCCTATACCCAGATGAACAACGTACTCGGCCGCATTCCGCCAGAAGCGCCGATCCTGATCATCGCGATCAACGACCAGGCGACCATGGGCATGCTGCAGGCCGTCCGAGCAGCCGGACGTGTTGATCAGGCCATCGCCGTCGGCAACGGCGCGGATGAAGCCGAGGCGCTCGCCACGGACCCGAAACTCGTGGCAGCGACGGGTTCGTTTCCAGGCAGCTACGGGAATTATCTCATTCCGATTGCACTGTCTGCACTCGCCGGCAAGGCCGTGCCGGAGGCAACCTTCGTTACCCATCAGATGGTAACCAAGGCAAACATCTGCAAATTCTACAAGGAATTCGCCTGCGCCGGCGAAGCCGACGGTTACACGTTTCCTGAGGCAGAGTTCGCAAGCTATCTCTCTGGTCTGAAAAAAGAGGATTGGCTGAAGGGCTACGAGGCAATTCTCCCCAAGCAATGATCTGGGGTCGGAGGCGATTTTGATGCAGACTGTATCGAGCACGGGGAGCCGCGTAGCGCGGCTCCAAATCACCAACGTCACGAAGTCCTTCTCCGGCGTGCAGGTCCTGAAAAACGTCACCTGTTCGGCCGATGCTGGCGAGGTCGTGGCGCTGCTCGGGGCTAACGGTGCAGGCAAATCCACGCTGATGAAGATCCTGTCCGGCGTCTATTCCTGCGACGCCGGACAGATACAGATCGATGGGGCCGCAGTCGACATCACGTCGGCACGTGCGGCCATAGCATCGGGCATTCGCTTGATGCCGCAGGAACTGTCCGTGCATCCGGACTTGTCGGTCGCGGAGAACATCGCGTTGGGATCGATGCCCCTGCGCAAGATCGCCGGCATAAGTTTCGTCGACCGTGCCGCCATGCAGAGGCAAGCGACGACACTGCTCGGCCGACTGAAGCTCGGTCATGTCTCTGCGAGCCGGAGAATGGGATCGCTATCGCTTCCGGAGCAGCGGATCGTCGAGATCGCCCGGGCATTGGCTGGCCAGGCTCGTATTCTGATCATGGATGAACCGACTGCTGCACTCGGAGAAGCAGATGCCGAAACCCTGTTCGGAGTGATCGATGCGCTTCGCGCCGACGGCGTCACGATCATCTATATCTCCCACTACCTCGACGAGGTGTTTCGCCTCTCCGACCGGATCGTCGTGTTGCGGGACGGCGAGGTACGCGGCCAGTTCCAGACGAGCGCCACCAGTCACGACGAGGTGCTACGGGCGATGCTCGGAGGCGATCTCGGCGATCTTTTTCCGGCAAAGCCGCAATCCCTGCCGGACGAGACGATCCTGGCTGTCGAAGGACTGTCGCTGCCAGGTTGGCTCAGCGACGTGTCCTTTTCGGTGCGCCGTGGCGAGGTCCTGGGCGCGTTCGGCCTAATCGGCTCCGGGATTGAGAAGGTCGGCAGAGCCATTTATGGGGCGGAGCCCAAGGCAAAGGTCCGTTCAATCCGGATGGGGACAGCCGAAACGGCGTTGTCGAACCCGCGGGCAAGCATTCGAAGCGGTATCGGTTTCGTTGCAGCCGAGCGCAAGCGGCAAGGCCTGATCGCCAACCTCACCGTCCGTACCAACACGACCCTTCCTTACCTCACGCGCTTTACGCGCTTCGGGCTCGTCGATGACAATCGGGAGCGGGTAATGTCGCAACACTGGATCCGCACCCTGCGCGTCAAGACGACGGGCCCGGAGCAGGAGATAAGACTCCTGTCCGGCGGCAACCAGCAGAAAGTGTGCCTGGCGCGATGGCTGCTCGGCGACCCCAAGCTGCTCATTCTCGAGGAACCGACCCGCGGGGTCGACCTCGGCGCTCGACGAGAGATTTATGAGGAGATCCGCCGGCTCGCAGCGAACGGATTGGGCATACTCCTCGTCTCATCGGACGCTGAGGAAGTCGCCGGTCTTGCCGACCGAGCGATCGTCTTCGAAGAGGGCCGGGCCGTGGCCACACTGGGAGCCAATGCATCGGCCGCCGAGTTGATGCAGGCGGCGGAGTCGCACTCCGTGGCTGCTGCGAACGAATTGGAGAAAGCATGAACAAGTCAAACTCGATCGTTACGGGCGAACCCAAGCCGATCAGCCAACACCAGTCGATGACGGAGATCCTTGCCAGACCGGTCGCCGGGATCGTGGTTCTGCTAGGCTTCTATGTCATCCTTCTTGCGGCTTTCGCTATGCTGTCGCCGTTCTTTCTGTCGGTGAGCAATCTTGCCAATATTGGCACGAACATGGCCTTCATCGGGCTCATGGCCGCAGCCGGAACGCCGCTGATCATTGGCGGTGGACTCGACCTGTCGGTGGCTGCCGTTGCCGGACTGGCCGGCGTCATTGTCGCATTGATGCATTCCAACGGGATCAATATCTGGGTTGGATGCCTGACAGCCTTGGTCATCGGCGCCGGGGTCGGAATTTTGAATGGCGTCATCGTCACCAAGCTGCGCCTCAATCCCCTGATCGTGACACTCGGGACGATGAGCATCTTCTCGGGCCTGTCGATGGTCATGACGGGTGGCTTGAGCAAGCCGCTTTTCGTGCCGGCCTTCAACTGGCTTGGTTCAGGTCGCATCTTTTCCGTGCCGTTTCCCGTCATCGTCATGCTGATCGTCTTTGCCGTCCTTTGGCTCGTGCTTGCCAAGACGCCGTTCGGACGGTTTGTGTACGCAACCGGCGGCAATCCCGAGGCCAGCAGCCTTCTCGGCGTGCCGGTCGAGCGCACCCAGATGATCCTCTACGTGATCTCAGGCATTTCAGGCGCTGCCGCTGGTATCATTCTTGCAGCAATGCTCGGCGCGGCAGCCCCGAATGCAGCAAGTCAGCATCTGCTGACGATCATCGCCGCGATCATTCTTGGAGGAACGAGCCTCTTTGGCGGGCGGGGAAGCGTCTGGGGTACGCTGATTGCGGTGCTGATCCTCGGAACTCTGAACAACGGCCTGACCCTCATGAACGTGTCCAGTTTCTGGCAGGATGTCACGCGCGGTGTCGTGTTGCTTCTGGCCGTGGGCCTCGACCAGCTTCGTGTCCGCCTGCAGGGCTGACCCCGTCATAATTCCAGGAGAAAATGGAATGTCTGATCGCCCTTTGAAGGCCGGCCTGTTCGGTATCGGTCTGGAGGCCTATTGGCCGCAGTTTGACGGTCTCGAAGCAAGGCTGCGCGGATATGTACATGTCGTCGCGTCCAAGCTGGAACGGCCCGGGGTCGAAGTCGTCAATCTTGGCCTCGTCGATACGCCGGAGAAGGCCGTCGATGCCGGCCATCTGTTTCGTCAGGCCGATGTCGATATCATTTTCCTTTACATCACCACCTACGCTCTATCGTCGACCGTCTTGCCGGTTGTTCGGCGTGCAAAGGTGCCGGTCATTATTTTGAATCTGCAGCCGGCTGGTGCGATCGACTACGCGTCCTTCAACGCACTCGGCAACAGGACTGCCATGACCGGCGAGTGGCTGGCGCACTGCGCTGCATGCCCGGTGCCCGAGATTGCCAATGTGTTCACTCGAGCGGGCATTCGGTTCCACCAAGTAACAGGCGTTCTGAACGGTGACCCGTTTGTCGACAACGAGATCGAGGAGTGGATCGAGGCCGCACGGGTAGCCCACGTCATGTCGCATAATCGCCTTGGCGTCATGGGGCGCTATTACAACGGCATGCTCGATATCTATTCCGATCTTACAGCCCAAAGCACGGCATTCGGGACACACATCGAAGTGGTGGAGATTGACGAACTAGCACGCCTCAGACGCGATGTTGGCGAGGCGGAAGTGGCGGCTTGCTTGGACAGAATCCGAACGGAGTTCGACGTGCAGCCGGATTGCGATCCGGACGAACTGGCGCGGGCGGCAAGAACTGCTGTCGCGCTGCGCAAACTCGTCGACGCGAAGCGTCTCGGCGCGCTCGCCTATTATTATGAATCGGTGTCCGGGCATGAATACGAGGACGTCATCACGTCGGTAATCGTTGGTTGTTCGATGCTCACCGCCGAAGGCATACCGGTTGCTGGCGAATATGAGATCAAGAACGCGCAGGCCATGAAGATCATGGACAGCTTCGGCGCCGGAGGTTCCTTCACCGAATATTATGCAATGGATTTCGATGCAGATGTGGTCCTGATGGGCCATGATGGCCCAGGCCATACTAAAATTGCAGAGGGTCGAACCAAGATCCGTCCTCTCGAGGTCTATCACGGTAAGGTCGGCTCCGGCGTTAGCGTCGAAATGTCGGTTAAGAATGGCCCGGTAACACTGCTCTCCGTGGTGGAGTGCGCCGGAAAAGTGAAGCTGTTGTGCGCCGAAGGACAATCGGTGCCCGGGCCGATCCTGGAAATTGGAAACACCAACAGCCGCTATCAATTTCCAATCGGGGCGCGCGCGTTCGTCGAGAATTGGAACGCCGAAGGACCGGCGCATCATTGCGCAGTCGGCGTCGGACACATTGGGAGCAGCATCGAAAAATTAGGAAAGCTGTTGGAGGTCGAGTTCGTGAGAATTTGCTAATTGTCAAAAATATTTCTCGCTGCGGGAACTGCTTGACGAATAAATAGACCCGTCAAAACGATCGCAGCTCCTCTGCCTATCTTGCCGGTTGTGGCCGATATGGTCTTTGGCGGCCGTAGTGGCATGCTGGTGGTAGCGCCAACCTCGCAGCGAGAGCACAAAAACAGCTTGGCCGGCGCGATGAATGGCCGTGTATCGACGGGGCGTTCGTTTCAACGGGTCTCATATCGTGATGCCCTGATGGGAACCGCGACTCCGCCCGTCCGTTACCATTTGAGCAACGGAGGAAATGGACATGCGCAAGAAAAAAGCCATCGTCGAGGCGGCGCTCGAGTCCGAGTACGAGCGCCAGGCACTGGGGATCATGAATACGGAGCAAGCTCTGAAGCTTGAGGATTCCGACGGTCTTGTCTTCAGCCATCCGGATAAAGAGGCCGGAGTGACGGATCATTTTGTTGATCAAGATGAGCTGCGCCGTTTGGTGCGGCGGTCAACGTCGCCGCGTCCCGTATTGCAATCGCAGGATCGTACTACTCGGCAGGGTCGTACTGCACGTTAGTCCTGACCTTCAAGCAATCATATAGCCGCCGTCCACCGGCATCGATATGCCGTTCACCATGGCAGCCTGGTCTGAGAGCAGGAAAAGAACAACCTCGGCAATGTCTGCCGGCTCAGCGAAGCGTCCGACCGGAATTCGCTTCATCATCCCTGCGGCCTTCTCGGGATCGCTCCATGCCTTTACCGCCATTGGCGTCAACGTCACCGTTGGGTGGACGCCGTTTGCGCGGATGCCATGAGGCGCAAGCTCCTTTGCCATGACCCGCGTCAAGCCATCCAATCCACCCTTCGATGCACAATAGGCTGCGTGGTCGGGGATGCCGACGAAGGATGCGACCGACGAGACATTGACGATGGCGCCCATGCGGCCATCCTTGATCAGCGAACGGGCATATTCCTGGGCGACGAGCATCGGAGCACGCGTATTGACCGCGACAAGACGGTCGAATGCTTCGACGGTTGTCTCGAGGAACGGCTGAAGCTCGGTCGTTCCGGCGCAGTTGATAAGGAAATCTGCGGGAAGGGCAGCGATCGCCGCCTGCCTGGTCGCATCGGCGTCCGCAAGATCGACCTGGATTGCCCGGCAGCCGAATTCCCCTCGCAACGCTTCGACGTCGGCAGCACTGCGGGTCAGCGCGACGACCTGCGCACCCCGTTCGACGAGCATCCTTACAATTTCGCGTCCGATGCCTTTGCCGGCGCCGGTCACGATCACCGTCTTTCCTCTGAACTCCATGGGTCGATCTCCTAAAGTCTCTGGCCTGTTTCCCGATCGAAGATATGCGCACGTCGGGGATCTATGTGGAAGTACATCGTCCGTCCGGGGTCGACCTCGATACGCTCGCGGATAAGGGCGTCGATCGGCACGCCTCCCGTGCGTCCGAAGATCAATGTCTCCGAACCCGTCGGCTCGAACACTGATACCTCGACCGGAACGCCCTCCTCGCCGATCGTGATGTGCTCCGGTCGGATACCGTAGGTCACGGCTCGTCCTTCATCCGCATTTGTGTCCGCCATCGGAAGGGTGATGCCCTGGTCGGTGACGACGATCTTCCTGCCGTCGCGGGTGGCTATGCGACCCTGAAGGAAGTTCATCGATGGGCTGCCGATGAAGCCGGCGACGAAGAGGTTGACGGGGAAGTCGTAAAGATCGAGAGGCTTGCCGATCTGCTCGACCCTGCCGTCGCGCATCACCACGATCTTGTTGGCCATCGTCATCGCCTCGATCTGATCGTGCGTGACGTAGACGGTGGTGGTCTTCAGCCGCTGGTGAAGCTCCTTGATCTCGACGCGCATGGTGACCCGGAGTTTGGCGTCGAGGTTCGACAACGGCTCGTCGAACAGGAAGACCTGCGGATCGCGAACGATGGCACGGCCCATCGCCACGCGTTGACGCTGTCCGCCCGACAGTTGCTTCGGATAACGGTCGAGATAACGTGTCAGGTCGAGGATCTCGGCAGCCCTGCCGACCTTCTCGGCGATCTCCGCCTTCGGCCGCTTGGCCATCTTCAGCGGAAAGCCCATATTCTCGGCGACCGTCTTGTGGGGATAGAGCGCGTAGCTCTGAAACACCATCGCGATGTCACGCTCCTTCGGGGGAGCATTGGTGACGACACGGCTGCCGATCCGGATATCTCCGCTGCTGACCGTCTCCAGCCCGGCGATCATCCGGAGCAGGGTGGATTTGCCGCAGCCGGATGGACCGACCAGCACGACGAATTCGCCGTCCTCGATGTCGACGCTGACGCCATGCATGACCTGAAGAGAGCCATATTTCTTGGTGACGTCGCTAACCTGTACGTTTGCCAATGTCGTTCCCCCTAAAGCAGCACGATTTGTGACTTGATGTCGTTGACGGAATTCATCGCCTCATCCCTTCCAGACGATATAGGCGCCAAGGACTGCCGAGATTGCCGCCGCGAACCATACGGAAAGCCCGAACGGCTCGATGAACCGCATCCAAAACAGGGAGAGCGCGACCCAGATCACGATCGAGATGAAGAGCCGGTCGAACCAGTTCGTTTCGATTGGCAGGAAGCCTGGCTTGGGTTCGTTATTTTCTGATTGAGACGTCATCGTTTCATCCTTTCACGGCACCGAACGTCAGGCCGGCGACGATGTGACGCTGGACCACCGAAAAGACGATGAGCGCCGGAACCAATGTCAGCATCGAGATCGCGGCCATGATGCCCCAGGCCGTCCCCGTCGTCGTCACATATTCCGACAGGCCGGTGGTGAGTGTCCGCGCATGGAAGTTGGTGAGCGTCGCCGCCAGCAGATATTCGTTCCACGCAAACACCCAGGTCAGGATCAGCGTCACCGCAAGTCCGGGCCGTGCCAAAGGAAAGATGATATCATAGAGCACGGTCCATGGGCTCGCGCCGTCCATATAGGCCGCCTCGTCCAATTCCTTCGGAATGCCTTCCACGGTCGGGCGCAGCGTCCAGATGGCGAAGGGAAGGTTGAAGGAGCAATAGACCAGGATCATGCCCAACTTGGAATCGGCGAGCGAGAAGTCGCCGATCCTGTAGACCTGCGTCAGCAGCAGGAAAAGCGGCAGCAGGAAGACCGCCGGCGGCGCCATGCGGTTGGTGATCGTCCAGAAGAAGATGCTTTCCTTGCCGGCGAGGTCGAAGCGCGTCAGGGCGTAGCAGGCAAGGAAGGCGAGCGTGGTGACGAGCAGCGCGTTGCCCGACGAAATGATCAGCGAGTTGAGCATGTATCCGCGCAAGGTCGGATTGGTCAGCACGTCCTGGTAATTCTTCCAGAAGAAGCTCCGGAGAATGACATCGGGCGTCGAAAACAGGTCGAACGGCTGTTTCACCGATATGACGAAGAGCCAGTAGATTGGGAAAAGGGTGACGAAGCTTATCAAGGTCCACAGGACGACCGGAAGCCAGGGAAAACGGGTCTTCATCGCTTCAACCTCTCTTCACGCGGGGTGCAATCAGGCCGACATAGAGCAGCCAGCAGACGACGATGGTGAGATAGAGGACGATGACGGAGATCGCCGAACCGTAGCCGTAATTCGTCTTGGGAAAGACTTCCCTGAAGATATGGACGCCGATGTAGCGCGTCGATGAGCCCGGGCCGCCGCCGGTCAGCATCAGGACTTCGTCGACGGTGCGCAGTGCGTCCATCAGCCTGATGAACACCGTGGCGAGCAGGGCCGGGCGGATCAGGGGCAGCGTTATGTGCCAGAAGATCTGGCTCTTGCCGGCGCCGTCGATCTGCGCCTGCTCGAACGGGTCTGATGGAAGCGAGACAAGTGCGGCGATCAGCGAGAGGGTGACGAGCGGCGTCCAGTGCCAGATATCCATGATGACAGTGACGGTGAAGGCCGCAACCGCGCTCTGGCCGATATTCAGATCGTAGCCGAACCAGCTCCTGAGAAGATAGGGAATGATGCCGATCGACGGCGTGGTCATCAGCTTCCAGACGGAGCCGACGATGATCGGCGCCATGATCAGCGGCAGAGTATGGATCGTGCGAAACACTGCTTTTCCGGGAAAGTCCTTAAGCAGCGCCTGGGCGAGGATGTAGCCGAGGACCAACTCCGACACGACCGCGAAGAAGACGAATGCCAGGGTTATGCCGAGCGATGCCAGGAACTGCGGGTCGAAGACGAGCCGCCGATAGTTCTCAGCCCAGTTGAAGATCATGCCCGGATTGGCAGCGAACGGGTTCCATGAATGGAAAGAGACCCAGAGGACGTAAATGAACGGAAATATCCCGAACAGTCCGAGGATCACTATGGTCGGTGACAGCAACAGCCACCCGAGCTTCTGCGAATGCATCGCTATCCCCCATTGAACACTATGTGGACGTCCGCTCCATCAGGAGCGAAAGATGACGGGTCGTCGGAACGACCCGTCAGTTGGGGAGGATGCTTTATTTGCGATAACCGAGCGAGGTGAGCTCTTCTTCGGCTTTGGCCGCCATCTGGTCGAGGCCTTCATCAGGCCCGATGTTGCCGGTCAGGATGTCGTAGAAGATGGGAGCGGTCGCTTCACGCACCTGCGCATGGAAGGGGTAGGGGGGAGCGCCGGCGAAGAGCTTGCCGTCGTCCTTCAGCATCGTGTAGAAGCCGCCGAGCTTGACGTCCATCTCCTTCACCTTCGGATCGTCGAACGTCGCCGTATTGGTGATGCGTGGTGCGGCGATCGCCCAATCGGGCTGCACTTCGTTCTGGCCGATGAATTCGAGGAACAGCAGTGACGCTTCCTTGTTCTTGGACGTGACCGGCACGCCGAAGGCACCGCCATCGTAGTAGCCGATATAGCCCTTTCCGGCTTTCGCGTCGTCCAGCACGCCCGGCTCGAGCGGCGGCAGAGCGAAACCGACCTGGCCGACCACTTTCGACTGCGCCGGATCGCTTGCGATCCAGGCGGCGTTCTCACCATAGATCAGCCCCTGGGCGACACGGCCCGCGGCGAAGGTCGTTGCAGTTTCCGTCCAGGTTGACTGCGTCGATTCCGGAGGAGCGATGTCGCGCAGGTGCAGCCAGTACTTCAAGGCGGCCTTCGCCTTGTCGCTGTTCATCGCGCCGCCATGTTCGACCGTCGCCGCATAGTTGTTCTTGGCGTCGATGCCCCAATTGTAGACACCGAAGGTCGGCACGATGGACTCGAAGAATTCATACCAGGACGCCGGATGGCCTGTATGTGCCTGAGCGGTCGTGCCCCAGAGCTCCATGCCGTTGTCCTTGCCGTACTTCGTGAAGAATTCGGCGATCTCAGTATATTCCGCGTGTGTGGTCGCCGGCTTCAGGTCCTTGCCTGTTTCCTTCTTGAAGGCTTCCTTGATCTTCGGATCGTCGAAGAGGTCCTTGCGATAGAGATACGCCTTCAGGAAGGCTTCCATCGGAACGCCGAAGAGATCGCCGCTCGAGTCCTTGAAGTAGTCGGCAAAGCTGGTGAAATTGGCGTCGTCGTAGGTCGGCGCCTTCAGATCCGGCTGGTCTTTCAGCGTCTTCGTGATGTCGACGAGGAAATTCCTGGCCAGATAGGAGTAGATGATGTCCTGCTCGATATAGACCATGTCATAGATGCCGGTCTTGGCTTCCATGTCCTTGATGGCCTTGTCGTACATCTGATCCCAGGACGTCGTCTCGATGTCGACCTTGATGCCGGTCTTTTTTTCGAATTCCGGAGCGAGCACGTTCCTGATGTAGTTCGATGGCGGGGTGCTCTCGGTGACGCCGTGCAGTGTCACGCCCTTGAATTTGGCGCCGGCGTCGGACCAGAAGTCAGCCCAGGCCGGCGAAGCAGTCGTGGCGAGGCCGAGCGTCAGCGCAAGCGCGCTAGCCTTCAAAGCATAATTCATTTTCAATCCTCCCAAAGTGCAGCGAGATCATTTCGCCGGTCCTTTGTGTAGGCCAAAAAAACCGGCGACGCAACATTTGTTGTCTAAACATGCAAATCGTTGATCTATCCCATTGATTTTTGCAGAAACTAATTTCCGGCGGAGGGTGCGATGCAAATCGCAAGAAGTGTAATATATTGCATTGCAAGGTAATTTCGCAAAGCAGCACAAAAATAGCCGTTAAAATTATTTGTTGTCTTGCCAAACTAAATGGCATAGCACTGTCCACAGCCAAAGGCATTTTTTGGAGGAAAAGGCTATGCGTCGATTGGGTATCCATTCATTTGTATGGACAGGCGGCCAAACGCAGGAAGGGCTGGAGATGGCCCTGAACAAGACGGCCGAACACGGATATCGCACCATCGAATTTGCCTATCTGCGCCCCGAGAAATTCAATCTCGATCGACTTGCAAAGCTTGCGCAGTCGCTTGACGTCGAGATTGGCGTGACGATGGGTCTGCCGCTCGACAGGGACGTATCGAGCGAGGACGCTTCTGCGGTGTCTGCCGGCAAGCAGACGCTGGCCGACGCCGTTCGTGCGGTCCGTGATATCGGCGGCAACAAGCTGGGTGGAATTCTCTATTCCGCGCACACCAAGTACAATCGCCAGCCGACGAAGAGGGGCTGGGACAACAGCGTCGCGGCGATCGCCGCGACTGCCGAAGTCGCGAGACAAGCGAACGTCGACCTCGTCCTGGAAATTGTCAACCGGTTCGAGACGAACCTGCTGAATACGGCGGCGCAGGGGCTGAAGTTCATCGCCGAGACCGGATCGGAGCATGTCCGTCTCCACCTCGACACGTTCCATATGAATATCGAGGAAGCCAATCCGGCCGCGGCGATCCGCCTGGCCGGCGACAAGATCGGTTACTTCCACATCGGCGAGAGCAACCGCGGTTACCTCGGCGACGGCGTCATCAACTTCGATCTGATCTTCGACGCTCTGCTCGACATCGACTACAAGCGCGACATCGTGTTCGAGAGCTTCTCGACGACGGTCGTGGACGAAGGCCTGTCGCTCGCCTGCGCGATCTGGCGCGACACCTGGGAGGATAATGATCCGCTCGCGGCGCACGCGAAGCGCTACATCGAGCTGAAATATGACGAGGCCAAGCGCCGCCGCGCCACAAACGCGCGGCCCTGATTATCCCTCTGACAGCCTGTTCCAGTCGTGTAAGGGTTGGGCCGACTGAAGGGAATTGAAATATGAACGACACCGTCTCCATCGGAAGTTCGCCGCGCAGGATCCGGCAGAATAATATCGTCGCCGCCTTGCAGACGATCTATGCCCACCGAAGCCTCAGCCGGGCGGATCTCGCCCGGAAGCTCGGGATGAATCGCTCGTCCTCGGGAGAGATCGTCGCGGAACTCACGGAAGGCGGGTTCGTTCAGGAGTCGGACGAGAGCGGCAAGCAGCGCCTGGAACATTCCCGTGCCGGGCGCCCGGGCATCATGCTCGAACTTGTCCCCGATGCCGCATTCTTCGTCGGGATAGAGATTGGCGTCGAGCATATATCGGCTGCAGTTGTCGATCTCTCCGCTGAAGTCCGGGCATGTCGGAAAATCGCGTTCGACACGCCGTCGTCGACCGTGGAGGAGGCCGTGGCGCAGGGCGTCGAGCTGATCATAGGCGCAATGGCGAAGGGGATGATCGGACGGTGCAAGGGTCTCGGCATATCGGCGCCGGCCCACATCCGGCCGGACGGAATCGTCACCCTCGCACCCATCATCGGCTGGCGGGAGGTGTCGTTGAAGGAGGTTGGGCGGTCTGCTTTCCCGGCCACCGTCCCGATCGCGGTTGAAAACGACGCCAACGCCTTTGCGATCG
Source organism: Rhizobium sp. SU303 (assembly GCF_021052345.1). Classification (NCBI taxonomy): domain Bacteria; kingdom Pseudomonadati; phylum Pseudomonadota; class Alphaproteobacteria; order Hyphomicrobiales; family Rhizobiaceae; genus Rhizobium; species Rhizobium sp. SU303. The sequence goes on from NZ_CP088095.1 coordinate 270,123, forward strand.
GCTACAGCTATCGTCACGGCGTCTCAGGCGTGACCCTGTTCCTGCTGATGGAAACCGGCGTCGGCGGCGGCATCATGATCGATGGCAAACTGTTCCGGGGCGGCCACGGCCTGGCGGGAGAAATCGGCCACACTCTGGTGCCGGGAAGCGGCGGTCAGAAGTTTGAGCAGCTGATCGGTCGCGAAGTGCTGATCAGGCAGTATCGCGAGGCTATTGGACGTAAGCACGTCGATCTGCAGGAGTTCCTTGGCGACGTTCATGATCGCGTCCCGGCCGCGGTCAATATCGCCGAAATCTGGTCGCGCCATCTCGCTTACGCATTGCTGCAGGCCTGTCGTTTGCTCGACCCCGACAGGATCGTGCTGGGTGGCTCCGTGGCATCCCTCTACCCGATGGTGGCCGCCCGCGTGGCGGTCCACATGTCGGAGGGCCAGAGCATACCTTTCCCCACGCCTGACATCGTCGTGGACGATGATGCGGAGTTCGGTTCCGCCTTCGGGGCGGCGTGCATGTTGCACCAGCGCTTTCTGTCATTGGAGAGCGAGGAGTTCGGCGGCGAGGACGGTGCGCCGATCCATTCGGCGACGAGTTGAAGACAAGAACGATCGAAAGCAGGATTGCAAATGACTTCAGTACTGGCTCCGGACCTGCTTGGTCCCACCGTTTGCGTAGGGGAGATCCTCGTCGAGATCGTCGCCACGACGGTCGGAGACGGTTTTCTTAAAGCCCAGCCGCTCGTCGGTCCGTTCGCGAGCGGAGCGCCGGCTATCTTCATCTCGCAATGCGGGCGCCTCGGCGGCAAGGCCGCAATGGTCGGCGCCGTCGGCAATGACGACTTCGGTCGTGTCAATACCGATCGGCTCAAACGCGACGGCGTCGACGTTTCGACGATCTCGATCGATCCGGACTATCCCACAGGAAGCGCCTTTGTCCGCTACCGCAAGGATGGCTCCCGGGATTTCGTCTACAACATCGCCACATCAGCAGCTGCGCGCTTCGGCTGGTCTCAAGCGGTCGGCGATCTGATCAATCGGAGCGGTCATCTTCACGTGATGGGTTCGGCCCTGTCGGTCCCCAGTGCGCGTGAGGTGATCGACAAGGCGGTCGATATCGTCAAGGCACGCGGGGGGACGCTCTCGGTGGATCCGAACATTCGCAAGGAATTGAAGCTGGATGAGGATACCGAGCGCCGCTTTTCCAAGCTTGTCGCTGCCGCCGATCTGCTTCTGCCGTCCGGAGAGGAGCTTGAGCGTGCCGCAGGTGTCGAAGGGGAGGCAGACGCGATCCGCCGCTTGTTCGAGGTGGGCGTCAAAGAGATCGTGCTGAAGCGCGGAGCCGAAGGCGCGACCTATTTCGGCAGAGACGGAGACCGCATCGACGCACCGGCATTTGTCGTTCAAGAGGTCGACCCCACCGGCGCCGGCGACTGCTTCGGCGGTGCCTATCTCACCTGCCGGCGGCTCGGAATGTCCCCGAAGCAAGCTCTGACCTACGGCTCGGCCGCTGGCGCGCGCAACGTGACGGTCCTCGGTCCGATGGAAGGCGCCGGCACTCGGCAAGAGCTCGATGCGTTTATCGCTTCAACGGAAAGGCGGCCGTGATGCAGGTGCATCTCAACGAACTGGCCAGGCTGAGGATCGAAGGCCACCCCAGAGGCGTGACCTCCGTATGCTCGGCCCATCCGATCGTGCTGCGCGCCGCTCTCCGACACGGGCGGCAACAGGCAAGCACCGTCCTGATCGAAGCCACCTGCAACCAGGTCAACCACCTCGGCGGCTATACCGGAATGACGCCAAGCGACTTCGCGTCCCTCGTCGGCAAAATAGCAGCCGAGGAGGGATGCCCCGAAAATCTGATCGTTCTCGGCGGCGATCACCTCGGTCCCAATCCGTGGCGTGACCGCCCGGCCGAAGAGGCCATGGCCGAGGCCGAGAAGATGGTTGCCGCCTATGTCGAGGCCGGATTTCGCAAGATTCACCTCGACGCCTCGATGGGCTGCAAGAGCGAGCCGATGGCGCTCGACGACGAAACCACCGCCCATCGCGCCGCCCGGCTTGCGGCGGTCGCCGAGGCGTCGGCGAAGAAGAGCGGCGGCGCAATGCCGGTTTACGTCATCGGCACCGAAGTGCCGCCGCCAGGCGGGGCCGACCATGCCCTGACAACCATCGAACCGACAGCTGCCGCAGCGGCGCTGAAGACGATCGGAGTCCACCGCCGGATCTTTGCGGAGGCCGGACTCGGGCAAGCGTTTGGACGGGCCATCGGTCTGGTCGTTCAGCCGGGCGTCGAGTTCGGCAATCAGAATGTCATCCATTATGATCGCAGCAAGATAGACGCGCTGAAATCGGTGCTCACCGAGGAGCCGCAGTTCGTCTTCGAGGCGCATTCGACGGACTATCAGGGAACCCGGCCCTTGACCGCGCTGGTGGAGGACGGCTTTCCCATTCTGAAGGTCGGTCCCGAACTGACCTTTGTCCTGCGCGAAGCGCTCTACGCGCTGGATGCGATCGCTTCGGACCTCTTGCTCGATTACGGCCCGCGTCCGCTCTATGCGGCGATGGAGGTGCTGATGCTCGATCAGCCAGGCAATTGGAGCCGCCACTACCACGGCACAGACGCCGAGATGCGCTGGCTGCGGCACTATTCGCTGTCCGACCGCATCCGCTATTATTGGGCGTCGGCTGAAGCACAAGATGCCGTCCGGCGCCTGTGCGAGGCCCTTCGAGGGCAAATCGTACCGCTGCCGTTGCTTTGGCAGCACATGCCGGCCGCACAGGATTTCGCAGATGCGCCGCTCGATCCGGAACAGGTTTTGATCTGGAGAGTGACGAAGAGCCTCTCGGACTATCATGCCGCTTGCGGCCTCGGGAAGAATTGACAATCTGGATCAAGTCAGGAGGAAAAATCGATGACGGATTTGAATGGGAAGATCGCGGCGGTCACGGGTGCTGCGTCCGGAATAGGGCTCGCTTCGACGGAGGCAATGCTCGCCGCAGGCGCGACGGTCGTCCTCGTCGACCGCGATGAGAAGGCCCTTGAGACGGTTTGTGCCAGGCTTGGCGAGCGCGCTATTCCGCTGGTGCTCAACTTGTTGGATCCGCACCAGTGCGCGGGATTGCTCGAGGGCATCCTGTCGAAGACGGGCAAGCTCGATATCCTGCATGCCAATGCAGGCACCTATATCGGCGGCGACCTGATGGAAACCGACCTCGATACCATCGATCGGATGCTCAATCTCAATGTCAACGTCGTCATCAAGAACGTTCGAAGCGTCATTCCGCACATGATCGAACGTGGCACTGGCGACATTGTCGTCACCAGTTCCGTTGCTGGACACTCGGCGATTCCATGGGAACCGGTCTATTCGTCATCGAAATGGGCGATGACATGTTTCGTCCAGACGATGCGACGCCAGCTTCTGAAAAGTGGCATTCGTGTGGGGTCGGTTTCTCCAGGCCCGGTGATCAGCGCGTTGCTCGCGGATTGGCCGGAGGAAAACCTTCGCAAGGCGAAAGAGGCCGGGGCTTTGATCGAGCCCAAGGAAGTCGCTGACGCGATCATCTTCATGCTGACCCGGCCGCGCAACGTCACCATCCGCGATATCGTCGTGCTTCCAAGCGCCTTTGACATTTGAGGAGACGTGACATGAGCTACCAGCAGAAATTTCGCCTCGACGGCGAGCGTGCGGTGGTCACAGGCGGAGGGCGTGCGATCGGTCTCTGCTGCACCGAGGCGCTGGCCGAAGCGGGCGCCGCCGTCGTCGTCATCGAACGCAGCGAGGCCGACGCTGAGCAAGCGCTAGCTCTCCGCGACAGAGGCTACGACATCGAAGTCCGGGTGGGCGACGTCACCGACGCGGCCCGAATGGACGCGATCGCGGCTGAGCTCTCCGACGGCGGCCGGCCGGCGACCGTCCTGGTGAACAATGCCGGAATTGGTCAGAGCGGCATCCCGGCGGAGGATCTCACCGACGCCGATTGGCTGCGCATGATGGACGTCAATCTCAACGGCGTCTTCTGGTGCTCACGCGCCTTCGGTCGTTCGATGATTTCGATGAAACGCGGCGCCATCGTGAACCTCGGCTCGATGTCGGGGACGATCTGCAACCGGCCCCAGCCTCAGACGGCCTATAACGTCTCCAAGGCGGCGGTCCATCACCTCACGCGCTCGTTGGCCGCCGAGTGGGCCCATCACGGCATCAGGGTAAACGCCGTCGCGCCCACCTACATCGAGACGCCGATGGTGGTGGCCGTCGAAGCCAATCGCGAGCGGATACCGCTCTGGCTCGCCGACACGCCGATGGGCAGGATGGGAACGCCGGAGGAAGTTGCCAGCGCGGTCCTCTTCCTCGCCTCGGGCGCCGCCAGCCTGATGACCGGGGCAATTGTCAACGTCGATGCAGGATTCACCTGCTGGTAGTCCTTCCCGGACGAGGTGTGAGCGGCGCCTCGTCCACATCTGGAAACAGTATGGAAACGTTACCACATTATCTTGACTCGTATTCCTGCCGCGTTTATCCAAATGTGGAAACGTTACCATATTGGGAGGAAGTTTGATGAAATCCGCGCGATTGAACCGACTTTTCGGCGTGTCTGGAAATTGTTTTGACGTTGCTATCGATCACGGCATGTTCAATGAACGGACCTTCCTCGCCGGCATCGAGAACATGAAGACGGCCATCGAGGTGATCGCTGACGCGGCGCCGGATGCCATTCAGCTGCCGCCGGGGACGGCACCCCTTCTGCAGGCTATTCCCGGCAAACATCGCCCGGCACTGGTGCTGCGCACCGACATCGCCAACATCTATGGCAATCCCCTTCCGTCTCAGCTGTTTTCCGAAATGATCGACAGGGCGGTGGAGCAGGGCGTTGCATTGGATGCTGCCTGTGTCGTCGTCAATCTCTTGATGCTGCCGGACCAGCCGGAAGTCTACCGCGCCTGCGTGCGCAATGTGAACAGCCTGAAGCGCGAATGCGAGATCTACGGCATGCCGCTGATGGTCGAGCCGCTTGTCATGCAGGACAATTCCAAGGGCGCCTACATGGTCGATGGCGCGATCGACAAGATCTTGCCGCTTGTACGCCAGGCGGCCGAACTCGGCGCCGATATCATCAAGGCCGACCCCTGCGACAATGTCGAGGAATATCACCGCGTGGTCGAAATCGCCCAAGGCCTGCCGGTGCTGGTGCGCGGCGGCGGCCGCGTTTCGGATCAGGAAATCCTGATCCGCACCAAGCAGTTGATGGAGCAGGGCGCCCGTGGCATCGTCTATGGCCGCAACGTCATCCAACATCACAATCCCGGCGGCATGACGCGGGCCTTGATGGCGATTGTCCATGACAAGGCTTCCGTCGAGCAAGCCTCGCTGCATATTGCCTGACGCGCGTCTGGGAGGACATGTCATGACGAAAATATTCCGCTTCGGCGTCATCGGCTGCGGTCTGATGGGGCGCGAGTTCGCGAGTGCCGCGGCGCGCTGGCTGCATCTGGCCGATGTGAAGGCCCGACCGGAAATCGTCGCCGTCTGTGATACCAACGCGACGCTGCTCGACTGGTTCAGGGATCATGTGCCGACTGGTCGCCAGTTCACCGCCGACTATAAGGAGCTTCTGGCCAATCCCGAGGTCGATGCGGTCTATTGCGCTGTCCCGCATGTGCTGCACCAGCAATTCTACATCGACATCCTGAAGGCCGGAAAACATCTTCTCGGCGAAAAGCCCTTCGGCATGGACGCGGCGCAGAACCGGGAAATCATGGCGGTTCTCGCCGAGCATCCCGAACTCCTGGTCCGCTGCTCGTCGGAAATGCCTTTCTTCCCCGGCGCGCAGAAGGTCATCGCGCTCGCAAAAAGCGGCGAGATGGGGGATATAATCGAAGTCGAGGCGGGTTTCCTGCACTCTTCGGATATCGACCGGCAGAAGCCGATCAACTGGAAGCGCATGGCCGATATCAATGGCGACTATGGCTGCATGGGTGATCTCGGCATGCATGTGCTGCACGTGCCGCTGCGTCTCGGCTGGCGCCCGACCACCCTGCATGCGCAATTGGTCAAGAAGGTCACCGAACGTCCTGACGGCAAGGGCGGCATGTTGCCCTGCACCACCTGGGACAATGCCACGATCAGCAGTCGCGTGCGCACCGGGGATCAAGATTTCCCGATGGTGCTGAAAACCTGGCGCATCGCGCCCGGCGAATCCAACACCTGGTACATCCGCGTTCTCGGCATGAAGAAGAGCGCGTTCTTCAGTACGAAGTCGCCGCGCCAGTGGCAGTGGATGGACTATAATGGCGGTGCCCAGGCTTGGAGCACCGAGGATCTCGGTTATGGCTCGCTGTTTCCGGCCATCACAGGCAAGATTTTCGAGTTCGGTTTTGCCGACGCCATTCAGCAGATGTGGGCGGCCTTCGTCGATGAGCTTGCCGGCGGCAATGCGAACGGTTTCGGCTGCGCGACCCCGGCCGAGGCGCAGGCGCATCACGCGGTCCTGACGGCAGCCCTCAAATCCGGTCGCGAGGACGTCGTGGTACCGGTCGAGTATGACGAGGCGCCCACATGATGAAGCGCTCCGAGATTAACGCCGCGTTTCTGCGGGCAACCGAGACCCTCGAGCGCTGGCACTGGTCCCTGCCGGCATGGGGCTCCTGGACGGCAGCGGATTTTGCCGCACATCCCGAGGCATCAGCCTATTTGCGCGCTCATCAGCTGGGTTGGGATGTCACCGATTTCGGCTCGGACCGGTTCGCCGAATGCGGTCTGGTGTTGTTCTGCCTGCGCAATGGTATCGTCGATATCAGGGGTGAACGGACCTATGCCGAAAAGCTGCTCTTCGTTGGCGAGGGGCAGCTCACGCCGACCCACCGTCATGCGGCGAAGATGGAAGACATCATCAATCGCGCCGGCGGCGATCTCGTCATCGAATTCGCCGCAACCGATGCCGATGGCAATGTGCTGAAAGATGATGTGACGGTGCCGGTAGACGGCCTGCCGCACCGGCTCGCCGCATGGGAGCCGCTGGTTCTCCACCCTGGCCAGAGCGTAACGATCCGTACCGGGCTTTACCACCGCTTCTACGGCAGGAAAGGCGGCGGACCTGTCCTTGTCGGCGAGGTCAGCCAGGTCAACGACGACAACAGCGATAATTTCCTCCTGGAGCCGATCGCACGTTTTGCCGCGATCGAGGAAGACGAGCCGCCGCTCAGACCCTTGTGGAACGAAGGAGGCAGCTGATGCGGGTCGGGGAGGGTGACGATCGCGACAGTCAGAAGCGGGGCGGCATCGTCTGTGCGGGAAACTTCATCGTCGATCGCGTCCACACCCTGTCCTATTGGCCCGAACAGGGCAATCTCGCGCATATCCTGCACCAGGATCTGGGCGTGGGGGGCGGGGCGGCCAATGTTGTCACCGATCTGGCCTCGCTTGGATTTCCAGGAAAGCTGGCGGCGGCGGGATGCATCGGCGCCGATCAGGACGGAGAGATCGTCAAGGCCCGCCTAGCAGTTGCCGGCGTCGATGTCGGGGGGCTGACGGCGCTTGCCGACCGGGTGACGGCACATACGCATGTCATGAATGTGCCCGGTCAGAACCGGACCTTCTTCTATCATGGCGGCGCCAACGATGCCGTCACGGACAAGCTTGTCTCACCCGCGGCCTTCGCCAAGGCCGGCTACCGGCTGTTCTATCTCGGTTATCTCATGCTGTTGCCGGGGCTCGACGGCATCGGCCCCGACGGCCGTTCGGGAGCATCGCGCCTGCTGGAAGCGGCGCGCCGCGCGGGGCTTACGACCTGCGTGGATTTCGTATCGAGCGAAGACCCGGAATTTGCGGCCAAGGTCGGCGTCGCTCTGCCTTTCTGCGATTATCTGATCATCAACGAGATGGAGGCGGGACGTGCAACCGGCGTTATCGTTCGCGATGCGAAGGGGGATTTGATCGAGGCGGGGCTTTTGGAAGCGGGCGAGCGCCTGCTTGCGGCGGGTGTCGCCAAGGGCGCGATCATCCATGCGCCGGAAACCTGCTTCTGGTTTGCATCAGGCGCTTCGCCGATCATCACGCGTTCACGACCTGTCGATCCCGATGACATCGTCAGTACCGTCGGCGCAGGAGACGCTTTCTGCGCCGCCGTGCTCTACGGCCTGCATGAGAACTGGCCGGTCGAGCATATCTGCGCCGTCGCCCATGCCACAGCTGCGCGTTGCCTCAAGGGGGCGACGGCCACCGATGGCATCCCCGACATATCCGTCCTTCTTCGCGAGGCGAAGGAGACGAACCCGCAATCCGCTTAGCCCATTGGCGTCGCCTCAGGAGGGCGGTTCCGATTATCGTTCAGTCAAAAGGGGAGGAGCAAACATGAAACTATTCATTATGGCAGCCGCGTACGGCGCCTTTGCCGATTTAGGCGCCATCGGGGAGGCAGTGCGATGACATATGCGGAAACGGCGCGGCTCTCCGGCAAGGTGGCATTGGTCACGGGAGGAGCGAGCGGCATCGGCAAGGCGGTATGCGAACGCTTCGGCACCGAAGGCGCCAGGGTTGTCGTGGCTGACCTCGACGGTGAACGGTGCGCACGGGTGGCGGAAGCAATCGGCCCTGATGCCTGGGGTGTAGCGCTTGATGTGACCAGCCAGGACAGCATCGAAGAAGCTGTACGCTTCACTATCGCCACCGCCGGTCAGATCGACATCCTGGTCAACGCCGCAGGCATTTACGACGTCGAGTCCATCCTGGAAATATCCCGGGAACGGACCGCGAAAGTTTTTCAGGTCAATATCGAAGGCCTGATCTTCATGACGCAGGCCGTTGCCCGGCACATGGTGGAAAGAGGGGAAGGTGGACGCATCATCAACTTCTCGTCCCAGGCCGGCCGTCGGGGCGAAGGACCTGCGGTGGCTTATTGCGCTTCCAAGGCGGCCGTCATCAGCATCACGCAAAGCTGCGCTCTGGAGCTGATCCGTTACGGGATCAACGTCAACGCCATCGCTCCCGGCGTCGTCGATACGCCGATGTGGGACGTCGTCGATGCAAAACTCGGCAGCCGGGAAGGTTTGAAACCCGGTGACGTCAAGCGCCGCGTGGCCGCCGCCGTGCCCGCCGGACGATTTGGCGCCCCCCAAGAACAAGCTGCCATGGCGGCCTTCCTGGCCGGGCCCGATGCAGCATATATCGTGGCGCAGTGCTACAATGTCGACGGCGGCAATGTCATGAGCTAAGCGCTTGAGCCGTGCCCGGGATGGACGATGCCGCGTCATCCTGAGAAGCGGCTTCATCAGCACGAAGAGACAATCGATCTTGTGGTTTGGGGGAGTGGAATGAGAGCTGTACGTTTAGAGTCGATCGGGTCTTTGACCATGCGCAGCGTCGAGAAGCCGGTTGCCGGGCCAGGCGAGCTGCTTGTCCGGGTTGCAGTGGCCGGCATCTGCGGTTCCGATCGCCACATGTACAAGGGCGAGTATCCGACAGCGATCCCCGTCACGCTTGGCCACGAATTCTGCGGCATAGTCGAAGAGATCGGCGATACCGTCACCCGCTTTACCGGCGGTGAGCTTGTGACGGTCGACCCGAATATCTCCTGCGGCACCTGTCGGGCCTGCACGCAGGCGCGGCCGAACTTGTGCGAGAGCTTGACCGCCATCGGCGTGACACGGGATGGCGGCTTTGCCGAATATGTGGCGGTGCCGCAGGCCCAGGCCTTCGTCCTGCCGGCTCACCTCGATCCCGTTCACGGCGCCTTCAGTGAACCGCTGGCCTGCTGTATCCACGCCATCGACAAGGCAAGGATCCGTCCGGGCGACAGCGTCGCGATCCTCGGCGGGGGCGTGATCGGCCTGCTCATGGTGCAACTGGCCCGCCTGGCTGGGGCAGGCGAGATTATTTTGATCACGCGGCAGCAATCAAGACGCCAAACCGCTCTGCGCCTGGGGGCCACGCACGCCTTCGACCCGGCCGCTTCAGACACAATCGCTTCCGTTCGAGAGGTCACCAAAGGCGGCGTCGACGTGGTCATCGAATGCGCCGGCGTCAGCGACACGTTTCAAAGCGGTCTGAAGATGGCGCGGAGCGGTGGTACCTTCGTGCTTTTCGGGGTGACGCCGGCGGGTGTCGAGGTGCCGGTTCTGCCTTTCGATCTGCTCGTGAACGAAGTCGATATCAGGCCGGCCTACCTCAACCCCTTCACCCATTCGCGCGCTGCGGCAATGGTTGCGAGCGGGGCGTTGGAACTGGACGCATTGGTCACCAAAACCATAGGTCTCGAGGAGGTCGCCGAGGTGGTGGGCAACGCGCCATTGCCAGGCGAGATCAAGGTCATCGTCCGGCCCTAGCTTCGGGGTCCGACCTCAGTTGCGGACGAGATCGGTGGAATCGCGCTCGATCAGCGTGACCGGCACTTTTACGATCGCACCCTGTCGAGATTCGTCTCCCGTGTGGTGCTCGTCGATCAGCGCTTCCAGCAGCCGTGCTGCCTGCCGCCCGACGTCGCGGATCGGCTGTGCGACCGTTGTCAGCCGTGGAAAGACGTAGGCTGCCTCCGGCAGATCGTCAAAGCCAACGACCGAATAGTCGTTCGGAACGGAAAATCCGCGATCCTGGATGGCATGGATTGCGGCAATCGCCGAAACGTCGGTCGTGCCGATGATCGCGGTGACCTCAGGTCGAGACGCCAGCAATTCCCGCGCCAGCCGGTAGGTCTCTGCAAAGCTGTGCTCTTCCGCCATCGCCACGATGGCGGGCGCGATGCCATCTTTCGCCATCTCCGCCGTGATGCCCTGAAGGCGAAGCTGGATCGGCTGGCTGTGGGCCGGCGCGCCGACGATGGCGATTGCCCGATGGCCGAGATCGATCAGATGGCGCGCCATCAGCCGTCCGCCTTCCTCGTGATCGGCCATGACAGCATCGTCGGCAATGCCGCTCAGCTCGCGGTCAATGGCGATGATCGGAATGCGAGCGTCCCGTAGCACCCCGAAATGCTCGATGCTGCCGAAGGCGCTTGCCACGATAACGCCATCGACGCGCTGGGCGAGCAGCATGGAGATATAGCGCACCTCATGGTCCATATTTTCCGCCGTGCTGCAGATCAGCGTTTGATAGCCGTGCTGGAACAATTCCTGTTCGATCGCATGGGCCAGGATGCCGAAGAAAGGCACTTCAATCGACGGCAGCATCAGTCCGATCATCCGGCTTGGTGCGCCGCGCAGCATACGGGCACCCTTGCTCGGCGTGTAGTTCAGCGTTCGGATAGCCGCCTCGACGCGATCCCTGAGCTCAGGCGAGGCGTAACCGCTGTTGTTGAGCACGCGCGAGACCGAAGAGACTGACGTTCCTGCAAGTTTAGCGATATGTCGGATGCTGGTCGTCACGTGCACGCATTTCTTTCTCTACAGCGCCGCGCGTCTGTTCAAAGGCGCAAAGGGCACTAGCACAGGAGCGGTCGAACATTCATGAGACGGGCTGCTGAAGTTCACCTTCATTTCATCGTCCAATAGATCACTAGCGGGACGCCGCATCAAGCGCGCCTCTACTCGAGAACGTCTGTCGTTCGTGACAAGCTTCACCTTGAAAGCTACAGGATAGAGCCTGATCGATAGCAGCCCGTTAAGCGGACAGATGATGAACGACACAGTCCTCCTGTTTCACGGCATTGCCCGGACGAGGAAAAGCATGGCGAAGCTCGCCGGCTTCCTGTCCGGCCACGGTTATCGGGTTGTGAATGTCGGTTACCCCTCCACCAAGTTTTCGATCAGCGACCTCATCGACATCGTCCGACCTGAGATCGACGACGCTGCGAAGGAGGCAGGCGAGGGCCGGGTCCATTTCGTCGGTTATTCGATGGGCGGGCTGCTCATCCGTGCTTTTCTCAGGCGTTATCGCCCAGCCAATTTGGGCAGAGTGGTCATGGTCGGAACGCCGAACAACGGCAGTCAGATTGCTGATTTCCTCAAGAACTGGCCCTTATACAGGAAGGTCTATGGGCCGGCGGGGCAGCAGCTGATTACGGATCAAACCGAAATGACCGACCTGTTCGGCACAGTGGATTATGAACTTGGCATCATCGCTGGGAACCGGACCATCGACCCGGTCTCGTCGCTTATCATTGGCGTCAGGGTTCCGAATGATGGAAAGGTTTCGGTGGAGAGCACCCGTCTCGACGGCGCGGCAGCGCATATCGTCATTCCGGCAAACCACACTTTCTTGCCCGTCAACAGGACGATGTGGAGCCAGACCCTGTCGTTTTTGAAAGATGGGCGGTTTATAAGCTGATACGATGTGCTGTCAGCTTCGCTTGGTCTTAGAGATCACTTGAACAGCGCCTGTGGGAAGGCGAAGCGTGTACCTGCCAGAAGCCAGATGATTTCCAAATATTCAAACATCCGCCACATGCCCTCTGCTTAATTCCCCGCGGCACCGGTATCGAAGGAAATGTAATGACCGCCATCCTGCGAAAGAAAGTTCACGGCGCGTCTACACGCGGACAGGTCATCGATGGTGCGCCCGATGTCGGCGTCGCCTATCAGGTGTTTTCCGATACGGTGATCGAAGACGTTATCGTCAAGAATTCTCCTCGAGGCTTCAAATTTCACAATGGCACGAATCTCACCGTCAGGCGCTGTGAAACGGAGAATGTGAACGGCGACGGCATCTACCTGACGAAGACGACGCACGTGTTGCTGGAGAATAATCGCATCGGCGCAGCACCGGGCGAGGGAGCAGACTGCTGCCAGTTCGCCTATCAAAACAGCGACGACAATATCAGCTCCGATATCGTGATCCGCGGCAACCTCTTCCTGCAGTCGCCGGCGAGCGCATCGAACAAGGGCGCGCTGGTCTGCGACAAAACGCGAAAATACCTGGTCGAGTACAATTTCATCGGCGGCAAGAATTTCTCCTTTTCGTCGATCGGCGATGACGCCGTGGTGCGCAGCAACATCATGCGCGATGGCAGGATGAATGACTATTCCTTCGGCTACGGCGTCGGCGACAAGGCCGACCACGCCGGCCATCACATTTATGATAACTGGATCGAGAACACCAATCGTGGCGTCAGCCTGAGCGGTTTTTCGGATAAGGAGCTGGCATTTCGCAAAGACATCGATATCCACGACAACGTCATTAGCCAATGCGACATCGCGTTCTTCGCCAACCGTCGGTGGTCCGGCAGCTTTCGGCGCAACATATTCCTGCGGTGCGAGCAGGACATCGTTCTCAAGGGAAACGGCAAAACGACTGCGGGTGATATCGATGGCAACTATCGCAACGATGGCAGCTTTCTGAATGTCACCCCGCCGCCGCTTCGCTTCAAGCCCGACGGCAACGCTTCCGTTGCCTCCGGCGAATGGACATCCGAGCCCGACGAAATCCGCATCCAGTGGCGGAACAAGGGGATCGATATTCCAGGCGCCAATCGGCCTTCCATTACGGTCGAGCCCGGGATGGAATTGTCATGCGTCCTGCTGGCCCGCAAGGAGCAGAACTGGATGCTGGCGATCGCTGAGACTGCCTATGACGATTTCACGCCGCGCGCATGGCAGGAACACATGCTGCCTTGGCGCAAGCGCTACCTCTCGATTTAAGCGGCGTATCGCTTGGCTGCACGACGATTAGAGCGCCGTGCGTCCTTTCAGACGGAGAAAGGACGCTCTAACACTTTTGAATCTACGCATCGCGCCAAAATCAGGATCGACGCCAGCGAAGTCTCATGGCCTTTCCTGCGCTGAGCGCTTTGCGAACCGGTTCATCGTAGAGGCGGGTGACGACAATGGCCAATACGACGATCAGCGGAAGAACGATGGCAAAGATCGCCCAGGCCGGCGGTTGTCCCAGGCCAGCGGCTTTCCAGGCTCCCAACAGCAATCCCAGCAGCGGAACATGAATTGCATAGAGCGCGTAGGACGCCTCTCCCGCAATAAGAAGCGGCTGCCGCAGCACGCCATCGAAGTTGGCTGTGTAAAGGACAAGCACGGCGATAGGAAATAAAGCAGTGATGACAATCAGGTCCTTTATGCCAACCCAGGCGGGTGGCGCCTGGAAGACGAGAAGAGCAGTCGCGACGACGATTGTTGTCACTGCGGCTGCTTTTCCGATGCCCGAAGGGGAAAGCCGCTGACGGTAGCGGTACATCAGGATACCGAGGCTGAAAGAAAAGAGAACGCGGGGAAATCCGGAGAGCAAGGCGCCGTCGAGCGGGATCAAGTCGGCGCTTCCATGGGCCAGCGTTTGCGCCGCCAGCCAAACCCATGACGCAAGCAGGATCACAGCGAGCACACCGTTGGACAGCAATCTCGCCGTATAGCCGTAGGCCAGGTTGATCACGATCTCCAGGAATAGAGACCATGACGGACCGTTGAACGGGAACAGGTTCGGCGCCTTCAGCGATGTTCCACCGATCGCCGGCAGGAAGAACATCGAGGCAATCAACGAGGTTGCAAACAGCATCGGATCCATTTGCTGATTTCTGCTGAGCGACATGCCTGCATATGCAAGGACGCCGAGCAGCAAACCGAGCAGATAGAGGGGGTATAGGCGGATGAGACGCTTGATGGCGAAATCATTGGCAGAGAGCGAAGACTCTTGAATGAGTTTCCTCTCATAGGCGTGGCCGATCACGAAGCCGCTGAGACAAAAAAACAAGTCGACGGCGAGATAGGCAGCAGGTGCTGCATCGAAACCGACAAAACCTTCGGTGTGATGCACTGCCACACAAATAGCCGCCAAGCCACGAATCCCATCGAGGCCAACCAGTCTACGATTATTTGAAGTCATCTTTTTAGCCTGATGCATGTTGCGCGCCTGCCTGGGTCGGTTTGCGGAAGCGGGACAGGAACTCCGGGCCAAGGCTCGTAAGCGCGATCACGGTGTGGGGCCATAAGATGAAGGGGGCGAGCATCATTCCGGCTTCGGTGAATGCGCCGATCAAGATCAGGAGGATAATGACAACCTCCTTTCTCTTGGTGATGGCAAGTGCTTGATTGAGGGGCGACGAGGTCATCTTCGCCACGAGCCGCACTACGACGAACGACGTCCAGATTATGGTCGCGGGTATGCCTATGTTCAGCGCAAGTTCGATATAGGTGTTGTGGGTGGATTGAGCGTCCCACGTAAGGCGAACATATTGCTCCATGATTTCGGGTTGTCGGAACAAGGCAAATCCCCAGCCTGTAAGCGGCCGCTCGTAGATCAACGGCAGCAACTGTTCCCAGACATTCGTACGTCCGCTGAGCGTAAGGTCTTTCCCGAATGACTCGGCAATCGCCTGTGCCACGCCCATCAACGCGACGGAGACGACGAAGCCCAGCAGGGCGAATGCAAGAAGAACGACGAAGGATCTGAAGATGCGGCCTGGAAAGCGCTGAATCCAGCTCATTCCGTAGTATACGGCTATTCCGATCGAAAGCAGGATGATCGCCGTTGATGATTTCGCCAGCACGATGAGCACGAGGTAGAGCAGCATTGCCGCCCATCGCAGGAGATCATAATAGCGCAGACGCCACATCGGCAGGGCTGGAAGCAGCAGTATGAAGTTTATTGCCGAAAACTGGCCAAGCATGTTTTTGTGGTAGAAGGCCCCTTTCACCATCCCGGCATAGCTGCCTCTCATCACCGCAAACCGGGGAAAGGCTGCCGTGTAAAGAATATTGATGAAAGCCGTCGCAATGGCAAATTTGGCCAGGCTTTCAAATGTGTCGACGGCTCCATAACGGGCTCTGTAAAGAAGGGGTCCAGCTGTCAGCAATGCGACGGCGACGAGAGCCCGGAGCGAGGCTGTAACGCTGACGGAAAAAGCAATCGACAGAAAGACGCATAAGCAGACTATGCCGACCAGCGGCGAAGCGCTGCGGAGCAATTCAACGACTCGTCTGGGCTCCAGCAAGCAGTAGAGGCCAATGAGTGGAACGAGCGACATCAGCAACAGTCGCATTGGCATGGGATCTTTGCCGACACCCTCCTGGAAGTCGGCGGGCAGCCCATACCACATGCCGGTCGCTCTCCAGAGGGAAATATAAAATATTGCCGAGAGGAGGATCCGAACGAGGGTTTCACGCCGAACGCGATATTGTGCCCGAGGTCTGGGTCTATGTCTTTGCAGGCCAATCGGTTGGTAGCTGTCAAATGAGGTGCTCATGACATTCCGCCTTACGTTTTGGTAACCACCTGAGCGGCAAAAATCAAAGCTGCAGACCCGCTGCGGCGAGGAAGCTCGTGATCAGCTTGTATGCCCCTTCATTGAAATGAAGATGGTCAGGCTTGTAGTTGGAACAATCCTTATCGCTTGGCTTACCGCACCGCAACATATCATCGTTCATTTGAACGAACGTGACACCCGGGATTTCAGCCAATGACGATGCGACAAGCTGGTTGGCCGGAATTCTGACATCCTCGTAGAAGGCATAGCGCTTGCCCCGAGGCGGTATGGACAACGCGTAAATATGGGCGTCCGGCCAAAGAGCGCGAACCTTGCTGACAACAGCCACGACACCAGCTGCCACTGCGCATGGCGCGGTTTTCGCACCCAGGTTGTTCGTGCCGATCAGCACGACGACGTCCGCGGGATGGAAATCCGGAAGGTCTAAACCCTCGAGGCGGTACAATGCATTTTGCGTGGTGTCGCCGGCGACCGCGAGGTTCATCACCGGGCGGGTGGGAAAGCTCTCCTTGATCCAGGGCTGCCAGAGTTCGACGAGCGAATCGCCGACAAGAGCCATGTTGTATCGGGCCGATCTGGCGCGATAGCTGGGAAGAGCGCGATTTAATCGCTTGCTTGCCTGCTTTTGCTGGGCCGAGGCATTCGTCGCTTTGGTCGGGTCAGGGCATTCCTGTGCAAAGGACGGGCCAGCATTGCCGACGATGAGAAAGAAATTGCATGCGAGGACGATGACGAGGTTGGCGAAAAGTCGCAACATTCAGATTACCGATATCCTGACGTCTTGGGGCTTTCATTATTGAAGAGGAAAATGGCGGTGGCAAGGAGAGAGTGGCTCTGGCCTCTCCGCCAGCAATGCTCGGGTCTATGGCAGCCGATCCACGAAATGAAAATGCATCGACCGTATCTGATCAACGAAATCTTCAATTGCCGGAACCAAAGACCGAACCCTCCGTTGATTGCCATGCCCAACCGTGTCCGGGAGACAGGACAGACATGGCACGTCAGACATTCTGGAAAGGTTATCTCAAGCTCTCGCTCGTCACCGCCGCCGTCTCGCTGACGCCGGCGACGACCGAAAGCAACAAGGTCCGTTTCCACGTCCTCAATCGCCAGACGAAGAACCGCGTCGAAAGCCGCTATGTCGATAGCGTCACCCACAAGCCCGTTGCCGACAGGGATCAGGTAAAGGGTTATCCGCGCGGCGAGGACGACTATGTCCTTCTCGAGGACGAGGAGATCGAGGAAGTCGGGCTCGAAAGCACCCGCACCATCGAGATCGACAGTTTCGTGCCGCGCGGCTCGATCGATTGGATCTGGTACGACAAACCGCATTTTCTGGCGCCCGAGGACAAGGTCGGGGTGGAAGCCTTCTGCGTCATCCGCGAGGCGATGAAGGCAAATGACGTCGTCGGCATTGCCCGCCTTGTTCTCTATCGCCGCGAGCGTGCGGTGCTGCTGGAACCGCTGGGCAAAGGCATCGTTCTCTGGACGCTGCGCTATGGCGACGAGGTGCGTGATCCCGTGGCCGAACTCGACAGCAAAACTGAAATCGACAGCAAGCTGCTGACGCTGATGACGCAACTGGTGAAGGAAGAGACGAAGAATTGGAGCCCGGCCATGGTGCAGGATCCGATCCAGAAACGCCTGAAGTCGATGATCCGCGGCAAGCAGAAGAGCCTGAAGAAGGCGGCGCCCGCGCAAAAACCTGCACCGGTGAAATCGACCGGCAACGTCATCAATATCATGGATGCGCTGAAAAAGAGCCTGGCGGCCGAAGGCGGCGAGAAGCCGCGCCAATGAAAAAGTGGCCAGCGATTTTGGGAAACGACATACATAAATCAAAGACTTAAAGCGCACCGCGGAATCCACTTTGACGCGCTTCAGGTCCAGCCGGCTTCGCCGGCGCGATAAACCGATGCATTCGCGCGAGGTCGGGTGCGCCTGAGATTGCCCATCGCCCGCCGGGGGGCGATGCCATCTCAGCTTGCCTTCTTCCTCTGGCTGTCGCTGCGCGCCGGCGCCTTCTTCTTCGCCGAGCCCTTGCCGCTCATCTTGGCGCTCTGGCGCAGCGCTTCCATCAGGTCGACGACCTTGCGTTCCTGGGGCGGTTTCTTCTTCGGTGGCGCCCGGCCCTCGATCTTCGCCTTCACCAGTTCGACGAGGGCAGCCTCGTAGCGATCTTCGTATTCGCTCGGTTCGAAGCTGCCACGCTTGGTATCCAGGATGTGGCCTGCGAGTTCGAGCATCTCCTTGTCGAACTTGATGTCTGGAATGTCCGTGAAGATGGTATCGGCCGAGCGCACCTCGTAGTCGAAATTCAGCATCGTCGCGACGATGTAGTCGTCATGCGGACGGATCAGCAGCGTCCGGTTGCGCCGGAAAAGCACGGCTTCGGCCAGAGCCGCGACCTTGCCGTCGCGCATGGCGCGGGCGATCAGCGACAGCGCCTCTTCATCATGTTCGTTGGCGGGCGCGAGATAATAAGGACGGTCGAAATAGAGCTTGTCGATATCGTCATAGGCAATGAAAGCCTTGACATCGAGCACCTTGTCGCCTTCCGGCATGATTTCGGCAATCTCGTCACCTTCAATGACGATGTAGTCGCCATTCTCCATCTGGTAACCCTTGACCTGGTCGCCCCGCTCGACCGGTTTGCCGGTCTCGCTGTCGACGAATTGCCGTTCCACGCGGTGGCCGGTCCTGCGGTTGATGATGTTGAAGGAGACGCGATCGGAGGAGGAAACGGCGGTGTAGAGCCCAACGGCGCAGGCAAGGTCGCCCACCTTCAGATGACCCTTCCAGCTTGCCCGAGCGGCCATTCCATCCTCCGCATCAAATCAGAGCCGGCTGCCGCTCTTGTCGGTTTCGATTTCCTGAAATGCCCAGCCGCGGCCGTCGGGCGCGGGATAGGCGAGCAGTGCATCGCCATCGCCGATCTTCTGGCGCGATGCGGCATCCTTGGCATGAATGATCGCTTCATCCGCTGTCGCATAGGTTTCCGAAAGCGTGTCGCCGAGCTTATAGGCCCAGCCATTGTCATGCGGCACGACCTGATAGGTGATATCGGCCATCTCGGATCTCCTCTTCTCAACTAAATCGGGTGCATGAGGTCGTCGGCTAGTTCCGATTTGTTTTGCGCCGTTCGTCGAGCGCGATGATCTTCTCTAGCGATGCGATATCCTCGCTAGTGACGACCGGAACCGGATCGGCAGCGATCGCCTCCAGCACCTCCTGCGAGATGGCGCCGTTGCGGATCGCCCATTCCAGCGTTTCCCGTGTTTCCCGCTCGGCCTTCAGCTGCGCATAGAGTGCAACGATCAGCCGATCGCGAGCATCCATCCGCCGGCCTTGTTTATCCATCCTGCGGACGTCAGGCATCACAATCCACCTTTGTCACTGATTTCGTTCAGGTGTATTCAACTGATGACGGATGGAAAGGTTCCGAAACCCATGGGCGGCGTTTGCCATTGCCGCCTCAGGCGGAAATCACCATCTGCAAGATGTTCGTGAGAGGATTTCAACATGGCCGATCTCAAGGCACGTCCGCGCCCGACCGGCGCCACCGCCGTTCTCGGCCGCACCGGTTTTCCGCACGTCACCTCCGCCACCAAGGGCGAGATCGATATCGTCACCGCGCCGTCGCAGCCGGGTTTCAATCCGCTCGATCTGCTCTATTCCTCGCTCTCGGCCTGTCTGGTGCTCAGCGCCCGCATCGCCGCCAGCCAGATGGGCGTTCTCGATAAGATCAGCGAGATCACTGCCGACGTCACCGGCGAGAAGGCGACGGAAGGCCTTTCGCGCGTTTCAAAGTTCAATATCGTTTTTTCGATCAAGGGCGATATCGACGAAGAAACCCGACAGAAAATCGCCCATGCCGCCGAAGACGAGATCTGCACGGTGAGCAACACCATCCGCGGCAATCCCGAGTTCTCGACGACGATATCGGGGTAAGGCTAAATCTACATAATAATTATAGACAATCGAGAGCGGAGGATTGCGTGACCACTGCCCCGCTTCTATGTTCGGGCATCGAAAGCAATGATCCCGGCCACCATGCAGCCCAAGCCTCTCCCGACGTCTGAACAACCCGTCGTCGCCATCATCGGCGGCGGTGTCTCCGGCGCCGGCGTCGCCTATCATCTCGCCAGAGCCGACTGCGGCGAGCGCCCTGCCATCGTGGTCTTCGAGCCGCGCGCCGAACTCGGCCGCGGCCTTGCCTATGACACGGCCGATCCGGCCCACCGTATCAATGTTCCAGCCGCCAAGATGAGCCTGCAGCCCGATGATCTGGGCGAATTCCTGGCATGGATCGAAGCCCGCGACGCCGTCGCCGGCGACCCAGAGGCCAGGCAGCCCGATGGCTCGCTCTTTCCCCGGCGCCGGCTCTTCGGCGATTATGTCGCTTCGCTGCTGAAACCGCTGCTGGAAGACGGTACCGTGCGTCATCGCCGCGCGACGGTGACGAGTGTCGAACGCCGTGCCGGCCGCTGGTCGATCCGCGACGATGGAGGCGGCGTGACGGAGGCCGATATCGTCGCGATCGCCACCAGCCATCCGCCGCCGGCAGCCCCCGGCCGGCTTGCGAGCCGGCTTGCCGCTCATCCCCGTTTCGTCGCCGATACCACCAAGCCGGGCGCGCTCGACGTAATCCGCCCGCAGGACCGGGTGTTGGTCATCGGCAACGGCCTGACGGCCGCCGATGTCATCGCCTCGCTTGCTGAGCGCGGGCATGACGGTCCGGTGACCGCGATCTCGCGCCGCGGGCTGCGGTCTCGCGGCCATCCGCCGGTACCGCAGGAGATTTTCGGCGATTTCGTCTCCGATGCGGCCCATTCCGCCGTGTCGCTGCTGAGAGGCATCCGCGCCGCCATAGGTGCGGCGAAGGAAGAGGGCATAAGCTGGCATGGGGTGATCGATCAGGTGCGGGCGCAGGGATACGATCTCTGGCTGGCGCTGTCGGTTGCCGAACGACGCCGTCTCGTCCGCCATCTGCGTCCCTATTGGGATGTACACCGTTTCCGGATCGCCCCGCAGGTCGAGGCCGTGCTCGACGCGGCGGTTGCGGCAGGCCGCCTCGATATCCTGGCAGGCTCCGTCGCCGATGCGCGCATCGAGGGCGAGCTCATTCTTTGCACCCTGCAGCCGCGTCATCAGCGTCAGCCGTTAGAGCGAAGCTATGACGCCGTCGTCGTCACCACCGGCCCGGCGCATGGCGGTATTCTCCAAACCCAGCCCTGGCTCGCAGCCTTGGCGGCAAGCGGCCATCTGACGCTCGATCCGACCGGCCTCGGCCTTGCCTGCACCGAGCGCTCGGAGGCGATCGGCCCGTCAGGAAAGGCAGATCCCTCTCTGCTGATCTCCGGTCCGTTGGCGCGCGGCACCTTCGGCGAGCTGATGGGACTGCCGCAGGTGACCGAGCATGCCTTCTTCGTCGCGACCGAGATCGCCGAAAAGCTACGGCTGGCCAAGACGAACACGCATCACGTCTGATTTTCAGTTTCGATGTCGCTCTTCGACTGTCGCCGGCGGTCGACTTCTGCTACGCACTCGGCAGTCGATGGCCGGCCGTCGTCGTTCGGGCAATCAGAAATATCCAGATCATGTCGCAGACTGCTTCCACCCTCTCCGATGCCTCGCCTTCCAATCGTTTCGCCCTTGCCGCGCTCGTTCTCGGCGGGGCGGCGATCGGCGGCTCGCCGATCTTCGTCCGACTGTCCGAGGCCGGGCCGATGGCCACTGCCTTCTGGCGTGTGGCGCTTGCGCTGATCCCGATATTCATCGTCTCGCTCGTGAAGAAGGATGCGGGACCAAAGCCGCAAAACGTTTCCGATTATGCCCTGCTGACTTTTCCGGGCCTCATGCTGGCGCTCGACCTGGCCGCCTGGCATCTTTCGCTCACCATGACCTCGGTCGCCAACGCGACGCTGCTTGCAAATCTCGCGCCTGTTTTCGTCACGCTGATCGCCGTACTGTTTTTCAGGGCGAGAACCAGCATCGTCTTCCTCTTGGGACTGGTCCTGGCACTCGCCGGAGTGGTTATTCTGAAGGGCGGACCGGCGGCCGTTGGCAATGGCGACCTCAGCGGCGACGGCGCCGCGATGATCGCCGCCTTCTTCTATGCCTGCTATATCCTGGCGATCGGCAGGTTGCGCAGCCGGTTCGATACGATCCGCATCATGCTGTGGAGCACGGCATCGGCAGCCGTATGCATTTTTCCGATAGCCTTCTTCTTCGAAGGCCAGATGCTGCCCGCGACCGTCTTTGGCTGGTCGATCCTCTTCGGCCTCGCCTTTATCAGCCATGCCGGCGGACAGGTGGCGATCACCTATGCGCTCGCCTATCTGCCGGCGGCCTTTTCATCGCTGACGCTGCTGCTGCAGCCGGTCGTTGCGGCAATCCTTGCCTGGGCGCTGCTCAATGAGGCGATCGGGATGATGCAGGCGCTGGGCGCCGCGGTGGTGCTCGCCGGCATCATGGTTGCCCGGACGTCTCGCGCGCCGGCTTAACCGCTTGCTGCTCCAGCGGCTGTGGATCATCACCCATCCTCTGCAGCAGCCACTTCTGGATGATCGGTACATCGGCATCGCCGAGGTCATGACCACCGGAGATGACGTCGGAATCGACGGTGGCGCCCGAACTCTTCAGCCTTTCCTCCAGCTCGCTCGCATATTTGCCGTAGGCATCCGTCTTGCCGCTGATGACGAGCAGGTCGGTGCCCTTCAGATCGGCATGCGGATAGTCGCTAAGAACCGGCATGGATCGCAGCAGCACCGCCTTGTGAACGAGGTTCGGGTGCAGGTAGAGCAGCGAGTTCAAGAGGTTGGCGCCGTTGGAATAGCCGACATAGACCACCTTCTTGGGATCGAGGCCGTAGGACTTGACGGCGCCTTCGATGAAGGCCGCGAAGGCTTCGGCCTCAGTCTTGATGTCGTTCTGGTCGAAGGAGAAGGGTGTAATGCGCTTGTACCAGCGCGGAAAACCCTCTTCCGTCGCGCGCCCTCGCACGCCCATCAGGGTTGCTCGAGGCGCCGCCTTGTTCAGGAGCGGCATTAGCGTCGTCTCATTGCCGCCCGAGCCGTGGAGGAGCACGAAGACACTGCCGTCGGGATTCGGCGGCGTGTAGAAGCGATGGACGAACGGGAGCTCGCGGTAGTTGATGCGGGGCTGGCCGGGCATCGAAAATTGCGGCAGAACCACCTTCAGGTCGTCGAGATTGGTGATCGTTTCCGGCGGCGCGAAGAGCTTGGTGCCGAGGGATGCATGCTCTTCGTCAACAGTCATGCCGGGCTTGTCGGTTGCAAGCTCCACCAACGTGCCGCCAGGCTCGCGGGCATAGAGCGAGCGGAAATACTTGCGGTCGTGCATGTTGGTCGGCGACGCATCGGTCTTCTCCAGCGCCTTGGATACCGAACGCAGCGCGTCCTCATCAGGGGCCCGGAAGGCGACGTGATCGACCGTGCCGGTGCCTGGCGCACCGGACCAGAAGCCGCGTGCATCGCGCACGTCGATGACGTCGCCCGATTCCGAAACCAGCCTGTCGATCGTGCCGCGGTTGGTCTGGAAGCGGTAACCGAAATGGCTTTCGAGGAAGCTGCGGCTTTCGGCGGGTTTTTCCGTCAGCATGGTGGCGCCGCGCACGCGCTGTATGGTGTGCTCGGCCGGGATCGAAGCTCCGTCCCAGGCGGACGGCGATGTCAGGTTCTTTGCGCCTGCGAGCTTGAGGATGATGTTGTCAGGGTCTTTCAGCCGCAGGACGGGCTCGCCGAATTCGTCGGCCGGTCCCTCGGATCTCAGACCGAAGCTCATGGCCCGCGTCAGCCAGTAGCCGATGCTGGCGGGATCGATCGCCAACGAAATTTCGCTGATCTGGCCATAGCCGGCCCGGCCGGGCGCGCCATCTTCCCAAGCGAGGAAAGTGAGGAGGGATCCCGGCGTTCCCGCCGCATCGCCGTAGAAGAGATGAAGTTGCGTCGCGTCCTCGTAACCGGCCGTCTGCTTGACGAGCCGCATGCCGAGAAAGCCGGCGTAGAAGTCCACGTTCGCCTGCACCTTTCGGGTGATGGCCGTAACGTGATGTATGCCTGATACCATCGAGAGCAGTCCTGATTGAAGCGGCGTCGTCAGGAGCGCGAGTATGAGAGCTGCGAAGGTCATACTGTTGCCAATGACCATCGCTTAATTTTGTTCCGCACAAAGCGCAAGCGAATCGCCGCGCTGCAATAACTCCAAATGTTCGACATCTTCGAGCGCCTCTTCCAATTGCTGCAGGGTCGGCGGCTTGACCATATAGGCGCGTGCGCCGAGATTTTTGGCCCGGCGCATGTCGGTCTCGTCGCTCGATGTGCTGAGGATGCAGACGGGAATTTGCTTGAGGCGGGCATCGACGGAAAGCGCATGCAGCACCTCGAAGCCGTCCATGATCGGCATGTTGATGTCGAGCAGCATCAGGTCGATCTGCGGCACATTTGCGATGCCGGCGCGTTCTTCGAGCAGCCGCATAGCCTCGCGTCCGTTGGTGGCGACATGCAGGTTGAAATTCACCTTGTCCCGCCGCATCAGCTTGATCTTCAGAATCTGGATGTCGGCCGGGCTGTCTTCGACCAGCAGCACTTCGGCGAGCCTGCCCGGACCTTCTCCTGGCTGCTCCGCCGGCCTTGCGCTGTGTGGCACGGCCGATGCGGCCAGCGGCGCGGGCCTCGCCTCGGCGAGCGGCACTTCGAGAATGAAGGTGGCGCCCGGCCCATTTTCCGCCTCGCACCAGATCGAGCCGCCATGCATCTGCGCGATGCGGCGGCAGATGGCAAGGCCGAGCCCGGTGCCTTCGATGCCGCGCCCGACGAGACGCTTGAACGGCTGGAAGATCAGCTCGCGATGTTCAGGATCGATGCCGGGCCCGTTGTCACGCACGGTGAGGCGGCAGGTATCGCCCTGCGCTTCGCCTGTGATGCTGATCTCCGGAACCTTCTGCTCGCAATAGCGAATGGCATTCGACACCAGGTTCTGCAGGAGCTGGGTCAGCAGCGTCGCGTCGCCCATGACCTCCGGCAGCGCCCCGCGGATGATGACGGCGCCGCGGCTTTCGGTCTGCTGGCGCAGATTGTCCTCCACCTGGCCGAGCACATCAGAGAGCGAGACCGGCTTGAGCTCCAGCCCGCCGGAGGCCTCGAGCTTGGTGAAGCCCGAGACCTTGACGATCAGGTCTTCCATATGGTCGGCGGCGCTGAGCACGTAATCGAGCAATTCCCGGTCTTCGGCCGGAAGCGCTGCAGAACCGTGCAGGATGCGGCTGAAGGATTTGATCGTCCGGAGCGGCTCCTTCAAATCATGGGCCATGGCGCGGGTGAAGATCTCAAGCGATTGCCGCTTCTGCTCCAGCTTCGCTTCCAGCATGCCGTGCATGATGGCGTTCTGAATGCAGCGATGCAGTGTCTCGGGCGAAAGCGAATCCTTCGTCAGATAGTCGCGTGCCCCGCTCTTCATCACCTCGACGGCCACGGTTTCGTTGCCCTGGCCGGTCAGCATGATGACGTTGGCGGCGGGATCATCCTCCAGGATATCGGCAAGAACGCCGAGCCCGTCGCGCCCCGGCAGCGAATAGTCGAGCAGGATGCAGTCCGGCCGTTTCCGGCCGTTCAGCGCACGACCCTCTTCGCCCGTCTCCGCCTCCACGACGGTATAGGCAGTGCTGGAAACGCGGCCCAATATGCGGCGATAGACCTCGAGATCGTCGATGTTGTCGTCGATGATGAGAATAGAGCAGTGTTCCGCCAATCTGTCAGTCCTCGAGCGGCAGGATCGCGATTTCGAACCAGTATTCCTTCAGCCGCTGGATCGCCGCGAAGAGCCCGTCGAGATCCACCGGCTTCTGCACATAGGTATTGGCGCCGAGCGCATAGCAGCCTTCGATGTCACGTTCGTCGTCTGAGGTCGTGAGGATCACCACCGGGATCTTGCGCAAGCCGGCGTTCGACTTGATCGCCTCCAGCGTCTTGCGGCCGTCAAGGCCCGGCATGTTGAGGTCGAGCAGGATCAGCCCGGGTTTCGGCACCATCTCGGCGAGCATGTCGAGCGCTTCCTGACCGGAGGCCGCCCAGCGGATCGAATTGCGCAGGTTGGTACGTTTGAAGGCGCGCATCGTCGCTTCGAAATCGTCTTCGCTGTCCTCGACGATCAGGATCGGTTGCGTATCACGCTGCTGCATTCTGCCCCTCGCGCTTTTTTCCCAGAGTGAAGTAGAATGTCGTGCCGGTGCCGACCTCGGATTCCAGCCAGATATCGCCATTGTGCCGCGCGATGATCTTGCGAACGAAGGTGAGGCCTGCTCCGGTCCCGTCGTCGGAATCCTGCGACTTTTCCAGCCGTTTGAAAATGCGGAAAATATCCTCGTGGAATTCCTGCGGAATGCCCTTGCCGTTATCCTTAACGAAAAACACGTTGCGGGCAACCGTGCCGTCCTTGCCGACGAACCGGTCAAGATAACCGATTGAGACGAGTGGCGCCGGTTTGTCGTTGTATTTGACCGCATTGGTGATGAGATTGCGGAAGACTTCAGTCAACCGCGGCGCGTCGCAGACCACCTCCGGCAGCCGGCCGTCGATGATGACTTTGGCATGCCGCTCCTCCAGCAGCAGCTCCATCGTCGCGACGACATCCTTGACGATCAGGCCGATATCGGTGCGTTTGACCGCCAGCTGCTGGCGCCCGAGCCGGGAGAAATAAAGAAGCTCGTTGACGAGCTTCTCCATGCGCTGGCTGAGACGCACGAGCCGGTTCAGCCGGCGCACGCCGTCCGCATCGAGCTTGTCTTCATAATCTTCCAACAGGAAGCGGGAGTGGTTGTGCAGGCCGCGCAGCGGTTCCTTGAGATCATGCGAGGCGATATAGGCGAATTCATCGAGGTCGTGGTTGCTGCGCTCGAGCTCGGCTGTATAGGCCTCGAGCTGGGAAAGCGTCGTTTTCATCCGTTCTTCCTGCCGGACGCGCTCGCTGATGTCGCGCACGATACCGACGAAGGTTTTGGTATGGCCGGCGACGACGGCGCTGATGGAAACATCGATCGGAAAGACGATGCCGTTCTTGCGTCGTCCGGAGACCATGCGCGTCGTGCCGATGATGCGCTCCTCGCCGGTCTGCCGGTAATGGGCGAGATAGCCGTCGTGCTCGGAATGGTAGGGTTCGGGCATCAGCATCTTGATGTTTTTGCCGATCGTCTCCTGCGGGGAGTAACCGAACATGGCTTCAGCCGCCGGATTGAAATTCCTGATCGTTCCACGCTCGTCGATGACGACGACGGCATCAGGCGTGCCGCGCACCAACGCGCCGAAACGGACGCGCTCGCTTTCGAGGTGATGGGTGTTGCGCATGAAATAGAAGACGAGGAGCGCGATCAGCCAAAGCGTGGCAGCCGTAATGGTGCGGTTGGCGATCTCCTGCCAAAAACCGGCCTCGTCGTGCTTGACGGCGAAGAAGCCGAGCGTCAGCAGCACGGTGCAGGCAAAGGCGAAGAAAAGCGGCGCATTTCTGTTGCCGAACCAGAGCGCCGTCAGCACCAGCGGTACATAGAGAATGCCGTTGGCGACACCCAGCGGTGTATAGAGATCGACGAGAAGGCCGGTGAAGCAGACCGCGGCCGGGATCCAGAGTGGGATCTGCGCCCGGTTTGCCGGCTGCATCCACCAGGAGCGGGCGAGAAGCCCGGAGCCGAAGATCACCATGCCGACCGCCGTATGCAGCGCCATCGCCGCATAGGGCCCCCAGCGGTAGCCCTGTTCGGCATCGGTGACATAGCCGGCTAGTGCGATCATGCCGAGCGTGATAACGACATAGCTCGTCAATTCCTGCACCACCTGGCTTCTCGACCTCTCCACCTGGAGCGAGAGCAGCAGCGAAAGATTGGCGATCAGGAAGACCAGCGCCGTGTTCGGCCCCATGCCGCCGCCGATCTCGGCGATGAAATCCGGCGAAACCAGGAAGCGCGAGATCAACACGTCGACATTGTGAAAAGTCCGCCCGATCATGACGATTTCCACGAGCCGGGCCGCGGCGATCGCCGCCGCAAGCCCTGCCGTGATCGCCGCCGTTGCTCGAAAGCGGCGGGCGGCGAGTGTCGAAGCGGCAAGCCCCACGCCGGAAAGCACGAAGCAGAGCGCGGTATTGAAGGCCATCGACGGAAAGCCGGGAACCAGCGAAATGACAATCTCGACCTGCAGCAGCCAGCCGGCAACCGCCGTCACGCCGAGAACGAATATCAGGCAGCCGACGGCAATCGCAAAGGCTCGGTAGTGTCGCCTTGGCTGGTCCTGCAGGTCCACGTTGCCCTGATCCTGCACCCGTGTGTCCTCCTTCGGTTTGCGCGGCCATCTTTTCCGAAATCGAGCAATACTCAATAGGCAAGGCAGGGCGGTGCCGCGCTTTTTGCGAAATGATCTGCGATGAGGTATATCGAATTTCAGTGGAACCGCGGTATGGTGATGTCTAAGGACAGCGAGGTTCATTTGAACAATATCCAAATCACGGTGCTGAATGACCACCATATTTTATGTCGACGATAGCAATGATGACCTCTTCTATGTCGACTATATGAGCAGAAAGCAGCAGATAGACGTCGATCTATTCTGTTTTTCGACCGCCGAAATGGCCCTGGAGGCGCTGGCGACGCGCGGGGCGAAAGGTAAGACCTTGCCCGATCTGCTGGTCGCCGATCTCTACATGCCGCTCGATAGCGGTATCGGCCTGATCACTCGGTTGCGCCTGGATGATCGTTTCAAGGCGATGCGGCTTGCTATCTGCAGCGGATCGGATGCTGCCGAGGACCGCGCGCGCTCACTCGATGCCGGCGCCGATGTCTATCTGGAAAAGCCGCTTGACCTTGCCACCGTCATTCTCAATCTTGAGATGTAGAAAACGGCGAAAGCCGCATGACCTATTCCTCCTCATTCGTCCCAACCATATGACAAACCGCAATTGACAAGGGCGAGGACGCATCACAAGATGCAACCGAAGCGAAGAATATGGAACGCAAAATAAGCGCTGAGAGAACCGATCAACCCGCGTTCGCCGCCACGAACATCAGCCAACCCCTTAGCTGAATGGGTCTATCGGCTCTCTCGCGCTTACGTCTGGCACTGCCTTCTCGCATTCATGGATGTTGAATGCAGGAAGAATACGATACCCAGGTAAGAACTACTGCCCCTCAGTAAAATCTGCCCGTGCATCACCTGTCGTTTGAGATGATTGATGATTTCCGCCTTACATATCGAAAGTCCCCGTTTTCGATATCCCTCATCAATCGTCTCGCAATTTTTGTAGCTCTTCGCGTTTAAGACGTATATCCCAAGATTTCGGGATTAGAGGCATTGGCGGGAGGAGAGGAAGAGTGGAATGAACAATGCCCCGGCAATTCCCTTTCATGCCGGACCGGAGCTGAGCCGGGCGATCAATCGCACCGATTTTTTCCGTCTGCTGAAATCCGCGGCGCAGCATTACAACTTCGACAATTTCGCGCTTGCTCGCATTTCCGAGGCTTCGGCCCCTTTCGGTGAACGCGATATCGTCATCACCAATGTTGCCGAGCGGCGTGTCGGTCTTTTCATCACGACGTTGAAGGAAGCGCTGGGCACCGTCCGGGCGAAGACCGCCCAGTTCCTGGCAACGCCGGTCCATGGCCGGAACGTACAGCCGGCAGATTATCCGTCCGATCTTGTTTTCAACGAGTTCCTCAGCGGCGTCTTTCTCTTCATCCCGCTGTTCACGCCGGAAGGGCGGCGATATTGCCTCGTCCTCAGCGGCGAGCGTCAGGAGCCGGATCAGAGTGAGATCGCCGACATGCTTCTCGACGCCATGCGTATTTTCGACAAGCTCTACGAGGAAATTCTGACGCCGGAAATGTCCGGACGGCTGACCCAGCGCGAATCGGAAATTGTCAAATGGACAAGCGAAGGCAAGACGTCGGCGGAAATCGCCATCATTCTCGGTCTTTCCGAACATACGGTCAATTCGCACATCACCGCGGCCGCGCGCAAACTTGACGCTGTGAACCGCGTTCATATGGTGGCGATCGCCTTGAGGAATGGTTTGGTTTCGTGAAGTTGGTTTC
The DNA here is from genome assembly GCF_021052345.1 of Rhizobium sp. SU303. Taxonomy (NCBI): domain Bacteria; kingdom Pseudomonadati; phylum Pseudomonadota; class Alphaproteobacteria; order Hyphomicrobiales; family Rhizobiaceae; genus Rhizobium; species Rhizobium sp. SU303. The sequence continues at coordinate 300,351 of NZ_CP088095.1, forward strand.
GGATTGGGGAAATGGGACGATGATCACCGAAACGAGCCGAAGGAATGCCGTAAAGGTCCTCTTTGTGGACGACGAATTCATCGAATTCCGCGCGCTCAAGAAGAAGATCGCCGATCTCTCCGAGCCGGCCGTCGAGGTTGAATATTCGCAATCGATCGGTGACGCGCTGGAAAAGATCCGCGCTGCGCGCTTCGATCTCATCCTGCTCGACAATCGCCTTTTGCCCAATGCCGATTTCCGCGACACGGTGCCGGAGCTGCGCGGCATCGGTTACACTGGTCCCATCGGCGTCGTCTCGACCGATATATCGGGCGGCTATTTCCAGGAATTCCCGGATTATGGCGTCGATTTCCGCATCGGCAAAGACGAAATCGATGCCCAGACGCTGCAGCACATCATCCGCGAATATGTAACCTATGACGTCCCGGAATTCTGGAAGGACGATTACAGTATCTAAGGCGCGTCTTTCGGATTCGCTTGTCGCGCTTTAGTCTTTGTACTTTCGCAATTCCGGACGCAAAACCGCTGCACACTTTTGCTGGAATTGCTCTAAACTCAGGCAATCGGAAGGCGGATGATGAAGCGACTGCCGCTTTCATCCGAATGTTCGAGGCTGATATCGCCGCCGAGCGCCGTCAGAAACTCCTGCGCCGTGGTCAACCCGAGACCGGCGCCCTGGACCGTTCCCGGCTTCGGCAATTTCCAGAAAGGCTCGAATATCCGCTCCCGATAGGCGGGATCGATGCCCGTCCCATTGTCGGAAATCCGGATGAACCAGTCCGTTCCCTCGCGCTCCGCGACAATGGCCACATGCGGCGCCGCTTCGCTGCGATAAATGAGGGCATTGGTCAGCAAGTGCCGCAGCACCAGACCGAAGAGGGCAGGGTCGGTCCGGATGGAGGGCAGGCCGTTGCTTTCGAGCGTCGCCTCGCCGACCGCCGTCTCGTCCGTAAGTTCGCCCCAGACATTTTCGGCGAGCGCCTGCAGATCGACCTCTTCAGGCGTCACCTGGGGTGTGCCGCCGGCAAGGCTCATCAATGCCTTGGTGAGACGCTGCGCCGTCTGCGCCTTTTCCATGATCATCCGCAGGCTCTGAAGCTGTTCGCCGTCGAGCGTCTCCTCGAGGTCGTCGAGCAGCAGTTCGGCATACATGGCGATATGGCGGAGCGGCGATTGCAGGTCGTGCGAAGCGGTCGCGAGAAAACGCTTGATGCGCTCCTCGCTGTCTCCGGCAAAGGTGGGTTTCGTCGGGTAAGATGACATCTGGCGGTTTCCCCGATCTTTTTTACAGCGCCGTGCATCTTTTCGGACGCGCGAAGGACGCTGTAACTCCTTGAAATGGCAAATAATGCAGCAGCCGACAATAGAAAGAGGGCGCCGGCTCTGCAACCGGCGCCCTATCAAGGATGCGTTAACGGGATTTTAGCTCGCGGATTTGCGCGGGCGACCCTGTTCCGGCGGAATGATCTCGACTGCCTCATCGGTTGCCGGTGCGGCCTTGGCATGGCGGCGGCGCCAGTCGCCGAGGAAGAGCAGGATGGGTGCCGCGATGAAGATCGACGAGGCGCCGGCCACCAGAATGCCGAAGACCATCGGGATCGCGAAGCTCGAGACAGCACTACCGCCCCAGATCGCCATCGGCACCAGCGCGAGGAAGGCCGTCGCATTGGTGTAAAGGCTTCGCGCCAAGGTCTCGTTGATCGACTTGTCGATGATCTCGCGCAGCGGCATCGACTTGTAGAGCCGCATGTTTTCGCGCATGCGGTCATAGACGACGACCTTGTCGTTCACCGAATAACCGACAAGCGTCAGGATGGCAGCGATCGCTGTCAGATTGAAGTCGAGGCCGGTGATTGCGAAGAAGCCGATCGCCTTCGTGACGTCGAGCACCAGCGTGACGATGGCGCCGACGGCAAATGGCCATTCGAACCGCACCCAGATATAGAGGAGCATCGCGAAGCTGGCGATCACCACCGACAGGATACCGGCCCAGGCAAGCTCGCCGCTGACCTTCGGACCGATGACGTCGGTGCCTTCGACGGTAGCGGTCGGATCGATCTTGGCGACTTCGGCCTTCAGCTTGGTCACTGCTGCCGTCTGCGCCTCTTCGCCGCCTTCCTGCCGTTGGGCACGAACGAGAATGCTGCTTTTGTCGCCGAAGGACTGTAGGGTGATTTCGCCGAGGCCGAGACTATCAAGACCTTCGCGGAACTTCGCTAGATCGGCCGCACCCTGGGTCTTGACGGCCATCTGGATGCCGCCGCGGAAATCGACGCCGTAGTTGAGACCGGGATAAATGAAGAGCATGACGGAGGCGATCGAAAGCAGCGCCGAGACGGTGACGCCGAAGAAGCGGGCCTTCATGAACTCGATGTGCTTGTCATAGGGGCTGAACGGGATCAACGGCCGGATGTTCAGCACCTTGAGCTTGCGGCGGCGGGTGATCTCGATCATCGCTACACGCACGAAGGCAACCGATGTGAACATCGAGATGATCAGGCCGAGCGCCATGGTCACGGCAAAGCCGCGAACCGGTCCGGAGCCGAAAAAGAATAGGATGGCCGCAGCGATCAGGGCCGTCATGTTGCCGTCGATAATGGTCGAATAGGCACGGCGGAAGCCGGTGTCGATGGCGGCGAAGGCGCTCTTGCCCTTGCGCGTTTCTTCGCGGATGCGCTCGTTGATGAGAACGTTGGCGTCGACCGCAAGGCCGATACCGAGAACGACACCGGCAATGCCCGGCAGCGTCAGCGTCGCACCAACCAGCGTTAGCGCCGATAAGGTCAGGATCGTGTGGATCAACAGCGCGATATTCGCCAGAAAGCCCCAGGAGCCATAGAGAACGAAGATGAAGGCTGCGACGAGGGCAAAACCGACGATGCCGGAATAAATGCCCATCTTGATGGCGTCGGCGCCAAGATCGGCTCCGACGGTGCGCTCTTCGATAACAGTCAGCTTGGCGGGCAGGGCGCCGGCGCGCAGCATGGCGGCCAGCGTTGTGGCGCTGTCGGCCGAGAAGCTGCCGGAGATCTGGCCGGAGCCGCCGGTGATCGGCTCGCGGATGACGGGCGCGCTCAGCACCTTGTTGTCGAGGACGATGGCGAAGGGATTGCCGACGTTCTGGCGGGTGATCTCGGCAAAGCGGGTGGCGCCGGCGCTGTCGAAGCGGAAGCTGACGATCGGCTCACGCGTATTCGGATCGAAGCTGACGCGGGCATCCGAAAGGCGGTCGCCGGAGATTTCGACGCGGTCGAGAACCGGATAGGACCTGCCCTCATCGTCGTTCAGCATGGTCACGCCGGGTCCGGGCGCATTGTTCGGCGCCAGCATATGAAACGACATCTTGGCGGTGGAGCCTAGAAGTTCGCGCAGGCGCGACGGATCCTGCGCGCCGGGAAGCTGGACGAGCACGCGGTTGGCGCCGATGCGCTGGATGGTCGGCTCGGAGACGCCGACCTGGTCGACGCGCTGGCGGATGACTTCAAGGCTCTGCTGGACGGCATTGTCGACATTGGCGGCGATGCCGGCCCGCGAGAAGCCGACGGTGATGGTGGCGCCGTTCGCCGTGACATCAAGATCCGCCTGGCCGGCGCTGAGGCCGGTGCTGATCGGGTTGGCAAGCGTCTTGAGTTCGGTGACGGCAGCATCGCTCTGCGCGGCATCGGCGAGCGTCACGACGATCTGGTTCTGGCTGCGGACCACGGCTTTCGGCTGGATGCCCTTTTCGCGCAGCACGCGGCGCGCGTCCTGAAGCAGCGATTGCAGCCGCTCCTTGGTAAGGTCAGCTTCGTCGACTTCCAGAACGAGGTGCGAACCGCCGCGAAGGTCGAGGCCGAGCGACACCTGCTCATGCGGCAGCCAGGCCGGCACGCGCTGAAGGACGGATTGCGGCAGGACGTTCGGCAGGGCGATCAATAGGCCGAGTAGGATGATCACCGTATAGGTGACCACCAGCCATCGTGAAGTACGCATGTTGTATTCCTTGATATCGAGGGCCGGCGCTCGGGCGCTGGCGGCATGTCGTCAATGGTCGGGAGCGCCGATCGGCGCGAGCGTCAGGCAGCGACCGGCGGTGCGCGCGGCTGATGGGTCCTGGAGACTGCGGCATGAAGCGAAGCATCAAATGCCGGAAAAGGCGCGGCCATGGTCCAGCCGGAAAAATCGGCAGCCGGGGCGGCGGCAAGGGCAAGGGGTCCGGCGTCATGCGCCGCCTGCTTCGGCGCAAGCTTGCGTTCAGTGGCAAGCAGCCCGCGCACGGCGTCGCGCGCAGTCAGCTGCGGCGGCTGCGAATCCCGATCGGAAGAGGAAAGCGTATTGGCGGCGGCGACCGGCGAAATCACCAGATTGCCGCCGAAAAGCAGGCCGAGATAGGCAAGGACGGCGACGAGGAGGGAAGCGGCGATACGGCTCGTCAGACGGCGCTGATCCAGCTCCATCTCCGTCCCGGTTATGTCACTCCCGTATCGGCTCAAAAGCGCGCCAATCTCTCATTCTCTTCCCGGCGGAGGGTCATCCGTCGGCATAATTGTATCAGGCCCATGCCCGTCTTCATAGGGCACACTCTCATGATGCACTTGCGCGAGCCGGTCAACCATGCCCAGCGCGATTTCACGCTCGCCCATGATGACGGTGTCGGCGCCATATTGCTTCAGCTCATCGACCTCCGCGTCGGAATGGGCGCGGGCGACGATGAGGATGGATGGATTGACGCTGCGCGCCTGCTCGGCGATACGGCAGGCTTCGAAGGCGTTCGGGATGGCGATGGCAATGCTGCGGGCGCCAGAGAGATTGGCAAGGTCGAGCGTTTCCCGCATCACCGCATTGCCCGACAGAGTTTCGATACCCTGCGCCTTCAGCTCGCCGATGCGCTTGTCGGAGTCCTCGATGACGAGAAAAGGTGTGGCTGACGACTTGAGATTCTGTCCGACGATGCTGCCAACCCGCCCGTAGCCGACGAGAATGGCGTGGCCGCTGAGAGCGGTCGGGTGCACCTCGTCGTCTTCGGGCAGCATCTCCTCCTGCGCTGCTATCGCATCCGCAGCGGGAGCAGGGTCTGCCACGACGTCTTCGCGCTTTGCACCATCCAGCAGTGGCCGCATGCGGTCGCAGAGGAAGAACAGCAGCGGATTGAGGATGATCGAGATGATGGCGCCGGCAAGGATCAGATCGCGGCCCTCCTCCGGCAGCAGCCCGAGTTCGACGCCGAGGGCGGCGAGGATGAAGGAGAATTCGCCGATCTGGCCGAGGCTTGCCGAAATCGTCAGCGCCGTGCCGAGCGGCTTCTTGAAGGCGAGCACGATCAGGAAGGCGGCGACGGACTTGCCGATGACGATGATGAAGATGGTGGCAAGGATCGGCAGCGGCTTGTCGATCAGAATGTTCGGATCGAACAGCATACCGACCGAGACGAAGAACAGCACGGCAAAGGCGTCGCGCAACGGCAGGCTTTCCTGCGCGGCGCGATGGCTGAGTTCGCTTTCGGCAAGCACCATGCCGGCAAAGAAGGCGCCGAGCGCCAGCGACACGCCGAAGAGCTTCGCTGCTCCGAAGGCGACGCCGAGCGCGATCGCCAGCACGCCGAGCCGGAAGAGTTCACGCGAACCGGTATGGGCGATGCGGTGCATCGTCCAGGGAATGAGCTTGCGGCCGAAAACCAGCATCAGCGCCACGAACAATGCCACCTTCACCAGCGTCATGGCGATCATGCCGCCGATGCCGAGATCCAGGCCGAAGAGGCTGCTCAGCCCGGCTGAGAGCGGCTCGACGGGAGCGTGACCCTCACCGCCGATGCTGGCTGCGGCCGGGATCAGTACCAGCGCCAGCACCATGGCGAGATCCTCGACGATCAGCCAGCCGACGGCGATCCTGCCGCGCTCCGTTTCGACTAGGCGCCGCTCCTGCAGCGCTTTCAACAGCACAACGGTGGAGGCGACCGAAAGCGCTAGGCCGAAGACCAGGCTGCCGCCGGTCGACCAGCCCATAAAGGCGCCGAGCCCCCAGCCGAGCAATGTCGCGAAAGCGATCTGCACGATCGCCCCGGGCACGGCGATGCCGCGCACCGACAGCAGGTCTTTCAGGGAGAAATGCAGCCCGACGCCGAACATCAGCAGGATGACGCCGATTTCGGCAAGCTCCGGCGCAAGGTTCTGATCCGCCACATAACCCGGCGTATGTGGCCCCACGAGCACGCCGGCGATCAGATAACCGACGAGCGGCGGCATCCGCAGCCGATGGGCGAAGGCCCCAAAGATGAAAGCCAGCACGAGGCCGCCGACGATTGTCGAAATCAAGGGCGTATCGTGTGGCATCTTTGTCTCCCGATCTGGAAATCCCGTCCGTAATATGACATATATGGTCTATATCGACCAATATGGGCAACTTGAAATCATGGGTCAAGGCGCAAGAGAAACAATTCTCACTCCCGCTCTCTGCCGCGCGGCGCGCGGCCTGCTGGACTGGACCCAGACCGACCTTGCCGAAAAGGCCGCCGTCTCGCGCAGCACCATCCGCGATTATGAGGGACGGCACCATGACATCCATCGCGCGACGGAGGCGCAGCTACGCCTCGCCTTTGAGGAAGGCGGCGTCAAATTCGTGGAGATCGAAGGGGCGGGCACCGGCCTCTGCCTGCCCGCTGGATAAAATGATTCAGCAATTCAAAGTGATACCGAGCCGCACCTCTAAAAGGGGCTTGGCTGTGTCATAGAGCAGGCCGAAACCCGCTCAGGGTGCCAGGCAGGCGGCAGAGACCTTGTAGATGGAAAGCGTCTTGCCCTTGTAGTTGCCCTCCGTCGGCTGCCAGTTCTTCAGCACTTCCGGCGTCTCGGTGGCGCAGGTGAAGGCCCCGTCCGTCAGGAACAGCACCTTGCTGGTGATGTCGGCAGGCAGAGCGAATTCCTGCTCGTAATAGCTTTCCGGCAGGCCGGCGGGCGCCCGCGCATAGATCCTGTAGGATGCATCGCGGAGCGTATAGAAAAGATCGGCGACCATATCGCGATTGTCGGTGACGATGATATCGGTGCCGGCTTGCGCTGCGAGTGCGGCGGTCTCGCGGCTGACCTCGGCGCGGCCGAGATAGCGTTTCATCAGCGCGTCGCCGTTCGGCAGCAGCAACTGATGCGGAAAGATCGTCGCCAGCGGAAAGAGCAGGCTGGCGATGCCGTTGATGGTGAGCGACAGCCTGAGCCCCTTCGGCCACATCCGATAAAGCAGCCAGACGGCAAGGATGGTGCCTGCGACATAGGCGGTCACCGCCCAGTTGGCGTAAGCCTTGGCGACCGTTGCCTGCAGCGTGATGAGCAGCACCACCGGCATCGACAGCCAGACCAGTATCTTTTCCCGATCGTCGCTCCTGCCCTTGATCATGCGATAGACCGCCCAGAGCATCGCAAAGAAGATGATCGGCCCGACGACGCCGAACTGGGCGGCGAAAAATTCAAGCCCGCGCCGGAGATTGACGCCAAGTTCGCTCCAATGGGCGATGTCCTGCGTATGCCGTACCGTCGTGTTGTCGTGCTGCAGGTTCCACCAGAGGTTCGGCAGGGCGACGACCGCCGCGACCGCGACCGCGATGATGAAATCCCGAATGGCGATGCGTGCCGCCGGAATGAGGAGGAGGGCAATCGCGCCGCCCGGAACAACGAACAGCACGGCATATTTCGTCAGGAAGGCGAAGCCGACGCCAAGGCCCATGACCAGCGCCAGCCCGACCGAGCGCCGCTGCGTCAAGCCGAAATAGGCAAGCAAGGCGATCGCGATGAAGAACAGCAGGATCACATCGGTCGAGAAGAACACCGAAGAAAGCGCCACACCGGGGAGCGTGATATAGGTGGCGCCCGTCCAGCCTTCGATCTCCGGCCCGACGAAACGTTTTGCCGTCTTCATCAGCACCAGTGCCGCCGCCATGTGAATCAGCGGTCCGAGCAGCCTGATCCAATAGATGGCGTTGGAGCCGGAAAGCTCGGTCATCGCCCGGATCACCCACGCAATCATCGGCGGCTTGGAATAATAGCCGAGGTCGAGGTTTTGCGACCAGAACCAGTACTGTGCCTCGTCGACGAAAAGGTCCGTCGCATCGAAGTTGAGCATGACGACGCGCCAGAGCGTGAAGCCAAGAACGATGAGGAGACCAGATCTGGGGGACATGAACCGATAGTTCCGCTGACATGAAAGGCGCGAGTGCGATACACCAAAGGTGCCGGACTGCCAACGGGGAAGGGTGGGTTTTTAGAACACCCGAAGGGCGCGCATATCGCGGTTTGCGGCGAGGGAATCGAGGCGGGCGACGGCTGCAAGCAGCGTCATTGCAATCAAGCAGGCACCCAATCCGAGAACAATCATTGCTCTGTCCTTGTCGACGTCATGTCTTGGTTATCGACCGGCATATAACACGGAGCTTGCGTGTGCCTTGTAGCAGCCATGCAACTCCGCAACAGTATTTGCAGCGAACGGCCTTGAATTGCTTCAAAAGCCTGCACCGCGAAAGGCTTATTAACCTTCAGGCAAGGAATTAACCATAAACATTGGTGTACACGTCGGAATGGGAAGATGCACTCGTTCCCACCAGGCATGACGCCGTCCCGCCGTACCGGGTTGATCCGGTATCCATCTCTTCAGACAGCTCCGAAACATAGCTGATCAGGGGGTTTCGATCCGCCGGTTGTAACCGGTGGTGAGGACCATCTCCACGCTTCGCGTTCAACGGATGCTGCGCAAGTTTTTGGCCGGGCCTTCGCCCGGAATGTGGTTGGGGACAGGCGTTGAGGCAGGACATGCCATCAGATCAGGCTCGTGGAGCGCAGGCAGGCAGCTTGCGCGACCGCCTGCGCTTTGCCGGTCTCGATGCCGACCAGTGTGAACTGGTGCGCCGTAACCGGCCGGCGCTCGAAGCGCATCTGAAGGCAGGCCTCCGGGATCTCTTCCACAGGTTCCAGTCATTCCCCGACGCCTCGCGCAATTTCGAGAGCGAGCGCCAGGTCGAGCGCCTTCACGATCTGCAGTCCTCGCATTGGGACGTGCTGACGGATGCGCGGTTCGACAGCCTCTATGCCGAGCGCGTCAAGGTTCTCTCCGATACCGAAAGCAAGATGGGCCTCGACCCGCGCTGGCACGTCGCCGGCCATGGCGTCATGCTGGAACATGTCGTTTCCGGTCTCGCCGAAGAGATCGCCGGCCGTCCGCTGCTGCCGTCGGCCAAGCGTCGCACCCGCGAAATCTCCGATCTGATGACGGCGATCATCCGCATCGTCATGGTCGATGTTGAAATCGCCGTCTCGCTCCGTTTCAACGCGCTGCGCGCCGCCCAGAGCCGCGCGCTTGCCGACCAGCGCGCCGACAGCGAGGCCGAAATTGCCCGGATCTTCGGCGATGTCATCGAAGGCCTGACCGCACGCGACCTGACGCGGCGAGCCCCCGTCGACGGTGACGGCGCTCATGCCGGGATCGCCGCCGCGCTGAACGGCGCGTTGGATGGCCTTCAGGCCGAGTTCACCACTATTACCGAGCGCACGGCCAAGGCCGAAGCGGCGACTGGTTCGCTTGCCGGTATGTCGCGGCAGTTTGCCGGCACGGCCTCCGGCCAAGCCGACCGGCTGCAGCTTTCCGCCGCTGCCCTTGCCGGCATTGCCGGCGGTGTCCGCGATGGTGCTGCCGACAGCCGCGCTGCCGAACAGGCGGCCGCCTCGACGCGCGCTGCCGTCGAGGAAAGCGGCGAGGTCGTCGGCCGCGCGATCAGCGCCATGGCCGATATCGAGCAGTCGGCCGAAAAGATCGGCCAGATCATCGGCGCGATCGACGAGATCGCCTTCCAGACCAATCTTCTTGCGCTGAATGCCGGCATCGAGGCCGCTCGCGCCGGCGATTCCGGCCGCGGTTTTGCCGTCGTCGCCCAGGAAGTCCGCGCCCTTGCCCAGCGTTCGGCCGAAGCCGCCCGCGAGATCAAGACCCTGGTGACGACGACCAAGGCGCAGGTCAACGCCGGCGTGCAGATGGTCGGCCGCACACAGGATTCGATCGGCAGCATCGTGCGCCAGGTCACCGACATCAACGCCGCCATGTCAGGCATCGCCACCCGAACCGGCGAACATGCCGCAAGCCTCGACAGCGTGGCAGCCGACGTCAAGGGCCTGGGTGGCGAGGTGGCCGACAGCGCCGGCCTTGCGGAGCGCTCGGCCGAAGGCGCCGACCACCTCCACTCCGTCATACTCGAGCTCGGCCAGACGATTCGCGAATTCCGCATCGCCCGGGAAAACGCCATTGCCGGGCGCCCGGCGCCAGTGCGCATGACACCGCCGCGCGCCCTTGAGGGCGCTACCCGCCCGGCACCGGTCGTGGACGAATACGAAAATGACGATTTTGGCCTTCCGCAAGCGTTCGCAAGCGTCGGAGGTGGGCGGAATGTTTACTAACCTATCGGATGATTGCCTCAGCTCGTCTTTTCGGGCCGGGGATAAGGGGACAAGGAAAAGCTGATGGCAGCAAAGAAGAGTGGCAAGACGCTGGATTTGACAGCGGTGCTCGACCTCAACGAGGCTTCCGCCTTGCGCGATAAACTCCTCTCTCTCCGGGGTAGCGGTCTTTCGATAGACGCATCCGGCGTCGAACGGATCGGTGCTCTTTGCGCCCAGGTTCTGATGTCCGCCGAGAAGACCTGGGAGCAGGACAAGCAGCCGTTCACCTTCTCCAAGGTGTCCGACGCATTTCAGAAAACCATGCAGCTGGTTGGCGTCAATATTGACCACCTGCTTGCCAAGGAGATTCGGCAATGAAGAAAAAAGTGCTGACCGTGGATGATTCCCGCACCATCCGAAACATGCTTCTCGTGACGCTGAACAATGCCGGCTTCGAGACGATCCAGGCGGAAGATGGCATCGAGGGCCTCGAGATCCTCGAAGAGTCCAATCCTGACGTCATCGTGACCGACATCAACATGCCGCGCCTCGATGGCTTCGGCTTCATCGAAGGTGTCCGCCGCAACGAGAAATATCGGGCGATCCCGATCCTGGTTCTGACCACCGAAAGCGACGCGGAAAAGAAGAACCGCGCCCGCCAGGCTGGTGCCACGGGCTGGATCGTCAAGCCTTTCGACCCGGCCAAGCTGATCGATGCCATTGAGCGTGTAACCGCTTAAACCCAGGATTTGCTCCTATGGATATGAACGAAATCAAAGAGATCTTTTTCCAGGAGTGCGAGGAACAGCTCGCCGAGTTGGAATCCGGTCTTCTGAAATTGAATGATGGCGATCGCGATCCGGAAACCGTCAATGCGGTGTTCCGTGCCGTGCATTCGATCAAGGGTGGCGCCGGCGCCTTCGGCCTTGACGATCTGGTCGCCTTCGCCCATGTCTTCGAGACCACTCTCGATTGCGTTCGATCCAACAAGCTTGAGCCGAACCAGGATGTCCTGAAGGTGATGCTGAAGTCGGCCGACGTGCTCGCCGACCTGACGAATGCTGCGCGCGACGGCGGCAGCGTCGATGAAAGCCGCAGCCGCGGCCTCGTCAAGGAGCTCGAGGCGCTGGCCAACGGCGAACTGCCGTCTCCCTCTGCATCAGCCGAGGCGCCTGCGCCGAAGGCCGCCGCAAAGGTTGCTTCGGCCGCTCCGGCGCCGACCCCCAAGCCGACGGACGACAGCGGCTTCCAGCCGGTCCCCTTTTCCTTCGACGATTTTGGCGGCGAAGACGATGCGGGCGGCATGCCGACCTATGAAGTCATCTTCAAGCCGCGCTACGAACTCTATTCCAAGGGCAATGACGCCACCCTGCTGCTGCGTGATCTCTCGCGCCTGGGTGAAATGACGATCTATTGCAATACGGATGACTTGCCGGGCCTCGAGGAACTCGACCCGGAAGGCGCTTATTTCTTCTGGAACGTCACGATCAAGACGGACAAGGGCGAGGACGCCATCCGCACCGTCTTCGAATTCGCCGAGTGGGATTGCGAACTGACGGTCAAGCCGGTCGAAGAAGCAAGGGCCGACGCGACCAGCAACGACGAACTGCCGATGGTGCCGGTTCCCTTCGATCTGTCGATCCTGGACGAAACGGGCGCAATGGAAGAAGTTTCCGCCTCGGACGCGCGGGAGACGGCCGCAGCCGTTGCTGCCGCCGAGACTGCCTCCAACGTCACGCAGATGGTCGCCGCCCGCGTCGAGAAGAAAGAATCGGCAGCCGCCGCAGCGGCCGCTGCAAGCGCTGCCGCCCAGAACAATGCCGCCGGTGCCGGCCAGACGATCCGCGTCGATCTCGACCGTGTCGACCGCCTCATCAACCTCGTCGGCGAATTGGTCATCAACCAGGCGATGCTGTCGCAGAGCGTCATCGAGAACGACACGACGGGCACCTCCTCGATCAATATGGGCCTCGAGGAGTTGCAGCAGCTCACCCGTGAGATACAGGACTCGGTCATGGCGATCCGCGCGCAGCCGGTGAAGCCGGTCTTCCAGCGCATGTCGCGTATCGTTCGCGAAATCGCCGACATGACCGGCAAGTCGATCCGCCTGATCACCGAAGGTGAAAACACCGAAGTCGACAAGACGGTCATCGACAAGCTCGCCGAACCGCTGACCCACATGATCCGCAATGCCGTCGACCACGGCATCGAAACGCCCGAAAAGCGCGCAGCCGCCGGCAAGAACACCGAAGGCACAGTCCGCCTGACTGCCAAGCATCGTTCGGGACGCATCCTGATCGAGCTTGCCGACGACGGCGCCGGCATCAACCGCGAGAAGGTCCGCCAGAAGGCGATCGACAACGACCTCATCCCGGCCGATTCCAACCTGTCGGACGAAGAAATCGACAACCTGATATTCCTGCCGGGCTTCTCGACGGCCGACAAGATCTCCGACATCTCCGGCCGCGGCGTCGGCATGGACGTCGTCAAGCGTTCGATCCAGGCGCTCGGCGGCCGCATCAACATCACCTCGAAGCCGGGTCACGGCTCGGTCTTCACCATGAGCCTGCCGCTGACACTCGCTGTCCTCGACGGCATGGTGGTCACCGTCGCCGGCCAGACGCTGGTCGTGCCGCTGACGGCGATCGTCGAAACCCTGCAGCCGGAAGCGGCCGCGATCCACTCCTTCGGTGCGAACCACCGGCTGATCTCGATCCGCAACAGCTTCTGCCCTCTGGTCGATGTCGGCCGCATCCTGAACTTCCGCGCCACCCAGGCCAATCCGGTCGAGGGCGTGGCGCTTCTGGTGGAATCCGAAGGCGGCGGCCAGCGCGCCCTGATGGTCGATGCCATCCAGGGTCAGCGCCAGGTGGTCATCAAGAGCCTGGAAGCGAACTACACCCATGTGCCGGGCATTGCCGCCGCCACCATTCTCGGCGACGGGCGCGTGGCTCTCATCCTCGATGTCGACGCGGTTGTCGGCGCCTCGCGCGGCCAGTCCCTCAAAGCGGAAATGTCGTTAGCAGCGGTAGGGTAAGGGAATGTCGTACACTGTAAAAAATCTGAACCAGGGGGATCGCGAGCTGATCGCGTTCCGTATCGGGGATCAGGAATTTTGCGTGAACATCATGTCGGTTCGCGAAATCCGGGGCTGGACCCCGGCGACCGCGATGCCGCATTCGCCTGACTATATGCTGGGTGTCATCAACCTGCGCGGCGCGGTGCTGCCGATCATCGATCTTGCGGCCCGGCTCGGCATGAAGCCGGCCGATCCGACCGCTCGCCATGTCATCATCGTCGCCCAGGTCCGGCGTAAAGTCGTCGGCCTTCTGGTCGACGCCGTCTCCGACATCCTGACGGTGACCGACGAAACCATCCAGCCGACGCCCGAGATCTCCTCCGAGCTCGAGCGTCAATTTGCCCGCGGCATTCTCGCCATCGAGAAGCGCATGATCTGCCTGATCGAACTCGAATCCCTCTTTCCAGAGACCGAAAGCGAAGCCGCATGAGTGTAATGGGCGCAAAAGATCAGAGACAGGGATCCGACGAGGTCCTGGCGAGCGGAGAATATCCGCTGACGCGCCGCGACCTCACCGAGATCGCTGCGATGATCTATTCGGATGCCGGCATCTTCCTCAACGAGACGAAGGCGTCGCTCGTCTATTCGCGCCTGTCGAAGCACATCCGCAATCTCGGCCTGTCCGGCTTCCGGGAGTATTGCGACCTCGTCGCTTCGCCGGCGGGTGCTGCGCCGCGCCGCGAGATGCTCTCGCATCTGACGACCAATTTTACCCGCTTCTTTCGCGAAAACCACCATTTCGACCATCTGCGCGACCATGTCCTGCCGGAGCTTCTGCAGCGGGCGAGATCGGGCGGCAGGGTGCGCATCTGGTCGGCCGCCTCTTCCGACGGGCAGGAACCCTATTCGATCGCGCTGACGGTGCTGTCGCTGATGCCGAATGTCGCGGATTACGACTTCAAGATCCTGGCAACCGACATCGATCCGAAGATCCTCGCGATCGCCCGCGCCGGCGCCTATGACGAAAATGCGCTCGAAACCGTGTCGCCGGCCATGCGCAAGCAATGGTTCAGCGAAGTCGAGGTGCAGGGCCGCCGGAAGTTCCAGGTCGACGACCGCGTGAAGCGGCTGATCACCTACAACGAACTGAACCTGATGGCGCAATGGCCGTTCAAGGGCAAGTTCGACGTCATCTTCTGCCGCAACGTCGTCATCTATTTCGACGAGCCGACGCAGATGAAGATCTGGCAGCGTTTCGCTGGTCTGCTTCCGGAGGGCGGTCATCTCTATATCGGCCATTCCGAGCGTGTTTCCGGCGAGGCAAAACACGTCTTCGACAATATCGGCATCACGACCTATCGCTACACGGCCAAAGGTCTCGGGAGGAAGGCATGAGCGCTCCGGCAAGAGTTCTCGTTGTTGACGACTCGCCGACGATGCGGGGCCTGATCACCGCCGTCTTGAGTTCCGACCCCGAGGTTAACGTCATCGGCCAGGCCGGCGACGCTCTGGAAGCGCGCGAGGCGATCAAGCGGCTGAACCCCGACGTCCTGACGCTTGACATCGAGATGCCGAACATGAACGGCCTCGATTTCCTCGAAAAGATCATGACGCTGCGTCCGATGCCGGTGATCATGGTATCCACGATGACCCATCGCGGCGCCGAGGCGACGCTTGCGGCGCTGGAGATCGGCGCCTTCGACTGCGTCGGCAAGCCGGCGCCGGGCGAACTCAGGCCTTTCGGCGACCTCGCCGAGAAGGTCAAGGCCGCCGCGCGCACGCAACGCCAGTATTCCCAGCCCGTCGCCGCCGTTGCGCCACCACCGTCGGTCGCCGATTTCCGCGTCGGCCGCAAGATCGTTGCGATCGGCTCGTCGACCGGCGGCGTCGAGGCACTCATTGCCGTGCTGCAGAAATTTCCGGCGAATTGCCCGCCGACCGTCATCACCCAGCATATGCCGCCGACCTTCACCAAGAGCTTCGCCGAGCGGCTGAACCGCCTCTGTGCGCCGGTGGTGCAGGAAGCGACCGACGGCGCCCGGCTCGAAATCGGCAAGATCTATCTGGCGCCCGGCGGCGAGCGGCACCTGCAGGTCAGCGGCGCCTCGGCGCCCTGCTGCCGTCTCATTGACCGCGCGCCGGTCAACGGTCACCGCCCCTCGGTGGATGTGCTGTTCGATTCGGTCGCGGAATTGGCGGGCCGCAATGCCGTCGGTGTGATTTTGACCGGAATGGGCCGCGATGGCGCCGCCGGATTGTTGAAAATGCGCCACGCCGGCGCCAGAACGCTTGGCCAGAACGAAAAAACCTGTGTCGTTTACGGAATGCCAAGGGTTGCTCACGAACTTGGCGCCGTTGAGCAGCAGCTGCCGCTGTCTGCCATCGGTGAAGAAATATTGAAAATGACAGCCGCCCGAAAGGAAGGGACCGAATAAATGTCGCTCGCGGAGAAAATCAAAGTTCTGATCGTCGACGATCAGGTAACGAGCCGGTTGCTGCTCAGCGATGCGCTGACCCAGCTCGGTTTCAAGCAGATCACGTCGGCTGGTGACGGTGAGCAGGGCATGAAGATCATGGCCGAGCAGCCGCACCACCTGGTGATCTCGGACTTCAACATGCCGAAGATGGATGGCATCGGCTTCCTTCAGGCAGTGCGCACCAACCCCAACACCAAGAAGGCGGCCTTCATCATCCTGACCGCCCAGGGTGACCGCGCACTGGTGCAGAAGGCGGCCCAGCTCGGCGCCAACAACGTGCTCGCCAAGCCGTTCACGATCGAGAAGATGAAAGCGGCCATCGAAGCCGTGTTTGGAGCCCTGAAATGATCACTGAGGGGGCAGCCCGCCGCGTGCACATCATTCAGGGCGAGTACAAGGTTCTGAACGATCCGAATGCGGTCCTCTCGACCATTCTCGGTTCGTGCGTGGCTGCGTGCCTCAGAGATCCTGTCGCCGGTGTCGGCGGCATGAACCACTTTCTGCTGCCCGGTTCGGCGACGTCGCCGACATCAGGCGGTGATGCCACGCGCTACGGCGTGCATCTGATGGAACTGCTGATCAACGGTCTCCTGAAGCAGGGCGCCCGGCGCGACCGGCTGGAGGCAAAGATCTTCGGCGGCGCGAAGACGATCTCGACATTCTCCAATGTCGGTGAGCAGAACGCGGCCTTCGCCGTGCAGTTCCTCAGGGATGAAGGCATTCCGGTGGTCGGTTCCTCGACCGGCGGAGAGCATGGACGCAAGCTTGAATATTGGCCGGTCTCCGGTCGTGCCCGGCAATACCCCCTGACCGGCGCCGAAACGCAGAGAACCGTCGCTCTCGAGCAGCGCCCCACCGCTCCGCAGAAGCCCGTCGAAACCAGTATCGAATTTTTTTGATGGCGAGGATTTTCATATGACATTTACCCAGATGATGGAGCCGCCTGCGCCTGTCGAAGCGCTGAGCGACATCCTGATGCGCATCGTGTCCGAACTGCACGATGTCGCCTATCTCATCGAGCGCATCGAGCCGCAGCTTCTCGACCTCGGCGGCGCCGAAATCCTGAACTCGCCGGATGCCATGAAGGTCATGCAGGGCATCGATCTGGCCGTGCAGAAATCGCGCGGCCTTGCCGAATTCATCGACACCATCACCGGCGAAATCCCCCACGGCTGGGCAGTCGACGTCGCAACCGCGCTCAGCCTCGTCAAGCTGGCAGAGATGCAAAAGGCACTGGGCGGCGCCACACGCCACGGCCACTCCCAGCCATTGAGCAAGGCAGCCGGCGACTTCGATTTCTTCTAGAACGACCCCGTTTTTCTCCGAGTCACGGAAACGCTCTCTCTTTGTTCCTGCGCAATTCCGGACGCAAAACCGCCGCGCATTTTTTGCTGGAATTACTTTAGGCCTTTTCCCTCCCGCACACTCTCACGAAACGCTCGCACAAGTTTCGCCGACTATTCGTCAGATGAGGCAATAAGCCTGCTTTGTCTTTGACGGATCGTGCGAGAACAGAATGAATCTGTTAAATCAATTAGTTCAGATCTTTAAGAACTTCGGTTCCCTGGGCCGAACACGCCTGATGATTCTCGGAGGCGTCGGTGCCGTTTCCATTGCAATCGTCCTTGCGGCCGCCCTTTTCGTCAACAAGCCGGCACAGGAAACCCTCTATGTCGGCCTGGACTCGCCGGATCTCAACCAGATCAGCATGGCGCTTGCCGAAGCCAACATCAATTTCCAGGTCGGCACGGATGGCTCCAGCATCAGCGTTCCCGCGGGGATGACGGGCAAGGCCCGCCTGATGCTTGCCGAGCGCGGCCTGCCGAACAGCGCCAATGCCGGTTATGAACTCTTCGACAATGTCGGCTCCCTCGGCCTGACCTCCTTCATGCAGGAGGTAACGCGGGTTAGAGCGCTGGAAGGCGAAATCGCCCGCACCATCCAGTCGATCTCGGGTATCACGGCCGCGCGCGTCCATATCGTCATGCCGGAGGTCGGAAACTTCCGGAAGGCGGAGCAGAAACCGACCGCATCCGTCATGATTCGCGCAAGCGCCACCACCGGGCGGAGCGCGGCGACCTCGATCCGCCACCTCGTCGCCTCGGCCGTGCCGGGGCTTGATGTCGATGACGTGACCATCCTCGATTCCGCTGGCCAGCTGCTCGCTTCCGGCGACGAGGCGAGCAACAGCTCGCTGAACCGCTCGCTCAACATCGTCCAGAACGTTCAGCAGGAAGTCGAATCCAACATCGACAAGGCGCTGGCACCCTTCCTCGGCATGGACAACTTCCGCTCCAGCGTCACCGCCGATCTCAACACCGACGCCCAGCAGATCCAGGAAACGGTTTTCGATCCTGAATCCAAGGTCGAACGTTCGGTCCGCTCGACGAAGGAAGCCCAGCAGTCGCAGCAGAAGCAGTCCGATAGCGCGACGACAGTCGAGCAGAATATTCCGCAGGCGGCTCCCGAGGCCGGCGGTTCCGCCGGGCCTGAATCGCAGGACAAGTCCGACAAGCGCGAAGAGCAGACCAACTACGAAATCAACAGCAAGACGACGGCGACGACCCGCAGCAGCTATAAGGTCGAAAAGCTTTCGATCGCCGTGGTGGTCAACAAGGGCCGCATCGCCAAGATGGTCGGTGAGCCAGCCGATCAGACCAAGGTCGACGCCTATCTTGCCGAAATGCAGAAGATCGTCTCTTCGGCGGCCGGCATCGACCCCAAGCGCGGCGACGTCGTCACCGTGACGGCCATGGACTTCCTCGAGAACCAGTTGCTTGAAGACGCCACCGGCGGTGTCCGCGTCATGGACATGCTGAGCCGCAACCTTGCCGGCATCATCAACTCGCTTGCCTTTGTCGCGGTCGCCTTCGTGGTGGTCTGGATGGGCCTGCGGCCTCTGGTGCGCAGCATCAACGGCAACGGCAGCTCCGCGGCTTTCGGCGACGCGACGCCGGAAGCGGCTGGCCTCGAGCTTCCGGACTTCGCGCCTGCATCGGGAGCACCCGGCGGCGCTCTCATGGACGGCTTCGGGTCCGACTTCGGCTTCGACAGTACCGAAGACCTGCTCAGCCTCGGCGACGACGATGGAAACTTCAATCGCCGTGTCAAGGAAGGTCCGGAACGCAAGCTTTCCCGTATGGTCGAGATCAACGAGGAACGCGCCGCGAAAATCCTCAGGAAATGGGCGATCGACGAAGCAGCGTAAAGGAAAGGCCGGGCAACCGGCCTTTTTTCATGTCGGTACCAAAGCTGGATTTCCTGACCGCTGTTGCTGAAAACCATGCCCGGCTCTGTGAGAGACTTGGGGCATGACAATCAGGGTTGGGAATTCGAACAACACTATAGACCCGACTACTTAAATGCGGCTGTAACGCGACATGATGAGAGGGATTCGCGTAAAACGCGAAGCTGGTTGCGATACCGCCAGAATCACCTTAGCCTCCTTAGATCTTGAAGGCTGGAACGAGTGGTCGAATCAGTGCATTGGCGACAGCGAAAGTAAATCCCTAGAAGTCGGAGATGGTGATTTGCATCGGCTGGCTTACCCTTGGGTGATTCGAAATGGGATTCGAGCGGGACTTGACCTGAATCCTTTACAGAAAAATTGCTGTTGCACCGAGTTCGATCGTTTCTCAGCCGCAGGACATTGCCAATGGATATGAATGTAATTCAGGCGAGCAAAGGCGAGAGGCATATGGCGAATTTCGCGAGTGCGGTGGTGCCGGATCTGCTGCCGCGCGATGAGCTGCTCCAGCGCCTCCACGGCGTTGCCAGCACCGGCAGGTTGCAATCTGGTCTGCGCGCTCTGACGGACTACGTGGGTGCTTCGCACTACCTTCTGGCGCGCTGCGATCTCCTTCAGGAAAGTGGCCTCGATTTCATCGTTTCGTCGGACTGGCCTTTCGATCTGGTCAGGGACATCGCCAATGATCTGGTCCGCGGCTATGCCCGCTCGACAGAGCTGGAAAAATGCATGCAGGTCTTCCAGCCGAATTTTGCTCTTCTGCCTGACAGTGCCGAGATTCCGGACGGCGCCAGCCGCCAATATTGTTCGGTGACCTTCAATGTCGGCCGGTCGCGGCTGGCCTTGATGTTCCTGTTCGGCGAGGGGTTCATCCTTTCGCCGGAGCGCCTGCGGGACGTAGGCCTGCTTGCAGGTTATGTCGCGAGCTTCCTGCGCTGCGGGGGTACGAAGGTCGATCGCGATTTCGAATTGACCGACCGCGAGCTGGAATGCCTGTTCTGGATCGCCGAAGGCAAGACCAGCGACGAGATCGCGATGATCCTCGGAATCTCCCGCAATACCATCAACAACTACATCACCAGCGTGATGCGCAAGACGGCGACCAAGACCCGGTCCGAGGCCATTGCCTTCGCCGTCCGCAATAATCTCGTATAGGGGGATCCATGGGCTATCCAGCAGGCAGGACGATGAGCAGCGCCGAGCAGCTGCGCTCGGTGCGTGTGAACAGGATTTCCAGCCGGTCCGATCTTTTTCCGCGGCTGATCGCGATGCAGAAGCTCGCCGATGCGCAGGGCTTCGCGATCTTCCGCGTCAGCGGCTCGGGCCTTCCGGCAAAGCAGAGGCTTGTCTGCGAGCTTGAGAACTGGGGGTCTTCCAATGCCGGTTTCGGCAAGGCCCTCACGGATGCCTACGGCGATATTCTTCTCGATCATATTGACAAGTCGCTGCTGCCGCTCTCATGGGCCGGCGGTTACGACCGTGCGGCACCCGGTCCGGCAGACTTCTCGCCGTTCATGACGCGACTGCAGGACGGTATTCTGCCCTTCTCCGGACTTGCCTTTCCGGTGCGGCTCGGCGCCGTCGGCAATGGTTTCATCCTTTTCACTGGCGATGAGATCGATCCTTCGAGCGATACCATCGTCGAGCTGCACGGTCGCTGCTGCCACATCATGATGGACCTGCTCTCGCTCGACGAACGCCGCACGGCTGCCGCCGAGGCGCTCAGCGAACGCGAGATCGCCTGTCTGCAGCTTGCCGGCGACGGCCGCATCAGCGAAGAGATTGCCGAGAAGCTCGGCCTGTCCGTGCACACCGTGAACGCCTATCTTGGCTCGGCGACCATCAAGCTCGATTCCGTCAATCGCATCCAGGCGATCGCTAAGGCGATCCGGCTCGGTTATATCAGCTGAACCCGCCCAGTCCTTTACCGCAACGGACGCTGTAAAGCTTTGAATTGTTGTCCAAGTCGAAATGAAAGCGCGATTGTCTCGAAAGAAAATCAGCCGGCCAGCGCCTGCGGCGGCTGGTTGACGCTGTAACGCGCTTCCCGAAGGCTCTTTTTGAGGAAGATGGTATTCTCGTCAGGATCGGCCGAGGGCTCCTGGAAAGCGATATGGCTGATCTCGATGCCGGCGTGATCTTCGGCAAGAGTGAGCTGCGCGTAAACGGTGACGCCGCGCGGCTTGATTTCCAGATCGAGAACGACTTCGGGCTTGCCGCCCCACTCCAGAGTATAGTTGCCGCCCAGGCCGAAATTCACCGTGCCCGGATGAAAGAAAAGCTCCGCCGCCGAAGCGACGAGATCGGAAAGATTGCCGTAATACTCGAAGCGCAGCAGTGAAATAAGGTCAGAAGCATCCAGAAGGCGCAGTTCAGTAGCGACCGGGCTGATCGCGTCTGCGAGGATCTTTTCACGCTGGGTAGAGTGGGGGCATTTTTTCATTCGGCTTATCTTACCCGTTTGTTCTTGGCGTCCGCAGCGTAGACCCGGTGGATGAGCTCCGCTACCGCCTTGTAGAAGACTGACGGGATGACACTATCGATCGAGACTTGCGCAAACATGGAGCGCGCAAGTGGCGGATCTTCGAACACCGGTATGCCGTTCTTCTCGGCGATCTCCCTGATTTTGAGCGCAATCAGGTCCTGGCCCTTGGCCAGCACCACCGGCGCGTCGTTCTCTTCGCGCGCGTAACGCAGCGCCACCGCATAGTGCGTCGGGTTTGCAATCACCAGTGTCGCGCGGTCCACGTTGGCGATCATGCGCCGGCGCGCCCGGTCGCGCATCAGCGAGCGCTGCCGGCTCTTGACCAAGGGATCGCCCTGCGCCTGCTTGTTTTCTTCCTTCACTTCGTGCCGCGTCATCTTCAGCTCGGTGAACCAGTGATGGCGCGTCCAGAAAAGATCGGCGATCGCCACGATCGCGGTGGCGATCAGCATGACGATGATGATCTTGCGCATCGCCGCCATAATCCGCACCAGGATCGTCTGCGGATCGGAGAACATCGCGTCGATCGAACCGAAATATTCGCTCCTGAGCACGAAGAACAGGATCACCCCGACCACGACCACCTTGAACAGCGACTTTCCGAATTCGACCAGGCCGGGCAGGCTAAAGAGCCGTGACCAGCCTTTGATCGGCGAGATACGCGAGGCCTGCGGGCGGATGCGCTCAAGCACCAGTGTCGGCAGATTCTGGAAGACGGAGGAGGCGACGCCGAACACCATGAACAGGATGAAGGCGGGCGCCAGCAGCGCGGCACTTGCCCAGCCGATCCGGACGAACAGCGCCAGGACATCCGGTCCCGTCTCGATCTTCCACTGGTCGGGCTGTTCGAAGATGTCGCGCAGCATTTCAGTCATGCGTCCGACGCTGTCGGGAAGGAAGAATACGAGGTAAATGAAGGTCGCAAGGATGGTCGCAAAGATCGAAAGCTCGCGCGAAGATGGCACGTTGCCCTTTTCCGCGGCATCGCTTTGCTTTTTCGCGGTTGGGGCTTCTGTTTTGCTGTCCTTGTCATCGTCTGCCAAGTCGCGGCCCTCCGTCAAAGAAATAGGCCGTAGCCAATGCATGTCGCCCAAAAACGTGCAGCGCTTTTGGGATGACGACATGCATCAGAACAAAGACTTAAAGCGCGTCGCAAGAACCGAGTTCTATGCGACGCGCTTTAGAGCACGGTCTATTGCTGGAAGGGTAGTCGTCTGTGACACGGCGATCAACAGCCGCCTTTCGGCATGCCGGATTTGTCAACAGTCTCGACGTTTTAGGCGGCCGCCGAAGCGTTGCCTTCCTTTTCCTTGAGCTCGATCTGGCCGGAGTTGGCCAGGCGAATCGCTTCCTGCGCTACGGCGCGGCGGGCAATCGCGATCTCGCGCGGATTGACGCCGCCCATGCCGCTCTGCAGATCCGATTCGATCATGCGGCGCTGGCGTGGGCTGATGGCAGAGAGAACCGATTCGCGGATCTCGGGTGGCGACCCGCGCAGCGCGACGGTGAGCACGTCCGCCGAGATGTCGTTCAGCAGCATGACGCGGCTGCGCTGCGGCATGTACATGAGGTCCTCGAACAGGAAGATCTTCGGGCGAACCTTGTTGACCGACTCGCGGCTGATCGATTCGAGCGAGCTGAGCAGCGTGTCGACCTGCGGCTTGTCGAGTTCGTTCATGAGATCGGCGACCTTCGTCGAGCCGGCTGCATTGCGCTCTGCCTCGACCTCGGCAAGCAGCGTCATGACCTGGTTTTCGATGATCTGCGCAGCCTTCGGGCTGACCGCCTTCATGTTGACCGTTCTGTTCATGATGTCGGCGCGGCGGTTGTCGGGAAGCTGCAGCAGCACCTTGGCGCCGAAGGCGGAGGGCATCATCGAAAGAATATAGGCGACGGTCTGCGGATGTTCGCGCAGCAGGAACTGTGCGACGAATGTCGGCTCCGCCTCGCTGAGGCGATCCCAGATCGAGGTTTCGTAGGCCTGGAATGCGGTGCGGCGGCCGAGCAGGCTGTCGACCTCGTCGGGCGTCAGGCCTTCTTCAAGAATGGCCTCGATCGCCTTGGCGTTGTCCATCAGCCCAGCGCCCTCAGTGAAGAGGTCTTCGAACTCGGAGACGAGCAACAGCAGCTCGTCCGGCGGAATAGCGCGCAGCGACTGGGCGGATGAGATAATGGTCTGCAGTTCGGCCTGGGTGAAATATTTCAACAGCCGGCCGGCGACGCCCTTTCCCATAGCGAGAAGAACAGCCGCCGCCTTTTCAGCCTGGGTCAACGGTTTCCCGGCTAGTGCGCCGCCGAAATCGTCAAAGTCCATCATGGTCTAACCTCTCCGTCCCACACAGGGATCAGGCTTTTCTCGTACTCAAAACTTCAATCAGTTTCACACCGAATCGCGTGTCGTCGTTATCAAGCACCGTAATTTCACCGCGGGCAATCCTGCGGCCATTCACCATGATCTCGACCGGTTCACCGATCTTCTTGTCGAGGGCGATCGTCGCCCCTTCATTGAGGTTCATCAGGCCGGAGACCTGCATGCGGCTGGTGCCGAGCACAATCTGGACGTCGATCGGGATGTCCATGATCAGGTCGAAGTTGGAATTCAAAGCGCTGCCGAGCGGGGCCGGCGACGCCTCGAAGGAGGGGCTGCTGCCGAAATCCATGCCGGCCGCCGGGCTGGCATCGCCGCCGCCGAAGTCGCCGCCGAAATCATCGCCGCCGAACGGGGTTTCCGAAGTCTCGCCGCCAAAGGCCGCCAGGTCCGTTCCTGCTGCGAACGGATCGCTCTGCAGGTCGCCGCCAAACTGCGACAGGTCGCCATCGGCATCCTGCTTCAGCACGCCGCGCAGATCGTCGATCGCCTGGTCGAGATCGGCTTCGCTGCCCGGAAGATCCAGGGAGAGGTCGCTGTTCTGCTGTGTTTTCTTCGTAGCCATAAAATCACTATTCCAGTTGAAACTTGCCTCAAACTGCCTTTGCAGCCCAAAAGCCAGAGAACCGATTAATTCATTAAATGACGGATGAGCTCGTCATCCGAGTTCATCGTATCCTTGACGCGGACCATGTAGTTTTCGCCTGAACGCCCGAACTCGCACACATACAATTCCTTGCTGTTGGCGCTGACCTCGACACGCACGTCGCCGTGGTCGCGGAACGGAATGACGTCGCCGACCATCAGCTTCGATATCGTGCGCAGCGTCAGGTCCTGCAGCCTGATCTTGGCCTCGAGCGTGACATGTGAGCGGCGGACCTGGTCGCCGAGCTGTTCGGTCCATTCCGCTGAGTTGCTGCTGGCCTGGCGTTTCGGCTTCGGCGGCGTCACCTTGGTCTTGAGCAGTGCCGTCTGCGGAACGATCAACGAAAATTCCGAAACGATGCCGGCAAGCGTGATCGACATGTTAATGGCGGCCGCGAATTCATCCGGACGATCCTCCTGCGGCCGGGCGCGCATGTCATGGGCGTACGGAGCCGAAAGGCTGGGTTCGAAACCGCCCGGCGCGTTGACAGCCGATCGCAGCACCTTGGCGATCTTGTCGAAGACCATGACCGCCAGATCGAGCTCGATGATCGACAGCAGCCGGTCGGCCGGTTCCTCGATCGTATCGGCTGTGGCGCCGAGCAGATGCTCCATCAGCGTGATGACGAAGCCGTTGCCGCAAGCAAGCGCAATGTTCTGCGACCAGTTGCGCAGCGTCGCGTCGACGAGTGTGACGTTCGCGCTCAGGTCTTCGATGAGGTGGTTCTTATAGCCAATCTCGCAGCCGAGATAGTTGACCGTCACGTCGAGACCGGTCTCGCTTTTGATGACGTCGGGAAAGAATTCGCTGTAGATTTCCCCGAAGGAGCTGCAGATCTTGGCGACCCTGCCTCTGTCGCCAAGCCCGCCTGTCAGCTTGGCGAGAAGGGAAGGATCCATTGCCGGTTTGTCATGCGAAGCATTGCTCATAGTCATTTAAGCCGCCTTGTTTTCGCCACCTGGGTTCATCATTTCCTGCTCGACCGCATCGATGGACGGTCGCTCGTAAGCCGAGATCGTCTTGCGACCGTATTCGAGAGCGACCTGCGGTACCGAGCCGTTCATATAGGCAAGCAGCGTCTGCTTGACGATGACGTAGAGGCGGTGCTGCTTGTTGCGCACGACCTTGATCTGGGAGACCAGCGGCGAGCAGACGCAGTAGGACAAGAGAATGCCGAGGAAGGTGCCGACGAGCGCCGAGCCGATCAGGTGACCGAGCACTTCGGGCGAATCGTTGATGTGGGCCATCGCTTTGATGACGCCGAGAACGGCCGCGACGATACCGATCGCCGGGAAGGAATCGCCCATGATCTGAATCGCGTGGTAGGGCTTCATCTTGTCGTGCATGATGGTGTTGAGCTCTTCATCCATCAGCGCCTCGATCTCGTGGCTGCGGGCGTTGCCGATGATGATCAGGCGCACGTAGTCGCAGATGAACGCCGTCAGTTCCTTGTTTTTCAGGACAGTCGGAGCCGATTGAAAGATCGTCGATTCGGCCGGATTGTCGATATGGGCTTCGATTTCGTTTCGCGACTTGGTGCGCAGGTCACGCATCAGCGAATAGAGCACGCCGAGCGTATCGAGATAGTTACGTTCCTTCGGCACGGCATGCTTGAAGGCTTCGCCAAGCGCCTTGCCGGAATCCTTCACCACCTTCATCGGGTTCGCCATGATGAAGCTGCCGAGACCGGCGCCACCGATGATGACGAATTCGAAGGGCTGGAACAGAGCGTTCACGTCGCCGCCCATCGCCATGAAGCTGCCGATGACACAGCCGCAAGTCACTATAAATCCGATAATGATGTTCATCGTCAGCCCAATCTGAACGTTGCTTTTCATTGAGACCGATAGGGTTTCTGCCTTGCGTGAGGCTGATGAAAGGCCCGCTCGCGAGGCATTTCCGCGTGCCAGCTTCGCGCAAGCATCTGCCGTCAGTCTAAAGGGGACGAATGGGTGTCCGCGCCCGTTTCTGAGATGCCGCCTCAGCGAAATCCCGGCCGAACCACATAAGACGAGGCCCGGCTTTTCGTTCCGTTCATCGCCAATGCTTGGAGCTTACCGACATGCAATCCGGTCTTTATGTTTCTCTGTCGTCGCAGATGGCCCTCGAAAAGCGCCTGACCACTATCGCAGACAACATGGCGAACGTGAACACGACCGGTTTTCGCGCCACCGAGGTGAAGTTCGACGAGATGGTGGCAGCCACCAAGAACAAGCTGAACACCAAGGTCGCGTTCGTTTCCCAGGGCAACGACTACCTGAACGAGGGAAATGGCGAGTTGCAGCACACCGGCAACATGCTCGATTTCGCCGTCAAGGGTGATGCCTGGTTTGCGCTCGACACGCCGGCCGGCCGGGTTCTGACACGGGACGGCCGCTTTACGATCAAGGATACCGGCGAACTCGTCTCGATCCGCGGATACCCGGTTCTTGACGCCGGCGGCGCGCCGATCCAGCTCAATACGACAGGCGGCGAGCCGGCCGTCGGCACTGACGGCATCATCTATCAGGGCGGCCGCCAGATCGGCTCGCTCGGCCTGTTCGAGGCCGATGTCAGCAAGGGTTACCTGCGCTACGAAAACAGCGGCATCATGACCACCGACCAGCCGCGCGCCGTCGTCGACCGCTTCAATGTCGGTGTCGAGCAGGGTTATCTCGAAAACTCCAACGTCAACGCCATGCGCGAGATCACCCAGCTGATTGAAGTCAACCGCGCCTTCGAAAGCGTCTCGTCGCTGATGCGCGACAGCGAGGATTCTTTCAAGGAAGCCGTCCAGACGCTCGGGGGCAGCCGCTAATGCATGTCGCCCAAAAGTGTCCGGCGGTTTTGGGAGAACGATATGAAGAACAAAGATCCAAAATAGGTCGCATGCAGCAAGCTGCACGCGACGTATTTTAGGGCGGGATTTGAAGCATGAGCACCACCCTACTATCAGTGGACGGTCTTTCTCCGAAGCTGGCGCATCTGGCGGACCTCGTCGACCGATACGCATCGCCGGAGTTCGCGGTTGCCCATGGCGGCCGCGTGCAGACCATCGCTGCCGGCCACTACACGGTTCACGGTCTCTCCCGCCATGTTCGTCTCGGCGAGTTCGTGGCCCATAAATCGGCCACCGGCATCCATCTCGGCGAGGTCGTGCGCGTCGAGCCGGAACTGATCTATGTCTGCCCGATCGAACCCGGCGAACCGATCGGTATCCATGATACCGTCATCCGCAAGGGCGCCTTCCGCATTTCACCGACGGACAGCTGGTGCGGGCGCACCGTCAACTCGCTCTGCGAGCCGATCGACGGGTTGGGTCCGATCACCGAAGGCCTCGATCGCCGCTCGATCTCCAATACCGCGCCGCCATCGATGACCCGCAAGCGTGTCGAGACCGGCTTCAAGACCGGCGTGCGCGCGATCGACATCTTTTCGCCGCTCTGCCTCGGCCAGCGCCTCGGCATCTTCGCCGGTTCCGGCGTCGGCAAGTCGACGCTTCTGTCCATGCTCGCCCGCGCCGATGCCTTCGACAAGGTTGTCATTGCGCTCGTTGGCGAACGCGGCCGCGAAGTGCGCGAATTCATCGAGGATACGCTCGGCAGCAATATGAAGAAGGCGATCGCGGTCGTCGCCACCAGCGACGAAAGCCCGATGCTGCGCAAGATGGCACCGCTGACGGCGGTCACTATCGCCGAGCATTTCCGCGACAAGGGCGAGAACGTCCTCTTCATCGTCGATAGCGTCACGCGTTTCGCCCATGCGATCCGCGAGGTGGCGACCGCCTCCGGCGAGCCGCCGATCGCGCGCGGTTATCCCGCCTCCGTTTTCACCGAGCTGCCGCGCCTCCTAGAACGCGCCGGTCCCGGTCCCGAGGGCGCCGGCACCATCACGGCGATCATCTCGATCCTCGTCGACGGCGACAATCACAATGACCCGATCGCCGATTCGACCCGCGGCATCCTCGACGGACATATCGTCCTGCAGCGCAGTCTCGCCGAGGAAGGGCGGTATCCCCCGATCGATCCGCTCGCCTCGATCTCGCGTCTTGCCCGCAAGGCCTGGACGCCGGATCAGGAAAAGCTGGTATCGCGGCTGAAGGTGCTGATCCATCGTTTCGAAGAGACGCGCGACCTGCGCATGATCGGCGGTTACCGTCAGGGGGCTGATCCCGATCTCGACATGGCGATCAAGCAGGTGCCGATTATTTACGACGTCCTGAAGCAGTCTCCGGGCGATCGCGACTCGCTCGACGCTTTCGCCGATCTCGCCGGCGCGCTCAAGGCTGCAGCCGGCATGGGCAATCAGGGCGCACCTATTCAGAGGAGAGGCTAGACGTGGCTGATTTCGACGACGAACGTATCGCTTCCCTGAAGCAGCGCAGGAAGGCCGCCATCCTGGATCGGTTTCTGACCTTCTCCGGCCTGGCGCTTGCCGGCGCCTCCGCCTTCTTTCCCTGGTACGTCTTCTTCAACGCGGACAAATTCGGCATCAATGTCGCCGCCAGCGAGAATTCGCGTGAACTGCCGGATTGGCCGGCCCGCAACGTCTTCAGCGTCTCGCCGCTTGCCATGGTCAACAAGAACGAGGCGGACAAGAAGACCCCGCCGATTGATCCGCTGACGACGGCGACGGTCTCCGATCTCGGCAAGGAGCGCGATGGCCGTGCCATACAGGAAGACCAGCCTTTCCCCGGCAAATCTTCCTTCCGCCTGCTGCATGTTTCCAACGGCCGGGCGCTGATCGAGGATCCCTCGGGCATGTATGTGGTGCGCATCGGCTCGATCCTGCCCGACGAAAGCCGCCTTGCGACACTCGAGCAGCGCGACGGCAAATGGGTGATCGTCACCTCCAAGGGCGAGATCTACCAGAACAATTGAACCTGTCCGCAAACGCCGAAGGCAACTGGGGCTCCGCCGCGAACCGGCCGGAGCCCCTGTTTTTTATTCCGTCATTCCTTCGATCAATTCCGATTTAGGGAATGACGCAGCAATTCAAAGAGTTACAGCGTTCTTGCATGTCCGAAAGACGCGCGGCGCCGTCATCGCGGCGGCCTTGGCCGAAAACTGCCCCGAAGCCTGAATTCCCCGTAAGTCCCACGCAAGATTACCGCACTAGGTTCGGGACAGTAAAAACGGAGAGTTCTCATGCAACCGATCCAACTTTTCGACTTGGCTTCGCGGCAGGCGGAATGGCTGACGATCCGTCAGCAGGTTGTTGCCGGCAACATCGCGAATGCCAATACGCCGAAGTTCCGCGCCAAGGACGTTACGCCCTTTGATGCGGTGCTCGACAATTCCGATATCAACATGGCGCGCACCAATCCGGCGCATCTCAGCGGCAACGATTTCAGCGACAGCGGCGATATCGACGTCAAGGACGCCGCGCTCGACCAGGAAATCGGCGTCCAGGAATCCGGCAATACGGTCGGTTTGGCCGAGGAGCTCTCCAAGTCGGGCGATATCAAGCGCCAGTACGATCTGAACACCTCGCTGGTCAGTTCCTTCAACCGCATGATGTTGATGACGGTCAGGAGGTAAAGTCATGGATCCGCTTTCAGCAGCAATGAAAATCGCCGGTTCCGGGCTCGAGGCGCAGTCGACGCGCCTGCGCATCGTTTCGGAAAACATCGCCAATGCCCGCTCGACCGGCGACACGCCCGGTGCTGACCCCTATCGCCGCAAGACGATTACCTTCGGCCAGCAGATGGATCGCAGCAACGGCGTCGAGACTGTCGGCGTCAAGAAGGTCGGCGTCGACGAAGGCGACTTCAGCACTGAATTCGACCCCAGCAATCCGGCTGCGGATCAGAAGGGCGTCGTCAAACTGCCGAACGTCAATATCCTGGTCGAGATGGCCGACATGCGCGAAGCCAACCGCTCGTATGACGCCAATCTGCAGACCATCAAACAGACCCGCGATCTCATCTCCTCCACGATCGACCTCCTGAAGAGCCAATAATAATGATCAGCAGCGTCCAGAATGTCAGCAACCTTTCGATGACCCGTGCGCTCGGCGCCGTCGATACCGAAAATTCCGCCTCGTCGTCTGCCGCCACCATGCCGGGCGCCGCAGGTGCGGCCAACGGCATGAGCTTCGCCTCCATCATGGGCAACATGGCGAGCGATGCGGTCAATAGCCTGAAGGGTGCGGAAAGCATGTCCTTTGCCGGTATCAAGGGCACGGCGACGACGCGTGAAGTCGTCGATTCCATGCTCCAGGCCGAGCAGACGCTGCAAACCGCGATTGCCATCCGCGACAAGGTCGTCTCGGCCTTTCTCGAAGTCACCAAGATGCAGATGTAACTGATTTGAGGACGAACACATGAGAGCGCTCGCCATCGCAGCAACGGGCATGGATGCCCAGCAGACCAATCTGGAAGTCATCGCGAACAACATCGCGAACATCAATACGACCGGTTTCAAGCGCGCCCGCGCCGAATTCTCGGATCTTCTCTACCAGACCGAACGTGCCAAGGGTGTCGCCAACCGCGCCAACCAGGCCGTCGTTCCGGAAGGTGCCAATATCGGCCTCGGCGTCCAGACCTCGGCGGTCCGCAACCTGCATCTCCAGGGCGAACTGACCCAGACCGGCAACGATCTCGACGTAGCGCTGATCGGCAAGGGCTTCTTCCAGATCCAGTCGACCGACGGTACGACGCTTTACAGCCGTGCCGGCGCCTTCAACAAGAACGACCAGGGCCAACTCGTCACCATCGACGGCTACGAGGTCCTTCCCGGCATCACCATTCCGACGGGCTCGACCGAACTGACGATCAGCCGCTCCGGCCAGGTCTCGGCCAAGCTGCCAGGAGCGACGGAGGCGACCGAGCTCGGCCAGTTGACCCTTGCCGACTTCGTCAACGAGGCGGGTCTCCAGCCGCTCGGCGACAATCTCTTCCAGGAAACGCCGGCCTCCGGCGAAGCCGTCATCGGCAATCCTGACGAGGAAGGTTTCGCCTACATGAAACAGGGTTACCTGGAATCTTCGAACGTCGACCCGGTGAAGGAAATCACCGAGCTGATCTCGGCCCAGCGCGCTTACGAAATGAATTCCAAGGTGATCACCACCGCTGATGAAATGGCCTCCATCGTCAGCAAGAACCTGAAGTAAAGGGAAGGGCCGAAAACATGATGTTTTGCCGGGCAGGACACATCTCAGGATGGGTGGCGGCAGCCACGATCGCAGTCGCAGGCATTTTCCTGCCCGCGGACGTGGATGCCGGCATGGGTTATGCCGTCGTCCCGACGACGATCATCTACCCCGGCGACATATTGTCGTCGAGCCAGCTTCAGGAGGTCGAGGTCACCAACCCCAACCTCGCCGGCGATTATGCCAAATCCATTTCCCAGGTCGAAGGCATGGTCTCCAAGCGCACGCTGTTGCCGGGCCGCACGATTTCGGTTTCGGGTCTGCGCGAGGCCTATACGGTGACGCGCGGCTCTTCGATCCGCCTGGTCTTATCGCTCGGCGCGATGACGATCTCCGCCGCCGGCACGCCGCTCGAAGACGGCACGATCGGGCAGGTCGTTCGCGCGCGCAATATGGACTCCGGCGTCATCGTCAGCGGCACGGTGCTTGCGGACGGCACGGTCCATGTGAGGGCAAAATGAAATTGTTCTTCCGTTTCGTCACCCTTGTCGCGGTTCTCGCCATGAGTTTGGCCGATGTCGCGCCCGCCTGGGCGCTGACCTCCCGCATCAAGGATATTGCCTCCCTTCAGGCCGGGCGCGATAACCAGCTGATCGGTTATGGCCTCATCGTCGGCCTGCAGGGAACCGGCGACGGCTTCCGTGCCTCGCCCTTCACCGAGCAGTCGATGCGGGCGATGCTGCAGAATCTCGGCATCTCGACGCAGGGCGGCCAGTCCAACGCCAAGAATACCGCGGCCGTGATGGTCACCGCCAACCTGCCGCCCTTCGCAAGTCCCGGCAGTCGTATCGACGTGACGGTGAGCTCGCTCGGCGACGCGACGTCGCTGCGCGGCGGCACGCTCGTCATGACCTCGCTTTCCGGCGCCGACGGCCAGATCTATGCCGTCGCGCAGGGCGCTGTCATCGTCTCCGGTTTCCAAGCGCAGGGCCAGGCGGCGACCGTAACCGAAGGCGTCACCACCGCGGGCCGCGTGCCCGGCGGCGCGATCATCGAACGTGAACTGCCGTCCCGCTTCAAGGACTCGGTCAATCTCGTCCTGCAGCTGCGCAACCCAGACTTCTCGACGGCGATCCGTATCGCCGACATCGTCAACGGTTATGCCTCGGCGCGCTTCGGCGGCCCGGTCGCCGAAGCCAAGGATTCGCAGGAAGTCGTGATCCAGAAGCCGCGCGCGGCCGATCTCACCCGGCTGATGGCCGACGTCGAAAACCTCATCGTCGAAACCGATACGCCGGCCAAGGTGGTCATCAACGAGCGCACCGGAACGATCGTTATCGGCTCCGACGTCCGCGTCTCGCCGGTCGCCGTCAGCTACGGCACCTTGACTGTCCAGGTCACCGAGACGCCGCAGATCATCCAGCCCGAACCCTTCTCGCGCGGCCGGACCGCCGTGCAGCCGCAGACCGATATCGCGGCCGAGCAGACTGGCGGGCGCGTCGCCATCATCGACGGTCCAGATCTCAGGACCCTTGTCGCCGGCCTCAACAATATCGGTGTGAAACCGGATGGCATCATCGCCATTCTCCAGGGCATCAAGTCGGCAGGCGCCCTGCAGGCGGAGCTTGTGCTGCAATGATTGATATCATCAACCCTGACATGACGGTTCTGCAATTGCTGCGCCGGCTGGCGCTGCCGGCCGCAGGCCTCGTCCTTCTGTCGATCCCCAGCGCCTTCGCGCAGGAACATGCGCCGGCAGGCGACATCACCTCCCAGGACGAGATCAAGCAGTTCTGCACCAACATTGCAGAGCCTGCCCGCGACCAGCGTTATCTCCTGCAGAAGCAGGAGCTGGAAAAGCTTCGCGCCGACATCGACGCCCGCATGGCGGAAATGGACAAGCGCAAGGCCGAATACCAGGACTGGCTGAAACGGCGCGACGATTTCCTGAAGCAGGCGGAAGCCGGCCTCACTGAAATCTACAGAAAGATGAAGCCGGATGCGGCCGCACTTCAGTTGCAGGACATGAAGATCGAGGTGGCCTCCGCCGTGATCATGCGGCTCGGCCCGCGTCAGTCGAGCCTCATCCTCAACGAGATGGACCCTGAGAAGGCCGCGGTCATCGCCAGCGTCATCGCCAGTGCGTCCGATCCCAATACGTCGAAGGATCCTTCATGAATATGCGTTTCCCGGCCGCGATCGCTGCCCTCGCACTCCTTGCAGGTTGCCAGTCTCCGACGGCGGTCAGCGAGATCGGCCGTGCGCCTGCCATGAGCCCGATCGGCAGCGGCCTCGCCTACGGCCAGACGCCGCAGATGGCGCTTTATCCGAAGCAGCCGCGTGCTGTGGCGCAAGGCTATTCGCTGTGGAGCGATTCGCAGGCCGCCCTCTTCAAGGATGCACGCGCGCTCAACGTCGGCGACATCCTGACCGTCGACATCCAGATCAACGACAAGGCCTCCTTCGACAACGAGACCAACCGCAGCCGCACGAATTCAAGTGGCATGAACTGGGATGTCAACGCCCAGATCTTCGGCTGGACGCCCGAGTCGAAGACCGACCTGACTTATGGCTCCGACACCAGCACCGACGGCAAGGGCAAGATCGAACGAACCGATAAGCTCACCCTTCTGGTCGCCGCCGTCGTCACCGGCATTCTCGAAAACGGCAACCTCGTTATATCAGGCTCGCAGGAAGTCCGCCTGAACCAGGAACTGCGCATCCTGAACGTCGCCGGTATCGTTCGGCCGCAGGACGTCAATGCCGAGAACCAAATCTCCTACGACAAGATCGCCGAAGCCCGCATCTCGTACGGTGGTCGCGGCCGTCTGATGGAAGTGCAGCAGCCTCCGCGCGGCCAGCAGGCCGTCGACCTTTTCTCGCCGCTTTGAGGCTGAACGACGATGGCAGAGCCAGACGCAAGCACAGGTCAACAAAAGAAGAAATCCGGCGCGCTGATGACGATCATCGGCATCGCGGTCCTGACACTGCTCGGCGCCGGCGGCGGCTGGGCGGTCGGCACGATCGTCGCGCCCAACATCAAGGGCGCCAAGGAGGCCGAACAGGCCAAGGATGCGGAGGCGAAGAAGAAGGCCGAGGAAGGCCTGGCGCGCATCTCGACCGAGGCCAACAACGTCGTCCAGCTCGAGCCGATCACCTCGAACCTCGCCTACCCTTCAGAAAACTGGGTGCGACTCGAAGTCGCGCTGCTGTTCAACGGGCCGCCGGATGTCAAGGTTTCCGAGGATATTCACCAGGATATCCTCGCTTATATCAGGACCGTTTCCCTCCAGCAGATCGAGGGACCGCGGGGCTTTCAATATCTCAAGGATGACATCCAGGAACGTGTTGACCTTCGCTCGCAAGGGCGGGTATCGAAGGTCATGTTCAGGACATTTGTCATCGAATGATTCGTCTCATAGTTTTCCTTGCCGCCATGATGGCGGTACCGGAACTGGCGGTGGCACAGCAGCTGCCGACTGACTTGTTGAACGTGCCGGTCGATGGTTCCGTCGCCGCCTGGATCATCCGCACATTCGGCCTACTGACCATTCTTTCGGTCGCGCCGGGTATCCTGATCATGGTGACGAGCTTTCCGCGCTTCATCATCGCTTTTTCGATCCTGCGTTCAGGGATGGGCCTCTCCTCGACGCCCTCCAACATGATCCTCTTGTCGCTGTCGCTGTTCATGACCTTCTACGTCATGTCGCCGACCTTCGATCAGGCCTGGCAGAGCGGCGTGCAGCCGCTGCTTGCCAATCAGATCAACGAGACCGAGGCGGTCCAGCGTATCGCCGAACCCTTCCGCACCTTCATGGCGGCCAATACCCGCGACAAGGATCTGGCGCTCTTCGTCGATCTGGCGCGCGAACGCGGACAAAATATCCAGACGACCGATCCGATCGACTACCGCGTGCTGATCCCGGCCTTCATGATTTCCGAAATTCGCCGCGGCTTCGAGATCGGCTTCCTCGTCGTGCTGCCGTTCCTCGTCATCGACCTCATCGTCGCGACCATCACCATGGCGATGGGCATGATGATGCTGCCGCCGACCTCGATCTCGCTGCCTTTCAAGATTCTCTTCTTCGTGCTGATCGACGGCTGGAACCTGCTCGTCGGCAGCCTGGTGCGCTCGTTCAGCTGACCGGCTGCCGCCGCTTGGATTATTCGTCAATGAAAGGACCCGCCGGATTGCTCCGGCGGGTCCTTTCATTATGCAGCAATTCAAAGTGCCACAGCGTCCTTTACGCCTCTGAAAGACGCGCGGCGCTGTAGCGGTCGGAAAAGCCTCACTCGGCCGCGAACGGCGCCGTGCGCGGCGGCAGCGCCGGAATGTCCATGTGATCGGGTGCAAGACCCTGCTTGGCGCGCTTGGCCATGGCTTCATAGGCCTTCTCCAGATGGTCGCAGAACCGTTCGGCATCGAAGAGGGGCGCGATATAACGCTTCTCCTTGAGATGCGCCTTGTATTCGGCGATCCGTCCGGGATTTTGCGCCAGTTCGACGGCCATATCCTCATAGGCCTGCAGGTCGGGCGCGACGAGATGGGGCAGATCGATGGCCCTGAGCAGGCTCTCGCTGACGCGTGAAGCAAAGTTCGTGCCCTTGACGGTCAGGACCGGCAGGCCGCCCCAGAGCTGCTCCGAGGTGGTCGTATGGCCGTTGACGGGGAAGGTATCGATGCCGAGGTCGGCTGCCTGCTGACGGTCGATATGTTCTTCATAGGGCGCGCGCGGGCAGAAGATGATCCGCTTGGGCGAAATGCCGGCCGTCTGGAACTGCTTCAACAAGTTTGCCTGGTTGCGCGGCGTATTCGCCATCAGCCAGAGCACGCTGTTCGGCGCGCGCTTGAGGATCCGGCACCAGCTGTCGATCGTCTCCGGCGTAATTTTGCGGTTGCCGTTGAAGGACGCGAAGATGAAGGCCTCTTCCGGCAAGCCGAGCTTTTCGCGGGTAACGGGGCGGGGCTTCGGGCGATGCATCGGGTCGTTCGGTTGGTAGCTCTCCGGCAGCCGGCAGAACTTCTCATGATAGAAGGGCTTTGCCACATCAGGCAGCACGGAATGGTCGCCAATGACGTAGTCCAGATCGATATTGACCGTGCTGCCGGGAAAACCGAGCCAGCCGACATGCACGGGTGCCAGCGGCAGGTTGAAGGCCGTCGCACGGCTGCCTGATGTATGGCCCTTCAGGTCGACCATGATGTCGATATTGTGCTCGCGCACCACTTCCAGCACGGCCTGATCGGAGAAGCCGTGAACGGTGACGATCCGGCCCCAGCGGCTGCGGTCGGTAGTATTGTGCTTGAGGTACTCCGGGCCCGTATGGCAGAAGAGCGTCACATCGAACCGGTCCTTGTCGTGCAGTTCAAGGATGCGCTGCAAGAGCTTCATCGTCGCGTGGCTATCCCAGAAGTCCGATGACATGTAGCCGATCCGGATCTTGTCCGACCAGCTGTGCGGCTGGCTGCGGCGGAAGGACACCCGTTCCGGGTTGAGGGGGGCGAAGCCGATCGTCGCATACCGGTTGAAGTCTTCGTTGCCGCACCAGTGCAGGTGATAGAACGGATTATCCTTGCGCAGGATCTCGATATCGCCTTTTGCGAGAGCAGCGTCGATCACCGCCTGATGTTTGCTGGCCTCTTCGAACTCATTGAATTCGCGGGCGAAAACCAGATGCAGGAAGCGGAATGCGAGATTGCCGGGAAACCGCTTGAAGAGGTTGCGCGAGAGGCTCTGGTTGGTTGGGTCGTTCAGATCGTCGCTGAGAAGCAAGGCCGCCAGGCGCATATGATCGGGATTTTGGCTCTGCGACAGCACCGTCTTGAACGGCCGGATGATATCCCGCTGCTGGCGCTTCAGATAGATCGCGGTGATGATGAAGGCGAGTTCCGGGTCTTCCTGCGCCTTGCTGAGGTTCCGCATGGCGATCAGCAAGGCGTCGTCCTCGCTGCCGGTTTCGTAGTGCAGCTTGGCAGCCTGTTTCTGATATTCGTAGGCGTTCGGTCCTTCGCAGTTGCCGGCCAGGCCATAGGCTTTCGCGGCATCGGCTTTGAAGCCGAGCTGCACGAGGTTCTTGGCCAGCAACGCATAGGTCTTGGCGTCCTGCTGGATATCCATCAGCTGGTTGAGCGTCGCCAAGGACTGTGTGTAGCGGCCCATCTGGTAATCCTTGGATGCCGCAGAGAACGAAACTTTGCTGTTCAAAACCCAACTCCGTGAAGGAAATGTTCTGGCATGGCTGTCGATCGCCGAAGCGCGCACGGACCGTCCTCCCAAGAACGGGGTCAGTCCGATGATGCTATCCCGGCATCTGCCATACTGGCATTCGAAGCTTGCTTGAAACCGGTGGCGCGATGAGCGCCTGCTTTGTTCGGAAAGCCTCGACTGTCCCAGGAAAGCGCCCATTTCGCCGGTAAAGTTCGCTTTTGCCGCTCGAATTCGGATGCTAAAAATTATCTTCAGCAGGCATTAACTAAGCCTTGTGAGATGGCATTAACTATGCCCCGCAAGGAGCCGGCCCAGGGTCGGTATTTTTAAGAAGTTGGCAAGCATTGGCTGCGAAATTGCCCTGGACATGACGGGTTTGGGCCAAACAAAACAGGCGCCGAGTAGCATGAAGCTGGTCCGTCATCGCCGGTACTATAGTCCGGTATGTCCTCCTTTTTGTATCTAGTTTTCCAGGGGACAGACTTATGACAAGCATTAACACCAATTCTTCCGCACAGGCCGCTCTCCAGACGCTGCGTAGCGTCAACCAGGGCCTCAACCAGACGCAGAACCACGTTTCGTCGGGCTACCGCGTCGAAAAGGCTTCCGACAACGCTGCCTACTGGTCGATCGCAACGACCATGCGTTCTGATAACAAGGCTCTCTCGGCCGTCTCCGACGCTCTCGGCGTAGGCGCCGCCAAGGTCGACACCGCTTACACCGCCATGGACAGCGCCATCGACGTCGTCACCGACATCAAGGCTAAGCTCGTTGCCGCAACCGAAAGCGGCGTCGACAAGGCCAAGGTCCAGGAAGAAATCGGTCAGCTGCAGCAGCAGCTCCTGAGCATCGCTCAATCGGCTTCCTTCAACGGCGAAAACTGGGTGGCTGGTGCAGCCGGCACCAAGAGCGTCGTTTCCTCCTTCGTCCGCGACGGTTCCAACGCCGTTTCGATCAAGACGACCGATTACGTTCTCTCGAACACCTCCACCGGCAACGTCCTGTTCGGCATGAGCGGCGGCTCGGTCGAAACCTCCACCGGTATCCTTGGCACCTCGTCGGGCGCGACCGGCTCGATCTACGCGATGAGCATCACCACCTTCACCGCCGGCCAGATCCAGACGGCTTTGACCAACGTTGAAGCGGCTCTGAAGGCCATGACCAGCGCCGGTGCAGCTCTCGGATCGCTCTCCAAGCGCATCGACAGTCAGGACGACTTCGTCAACGCGCTCAGCGACTCGATCGACTCCGGTGTCGGCCGCCTCGTCGACGCCAACATGGAAGAAGAATCCTCCAAGCTCAGCGCCCTGCAGACCCAGCAGCAGCTGGCGATCCAGTCGCTGTCGATTGCGAACTCCTCTTCGCAGAACATCCTGTCGCTCTTCCGCTAAGACCGGTCGGCACAAGGCTTCCAAGTTTCGCGGCCGGGTCATCCCCGGCCGCGAAATGTTTTAACATAAGGTTAATGAAAATCCTTCTAAGTCTCAGATATTTTTACGCTATTTCCAATTTGAATTTAGCTTTCCTTAACCATCTTGCTGTCATCTAGGCCCATCGAAACGGCGAGTTAACCCTAACAGGAATGGTTAACAGGCATGATGCTGATCGCTGTGGGCCGGCCGAAAATCCGGAATGTCCCTTCTTAAAATCTGCCAACAAGGGGCAAGCAAACTATGACGAGCATCAACACCAACAACGCTGCAATGGCAGCCCTCCAGACTCTCCGTGGCATCAACCAGGGTCTCCAGGAAACCCAGGCCCACGTTTCGTCCGGCTATCGCGTCGGCAAGGCTTCCGACAACGCTGCCTACTGGTCGATCGCAACGACCATGCGTTCGGACAACAAGGCTCTCTCGGCTGTTTCCGACGCTCTCGGTCTCGGCGCGGCCAAGGTCGACACCGCTTACTCCGCCATGGACAGCGCCATCGACGTCGTCGGCAACATCAAGGCTAAGCTCGTTGCCGCCACTGAAAACGGCGTCGACAAGGCCAAGGTCCAGGAAGAAATCACCCAGCTGCAGCAGCAGCTCCTGAGCATTGCTCAGTCAGCCTCCTTCTCGGGCGAAAACTGGGTTGCCGGCGCAAACGGCACCAAGAGCGTCGTTTCCACCTTCGTCCGCGACGCCTCCAACGCCGTTTCGGTCAAGACGACCGACTACGTTCTCTCGAACACCTCCACCGGCAACGTCCTGTTCGGCATGAGCGGCGGCTCGGTCGAAACCTCCACGGGTATCCTCGGCACCTCGTCGGGCGCTACCGGCTCGGTCTACTCGATGAGCATCACCACCTTCACGCTCGGCCAGATCCAGACGGCTCTGACCAACGTTGAATCGGCTCTGAAGGCCATGACCAGCGCCGGCGCTGCTCTCGGCTCGATCTCCACCCGCATCGGCCTGCAGGAAGACTTCGTCAACGCGCTCAGCGACTCGATCGACTCCGGTGTCGGCCGCCTCGTCGACGCCAACATGGAAGAAGAATCCTCCAAGCTCAGCGCCCTGCAGACCCAGCAGCAGCTGGCGATCCAGTCGCTGTCGATTGCGAACTCCTCTTCGCAGAACATCCTCACGCTGTTCCGCGGCTAATAACCCGCAGAAACATCGGCCCGCCGGTCTTCGGCGGGCATTGGAATCGAGCCGCGCTCCGATGGAGCGCGGCTTTTTTAATTTCCGTTAACGATCGATTAACCATAATGCTGTCTTCTGCGGTCAACGAGACGGAGAGTTAACCAAATTTAAGAACCGGTTAACAGGCATGAGGCTGCTTCCCGTTCCCGGTACCTTTCCGGAATGTCCCTTTTTTCCACATGCCGACAAGGGGCAATCATTTCATGACCAGCATTTTGACGAACGTCGCGGCGATGGCCGCTCTTCAGACACTCCGTGGTATCAACGACAGCCTGGAGACGACGCAGAACCACGTATCGTCGGGTTACCGCGTCGAAAAGGCAGCCGATAACGCCGCTTACTGGTCGATCGCGACGACCATGCGTTCGGACAACAAGGCTCTCGGAGCTGTTTCCGACGCTCTCGGCCTCGGCGCCGCCAAAGTCGACACCGCTTACTCTGCCATGGACAGCGCCATCGACGTCATCAGCGAAATCAAGGCGAAAATTGTCGCCGCGACCGAAAAGGGCGTCGACAAGACCAAGGTCCAGGAAGAAATCAGCCAGCTGCAGCAGCAGCTCCTGAGCATCGCGCAATCGGCTTCCTTCTCCGGTGAAAACTGGGTTGCCGGCGCCGACGGCACCAAGAGCGTCGTTTCCACCTTCGTGCGTGATGGCAATGGCAATGTCTCCGTCAAGACGACGGACTACATTCTGAACTCGAGCTCCACAGGCAACGTCCTCTTCGGCATGACCTCGGCCGGCGTGATCGACACGAGTTCCGGCATCATCGGCACATCATATGGTACGATCGGCTCGATCTACTCGATGGACATCAGCACTTTCGGCTCGGCTGAGATCTCCATGGCTCTGACGTCGATCGAGGCCGGCCTGGAGGCGATGACCAAGGCTGCATCGCAGCTCGGCTCGATTTCCACGCGCATCGATCTACAGGAAAACTTCGTCGGCGCGCTCAGCGACTCGATCGAATCGGGTGTCGGCCGCCTCGTCGATGCCGACATGGAAGAGGAATCGAGCAAGCTGACGGCGCTGCAAACGCAGCAGCAGCTGGCCATCCAGTCACTGTCGATTGCCAACTCCAGCGCTCAGAACATCCTCACGCTGTTCCGCAGCTAAATCAGGCGCTGAAGCTGGACCCAATCTTGCGCCGTCGTCTGGCAGCAAGCGCAAAGTATCCCGGACCGCGCCCAAAATGGCGCGGTTCTTTCTTTTATATCAATGCTTTGGTCGGAATTGTGATGGCTGCATCAGGCTCAGTGCTGCGCACTTGCCCAACAGGTTGGTATCGAGTTAACTTCGCCTCGAGTTGATTTGCTTTTGCGACACGCCGGTAGAAACTCTGCCGGAGGCATGACGCCACTTCAGTCGCCGCCGGCAATCCGGCCTGCCCTTTCACCCCCATTCCGAGACCTGTCGATGACCGTTAAGATTACCAACGCGGCCGCGGTGAATGCGCTTGCGGTGCTGCGCAGCATCAACAAAGAAGCCAACCAGACCCAACAGCAAGTGTCCTCGGGATATCGTATCGAGACGGCCGCCGACGATGCGTCCTATTGGTCGGTCGCGACCGTCATGCGCTCGGACAGCACCAATCTCGGAACGATCGGAGATGCGCTCGGTCTCGGCGCTGCCAAGGTGGATGCGACCTACACGGCGATGACCTCGTCGATCGATCTCTTAAGCCAGATTCGCGCCAAGCTGGTTTCGGCAAGAGAGCCCGGCGCCGACAAGGACAAGATCAACGCCGAGATCAGCGAATACAAAGAGCAGTTGCAGACGATCGTTGAATCGACATCGTTTGCGGGTGAAAACTGGCTGTTGAACGGCGACACCGCTGCGCCGCCGACATGGCAGGTCATTTCGGGTTTCGTGCGCGCTCCGACCGGCGAATATCAGGCCCAGACCATCGATTTCCCATCCTCGCAGACCATTCTCATCGACAAGAACAATGCAAGTGGCGGCCTATTGACCAAGTCGGTCGATGCCAACGCGATCAACAACAGCGGCGCGACGTCGCGCAACTACTACCTTTTGAACGCCAACTCGACCACGCCCGCGGCAGGTACGGAAATTGCGATCGACAACAACACGACCGATGCGCAACTCACCGACATGCTTGACGTCACCGACGCGCTTCTCTCCTCGCTGACGACGACGGCCGCGTCCATCGGCGTGATGAAGGCGCGCATCGACGATCAGATCGACTATACCGCCGATCTGGCCGATTCGATCGACAAGAGCGTCGGCGCGCTCGTCGATACCGACATGGACGAGGCTTCGATCCGGCAGAAGGCGATCGAGACCCAGAAGCAGATGGCCGTGGAAGCGATCTCGATCCTCAACACGGCCGCAAGCAAGATCCTGATCCTGCTGGAATAGGGGCGGGCGCGATCACGGGTGGCGGCGGCGCCATTCATCCTCGCGCAAGTTTGACTGCCTAGTTTCCGGCATGAAGCTATCGTCCGAATCCGTGCCGGTGCAAGGTCAGGCCCTTGCCCGTTTCGAAGGGGATGCCGGCGCACAAGGTCACTTTGAGCGGGGGCGGGCATGCCGCATGCCTCCCGAATGCTGGATGGTTTTTTATGAGCATTACGCTTTCCCGGTATTTGAAGGATTTCGGTGAACCGGAATCGTCAGCGCCGATCCTCGACATCAACGATTTCGGCGGCGACGATTTCCCCGAAATGCCGAGCGAACCGGCGATCGACATCGAGGCGGAGCGCCGCGAAGCCTATGCGGAAGGTCACGCCGCAGCGACCGTGGAATTGACCGAAAAATACGAACGCGAGGCGCGGACGCTGGCAGAGGTCCATGCGCGAGAACTCGAAGAGCTGAGGCTTCGTTACGAAGTCGAGGCGGCGGCGGTCATTGCGTCCCGCATCCGGGATATCGCCGAAGAGGTCGCCCAGCTGGTCAGCGCCGGCGCCGCCCAGGCCATCGCGCCTGTGATGACGGACGCGCTCGCAGCCAAGGCTGCCGAAAGCCTCGCCGCCCTGCTGCGTGATGCGATCCTCGAGGGCGCGGCCGGAGCGATCGTCGTCAGGGGCCCGACCCGGCTTTTCGACATATTGAAGGCCGAGCTTGGCGAACATGCAGGCGGGGTTCGCCACTTTGAGACCGACGATATCGATCTTGCCATGGAAATCGGTGATTCCGTCATCGTCACCCGTATGTCCGCCTGGGCGGCCAGCTTGAAGAAAGTTCTGGAATGAGCGAAGGCGAAAACCACCACCACGGCAAGAACGAGATCATCATCGTCAAGAGACATGGCGGCGGTGATCACGATGGCGCCCATGGCGGTGCGTGGAAAATTGCCTATGCCGACTTCATGACGGCGATGATGGCATTCTTCCTGGTCATGTGGCTGGTCAATGCCGCCAACGAGGAGACCAAGGCCTCGGTCGCGACCTATTTCAATCCGATCAAACTCTCCGACGAAAAGCCGACCGAGAAGGGCCTGAAGAAGCCCGTCGACAATGCCGAGGGTGAGGAGAAGCAGGAGAAGTCGAAACAGAAGGAAGAAGATCCGAACGACGGCAAGGCCGCAGCGGATGGTGACGACCAGACATCGACCTCCGGCGACCAAACCAATTATTCCGAGG
This sequence comes from Rhizobium sp. SU303, assembly GCF_021052345.1. Classification (NCBI taxonomy): domain Bacteria; kingdom Pseudomonadati; phylum Pseudomonadota; class Alphaproteobacteria; order Hyphomicrobiales; family Rhizobiaceae; genus Rhizobium; species Rhizobium sp. SU303. The sequence goes on from NZ_CP088095.1 coordinate 344,486, forward strand.
CCGATTTCTTCGAAAACCCTTATTCGGTTCTCGCCGAGATCGCCCAGGAGGTCGGCCAGCAGGCCAATGTCAGCGCCAAGGGCGATGGCGGTGCCGCCGATTCCGGCCCGGCCACCGGCGCCGATGGCGGCGAGGCCTATCGTGATCCCTTCGATCCGGATTTCTGGACGAAGCAGATCGAGGTCACGACGGCCGGCAAGCCGTTGCCGCCCGGCAAGAGCGACGACCAGGCGGTCGAGAGCGAGACGACCGAGATCGCCAAGCTGGAGGACGCCAAGCCGATACCGCTGACCACCGATCAGAAGGCCGCCCAGGAGACCAAAGAAACCAAGGAAACCAAAGGCGCGGTCGAGGCCAAGGACGGCAAGACGCCGGGTGGCAAGTCGCCCGAAGACAAGAAGGCCGAAGCTCAGAAGGACGCCGATCTTCAGAAGGATGCGGACAAGAGTGCCGCCGAGGCCGAGAAGCAGCAGAACGAAGCCGAGCAACTGCAGGCGCAGATCGCCCAGCAGATCGGCGGCGTGGCCGGCAAGCTTGCTGAAGGCCTGACCGTGACCGCGTCCGAAGGTGGATTGCTGGTCAGCATCTCCGACCAGGCCGACGATTCGATGTTCAATATCGGTTCTGCGGTTCCGCGCCAGGAAATGGTGCTCGCCATGGAAAAGATCGGCGCGATCCTGAAGGAGAGGGGTGGTGCGGTTGCCGTCCGCGGCCACACGGACGGTCGCCAGTATAAGGGCGCGCAGAACGAGAACTGGCGGCTTTCCATGGACCGCGCCCAGAGCGCCTACTACATGCTCGTGCGCGGCGGGCTCGACGAGAAACGCATCTCCCAGGTCTCCGGCTTTGCCGACCGTCGGCTGAAGCTGCCGTCTGACCCGTTCAACGCCACCAACCGCCGGATCGAGATTCTGGTGCAGGCGGATCAAGGATAGTCGAATGGCGCGTCGGCAGCATCGCTACGTCGGATTTGTGGCTCTCGGCCTGGCGATGCTTTCGCCGGCCGCAGCCAATGCGCAGGATCCGGACGATCTCGCGCCCTACAAAATGCTGCGGTCGCTGCAATTCGTGCAGGATTCCGTTGTTACCGGCGATCATTCGGCCGGCGAGATGCAGCGCTTCATGCTGGGCACGATCGACACGCGGCTGCGCACCGTCGAACCGTCGATCTTCGACGACGACCGCAATGTCGACGCAGCGCTGATCTACACGATGAGCGGCGGCAATCCGCAGACGCTCGAATATCTGATCGCCCACGACGTCAACGGCTATTTCGACAACCGTGTCACCGACGTGCTGCGCAAATATCTGAGCGGCAAGGGCCTCCTCGTCGCCAAGACGCTGCAGGAGACGGCCAGGGAATATCGCGACAAGAAGATCGGCCCCTACCTTGCGCTGATCGGCGGCAACGTGCTGATCGCGACGAAACCGACAGACGCGCTGGATCTCTACGACCAGGCGCGTCTTGCCGCCCCGGGCACGATCGTCGAGGAGGCGGCGTTGCGCCGCTCACTCGCCATTTGCGTCGACAAGGGGATGCTCGACAGGGGAATGGCCTACTCGCAGCGCTATGTCAGACGCTTCCTGCATTCGCCCTATGCCAGCCAGTTCGCCGATCTTTTCGTCACCCTCGTCGTCGGCCACGATCACGACGTGAAGCCGCAGGATGTCATCGACATTCTGTCCTTCATGGACGCACCGCGCCAGCGCGAGGTCTATCTGCGCATCGCCCGCGCCGCCGCGATATCAGGCAAGCCGGAGCTGGCGCGCATGGCGGTCGGACGCGTGCAGTCGCTTGGCGGCGGCACCGACAATGCTTTCGGTCCGCTCGCGGATTTCTATGGCGGCATGGCCGGCCTTCCCACCGAGGATATCGATCAGGCAGCAAAGAATGTCAGCGGCATCGACGGCAACGCGCTGTCGCGGCGGGATCAGGCGCTGCAGGAGGCGGCGCGATCCGTTGCCGAGCAGATCCTGCGCGCTCCCGACCCGGCAAGCTTGACGCAAGCCTCCAATCCTAACACTGATCATCAAGAAATCACTTCTGAAAAGGCTGCGGCGATAGCCATGCAACCGGGGGCGCCAGGCGCGCTTCCCGAGCCTGTTCCGGGAGGTGTGGCATCGACTGGCCAAAGCCAGGATACCGACCCCTCATTCAACGCATTTGTGACGACCAGTCGATCCAAGCTCGACGAGATCGACGGTCTTCTGGCGCAAGAAGGCAACGAACAATGATGGATATAAGCGTCTCGGGCGGAGCCTCCGGTACGGAGACGGCTGCGGTTGCGAAATCCGCGCGACTGGCCGGAAAAGGTGATGCTGAAGGCCAAAAGAGCGGCTTCTTCGACGCGCTTGCCAAGGCCGGCAGCGATGCCGTCAATGACGAGCCCGACGATGCGCAGCCGGATCAGGGCGTGGCTGCCGATGGCGCCGCCGAGAAAGTGGCGCGGACGATCCGCGGCCGCAGCAGTGCAAAGCCGTTGATCGACCTCGGCGACGCCGCGCTGAAGGCACAGGCCGAGGTGCAGCCGGAAACGATTGCCAGTGTTGAAAAAGCCACGACAAAGCCCGCAAAGGCTGAGGTCAAAATGCCGGCCGATCTCGCCTTCGGCAAGCTCGATCCGAAGGACAGTCCCGCAGATGAGGTCGCTCCGGCAGCCAAGGGTGGCAAACACACCAAGGCCGACGCGCTGGAAACCGATACGGACAAGGTCAGCGACGATGATGACGGCGGCATTTCCGATGTTCTGGGTCTGCTGAAGCAGGAGCCTGCCGACGGGACCGTGACTTTGCCGGCGACCACCGCGCATCACGTCTCCGTCAAGGTCGACGAGGCTGGAGCGGGCGACAAGAAACTCGATGCTATCGAAGCCAAGGCGGGCGGCCATGCGTCCGACGCTCTTGCCGCGGTCAGCGGCAATATCGAGAGCGGCAAGGCGGATGACATCAAGGTCCCCGGATCGGAGACTGCCGAAGCCGCCGATGGCAAGACATTCAGGTTGAGCCGCGCCGATGGCCGCGGCGTGTCGATGGATGTCCACATCGGCACGGATCAGGCCGGGCTGAAAGATGGTTCGAAGAAAGCCGATGTCGAAAACGTTTCGGTGCTCGAATCGCGCCGCTATATCGGCCTGATGCAGAATACGAATTCCGCCGCCGTCACCGCTGCTCTCTCCGGCGATTCCGAATGGGCGCGCGCCATGGAGCCGAGCTCGGCGCTCTCTAACGCGGCGGAATGGACGAGCACCGGCAAGGTGGTCAATACGTTGAAGATCCAGATGAACCCACTCGATCTCGGCCTGGTGACGGCGACCATGCGCTTGTCCGGTGACGCTCTGAACGTCGACCTCAAGGTCGAAACCGGAGCGGCCTATCGTCAAATGAAGGAAGATCACGGCAAGATTCTCGAAGCTCTGCGCAGCCAGGGTTACGCGGTCGAAAACGTCACCATCAGCATGGCGCCGGTCGAGCGTCCCGACGCGGGCAATCAGGGCCAGGCCTCCCAGCAGCAGTCGCTCCCTCAGCAGGGGCAGGGCGGCGAGGCGCGCGATCGCCAAAATCAGACGGTACAGCGGACGGACGGAGGCTTCAATGGCGCAGGCGATACCAGTATTGAAGACGCTCGTTCTGGCGGCAGCAGCAGCACTGGCGGCGTTTACCTCTGAGGCGATCGCCTCCACCGGCGCCTGCGAACGCGAGATCCAGTCGGCAGCGGCCAAATACGGCATCCCGGAAGGCATCCTCTATTCAGTTGGGCTGACGGAGACCGGCCGCAAGGGCTCGCTCTATCCCTACGCCATGAACGTCGAAGGCAAAGCGATCTTTCCACCCTCGGAGCAGGACGCAATGCGGCAGTTCGATGTCGCCCGCAGCAGCGGCGCCAAGCTCATCGACATCGGCTGCATGCAGATCAACCATTACTTTCACGGCGAGAATTTCCGCTCCGCCGAGGAGATGTTCGACCCGCATCGCAACGTGGAGTATGCGGCAAAATTCCTCCGCAATCTGCATGACCGTCACGAGACATGGACGATGGCGGTAGCCAGATACCATGCCGGACCCAACAACAATCCGGCGCAGAAGCAATATGTCTGCCGCGTCATCTCCAATCTCGTTGCCACCGGCTATGGCAAGTGGACTCTCAATGCGAGTAACTTTTGCCGAAATTGATTCAACCAAAGATGGAAGAGGCGTATTGTGACGAAACTGTGTCACAATGTGGCGGGAATCCGGCACGAAACCCGTACGCAAGTCATATTTAACCGACTGTTAACTTTTCCACGAAATTTTGGTGTGTATAATTAGGCATACCCACTAGATATAGATCAAATCGCTACCCCGATCTCAATCAATTATTAGTTTCTGCCATTAACTTTAACGAGTTGTCGCCGATTCGTGCGATTCGTACCCATAGATCATCGAAGTGCCACACTGATTCGGAGGCGGACGAATGATCGTAGTGGTTGATGAGCGTGAGCTCGTGAAAGATGGATACACATCTCTGTTCGGTCGTGAGGGCATTCCCTCCACCGGCTTTGATCCAGCGGAATTTGGCGAGTGGGTACAGACCGCTGCCGATTCCGATATAGCTGCAGTCGAGGCCTTTCTGATCGGCCAGGGCCAGCGCAACTTCGAACTGCCCCGGGCGATCCGGGATCGGTCGATGGCGCCGGTGATTGCGGTCAGCGACCAGCACTCGCTCGAAAACACTCTTGCGCTTTTCGATTGCGGCGTCGACGACGTGGTGCGCAAACCGGTGCATCCCCGCGAGATCCTCGCAAGGGCGGCTGCGATCCGGCGCCGGCTGAAGGCGATCACCAATTACACCGAGATCGGCGGGATCCGCGTCTTCTCGGATGGTCGTGACCCCGAGATCAACGGCGAAGTCTTCGCACTTCCCCGGCGCGAGCGCCGCATCCTCGAATATTTGATCGCCAATCGCGGTCGCCGGGTCACCAAGACCCAGATCTTCAACGCCATCTACGGCATCTTCGATGAAGAGGTCGAGGAGAACGTCGTCGAAAGCCACATCTCGAAGCTGCGCAAGAAGCTGCGCAAGAAGCTCGGTGTCGACCCGGTCGATTCCAAGCGCTTCCTTGGTTACTGCATCGATTGGGCCTGATTTCTCGGCCGGGGCGCCGGCGCCCGGCTGAACATCAATATTGGCCTCGCAGCTCGCATGACAGACAGCTTCACGCAAGGCCCGACAAATACTCTCGTGCATAATAGGTAAAACGAGGTTTTCAGATGAGCATTTTCGGCAGCATGAAGACGGCAGTATCGGGGATGAACGCTCAGGCCAACCGCCTCAGCACCGTCGCCGACAACATCGCCAACGTTAACACCACCGGTTACAAGGCTGTGTCGACGAGCTTCTCGTCGCTGGTTCTGCCCTCCTCGGGCGGCAACTACAATTCCGGCGGCGTTCAGACCTCCGTTCGCCAGGCCGTCTCCGACCAGGGTGATATCTCCTACACAACGTCGAGCACCGACCTTGCAATCTCAGGCGACGGCTTCTTCATCGTCCAGGGTCCTGACGGCACCCCGGTTCTAACCCGCGCCGGCGACTTTACCAAGGACGACGAAGGCAACCTCGTCAACGCCGCCGGCTTCATGCTGATGGGCTATTCCTACGACTCCGGCGCTCCTGCTGTCGTCGTCAACGGCTTCGATGGCCTCGTTCCCGTCAATGTCAACCAGGATGGTCTGACCGCGATCGCCTCGACATCCGGTATCTTCAAGGGCAACCTGGACTCCAACGCCAAGATCGCTCCGGTCGCTCCCGCGACGGCTCCAAGTGCAAACCTCGCCACGACGACGACCGATACCAAGAAGGTCTCGATGGTCGCCTACGACCGTCTCGGCAACAAGGTGATGTACGACTTCTACTTCACGAAGTCCTCAGTCGCGGCAGCGCCGCCGCCGGCACCTCCCGCTACCGCTGCAACGTGGGAAGTGGCGATGTTCCGCAACGCCGATGCTGCGGTCGGCGGCGCGACCTCTTTCCCTTACTCCACCGCCGCTGTCGGCACGGGAGCGCTCACCTTCGACCGCGATGGCAAGATGACCTCGACCGGCGCCGTTAACATCGTCGATCCGGTGACTGGCCAGACGATTGCCATGGACTTCTCCGCCTTCACCCAGCTCGGTGCCGACTTCTCCGGCACCGGTACGCCGAACGGTCAGGCAGCGACCCCGGTCAAGGACGTCACGGTTGACGGCGACGGCATCGTCTATGCGAAATACGAAGACGGTAGCACCAAGCCGCTCTATCGCATTCCGCTGGCCAACGTCGCCAGCCCCGACAAGCTGACGCTGATGAGCGGCAACGTCTACAGCGCCAACGGCCAGTCGGGCGTCACCGTCACCGGCTTCCCGCAGACCAACGGCCTCGGCACGATCAAATCAGGCGCTCTCGAAGGTTCGAACGTCGACCTCGCCGGCGAATTGACCGAGATGATCGAATCGCAGCGCAGCTATACCGCCAATTCCAAGGTGTTCCAGACGGGATCCGACATTATGGACGTTCTCGTCAACCTCAAGAGATAAGCAAGGTACCGGGTAAGCCATGTCGCTCACGTCAGCACTTAATACCGCGCAGAACATATTCAACAATACTGGCACTCAGAGCAGTGTCGTATCGAACAATATCTCGAATGCGGGCAACAAAGATTACGTGCGCCGGCAGGCGATGCTCACCACGTCCTTGAATGGCGCGCAGGTCGTCAAGATCGATCGGGCGCAGGAAGAGGCGCTGCTGCGCCAATACCTGAAGACATCCTCGCAGGACAGTGCCCAGCAGGCATTGCTCGGCGGTCTTGAGGACCTGAAGTCGATTGTGGGTGGCAACGACTACGAAACGTCGCCATCCACCTATCTCGGTGTTTTCCAGCAGAAGCTTCAGGCCTTCCGCACGACGCCGGGCAGCACCGTCGCCGCTCAGGGCGCCATCACCGCCGCGCAGGACGTCGCCAACTCGCTGAACAATGCCTCGCAATCCGTTCAGAACGTCCGCGCCACCGCCGACAAGCAGATCGCCACCGACGTCGATAAGCTGAATACGCTTCTCAGCGACTTCGAGAAGGCCAACAATGCGGTGAAGACCGCCACGGCCTCGGGTGCGGATGCATCCGGCGCCCTCGACGAGCGTGAGAAGGCTCTCAAGCAGATTTCGCAGATCGTCGGCGTCAACACAACGACGCGCGACAACAATGACATGGTGCTGAGCACGTCTGACGGAACGATCCTCTTCGAGACGATCCCGCGCAAGGTGACGTTCAAGTCTCAGGATGTCTATACCGCGACCATCGCCGGCAATTCTGTCTATATCGACGGTGTAGCACTTCCGCGCGGCAGCGGATCGACGACGACGGCACAGGGAAGCCTTCAGTCTCTCCTCCAGGTGCGCGACGAAATCGCCCCGAACTTCCAGAAGCAGCTCGACGAAGTCGCCCGCGGCTTGGTCTCGCTCTTCAAGGAGCAGAATACGGTAGCCGGCCCGGCCTATGTGCCCGGCCTCTTTACCTGGAGCGGCGGCACGGTTGATACCGGCGCCACCGCGGTTGCCGGCATGGCGGCGACCATCACGGTCAGCAGCCGCGTCATCACCTCGCAAGGCGGCGATCCGATGCGCCTGCGCGATGGTGGCGTCAATGTCACCGGCCTCGTCCTGAACGCGTCAGGCGCCAGCGGTTATACGACTGAACTCGATCGTCTCTATACCGCATTGGGCTCCGACATCGATTTCGACCCAGCGGCGGGGACGCCGGTCGGGTTCGACGCCACGACGGGCATCGATTCGAACGTCAGCATCATGGAATTCGCCACGAATTCGCTTGGCTGGCTCGAACAGTACCGCAGCAATGCCACGACGGCGGCGGAAAACACCTCGGCGGCGCTGTCACGCTCCGACGAAGCCTATTCCAACGAGACGGGCGTCAACCTCGACGAGGAGCTGACGTTGCTCCTCGACATAGAGCAGTCCTACAAGGCGGCGACCAAGATCCTGAACGCCGTTGACGAAATGTTGAAGTCATTGCTGGATATTGCGAGTTAAGCCATGAAGAGCTCATTTATTTCAAGTTCGGCCATTCAGAATGCGATGCGGTTGACGATCCGTCAGGCGCAGAACCAGATGACGAAGGCGACGATGGAAGCGACGACGGGAGTCTATGCCGATATCGGCGTCTCGCTCGGCGGCAACGCCGCCAGGAGCGTGGACTTCAGCCGCGAGGTCGACAGGATAGCCTCGATCAAATCAAGCAACTCGCTTGTCACTGCGCGCATGGAATCCTCGCAGCTTGGCCTTTCCAAGATGAAGGATGTCGGCGACGGCCTTGTTTCGAAGCTGACGGCGCTCCAGGGCAGCCACGATCCCGGCAGCATCACCGTCGCCATCCAGTCGGCGACCAGCGCCCTGTCCACCATGATGGACACGGCCAATACCATGGTAAACGGCGAATATCTGTTCTCGGGCATCAACACCGATGTACAGCCGCTGACAGACAAGACGGCCGCGACGAGTGCCGCCATCGTCACGCAGTTGAATGCATACGCCGCCGCTCTTGTCCCACCGAAGGCGGTCAAGGATCTGACCGGTGCCGAAATGAGCACCTTCATCACCACGACGGTAGAGCCGATGTTCAGTCAGGCAGCCTGGACCGACCCGACGACCGGTTGGTCGCAGGCGTCGAACCAGAACATGACGAGCCGCATCAGCAACTCCGAAGTGATCGAATCCTCGACCAATGCCAATTCCGAGGGCATGCGTTACTTCGCGCTCGCCTCGGTGATGGCCTCGGCACTGTTGGGACAAGGCCTCAGCAGCGATGCGATGAGCACGGTGTCCAAGCAGGCGATCAGCTACACGGCGAAGGCGACCAGTGGCCTGGTCACCCAGGCAAGCCAGCTCGGTCTTTCCCAAGAGCGCGTCAAGAAGTCGAACGACGCTCTCGACGCTCAATCGAACATCATCAAGAACAAGCTCGTCGATCTCCAGGGCGTCGACCCTTACGAGGCGTCGACCCTCGTCAAGACTTTGGAAACGCAGCTTGAAACGGCTTACACGATCGTCTCGAAGATCCAGCAGTTGAGTCTAGTAAACTACCTTTGATGATCAAAGGCGCGCAATAAAGAAGGATGCATGAATGTATCAGTTCTCATATGCCGAAGTCATGCAGGACTCGGTGGCCGACGCGAAAGAGCGGGAATGGCAGGTTCTTGACCGGTCCATAGACCTGCTGGCGGCGGCGCGCGAAAAGGAAAAATACGGCCGGGAAGCCATTGAAGCCCTGTTTTATACCCGCCGGGTCTGGATCAGCTTCATCGAGGATCTCAAACATCCCGACAACCAGCTGGAGATCGGGCTCAGGGCCAACCTCATCTCGATCGCGATCTGGATATTGAAGGAATGCGACAGGATCAGAAAACGTCAGTCTAATAACTACCAGGGCATCATCGACGTTACCACCATCATCAGGGATGGACTTAAATGAAAAGCACACTTCGCATTTCTCTGAAAGCCGGAGAAAGAATCTTCATCAACGGCGCCGTCCTGCGCGTCGACCGCAAGGTCGCGCTGGAATTCCTGAATGATGTGACGTTCCTTCTCGAAAACCACGTCCTCCAGCCGGAGGGCGCCACGACGCCGCTGCGTCAGCTCTATTTCATCGCGCAGATGATCCTCATCAACCCTGAGGGCAAGGACCAGTCGACGGCGTTGTTCCGCAAGTCGATCACCATGCTGCTCTCCTGCTTCAAGAACGAGGAAATCCTCGCCGAACTGAAGCGCATCGATGCGCTCGTCTCGACAGGCCGTGCCTTTGACGCACTCAAGGCGATCCGCGGCCTTTACGCCATCGAAGACAATATCCTCAACAACCACGAAATGCCGCCGACGATGGTCGAGCAGATTCGCAGGGAGATTGCACCATGGCGGTAGATGCAACATCGAACGTGGCCAAAACGAGTTCGACGACCACAACGAACACGGCCCAGACGAAGGCGACGCTGAACTACGACAATTTCCTTCAACTGCTCATCGCGCAGATGAAGAACCAGGATCCGACCGATCCGATGGATGCCAGCGAGCAGATGTCGCAGCTGGCAAGCTTCTCGCAGGTCGAACAGACGATCCAGACCAACACCAAGCTGGACACACTTCTGGCAAGCTCCAGCCTCACCCAAGCGAGCAGCTACGTCGGCAAATACATGGAAAGCGCCGACGGTAAGGTTAAGGGCACCATCGAATCCGTCAAGGTTTATTCGGACGGAATCATTGCGACAACCACGGCTGGCGGGAATATACTCGTGCAGGCGGGAATCACTATTGCCGACAAGGCGCCGACCACGTCGACCGACACCAGCGATACCTGATACCCACGGCGCCGGCGCGCCGCATAGCTCGGGTGATACCAATCAATGGCGGTCCGGCCACGGCGGGGCGGCTTCAAGGCGATATGAGGTTGCCTTCGGATGAATGAAGCTGATGCATTGGATCTGTTTCAGGCGGCAATCTGGACCGTCCTGATTGCCGCCGGTCCCGCCGTCATCGCGGCAATGGTGGTGGGTCTCGTCATTGCCTTGATCCAGGCGCTGACCCAGGTGCAGGAAGCGACACTGACATTCGTGCCGAAAATCGTCGCGGTGCTGATCACCGTCGGGGTCACAGCACCCTTCGTCGGCTCGCAGATTTCGATTTTCACCAATCTGGTCTTCTCTCGCATCCAGTCCGGTTTCTAGGGCAATTCCAGCAAAAGTGCGCAGCGGTTTTGCGTCGGGGATTGCGTAGAAACAAAAGGTTAGAGCGGTTCTACGCTTCCATGAGAAGCTGAACCGCTCTGAGCCACCTTCGCGCAAGCTTCGCCATTTAACTCTCGATCCGAATTGGGCGGACTGCATGTCCGCCTCCTCTCATGAAGAGACGGAATCGTCATGGCGCAACCACCTGCACTCCCCCTTCCAAAAGTCGCCCCCAACCTGCGCGATGTCGGATTTGCCCTCGGCATCATCGGCATTATCTGCATTCTCTTCCTGCCGATCCCGCCGTTCCTGATCGATATGGGACTGGCCTTCTCGATCGCCTTCTCGGTGCTGATCCTGATGGTCGCGCTGTGGATCCAGAAGCCGCTCGATTTTTCGTCTTTCCCGACCATTCTGCTGATCGCAACGATGACCCGGCTGGCGCTGAACATCGCGACGACACGCGTGATCCTTTCGCATGGCCATGAGGGCCACGATGCCGCAGGCGGCGTCATCGCCGGCTTTGCAAGCCTGGTGATGTCCGGCGACTTCGTCATCGGTCTGATCGTCTTCCTGATTCTCATCACCATCAACTTCATCGTCATCACCAAGGGCGCCACGCGTATCGCCGAAGTCGGCGCACGTTTCACCCTGGACGCCATCCCCGGCAAACAGATGTCGATCGACGCCGATCTCTCGGCCGGCATCATCGACGAGAGGGAAGCCCAGCGTCGGCGCAGGGAGCTCGAGGAGGAAAGCTCCTTCTTCGGTGCGATGGACGGTGCGTCGAAGTTCGTGCGCGGCGATGCCGTCGCCGGCCTGATCATCACCTGCATCAACATCTTCGGTGGCATCATCATCGGCTACTTCCGCCACGGCATGCCGATCGGCGAAGCCGCTGACGTCTTCGTCAAGCTCTCGGTCGGCGACGGCCTCGTCGCACAGATGCCGGCTCTCATCGTCTCGCTCGCCGCCGGCCTTCTCGTCTCCCGCGGCGGGACCACCGGCTCCACCGACCAGGCGGTCGTCAACCAGTTGAGCGGTTATCCGCGTGCGCTTTCCGTCTCGGCGGTGCTGATGTTCATCCTGGCTCTGATGCCGGGTCTGCCGTTTATCCCCTTCGTGGTCCTCGGCGGTCTTCTCGCCTTCGGCGCCTGGTTCATACCGCGTCAAGTCGAGGCAGAGAACATGCTTCGCCGCGAGCAGGAAGAAAAGAAGGTCGTCCAGAACAAGGAGTTGGAAAAGGATTCGGTCAAGGCAGTGCTGCGCACCTCCGAAATCGAACTTGCACTCGGCAAGATGGTCTCGACGCGCCTGCTCGGCGCCCACCAGGAGCTTGCCTTCCGCGTCGGCAAGATGCGCAAGAAGTTCGCCACCCAATACGGCTTCGTCGTGCCCGAGATCAAGGTGACCGACGATATCGCCATCGCTGAAAAGTCCTACCAGATCCGCATCCACGGCACGACGGTCGCTTCCAACCTGCTGCGCGTCGGCGAAGTCCTCGTCGTTACCGGTGCTGGCCGCCGGCCGAGCATTCCCGGCGACGAAATCCGCGAACCCGCTTTCGGCATGCCTGCCGTCTCCATCCTCGAAAACTTCGCCGACGATCTGAAACGCGAGGGCTTCCAGCCGATCGACAATGTCTCCGTCGTGCTGACCCATATGAGCGAGGTCATCCGCAACAACCTGCCGCAGCTTCTGTCCTACAAGGACGTCAAGGTACTGATCGATCGCCTCGACCCCGAATACAAGAAGCTCGCCGACGAGATCTGCTCGTCGCATATGTCCTATTCCGGTCTGCAGGCGGTGCTCAAGCTGCTGCTGGCCGAACGCGTCTCGATCCGCAACCTGCACCTCATTCTCGAGGCGGTGGCCGAGCTCGCCCCGCATGTCAGGAAGACCGAGCAGATCGTCGAGCATGTCCGTATCCGCATGGCCCAGCAGCTCTGCGGCGACCTCGCCGACAACGGCGTGCTGCGCGTGCTGCGGCTGGGCAGCAAATGGGATCTCGCTTTCCACCAGGCGCTGAAGCGCGACGCCAAGGGCGAGGTGATCGAATTCGACATCGATCCGCGCAGCCTGGAGGAGTTCAGCGAACAGGCCACCAAAGTTATCCGTGAGTTCATGGATCGCGGCCTGCCATTCGCACTTGTCACGTCGCCGGAAACACGCTCCTATGTGCGCATGATCATCGAGAGGCTGTTCGCCACGCTCCCGGTCCTGTCGCATGTCGAACTGGCCAAGGGCATCGAGATAAAGATTTTGGGCTCTATTTCATGATAACAGACCCGCAAGGGACCGTTCTCGCGCTGTTTCTGGTTTTCTGCCGGATCGGTGGCTGTGTGCTGGCTCTTCCGGGTTTTTCCTCGGCGCGCGTGCCCGCACAGCTGCGGGTCTTCATCGCCGGCGCGCTCTCGATCGCCGTCATGCCATTGCTCTGGGATACTGTCTATCCGGCCGTTCACACCGGTGCCGGAACCTATATCGGCCTGATCTTCAGCGAATCGCTGATCGGCGTGATGTATGGCATGCTGGCGAGGATCTACACGCTCGGCATGCAGTTCGCCGCCTCGATCACCGCCATGATGGTCGGCTACACCCAGCCGGGCTCCGCCGACGTCATCGAAGATACGCCGGAGACCAGCCTGTCGGCCTTTATCACCTTTGCCGGCATGATGATCCTCTTCATCATGGATTTCCATCACATCGTCTTTCGCGCGCTGATCGATTCCTACACGACCATGCCATTCGGAGGCATGATGCAGATGCGCGCGACGCTGATCTCCTTTACCGACACGCTGGAGCAGACCACCTACATCATGCTGCGGCTGTCGAGCCCCTTTTTGATCTACGGCCTGATTTTCAACGTCTCGATCGGTTTCATCAACAAGCTGGCGCCGCAGATCCCGGTCTACTTCATCTCCACGCCCTACCTGCTGATGGGCGGGCTCTTCCTGATCTATTTCTCGATTGCGGCGATGGTCAGCCAGTTCGGTCAGTCCTTCGCCTCGATCTATATCGGGCGATGAGGCTGTCATGGTCGAAAAGAGCCGCTCCCAAAAGCTCAAGCGACTGCTCTCGGTGCAGCGTCATATCGAAAGAATGGCCGAGAACGACCTGGCCGAAACCAGCCGCCAGCGTGTCGAGGTCAATGTGGCGATGGACGACGTCATCCTCGCGCTCGGCTCGATGGACCCCGTCCACCACGCCTTTTCGCAGAATTACGCCGACCGATTCGGCCGGCTCACCATCAAGGACCAGCAGCTGACCGGCATGCAGCAGATCCACGAGATGCGGCTGACGCGCGAGCGCGCCAAGGGTGACCGCTTTGAAGAGGGCATGAAGGAAGCACTCGAGGCCGAGCGCCGCGAGGCCGATGACAATGCCGTCTACGATGTCATCGATCAGCAATTCGCAACGCCAGCCTCCAGCAAGCTTCAAAAACCATAGTCGTTACGATCTTAAATTCAGAGGATTGTAACGTGGCTATTTCGCCTCCCAGTGATCTGGTCCTGGACGTTGTCAAAGCTGCCGACCCCATGCAGGTTCAGGCGGCCCAGGAAAAGTTGAAGGCAAATCGTGCGGCCTTTGCCGCAACGAGCCTCGCCGAGAATGGCAAGGGCTTCTCCAACACGGTCGACGTTCTCGATCATGTCGGCCAGAAGAGCGCCCTCGCCAACATCCAGAACCGCACCAAGACCGAGGAAGTTCCGGAAAGCTACCGGAAGTTCGAGGCCATGGTCCTGCAGAATTTCGTCAAGTCCATGCTGCCGAGCGAAAGCGAAGAGGTCTACGGCAAGGGCGCGACCGGCGATATCTGGAAAGGCATGATGGCCGAACAGCTCGGCAACACCATGGCCAAGGGTGACGGCATCGGCATTGCCAAGCAGATGTACAGCGAACTTCTGCGCCGGCAGGAAGGCAAGATCGTCAATGCCTCCACAGACGACGATGACCGCAACACCGCGCTCAGCATGATCGACGACTTCCAGCGCAAGACCTTTGGCACGCCGACCGCCGAAGCCAAGACCGATAGAACAGGATGATCTTAGGCCGGTTGGCCAAAATCCGAATCCCGTTCCAATTAACAGTTGGAGCATGCTGTTGTCCGAAAACCGCGTACGTTTTTGGCATCATGCTCTAAGCGAAGCATAACCGAGGGTACCATGGAAATAATTTCGAACGAATACAGGATCAAATCCGTTCTCGGACGCCTCGAAATGATCATCGACAATGAGAACACCCGGATCGGCAACGACCCGCAGTTCGATCTCAAGGTCTCCAATGCCCATAAGAGCCGCTGCCTCTACGAGCTGTCGACGCTTTTCCGCGACACCGATCCGGCCGAGCTTGCCGCTGCCCATCTCGATCAGCTGCACGGCCTGAAGAAGAAGCTGGTCCTGAATGCCCGTCGCGTGGAGGCGCATCTCGAAGCGGTTCGCGCTGTCGCCGACCTGCTGAAGAACGCAGTTCAGGACGCCGACGCCGACGGCACCTATTCCCAGGAACAATTCGCCGCGCGTGGAAACTGATGATCAAGCTCGTCCTCACCGGTGTCTGGGTTTGCGCCATCACCTTGGCCTCGGTCTATTTCTCGGTGTACCTGGCGACCGCGCCGGCGCCCGCAGCAACAGATTCCAAGCAGAGCGCGCTTGAACTGGTGAAGGGCGAAACGATCACGGTGCCGATCATCGGCAACGGTGCGATCACCGGCTATTTCCTCGGCCGCGTTTCGTTCATGATGAACAAGGACATGCTGAAAGGCGTGACGCTGCCGCTGAGCGAGATGACGACGGACGAGCTTTTCAGCCTGCTGGTCGGCAACAAGATGGTCGATATCGCCCACATCAAATCCTTCGATCCGAAGGCTTTCCGCGAAGAGATCAAGGTGGGCATGAACGAGCGCCTCGGTGGCGAATACGTCGCCGACGTGATGCTGGAGCAGCTCGACTATCTTTCCAAGGAAGAGGTCAAGGAAAGCTCCGCCGGTCAGCCGAAGAAGGTGGGTGCACCGGTCAAGATCGTCGAGACCGCACCGGCTGCCGAAGCACCGGCGCCAGCGGCCCACTAAAGCGCGTCGCGATCTTTCAGATTCGCTCCTCGCGCTCTGGGTATTTGTTTTTTACGCATGTCGTTGTCGCAAAACCGCTGCACACTTTTGCGCGACATGCTTTCGACATCATTCGATCATCGACGACAAACGGCGCCCGAGGGCGCCGTTTGTCGTTGGCGAGCGTGGTTAATAAACCACTTATACGAGCATAGAAATTCAAGGAATTTTCCTAAGGGTTGTTTGAAACCGTCCTGTTATATGAGGTGTCACAGCTTGGCATGCGCCGCTTATCCGGGATCGGAGCGACGCGCCCCGGCGGGACGCGACCGGTCCTTTCGAGACCTCCGGTGCGGAAATATGGGCTTGTTTTCCGGGATGTCGGGCGCATGCAGCACCCTCGGCAGGAGGTAGGAATGAATCTGATTGCAAACTTCGCGGTGCTCGCATCGCGGCGGACGATCTTCGATCTGCCGGTCTGCGATCTCGGCTGGGACGACGCCCTCGTTTTCATCAACGAGCTGGCCTCCATTCCCGTCGGCCAGACCGTGGTTTGCTTCGTCAACGCCCACAACATGCTGACGACGCTACGCGACGATGAATATTATCGGATCATGTCGCACAATCTGGTGCTGCCTGACGGTATCGGTCTCAATATCGCATCGCAGATCGCCCATGGCTCGCCGTTTCCTGCCAATCTGAACGGCACCGATTTCGTGCCGGCCTTCCTGACCTTCATGGAGGCTCCGCGCCGCATCGGTCTCATCGGCGGCAAGCGCTCGGTCGTCGAGGCGGCCGCGGAAAACTTCCGCAAGCACGCGCCCTGGCACGAATTCGTCGTCGTTTCAGACGGTTACTTCGACAAGGTCGATTCCACTGAGGTCATCGAGGAGCTCGAGCACCAGAAGCTCGATATCCTGATCGTCGGCATGGGAACGCCGCTGCAGGAGAAATGGGTTCACAACAATATCCGCGCCGATCATGCGCGCCTGGTGCTGACCGTGGGCGCTCTCTTCGACTTCGTCTCCGGCGCCGTCCCGCGTGCGCCGAAGACCGTGCGGATGATGCGCCTGGAATGGGCCTATCGCCTGCTGCAGGAGCCGGCGCGCCTCTGGCGCCGTTACGTCATCGGCATCCCGGTCTTCCTCTTCCATGTCCTGCGCTACCGCTTCCGCCGGCGCGAAAGGATCCTCAGCCATCCGGAAGAGCACGGCAGCGCACTGCAGCCGCGGGCGGACCGCAAGAAGGCGAGCTGACCTAATAGCGCCGCGTGTCTAACAGGACGCGCGGTTTAGCAATTCTTGCCCGCTGCGGTTAACCATTTCTTTGCCATGAATATTTAGAGTCACTTAATCATCTGCATTCGTGCGGATGAACGAACTCGGCCATCATGTGCATGAGATGTGGCGCAAATGTACGATATCAGGGCCAGAAACAGCTTCCAGGATCGCGCAGCCGCAGGGCCGCGCCCCCATGACGATTCCTATGGGGCGCCCCGGTCAAGCCGGCCTGATATCGCGCCGCCCGAGGCCGAATTGCTGCGCGCCATCGGCCGCGCGCTGGAAGAGCAGCGCGCAAGAGCGGCGAGCACCGCACCGCTGGTCGACCGCATCGAAACCATCCTCGGGAACCGCCTCCGGGCCGCCAACGACGTCGGCCATCCGCTTCTTCAGGAGCCGGCGGGCGATGAAGAGCTGAGCGTTCCGGCCGACCAGCCGATGATCTCACCCGAACCGTTGGCCGCGGTCCGTGAAGAACCCGCCGAGCCCCGGCCGGTAGCGCCGCGGCGTCGGGCGAACGGGATCGGTCTTGCGATGATGGTGGGCGCCGCGACGATCATCGGCGCGGGCTTGCCGGCGCTGATGCCAGCTTCGCCGGCCCTCTACCGTGCCGAGGCGACGCTTTCCGTGAAGGCGGATGCCGCAAGCCGCGCTGCCTTCACCCAGGCCGCGGCGAAAGGGCTGCTGTCGGCGCGGATGGTTGCTTCGACGGTCGCCGCCCTGAAACTCGATCATGATCCCGAATTTGCCGGCGCCAGCGCCAATGCGCTTGGCGTCGCGCTCGATCTGCTCTCGGCGACCGGTGCTGCTGCCGATTCGGCCTCCCGCGCCGAGGCCACTCTGAAACATGCGGTCGAGATACTGCCCGATGCCGCCGCCGGCACGATCCTCGTCAGGGTGACGACCGGCGACAGCGGCAAATCCATGCGCATAGCCGCAAGGCTTGCCGAAGCGGTTTCCGCAGCAGGCGGAGCCGGCGGCAACGTCGAGACCGATACCGCCTTGCGTAAAACCTATGACGAAGTGAAAGCGGAGCTTGCCGCCTTCACCGCGAAGAGCGGCGAGGGCAATGTCAAGGTAGCGATCGATCTTCGCCGCCAGATCGACCGGCTCGATGCCGATCTGAAAGAGGCAGACCAGAATATCCTTGCCGCCAAGGCGCAGGCCGACCGGCTCAAGGCCGCAAAACTTGCCGAAGTGCTCGACGGTTCGTTCCCCTCCGATATGCTTTCGCCGGCGCTACAGGACTGGCGCGACAAATATGCCGTCGCCAAAACGACGCTTGCGCAGCTTTCGGCCGAGCTTGGCCCGCGCCATCCGCGCCTCTTGCAGCAGCAGGCCGAAACGGACGGTCTCAAGGAGAATATGGGCAAGGAGCTTACCCGTCTTGCCCAGACTGCCAACCTCACTGCTAAGGCCGCCGTCAATGCGCGCAAGGGCCTGAACGATCGCCGCAACACGCTGATCGCCCAGAGCAGGGACACCGGCGTCGATTTGTCACGCCTGACCGAACTCAGCGAAAAGGCGAATGCCGCGCGCTCGCGGCTCGAAGACGCGACGTCCGCGGCGGTGGAAACGGCCGCCGACGGTCGTATCGTTCTCCTGAAGCCGGCGTTGGCAACGGCAGTATCGGGAAGCGATGGTCTGATCGGCCGCGCGCTGACCGGTGCCGCGGCGGGCCTAGCGATAGGCCTTGTTGCGGCTTTCCTGCTCCGGCTGCGGAGGCCCGTCGCCGATTCCGCAAGCGAGAAAATGCCCGTATCCCGGCCGCAGGCCCCGCTGCCCTCGATGCCTGTGCCGGCCCCCGCGCCTGTCGACGAAATGGAGCTGCTGCGCTCCGAAATCTCCGGCCTGCGCGACCGGCTTCGTGTTCATGCGCTTGAAGCGCGCCAGCCGCTGCGCTGAACGAACATTTCCTTGCAAGCTTGCTATTGCATTGCCGCTTTCCGACAGGATAGGGCGTTAGCGGGCAATTGACGCTCGCCGAGTATCCATAGATTGCGTGAAACAGGGCGGAGAGACGCGTGACGACAGTAATCGACGGCAAGAACGTAGCTGCATCGGTCATTCAGACGGTCAAGAGTGCGACGGCGGCGCTGGAAAAGAGCAGCGGCGTCACCACCGGCCTTGCGGTCGTCATCGTCGGCGACGACCCGGCAAGCCACGCCTATGTCGGCTCCAAGGGCCGCATGGCCAAGGAGTGCGGCTTCAAGTCCGTTCAGCACACGCTGCCGGCGGAAACGAAGCAGGAGGATCTGGCAGCTCTCGTCGCCACCCTCAACGCCGATCCGTCGATCCACGGCATTCTGGTGCAGCTGCCCTTGCCGAAGCCGCTCGACAGCGAGGCGATCATCCAGTCGATCCTGCCGGAAAAGGATGTCGACGGCCTGAGCGTCGTCAATGCCGGCAAGCTCGCCACCGGCGACCTGAAAACCGGACTTGTCTCCTGCACCCCGGCCGGCGCCATGGTCTTCGTCCGCCGCACCCATGGCGAGGATCTCTCCGGCCTCAACGCCGTCGTCATCGGCCGCTCGAACCTGTTCGGCAAGCCGATGGCGCAATTGCTGCTCAATGCCAATGCGACGGTGACGATCGCTCATTCCAGGACGAAGAACCTTGCTGAAGTTTGCCGCAACGCCGATATCCTGGTGGCCGCCGTCGGCCGGCCGGAGATGGTCAGGGCCGATTGGGTGAAGCCAGGTGCGACGGTCATCGACGTCGGCATCAATCGGGTGGCAGCCCCCGAAAGAGGCGAGGGCAAGACCCGGCTCGTCGGCGACGTCGCCTTCGAGGAGGTCTCGGCGGTCGCCAGCACCATCACTCCGGTTCCCGGCGGCGTCGGGCCGATGACCATCGCCATGCTGATGGCCAACACCGTGATCGCCGCTCATCGCGCTGCGGGGCAGACGCCGCCCCAGTTTTGATTACGGCCGCGGGGCAGGACCGGTCGAGGCCCTGACGATCAGCTCGGTCTTCCAGAGCTCCTGGTCGGGGAAGGGGCCGGCATGCTTCACCGTGCCGATCAGCCGCTGCGCGATGCGAACGCCCGCCGCCCGCAATGAAGAGCGGGTCGTCGTCAGCGGCACGGAAAAGCTTTCCGGTTTCAGCAGCGGCAGCACGTCGTCATGGGCGATCAGTGAGATATCCTCACCGAGCCGCAATCCGGCCTGGTTGACCGCGCGGATCGCGCCAAGCGCCAGCACCGTGCTGGAGCAGAGGATGGCCGTCGGCCGCTCCGGCAATTGCAGGAAATGTTCCATCGCCAGCAGGCCTTGTTCGTCCGTCATCAGCGCGTGGCTCATGCAACCCTCCTCGAGCGCGAGCCCGCGCTCGGCAAGGGCTGATATGACGCCGTTCTTCCTGCGGATGGCGAAATCGAGATGCATCGGTCCGTTCATCAGCGCAAAGCGCGTATGGCCGAGCTGCAGCAAGAGCCGCGTCGCGTCGTAGAAGGCGCCTTCATTGTCGATGTCGAGATAGGGATAGTCCGGCTCCGAACCGAAGGATCGGCCGTGTACGACATAGGGCATGGAGAGCGATTTCAGCATGGCGAGCCGCGGATCGTGGCCGCGCATATAGGCGACGAACAGGGCATCGACATTGCCGCTGATCGCAAGGCGGCGCAGCGCCGCTACCTCGTCATCCGGGTCGGCTGGCATGATGACGAAGTGGAAATCGTGGCGCACGGCCTCTTCGCCGAGCCCTGCCAGGAATTCACCGAAATGCACGTCGGACTGGTGGCCGGGCGCCGTCGGCATGACCAGGCCGATCGAGCCTGCCTTGCCGGTCGCAAGCCGCTGCGCCGCCTTGTTCGGCCTGTATCCGGTTTCCTTGACAGCCTGAAGCACGCGCGCCCGGGTCGCCTCATTGACCTCGGGATAGCCGTTGAGCGCCCGGCTCACCGTCGTCTGAGACAGCCCCAGCAATTCCGATAGCTGTTTGAGATTCACCTGCTATGCTTCCTCCCAGCCCCGCCCGTCAGCCGTCTTGAAAATGCATGCCGCCTCCCAGGCATCCAAAGCGCTTTCAATTATGTATCATCTGGCGCGCTTGACTCAAGAAAAATCGCTCCATATTTCCCGATAGGCGCTGTTACGCCGCGATATGCCCCGATATCTGGCGTATTCACAGCGGGTTTTCGCGAATTAACTTGACTCCATTCCATCGAAAGTGGAATGAGTTGGGTGTCAAAGCGCTTTGAAATTTCTTTTATTGAGGGAATTCGGCGCTGTTGGGATTGTGATGGGAGGTTGATCACATGAAAAAGTCATTTTTGATGGGCGTTGCCGTGGCAGCGCTTTTTGCCGGTGCTGCGTCCGCGGCCGATTTGAAATTTGCCCCGGGACAGGATTCCAAGTTCAACTGGAAGAGCTATGACGAGTTCAAGGCTGCGCATGCCGATCTGAAGGGTCAGCCGCTGACGATCTTCGGGCCGTGGCGTGGCGAGGACGAGGCGTTCTTCATGAGCGTGCTTGCCTATTTCACCGAAGCCACCGGCATCGATGCCAAATACTCCTCTTCCGAAAACTACGAACAGCAGATCGTCATCGACACGCAGGCGGGTTCGCCGCCGAACATTGCCGTTCTGCCGCAGCCCGGCCTCCTGGCCGATCTCGCCAGCAAGGGTTTCCTGACGCCGCTCGGCGATGACAACTCCAAGTGGATCAAGGACAATTACGGCGCCGGCGACAGCTGGGTCGGTTACGGCACCTACAAGGGCAAGGACGGCAAGGAAGCCTTCTACGCCTTCCCCTACAAGGCCGACGTAAAATCGCTGGTCTGGTATGTTCCGGAGAACTTCGAGGAAGCCGGTTACAAGATCCCGACGACCATGGAAGAGCTGCATGCCCTGACCGACCAGATCGTCAAGGACGGCGGCGTTCCCTGGTGCATCGGTCTCGGTTCCGGCGGCGCCACCGGCTGGCCGGCGACCGACTGGGTCGAGGACATCATGCTGCGCATGCAGCCGCCGGAAGCCTACGACAAGTGGACGACCAACGAGCTGAAGTTCACCGATCCGGCCGTCGTTGCCGCGATCGACGAGTTCGGCAAGTTCGCCAAGAACGCGAAATACGTCGATGGCGGCGTCGCAGCCGTGGCCTCGACCGATTTCCGCGACAGCCCGAAGGGCCTCTTCGCGGTTCCGCCGAAGTGCTACATGCACCATCAGGCCTCGTTCATTCCGTCCTTCTTCCCTGAAGGCACGAAGCTCGGCCAGGATGCCGACTTCTTCTACATGCCGACCTTTGCTTCGCATCCCGAACTCGGCAAGCCGGTTCTGGGCGCCGGCACGCTCGTCTCGATCGCCAAGGACTCGAAGGCTGCTCGCGCTTTCATCGACTTCCTGAAGACCCCGATCGCCCATGAGGTCTGGATGGCGCAGTCGAGCTTCCTGACGCCGTATAAGGGCGTCAGCACCGAGGCCTATGCCAACCCGCAGATGAAGAAGGAAGGCGATATCCTGACCTCCGCCACCACCTTCCGCTTCGACGGTTCCGACCTGATGCCGGGCAAGATCGGCGCCGGCGCCTTCTGGACCGGCATGGTCGATTTCGTCGGCGGCAAGTCCGCTGAAGAGGCCGCTGGCGAAATCCAGAGCGCCTGGGACGGCATCAAGTAATCCTTCAAAATGATGCCGCCGGCTTGCCGGCGGCATGGCTTTGCATGACTGGCCGGGCTCGCAAAGAGCCCGGCCATCGCAGGATATATTGTGATTGGGCAATACAAATAAATTGACGATGACCGGCGTTGGCCCGTCAGAATAAAAACCGGTCGGAATAAGATCAGGGGAAGCAGGGGAGGGACGAAATGCTGTTGCAGATAGTGTCCGCTTTAAGCGTCGTGGTCGTCGCCGTTGTCGCGTGCTCGGCCTATTTCTATTTTTCGAACAAGATCCTGGATCTCGCTCTGCCGGTGAAGGATGGCGACATCCGCGCCGCATCGCGCAATCTCAACCGGCGTGCACTCGTCCGGCCGTGGTTGTTCATCGGCCCGGCGCTCTTCCTGCTCATCGTCTATCTCGTCTATCCCGTCGTTGCGACCTTCATCCTCTCCTTCTACGACCGTGCCGGTCTGCAGTTCGTCGGCCTCGCCAACTACAAATGGGCGCTCGGCGACCGCGAATTCCGCCAGGCGATCTTCAACAACATCCTCTGGCTCGCCGTGGTGCCGGCTGCCTGCACCTTCTTCGGCCTCGTCATCGCCGTGATGACCGATCGCATCTGGTGGGGCAATATCGCCAAGAGCATCGTCTTCATGCCGATGGCGATCTCCTTCGTCGGTGCCTCGGTCATCTGGAAATTCATTTATGAATATCGCGGCGGCAACGACGTCCAGATCGGCCTGCTGAACGCCATTGTCCAGACCTTCGGCGGCACGCCGGAGGTGTGGATCTCCATTCCCTTCTGGAACAACTTCTTCTTGATGATCATTCTGATCTGGATCCAGACCGGTTTTGCCATGGTCATCCTGTCGGCGGCTCTTCGCGGCATTCCGGAAGAGACGATCGAAGCGGCCGTCATCGACGGCGCCAACGGCTGGCAGATCTTCTGGCGCATCATGGTGCCGCAGATCTGGGGCTCCATCGCAGTCGTCTGGACGACGATCACCATCCTCGTCCTCAAGGTCTTCGACATCGTGCTGACCATGACCAACGGCCAATGGCAGACGATGGTGCTGGCGAACCTGATGTTCGACTGGATGTTCCGCGGCGGCGGCGATTCCGGCCGAAGCGCGGTCATCGCCATCATCATCATGCTCGCCGTCACGCCGATCATGGTCTGGAACGTGCGCCGCGCCAATCGCGAGCTGAAAGGGCACTGAGATGACCGCTATCGGAAGCTACTTCAAGATCGGCCCCGCCCGGCTCTTCGTTCACGCAGCCGTTCTGTTGATCGTCATCATCTGGCTCATCCCGACGCTCGGCATCTTTGTCAGCGCGCTGCGCGACAAGGACCAGATCGTCGTCTCCGGCTGGTGGACGGCCTTCGTCGGCTCGACGCAGACCGTTGCCGTTCGCTTGGGCACACCGGACCAGCAGCAGCAGGAAGGTGCCGCCTATGTCATTGCCGGCAATGTGCTGGAAGGCCAGACCGGCCGCGAGGTGAAGGCCTTCGGCAATCGCGTGCAGCAGCCGGCCGCCTTCAAGGCCGGTGAGACCGCCGATCTCGGCGACGGTGAAACCCTGCAGATCAACAGCGACGGCAGTTATCGCTATGTGAAGAACGCCGCCTTTTCGCCCGACCAACGCCCGCGGCGCATCTATGCATCCGTCTCGGCACCGCCGGAATTCACGATGCAGAACTACAACACGGTTCTAAGAGGCGAGGGCATTGGCCAATCCTTCATCAACTCGCTGACCGTGACGATCCCGGCGACGATCATCCCGATCCTGATTGCCGCTTTCGCCGCTTATGCCCTGAGCTGGATGGAGTTTCCCGGCCGCGGGCTGCTGATCGCGCTCGTCGTCGGCCTCATCGTCGTGCCGCTGCAGATGTCCCTGATCCCGCTGCTGCGTCTCTACAACGAGATCGGCAACATGCTCGGCCAGCCGTCGAAGACCTATCCCGGCATCTGGCTGGCTCATACCGCTTTCGGCATGCCGCTCGCCATCTATCTCTTGCGGGCCTATATCGCCGGCCTGCCGAAGGAAATCATCGAATCCGCCCGTGTCGACGGCGCGAGCGATTTCGAGATCTTCGTCCGCATCGTTTTGCCTCTGTCCTTCCCGGCACTCGCCTCCTTCGCCATCTTCCAGTTCCTGTGGGTGTGGAACGACTTGCTCGTCGCCATGGTCTTCCTCGGCACCGACAAGGACCACATCGTGCTGACCGGCAGCCTGAACGCGCTGCTCGGCTCGCGCGGTGGCAATTGGGAGATTTTGACGGCGTCAGCCTTCGTCACCATCATCGTGCCGCTGCTCGTCTTCTTCGGGCTTCAGCGTTACCTGGTGCGCGGTCTGCTGGCGGGTTCGGTCAAGGGAGGCTGACCATTTCCAAACGTGACTTCAAACAGGATATTCCATGAACGTGGCTTCCCAATCGATCTCGACCCCTGACAAGGACTGGTGGCGCGGCGCGGTGATCTACCAGATCTACCCGCGCTCCTACCAGGATTCGAACGGCGACGGCATCGGCGACCTGAAGGGCATCACCGCTCGCCTGCCGCATGTGGCAAACCTTGGCGTCGATGCGATCTGGATCTCGCCCTTCTTCACCTCGCCGATGCGCGATTTCGGTTATGACGTTTCCGACTACGAGAATGTCGATTCGATCTTCGGCACGCTGGTGGATTTCGACACGATGATCGCCGAGGCCCATCGCCTCGGCATCCGCGTGATGATCGACCTCGTCATCTCCCACAGCTCGGATCAGCACCCCTGGTTCGTGCAAAGCCGCTCCAGCAAGACCAACGCCAAGGCCGACTGGTATGTCTGGGCCGACGCTAAGCCGGACGGCACGCCGCCGAACAACTGGCTGTCGATCTTCGGCGGCTCGGCATGGGCGTGGGATCCGACGCGCATGCAATATTACCTGCACAATTTCCTGACCTCGCAGCCGGACATGAACCTGCATAACCCTGAGGTGCAGGACCGTCTGCTCGATGTCGTACGCTTCTGGCTCAATCGCGGCGTCGACGGCTTCCGCCTCGACACCATCAATTTCTATTTCCATGACACGCAGCTGCGCGACAATCCGGCGCTTGCGCCCGAGCGCCGCAACGCCTCGACGGCGCCGGCGGTCAATCCCTATAATTTTCAGGAGCATCTTTACGACAAGAACCGGCCCGAAAACCTTGCCTTCCTGAAGCGCTTCCGCGCCGTTCTCGAGGAATTCCCCGCAATCGCCGCCGTCGGCGAAGTCGGCGACAGCCAGCGAGGCCTCGAAATCGTCGGCGAATACACCTCCGGCAACGACAAGATGCATATGTGCTATGCCTTCGAGTTCCTGGCGCCCGATCCGCTGACGCCGGAGCGTGTCGAGGAGGTGATGCAGGATTTCGAAGCTGCGGCACCCGATGGTTGGGCCTGCTGGGCCTTCTCCAATCACGACGTCATGCGCCATGTCAGCCGCTGGGGCGGGCTGGTCGCCGATCACGACGCCTTTGCCAAGCTTTATGCCTCGTTGCTGATGACGATGCGCGGCTCCGTCTGCCTCTATCAGGGCGAGGAACTGGCGCTGACCGAGGCCGATCTCGCCTATCAGGATCTGCAGGACCCCTATGGCATCCAGTTCTGGCCGGAATTCAAGGGCCGCGACGGCTGCCGCACGCCGATGGTCTGGGACAGCCAGGTCGCCCAGGGCGGCTTCTCGACGGTCAAGCCCTGGCTGCCGGTGCCGGTCGAGCACATCCTGCGTGCCGTCAGCGTCCAGCTGGGCGACGAGGCTTCGGTGCTCGAGCATTATCGCCGCTTCATCGCCTTCCGCAAGCTGCACCCGGCTTTTGCCAAGGGCGAGATCGAATTCGAGGAAATACAGGGCGATACGCTGCTCTTCACCCGTGAATACGGCAATGAGAAGCTGCTCTGCATCTTCAACATGAGCCCGGCCGAGGTCGGCGTCATCTTGCCGGCGGGAGAATGGCAGGCATTGACGGGCCACGGCTTTACCAGCAACAACTATGGCGACAAGATCGATATTCCGGCCTGGGGGGCGTATTTCGCCCGTCTCGCCTAAAGAACGCAGGGGAGAGAGAGAAATGACTGGACTGACGCTGAAGGATATTCGCAAATCCTACGGTTCCGTGGACGTTCTCCACGGTATCGATCTCGATATCAAGCAGGGCGAATTCATCGTCTTCGTCGGTCCGTCCGGCTGTGGCAAATCCACGCTTCTGCGCATGATCGCCGGTCTCGAGGCGATCACCGGCGGTGAGATGTATATCGATGGCCATCTCGTCAATGACGTGCCGCCCTCCAAGCGCGGCATCGCCATGGTCTTCCAGTCCTATGCGCTCTACCCGCATATGACCGTCTTCGATAACATGGCGTTCGGCATGAAGATCGCCGGCGAAAGCAAGCAGGAAATCGATCGCCGCGTCAAGGCGGCGGCCGAGAGCCTGCAGCTGACCCAATATCTCGGTCGCCTGCCGAAGGCACTTTCCGGCGGCCAGCGCCAGCGCGTGGCGATCGGCCGCGCCATCTGCCGCGATCCCAAGGTCTTCCTGTTCGACGAGCCGCTGTCCAACCTCGATGCCGCGCTGCGCGTCGCGACCCGCATCGAGATCGCCCGTCTGAACGAACAGATGGCCGATACGACGATGATCTACGTCACCCATGACCAGGTCGAGGCGATGACGCTCGCCGACCGCATCGTCGTTCTCTCCGCGGGCAATATCGAGCAGGTCGGCGCGCCGCTGGACCTCTACGAGCGCCCGGCAAACCTCTTCGTCGCGAAATTCATCGGCTCGCCGGCGATGAATATCATTCCGGCGACGGTCGCCGGAACTGGAAGCCAGACGACGGTGACGCTGACCGGCGGCATGTCGGTGACCCTCGTTGTGGCGACCGACGCGTCGGAAACCGGCAAGCAGGCAAGCTTCGGCGTTCGTCCGGAGGATCTCCGGGTTGCCGACCACGCCGACTACCTTTTCGAAGGTGAAGTGTCGATCGTCGAAGCGCTCGGCGAAGTGACGCTGCTTTATATCGAGGGCCTGGTTCCTGGCGAGCCAATCGTCGTCAAGCTGCCCGGCATCTACGATGTGAAGAAGGGCCAGAGGATGCGGTTTGCCGCCGACAGGCAGAAGTTGCATCTCTTTGACGCAACCGGTCATACCTACCGGAAATGAGGCGGCCATTTTTGGGGTGATTACCCCAGGAATTGTGCAGGACGGGCCGAATTCTCACTTTCTGTTAAAGATCGGCTGCTACCTTTTCCTCGTTAATTTATGAGGGGGATAAGCACGTGGCCGCTTCCAATCCGTCACAGCCAAAATCTCATTTCCTGAGCAAGGAAGAATCCTTCATGTATGACCGCGAGGTGCGGTTCAAAATGGAGGACACGATGAATGCCGCGCGCATCGAATATACGGAAAAGGGCGTCATGCACGCGGCTTCGCGCCGCTGCGACATTGTCCGGATCTCGATGAGCAGCGCGACACTCGCGATCCTGACCCAGTTCAGCCTGCCGAAGCAGTTCTATCTGGATATTCCGGATGCCCGCATCACCAAGGTCGGCTGCCTGCTGATGAAGGTCAACGTCAACAATACGATCGACGTGCGCTTCCTGCGCCTGCTGACGCAGAAGGAGCTGAACAAGATCTTCGTCTACAGCACCCATCCGGCCCACCGCGACTACGTTCTCGATATCCGGGCCTGAGGGACCATCCGACTGAAATCAAAAACCCACGGGGTGCTGCGCGCGCCCCGTGGGTTTTTGTCTGTCTCCAGTGACCACGCTCAGTGGTGGAAGAGCACGCTCGCACCCTGGTCCGAAGGTCCGACGGCGCGGCGGAACGGTGCGAAGAGCTCGCGGCCCATGCCGAATTCATTGTCGGAGAGATCGACGACGACAGGCTCGCGCTCGGCCAAATCGGCCGCATCGACGAGCAGCTCGAGCGTGCCCTTGATCGCGTCCAGGCGAATGATGTCGCCCTCGCGGATGCGGGCGATCGGACCGCCATCGACCGCTTCCGGGGTGACGTGGATCGCCGCCGGCACCTTGCCGGATGCGCCCGACATGCGACCGTCGGTCAGCAGCGCCACGTGGAAGCCGCGGTCCTGCAGCACGCCGAGCGGCGGCGTCAGCTTGTGCAGTTCCGGCATGCCGTTCGCCTTTGGGCCCTGGAAGCGCACGACAGCGATGAAATCGCGGTTGAGCTTGCCTTCCTTGAAGGCATCCTGCAGCTCCTGCTGGCTGTGGAAAATGATCGCCGGCGCCTCGATGATGTGACGCTCCGGCTTGACGGCCGATATCTTGATGACCGCCTTGCCGAGATTGCCGCGCAGCATCTTCAACCCGCCATTCGCCTGGAACGGTGTTTCGATGCTGGAGAGCACTTTGGGATCGACGCTTTTTTCCGGCGACGGTTCGCGTACGACGGCGCCCTTTTCGCCGAGACGGGCATCGACCGTATAGGCTTCAAGACCCTGGCCGAAAACCGTGCGCACGTCGTCATGCACCAGACCGTGCTTCAACAGTTCCTTGATAAGGAAACCCATGCCGCCGGCCGCCTGGAAATGGTTCACGTCGGCCAGTCCGTTCGGATAGACGCGGGCAAGCAGCGGGACGATTTCCGAAAGCTCGGCAATGTCCTGCCAGGTGAGTTGGATGCCGGCTGCCCGCGCCATGGCTACGAGGTGCAGCGTATGATTGGTCGAGCCGCCGGTCGCATGCAGGCCGACGACGCCGTTGACGACCGAGCGTTCGTCGATCATCTCGCCCGCCGGCGTGAATTCGTTGCCGAGCGCGGTGATCGCCAGCGCGCGCTTGGCAGCTTCGCGCGTCAGCGCTTCGCGCAGCGGGGTGCCGGGATTGATGAAGGAGGAGCCCGGCATGTGGAAGCCCATGATCTCCATCAGCATCTGGTTGGAATTGGCGGTGCCGTAGAAGGTGCAGGTGCCGGGACCGTGATAGGATTTCGATTCCGCTTCCAGCAGTTCGGCGCGTCCGACCTTGCCCTCGGCGAAGAGCTGGCGCACGCGCGACTTCTCGTCGTTCGGCAGGCCTGTGGTCATCGGACCGGCCGGAACGAAGATCGACGGCAGGTGCCCGAAGGATAGTGCTGCGATCACGAGGCCGGGCACGATCTTGTCACAGACGCCGAGGAAGAGGGCGGCATCGAACATGTTGTGCGACAGGCCGACGCCCGCCGACATGGCGATCAGGTCGCGCGAGAAGAGCGAGAGCTCCATGCCCGGCTGTCCCTGGGTGACGCCATCGCACATCGCCGGCACGCCGCCGGCCACCTGCGCCACGCCGCCTGCCTGGGCGGCTGCCTCACGGATGATCGCTGGATAGGTCTCGAACGGCTGATGGGCCGAGAGCATGTCGTTATAGGCGGTGATGATGCCGAGATTGGCGATGCGGTCGCCGGCAAGCGCATCCTTGTCGGCGGGGGAACAGACCGCGAAGCCGTGGGCGAGGTTGGCGCAGCCAAGCACCGAGCGCTGCACGCCCTGCGAGGCGGCCGCGCGCAGGCGTTCAAGATAGCGTTCGCGGGTGGGCTTCGAGCGTTCGACGATGCGATCGGTGATCGCAGAGATGCGTGCATGAGCGGACATGGAAAATCCCTGCCTTGTTCGTTGTCTATATCTGTTTCGGCGGCTCCGGCCTAAATCTGAATTTCAGATCTGCGGCGGATCAGGGAGCCCAGTAGATCTCGACCGGGGAAGTGGCCCGGCGCAGAATGGCGCGGATCGGCATTTCTGCCTCTTCACCGCTGCCTTCCGCCTTGGCGAGAACGTCTTTTTTGCCTTCGCCCTCTATATGGAGAACCAGGAGTGCGGCATCCTCAAGACTGGAGAAGGTGAAGGTCAGGCGCGGCTCGCCGGCCCCTTCCGCTTCCATGGTGATGATGCCACGCGGCGTCGATGCATCGATCGCCTTGGCAAGATTGCTGCCGCCGGGAAAGAACGAGGCGGTGTGGCCGTCGCCACCCATGCCGAGGATGACAACGTCGAAGGGGATGCCGATCTCTGCGCTTTTTGCCGTCGCAAGTCTTGCAGCTTCCTCGACGGAAGGTGCCGGCTGGTAAAGCGGCACGAAGCGCGCCGCCTTTGCCTTGTTCTGAAGAAGATTGGCATCGACCAGCAGATGGTTCGAGCGCGGATTGTCGGCCGGCACGAAGCGTTCGTCGACAAGCGTGATCGTCACTTTTTCCCAGGCGATGTCGCGCGTCGAAAGCGCCTGGAAGAAGGCCTTCGGTGTGGAGCCGCCGGAGACGGCGATGGACGCCGTTCCGCGGGCGGCGATCGCTGCCGAAAGCGTATCCGCGACCTTATCGGCGAGGCTGCCGGCAAGCTCTGCGGCACTGGCGAAGGAATGCAGGGTCGATGCCATCGATGTCGTCCTAGATTTCGTCATGCCAGGTGCGGCCGTCACGCTCGATCAGTGCGATAGCCTGGCTCGGTCCCCAGGTGCCGGCCGTATAGCCCTGCACCTGCTGGCCGGTCGTTTCCCAACCCTTGAGGATCGGATCCACCCATTTCCACGCGGCTTCGACTTCGTCGCGGCGCATGAACAATGTCTGGTTGGAACGGATCACGTCCATCAGCAGGCGCTCGTAGGCGTCCGGATTGCGGACGTTGAAGGCCTGGGCGAAGCTCATGTCGAGCGAGACGTTGCGCAGGCGCATGCCGCCCGGACCCGGATCCTTGATCATCAGCGACTGCTTGACGCCCTCATCCGGCTGCAGGCGGATGATCAGCTGGTTGGCGACGATGCGCCCTGCCGCCTGGTCGAAGATCGCGTGCGGGATCGGCTTGAAGGTGATGACGATCTCGGACATGCGCCCGGTCAAGCGCTTGCCGGTTCTTATATAGAAGGGGACGCCCGCCCAGCGCCAGTTGTTGATCTCGGCCTTGATGGCGACGAAGGTCTCGGTGTTCGAGACGCCGCCTTCGAGCTCTTCGAGGTAGCCCTTGACCGGG
The DNA here is from genome assembly GCF_021052345.1 of Rhizobium sp. SU303. Taxonomy (NCBI): domain Bacteria; kingdom Pseudomonadati; phylum Pseudomonadota; class Alphaproteobacteria; order Hyphomicrobiales; family Rhizobiaceae; genus Rhizobium; species Rhizobium sp. SU303. The sequence goes on from NZ_CP088095.1 coordinate 376,143, forward strand.
CCGGTGCCCGATGCGCCGGCGCGATACTGGCCGCGGACCGTCGCCTGTTCGACGTTGGAGGCATTGAGCGGCTTCAGCGCGCGCAGCACCTTCAGCTTCTCGTCGCGAACGGCTTCCGAATCCATCGACGAGGGCACTTCCATCGCCGTCAGGCAGAGCAGCTGCAGGATGTGGTTCTGCACCATATCGCGCAATGCGCCCGCCGTGTCGTAATAGCCGGCGCGGCCTTCGAGGCCGACCGATTCAGCCACGGTGATCTGCACGTGGTCGATGTAGTTGGCGTTCCACAGCGGCTCGTAGAGCGCGTTAGCGAAGCGCAGCGCCATCAGGTTCTGCACCGTCTCCTTGCCAAGATAATGGTCGATGCGGAAGATCTGCTCTTCCTTGAAGGCGCGGCCGATCGTGTCGTTGAGCTGCAGCGCCGAGGCGAGGTCGCGGCCGATCGGCTTCTCGACGACGATGCGGGTCGACTTGGTGATCAACTTGTGGTCGTGGATCTTCTGCGAAATGTCGCCGAAGATGCCGGGCGCGACCGCCAGATAGAAGGAGCGCACACGCTCCTTGCCCTCATCGAGCAGTTTCTTCAGCTGATCCCAGCCGCTGTCGGTGCGGGCATCGACCGAGACGTAGTAAAGCCGGGCACAGAACTTCTCCACCTCAGCCTCGTCATATTCGCCCTTCTTCAGGTGTTCCTTCAGCGCATCGCGGGCAAAATTGCGGTATTCCTCATGGGTCAAGGGGCTGCGCGAGGCGCCGATCACGCGGGTCGGTTCGCTGAACTGGCCTTCGATCTGGCGATGATAAAGGGCGGGCAGCAATTTGCGTTCGGCAAGGTCGCCGCTGCCGCCGAAAACGACGTAATCAAAAGGCTCAACGGGAATGATCTGGCTGCTCATGAGCTTGTCTCTCAATCAGGCTTGGTTGACGGCTCTTCTAATCTAATCGATTTAAAAAAGCCAGTGTGCAGTGCAATGAATCTCTCAGGCACCGGTTTTAGAGCGAATTTCCGGAAGATGAAATCCGCAATCGGACTAAAACTTGTCGCGAAGCGCAAACCACGACAAGGCGAGGAAAAGCAACGGCGCCCGCATGCGGGGACCACCGGGAAAGGCTGGAATATCAAGCGATGTGAAGAGGTCGAGATCGCCGGATTTTCCAAGCACCGTTTCCGCGTAGAGCTTGCCACAGTAGTTTGACAACATGACGCCATGGCCGGAATAACCGCCGATCGAGATGACGCCGGGCATGACCTCGCGCACGAAGGGCTGGCGCGGCAGGGTGATGCCGACGCTGCCGCCCCAGGCATGGGTGATCTCGATGTCCTTCAGCTCTGGATAAATCTCGGCGATCTGCCGGCGGATGTGCTGCGAAATGTCCCGCGGATTGTCCGACGTATAGGCCTCGCGTCCGCCGAACAGCAGGCGGCCGTCGCCGAATTTGCGGAAGTAGCGCACGACGAAGCGCGAATCGGCCACGGCCTCGCCCCCGGGCAGCACATCGGGATGCCCGTCGAGCGGCGCCGTGGCGCCGATGAAGGAGCGGATCGGCATGACATGGCTCGCCGTCACCGGCTCGAGGCCGTCAATATGGCCGTCGCAGGCGATCAGCGCGCGCTCAGCGGTGATCGTTCCCCTTTCCGTTTCGATCGTCACCTTGCCGCCGCTTTGGCGGATCGCCGTTGCCGTGGTCATCTCGAAGATTTCAGCACCGGCATTGGCGGCGACCCGCGCCAGCCCGACCAGCAGCTTCAGCGGATGGATATGGCCGGTGCCGACATCGCGCACGCCGCAGTAGAAACGCTTCGAGCCGAGCCTTTCCTGCGTTTCCTCCTCGTCCATGAAGCTGAGATGCGGATAGCCGTAGCGTAAGGCGGCGATTTCGGCATTCTCGTAATAGTCGCGTTTGTAGCTCGCCTTATGTGCGACATTGAGCTGGCCGGGCACATAGTCGATCTCGATCTGATGCTCGCGGGCGAAATCGATGAGATGGCGCTTGGCCGCTTCGGCAAGATCGAACAGCGCCTTCGAGCGTTCGTAGCCGATCTTCTCCTCAAGTTCTTCCGGCCACCATCGCTGACCGGTGCCCAGTTGGCCGCCATTGCGTCCGGACGCCCCGTCGCCGAAGCGGCAGGCGTCGATCAGGACCACCGAAACGCCTGACTTGGCAAGATTATAGGCGGCCTGCAGGCCGGTATAACCGCCGCCGACAATTACGACGTCGCACGTTCTCGATCCGTCGAGAGCGGGATAGGTGGGCCGCTCCCCGACGGTTGCCTGATACCAGGACAGCCCGGGCGCGATCGGGCTCTGCCACGTCTCCTGCGATGCCATGATGCTTCCCTCACACGTTGAGCAGAAGGAATTCCCGCTCCCAGGGGCTGATCACCTGCATGAAGGTCTCGAACTCGCCGCGCTTGACGCCGGCATAAAGGCCTATGAACTGCTTGCCGAAGATCTCCTCGAAGGCGGGTTCGTCCTCGAGTAGCGCCACGGCTTCCAGCAGGCCGCGCGGCAGGTCGATCGATCCCTCATTGGCCGAATCCTCGGTCGGCGCCGTCGGCTCGATCTCCTTCATGATGCCGAGCAGGCCGGAGGCGAGCGAGGCGGCGAGCGCGAGATAGGGATTGGCGTCCGAGCTCGGCAGCCGGTTTTCCACGCGCCGCGCCTGCGGATCGGAGACCGGGACACGGAAGGCCGTCGTCCGGTTGTCGTAACCCCAGGCATTGTTGACCGGGCAGGACATATCGGGCTGCAGGCGCCGGTAGGAATTCACATAGGGCGCCAGCATCGCCATCGCGCTCGGCACGAATTTCTGCATGCCGCCGATGAAATGGAAGAATTCCTTCGAAGCCGAGCCATCGGCATTGGAGAAGATGTTCTTGCCGGTCTCGATATCAACCACCGACTGGTGGATATGCATCGCCGAGCCCGGCTGACCCTGCATCGGCTTGGCCATGAAGGTCGCGTAGATGTCGTGTTTCAGCGCCGCCTCGCGGATCGTCCGCTTGAACAGGAACACCTGGTCGGCAAGCTCGATCGGATTGCCGTGGCGCAGGTTGATCTCGAGCTGCGCCGGTCCCTCTTCATGGATCAGCGTATCGATCTCCAGCCCCTGCTTCTCCGAGAAATGATAGACGTCGTCGATCAGCTCGTCGAACTCGTTGATGCCGGCGATCGAATAGCCCTGGCCGCCGAGGATCGAGCGGCCGGACCTGCCTTTCGGCGGGTGGAGCGGATAGTCGGGATCGTCGTTCTTGGCGACGAGGTAGAATTCGATCTCGGGCGCCACGATCGGTTTCCAGCCGCGCTCATGATAGAGACTCATGATCCGCTTCAGCACGTTGCGCGGCGTATAGGGGACTTCCCCGCCATCCGAATCGACGATGTCGCAGATCACCTGTGCCGTCGGGTCGGTCTCCCAGGGCACGACGGAAAGCGTCGAAAGATCGGGCATCAGCTTCAGATCGCTGTCGCGCGGCTCATAGCGGAAACTCTCCGTCTCGTCGGGATATTCGCCCGAAATCGTGTGCCGGTAGATTGCCGACGGCAGCGCCAGCGAGGTGTTGGAGGTGAATTTCGAACTCGGCATCATCTTGCCGCGCGCAACACCGGCAAGGTCCGGCGTGATGCATTCGATGTCTTCGATGCCCCTGTCCCTCAGCCACCGCGCTGCTTCCTTCCAGTTCGCAACGCCACGCAGGGATCCGGGTTCCGGGGGAGTTTTCTTTGAGGCGGGTACGTTTCTGGCAGGCTTCAGCGTCGTCTTTTTTGGGGACATGACACACCGGTTTGCGTTGATCGTGGCGCCATCATAACCAGACTTTGCCAATTGGCGAGAGGTTGAGAACGTTGACTTTCGCCCTTTGATGGAAAAAGAAGACGCGGGTTTGATCGGGGAAACGGGTTTGCAGCGCAAAAGCGACGTTATCGTCATCGGCGCCGGAGCGGCGGGCATGATGGCGGCCATCCGTGCCGGAAAACGCGGCCGTTCGGTCGTCATCCTCGACCATGCCAGGGCGCCTGGCGAGAAGATCCGTATATCAGGCGGCGGCCGCTGCAATTTCACCAATATCCATGCCGGACCGAAGAACTTCCTCTCCGCCAACCCGCATTTCTGCAAGTCGGCGCTTGCCCGTTTCACGCCCGCCGATTTCATCGCCATGGTCGACCGCCACGGCATCGCCTGGCACGAAAAGACGCTCGGCCAGCTTTTCTGCGACGATAGCGCCAAAGACATCATCCGCATGCTGCTGGCGGAGATGCGCATGGCCGGTGCGGCGCTGCATCTTGGCACCGAGATATCAGGCGTCGAAAAGACCGAAGCCGGCTTCCGGGTATCGACGAGCGAAGGTCACTGTGAGGCATCGTCGCTGATCGTCGCCACCGGCGGCAAGTCGATCCCGAAGATGGGCGCCACCGGCTTTGCCTATCGCCTCGCCGAACAATTCGGCTTGGCCGTGCTCGAAACCCGACCCGGCCTCGTGCCGCTGACGCTCGATCCCGGCCTGCTGGAAAGCATCGCGCCGCTCGCCGGCATTGCCGCCCCGGCCGAAATCCGCCACGGCAGGACCGCCTTCCGCGAAGCGCTGCTCTTCACCCATCGCGGCCTGAGCGGCCCCGCTGTCCTGCAGATCTCTTCCTATTGGCGCGAGGGCGACGAGGTCGTGGTCTCGATCGAACCGGAGATCGACATCGCTGCGCATCTGAAGACGGCAAAGCAGCTCAATGGCCGTCAGTCGCCGCAGACGGCACTCGGCGATATCCTGCCGAAGCGGCTGGCACAATTTCTCGTCGAGCGCGAAAAGATCTCCGGCAACATGGCCGACCTGCCCGACAAGGCGCTGCTGCGTCTTGCCGCCGGCGCCCAGAACTGGGCGGTCAAACCGTCCGGCTCGGAAGGCTACCGCACCGCCGAAGTGACGCTTGGCGGCATCGACACGGCAGCACTCGATTCCCGCAGCATGGAAGCAAAGGCCGTGCCCGGCCTCTATTTCATCGGCGAATGCGTCGACGTCACCGGCTGGCTTGGCGGCTATAATTTCCAGTGGGCCTGGGCTTCCGGTTTTGCCGCCGGCGAATGCGTCTAAAGCTCTTTGTTTTGATGCATGTCGTGGGCCCAAAACCGCTGCACATTTTTTGACATGCCTTGGAAGTATCCGGAGATAGCGATTCAAGACTTCTTAATAGAGGTGCGCCATCCTGTCTCAATTGGCGGTTTGTAAGGTCGTCCCCAAATTAAGCTTTACCGGCAAGCCGATTTGTTGGATTGTTGTTGTGTCAGAGAGAAGTGAGGTTTCGCCATGAACAGAAACGCACGACGCGCCCGCGCCATCGCAATTGCCGAGGCAAAGCCGAACGCCCGGATGGTCGCCCTGCGCTATCTGATGCTTGCAGCCGGCGCCACCGCCGCCAGCCTCGCGCTGCTGCTCTCGCACTTCATCTGATCCTGTCCGCAGACCTGGAACGAACGTTGCGACATGCTCATTGTCGCACCGCGGCGTCGCGGCCCATAATTTGCAACTATTTCACGGCCTTGGCTTATCCCGCCATAACCGCTTATCCGAAAATTAATATCTAATCTGACACAATTGCTCGCGAATATTTGGGCATCTCCAAGTTGTTTGGACGTGAACTGGCAATGACTGCCGCCTGGCCTCCGGGTTCCCCAATGTAAAATAAGAACAGCTCGATGTGCACCCGGCTGGCGCCATGTGGCCGCCTGCGGGAGGAGTGGTGTATGAAAGGCCCGGAACGCCATGTTGATTGACAAGATTCTTTCCCGCTTCAGGATCAAGACGAAGGTGTTGATCTTCGTTCTGCCTTTCGTCGTCACCATTTCGGCGGTGGGCCTGACGGGCCTCTATGCTTCCGGACTTCTGCAGGGCCGCATGGAAATATCCAACAGCGTGCTGCAGTCGTTGAGCGGGTTCAAGGATCTCTACGGTTCGATGGACGATTTCCTGCGCGTCACCAGCCCTGAGGCGCGCGACAAGCTGATCGCGGATCTGAAGACCCAGCAAGGCGTGCTCGACCAGACGCTGAGCCAGGTCGGTGACGAGGCCGCCGGTCGCGACAGCCTTGCGGAGGCATCGCGCCGCACCAAGGAAATTTCGGGCGTCGTCGACAAGCTCTGGGCGCTGCACGAGCAGGAGAAGGCATTGCATGAGCAGATCGACGCAGCGCAGAAGAGCGTGATCAGCACCCGCTTCACCGTGTCCTACCAGGCCGAGGAATTGCAGAACACTGTCCAAAGCGATGAGAGTGCCGCCACCGCTACCCTTCGCACCGCTGATCGCCTGCTGAAGGGCGGCGATTTTCTCGGCACCGTCGCCAGCGGCTTCAGCAAGCCGCAGACACCGCAGGACAAGATCGCCTTCATCAACGAACAGATGCCGGAGATCGTCAAATCCCAGCGTCTGATCGCCATCTCGGTTCCGAGCAACCAGAAGAATGTCGTCGACGCGCTGGCTGCGACCATCGACGGCATCAAGACGATCGCCCAGACGCCCAATCCGACCGACGAGACCGCCACCGAACTCGGCCGTCTCGTTTCGCGCTTCCGCCAGACCGCGACCTATACGCAGTTGACCGCGACGCAAAAAATGCGTGACGCGACGCAGGAATTCGCCGCGCTCGACGGCCGGATTGCCCAGGCCAACTCGGTCCTCCAGGATACGAGACGTCTCGAAAATTCCGTCTATTCGCTGCAGATCGTTCTTTCCGATTTCCTCGCCGATTCCAGCAAGGAAAATCTCGTGCGCCTGCAGCAGCAGGCCGGCACGCTCGGCAAGGACATGCAGGTGCTGGTCACCAGCGCCAAGGGCATGGGCTTTGCCGAAGGCATATCCGGCGCGATCCAGCCGGCGCTGGACGTCATCTCCGGCGGCGGCTCGAAGATCGTCGACACGATCGGCCAGCGCGTCGCGGCCTATGCCGCGGCCCGCCAGGAGCTTGACCAGATCTGGAAAAAGCTGACTGATTTCGCCGAGCTGCAGAAGCAGACGGCCGGCACCGAGCGCACCCAGGCAAACAGCATCTCCGTCATGACCACCGGTCTCGGCATCCTTCTGTCGATCCTCGGCGGCATTGCCCTTGTGCTGACGCTGCAGCGCCCGATCAGCCATATCACCGGCGCCATGCGCCGCATCGCCGAAGGGGCGCTGGATACCAGCATCTCCGGCGAGCAGCGCCACGATGAAATCGGCGACATGGCCCGCGCGCTCGGCATCTTCAAGGAAAACGCCATCTCGAAGATCCGCATCGAGGAGCAGAGCGACGAGGAACGCGCCGCCGCCGAACACGAGCGCCAGCGCAACGACGCCGAAAAGCGAGAGATGGATCGTCAGATCGAATTCGCGGTCAATGCGCTTGCCGCCGGCCTCGAACGCATGTCGCAGGGCGATATCTCGACGACGATCGAAACGCCCTTCATCGGCCGTCTCGAACAACTGCGCCAGGATTTCAACGGTTCGATGATGCGCCTGCAGGCGACGATGAGCCAGATCCGCGACAATGTCGAACTGATCCAGGGCAATGGCAACCAGATGGCCCAGTCGGCCGAGGATCTCTCCAAGCGCACCGAACAGCAGGCAGCCTCGCTCGAAGAGACGGCTGCTGCCGTCGACCAGATTACCGTCACGGTCCGCTCGTCGGCCGAACGCGCCAAGGATGCCGACCAGATCGTCCGCCAGGCCAAGCGCAGCGCCGACGATTCCGCCGTCGTCGTCAGCAATGCGATCGACGCGATGAGCCGCATCGAAGGTGCCTCGCGCCAGATCGAGCAGATCATCGGCGTCATCGACGAGATCGCCTTCCAGACCAACCTTCTGGCGCTCAACGCCGGCATCGAGGCAGCGCGCGCCGGTGAAGCCGGCAAGGGCTTTGCGGTGGTCGCGATGGAAGTCCGCGAACTGGCTCAGCGCTCCGCAGCCGCGGCGCAGGAGATCAAGGGGCTGATCAACAAGTCGACCAACGAGGTCAATTCAGGCTCGCAATTCGTGCAGGAGACCGGCACGGTGCTCGCCAAGATCAGCGCCCAGATCGTCACGATCAGCCAGCATGTCGAGATGATCGCCCGCGCCAGCCACGACCAGTCCAACGCGCTGCAAAGCGTCAACGCGACAGTCAACCAGATGGACCAGATGACGCAGCAGAACGCCGCCATGGTGGAGGAGACGACTGCCGCCAGCCGCGAACTGGCCGACGAGGCCGATTCGCTGCGCAGGCTCATCCAGCAGTTCAAGATCGACGGCGAAGCCACCGGTGCGCCGATCTATCGCGCCGCCTGATCATCGACCGACCCGTCTTATTCGAGCGGCCCCGGACTTTGAACTGACCCCGTAAAGTTGGACGGTTTACAGACTGGGAAGAGTTAAGGGCTGGGTCCTGTATTGTACAGGGCTCAGTCCTTTGAGTTTCAGCCTGATGCGGTCGTTGTTGTAATAGCGGATATAGTCCTCAACCCCCTCTTTCAGACTTTCGATACTGTCGAAGCGGTTGGGGTGGAAGAACTCGGATTTGAGGGTGGCGAAGAAGCTCTCCATTGCGGCGTTGTCGAGGCAGTTGCCCTTGCGTGACATGCTCTGGGCGATGTTGCGGCTTTCGAGCATGCGGTTCCAGGTCGGCATCTGATAGTGCCATCCCTGATCGGAATGCAGGATCGGCCTCTCATCGTCATCTATCTGATCCAGCGCCTTGGTCAGCATGTTCTGGACCAATTTGAAGATCGGTCGTCTCGCCGTTTCGAAGGCGACGATTTCGCCGTTGTAGAGGTCCATGACCGGCGATAGGTAGAGCTTCTCGCCGGCCACGTTGAACTCGGTGACATCTGTCGTCCATTTCTGATTCATGCGCTCGGCGGTGAACTGTCGCTGGAGGAGGTCTGGTGCGACACGTCCGGCCTGGCCTTTGTAGGAGCGGTATTTCTTCGGCCGGACCAGGGACTTCAATCCCATCTCGACCATCAGCCGCTGGACGGTCTTGTGATTGATCGCCTCTCCGAGCCCCCGGATCGCGGCAGTCACCCGACGATAGCCGTAGCGTCCCTTGTGTGCCTCGATGATCGATCGGATCGTCGTTTTCAAGGCCGCATGCCGGTCGGCCGACGACAGCGTCTTCTGCTGATAATAGAACGTGCTGCGTGCCAGGCCCGAAAGCTTCAGCAGCCCGTCCAATGGATGGAGTGGCCTTAACGCCTGGACGGCTTGCGCCTTGTCGGCGTTTGATGTTCCCGCGCTAAGGCCTCCAGTTTTTTTAGGTAGGCGTTCTCCATGCGCAGATAAGCCAGCTCCGCCATGAGCTCTTCACGGCTCTTGGCCTCATCGCTCTGCAGTCCATCCACTGTCTGTGATGGGTGGTTCTGGCATCGATCGGGATTTCTCTCTCCGGCGCGGGGCCAAGGCTTCAATCCCACCGCGCTCATATTGCCTCTCCCAAACCGACAGGCAACCAGCATTGCGAATGTTGAAGAGCGCAGCTGCCTGTCGACGCGACAGGCTATCCTTCCACATCCGCTCGAGCACCGATAGCCTGAAGGGGGCATCATAGTGGCTGAATTTCTTGCACAGGCCAGCCACGCCATGTGCCGCATGGCTCGCTACCCACTTGCGAACCATCGAATGGTCCAGGCCGAAACGTAAACCGACCTCCCGATAGCTTCGCTCGCCGTCGCCGTAGAACTCCACGACGCTCTGCTTGAACGATAGGCTGTACTTGGACATGAAAACCCCCGAGGTTGGATGTCCAACTTTCGGGGGTCAGTTCACTTTCCGGGGCCGTTTCTATCTATTTCGCAGAAATCGCGATCGGTCGGATTGCGAGCGCGGCGATCACGCAGAGATGATCCGTCCGAAAACGAGACCGATGAATACCTCCGACAACCCCGATTTACGGAGAATCTTCCTTAACGCTTTTAGTCTAATTTAACCTTGGTCTATCTCCCGGGGGTCTCGATGCTGCGCCTTTTCTCTACGTCGATCGTACGCCAGATCGTTGCGATCACGCTGTTTCTGCTGGCGATCAGCACGGCCGCCATCGTCGGTGTGACCTATTACAATCTGAGCCATCATGTCATGGACGGGGCTGTCTCCGACGCCAGGGATGCCACCCGCGCGATGGCCGTTCTCTACGGCGCGGCCGATCAGGCTGCAAAGATCGAGCTGAAGGATAATCAACTCTCCACTGTCACGGAAGATGCTATTCCCGCCCTTGCCGACCATTCGCTGGTCGACCGCACGGCGCAATCGATCGCCGGCGTTGCGACCATCTTTCAAAAGCAGGGCAGCGACTACGTCCGCATCTCCACCAACGTCAAGAAGGAAAACGGCGATCGCGCCGTCGGCACCAAGCTGGTCGCCGAGCACCCTGCCCAGCCGGTTCTCGCCAGGGGCGAGGCTTATTACGGTCCGGCTGAGCTTTTCGGCCGCAAGTTCATGACCGGTTATTTCCCAATCAAGAACGCCTCGAACGCCAATGTCGGCATTCTCTTCATCGGCATTCCGATGGAGCTCTATTACCAGCGCATGTATGAGCTGCAGATGCTGGTTCTCGGCGTCGGCAGCATCGTCATGCTGCTCGTCGGCGTTCTCGCCTTTTATGCGATCCGCCTGTCGGTGAAGCCTTTGCAGGCGCTGACGGCGAGCGTGCACTCGATTTCCGCGGGCGATCTCGAAGCGGCGATCCCTTGTGTCGAAAAGAGGAACGAGTTCGGCGACATCGGCCGGGCCTTGGCGCTTTTCCGCGACAGTGCCCGTGCAAGGCGCGACCTGGAAACCCAGGCCGCCGAACAGCGCGAATTGAGCGATGCCGAACGCGCCAGGAACGATGCCGACAAGCGCTCGCTCGACGGCCAGATCGACTTTGCCGTCAACCAGCTTGCCGCCGGCCTCGGGCGCCTGTCGCAGGGCGATGTCTCGCAGACGATCGGCACGCCGTTCGTCGGCCGGCTGGAGCAACTGCGCGTCGATTTTAACGCTTCCCTCTTGCGGCTCCAGGATACGTTGTCCGGTATCCGTGACAGCGCGGCGACGATCCAACGCAACAGCGGCGCCGTCTCCGCCTCTGCCGGCGAGCTTTCGAAACGCACCGAGGCGCAGGCGGCCAACCTCGAGGAGACTGCGGCCGCGGTGGAAGAGATTACCGTGACGGTTCGTTCTTCCGCCGAGCGTGCCCGTGAAGCCAACAATGTCGTGGCTGCGACCAAGAAGACGGCCGACAATTCCGGCGCCGTCGTCGGCGATGCCATTGCCGCCATGGATCGCATCGAGCAGGCTTCGCAGCGTATCGAGCAGATCATCGAGGTGATCGACGACATCGCCTTCCAGACCAATCTTCTGGCGCTGAATGCCGGCATCGAGGCGGCGCGCGCCGGCGAGGCGGGCAAGGGTTTTGCCGTCGTCGCCCAGGAAGTCCGCGAACTCGCCCAACGTTCGGCCGATGCGGCGCGCGAGATCAAGTCGCTCATCGAGACATCGAGCCGCGAAGTGACGGCAGGGTCCGAACTGGTCCAGAAGACCGGCAGCGTCCTTGCCTCGATCAGCCAGGAGATCATCGCGATCAGCGGCCATGTCGAAACCATCGCCACCGCCAGCCGCGATCAGTCGGCCGCGCTGCAGGAGGTCAACGGTTCGGTCAACGCCATGGACCAGATGACCCAGAAGAACGCGGCGATGGTTGCCGAGACGACGCAGGCAAGCCGCTTGCTTGCCGGCGAGGCCGATACGCTGATGGCGCTGATCGAGCGGTTCCGCATCGTCGCAGAATCGGCACCGGCTCATCTCGGAGCAAGAAGAGTCGCCTGAACCGCGCAGCCGCAGCCGCTGCGGGATTGCGCCGCGCCCTTGCACCGCCTTCCTAGATTGAGGTCGAGCGACGTCAGCCAGGCGGTAAAGCCGATAAGGCTATTGTTTCCGAACTCGGCATAGAATCTGTCCTCTTCCGCCTTGCCACCGCTTCGCTGGGGATAGTGCCGATAGCCGATGGTGCCTGCGATGGTGATCATGTCGATCATGACAATGTCCTTTCCTGTGTAAGACATCACCTGATCTAGGCGTCGAATTTCTCTTTATAAACGGGAAAAATCCCGCTATGTTTTTCATCAATGAAAAACGCGAGTTGGGATTCCTATCAGCTTTTCCTGCAGGTGGCCCGGCTCGGCGGGCTGACGGGGGCAAGCACCGCAAGCGGGCTCAGTCCTGCGACCGTCGGCCGGCGCATGCTCGATCTCGAGCAGGAAATCGGCCGCGCATTGTTTTCGCGCAGCCAGACTGGATATCGTCTGACCCAGGATGGCCAGGCGCTGCTCGATCACCTGCAGGAGATGGAAGCCGCCGCCCGCAAGGTGGCGGCGTGGCGGCAGTCCGGCGAGGGCGGCACGACCGTCAGGGTCGCCGCCGGTACCTGGCTCGCCTGGCTGCTGACGGAGAATTTCGCCGCAATCCGCATGCCGGGCGATGCCTTCGCCATTTCGCTCACTATCGGCGAGGCGCGGGCGAGCCTTGCCTATCGTGAAAGCGATATCGGTATTCGCGCCTTCGAGCCTGAGGAGGCCAATCTTGCCGCACGTCTGCTCGGCGAGGTGGCCTATGCCGTCTATATCAGGCGCAACGCCGCCGAGACCGACGAGCGCTGGATTGCAGTCGCTGAGGAAGAGGCGATATCGGCCTATCTGCGCTGGCCGCATACCCATGCCGGGACGGGGATCGTTGCCACCGTCAATCGGCCGCGTTCGCTGCCGGATCTGGTGCGTGCCGGCGCCGGCAAGACGGTGCTTCCCTGTTTCGTCGGCGATCTCCATCCCGAATTGCAGCGGCAAGGCAGCGAGTTGCCGGAATTGCGCCACCGGCAATGGATCGTCATGAATGCCGAGGACCGCCACCGCCCGGAGATCCGCACGGTCGCCGACCGCATGACCAAGCTCATCAAAAGTTATGCCGATCTCTTCGCCGGAAAACGACCGAGCCGCGGCTAAAGCGCCGCGGCCCGACTTCGTCAATGCCGGTTGGTGACGACGACCGGGATCAGCAGGTCCCCCCAGTGGCCGTCGCCGCCGTGATGACGGGCCGAGCGCACCAGTTCAACCGAGACGCCGGCCTCGACGGCCTTCATGACCGATTGGTTCAGCCGATGCAGGTCGTTGGCGAGCATGCGGATCGTCGTCTGCTGATCCTCGCTCATGCTGCTTGCCTGCTCTTCGGCCCGTTCTCTGACGCGTGTAATGGATGCCATGATCTTCTCCTCTTCTTCGAGTTATTCCGCAGCCGGCTTGAACTGCGCATGTTCGGTCGAGCCGTGCATCGCCGTGGTCGAAGACTGACCACCGGTGATGGCGAGCGACACGGCGTCGAAATAGCCGGTGCCGACCTCCCGTTGATGTTTTGCGGCGGTATAGCCATTGACCTCAGCGGCGAATTCCGCCTGCTGCAGCTCGGAATAGGCCGACATCTGCCGCTGCCGATAGCCGCGCGCCAGTTCGTACATGCCGTAGTTCAGCTGGTGGAAGCCGGCGAGCGTGATGAACTGGAACTTGTAGCCCATCGCCCCGAGTTCGCGCTGGAACCTTGCGATCGTCGCTTCGTCGAGGTTCTTCTTCCAATTGAAGGAAGGCGAGCAATTATAGGCGAGCAGCTTGCCGGGATGGACCTTGTGCACGCTTTCGGCAAAGCGCCGCGCCTGCTCGAGGTCCGGCTTCGAGGTCTCGCACCAGATGAGATCGCAATGCGGCGCATAGGCGACGGCGCGTGCGATGCAGGGCTCGATGCCGTTTCGCACCTGATAGAAACCTTCGACCGTGCGGCCGGCATCATAGTCGACGAAGGGCTGGTCGCGCTCGTCGATGTCTGATGTGAGAAGCTTTGCCGCCTCCGCGTCGGTGCGGGCGATGACCAGTGTCGCAACGCCCATGACATCGGCGGCAAGCCGTGCGGCGTCGAGATTGCGGATATGGGCGGCCGTCGGGATCAGCACTTTGCCGCCGAGATGGCCGCATTTCTTCTCCGAGGCGAGCTGGTCCTCGAAGTGAACGCCCGCGGCACCCGCCTCGATATAGGCCTTCATGATTTCGAAAGCGTTGAGCGGTCCGCCGAAGCCTGCTTCGGCATCGGCAACGATCGGTGCGAACCAGGTTTCGACGGAAAGCCCCTGGGCTTCCGCGGTCTCGATCTGATCGGCGCGCTGCAGCGTGCGGTTGATGCGTTTGGCCAGTTCCGGACCGGCATTGGCCGGATAGAGGGACTGGTCGGGATACATCGCCGATGCGGTATTGGCGTCGGCCGCCACCTGCCAGCCGGAGAGATAGATCGCCTTCAGCCCGGCGCGCACCATCTGCATGGCCTGGTTGCCGGAAAGTGCGCCGAGCGCATTGACGAAATCATCCTGATGCAGAAGCCGCCACAACCGGTCCGCGCCCATTTCGGCCAGCGTATGACTGAGCGCCACCGAGCCTCTGAGCCGCTGCACGTCTTCGGCCGAGTACGGTCTCTCGATGCCGTCGAAGCGGCTGGCTGATGCATTTGGAACAAGCTTGTAAAAATCAGTCATGTGCTCTCCTCACTAGAAGCCCGACAAAGGTGTTGCGTGACAAGATTGACAATATGACGCGCTATGACCAGAAAAACCTTTGATTTCCGGGGCGGAAAGAGGTTAAGATGAGGAGGATTGACAGAGTGGCGCTGTGAATTTGTAAAATTTTGTAAATATGAGCGCTCCTTCCTGTCAAAGGGTGTGACATGGCGGAACGGAAGATATTCGCAGGCCCGAAAGTCAGGCGCATCCGCAATGCGCTGGCCCTGACGCAGACCGCCATGGCCGAGGCGCTTGAAATATCGCCGTCCTATCTGAACCTGATCGAGCGCAACCAGCGGCCGTTGACGGTGCAGCTCCTTCTCAAGCTTGCAAGCGTCTACAGGGTCGATCTGGAAGAGTTGCGGGGGCAGACCGGCGGCAGTCTCGGCCAGCTCAAGGAGGTCTTTGCCGATCCACTGCTTTTGGGCGAGCTGCCGGGTGATCAGGAGTTGGTGGAGGTGGCCGAGGCCGCACCCAACGCCGCGAGCGGCATGATCAAGCTCTACCGCGCCTATCGCGAGCAGGCGGCAAGGCTGTCCGATCTGACGGCGCTGATGGCCGCCGAAGGGCATGCGCCGGTCGCCGCCGGCCGCTTGCCGCTGGACGAGGTGCGCGAGACGCTGGAGCGTAGGTCCGGCTATTTCGGACAGATCGAGACGGCGGCGGAAGCCTTTGCTGCAACGCTCCCCGGCGGCCTCGATCTTGCCGCCGGGCTGAAGGACTGGTTGCGTTCCGAGCGCGGCATCGCGGTACGTGTCCTGCCCGTCCACGTCATGCCGGATCTGCGCCGCCGTTTCGATCGCCATTCGATGCGGCTTTTCATCTCGGAGCGCCTGTCACAGGCCGACCGGGCGCACGAGATTGCCGTCGAGGCCGCGACTCTCGCTTTGCTGCCGGCAATCGATGCCGAGCTCGACGATCTCTCGCTCTCCTCCGCCGAGGCGCGCCGCATCGCCCGCTTCGAGCTTGCCCGCATCGCGGCCTTAGCGCTCGCAATGCCCTACGAGGCCTTTCTTTCGGCGGCGAAGGCGACGCGCTACGATATCGATATTCTGCGTGCGCGCTTCGGCGTCTCTTTCGGCCAGGCGGCCGCGCGCCTTGCCATGCTGCAGCGCCCGGGCGCGGCCGCCATTCCCTTCTTCCTGATCGAGATCGATGCCGCCGGCCACCGGCTGCGCAGGGCAGGCGCCCAGGGCTTCCCGCAGGCCCGTTTCGGCGGCGGCTGTCCGAAGCTCAATATCCATGCCGCCTTCCTGCAGCCGGGCCAGATCCTCGCCGAAACGGTCGTCATGCCTGACGGCGCATCCTTCCTGACGGTCGCCCGCACCCTGGAGGGACCGAGCGTCGAATTCGGCGAAAGGGTCAGACGCACCGCGATCCTGATCGGCTGCGATGCCGCCCTTGGCGAGGGCGTGGTCTACGGGCAGGTGACGGCGCTCGAGCCGGTCGCGATCGGTCCCGCCTGTCGCCTTTGCGAGCGGCGCGGCTGCCTTTCCCGGGCCGAGCCGCCGGTGACGAGACCGCTCGGGCTCGACGAGATGGTGGCAGGCCTCAGCGCCTTCGACTTCCAGTGAATGTGAAATCATTGAGCGCGCAGGATTTTGCGCTTGTGGGCTTAGAAATTCCTTCTTAGTCTGCGTCGAAAACCAGAGGGAAAAGATGCCCCGGGTGCGGAATCTTTGAAAAAAACAGGAGAAGTCATGAGGTCAACCATCCTATGCGTGACGGCCGCCGCCGTTACCGCACTCCTTGCTGCCGCGCCGGCCTATGCGCAGGAGCGCGTGGTCAACGTTTACAACTGGTCGGATTATATCGACGACTCCATCCTGACCGACTTCACCAAGGAAACCGGCATCAAGGTCGTCTACGACACCTTCGATTCCAACGAGACCGTGGAAACCAAGCTGCTTGCCGGCGGCACGGGTTATGACGTCGTCGTTCCCACTGCCGACTTCCTGCAGCGCCAGATCCAGGCCGGCGTCTTCCAGAAGCTCGACAAGTCGAAACTGCCGAACATTTCCAACATGTGGGATGTGATCCAGCAGCGCACCGCCGAATATGACGCCGGTAACGAACACGCTGTCGATTACATGTGGGGCACGGACGGCATCGGCTACAACGTCAAGAAGGTCGCTGAAATCCTCGGTCCCGATGCCAAGCCCGGCCTTGAAGTGATCTTCGATCCGAAGGTCGCCGAAAAGTTCAAGGATTGCGGCATCTACGTTCTCGACACGCCGAAGGACGTCATCTCCACGGCGTTCCGTTATCTCGGCCTCGACCCGAACTCCACAAAGGCTGAGGATTTCAAGAAGGCCGAAGAGCTGCTGACGGCCGTTCGCCCCAATATCCGCAAGTTCCACTCGTCTGAATATATCAACGCGCTTGCCAACGGCGACATCTGCATCGCCTTCGGCTATTCCGGCGACATGCTGCAGGCTCGCGACCGTGCGGCCGAAGCCAAGAATGGCGTCGAAGTCAATTATTCGATCCCCTCGCAGGGCGCCCAGATGTGGTTCGATATGATGGCTATCCCCGCCGATGCGCCCCATGTCGCGGAAGCCCACGAGTTCCTGAACTACATGATGAGGCCTGAGGTCATCGCCAAGGCCAGCGACCACACCTTCTATGCCAACGGCAACAAGGCTTCGCAGCAGTTCGTCAGCAAGGAGATTCTGGAGGACCCAGCGATCTATCCGACCGAAGAGGTGATGAAGAACCTCTTCACGGTCAAGCCGTGGGATCCGAAAACGCAGCGTCTGGGGACGCGCCTCTGGACGAAGGTCGTCACCGGCCAGTAATTCAGCCTTGGGCCCGGACGGAAACGTCCGGGCCTTTCAATTACCGGCCGGGGTGGAGGCCGGCAGAACCTGTATTTCGGGGAATAATATGAAGTCTCTCGGCAATATCCGCCGCGCTTTTGCGCCTTGGACCGATCCGTCTGCAAAACCCTTCATTGCTTTCAAGAATGTCACCAAGCGCTTTGGCGATTTTACCGCCGTCGACGATCTGTCGCTTGATATCTACCACCGCGAGTTCTTCGCGCTACTCGGCGCGTCGGGTTGCGGCAAGTCGACGCTCCTGCGCATGCTTGCCGGTTTCGAGCAGCCGACCTCGGGCGAAATCGTTCTCGACGGAACCGACATGGCCGGCACGCCGCCCTACAAGCGGCCGGTCAACATGATGTTCCAGTCCTATGCGCTTTTCCCGCACATGACGGTCGAGAAGAATATCGCCTTCGGCCTGAGGCAGGACGGCATGTCGAAGGACGAGATGGCCGAACGTGTCTCGCAGATGCTGAAGCTGGTCAAGCTTGAGCAGTTCGCCTCCCGCAAGCCGAACCAGCTTTCCGGCGGCCAGCGCCAGCGCGTGGCACTTGCCCGCTCGCTCGCCAAGCGCCCGAAGGTGCTACTGCTCGACGAACCGCTCGGCGCGCTCGACAAGAAGCTGCGCGAGGAAACCCAGTTCGAGCTGATGGACCTGCAGCAGAACCTCGGCCTCACCTTCGTCGTCGTCACCCACGACCAGGAAGAGGCGATGACCATGGCCGACCGCATCGCCGTCATGAGCCACGGCAAGGTCGTGCAGGTGGCGACGCCGGCGGAGATCTACGAGGCGCCGAATTCCCGCTTCGTCGCGGATTTCATCGGCGACGTGAACATCTTCGACGGCAAGGTCGCCTCATCGGGCAACGGCACCATCGAGATCGCCATCGACAGCGGCTTCAGCGTGCGCGTCGCCGCCGCCGAGACACCCTCGGCCGGCAGCGCCGTCGGCTTCGCCATCCGGCCGGAAAAGATGCGGGTCGGGCGCACGCCTCCTGCCAACGCTTCGGTCAACGCCGCCAGGGGCGAACTCTGGGACATCGCCTATCTCGGCGACATGACCGTCTTCCATGTGAAATTGCAGAGTGGCAATATCGTCAAGGCCTCGTCCCTCAATGCGCAGCGCTCCGTCGACGACCCCTTCACCTACGACCAGGAAGTCTGGGTCTCTTTCGATGAGAACGCCGGCATTCTGCTGAAGGATTGACATGATGGGCAAGCTCACCTCCGGCCTCTACAATCGCCTCGTCATCGCCATCCCCTACACTTGGCTGCTGCTCTTCTTTCTGGGGCCCTTCTTCATCGTCTTCCGCATCTCGCTGTCAACGACGGCGATCGCCATGCCGCCTTACGAGCCCGTCTTCTCACTTGCCGACGGTTGGGCCGGGCTCTGGAGCAAGATCGGAGAGCTCTCTTTCGACAATTACAGCTACCTCACCGAGGACTCGCTCTATTTCAATGCTTATGTCTCGAGCGTGGTGATTGCCGGGATCTCCACTTTCCTCACACTGCTGATCGCCTATCCGATCGCCTATGGCATGGCGCAAGCGCCGCGCAGCATCCGTCCGACGCTGGTGATGCTGGTCATCCTGCCGTTCTGGACGAGCTTCCTGATTCGCGTTTATTCCTGGATCGCGATCCTGAAGCCGGAAGGGCTTCTCAACCAGCTTCTCCTGTCGCTGCACATCATCGACAGCCCGCTGATCATCCTCAACACCAATACCGCCGTCTATATCGGCATCGTCTATTCCTATCTGCCTTTCATGGTGCTCCCGCTCTATTCGGCTCTGGAGAAGATGGACGGTACGCTGATCGAGGCGGCGCAGGATCTTGGTTGCACGCCGATCAAGGCCTTCTGGCGCGTCACCTTTCCGCTGTCGATCCCCGGCGTGGTGGCAGGCTGCATGTTGGTCTTCATTCCCGCCGTCGGTGAATTCGTCATTCCCGACCTGCTCGGTGGCTCGCAGACGCTTATGATCGGCAAGACGCTGTGGAACGAGTTCAATGCCAACCGCGATTGGCCGGTCTCCTCGGCGGTCGCAACGATCCTGCTGATGATCCTGGTGATCCCGATCGTTTTCTTCCAGAACGCCCAGGCCAAGGCCGAAGAGCGGGGGAAATAACTCATGCTGAAATGGACCCGTTTCAACATCATCTCCGTCACGCTCGGCTTTGCCTTTCTCTACCTGCCGATCGTGCTCCTGGTGATCTTCTCCTTCAACGAATCGAAGCTCGTCACCGTCTGGGGCGGCTTCTCCACCAAGTGGTATGTCTCGCTGCTCTCGAACCAGGGTCTGCTTGACGCCGCCTGGGTGACGATCCGTGTCGGCCTCCTGTCGGCGACGGTCGCAACCATCCTCGGCACGATGGCGGCGCTGACGCTGGTGCGCTACACCCGCTTTCGTGGCCGCATGCTGTTTTCGGGCATGATTTACGCGCCGCTCGTCATGCCCGACGTCATCACCGGCCTGTCGCTGTTGCTGCTCTTCGTCGCGATCGGTTTCGACCGCGGCTTCTGGACGATCACGCTCGCGCATACGACGCTGACCATGTGCTTCGTCGCCGTCGTCGTGCAGTCGCGCCTGTTGAGCTTCGATCAATCGATCGAGGAAGCGGCGCAGGATCTCGGCGCGCCGCCGGTGCGGACTTTCTTCGAGATCACCCTGCCGATCATCGCGCCGGCTGTGCTCTCCGGCTGGATCCTTGCCTTCACCCTGTCGCTCGACGACCTGGTGATCGCCAGTTTCACGTCGGGGCCAGGCGCCACCACGCTGCCGATGAGGATCTACAGCCAGGTGCGCCTCGGCGTGACGCCTGAGATCAATGCGGTGTGCACGATCCTGATCGCGATCGTGACCGTTGGTGTCATCTGCGCCTCGGTCGTCACCAAGCGCCGTGAAATCCAGCGCCAGCGGGACGAGCGCGCGGCAGCCGCCGGCGCGTGAGGTCTAAAGCGCGAGCTCCTCGCGCTTTATTGCGCCTGAGGCGTATTGCCGAAAAGCGGAACCGGCGAGATCACCGGGTTCGGCCATGAGCCGCCGATGAAGAACGGCAGAAGCGGTAGCTCCGCCGCCTTGGCAGGATCGGTTGCATCAAGCGATCCGGAAAGCGCCAGCCCGTTCGACTGATAGGTGATGACGCCGGAAAGCGTCAGCGTCTGTGTGGCGCCGGCGATGCGGGCGTCGTGCATTTCGGCGGAACCGTTGGCAAAATCGGCCTGAAGGTTGAGCTGGTTGAAGGCGAAGGCGCCGCCTGCTGCCGCGCTCAGCGGAAAGAACGGCTTTTCGGCCGCCTGCGTCCGAAGTGCTGCGGCATCGATGCCGGGAATCGTGCCTTCCCCGGTCCAGAAGTGCAGCCTGCCGGTGACGTCGGCAAGGCCGGTCGTCCAGATCGCCTTCGGTGACTGCAGGTCGAGATCGAGCGATCCGGTTGCAAGCGGCAGCGGACCCTTCAGCTGCAGGCGCTCGGCAAGGGCTGCGAAGTCGGCATTGCGGATCGACAGCTGCAACTTGCCGCCGCCGTCGAAGTCGCGCTGCGTCGCTTCCAGATGCGCGGTCATTTCACCGCCTTCGAACTGGCTGTCGCCGATATCGAACTTCGCCTCGCCGCCGGTAACGATCATGCTGGCGCCGACATCGGAGAGCTCGAAGAGACCCATCTGCGCGCGCCGTGCAGAAAGCCTGACGTCGACATCGAGCACCCGCAGCGGCCCGCTCATGCCGGTGGAAATGTCCTCCGCCTCGCCGGCAGCGAGCCTGAGCGCAAAGGCGTCGAGGAACGGCTTGAGGTTCATCTGGTCGAAGGCGAGCGTGCCGCCGATCTTCGGTCGTTTGCCGGGTTGGGTGAAAAGGTCCATCACCCCGGTGGCGCTCGCTTCGTTCAACGAAAGACTGAGATTATTGAAACGCAGCCCGTTGCCCGACGACATGATGTCGGATTCCAGCGAGGCGCTCTTCAACGTTGCGATGCCGGGGATCGATTTACCCGACCATGTCAGGAGTGCCGGCACATCGGGAATGGTGACGGCGGCATTGCCGGAAAAGGCCGAAAGGCTGGCGATGCTGGCAATGCCCTGGAAGTGCGCGGTCAAAAGGTTCGACGTGAGCGATGTCCGTGTCTCGGCATTCCTGCCGGCAAAGGCGAGCAGCGGCTGGCGCGAGGCGAAATCGACCTTCAGGTCTTCGCCGTTGATGCGGGCAATGACCACCGCCGAGATCGCGCCGGAGAGTCTCGGCCAGGCGATATCTGCGGTGACGCTGTCGAAATGATAGGTTTTGGCGGACTTGATGTCGGTGACCACAAGCGTGCCGTCCTCAACGGTCACCGCGCCGATCTCGGCATCGAGATCAGGATCGAGCACCTCAGCTCCGTTTTCGTAGCGTACGCCGCTGATCGCGCGTGCGAGCAGGCCGGCATAACTCCAGTCGATGAGCCCTTTTTCATCGCGCGTCAGCGCCAGGTTGGGGCGCACCAGATGGAATTCGTGGAAACTCGTCCGGCCTCTCAACGCATCGATGAGGCTAAAATCGGCCGACAGGCTTTCAATGCTGCCGAGCAGCTTGTCGCCGCTTTCGCGCGGCTGGCGGATGGTGATCTGGTTCAGCGTGATGCGCGGCGTCGGCCAGAATTCGAGAACCGGACTACCCTTGATCTCGGCATGGTAGCCGGTCCATTTCGACAGCGCGTCCTCGATGCCGGAGCGCACGAAGCCGGTCGAGATGAGATAGGGTGCGGCAACCCTGAGCGCCACGAAAAGCGCCAGAGCGATCAGCAGGAACACCGTCGACAGGCGGGCGAAGGCCGGAAGCCAGCGCGAAACGGGTCCGATCTTCCTGCGCCACCTGCGATGTCTTGACGTGCTCATGATCTCCGCCGGCAAATTCAGCCGGTCATCCCGTTATGCGCTGATTTCGCCGGATATAGGAAATGCCAGGCATATGCAAATCTCTTACAGCGCCGCACGTCTTTTCAGACGCGCAAAGGACGCTGTAACCTTTGAATTGACGGCATCGGATCGCGCCGCTTCCGTACTTTATAACGCAATGCAGCATGATATAAGGGCGGTATTGGGGAGGAGGATTGAATGCAAGATAACAGACCACTTTGGGTGCCCTCGGAGGATGCCGTTGCAAAAAGCCCGATCCATGCTTTCATGGAGCGCTGCAATGCCGATTTCGGGCTTTCTCTTTCAGGCTTTGAGGATCTGCATGCATGGTCGGTGGCCGAGCGGGAGAATTTCTGGTCGACCGTCTGGGATTTCTGCGGCGTCAAGGGAGAGCCTGGCGCAGAGGTGTTAGCCAATGGCGACCGCATGCTGGAGGCTCGCTTCTTTCCCGATGCGACGCTGAACTTCGCCGAGAACCTGCTGTCGGGCCGCGGTGAGGGCGATGCCATCATCTTCCGCGGCGAGGACAAGGCCGAGGGCCGGTGGTCGTGGGACCGGCTGCGCGCGCTGGTCTCGACACTGCAACAGGCCTTCGCAGCACTCGGCATCGGTAAGGGCGACCGCATCGCCGCGATGATGCCGAACATGCCGGAGACCGTCGCCGCCATGCTCGCCGCCGCCTCGATCGGCGCCATATGGTCGTCCTGTTCTCCTGATTTCGGCGAGCAGGGTGTGCTTGACCGCTTCGGCCAGATCGGTCCGAAGCTGTTCATCGCCTGCGATGCCTATTGGTATTCCGGCAAGCTGCAGGATGTCGGCGCCAAGGTCGCCACGGTTGCAAAAAGCTTAGGTGTCCCCACGGTCATCGTCCATTACGCCGGCGATACCGAGGCGGTGGCGCGCAAGACGCCGGGAGCTTTGACCCTGGAAGCCTTTGTTTCGCCCTATGAGGCAAAGGAAGTCGAGTTCACGCGGCTCGCCTTCGCACATCCGCTCTACATCCTCTTTTCATCGGGCACGACAGGCGTGCCGAAATGCATCGTGCATTCGGCCGGCGGCACGCTGCTGCAGCACCTCAAGGAGCAGCGGCTGCATTGCGGCCTGCAGGCGGGCGAGAAGCTGTTCTATTTCACCACCTGCGGCTGGATGATGTGGAACTGGCTGGTCAGCGGTCTCGCCAGCGGCGCGACGCTCTGCCTGTTCGACGGTTCGCCCTTCGCCCCCGATGGCAACGTGCTGTTCGACTATGCCGAGGCCGAAAAATTCGCCATCTTCGGCACCTCGGCGAAATATATCGATGCGGTGCGCAAGGGCGGGCTGACGCCGCGCGTCAGCCACGATCTCTCCAGCCTGCGGCTGATGACCTCCACCGGTTCGCCGCTGTCGCCGGAAGGGTTCACCTTCGTCTACGAGGGCATCAAGGAAGACGTACAGCTCGCCTCGATCTCAGGCGGTACCGATATCGTCTCCTGCTTCGTGCTCGGCAATCCTCTGCAGCCGGTCTGGCGCGGCGAAATCCAGGGGGCCGGTCTCGGCCTTGCGGTCGACGTCTGGAACGATGACGGCAAGCCGGTGCGTGGGGAGAAAGGTGAGCTCGTCTGCACCAAGGCCTTCCCCTCGATGCCGGTGATGTTCTGGAACGACCCCGACGGCGCCAAATATCGCGCCGCCTATTTCGACCGGTTCGACAATGTCTGGTGCCACGGCGATTTCGCGGAATGGACGGAGCATGGCGGCCTTGTCATTCACGGCCGCTCGGATGCGACGCTCAATCCTGGTGGTGTTCGAATCGGCACGGCCGAGATCTACAATCAGGTGGAGCAGATGGAGGAGGTGGCCGAGGCGCTCTGCATCGGCCAGGACTGGGACGACGACGTGCGCGTCATCCTCTTCGTCCGCCTTGCCCCGGATGTGACGCTGACCGAGGATCTCGTCAAGGCGATCAAGACCCGCATCCGCACCGGCGCCTCGCCGCGGCACGTGCCGGCGAAGATCATCGCGGTTGCCGATATTCCCCGCACCAAGTCCGGCAAGATCGTCGAGCTTGCTGTGCGCGAGGTCGTTCACGGGCGGCCGGTGAAGAACCAGGAAGCGCTTGCCAATCCAGAGGCGCTGGGGCTCTTCGCCGGGCTAAGCGAGCTGAAGGATTGACAGCGATCGTAGATTACAAGCTTTCACCCTTTATCAATTTCCTGTCATGGAAACCTTTCGTTAAGAAAGGTTTGTCAAAGGTGAAGCTAACTTGGGGGCCGCACATGAACGATGCGGCCCGGGGCCTTCGGGCCTCCGAAACATGACGTTGATCGACTGAGCTCTTGTTGAACAGCACCAAATTCAAAGGCGGCCTCCTGGCTGCCTTTTCTTTATCAACCCGCCAGCACCCGCTGCGACGGGAAGGTGATCTCGACGAGCGTGCCCTCGTTCGGCGCCGAATTGATCGAGAAGGTCGCTCGGTTGGCATCCACCATCGCCTTGGTCAACGGCAGGCCGAGCCCGGTGCCGTCACCGCGGTGACGCGATTGGGTCGAGGAGACCTGCCGGAACGGCTTCATCGCCTGGTCGAGTTCGCTGCGCGTCATGCCGATGCCGGTATCGCGGACCCTCAACACAACGCTGCCATTGGCTTCATAGGAGGTGGAAACGACGATCTGCCCGCCTGACGGGGTGAAGCGGATGGCGTTCGACAGGATGTTGAGCGCGATCTGCTTGATCGAGCGCAGATCCGCCACGACCTCGGGTACCGCATGCGACAGCGCCGTGCGGATGATGACGCGCTGGCCGTTCGCCTGCGGCTGTACCAGAGCCACGGCCTCGGAGACCGCCTCGTTGAGGCCGACAGCGGCAAAATCGAGATCCATCTCGCCCGCCTCGATCTTCGAAATGTCGAGCAAGTCGTTGACAATATCGAGGACGTGCCGGCCGGAGCGGCCGATGTCGTTGGCATATTCGATATAACGCGGATGGCCGATCGGCCCGAAGCGCTCGCCGGCCATCATGTCGGAAAAGCCGATGATGGCGTTGAGCGGCGTGCGGATCTCGTGACTGACGCGGGCGAGGAAATCGGTCTTGTGGGCGTTGGCGGTTTCGGCCGCACCCTTGGCGTTGCGCAGCTCGTCCTCGGTGCGCTTCCACTGAGTGATATCGCGGATGACCGCGCAGTAGCCGTTGGAGGACGTGAGCTGGCCCATCGTCATGAACAGCGGTACGAAGCCGCCGGCGGCCTCGCGGCCGATCACTTCGCGCCCGTCGTTCAACACGCTTGCCACGCCATGGTCGGAGAGGCCGTTCAGATAGTCGATGACTGCCTTCTGGCTCTCATGGGCAAATAGCATGACGAAGGGTTTGCCGCGCGTCTCCTGTTCGTCGTAATTGAAAAGCGCGCTGGCCGACCGGTTCATCGAGCGGATGTCGCCCTCCGTGCCGATGACGACGACGCCGTCGGTCGCCGTTTCCAGGATCGAGCGCAATTCTTCCACTTCGACCTGGAGTTTAGCGACCTTCTCGACCATCCGCTCGGGGCGGCCTTCGGACCGGCCATCGGAGCGGCTTGCGTCGCTGCGGCCATCTTCCTTGCCTTCCACCGGCATCAGCGCCAGCATCAGGGCGTTGGCGTCTTCCCAGCGCACAGATTGCAGCCGCGCGGTCACCGGCGCCAGCGTATCATCAGCCTTGACGAGCATCATGGTGCCGGAGCCTGCGGCATTCTCCTCGAGTTCGCGGCGCTGCAGCAGGGCTTCGATGCCGCCCACTTCGCGCAATGCCTCGAGCGTGCCGTAGCCCGTCAGCCGCATGAATTCCGGATTGGCATGGATCAGCGCATCGCCGATATGGATGAGCACGGCAACAGGCAGTTGGTCGACCGTTCCCACCGAAAGCCCGTCCGTCATCTTGATGCGCGGCGGGATGAAGCTGGTGAGAACCTCGATCTGGCTGGCCGTCTCCTCCAGCCCTTCCGTTGCCTCGTCCTCGGCGATGGCAGCCGGTTCTTCGGCGGCGCCATCATCTTCGCGCTCCGCCTCGACGGCATTCTCGAAGATCGCTTCCTGCGGCGCCATCTCTTCGAGCGACGGTGTTTCCGCCTTCTCGGCGATGGGTGTTTCTGCCTCGAACTCTTCGGGTCCGGGGGCCTTTTCGAAGCCGGCGGTTTCCGCGGCGTTGGGTTCCATCGGCGCCGGGGCGACAGGCTCTTCCTTGCGGGTGCCGAAGGCTTCGAGCCGCTTGGCGATCTCGCGGAAATTGGCCTGTTCGGCGGCCGTCAGCGCAGCGCCGCTGTTGTGGAGCTGAACGATCTTGTCGGAGAAACGGCGATTGGGCGTTTCCGAAATCCGAAGCGCCGGCGGCTCGTCCGAAACATCCGCTGCCGGCTCGGCGGCAGGTGCTTCGTCGGCGCCGACCGCCTGTTCTTCTACGGCATTCTCCGGCGCTGAGGTCTGCACGATCGCCTTTTCGGCAGTGATCTCTTCCGATCCTGTCTCTTCGGTCTCCGGCTCGGCTGCCGTAAACGCTTGGTCGTCGATCTCTTCCGCTGCGATGGTTTCGGCCGAGACCTCTTGGGGGGCGGCTTCCGCTTCATCTGCCACTTCGGCGACGGGCTCCGCAACCGGACCGAGGCTCGCTGCATCATGGCCGATACCATCAGGGCCGAGTGTCAGGCCGAGCGCCAGCGGATCTTCCTGTGCATCGGAAAGCCGGACCACGCCGAAGCCGCGGAAGCCATCGAAGTCGCGGTTGCGGGTATAGGTCGGCAGCGCCGCCAGATCGACCGGAACGACGAGGCTGGTGCCTTCGACCGGCCAGAGGATCGTCTTGCCCGACCACGTGTCGCGGCGGGCGAGCGCCTCGGAAAGCTTGCCGTCAGGATCGAGATTGAAGAGGGCGGCGACATCGCCGAAGGCAGAACCGATAATGTCGGACGCATGCGGACCGACGGCCTCGGCAAATTCGTGGCTGACCTCTGTGAACCGGCCCTCGGCGTCGATCTTCCAGACGAAGCGCGTGGCGCGGCTGTTCGGCCTGAAGACGAAGCCGGGCTCAGCCGCAAGCTCAGGGGCAGGGGGCGTATCGGGGACGAGAGACGGTGCGATGGCGGGTTCTTCGTGAACCGCTGCCGGCGCCTCTTCGACAGGCGTTTCGCCGGCTTCAACAGGCGGTTCCGCCGCCGTCGCCGTTTCCACCGTCTCCGCAATGGAGGTCACATCGTCCTCGATGATCGCGGCGGGCTCGGTGGCCTCATCCGCGCTTCTATCGATCATGTCGCCGTCGCTCTCCGGCTCCGCATCCGCGGCAGGGTGGGTCTCTTCACTCGCCTCGTCTGCGGATGCCGCGTCTGTCTCGGCTGGCTGTTCGTTTTCGCCGGCGATCTCTTCGAGAGTCTCCTCGACCTCCTCGATCCCCGAAACGGCGTCGATGATTTCGGTAAAGCCTGCTGGGGTGACAGGGTCGTCTTGAAGCACTTCGGCCGGCGGCGCGCTTTCTTCCTGTGCGGGCGCATCGACCGGGTCGAGCGTGGACGCATCGACTGGATCGAGCGCGGGCGCGTCGAGCGGGTCGAGATGACCGATCGCGGTCTCCACCGCAAAGAGCAGATTAAGCGCCGGATCGTCGCTGAGCTTGCCGACCGCGGCCGGAAGATTGCCTCTGCCGGTCGCGACGGGTCGCTTCACCAATCGGTCGGGATGCGCGCCGGCAAGGTTGATCAAGGTCTTTGCAGTCTGCTCGGAGATCCCGAGCGAGGCAAAGCCCGGCGAAGCCGCGATGACTTCGCCATCGGCGCCGATCACCGCCATATGCGTATCGGGATCATCAAGTCCCTGCAGCATCTGGGCGGCCGATGCGCCGGCCGCGAGGGGCTTTGCCGAGACCGGCACCGAAAACAGGATGGCCTTTTCGCCCTGGGAAAGCCGGATCAGTTCGGCCGCCGCCTGCACCTGCGCACGCTGGAAGCCCCTGGCGACGCGGATCATCAGGCTGCGGCTGTCGCCGATATCGGTCAGCTGGCGCGCCGCCGTTTCCAGCTGGCGGAAGGTGATGTCGGTGCGGTCGACCCCCTGATCAAGCAGGTCATAGACTGCCGAATGGCCGAAAAGCTCCGCACCCGCACCGTTCGCCCAGAGCAGGCGCGCAAGATCGGCCGAAAACAGCACCATGGCCTCGCCGCGTGAAAAGCGTTCCCGCACCCGTGCATGCACGGCGATATCGATGAACGGATATTGGACTGCGGGCATGTTCGAACCTTGTCGCTGTCGGCCTTCTTAAATTAACGGCTTATTAATAACTGCGGGGCGCATGCCGGTCCAGAAGAGCAGGGGGTTTTCGGCCGGAAAGGTTAACGTCTTGTGCACTGCACAATCATTGTTGCAATGCACAATGAAATGTCTTATATAAGCATCATCCAACTAACGCAGGCAGCGGCTGCCTCAACCCAAAGGATGCGACCCATGGCTACCATAAAGACCGACGACGTTTTTTCAATCGCTTCTTTCGACCCGTCCAAGTTCACGGAATCCTTCCGTGAATTCGCCGAAAAGGGCGCTCAGCAGTCGAAGGATGCCTATGCCAAGCTGAAGACCGCTGGCGAGGAAGCCGGCAAGACGCTCGAAGCCACCGTCCAGACGGCTCAGGCCGGCAGCGTCGAGATCGGCCTGAAGGCGATCGACATCCTGCGCATCAACTCCGAGAACTCGCTGTCGCACTTCGAAGCGCTGCTCGGCGTCAAGTCCCCGGCCGAATTCTTCGAGCTGCAGACCTCGTTCATCCGCAAGCAGGCCGAACTCACCGTCGAGCAGGCGAAGTCGATCCAGGAAACCACCAAGCAGGTGGCCGAGAAGCTCGCAAAGCCCTCCAAGGACGCCGCCGAAAAGGCCATGGCTTCCTTCAAGGTTGCCTGATCGGTCTTTACCGATCGGAGATAAAAGGCTGGACCTCGCGTCCAGCCTTTTTGTATATTGACGAGGAATGGGGCTTGAATTCATCTCCAAGTCCTCGTATGTGACCCCCGTCGCGCCAAGCGCGATTTATGCGGTTGTAGCTCAGTTGGTTAGAGCGCAGGTTTGTGGCACCTGAGGTCGGAGGTTCGAGACCCCCCAACCGTACCATCTCCCACTTGTCCATATCGAAGACATAGGTAACAGATCGTCCCTAAGACATTGGGTGGCAACCTCGTGCAGAAACGGGTCGTCGATCGGTCGCAAAGTCCTTTGCTTGACGGCACGCGCACATCGCTGGCTAGGCGCTTGACCAGCAGTTCTCTGACCTTCCTGGTACCCCAATGCGGCTCCTTTTGCCAGATGATCATCGCCTCGACCGGCTGAGGTAGTTGGTTGGCGCAACGCACCAGGCGCAAGACAGATCCGTCAGGGCTTCCAGGCCGTCATCTTTGTAGCAATTGAAGATTTTGTAGCCGGTCGTGCCCGAGATGGCGAATTCCGTTCGCGCAGTTGGTCAATCGCATGAAAGCGAATCTCGCTTGATTATGTCGCTGCCAACTATTCCTCTAAGGGTCTCCAGGTGCCCTTCGCAAACCATCTTGACTAGTTCGAGCAGTAACGCAGTTTGTTCTGCGAGCCAGCCAAGCGCTTCCTCGCTGATTTCGAAATGTTTCGAATAGCGCGCCTTCACATATGCCTCGTTCAACGTGTTGAACCAGGCGCGTTCACGATGCTGATCGCGAGGAAATGCCTCAGCTAACCGCCGATCCTGTTCTTCGGAAAGGGAGCGGAGGAATTTGATGTTGTGGGAAGGCGGGCCGTAATTTGTTAGGGTCAGGAGAACGCAGGAATAGGCTTGTTCCAACGCCTGATGGAGCTGGAATGCTGCGACTCGGAGTTCCTTTTCGCTAACGCAAGATATTCCTATCTTTAGAAATGACCGCGAAAGTGTTAGCCGATCCTCGTAATGTTCTTTCGCAATTCGCAGTCGATCTTCCGACGAATGAGGCTCGGCCTCGGCCAGCGGCTCATCGTCGAGTTCGTAGAGAACAATGCCTTCCTTGCGAATGTCTGAGAAGAAATATTGCCCCTCCCTGAGGTAGGTATTCACCTCGCGTCTGGAATGGACGATAAAGCTCACCGGCGTTTCGATCGAGGCGTCGTGAATGAGGCGGTCGGCGGCCTTGTACCAGTACTCGGCGAACTCGCAGAGCTTGCGGTTGTTGACGATGATCAGCAGATCGAAATCGGAGCGATACCCCTTCATGGTGAAAGGTTCATCGACCCATCCGCCCTTGGCGTAGGAGCCGAACAGAATGATCTTCAGGATCCTGCCGCGCTTCTTGAAATCGGCGGTACCCTCTTTCAACGCGTCCTCGAATTCCTCGTGGAGGATTTCCAGGACGCGGCCGAGTTCTCGCTGCTTGCGAAGCGGCATATGTTCAAGCGACGATTTCATAAGCAATCGATAGGCGAAAGATCCAATATCGTCTACTGGCAATTTTAGCATCGCTCAACTCCAGTTTTGCCCTTACGTCTCATCCGGTTGCCAACCCCACGCTGAGGATTGATGAAAAGCTTCAAGCGCTTAGGGACGAGGATTGTCTGAATTCGGCGTAGTTGGAACGCCATGCCTTGGGGCGAACAAAGCATGAAATCCGGCTTAGATTATACTGTCTTGAATAAAACAGTTAAATCGCCTATTTGTCGCAGTTGATGGACCCGCGCGAAAACCGGAGACAAGCGCGGAGCGCGTCAGTCGTTCGGTCTGACTATTGTGAAAGAGCGATGTCGCTCGTTGGTGCAACTGCTCCGAATATGCGAGGACAATCATGGCGATCATGTTCGTCAGAGCGCAGGTGATCAGCCGGGGAGCGGGACGCAACATCGTCGCGGCCGCCGCCTATCGTCATCGCACCAGGATGATGGACGAACAGGCCGGCACGTCGTTCAGCTATCGGCGCGGCGCCTCCGAGCTGGTGCACGAGGAACTGGCCCTGCCGGATCAGGCGCCGAATTGGCTGCGGTCGGCGGTTGAGGGGCGTTCCGTTGCCGGTGCCAGTGAAGCGCTGTGGAATGCTGTTGAAGCTTTCGAGAAACTGGCAAACGCGCGGCTGGCGAGAGAGCTGATTATCGCGCTGCCGGAAGAGCTGACGCGGGCCGAGAACATCGCACTGGTGCGCGAATTCGTCCGTGATAATTTCACGTCCGAGGCAATGGTCGCCGATTGGGTCTACCACGACAAGGATAGCAACCCGCATATTCATCTGCTGACGACCGTGAGACCGCTGACGGAAGAGGGCTTCGGGCCGAAAAACGCTCCTGTCTTGGGAGAGAATGGCGAGCCACTGCGTTTCTTCCCGCCCGGGCGGCCCGGGGGTCGGATTGTCTATAAGTCATGGGGCGGCGACAAGGAAACCTTGCAGGCCTGGAAAGTCGCCTGGGCGGAGACGGCCAACCGGCACCTGGCGCTTGCAGGCCACGAGATCCGGCTCGATGGCCGCTCCTATGCCGAACAGGGGCTTGATGGCATTGCGCAAAGACATCTCGGTCCGGAGAAGGCAGCACTCTCCCGCCGGGGTGCCGAGATGTATTTCGCGCCAGCCGATCTTGCCCGTCGCCACGAGATGGCCGACCGGCTGCTGGTAGATCCTGCGCTTCTGCTGAAGCAGTTGAGCAATGAACGCTCCACCTTCGATGAGCGCGATATCGCCAAGGCGCTGCATCGATACGTCGACGATCCCGCCGACTTCGCCAATATCCGCGCGCGGCTGATGGCATCGGACGATCTCATCATGCTGAAGCCGCAGCAGGTCGATGCCGAAACGGGCAAGGCGAGCGAACCTGCCGTCTTCACCACGCGCGAGATCCTTCGCATCGAATATGACATGTCGCGGTCCGCGCAGGTTTTATCGGAACGTCGCGGTTTTGCAGTTTCGGCCGAGAGCGTGGCCGCAGCGATCGAAAATGTCGAAACAGCAGATCCGGAAAAGTCTTTTCGGCTCGATGCGGAGCAGGTGGACGCGGTCCGTCATATCACCGGTGACAGCGGCATTGCTGCGGTGGTCGGCCTTGCCGGTGCCGGCAAGTCGACCCTGCTCGCCGCCGCACGCCTCGCCTGGGAACACGATGGCCGCCGGGTGATCGGCGCGGCCCTTGCGGGGAAGGCCGCTGAGGGGCTGGAAGACAGTTCCGGCATCAGCTCGCGAACACTCGCCGCCTGGGAACTCATCTGGGCCAATGGACACGAGACGCTTCACCGCGGTGATGTGATTGTCATCGACGAGGCCGGCATGGTGTCGTCGCAGCAGATGGCCCGCGTGCTGAAGCTCGTGGAACAAGCAGGGGCGAAAGTCGTGCTGGTCGGCGATGCGATGCAGCTTCAGCCGATCCAGGCGGGTGCGGCCTTCCGGGCGATCACCGAGCGCATCGGTTTTGCCGAACTCGCCGGCGTGCGCCGCCAGCGCGAAGACTGGGCGCGCGAGGCGTCACGGCTTTTTGCGCGCGGCGAGGTCGAACAAGGTCTCGACGCCTATGCCCGACAGGGTCACCTTATCGAGGCGGCGACGCGCGACGAAATCATCGATCGGATCGTCGCCGATTGGAGCGAAGCGCGCAAACTGGCAATCGAGACGTCGGTCCTCGAAGGCAATGACGGTCGCCTTCGCGGCGACGAACTGCTTGTGCTTGCCCATACCAATGCCGACGTGAAGCGCCTGAACGAAGCACTGCGATCGGTGATGATAGGTGAGGGGGCGCTCGGTGAGGGTCGCTCTTTCCGGGCCGAACGCGGCGCGCGAGAATTCGCCGCCGGCGATCGCATCAACTTTCTGGAGAATGCCCGCTTCCTCGAGCCCCGTGCTCCCCGTCTCGGTCCGCAATATGTCAAGAACGGCATGCTCGGGACGGTGGTGTCCACCAGCGACAAACGGGGCGACACATTGCTTTCGGTGCGTCTCGACAATGGTCGTGACGTCGTCATCAGTGAGGACAGCTATCGCAATGTCGATCATGGCTACGCCGCGACCATTCACAAATCACAAGGTGCCACCGTCGAGCGAACCTTCGTGCTCGCAACCGGCATGATGGATCAACATCTGACCTATGTGTCGATGACCCGGCATCGCGACCGCGCTGACCTCTATGCCGCGAAGGAAGATTTTGAAGCGAGGCCGGAATGGGGGAGGAAGCCGCGTGTCGATCATGCTGCCGGCGTCACCGGCGAGCTCGTGGAAACAGGACAAGCCAAATTCCGGCCAAATGACGAGGATGCCGACGACAGTCCCTATGCCGACGTGAAGGCGGATGACGGAACTGTTCATCGTCTCTGGGGTGTGAGCCTGCCGAAGGCACTCGAGGAGAGTGGCATCTCGGAAGGCGATACAGTGACCCTGCGCAAGGACGGTGTCGAGAAGGTCAAGGTTCAGGTTCCGGTCGTCGACGAACAAACCGGCCAGAAGCGGTTCGAGGAAAGAGAAGTCGACCGCAATGTCTGGACCGCGAAACGCATCGAAACCGCCGAAGCTCGCCTGGAGCGCGTCGAGCGGGAAAGCCATCGGCCGGATGTGTTCAAGCAGCTCGTCGAACGTCTGTCGCGCGCCGGTGCCAAGACGACGACACTCGATTTTGAAAGCGAGGCCGGCTACCAGGCCCATGCCGACGACTTCGCCCGGCGTCGTGGGCTCGACACTCTTTCTCGAGCTGCCGCCGGCATGGAAGAGGAGGTCTCGCGGCGGTGGGCGTGGATTGCGGAAAAGAGGGAGCAGGTGGCTGAGCTCTGGGAGCGGGCCAGCATGGCGCTCGGTTTTGCGATCGAGCGGGAGCGGCGCGTCTCCTACAATGAGGAGCGAATTGAAACGCAAAGCGTCTCGGATGCAGATGCTGGCCGTGCGCGGTATCTGATCGCGCCCACCACGGTCTTTGCCAGGAGCGTCGACGAGGACGCGCGGCTGGCTCAGCTTGCGTCGCCGGCCTGGAAAGAGCGCGAAGCCATCCTGCGGCCGCTGCTGGAGAAGATCTATCGTGACCCGGATGCAGCACTTGTCGCCCTGAACGCGCTTTCCTCGGATGCAGGCCTCGAACCCCGCAAGCTTGCCGAGGATCTTGCCGCAGCACCGGATCGGCTCGGCCGCCTGCGTGGTTCCGATCTGATCGTCGACGGTCGGGCCGCACGTGACGAGCGCAGCGTCGCGACCGCGGCATTGCTGGAACTGATACCGTTGGCCCGCGCCCATGCGACGGAGTTCCGCCGGAATGCCGAACGCTTCGATCTCCGTGAGCAACAGCGCCGCGCTCATATGTCCCTGCCGATCCCGGCGCCCTCCAGAAAGGCGATGAAGCGTCTCGTCGAGATCGAGGCGGTGCGCAGGCAGGGAGGGGACGACGCCTACAAGAGCGCCTTTGCGCTCGCCACAGAAGACCGCTCGCTCGTGCAGGAGGTCAAGGCCGTCAGCGAGGCGCTCACCGCCCGCTTCGGCTGGAGCGCCTTTACCTCGAAGGCCGATGCGGTTGCCGAACGCAACGTGGTCGAGCGTATGCCGGAAGACCTCGCGAGCATCAGAGGCGAGAAGTTGACCCGGCTGTTTGAAGCCGTGAAGCGCTTTGCCGAGGAGCAGCATCTCGCCGAGCGGCGGGATCGTTCGAAGATTGTTGCTGGCGCCAGTGCCGATCAGGGGATGGAGGCAGGCAAGGAGAATGCCGCGGTGCTGCCTATGCTCGCCGCAGTCACCGAATTCAAGACCCCGATCGACGAGGAGGCGAGATTGCGCACTCTCGCCACGCCGCTGTATCGCCAGCAGCGCGCCGCGCTGGCGACCGTGGCAAGCATGATCTGGCGCGATCCGGCCGGCGCCGTCAGCAAGATCGAAGAGCTGCTCCAGAAAGGTTTTGCTGCCGATCGCATCGCCGCTGCGGTGACCAACGATCCGGCCGCCTACGGGGCATTGCGCGGTTCCGATCGCCTGATGGATCGGATGCTGGCCGCCGGCCGGGAGCGGAAAGAGGCGGTGCAGGCCATGCCTGAAGCGGCCGCTCGCCTGCGGGCGCTCGGCTCGGCCTACGTCAACGTGCTCGATGCCGAACGCCAGGCTATTACTGAAGAACGACGGCGCATGACAGTCGCCATTCCCGGCCTGTCGAAGGCGGCGGAAGAGGCGCTTATGCGGCTGACAGCAGAGGCGAAGAACAATGGCCGCAAGCTGAGCGCCCCTGCCGCTTCGCTCGATCCCGGCATTCGCCGGGAGTTCGACGCCGTCAGCCGGGCGCTCGACGAGCGCTTTGGTCGCAACGCCATCGTTCGCGGCGAAAAGGATCTTATCAACCGCATCCCGCCGCTGCAGCGCCGTGCGTTCGAGGCGCTGCAGGACAGGCTGAAAGTCCTGCAGCAAGCTGTCCGGATGGAAAGCAGCGAGCAGATCATCTCGGAGCGGCGCCAGCGGGCTGTCAACCGCGGGCGTGGCATCGATATGAATGGCCCTTAAGCAAAACAAGAGAGGCCATTTCTGTTGATCTGTATCCATAAAATGGATCAGTCTTGGCTGGAGTGTTCCGGTTGCATTATCCGGGCTGGGAAACGAACGGATGGCAAAGAAGGTATCGCAGCTCAGGTGAGCAGAATGCGTTTATCCAGACGCATAGGCGATAAGGGGCGCCGGCGAAAATGCCAAACGACTAATTCCGATTGGATTGGAGCCGAATGCCGCTGCTGGAAATGAGGAAGATCTTCGCCGACAAAAATACGGATCCTGACGTTTCGATGGAACCCGCGCCGTTTCGGGCCGTTCTCCAGCTGACGGGAGAATACGCATGTCGAAAACCCTGCTCTACGGCGCGACGAAGATCGACGAGACCAACAGCGCTTATGCGCCGATCGAGAGCCTCGCCCAGTTCCAGTGGAAGAACCGCGTCTTCATCCTATTCGCCGACAGGGATAATTCCCGCGCTGCCCGGCAGGAAAATCACCTGCTCGCCAACCGTTCGGCCCTCGATGAGCGCGACCTGGTGGTGCTGAAGGTTTCCGGCGCCGGCGTCCGTCCGCTCTTCGGTGCGGCCGACGATCTCGACGGCGAAGCGATCCGCCGCGATCTCGAGGCGGCGGAGGTCGGCGAATTCGCCGCTTTCCTTCTCGGCAAGGACGGCACCGTGAAGCTCAAGGCCAGCGAGCCGATTACCGATGGCGAGCTCTTCGCCATCATCGACAGCATGCCGATGCGTGCTGCGGAATCGCTGAAGCCGGACAAATAAAACCCGAACGTCGCGTAAACGGAAATCATGAAAGGGAGGCGGTCATGTCCGTGCCCAACGAACCCATTCCCGACCAGCCGCCGATGCCCGGGCCTGGCTGGAAGCCAGAGCCTCCGATCAAGGAACCCGAGCCTGACCGGTTGCCCGACGAAGCGCCGGTTCCAAATCCCGACGAGAACGACGAACCGGCAAAACACACCTTCGAGACTTAAAGAAAGATGTGCCGTTCGGCGCTGACGAGTTCCTGAAGAAAATCGGCGACGCTCCTGACGCGTAGCAGGTCGCGCGCGGTTTCGTGATAGGTCGTCCAGTAAGCGCGCCGGATCGAAACCTCCGGCAAAATGCGCTGGAGTTCCGGATATTGCCTGGCGATATAATCATGCAGGATGCCGATGCCGGCGCCTGTTCGCACCGCCTCCGTCTGTCCGATCGCCGTCGAAATCTCGAAGCCTGCATCCCAACTCCGCATGACTGCGCCGGAAAAATTCAGGGACGCGGTGAAGATCAGGTCTTCGACATAGCCGATGCGGCGATGGGCCTTGAGCGCGTCGATATCGGCAGGTGCTCCCTGTGACGCCAGATAATTTCGCGAGGCATAAAGGCCGAGCGTGTAATCCGTCAGCTTCGAGGAAACGAGCCGGCCTTGGTCCGGTCGCTCGAGCGTGATGGCGATATCGGCCTCGCGCTGCGAGAGCGAGAAGGACCGGGGAACCGGTACGAGTTGGATCTTCAGCTCCGGATGGCGCTCGATCAATCTGCCCATGCGCGGCGCAAGGAAGGAAACACCGAAGCCGTCGGGCGCCCCGACGCGCACAGTCCCGGCAATTGCCGTATCTGTGTGGCCGAGGCAGGCCTGCACGGCCAGCATTTCCGTTTCCATCCGCTCTGCGGATGCCAGGAACACTTCGCCTTCGGCCGTCAGCTCGCAGCCATTCGTGCGACGGATGAAAAGCCGCGTCTTCAGCGCCTCTTCCAGCGACGTCAGTCGACGCGAGAGCGTGGCGTGATTGAGCCCCAGCCGCTTCGAGGCGGCAAGGATCTGCCCGGTGCGGGCGACGGCGAGGAAAATACGAACATCGTCCCAGTTCATGGCTTGGCACGTATTGCGATCGGATCGACCTCGATAAGCGTCAGCGATGTCACCATGTGCGCCGTCTGGTTCTTGTACTTAAGGAAATGCGGTGTTCGCAGATGGGCGTCGTATGCTTCCTGGTCGGCGTAGACTTCAAGGATACGGATCCGGTTTGGGGTGTCCCTGATGGAAACGGCGCTCAGGGAAAGGACGCCGTCTTCCAGCGCTAGGGATGCTTCGATTTCTTCCGTGAGCACTGCGCGATAGGTTTCAAGCGTGTCCGGATCGATCTCCAACTCCGCCATTCTGACGACGGGTTTCCGGCTCATCGGTTTGACCTCCCCTTTGGGGTTTGACTTGTTGGCGTGCGGTGCCAAGTTTGGAAGCAACGGCAGCGCCTGATGCAATGATAGAGCTATAATTTGCGCACAACGGTTGCTTATATCAGCGCATTGATTTGTGCAAATTGAAGTGCGATTGTCGGCCATCCAAAAACAGGAGGAACACCCATGCGTGAGATCGGTCATTTCATCGGCGGCAAACAGGTTGCCGGCACCAGCGGCCGCGTCAGCAACGTCTACAATCCGGCAACAGGCGAAGTGCAGGCGACGGTCGCGCTCGCAAGCGTCGAGGAACTGCGCGCCGCTGTCGAAAACGCCAAGGCTGCGCAACCGAAATGGGCTGCCACCAATCCGCAGCGCCGCGCCCGCGTCTTCTTCAAATTCGTCGAACTCCTGAACAAGCACATGGACGAGCTCGCCGAAATCCTCTCCAAGGAACACGGCAAGACGATCGAGGATGCCAAGGGCGACGTTATCCGCGGCCTCGAAGTCTGCGAATTCGTCTGCGGCATTCCCCATCTCGCCAAGGGCGAGTTCACCGAAGGCGCCGGACCGGCGATCGACATGTATTCGATCCGCCAGCCGGTCGGCATCGGCGCCGGCATTACGCCCTTCAATTTCCCCGGCATGATCCCGATGTGGATGTTTGCGCCGGCGATCGCCTGCGGCAACGCCTTTATCCTGAAGCCCTCCGAGCGTGATCCCTCCCTGCCGATCCGTCTCGCCGAACTGATGATCGAGGCCGGTCTGCCCGCCGGCATCCTCAACGTCGTCAATGGCGACAAGGGTGCGGTCGACGCGATCCTTACCGATCCCGATATCGGCGCCGTCTCCTTCGTCGGCTCTACGCCGATCGCTCGATACGTCTATGGCACCGCGGCGATGAACGGCAAACGCGCCCAGTGCTTCGGCGGCGCCAAGAACCACATGATCATCATGCCCGATGCTGACCTGGATCAGGCCGTCAACGCGCTGATGGGCGCAGGCTACGGTTCGGCTGGCGAGCGCTGCATGGCGATCTCGGTTGCCGTTCCGGTCGGCGAGGAGACCGCCAACCGCCTCGTCGAGAAGCTGACGCCGAAGATCGAATCCCTGCGCATCGGCCCCTATACCGACGACAAGGCCGACATGGGCCCGCTCGTCACCAAGGAAGCCTATACCCGTGTTCGCGGCCTGATCGACCGCGGTATCGAGGAAGGTGCCAAGCTCGTCGTCGACGGCCGCGATTTCAAGCTCCAGGGTTATGAAGACGGCTATTTCGTCGGCGGTTGCCTGTTCGATAACGTTACGCCTGAGATGGATATCTACAAGACCGAGATCTTCGGGCCTGTTCTCTCCGTCGTTCGTGCCCAGAACTATGAGGAGGCGCTGTCTCTGCCGATGAAGCACGAATATGGCAACGGCGTCGCCATCTACACCCGTGACGGCGATGCCGCCCGCGATTTCGCCTCGCGCATCAATATCGGCATGATCGGCATCAACGTTCCGATCCCGGTTCCGCTCGCCTACCACTCCTTCGGCGGCTGGAAGGCCTCGAGCTTCGGCGACCTCAACCAGCATGGCACGGATTCGATCAAGTTCTGGACGAAGACCAAGACCGTCACCGCCCGCTGGCCCTCCGGCATCAAGAGCGGCGCCGAATTCGTCATGCCGACGATGAAGTGATCTCCACAAGCTTCCAATCTTCAATCTGCAATCCGGGGGCGCCTTTCGGCCTCCGGATTTTTCGATTCTAAGTTGTTGATTTTTGCCCGATTTGCTTTCAGATGAGCAGCCGGGCGCGTGATTCCAGTCATGAGCCGGTCGGGCCTGTTACGCTTTGGGGGAAGCAAAATATGGATAATCGAGTGTCCGCGGGCGCCGCGGCCAACGCATTCGAGCGTGCCAGGTTCACCGGCACGGCATCGGAATATTTCGGCATCTGGATCGTCAACGTTCTTCTGACGATCCTAACGCTTGGCATCTATTCGGCCTGGGCGAAGGTGCGGCGAAACCGTTATTTCTACGGCAACACCGTCCTGCTCGGCCGCAGTTTCGAATATCACGCCACCGGCATGCAGATCCTTATCGGCCGCCTCATTGTGGTGGCCTTCGTTATCGTGGCCAACATTCTGGCGGTGATTCATCCGCTGTTCTCGCTGGTGACCACGGTCCTCATCCTCATCGCACTTCCCTGGCTGATCGTGAGGGGCCTTCGTTTCAACGCCCGCGTAACCAGCTATCGCAACGTCCGATTTGATTTCGCCGGCACTGCCGGCGGCGCCTTCGTCTCCGTCATGCTCGGAAGCCTCGTCGCCGTCCTGTCGCTGGGTCTGCTGGCGCCCTTCGCCAGCCGCTGGCTCAACCGCTACATCTTCAACAACCTCCGCTACGGCAACCGACCGTTTCAAACGGATCCCAAAGTTGGCGCGCTTTACGGCGCGCTTCTCGTCCCGGCCCTGATGGTCGTGCTGGGCGCCGTCGTGCTCGTTGCGGTGGTTGCGATCGCGGTCGTCGGAATGCAGGCGAATGACGCTGGCGCGTTCGAGCGCGATCCCGATATTGTGATGATAGTGTCGGGAATGTACCTGGCCGTCTTCGGTGTCCTGATCATCTATGGCCTTGCCGGCCTCTTTTATCGGGCAGCCGTCCACAACATCGTCTGGTCGTCGACGCAGATCGACGGCCGGCATGTCTTGCGGAGCGATCTTTCCCGTGCGCGTTATGCCTGGATCGCCATATCGAACGTCGTGGTG
Source organism: Rhizobium sp. SU303 (assembly GCF_021052345.1). Lineage (NCBI taxonomy): Bacteria > Pseudomonadati > Pseudomonadota > Alphaproteobacteria > Hyphomicrobiales > Rhizobiaceae > Rhizobium > Rhizobium sp. SU303. Next base: position 416,724 of record NZ_CP088095.1, read on the forward strand.
ACGGTGCTCACCCTCGGCCTGATGCGCCCCTGGGCGGCGGTTAGGCTGGCGCGTTATGTCACCGAGCACACAGCGATCCGCATCGAAGGCGAGATCGGCGAGGTCTTTACGCAGTTTGAAGCCAGCGGCACTGCCATCGGTTCGGAATATATGAGCATGGAAGGGCTTGATTTTGGTTTCTGACGGAGAAACCATCGCGACGGGGGAATGGTATCCGCCTCATTCGAGCGCCGCCGTTCCCGCACGCCTGCTGTCGCGGGGCGGGCGCCTCATCGCCGTCACCGCGGAAGATGCGGCTCTTTCCGATGGCGCCATCGGAAACGTCTCCTTTACGGCGCGCGTCGGATCGATCCCCCGGCGTGCGGTCTTTACCGACGGTTCGGTCTTCGAGAGCGCCGACAATGACGCAATCGATGCCTTTCTTCGCGCTGGCGGCAAAAGCGGATGGGTGCATCGGCTTGAGGAGTTTCATCCCCGCATCTTCGTCTTCGCGGTCGCGGTCGTTTTGCTTGCCGTCGGAATCTATCGTTATGCGTTGCCGGCGCTCGTCGAAGTCGCCATCTTCGTGACGCCGCCTGTCGTATCTGAGATGATGTCCTATGGCGCTCTCAACACGCTTGATACGACGGCGCTGTCTCCAAGCCACATAACGGAGATCCGGCAGGCCGAAATCGCCGATCGCTTTCGAAAGGTGGCCGCCAATGCCGAAGGCGGCGCCGAGCGCTATGTCCTGAATTTTCGCAATGGAGGATTGATCGGTCCCAATGCCTTCGCGCTTCCCGACGGCAATATCGTCCTCACCGACCAGTTGATCGAATTGGCGGGTGGCGATGACGAGATGATAACAGGCGTTCTCGCCCACGAGATCGGCCATGTCGAATACAAGCACAGCCTGAGGCAGCTCTATCGGGCCGCGGGCGTCGCCGGTCTCGTCATGCTGATTGCCGGCGATATCGGCTCCGGCGTCGAGGATATCCTGACGCAAGGAGGCGGTCTGCTCGCATTGTCCTATTCCCGCAGCGCCGAGGCTGAAGCTGACCGGCGCTCGGTCGAACTGATGCGCAAGGCCGGTATGGATCCTGTCGCGATCGCCAGGTTTTTCGATCTGCTGGAAGCCAAGCTCGGCGACCACTCCCGCACCAGCATGTTGTCCACCCATCCAGGCACACCCGAGCGCAAACAGGCGATCCTCGATTACGTCGAGGTCCTGAGGCGGGATTGACGTCGCGGCAAATGGCCTCATAAGCTGAATGCGAATTTCATATTTTGGAATTGTTCAAAACTAGCAAACCGCCTATATAGGTCTGAACAGACGAGTCAGGAGAATGGCATGCGGTTGACGAAGCAGACGAACTATGCGGTTCGCATGTTGATGTATTGTGCTGCCAACGACGGGCACTTGAGCCGGATTCCGGAAATCGCCAGGGCCTATGGCGTTTCCGAGCTCTTTCTTTTCAAGATCCTCCAGCCGCTGAACAAGGCGGGTCTGGTCGAAACCGTGCGCGGTCGCAACGGCGGCGTGCGCTTGGGCAAACCGGCCGCCGACATCAGTCTTTTCGACGTCGTTCGGGTGACGGAAGACAACTTCGCCATGGCCGAGTGCTTTGAGGATGACGGTGAGGTCGAATGCCCGCTGGTCGACAGCTGCGGTTTGAATTCGGCGCTGCGCAAGGCGCTCAACGCTTTCTTTGCCGTGCTGTCGGAATACTCCATCGACGACCTCGTCAAGGCGCGTCCGCAGATCAATTTCCTTCTCGGAATCACCGGCGAGCCGGCCTATCGCAAACCCGCGATCGTTGCCCCTGCCGCCTGATCAAAAGACCAGGATGAACTTCTGAACCGCGGTTGCCCCCAGCAACCGCGGTTTTTGTTTTTGCGGGCATCTCCTTGGCATCAGGAATACGGGGAAATGCCGGCTGCGTGTCGCGATGGGCGCGCTTTTATACCAAATGCGACAAAATTTCGGTCTTTTTTGTGCGAATATTTCCGAATGAGGCTGATTTTTGACGGAAAATTTCTAAAATTGTCCAGCTGGAAAAATTTTCTGCGTAGCCCGTTGCTTTCAGTAAATAAATATCGTTCCATCGAGCGTCGACCGAGATGGCAATCTACGGTCTCCAAACATCAAAAAAGAACAACCGGGAAACAATATTATGAAAAAGATCTCTGTCCTGCTGGCAGCGACGGCCCTGATTTCCGTCATGGCGACGTCGGCCTGGTCCAAGACCCTTGTTTATTGCTCCGAGGGCTCGCCGGAAGGCTTCGACCCCAGCCTCTATACGGCAGGCACGACCTTCGACGCGTCGTCGCGCACAGTCTATAGCCGCCTCGTCGAATTCAAGCATGGCGGGACCGAGATCGAGCCGGGCCTGGCCGATAGCTGGAGCGTTTCGGCCGACGGCACGGAATACACTTTCAAGCTTCATCCTGGCGTCAAGTTCCAGACTACCGACTTCTTCACGCCGACGCGCGATCTCAACGCCGACGACGTCATCTTCTCGTTCGAGCGTCAGCTCAAGTCTGACAATCCGTGGAACAAGTATGTCGAGGGCGGTTCCTACGAATACGCGGCCGGCATGGGCTTTCCCGAGCTGATCAAGTCGATCGAGAAGGTCGATGACCTCACCGTCAAGTTTGTCCTCAATCATCCCGAAGCGCCATTCCTCGCCGACCTGGCCATGGACTTCGCCTCGATCGTCTCCAAGGAATATGCCGACAAGCTTGCCGCCGACGGCAAGATGGCGCAGCTCAACCAGCAGCCGCTCGGCACCGGCCCGTTCACCTTCGTCGCCTACCAGCCGGATGCCGTCATCCGCTACAAGGCGAACGAAACCTATTTCAAGGGCAAGGAAAAGATCGACGATCTGGTTTTCGCGATCACCTCTGATGCTGCCGTCCGCGCGCAGAAGCTGAAGGCCGGCGAATGCCACCTCATTCCCTATCCGAATGCGGCCGACGTCGCCGAACTCAAGAAGGACGAGAACCTGACCGTGCTCGAGCAGGCCGGCCTGAACGTTTCGTATCTCGCCTACAACACTTTGATTGCTCCCTTCGACAAGGCCGAAGTCCGCAAAGCGCTGAACATGGCGATCAACAAGCAGGCGATCGTCGACGCCGTCTTCCAGGGTGCTGCGGCCGTTGCCAAGAACCCGATCCCGCCGACAATGTGGTCTTATAACGATGCCGTCGTAGACGACAAGTACGATCCCGATGCGTCGAAGAAGATGCTGGCAGATGCCGGCGTCAAGGATCTGAAGATGAAGATCTGGGCAATGCCGGTTTCGCGTCCGTACATGTTGAACGCGCGCCGCGCCGCAGAATTGATGCAGGCCGACTTGGCCAAGGTCGGCGTCGATGCGGAAATCGTCACCCATGAATGGGCCGAATATCTGAAGCTCTCGTCCGACAAGAATCGCGACGGTGCCGTCATCCTTGGCTGGACCGGCGACAACGGCGACCCTGACAACTTCATGGATACGTTGCTTGGCTGCGATGCTGTCGGCGGCAACAACCGCGCTCAGTGGTGCAACAAGGAATTCGACGATCTGATGACGAAGGCCAAGCTGACGGCCGACGTCGCCGAGCGCACGAAGGCCTATGAGCAGGCTCAGCTGATCTTCAAGAAGGAAGCTCCCTGGAATACGATTAACCACTCATTGGTCTTCGTTCCGATGAGCAAGAAGGTCTCGGGCTTCTTCATGGACCCGCTTGGAATTCACCGCTTCGACGGTGTGGACATTTCCGAATAATAAAAAATCTGTAAACTGCCCGGTCAACGCCGGGTGCGGCCGGCGGTCAGGTTCCCCTGACCGCCGGAAACTATTGGAAAACCTGCTATGTTGCGTTTTTTCATCGGCCGCCTCGCGGTGCTGATCCCGACATTCCTTGGCGTTTCGCTGATAGCCTTCTCGTTCATCCGCATGATTCCCGGCGACCCCGTCATGCTTTTGTCGGGTGAACGTGTGATGGCGCCGGAACGTCACGCCCAGATCATGCACGATCTCGGTTTCGACCGGCCCATATATGTGCAGTATTTCGATTATCTCGGAAAAGTGCTGCAAGGCGATCTCGGCACCTCGATCGTCACCAAGCGGCCCGTTCTCGGCGAGTTCTTCACATTGTTCCCGGCAACACTGGAGCTTTCGCTCTGTGCCATCATTATCGCCGTCTGTCTTGGCGTGCCCGCCGGCGTCTTTGCGGCCGTCAAGCGAGGCACGTGGTTCGATCAGAGCGTGATGGGAGTTGCCCTCATCGGTTATTCCATGCCGATTTTCTGGTGGGGTCTGCTGCTCATCATCTTCTTCTCCGGCTATCTCGGCTGGACGCCGGTTTCCGGCCGCATCTCGCTGATGTATTTCTTCAAGCCGGTCACCGGATTCATGCTCGTCGACAGCTTGCTGTCGGGCCAGAAGGGAGCCTTCGCCTCGGCCGTCAGCTACCTCATTCTGCCGACCATCGTGTTGGCAACCATCCCGCTCGCCGTCATCGCACGCCAGACGCGTTCGGCGATGCTCGAAGTGTTGGGCGAGGACTATGTCCGGACCGCACGCTCCAAAGGCTTGAAGCCGCTGCGCGTCGTCGGCGTGCATGCGCTGCGAAATGCGATGATCCCTGTCATCACCACGATCGGTCTGCAGATCGGCGTTCTTCTTGCCGGCGCCATCCTCACCGAGACGATCTTCTCCTGGCCAGGTATCGGCAAATGGATGGTCGATTCGGTCTTCAAGCGCGATTATGCCGTGGTCCAGGGCGGCCTTCTGCTGATCGCCGGCGTCATCATGCTGGTCAATCTGATTGTTGATGTTCTCTACGGCTTCATCAATCCGCGCATTCGTCACTAGGAGCGGTCCATGAGCACGGTCACCGTCAAAACCGGCCAGCCATCCGCTCTTGCGGAGTTCTGGCATTATTTCTCCCGCAACAAGGGCGCCGTCATCGGCCTGGTGGTGTTCAGCATCATCCTGGTCGTTGCAGTCTTAGCGCCGCTCTTTGCGCCACATCAGCCGAACGAGCAGAACCGCCAGGTGCTGCTGGCAGTACCGTTCTGGATGGAGGCGGGCAGCGCCTCCTACCCGCTCGGAACGGATGCCGTTGGCCGCGATATCCTCTCGCGCCTGATCTACGGCGCGCGGTTCTCGCTCTTCATCGGCGTCGTCGTCGTCACGCTTTCGGTCATTTCGGGAGTCCTGATCGGGCTCGTTGCCGGATTTTTCCGCGGTAAGATCGATACGGCAATCATGCGCCTAATGGACATCATCCTGGCCTTCCCGTCGCTGCTGTTGGCTCTCGTGCTGGTGGCCGTGCTCGGGCCTGGCCTCACCAACGCGATGATCGCGATTTCGCTGGTCAACCAGCCGCATTTCGTCCGGCTGACGCGGGCCTCAGTCATTTCGGAGCGTGAGAAGGAATATGTGATCGCCTCGCGTGTCGCCGGTGCCGGCACCTTCCGGTTAATGTTCAAGACGATCCTGCCAAACTGTCTTGGGCCACTGATCGTTCAGGCGACGCTCGCTTTCTCGGCGGCAATTCTCGATGCCGCCGCCCTCGGCTTTCTCGGCATGGGCGCCCAGCCGCCGACACCCGAATGGGGGACAATGCTGGCCGAATCCCGTGAGTTCATCTCGCGCGCCTGGTGGGTGGTGACATTCCCGGGTCTTGCCATCCTCATTACCGTTCTCGCCATCAACCTGATGGGTGACGGCTTGCGCGACGCGCTCGATCCCAAACTGAAGAGGTCGTGATGTCACTCCTCGAGATTGAAAATCTGACGGTCGAATTCCAGACCTCTTCCGGTCTCTTCCGCGCCGTCGACGGCGTGTCTCTTGCCTGCGACAAGGGCGAGATCCTGTCGGTCGTCGGCGAATCCGGCTCGGGTAAATCCGTGGCCATGCTGGCCCTGATGGGGCTTTTGCCCTGGACGGCGAAGATCACCGCCGACCGCATGCAGTTCGACGGCAAGGATCTGCGCGGTATCTCCGCCCGCCAGCGCCGCAGGATCATCGGCAAGGATATGGCGATGATCTTCCAGGAGCCGATGTCGAGCCTCAATCCGTGCTTCACGGTCGGTTTCCAGCTCGGCGAGACCCTGCGCTTTCATATGGGCCTCAACCGCAAGGAGCGCCGCGAACGCTCTATCGAGCTCCTGAACCTCGTCGGCATTCCGGCCCCGGAAGACCGCCTGTCGAACTTCCCGCATCAGATGTCTGGTGGCATGAGCCAGCGCGTCATGATCGCCATGGCGCTCGCCTGCAATCCGAAGCTCCTGATCGCCGACGAGCCGACGACAGCGCTCGACGTGACGATCCAGGCGCAAATCCTCGATCTGCTCGTGCGTCTGCAGAAGGAGCACGGCATGGCGCTGGTGTTGATCACCCACGACATGGGTGTCGTTGCTGAAACCGCCGAGCGCGTGCAGGTACAATATGCCGGCCAGAAGGTCGAGGAGCAGCCGGTGAGGGCGCTGTTTCGCGATCCGCATCATCCCTATACGGCAGCTCTGCTCGCCGCCCTGCCGGAACGCGCCAAGGTCGGCCAGCGTCTGCCCTCGATCGCCGGTGTCGTTCCCGGCCAGCACGGCCGCCCGACGGGCTGTCTCTTCGCGCCGCGCTGCGGTTATGCCACGGTCGAATGCGATCGCGGCGTGGTGCGCCAGGGCCCGGAGCTCGGCCAGGCTTTGTGCAATTATCCATTGAAGGACGGCAAGCCGCTGGGGCATCCCGGTGTCATCGCCGTTGAAACTGCAGGAGACTTGGTATGACTGGCGCTGTTCTCGAGGGCAGGGATCTCGCCCGTTTCTACACGGTCAACCGCGGTCTCTTCAAAGCCGACGCCACCGTCAAGGCGCTGAACGGCGTCAGCTTCAGCCTGCATTCCGGCAAGACGCTCGCCGTCGTCGGCGAATCCGGCTGTGGCAAGTCGACACTCGCCCGTCTGGTCACGATGATCGAGGATCCGACGGCCGGCGAATTGCTGATTGACGGCAAGCCGGCGCGTGTCGGCGACCGCAGCTTGCGCAGCCAGGTGCAGATCGTCTTCCAGAATCCTTACGGCTCGCTCAACCCGCGCCAGAAGGTCGGCGCGATTCTTGAAGAGCCGCTGAAGATCAACACCAATCTCGACGCGGCCGCCCGCCGCCGCAAGGTGGAGGAGATGATGGCCCGCGTCGGCCTGCGCCCGGAGCATCATGGCCGTTACCCCCATATGTTCTCCGGCGGCCAGCGCCAGCGCATCGCCATTGCCCGCGCCCTGATGCTGCGGCCGAAAGTGCTGGTGCTCGACGAGCCGGTTTCGGCCCTTGATCTGTCGATCCAGGCGCAGGTGCTGAACTTGCTGATGGACCTGCAGAAGGAGATGGGCCTTGCCTATCTCTTCATCTCGCACGGTCTCTCGGTCGTCCATCACATCGCCGACGAGGTGATGGTCATGTATCTCGGCCGCCCGATCGAAACCGGCCCTGCCGCTGAAGTCTTCGCCCGGCCGCGCCATCCCTATACGGCCGCCTTGTTGTCGGCGACCCCGATCGCCGATCCCGAGCGCGAGAAGACCCGCATCCGCCTGCAGGGCGAACTGCCGTCGCCCTTGAAGCCGCCGTCGGGCTGCCACTTCAATCCGCGCTGCTGGAAGGCGCAGGACTATTGTCGCCAGGTTTCTCCCGAATTAAGGGGAGAAGGCGCACAACAATATGCCTGTCATTTCCCGCTCGACTGAGCGGGAAGATAAGCTGAGGAGTAAACATGCCGGATGAGCAGATGAACAGGCCTCATGCGATCATCGTCATGGGGGTCAGCGGCTGCGGTAAATCCTCCGTCGGCGAGAAGCTTGCCGAAGCGCTGCGCCTGGCCTTCGTCGAAGGCGATGCGCTTCATCCCGCCGCCAATGTCGAGAAGATGTCGAAGGGCATTCCGCTGACCGATGAGGACCGGATGCCCTGGCTCGACCGCATCGGCGAAGACATCAAGGCCTCGCTGGAAAAGAGCGAGGGTATCATCGTTTCCTGCTCGGCACTGAAGCGCATCTATCGCGACAGGCTACGGGCCGCTGCCGGCGGCAATCTGTTCTTCGTTTATCTCGAAGGTTCCAGAGCGCTGCTGATGAAGCGTATGGCCGAGCGCAAGGGACATTTCATGCCGGTCTCGTTGCTCGATAGCCAGCTGGCCACACTTGAGGTGCCGACAGGCGAGCAAGGTGTCGTCACCGTCGATATCGACGACACGGTAGAAGGCATTGCGACAAAGGCCTTTAAAGGCCTTGCCGCGCTCGGTGTTACGGGTTGAAACGCTGCGGCGAATAGGCCGCGATATCGATGAACGGCGTTTCGCCGGTGATGACTTCGGCAAGCACACGGCCGGTCACCGGCCCGAGCGTCAGGCCGTGATGGGCATGGCCGAAGGCAAACCACAGGCCCTGATGGCGCGGCGCCTTGCCGATGATCGGCATCATGTCTGGCGTGCAGGGTCGCGCACCCATCCAAGGCTCGGGATCGAGCCTGCCTCCGAGCGGGAAGATCGTGCGGGCCACGGCTTCGGCGCGGTCGAGCTGGACCGGCGTCTTCGGCGCATCGAGCGTTGCAAACTCCGCCCCTGTCGTCAGCCGGATGCCGCGGTTCATCGGCGCAAGGAGATAGCCGCGCTCGGCATCGAGCGTCCAGTTGTTGAGCACGGCATTGCCCTCAGTGGCATAATGCATGTGATAGCCGCGCTTGACGCCGAGCGGGAAGGAATAGCCGAGCCGGCGCGTCGCAACGGCCGCCCAGGGGCCGAGCGCTAAAACCGCATCCTCGGCTTCGAGCGGACCTTCCGCCGTCATGATCTTCCAGCCGGAGCCGAACGGACCGAGCGAGGCGGCATCACCCGTGACGAACCGGCCGCCAAGGCTTTCGAAATAGCGGCGATAGGCCGATGTCAGCGCATGCGGGTCGAGCACCGACCAGGGATCGCGCCAGTGGATGCCGCCAGCAAAATCGCCGGTCATATGAGGTTCCATGCGGGCGATATCGGCCGGAGTCAGGCTGTCATACTCCACGCCGAATTCATTCTGCCAAAGTGCTGCCTCTGCAAGAGCGCCGTCCCGCTTGGCTTGCGTGCGGAAAATCTTCATCCAGCCGTCCTTGCGGATCAGCCCTTCGGCCTGCGACGCTTCGATCAGATCCTTATGTTCGACGATCGAATTTTCGATCAGCGGCGCATAGGCCCGGGTGATGATCGCGTGGCGCCGCGCATCGGAGTTCCACCAGTAGCGGGCGAGAAAGGCGATCTGGCTCGGCAGCGTGCGCAGGTGATAATGCGCGTCGATGCGGTTATTCAGCGCATAGCGCAGCAAGAGCCCGAGCTGCTGGGGAAAGCCGTAGGGTGCCACACCTTCGCGCTGGATCAGGCCGGCATTGCCGAAGGAGGTTTCGCTGCCCGGATCCTTGCGGTCGATCAGCGTCACCTGCCGGCCGCGCCGCTGAAGATGGATGGCCGTGGAAACCCCGACAATGCCGGCGCCGAGCACGATTGCGTTCTTCGTCATTTCCGCTTGAATTCCGCTTTGTTTATCGGGTGAAAATGCCCGCGCCGATACTGCGACGCAAACGAAAAATCGCTTTCATTTCAAAATCATTGCGCTTTTCAGTACGGCATTTTCAGCCTTCACACGGATATAGAGGATAAGCGCGTTGAGAACGGAAAAGACAATCGCGTAAAACGGCAGGCCGAAGGCGAGGGGAAGGGCGGCGATTTCGCCGACGACGATCGCGTAGTTCGGATGGCGGAGGAAGCGATAGGGCCCGGATCTGACGAGCGGCGCGCCGGGCAGGACGATGATGCGCGTCGTCCAGCGGTCTTTCAGCGTCGCCAGCACCCAGAGCCGCAGCGCCTGCAGCCCCATGAACACCAGAAACCAGAAGAGCGCGACCGGCCTGCCGGGGGCAAGCAGCCAAAGGCCGATGATCCAGCCGGCATGCAGCGCCACCATGAAGGGATAATGCTCGGGTGCCACCTCTCTGGCACCCCTGGCAACAAGCGCCGCCGTATTGCGCCGGGCAAGCACGAGTTCCCCCAGCCGCTGCAGCGTCACGAAGGCAAGGAGCGCGATCGACGGCCACATCATGCGACCCTCCTGAGCGTCACGCAGCTCGCCGAAAAGCCCGGCCCCATGGCGATCATCGCGGCGCGCTCTGGCAACCCGGCGTGGATCGCCCGCTCCAGCACGAACAGGATGGTCGGCGAGGACATGTTGCCGTATTCGGCAAGCACAGCTCGCTCGTGATCCAACGTGCCCGGGACCATCGAAAGCGCGCTCTCCATCGCGGCCAGCACCTTCATGCCGCCGGGATGGCAGATGAAGCGGTCGATATCCTCCACCCTTAGCCCGTTGCGGGCCAGAATGGCCGTCACTGCCGGGCCGATCTCCTTTTCGGCAAACGGCGGCAGCGATTGCGCCAGCACGATGCCGAAGCCGCCGTCATCGATCTTCCAGCCCATGATATCGAGCGTGTCGGGAAAGAGATGCTCGCCGGTCGATTCCACCTCCGCCAGCCCGTCTTCGCCTGATCGCAGCACGCAGGCGGCAGCGCCGTCGCCGAAAAGCGCCGTCGCAATGATGTTCGGCCGGGTCAGCTCGTCCAGCCGGAAGGCCAGCGTGCAAAGCTCGATCGACACGAAAAGCACAACAGTGCCCGGCCGGCTTCGCGCTAGTCGCGAGGCGATCGCAAAACCTGAGACGCCAGCAGCACAGCCGAGCCCGAAGACCGGCACGCGCTCGATATCGGGTTTGAAACCCATCCTGCGGCTAAGCTGCGCATCGAGGCTCGGCGTCGTAAAACCGGTGGAGGAGACCGTCACGACACAATCGACATCGCTGGCCTCAAGCCCCGCCTGGCGAAGGGCAGAGCTGGCAGCTTCGACGAAAAGCCCGCCTGCCACCTCTGCAAAAGCCTGCATTCGGTCCTGCCACCCATGCGGCTCGTCGAACCAGGCAAGCGGCCGCGCCGCATGGCGCTTGTCGATGCCGGCGCTGTCGAAGACGCGGGCAAGATGGCGGAAATCCCCGAAACGGTCGGCAAACAGCCGGGCCGAGGCTTCGGCCGCCTGTTTTTGGAAAATGACATGTTCGGGTGTGGCAACGGCGAGGCTGACGAGTTTGACGGTATCGGTCACAGAATTCTCCTTGTCCCTCCGGCGGAACGAAGGAAAACACGCGGACGCCCAAATTATTCAGCTCTGAAGCTTCACGAAAGGGTGAAGAAAGAAATGCAAGCGGCAGCCGAATAAAGCGGGATGCAGCGGTGTTCTCTCGTCGCAACGTCACTTTCGAGGAGTTTCCCCATGACGATTATGACAGCCCGCATCGCTTCCATCATTCTCGGCGGCTGCCTTGCCGCTTCTGTTGTCTCCGGCCCGGTTTTTGCGGTTGGCGATGATAGCAGCACAACGCCCACCTGCAAGAAGGGCGAGATCTACGACCAGAAGACCAAGAAATGCGTCAAGCAGCAGAGCGCTAACGTCTCCGACGAGAACCGCGCCGACTATGCCTATTCGCTGGCCAAGGCCGGTCGTTATGTGGAGGCGCTTGCGGTGCTCGACACGGTCAAGGATCAGAACACCGCCGAAGTGCTCAATTATCGCGGCTATGCCACGCGCAAGCTCGGCCGCACCGACGAAGGTATCTCCTATTACTTGCAGTCGGTGAAGATGGATCCGCAATACGCCAAGGTCCGCGAATATCTCGGTGAAGCCTATGTCATCAAGGGCCAGCTCGACCTCGCCAAAGACCAGCTGAAGTCAATCAAGGCGATCTGCGGCACGGCTTGCGAGGAATATCAGGATCTGAACGCTGCAATCCTCGATCCCTCGAAGATCTGATCAACAGGCACGGCGGGAAGACTTGAACCGCAAAAGGGACGTAAGAATGTCGGTCGCGCGCACCCATTTTCCTGCCTATAGTCGCGCGAGAACGGAATCGCCGGTTCATCCGGCGGTTTCGAGGGATGCAGGATCGGCGGAGGCGGCCATCGCGAGCGAAGCGGATATCAGGAGCGGCCTGACGGAAAATCTGGCAAGGCTCTGGCGTTATGGTCTCCTTCTCTCGCATCAGCGCGATGTCGCCGACGACCTGGTGCAAGCGACCTGCCTTCGCGCGCTGGAGCGCGCCGATCAGTTCATCCCCGGCACCCGGCTCGACCGCTGGCTGTTTTCGCTCCTGCATTCGATCTGGCTGAACGAGATCCGCTCCCGCCGGGTGCGCCAGGGCCAGGGTTTCGTCGATGCCGGGGAGACGCTGATCTTCGACGGCGCGCACGACACCGAAACCCATGTGATGGCGGGTCAGGTGCTGAAGCAGGTGAATGCGCTGCCCGAGGCGCAGAGAACGGTGGTTTTCCTCGCCTATGTGGAAGGACTTTCCTATCGCGAGGTTGCAGGCATATTGGATATCCCGATCGGAACCGTGATGAGCCGGTTGGCGGCGGCCCGCGCCAAGCTCTCCGGCGCCGGACCGGAAGGGGGACGGCAATGACGACGAAACAGACCATTCCCTCCGACGAGCAGCTCACAGCCTTCATCGACGGCGAACTGACGGCCGAAGAGGCTGCGCGCATTGAGGCCATGGTGAAGGAAGACGAGAGCGTCGCCAAACGGCTGGAATTCCTGGCGCGCGCCAGCCTGCCGTTCGAGCAGGCCTTCGCCCCGCTCCTATCGGAAGCGCCGCGCGAGAAGCTGCAGGCGATGCTCGCCGCCATCCCGGCGCACCAAAGCGCAAAATCCGGTCCCGCGCCCGCATTCGCCAGCCGCCGCCGCTTCCTCGGCGCGCTCGCCGCCTCGCTGGTCGCCGGCATCGCCATCGACCGCGCCGTCATCGGCATCGGAGCACGGTTTTCGGCAAAGGACGAAAACAGCGAGTGGCGCGCCGTGGTCGCCGATTATATCTCGCTCTATACCGCCGAAACGTACGCCGGCCCCGCCCCCGGCAGGGAGGATCAGGCCGCCCAGCTCGCCGGTCTTGACGAGAAGCTCGGCCTGTCACTCTCCCCCGAAGCCGTCTCGCTGCCGGGGATTGATTTCAAACGCGCCCTGCTGCTGCAATATGATGGTAAGGCGCTCGCCCAGATCGCCTATCTCGACCCCGAGACCGGGCCGATGGCGCTCTGCATCGTCAAGTCTGACGCGGGGCCGAAGGCGCCGGACCTCGAAAACCGCAAAGGTATGAATGTCGTCTACTGGTCGAACGCGACGCACGCTTTCATGCTGATCGGCCGCATCCCCGTAGACCGGGTGCAGGAATTGGCGGAGAACGCCCGGAGCAGGCTTTCAAGCTGACCAGCTCAGCAGGACTTCAGCTTCGCCGGGTTTTTTTTAGGGAGCACGTTTGAGCTCGAAATTGACGCTTTGAACAAGAACATCGGCTTCACCACGGTCGGACAGGACACTGTCGTCAAGCTCGACGCCTTTCCCTTCACTCGCTACGGAACGATCGCAGGCCACGTCACCAAGATTGCGGCAGATGCGATCCTCGAACCCGACGCGGCACGCCGTGAGGGCGACCCCGCGGCACGACGGCCGGAGACAACGTTCGACGGCGCCGAAACAATGCGGACCTCTCGCTTTCCCGATATCACCAAGCCTGAGGCTTATTAAATTTCAGCAGATGACCGTAACGTCAATTTAAGTGCCGCCGTGGCAGCAATTGCGAAGGTTCGGACGGGCGAGCACCAGGATCCTGGAATATGTCTTCTGGCCTTCGATAGAGGAGAAAGCGCTTCAGGAGCGTTAGTTACTAGGTCAAAAAAACTTTCCTGAAGAGAAATAAAGCTTTTAGTTGAATTTTCCTCTGATTTCGGGCAGAGGGAAACCGGCATTAGGCGCGGCGAATGGAATAGGCAAACGGGTATTTTATGACGAATCTTATTACTCCGACGAAGAACGTCAGCTCGACTGGGGATCAGAAAATAGACGGGCTCTTCAGCGGCACCGCTTGGGATGGAACGATAACCTATGCGTTTCCCACCACCTCATCATCTTATGCCGATGATGGCGCCGATTTATACTACGAAAAGTACTATTCTTTCTCTCCAATATCGTCGCAGCAGCAGTCTCTCGCCTTGTACTTTATGGAGCAGTCCTACGGGAGTGCGGCAAATGACGGCTTCTCCGTCGAGGGGTTCACGAACGCCAACTTTGAGGCCGGAAGCGCGAATACCGCAACGGTGCGGTTTGCGCAAACCTCGGATCCCTATCTGGAGACGGCAGGGGCCTATTTGCCAGCTGCCGGCGAGCGGGGTGGGGATATCTGGTTCGGGACGGGATATGCTGGCACCGAAGATGATTATCGGTTCCCGAGGTTCGGCAACTATGCGGGCCAGGTCTTGGCGCACGAGCTGGGTCACGCTCTCGGACTGAAACATGCTCACGAAGGGGGGACAGTCGTTCCGAGCGCCTACGACTCGCTCGAATACACGATCATGACCTACCACACATTTATTGGAGACGATGAGAGGGGGGCCAAGTATGAGCACGATGGCGCGCCACAAACCTTCATGATGCTCGACATCGCCGCCCTGCAGGAAATGTATGGTGCGGACTACACGACGAACAGCGGCGATACCGTCTACAAGTGGAATCCGAACCAGGGCATCACTTATGTCAACGGCGTTGCGGCCATCACGCCCGCTGCCAACCGCATCTTCGCGACAATCTGGGACGGCGGCGGTATCGATACCTATGATTTGAGCGCTTATACCACCGCCCTCAAGATCGACTTGCGAGCAGGGGGCTACTCGGTCTTTTCCCAGAGCCAGTTGGCCGACCTGGGCGGAGGTCCGAATAATGGCTATGCCCGCGGTAACATTTTCAACGCCCTTCTTTATCATGACAATGTCGCGTCGTTGATTGAGAACGTTCGGGCCGGCTCCGGCAACGATACGATTGTCGGCAACGAGGCGGACAATGCGCTCTGGGGCAATGCCGGAAACGATACCCTTACTGGCGATTCCGGCAATGACACACTCGATGGCGGTGCCGGAATCGACAAGATGTCGGGCGGGACGGGTAACGACGTCTACATCGTCGACAATGCCAACGATGCTGTAATTGAGAATGTCGATGAGGGGACGGACACGGTCCGGACGACGGGTTCTTATACACTCAGCACCAACGTAGAAAACCTGGTCTACATTGGCACCTTTGGGTTCTCCGGTACTGGCAATACGGGGGCCAATGTGATCACTGGCGGGACAGGTATTGATTGGCTTGATGGGAAGGCCGGCGCCGACACGCTGATCGGCGGTGCGGGCAACGATACCTATATTGTCGATGATCTCGGCGATGTCGTGGTCGAGGCGGCCGACAGCGGCGCTGACACGATCCGGACCGATCTTGCGGCTTATTCGCTGGCGGACAATGCTAATGTCGAGGACCTATACTTCGCAGGTAGTGGCAATTCTACCGGTGTCGGGAATAGCCTCGACAATATAATCACTGGCGGGACAGGCGACGATACGCTCTCTGGTGGGGCAGGAAACGATACCCTGAGTGGTGACTGGGGAGATGACTCGCTCGCTGGGGGGATCGGCTACGATATTTACGTCGTTTACGGTGACGGCGACACCGTTATTGAAAACGCCGACGAGGGCATAGATACGGTGAAGACGTATCTGGCGAGCTACACATTGAGCGCTAACGTCGAGAACCTCATTAACTTCGGACGGACTGCCTTTACCGGCACTGGCAACAACCTCAACAATACGATCACCGGTGGCGCGGTCATCGATATTTTGTCGGGCGGTGCCGGTGATGACACGCTGGACGGCGGGGCTGGCGCCGACAGGCTAATCGGCGGGACGGGTAACGACACATACATCGTCGACAACGCTTCTGACGTCGTCACCGAGGTCGCCAATGAGGGGATCGATACGGTTCGCACGACACTGGCAAGCTATACGCTTGGCAGTGATGTCGAGAACCTCACCTATATGGGCGCAGTTGCCTTTACCGGGACAGGCAATGACCTTGCCAACACGATCCGGGGTGCGGCGGGTGCCGACACGCTGGACGGAAAGGCTGGAGCAGACATACTGATCGGCGGAGCGGGCGATGACACTTATATTGTCGATAACCTTGCCGACGTCGTCACTGAAAGGCCGAATGAAGGAGCCGATCTGGTCAAGACGACGCTTTCTTCCTATGCTTTGACCAATAATGTTGAAAAGCTGACCTTCATCGGCACCGGCGATTTCGCTGGAACTGGAAATGGTCTCGCGAACACGATCAACGGCAGCGCTGGCAACGATACGCTTGACGGCGGCGCCGGCAATGACGTGCTTGACGGCGGCGCCGGCAATGACATCTATGTGCTCGACAGTGCGAGCGACGTGATCAAGGAGGCGGTCAGCGCCGGCACCGACGAAATCCGCACGGCGCTTGCAGCCTACTCGATCGCCGCATTGGTCAATGTCGAGAACCTGACCTACACGGGATCCGCCAACTTCACCGGCACCGGCAATGCGTTCGCCAACACGATCACCGGCGGCGGCGGCAACGATCTGCTGAATGGCGGGGGCGGTGCGGATACCCTGATCGGCGGTGCGGGCAGCGACATCTATATCGTCGACCATGTCGGCGACATCGTCACTGAAGCCGCCGATGAAGGAGCCGACACGGTTCGCACGGCCCTGGCAAGCTATACGCTTGGCAGCGATCTCGAGAACCTCACCTACATCGGCACGGTAGCCTTTACCGGCACGGGCAATGACCTTGCCAACACGATCAGGGGCGCGGCAGGTGCCGACACCCTGGACGGAAAGGCCGGTGCGGACAGCTTGATCGGTGGTGCGGGCAACGACACCTATATTGTCGATGACGTTGGCGACGTGGTCACCGAAGGGCTGAATGCAGGAACCGATCTGATCAAGACGGCGCTTTCAATCTATACGCTCGCCAGCAATGTCGAGAACCTGCTCTATACGGGATCCGCCAGCTTCACCGGCACCGGCAATACGCTCGTCAACACGATCACCGGCGGCGCTGGCAACGATCTTCTGGACGGCGGCGCCGGCAATGACACGCTTGACGGCGGTGCCGGCAACGACATCTATGTGGTCGACAGTGCGAGCGACGTGATCAAGGAGGCGGTCAGCGCCGGCACCGACGAAATCCGCACGGCGCTTGCAGCCTACTCGATCGCCGCATTGGTCAATGTCGAGAACCTGACCTACACGGGATCCGCCAACTTCACCGGCACCGGCAATGCGTTCGCCAACACGATCACCGGCGGCGGCGGCAACGATCTGCTGAATGGCGGGGGCGGTGCGGATACCCTGATCGGCGGTGCGGGCAGCGACATCTATATCGTCGACCATGTCGGCGACATCGTCACGGAAGCCGCCGACGCGGGGAATGATACGGTTCGCACGACGCTGGCAAGCTATACGCTTGGCAGTGATGTCGAGAACCTCACCAATATCGGCACGGCAGCCTTTACCGGAACAGGCAACACGCTGAACAATATCCTAACCGGGGGGGCGGGGGTCGACACGCTTAAGGGCGGTGCGGGCGACGATACCTATGTCATCTCCACCGGTGACACAGTCATCGAAAATGCCGACGAGGGTATCGACACGGTGCAGACGAATCTGGCCGCCTACACGCTGGGGGTCAATGTCGAGAACCTGACATCGACCGGTACGGCCGTGTTTGCCGGCACCGGCAATGCACTCGACAACGTCCTCAAGGGCGGTGTTGCTGCCGACAAGCTCGTGGGGGCTGGCGGCAACGACACATTGATCGGCGGGGCTGGTGCCGACACGATGTCGGGCGGGACGGGTGACGACATCTATGTCGTCGATATTGCGACTGACATCGTGATTGAGAACGCGAACGAAGGGACGGACACGGTCCGGACGGCGCTTGTCAGCTATACGCTCGGCAACAATGTCGAGAACCTGACCTATACGGGATCCGCCAGCTTCACCGGCGCCGGCAATGCGCTCGCCAACACGATCACCGGCGGCGCCGGCAATGATGTGCTGAATGGCGGGACAGGTGCGGATAGCTTGATCGGCGGTGCGGGCAACGACACTTATATCGTCGACAATGCCGGTGATATCGTCACCGAGATCGCCAATGAGGGGGTCGACACGGTTCGCACGAGCCTGGCGAGCTATACGCTTGCCGCCAATGTCGAGAACCTGAGCTTTGCCGGCACGGGAACTTTCGCTGGTACCGGCAACAATCTCGACAATACGATCACGGGTGGCGCTGCCACCGATACTCTTTCCGGCGGCGCCGGCAATGACACGCTTGATGGCGGAGCCGGTGCGGATACCCTGATCGGCGGTGCGGGCAGCGACATCTATATCGTCGACCATGTCGGCGACATCGTCACTGAAGCCGCCGATGAAGGAGCCGACACGGTTCGCACGGCCCTGGCAAGCTATACGCTTGGCAGCGATCTCGAGAACCTCACCTACATCGGCACGGTAGCCTTTACCGGCACGGGCAATGACCTTGCCAACACGATCAGGGGCGCGGCAGGTGCCGACACCCTGGACGGAAAGGCCGGTGCGGACAGCTTGATCGGTGGTGCGGGCAACGACACCTATATTGTCGATGACGTTGGCGACGTGGTCACCGAAGGGCTGAATGCAGGAACCGATCTGATCAAGACGGCGCTTTCAATCTATACGCTCGCCAGCAATGTCGAGAACCTGCTCTATACGGGATCCGCCAGCTTCACCGGCACCGGCAATACGCTCGTCAACACGATCACCGGCGGCGCTGGCAACGATCTTCTGGACGGCGGCGCCGGCAATGACACGCTTGACGGCGGTGCCGGCAACGACATCTATGTGGTCGACAGTGCGAGCGACGTGATCAAGGAGGCGGTCAGCGCCGGCACCGACGAAATCCGCACGGCGCTTGCAGCCTACTCGATCGCCGCATTGGTCAATGTCGAGAACCTGACCTACACGGGATCCGCCAACTTCACCGGCACCGGCAATGCGTTCGCCAACACGATCACCGGCGGCGGCGGCAACGATCTGCTGAATGGCGGGGGCGGTGCGGATACCCTGATCGGCGGTGCGGGCAGCGACATCTATATCGTCGACCATGTCGGCGACATCGTCACGGAAGCCGCCGACGCGGGGAATGATACGGTTCGCACGACGCTGGCAAGCTATACGCTTGGCAGTGATGTCGAGAACCTCACCAATATCGGCACGGCAGCCTTTACCGGAACAGGCAACACGCTGAACAATATCCTAACCGGGGGGGCGGGGGTCGACACGCTTAAGGGCGGTGCGGGCGACGATACCTATGTCATCTCCACCGGTGACACAGTCATCGAAAATGCCGACGAGGGTATCGACACGGTGCAGACGAATCTGGCCGCCTACACGCTGGGGGTCAATGTCGAGAACCTGACATCGACCGGTACGGCCGTGTTTGCCGGCACCGGCAATGCACTCGACAACGTCCTCAAGGGCGGTGTTGCTGCCGACAAGCTCGTGGGGGCTGGCGGCAACGACACATTGATCGGCGGGGCTGGTGCCGACACGATGTCGGGCGGGACGGGTGACGACATCTATGTCGTCGATATTGCGACTGACATCGTGATTGAGAACGCGAACGAAGGGACGGACACGGTCCGGACGGCGCTTGTCAGCTATACGCTCGGCAACAATGTCGAGAACCTGACCTATACGGGATCCGCCAGCTTCACCGGCGCCGGCAATGCGCTCGCCAACACGATCACCGGCGGCGCCGGCAATGATGTGCTGAATGGCGGGACAGGTGCGGATAGCTTGATCGGCGGTGCGGGCAACGACACTTATATCGTCGACAATGCCGGTGATATCGTCACCGAGATCGCCAATGAGGGGGTCGACACGGTTCGCACGAGCCTGGCGAGCTATACGCTTGCCGCCAATGTCGAGAACCTGAGCTTTGCCGGCACGGGAACTTTCGCTGGTACCGGCAACAATCTCGACAATACGATCACGGGTGGCGCTGCCACCGATACTCTTTCCGGCGGCGCCGGCAATGACACGCTTGATGGCGGAGCCGGTGCGGATACCCTGATCGGCGGTGCGGGCAGCGACATCTATATCGTCGACCATGTCGGCGACATCGTCACTGAAGCCGCCGATGAAGGAGCCGACACGGTTCGCACGGCCCTGGCAAGCTATACGCTTGGCAGCGATCTCGAGAACCTCACCTACATCGGCACGGTAGCCTTTACCGGCACGGGCAATGACCTTGCCAACACGATCAGGGGCGCGGCAGGTGCCGACACCCTGGACGGAAAGGCCGGTGCGGACAGCTTGATCGGTGGTGCGGGCAACGACACCTATATTGTCGATGACGTTGGCGACGTGGTCACCGAAGGGCTGAATGCAGGAACCGATCTGATCAAGACGGCGCTTTCAATCTATACGCTCGCCAGCAATGTCGAGAACCTGCTCTATACGGGATCCGCCAGCTTCACCGGCACCGGCAATACGCTCGTCAACACGATCACCGGCGGCGCTGGCAACGATCTTCTGGACGGCGGCGCCGGCAATGACACGCTTGACGGCGGTGCCGGCAACGACATCTATGTGGTCGACAGTGCGAGCGACGTGATCAAGGAGGCGGTCAGCGCCGGCACCGACGAAATCCGCACGGCGCTTGCAGCCTACTCGATCGCCGCATTGGTCAATGTCGAGAACCTGACCTACACGGGATCCGCCAACTTCACCGGCACCGGCAATGCGTTCGCCAACACGATCACCGGCGGCGGCGGCAACGATCTGCTGAATGGCGGGGGCGGTGCGGATACCCTGATCGGCGGTGCGGGCAGCGACATCTATATCGTCGACCATGTCGGCGACATCGTCACGGAAGCCGCCGACGCGGGGAATGATACGGTTCGCACGACGCTGGCAAGCTATACGCTTGGCAGTGATGTCGAGAACCTCACCAATATCGGCACGGCAGCCTTTACCGGAACAGGCAACACGCTGAACAATATCCTAACCGGGGGGGCGGGGGTCGACACGCTTAAGGGCGGTGCGGGCGACGATACCTATGTCATCTCCACCGGTGACACAGTCATCGAAAATGCCGACGAGGGTATCGACACGGTGCAGACGAATCTGGCCGCCTACACGCTGGGGGTCAATGTCGAGAACCTGACATCGACCGGTACGGCCGTGTTTGCCGGCACCGGCAATGCACTCGACAACGTCCTCAAGGGCGGTGTTGCTGCCGACAAGCTCGTGGGGGCTGGCGGCAACGACACATTGATCGGCGGGGCTGGTGCCGACACGATGTCGGGCGGGACGGGTGACGACATCTATGTCGTCGATATTGCGACTGACATCGTGATTGAGAACGCGAACGAAGGGACGGACACGGTCCGGACGGCGCTTGTCAGCTATACGCTCGGCAACAATGTCGAGAACCTGACCTATACGGGATCCGCCAGCTTCACCGGCGCCGGCAATGCGCTCGCCAACACGATCACCGGCGGCGCCGGCAATGATGTGCTGAATGGCGGGACAGGTGCGGATAGCTTGATCGGCGGTGCGGGCAACGACACTTATATCGTCGACAATGCCGGTGATATCGTCACCGAGATCGCCAATGAGGGGGTCGACACGGTTCGCACGAGCCTGGCGAGCTATACGCTTGCCGCCAATGTCGAGAACCTCACCTATATCGGAACTGGGCCGTTTGCCGGAACAGGGAATGCGCTTAACAACGTGATCGTCGGCGGCAGTGGTTCTAATACGCTGATGGGTGGCGCCGGCAACGATACCCTCACTGGTGGAGCGGCAGCCGACGTCTTCGTTTTTTTGCTGAACTGGGGCCACGATACGATCACAAACTTCGTGGCAACCGGCTCCGCACACGACACGATCAGGATCGACCACAGCATTTTCGCCGACTGGGAATCGCTTTTTGCGGCATCCAGTCAGTATGGCAACGATACAATCGTTACAGCCGATATCGACAACACCATAGTATTGAGGAACGTAGCCTTGACGAGCCTAGACTCGGGGGATTTCTTTTTTGCGTGAACCCAATCGGACCTCTTGGTAAACCCTGCGGGGGAGATCGAGCATGCTGCGGCGGAGAGGATGACGGCGGTTTGTGGAGGAGATGAGGCAAGGGGATTGAACGACACCATTTTTCCGGCAATTGAGGCAATCACAATTTGGCTCAGCTCTTCGTCGCCGTGGGGATCAGGCCGTGATGAAACTCAAAGTGGCTGATCCACAGAAACAATCATTAACACAAGAGCGTCGCATTTGGTCCGCCCGTTGCTGGTGGCCTTGAAGTTGTGACAATCGGCGATTGTGCGAATGAAGGTACTTGTGCGGTCATAAACGCCTGCTCTCCAAGAGTGGTTCGGGATGAAATCATGAATTTAAGTCAAACGGCTTTTGTTTTTCCGCGTCGTTCCGCTGGTTGTTCTTTGCCTTATTCTCGGGTGGATTTACAGCGGGGCACCGGGATTCCCGGCACCGAGTTTGAAGCGGATAGCCATCGCTGATTGGCAACCGCGTGATTCGGCTGGAGAACTCGTGTATCATGACAAGCTTTGGCTCTTGGGCGGCTGGAAAACAAAGCCGACAGAGTTGCTTCGGGATGTCTGGAACTCGACGGATGGGATCAAGTGGGATCTGTCCAGTCGGAGCTACCTTTCCATTATACCGACCTGCCGATGACGATCGTTTTCAAGGACCGAATGTGGGTAATGGGTGGGACTACACTTTCGGACCCGGAGCATCCTGCCACCAATGCGGTGTGGAACTCAGATGACGGAATTCGCTGGAACAACGTGCAAGTAGCAGCTTCTTGGAGTCCTAGAACAGCCACGCCGATTGTGATGCTAAATGGTAAGCTGTGGATTCTCGGGGGGCTTGAGTGGGTTGATCGCAAGCAGACCCTTAAGAACGACGTGTGGAGCTCCCGCGATGGTATCAACTGGACCAAGGTGACAGAACACGCGGCATGGCAGCCGCGGGCATATCACACGGCCGTCGCTTATCACGGAAAACTATGGGTTCTTGGCGGCGGGTCATATCACCCAGACTACATTGCCTTGAATGACGTCTGGAACGCGGGGGAATCGCTCGATCACTAGTTGCGTTGTGTAGCACTTCTAGCAGTTGTGTGCGTGACCCAGTTTAGAAGCTACTGGGGAGCGATCGTCGCTTTAATGTTGTTCCACGCGCTTGCGTCTCGGACACTTCTTATCTCTAGATGGATGGTGCTGCTGCTAGCTGTGTCGGCTGGCTCGGCCCTGGCGTTTCCGACCTATAGATATTTGCAGGTCGGGCAATTTTTTCTTCCGGCCGGCGGCATCAATCTTCTGATATCGGCGTCTCAGGCTAACCCCCATCCGTCGTCGGCGGATGGCGAGGCGGTCGACAGCGTCATCACAATGTCGGACGCTGTGTTGACCGCCGAAAAATGGAGAGCGGAAGGACTCTCCAATAGCGAAATTAACAAGAAGGCGGAGGGGCTCGCCAGCGCACTACGGTCGGATGGCATGAAGTTCAATTGAACCGGCTTCTGTATGGTATGGCATCAATCGGGCGATCTTGCCGTCTGCCGTAGTTCCGCAAACCCACGAAGTCCTCCCGGGATACTCTCCCAGGGATTTTCTCAATCACCTATACGACTATTATCGCTGGCAAAGCTGGACATCCGGGCAGGACTATCGGTCGACGTTCGAGCGTTTCTTTGGGCCACAGGCAGCTTCAGATGCGGCGATTTTCCCCTTTGCAGTTTCATCGAATGCGAAGATCTATGCCGCGTTCAATCCGTATATTTCGACCTTCCCAGAGAGACTGCGTGACCCAATAGATATTGGTGTTGCCCCGCCCGACGTCTGGCTGATATTGGCGTTGCTCGCTGCTGCACTTTTGGCCGTACAAGCGAGGGAAGTAACAATATTACTTCTTTGCGCATTAGCACCAGCCTTCGCTGTCGCGTATGCGTTTCCGGTTGGGAATCCGCGCTATGCGGTACCATTGTTTCCGTTGTACTTTTTCGTTACGTCGATTGGGGCAACTCACGTTATTGCATGGTCGCGATTTTGAGAGTTCATCAAAAGAGCGGTTCAAATATCTCATCTTAGGTCAGATAGCGCTTTGAATTCCGCGCGCGTCAGCGTTGCGGCCATCACCTGTGTCGAGGCTACCGTGATCACTGAGGCCAAATGCCAATTCCAGACGGGAAATGGCAAGCTGCCACCACTCAGGAGGTGTGCGTAAGATTCGCGAAAAAACTACCAGTATGATCAGTATGCTCCCATTGATGAAGATTGACTTTTGTGGCGAGAACACCCAATGAGGCGTAACTAATCCTTTCCGCGCGAGTCCGACATGGCAACTGTGCGGTCGTAGATAAAGAAGCCGGGAAGCTTCCGGTCATGCCACGGGTGCGCGAGCAAATATGGGCAGTTTTCCAAAAATATTCGTAGCCGGTCATACTGGTATGGTCGGCTCGGCGATCGTACGGCGCTTGGTCGCCGAAGGGCATCCGCCCGATTCCGTCATCACCGCAAGGCATCAAGACCTTGATTTGATAGAGCAGTTGGACGTTCGTCGGTTTTTCGAAAAGGAGCGCCTTGATCAGGTCTACCTTGCAGCGGCGAAGGTGGGCGGCATATACGCAAACAATACCTATCCGGTTGACTTTATCTACGACAACCTGATGATTGAATTGAACGTCATGGAGGCTGCGTTCCGGACCGGCGTTCGGAATCTGCTGCTGCTCGGATCAAGTTGTATTTACCCGAAGCTTTCCGACCAGCCGATCAAGGAAGATGCGCTTCTTACAGGTCCGCTCGAGCCGACCAATGAACCTTATGCAATTGCCAAGATTGCCGGTATCAAACTTTGCGAGAGCTACAATCGCCAGTACGGCGATACTCACCGTGTAGACTACCGCGCTGTGATGCCCAGCAATTTATATGGTGTGGGAGATTCATATCATCCCCAGAATTCGCATGTCATTCCGGCGCTCCTGCGGCGCTTTCACGAAGCCAAAACCAGCGGCGCGTCCAGCGTGGTGATCTGGGGCAGCGGGATGCCGCTGCGGGAATTTCTTTACGTCGACGACATGGCCGCCGCCAGCGTGCATATCATGAATTTGCCGGCGGAACGCTACAACGCCTTGAAGCCAAAAGGCCAGACCCATATCAACGTAGGATATGGAAGCGACGTGACCATCCGCGAGCTTGCGACGACTATCGGCGATCTTGTCGGCTTCCGAGGGAAGATAGAATTCGATACCTCCAAACCGGACGGAACACCTCGAAAGCTCATGGACAGCGGGGTGGCGAGAGAACTCGGATGGTCGCCGGCAACCGATCTGAAGGAAGGTCTCAAATTTGCCTATGAAGATTTCCTGTCTCGGGAGAACGTCGCATAATGTCTAAAGTCGCTCTCATAACCGGCGTCACCGGTCAGGACGGTTCCTATCTGGCGGAATTTCTCCTCGAGAAAGGATATACCGTTCACGGAATCAAGCGACGCATGAGTTCGTTCAACACGCAACGCGTCGATCATATTTACCAGGATCCACACAGCAAGAATATGTTGTTCAAGCTGCATTACGGCGATCTGACGGATACAAGCAATCTCATCCGCATCATGCAAGAAACGCAGCCGGACGAGGTCTATAATCTCGGCGCCCAGAGCCATGTCGCCGTAAGCTTCGAGAGCCCGGAATATACAGGCGATACCGACGCACTCGGAACGCTCCGCCTGCTCGAAGCCATACGCATACTGGGATTTGAAAAGAAAACGCGATTCTATCAGGCGAGCACGAGCGAACTCTACGGCCTTGTGCAAGAAACCCCTCAGAAGGAAACGACACCATTCTATCCGCGCAGTCCCTACGCGGTTGCGAAGCTCTATGCTTACTGGATCACCGTCAACTATCGCGAATCCTATGGTTTATACGCGTGCAATGGAATCCTATTCAATCATGAGAGTCCTCGTCGCGGCGAAACGTTCGTGACGAGAAAAATCACGCGAGGTCTTTCCAATATCGCGCAAGGTCTGGAAGAGTGCCTGTACATGGGCAATCTCGATGCGTTGCGTGATTGGGGCCACGCCAAAGACTACGTTCGCATGCAATGGATGATGCTCCAGCAGGATCAACCGCAGGATTTCGTGATCGCGAGCGGCAAGCAATACACCGTACGTCAGTTCATCCAATGGGCTGCAGAGGATCTCGGAATTACCCTTCGCTTCGAGGGAGTGGGCTTGAATGAACGAGGGATCGTTGAGACCGTCACAGGCGACAAGGCCCATCGCGTGAAACCCGGCTCCGTAGTCGTACAGATCGATCCTCGCTATTTTCGTCCGGCCGAAGTCGAAACACTTCTCGGAGATCCTACGAAGGCCCGCGAACTACTCGGCTGGGTTCCGGAAATTTCCGCGAGAGAAATGTGCCGGGAAATGGTCATGCATGATTTGGGGCATGCACAGAGACATGCCTTGCTTAAACAGCATGGCTTCGATGTTAACGTAAGTGCCGAGTGATTGCGGGCGAATACGATCGCATGGGGAAAGAACTCTTGATAAAATTCGCTATTGTTGGCTGCGGGCGCATTGCCAAAAGACATTCCGAACTGTTGGGCCTGTCACAGATAAAAGGTGCGACGCTCGCTGCGGTTTGCGATGTTGCAGAGGAAAGAGCGAGGGAGTTCGGTGAACGATTCGGCGTTCCCTACTATCGGTCGATCGATGAGATGCTTCAGAACACTGAGGTGGATGTCGTATCGATATTGACGCCAAGCGGCATGCATGCGGAACACGTCATTACGGCAGCAAAATATAAACGACATATCGTTGTCGAAAAGCCAATGGCTCTGACTCTGACCGATGCTGAAGCGATGATCAGGGCTTGCGACGAGAATAATATTCGATTGTTCGTCGTCAAACAAAACCGTTTCAATGTCCCGGTCGTGAAGGCGCGCGAAGCTCTTGATGCTGGCCGCTTCGGTAAGCTCGTGCTCGGCACGGTTAGGGTACGATGGTGCCGCGATCAGAGTTACTATGATCAGGATAGCTGGCGCGGTACCTGGCAATACGACGGCGGTGTCCTTGCCAATCAGGCAAGTCATCATATCGACATGTTAACTTGGTTCATGGGTGATGTCGAAAGTGTTCACGCGCGCGCGGCGACAGCGTTGGTGGATATCGAGGCGGAAGACACCGCAGTAGCCACACTGAAGTTCCGCAATGGTGCTCTCGGCATTATAGAAGCTACCGCAGCAACCCGACCCAAAGACATTGAAGGATCGATTTCGATACTTGGAGCTGGGGGCTCTGTTGAGATTGCGGGCTTTGCGGTGAACAAAATCCGCACCTGGCAGTTCAGCGATCATGACTTAGGCGATGAGCAAGTTATGGAGAAATACTCTGTTAATCCTCCGAACGTTTATGGTTTTGGTCATCAGGCTTATTACGAGCATGTCGTCGATTGCCTAGTGAATGATACAAAAGCCCTCGTGGATGGTCATGAGGGCCGCCAGAGTCTTGAACTGATCTCGGCGCTTTACGAATCAATCGCGTCGAATAAAGAAGTGAAACTTCCTTTGGAATTGAAACACTCGAAACTGGGACGGTCTTCCCAGTGACCGACGGCTCCCCCACGCTTTGGAAGACGCAGGTCAGAGACGTCGTTTGCGGCGCTCGGGTGAAAATAGTTGAGCCGGCCAATGTCTATGAATGCGAACTTGCGGATGATTGTTTCGTCGGTCCGTTCGTCGAAATCCAGAAGGGAGTGAAGATCGGGCCGCGCACAAAGATACAGTCACACAGTTTCATATGCGAACTTGTAGAGATTGGTGAGGATTGTTTCATCGGACATGGGGTTGTTTTTGTGAACGACGTTTTTTCAGGAGGTGGGCCTGCGCGGGGAAATCGCGAGCTCTGGAAGGAAACCCGAATCGGCAATCGGGTTTCGATCGGCTCGAACGCTACGGTCCTTCCGGTTCAGATATGCGACGACGTTGTCATCGGCGCGGGCGCCGTTGTAACCCGGGATATCACCATTTCTGGCACCTATGCCGGCAACCCCGCCCGGCCTTTACCTCGCTCGGCTAGCAACGAAACTTAGTTTGTGCGGAAATGTCGTCGTTGGTAGACAACCCGGCACCTTTGGCTTTGTGAGCTTCTCGCCGCAAGGTGGCCCATAGAAGGTCGTTGACCTTGCCCCTTGGGGAAAAGTTGTTTCAGTGTTGAGCCAATGCATGGCCGAATGTTATTTGACTTGTTGCAGTGACGGCGCTGCCAGACGCGGAAATCATGAAAATTTACCGAGAGCAGGTTTAATGAAAGTTCCTTTCGCTGATCTTCATCTCCAATATCTCTCGCTAAAGGAGGAGATCGATGCTGCAATTGCTTCAGTCATCCGGTCTTCCTCGTTTATCAGGGGGCCATTCGTTCAGAAGTTCGAGGACGAATTTGCCGTCGCCGTCGGCGCCCCTTATTGCATCTCATGTGCTAATGGAACGGACTCACTCTTCATCGCCATGCGCGCGCTAGGCGTCAGACCTGGGGATGAAGTTATTACGACTGCCCATTCATGGATTTCAACTACCGAGACCATTTCACAGGCCGGCGGCAATGTTGTCTTCTGCGACACCGACGCTTCGACATACACCATCGATCCTGTTCAAATCGAAGCGAAGATCACGCCTCGAACGGTTGGCATCATCCCGGTTCATCTCTATGGCCAACCGGCAGATATGACTGCGATCATGGCGATCGCCCGGAAGCACGGTCTCTGGGTCATAGAGGATTGTGCTCAATCCCATCTGGCTGAGATTGATGGGCAGGTCGTCGGGAGCTTCGGGGATGTCGCTTCCTATTCTTTCTACCCGGGTAAGAACCTTGGCGCGATGGGCGACGCAGGCGCCATTACCTGCAAGGACAAATCACTTGCCGATCGGATGGCAATGTTTGCGCGGCATGGCGGGCTTTCAAAGGGCGACCACCAGATCGAAGGCATAAATAGCCGCCTCGACGGACTGCAGGCCGCGATCCTGTCGGTGAAGCTGCCGCGTCTGCCTGAGTGGACTGCAAAGCGGCAGGAATGGGCGAGACGATATGCGCGCGCCCTCGAGGATATTGGTCGGCTGGACCTGCCTGAAACGGCAGCCGGACGAAATCACGTCTATCACCTGTTTGTGATCAAGCACCAGCGGCGCGATGCCCTGGCCGCCCACCTCAATCATGCCGGCATCCAAACCGTGGTCAACTATCCAATATCGCTGCCGTTCCTGCCGGCTTACGAACGCCTTGGCCATCGGCCGGAAGATTTTCCCAACGCGTTTGGAAATCAATCCAAGATTCTCTCAATTCCGATTTTCCCTGAAATGACAGAAGCTCAACTCCTGTACGTCGCAGATACGATCAGGGGATTCGCCGAGTGAGTGATGAACGCCCGGAGAGCCATGGAAGGCGCAGCAATCTTCTTGGAAACTCAGGCTGGAATTTTGCGGGTTTCCTTTTTATGCTGGTTGCTAACCTTGCCACGGTGCCGTTCGTCGTACGCTGGATTGGACTGCAGACGCTGGGAAGCGCCGGCATAGTGATCGCTATCGCAGCTCCCGTGACGCTGATCGGCACCGTGCTCGGGCAGGCCGTTGTCAGGGAAATTTCCGCGCGGATTGGACGTGGCGAGGAGCATGCCGCCGCCCGTATTGCTATCGTCGGAATAAAAATCTGCCTGATCGCTTCGGCGGTGGCGTGGCTAGGGATCGTGCTTGCCGGTCCATGGATCATGACCGGCATCGCCGGTGCGTCTCTTCCGTCACAGAATCTCGCCGTCTCCTTCCTCATTGTCGCAACCGGCACAATGGCGCAGCAGTTCTCGTTTGTCCTGCAAGGTATTTGCGTGGGAAAGCAAAGTTTTCGATTGGTGGCCCAAGCATCAGCCTGGAGTTCATTCGCAACCATCATCATGACCTTGGGATGCACTTGGTCCTTTCCAGTGCTGAACGGCTATTTGCTCGGATTTTCTGGAAGTCTCGTATTGTCGACTGTAGGATGGATATGGATTACATCCTCGGAATTCCGTGAGAACGGCAGATTGATCTCATCGTCTCCCGACGAACTGAAATCATTGCTTCATTTTGGAAAATGGCAAAGCCTCTCTCAGCTTGCGGGAATCTTTGGCAACCAGATTGACCGCTACGTTCTGGCTTCGCTCGCGCCGTCTGCCGTTGTCGGCCAATATAACGTGTGCAATCGCGTCCAGGAGGCCGCTTACATCGCGGTCATACGTATCTGTGAAGTCCTGTTTCCTCGATTTGGCAACATGTCGAACAGCCGCGAAGAGGAGCGGCATGATTTCTTTATGCTCGCCTCATGGGGCAATTCGGCTTTCGGAGCCATCGTACTCTCACCAATCGCGGTTCTCTCCAGGCCGCTGTTGACGGTTTGGGTCGGCGAAGAAACCGCTGCAGGCGGCACGCATCTGCTCCAAATACTCATTCTCGGCGGCATCGTCGGGTGCGGTTCGAATGTATTCCAGTATTACGCCATGGGAATGGGCAGAAACGCACCGGCTGCATATACTTCACTTGCGTATTCGGTGATGACGGTTGTTTTTTCTTTCATTTCCATTTGGTGTTTCGGTCCATACGCTGCTGGAACAGGCTTGCTTGCTGCCAGCCTTGTAAGAGTACCTCTCGCGCTTTTGGTGACTCGCAATTGCTTCTTTCGCACTTTCAGCGCGGAGCAAATGTTTGCCTGTACAGTTGCTCCTATCTTGGTTGGCATCTGCATAGTTGTCGGATCTTTAGGCCTGAATTTCACCTGGATCAATGGCTGGCTGTCCCTCGCTTTCGCGTATGTCTGTTCTGTCTGCGTTGTCTCCGCCGCGATCGCAGCCGTGGCGATGACGACGAAAACCGGGAGCATTATCTTGTCCCGTATCTATGGGTCCGTTAGAACGGCTTTGTCCGAGAGACGCCTGATTGGATGGAATAACCATCTTGTGAAACGCAAGAGAGGGTTTTGAGTGATCACTGTGGTAGACTATGGCGTCGGGAATATCGGCGCAATCACCAATATGGCGGAGTATCTGGGGATCGATGCTCGGCCAAGCGGCGATCCCAAGGAGATCGAAAGTGCCGCGAAGCTCATTCTTCCAGGAGTCGGTGCGTTTGACAAAGCAATGGCTACGTTGAGAAACAGACAATTAGTCGATCCGCTGAATCACGCGGTGCGCGAACGGAGGGTTCCTGTTCTCGGCATATGTCTCGGTATGCAGCTGTTGGCGCGATCCAGCGAGGAAGGCTCGGAAACTGGACTTGGCTGGATAAATGCGGATGTAAAGCGCATCGGGCTAGCGGCAACATCATCCCTTAAGGTTCCTCATATCGGCTGGCTTGAGATAAGGCCGCGCCGAGAAAGCGCTCTGTTCGACAGGTCCAACCGGCGGGAGCGCTTTTATTTCGACCACAGCTATTTTGTCGATTGCGATGATCCGAATGACGTTACCGCCGTCATCGACTATGGCGAGGAGCTATGTTGCGCAGTGAGTTCGAACAATGTCAGCGGCGTGCAATTTCATCCTGAAAAAAGCCACCGCTTCGGAATGCGGATTCTTGAAGCATTCGGAAAGCTTTGATGAGAAAAAGGCTTATACCCGTCCTGCTGGTCGATCAGAAGCGTCGGCTGGTGAAAACGATAGAGTTTGGTGAACGCACCTACGTCGGCGATCCCTTCAATGTTGTTCGCCTGTTCAACGAAAAGGAAGTCGACGAGATCTGCATTCTCGATATCGACGCCACGCGTACGGGGCGAGGTCCTGATCTCGGCTTCGTTCGCGAACTCGCAACCGAATGTTTCATGCCTTTGGCATATGGCGGCGGCATCACCGAGCTTAAGCAGTGCGAGGAACTTAACCGCTCCGGCGTCGAGAAGTTTGTACTCGGTCAAGGCGCGCGCAATTCGCAACTGGTGGGAGCGATTGCTGCCGATATGGGCAGCCAGGCTCTGGTTGCCTGTGTCGACGTTGACGGTCGCGGCGCGGCGGCGAGCTGCTACACTTCAAGCGGTGCGAGGCAAGAGCCGATAGAATTCTGCCTGAGGCTGCAGGATGTCGGCGTTGGCGAAATAATTCTCCAGTCGAAAACTCTCGACGGCACGCGCAACGGGTATGATCTTGAGTTGATCCAGTCGATTACCCGAAAGCTGAGCATTCCGGTCGTTGCCTTGGGTGGCGCCGGAAACGTCGCCCACCTGATGGAAGGCCTTGATGCCGGCGCTTCCGCCGCGGCCTCGGGGAGCGCCTTCACCTTTATCGGTCGGCTGAGGGCAGTCCTTATAAGCTACCCTGCACCAGAAATTTTGGAGGAGGCGGAGCAAGGTGCTCATGGATAACGCGTCGCGAGTTTGCTCATTTTGCGTCATGGACAATTCCAACCCGTCGATCGTGTTTGACGCAAACGGCCAATGTAACTGCTGTCGGGATGCGCTGAATCGCAAGCCGCACGAGTGGTGGACCGGCCCCGAAGGCGACATACGAATGCGGCGATTGATCGCCACATTGAAGGAAGAAGGCGCAGGTAAGCCATACGACGCAATGGTCGGGCTTAGCGGTGGAATTGACAGCGCGTTTCTTGCGCATCTCGCCGCCCGAAAGCATGGTCTTCGTCTTCTGGCGGTCCATGTCGACGGCGGTTGGAATTCCGAGCCCGCCGTCCACAATATTGAAATTCTTGTCCGGAAACTCGATCTCGACCTTCACACGTATGTAATCGAGTGGCAGGAGATGCGCGATCTGCAGATTGCGTTTATGAAGGCTTCTGTCCTCAATCAGGACATCCCGCAAGATCATGCATTCTTTTCCACCCTCTATAGGACAGCAGCTAAATTCGGCATTCGTCACTTCCTCAGCGGCGTAAACTTCGCGTCAGAATCGGTGATACCCCGCGGCTTTGGCTATCCGTCGATTGACGGAACGCATGCGAGCGCGATTCAAAAACGCTTCGGCTCCTTGAAGCTCACGACCTATCCCTTCATGAGCCCTCTTGAGTATATTTGGCTTACCCGCGTCCGCCGGCAACTCACCATTCACCGTCCACTCAACTACATCGACTACAATAAAGAAGAGGCGCGCACTGAGCTTCAGCGCGAATATGGGTGGCGTGACTACGGCGGCAAACACAGTGAATCTAGATTCACAAAATTCTACCAGGATATCTATCTTCCGAGAAAATTTAACTTTGACAAAAGACGGCTTCATCTTTCAAGTTTGATTGTTGCCGGACAAATGACACGGGAGGAGGCGCTGCGCGAAATTTCAACGCCCATCATCTCCGTTCAGGATGCCCGCAGGGAAACAAAGTTCGTGGCCAAAAAACTGGGATTGAAGCCGGAAGAGCTCCAATGGTATATCGAGGCACCGCCAGTACCGCACAGTAATTTTCCGAACGGCATGTGGCTTCATAAAGCGCTTTTGCGCCTGCGTAAGGTGACTCGAATTTTGCTGCCGTCACGTAGCGCAACCGTAGAGGCAGCTGATGTCGACTAGCCTCGTCTTCGCAATGGCTGTCACACTGTCGGTGGGCTTCTACATTTGGAAGGTGGGTATCAATCTGACGCTTTCGTCAGTATTTTTAGGCCTCATGCTCACGCTTCATGGCCCTATGTATCTATATTACACTCGAGTATGGGGTCCTCAGACCAAGTTCTTCGAGACAATCATGTCTGCTGCCCCCTATAATGATGCCATAGGCGCGCTGGATCTCTCACTTGCCATTTCAATTGTCTGCATTACTCTCGGTATAGGGTTGGCAGATTTCGCGTTTGGCATTAGTCATCAGCAGATCCAGGCTGCCCTGCATTCCTGGCGTACTCGGCCTGTCCGGATATCTGAAGGCGTCGCTCAACGCGTCGAGCTTATTTCAATAATCGGACTCCTTATCATTTTGGCGGTTGTTGTGTTAGAAAACAACATACCCAAAACTATCGTCTACTTTATTTCGGATGCAAGTGAGGTCGCGAAAATTGCGATGCGACGAGAGTCGGGTGGAAGCCGCTTTTATCTTTTCAATCTCCTGGTCTCCAATGTGCTTCCGTTCTGTGCCTTTTGCTGCTTTATAGCGATAAGACAGCGGTCAATGAAACTGAGAGCGATCGCTTGGGCTTTTATAATCGCCGTTATGTTGGCCAAGGCCTCAACTCTAAGCAAGGCACCACTGGCGATATTTATACTGCAGTTGCTAGTCGTTGAACATCTTAGAAAATCTTTAGATTTGCCGTTGGGGATGGCGATCAGATTTATTCTGTTTGGCGTACTTCTGTTCGGAGCGATGGTACTTATTGCCATTCGTGAATTACACGGTGTCGGTGACGCACTCGACTTTCTCTTTTACCGGATATTCATGATCCCGAATGAGAGCTTGCTTGAGTATTATACTGCAATTCCAAGTGTTCTCCCCTATGGTTGGGGTAGTAAGTTCAGTTGGCTGGTCGGCTCTCTGACCGGTCAACCCAGCCAACCAACCTATCTACTGGTCGGCGCCGTCCATCGCGGCATGGAAGGTTCCACCTCGACAGCGATGTTTATCGCCGATGCCTGGGCCGACTTCTCTTGGATGGGTGTCCTTCTATTTTCGCTATTCGCCGGATTTTTTATCCGCTTGCTAGATATCCAGCTGATAGTGAAACGAGGGAAGACCGTTGCAACGATTGCGGGGCTGGCTCTCGGCCACTATGGAATATTCGTCATGCTTTCGACCGCACTTCAAACGGCGATGATGACCGGCGGTTTGGTTTTGGTTGTTCCATTAGTGCTAGCGCTGTCCAGCGCGATGAAGTGGGTGCCAGAAAAGAACGACGGTGGACAAGAGCATCTTGTCCACCTCGGATCGGTATAGAACCCAATATGCGCGTTTTTCA
Source organism: Rhizobium sp. SU303 (assembly GCF_021052345.1). Classification (NCBI taxonomy): domain Bacteria; kingdom Pseudomonadati; phylum Pseudomonadota; class Alphaproteobacteria; order Hyphomicrobiales; family Rhizobiaceae; genus Rhizobium; species Rhizobium sp. SU303. Next base: position 451,627 of record NZ_CP088095.1, read on the forward strand.
AAATTCCGGGGTATATGCTGCTTATATGCGGCGGCTTGATATGCTCGCAGTTGATGCGAGAAGTTTTTCAGACAGATTGGCCCTTTTTCTGGATGATCGCTATGGCGCTTGCCATATACTGCAACCGGTAATGGAGACCTCTCCAGACATCTTCTTTACGAACGGCGATGACGAGATACTTCAACGATACTGGGCGGTAGAAAATGGTTTGCCCGCCACCTCCGACATGGAGCAGATCTTGCTGAGCCAGATCGAACATCACCGCACCGAGATATTTTATAATTCGGATCCGATGCGATACGGGAACGACTTCGTCCGCAAACTTCCTGGCTGCGTTCGGAAGTCAATCATGTGGCGAGCGGCACCTTCCGGCAATACCGACTTCGGCGCCTACGATTTGATCGTCTGCAACTTTCCTGTCATATTGGAAGGTTATCGGAAGCTTGGCTGGCGCGCGGAATATTTTGCACCAGCCCATGATCCGGCAATGGATAGCTATGCCGAAAATCGAGACCGGCCAATCGATGTGCTTTTTGTCGGCGGCTATAGCCGTCACCATCGTCGGCGTGCAGAGATACTGCAAGCCGTTTCGGCTATTCGAAGGGATTTTAAAGTTTACTACCACCTTGATCGATCGCGATTGACTAGGCTTGCTGAGAGCCCGATTGGCTGGCTTCTGCCGCTTGGGAAGCACAGACGTCCGAAGAATATTCGTGCAGTGTCCCGTACCCCACTCTTCGGACGTGAGCTTTATGAAGCGATTTCGCAGGCGAAAATTGTTCTAAATGGCGCCGTGGATATGGCGGGAACGGACAGGGGAAATATGCGATGCTGGGAGGCGCTAGGATGCGGTGCGCTAATGGTCTCGGACTCCGGTGTTTATCCTGAGGGGATGGTCAATAATATCAGCATGGTAACATATGAAGATGCAGAATCCGCGGCGCGGACAATTGTAAATCTGCTTCGGGAACCGGAGCGCCTCCAGGCGTTAGCCAACGAAGGAACCCGTACTGTACGAACCGTGTACAACAAGCGTGCCCAATGGCTTAACTTCCAACGGCTGGCTGCAAGCGCATGAAGCTTAGCCTGACCACGATCGCAAACATGGCGGCGGGATGGTTGGCTCGCAAGCGGAGCAAATTTGTCGTTGGGAGTGGTAGCAATGTCCGTTGGCTGGTATTGCGATCCGTTCGCGGAGGCAATGTGAAGATCGGCGAGAACTGTATCATCAATTGCAATATCAGCTTCGATGATCCCCGCGGCCGCATCAGCATTGGCGATCGCTGCTATATTGGTGCCAGTCACCTGGTATGCCATTCCGGAATTACGATTGGAAACGATGTCATCATCTCATGGGGAGTGACAATCGTGGATCATGATTCTCATTCTCTCGACTGGGAATTGCGCAAGAACGATGTGACCGATTGGGGCTTAGGAAAGAAGGATTGGACCGGGGTTTCCATCAAGCCAGTGTTTATTCAAAACAAGGTGTGGATTGGTTTTGGCGTGAGTATCCTGAAGGGGGTGACAGTCGGCGACGGGGCAGTTATTGGAGCCCATGCTGTTGTCACGCGCGATGTCCCCCCTTACACCGTCGTCGCCGGTAACCCCGCTCGCATAATTCGAAATCTCAAGCCGACGCAAAAAGAGACAGAAGGTCAACCATGACGGCAACAAAATTGGACACGTGGGAAGCAGCCGTCGAGTGGCTTCGGCAACAGCCTGACCAGCAAAAGCTGGTGCTCGATGCCTACTACGACGATCCGATTCTGCAGGCGGCCGAGCGGTATTGGCGGAGCGGCGAGTGGGGTGCCATCCGCGAATTTCTCCCGCAGGCGCCAGGAACTGCAGTCGATATCGGCGCCGGTCGTGGTATTGCCAGCTATGCTCTGGCCAAGGAAGGTTTTGAAGTAACGGCACTGGAGCCCGACGCGAGCGACCTCGTGGGTGCTGGTGCAATTCGTGCCCTCTTCAATGAAGTTCATCTTCCCATTTCGATCGCCGAGGAGTTTTCCGAAAAGCTCCCATTCTCCGACAATGCCTTCGATGTGGTCTTTGCCAGAGCCGTTCTGCATCACACCTCCGATCTGTCGGCCGCGTGTCGTGAATTCTTTCGAGTGCTCAAGCCCGGCGGGCGCTTCATCGCAGTTCGCGAACATGTGATATCGAGCGAACGCGATTTGCCGATCTTTCTGGATCGCCATCCCCTGCACAAACTCTATGGAGGGGAAAACGCCTTTCTTCTGAAGGAGTATCAGAACTCTATAGTTTCGGCCGGTTTCAAGATGGACAAGCTCCTTATGCCGCTGGAGAGCGAGATCAACTTCGCCCCCTACACTCCGGCGGAGTTGAAGGCGCAGATTGCCATGCGATTGCCGCTCTTCGCAAGAGCCGCTCCAGCGCTTTTGAGTTCTCGGTCAGTCTGGACCATCTTCTCGCATATCGCAGCAAAATTCGATCGGCGGCCGGGCCGGCTGTATTCGTTCGTCGCCACGCGGCCCCAATAAAGAAAAAGAATGGCTCGTATATTAATCACAGGCGCTCACGGATTTATCGGAAGATATCTGGCAAAGTCGCTTGCACTTGCCGGGAACTCCGTATTCGGCCTTGGGCACGGTACCTGGTCACCGCTTCATGCCCAACGCTGGGGGCTGGTTTCTTGGCATAACGGTGAGGTCGATATCCCCAATCTTCGGTTGATTCAACAGCAGTTTGGGACGGTGGACATTGTGTACCATCTTGCGGGGGGCTCGTCGGTCGGAGCAGCAATCGCAAATCCTCGCGAAGATTTCCACCGCACGGTCAGCTCGACCATTGAACTGCTTGAATGGCTGAGACTGGAGGCCCCTAAAAGCAGCTTAGTGGCGGTTTCTAGCGCTGCTGTTTACGGGGCAGGCCACACAGGTCAGATAGCTGAGACGGCGAAACCCAACCCCTTCTCTCCCTACGGTCATCACAAGCATATAATGGAATCTCTCTGCGTCTCCTATTGCGAGAGCTACGAGTTAAAGGTCGTGATCGGTCGTCTGTTTTCAGTTTATGGGGAGGGATTACGCAAGCAATTGCTCTGGGACGTTTGCTCCCAGCTCGAGGTTCATCCTGAGCGACTCCTTCTCGGCGGCAGTGGCAACGAGCTTAGAGACTGGACGGCGGTGACCGACGTCGTGCGCGCGCTGTCGCTTATCCACACCGAGGCGAATCCCTCGCCAAAAGTTATCAATATCGGCACCGGCCGCGGCACCAATGTTCGTGCGATCGTTGAAGGCATTGCCCAAGCATGGGCGGTCGATACCAATTTGGAAGCCAGGATTGAATTTTCGGGTAAAGCAAGAGCTGGCGACCCTCAAAGCCTGATAGCCCAATCCGAGCAACTCGCAGCCCTCGGGTTCGAGTGGCAGAAGGATTTGATGGAAGGCCTCTCAGGCTATGTCAGGTGGTTTCGATCGGAATCCGGTGTGAGATCATGACCCGTATTGCCTTTACGATGATCGGCGGGAAAAACTGGACCGGCGGTTATAACTATCTGATAAATCTCGCCAGGCTGCTGTCCGCTGATCAGAGCAGAGCTCTTACGCCCGTTATGTTCTTTGGAACCGACGTCGATGAAGAAGATATAACTCCATTTGCGGCTCTCAATTGCGTTGAGGTGGTTCGTAGCCCGCTCTTTAACAGATCCAGGAGCTTTAGATCTCTGCTCACCGGTCTTGTCACCGGCGCCGACTGGCGTGTGCGTAAGCTGTTTAAAACTCACCGGATAGATGTCGTATTTGAGGTGGCACAATTTTTTGGTTTCAATCTCGGCATCCCCGCTATTGCCTGGATCCCAGATTTCCAACACCGCTTCCTCCCCCGTCTCTTCAGTAAGCTTGGCTACTGGAAACGCGATATAGGGTTTAGAATTCAGGTCCTGGGAAAGCGCGAGATCATGTTGAGCAGTGAGGACTCGCGCGTCTCGTGCGAAGTTTTCTATCCGTCCTCCCGGGGGCGCACACACGTCGTCAGGTTTGCGGTGCCGCCCAAGGGAGTGATTGTTCCTGCGGCTGCTCGTGCTCTTGCCGACAAATATGGACTGCCTGAGCGGTATATCTTCCTTCCCAACCAGTTCTGGCAGCACAAGAATCATCTTCTTGTCGTGGAGGCATTGACGATCCTCCGTCGCCGCGGTCACGACGTTACTGTCGTAGCATGTGGCAGCCAGTCTGATCCGCGCGACCCCTCTTATTTTCCGCGTGTGAAGGCTGCTATCGAAAGTGCCGATCTCTCCTCGAACTTCATTCTTCTCGGTCTTATCCCATATGGCGATCTTGCTCCACTCGCAACCGCTAGTATGGCCTTGCTGAACCCATCTCTCTTCGAAGGATGGAGCACGACAGTTGAAGAGGCCCTGTCGTGGGGCGTGCCGTTGATTTTGTCTGATTTGGACGTCAACAGGGAACAGGCGGGCGAAGCGGCCGTATTTTTCGATCGCCATGACGCGCAGGCGCTTGCCGACGCACTTGCTTCGACAAATCTGTCTTCGCCGGATATTCTGTTCGAACGGGCGGCGAAGGCACAGGCCTTCGCTAATGAACGCGTCAACCGTTTCATCACTGATTTCCATGCGCTTGTTCAACGGGCTGCCACCAAACGCCGGTAGCAAACCACCGAAGAATGCCGGGGGACCTCGCCTCTACCCACCAGCTATGAAAGTAAGTGTGAATGCGCGAACCGAAAATTTCAATCATCACCGTTGTCTTCAACAACGAAGCCACGATCGCTGATACGATCGAATCCGTTCGCGCTCAAAACTACCCAAATATGGAGTATATCGTCGTCGACGGACTCTCAAAGGACCGCACGCTTGATCGGATCAACGAACGCCGCGATGTTATCACGCGCCTGGTTTCCGAAGAGGACTTCGGCATCTATGATGCTATGAATAAAGGAATAAGTCTTGCAACCGGCGAAGTTATCGGCTTCATCAATGGGGATGACTTCTACATGCCGGGCGCTCTGGCAAAGGTCGCGGAGGCGTTCCGGGATCCGGCCTTGGAAGTATGTTACGGGGATCTCTGCTATGTTCGGCAAAATGATACCTCGACGATAGTGCGCGACTGGCGCTCTTCGCCTTTTGTACCTAAGGCTTTCGAAGAAGGCTGGTGCCCGCCTCATCCAACATTCTTTGTTCGGCGCGAGGTCTACAAGCGCCTTGGGACATTTGACCTCAGTTATAGGATTGCTGCTGATGTAGAATTAATGATGCGCTTCCTAGAACGCCACTGTATCAAGTCGGAATACCTGCCCGGCATTATGGTGAAGATGCGAATGGGCGGCACCACAAATCGCAGCTGGAAGAATATCCTGCAGCAAAACAAAGAAATTCTACGTGCGCTTGAAACTCACGGGTTGAGAGCCAGCCCAGTACATTTCTTCTCTAAGAAGCTTATGTCGCGGGGCATGCAGGTACTTCGTGCGGCCTTGCTTAACGTGCGCTAACGCATTAGCCGTTCGACCGGCTACGGCGATTTCGCTGCATGAGGTATGCGCTTTTAAGGAGGTTGACTAGAACGCCGATAACGAACCCGACAAAGAGACCTGCAGTCAGAATGGTTATCTTGGTCGGAGAGGCGGCATTTGATGGAGCGTAAATTGGGGAAAGCAGAGTTGCAGGCTTGCTTAGTTCTAGTTTACCCGTCAAGTCGGCAATGTCCTTACGCAATGCGATCGCATCGTCGCGTGTCGCGAGATATATTGCCTGCTGCCACCCGGAATCCTGCGCCTCCTTCAGGAGTTTCGAATTTTCCACGAGTTGATCCTGCAGTGACCTGATTTGAGATTTCAGATGTTCCAAGCTGATGGACGCAACCAACGTCTGCTGTTCTTGAATCCCCCGCACGATCGCGGCGACGCACTGCCGTGCCAATTCAGCGGCTGGGGCGGTAAAGGAAATCTCGATGACGTCACTGGGAACTGATGGTGCCGTCACCCTCACATTTTGCGAAATCTGTTCGGCGGTTGCCGGGCCGCCGTCGGAGCACGCGGAGACGGTCTGCTGATCGAAAGCTGATGGAGATCGCAGACGAAAAGTAACATGCTCACGAGGCTCCACAAGAGCGACTGCATCAGGGTCTAGTTGCGTTGGATTGGACGAAGCCGCAAGCACGAGTTGTGCTGAGGCTTGATAAAAGGGTTGGCTACGCCACAGGAAAATGCCTGCTAATATAGCTCCGATGGAACAGCACAAAGCAATGGTGCCGATGCCCCTTCGTAGGAAGGAAACAACAGAAAAGAGATTAATTTCCTCGTCAAATGATCTCTGTTCCATCATCTCAGCTTTCAGAATCCACCGTAGGCTCAAAATTAGCAAAAAATTTCACAACAGCAGGCCTAAATGTCGCTTCAATCTTATTGGCCCTGCAATGTCAATCATGAAAAATCACATCCAGCGCATATCGCGATGCCATGCTTCCTTAGGCCGTGACGAGGCCTGGAAAAAATACCTGAATCGGTCCTTGAGCTAGCGATTATGCTCGCTCTGCTTCTCGCCGTCAGCAACATCATAACGGGAGCTTATCATGTTTGATCAAAAAGCTCTGGAACCTATCTCCGCCTAACTCGTCGTGCTGATCTTTTACGGCTGCTGCACCCACCGCGCTTTGTCACTCGCAGCAACATTCGTCGACGTGGGCTCGCCGACCTTGGGTGTCTTAAGCCGCGTTGTTGGTTTTAAGGTGCCGGTGAAAGCCAGATCCGAGACCTCGCCGGTTGACGAATAGCCGGAAACAAGCTCCGCTAGTATCGCACGTGCAGCGATCATATCGTTCCGATCCAATACCGCATTGAGCGCGTTGAGCTTTTTCAAAAGCTCCGGCCACAACAGGAAATCCTCGCGCGCCTTCATAATCCGGGGATGTTCGGTTGTTTTCGGATTATCCCCGATCAGCAGTTCTTCGTAGAGCTTCTCGCCGGGACGAAGACCGGTAACGGACAGCTCGATATCGCCTTCGGGATTGTCTTCATCGCGGACGGCCAGCCCGGAAAGCTCCACCATCTTGCGGGCGAGATCGGCGATGCGAACCGGCTCTCCCATGTCGAGCAGGAAGACATCTCCGCCCTCCGCCATAGCACCGGCCTGTATGACGAGTTGGGAAGCCTCCGAAATGGTCATGAAATAGCGGGTTATATCAGGATGTGTCAGCGTCACGGGGCCGCCGTCCTTGATCTGCTGCCGGAAAAGCGGCACGACGGATCCTGAGGAGCCGAGGACGTTTCCGAAACGGACCATGGAGAAATTCGTTCGCATTCTGTCGACTGCCGATTCCGCCGCAAGCGCCTGTAGAACCATCTCCGCCAGCCTCTTGCTGGCGCCCATTACATTTGTCGGACGCACGGCTTTGTCTGTGCTGATCAGCACGAAATTCGAGACGCCGCATTTATTCGCCGCGCGTGCCGCGACCAGCGTACCCATGACATTGTTCTTGATGCCTTCCACGGCATTGTGTTCGACAAGGGGAACATGCTTGTAAGCGGCTGCATGATAGAGCGTCTGAGGTCGCCAGCTCTGCATGACATGTTCCATGCGATCCTGATCGCGGACAGAACACAGAATCGGGACGATCTGCATATTTTCATGCTTGTACAGTTCGGCCAGCTTCTGCAATTCGGCATGGATATTATACAGCGCAAACTCGTTCTGATCGATGAGGATGAGGCTGGAAGGCCCGGTGCGCAATATCTGACGACATAGCTCGCCGCCGATCGAGCCGCCAGCACCGGTGACCATCACCACCTTGTTGCGCATCGATTTGTCGAGTAGCTCCTGGCGCGGCGCGACCGCTTCTCTTCCCAGCAGATCTTCGATCTCCAGCTCTCGGATGTCGGAGACGGCGATGCGTCCCTGAGCCAGGGCAGTGAGATCCGGCAACGTACGAACATTGACCCTGGCTTTACGGATGTGCTCCAGGATTTCGTTGCGACGCTGCCGCGATGCGGAGGGAAGAGCAAGAAGCACGTTGTGCACGCCGAGAGATTCGGCAAGCACCGGAAGATCCGAGGGGTCGTAGATCGGCAAACCACCCATGACGCCGCCCTTGAGACGCGGATCATCATCCAGATAGCCGACGACATTGAGTTCGGCACTGTTGATCAAGGCACCGGCCAGTTGCCGCCCGGCCGTCCCTGCCCCATAGATCAGCACCTTGGCGAGCATATTCTTGTGAAGGATGCGCTGGTAGGCATCCCCGAGCCAGTAGCGGATACTCAACCTCGACAGCCCGATCGCAATCAACAGAAGGAAGGGCTGGAGGATGCCGACGGTTCTCGGAACACCGGGGACGCTGAGTGCTGTAAATATCGTCATGAAGGCGACGCCGTAGATCGCAATCGCCTTCAGAACAGTAATGAAAGCAGCCATATTGGCATAACGGAAGATCGCCCGATACATGCCCATGACGATGAAGATGGGAAGGGCCATGCACAGTGAAACGAAGACCGGCAGCCACTGCACACCCGTCAGCACCGTCCATTCGTTTAGGCGGAAACAATAGGCGAGCCAGATCGTCAGAACACAAAAGCTGGAATCGACCAGCAAAGCCAGGGCGCGTTTGGCAACCCGCGGCATCGCCAGCAGAGGGGCGACGAGCGCTTGCATCGGCATTAAGAACCATCCTGAGCGCGGCGTCTCAGTGGGGGTATTTTCGGGCATTGCTTACCAGCGTCTCGCGGATCAATCAGACAATCACCTTCTTGTCATTTTCTGCAACGAGCGCAACTGAAATAATCGGAAAGTAAGGTCTTCCGCACCGACTTATCTATCAGAAGTTGACGAACAGATGGCACGGGTCATGATGGAAGCGAGATTCTCCAAGTTGCCGGCATACGTCAGCACATCGAGGTTGACGATCGGTTCATCATGAATCGCAAGCCAATCGAGTACGAAATTCGAACTGATGAAACCGGCTCCCGCCGTCACCAGGATCATATTTTCCCGCTTGGAGATCTTGATAAGTCTACTGGATATCCGACAAGACCCCGCGGCTCGGAGGAGCCTCGGAATATGGATTTCCCGACTATACCTCTAAATTCCGTATGCTTGGGGCGGGCAGACCAGCAGGCACCCGAGTTCTTTGAGGTCGATACGATGCCGGCCGTGAGACCCGTCCGTTCCAACTTTCCCGCTCGTATCGCATTTTTCTGCAATCCTTGGGCCAGCGCCAGGGACATCGATCTGACCGGCCCACAAGCGGAACTGGCAATTAACGCCACGCAAGGATCATAGAACGATGCTTCCATTGCGTTTGGATATTTATATTTCCGCTTCATCGAGCCTAATGGACTGAAAGGTTATCTGGCTAAGCTGGTAGATGTAACGCTGCGAGCGCTTTGATCTAGGGTGATGGTCGGTTCACTTGGCTCTGAATCAAAGAGAGAGCAGGTCAAGAGATAACTCAACCGCCGTCGTGACTGCAACGCCTGTGAAAGCGCGAGGTCACGGGGTTGCAGCTGATTGTGGTAATATGTTAGGGGCAGCGACCCGAGAAGAGCGAAGGCGTTCCCGGTCCAGAGACGGTACCGCTTCCAAAGAGAACATCAAAAGAAAGTGATACGTGGCCTCTTCAATCATCAGCGCCCGCGGGCGCTTATAGCCTCGGCAATAAGCCTTGTCGTCCTGATCTTCCTGCTTCGGGCGGTGGATTGGGAGGAAGCTATCCGCATTTTTCGTAGCGGAATATCGGCAACATCGCTTTTGTGGTTTATGCTTGTTACCTTCGGTATCGCAGTCGGCTATGCGCTGCGATGGCGGCTATTGCTGGACGGGAAGATCAGTTACGGGACGTCTCTCATGGCTTCCCTGCTCGGTCTGGGCGCCAACATGTTTCTTCCCGCGAGAGGCGGAGACCTTTTGCGCGTGCATTACAGCCGAGTTGTCGCGACAGTCCCTTACGTCCGCCTGGGCCTCGGCTGCGCTCTTCTCGGCAACAAGAACATAGCCGGCGCGCGCCTGCCTCGCCGCTGAGGGATAGCCGATCGAGACGGCATAGAGGTGATAGAGCATCAGGCCACCAGCGAGGCCGGCGCCCATCTCGAGATAGTCGATGATGCCGAACATCAGGTCCGGATACCATTGAGGCAGAGCGCCCGTTCCGCTGTGCGGCGCTTCGTGAGGTCCGGGAGACGGATGCCGGCGGCCTTATCCCACTTGGGCAGCTCGTTGCAGGCGCCGACGACGTCGCCCGAGTTCAGCTTGCGCGTCAGTGTCGATTTGCAGAGCGCCCCGGTTCCGACGTTGTACGTGAAGGAGAGGAAGGCGACATAGGCGCCGGACGGCGCTTGATCCGGCTGCTTCATGCAGGCGCGCATGCCCGTCTCGAATTCCTTCAGGCTGTCGCCGAGTATGTCCTTGCATTGAGCGACGGTGTAGCTGTCGCCCATCTTGACGCCGCGTGTCTCTCCGAAGCACACTGTTGGAATCCCGATCGGATCTCGATAGGCGACAGTTCGCAGCCCTTCGAAGGTGCTGACGACGGCGATGCAGGCAGCAGCAATCGCGCTACCCTTCTTGAGGCGGCTTGCCATTGGCGAGGTCTCCAGAGACTTTCTGTCGAACGAAGATGCGGCGATGATAGCGGCGACGGCCAAGAGGCCGGTGACCGCCGACATCCCAAGTTGGATGTAGATGTTCTTCGCGACCCATGTGGCGGCGAAGAAGGTGTAGATCGGCTCGATGATGATGCAGAGCAGGGCCAGGACCATGAACCTGATTGACCAGGCATGCTTGACCACCGCGCGCCAGTTGCTGACGAGCATGGGAGCTCCAGATTGTGGGATTTCACTTTGTGGTGTATCGATGCCCTCTCACTGCTCCGGAGGACGAGATGAACAGCAGCACCGAAATACTCGAGATGTACGAGGGGTATTACGCAGACGGCTCAGTCTCGGAGAAACGAGCCATAGCTGCGCGGCAGTCTGTCGGGCACATACGCAAAATCACGGAAGGCCAGACGTTCAACTCGGTTGTCGACATCGGCGCCGGCGAAGGTGCGGTTCTTTCCGAGTTGAGCAATTCTGCCTTTGCAAAGCAGTTCGCAGCCGTGGAAATCTCGAAATCAGGGCTGGACGCGATAAGCAACCGGCGCATCAAGAACTTGGCTTCAGTTGATCAGTTCGATGGCTACAAGATCCCCCACCCGGGCAAAGCCTTTGATCTCGCGCTTGCCATCCATGTCCTTGAGCATGTCGAGCATGAGCGTATGTTCCTCTACGAGGCCAGACGGGTGAGCCGGAAGCTCTATATCGAGGTGCCCTTGGAGCTGACGCGGAACCTAGACAAGTCGATCCGCGAATCCGGCCCTTATGGGCATATCAACTTCTACAGCCCCGGCTCTTTCGAAAACCTGCTGAAGACATGCGGTTTTAAGGTGGAGCGCCTCATGGTGTTCCCACATGACATCGAATACGAGCAGCACCTTGCTGGTAAGGCAAAGGGGTGGCTGAAGTATCAGATCCGGCAGAATTTCCTGAAATTGGCTCCGAAGACTGCTGCGCGGAACATGGTGTATATGGCCGGGGCTCTCTGCTCCGCCTAGAGGATGTGGATTTCCGATATACAGGCGCACGCATAGTTCAGATGCCCGATCGTATGCGGGTGGATGCCGTCCTCATCGCAATCCGTCGTGGCGTTGTAGAAGTTGTTCACCGGGACAGAGCGAACCGGGAACCCGGCACTTGCCTATTCGTCCACAACACCGTCGATGATCAGAGCAAGCACGGCAACCCGTGGGGAGCGAGACGCGTGGGCTGAATCAGTTGGTTCCCAATTTGCAGCTTACATCAACGGTCGGATTGAAATTGGAGAGGTGAAAAAAGCTAGCTTGGACCTCAGCATGAAAAAGCAGTTTTATATCACCTGAAAAGTGATCTAAGACGACTTTAACCACAACCGTGACAGGGTCGCTTAATCGAAGGCGATCCAGAAATAAGCAGCGAGCAGTCCAATATGGCGCTGAGTGAGAATTATAAAAGCGCCCCTGTCGCAGGCTCCAGTCACGCGATGACTGGCCTGACGCTAGCAGCAACAATGTTGATCCTCGGCTGGGTGCTCAAATATAGCTCCTACGGGATCGAGTTCACCGATGAAGGCTTTCATCTGGTGTCGATATCTAACCCGTTCATCTATGATTTTTCGATCACGCAGTTCGGATTTGTGTATCATCCTCTGTATGTTTTGCTCGGCGGGGACATTGCGGCATTAAGGCAGGCCAACATACTCGTCACATTCGCTTTGGCTGGGGGGCTGGCACATACACTTCTCGTGGCAGTCGCACCCGAATCAAGAGCGAATGATGTCGTCCTGTGCGCTGCCGCGGCTGGACTGGCAACTAGTGTTTTTGCCCTGTTCGACTCGTGGCTTCTAACGCCCAGCTATTATAGCTTGGCACTTCAGTCTTTGCTGGTGACGAGCATCGGTATGCTCATGTTTGAACCAGCATGGAACTGGCGAAGCGTTGCAGGCTCGATGTTGATCGGCGCAGGTGGCTGGCTGGCCTTCATGGCCAAGCCAAGCACTGCAGGCGCACTGGCTGTGGGCACCCTGGTCTACCTGATCGTTTCCAAAAAGTTCCAGCTGCGTCTGCTCTTACTTGCCATCACCAGTGCGGTCGTCCCACTTCTGCTCAGCGCATTCGTAATCGATGGCTCCCTTCGGAAGTTTGTGGAACGGCTACAGCTAGGACTTGAGTTTGGACAATATCTCGGTGGCGGCCACACATTCACCGAACTTTTGCGCATCGATAGTTTCTGGCTGAACGGCAAAGATAAACTACTTACCCAACTCGTATTCCTAGCAACGTTTATTGCCGTCTGGGGTTTCTTGTCGCGACGATCCGTGAGCGTGATTGTATCCCTGATCGCTGCGGTCAGCCTCTTCCTCGTGACGGCGCTCCTCGTATTTGGCCAGATCCCTAAGGTTGCAGAGCTGGGGCAGTTTCAAGGGTTGTCATTTTTCGGCGTCGTCTATGCTGCAGCGCTCGCAGGCCTAGCCTTTGGCAGGCCGAGACCATTCAAGGGCTTATCGGTGGCGCACTGGAGCATCGCGTGTCTCTTTTTGATAACCCCGCATATGTATGCCTTTGGGACAAACGTTAATTATTGGGAAAGTGGGATACAAGCGGGTTTTTTTTGGCTGCTGGCCGGCATTGTACTACTTAGCCCAATTGCTCGTGAACGATCAAATTGGTCGTTTTTGTTACCCCTCGTCCTTGCCGCCCAAGCGGTGACGGCGACCCTTCTTCAGACAGCACTAGAGCAACCGTTTCGCCAACCTCAATCGCTCAAGCTCAACGATGCCCCCATAAACCTTGGGCCTCATCGATCTGAATTGATACTATCGAAGGCGTATGCTTCCTATATTTCGGATGCGGTTATGGCTGCTAAAAACAGCGGTTTCAAACCAGGCGATCCCGTCATCGATCTATCTGGTCAATCTCCAACGCTCCTGTACGCCATGGGCGCCGAAAGCATCGGAGCCGCTTGGATGATTGGCGGCTACACCGGCAGCCTGAAATATGCGACCGCAGTGATGGGCCGTGTGTCGTGTGAAAAACTCGCCGCAGCTTGGGTTCTGGTGGAGGCAACAGGCCCTCGCAGCATTCCGACAGAACTCATGGCCGACATGGGAGCAATGTTTCCGCAAAACTACAAGCATGCGGGAACGTGGAGCACCGCTGATGGTGCGGGCGGTTACATCGCAAGCCGGGTTCAGGAGCTTTATCGGCCGATAAACCCCGCGGACACTCTGAAAGCGTGCAAGGCACTGCGAGATAAGGATGCGGAATGAAGAAAGTTGCGATAGTCCAGTCAAATTACATCCCTTGGAAGTCGTGCCTTGAGCTTCGCTCGATTCTAAAGTAAGCGTTCGCTTGGATAGAGGTCATGGAAGCAGGAGGCGCTAAGCTCCAGGCCGCTGAACGGTACGCCCCTAATGAGACTTAGCGAAGAAATCGAAGGCGACGGTTGGGCATGGTTGATGCGACGGATATATCAGCGGGCGTGGAGTCCCTTTCAAACGTGCGCCGCAGCAAAGGGATCCTCGTAACCAGCCTGATATTCATCATTGCTCTTTCCCTGGTCGCTCTTACCGGAACTTGGGACTGGTTCGCGAATCGCTTTTTCGGCTTTTTCCCGCTGCTGATCGGTTTGTTCGTACTCGGCATCCACCCCGTAGTTAGAGTGAAGGCCGCAGTCGTCCTAAGTGGTCTTGCGGATTGGCTCGCTAGACGCGGGGCCTTCGTATCAAATCCAGAGGAGGAAGCACCGAAATTCGCGCTGATCCGAATAGTATTTGGGCTCTTCATGATCGAGCGCGCCTTCTGGGTGATCTCCTATCTTGAGCCTTCGGATTGGGGGCAGCCATCGATTTGGTTGACTGCCACGATGGGATTGCTCTGCGGCGTCTTGGTGACAGCGGGTCTGCTGACGCAGTACACTCTCGTGTATCTGATCGTTTTTCAGTGGCAGATGGGAGACATACTACTCCGCACATCCACATTGGGAAACTGGATCGCAGCGATGCTTTCAGTGCTTCTGATTTTCGCAAACGCCGGAGCGAATTTTTCGCTGGACCGGCTGCTTATGAAAAGAGGCACGTTCGCGTGCAAGGTCATCTCAGCGTTCTACTATGACAACGGTTTGCCAAGTGAATCCGGGCTGCAGCTCGCAAAGTTGATGACGCTCGCCTGTTACTGGTGCGTGTGCCTGTACTCGCTTTCGATCCATTTGGCCGAGCCTGCCTGGATGTCAGGTTCGGCTGGCCCACTGCTGCTCACCAATAACTTCATGTCCAGATATTCGAGTGAGTTTAGCTGGCTGCTTTCGCAAGGCCCGATCCCGGTTTTCCTGGCGCGCGTATCACTCTGGGCGATGTTGCCGTGGTATCTTCTGCTGCTTCCGTTTGTGCTTCTCGGCGGAGTGTTTCGCAAATATGTAATCATGTGGGGCTTGCTGTTCTTCGGGCTGAGCCTATTCATCCTCCAGCTCGGGTGGCTAGCCCAATTCGAGTTCCTGTTCTTGGCCGCCTTGTTTTGGACCAAGACATTCATCAGTGGCGCAAACAGGCTGCAGGTGGCGTACGATGACCGCTGCAACCTGTGCGATAGGACGGTGACGTTCGTAAAGGCCGTCGATCTCTTCAGGCGAGTCCACCTTAAGCCGTTGTCCAAGAACATTCCTTGGCTTATCGAAGTCGGCATCGATCCAGATGATGCACGAAAGGACCTTTACGCTGTCGACGTCAGCAGCGGGAATGCCGTCAAGGGTTACGAGTTCTATGTGCTTTTATCGAAGCACGTGTTCCTTTTGCTGCCGCTTCATCCGTTGCTCATAGTCGGTCGATATTTGGGCGGACCGGCAGTGTACAGGTTCGTTGCCGAGCGTCGGACGAGGATGTTCGGCGTCTGTCAAATCCCTACGCCAAAGCCAGAGTATACGCTGTTGCCAACGGGCCAGATGGTCCACAAGGACATCGTCCCGGGTGATCCGATCTCCACCGTCTTCTGTCATGTAATGATTTTGCTGGCATGCTTTGCTATCTCGCTTCCTCTGCCGTACCTGGTGAAGAATCCTCCGACGGTCCTGCGGAAAATCCAGAGATCCGTTGCGGCCCCGACGAACGCAGCTGGTATCTACGGGGTCGGTCCAATTGACGTGTTTAATTCTACCGATCTTCGGATGGCTGAGAACTGGTTTACCCTCAGCAAGAAGACCAAGGACGGCTTCGAACAGCTTCTTCCAATATTCTCCGAGGACGGGAAACGTCTAGCTGCTCACAGATCGGACCGGGTCTATTTTGGGAACACTGTGGCGTTCAGGCGCGGCGTAATCGGGAAGGAGGGCTGCCAATTTGAAGCGTTTCGCCAGCAGGTCAGCTACCTTGGCGAAAACGAACATTCAAACGGTGAGACCCTCATTTATCGTCAGTACGTGGAGCCGCTACCCAGCGTGGATTTGCTACTGCGGGGCCAATATATGGCGAGCGAGAGACGACTGGTTTGCGAAGTGACGTTTTAGCGGAACTGTCAACGTTTGAGGGGCGGCTGTCCATATACAATCATCTTTCATCAGGACTGGGGGAGGCGAGTTCGCTAATCCTGAACCGTTTTTGCTGCGATGACCAAAAGGACTTTATCTGCTCCGGCTTCTTGTTAAAACCCTCGTGGTCAAGAGAATTATCGTCCTTCGTCGGCGGCTCCTGCGAACCGTCGAGCTGCTGTCCTGTGACGTGACTGGTTCAGTTCAACCCAGAGCTCCTTCGGAGCACGCCGCCGTATCGGCCTCCTATCATCGCGGGGCTCATCAAGACGCGAACCATACCATCTGATTACCGAGACTCTAGTCAGCCCATCGACGATCAGCGGGCGCTGCCAATCTCCTTGAACAGGATGCCCCGAGCAGGCGCGTTGACGATCTCCCAACAAACAATGATGTGCAGCCGCAGGCGCAGGCGGCTATGATGCCAGCCGTACTCAAGAGCTTTACAAACCGACGGCAGCGAGTGAGGCTTTGAACGCCTGCCGTGCCATTCGAGCGAAGGAAATGAAGTGAAGAAGGTGGCTATCGTCCAGTCAAACTATATCCCGTGGAAGGGTTATTTCGATATGATCGCTGCCGTGGATGAGTTTATCCTCTACGACGACATGCAATATACGCGACGTGATTGGCGCAATCGCAATCAGATTAAGACGCCTCAGGGGATTCAATGGCTCACAGTCCCCGTTCAGGTAAAGGGAAAGTACCATCAGAAAATCCGAGAAACTGAGATAGAAGGCACCGAATGGGCGAACGCCCATTGGAAGAGCCTGATCCAGAACTATCGTCGTGCTGCACACTTTGAGGAAATCGCTGTGTGGCTGGAGCCTCTTTACCTGAATGAACCGCCAAGTCACCTTTCGCCGCTCAATCGCCGATTCATTGAAGCAATCTGCAATTATCTCTCAATCCAAACTGTAATTTCCCATTCATGGGACTACACGTTAGTGGAAGGAAAGACAGAGCGTCTGGCTGCGCTTTGTGCTCAAGCGGGTGGCACAGAGTACGTATCTGGCCCCGCGGCAAAAGACTATGTGGATGAAGAAGTCTTTGAAGAACGAGGAATTAGGCTTACCTGGTTCGACTATGCCAGCTATCCTAAATACCCTCAGCTCTGGGGTGAATTCGTTCATGGAGTGACGATCCTCGATCTTCTCTTTAATTGTGGAAGGGACACGCGAAATCACATGAGGTACCTGAAATGAAACCTTCACAGCGCCAAATTTCTGGTCCTCTAGTGAATTGCGCTTTTGAGAGTGGCGGAAATGATTGGGCACCGCTGGAGGTGTTTCGGTGTTTCGACACTCTCGCCACCGACTCCCGGGAACAAGGAACGAAGGGTGGATGATCGGCGCTCTCTGTAGCCTGGAGGCTGCAATGTAAATAGCGTGGGGCAGTTTTGATCCTTGGGAGAGGCATAATGAGTTGACTAACCCTTGAATGTTTGGCGTGGGTTTCCGGCGCCGCACCACCCTTTGGAGCATTGGTGCGCGTGTGCAGAAAGCAGAAAGCGTACCGGATACTGGCGCCAATCCTCCACACTTTTAAGGCTTGCGCGTGGTGACAAAATTGCGTTATTGCGGTCCGCTAGCAAGCACTGCGGGGGACTTCGCTTGACGGAATCTATTTCTAGGTGTCCCGCATGTGGGTCAGCAGATTGTAGAAATCTACCTATTCCGCATGCAGCCCGCTCGATGGTTAGCGACGGCAAGGTGGTATCGAATCCTCTTAAGCGCTGTTCTTGTAACAACTGCGGCCATGGCTTCCACACCCAAAGTTTTTCAGAAGAGCAAATAAAAGAGATTTATAGCGCCGACTACTCGATCGGCCTGCGAGACGCGGTGGCGGAGGCTGCGCGCTCCGCCGAATATAGCCGACAGATAGAAGCTTTCTTGACGCATCATCTGGGGAATGAAGCCAATTTTTCCAAAATCATAGAGTTTGGATGCGGCAGCGGTACGTTGCTCGGTCATCTGACCAATAGGCTTGGCGCTCAAATTTCAACCGGAGTGGAGCCTAGTTCCCGGATAGCCGCGAATGCGCGTTCAAACGTGGGAGGTCGAATTTCCATCCACGAGGGTTTTGCTGAGCAGTTCGAGGCCTCCCCCCCCGGCTACAATCTTTGCCTGTCCGTTAACGTGATTGAGCACACACGTAATCCCCTCGGTTTTCTGCAAGCATGCCGACGCGTCATTGATAAAACGGGGAATATTGTCGTCATTTGTCCGGATGGAGAAATCGTAGGGTCGGAGTTGCTCTTTTACGATCATATATCCAACTTTACGTCCGCTTCCTTGGCAATGATTGTAGCGGGTGCAAACCTGCGGATGGTTGCGAACTCCCCCTTAACGGGCAGCCTGCAGGGATTTAGGATTTACCTGTTGCAGTTCGGCGACGCTGACCCTGACAGTCAGATCCGCGGTTTCGCCTTTCTTTCTCAGGAGCGCGCAGAGTATGTGAACACGTGGAGCAAGATACGAGGCGCGACCAACCGAGTGCTTAAGGGCCGGAAGTATGGCATCTTCGGCACGGGTGAGTATTCGGATCTTCTTCACGCCTATAGCCCGTCCGTGGTCGAAAACGCAGAGTTTTTTGTTAGGGATCAACCGGTAGAGGCGGATTTCTATGGTAAACCTGTTGTATCGGTCAAAGACTTCTTGAGCTTTCCAAGAATGCCCCTGATCGCGGCTGTGCATGAGCGAAGCTGGTCGCTCATCCGAGATCGTTTTGGATCGGAGGATGTTCCGATCTTTCATTCTCTTGAAATTGCAAGGCAGGATGCCATCCTATGACGGAAATTTCTCGCTACGGCGTTATTGCGACAACCGAAGCAAACGACATTTACGACATCCTCGCGGAGGAGGTCAGGCTACTGGGATACACTACGCTAGATTCCGGATTGGCCGGGGCTCAGCTCGATGAACTCTCGCAGTTGTTCAATAGAGCGGAGTTAGAATACGATATCGAGGCAACAGACCGAGGTTATGATCTTAGCAAGATTAATGAGCGTGATACGATTCGCCTCCTTCCGATGGTGTGCCCCAATTTCTGGGAGGTCGTTTTCAATCGGCCACTTCATGTGTTATTGTCGCGGCTCCTCGGCGGTTACTTCATCCTGAACCAGGTGAACGGCCTGATAAACCGCGGCCACCAAAGCAAATACCACCAAGCCCAGTATCACAGAGATCTTCCGTATCAGCATTTCACTAGCTCTCGGCCGCTCGCTATCAATGCACTCTTTGCACTAGACGACTTCACTATCGAAAATGGCTCCACGCGCGTGATCCCTGGAACACATCATCGTGAAGCGTTTCCACCTGACGAAGTTGTTCGGCGCTTGGAGACCCACGTCACCGTCAAACGGGGGACGTTCATTGTCTTGGACTGCATGGTTTATCACGCCGGCAGCACCAATAAGACCGATAAAAATCGTCGCGCCATTAATCACGTCTTCACAATTCCTATGCTGCGTCAGCAGTTCCATATTCCTTCTGTGCTTGGTGAAGCTCCAGATTTTACAGAGCAGCAAAAGAAAATACTGGGCTATGGCCTAGATGAATTTCGTTCAGTTGACGACTGGTTCAACTCTCGGTTGCCGAAAGTCAAATGAGTTCCATGACACGCAAGTTATCCATTGTTACCACTCTATACAGGTCAATGGACACAATCGATGAGTTCATCCAACGTGCCTTGGCCGCGGGAGAGGCGGTATCGGATGATATTGAAATCGTGATTGTCGATGATGGCAGTCCGGACGGTTCGGCGAACATCGTGCGAAATTGGGTTGAGCGCGACGCTCGGATCTCGCTATTATGCTTGAGCAGAAATTTCGGGCATCATAAAGCGATGCTCGTGGGTTTGGAGCATGCCCAAGGCGACTTAATATTCCTGATTGACAGCGATCTCGAGGAGCCTCCCGAGTTGCTTTCGGAAATGGCGCAGGTTTTGCGGGGAAAAGCTGTTGATTGTCTCTACGGGCTGCAGGAACGTCGGAAAGGCGGCCGGATGGAGCGGATATCGGGGCACCTTTTTTATTGGCTTTTCTCCGCGTTAAGCGAGGTACGCCTACCCCAGAACGTATCAACGATGCGATTGATGACCCGTCGCTATGTATCCGCTCTACTTAAATTTCGCGACAAAAACCCAGTCTTCGTTCCACTAAGCATTCTTGTTGGCTATCCCCAGGCATCGTTCCCTTTTGTCAAAGCCAGCACCTCGGATACGACCTACTCGTTAGGAAGGCGGATTGCTCTGACCGCCCTTGCTATCACGACGTTTTCAGCCAAGCCACTGATATTAATGCTGTGCTTCAGCTTAATGATGGCTTTCTTAGGTATCGTCTACGGCGGGTTTGTTGTGGTGCGTGCGCTGATCGGGCCGGTCCAAGACGGATGGGCGTCACTCATGGCCGTCGTGGTCTTTTTCTTCAGCTTGAATGCTGTTTTTACCGGGCTGATGGGCCTTTATGTCAAGCAGATCCTGGAGGAGGTGAAGGATAGACCGCGCTCGATCATTCAAGATATCTATTCTAAAAGGAATTCCTCAGAGACCTAGCCGATCTATTCCGAAAAATACTCACGCGCTTTACAAAAGTTGGAGGGGCGTTTCCAACGTCGTCAGCCGGGCGGTATATGCTGTCGCGGGTGTTGGAGTAGATATTGCTGGAATGGCTACCACGTGGCGTGACCTACCTGGAGTTCATGTTGACGATCGCCCGAGTCAATCGTAGATACCCGTCACTTGAGTATTCGGACGCGGTAACCGGCTCACGGGAAATGAACAAAATTGGGATACGAGATGTTGCTGGTCCCTCACAAATGCGAGCGCTGAAAGCGATAACGAAGATCGAAGGAAGACCTCATATTTCTTTGAGTGGCGGACTGGTAGTGTGTTTATAGGATTTTTGAGAACAATTAGCGCCGCTAAACATCAGCGCCCTTACACGTGGTGGGACATTCATGGTTGAATCGAGTGATGACATCCTGAAGGATGTGGCTGACTATTATTCGGGACGGATCGCTGAGCATGGCCAAACCGCAGCAGGTGTTGACTGGAACAGCCAAGCCGGCCAAATCATGCGCTTCAATCAACTTCTCAAAGTGGTCGATTCTTCGCAACCATATTCTATCGCCGATATAGGATGCGGATATGGAGCGTTGCTTGACCACCTCTCGCAGTTGGGACACGCCACTCGGTATATAGGTGTCGACATTGCTCTGCCGATGATTGAAGCCGCCCGTTCGCGTATCGCCGCGTCGCCGGACGTGACTTTTAGGCCGGGTAACTCGCCAGGTGAGATCGTCGATTATTCTGTAGCGTCGGGAATTTTCAATGTGCGGCTTGGTCGGACGGACGAGGAGTGGCTTGCGTATCTGGTGGAAACACTGGACATGATGAACATATCCAGTCGGACAGGTTTTTCTTTCAATTGTCTAACATCCTATTCTGACGAAGCCCGGATGCGGGGTGATCTTTTTTACGCCAACCCGCTGGACTTATTCGATCTTTGCAAACGGCGCTATTCACGGCAGGTAGCTTTGTTACATGACTATGAGCTATACGAGTTTACGATGATCGTGAGGAAGTTGCCATGAGGCGGAAGCTCGTCATTTTTGGGACAGGTGAAATTGCCCAACTCGCCCATTACTATTTCGAAAATGACAGCGATTATGATGTGGTCGCGTTCACTGTGGACGAAGCTTATTTAACTGATCGAGAGTTTTGTGGCCTGCCGGTCGTTGCCTTCGAAAACGTCGCTGATCGCTATCCCCCGGCCGACCATGCCCTTTTCGTCGCACTCAGCTACTCTAAGCTAAATCAAATCCGCAAGCAGAAGTTCGAGGCCGGGCTGGCTCTCGGTTACGACCTGGCAAGCTATATCAGTTCTAGCGCAACAGTCCTCAACGAGCACTCCGTCGGACGTAATTGTTTTATTCTTGAAGACAATACGATCCAACCATTTTCGCATATTGGTGATAATGTCACGTTGTGGAGTGGTAACCATATCGGTCATCATTCGGATATTGGAAGTCACACGTTTATTTCCTCGCATGTCGTGGTGTCCGGTGGGGTCAGGATTGGCGAGCAGTGTTTCATAGGGGTCAATGCCACCCTTCGCGATCACGTTAGTATCGGGGCAAGATGCGTTATCGGTGCCGCAGCGCTCATACTGTCCGATGCCGAGGCTGATGGAGTCTACGTATCTAGCACCACTGAACGCTCGCGTGTTCCCAGCTCAAAACTGCGCAAGATATGACCGGCACATGGATCAAAACCGGCCTGCTCTTCAAGCCGTCCGGCGTTCACCCCAAGCTGAGGAGTCACGCTGCGAACCCGCTCGCACTTCACCTCGAACGTGACACATACAGGGTATTTTTTAGCGGGCGTGACAGCGAGAATCGTTCCTCTGTGGGCGCCGTTGATATCAATCTCTTGACGCGAGAAGTCGTGCACGAGCACAAGCAGCCCTTTCTGGTCCACGGTGCTGGCGGCAGTTTCTTTGAAGCGGGTATCAGCATCGGTAACTGTTATTGTGCGGGTCCGCAGCGCTATATGCTATTCATGGGATGGCAGAGGCCCCCGGGAAGGCACTGGCGAGGCGATATAGGCCGCATAAAGGTTCGACCCGATCTAACGCTTGAACTGGACGCCGACCTAGCGTTTATGGCCTCGGATGAGGAGGATTCCGTCAGTCTTTCCTATCCATGGGTTGAAAGGACAGATAGTGAAACGTTCAGGATGTGGTACGGATCTACCGTAAGCTGGGACGCGGGCAACGGCGAAATGCTCCATGTTATCAAGTCCGCAACTTCAAGGGATGGCCATATATGGCACAAGGACGGTACGGCAATTCCCTATGAAATAGGCAAGGCGCAAGCCTTCTCCCGGCCCACGGTTCTCATTGATGCAGTGTGTGGTTACCGGATGTGGTTCTCTTACCGCAGCGGTCAAGGCGAAGCCTATCGGATCGGGTATTCTGAAAGCCGAGACGGAATCGCGTGGATCTTGAAATTAGACCAAGCGGGTATAGACGTTTCCGAAAACGGCTGGGATAGCACGATGATCGAGTACCCTTACGTGTTTCGGCACGGGGACAATACATATATGCTATACAATGGCGATAGTTTCGGGAAAACGGGTTTTGGCTTGGCCGTTCTGGACGACAATAAGGTGGAGAGATCTGATTCTATCTAAAAGTAGTATATTGCAGCTGGCCCGTTTTGGATTTATCGGCTTATTGACGAACGCCTGCGGATATATCCTGTACCTCATGGTCACCTTTGCTGGGATTCCGCCAAAGTTGGCAATGACTATACTTTATTTGCTCGGAGTTGTTATGAGCTTTGCTGCCAATCGGCGCTGGGTTTTCATGCAGGCTGCGGAGCAGCAGAGCGCCCTAGTCCGATATGGAATCATCTATGGCGTTGGTTACTCGCTGAACTACAGCATCCTCTACGTGTTTGTGGATAGGCTCCATTACGCTCACTTTTATGTGCAAGCATTTGGTATAGTTGCTGTGGCCGCATTCGTATATGCGGCGTGCAGCATTTATGCCTTCCCTTCCACCAGCAAGAGAAAACAAAATCCGTGAGCTCCCGTTGTTTGGGTTGTGGAACTAAATTCGACAGCGAAGCCGGCAGGCCTCATTGCCCCGCTTGCCGTTGGGAGCCTGAGGAAATAGGCGGAATTGCAGCTTACGCTCCACAGTTTGCTAACCAAGGAGGTGGATTTGAGGCTTCTTATTTCAAAGTTTTGTCGGAATTAGAGGCCACAAATTTCTGGTTCCGGTCCCGAAACGATCTTATCCTGTGGGCTTTGCGCAAGTACCATCCCAAATTCCGCTCTTTTCTGGAAATTGGCTGTGGAACGGGTTTTGTTCTTTCCGGCGTCACCGGGAAATATCCAGAAGCTGAGATTTTCGGGAGCGAGATATTTATCGAGGGTCTGCGATTCGCTTCTGAGAGATTGCCTAATGCACGACTCATGCAAATGGATGCCCGGGCAATTCCATTCGCGGAGGAATTTGATGCCATCGGCGCATTTGATGTTCTTGAGCACATCGAGGAAGATGAAACCGTCCTGCAGCAAATGCACGCCGCGCTGAAGCCTAAAGGTACGCTGCTGGTGACTGTTCCGCAACATCCATGGCTGTGGAGTCCCCTTGACGATTACGCTCACCATTGCCGTCGGTACACGGCCAGCGAATTGAACAGGAAAGTTACTGCCGCGGGCTTCACCATCCTTCGCAACACCTCCTTCGTCTCGTTCCTGCTGCCGGCGATGCTTGCTTCGCGTTTAATGAGCCGGAATAAATCGGTTGACGAGATCGACGTTCGAACCGAGATGCAACTTCCAAGCCTGCTCAATAACGCTTTCAGATGGATATTGCGTGCGGAAAGCGCTCTCATCGGAACTGGTTTGGATTTCCCTTTGGGTGGTTCGCGACTGCTCGTCGCCAGAAAGATGTGAGGCTGATGTTGTCCCTTTCCCTTTTGTCGAGTGGAAGGGCATTCATCTAACGGAGACCGATCGCGGCGAGGCTATCGTGTGGGGAGACATGAATGAAAGCGATTGTTCTTGCTGGCGGCGCGGGGTCGCGCCTGTATCCTCTGACGCAAGTGTCCAGTAAGCAGCTCCAGGCTGTTTTCGACAAACCTATGATCTATTACCCTCTGACCGTCCTGATTGCTTCGGGTGTCAAGGAACTCTGCATCATATCAACGCCAGCAGACATACCCCGATACCAGCAACTGCTCCGAAACGGCGAACAATGGGGAGTGGCGATCCAGTACCGCGAGCAACCAAGGCCTGAAGGAATTGCGCAGGCATTTTTGATCGCCTCCGATTTCGTCGGTACCGATGATGTCATCCTAATGCTAGGTGACAACATTTTTTCCGGCGGGGACGATTTTCCCCGAGCGGTATCAAGTTTTACGGGGGGTGCGACGATATTTGCTTACCATGTCAAGGATCCAGAACGCTACGGCGTTGTGGAATTCGACAGAAACGGCAAAGCGATTTCCATTGAAGAGAAACCAAGCCACCCAAAAAGCAATTTTGCAGTACCCGGAGTGTATATCTACGACAACAGCGTGCTGGAGATTGCAAGAGCGGTCAAGCCGTCCGCGCGCGGCGAACTGGAGATTACCGCTGTCAATCTGGAATACCTTGAACGCGGCCAATTACAGGTGCGACGCCTGAGCCGTGGCTTCGCCTGGCTTGACGCCGGAACCAGCACTGCTCTGCATGAGGCGTCTAGCTATATCGAAGCGATCGAACGAAGACAGGGCGTAAAAATTGGTTGCCCGGAAGAGGCTGCCCTCGTAAGAGGCTTCCTCAGTATTGAGCAATTCGAAGGCCTGATAACTCGCATGCCAAAATGCGAATACAGCGAATACCTGCACAGTGTCTCCGAGGAATGGCACAGACTTCAAGGGGGAAGCAGTGAGCAATAAAATAGAATTCAACCGTCCTTTCATGACAGGGAAGGAACTCTATTACATTGCCGAAGCAAAGTTTGGAAACATGCTTGCCGGAGACGGCCCATTTACCAAAAGATGTCATGAGTGGCTTGAGCAAACAAGCGGCTGCAACAAGTCGCTACTAACTCACTCATGCACTGCGGCGCTCGAAATGGCGGCTCTGCTTCTCGACATTCAGCCGGGTGACGAGATCATAATGCCATCATACACTTTCGTCTCGACTGCAAACGCCTTCGTCCTGCGCGGCGGTGTCCCGGTATTCGTCGACATCCGTGAAGACACTCTGAATCTAGATGAAAGCTTGATTGAAGCGGCGATCACCCCGCGCACTCGCGCTATAGTCCCAGTTCACTACGCGGGCGTTGCATGCGAAATGGACACCATTATGCGCATCGCCAAACAACACGGTCTCAAGGTCGTAGAGGACGCGGCACAGGGCGTGATGGCCGCATATAAGGGGCGCCCGCTCGGCAGCATCGGCGATCTCGCGGCATACAGTTTTCACGAGACCAAGAATGTCATTTCTGGCGAAGGCGGAGCGCTATTGGTCAATGATCCTGCGCTGGCTCTGCGGGCCGAAATCATCCGTGAAAAAGGCACTGATCGCAGTCGTTTCTTCCGGGGTGAAGTTGACAAGTACACTTGGCAGGAAGTGGGCTCGTCCTTCCTGCCGGGGGAGTTGATCGCGGCCTTCTTGTGGGCGCAACTCGAAGAGTCAGAGCGCATTACAAAAGACCGTCTGGCGATCTGGCATTATTATCACGCGATCCTTGAGCCGCTCGAAACCGAGGGGCTGCTCCGTCGCCCTATCGTGCCTGATGATTGCCAGCATAATGCCCACATGTACTATGTACTGCTGCCGGAAGAGAGAGACCGTCAAAAGGTACTAGGTGAGCTGAAAAGCAACGGCATTTCGTCAGTCTTCCATTACGTCCCTCTTCATTCCTCGCCCGCAGGAAGACGATATGCGCGGATGTCAGGCGAGTTGCCGGTAACGACTTCGCAGTCAGAGCGTCTGATACGCTTGCCCTTGTGGGTAGGCCTGACGTTCGAGCAACAGAACCGCGTTGCGGCAGTTCTGGCTGACGCGCTGGAAGGATGGGCGGCGTAGTTTGTCATCCGCGCCTAACCTCAGCCCAAAATTCCGCGAACGAGCGGCTGTTCCTTATAGAGGCTGGATACGCAAGCTGCCATCCGCTGAATTTCCAAGGTTGTCAATCAGCATCCAAAATTCACCCCTTATCGGTGACCTTTGACCTGCCACTGAAGTTTCATCCAGCAGCGACTAGAGCTCCAGTGGTTTTGAACCGCCCCAGGATTCTGGACCACCGGAGGCTGGAGTTTTCCGGCTTCATTCAGGGAGGTGGGCTGGTTACGCCTCCCGGATTCATCAGTAAGATTGGCACCTTATTGCCGATGGCGCCATGTGGCCGAACCTCATTGTAGTCTCTGCGCCAATCCTCCATCTTTTCGCGGGCATCCGCAAGGGTCAGGAACCAATGCTGGTTCAGACATTCGGCTCGGAAGCGGCCGTTGAATGCTTCGATGAAGGCATTGTCCGTCGGCTTTCCCGGACGTGAGAAGTCCAAGGTCACACCCTTGGCATAGGCCCAAAGATCGAGATCGCGTGACACGAATTCCGTGCCCTGATCGACACGGATCGTCTTCGGATAACCGACCTGCCGGCATATCCGTTCCAAGGTTTGCACGACGTCTTCACCGCGATAGCTGTGACGCGGATCAAGCACCGGCACATAGCGGGAGAAGGTGTCGATCACCGTCAGAACCCGCAACTTCTTTCCGGTCGCCAGCTGGTCGTGAACGAAGTCCATGGCCCAGACATCATTCGGTCCAACCGCCATTTGCCGATCCTCCCGCAGTTTGGCTTTGACCCGGCGCTTTGGCGTTTTGTTCCGCAGTTGAAGGCCCAAGACCCTGTAAATCTTATAGGTTCGCTTGATGTTGGAGCCCCAACCCTCACGCTCTAAGAGCACATGCACCCGACGATAGCCGTAGCGCACTCGGGTTTCGCAGATCTCGCGAATACGACATTCCAGGCCGGCCTGATCGGCACGGCGAGAGGTGTAGTGGTAGCTTGAACGATCGAAGTTCAGCGCCCCACAGGCACGCCGGATCGAGATCGCCCAATCGCGGCACATGCCCTTCACCACCTCCCGCTTGCGAGCAGGCCTTAGAGCTTTCGGCGAATGACGTCCTGCAGCATCTCGCGGTCGAGTGTCTGATCCGCGACGATCTTTTTCAGCCGTGCGTTCTCGTCCTCGAGTTGCTTTAGCTTCTTCATCTCCGGCGGCAACATGCCGGCATACTTCTTCTTCCAATTGAAATAGGTCGCCTGGCTGATGCCCGCCTTGCGGCAGATCTCAGCAACCGAGACACCTTCATCACCTTGCTTCAGAATGAACGCCTTCTGCGCGTCCGAAAATTGCGATGCCTTCATCGTCTTCCGTTCCTTTCCCAGCGAGGAAAATGCACCGGAAAACTCTAACCAAAACTGGTCCAGTTTGAAGGGTTCAGATCAAATTCGAACGTGTCCGACTTGTAAGCCCGGCGAAACTCTGCGTCCCACGGATCGAAAAATTTCTCGCCCTTTGGAAGCGGCGGCTTCGCCGGCCGTTCATCTTCGTCTCGGTTTTGGTTTTTCGAATCGTTCATAGCCACCTTCTACCGAGGTGACGCGGATGCGTCGACCGTAAGCCGAACACGTTTTGTGGCTATGGATAAAATGTGTGATTGGCGGGATGCCGCCCACTCCGCGGGCGAAATGGCATGCCGCATCCAACTGAGTGTTGAAACTCCGCAATTGCCAAAGCTTGGATGGGTGTACATCGGATAGTGGAAATGCCCAGCGGCGGGTCGCGACGCCCGCCATTCCCTCAAACTCGCGTCGCGCTACATCGATTTTGTGGAGATAAGGTGGGAGGCCGAGATGGATCAGCGCAGCAGCCTGCGGGCGGTTATGATCGCAATGTTCCTGGTGGCGCTGTTCATCGTCGGAATTTACGCCGGTCAGCACATCGGACTTCTGCCGCGGATGTGATGCGAGGCGGGTCGCAAGGCCCGCCTCCTTTGGCCGTTTAATCCTTACGCCACCTAGGAAACGCGAATTACCTCGTTGGATAAAAGGAGCAGAAAACTGCCATCGTCGAGGCGCTCTGCAACGTCCCCTTCTTCGGTGACGTAGTCGGTCCTTGTATTTACGGACCGCCGAGAAGTCCGCATTTGTTCAATGACAGTATAATTTCGACCTTCAGCGTTTGAACAGCGGAAACGCTTCGTTTCAACGTAATTCATGTCCTTTGCCTCGGAGAACTGCACCTCATAAATATTTTGGCGACAAAGGCGTAGAGTCAAGAAGAGTGGTGTCGTGTTTTTCTCCGGCACGAATTCGGCCATGAACAGCGCGGTCCTAGGATGACGGCTTGATCCCCGGAGAAACCGATGGTCATCTACTGGTAATGAGGGCGCCGACGGCAGCACCAAGCGACGCACCGAAGGTAATGCCAATCACAGCGTCGTCAAAAATCATCAGGCCGAAGGCGGCGCCTATTCCAATTCCGATCGTTGCGCCCAGTGCCATGTGATTTCATCTGCAAAAAGACCGGTTGCGGGTCAGATGGCAGCACATTGCCTTAGTGGCATGGCCAAATCAGGGTGCGCCCCCGCTGATCCGTAAGCGCTGTCTCGCACATTGACGCGTTCTTCCGGTTTAGCGCTATCTGCCGGATGGTACTCTCGACGGCGTTCTTGCCGATCTCGATGCGACCATCGGCCAGCATGACGAAGCCAACACATGTCGAAATGGCATATGTTTATCACACGTGGCGTCCTTCTTCTTTTCGAGATGCCCGCTGCCGCTTAGCAAATGCGCTACACGCAAACCAAGCTACGTAGGTCATTAGAATGGCTAGCTGCTGCAACAAGATGGCGACGACGGCTATAAACTGGTCTAAATCGTCATAAGAGTCGTCCACAGTGGTGATATCTGGCGTGAACGTCATTCTGTCGCACACGTATAATGACAGAACGACCCAGATCACCGCCAAAAAATGCAATGTTTTCCGGCAATGTGGCCATCTCCGACCAGCGACTAAAGCCAAGATCGGAGCTGCGAAGTTGCTCGTAAGTATGATGGCGAACGCGAGTTCAGGCTTGATCATTGAAAATTGATCCTCCGCTGAATAGCTCAAGCTGTTACGCTATCAATCATCGCATTCCATGTCAGCGATATCGTCAGCCAACACCGCAGCGTGCTCCGACAGAACAGCAGCCACATTGTCGAGAAGCATCGCCAATTCGGGATCGCTCACGAAAAGCTGCTCCTGCCTAACTTTCAACTTCCCGATATAGAATTGTGGATATGCAGTGAACCAGTCATCTGCTCGAGGCTTGCCATGCTGATGCTCCATTTAGTGTTCGCGAGTCCACAAGTATAGTGCGGCTCAGGCAATCCCATCAACATCGCCATCTTCGTCCAGCTCGTGCACTGGCAGATAGGTGTTCTTCTCCATCCACTCTCGAACGATAAACCTGATCATGTCATTGCGCGTCTTGCCAAGCTCGCCCGCCAGGTCGCGCAAGGCGTCTTCGACATCATCCTCCATCGAGACGCCGCCGGCATCGCGTAGCCGTAGAGCGGCGCGACGAAGCATGATCTGAAGATCCGCTCGCGAGATATCTGCGATCCGATCGGCGGCGTCTTCGAGGAGGGTGGCGGTGTCATCCTTTACCAAGCTGCAATCCTTACTTTGATCAGCTTCATGTTGGGCCGGCCCATGGCATCAGCCTGGCGCTATTGAAGGGCGCCGCTTTCCGCGAACGCCCGAGCGACGGGTTCGAAATACTCATTTGGCGGAAACGAGTTCAGTTTGATCAAATGTTTCCGCAGAGCATCGAACTCAGAATATGCCACTTTGCGCTCCAAAGCTTCGTTGGCGAGGGCGTCCATGGCGTCACAGACGGACTCTACGGCCGCTTTATGAGCGTCAGCCACAGATTCGTGGAAAGGTGGGGGCTTGACCTAACATAAAGCCACGCATTTTCACGAGCATAAGCCGAGAGCGCTCGGATCGATCTTGCGATCGCCATATCCTTCTATTCGGATCAATCACTCGTGTCCCTTTCCGCGGTAGGTTGTAGGGATTCCTGCAGCCTCATGGCACCGCGCAAGCGTCTCCAGCCATGCTGCTAACCCCGCCGGCACTTCAGTATTGCCAGCTTCCAGCGCTTCCACCCACGAGAGGTCGCATTGCAGCGCACTGGCAAGGTTTATTGGCGTCCAGCGGATGTGGAGAAGGCATTCGGTGAAACGAGCAGGGGTCATGGTAGGCTCCAATTCGTGGTACGCCACAAAGTGGCACCACTCGCGTCCATGTCAATCACACCGCGGCGGCTTGGTCCAAAATGATCCGGTCGGCTTTTCCCGTAGAACTTCTTCAAGCCTAAACGGCATCCCCGTTGGACATGTCTCCAAGGCGCGCCATAGAAAATGCGCGTCACCATCGTAACCGGAGAAGATGATGTCTGAACTTGATGATCTCTTGAGGCAAAAGGCGGAACTTGAAACCAGAATTCAGGAGGTCATGGCAGGCCAGATAGATCGGCTTAAACTAGAATTTGCCGATCTCGCCTATAAGCTTCGTGAAATCGGAGGGCTGCCGAACGCAGTCGAGTCCGTGTTCACCGACAAGGCCGGAACGTTCAATTCCTACCGTGTGATGCGTGTGAAGAAGGCGTAGGCAATCCCAACAGCCGACGTATTTAACTTTGACGCCGGCATACTATGCGAAGAATGCGGCGACCGCTGAGCGTATGAGAGCCAGGATGGCTCGCCTCTGCGTAACTCCCGCAGGCACAAGGTATGGACGGAGATCGAAGACGATTTCTGTCGTCTTCTGTATTTTGACCACTTCGCGCTGCGCCAAATACTCAGACATCGAACGGCGCGGGTAATTCAAGCACGCTGCTGCAAGCTTGGATTTGGGCGGAAATATCACCGCTGGGGCCCATTAGAACGGCAGAAGCTTCGAAAGTTGTATCCCGAGGCTTCTCGGGAAGAGATATGCGCCACGTTTCCCGACATCCCCTGGGAAAACATCCAAGCCGCTGCTCGCTATTATGGTTATCGGCGAAAAAAGAAGCGATACGTCATAACGGGCATCGCAGCCAATGATCAGGTTCGAGCTTTTTGCTACGATCTGGGGTGGACAATGCGGGACCTGGATGAGGAAAGCGGCACAGGCCGCTACTTTCAGAGAAACGGCAGCAGGCGCAAGTATCCAGATTTCAAGGCGATAAGCAAAGCCGTCAAGGCGCTCGGGGGCATCCTCGAAGTCCGTTGGCAAGAGGAATGATGGCTCAGGGGTGTCAGCGTCGCATGTTGCATTCCATGTCGCTTGGATTCGCCGCTACCTAATTGAAACGCTTGGAAATCAACGCAAGCAGATGTAACACGCTTGCGACATGGGACTGGCTCGATCGAGTGGGCTGATCGCTCACTAACTAACTGAAATTGTCGAAGAAATTGATTGGCTGGGGAACCTGGATTCGAACCAAGATTAACGGAGTCAGAGTCCGTCGTTCTACCATTGAACTATTCCCCAGCATAAGCGAACCGGCTGGCGGTCGGCTGGTGTGCGCGCTTATAACCAAAAGCCGGGGGATTGCAAATAGCTGTTTTAAAAAAAATCCGTGCTGCCGCGGAAAGGTGAAACCGCTGCAAATCCCTTGGTCCAAAAAAGAATTTGGCGATTTCGGCGGGCGCTGATATTCTTGCCGCAACGCAAAAATCGAATGAGCGCCTGCTGCATATCCCAGGACTTGCGCGGCGCGATGGAAAAATAACGTGGAAGACCCCGAAGGCGGCGCAAAGCCGCAATTTGACGGGGCGTCGGCGGCAGGGCGCAAGGACGGCAAGAAGTCCAGGCGCCGCAAGGGCAAGCGTGGCGGGCAATCCCGCAACGCGGCTCATCCCGCTTCGCATGAGCCTTCCGGCGGTGCCGGACAGCCTGCGCGCCCGATGGAAGATGCAGCCGGGAATCCGGCCCGCAAGCGCAAGCGTCGCCGTCGTGGAGGCCATGGCGCCGTGCAGGACGGTTCACCTCTCCCCCAGGCAATGGAACAGACGGCAGCGGCAGGCAATGCTGTCCGCTCCGATAGCGATTCAACGCCGAGCCGTCGTAACCGCCGCAAGCACCGCGGCAAGCGCGGTCTGCAGGGCCGGCCGCTGACACCGGCAAAACCATCAGGTGCCCCGCAGCAGGAACGCCGCGCAGAAGAAGCGGTGCTCAGGGTCGAACTGCGTGAAACACTGAATGGCGCAAGCGCCAACCGCAGGGGCCGCCCGGAAAGCCATTCCCATTCCGGGCATCAGGGGGATCGTCAGGCCGCCGGCGAGCATGTATGGCCGGAGGAGCTCTACGCCGCCCTCGATCTCGGCACCAACAATTGCCGTCTCCTCATTGCCCAGCCTACCCGTCCGGGTCAATTCCGCGTCGTCGATGCTTTTTCCCGCATCGTGCGCCTCGGCGAAGGCCTTGCGGCCAGCGGCCGTCTGTCGGACGAGGCGATGGAGAGGGCGATCGAGGCGCTGAGGATCTGCGCCTCCAAGCTCAGGAGCCGGCAGATCCGCCGCATGCGGCTGATCGCCACCGAAGCCTGCCGCCAGGCCGTCAATGGCGAGGACTTCCTCAGCCGGGTCGTTGCCGAAACCGGCCTCGAGCTCGAGATCATCGATCGGGAGACAGAGGCGCGGCTCGCCGTCTCCGGCTGCTCGTCGCTGGTCGGTCGTGAGACGCGCTCCGTCGTGCTTTTCGATATCGGCGGCGGCTCTTCGGAGATCGCTGTCATCCGCATCGGCGACAATCGCTTCAGCCGCCTTGCCAATCACATCACCCACTGGACCTCGTTGCCGGTCGGCGTCGTAACGCTGTCGGAGCGCCATGGTGGGCACGACGTCACGCCGGAGGCTTTCGAAGGCATGGTGCGCGAAGTCGAAGGCATGCTTGGAGGCTTCGATTGCCCGGAGATCGAGGTCGCCCAGACCGGCGACTTTCATCTGATTGGCACATCGGGGACGGTCACGACGCTTGCCGGTGTGCATCTCGACCTGCCGCGTTATGACCGGCGCAAGGTCGATGGCATCTGGCTGTCCGACGATGAGGTCTCCGCCATGCAGGCAAAGCTTCTCTCCTGGGATTTCGCAAGCCGCGCCGCCAATCCCTGCATCGGGCCTGATAGGGCCGATCTGGTGCTCGCCGGCTGCGCCATTCTCGAGGCGATCCGCCGCCGCTGGCCGAGCCCGCGCATGCGCGTTGCCGATCGTGGCTTGAGGGAAGGCTTGCTCACCGACATGATGGCCGATGATGGCGTGTGGCGGCGCAATCGCAACCGCCGCGGCCAGCGCGTGAGATCGTGAGATAAGGAATAGGCATGACCAAGGCACCGATCGCGGGAAACCGCACCGGCCGCAAGCTCGGCCAGCGCGTCAAGAACAAGAAGATGAAGGCCTCTTCCCGCCAATGGCTGGAGCGCCACATCAACGATCCCTATGTGCAGCGCGCCCAGCTCGAAGGCTATCGCGCCCGAGCCGCCTTCAAGCTGCTGGAGATCGACGAGAAACATCATATCCTGCGTGGCGCCAGGCGCATCATTGACCTCGGCGCTGCCCCCGGCAGCTGGTCGCAGATCGCCGCCAAGGTCACCGGCTCGACAGATGATGATATTCGTGTGGCTGCGATCGATTTCCTTGAAATGACCCAGCTGCCGGGGGTCAAGATCCTGCAACTCGATTTCCTCGATCCGACTGCGCCGGAAAAGCTGCTGGAGGCCGTCGGCGGCACACCCGACCTTGTCATCTCGGACATGGCAGCACCCACCACCGGCCACCACCGCACCGACCATCTGCGCACCATGCATCTCTGCGAAGTCGCGGCCCATTTCGCCGTCGAAGTGCTGGGGGAAGGCGGGCACTTCCTCACCAAGACCTTTCAGGGCGGCACCGAGCGTGAGCTGCTCGCCATGCTCAAGCAGAACTTCCGCCAGGTCGTCCATGTCAAGCCGAACTCGTCGCGCGCCGAATCGGTCGAGATGTTCCTGCTGGCCAAGGGGTTCAAGGGGCGCAAGGCCGAAGGCGAAGCAGAAGAAGCTTGATCTTCAGGCCGATCCTGACGGATGATGGCGATCGACTGCATAATTCCTTAAATCGGGATCGATTTAAGGATAAGATAGGCAGCAATGGAAAGCGTTGCCGCGTCCTTTGCGTGTCCGAAAGGACGCGCGGCGCTGTGAGGATTTGAACCGCTGATCCCATGCTTCTTTACGTCACGCTCGGAACCAACGACCTTTATCGCGCAGGGCATTTTTACGATGCCGTGCTATCTCCCCTCGGCTATCGCCGCCAACGCTCTTCCGAAGAGGAAATCGGCTATTCCGCCGAGGGCGATACGCGCTGCCGCTTTTGGGTGGTGACGCCGTTCAATCACCGCCGGGCGACCTCAGGCAATGGCGCCATGGTCGCGCTGGCAGCCGAAACGCGGGCCGATGTCGATGCCTTCCATGCGGCGGCGATCGCGGCAGGCGCCGTGGATGAGGGTGAGCCCGGCCTGCGCTCCTACCACGCCCATTTCTATGCCGCCTATATCCGTGATCTCGACGGCAACAAGCTCTCTGCCGTCTGCGAAAGCCCGGACTAGCGGCTGCCTATTTCACTGCCTGCTGTTCGGCTTCAACCGTTGCCGCCTTTATTGCCTTCGAGCGGTGGCCGGAAACGATTGCGCCGGCATTGCGGTCCATCCGAATGAAGGGAATGGTCGCAATCACTGTGAGCCCGGCAATGATGTAGAAGGCGAGGTGGAAATCGGCCACTTGCAGCGCTTCGCCGCGGAAGTAGATCGAGCTCTCCAGGATCGCGGCGGCGACCGCTACACCGAGCGCCAGGCTGACCTGCTGCATCACCGAGCTCATCGATGTCGCCTGGCTGGCTTCCGCATCTTCGATATCGGCGAAGGCAAGCGCATTGACGCCGGTGAACATGAAGGAGCGGGAGAAGCCGCCGAGCAGCAGCACGCCGATGATGACGAGATGCGGCGTTGACGGCGTGAACAGGCCGGTGACGACAGTCACCAGGGTCGTTACCATGGCCGCGCCGAGAAGCGTCGTGCGGAACCCGGCGGCTGCGAAGACGCGTTTCGCCATGAACTTGGTGGTGATTGCCCCGATGGCGCCTGCAAAGGTGATGAGGCCGGATTGAAACGGCGTCAGCCCGAAGCCGAGTTGGAGCATCAGCGGCGTCAGGAAGGGCATGGCACCGACGCAAATGCGAAAGAGCATACCGCCCAAGGTGGAGGCCCGGAAGGTCGGGTTCTTGAACAGGTTGAGGTTGAGGATCGGCGCCGGATGTCGCTTGGCATGGCGCACGTAAAGGACGCCGCAGATGAGGCCGATCAAGGTGGCGGTGACGCCGATGATCGGCGGCAGGGCCGGCAGACTGACCACCGACAGGCCGAAGACGACGCCCGCGGCCGAAAGCGAAGTCAGCACGAAGCCGGTGACATCGAGCCGCGGCGGCGCCGTCGCTTCCACCTCCGGCAGAAAGATCGTCGCAAGCCAGATGCCGATGATGCCGACCGGCACGTTGATCAGGAAGATCCAGTGCCAGCTGAAATAGGTGGTGATGAAGCCGCCGAGCGGCGGGCCGGTGAGCGGGCCCACAAGCGCGGGGATGGTGAGCAGCGCCATGGCCGAGACCAGGTCGCTGCGCTGCGTCGTGCGCACCAGCACGAGGCGGCCGACCGGCGTCATCATCGCGCCGCCCATGCCCTGCAGGAAGCGGGCAAATACGAATTCGACGAGGTTGGACGAAATTGCGCAGAAGATCGAGCCGATGACGAAGACCGAGATGGCAAGGCGAAAGATCTTCTTGGCGCCGAACCTGTCGGCCATCCAGCCGCTGACCGGGATGAACACCGCAAGCGCCACCATGTAGGAGGTCAGCGCCAGCTTCAGGGTGATCGGCCCGACATTGAGATCCCTAGCGATCGCCGGCAGCGCCGTCGCAATGACGGTCGAATCCATCTGTTCCATGAAAAGGGCGACGGCAAGGATCAGCGGCACGATGCGATTCATAGGCGGGAGCCTTGAGGGGCGCGGATGGGAGGTGGGAAGGCCCGTGCTGTTTAGTCCCACTTCCCCGTTCTGCCAATCCCCCAATCCGGGTCCCAATTCGGGTCGATGACACGTTTGCTTCACGTCTGCGTGAGACGGCTTGCCCGCCAACGTCGGCTTTCAACATTGACATATGTTTACCTAGCCGGGGCAACAAATCCGGCCGGAAACGTCATCGGGGCCGAGCGGCGGCACACCGCACGTCATGGGAGAATGGATATATGACAATTTCGACGCGAATGAAGCGGCGCGCGCTTTTTGCCGCAGGCCTTGGCTTGGCTGCGGCGCCGGCAATTTTTAGAGACAAGGCCGAAGCGGCTGCGACTGGAGACAACAGAAATATGGATGGAACGCCTTTGCCCGAAATCGATCAATTCAAGCTCGGTTCCTATAAGTTCACCGTCGTCCGCGACGGGATCAACATCTCAGAAAAGCCCTACGAAACCTTCGGCACCAATCAGGATCCCGAAACCGTCAAGGCGTTGCTCTCCGCAAATTTCCTGCCGGCCGACAAGTTCCTGAACGGCTACACGCCGGCTCTCATCGATACCGGTTCGGATGTCATCCTCGTCGATACCGGCTTCGGTGCGAGCGGTCGCGCGCGCGGCGCCGGCCAGCTTGCCGAAGGCCTGAAGGCGGCGGGGTATTCGGCCGAGGATGTCACCATCGTAGCGCTCACCCACCTGCACGGAGATCATATCGGCGGCCTGATGGAAAATGGCGCGGCTGCCTTCAAGAATGCCCGCTATATCGTCGGCCAGGCGGAATATGATTTCTGGTCGGACAAGGCACGTGAGGGCACACCTGCCGAGGGCGGCCACAAGGCGGTGCTCGCCAATGTCGTGCCGCTCGCGGAGAAGACCACTTTTATTAAGGACGGTGATAGCGTCGCGCCGGGCATGACGGCGGTGCTGGCAGCGGGCCACAGCCCGGGGCATATGGTGTTCCACGTCGAATCTGAGGGTAAGCGCCTGGTGCTCGCTGGCGACACGGCCAACCACTATATCCTCTCGCTGCTGCGCCCGGATTGGGAAGTGCGCTTCGATATGGATAAGGCGCAGGCGGCGGCCAGCCGCCGCAAGGTTTTCGACATGATCGCGACCGACAAGATCGCCTTCCTTGGCTATCATATGCCGTTCCCAGCTGTCGGCTTCGCTGAGAAGCAGGATGGCGGCTATCGCTTCGTGCCGAAGACCTATCAATTCGACATCTGAGCGAGATGTATGGCTGCCATGACGAGCCCGGCGGGCATGCCGGGCTTTTTTGCTATTTCCTTCCTGTCATAGACGTGTTACCAGCCCTCGCCAACTTCCAAGCAACCCAATGCAGACCGCTGGGGCGGACGATTCGTTTCCGGACAGGGTCGCATTTCTATTAAATGAAGGAATTTGGCCATGGCACGCATCATTGAAACGGCAACAGGCGCAGACGCGCTTACCTTCGACGACGTGCTGCTGCAGCCGGGACATTCCGAGGTCATGCCCGGCCAGACGAATATCTCCACCCGCATCGCCCGGGATTTCGAACTCAACATCCCGATCATCTCATCAGCCATGGATACCGTCACCGAGAGCCGACTGGCGATCGCCATGGCCCAGGCCGGCGGCCTCGGCGTCATTCATCGCAACCTGACGCCGATCGAGCAGGCCGAGCAGGTCCGGCAAGTGAAGAAGTTTGAAAGCGGCATGGTCGTCAATCCGGTGACGATCGGCCCCGATGCGACGCTTGCCGATGCGCTCGGGCTCATGAAGTCCTACAGCATTTCCGGCATCCCTGTCGTGGAGCAGTCCGGCCGCCTCGTCGGGATCCTGACCAACCGCGACGTCCGCTTCGCTTCCGACCCGGAACAGAAGATCCATGAATTGATGACCAAGGACAATCTGGTCACCGTCAAGGAAAACGTCGATCAGCAGGAGGCCAAGCGCCTGCTGCATTCGCACCGCATCGAGAAGCTGCTGGTGGTCGATACCGAAGGCCGCTGTGTCGGCCTCATCACCGTCAAGGACATCGAGAAGTCGCAGCTGAACCCGAACGCTTCCAAGGATGCACAGGGCAGGCTTCGCGCTGCTGCCGCGATCAGCGTCGGCGATGACGGCTTCGAGCGCGCCGAGCGGCTGATCGAGGCCGGCGTCGACCTTCTGGTCGTCGATACCGCCCACGGCCATTCGCAGCGCGTCCTCGATGCCGTCGCCCGCGTCAAGAAGCTTTCCAACTCGGTGCGCATCATGGCCGGCAATGTCGCCACCTATGACGGCACCAGGGCGCTGATCGATGCCGGCGCGGACGCCGTCAAGGTTGGCATCGGTCCGGGTTCGATCTGCACGACGCGCATCGTTGCCGGCGTCGGCGTTCCCCAGCTCGCCGCCATCATGTCGGCGGTGCAGGCCGCGAATGACCAGGACGTGCCCGTTATTGCCGATGGCGGCATCAAGTTCTCCGGCGATCTTGCCAAGGCGATCGCTGCCGGCGCTTCCGCCGTCATGATCGGCTCGCTGCTTGCCGGCACCGATGAGAGCCCGGGCGAGGTCTATCTCTACCAGGGACGCTCCTTCAAGGCCTATCGCGGTATGGGCTCCGTCGGCGCCATGGCTCGCGGCTCGGCCGACCGTTACTTCCAGGCCGAAGTGCGCGACACGCTGAAGCTCGTGCCTGAGGGTATCGAAGGTCAGGTGCCGTACAAGGGGCCGGTCTCGGGCGTCATCCACCAGCTCGCCGGCGGCCTCAAGGCGGCCATGGGCTATGTCGGCGGCAAGGACCTCAAGGATTTCCAGGAGCGGGCGACTTTCGTGCGCATCTCCGGTGCCGGTCTTCGCGAAAGCCACGCCCATGACGTGACGATCACCCGCGAGAGCCCGAACTATCCGGGCGCCGGCCTCTGATCATGAAGGCGGGCAGCGGGATTCCTCTCTGGATCGTCGCGCTGCTCGCAGCCCTTTGCCTTGCCGTGCTCGCCTGGACGACCTTCGGCTTCGTCGTTCCCTTCAAGCACGAAACCGGCCAGGCGGTGCTCGATACCTATTTCGCCGGTTACGACGAGTCGGCGGTCTTCCACATGCAGCAGCTGCTCGATGAGAACGAGACGGCGACCAGGCTGCTGCGCGCCATGTATTTCGGGCCGGAGCTGATCTTTCCGGCATTGCTGACGGCGCTGCTGTTCCTCGCCTTCCTCACGCTCGGTCCTGTCGGTTCGTGGTTCGGCCAATCGGTGCATCCGGTCATTAGCAAGGCGGTCTACCTGCTGCCGTTCATCTACGGCATCGCCGACTATGGCGAGAATATCTCGAGCCTCATCGCATTCGGCAACGGCGCGTATGCAGGTCTTGCAACGTACCTGCTGCCCTGGATGACGCGATTGAAATTCGCAAGCCTCGCCATCTGCTTCATCGTCGCCGCCCGGCTCGCCGTCATGCGCTGGCTCTCTTCGCGCCAGGACTGAGGCGCCGTATTCCATCCAGCTCCCCTTTCAGCTAATGCTCGCGTCGAAAGCGGAAGCCGAAAGGAAACGACCAACATATGACCGGCTATCAAATCTTCTGGCCACTCCTCGCCCATGTGGCCCTGGTCTATGGTCTTTATGCGCTTCTGGGCATGCGTCGCGCCAGGATGGTCCGCGCCGGCAGCATCGCGAAATCGGATTACCGCGAAAACCGTGGCGAGCCGGCCGAAAGCCTGGTCGTCAAGAACTGCCTC
Organism: Rhizobium sp. SU303; assembly: GCF_021052345.1. Lineage (NCBI taxonomy): Bacteria > Pseudomonadati > Pseudomonadota > Alphaproteobacteria > Hyphomicrobiales > Rhizobiaceae > Rhizobium > Rhizobium sp. SU303. The sequence continues at coordinate 492,039 of NZ_CP088095.1, forward strand.
GCCAACCAGTTCGAACTGCCTGTGCTCTTCTACGCCTGCTGCGTTCTTCTTTATATCACGGACGCCGATAATATCGTCACCGTCGGGCTTGCCTGGGGCTTCGTTGCCCTGCGCTACGCTCATGCCGTCATCCACGTCACGAGCAACGACCTGCGCTATCGCAGTCCGATCTTCGCCGCCGGCTATCTGGTGCTCGCCGCCATGTGGGTTTGGCTCGCCGCGTGGATGGCAATGGGGTGAGAGGCGGCACGCGGGCCTGTTTGTGCCGGTTGTGAGGCGACAATTCCGCAGCCTGAAATCGCGATAAAACCCGCTTTTTCCAGTCGTTAAAATGCGAACGTTTTCATTTACCGCCGATGAAGACCCGCATGTCATATCGGCTCGAAGCGCTGGCTGGCATATGCCTTCCGCCGCGAACAAAAAGAATGGGAACGACATGGGCGCGGAAAGCATGGATCGGATCGGCTTGCGCAGGAAGCCGAAGCAGGAGCGCAGCATCCAGAGGCTGGACCTCATTCTCGCTGCCGCCGCCAAGATCATCGCCGAAAAGGGCGTCAGCGCCATGCGGATGACGGAACTCGCCATTGCCGCCAAAGTGCCGATCGGTTCGGTTTACCAGTATTTCCCGGAGAAGGCGGCAATCGTCAAAGCCCTTTTCGACCAGCACGCCTCGGCGATCCAGGCGAAGACGGCGGCGATGTTTACCGACGTCCAGTCACTCGACCAGGCGCTGGACCGCGTCTGCGCCATCATCGACTGGTATTACGAGTCCTACCACAACGATCCTGTCTATCTCGGCGTCTGGATGGGAACGGAGACCGATCAGGATCTGTTGCAGCTGAATATCGAACATAGCAGCCGCGTCGCCGGTGTCTTCCATGACGCCGTGCGCCAGCTGGCTCCCGACCTTTGCGACGAAGACATGTATGCGCGCACTTACCTGTTCAGCCACCTGATCGGCGCCGTCATCCGGCTTGCCGCCGTCAGCGAGGAGGCCCTGGCGCGGCGCATGCTCGATGAATGGAAGCGCGTCATTCGCGCCTCCCTTTTCGCCACCACGGTACAGCGCGCTGCCTGAGAGCTCTTACCAGCTTGGTACCATATTGGCCGCCTTCAGCCGCGGATAAAGGCGCGCCTGGGCGGATTTGACGTCCGCCTCGAGGCTGTCGTCGACGACAGTGGGCGTGATATTGTCGAGGCAGGCGGTGATATGCGCCGTGATCGCGTTCATGAGCGAGAGCGAAACGCCCGGCCGCTTCATGATGCCGATCTGCACCGGCGGCAGCGCCGGGAAGCCGTCCGCCTGGCTCAGTACCTTCATGCCTGTCCGCAGCGCCGATTCCGGCATTACCGAAACCGCCATGCCGGCAAGCACGGCAGCGGCAACGACGGTGCAGGACCAGCTGGTGAACAGGATCTGGTGCTCACGTCCCACAGCATCGAGTGCCGAGCAGGCGAGCTGGCGCCACTGGCAATCGCGCCGGCCGACGGCAAGCGGCACCGGGGCGTCGTCGCGGATCGGATGGTTGGCCGAACCCACCCAGCAGAGCGGCTCGGTTCTCACCACATCGGACATGCGCTCGCGCGGATTGTGGGTGACGAGCGCGATGTCGAGTTCGCCCTTGTGCATGCGCTCGGCCAGATCCACCGAGGGCTCGCAGACAATATAGAGCTCGACATTTGGATGCGTCTTGGCGAAGCGGCCGATGATTTCGGGCATGTAGCGGTCGGCATAATCGTCCGGCGTGCCGATGCGCAGCATCCCCTCCAGCCTGTTGTCGTCGAAAGCCGCAATCGCCTCATTGTTGAGGCGGATGATGCGCCGGGCATAGTTGAGCAGCTTTTCTCCCTCGACCGTCAGCCGGTTGCCGCGGCCGTCCTTGATGAACAGCTGCTTGCCGATGCGCTCCTCGAGACGGCGCATCTGCATGGAGACGGCCGATTGGGTCTTGTAGACCCTGTCGGCGGCCTTGGTGAAGCTGCCGGAATCGACGATGGCGATGAAAGTCTGCAATTGGTCGAGATCAAGAGGCGCGGACATGTTTTCACCCATAAAGATAGCTGATGATAATCATTAGAAACATTCGTTGGACTGATCAATAGGTCTTTGGCATCTTCGGGATGCAAATCAAGCAAAGTGAAAGGACAGACGCCCTGCCTGTCCGAGCCAATTCAGCCTTGCTCCTTCCCGCACGACCTCGCGGGGAGGGTGGGGTGTTGCGCGCCTGAAAAAAATCGAAAGAAAGGAGAGTCCCATGCGGATGACAGACAGAACAATAGAACTCGACTGCGGCAAGCTCACCCCGACGTTTTCCCAGCGTCTGGCAGCAGGCCTCGCACCGTTGACCTCCCTCTTTCGCGGATTCCGCAATCGAATGGAGATCAACACGCTGCACGATCTGAGCGACGCTCAGCTGAGGGATATCGGCCTTAGCAGGGCCGACCTGACCTCCGCGTTCCTGGCGTCGACCTTCTTCGAGGACCCATCGGAACATCTGACGCGCTCGGCGCGCAATCGCTGGCGCCTGTCGTTCTTTCGCTCCCACGAAGAGTAGGAGCGTCGAATTTCCCCGCAGGGTGATAGCCAATAGCCCTGCCGCTTGACCCGGTGATCGGCTTTCCCAAGCCATCTCCGGGTTTTTTTATGCGCTAAAGCATGTCGCGCTAAGTGTGCGCGGTTTTGCGTTAACGACATGCGCAAAAATCTAAAGCATGTCGCGCTAAAGTGTGCGCGGTTGTGCGATAACGACATGCGAGAAACCAACGACCTAAAGCGTGGCAAGAGAATCTGAAAGATCGCGACGCGCTTTAGTGCGCTATTCGCTCTTTTCCGAGGAAGGCTTCGGCCGATAGGTTTCGAAGATCGCTTCCAGGTTCCGCTGGTAATTCTTCTGCACTTCCAGTCCGCTGTCGAACATGGCGTTCAGCATCTCGGTATAGCTGTCGGCATTGACCTTCGCCTCTTCCTTCGGCGCCTCAGGCGTCTTGGTCTCGGCTGCCGGCTGCTGGCCGAGCCCGCCCATCATCTCCTGGAAGGCCTTGGCGAAAGGATTGTCGAGGAAGGGGTTCGGCGTCTGCGTTGGGGCAGGCTTCGGCACCGAAAACATCTGCTGCATCGCCTGCGTAAAGGGATTGTCGAAGACGCTGGGCTCTGGGGCCGGCTTCGGCGCGAAGCCGGTACTCTCAAGCCATTTCTGGATGGTCTCGCCCATCGCCGTATTGACGAAAGGATTGACCGGCGAGGCCATCTGGCCGGTCGTCTGCTTGAAGAGCCCGCCCATCAGCGTATCGGCCAGCACCGGCAGCATCCGCTTGTAGATATCTTGGCCGATGCCGGTCATCTGCGCGGCCTGGGCGGCGACCGCGCGCGAAACCTCCTTCGAACCGAAGAGTTGGGCAAGGATATTGTTGCCGTCGGAAATGCCCTCCGGCGTGAACGCCCGGTTCATATCCTCGAAATATCGCGCGTAGTTGCCGGAGGAGACCGCCTGCATCAGCCCGACGAAATCATAGGGATTGCTGGTGCTGCGTTTCAGCCCGGCGGAAAAGGCCGGCATCAGCGCCGCCATCGCCTTCGTCGCCTGTTCCTGCGCAAGGTTGAACTGCCGGGCGATCGCCTCCATCGCCGCGCCGTTCTGCGCCTGCATCATCATGTCGAAGAGTGGCAGCATGGAAGTTCCTTTCCCCCGGTCGTGACGCGTTGTAACGCCACTATAACCGGAAATGGCAATGCGCAAACGGCTTTTTGCCATAAGAACTTAGCCTGATGAGGCGAAAGCGGCCATAACGACGGCCGGCCGTCATCCTCCGTCGGCCTATATGCTATCCTCACCGGAAACCGATCCCTGCGCGCCGGCGTTCTTCTTCCATGGCAGAAACCAAATTCTCCACTGGTCACGACGAGGCGCCGCCGAATGAAGACGGTGCGAAGCCGGGTGCTGACATTTCCTTCCCCTATGACAGGATGACCGTCGAACAATTCCGAAGACGCTTCCCCCGTGCCCGCTGGAGTGATGCCCGCAAGGCCTGGTTCGTTCCCGGGCGGACGGCGTCCCGCCGCATTGGGCAATGGCTTGCCGAGATGGAGGCTGAAGCCGACGCCCATGCCGATGCGAAGGGCCGAGACGCCTTCGCCTTCGATCCCATCGACAGTCCTTACCTGGAACTCGGCAAGGCAGGCTTTCGAATCCGCACGCCCTATTCAAAGACCATCGTCGACGAACTGCGCGAGGTGCCATTTTCGCGATGGGATGGCGATCTCAAGCTATGGCACGTTCCCTTCCGGGCCTATGAGGAGCTCAGACGCCGGTGGCCGGAGATCGAGGCGGCGGCGCGCAGAAACGAGCCGGAGGAGAGACGACGTCGAGCCGAAGAGCGGAAGGGGACCGAACAGGATGTGCGCAGCAAGCTCCGCTCGGCAGAACGAAAGCGTCATCGCTACCCGCTTCAGAGCGACGACTTGCCGCCGATAGGCCGTCCTGTGGTCACCGCTTATGGAATCGTCGTCTTTACCGAAATCTCAGGTGAGCTGGTCGACCCGAACGTCGTGACGGACTTCTATGCCGGCGTGACCGAGGATCACGTCTGGGGATATTGGCGGGTGCCCACATTGGAAGAACTCGTCCGCAGCTGGCCTGCGAAGATGCCACCAGTTCAGGATGCCGAGTGGTGGCTACCGACGATCGAGGAGCTGAGGCCCGCCCGTCGCACGGCAAGATCGCGCGAAGCCAGGAAACGCGCGAAGACGCTGTGACCGCAGCTTGCTACTGCATATTCCTTGAATCGATTCCGATTTAGGGAATTCAGGGGCTCAGTTCAGTACTGATAGTCCTCGAACACCGGTTCGACCGAGCCCTGCCAGCGGCCGTGATAGAGCGACAGCAGATCCTCGGCGAGCGTCGCCTTTTTGGCGAGCACTTCTTCGAGCGGCGCCAGGAAGATGCTCTCGTCCTGGCCTTCCCGGTTGAGCCTGCCTCGCGCCTTGAGGCCGGCCCGTGATATACCGATCACCTCGCGCGCCATGTCGAAGAGCGGGTGCCCGCGGAATTGCGCCTTCAACCCTTCGGCGGGAACGGCGTTGCGCAGCGCGCCGATCTCGGCAAAACTCCAATCCTTGGTCAGTTCGTCGGCGGCTTCGAGGGCCGCATCGTCGTAGAGCAGGCCGACCCAGAAGGCCGGCAAGGCACAGATGCGCCGCCACGGGCCGCCGTCGGCGCCGCGCATTTCGAGGAAACGCTTCAGCCGCACGTCGGGGAAGAGTGTCGAAAGATGGTTCGTCCAGTCGCCCATCGTCGGCGCCGGATCGGCGACCTCGCCCTTCAATGCGCCGTTCATGAACTGGCGGAAGGTGACATGGGTACAGTCGTGATAGCGGCCGTCGCGGACGATGAAATACATCGGCGCGTCGAGCGCCCATTCGGCATAGTCACGGAAGCCGAAATCGTCGCGGAAGGTGAAATCGAGCAGGCCGGCGCGCCGGTTGTCGACATCGCGCCAGATATCGCCGCGCCAGGAGAGCAGCCCGTTCGGTTTGCCCTCGGTAAAGGGCGAGGATGCGAAAAGCGCGGTCGCCAGCGATTGCAGCTTCATCGAGACACGCATCTTCTTGCGCATGTCGGCTTCCGAGGAGAAGTCGAGATTCACCTGGATCGTGCAGGTGCGGTACATCATGTCGAGACCCTGTGTACCGACCTTCGGCATATAGCGGGTCATGATCTCGTAGCGTGATTTCGGCATCTGCGGGGTTTCCGCATAGGTCCATTTCGGACTGCCGCCGATGCCGAGGAAGCGGATGCCCATCGGCTCGGCGATTTCGCGCAGCGTCGCCAGATGCTGGTTCGATTCCCGACAGGTCTCGTGGATCGTCTCCAGCGGTGCGCCGGAGAGTTCGAACTGGCCGCCTGGCTCGATCGAGATCGCGCCCATGCCGTTCTGCTCGGCAAGCCCGATGATGTTGCCGCCGTCGGTGATCGGCTCCCAGCCGCTTTTTTTCTGCAGGCCGGTCAGGAGGGCCGAAATGCTGGCATCGCCAAAATAGGGAACCGGGCTGTTGTCGGCGCGGAAGAAGGCGAATTTCTCGTGTTCGGTGCCGATCCGGAAGCGCTCCCGCGGCTTGTTGCCCGCGGCGATATAATCGGTCAGATCCTGGACCGAAGAGAGCGGTGTCTGGTCGGTAGTGTCGCGGGCCATGCGGGATACCTGTATTCAAAAAGGCGCCCAGGGGGCCGGGCAATTGGAAGGGTGATTTGGACCCAAGCCACCTATGTTGCAAGTGAAATTCTTTCAACGACGCATCAAAAAAATAGCGCCGATTTCCATGTCAACCCGTTTTCGAGGTCAATTCCAGTCGCCGATCGCCGCCTGCACCACCGCCAGGGCCGCAACGGCTGCCGTATCGGCCCGCAGGATGCGCGGTCCGAGCGGAATGGCGGTGACGAAATCAAGGCTTCGCAACCGCGCCCGTTCCTCTTCCGAAAAGCCGCCTTCCGGCCCGACGAGCAAAGCGAGATGTCTTTCCTTGATCGCCGACAGCACCGGCAGCGGGTTTTGCCCGGCATCGCCCTCGTCGCAATAGATGATGCGGCGCTCGCTCGGCCAGCGGTCGAGCAGCTCGAGAAGCCTCACCGGCTCGGCCACATTGGGAATGCCGAGGATGCCGCATTGCTCCGCCGCTTCGACGACATTGGCGCGCAGCTTGTCGAGATTGGTGATCTTGCCCTGGACGTGCTGGGTCATCACTGGCTGCAGCAGGCCGGCTCCCATTTCGACCGCCTTCTGCACGAGATAGTCCATCCGGCCGACCTTGAGCGGCGCAAAGAGATAGTGCAGGTCGCAAGGCAGCGGCTGTGGCCGCGTCTCTTCGGTTGCCGTCAAAAGGACGCGTTTGCGCGTGGGGAAGGTAAGCGTCGCCTTCCACTCGCCGTCGCGGCCGTTGAAGAGCAAAATCTCCGCACCTTCCTCCATCCTCAGCACATTGCCGAGATAGTTGAACTGATCGGCATTCGCCTCGACGACGGCGCCGCTGGAAAGCGGCGCGTCGACGAAAAGCCGTTGCATACGGAAATTGGCGCGCATTTAAAAAACTCGGGATCTCAGACGAAGAGCGCGAACATAACCCAATAAATCATTGCCGCAAGCGCTGCCGAAACCGGCACGGTGACGATCCAGGCGGCGATGATCGTCATGAAATGCGAACGGCGCACGAGATAGCGCCGCCGCGTCTCGTGGATATTCGGCTCCTCCGGCTCGTCGATATCAAAGCTCTCGGCCTTGCGCCTGATATAGGCGATGCGGCGCTTCGAATGGCGCGTGTACCATTCGCGGAAGAATCCGACGCCGAAGACGGCGCCGACGGCGATATGTGTGGTGCTGACCGGCAGGCCGAGCCAGGAGGCGACGATGACGGTGAAGGCGGTCGACAGCGCAACGCAGTAGGCCCGCATCGGATTGAGCTTGGTGATCTCCTCGCCGACGAGGCGGATGAGGCGCGGCCCGAAGAGCAGCAGACCGACGGAGATGCCGAGGGCGCCGATCAGCATCACCCAGAGCGGCGGATGCCCGATGCCGCCGTCGCCGCCGATGCCGACCGAATGGACGATCGCAGAAAGCGGTCCGACCGCGTTCGAAACGTCGTTGGCGCCATGCGCGAAGGACAGCAGCGCTGCGGAGCCGATGAGCGGCAGCTTAAACAGCACCCGCAGCGAGCTGTTGCGGTTTTCGAGCTCTCGCGCTTGGGCGAGAATGAGCGGCCGGGCGGCAAGCCAGCTCACCAGCCCGATACCGATCCCGATAAGGATGATGGTGAAAGACTGAAACCTGCCCGTGGGCGACAGCTGCAGCACCATATAGGCCATGAAGCCGCCGGCCATCACCGCGACCAGCACCGGCACCCAGCGCTGTGCGGCCGCGATCTTGTCGTCGCGATAGATGATCAGGGTCTTGACGAGATAAAGCAGCCCGGCCGCGATCAGCCCGCCGATCAGCGGCGAGGTGATCCAGCTCGAGGTGATCTCCAGCATCACCCGCCAGTTCACTGGCTCCGGCCCGACGGCTGAGATGCCGGCGCCGATCACCGCCCCGACGATCGCATGGGTGGTGGAGACTGGCGCGTTCATCCAGGTTGCAAGGTTGATCCAGAGGGCTGCGGCCATCAGGGCCGCCATCATGATCCAGCCGAGCAGCGCCGGCGGTACCTGGACGGCGTCGACAATGTTTGTGGAAATCGTCTTGACGACCTCGCCGCCGGCGATCGTGGCGCCAAGAACTTCGAAAATCGCGGCGATGACCAGTGCCTGGCCCATCGTCATGGCGCGCGCGCCGACGGCGGCACCCACATTGTTGGTCACGTCATTGGCGCCGATGTTCATCGCCATGTAGCCGGCAAGGGCCGCCGCCGCGATGACGAGCATCGCTCCCGGCCGGTCGAATACGTAGACACCGGCAAAGAGCATGGCCAGACCGACGAAGATCAGCCCGAGACCAGGCGGCACCAGCCGCCGCAAAACATGCTTCGCCGCGTCCTCGGCATGGGTGATCTTGTCGAGGTCCTTGTCGAGCGTTCGTTTCGTGAGGACTGCGGGACGTGGCGGCATTCTTTTTCCTGAGGATGAATCTGCTTCTACGCTGCTTTCCTAGCAGCGCAAGATGGCAGGATTCATTCTGCTGGAATTTGTTTCACTGCCGGAATTTGTTTTGCCGCCTTGGCCGAAAGCCTGTCGGCCATCATTTGTTTGAAGGCGAGGAAAAGGTGGCGGAGCTCCGGTTCGCGCACGCGCCCGGCCGCCTCGTCGAACGAGACCCATTCGATGCGGCGCTCGCCCTTTTCCTTGAAGTTCTTCGCCATGTCGGTGACTTCGAGTGCATAGACCTGCACCTTGCAGATCACCTGCACCCCATCGCGCAGCACCTTCGGATAGGTGTAGGCGCCGAGCGTCTCCGTTTCGACTACGCCGCGGACGCCGGCTTCCTCGAGGGCTTCCTGCACCGCGACCTCATGGGCGTATTTTCCAGTCATCGGCCAGCCCTTGGGAATGACCCAGCGACCGGTATCGCGGCTCGTCAGCAGCAACACTTCGACGGCACCGCTCTTCTTCTTTACCCGATAGCAGAGCGCACCATATTGCTGTCGCGGTGGACGCCGGAACATCAGTTGCACATCGGAAGCCAGTCGGGCGAGAAGAGTCAATTGTCGGGTCACCTTCGCAGTCGTCGTTAGGAATCACTCATATACATATATCACGGAAAGCTTACTCAATCCAAAATAGGCGTGACGATTCGAAACACGATTTGATCGCCGTTCATAGGGAAATCGAGGCGGGACAGGCTCGGAAAATCCGTCACGCCCTGTCTCGAATGCGTCACATTGCACAGCTGTACAATATGGCGTGATCTTGCCTTTCGTTCAATGGCGAGATCTAGTGATCCACTATGATTTTGTGAATGTCGTCGCCATGCGTCTTCCCCCGCTCAATCCCATCCGCGCCTTCGAGGCCGTCTGCCGTCACGGCAGCATTCTGAAGGCTGCCGAAGAGCTGAATGTGGTGCGCGGCGCCGTGCGCCAGCAGATCGACACGCTGGAGAATCACTTCGGCCGCAAGCTCTTCCTGCGTGACGGCCGCAGGCTGATCCCGACCTTGCAGGCAAGCGCTTTTGCAGCCGCCGCGAGTGCGGCTTTCGACATTCTGCAGCGCGCTGCTTCGGAGCTTGAAGGTGTGGTGCCGGGCCGCATCCGGCTTGGTGTCCCCTCCGCCTTCGCGGTCTGGTGGCTGATGCCGCGCGCAGCAGACATGCAGGCGAGCCTCGGCGATACCGTCGACATCGTGCCGATGACCGTGGTCGAACCGCTGCAGATGCACCCCGAATTGGACGCCGTGATCATGGGTGGCGAATACCGGCCGGCCGGGGGCATCACCGCCCTGCGGTTCATGGAGGACGAATTCGGCCCGGTCGCGACGCCTTCGCTTGCCGCGACGCTATCGAGCGGCCCGGCGGCCATGGGTGCGCTGACGATGCTTGTCAGCCGCAGCGTTCCGAAGCTCTGGGACGAATGGTTTGCCGAAAGCGGCACGCCGCCGGTCGTCTTTTCCCGCGCCCAGGAATTCGAGGACTTGCTGCTGGCGCTGGGTGCTGCCCGCTCCGGGCTTGGGGTCGCGCTTGCGCCACGCGCCTCGATCGAGGACGATCTCAAGCGCGGGCATCTGGTCGCGCCCTACGGTTTCATCTCCCGGCCACCGGGCTATAGCCTCTGCTGTCGCACGCCGGATGCGAAACGGCCGGCCTTTGCCGCCTTGGCCGGCTGGTTGCTCCGTTGCGGGACATCAGGCTGAAAGGGCAGATTTTCTGCCCCTTCGCCAGAATTACTTCCATATTCGCAGCCCTGTTGCTCCGCTAAAAACAGCACCAACACGCAAATAGGAAAGAGATGATGGAAAAGAGCGCAACCCGCATCGACTGGATCGGCAGCAGCTGTCGGCTGCTTAAGGCGACGGCGGCCGAATTCGAGCGGACGCGTCCTTTCGAAGGCCTGTCGATCGGCACCGGCATTCATCTCGAGCCGAAGACGGTGGCGCTGCTGATGACGCTTCGCGCCGGCGGCGCGCGTCTCGTCTGCACCGGCAATCTCAACAGCACCCAGCCCTCGACGGTCGAGTTCCTGCGTTCCCAAGGCATCATGGTCTTTGCCACGCAGACGACCGATCCCGCCGCTCATCATCAGAGCCTCGAAGCAGTGATCGCCGAAAAGCCCGATTTGCTGCTCGACAATGGCGGCGATCTTTTCGCCATTGCGGCGGAAAAGCCTTACGCCAATCTCCGCGGCGGCACCGAGGAAACCACCTCCGGCCGCACCCGCCTGCTGCCGCTGCGCGAGCGCCTGAACATGCCGATCCTCGTCATCAACGACAGCCCGATCAAGCAGTTCGCCGAAAACAGGCATGCCGTCGGCCAGAGCCTGTTTGAAAGCTATCTGCGCTTCACCAACCGCTCCACCAACGGCAAACGCGTGACGGTGTTCGGCTACGGCGCCTGCGGCAAGGGCACGGCTGCTTGTTTCCGCAATGCCTTTTCCACCGTCAGCGTCGTCGATATCGATCCGGTGACGACGCTCGAAGCCCATCTCGACGGGTTCGTCACGCCGCTTCGCGATGCGGCAATCCGCTCGGCCGATATAATCGTCACCGTCACGGGTTTTGCCGGTATCGTGACGGCGGCCGACCTGCCGCTGGTCAAGGACGGCGCGATCCTGATGAATGGCGGCCATTTCCCGCATGAGATCGATGTCGAGGCTTTCCGCCGCCATCCCGATGTCGCCGGCATCGACCGTTATGAGGCCGATCACATCGAGACCTTCCATTTGAGCGACGGCCGCTGCTTCCATGTGCTCGGCGGCGGTCACATGGCCAATCTCGCCGGCTCGCGGCCGCTCGGCAATACCGTCGAATCGATGGATCTCGGCTTCACCCTTCAGGCCCGCTGCCTGGAGCGCATCGCCAGAGGCGAAGCCGGTCCCCAATCCTGCATCGTGCCTGTTTCCCCCGATATCGATGCGATGGTGGCGAGCGCCTATCTCGATCTGGCGCGCTGAATCGGCTTCAACGCTCCCAGTAGGGGACAGGCCCATAAAGATCCGCCAGATAGTCGATGAACAGCCGCACCTTGGCCGGCAGGAACTGCCGGCTGGGATAGACGGCCGACAGCGCGACATTGTGCGAGCTCTCATAGGCCGGCAGCACCTGCACCAGGCGGCCACTCTTGAGCTCTTCGCCGATATCCCAGGTGGAGCGCAGCGCGATCCCGAGACCGGCGATGACAGCCTCGCGGATCACCTCGCTGGAATTGGTAATCAGCAAGCCTTCCGGCCTGAGACTCAGCGCCCCGTCTGGCCCCTTCAGCCGCCAGGTGTCGTTATTGTGGGCCGGCAGGCAGCGATGGTGTTTCAGCTCGTCGATGTGCTTCGGTTCGCCATGCGCCGCAAGGTAATCCGGCGAAGCGCAGAGCAGCCGGCGCACCGGCGCCAGACGGCGGGCGACGAGGCTCGAATCGGTGAGTTCGGCGATGCGGATCGCCAGATCGAAGCCGCCGCCGACGATGTCGCTGAATTCGTCGGTTAGCACCAGGTTGATCGCCAGCTCCGGATGCGCCTCCATGAAATCTTTCAGATGCGGCGCGATATGCATACGCCCGAAGGAGGTCGGGGCCGAGATCTTCAGCGTGCCGTGCATCTGCGCCGAGCGGCCGGAAATATAGAATTCCGCCTCTTCAAGCCCGGCGAGAATGCCGAGAACCCGGTCGTAAAAGCCCTGTCCGGCCTCCGTCAGCGAGATCTGCCGCGTCGTGCGCTGCAGAAGCCGGGTACCCAGCCGGTCCTCCAGCCGCTTGATCCGTTTGGAGACGACGGCCGGCGAAAAGCCGAGCGCCCGGCCGGCGAGCGACATGCTTCCGGTCGAAACGACCTTGGCAAAGATTTCGAGATCACCCAGATTGGTCATACGGTTTTCGTTACTTTTTCCCCTTTTGGCATAAGTGCTTAGCATTTGCGCCACTTTCGGGAAAGTGCTAAGCCGATCTATCGGCGGCAGGGAGGTCGCGGCCGGTTTCCGTTGTCATCTTCCCGCTGTCATTCCCCGTCGTCAGGGCCAGGGAGAACGCCATGTCCGACGCCATTTCGTTTCTCGAGCCCCGCGCCGACGTGCTGGCGCGCCGCGCCCAGATCGTCGCCGATCTGACCGATCTTCTGCCGCCGGAATGCCTGGTGCATGAGGCGCGCGAGCTGGTGCCGTTCGAGACCGACGCTTTCGTGTCCTACCGCCGCCTGCCGCTCGCCGTCGCCCTGCCGCGCACCACGGCCGAGGTTTCCGCCGTCATGCGTTATTGCAATCGCTACGGCATTCCCGTCGTGCCGCGCGGCGCCGGCACCTCGCTCTCCGGCGGCGCCATTCCGCAGGAGGATGCCGTCGTGCTTGGCCTGTCGAAGATGAACAGCATCCTCGAAATCGATCTGCCGAACCGCGTCGCCGTGGTCCAGGCGGGCGTCACCAATCTCAATATTTCCGAATCCGTCTCCGCGGACGGCTTTTTCTATGCGCCTGACCCTAGCTCGCAGCTTGCCTGCACGATCGGCGGCAATATTGGCATGAATTCCGGTGGCGCTCACTGCCTGAAATATGGCGTCACCACCAATAATCTGCTCGGCGTCAGGATGGTGCTGGTCGATGGCACGGTGATCGAGCTTGGCGGCAAGGCGCTGGATGCGGCGGGCTATGACCTGCTCGGACTCATCTGCGGCCATGAAGGCCAGCTCGGCATCGTCACCGAGGCGACGGTGCGGCTGATCGCCAAGCCGGAAGGCGCGCGCCCGGTGCTCTTCGGATTCGAGAGCTCGGAGGAGGCCGGCGCCTGCGTTGCCGATGTCATCGCCGCCGGCATCATCCCGGTTGCGATCGAATTCATGGACAAGCCGGCAATCGAGATCTGCGAGGCCTTCGCCCATGCCGGATATCCGCTCGATGTCGGCGCGCTGCTGATCGTCGAGGTCGAGGGGTCGGAAGCGGAGATGGACGCCGCGCTGAAGGACATCGTCGAGATCGCCCGCCGGCACGCGGTCAGGACCGTACGCGAATGCCAGTCGGCGACCGAGGCAGCGCTGATCTGGAAGGGGCGCAAATCCGCTTTCGGCGCCACCGGCCGCATCGCCGACTATATCTGCATGGATGGTACCGTGCCGCTCAGCCAGCTCTCCCACGTGCTGAAAAGAACCGCCGAGATCGTCGATCATTATGGCCTGCGAGTCGCCAACGTCTTCCATGCCGGTGATGGCAATATGCACCCGTTGATCCTCTTCAATGCCAACGATCCGGAGGATGCCGCCCGCGCCGAGGCGGCCGGCAACGATATTCTGAGGCTCTGTGTCGATGCCGGCGGCTGCCTCACCGGCGAACACGGCGTCGGTATCGAGAAGCGCGACCTGATGCGGCACCAATATTCCGAGGTGGATCTCGCCCAGCAGATGGCGGCGCGTGCCGCCTTCGATCCCGGCTGGATCCTCAATCCGTCGAAGGTCTTCCCGCTCGAAGGGCGCCCCGCCGCATGATCGATCTGATGCCGAAGACCGAGGAAGAGGCAGCGGCGATCGTCCGCGCCCATGCGGAGAGCGGCCGGCCGCTGGCGATCTGCGGCGGCAATAGCCGCTCGGGCTTCGGCAATGCGGTTGCCGCCGAGGACCGGCTGCGCTCGACCGGGCTTGCCGGGATCGTCGCCTATAATCCCGGCGAAATGGTCATGACCGTCCGATCCGGCACGCCGCTTGCCGAGGTCGAGGCGGCGCTTTCGGAGAGCGGCCAGATGCTCGCCTTCGAGCCTATGGATCATCGCCCTGTGATGGGCACATCGGGCGAGCCGACCATCGGCGGCGTCTTTGCCGCCAATGTCTCCGGCCCGCGCCGGCTGGTCGCGGGTGCCGCCCGCGACAGTCTGCTCGGTGTGCGTTTCGTCAACGGCAGGGGCGAGATCATCAAGGCCGGCGGCCGGGTGATGAAGAATGTCACCGGCCTCGACCTCGCCAAACTGATTGCCGGCTCGCATGGCACGCTGGGTTTCCTCACCGAAGTCACCTTCCGTGTGCCGCCGCGCCCGAAGACAGAGCGGACGGTGGTGCTATCCGGCCTCAACGACGCCGAGGCGGCAAACGCCATGGCGGCGGCGATGGCTCTGCCGGTGGAAGTCTCAGGCGCCGCCCACCTGCCGCTGACGGTGACGTGGAAATTCCTCGCCGGCAAATTGCCCGAGGGCGAGGCGACAGTTCTGCGCATCGAAGGCCTGCCGGGCTCGGTCGACGTACGCATCGAAAAGCTTGCGACGGCAATGTCGGCCTTCGCCGCGGTCACGCGGCTGGAACAACCGGAAAGCCAGAAGCTCTGGCAGGAAATCCGCGATGTGCTGCCCTATGCCGACGGCACCGCGCGACCGGTCTGGCGCGTCTCGGTTGCCCCCGGCACCGGCCATCAGCTGGTCGCAGCCCTCCGCCTTGAGGCAGGCGTCGACGCCTTCTACGACTGGCAGGGCGGCCTCGTCTGGATGCGCATGGAAGCGGACCCCGAAGCCGAGTTGGTCCGTCGCTACATCAAGGTGCTCGGCGGCGGCCACGCGACGCTGATCCGTGCATCTGGTGAGGCGAGGGCGGTTACATCCGCCTTCCATCCGGAGCCTGAGGCGGTGGCGATGTTGTCTCGACGGGTGAAGGAAAAATTCGATCCGGCGGGCATATTCAATCCGGGGAAGATGGGTGGCTGAGATGTTGTTTTCGAGCTATCTGGGAATATTGGCGCCGGGAGATGGAACTACGGTTGGACTTGCTCCCTCTTCTCCCCAGCGGGGAGAAGGTGGCCCGAAGGGCCGGATGAGGGGGGCGGCGCGGCAAATGTCATCTTCGCTTGTCGCTCAGATGCTCGCTCCTTTCGTCGCTCGCCCCCTCATCGCCTCGCTTTGCTCGGCACTTCTCCCCGCGGGGGAGAAGAGGGAGCAAGTGGCTATCGCATCGCTCCGACGTCACGAAACCCGGCGGGAGACCACGTGATGCAAACCAACTTCACCCCGACCCAGCTTCTCGACCCTGATGTCGCCGAATCCGAGCAGATTCTGCGCAAATGTGTTCATTGCGGATTCTGCACCGCCACCTGTCCCACCTATGTGACGCTCGGCAATGAGCTCGATAGCCCGCGCGGCCGCATCTACCTGATCAAGGATATGCTGGAAAACGGCCGGCCCGCCGATGCCGAGGTCGTCACCCATATTGACCGCTGTCTCTCCTGCCTTGCCTGCGTCACTACCTGTCCCTCCGGCGTCGATTACATGCATCTGGTCGATCACGCCCGCGCCCATATCGAAAAGACCTATAAACGCCCGTTCATGAACCGGCTGACGCGCGCCATCCTTGCCGCCGTGCTGCCCTATCCCGGCCGTTTCCGTCTGGCGCTCAAACTCGCCCGTCTCGGCCGGCCCTTCGCCGGCCTGATGCGCGGTGGCGCGCTGAAACCCTTTGCCGCCATGCTGGCGCTTGCGCCGCGGCGGATCCCGACCGCTTCGGACTTCGCAAAGCCAGGCACGTATCGCCCCGAGACCAAACGGCGCGGCCGGGTGGCGATCCTTTCCGGCTGTGCTCAGCCGGTGCTCGATCCTGGCATCAACGCGGCAGCGATCCGCCTGCTGACGCGGTTCGGCGTCGAGGTCGTGATGCCGGAAGGCGAGGTCTGCTGCGGCTCACTGGTCCATCACATGGGCCGCGCCGAACAGGCGCTCGAAAGTGCGCGTGCCAATGTCGATATCTGGATGCGCGAGATCGACGGGCAGGGCCTCGACGCGATCATCATCACCGCTTCGGGCTGCGGCACGACGATCAAGGACTACGGCCATATGCTGCGCCTCGATCCCGCCTATGCCGCAAAGGCGGCCAGAGTCTCGGCGCTGGCCAAGGACGTCACCGAATATCTCGCAACCATCGACCTGCCGGCGCAGATGCCGAAGAGCATCACGGTCGCCTATCATTCCGCTTGTTCCATGCAGCACGGCCAGCGCATCACGCTTGCGCCGAAGCAATTGCTGAAGGCGGCGGGCTTTACGGTTCGCGATCCGGCGGAAGGCCATCTCTGCTGCGGTTCCGCCGGCACCTACAACATCATGCAGCCGGAGATCTCCGCGGCGCTGAAGGCGCGCAAGGTCAAGAACATCGAGGCCACCAAGGCCGATATCATCGCCACCGGCAATATCGGCTGCATTACCCAGATCGCCACCGGCACCGGCATGCCGATCCTGCATACGGTCGAGCTTCTCGATTGGGCCTATGGCGGCGCTGTGCCGGAAAAATTAACAGGTTTGCCGTTAGGCTGAGACCTATTACAGCGCCGCGCATCTTTTCGAGAGCCGCAAAGGACGCTGTCTCGGGAGGTTGGGCAATGTGGCGTGGAATGATCGTATTTGCGGGACTACTCGGTACGGCAGGCACTGCCCATGCTGACAGTCGTTTTTTCTGTTCTGCCGATGACAAGGAAGCGCGCTTCACGGTCGAAAGCGGTTTCGAAAGCGCTGCCGGCCACAAGCTCAACCATTTCCGCGGCGCGCTGATCGTCAAGGATCCGGCCCAAGAGGCCGTATTCGGAAAACGTGTTTTCGAATCGCAGCACCTGACCAACCATTGGTCGCGTGACGGCGAACTGCTCATGGAAGTCTTCGACGGCGGCGAAGATGACACCGGTGGAGCAACGCTGGATCTGGTGGTTGTCGCCGGCGAGCGCGGCAAGCCAGCGGCAAATTTCAGCGGCAGCTATTCCCTGACGATCGAAGGCGGTGAAAAACCCTATGCCGTCGAGGGCAAGGTCAGCTGCGGCACGAAATAGCACCGCAGCTGAAATTTATCACCAATGGAATGATACGCCGACATTGACGGCATTGGTGAAGATGTTGGTCTTCAGCCGGTCGCCGCTGTCGATCGGAACGTCGACGCGCGAATAGGTGCCCTTGTATTCGACGAAGGTGGACCAGCGCTCAGTCACCTTGAAGTCGACGCCGGCCTGGGCCTGCAGCGTCACGCCGCCGAATTCATAAGCCCAGGTCTTGCCCTCGGGGCGAATCACTTCGACATGCGGAATGTTCACGCCGATGCCGGCGCCGAGATAGGGCGTCCAGCGGCGGGCCGGATCCTGGAAGCGGTAGAGACCGTTCACGGTGAGCAGGTTCAGGCCGTCGGTGAATTCGAAATGCGACCAGCCGGCCTTGGCGAGCGTGTCGTCGTCGGCATAGACCTTGTCATGGGTAAAATCGAGCGAGATGCCCCAGTTCGGCTTGTTGAAGTCCTCGAGCCACCAGGTGACGCGGGCGCCGTAATAAGGCGGGCTGCCGAAGGACTTGCCTTCCCAGCCGGCGGTGAAACTCGTGCCGTCCGAAACGTCGACACCGCTATGCGGTGCGGTCTGGTAGCCGCCGTAAATGGAGAATTGCAGGTCTTCCGCCGAGGCGGAAACTGCCGAACAGATGGTAAAAAACGCGATGCCCGCAAACAGGGAAGCGGAGGAACGCAGCGCAGATGTCATTGAATAGCCCCGATATAAATATGTCGACTCTTAGGCACGTGTGCCAGCTTTTTGCCGCAAAGTCTAAGCAAAACAAAAGGCGCGTCAAATTGCGCCTTTCGTTTTTTTGTAAGTGTTGCTCAGCCGCCGAACATCGTGCGCAGCACGTCGATGCCCCTGTCCTCGAACGCCACCTTGCCCTGCCTGTTGCCGGGGCCAATGACGATCACCTTGGTGCCGACGGAGGCGCGATCGTAAAGATGCATGACGTCGGCGTTCATCATGCGGATGCAGCCGGAAGACATGTTGAGGCCGATCGTCCAAGGCTGGTTGGTGCCGTGGATGCGAAAGATCGTGTCGCGGCCGCCCTGGTAGAGATACATGGCGCGGGCGCCGAGCGGATTGTCCTCGCCGCCCTCCTGGAAAGCGGGAATAATATGTCCCTTGGCGGCTTCGCGGCGGCGCATCTCGGCCGGCGGCGTCCAGCTCGGCCATTCGGCCTTGCGGCCGATCTTGACGACCCCCGACCAGCCGAAGCCGTCGCGGCCGACTCCGATGCCGTAGCGGGTGGCGCGATTGTTGCCTTCGACGAGGTAGAGATACTTGTTGTTGGTATCGATGATGACGGTGCCGGCGGCCTCCGTCGTCACCAGCCGCACTTTCTTGCGCTTGAACTGCGGCTTCACATATTTCGGCATCTGCGCCACGCGCACGATCTGCGCCGGGCGCCGTGCATTGTCGGACGCGGAGCCGGCGGGTGCAGCAAAGGCGGATGTGGACATCAAGGACAGGACAAGTCCGGCAGCAGCCAGACCCGACATTAGTTTGATCATGATCGATTCCCCTCAAGCAAATCCGCTCGAAGCTACATGAACTTCTGCCCGATTCAAGATCGGTGTGGCCGGATAAAGCATTTTTAGAGAAGGGAGCCGCTTGTTCTTACGGCTCCCTGAATATTAGGTGTGCCGTTACATGACGATGACGCGGGTGCCGACGTTGACGCGGTCGTAGAGGTCGACGACGTCTTCGTTGCGCAGGCGGATGCAGCCGGAGGAAACGGCGCTGCCGATCGACCAGGGCGCGTTGGTGCCGTGGATGCGGTAAAGCGTCGAGCCGAGATACATGGCGCGCGCACCGAGCGGGTTTTCCGCCCCGCCATCCATGCGCGCCGGCAGATAATGGCCCTTGGCGGCTTCGCGGCGGACCATCTCGGAAGGCGGCGTCCAGTCCGGCCATTCGGTCTTGCGGGTGATCTTGTGGGCGCCGGCCCATTCGAAGCCCGGCTTGCCGACGCCGACGCCGTAGCGCCGCGCCTTGCCGCCTTGCATGACCAGATAAAGGAAGCGGTTGTTGGTATCGATGACGATCGTGCCGGGTTTTTCCGTGGTGTCGTAATCGACCATCTGCGGCAGGTATTGCGGTTCGATCGGACGGCGGATCGACGGGATGCCGGGATTGATCGCCGAAACGGTCTGTGGTGCCGCCTGCGGCGCCTGGCGCAGCACGCGGCGCTGGAAAAGACCGCGCTGCTGCTGGCGGACGACCGGCCGCTGATAGACGACGGGACGAACCCTGCCGCCGCCCAGCTGGTTGATCCAGGGCGCGGTCAGATCCGGGCTGAGCACGACGGGCGGGCGGGTTGCGTAGCGGTCGTCTGCAATGGCGGCCGTGGAGAAAATGCCGAAGAGGGCTGCGGCAAGAACAAGCTGTTTCATCATCGGACGAACTCTCTACAAATGACCGAAAATGCGGCTGGCGGGACATGTCCGCCCGGGCGGAGATGTTCCGCCCGGGAATGACGCTGCCACCCTATCCGCCAGCGAATGGTAAAGATCGATTCATGAAAAGCCGACCCACCGGATAAACTTTTCGTCAGGGTTACCGTTCGGTTTGGAAAGACGGTTTGCAAATGGTAAAGCCGGAATCATGAGCAGAGAACGAAGCGGATCCCCGCAGAATGAAGGATCATGAGCGCGACTGGCATCATCATCGGCGAAGACGGCAGGAGCCGCTGCCACTGGCACGCCAACCTGCCCGATTATCTCCGGTATCATGACGAGGAATGGGGCCGCCCCGTCACCGATGATACCCGCCTCTTCGAGAAGATCTGCCTCGAAGGCTTTCAGTCCGGTCTTTCCTGGCTGACGATTCTGCGCAAACGCGAGAATTTCCGCGCCGCCTTTTCGGGTTTCGATTTCGAAAAGGTCTCCCTCTTCGGCGAAGGGGATGTCGCTCGCTGTCTTGCCGATGCGGGCATCATCCGCCATCGCGGCAAGATCGTCTCGACCATCAACAATGCCAAACGCGCAATCGAGCTCAAGGACGAATTCGGCTCGCTCGCCCATTATTTCTGGCGCTACGAACCCGGCCATAACGAGCGGCCGGCGGTGGTCGACCGCGAGCATATCATCGCCAATCCGACGACGCCGACATCGGTGGTCATTTCGAAGGATCTGAAGAAACGCGGCTGGACCTTTGTCGGCCCGACCACAGTTTATGCTTTCATGCAGGCGATGGGTCTCGTCAACGATCATCTGGAAGGCTGCTTCTGCCGGCCCGAGGTCGAAGCGATGCGCACCGCCCTGGTTCGCCCATGAAAGATCATTCCGTGAGAACACTGATCGCCGCTGCTGCCCTTTTCCTCCTGACCGTCTCCGCCATGGCGCAGACGCCGCAGCTCGATCCTGGCGAGAAGCTGGAGAAGCTGCAATTCCCGGCCGTCACCATGCAGTTGAAGGGCTGGACGAAGTTCGGCAATGGCCATGTCTATACGCTGCCGGTGCGCGCCGGCCAGCACCTGAAGATCAGTTTTTCCACCAAGAGCAAATTTGCCTTCCTGGCGATTTTCGACCTGTCGAAGCCCGATGACGAGGCCTTCTTCGGCACCGACGAGGACGGCATGAGCTTCGAGACGACGATCAAGGAAAACGCCACCTGGCTGCTGCGTCCCTATTATTCCAAGGTCTCGCCGCGCCGCGGTCTCGGCGCTCCCTTCAGCATCCTGATCGAGCCGCTGGCGGCTGCCCCGCAGCAGCCGAAACCGCCGGCCGAGCCGGAGCGCCCCTCGCTGTTCCCGAAGGCCCCGCCGAAGCCGCAATGAGGCAGAGGTAGCGCCCAGCTTAGCCGAGCCGGTCGATCAGGTCGCGCAATTCGCCGAGGTGGCCGATCTTGCGGAAACGCGGCGCCTCTTTCGGCTCGTCCACATGTTCCAGCACCCAGGTCAGTTCGTGCGGCACGAAGACGCCGTAGCTGCCGGCGGCGATTGCCGGCACGATATCCGATTTCAGCGAATTGCCGACCATCATCGCCCGTTCCGGCCCGTCGCCGACCTTGGCGAAGATGCGGCGATAGGTGACCGCCGTCTTGTCGGAGACGATCTCGATGGCATCGAAGAAGTCACCGAGCCCGGATTGGGCAAGCTTGCGCTCCTGATCGAAGAGATCCCCCTTGGTGATCATGACAAGCAGATATTTGCCGGCAAGCGCTTCCAGCGTGTCGCGCGCATGCGGCAGGGTCTCGACCGGATGGTTGAGGAGGTCGCGGCCGGTATCGAGGATCTTGGCGATCACGCTGGCCGGCACCTTACCCTCGGTAATCTCGATCGCCGTTTCGATCATGGACAGCGTAAAGCCCTTGATGCCAAAGCCATAGTGGCGAAGGTTGCGTTTTTCGGCCTCCAGCAGCCGCTCGGAAATCTTCGGGCCTTCGGCGAAGTCCGCAAGAAGCTCGGTAAAATGGGCTTCCGTCAGTCGGTAATATTGTTCGTTTTGCCAAAGTGTGTCGTCGGCATCGAAGCCGATCGTCGTCAGTGCTCGCGTCGTCACATGCGCACCTCTTGAAATATGGCCGGCAATCTACCGGCCGCCTGTGTCGAGACAAGGGCGTCAACTTCCGATGCGACAAGGCTTAGCGTTGAAAAGCGCCGTCGTCGCACTACATCGAAACGGCCTCACTCAGCAGCCAGCCACGGCTGTGCCTGTCGCGCGCAGGCCAATAATCAAAAAATGAAGTTCTTGAGTTCGCAAGCCCTCTTGCGCCAGACACAAAGGAATTTTTTCACCATGCGTTACAATCAACTCGGAAATACGGGACTTTTCGTCTCGGAAATCTGCCTTGGCACGATGACCTTCGGCGAAGCCAAGCA
The DNA here is from genome assembly GCF_021052345.1 of Rhizobium sp. SU303. NCBI lineage: Bacteria > Pseudomonadati > Pseudomonadota > Alphaproteobacteria > Hyphomicrobiales > Rhizobiaceae > Rhizobium > Rhizobium sp. SU303. The sequence goes on from NZ_CP088095.1 coordinate 514,239, forward strand.
AGGCAGCACCTGGGGCGCCATCGCCGACGTCGACCAGAATGCCGCCGACCGGATCGTCGAGCGCTCGCTTGCATCCGGCGTCAATTTCATCGACACGGCCGACGTCTATTCATTTGGCGAGTCCGAAAGGTTGCTCGGCCAGGCGCTGAGGAACCTCGACGTGCCACGCAAGGACGTCGTCATTGCCACCAAGGTCTACGGCGTCATGGGCGACAAGCCGAACGACCGCGGCGCCTCGCGCGGCCACATCATGGATTCGGTCGAGGCGAGCCTCAAGCGCCTGCAGACCGATCATATCGACCTCTATCAGATCCACGGGACCGATACGGTGACGCCGATCGAGGAGACGCTGCGCGCCTTCGACGATCTCGTTTCCCGCGGTCTCGTGCGCTATATCGGCGTCTCCAACTGGCAGGCCTGGCGCATTTCCAAGGCGTTGGGCCTCTCCGAACGCCGGAGCTTTTCCCGTTTCGAAACCGTGCAGGCCTATTACTCCATCGCCGGCCGCGACCTCGAACGCGACATCGTGCCGATGATGCAGGAGGAAAAGCTTGGCCTGATGGTCTGGTCGCCGCTCGCCGGCGGTCTGCTCTCCGGCAAGTACGGTCCCGGCGCGCCCGGCAATGGTGAAGGCCGCCGCGCCAGTTTCGATTTCCCGCCCGTCGACAAGGACAAGGCTTGGGCCTGCGTCGCCGTCATGCGCGAAGTCGCCGAAAAACACGGCGTCAGCGTCGCCACCGTGGCGCTCGCCTATATCCTCGCCAAGCCTTTCGTCACGACAGTCATCATCGGCGCCAAGCGTGTCGACCAACTCGACCAGAACCTTGCCGCCGTCAAGCTGAAGCTCGATGAAGACGATATCAAGAAGCTCGACGAGGTAAGCGCGCTTGCGCCCGAATATCCGGGCTGGATGCTGGCGCGACAGGGCGCCGGCCGTCGTCCAGCCGATTTCGAGCCGAAGGACTGAGATCTCATAAGTCTTGGGGAACGCCGGACATCCGGCGTTCCCCTTTTCATCAACGATCGGCTACTTGCCGTGCGCCTTGAGCCAGGCGTTCATCTCGGCGATCTCGGTTCGCTGTGAATGTCGGCTGCAACCAAATACTGCCGGCGGTCATATCCGGATCACCAGCCGGCAATGACCTTGTGCTCGATCCTATAATCGTTGCTTTCTTCGCCGAGCGGCACGACCGGCCATGTCCAGGCCGCTTTTGCCGGCGGCGGCAAAACGCCGTGCAGCAGGTCGGCCTCTTCATGCGTCTTGCCGTTGCGGTCGATGACGGCATAGGCGATGTCGGTTACTAGGCAGTTGCGGCAGGGAAGCCCCGCAAGTCCGGTCAGATGTGCCGTGATCAGCCTTTCCACCGTGTCTTCAGGCATTCGCCCGGCCTCGGCCTCATGGCGCCGTTTCACGCCGCGACCGATCTGCGACAAGAGGTTGGCGGAAACCACGAAGTCGAGATAGGGCACGCCGCGCAGGAAGCCGAGCGGTTCGGGCTCGCGGCCGGCGGCAAGTTCATCATAGCCGGAGAGATCGCGCTCGATCAGCCGGACGTTGCGATAGAATTTGGCCGACAGCCACAGGCGCACCGAGGCGAGATGAACGAGATCGACCAGGACGACGGTGTCGAAATCCCGCGCCAGCACTTCGATCGGCACGTCGCGCAACAGGCCGGAGCCGAGGACGACGGCGGTCCGCTTCTGCCTGAGGTCGGCCGCTGCTGCCAGGATCGCCTTCCGGCTCATCTCCTCATGTTCGGCCCAATCCGCCGCACAGCGCCCGGCCCGCGACCAGAGATTGACGGAATAGCGGATGAACTTTCGACACGGCTTGCCGGTCAGCGGCAAGGTCGCGGCATAGAGAAGCGCCTCAGTGATCATAAGCATATCCGCATTTCTGGTGGACGCCTCTTCGTTCAATCGATTCCGGTCTTGAGATCAAGGGCCTTCGCCCTTGCCGCTCCCCGCCCAATCCGCTAGGAAACCGCCACTGTCACAGTCAGTGGAATTCCCGGAAATGAACGACAAGCAGAAGAAACCGCAAAAGCTCAAGGCCCGCCTGCCGCGCGGCTTCGTCGACCGCACGGCCGGTGATATCCGCGCCGTCAACGAGATGACGGCAAAGATCCGGGAAGTCTATGAGCATTATGGTTTCGATCCGCTCGAAACGCCGCTGTTCGAATATACCGATGCGCTCGGTAAGTTCCTGCCCGACAGCGACCGGCCGAACGAAGGCGTGTTCTCGTTGCAGGACGATGACGAGCAATGGATGTCGCTGCGTTACGACCTGACGGCGCCGCTCGCCCGTCACGTCGCCGAGAATTTCAACGAGATCCAGCTGCCCTATCGCACCTATCGCGCCGGCTACGTCTTCCGCAACGAGAAGCCGGGCCCCGGCCGCTTCCGCCAGTTCATGCAGTTCGATGCCGATACCGTCGGTGCGCCCGGCGTCCAGGCCGATGCCGAAATGTGCATGATGATGGCCGATACGCTGGAAGCCCTCGGCATCAAGCGCGGCGATTACCTCATCCGCGTCAATAACCGCAAGGTTCTGGATGGCGTGCTCGAAGCGATCGGTCTCGGCGGCGACGACATGGCCGGCCAGCGGCTCAACGTGCTGCGCGCCATCGACAAGCTCGACAAGTTCGGCCCGGAGGGCGTGGCCTTGCTGCTCGGTCCCGGCCGCAAGGATGAATCCGGCGACTTCACCAAGGGCGCCGGTCTCGATCAGGAGCAGATCGACAAGGTGCTGTTCTTCGTCGGCATCAAGGACTATGCCGAAAGCGCTCAACGCCTCGCCGAGCTGGTTGCGGGAACCGCCAGGGGTGGCGAAGGCGTCGAGGAGCTGAATTTCATCGGTGCGCTGGTTACCAGCGCCGGCTATGGCCCTGACCGCATCAAGATCGACCCCTCCGTCGTTCGCGGCCTCGAATATTATACAGGCCCGGTCTATGAGGCCGAACTGACCTTCGACGTCACCAATGAAAAGGGCGAGAAAGTCGTCTTCGGTTCGGTCGGCGGCGGCGGCCGTTATGACGGCCTCGTCTCCCGCTTCATGGGCCAGCCGGTGCCGGCGACCGGCTTTTCGATCGGCGTCTCCCGGCTGATGACGGCGCTGAAAAACCTCGGCAAGCTCGGCGCCAGCGAAGTCATCGAGCCGGTGCTGGTGACCGTCATGGACGGCGATGTCGAGGCGATGGGCCGTTATCAAAAGATGACGCAGGAACTGCGCGCCGCCGGCATCCGCGCCGAGATGTTCCAGGGCAACTGGAAGAAGTTCGGCAATCAGCTGAAATATGCCGATCGCCGCGGCTGCCCCGTCGCCATCATCCAGGGCGGCGACGAGCGCGCCGAAGGCGTGGTGCAGATCAAGGATCTGATCGAAGGCAAGCGGCTCTCCGGCGAGATCGAGGACAATGCCAGCTGGCGCGAAGCGCGCGTAGCGCAGGAAACGGCGCCGGAAGCCGACCTCGTCGCCAACGTGAAGGAGATCCTTGCTGCGCAGGCCGAGGATCGGAAACGGGCGGCCTACGGCTTCGCACTTCCATATGATCCCGCCCAAGTCGGTGACACTGATGAGAACGCTTGAGAGGAATCTCCCCTTCTCCCCTCGGGGAGAAGGTGGCCCGAAGGGTCGGATGAGGGGGCATCACGGCAGAAGCTGTCCTTCGCTCGCCGCTCAGGACATTCGTCGTTTACACTCCTCATCCCCCTCATCTGCCCTGTCGGGCATCTTCTCCCCGCTGGGGAGAAGAGGGAAGTCAAGCCAATGCCCCTGATCAATCTCCCCGAATTCGCCAACGACCTCATTGCCGAATTCATCGAGCGCAACGCCGAGCGCATCGATACGCCTGTCATTCAGCCGGCCGAACCTTTCCTTGATATTGCCGGCGAAGATCTGCGCCGCCGCATCTTCATGACGGAGAGCGAAACCGGCGCCAGCCTCTGCCTACGTCCCGAATTCACCATTCCCGTCTGTCTGCGCCACATCGAGACGGCGACCGGCACGCCGAAGCGTTACGCCTATCTCGGCGAGGTTTTCCGCCAGCGCCGCGACGGCGCCAACGAATTCTATCAGGCCGGCATCGAGGACCTGGGCGATATCAACCTGTCAAGCGCGGACGCCCGCGCTATCGGCGATGCCACCGGCATTCTCGCCCGCCTGCTACCGGGCCGGCGCTTAGCCGTGACATTAGGCGACCAGGCGGTGTTCGAGGCGGTCGTCCAGGCGCTCGGCCTGCCGCTCGGCTGGCAGAAGCGCCTGATCCATGCCTTCGGCAATATGACGCAGTTGGAGGCGTTGCTCGCCAGCCTTGTCAGCCCGCAATTCGTCACCGGGCTGGACGACGATATCGCCAGGCTTGTCGCATCGGGCGACGAGCAGGCGCTGGTCGCCCATCTCGAGCGCGAGATGCAGAAGACCGGCTATTCGACGAATGCCGGCCGCTCGGCCCTGGAGATCGCCCGACGGCTCAAGGAAAAGCTCATCCTGTCCGAAACGCGCCTCGACGATGCCGCCTTCCATGTGCTGGAAGAGTTCCTGTCGCTCGACGTGCCGCTCGTCAATGCGTCCGCGGCCCTTGCCGGTTTCGCCGATGCTGCCGGCCTCAAACTCGGCAACGCGCTCTCGCGCTTCAACGGCCGCGTCGCAGCACTTTCCAATGCCGGCGTCGATCTTTCCTGCCTCGACTATCGTGCCGCCTTCGGACGGCCGCTCGACTATTACACCGGCCTCGTCTTCGAGGTGACGGTCGAAGGTTCGACCGCGGTTCTGGCCGGCGGCGGTCGCTTCGACCGGCTCCTGACCTTCCTCGGTGCGACGGACCGCATCCCGGCCGTCGGCTTCTCTTTCTGGCTCGACCGCATCGAAACCGAAAGGGCAGCCGTATGACCATCACCATCGCGCTTCCCTCCAAGGGCCGGATGAAGGAAGACGCTTCGGCGATCTTCGAACGTGCCGGTATGACGATTTCTGCGGTCGGCAACGATCGCTCCTATCGCGGCCGCGTCGAAGGCTGGGACGATGTGGAAATCGCCTTCCTCTCGGCCTCCGAAATCTCCCGTGAAATCGGCAACGGCACCGTCGATTTCGGCGTCACCGGCGAGGATCTGATGCGGGAGGGTTTTGCCGAGGTCGACAAGCGCGTCGAATTCTGCGCCCGCCTCGGCTTCGGCCACGCCGATGTCGTCGTCGCCGTGCCGGAGATCTGGCTCGATGTCGACACCATGGCCGATCTCGTCGATGTCGCCGCCGATTTTCGCGCCCGCCACTCCAGGCGCCTTGCCATCGCCACCAAATACTGGCGGCTGACCCAGCAGTTCTTTTCGAGCCAGCACGGCATCCAGCTTTATCGCATCGTCGAAAGCCTGGGCGCCACCGAGGGCGCTCCCGCGGCCGGCTCGGCCGATATCATCGTCGATATCACCTCCACCGGCTCGACGCTGCGCGCCAACCATCTGAAGGTGCTCCAGGACGGTGTCATCCTGCATTCGCAGGCCTGCCTGGTGCGCGCCCGCAAGGAAAGCCACGCCGGCGAGCCTGTCGTGCAGGCGATCATAGAGGCAGTGCGCGCCGCCCTCTGATCTCAGTCATAAAGACCAAAAGAAAACCCGCCGTCGGATGACGGCGGGTTCGCTATGTCTGGGAGGATGTCTGCTGGTGTTACGCAGCTGCGTAGGCGCCGCGGCGGGCGTCGAGCGAGTAGGCGCCTGCGCCATTGGTGGCGAGCATGATATAGGCGCCGGCGAGCGTGATGTTCTTCATGAGATTGACGAAGTTCAGGCCGTTGATCCAGCCGTTGGCGGCGGCCGGGAAATCCGGAACATTGACCGGTGCAAGATGGAAGACAAGGCCGGTGAAGACACAGAAGACGGCGAGCAGCCAGCCGACGATGCGGACCTGGAAGCCGACGAGCACGGCAATGCCGGTTGCGAGTTCGAAGAGGCCGGCGAGATAGGCGAGCGCGGTGGACGCCGGAAGACCGGCGCCGGCGATCATGCCTGCGGTCGAGGCCGGATCGGTTACCTTGCCGAAGCCGGCGAAGATGAACATGAAGGAAAGCAGGATACGGGCAATCAGGATGATGACGTTGTTCGACATGGACGTTGTCTCCGTTTCAAGGACTTTGGAGATCACGGTGCCGCCCCGGCACCGGTTCGACCTCGGATGCCTCTATGTCGCTCTTTTCTCTTGTTGTGGAAAGATAAACGAAAGGGGACACTTCGTTCACTAATATGGAACGATCTACCTTGCGGTCTCCCCGCTTGCCTTTGCCAAGCCCGGTCTTTTATGGTCAGCGCCCAACATGGAGAATCCGATGGCAGATCTTTCCGCATTTCCGATCACGACGCGCTGGCCGGCGAAAAATCCCGACATCATCCAGCTCTATTCCCTGCAGACGCCGAATGGGGTGAAGGTCTCAGTCGCCCTCGAGGAGCTCGGCCTTGCCTACGAGCCGCATTATATTTCCTTCGCCGCCAACGAGCAGAAGTCGCCGGAATTCGAATCTCTCAACCCAAACGGCCGCATTCCGGCGATCATTGATCCGAACGGGCCGGATGGGAAGCCGATCGGCCTTTTCGAATCCGGCGCCATTCTGCTTTATCTCGCGGAAAAAACTGGCAAGCTCATCCCTGCCGATGCTGCCGGCCGATATGAAACCATCCAATGGGTGTTTTTCCAGATGGCGGGCATCGGCCCGATGTTCGGCCAGTTCGGTCATTTCTACAAATTTGCCGCCGACAAGGTCGTCAACAATTCCTACCCGGTGGAGCGTTATCGCGATGAATCCAAGCGCCTGCTCGGGGTGCTTGAAGACCGGTTGAAGGGCCGTCAGTGGATCATGGGCGACCAGTACACCATCGCCGACATCACCACCTTCACCTGGGTTCGCGGTGCCGATATCTTCTATGGCGGCCGCGAGGTTCTCGAATACGCGAAATTCCCCGCCGTCTCGGATTGGCTGGAGCGCTGCATCGCTCGTCCGGCAAGTGCCAGGGGTCTAAACATACCGGTCAAGCCGGAGTAACGAAAGATAGCTGGAAAGTAGAAAGGCCGCCCTCGCAGACGTCGGGGCGGCCATTGATTTTGCTTTTCCGGCTTATTGCTGGCGACTGAATAAAATGATGCAGCAATTCAAAATGCTACAGCGTCCTTTGCGCGTCTGAAAAGCTGCGCGGCGCTGTCGTGATCTGCTTTGCGCCTTCCAGCTTGAAGCGCGGAAAGACGAAAACGCCGGCCATGCTGCCGCTGTATTTCTGCTCGAGACCATTGGACTCGCCCATGCAGAAGAGCGGCTGGCGAAAGCCGTTCGGCATGATGATCGTCGTCGAAAAACAGAAGGAGGAGCAGAGCGTCGCCGCCTGCTCGAACAGCTCCAATATGTGGCTGCGGTCCTTGGCATCATAGCAGCGGATCAGGCCGAGCAGCCCGCAATCCTGCGTGGCAAGGCCGTGCAGCATCGCGCTCCATTCGCCGAGACGGAGCATGCCGCTCGAAAAATCTCCAGTCCAGGCTTCGGAAACGGAAAACTGCGCCAACATCTTATGATTTTGATTGGCGTCATCAAGCGAGCTGGGTGTCAAAGGTACGGCTGCATTGGCTCTGGCGATGTTAAACAAGGCGTTCCCCCGTTCGGATGCGGCTCCTCGGCCGCACGCTCGGCAAACACAAAGAAACAGGATCACGCAGCAGCGGGCATGATGCCCGCGCTTACCTCCGGCGATTATTGCCACGGCCATCTGGCCTCCGTAACCGGAGCCCCTCAAAGCCGAACGTTCACGTATGCTCTCCGTGCTCCGGCCTCGTCTATTGGCGAGAACTATCGCCGGGCGCGGTTGAAGTGCAGCGCGGATTTATAGGGGCTTTTGGACAAACGGCAACGGCTTTTTAAGGGGTATTCGGATCGGCCTCTTTTCTTAGGATGTCTGCATCTTCGGCCTATTTCGCGAGAATTGGCATGGGAAGATCATCTTTGAGAGCTTTGCAAACGTTTTCACTCAACGTCAGGCCGGAAATGTTGCAGCAGCACTGCGATCTCTCGCATGCCGGCAGGCTGAGAAATACGCAGGCAGCGCAAGTTTGGCGCAAGCTTCGTGCCTCGGACCTGCAAGAGGGAGATGGGTAAATGTTTCGCCGGCTATGCCAATCAGTGTGCCGCGCGTCGAATCGCTTTGGTCAAAGAAAAGGGCGACCCGAGGGCCGCCCTTCCTGTTCCGGATGCCGGAATGGTAGTCAGTGATGGCTTTCGCCGATCACATCATGTCCATTCCGCCCATTCCGCCCATGCCGCCCGGCATGCCGCCGCCAGCCGATTCTTTCTTCGGCAGTTCGGCGATCATGGCTTCGGTGGTGATCAGCAGCGATGCGACAGAAGCAGCGTTCTGCAGCGCCGTGCGAACGACCTTGAGCGGGTCGACGATACCCATGGCGATCATGTCGCCATATTCGGATGTCTGGGCGTTGTAGCCGAAGTTGTCTTCGTTCTTGTCGAGGACCTTGCCGACAACGATCGAGGCTTCGTCGCCTGCGTTTTCAGCGATCTGACGAACGAGCGACTGCAGGGCGCGGCGAACGATGTTGATGCCGGCTTCCTGGTCGTCGTTTGCACCCTTGACGGTGATCTTCGTGGAGGAGCGGAGCAGAGCGATACCGCCGCCGGGGACGATGCCTTCCTGAACGGCAGCGCGCGTCGCGTTGAGCGCGTCGTCGATGCGGTCCTTCTTTTCCTTCACTTCGACTTCCGTCGAGCCGCCGACGCGGATGACGGCAACGCCGCCAGCGAGCTTGGCAAGACGTTCCTGCAGCTTCTCGCGGTCGTAGTCGGAGGTGGTTTCTTCGATCTGCGCCTTGATCTGGGCAACACGGCCTTCGATGTCGGTCTTGGCGCCCGAACCGTCGACGATCGTGGTGTTTTCCTTGGAGATCGAAACCTTCTTGGCACGGCCGAGCATGTCGAGCGTGACGGATTCGAGCTTGATGCCGAGGTCTTCGGAGATGACAGTGCCGCCCGTCAGGATGGCGATGTCTTCGAGCATGGCCTTGCGGCGGTCGCCGAAGCCAGGCGCCTTGACGGCAGCGATCTTCAGGCCGCCGCGCAGCTTGTTGACGACGAGCGTAGCAAGCGCTTCGCCTTCGACGTCTTCAGCAACGATGAGGAGCGGCTTGCCGGTCTGAACGACGGCTTCGAGAACCGGGAGCATCGACTGCAGGTTCGAGAGCTTCTTCTCGTGAAGGAGAATGAAGACGTCTTCGAGGTCGGCGATCATCTTTTCCGGGTTGGTCACGAAGTAGGGGCTGAGGTAGCCGCGGTCGAACTGCATGCCTTCGACGACTTCGAGTTCGGTTTCGGCGGTCTTGGCTTCTTCAACCGTGATGACGCCTTCGTTGCCGACCTTCTGCATGGCTTCAGCAATGTCGAGACCGACCTGCTTGTCGCCATTTGCCGAAATCGTGCCGACCTGTGCAACTTCTTCCGAAGTCGAGATCTTCTTGGCCTTGGCCTGGAGATCCTTCACGACGTCGGCGACAGCGAGGTCGATGCCGCGCTTCAGGTCCATCGGGTTCATGCCGGCTGCAACGGCCTTGTTGCCTTCGCGAACGATCGCCTGGGCAAGAACGGTTGCCGTCGTGGTGCCGTCGCCGGCGATGTCGTTGGTCTTCGAAGCAACTTCGCGGACCATCTGGGCGCCCATGTTTTCGAACTTGTCTTCGAGTTCGATTTCCTTGGCGACGGAAACGCCGTCCTTGGTGATGCGCGGCGCGCCGAAGGACTTGTCGATGATGACGTTACGGCCCTTCGGGCCGAGCGTTACCTTGACTGCATCGGCGAGAATGTCGACGCCGCGCAGCATCTTTTCGCGCGCGGTGCGGCCAAACTTGATTTCTTTAGATGCCATATTCTTAACTCCTGAATTCGAGTTGTTCGGGCAAAGAGCCCGTCAGCCATTTCGGGAAAGCAGGTCGGCCGATCAGCCGATGATGCCCATGATGTCGGCTTCCTTCATGATCAGAAGGTCTTCGCCGTCGATCTTGACTTCGGTGCCGGACCACTTGCCGAACAGAATGCGGTCGCCAGCCTTGACGTCGAGTGCGACGACCTTGCCGGACTCATCGCGCGCGCCGGAGCCGACGGCGACGATTTCGCCTTCCTGCGGCTTTTCCTTGGCGGTATCGGGAATGATGATGCCGCCCTTGGTCTTGGCTTCGGACTCAACGCGGCGAACAACGACGCGGTCGTGAAGGGGGCGGAAGTTGGTGCTTGCCATTGTCTAATCCCTCGATCGAATGACATTCGCGGACCGGAGTGGCCCACATGGATAGATGTTAGCACTCCCTTGCGGTGAGTGCTAGCGACGAGCATTTAGGGATGGCTCCGAGAGGAGTCAATGAGAGCAATCACGAATTTTTGTGCCGGAATTGTGAAGAGGCCGGAGAATAGTCGGAGATTGCGGCCGAAACCATGGCGCGGCCGAACTTTGCCGAACTCGTCCGCCGCCGGCGATCTGGCGCTTTGCGGCAATCGTCAAAACCCCTTGCCCATCCGCTTCGCCGGATCGCCGTTCGAGCTCTTCGCATTGGCCCGGCAGCAAAGAAAATGCCTTGCCATCGCCTTGCGCCTTTGCAATGTCACCGGTGACTGAAGCAAATCGGGAAATCGGAATGGCCAAGCGGATAGAAAACTTCTCGGAGATATCAGGTCACTATGATGTGGTGCTCTGCGATGTCTGGGGCGTCGTTCACAACGGCGTCGATCCGTTCCCGAAGGCGGCAGCAGCCCTTGAAGCGGCACGCGACAGCGGCCTCGCCGTCGTCCTCATCACCAATTCTCCGCGCCTTTCCTGGCAGGTGGTCGAGCAGTTGCGCCAGATCGGCGTTCCCGACAGCGCCTATGACAGGATCGTCACCTCCGGCGACGTCACGCGCGGGTTGATCGCCGAAGGGCCGAAGACCGTCTTTCTGCTCGGCCCCGAGCGCGACAAGGCGCTGCTCGAAGGCATTGGCGTCGAGCGCCGGCCGGCGGGCGAAGCGCAATCGCTGGTCTGCACCGGCTTTTTCGACGACGAGACGGAGAAGCCGGAGGATTACACCGAGATGCTTCTCGATTTCAAAACCCGCGAGGTGCCGATGATCTGCGCCAATCCCGACCTCATCGTCGAGCGCGGCCATCGCATCATCCCCTGCGCCGGCGCCATGGCCGCCTATTACGAGCAGCTCGGCGGAAAAACCCGCATCGCCGGCAAGCCGCATCGGCCGATCTACGAGGCGACGCTTGCGGCTGCCCGCGAGCTTCGCGGTGATTTCCCGGTCGAGCGCGTGCTGGCGATCGGCGACGGCATGCCGACCGATGTGCGGGGCGCCTTGAATTACGGCCTCGACCTCCTCTACATCAGCGGTGGTATCCACGCTAAGGAATATACTCTCAACGGCGAGACCGACGAGGCGCTCCTCAACGCCTATCTCGAACGGGAAAACGCCGCGCCAAAGTGGTGGATGCCCCGCCTTGCATGAAGACACGCCTTGCATGAAGAGAGCCAGCCGATGACCGTCTTCCACCGCAATGAAACCCGGGAACCCCTACCCGCCCATCTGAAGGGCGGCGTCATTGCCATCGGCAATTTCGATGGCGTGCACCGCGGCCATCAATCGGTGCTGAGCCGGGCGCTGGAGATCTCGAAGGCGCGCAGCATTCCCGGCTTGGTGCTGACCTTCGAGCCGCATCCTCGAACGGTCTTCCAGCCGCAGACGCCGGTCTTCCGGCTGACGCCCGCGCCGCTCAAGGCCCGCATCCTGGAAACGCTTGGTTTCAACGCGGTCATCGAATATCCGTTCGACTATGAATTTTCACAGCGCTCGGCCGACGATTTCATCCATTCGATCCTGAAGGATTGGCTCGGCGCCTCCGAAGTCGTCACCGGCTTCGATTTCCATTTTGGCCGCGGCCGCGAGGGCGGTCCGGCCTTCTTGATGAATGCCGGCCAAACCTACGGCTTCGGCGTCACCCTGATCGATGCCTTCCGCGACGAAAACGCCGATGTCGTCTCTTCGAGCCATATCCGCGCGCTCCTGAAGGAGGGCAATGTCAGCGAAGTCGCCGGCATGCTCGGTTACCGCTATACGGTGGAAGCCGAGGTGATCGATGGCGAAAAGCTCGGCCGGCAGCTGGGTTTCCCGACAGCCAACATGCGCCTGCCGCCGGAGGTCGAACTTGCCGCCGGCATCTACGCCGTCCGCTTCCGCCGCCAGGACGGCACGCTCCACGATGCCGTCGCCAGCTATGGCCGCCGCCCGACGGTGACGGAAAACGGCGCACCGCTGCTCGAAACCTATCTTTTCGATTTCAGCGGCGATCTCTATGGCCAGCTCTGCTCAGTCTCCTTCTTCGGCTATATTAGACCCGAGCTGAAATTCGAGGGCCTCGATCCGCTCGTCGCCCAGATCAAACGCGATGAGGAAGAGGCGAGGGCGCTGCTTGCCGGTGTTAAGCCGCTCGGCGCTCTTGATCAGAAACTCTGCTTTTCCTGATGTCGCCTTGAGTTATCTCCGGCTCAGCGGAAACTGAGCGGGATCGTTTGTCCATGGATCGAAGATCGCCGCGCCGGAGAAGCGCGTATCCCTGACGTTTCGCGTCACCAGATAGAGATTGTGCTCGATTGCGGTGGCAGCGAGCATCGTGTCGACAACCGACGGCGCATGTCCGGTCTTGAGTTTCACCCGCCCCGAAATGACGCCCCAGTGTCTGACGGCTGCGTCGCTCAGCGAAAGAACGCGTTGCGAAAACCTTTCCTCCAGCGCATCGCGGGAGGCGGCATAGCGATAGCGGTTTTGATCGTCGTCGGGCAGGTTTTCGATGCCCTTGTCATATTCCGCCAGCGTGAGGATGCTGATGAACATCTTCTTCTCGTCTTGGGCCGCAGCCCAGGATTTGACGGAGGGTGCGCCGTTCGGATTGATCAGCGCGGCAATGACGTTGGTATCGAGCAGCCAGCCGATCACAGCTCGGCATCCCGCCCGTAATCTGCCTCTCGCTCGAGGTCTAGCTCTTTGAGATCGAGGCTTTCCATGAAGGCGACGAAAGGTTTTTTCGGTTCGGCTTTGGTCAGTTGGTCGAGCTCTTCGGCGCTGATGACGACGACGCTGTCCCGGCCGCGAACGGTCACGCGCTGTGGTCCTTCGCTATGTGCACGACGGACTACCTCGCTGAAGCGCGCTTTCGCGTCCTCGAGCTTCCAGCTTTGCTTCGTGATTTTTTTCATACTTCTGGCTCTCGATCTAATCTAGTCAGATAGTCAGTTATATACGGCAAGCCGCATAGAGTTTCCAGCCATAGGCTTTCCGGAACGATGCGGGCACCGGCGATTCCAGCCGTTGAAGCCGATTGACAACCGCGAATTCTTCTCTTCCTTTTCCCGGCAAAAACGCCTATGAACCGGCGCGATGAAGAAATATCGGCTGGCAATGATGATGCGAATTATCGGCCCGGCCTTCCGCGCGCGCTAAGCGGCCGGAAGGTCCGGGTTTTTGGCGCTTGGATACGAGCGCTTCCGTCACCAGCAATTTCACGCCCGTTGCGCCCCTTCCTGGGCCGCCAGAAAACGATTGTCAGACATGACCGACACAGCCGAAAAGATCGACTATTCGAAGACCCTCTATTTGCCCGAGACCGACTTCCCCATGCGCGCCGGCCTGCCGCAGAAGGAACCGGAACTCGTCAAGCGCTGGCAGGAGATGGGTCTCTACAAGAAACTGCGCGCTTCCGCCGCCGGCCGCGAGAAATTCGTCCTTCACGACGGCCCGCCCTATGCCAACGGCAACATCCATATCGGCCACGCGCTAAACAAGATCCTCAAGGACGTCATCAACCGTTCGTTCCAGATGCGCGGCTATGACGCCAATTACGTGCCTGGCTGGGATTGCCACGGCCTGCCGATCGAATGGAAGATCGAAGAGAAGTACCGCGAGAAGGGCAAGAACAAGGACGAGGTCCCAGTCAACGAATTCCGCCGGGAATGCCGTGAATTCGCCGCCGGCTGGATCAAGGTCCAGGCGGAAGAGTTCAAGCGCCTCGGCATCGAGGGTGACTTCGACAATCCCTATACGACGATGAACTTCCACGCGGAGTCGCGCATCGCCGGTGAACTCCTGAAGATCGCCGCGAGCGGGCAGCTCTATCGCGGCTCCAAGCCGATCATGTGGTCGGTGGTCGAGCGCACGGCGCTGGCCGAGGCCGAGGTCGAGTACCAGGATTATGAGAGCGACACGATCTGGGTGAAATTCCCGGTGGTCGAAGGTCCGGTCGCGCTCAAGGATGCGTTCGTGGTCATCTGGACGACCACGCCCTGGACGATCCCCGGCAACCGCGCGGTTTCCTTTTCGCCACGCATCTCCTACGGCCTCTATGAAGTGACGGCCGCCGAGAACGATTTTGGTCCGCGTCCCGGCGAAAAGCTGATCTTTGCCGATAAGCTGGCCGAGGAATCCTTCGCCAAGGCCAAGCTGCAGTACAAGCGCTTGAGCGATGTCTCTGCGGCCGACTTCGCAGCGATGACCTGCGCGCATCCCTTCAAGGGTCTCGACGGCGGTTATGAATTCCGTGTGCCGCTGCTCGATGGCGACCACGTCACTGACGATGCCGGCACCGGCTTCGTCCACACCGCACCCAGCCACGGTCGCGAAGACTTCGACGCCTGGATGTCGGCTGTCCGCACGCTTGAGGCCCGCGGCATCGACACCAAAATCCCGTTCCCGGTCGACGACGGCGGCTTCTATACCGCCGACGCTCCCGGCTTCGAGGGCGCCCGCGTCATCGACGACAACGGCAAGAAGGGCGATGCCAACGACCGTGTCATCAGGGAACTGATCGCCCGCGGCGCGCTCTTTGCCCGCGGCCGTCTGAAGCACCAGTATCCGCACTCCTGGCGCTCGAAGAAGCCGGTCATTTTCCGCAACACGCCGCAATGGTTCGTCTATATGGACAAGACCCTTGCCGACGGTACGACGCTGCGTTCGCGCGCGCTCAGTGCGATCGACGATACGCGCTTCGTGCCGGCCGCCGGCCAGAACCGCCTGCGCGCCATGATCGAGGGCCGTCCGGACTGGGTGCTCTCGCGCCAGCGCGCCTGGGGCGTGCCGATCGCCGTCTTTGCCGACGATGAGGGCGAGGTCCTGGTCGACGAAGCCGTCAACGGCCGCATCCTCGAAGCCTTCGAACATGAGGGCGCCGACGCCTGGTTTGCCGAAGGCGCCAAGGAGCGCTTCCTCGGCAATGACCACGACCATTCCCGCTGGACCCAGGTCATGGATATCCTCGACGTCTGGTTCGACTCTGGCTCGACGCACACCTTCACGCTCGAAGACCGCCCGGACCTGAAGTGGCCGGCCGACCTTTATCTTGAAGGTTCCGACCAGCATCGCGGCTGGTTCCATTCGTCGCTGCTGGAATCGGCGGCAACCCGCGGCCGCGCGCCTTACAACGCCGTCCTCACCCATGGATTCACCATGGACGAGAAGGGCGAGAAGATGTCGAAGTCGAAGGGCAACGTCACAGCACCTCAGGAAGTGATGAAGGATGCCGGCGCCGATATCCTTCGCCTCTGGGTGATGACCTCCGATTATGCCGACGACCTGCGCGTCGGCAAGACGATCATCCAGACCAATGTCGACGCCTATCGCAAGTTGCGCAACACCATCCGCTGGATGCTCGGCACGCTTGCCCACGACAAGGGCGAGGAGATCGCGCTTGTCGATCTGCCGGAGCTGGAGCAGCTGATGCTGCACCGGCTGGCCGAACTCGACGAGCTGGTGCGCGAGAACTACGATGCCTTCGACTTCAAGAAGATCGCCCGCGCGCTGATCGATTTCGCCAATGTCGAGCTGTCGGCCTTCTATTTCGATGTCCGCAAGGATGCGCTCTATTGCGACGCGCCGTCGAGCCTGCGTCGGCGCGCCAGCCTGCACGTCATCCGCCAGATCTTCGATTGCATGGTGACGTGGCTTGCCCCGATGCTGCCCTTCACCACCGAGGAGGCCTGGCTGTCGCGCAATCCGTCCGCCGTTTCCGTGCATCTGGAGCAGTTTGCCCCGGTTGCAAAGGAATGGCGCAACGATGCCCTAGCCGAGAAGTGGAAGAAGATCCGCGCCGTGCGTTCGGTCGTGACCGGCGCTCTGGAAATCGAGCGGAAGGACAAGCGCATCGGCTCCTCGCTGGAAGCGGCTCCTGTCGTTCATATCGCCGATCCGGAGCTGCTGAAGGCCCTGGCGGGCCAGGACTTCACCGAGGTCTGCATCACGTCGGCAATCGAGATCAAGGCCGGTGAAGGACCGGTGGATGCCTTCCGCCTGGCGGAGGTCCCGGAGGTCAGCGTCGTGCCGAAGCTTGCAGAGGGCGAGAAATGCGCCCGCTCCTGGCGCATCACCAGGGATGTCGGCTCCGATCCGGAATATCCTGATGTTTCGGCCCGCGATGCCGCCGCCCTTCGCGAGCTTGCCGCGCTCAAGTGAAGAATATTGCCGGGTGAATTGCGTTTTCGCGGTTCATCCGGTAAAAGCTGCCTGAAAATGGCCGGAATTTTGCGTCAGGGGGACGGTTGTCCGGTTGGGCGACGATTGCACCGGCAGGGCTGGAAGGGTTTTCATGTTAGCAACGCATTGGTTCCGTATGGGCGCCTGCCTGTCTGTTGTAGTGGCGGGATGTTCCCTGGTGTCCGGTTGCGCCAGCAGCCCGACCTACGGCACCGACAAGACCGCCATGGAACAGCTGACCGACGATCTCGGCCAGTCCGTGTCGCTGACCGGACCGGACCCGAAGAACAAGGGCGTCAAGTACACGCCGCGTCCGACGCTGGTGCTGCCGGCCCAGGCGCAGAAAGAGACCCTGGTTGCGCCGCAGCCGACGGTCGCCAACAAGGACAATCCGCAATGGCTTGAATCGCCGGAGGAGACGCGTGCTCGTCTCGTTTCGGAGGCCGACGCGAATTCGGACAATCCGAATTACCGCTCGCCACTCGCAAGCTCTGCGATCGAAGGCGGCCGGCGCACGACGGAAGCCCAGACCAAGGCCTATCGTGAAGCCCGTGCCCTGCAGAAGGGCTCCTATGTCGACCAGCGCCGCTATATATCCGATCCGCCGCCCGGCTACCGCACTGTCGACGATCCGGCAAAGCTCGATGATGTCGGCGAGCCCGAACTCAAGAAGCAGAAAAAGCGCAAGAAGGATGCAGCTGTCGCCAACACCGGCAAGCAGTGGTGGAATTTCCTGCAATAGCTTTTTCGGCGCGCCGGCAAGGATGACGGCGCCGCGCACCGGCGCTGCGGATTACGGCGCCTCTCTTCTTTGCGAAAAGAACCTTCGCAGCAGATCGGCTGATTGGACCTCGTTGAAGCCGGAATAGACCTCCGGGGCGTGGTGGCAGGTCGGCTGCCCATAGAATCGCACGCCATTGTCGACGGCGCCGCCCTTCGGGTCCTCGGCGCCGTAATAAAGCCTGCGGATACGCGCAAATGAGATGGCTGCTGCGCACATGGTGCAAGGCTCCAGCGTCACGTAGAGATCGGCGCCGACAAGACGTTCCTGTCCGAGCGCTTCGCAGGCGAGCCGGATCGCGGCGATTTCGGCATGCGCGGTCACGTCTTTGAGCTCGCGCGTGCGGTTCCCCGAGCGTGAAACGGCAATATCGTCGACAACGACGACGGCGCCGATCGGCACCTCGCCGCGTTCTCCGGCGGCACGCGCCTCTTCGAGCGCCATCTCCATGAAACGATTTGTCTTCACGATCGCAAGAATTTCCACTTAACCGCAGATGCGTGACCTGATAGACAGGCCGAAAAGGCAGGCAAACAACAAATGACACCCAAAGACAAGCCAAAACGCCCGGGCGCAAAGCCCTTTTCACGGGACACCGGGCC
Source organism: Rhizobium sp. SU303 (assembly GCF_021052345.1). NCBI lineage: Bacteria > Pseudomonadati > Pseudomonadota > Alphaproteobacteria > Hyphomicrobiales > Rhizobiaceae > Rhizobium > Rhizobium sp. SU303. Next base: position 532,141 of record NZ_CP088095.1, read on the forward strand.
GAAACCGGGCGATGCGAAGCCGGCAAAGGCTGTAACCGCGCGTCCGATCGCCGCCGAAACTGACGGCGAGGCCAAGGCCGAACGCATTTCCAAGGTGATGGCGCGCGCCGGCGTCGCCTCCCGCCGCGATATCGAACGCATGATCATGGAAGGCCGCGTGATGCTGAACGGCAGGGTTCTCGAAACCCCCGTCGTCAACGTCACGCTCGCCGACCGCATCGAGGTCGACGGCGTGCCGATCCGCGGCATCGAGCGCACCAGGCTGTGGCTCTATCATAAGCCCGCGGGCCTGGTGACCACCAATGCCGATCCGGAAGGCCGCTCGACCGTTTTCGACAACCTGCCGGAAGAATTGCCGCGCGTCATGTCGATCGGCCGCCTCGACATCAACACCGAAGGACTGCTGCTCCTGACCAATGACGGCGGTCTCGCCCGCGCGCTTGAGCTGCCGGCGACCGGCTGGCTGCGGCGCTACCGCGTCCGCGCCCATGGCGAGATCGATCAGGACGCGCTCGACAAGCTGAAGGACGGCATTGCCGTCGACGGCGTGCTCTACGGCTCGATCGAGGCGACGCTCGACCGCACGCAAGGCTCGAACGTCTGGATCACCATGGGTCTTCGCGAAGGCAAGAACCGCGAAATCAAGAACGTGCTCGGCGCGCTCGGCCTCGAGGTCAATCGCCTGATCCGCATTTCCTATGGCCCATTCCAGCTCGGCGACCTGCCGGAAGGCCATGTCGTCGAAGTGCGCGGCCGCACCTTGCGCGACCAGCTCGGCCCGCGCCTCATCGAGGAAGCCAAGGCGAATTTCGACGCGCCGATCTACAATGCGGCGGCGGTCGCTGCCGAGGAAGAGGTGGAGCCCGCAGCACCTGAAAAGCGTGAGCGTCCGCGCCGCGACGAAGACAAGCGCGAACGGGCGCTGAGCCGTCTCGATACCAAGCGCGACGACCGCCACGGTGGCGCGCGCAGAGATGACGATCGCCGTGACGGTGGCCGCAGGGACGACGAGAAGCCGAAGCGTCCCCAGCCGCTCGGCCAGCGCCGCAGCGCCAATGTCTGGATGGCGCCGGGCGCCCGGCCGCTCGGCGAAAAGGCCGCGGCGAAAGCCGCCAAGAATGCGCAGACCGCGCGTCGGCGCGGCGAGCCGGTGCCGGCAAAGAATGATCGCATCGAAGATCGCCCGCGCACCCAGGTGAACCGCGTGCGCGAAGAGGATGGCGAATGGATCCGCTCGAGCGAAGAGCCCCGCCGCAAGGATGAGGGCGAGGGCTTCGGCCGCAAGCGCGGCTTTGGTGATCGCCCCGCCCGCGAAGACCGCGGTTCTGGCGACCGCCCGGCGCGCGGCGAACGGCCGTTCGGTGATCGTCCCTCGCGTGGGGATCGTTCCTTCGGCGACAAGCCGCGCGGTGATCGCAAGCCGCGTACCGACGGTGACGAGCGTCCTCGTGCCGCGAGAGGCCCTGCCGGTGAGGGGCGTTCGGAGCGTCCGCGCGGCGACCGGCCGTTCGGTGATCGTCCTTCGCGTGGAGATCGCCCCTTCGGCGACAAGCCGCGCGGCGATCGCAAGCCGCGTGCGGATGGCGACGAGCGTCCTCGGGCCGTGAGAAGCTCTGCCGGTGAGGGCCGTTCGGAGCGTCCGCGCAGCGACCGCCCCTCCGGTGATCGTCCACGTGGAGACCGGCCCTTCGGCGATAAGCCGCGTGGCGATCGCAGGCCGCGCGAGGACGGTGATGAACGTCCACGGGCAGCCAGAAGCTTTGCCGGCGAGGGCCGCTCCGAGCGTCCGCGCGGCGAAAGATCGTACGGCGACAAGCCTTCGGGTGACAGGCCTTCTGGAGACAGGCCGCGCGGCAAGGGCTTTGCGGCCAAGCCCGGGGCGAAACCTGGTGGGGCCAAGAGTTTTTCCGGCAAGCCGAAAGGCGCCAAACCGGGGGGTGACAGGCCGGGCGGTGACAGGCCTGCGGGCGGGCCGTCCAGAGGTGGTGCTAAAGGAAAAGGAATGACGCGCGGTGCGGATCGTCGGCGGTGAGTTTCGCGGACGGCCTCTCGCCGTGCCAAAATCCAACGAGATCCGGCCGACTGCCGACCGGACGCGCGAGAGCCTGTTCAATATATTGAGCCATGCCTATCCGGAATGCGTCGATGGCACCCGGATTCTCGACCTCTTTGCCGGCACCGGCGCCGTCGGCCTCGAAGCGGTTTCACGCGGCTGTCGCCATGCGCTCTTCGTCGAAAACAGCGTCGAGGGCAGGGCGCTGCTCTGGGAGAATATCGATGCGCTCGGCCTGCATGGCCGCACGCGCATCCTGCGCCGGGATGCGACCGATCTCGGCAGCGTCGGCAATCTCGAACCCTTCGATGTGCTCTTTGCCGACCCGCCCTACGGCAAGGGTCTCGGCGAAAAGGCGATGGCGGCGGCGGCCGAGGGCGGCTGGCTGCGGCCTGGCGCAATCGCAGTGCTCGAAGAACGCGCCGATATTGTCGTTTCCGTGCATCCTTCCTATGTTTTCCTCGAAAGCCGCATCTTTGGCGATACGAGGGTGCATTTCTTCCGATATCAGCCGCAATAAGCGGGGGCAGGCGTGCAGCAGGCAGAGATCATCAGCCCGAAATTGCCTGCGATCAGCGATGTGCCGACGGTCGCCGTCGCTTTCGGCGGCGGCGGCGCGCGCGGACTTGCCCATATCCATGTCATCGAGACGCTCGATGAACTCGGCATCCGCCCGGTGGCGGTATCAGGCTCGTCGATCGGCGCGATCATGGCGGCCGGCATGGCGGCTGGCATGTCCGGCGCCGAGATCCGCGAACATGCGCTGACGACCGTCGGCAACAAGACGGCGGTCGTTGCCCGCATCTGGGGCCTGAGGCCGGCGACGGTGCGCGATGCGGTGGCCAAGGGTATCCGCATCGGCCAGTTCAATCTGGAGCGGATTCTCAAGGCCTTCCTGCCGTCCGAGCTGCCGGCCCGCTTCGAGGATCTGCTGGTCCCGATGAAGGTGATCACCACGGATTATTACGGGCAGTGCGAAGTCATCATCGAACACGGCGAATTGTTCCCAGCGCTCGCCGCCTCTTCCGCCATTCCCGCCGTCTTCATGCCGGTGCGTCTGCGCGACCGCGTGATGATCGACGGCGGCATCAGCAATCCGGTACCCTATGAATGCCTGATGGATCTTGCCGACATCGTCGTCGGCATCGATGTCGTCGGCGCGCCGGAAGGCGACGGCACCCATATTCCGAACCGCATGGAGAGCATCTTCGGTTCCGGCCAGCTGATGATGCAGACGGCGATCTCACTGAAGCTGAAGCTTCGCCCGCCGCATATCTTCCTGCGCCCGACCGTCGGCCGCACCGGCGTCATGGATTTCCTCAAGGCCCGCGAAGTCCTTGCCATGTCCGTCGGCGTCAAGGACGACCTGAAATTCGCCCTTGACCGGGAAATTGAGGCCCGGCTGAAGCGCTAAAGCGCGTCGCGATCTTTCAGATTCGCTCTTCGCGCTTTGGCCTCCCTCAAGCGAGAACACGTTTCAGCAACGGTACGAACCGCACGACGATCTGGTCGAAGGCGATCATGGCGAGAATCGCGAGCCCGCTCATCGGGAAGGCGACCGCGAAGATCCCGACAATCACCCACAGGCCGTAGTAGATCGAAGGCTTTGGCGGCATGGGTGGCACGCCGAGGCGGCCGATCGGGCGCCGTTTCCACCACATGGCGACGGCGGTCACGCAGCTGAGCACAATTGCGAGGCATGTTGCGAGCATCAGCAACTGGTTGAAACGCCCCCATTCCTGTCCTTGGTGGACATTGATGCCCCACTCGATCGCTTTGCCGAGGAATGGATATTGATCGAAGCCGATATCGATCAGTGGTTTGCCGGAGTATTGATCGATATGGAGGGTGCGTTCGTCGGTAAGGTCGTCCGGAAAGAGGGAGGCGGTATAGACGCCCGTCTCGTCGGAGGGGATCGCCACGTCGAAGCCCGGCGCCATGCCCAGCCGTTTGGCGATCTCCACGGCTTTGTCGAGGCCGATCGGCTTGGCTGATTGCGCTGCGGCGATATCGGAAAGCGGAACGGGCGCCTTCTCGACGATCCAGCCGCTGTTCGGAAGGATATCCTCGGTGACTTTTCGCGACTTCGGCACGTCGTCCCAGAGCTGGACCGGATAGCCGAGGCCATGTTCGGTCAGCCAGGCGTTGGCGTTTGCCCCCCAATAGGCCGACCATGGCATGCCTGACATCGCAAGGAAGAAGATCAGGACACCGGCGAAGGCACCGGTCACCGCATGCAGGTCGCGCCAGAATACGCGGCGGCCGGGCGTTCCCCGCACGCTGACGACGCCGCCCGTCTGGCGTCGCGGCCACCAGAGATAGATGCCGGTGACGACGAGCACCATGGCAAAGCCGCCGGCAATTTCGATCAGCCGGTTCGTTATGGTGCCGAAATAGGCGAGGCTGTGGATGCGCTTGACGACATAATTGAACTCGTCGGTCGATCCGACCACATCGAGCACCTTGCCGTCATAGGGGTTGACGAAGACCAGCATCGAGCCGGTATCGCTGGAAAGGGTGACGATGGCTGATCGCTCGGGCAGGACCGGGTCTTTGTAGGATGTTGCGGTTGAGCCCGGCACGGCGGAGGCGGCGATCGCCGCGATCCGCTCCGGCGACAGCGCTTCGCCAGCCGGCTGGACACTGTAGCGGTAGCCGAAGAAGGTGCTGTTGATCTCGTCCTTGAAGAGATAGAGCGATCCGGTAACGGCCAGATTGAGCAGGAAGGGTATGACGAGAAGTCCGGCAAAGAAATGCCAGCGCCAGATGGCACGGTAGAGCGAAACGCCGTTTGCTGCGTCCTCTGCCGGTTCGGCAGCAGTAATAGTCGACATGAGAATGGATCCGTATCCACGACCGACGGCACGCATGCAGGTCGGCCGGCGTTGAAAGGCGCGTCACGGCGCCTGCCGCAACGCGAAGTTCAGGCAGGGATCGGATCGGAAGGAGGAGCCCGGGGACCGGTATTGGGCGGGAAAAGCTGGCGATGGAAGGCCTCGGTCCGGATCGGCAGTTCAACCGCAGCCGCAAAGGGTATGGCGGCACCGGCGATGTCCGCCGGCGCCGGCAGGAGAATGGCGGTGCTGATCCGGCAGGCTTCGCAACCATGCGAATGCCCCTTGTCGTGCTGGCTCTGACCGGATTTCTCCGTCGTGGTGACGCATAGCGTCGGCAGCGTCCCGTCCGGAAGCACATATTGGCCGAGTTCGGCTGGATCAAATTCGCCGGCCTCTGCGGCGGGCAGCTGATGGGCGAAGCCGACGAACACCAATGCGACCGCGCACAGGATGCGCAGCGCCCATTGTTCGATCTGTGTCGCCCGTTTGATCAAGTTTCCCTCTTGGATCGCTCCGATCGCGCGTTTGATAAACGCCGCCCCCTTGATATTCAATGCGTCAATTTCGCAAGCCGGTCAGGGGCGATCAGGCATCCGCCGTCGCATCCGCGGTTCCGGCCAGCGGATCGTCCTCGAAAGGATCAGCAGCACGCTTCGGCTTGACCAGCGGTTCGGGGCGGACAGGGTGGGAAAATAGCATGTCGCGCCCGGCCTGCAGCCCTTCGGACACCTGCAGCACCAGGCGTGCCTCGTCGCGCTTGCGGATATCCTCGCCGATTTCGTAGGCGTCGACCTCGGAAACGCCGAGCGCCTCCAGCGTTCGCCGTCCGAAGAGCAGGCCCGATTCCAATGTTTCGCGCAGCTCGTAGTCGACGCCCTTGTTGCGAAGTTCGATCGAATGGACGCGGTCGTAGGAGCGCACGTAGAGCCGGGTGTGCGGATAGTCGGCCTGCACCAGTTCCACCACCTTGTCGGTGATTTCCTTCTTCTGCGTGCAGACGAGCACGATCTTCGCCCGGTCGATGCCGGCCGAGCGCAGCACATCCTTGCGGGCGCCGTCGCCGAAATAGATGCGGAAGCCGAAGGAGGAGGCCTGGCGGATGCGGTCGGCCGAAAAATCGATCACAGTGACGCTGCGCCCGCCGGCAAGCAGGATCTGGGCGGCGATCTGGCCGAAACGCGAGAAGCCGACCATCAGCACGTCGGCGCCGGCCCCCTCGAAATCCTCGTCCAGCTCCTCCTGCTCGTCGCCGCTCAGCAGCCGCTTCGAAAGGGCCGAGCCGATCGGCGTCAGCGCCATGGACAGCGTGACGATCGCGACCAGCAGCGAGGCCGTGCTCGTCGACATCAGGCCGGCTGCAGCCGCCGTGGTGAACAGCACGAAGCCGAATTCGCCGCCCTGCGGCAGCAGGAAGGCGATGCGGATCGCATCGTTGTGCGGGGAGCCGGAGATCCGGCAGAGCCCATAGATGACGATCGCCTTGACGGCCATGACGATCGGCACGGCGACGATGACGAAGACCGCGTTGTCGGCGAGAACGTCGAGCTCCAGCGACAGGCCGACGGCGATGAAGAAGATAGCGAGCAGTACGCCGCGGAAGGGCTCGATATCCGCCTCCAGCTCGTGTCGGTAGGAGGATTCGGCAAGCATCACGCCGGAAAGGAAGGCGCCCATCGCCATCGAAAGCCCGGCCAGCTGCATCAGGCTCGCCGACCCCATGACGACGAAGAGGGCAGCCGCGATCATTGCTTCGCGCGCCCCGGTACGGGCGATGATCTGGAAGAGCGGCGTCAGCAGGTAGCGCCCCATGACGATCATCGCCGCAACCGCGCCGACGGCGACGGCGAAATCCAGCAGCGGCGCGTTGCTGCCCTTGTCGCCGCCGTCGAGGATGGTGATCAGCGCCAGCAGCGGCACGATCGCCAGGTCCTGGAACAGCAGCATCGAAAAGGAGCGCTGCCCGTATCGCGTATTGACGTCGCCATCGCCCTCGAGGATCTGCATGGCGAAGGCGGTCGAAGACAGCGCCAGGCCAAATCCGGCAACGATGCTGCCGCGCCAGTCGAGAACCTCAGAAAACCAGGCAAGCGCGGTCAGCGCCAGCCCCGTCAGCACCACCTGCGCCGTGCCGAGGCCGAAGATATCGCGCCGCATCTGCCAGAGGCGGGTGGGTTTCAGCTCCAGTCCGATGATGAACAGCAGGAAGACGACGCCGAGTTCGGCGACGGCGAGGATTTGTTCGCCATCGGTGATGCCATGGAAGACCGGGCCGATGACGATGCCTGCGGCGAGATAGCCGAGCACCGTGCCGAGCCCGAGTTTCTTGAAGATCGGAGCGGCGACCACCGCCCCGCCAAGCAGCAGGATCGTTTCGGAAAAAAGGGCATTGGGCGCTGACATGCTGACAATTTCTTTCAACGGCGGGGAGCACGCTGGCAGCCCCGGTAAAGAATCGGAGGCGGCGGCCTTGATGCTTGGGAGAGTGCACAATAAATGGAAGCCGAAGGAAAGGCCAAATCATGTCCTCTGAAATTGATTCCTCGACACTTCTTTCCCGCGCAAGTCAATTGATCGATCTGGCAAGGAAGGCAGGGGCCGATGCCGCCGATGCCGTCGTCGTCCGGTCGCGCTCGCAATCGGTCAGCGTCCGCCTCGGCAAGGTCGAGGGAACGGAATCCTCCGAAAACGACGATTTTTCCCTGCGCGTCTTCATCGGCAAGCGGGTCGCCAGCGTTTCGGCCAATCCGGGCTTCGATCTTCAGGCGCTGGCCGAACGCGCCGTCGCCATGGCCAAGGTTTCCCCGGAAGACCCTTTCGCCTGCCTGGCGGATGAGGCGAGCCTTTCGAGATCCTATCCCGACCTGCAATTGCTCGATACCACCGAGGTCTCCTCCGAGATGCTGCGCGAGGCGGCTCTTGCCGCTGAAGCAGCCGCGCTTGCGGTCAAGGGTGTCACCAATTCCTCCGGGGCCGGCGCCTCTGCCGGCATGGGCGGCCTCGTTCTTGCCACCTCGCACGGGTTCGAAGGCAGTTACATGGCTTCGCGTTTCGGCCATTCCGTCAGCGTCATATCAGGCGAAGGCACTGGCATGGAGCGCGATTATGATTTCGACAGCCGCCTCTATTATGCCGAGCTCGACGATCCCTCTGAAATCGGCCGTCGCGCAGCCGAACGGGTGATCAAGCGCGTCAATCCGCGCCAGGTGCCGACCGGCAAGGACGTCACCGTCATCTTCGACCCGCGTGTCGCCCGCGGCTTCGTCGGCCATATCGCCGGTGCGATCAATGGTGCTTCCGTCGCCCGCAAGTCCAGTTTCCTTCGCGACAGGATGGGTCAGCAGGTGCTGAAATCAGGCCTGTCGATCACCGACGATCCGCTGATCGTGCGGGGGCCTTCCTCGCGGCCCTTCGACGGCGAGGGCGTGTCCGGCGAGCGGCTGGTGATGATCGAGGATGGTGTCTTGAAGCACTGGTTCCTTTCGACCTCGACGGCGCGCGAGCTCGGTCTCGAAACCAACGGCCGCGGCGTGCGAGGCGGCAGCGCCGTCTCGCCGTCCTCCACCAACCTTGCGCTGGAACCCGGCGACATCTCGCCGGAGGATCTGATCCGCAGCGTCGGCAACGGTTTTTATGTCACCGAATTGATCGGCCACGGCGTCAACATGATCACCGGCGAATACAGCCGCGGCGCCACCGGCTTCTGGATCGAGAACGGCGAACTGACCTTCCCGGTCTCCGAGGTGACGATCGCCTCGAACCTCAAGGAGATGTTCATGCGCCTGACGCCGGCAAACGACATCGACCGCAAGTTCGGCGTCGCGGCCCCGACCTTCGCCATCGAAGGCATGACACTCGCAGGGCGCTGAGAAACGGATGACGGGATGAACGATAAGGAAAAGGCCCGCTGGCAGAGCGATCTGACGCTGATCGTCGATGCTGCGAAAGAGGCGGGCGCCGTCGCTTTCGGCTTCTTCAACCAGTCTCCCGAGGTCTGGTGGAAGAACGAAGACCGGTCTCCCGTCAGCGCCGCCGATTTCGCCGCCAACAAGACGCTCGAGACCATCCTGCGCAAGGCTCGGCCGGATTATGGCTGGCTGTCGGAAGAAACCGACGACGATGCCGACCGTCTCTCACGCGAGACACTGTTCATCATCGATCCGATCGACGGCACGCGCGCCTTCCTCGGCGGGCAGAAGGTCTGGTGCGTCAGCGTCGCGGTCGTTCATCGCGGCCGGCCGGTCGCCGGCGTGCTCTATGCCCCGGCGCTCGAAGAGCTCTATGAGGCGGTCGAGGGCGGCGTGGCGCTGAAGAACGGCGTTCCCTGCACCGTCTCGGCCGCCGGACCGGAAGAGATGAGCCGCCTTGCGATCGGTGAAGACCTGCTGAAGACCTTTCCGCCGGCGTTCCGTGACCGGGTGACACGCGAAAAATATATTCCCTCGCTCGCCTATCGCATCGCGATGGTGGCGGACGGTCGTCTCGAAGGCACCTTCGTCAAGGGCAATTCACATGATTGGGACCTTGCCGCTGCCGATCTGATCCTTGTCTGCGCCGGTGGCGGCCTCGTCGACCTCGAAGGCGAACCGATCGTCTACAACCGCACTGAGGTCACCCACAAGGTCCTCTGTGCGGCCCCAACACCCCGCATCAGTGAATTCCTCGCGGCCTTTGCGGGGCGACGAGACAGTTGACGTTTCCGTCAAAATCCCGCAGATGGGTGGCGGAGGAGAATAGGCAGAAAGAGAAGAAAAAATGACTGACTCCGGTGACAAGAAGCAGCTTCTGCATCTCGTTTTTGGCGGCGAACTGGAAAGCCTCGATGACGTCCAGTTCCGTGACCTGCAGGGTCTCGATATCGTCGGCATTTTCCCGGATTATGCCACGGCGCTGACGGCGTGGAAGTCGAAGGCGCAGCAGACGGTCGACAATGCGCATATGCGCTACTTCATCGTCCACATGCATCGTTTGCTCGATCCGCAGGAAAAGCCCAAGGGCTGAGCTTAGCAAGTGCCGCCGGCCGGCCGCTCGTCGAGCGGGCTTTGCTGCATGGCGCGCGCCCGTCGATCCGGATTGTTTGACGCATTCTGAACAAATTAATCGGCCATTGCGGCCGCAACGATAATTAGGGAATGGGTTTGATGTCGATCGGTTTTGATCGGAGGCTGGCGCGATGAGTTCCCGGATGGCGCGGTTCGGTCTGAACGCATACCGTCTGGCGGGAACCGTGGCCTCTCCTGTCGTCGGCCTCTATATCACCTACCGCACGGCCAAGGGCAAGGAAGATAGGGCCCGCCGCCTGGAACGCTTCGGTTATCCGAGCGCCAACCGGCCGCAAGGGCCGCTCGTCTGGTTCCATGCCGCAAGCGTCGGTGAAACCAACGCCGTCATCCCGCTGATCCGCGAAATCCGCCGCCGCGATATCCATGTCATCCTGACGACCGGCACCATCACGTCGGCCAAGCTCGCCGCCGAGCGCCTCGGCCAGGAAGCGATCCATCAATATGTGCCGCTCGATCTGAAACCCTCCGTCAGCCGCTTCCTCGATTACTGGCAGCCCGATTGCGCCATCATCGCCGAATCCGAGATCTGGCCGGCAACGGTGCTGGAACTCGGCCACCGCCGCATTCCGCAGATCCTGATCAATGCCCGCATGTCGGACCGTTCCTTTGCCCGCTGGCGCCGCCGCCCGGCGATCGCCGAAGCCTTGTTCGAGAACCTTGCTCTCGTCATCGCCCAGTCGGATGTCGATGCCGAACGTTTCCGCGATCTCGGCGCGGTTCCCGTCATCACCTCGGGTAATCTGAAGGTCGATACCGACGCACCACCTTATGACAGCGCTGTCCTTGCCCGCTACAAGAAGCAGATCGGCAAGCGCAAGACCTGGGCGGCGATCTCAACCTTCGACGGCGAGGAGAATGCCGCCGCCATCGTTCACCGGGCGCTCAGGGAGCGCGACCATCAATTGACCATCATCGTGCCGCGCCATCCCGAGCGCAGCGACGAGATCGAGGCGGCGCTTGTCAAGCAGGGGCTGAAGGTCGCCCGCCGTACCCGCGACGATGTCTTGTCGGCCGATGTCGATATCTTCCTCGGCGACACGATCGGTGAAATGGGCCTCTATTTGAGACTGACGGAAATCGCCTTCGTCGGCCGTTCGCTCTTTGCCGAAGGCGGCCAGAACCCGCTGGAGCCCGCCATGCTCGGCTGCGCCATTCTCTCCGGCGGCCATGTGCAGAATTTCCGCGATGCCTATCAGAAGCTTGCCCGCAGCGGCAGCGCCCGCATGGTGCGCGATACTGAAATGCTGGCCAAGGGCGTGCATTATCTGCTGATCAACGACGACGCCCGCCGCAACATGATCGAGGCCGGCATCACTGCCGTGCACGAGATGCGCGGCGCGCTGACGGCGACGGTAAAGGGGCTGGAACCCTATATCAATCCGCTGACGGTGAAGGCGCGGCTGCTGCCCAAGGCCGTGGCCCAGGTCTGAGGAGCGAAGATGTCGGCAGCGTCCCCTATCAAAGGCATCCTCTTCGACAAGGACGGCACGCTGCTCGACTATGACGAGAGCTGGCTGCCGGTCAACCGCGAGCTTGCCCGCATCGCCGCCAAAGGGGATGAGCTTCTCGCCAACCGGCTGCTGTCGGCCTGCGGCATGGATCCGGTGACCGGCCATATCGTTCCCGACAGCCTGCTTGCCGCCGGCAATACCCGCCAGATCGCCGAGGGCCTCGTTGCGGCGGGTTCGATGGTCGATGTCGACGAGCTGACGGTCCGCCTCGACGACCTCTTTTCCAGCGCCGCCGAATTTTCCGTGCCGGTGACCGACCTCGCCGGCTTCTTCGCGCGGCTGCATCGGCGGGGCTTCAAGCTCGGTGTCGCCTCCAGCGACAATGAGCGCTCGATCCGCCAGACGGCGGAACGTTTCGGTTTTGCCCGCTATATCGATTACATCGCCGGATATGACAGTGGTTTCGGCGTCAAGCCGGAGCCGGGCATGGTGCTCGGCTTCTGCGCCGCGACCGGTCTTTTGCCTGAAGAGGTCGCCATGGTCGGCGACAACAATCACGATCTGCACATGGGTCTGAATGCCGGCACCGGCCTGAGGATCGCGGTGCTGACCGGCACCGGCTCGCGGGAGACGCTTGCCGCCGCGGCCGATCATGTGCTCGACGATATCACCGCCATCGAGACCCTGCTGCCGGACCTGCAGCCCGCCTGACGGGTAAGGGCTTGCATTTTTTCAGGTTTTGGCCTCTCAATCCCGCGATCGACAAGCAGGGGACTGGCTGTGGCTAAAGCAATTCCAGCAAAAGTGCACAGCGGTTTTGCGTCCGGGATTGCGTGAGAACAAGCCGGACAGGGGAGCGGGACGGCAAGATGATATCTGAAGCGCCACCGTTCTGGTGGAGGAAAGCCGATTGGCGGGCCTGGCTGCTGCTGCCGCTTTCTTTTCTCTATGGCCGTATCGCCGGCCACCGCATGGCCCATGCGCGCCGCGCCTCCGTTCCTGTTCCCGTCATCTGCGTCGGCAATTTCACCGTCGGCGGCGCCGGCAAGACGCCGACGGCGCTGACGATTGCCCGTGCCGCCAAGGCGAAGGGGCTGAAGCCCGGCTTTCTCAGCAGGGGTTACGGCGGCTCGCTCGATGTGACGACCGTGGTCGACCCCGATCATCACCGGGCGATTGCCGTCGGCGACGAGCCCTTGCTGCTTGCCCAGGAAGCGCTGACGGTGATTTCCCGCCGGCGCGTCGAAGGGGCTCAGCGCCTGGTGGCGGAGGGCGCCGATCTCATCATCATGGACGACGGTTTCCAGAGTGCCCGGCTGGCGATCGACTACGCCCTGCTCGTCATCGACGCGACGCGCGGCCTCGGCAACGGCCATATCGTGCCGGGTGGCCCGGTCCGCGCGCCGATCCGCCAGCAGTTGCGGTCTGCGACCGCTTTGCTGAAGGTTGGCGGCGGCAACGCCGCCGACAGGATCGTCCGCATGGCGGCGCGCGCGGCAAAGCCCTATTTCACCGCATCGCTGAAAGTCCGGGGCGACAATACGCTGGCCGGCACCAAGGTGCTCGCCTTTGCCGGCATTGCCGATCCCGCCAAATTCTTCCGCACGGTGGAATCCCGTGGCGCCGAGATCGTCGTCGCCAAGTCCTTCGGCGACCACGAGCACCTGACCGAGGAGGAGATCGACGACATCCTGACGACCGCCGAGCGTCAAGCTCTCATGATCGTCACCACCTCCAAGGATTTCGTCCGCCTTTCCGGCCATCACGGCAAGGCGGCGCGGCTCGTCGAAAAGAGCCGGGTGATCGAGGTCGACATGGTCTTCGAGGATCACCTCGCCCCCAGCCTCATCATCGACCGGGCGATCGTCGCTTGCCGCGAGCGGCGGCTGCGGGAGATCAAAACTGCGGCTAAGGCAGTTCCAGGAAAAGTGTGAAGCGGTTTTGCCGGGAATTGCGTAAAAAGCGAGAGCCGTTCTGCAATTCCACGAAAAGCTGAGCCGGTCTAGCGCCGCTGGTTCGGCAGCACGCCGGCGCGTTTGTCGGCATCGATGGCCGAGATCACGTCGGCATAAGGTTCCTGCCGGGCGACGCTCCAATAGCGCAATTCGTCGAGCGGGATCTGTTTCCCCGTCATCGCGCAGACGACATAGGAGCCGGGCGAGAGAATCTGGAAATCGCCATCGAGATACCGGATCTTCGCTTCGCGGTTTCCGTGCCCTTCGAACAAATTCATGCGCTCCGTTCCCTGTAGTCTGTCATTAGAGCATGTCGCGCAAAACTGTGCCGCGGTTTTGCGATCACGACATGCGGAACATCAAAGACCTAAAGCGTGGGCCAAGCGATCTGAAAGATCGCGACACGCCTTAGTTTGCCATACTCCCGCAAGGGTCGCTTTTCCAGCTTTTTTAGCTTCTGCCGAAAAGCCGTTCGATATCGCTGAGCTTCAATTCGATATAGGTCGGCCGGCCGTGATTGCATTGGCCGGAGCCGGGCGTCACTTCCATCTCCCGGAGCAGCGCGTTCATTTCCTCCGGCCGCAGCCGCCGTCCGGAGCGCACCGATCCGTGGCAGGCCATGGTCGCCGCCACATATTCGAGCTTGGCCGACAGGCCCGACGCCGTGTCCCATTCGGCAATCTCGTCGGCGAGCTGGCGGATCAGCCCATGCGCATCGACCTCGCCGAGCATCGCCGGCGTCTCCCGCACGGCAATCGCCCCAGGGCCGAAACGCTCGATCGCCAGGCCGAGTTCGGAAAGCTCGGCGGCGTGCTGCATCAGCCGGTCGCAGTCCTCTTCCGGAATATCGATGATCTCGGGGATGAGCAGCACCTGCGAGGCCAGCCGCTTCGAATGCAGCGCCTTGCGCATCGCCTCGAAGACCAGCCGCTCGTGTGCTGCATGCTGGTCGACGATGACGAGCCCATCTTCGGTCTGGGCGACGATGTAGTTTGCGTGGATCTGCGCCCGCGCCGCACCGAGCGGATACCGCGCGTTTGGTTCGGCGGCTGCCGGCTGCGGCGAAAACTGCGGCTCGGCCCGCGCCGCCGGCATCGAAAGTCCGTCGAAGGACGCCTGTGGCCGCTCGCCGAAACCCGTTGTCGGCTGATAGGGCCGGGAGGGCGAGGTCTCGGCCGACCATGGTGTCTGCGGCCGTTGAGCGTGCGGCTGGAAGCCGGGGCGGAAGGAGCGCAGCATGTCGTTCGCACCGGTCGTTGCCGCCCGGCTGCCGTCGCGCGCCAAGGCCTCGCGGATGGCGCCGACGATCAGGCCGCGCACCAGGCCAGGGGCGCGGAAGCGCACGTCGGATTTTGCCGGATGCACGTTGACGTCGACGAGACCGGGATCGAGCGCGATCGACAGGACCGCCACCGGATGGCGTCCGGATGGGATCGTCTCGGCATAGGCGCCGCGGATCGCCGAGAGGATCAGCTTGTCCTGCACCGGCCGGCCGTTGACGAAGGCATATTGATGGGCGGAGTTGCCGCGATTGAAGGTCGGCACGCCGGCAAAGCCGGTCAGCGCGATCTCTTCGCGCATGGCGTCGAGCGCAATGGCGTTGTCGCGGAACTCCTTGCCGAGCACCTGCGCCATGCGGGCCAGATGATCGTCGCCGGTCGCTGGAAATTCCAGCGTCGTGCGGTCCGAGCCCGACAGCACGAAACGCACGGCCGGAAAGGCGATCGCCATGCGCTTGACGATTTCGGTGATGGCGCCGGCCTCGGCTTTTTCAGTCTTCAGGAATTTGAGCCGGGCGGGTGTGGCGAAGAAAAGGTCGCGCACTTCGACGATCGTCCCGGGATTGGCGGCGGCGGGGCGCAGATGCGCGATCTTGCCGCCGGCAACGGCAATCTCGTGGCCGCCAGCGCTGTCGCGCCTGCGGCTTGCGATGCTGAGCCTCGCGACCGAGCCGATCGAGGGCAGCGCCTCACCGCGGAAGCCGAGCGTGCGGATATCCTCGAGCGTCTCCGATATCTTCGAGGTGCAGTGGCGCCTGACCGCCAGTTCTAGATCGGCCGCGTCCATTCCCGAGCCGTTGTCGCTGACGCGCAACAGCGCCTTGCCGCCGCCTGAGGTGGCGACTTCTATGCGCGTCGCGCCCGCGTCGAGTGCGTTTTCGATCAGTTCCTTGGCAGCACTCGCCGGCCGTTCGATGACTTCGCCGGCGGCGATCTGGTTGATGAGCGTTTCGGAAAGCTGTCTGATGGCCATGGGCTATTTTCGGGGATTCGCGGGCCGGAGGGAAGGGGTCTCGACAGGCTTTCCCGAAACGTGATCCGGGGCTCCGCCAAATTTGGGAATAGGTAATGTTAAGCCGGTTTTAACATAAAAATGGCATTTCTAATCACATACCTCCGGAAGCTGCGAAATCGAACAGATGTGGGACGCAATAGAATGAGTGCCGGCTTCGAAAAGGCGGACACATCATCAGAAATGGATGGGGCTCCCGCCGAGGCCGATCTGCAGACGGCGCTTTTCGATGTGGTGTGCGACAGCCTTTCGGCGGCTTTCATCATCTACGACAAAAACGATCACCTGATCTTTGCAAGCCGCCAAACCCTCGATTTCTTTCCGCTGCCCGCCGAGATGCTGAAGCCGGGCACGCGGCTTCGCGATTTCCTCGGCGCGATGTACGACACCGGCATTCGCCAGCAGTTTGATGTCAGGCAGGGTGGCTCGCTGAGCCGCGAAGACTGGCTGTCGCAGAAAATCGCCTCGCATTGGCGCGAGCGCTTCGACGCCGTCGAGCGCCACGGTGCCGATAGCTGGGTCCGCTTCGTCAAGCGCAGGCTGCCCGGCGGTTACGGCGTCACCATCATCTCCGACATTTCCGAGAACAAGAAGCGCGAAGAGCAATGGCGCTCCGATCTGGAGCGGGTGCAGCTCACCGAGGACATTCTCGACAATCTGCCGTTCCCGCTCTTCGTCAAGGATCGCAACCTCACCTATGTCGCGGTGAATCTCGCCTTCTGCGAGAAATATCAGACAAGCGCCGACGAGGTGCTCGGGCGCAAGAGCGGCGATCTTTTTTCAGAAGAGATCGCCAAGCGCTTCGAAGAAAGCGACCGCCATGTGCTGGAGACCGGCGAGATGTCCGTCTCCCGCCAGCGGCAGATCTCCCGCGACGGCATCGAGCGCGATATCGTCAGTCGGAAGCACCGCATCGGCAAGCCTGGCCGCTACTTCCTGGTGTCGACCATGCAGGACCTGCCGCGCGACGGCGCCGATCTCGACGAGTTCGGTCAAGCGTCCGCGATCACCGCCTCCAGCAATCAAAGCTATCGACGGGCCTATGTACCGGTACCAACCGGCATCGCGCGGCGCGAACCGGCGGCGATGGAAGCGATCGTTCCGGAGAATTTCTCCGGCCGCAAGGTCCTCGTCGTCACGGCCGACCTCGCCGCCGAGACGGCCGCGCTGCGGACGCTGACGAAATACGGCTTCGAATCCTGCTCGGTCCGCGGCGAGGACGAAGAGGAGCGGTTTCTGGAAATCGCCACCTCCTCCGGCATCTCGCTCGATCTTCTGATCATCGACAATCAGATGGGCATGCGCTGCCTCGAGCTTGCCGAGCAATACGGCATCCCGGCGCTCGTCATGGACGGTTTCCAGATCGCCAACGAGCTCACCTTCCAGATTGCCCGCCATTTCAATCGCAACAGCCGCAGCGCCGGTTCGGATGCGGATTGGGAAATCACCATTTCCGACGATCCGGTCGGCCTGCAGGTTCTCGTCGCCGAAGACAATGATATCAATCAGATCGTCTTTTCACAGATCCTCGAAGGTCTCGGCTATCGCCACATGCTTGCGGCGACCGGCGACGAGGCCGTGCGCCTGTGGGCCGAGCACCGGCCGCAGATCGTGCTGATGGATATTTCCCTGCCGGGCTTCAACGGCTTCGAGGCCGCCCGCCTCATCCGACAGATGGAGGAAACCGGCGGTGGCACCCGCACCCCGATCATCGGCGTGCTCACCCAGGCCTTCGAGCGTGACCGCGCCGAATGCGTCAAATCGGGCATGGACGACGTCATCATGAAACCCGTCAGCCCTGACATGCTGGAAACTATATTTCAGAAATACCTAATGAATGAACCCATGCGGGCTCAAAACTGAAACCTGCCGCGCAAAAGTGTGCAGGCGCCAAAATACCCGTCAATTCCCTAGATTTTGGGGAGGTTCAGGCGGCTATGTCGCTGATTTACTATCAAATTGTTAAGACCTGCCGGTCATTCTTCTGCATGGCTCCGGAGGAAAGCTCGGGTTTGGATGATGAAATCGGCGGACATAGCTTTCTTGACCGTCGGTCAGAATGAGCTTCAGGCGATGGCCTATACCGATCCGCTGACCGGATTGGGCAACCGCAATCGCATGCGCGACAAGGTCTTGCAGATCTCTTCCGAGCGCGCCAGCGATCCGGCCCCCTTCACCATCGGCATCGTCAACCTCGACAGTTTCAAGCCGATCAACGATTTGTTCGGCTCGACAGCCGGCGATGAAATCCTCTGTCAGGTCGCCCATCGTCTCAGGGCCTGCATTCCTGACGGCGCGCTGGTTACCCGCCACGATGGCGACGAATTCGCCTTCGTGCTGCCGTTGATTTTCGAGCGGGCGAGTGCCGAGAAATTCGGCCAGATGATCCGCGAGGTGCTGTCGGCGCCTTATGACCTCGGTGACCGCAACGTTCGTCTCTCCGCCTCCCTCGGCTTTTCCATCTATCCCTTCGCCGGAGAGGATTGCGAGGAACTGCTGAAGAGCGCCGAAACCGCCCTCTACCGTTCCAAGCGCCGCGGCCGCGGCCAGATCACCGTCTATTCGCGCGAAATCGCCCAGGAGATGAAGCGCGCGACACAGCTGGAGCAGGCGCTCAGAAACGCCATCATCTCCGACGCGATCGACGTGCATTTCCAGCCGATCGTCTCGCTGTCCAACAATCAGGTCGTCGGCTTCGAGGCGCTCGCCCGCTGGAACGATCCCGATCTCGGCTTCGTGTCGCCCGGCGTCTTCGTGCCGCTCGCCGAAGAACGCGGCTTCATCGATGCGCTGTCGGAGGCGTTGCTGCGCAAAGCCGCCGAGGCAGCGCTCTCTTGGCCGCGCGAACTCTTCCTGTCGTTCAATCTTTCCTCGGCCCAGCTGATGGATCCGGGCACGAGCAGCAGCGTCCTGTCGATCCTCGGCCGCGTCGGCTTCGATCCGCATCGCCTGGAGCTGGAGATCACAGAGACCGCGGTGATGAGTTCGGCCGATACCGCTCATCGCATCATCGCCGATCTGCGCGCCGCCGGTGTGCGCATCTCGCTCGACGATTTCGGCACCGGCCAGTCGAGCCTCGGGCGCCTGCGCGACTTCATCTTCGACAAGATCAAGATCGACCGTGCCTTCGTCTCGCGCATCAATTCCGATCGCGCCTCCGAACACATCATCAAGGCGATCCTCACCATGTGCGAGGGCTTGGAGCTGGAAGTCGTAGCGGAAGGCATCGAGGATTATGCGGAGGCGGTGAAGTTGCGCACGCTCGGCTGCGGCATGGGCCAGGGCTATCACTTCGGCCGTCCGGCCGACGGTATCGCCACGCTGCGCTTCCTGCACGAGAACTATTACGATCCGACCATGATGGAGCGTGCCAGCGCATAAAGCGATGGCGCCACATAAAAACGATGGCGCCCCTGAGAGCGCCATCGCCTACGCTATACTACCGCGCGCGGATTACTTAGGCGTGGTCGAGCCGGTTGCCGTGGTATCGGTGCCGGTCGCAGCCGGAGCCGGAGCCTTTTCGGCGGCCAGCATTGCCAGCGTCTTGAACTCGGGTGCAGCCTTCAGCGATTCAGCCGTTTCGCTGGTCGTCAGCTTGACGCTGCCGTCCTGGGTGTTCTGCGCGACGGTGATCTTTTCCATAGGCACGGCGACATTCTTTTCGCCGATGCCAAGGAAGCCGCCGACGCCAACGATTGCGGCAACCATGCCGCCATCCTTCTTCATGATCAGGTCGTTGACGCTGCCGATGCTTTCGTTGTTGCCGTTATAGACCGACTGGCCGATATAGGTGTTGGCGCTGACCTGGTCCGGAGCCTGCTCCGTCAGATAGGCGGCCTGAGCCGTATCTGCCGTCGGTGCTGCGGCCGGCGCCTGTGCGGCATCGCCTGCGGGCTTGGTGACGTCAGGCGTCATCGGCTTCGGTGCTGCCGGGTCGGCGGGAGCCGCCTGGGTCGGAGCGGCGGGGTCCGCAGGCTGCGGTGCCGTCTGCGAAAATGCCGCCGGTGCGAAAGCCGTGGCAAACAGTGCGCCAGCGGCAACGGTCGTCAAGAGTTTGCGTGTCATTTCGAACCTACCTTCGTTTTTCTTTAGAGTAACCGCTAACCCGGCAACACCTGTTTTCAGGTCTCGTTGCCGCGTCAGTTCGAAAGGAAAATGGCTGGTGGCGCGATTGGTTCCGGTTGAAAACACGGAAAATTTCTCGATTCTCACGGAACATTTATCGAAGAGTGGCCGCCAAAACGAGAAAAGGCGCCCCGGTGGGGAGCGCCTCTGATCACCGATGACAAGCAAAAATCAGATTACATAGACGGGATCGAACACGCCTTTGACGTCGATGCCGAGTTCCAGAAGCGCGCCGGCACTGGGCTGCGCCGAACGGGCATCCTCGTCCAGCCCTTCCCAGGCGGTCGTTACCGCAAGCCGGTCGGCATTGACGCCGATGAAGGCAGGGCAGGAGGGCTGGACGGCAGGAACCATATAGCGCGAGATGCGCAGACCGTCCGGACTATAGCGGTCGACGGCGCCGGCGCCCCAGCGCGCGTTCCACAGATAGCCGTCGGCATCGACCACCGAGCCGTCGATGCTGCCGGGGTCGTCCATGCTGTCGACGAGCACGATCGGCTCGCCCGAAGGCAGGCCGGTCAGCGGATCGACCATGACGCGCATCAGCCGGTTGATGCGGGAATCCGTATAATAGCCGACCGTTCCGTCAGGCGAGAAGCAGATCGAATTCGGAATGCTGATACCGTTGAAGATCTTCGTCACCTTGCCGCTGGCGACATGATAGATGGCGCCGGCCTGATTTTCCGCCCGTTTGCTCATCGTGCCGATCCAGAGCGCACCGGAAGGATGCGTGCGGCCATCATTCGAACGGTTTTCCGGCCTGTCGTTTTCGAGCGCGGCGTAGAAGGTCAGGTTGCCGCTTGCGATGTCGCGCACGAAAAGCCCTTCTTCCGTTGCGATCAGCTGCCGCCCGGCGTCGATGCGAGCAAGCACGCTCGCCATCACAGGCAGCGGGTGCACCTTTTTCTCGCTCGTCGAAAGATTGAGCTCGTGCAGTTCCTTGCCGAGAATGTTGAACCACCAGACGGTGTTGCTGTCCGGATCATAGGTCGGACCTTCGCCGAGGACGGAATTGGTATTGCAAAGTGTTTTGCCCTCGAACTCATAAATATCGGTCATACGTTCACGCTCCCAATGGCTGCATCATAGGCGTAAATGGTCGCCTTGGCGCGCTCGGCAACCTCTGATGCGGTCATTCCCGGCTTGTAAATGCTGGTGCCGAGGCCGAAGGCGAAGATGCCGGCCTTGGTGTAATCGCCGAAATTCTTGTCCGAGACACCGCCGACGGCGGCAATCGTCAGCTCCGGCGGCAGGATTGCCCGGATCGCCGTAATGCCGGAAGGGCCAAGCACGCTGGCCGGAAAGAATTTGAGACCGGTGGCGCCGGCACGCGCAGCTGCCAGCGCCTCGGTCGGCGTAAAGACGCCCGGCATCGTCACCATGCCGTATTCGCGCGCCCGGATGATCACCTCGGGTTCGACATTCGGGGTGACCAGCAGCTTGCCGCCGGCCGCATGCAGGCTGTCGACCGCCTCGACGGTCAGCACCGTGCCGGCGCCGATCAGCACTTCGGCCGGCGCCATCTTCGCGGCGATCTCGATGGATTTGAACGGTTCCGGCGAGTTGAGCGGGATCTCGATCGCCGTCAGGCCGTTGTCGATCAGAGCACCGACGACGCTTTCTGTCTCGTCGGGCCGGATGCCGCGAAGGATGGCGATCAGCGGACGCTTCATGTCGGGGAAGGGGATACGGTTCATCGTGTCAGCTTTCTCAATTCGGCCAGATGGCTTCGGCAGCGGCCGAAAGCCCGCGGCGCACGGCAGCGTCGGCGTCGATGGCGGTGAAGGCAAGGGAGAGGGTTCCGAAGGCCTGTTCGTAGAGCGCCTGCAGGCGCCCGGAGGCGACGAGGGTGATGGTGGTGCCGTTTGCCGCATCCTGCAGCGCGCCGGCGATTTCGAGGCCGATCAGCGTACCGGAAAGCCGGGCTTGTGCGGCAGCGGCAGAAATCCCGTGCAGGAGCTGGCCGGAACGGGCGGCAAAGAGCAGGTTGGAGGCAAGGGCCGGGCGTGCGAAAGCGGCCGAGACCGCGACCTCGAAAGCCGCCGCATCCGCCGGCTGCTCTTCCGCACCGGCCACGGCATGCGAAAGGATCGTGTGTTTGCTGATGACGTCGAAAAGCTCGCCGGTCATGAAGGTCGAAAAGCCGGTCGCCTTGCTGTCCGTCACATGCACCCATTTCGAATGCGTGCCAGGCATGCAGACCGCCTGCGCGCCTGAGCTTGCGCGGCCGAGCGCACCGAGAAGCTGGGTTTCCTCGCCGCGCATGACGTCGGGCCTCGCCATGTCCCGCTGGGCAAGGCCCGGCAGGATGCGGATGTCGCGGCTTTCGCCGGGCACGGAGACCGCCCCGGTCAGGATCGAGGCGAGCGGCGCCGGCACATCGATATAACCGGCCTCGACCCAGCCCTGCCTGGCGCCGGCCATGCCGCAGACGATCACCGGCAGGTTTTCCGGCGCCTCGATGGCGGCGAGATGGCCGGCAAGCACGGCGGAAAAGCCGGTCTTTGCCGCGCTCGTCATGCCTTCGCCGCTGCGGCGTTCGGCAAGGACGGTGCCGTCTCTGCCGATCAGCCAGAGCCGGAAACTGCTGGTGCCCCAGTCCACCGCGACATAAGCGGGATTTGTCATTACAGAACGCCTCCATCGACAATCAGGGACTGGGCGGTTATCGCCGCCGCACAGTCGGATGCAAGAAACAGGCAGGGACCGACGATCGCATCGGGTTTGAGCGCAACCTTCAGGCACTGATCCTCGACCGAGCGCGCAATGCTTTCCTCGGTGAGCCAGTGCTGCATCTGCCGCTCGGTGACCACCATGCCGGGCAGGATGCAGTTGACCCGGATGTTCTCCGGCCCGAGCCTGCCCGCCATACTCTTCGTCAGCCCGACGACCGCCGCCTTGGCCGCCGCGTAGGCGGGAAAACCGCCCATGTTCAGCTTGAAGGCGATCGACGACATATTGATGATCGCCCCGCCGCCGGCCGACCGCATCGACGGCACGGCTGCCTGCGAGGTGAAGAACACGTGCTTGAGGTTGACCGCCTGGTTGTTGTCCCAATAGGCCTCGGTCACCGCGTCGAATTCATGGCGGTCGTCCCAGGCGGCATTGTTGACCAGCACGCGGATCGGCCCTGAATTGGCAATGACGGTATCGACCGTGCGCCGGATCGCCGCGATGTCGCGCAGGTCGGCATGGTAAAAGGAGACCGGATGCGCCGTCTCCCGCGACAGTCTTTCGGCAAGTTCGCGGCCGGCGGCCTCGGCGATATCGATGAACGAGACCTTGGCGCCGTGGCGCGCGAAACCTTCGACGATCGCAGCACCGATGCCCGATCCGCCGCCGGTCACCAGCACGGCTCGGTCTTTGAATTCGGGAAATTGTGCTGCCATTGTGGTCACCGTCGCCTCCCGACTGAATTGTTCCATTATTTGGAACTTAATTTGACTATATGGAATTATCGAATTACACTGCCCTTTCTGTCAAGGGCGGACGAGGCGATGAGTTCAAACGGCGAAAACACAACACCGGCACGCGAGACCGGCACGCTCGGCAAACTGATGGTTCTGCTCGATCTCGTCACCCATGCCGATGCGCCGCTGCGTTTCACCGATATCCTGGGCCTTGCCGGCCAGCCGCGCGGCACGCTGCATCGCCAGCTCACCCATCTGGTCGAGGAGGGGCTGCTCGAGCTCGATGGCGACGGCCGTTATGCGCCTGGCCTGCGCCTGCTCGATTTCGCCGCGCGCAGCTGGGCGCGCAACGAGTTCCGCCTGATTGCCGAACCGCACCTGAGAGATCTGCAGCGGGCGACCGGCGAGACGGTGCATCTCGGCGTTCTGAGAGGCCAGTCGATCATCTATCTCGATAAGGTCGAAGGCCGCCAGCCGGTACGTATGTATTCGCAGATCGGCAATGCCTCGCCCTGTTATTGCACCGGCGTCGGCAAGGCCGCCCTTTCGCTGCTGCCGGCCGAAAGCCTTGTCGATCTGCTAGCCGGCCTGAGCTTCACCAGCTTTACCGCCTCGACCCATGTCTCCGCCAAAACGCTGCTTGCCGAAATCCGCGAGATTGCCGATCAGGGTTATGCCTTCGACCGCGAAGAGCATGAGGCCGGCATCCGCTGCGTTGCCGCACCCATCTGGTCGGAGGATCGGACCTTTATGGGTGGCATTTCGATTACCGGCCCGGCCTATCGCTTATCGATGGAACTTCTGCACCAATGGTCCGTTCCGGTGCAACTGGCGGCTGCGAGCATCATGGAAGGCATGCGCGTCCGTCTCGGTCCGCGCCGCTGACGGAAGATCGCCGTCGGCCACTGCTGGACGTAATCGCAGAGCATGCTTATGATAAGCGCGATATTGAGATTTTCCGGCGAATCACCACAACTAGAACGGTCCGCGAAATCTACAACCATTCACCGGCCGAACGCTCAACGCCGAAGCCGATTCCAACCAGCGATCGTCGTTTCCCGATGCAATCGAGCCGGCCGCGGCGGGCAGGTTTCGCAAACGGTTTGCCGGCCGAAGATGAAGAAATGTGATGGCACCCTTGTCGCAAACATCCACGGAAGAAGACGATTATGTTCAGGAAATAGCGGGCCTGAAGACCCAGTTCGATATTTTCCGTTTCATGAAACGCGTGACGGAAGCGTATCGCAGCCGTGCCTTCATGGTTCTCAACCTGCCGCCGATCACCTCCTTCGATCTTCAGGGCAGCACTGTCATCACCAGCTGGCCGGCCGAGCTTCTGGCCCTCTACGACCAGGAGGGTCTGATGGTGAACAGTCCGGTCCTCAGGCGGCTGAGAACATCCGCGCGGCCCTTCTTCTACGATATGTCGCGGCAGAACTGGTCGCGGGACGACGGCAAGTCCATTCTCGTCGCCTCCCTGTTCGAACGTTTCAAGATGATGCGCTGCGCCTATTTCCCGACGCATGAGCCCTCCGGCCTGCGCGGCGCCGTCTCTTTCGCCGGCGACCGCGAACCCTTCAGCCCTGCCGAGATGCGCGAGCTCTGCTACATCGCCATCCATGTCTTCGACAGGCTTGCCGAGATCCGCAACCTCGATACGCGCATGACGGACACGCTGACCGACCGCGAGATCGATTGCCTCAACTGGACGGCGGCCGGCAAGACCAGTGCCGAAATCGCTGAAATCCTGACCCTGTCCGAGCATACGGTCAATCACTACCTCAACCGCGCCACCAAGAAGCTCGATACGGTCAACCGCACCCAGGCGGTCGCCAAGGCGCTGCGCATCGGCCTGATCAAATAAGTTGCAAAAGACAACCGACTGCTTTTGAAGCCGCCCAGCGCGTAGGCAAGTCTTTCCCGTTGAGGGGCTGTCGCAAGCGCTTTTGCAGTCTTTTCCTTGATTTTCCATCTGGCACGCTTTCTGCATCTCTTCATGCGAGAGGTCCAGAGGGGACTTTGAGGCCAGCGCCAGGAAATGGCGCGGCCGACACACCGCTGTCCGACGCCGTTGCCGCTTTCTCCCGGCTCTTCGGTGTCGGCGGCGGTTGTTGCGTTTTGGCACCGCTTCTTTCCCGGCTGCCTGCGATTTCCTCTTCCTCGTTCACTTTTCGCTGGCCTTTTGCTCGACTTGCTCTAGTTCGCCCCGGATTGCGCCGGTTCTCGGGGAGACCGTTGCGGCCATCAGGGCGAAAGCCCGGCGGACTTGATGGCCGCAACGGATCGCCAATTCTCCCCGGCGCCTTTTTGAGCGCCGGCAATCGATTTCCCTCCCGATGATTTTGTTTGGCGAAGGCTTCCGTCTCCACTATCTGTGATCTGCAAGAAGAAGCAGTGAGGGTGGAATGGCCGACGTCACCAAAGAACAGGTTCTCGAAACGCTGAAGACCGTGCGTGGGCCCGATCTCGAGCACGATATCGTCGAGCTCGGCATGGTCTCCGACGTCTTCATCTCCGACGGCAAGGTTTATTTCTCCATCACCGTCCCGGCCGATCGCGCCAGGGAGTTGGAGCCGATGCGGCTCGCCGCTGAGCGCGTCATCAAGGAAATGCCGGGCGTCAAGGGTGCCCTCGTCACATTGACCGCCGACAAGAAGGCGGCCGCCGCCGCTCCGGCTGCCCGCCCTGCGCCGAACCCGCCTCACGGTCATGCCGGCCACGATCACCAACATGATCATGCGAGCCATGCTCACGCTCCTCAACAGCCGCCGCGCGCCGGCAAGATCGGTGTGCCCGGCATCGGCGCCATCATCGCCGTCGCCTCGGGCAAGGGTGGGGTCGGCAAGTCGACCACCGCCGTCAATCTCGCACTCGGCCTGCTCGCCAACGGTCTTCGGGTCGGCATTCTCGATGCCGATATTTATGGTCCCTCGATGCCGCGGCTGCTGAAGATATCGGGCCGCCCGACGCAGATCGACGGCCGCATCATCAATCCGATGGAGAATTACGGCCTCAAGGTCATGTCGATGGGCTTCCTCGTCGACGAGGAGACGGCGATGATCTGGCGCGGGCCGATGGTCCAGTCGGCGCTGCTGCAGATGCTGCGCGAAGTCGCCTGGGGCGAACTTGACGTCCTCGTCGTCGACATGCCGCCCGGCACCGGCGACGCCCAATTGACCATGGCCCAGCAGGTGCCGCTTGCCGGCGCCGTCATCGTCTCGACGCCGCAGGATCTCGCGCTGATCGATGCCCGCAAGGGCCTCAACATGTTCCGCAAGGTCGAGGTGCCGGTGCTCGGCATCGTCGAGAATATGAGCTATTTCATCGCCCCGGACACCGGCACCCGCTACGATATCTTCGGCCATGGCGGCGCCCGCAAGGAGGCCGAGCGCATCGGCGTGCCCTTCCTCGGCGAAGTGCCGCTGACGATGAACATTCGCGAAACCTCCGACGCCGGCACGCCGCTCGTCGCCTCCGAGCCGAACGGCGTCGTCGCCGGCATCTATCGCGGCATCGCCGCCAAGGTCTGGGAGCAGGTCGCCGGTCAGTCCCAGCGCCCGGCGCCGACAATCGTCTTCGAATAATGCATGCCGCCCGGAAGTGTGCAGCGGTTCCGGGATAAAGGCATGCATAAAACAAAGTGCATGCCGCCCGGAAGTGTGCAGCGGTTCCGGATAAAGGCATACATCACAACAAATGCATGCCGCCGGAAGTGCAGCGGTTAAATCGTGTCGATGCGAGGTGCTTGAGCGAGCCGAATCACTGCGGTAGATACCCCCAATTGTGGGGGAAACGTGATGAAAAGCCGCGCTTCACGGAAGATGCCTTGATTATTTCACGGCTTTGCTTCATATGCCGCGGCGCCATGATGGCGTTTTGCTGCAGATGCTCAGTGACGGCGGTCTTCGTTTCGAAGAGGCCGGCCCGCCTGCAAGTTCGGAGTTGTCTTGTCGATCGAAGGATTGGGAACTGCGATGCGGTTGAGCACAACGCGCATGCCGGCCTTTAAGGTTGGATGCAGCCGGAGAGACGACCGGTGATTACCGCCTACTGTTCCAATTGCAGGTCGGTGGAGATCCACGATCTGTCGCATGCCGCCTCCTTTCCCGAGGATGTCGTCTGGATCGACATGATCGAGCCGACCCGTGATGAGGAACTCTATGTCGAGAAGATTCTCGGCATCGAGGTCCCGACCCGCGACGATCTCAAGGATATAGAGCCTTCCGCCCGTCTCTATGTCGAAAACGACGCCGTCTTCATGACCGCCTCGCTGCTCTGGAAGGCTGACACCGACGTGCCGACGCTGACCGATGTCGCCTTCATCCTGGCTGGAAACCGCCTGGTCACCATTCGCTACGCCCATCCCAAATCCTTTGCACTGTTCATCGCCGCCCTTCACCGGCTGCCGGAAAACTGGCGCAGCGGCGCTGCCCTTCTCGCCAAGCTCTTGGAGACGATCGTCGACCGCACCGCCGAGATCCTCGAGATCTCCGTCTCGCGCATCGACATCTTGTCGACGCATGTCTTCGGCGACCGGGCAAGGAAAGTGCGTAAGCCCTCGAACTACCTCGAGGAGAAGTTGCGCGATATTGCCGGCCATCACCGGATGATCAGCAAGGTGCGCGACAGTCTCGGTTCGCTTGCCCGCCTGCTGACGTTCTTTCACACGATCCCGGCGATCCAGCAGGACCATGAGGCGAAGGAGCTCTGCCGCACCGTTTCGCGCGATATCCAGTCGTTGTCGGAGCATGCTTCCTTCGTCGCCGCCAACATCACCTTCCTGCTCGATGCTTCGCTCGGGCTGATCAACATCGAGCAGAACTCGATCATCAAGATTTTCTCGATTGCCTCGGTGGTATTCTTGCCGCCGACATTGGTCGCTTCCGTCTATGGTATGAACTTTCAGGTTATGCCGGAGCTGACCTGGGCCGCGGGTTATCCCTATTCGCTGGCCCTGATGGTGTTATCCGCCGTCATCCCTTTTTTCTTTTTCCGCTGGAAAGGCTGGCTCTGAGGAGCCTGTTAAAACTTCATGTCCGAAGATAGCCATCCGAACGAACGCCATATGACGCCGAAAAAGCTGTTCTATCTCGGGCTGGGTTCCGTCGGTGTCGTCTACGGCGATATCGGCACCAGCCCGCTCTATGCCTTTCGCGAGGCGCTGAAGCCGGTGGCCCATGACGGCGTCACCCGTTTCGAGATCATCAGCCTGATCTCGCTGATGATCTGGGCGCTGACGATCATCGTCACCATCAAATATGTGCTCTTCCTGCTGCGCGCCGACAACGACGGCGAGGGCGGCACGCTGTCGCTGCTTGCCCTTTTGATGAAGACCGCCAACGGCCACACTGCCGTCCTGATGCTGCTCGGCCTGATGGGTGCAGCCCTCTTCCTCGGCGATGCGATGATCACGCCGGCTCTATCCGTGCTGTCGGCCGTCGAAGGCCTGAAGCTCGTCACACCCAGCCTCGCGGAATATATCGTGCCGATCTCGGTGGTGATCCTGGCGCTGCTCTTCGTCGTGCAATCGCGCGGCACCGGCGCCGTCGCGAGGTTCTTCGGCCCGATCACCGCCGTCTGGTTCCTCGTCATGGCCGCCGCCGGCATTTCCCATATCTCTGACGATTACGGCATCCTTGCTGCCTTCAATCCCTATTATGCCGTCGCCTTCCTGCTGCATGAGGGCTTCTACGGCATCGTCGTGCTCGGCGCCGTCTTCCTGACGGTGACGGGTGCTGAGGCGCTCTATGCCGATCTCGGCCATTTCGGCCGCCGCCCGATCCAGTGGGCCTGGTTCCTGCTGGTTTTCCCGGCGCTGACGCTGAACTATCTCGGGCAGGGCGCGCTGGTTCTCGGCAATCCGGCGACGATGTCCGATCCCTTCTATCTGATGTATCCGAAATGGGCGCTGCTGCCGGTCGTCATCCTGGCGACCGCCGCAACGATCATCGCCAGCCAGGCTGTCATCACCGGCGCCTTCTCGATGGTGCGCCAGGGCATCAACCTCGGCTTCCTGCCGCGCATGGAAATCCTCTTCACCTCGGAAACCAATACCGGGCAGATCTTCGTGCCTTCGGTCAACGCCGTTCTGTTCATCGGCGTCATCTTCCTGGTCTTGAGTTTCAAGACATCGGACGCGCTGGCGACCGCCTACGGCATCTCGGTCACCGGCGCCATGGTCGTCACCTCGATCATGGCCTTCGAATTCGTCCGGGCCCGCTGGAACTGGTCGCTCCCGGTTGCGGTGCTCGCGCTCGCGCCGCTGGTCGTGCTTGAAATGATCTTCCTCGGCGCCAACCTTTTGAAGATCCACGACGGCGGCTATATCCCGATCATGATCGCCACGGCCTTTACCATCGTCATGTGGACCTGGCGTCGCGGCACCGCGATCCTGATGGAAAAGACCCGCCACACCGATATTCCGCTCGCCTCCTTCGTCAGCTCGATCGAGCGCAAGAGCGAACACTCGCCGGCGCAGGTTCCGGGCACGGCGATCTTCCTGACCAGCGATCCGGAATCGGCTCCCGCCGCCTTGCTGCACAATCTCAAGCACAATCATGTGCTTCATGACCGCAACGTCATCCTGACCATCCGCACGATCAACAAACCGCGCGTGCCGAGCCACGACCGCTACAGGGTCGAGCAGATTTCCGAGCGCTTCTCCCGCGTCGAACTGCTGTTCGGCTTCATGGAATCGCAGAACGTCTCGCAGGCCTTGGCGACATTGCGCAAGACGGGACTGAAGTTCGACATCATGTCGACCTCATTCTATCTCGGCCGCCGCAAGTTGGTGCCGGACGCCAAATCTGGCATGCCCTACTGGCAGGACCGGCTTTACATCGCGCTCGCCAACGCCGCCGCCAACCCCTCGGATTACTTCCGCCTGCCGGCGAACCGGGTGGTGGAACTCGGCTCGCACGTTATTATTTGATGCGTTGAAAGAGGGGCGCTTGCTTCGGCCCTAGCTCAGCGATGTTTCGGGAACTTCGGCCTTCGCGATAAAGACCCCGCCCCAAACCCCTCCCCACAAGGGGGAGGGGCTTAATCCGCCGCTCCGGCGCTTCCCACTTCATCGTTTCATCCGCAGAAAGGCTGATGTTTGTTGCGTGCGAGCGCCGCACATTAGTCCCGCTCCCTTGTGGGGAGGGGACTTTCGCAAGGTGGAGAGGGGACTTTTACGAAGCTGCGACACACCTCATCCCACGAAATTATCCCTCATATTAGAACATCCAAAACTTCTCACGGTCACATTTCGGCACGGCCTGTTAACCGGACATCAAGGTTAATGCGGGATTTTTAATGGAATGTTCCCGCGTTCCATGCCCGGAGTCCGTGTTGCGTCGAAAGAGCCCTTCCCGTAGCAAGCTGCGTCTTATTCCCGAGAATTGGGTGTCGCCCGCAATCTTCGGTCTCGCCGGCTGGCTGATTTTCCCGAGCGCCGCATCCCATGCCGATCTCGCCGCCATGCTCGCCGGCCTCGATCATGAGGGGGAGAACTGGCGCATGGTGCTGACCAATTCGCCGGCCGGCTCCATCCACCAGGCCGAACTCGCCTTCGCCGAGCCGATGGTGACCGGTTCGATCTCCGCCGGTGCCGGCATGGTTCTGCCTGACGGCCGCAAGGTCGCCTTCACTGCCAAGAACAAAGGCCACGAGGACACGCCGGACGAGGATCGCGTCAACCGTGGCAGCAAGAAAGGCCGCGTCGTCGCCGTCGAGAAGATGCAGCCGCCGAAGGACTTTTCAGCCGGCTCCATCCTCGAGCGCACCAAGATGCTCTTCACCCCGAGCTTCGATCTCAAGGACCGGTCGGCTTTCGTCAAGCCGAAGATCCAGGGCAAGGAAATCGAGATCGCCACATCTTTCTATAAGACGCAGCCGGTTGTGACCGATAATGGCGTGCCGGCAATGCTCGCAAGCCTCGTCACCAGCAACAAGGCCGATGTTCTGGCCACCGCCTATGCCCCGGCCACACCCGACTATGCCCGCCAATCGCCGTTCGATTCCATCCTGACCGAACAGGACAGCGGCCGCTTCGTTCCGGAGATCGGCCCTCGCGATCATGCCTGGGCCGCAAGCGTGCTGGCGCCGAGCGTCTTTTCCGCCCAAGAACAGCAGTGCCTTGCCTCCGGCATCTATTTCGAGGCGCGTGGAGAATCGGTGAAGGGCCAGGCGGCCGTCGCCCAGGTCATTCTCAACCGCGTCCGCAACCCTTCCTATCCGAAAACCATCTGCGGTGTCGTCTATCAGAACGAGGATTGGCGCAACCGCTGCCAGTTTTCCTTCGCCTGCGACAGCATCAAGGACAGGGTGAACTCGGAATATCACTGGCGAGTCGCCCGCGACGTTGCGATGGCGGTGACATCAGGCAAGATCTGGCTGCCGCAGGTGGGCTCGGCGACGCATTACCATGCCGTCTATGTCAGACCGAAATGGGCAAAGACCATGGAAAAGGTCGGTCGCATCGGTCTTCACGTCTTCTATCGCACCCATGGTGGCGGCTGGAGCTGAGATAAATCGCTTGGGCAAGCCGATTTCCGGCCCGGAAAAGCGGATTCTTTCCGTCGAATTTGCGCGATCGACCCGGAGTCGATTTATCCCTTTGATTTGATGTAATTATTTTCTCGCTGGACAGAAGCTGTCTACGCCTTGACTATGCTAATCCCTAAAACTATGTTGCGCGCGACTTCAGAACGGGCCGGAAGGGTCTCAACCTTCGCGTCCGGGGTCCGAATGACCGGGGTAGCGGGAGTGCGGGCGACGGGCAGGCGAGGAGAGATCCATGGCGGATGACCGCGAGGAAAGTCTTGAGAAGCGCCGTGCGCAATTGGAAGCGAAACTCGCGACCAAGCGCGTCGAGACGGGACAGGACGAGGCTAGGGAAGCCCGCGCCGAGGTAAGCCGCAAAGGTTATGCCCAGGCGATGAAGCTTTCCAGCGAGTTCATTTCCGCAATCGTCGTCGGTGCTCTCCTTGGCTATGTCCTCGACCGTTTTGTTGGCACGGCGCCTTGGGGTTTGATTGTTCTTCTGCTTCTCGGATTTTGTGCCGGCGTTCTGAACGTGCTGCGTTCTGCGGGGGTGGTGGCCCATCCCCTGGACGACAAGGACGACAAGAAATAGGGACCGGTTCCGGTCCAGTGCAATGACCCCGCGTCCTGCGGGCCAAAGAGAGAGAACAAGCGGTGTCTAACGATCCGACTCATCAGTTCCTGATCCAGAAGATTGTGCCGATCGAAATCGGCGGAATTGATTTTTCGTTTACCAATGCATCGCTCTTCATGGCCGTTTCAGCTGCCGCTGCCGCAGGCTTCCTCTATTTCTCGACCTCGAACCGCGCCATCGTGCCGGGCCGTTCGCAGTCGGTTGCGGAAATGTCCTATGAATTCATCGCCAATATGCTGAAGGAAGGCGCCGGCAAGCAGGGAATGAAGTTCTTCCCGCTGGTCTTTTCGCTCTTCATGTTCGTCCTGACGGCCAACCTGCTTGGCATGTTCCCGTATTTCTTCACGGTGACGAGCCAGATCATCGTCACCTTCGCGCTTGCGATCCTGGTTATCGGTACGGTTCTCGTTTACGGTTTCTATAAGCACGGCTTCCACTTCCTGAATGTCTTCGTGCCCTCGGGTGTGCCGGGCGTTCTGCTGCCGCTGGTCGTCACGATTGAAATCATCTCCTTCCTGTCGCGACCGATTTCACTCTCGGTTCGTCTTTTCGCCAACATGCTCGCCGGTCACATCACGCTCAAAGTGTTCGCAGGCTTCGTCGCCTCGCTCGGAACCATGGGTGCTCTCGGTATCGGCGGCGCCGTTCTTCCCCTCATCATGACCGTCGCCCTGACCGGTCTCGAGTTCCTCGTCGCCTTCCTTCAGGCTTACGTCTTTGCGGTGCTGACTTGCATGTACCTCAACGATGCAATCCATCCGGGCGGGCACTAAGGATAACGACATCGACGTCAAAGGGCGTCAGTCATTCGCCGCAACAACCATTTCAAAGGAGTTCAACATGGAAGCGGAAGCAGCAAAGTACATCGGTGCAGGCCTGGCTTGCTTTGGTATGGCCGGTACGGCTCTCGGCCTCGGCAATATTTTCGGCAGCTACCTCTCCGGCGCTCTGCGCAATCCGTCTGCCGCTGACAGCCAGTTCGGCCGTCTGGTATTCGGCTTCGCCGTTACGGAAGCTCTGGGCATCTTCTCGCTGCTCGTCGCTCTCCTCCTCCTCTTCGCCGTCTGATATCGGCGAATAGATGGATCACGGCCTGCGACCGCAAGCCGTGATCCTTTGCATTTGCAGTCCACCTGGAGGTGAGCATGTTTTTTGTGACCCCGGCTTACGCTGAGGAAGCACCGGCGGCAGCGACGGGTACGGATGCGCATGCCGCTCCGGCCGCAGGCGAGGTCCATACCGAGACTGGTGTTGCCGAAGGCGAACACGCCCGCGGCCCTTTCCCGCCTTTCGATTCGACGACCTACGCGTCCCAGCTGCTCTGGCTGGTGATCACGTTCGGCGTCTTCTATTTGCTCATGCAAAAGGTCATCGCGCCGCGCATCGGGGCCATCCTCGATCAGCGTCACACGCGCATTTCCCAGGATCTGGAAGAGGCAGGCCGCCTGAAGGGCGAAGCCGACGCCGCCGTCCAGACCTATGAAGGTGAACTGGCCGCCGCCCGCGCCAAATCCAACGCGATCGGCTCCGCCGCACGCGACGCCGCCAAGGCCAAGGCCGAAGAGGAACGCCGCGCTGTCGAGGCGAGCCTTTCGGAAAAGATCAAGGCTGCCGAGCTCCGTATCGGCGAGATCAAGGCCAAGGCCTTCGCCGACGTCGGCACCATTGCCGAGGAAACGGCGGCTGCCGTGGTCGATCAGCTGATCGGCGGCACCGTCGCCAAGGCCGATGTCGCCGCCGCCGTCGCGGCTGCCAAGAAGGAGGCCTGATCGATGGAATTTGCCTTTGACGCGACTTTCTTCGCCTTTGTCGGCCTCGTCCTCTTCCTGGCGCTGGTCGTCTACCTGAAGGTTCCGGGCATGATGGCACGGTCGCTCGACGACCGCGCCGACCAGATCCGCAACGAGTTGGCTGAAGCCAAGCGTCTGCGCGAGGAGGCCCAACACCTGCTCGCCGAATACCAGCGCAAGCGCAAGGAAGCAGAAGCCGAAGCGGCCCATATCGTTGCCGCCGCCGAGCGCGAAGCCGAAATGCTGACCGCTGAAGCGAAGAAGAAGACCGAAGAATTCGTCGCCAACCGCACGGCGCTGTCCGAGCAGAAGATCAAGCAGGCCGAGGTTGAGGCGATGAAGGCGGTGCGTTCCGCTGCCGTCGATCTCGCAATCGCGGCCGCTGAAACCGTGCTTGCCAAGCGGGCCGACACCAAAATCCAGTCCGAGCTCTTCGGCAATGCTGTCGGCCAGGTCAAGACGCGGCTGAACTGAGCGGCTTCGAAAAGATTGAGAGGGAAGGCCGGGCATGTCCCGGCCTTTTCTTTGTTGGCAAGGCTTGGTCTTTACCCGGCCTCGTGCCGAGGACAATGTGGTGCCGTTGATCCGGCATTGCCACCTTTGCCCGGGTCGAGTACGTTTCTCGCGCCGTACTTCGGACCGTCGCAAACAGGGCGAAGGAACATACCGCAACGTCTCGATTCCCTCTTCTCCCCAGCGGGGAGAAGGTGCCCGTAGGGCGGATGAGGGGGCCGGCGAAGCCGGTCTTTCCCAGCAACGCGCATACGAGCTTCGACCGCGCTATCGTCATCTCGACTCGGTTCAGGTAGCTGTGGCGCGGCAGATAGAATAATGGGACGGATGTGCCGTGCGGCCCCCTCATCCGCCTGCCGGCACCGACCGGGGTCGAGCACACTGGTCTCGACCCGTCCTTCGGACCCCCGAGGGGAGAAGAGGACATGCCGCAACCTCTCCGTTCCTCGCGCGCCCCTTTCACAGAGCATGCACGGGCTTTTCATTTGCCCGGTCTTCTTTGGGGCGACCCTACTCGGAAAGCAGTTCGTCCGTCTCAGGACCGTCCTCGGTCTTGCGCAGCGGCCTGAAGCTCATCCGGTGCAGCGAACAGGGGCCGTGCCTCTCGATGCCGGCGCGGTGTTGCGCCGTGCCATAGCCGACATGCGCCGCAAAGCCGTAATCCGGATACACGCTATGTGCCCGCGCCATCATCCGGTCGCGCGTCACCTTGGCGACGATCGAGGCGGCGGCGATCGAGACCGAGCGGGCATCGCCCTTGACCACCGCCTGTCCAGGGCAATCGAGGCCGGGCGGCACGTCGAGCCCGTCGGTCAGCACGTAGCTAGCCGGAATGGCGAGGCTGCAGATGGCCCGGCGCATGGCGTCGAGGCTTGCCTTGCGGATATCCGTCTCGTCGATGCGCGTCGAACTGGAGGAGGCGATGGAGACGGTCGCAGTCGCCAGAATCTGCACGAACAGTTCCTCGCGCCGTTGCGCCGAAAGCTGCTTGGAATCGTTCAGCCCCTCAGGGATGCGCTTCGGATCGAGAATGACGGCGGCCGCCACGACGGGTCCCGCCAGCGGGCCGCGGCCAGCCTCGTCGGCACCGGCGACCGGCCAGTGGCCGGCCTTGCGGGCTTTGAGTTCCAGTCGGAAATCCGGCACGAGTGGAGCCGTGTCGAAAAGCAGGGGAGAATCGGGTGGCGTGCGAGGTTTCATGCGGCTGAACCTCGCACGCCAACCCGATTTCCCGCAAGTCCCCGGATCAGGGCGGCGGCCGGGGACCGGTCCGGCGGATGGTGGCGGTCAGGGCCATCCGCGGGAATTGCGCTCGGTGCTCGAAAACAGGGCGGTTTTGTCGAGATGCCGAAACGCAAGCTTAAAAATCAAAGAAGCGACAATTGCACGCCGCTGCCATCAGGCGGTACGAACAGGTCATCGCGCAGCGGCACACTACGTCGCGTCAGCTCGAAACGTCTGGCGGCCATTTCAAAGCGCCGGGCGATCTGCCAGGCATAGGGACCGGCGCCCTTCATGCGCTTGCCGAATTCGGCATCGTAATCCTTGCCGCCGCGCATCGAGCGTACCAGCGACATCACATGCCGGTAGCGATCGGGATAATGCTGCAGCAGCCAGTCTCGAAACAGCGGGCTGACCTCGAGCGGCAGTCTGAGGATGACATAACTCGCCTCGGCAGCGCCCGCAGCCTTTGCCGATTCGAGGATGCGCTCCAGCTCGTGGTCGTTCAGCGCCGGGATGAGCGGGGCGGCCATGACTGCCGTCTGGATGCCTGCTTCGGCAAGGGTGCGGATCGTCTCCAGCCGCCGCGGCGGTGTGGCGGCACGCGGCTCCATCGTCCGGGCAAGCTTGCGATCCAGCGTGGTCACCGAGATGCCGACGCGCACCAGGTTCTTAGCTGCCATCTCCTGCAGAATGTCGAGATCACGCAGGATCATCGCCGACTTGGTGACGATCGATACCGGATGGTTCGCCTTGTTCAACACCTCCAGAATGCCGCGCATGATGCGCCATTCCTTCTCGATCGGCTGATAGGGATCGGTATTGGTGCCGATTGCGATCACCCGCACCTTGTAGCCCGGCTTGGCGAGCTCCCGCTCCAGCAGTTTTGCCGCATCGGGCTTGGCAAAGAGCTTCGTCTCGAAATCGAGCCCTGCGGAAAGCCCCATATAGGCGTGTGTCGGCCGGGCGAAACAATAGATGCATCCGTGCTCGCAGCCGCGATAGGGATTGATCGAGCGGTCGAAGGAAAGGTCCGGCGATTCGTTGCGGGTGATGGCCGTGCGCGGCTTCTCGACCTGCACTTCCGTCTTGAATGGCGGCAGCTCTTCCCAGGTCTGCCAGCCATCGTCGACGGTCTCCCGCTGCAGTGGCTCGAACCGACCCGTCGGGTTCAGTCCCGCCCCACGTCCACGCCGCCGGTCGACCTCGACTCTCAGGCCGGAGGACACGATCATCGCATCGGCAATATCTGCCGTATTGGCAGGCGCGAATGCGGCCTGCCCTGCCAGGGACTGCTCTCTCATCGGATTCTCCCGCGGCGGAAAGCCATCGCCTCCGCCCGTTTTGCTGATTAAATTCCTATCCGCAAAATGAGAACATTGCAAGAACAAAATGAGGAAAACGGCGCTGGAAAAAATTTGTGCGGCGCATTATAAATAGTCAATGTTGACGGTTGTTCTCGAATGTCAGGATCAGGAATCTGAGCTGGCACAGACTTTATCGGTACTGGTGGCAGGCGCGGTGGAGGGGCTGGTGAGCGATGTGGTCGTGCTCGATCACGGCTCGCGCGACGGCACCTCGCGGGTGGCCGACGCCGCCGGCTGCCGCTTCCATTCGCAATGGGATATCAAGGACATCGTCCGCGCAGCGCGCGGCGAATGGCTGCTCTTCGTCGAGCCGGGCGCCAGACCCCAGGCCGGCTGGATCGATGAGATCGCCGAATATGTCGCGCTGAACAAGCTGCCGGCGCGCTTCACCGCGTCGCGCGGCTACCGGCGCCCGTTTTTCCAGCGTGTCGGCCGAGCCGTGCCGCCCCTGGAACTGGGCTTTCTCCTGCCGAAGAAGCAGGCGCTCGCCATTGCCAAAAGCGGCATGCGGCTGACCGAATTCGTCAAGGGGCAGAAGCCGCGCAAGCTCGCGAGCGAACTGATTCCGTCCTGGGTCGCCCGCGCTGCGCGATAGGGCCGCAACGCTCTCCATGAGCAAAAGATGGCGCCCAATAGGATTTCGCGCTATAATTTAAACATGGCGCCGTCGAAGCGCCTCGCTTCGCAACGGAATGGCCATGGAATGCCGGTGAACGGCAGAACAGGTCAGTGACAATCTCCTCTTCTGCCGGGTTCCCGGCGAAAGGAGGTGCGTCATGGCGCGCGGTAGGATCTACGGCGTACGCAGTATGATCTGCGGCCTCATGGCCGTCATATTGCCGACATTGGTGATCGCGCATCCGCATTCGGCAGCATCGCAGATGATGCGCAGTTGCGCAGGCCGACCCGAAATCGTCAATTTCCTGGACAAGAATTTCGCCGAAAAGCTCACGGCAGTCGGACTGATCAACCAGAACGCCGTTCTTGAGGTCTATGCCGCCGAAAGCGGCACCTGGACACTCATCGTCACGGATGTTCACGGCATAAGCTGCGTCCTGCTGTCGGGTGACAGCTGGGACACGATGCCCGTCCTGCCAGGCCTTGCGACATAGCGCAGGCACATCGGTCTATTTGGTCACGCCGCGTTTCAGGTGCTCGTCCAGACGCGGCATGATCTCGACGAAATTGCACGGCACGCTGCGATAGTCGAGCTGTCCTTTCAAAATGCCGTCCCAGGCATCCCGGCAGGCGCCGGGCGAACCCGGCAGCACGAAGATGAAGGTGGCGTTGGCAACACCTGCCGTGGCGCGCGACTGGATCGTCGCCGTGCCGATCTTCTCGTAGGAGATCCGGTGGAAGATGGCGGAAAAGCCGTCCATCCGCTTTTCGAACAAAGGTTCCAGCGCTTCGGGCGTCACATCGCGACCGGTAAAGCCGGTGCCGCCCGTGGTGATGACGACGTCTATGTCTTCTCTCTCAGTCCAGGCCTTCACCCGTGCGGCAATCTTTTGGCGATCATCGGGCACGATCCCCCGGTCGACCAGCCTGTGACCTGCCTCGGTGATCCGCGCCGCCAGCGTGTCGCCTGACTTGTCCGTCTCCGGCGTGCGGGT
This sequence comes from Rhizobium sp. SU303, assembly GCF_021052345.1. Lineage (NCBI taxonomy): Bacteria > Pseudomonadati > Pseudomonadota > Alphaproteobacteria > Hyphomicrobiales > Rhizobiaceae > Rhizobium > Rhizobium sp. SU303. The sequence continues at coordinate 570,991 of NZ_CP088095.1, forward strand.
ATCCGAGATCGTGAGAACCGCAATGCCGACCGCGATGAAGGGCCGCTTTTCGTCCAGACCTGCCATCATGCGCCTCCCGAACCCGTTTCCGTCGCCTGGAAATACCAGCCAGGGCACTCGTCGTGAAGAGCTGCCGCCGCATCTTCGGCAACAGTCATGCTCGCAAAGATGCCGAAACAGGTGGCGCCGGAACCGGACATGCGGGTCAAAAGGGCGCCGTGAGCTTGCAGCATCGCCGAGATCTCCGAAATCTCGGGCACGAGTTCGCGCGCCGGCGGCTCCAGGTCGTTGCGGGCAGCAGCAATTGCCGCGAGCCAGTCGGCAGTCTGAGGCGGGCTCGGTGCCAGGCTCAGGGCCGGATTGTTCTTTGTCGCCAGCCGGCGGAAAACCTCAGGCGTCGAGACGCCCTTCAGCGGATTGGCGAGCACCATGGCAAAGGCCGGCAGATCAGGCACAGCTTCGATCTTTTCGCCGATGCCGCGGGCAATCAGCGGCCGGCTCTCCAGGCACATCGGCACGTCGGCGCCGAGCTTCAGCGCCAGCGCGGCAAGCGTCTCCGCCGATAATGTCGTGCCCCAGAGCCGCATCAGCCCGCGCAGCGTCGCGGCTGCATCGGCCGAGCCGCCGCCGATGCCGGAGGCAACCGGCAAGTTCTTTTCGAGATGAATGCGGACGGGAAAGGCGAGGGGACCGATCGCCTCGCGCAGGAGGTCGCGGGCCTTCAGCACCAGGTTGGTGCCGCTGTCGCCGGCAAGTATCTCGCCGAAACGGCCCGACAGGGTGAATGCATCGGCCGGCGACCGCATGAAGTCCAGCCGGTCGCCATGATCTGCGAAGGTCACCAGCATATCGAGCAGATGATAGCCGTCCGGCCGCTGGCCCGTCACATGCAGGGCCAGGTTGATTTTCGCGCGCGCCTCCTCGGAAACGCTAGTGCATGATGCCGAAAAGTGTGAGCGGTTTTCGGACGACATCATGCTCTATTTCTTTGACCTGTATCCGGCCAAGTCCTTTCAGGCATGCCTCCTGCCCGTCAGGATTTTTTGTCGACCGGCGGCGGGATGACGGGCGCCGGATCCGGCTGCTTCTTGTCGGCTGCCTTGGCATCGTCGCTGACGGGAGGCAGGCCGTTGGCGACCTTGTCCTTGATCTTCGGGATCTCGGCAGCTTCGGGCTCGGAGGCGAGCGCCCGGTTCCACTGGTAGACGGCCTCGAGCTTGCGTCCGACGCGCCAGTAGGCATCGCCAAGATGGTCGTTGATCGTCGCGTCGCCGGCCTTGATCTGGGCGGCCCGCTCCAGCTCGTCGACGGCATCGTCGAAGCGGTTGAGGCGGAAATAGGCCCAGCCGAGCGAATCGATGATGTAGCCGTCGTCAGGGCGAAGGTTGACGGCCTTCTTGATCATGCCGAGACCTTCGTCGAGGTTGCGATTCATGTCGATCCACGAATAGCCGAGATAGTTCAGCACCTGCGGCTGGTCGGGATTGAGCTCCAGCGCCTTGCGGAAGTTCGGTTCCGCCTGGTCCCACTTCTTCAGCCGTTCATAGGCAATGCCGCGCTGGAAGAAGACGCTCCAGTTGGCGCGGCCCGGAATGGGGCCGATCGTTTCGACGGCCTTGTCGTAATTCGTGGCCATCGCCTGGTAGTCCTTGGCGTCGGAGAGCACGCTGCCATAGGCGAGGTAACTGCGGATGTCCTTCGGATCGGAGGCGATCAGCGCCTGCAGGTGCTTGCGCGCTTCGTCCACCTTGCCACCCTGGGCAAGGGCAAGGCCGAGCTGCAGCTCGGAGATGCGCCGCATCGGCGAATTCTCCGGCACCTTCTTGTAGAGCGCGATGGCGCGGTCCATCTGGTTCTGCTTCTCGGCAATGCCGCCGAGCAGCACCAGCGTATCGGCGCTGTTCGGATCGAGCGCATTGGCCGTCTGCAGGTACAGCGAGACGATGTCCTCGGCGCCGTCGCGGTTCAGCGCGCCGCCGACCGAGAACAGCACGCCGGCGGCACCTTCTTCGGCCGTCTTGACCTGCTGCTCCTGCTTCTCGTTCTTTTCGATACTGTCGCGCAGCGCGTTCAGCGGCGCATAGTTCGGCAACAGGTTGTCGCCGACGGAAACGGCGTCGAGCGCCTTCTGCTTATTGCCTTGTGTTGCTTCGAGGCGGGCAAGCGCCATCACGGCGCGCATGAAGGTGTCGGGCGCGGTCGCGCCCCCTTCCTTGTCGAGCACGGCATCGTTCAGATGCTTTCGGGCGGATTTCACGTCGCCGATGGCGATGGCGATCGCTCCGGCATTGTAATTCTGGAAGATGCGGAACCAGTCCGGCCCCTTCATCTTCTCGACCATCGTGAGCGCTTCCTTGCCGCGGCCGGCGCCGACGCGGGCCCAGGCGAGCAGCAGGTCGTTCATCATCCGGTCGAGATCGTTTGGCCCCTTATATTTCAGGATGGCCTCGGCGGATTTGTAGTCATCACGGCGCACGGCATCCATGCCGCGCACGATCGTGGTGATACGCTCGACGGAAGGATCGCCCTTCAGGTCGTTGGCATATTTGACGCCGTCCTTGATATCGCCATTGAGCAGCAGCGAGATCATCAGCCGCTGGCGAATCTCCGGATTGCCGGGCTCGATCTGCAGCGCCTTCTTGTAGAGTTCGATCGCCGTTTCATAATCATGATCGACATCGGCGGTGCGCGCGGCGAGAAAGGCGCCGGAGAAAGTGGTGACGCTGTCCGCATCGAAGTGAACGGCCGTGCCGGCATCGTCTGTCTTGGCCGCATCCTCGGCGTTTGCGCCGCCGACACCGCTGAGCGAAAGGACAGCGGCCAGCGCTGCGCTCGTAAGAAGACGGATGGCAATTCTCTGCCGCATTAGGAAACCTTTCTTCGACAGCGTCCCGACAAATGGTGCCGGCCGCAAAATCAGTTGCGATCACTGATTCATAACAGGATGGCTTTTTTGAAGCGGTGCTGCAAGAAAATCAGCCTGCGATCAAGGACGTTTGATCAATTGACGCGCTCGATGCAGAAGTCGATCACTTCCATCAGGGCGGATTTCCAGACCGTATCGGGAAGGGGCGCAAGCGCATCGCGCGCGATCGTGCCGTAATGGATCGCGCGGCCGATCGTGTCGCTGAGCGTGCCGTATTTGGTGATCAATCCCAGCGCTTTTTCGAGGTTGGCGTCGGTGCTGTTGCCGGCCTCGATCGCATCGCGCCAGAAGGCGCGCTCATCCTCGGTGCCGCGGCGATAGGCGAGAATGACCGGCAGGGTGATCTTGCCCTCGCGGAAATCGTCGCCGACATTCTTGCCGAGATCGGCGGCCTTGCCGCCATAGTCGAGCGCATCGTCGACCAGCTGGAAGGCGAGCCCGAGATTCATGCCGTAGGATTTCAGCGCATTGCGGCCTGACCGGCCGGCCTCGGCGACGATCGGCCCGACTTCGGCGGCGGCGGCAAAGAGAGCGGCCGTCTTGGCGCGGATGACCGAGAGATAATCGTCCTCCGTCGTCTCCATGTTCTTGGCGACGGAAAGCTGCAGCACCTCGCCTTCGGCGATCACGCAGGCGGCGGCAGACAAGACGTCCAGCGCATCGAGCGAGCCGACATCGACCATCATGCGGAAGGCCTGGCCGAGCAGGAAATCGCCGACCAGCACGCTTGCCTGGTTGCCCCAGATCATCCGCGCCGTCGATTTGCCGCGGCGCAGATCGCTTTCGTCGACCACGTCGTCATGCAGCAGCGTCGCCGTGTGCATGAACTCGACCGATGTGGCGAGCTTGACGTGGTTTTCGCCCCTGTAGTCGAACAGCGATGCGGAAGCCAGCGTCAGCATCGGCCGCAGCCGCTTGCCGCCGGACGAGATCAGATGGTTCGCCACTTCGGGGATCATCTGCACGTCGGAGCCGGCCTTGGAGAGAATGAGCTGGTTTACTCGCTCCATATCCGCCCTGGTGAGATCGACCAGCGGCTTTATGGATGCCAGTTTGTTTTTGCTTTCTTCAAGCGGTATGACCACGCCCAACGACCCGGACTCCTATTCATTCATTGCACCTGACAATAGAAAGGGGCGATGGACGCGGCAAGGGGTGAATTGTCGCGCTGGGCGAATTTGGAAGGAAAACGACGGCAAATGCATGAGCTTATCCGCGCCAACGATCCCGTTCTTCTCTCCTATGCCGAGAGTTTGATGAAGGATGCCGGAATTCACTGCTTCATCGCCGATCAGGGCATGAGCGTGCTCGAAGGCTCGCTCGGCATGCTGTCGCGCCGCCTGCTGGTGGATGAGGAGATGGCCGATCAGGCGCGCCGCATCCTCATCGATGCCGGTCTCGGCAGCGAGCTGCGCGATCGGAAGTGAGCTTCGATGACCGGGGAAACCGCTGAAACGATCGATGCCTTTCATCGCGGCGCCTTCCATGTGGTCCAGCCGAAGGGCAGGGGCCATCGCTCCGGCATGGATGCGATGCTGCTTGCGGCGCTCGTCGCCGACGATCGCCCGGTCAGGGTTGCCGATCTCGGCGCCGGCGCCGGTGCCGCCGGTCTTGCCGTCGCCTCGCGCCTTGCCGATGCAGAGGTGGTGCTTTTCGAACGCTCGGCCGAGATGGCCGATTATGCCCGCCGCAGCATCCTGCTGCCCGACAATGCCCATGTCGCCGGCCGCGTCAGCGTCGTCGAGGCCGATGTGACGCTGACCGCCAAGGCGCGCAACGATGCGGGGCTCACCGATGAGAGCTTCCACCACGTCATCATGAACCCGCCCTTCAACGACGCCGGCGACCGGCGCACGCCGGATGCGCTGAAGGCCGAAGCCCATGCGATGACCGACGGCCTGTTCGAAAGCTGGATCCGCACGGCGGGTGCCATCATGATCCCAGGCGGGCAATTGTCGCTGATCGCCAGGCCGCAATCGATCGCCGAGATCATCACGGCCTGCGGCCGGCGCTTCGGCGGCATCGAGATCACCGCCATCCATCCGCGTCCGGGCGAAAATGCCGTGCGGATCCTGGTGACAGCGATCAAGGGATCGCGGGCGCGGCTGTCGCTACGGGCGGCCCTCATCATGCACGAAGAGGGGAGCCACAAGTTCTCTCCCCTCGTCGATGATTTCAACAATGGCCGGGCGGCCTATGCCAGGCTTTAGGCTGGCTTCACACTTTTCCTGAAAATGCTTCAGCCGGTGACGAAGTCGAGGAGCAGCTTGACGTTCAGTCCGGCGATCACGACCGCGATCAGATAGGCGACACCACTCAGCCAGCGCGGCGCCACCAGTTCGCCCATCTTGGCCTTGTTGGCGGTAAACATCACCAGCGGGAAGACGGCGAAGGAAAGCTGCAGGCTGAGCACCACCTGGGTCAGGATCAACAGCTCCGCCGTGCCCTGGTCGCCATACCAGATGGTGACGATCGCTGCCGGCACGATGGCGATGGCACGGGTAATCAGGCGGCGCACCCACGGCTTCAGCCGGATCTTGAGGAAGCCTTCCATGACGATCTGGCCGGCAAGCGTCGCCGTCACCGTCGAGTTGAGACCGCAGCAGAGAAGCGCGATGCCGAACAGCGTCGGCGCAATGGCGAGGCCGAGCAGCGGCGACAGCAGCGAATAGGCATCGCCGAGTTCGACGACGTCGGTCTTGCCATGCGCGTTGAAGGCGGCGGCAGCCAGGATCAGGATCGAGGCGTTGATCAGCAGCGCGAAACAGAGCGCGACCGTCGAGTCGATCGTCGCAAAGGTCAGCGCCTCCCTCTTTTCAGGAACCGTATGGCCATAGGCCCGCGTCTGCACGATGCCGGAGTGGAGATAGAGATTGTGCGGCATGACGGTCGCGCCGAGAATGCCGAGCGCCAGGTAGAGCATCTCGGGATTGGTGACGATCTCGGTCGTCGGGAAGAAGCCGGTGAGAACCGCGCCCCATTGCGGGTCGGCCAGCAGGATCTGCACGCCGAAGCAGACCGCGATGACGCCGAGCAGCGCGATGATGAAGGCTTCCACCCAGCGGAAGCCGAGCTTCTGCAGGAAGAGGATCACGAAGACGTCGAGCGCGGTGATCAGCACGCCGAGTTCGAGCGGGATGCCCATCAACAGGTTGAGGCCGATCGCCGTGCCAATCACCTCGGCGATATCGGTGGCGATGATGGCGATTTCCGCAAAGGCCCAGAGCGGCAGCGAGACATATTTCGGAAAGGCGTCGCGGCAGGCCTGCGCGAGGTCGCGGCCGGAGGCGATCGCGAGGCGCGCGCAGAGCGATTGCAGCACGATCGCCATCAGGTTGGAAAGCAGCGCGACGGTGAGCAGCGCATAGCCGAATTTCGAGCCGCCGGCGAGCGAGGTCGCCCAGTTGCCGGGGTCCATGTAGCCGACGGCGACCATGTAGCCCGGCCCGGCGAAGGCCGCCGCCCTTCGCCACATCGAGCTGTGACGCCCGGTTCCGACGGTGCGGTAGACATCCGACAGCGACGCTTCTCCGCGTTCGTGCCGCCAGCCGCTCTTTGTATTCGGATTGAGCACGTCCATGCGATTTCCACCTGTTTTATCGTGCACGCACTATGACGAATTAGAATGATAATGCAAGTCATTCGCAACAACAAATTCAAGCCCAATGTTTTCAGGAACGCAGCCATTGCGTTTGTCGTTCCAGCGCATACATGGGTGACGATCGTGCGACCCGAAGCGAAGGATGGGAAATGGCCGGATTCTTGAGAAAACTGATGCCGAAACGGTTCCGCAAGGACGGCATCACCATTCCGGTCGTTCGCCTGCAGGGGGCGATCATCAGCGGCGGCGGCCAGTTCCGGCCGACCCTCAACCTCGCCAATGTCTCTCCGGTTCTGGAAAAGGCCTTCGCCATGAAGGACGCACCGGCGGTCGCCATCTCCATCAATTCGCCGGGCGGCTCGCCCGTGCAGTCGCGCCTGATCTTCACCCGCATTCGCGAGCTCGCCCGCGAGAAGCAGAAGAAGGTTTTGGTCTTCGTCGAGGATGTCGCTGCCTCGGGCGGTTACATGATCGCGCTTGCCGGCGACGAGATCATCGCCGACGCCACCTCGATCGTCGGCTCGATCGGCGTCGTTTCCGGCGGTTTCGGCTTTCCCGAACTGCTGAAGAAGATCGGCGTCGAACGCCGCGTCTATACGGCTGGCGAAAACAAGGTGATCCTCGATCCGTTCCAGCCGGAAAAGGAAAAGGACATCGAGTACCTGAAGAGCCTGCAGCTCGAAATCCACCAGGTCTTCATCTCCATGGTGCGCGAACGTCGCGCCGGCAAGCTGAGGGACGATGCGGCGGTGTTTTCCGGCCTGTTCTGGAGTGGCACACGCGGCCTCGAACTCGGCCTGATCGACGGCCTCGGCGACATGCGCCAGGAACTGAAGCGGCGCTACGGCCAGAAGACCAAGCTGGAGCTCGTCACCGCCGGCCGCGGCCTGTTCGGCCGCAGGATACCCGGCGTATCGCCGGTCTCGCTCGAAGGTGCTGCATCCGGTCTCGCGACGGGGCTTGTCGAAGCGGCGGAAGAGAGAGCATTGTGGAGCCGGTTCGGGCTTTGAGAGGAGCAAGAGAGGGGCATGGCACAGCTTATTACAATCCTGGTCCTGGTTTTCTCAGCCTGGTGGCTTTACCGCCGCTTCGTCTCCGATGCCCGTAAGCTTGCCGAAAAGTCGCGCCGTGCTGAAAAGGAGCGCCAGACCGGTGCGATCGGCACGCTGGTCAAGGACCCGGAGACGGGGGAATACCGGCTGAAGCGCGAGGGAGAATAAATTAAGAGCACAAATTAAAGGGGCGTCGCCACTGCTCTGCCCCATCCGGCATCCTAGACCCCTCCCCAACCCCTCCCCACAAGGGGAGGGGCTTAACTTGCCGCACCCTCTTTCCAGATCTTCGACGTTTCGGAAGGAGCGAGGCGGGTACTCCGGGTTAGTCCCTCCCCCTTGTGGGGAGGGGTTGGGGAGGGGTTTTAGATCTCTCCGCCGCCGCAAAAGTCTTGACCCCCGCCGCCCTCCATGGCACCTGTCGCGCCGATAAATCCCACGCAATCGGTACCGTTCGATGTCAGCTATCCCAGACCATATGAACCCGAAGCGCTCCTTCCAGGCGTTGATCCTGACCCTGCATAACTACTGGGCGGACAAGGGTTGCGCGGTGCTGCAGCCCTATGACATGGAAGTCGGCGCCGGCACCTTCCACCCGGCCACCACGCTGCGCGCCCTCGGCCCAAAGCCGTGGAAGGCGGCTTACGTCCAGCCGTCGCGGCGCCCGTCCGACGGCCGCTATGGCGAAAACCCGAACCGGCTGCAGCATTATTACCAGTACCAGGTCATCCTGAAGCCGAACCCTGCCAATCTGCAGGAGCTTTATCTCGGCTCGCTGGCGGCGATCGGTCTTGATCCGCTGCTGCATGACATCCGTTTCGTCGAGGACGACTGGGAAAGCCCGACGCTCGGCGCCTGGGGCCTCGGCTGGGAATGCTGGTGCGACGGCATGGAAGTCTCGCAGTTCACCTATTTCCAGCAGGTCTGCGGCATCGAATGCTCGCCCGTCGCCGGCGAACTGACCTATGGTCTCGAACGCCTCGCCATGTATGTCCAGGGCGTCGACAATGTCTACGACCTGAACTTCAACGGCCGCGACGGCGACGAGAAGATCAGCTATGGCGACGTCTTCCTGCAGGCCGAGCAGGAATATTCGCGCCATAATTTCGAATTCGCCAATACCGAGATGCTGCATCGCCATTTCGTCGATGCCGAGAAGGAATGCCGGGCTCTGCTCGATGCCGGCGCCCCCGGCGATAACGCAAACCAGCGCCTGCACAAATGCGTCTTCCCGGCGTATGACCAGTGCATCAAGGCAAGCCATGTCTTCAACCTGCTCGATGCCCGCGGCGTCATATCGGTCACCGAGCGCCAGAGCTATATCCTGCGCGTGCGTACGCTCGCCAAGGCCTGTGGCGAAGCCTTCCTGCTGACCGACGCCGGCGGCGTCAACCTCTCGAAAGAGGCGGCGTAATAGCCGTCTAATTTCCGTCGCTACGCTTCTTTTGTATTGCGCAATCTGTCCCCACATTGTCTTGTGGGTGTTGCGATCACGTATGGCTTCGGTATCTCTTTTGAAGAGCGGTATTCTTTACTTTAAACTTTTGTATGAAAATTCCGCCCCCAGGATGTTGCGCCTTTTAGCATGGCCCATCTTATGCGCCATGCTGTTCGTCCTCACTTCGTGCAGCAATTTCGACAAAGAATTCACCGTCTATTCGGCAAACACTACCATCGAAGTCTATACCGACGGCGGTGCGTTTGTGTCGGAAAACTTCGATATTTTGGTCAAAAAGGCGGAAAATTACGGCGGCGTTTACGTTGATATCCCTCAACGTTTCACGGATGCTTCAGGTGGTGTTCACTGGCGAGATTTCGAACTGGCCGCAGCCCGGCGTGACGGAATAGACGAATATTATTTCAAAGAAAACAGTGTGCCGGGCTATTCGGTTTACATAGGAACGGAGCACTGCAAAGGCTGTTCTGCAGATCTGCTCACCGGTGTTACAAAGATCCAGATCGCTTACTGGCTCGGACGCCTGGTTCGTCAGGAAGGCGATCGCGAGGTTCTCTTCCTGCCGGCCTATATGGGCCGCGTGCACGGCCAGGGAGCGAAAAAAACGCTTACTCTAAAACTGCCGCCGGGCGGAACGGTACGCCCCTCGCAACAGGATCGGGCGGCGGCCTATGACATTACGCGGAGCGCACCGAATGAGATCTTGGTATCCATTCCAGTAGGTAAAGCGGATCGAAAGCTGCCGGACATCGAGATCGAATATCCCGCAGGGACCTTTGTGACCGTAACGAGCGGCGATCGGGTGCGGTGGTGGCTCTCCGATCACCTTCTCCCGTGCATAAGTATTTTGGGACCGCTCATCGCCAGTCTGTTTGTCCTCATTAGATTGGGGCAGAGCTGGCGATTGACTGCACCTTCAATTGCTGTCGACGGTAAGAAGACGGAGAGCATTTCGCCTGCTTTAGCCGCCTATGTGTTTTGGAACTGGAAGCCGGATGCTGCAAAGGCAGCCTTCATGGCGTCTGTCTGCCATCTCGCAACGAAGAGACTGCTTCGCATTTCTGGCCTTGGAGAGAATGCTGAAGCTTCGGATTTGTCTGCCAGGCAGGTGCGCAAGAAGGGCAAGGTGGCGCGCGCCAGATGGTATGGTCTTCCAGCTGTGACGCGTTCGGTGTTTGGTCGGATTGAAGGAGAGCGACCTGTCAATGATCGGCGCACCGTCGTATACGGCCTGTATGGTTTTGAACCTGACTTGCACCAGATAGTCGCCGAGGAATATCGGAAAGTTAGAGGCGGCGCAGATCGAGCAGCGCTGAAGACTTCAGCTACAATTCTAGTTCTTGGCATTGCCACTGCCTATTTGTCGGGCCTCTTGATCTTTTCCGCGGCCATCTGCGGGATATTGTTCATTGTTTTTCTAGCGGTAACAATGTTCCGCCATCCAGAGCGGTTTCCCGTGGCCACCGGCACCTCCGAGCAGTTCAAACAGGCGATTAGTTTGTTTGTGGGTCTTCCGGCGATACTGATTGTTGCACTTGGCTATATCGGCATGACTGAAGTGATCGGCGAACAGCAGCCATATCTGGTGGCGATCTTGCTACACATTGTCGGCATTATCGTCGTTCTGGCGATGCTGCGCATGCCAACGTCGAAGCAGCGGCAGATGCGCAATAACATCCTCAGCTTGCACCATTATTTCCACGGCGAGATCGATGGCCCGCCAATGTCGATCGAATGCTACGAGCACCATCTGCCCTTCGCCGTCGCGCTTGGTGTTGAGCAACGCTGGACCGAACGTTTCAACCTCTGGCGAGAGAGCGAGAAGATGGATGCCTATGCTCCGGATTGGCGAATAAGTTCTTAGACGAGCGGCATTCTCAAGGTCTGATCGAAATCAGTCAAAGAATGACTGCGCCAAGATGACTTTGTTATGCCGAATCACTAACGTGCGATCATCAAATCGGGGAGCCCATCTGCATGTTTGTGACACTCGCTATTATCGTTGTCATCGCGCTCTATCTCGTCTTCATCTACAACGGCCTGGTTCGCGCGCGGCAGATGGCGGAAGAGGCCTGGTCGGGTATCGATGTCCAGCTCAAGCGCCGCGCCGACCTGATCCCAAACCTGATCGAGACGGTCAAGGGTTATGCCGCCCACGAAAAGTCGACGCTTGAAGAGGTGGTTGAGCTCCGCAACAAGGCGCAGGCCGTTCCATCAGGCGATGTCGCCGGCAGGGCGCAGGCGGAAGGCCTGCTTGGCCAGGCGCTCGGCCGGGTCATCGCGCTCGCCGAGGCCTATCCCGATCTCAAAGCCAACCAGAACTTTGCCGAGCTGCAGGCCTCGCTGGAAACCATGGAAGGCGAACTTCAAATGGCGCGGCGTTATTACAATGGTGCGGCTCGCGACCTGAACGTCAAGGTCGAAAGCTTTCCGTCCAATCTCGTTGCCGGCCAGTTCGGTTTTGCCAAGCGGGAATATTTCGAAATCACCAACGAGGCCGACCGCGCCGTCCCCACCGTGAAATTCTGACGATCCGGCATTTTGCCTTTGCCAGAAAGCGATTAAGAGCAAGGGCAGATTGCGGCCGGTAATGGTCGCCTTATGGACGGAAGAACAGCATGACACGCACAGCCAAACTCACGATCATCCCGCCGGGCAGGCCGCTTTCGGGCCGCGCCATGCCGCCGGGCTCCAAGTCGATCACCAATCGCGCGCTTCTGCTCGCCGGCCTTGCGAAGGGCACTAGCCGGCTGACCGGGGCGCTGAAGAGCGACGATACGCGTTATATGGCCGAAGCGCTGCGCGCCATGGGTGTTGCAATCGACGAGCCTGACGATACCAGCTTCGTCGTCACCGGCAGCGGCAGGCTGATGGCGCCGAAAGCGCCGCTCTTCCTCGGCAATGCCGGCACGGCGACCCGCTTCCTGACGGCGGCTGCGGCTTTGGTCGACGGCACCGTCATCGTCGATGGCGACGAGCATATGCGCAAGCGCCCGATAGGCCCGCTGGTCGAGGCGATGCGTACGCTCGGCATCGACGTCACCGCCGAGACCGGCTGCCCGCCGGTCACCGTCAGGGGCACCGGCCGCTTTGAGGCCGACCGAATCCCGATCGATGGCGGCCTGTCCAGCCAATATGTTTCGGCGCTGCTGATGATGGCGGCCGGCGGCGACCGTCCTGTCGATATCGAACTCGTCGGTGAGGATATCGGCGCGCTTGGCTATATCGATCTCACGACGGCGGCGATGAAGGCCTTCGGCGCCAAGGTCGAAAAGACCAGTCCCGTCACCTGGCGCGTCGAGCCGACCGGCTACCGGGCCGCCGATTTCATCGTCGAGCCGGATGCATCCGCCGCGACCTATCTCTGGGCGGCCGAAGTGCTGAGTGGTGGCAAGATCGATCTCGGCGTGCCGAACGATGCCTTCACCCAGCCGGATGCCAAGGCCTACGAGGCGATCGCCAAATTCCCGCATCTGCCGGCTGAAATCGACGGCTCGCAGATGCAGGATGCCGTTCCGACGATCGCGGTGCTCGCCGCTTTCAATGAGACGCCGGTCCGCTTTGTTGGCATCGCCAATCTGCGAGTCAAGGAATGCGACCGCATCCGCGCCCTGTCCACGGGGCTCAACAATATCCGCGCAGGCCTGGCCGTCGAGGACGACGACGATCTGATCGTCCATTCCGATCCTGCTCTCGCCGGTCAGACGCTGCCGGCTGAGATCGACAGCTTCGCCGATCACCGCATCGCCATGAGCTTCGCACTCGCCGGGCTGAAGGTCGACGGCATCACCATTCTCGATCCCGATTGCGTCGGCAAGACCTTCCCCGCCTATTGGCGGACGCTGGCGGCACTCGGCGTGACCTATCAGGACAACGATTGACGAAACGCAGCCGAGGCTGCCGGCGGGGAGACAGGGATGGGTCGTCGGTTTTTCGGATTTTGCTTTGCATTGCTGTTGATGCTCCCCGCCCCCGCTGCCTTTGCCGCCGAGGTGATCGACAGTTTCGCGTCCGACATCGCGCTCGACAAAAGCGGTGCGATGACAGTGACCGAAACGATCACCGTCAATGCCGAGGGCAACCAGATCAACCATGGCATCTTCCGTGATTTCCCGCTCTATTTCACTGATGCTGCGGGCCGCCGCCGTAGCGTCGATTTCGATGTGGTGTCGGTCCAGCGCGACGGCGAGGACGAGCCCTGGCACACCGAATCGATCTCAGGCGGCATTCGCATCTATGCCGGTTCCGCCGATGAGACGGTGACGCCGGGCCGTCATCGCTATGTCTTCACCTACAGGACCAACCGACAGATCCGCTATTTCGACGATCATGACGAACTCTACTGGAACGTTACCGGCAATGGCTGGATCTTCCCGATGCTTTCGGCCACGGCGACGGTGACGCTGCCGCCTGGCGTCGGCGCGACTGAGACGACTTTCTTTACCGGCCAGCAGGGCGCGACGGGAAAGAACGCCCGCGTCAACCAGACCGGCGCTGGCCTGGTCTTTTCCACCACCACGCCCCTTGGCCCCAACGAAGGGCTCACCTTTGCAATCCGCATGCCGAAGGGGTCGATCGATCCGCCGAGCGCGGACATGGAAAGCACTTGGTGGCTGAAGGACAACCGCAATTATTTCATCGGCTTCGGCGGCCTGATCCTCGTTTTCGCCTATTACACGCGCTCCTGGCTGAAGGTCGGCCGCGATCCCGCCCGTGGCGTCGTCGTGCCGCGCTGGGACGCGCCGGATGGTATCTCGCCGGCGCTGGTCAACTATATCGACAATAAGGGCTTCTCCGGAGAGGGCTGGACGGCGCTGTCCGCCACCGCGCTCAATCTTGCCGTCCGCGGTTACGTCAAGCTGGAAGACCTGAAGAACTCGATCGTCATCCGCGGAACCGGCAAGCCGCTCGGCAAGGAGAAATTCCAGGCCGGCGAGATCGAATTGCTGAAGGTCGCCGGTGGCGCCGGCTCGACGCTGACGATCGACAAGGCCAATGGCGAGCGGGTGAAGTCCGTCGGGCAGGCATTCCGCTCGGCGATCGAGAAGGAGCATCGCGGCAAATATTACAATTCCAACCTGATCTATACCGCAGGCGGCATCGCGCTCAGTGCCGCGGCCCTGGTGATCCTGTTCGTTTTCGGTTCGCTGGAGCCCGACACCATCGCGGTGATGCTGATCCCGATCGTCATCTCGGTCTTCGTTTCGGTGTTCGTCGCCGGCCTCGTCAGGTCACTGCATCGCGGCAAGTCGCTGTTCGGCAAGATCATCGCCATCATCTCCGCCGCGATCGGCGTCTTCGTCGGCATCAGCATCTTGGCGACCATGGGATTGGCGCTTGCCTCCTCGTTGGTGGAACTGCACGAAACGCCGATGCTCTTTGCTGTCGGCGGCATCGTGCTTTTGAACATCCTCTATTTCTTCATCATGGGTGCGCCGACCCCGCTCGGCGCCAAGATGATGGACGGCATAGACGGCCTGCGGCAGTATCTGACGCTTGCCGAGAAAGACCGGATGAACACGGCAGGCGCACCTGATATGTCGCCGCAGCATTTCGAGACGCTGCTGCCCTATGCGGTGGCGCTCGGCGTCGAAAAGCCCTGGTCGCGCACCTTCGAGACCTGGCTTGCGGTCGCTGCCGCCGGCGCGGCCGCCGCCTATGCGCCCGCCTGGTATGCCGGCAATTTCAACAGCGGCAGCTTCTCAGATCGTATCGGCGGCTTTTCCTCTTCGATGGCCTCGACCATCGCGTCGACGATTCCCGCGCCGCCGCCTTCGAGCTCATCCTCCGGTTTTTCCGGCGGCGGCTCGTCCGGCGGCGGTGGCGGAGGCGGGGGAGGCGGGGGCTGGTAAGCTTTCCTGCTTGACCTTTCGGCCCCTGGCCCTTAACCGCCAGACAGAAAAGGAAAGGGTGGCGCATGAAGGTTCTGTTGATCGGATCGGGCGGACGCGAGCACGCGCTCGCCTGGAAGCTGGCGCAATCGCCGTTGATGACGGAACTCCACGCCGCACCCGGCAATCCCGGCATTGCCGAACACGCCGTCCTCGTGCCCTTGAATATCGAGGATCACGAAGCGGTCGCGGCCTTCTGCAAGGACAAGGCGATCGATTTCGTCGTCGTCGGCCCGGAGGCGCCGCTGGTTGCCGGCCTCGCCGACCGTTTGCGCGCCGATGGCCTGGCGGTCTTCGGTCCCTCCGCTGCCGCCGCCCAGCTCGAGGGTTCCAAAGGCTTCACCAAGGATATCTGCGCCCGCTACGATATTCCGACAGGCGCCTACCAGCGCTTCAATAATGGACCGAAGGCGAAATCCTATATCCGCGCCGAAGGCGTGCCGATCGTCGTCAAGGCCGATGGTCTTGCCGCCGGCAAGGGCGTGACGGTTGCGATGACGCTCGATGATGCTTTGGCGGCGGTCGACGACTGCTTCGAGGGTGCCTTTGGCGCTGCCGGCGCCGAAGTCGTCGTCGAAGCCTATCTCGATGGCGAGGAGGCGAGCTTCTTCTGCCTCTGCGATGGCAAAAATGCGCTGCCGCTCGCAACCGCCCAGGATCATAAGCGGGTGGGCGAGGGTGATACCGGCGTCAATACCGGCGGCATGGGGGCCTATTCGCCGGCGCCTGTGATGACTGCCGAAATGGTCGAGCGCACCATGAAGGAGATCATCGAACCGACGATGCGCGGCATGGCCGAGAGCGGTCATCCTTTCTCCGGCGTCTTTTTCGCCGGGCTGATGATCACCAGGAAGGGGCCGGAGTTGATCGAATACAATGTCCGCTTCGGCGACCCCGAATGCCAGGTGCTGATGATGCGGTTGAAGAGCGATCTCCTGCCGCTGCTGCTCGCCACCGCCAACGGCACGCTCGATCAGGTCAAGGCCGAATGGAGCGACGATCCGGCACTGACGGTGGTCATGGCCTCCAAGGGATATCCCGGCGCCTACGACAAGAATACGCCGATCCTCTCCCTGCCGGATGCGGGCGAGGGCGAGAAGGTGTTTCATGCCGGTACGGGTCTGAAGGACGGCGCGCTGGTTGCGACCGGCGGCCGCGTGCTGAACGTCACCGCGTCAGGCGGCACGGTCGCCGAGGCCAAGGACCGCGCCTACGCGCTGCTCGACAGGGTGAGATGGGAAAACGGCTTCTGCCGGCGCGACATCGGCTGGCGGGCGATCGAACGCGAAACCGGCCCGCAGTGAGTATAAACCGCCGCATTCTATAAGTTTTTACCTTTTCCCCTGACGGTATGGAAACAAAGCTGCGCTAATTTGCTCCTGAGATGAGACGGAGTAACTTTGATGCGTCAGATTTTCCTCGGTGCGGCAATCCTGCTGATGGCAGGTTCTGCGATGGCGTCCTCGATAGAGGTGGTCGGCAAGACCGCGCCGTCCGCTGAAGGCAGCATCGTCACCGAAACCTGCGCCCATTGCCCGCCGCTCCAGGCCGAGCTGACCAAGAGGGACTATACGGTGCCGGAGCTGAAGCCCGGCGTCCTCCAGGCGAGTGAAATCCGCGATGTCGGCGGCGAAAAGAAGCTCTATCGCACCGAAGGCTGGATGGGCGGCTCGCCCGTCGTCTTCGTCAGCAAGGCAACCCCGGAAGCGATGCTTGCCGCGGCACCTCCAGCCCTGCCTGCCGACGGCATCGACATGAGTGCGACGACGGCAGCCGTCATCGGCGGCGACGCCAGGCCCGTTGCGGCCGGCATGGCGGAACAACCGGCAGCCCTTAACGCTTCCGATTTCAAGCTGCGTTTCTAACAGCAACTTCCTGGAAAAGTGCGCAACGGCTTTCCCAGGCAAAGCGCGAAGCGGTTTTGCCGGGAATTGCGAAAAACAAAAAAGTTCCCTGCCCCTGCCTGATCAAGGTTTCGATCGATTGGGGTTCCACCACCGGTGGACCGAATGCACCCTCGATGAGCAGCGAGGGTGCATTCATGTTTTGATGCGCCGGGCACGCCGAGAATTCGAAAAAAAATGATATTTGGCCGACGGATGAAGATCCGGCGGTTTTTCTTTGTAAGCACCCTGGATTTTAAGGGAAATTCGGATCGCGAACAATAAAGTTAAAGCTTTTTTATCGGGTGGGCATCAATTGTTCCTTACCCGGTCGCAGCATGTTTGTTTTAGCAGCGGTAGACGCGTCCTCCTTTTCGGCGCGCTCGCACAGGCGGTAGAAAACCGCACCGGAATGCAGCCATCCATTCCCGTTGCGAGGCGTCATGAAAAATTTGAAGATATCGAAGCAGCTCATATTGCTGGTCGTCGGCCTGATGATCGCCTTTGCGATCGCCACCTCTCTGCAGATCCGCTCCTCGGTCGATGCAATCTACAAGGAGCGTTATGACATGCTCCGCGCCGAGGTTCAGTCGGCGGTCTCGGTCCTCAAGCTTTACCAGGCCAAGGTAACCGCGGGCGAAATGAAGCTCGAGGATGCCCAAAAGCAGGCCTACACCACCGTCAACGGGATGAAATACGATCCGGACGGCTATTTCTTCGGTTATAGCTACGACGTCCAGATGATGTTCCATTATGATGCCGCGAAAGTCGGGCAGAACCTGAAGGGTCAGCCGGACAGCAAAGGCAAGCTCTATCGCGAAGAGCTGGTCAAGCTCGGGCAGCAGGGCGGCGGTCTCGTCGAATTTTATTCCACCAGCAAACCGGGCCAGCCGGCGGGCGATTTCCGCAAGACGGCCTATGCACAGGCCTTCGAACCTTGGAAGGTTGTCGTCGTTACCGGCGTCTATATGGACGATCTTGATGCTCAGATAAACAGCACGATCCTGACTGCACTCTCCGGCAGCATCGTTCTGTTCTTCCTTGCCATGGCAGCCGCCTACATCGTCATTCGCGGCATATCGGGGCCTCTCAACAATGTCCACGCCGCCCTGAAGGCGGTCTCGGAAGAGGACGTTTCCATCGCCATCCCGCATACCGGCATGAATAACGAAGTCGGCATGATGGCCAAGGCGACTCTCTCGCTGCAGGAAAAGATCAGGGAGCGCCATCAGATGTCCGATCGCGAGGCGGCCCAGCAGCTGGCGCTGGAAAGCGAGCGCGAAAACAACTTGCGCCAGCAGCAGGACGAGGCAACGCTGCAGGCGCGCGTGGTGACGACGATCGGCCAGGCGCTGGAGATGATCGCCCGCGGCGATCTCACCGTCCGCTGCGCCGATCTCGGCCAGAAATACGCCGCCCTTCGCGACAACTTCAACGATGCGCTGTCGCATCTCGAAGCCGCCATGGCCAAGGTCAGCGCCAAGGGCACCGATATCGGCACCAGCAAGGAAGAGATCCGCCGGGCTTCGAACGAACTGTCGCAGCGCACCGAACGCCAGGCTGCCAGCCTCGAAGAAACCTCGGCGGCCCTCGACGAACTCACCGTCGCCGTCCGTCAGACGGCCGATGGCGCCCATGAAGCCAGCAAGCGCGTCCATTCGGTCAGCACCGAAGCCACCCATAGCGATGCGATCGTCACCCAGGCGATCGAGGCGATGAGCGGCATCGAGAAGTCGTCGTCGGAGATCACCAAGATCATCGGTGTCATCGACGAGATCGCGTTCCAGACCAATCTGCTGGCGCTGAATGCCGGCGTCGAGGCAGCCCGTGCCGGCGAATCCGGCAAGGGTTTTGCGGTCGTCGCTCAGGAAGTCCGCGAACTCGCCCAGCGCTCCGCCGCTGCGGCCAAGGAGATCAAGGATCAGATCGCCCGCTCCTCCAGCCAGGTCGACCACGGCGTCCGTCTGGTCGGCGAGGCAGGCGAGGCGCTGAAGCGCATCTCCGATCAGATCAAAGCCGCCAACGAGATCGTCGCCAAGATCGCCCACAGCGCCTCCGAACAGGATACGACGCTGCGCTCGATCTCGTCGTCGATGAACCAGCTCGATGCCGCCACCCAGCAGAATGCCGCCATGGCCGAGGAGACCACGGCATCGGCAGAGACGCTGGCCAGCGATACCGACGAGCTGATCGACCTTATCCGCGGCTTCCGCGTCAGTGGCGAAAGCGCTGCCCCGGCTATGCATCAAGGTCGCCGTGCCGCTTAAACGGCGCGTGACAAAAGCGTTTTTATCACCAAATTCTTAGCGGCCGTCGGTTCTCCGGCGGCCGTGCCATTTGGACCCCTATTCCGCGATACGGTCGATCAACTGCTCGATTTCGTGATCGGAAAACACTTCGACGCCGGCTGCCTTCAGCGCCGCCGCCGTCACGCCGTTGCCGGCCTGCTTACGGCCGGAAAACGTGCCGTCATAAATGAAACCGGACCCGCAGGACGGGCTGCCGTCGATGAGCAGCGCATAATGGCAGCCGGCTTGCAGTGCGAGCGTCACGGCATTCTTGGCAGCCTGCAGGAATTCTTCCGTTACATCGGCGCCCGTCAGCTCGACAACCCGCGCCTTGCCGGCCAGCACCTCTTCGCCGGTTGCCGCCTCTGCGATCTCCGCGGGCGGCCGCGGCACCGTCATGCCAGCCGACATCTCGGGACAGATCGTCACCAGCCGGCCCTCGGCCCGCCAGCGCTCGATCGCAGGGTGAAGCAACGGCTTCGCCCGCCCGTCATAGCGGACGGCGTGGCCCATGAGACAGGCGCTGACGAGAATCTTGCTCTGCATGTCTGCATGAATAACGCCACGGCGGCGGCAATGCCAGACCGCCGATGGCGGCCGAACATCACCCCGAAATCTTCGAGAAGTCCGCAACCGTTCCCGTCGCCTCGCGGATCAGTCGCAGCAGCGCGAGACGGTTGGCGCGGATGGCAGCGTCCTCGTCGTTGACGAGTACCTCTTCGAAGAAGCGGTCGACTGGGCCGCGCAGCTTGGAAAGCGCTTCCATCGCCGAGCGGAAATCCTCTCCGGCAACGGCGCCCGAGGCATCCTTCGAGGCGCTGGAGATTGCGGCGAAGAGCTCCTTCTCGGCATCGAGCTTCAGAAGCGCTGGCGAAACGCCGTCGGCGATCACGGTGCCCTTCTTTTCCTCGGCGGCAAGCAGCTGCGTCGCGCGTTTTGTGCCGGAAAGCAGGTTCTTGCCGTCTTCCGAGGTGATGAAAGCCGTCAGCGCTTCGACGCGGCGCGCCACCATCAACAGGTCGTCGGCATCGGGCGTCAGCACGGCGTCGATCAGATCATGGCGGGCGCCCTGGTCGCGCAGATAGACCCTGAGACGGTCGTGGAAGAAGGAGAGCAGGTCGGAGATGGCTTCTCCGGTAACCTCGATTTTCTCCGTTCCGAGCACCTTAGCGTCGAAGGCTACCCCAATTAAAGACGCCAAAAGCGGCAGGCGGATTCTTCGCTCCAAGAGGATCCTGACGACACCGAGCGCCGCCCGCCGCAGGGCGAACGGATCCTTCGACCCGGTCGGCTTTTCGTCGATAGCCCAGAAGCCGATCAGCGTATCGAGCTTGTCGGCAAGGGCGATAGTGATCGCTACCTTATCCTCCGGCACGCGATCGGACGGACCCTGCGGCTTGTAGTGATCCTCGATTGCTGCGGCAACGGAGGCATTCTCGCCCTGCAGCACCGCATATTTGCGGCCCATCAAGCCTTGCAATTCCGGGAATTCGCCAACCGTTTCGGTGCGCAGATCGGCCTTGGCAAGTACCGCAGCACGATCGACGAGAGCTGAATCCGCGCCTGTGATGCCAGCCAATTCCTTGGCCAGGGCGCGGATGCGGGCAACGCGTGCGCCCTGCGTGCCGAGTTTGGCATGGAAGGTCACGTCGAGCGCGTCGAGCTTGGCCATGCGCTGGTCGAGCGGCTTCTTGATGTCGAGGCCGAACTTTGCCGCCGAAGCCGTCAGCGTTTCGAGATCCGGCAGATCGCCCTGGTCGCGCTTCCAGAAATGCAGCGCATCGGAAAGCCTTGCGCGCACAACCTTGCCGTTGCCGTGGACGATTTCCTTGCCGCCGTCGCTCGCCTGGATGTTGGAGACCAGGATGAACTTGTTCGACAGCGTCTCGCTGCCGCTCGCGCGCGTCACGAAACACTTCTGGTTGGTCTTGATCGTCAGCCGGATGATTTCTGAGGGGATCGAGAGATAATCCTCCTCGAAACTGCCCATCAGCACCTGCGGCCATTCGACGAGGCCGGAGACTTCCTCCAGCAGGCCTTCGTCTTCCACCAGCTCCAGCCCGTTGGCAAAGGCGATGTCGCGGGCGTCGTGCAGGATGATGTCCTTGCGCCGCTCGGCGTCGAGGATGACCTTGGCCTTTTCCAGGTTCGCCGCATAATCGTCGAAGCGCCGGACGGTGATCGCCTCGGGCGCGTGGAAACGGTGGCCGTAGGTGATGTTGGAGGCGGTGATGCCGTCGATCTCGAAGGGAATGACGGTGGTCTCTTCATGCTCCGGGCCGAAGGTGCAGACGATCGACTGCAGCGGCCGCACCCAGCGCAGCGCACCGGGCTTCGATGAAGCCTTGCCCCAGCGCATCGACTTCGGCCAGGGAAAATCGCGGATGATGCCGGGCATCACATCGCTGACGATCTCTTCCGTCGCACGGCCGGGCTTGGAGATGACTGCGACGTAGAAATCGCCCTTCTTCGGATCGCTCATCACCTGCGCCTCGGAGACGGAGGACAGTCCTGCACCGCGCAGAAAACCCTCGATCGCCTTTTCGTTGGCGTCGGTGCGCGGCCCCTTGCGTTCCTCGCGCACATCGGCGGAGCGTGCCGTCAGCCCATGGATGTCGAGCGCAAGCCGCCGCGGCGTCCAGTATTCGCGTGCGCCCTCGTAGGATAGACCCGCTTCGACAAGCGCATCGGTGACGAGCTTCTTCAGGTCGCCGGCAGCCTTGCGCTGCATGCGGGCCGGAATCTCTTCGGAGCGGAGTTCGAGAAGAAGGTTTGGCATGTCAATCTTTTCCTTGCGCCCGCGGGCAGGGCGATCCAAAAACGTTGCTTCTGCTATCAAAGAATGCCGCATCTGCACAACCGCAAAAACGGACGAGAGCGATGGGGTGGGGCAACCGGCAGGCGTGTTGCCGCGTGGCCCCCTCATCCGCCCTGCCGGGCACCTTCTCCCCGATGGGTAGAAGGGGAGTTGCGGCAGCGATCCATTCTTGCCGCTGCCGTTTGTGATGGAGGAAAGCAGTACGGCATATCCCTTCTCCCCTCGGGGAGAAGATGCCGGCAGGCAGATGAGGGGGCCACACGGCAACACGTCGATGATCCTCCAATCCATTAACCTGTGAAAACCACAGTCGGGCATTGCCTTGCCGCTTTTCGCCGCTATGGTCCCGCCACCTCTGACGAAACAGGAAATCCCATGGCCGCAGACCTCCGTTTTCTCGCAGCCCGCATCTCCGCCGAAATCAACGCCCGGCCCGAACAGGCCAAAGCCGCCATCGAGCTGCTCGACGAGGGCGCAACCGTGCCCTTCATCGCCCGCTACCGCAAGGAAGTGACGGGCGGGCTTGACGATACGCAGCTGCGCAATCTCGCCGAACGGCTGGTCTATCTGCGCGAACTCGAAGCCCGGCGCGACGCGATCGTCGAATCGATCACCGGCCAGGGCAAGATGACCGACGAGCTGATGACCAAGGTCGCAGGCGCCGAAACCAAGGCCGAGCTCGAAGATCTCTATCTGCCCTACAAGCCGAAGCGCCGCACACGGGCGGAAATCGCCCGCGAACGCGGCCTCGGCCCGCTCGCCGAGACGATCCTTGCCGACCGAGCCAGGGAACCGGCGGTATTGGCCGAAGGCTTCGTCACAGCTGATGTGCCCGATGTGAAGACGGCGCTCGAAGGCGCGCGCGACATCATCGCCGAAGGCATTGCCGAAAATGCCGACCTGCTCGGCAAGTTGCGCGCCCATATGCGCCAGGCCGCACTGCTGAAGGCAAAAGTCGTCGACGGCAAGCAGGCAACGGGCGAGAAGTTTTCCGACTATTTCGACCATTCCGAACGCTGGGCGACTGCGCCGGGCCACCGCGCGCTCGCGATGCTGCGCGGCTGGAACGAGGAGGTGCTGACGCTGACGATCGAGGCCGACGCCGAAACCGCCTCTCCGAACAAGCCGGTCGAACGCATGATCGTGGCGGCTTACGAGATCGGTACGAGCCGTCCCGGCGACCGCTGGCTGATGGAGGTCGCAAGCTGGACCTGGCGCGTCAAGCTTTCCATGTCGCTCTCGCTCGACCTGATGCGGGAACTGCGCGAAAGGGCCGAAGAGGAGGCGATCCATGTCTTCGCCCGCAATCTGAAGGACCTGCTCTTGGCAGCGCCCGCCGGCTCGCGCGCGACGATGGGTCTCGATCCCGGCATCCGCACCGGCGTCAAGGTCGCTGTCGTCGACGGCACCGGCAAGGTGGTGGCGACATCGACCGTCTATCCATTCCAGCCGAGGAACGATGTGCGCGGTGCCCAGGTCGAGCTCGCATCGCTGGTCCGCAAGCACAATGTCGAGCTGATCTCGATCGGCAACGGCACCGGCAGCCGCGAAACCGAAAAGCTGGTGGCCGACATGCTGGCCGAGTTGCCGGCGCCGAAGCCGACCAAGGTCATCGTGTCGGAAGCCGGCGCCTCGGTCTATTCCGCCTCGGCGACCGCAGCGGCAGAATTCCCCGATCTCGACGTGTCGCTGCGCGGCGCCGTCTCCATCGCGCGGCGCCTGCAGGATCCGCTGGCCGAACTCGTCAAGATCGAGCCGAAGTCGATCGGCGTCGGCCAATATCAGCATGATGTCGACCAGCAGAAGCTGTCGCGTTCGCTCGATGCCGTGGTGGAAGACGCGGTGAATGCCGTCGGTGTCGACCTCAACACGGCGTCAGCGCCGCTGCTCGCGCGTGTCTCCGGCCTCGGCCCGTCGATCGCCGACGCCATCGTCCGCCACCGCGACAGCGAGGGCCGTTTCGAGACGCGAAAGGATCTCCTGAAGGTCGCCAGATTGGGCGGCCGCACCTTCGAGCAATGCGCCGGGTTCCTGCGCATTCCCAACGGCAAGGAGCCGCTCGATTCCTCCTCGGTGCATCCGGAGGCCTATGGCGTCGCCAAGAAGATCGTCGCCGCCTGCGGCCGCGATCTGCGCGCGCTGATGGGCGATAGTGCCGTGTTGAAATCGGTGGATCCGCGCCAGTTTATCGACGAGAAATTCGGCCTGCCGACGGTCAGGGACATTATCGCGGAATTGGAAAAGCCTGGCCGCGACCCGCGTCCGAGCTTCAAGACCGCGACCTTTGCCGAGGGCGTCAACGAAATTTCCGACCTGACGCCCGGCATGGTGCTGGAAGGCACGGTGACCAACGTCGCCGCCTTCGGCGCCTTCGTCGATATCGGCGTGCACCAGGATGGCCTGGTGCATGTCTCCCAGCTTGCCGATCGCTTCGTCAAGGATCCCCACGAAGTCGTGAAGGCCGGCGATGTCGTCAAGGTGCGGGTTGTCGAAGTCGATGCCAAGCGCAAGCGCATCGCTCTCTCGATGAAACGTGATGACGGCTCTTCAGCCTCTCCGCCGCGTGGTGATTCTCGCGGAAGTCAGGGTTCCCGGCCGCAGAACGAACGCCGGCCGGCGGCGCAGAAAGCCGAAAGCCAGGGTGCATTCGGTGCAGCACTTGCCGAAGCCATGAAGCGAAAATAAAGGTTTAGCCGGAATTTCGGCAAAAATGCAACAGTTTGGCAGCGTTCTGAGCGGAGTGCTAAATCGGGCGCTTGTAAGGCGAAAGAGAGCTATTAAGTTGATGTGACTATCCTGTCACATTTGCGAGGCGTCCATGGCGTCGGCATTCTTATCGATCGTCCAGCAAATCGTCCGCAAGGGTTCATTAAAACTTACCCTTGCCAATGGCGAAACCCACATTATCGGCGACGGCACCGGTGAACCCGTTGTCGCCCGCCTTGCCGATCAAGAGGCCGAGGACGCCATCCGGCGCGACCCGACCATGAAGCTCGGCGAAATGTACATGCAAGGCCGGTTCATTCTCGAACAGGGCAACATCTATGATTTCCTGTCGCTGGTGAAGCAGAACACCACCAACGAGATCTTCGATTTCAAGATGGCGGCACTGCTTCTCGGCCGCATTGCCTGGCAGCAACTGAAGAACCGCGTGCCGGTCAATCGCAACAAGCACAATGTCGCCCATCATTACGACCTGTCGGCCAAGCTCTTCGATCTTTTCCTCGATGAGGACTGGCAATATTCCTGCGCCTATTTCGAGCCGCCGGGGATTGGTCTCGACGAGGCGCAGCTCGCCAAGAAGCGCCATATCGCCGCCAAGCTTCTGCTCGCGCCGAACCAGCGCATCCTGGAGATCGGCTCCGGCTGGGGCGGCATGGGCATGTACCTGACGGAGGCGACGGAAGGTGCCGAGTTCACCGGCATCACGCTGAGCGAGGAACAGCTCAAGGTCTCGCGTAAGCGCGCCGAAAAGCGCGGCCTTGCCGATCGGGTGCGTTTCGAACTGCAGGACTACCGCACCATGACGGGCAGGAAGTTCGACCGCATCGTTTCGGTCGGCATGTTCGAACATGTCGGCATCGGCCATTACGGCAATTTCTTTCGTAAGGTATCGGATCTCCTCGATGACAACGGCGTCATGGTGCTGCATTCGATCGGCCGCCCCAAGCCGAGCTTCGGCACCAATGCCTTCATCGAGAAATACATTTTCCCGGGCGGCTACATCCCTTCCGTCGGCGAGGTCGTGCCGCCGCTTGAAAAGGCCGGGCTGCTGGTCAAGGATATCGAAATCCTGCCGCTGCATTATGCCTATACGCTGCGTCATTGGCGCGAGCGTTTCGTGGCGCGCAAGGCCGAAGCGGTGGCACTTTACGACGAGCAGTTCTTCCGCATGTGGGAATTCTATCTGGCGGGTTCCGAAATGGGCTTCCGCTGGGACGAGCTTTTCATCCTGCAGATCCAGATCGCCAAGAACCAGTTCGCCGTTCCCGACAATCGTAGTTACATTGCGCGGAATGAAGCGAAGTTGAAGGAATTCGAGGCGAGGCGCGCCCCGCTCGAAAAGGTGACATTCTGATCCCCCGGAAATGCCGCTTCCGCTGGCGATTTTGCCGAGGAGCCAATTCTCATGAAAGGTTGTGCCGATGAGCAGTGCGTTTCCCGAGATCTACCTGGTCCGCCACGGTGAAACCGAATGGAGCCTGTCGGGGCGGCATACCGGACGCAGCGATATTCCCTTGACGGCGAACGGCGAGGCCGCCGCCCGCAAACTCGCCGACCGGCTGGCGGGCCTTAGCTTCTCCGCCGTCTGGTCGAGCCCGTCCGAGCGGGCCCGCAAGACCTGCGCGCTCGCCGGGTTCGGATCGGGCGCGGTGATCAAGGACGATCTCGCCGAATGGGACTACGGCTCTTATGAAGGCATCACCACCAAGGCGATCCTTGCCAACCGCCCCGGCTGGCAGCTCTTTCGCGACGGCTGCCCGAAGGGCGAATTCGCCGCCGATGTCGGCGATCGCGCCGACGCCGTGATTAGCGGACTTCGTCAAACGGCCGGCACCATCCTGGTCTTTTCGAGCTCGCATTTCCTGCGCGTCCTCGCCGCCCGCTGGCTCGGCCTGCCGCCGGAAGACGGCTCCCGTTTCGTACTCGATACGGCCAGCATCAGCGTGCTCGGCTACGAGCACGATCTGACCGAGCCGGTCATCCGCCGCTGGAACCAGCGGTAAAAACCAGACGCAGTCGTCTGCCTGCTCAATCTCGCCGCCGTGGTTAACATTGGGGTAACGACATCGGGATAGATGTAGCGAGCGCCGCCCTCCGCGGCTTTGTTTTTGCGTTTTCTGGAGTGTGGACGTGTCTCATCGATCAGTCGTATCGATCTCTTTGGCTATTGCCCTTTTATCTGCTGGCTCGGCGGCCGCCCAGGAAAGCGGCCAGCACTTCTGGTCCGGCGACTGGTATTTGAGCGTCGGCGTCGCTGGCTTCTCCGCCCCGAAATTCGAGGGCTCGTCGCACAATGAATTCAAGTTCAGCCCGTTGATCTCGGTCGGTCGCCAAGGCGCCGGCCCGCGTTTTTCCTCGCGCAACGACAATCCGTCCTTCGCCCTCATCGACAAGGGCGCTTTCCGCGCCGGCATCGTCGGCAGGTTTGTGCCGTCGCGCGATGACGGCGACGGCAGCGAGCTGAAGGGCTTGAAGAAGGTCAAATGGGGGGCGGAAGCCGGCGGTTTCGTCGAGGTCTACCCCACAGATTTCCTTCGTGCCCGCGCCGAAGTCCGCCAGGGCATCCGCTCGCATGACGGCATCGTCGCCGATCTCGCGGTCGATGCCTTCACCGATATCGCCCCCGACCTGCAGCTATCAGGCGGCCCGCGTGCGACCTTCGCCACCAGCGGCTATTACGACGCCTATTACGGCGTCAACGCCAAGCAGGCGGCGGCAAGCGGCCTTGATCCCTATAAGCCGTCGTCTGGCATCCAATCCTATGGCGCAGGCGCGGCGCTGACCTGGAAGGCGACGGAAAACCTCTCGGCAAGTTCCTTCCTCGAATATAAGCGGCTGGCAGGCCCTGCCGCCGACAGCAGCCTCGTGCGTGACCGCGGCTCGAAGAACCAGGTCCTGATCGGCGTCTCAGCGACTTACAAGTTCAATTTCTCACTGCAGTGATTGATGCGGCTGCGCATCTCTCTCAGATGCGCAGCGCTGTAATGCTTTGAATTGCCCTATAATTTCACCCTTGGATCAGAATCGATCCAACGGTGATGCAAATGGCGGCGCAATGATCGCTTCTTGACCGCATCGACGGCCCGCCGCTAGATGAGCGGCATGCACGACACCGGCGACTTCAACGATCGCGTCTCCGACGCACCTTCCGATAACTGGGTCTACCGGATCCTGCCGCCACGGCTTTGGCCCTATGCACAGCTCGCACGCTGGGATCGCCCCATCGGCTGGCAGCTCCTGATGTGGCCGTGCTTCTGGTCGGCGACACTTGCGGCCAATGCGGCGATCGGCGAGGGGATCTATTCCGGCAGCTTGCTGGTGTCTCATCTGTTCCTTTATTTCATCGGCGCGGTCGCCATGCGCGGCGCCGGCTGCACCTATAATGATCTCGTCGACCACGAGATTGATATGGAAGTGGCGCGCACGCGGTCGCGTCCGCTGCCCTCCGGCCGCGTCACGCGCGCCCACGCGAAAATCTTCATCGGCCTGCAGGCGCTGGTCGGCCTCATCGTGTTGCTGCAGTTCAACTGGCTCAACGTCTTCCTCGGCGTGCTCTCGCTCGGGATCGTGGCGTTTTATCCCTTTGCCAAACGTTTCACCGACTGGCCGCAATTCTACCTCGGACTTGCCTTCTCCTGGGGCGCGCTGATGGGCTGGGCCGGGGTTATGGGCGGCCTCTCCTTCGCCGCCATCCTGCTCTACGCCGCCTCCGTCGCCTGGACGATCGGTTATGACACGATCTATGCGCATCAGGACAAGGAGGATGACGAGCTGATCGGCGTCCGCTCCACCGCGCGCCTGTTCGGCGACAGGACACGGCAATGGCTGATCGGCCTTTATGGGCTGACGCTGGTGCTGATGTTTATTGCTTTCGCTCTCGCCGGCGCCAACCTCATTGCTTTTCTGGCCTTGCTCGGTGCGGCCGGCATGTTCGCCTGGCAGATCATCCGGCTCGATATCAACGATGCCGACCAGTGCCTGGCGCTCTTCAAATCGAACAACCGCGTCGGCCTGATCATCTTCTTCGGCCTCTTCGTCTCGCTGCTCTTCGCCATTCCCTGATTGGGACGATGAACGAAACGATAAACCCGGCGCGGGCGCCGGGTTTCAAAATGGCATTGCCACATTGGGACTTTCGCGATTTCGCTTAAGTCCGGGCGATGATTTCCTTACCTTCGATCTTCATGGCGACGCCCAGCCGGCCAGTGGTGCGGCGCACGAGGAAGCGCGGACGGCGATTGGCGAAGTAGGAATGGCGGCGGCGCGGCTTGAGGTCGCTGGTGCGCAAGGCTCCGATGTGATCTTCGAGCGGCCGGGCGACGCCGTCGGCCTCGACCATCAGCATCGGAATGCGGAAGGCTTCGGACCAGCTGCGCCAGTCGGCGGCAATGTCGCTGAGATCATGGGCGACGAGCAGCGGAATGCAGAGCTCCGGATCGGTGTGATGGAGTTCGAGAGTGACAGTGACATCGCCGTCGCCATGGTCGATGGCGCGGGCGGCGACGCCCTTGAAAACGCGCTTCGGCAGCGCAATCGAGAGCGGCAGGCCGCTGGAGGGAAGGACCTTGCGCAGGACCGCACCGCGTTCGTCTATGGTGATATTGACGTCATCCGAACAATCGTGGATGGCGTAGCTGACCTGCTGGGGAAAGCGGGACGGATCGAGGCGTAACGTCGTGCCAGCCCAGGCGGGCTTCATAACGGGATTGTTCATTTCATTCTACCCTTGTCTTACCTGAGAGCCGATTTCCGGTCTTCTCCTTGGGACTTTTCGTCCTCTATGGCCGACAATAGGCAGCTGCCGTTCCGTACAGCTTAAAAATTGCGGTTAAGAAAACTTTGCCTCCTCTGATGGTTATCAAAACCGAATCCGGCAGGGTTTCCGGAAGGTGAACGATGTGGTGTCCTGGAATGATGCATCCGGAGGTAAGCCTCAGGTAAGCTTTCCATGGCAAAATGTGCTCACCAGCATTTCGTCGTTCTTTTAGAGATTTTGCCGAAAAGGGCGCTTTCCATGATCACGGCTTCCCTCGCTTACACGATCCTGTCGCGGGACATGACGTCGAGCCTCAACAAGGTCGCGTCGCAGACGACGGTCAAGAAGGATGCCCAATACTACGCCGACCATATCAACAAGGTCACCAATGTCGACGACTTCCTCGGCGACTACAAGCTCTACAGCTATGCGATGAAGGCCTATGGCCTCGAGGACATGACCTACGCCAAGGCCTTCATGAAGAAGGTGCTGGAAAGCGATCTCACCGATCCCGACAGCTACGCCAACAAGCTTTCCGACACGCGCTACCGCGAATTCGCCGCCGCCTTCAATTTCAATGCGCCGGAGAAGGACGTGCAGACGGATGCGCAGGAAGACGAGCTCATCGGCCTTTACAAGCAATCCTTCGCCGATGCCGAAAAGGCCGCCAGCGCCGAAAGCACTTATTACGGCAACAATATCGATAGCGTGCAGAGCGTCGACGACCTGCTCAACAACACCCGGTTGCGCACCTATGTGCTGAAGACCTTCAAGATCGATCCCACCTATGCGTCGAAGGACTTTCTGCGGCAGGTGCTGACCAGCGATCTCAGCGACCCCACGAGCTTCGTCAATACGCAGGGCGGCGACAAATATAAGGCGCTTGCCGCCCAGTTCAGCTTCAACGCCGACGGCACCGTCACCGGCACGGCCCAGACCGCGGCGCAGAAGGCCTCGGTCATCGAGTCCTACACGCTGAATTCCCAATCGGTCATCATCGACAATTCGGTCGGCTCCGACGTCTACTATGTCGGCAAGACAGCGGCCGAATACAACAAGGCCTATTACACCGCCAAGATCGGCACGATCACAAATGTCGATGACCTGGTCGCCGACAACCGGCTGACCTCATATATCAAGACAGCCTACAGCATGGGTGCCGACTTTACCGCCGCAGCGCTGCGCACGGTGCTGACCGACCCCGGTTATGCCCAACTGATGGGCTTCACCAATGTCTACAATGCTTTCAATTTCAAGGCGGACGGTTCAACGTCGAACACGGCGCGCGCCCAGTCTATCGCCCAGGCGAACAATCTGCAGTCGGCTGCGTCGAACACCGGCAAGTATTATACCTTGACCTCGCAATCGAGCAGCATCACCAATGTCGATGACCTGCTCGCCGATGACGTGCTGGCGCGCTATATCAAGGATGCCTATCGTCTGGGCACGAATTTCAGCAATGCCGACCTCAAGAGCATTCTGACGGATCCGGCCTATGCTGCGGCTCAGGGCCATGCCGGCATCAATGCCGACTTCAATTTCCAGGCGGACGGTTCGATCAACGGTTCGGTGATTCAGACGGAAGCGCAGCGCAAGTCGACCACCGACAAGTCGGCTGCGAACGCCGCGCATTTCAACGGCATGATCGGCAATGTCACCAATGTCGATGGCATCATGTCCGATGCCGTTGCCGTCAGTTACATCAGAAACAGCATGCAGATCGCAGACAGCGTCTCGGATGCGACCTTGAGGACCTTCCTGGTCGATCCCGCGGCTGCCAGCGCCCAGGGTTATAGCGACGTCCACGATCTGTTCAATTTCAAGACCGACGGTTCTGTCGCCACCCTTTACGCCTCGCAAAGTGCCTCGCAGAGCGCGAGCACCACCAGCAAGGCTAATGATGCGGCCGTCTACTATCAGGCGACCATCGCCGGCATCTCGGACGTCGATCAGTTGCTGGCGGACCAGAAACTGAACAATTTCGTCCGCAACGCCTTCGGCATCCCGTCGACGGTCAGCGATCTCGATCTCAGGAATATCCTGACTGACCAGAGCGGCACCGGCACTTATGCCGACGTTGCTGCTGCCTTCAACTTCAAGGCGGACGGCACCCTTGAAGATGGTATGCAGGCGCAGACGGCCGCCCAGATCAGCAATACGAAAATTAGTGCGACAGCGCGGACCAACGACTATTCCGCACGCATGAGGGCGATCGCCAATGTCGATGATCTTATTGCCGATGACGGCATCACCAATTTCCTAAAGAGCACTTACAATCTGCCGTTCGATATCTCGAACGCCGACCTGAAGAGCATTCTGACCGATGCGACGGCAGCTGCAGCAGCCGGCCACGCGGATCTCAATGCCGACTTTAACTTCGCCGCCGATGGATCGCTTCCTGTCGTCAGTTCGGTCCAGACGGCCGATCAGGCGCAGACCACCAATGACAATTATGCGGCGCGCTACGACGACGAGCGCGACGAGGCGATCGAAGAGGTCGCATCCAACTACCAGAAGCTTATGGCCGACAGCAGCAGCCTGGTGAATTTCTCCGACGTCAACAGCGTCAATGATTTCCTGCGCAGCAATTCGTCAGCGGATTTCAGCAAGAGCAACGACAATCTGCCGGATCTCTTCCATGTGGCGCTGCAGGCTTTCGGCCTGACGGACCAGGATGTATCGCGTTCGATGATGCGCAAGATCCTGACCAGCGATGCCTATGATCCGAACGGCTATGTCGCGTCGCTCAAGGATGAACGCATCACCAACCTTGCCCGCGCCTTCAACTTCGGCCCCGACGGGAAGGCGGCATCACCCTTCCAGGCGCTTCCCGACGCGACAATGGCCAAATACGCCACCGACTATAGATCGCATATGACCATGCTGATGAAGGACGGTCCGGTAAAGGACAAGGCGGCGAAGGATGCGACGGCGGAAGTCGATTATTTCGCCAAGGGCATGGCGAAGGTGAAGTCGCTCGACGACTTCCTCGACGACAGCCGGCTGACCGATCTGGTGCTGAAGGCCAACAACCTTGATCCGAAGGATTACGACAAGGCGACGCTGAAGAAGATCTTCACGTCCGATCCCGATGACAAGAAGAGCTATCTCAACGCCACCGCCGATGCGCGATTCCAGGACATCGTCGCCGCCTTCAATTTCGACAAGGACGGCAACTTGACCCGCGCCAAGATCGGCACCATCCAGAACAAGGCGGCCGAGGAGCATACGCAGGAGCTCTACGTTCAGCAGACGATGGAAGCCCAGCAAGGCGAAAGCAATGACGGCGTCCGCCTGGCGCTCTATTTCAGCCGCAAGGCCTCGAGCATCACCTCGATCTATGGAATCCTCGGCGACAGGGCGCTTTATCAGGTCATCACCACAGCCTACAGCCTGCCGTCGCAGATCTCCGGCATGGATGTCGCCAAACAGGCCGATCTCATCAACCGCTTCGTCAAGCTCGAGGATCTCCAGGATCCGAAGAAGGTCGACAAGCTGCTACGCCGGTTCACCGCGATGTACGACGTCCAGAACGCCACCCAGCAGTCACCGGCGCTGATGATCCTGACCAACGGCGGTACGCAGTAGGCCTGATGGCGTGCAGCCTCACGGATCGAGGCTGACAACCTTTCCCGGGTTCATGATATCGGCTGGGTCGAAGGCGCGCTTGATGCGGCGCATCAGCTCGATTTCGATCGCCGGGCGGATCGCCGCCAGTTCGTCGCGCTTCAGCTGACCGATGCCGTGCTCGGCGGAGATCGAGCCACCATGGGCAAGCACCAGTCCATGCACGATATGGTTCATCTCATGCCAGCGGGCAATGAAGGCGTCCTTGTCGGCGCCGAGCGGCTGGGAAATATTGTAATGGATGTTGCCGTCGCCCATATGGCCGAAGGCGCAGATGCGGGCGCCAGGCATGGCCGCCATCACCGCTTCTTCGGCCTCGGTCATGAAATGCGGGATCTTCGACACGGGCACGGAAACATCGTGCTTGATCGATCCGCCTTCCGGCTTCTGCGCATCCGACATGCTCTCGCGCATGTGCCAGAGCGCCTTCTGCTGCGCCACGGATGAGGCGATTGCGGCATCCAGCACCAGCCCGGCCTCAAAACCCTGTTCCAGCACGCCACTCATCATCCGCTCCGCCGTCTCGGCCGAATCCGATGTCGAAATGTCGATCAGCACGTACCAGGGATAGGCCGTTTCCAGCGGATCGCGCACGCCGTCGATATGGCGCGTGGTGATCTCGACGCCGAAACGCGGCATCAACTCGAAACCGGTGAGCGAGGCGCCGCAGAGGCTGGAGGCAAGGTTGAAGAGGGCAAGCGCATCCGTCACCGAATTCAGGCCGGCGAAGGCCACCTGATGGCCGAGCGGCTGGGGAAAGAGCTTCAGCACCGCGCCTGTGATGATGCCGAGCGTGCCCTCGGCGCCGATGAAGAGGTCGCGCAGGTCGTAGCCGGTATTGTCCTTCTTCAGGCGGCGCAAGCCGTCCCAGATCTCCCCGGTCGGCAGCACCACTTCAAGGCCGAGGCAGAGCTGACGTATATTTCCATAGGCAAGCACGGCCGTGCCGCCGGCGTTGGTGGAAAGATTGCCGCCGATGCGGCAGGAGCCCTCGGCGCCAAGGGACAGCGGAAACAGCCGCCCATGCGCCTCAGCCGCCTTCTGCACCTCGGCAAGGATGGCACCGCCGTCGGCCACCAGCACGTTCGCCACCGGATCGACATCGCGGATCCTGTTCATGCGTTCGAGCGACAGAATGATATCGGACTTACCCTGACGCGGCGTCTGGCCGCCGACGAGGCCGGTATTGCCGGTCTGCGGCACGATCGCCGTTCCGGTCTCCGTCGCAAGCTTCATGACTTCAGAGACTTCTTCGACCGAACCGGGTTTCAAGAGGAGAGGGGAGGAGCCGTGATAGAGCCCGCGGTTTTCGATCAGATGCGGTGCAAGATCGGCCTCGTTACGCAGCGCGTATTTTTCGCCGACGATGGCCGCGAAGCGATCGAGGAGTTCGGTGGAAATGCTGGAATTGCTCATCGGGCTCGGTCCTTCATCGTGATGCACGGTCCTTCAGTCGCGGGGCGCGGCTGCCCGCTGCAGGCGGTCGTTGATCGCCTCGCCCAGCCCCTCCCCGGGAATGGGCGAAAAGGCAATGCTCCGGGCGCCGCTCGCATCGGCCCGCTTCATATAGTCGAAAAGATTGGCGGCGGCCTCGGCAAGGTCGCCGCGCGGGCTAAGATCAAGGACGATCCGCGCACTGTCCGCGCCGGAGACCGCAGCGCTGCCGAAGGCGATCAGCGCTTCGCCAGGTTCGACTGCCGTTGCATTGAGGCGCACGGAAGCACCCGGCGCGTAATGGGAGGCAAGCATGCCCGGCGCCTCGATGGCCGCCGATGCCGTCTTCGCCCGCAGCAGCGGTTGGCCCGCAACGCGCTCGATCTCGCGCGCCGCCAGCCCACCCGGCCGAAGCAGCCTGAGTTGGCCACCCTCTGCCTTGACGATCGTCGATTCGACGCCGACAGCACTCGGACCTGCGTCGAGGATCAGCGGGATTTTCGCTCCGAGATCGGCTTCGACATGGGCGGCGCTCGTGGCGCTGATCCCGCCTGAGGTATTAGCGCTGGGGGCTGCGAGCGGCCGTCCGAAGGCGCCGATCAAAGCGCCTGCAAACCCCTTCGGCACGCGGATGCCGACGCTGTCGAGCCCGGCAGTCGCCAGCGAATGGATCGGGCTTTCCCGCTTCAGCGGCAGCACGAGGGTCAGCGGGCCGGGCCAGAAGGCTTTGGCGAGCGCCCGCGAGACCGGGTCGAACTCGGCATGTTTTTCGGCCATGGCGAGGTCGGCCATGTGGCAGATTAGCGGGTTGAAGCGCGGCCGTCCCTTTGTCTCGTAGATGCGGGCGATGGCCAAAGGATTGGTGGCGTCGGCGGCAAGGCCGTAGACGGTCTCCGTCGGGATGGCGATGGCAAAGCCTCCGGCAAGAGCGGCTGAGGCCGCCTCGATCGCTGCCTGCCTGTCTGCCTCTATGTCGATGGTGTGTGCCATGTCCTGCCCGTGTTCGTCCCGGCAGTCATTAGGCTTTCCGCCGCCTGCGATCAATCGCGTTGTTCATCTATGCATGTCGCCCAAAAGTGTGCAGCGGTTTTGGGACCACGACATGCATCAAGCAAGGACCGCGTCGCAGCTTTATAGCTGCCGGATGATTTCGCGCAGCTGTTCGTTGCGGGCGCCGAGCAGCAGGATGTTGCGGATCGCCGCCTGCGGATCGTGGGTGCGGAAGAGCAGGCCGTTGCCGCGCACCGACCGGTCGATGGCCATCTTTTCCGCGGAGTCTTCGCCGGGTTTTATGGCGACGGCGAAATACATGCGGGAATAACCGACGTCGATGCGCTCGAAGAAATTGTCGTTGTCGCCGATGTCGGAGTAGAAATTGGCGATGTAGAAAGCCCAGCTCACCTCCTCGTAGCGGGCGAACTTCGTCCGTGCGGCGGTGACGTGGCAATAGCCGAGATGCGGGCTATCCTGCAGCGTCCGGTGGAAGATCATCTTCGGAAACTGGATCGAATGGTGGAAACCGTTGATGTTCTGATGCGTTTTTTCGCCGGCCACCTGCAGCTTGCGGCCGGTCTTTGCGGCGACCTCGTCATGGGTGAAATACCGCTTTTCCTCTGCCAGCCAATGCCGCCGCTCGCGGGGAATGCGGCCGGTGCGCAAGAATTCGGAATGAGCGGCAATCAGCTGCGGCTCTTGCGATCTGCTCGCATCTTTCGCGTCGAAATAACGGAGTTTGGCCATGGTTCGCGTTCTTCGGTCGGTCGGTGATCACCAGGAGGATAGGACCGTATGCTTAAGGCGATGTTAAAAAATGGTCCGCAGCCGGCCGGCGGAAGGGCAAATGCCGGCAGATGTCGCAAACGCGATGGCGGTCGATCTCGGCAGCAGACCTCTTTGCGGAGCGGGTCTTTACGCCATGTCGCAATTGACGATAATTGCGCGGAGAGTCGGGCGATGTCATCGACTGGGATCGGCAGCTTGCGGCTTGCCGCATCCTGTCGTCAATTTCGAAGCCGATGTCGCATTACAACCAAGCGGCAGGCAGGCTCGGTGATTAAATGACGCCATGAACACTTCTCCCGAAGGAGAAGGAAGCGGGCGCGCTTCCGCCGGCCTTCTTGCCGGAAGGGCGGCAGCCGGGTGCACGAGGACATGAAGATGGATATTCGCAGCAACGTTTTGCGTCAGCTCAAGAGCCGCCGTGAGGGCTTCAGCCTCGAACAGCCGTTCTATATCGACGAGGATTATTTCCAGCTCGACATGGAGATGATCTATTATCGCGACTGGCTGTTTATCGGCCATGATTGCGAGCTGCCGAATCCGGGCGCCTATTTCACTGTTCAGATCGGCACCTATCCCGTCGTCATCGTCCGCGGCCGTGACAATGTCATCCGCGCTTTCCACAACAGCTGTCGCCATCGCGGTTCGCGCGTCTGCACCAAGGAGCATGGCTCCTCCGTGCGTCTCGTCTGCCCCTATCATCAATGGACCTATGATCTCGAAGGCAAGCTCGCCTTCGCCCGCCACATGGGCGATGATTTCGACAAGACTGGCTTCAACCTGAAACCCGTCCATTGCGAAATCGTCGCTGGCTATGTCTTCATCTGCCTTGCCAACACCGCTCCGGATTTCCAGCCGGTGCGCGACAAGATCGAACCCTATGTCGCGCCGCACCGGATCAGTGAGAGCAAGGTCGCCTTCCAGAACACGATCATCGAGAAGGGCAACTGGAAGCTTGTCTGGGAAAACAACCGCGAGTGCTATCACTGCGCCGCCAATCACCCCGAGCTCTGCCGCACCTATCCCGAGGCTCCGAGTGTCACCGGCACGGATGGCGGCGCCGACGATCCCGAGATCGCCGGCCATTGGGCGCGCTGCGAGGCTGCCGGCCTGCCGAGCAAGTTCCAGATTTCGCCGGACGGTCAGTTCCGCACCGCCCGCATGCCGCTGATCGAAGATGCCGAGAGCTACACCATGTCGGGCAAGCGCGCCGTCAAGCGCCAGCTCTCCGACGATATTTCGATCAGCCATATCGGCGCCATGCTGCTCTTCCACTACCCGACGACGTGGAACCATCTGCTCGGTGACCACGCCATTTCCTTCCGGGTGTTGCCGCTCAGCGCCAATGAGACGGCGGTGACGACCAAGTGGCTCGTCCACAAGGACGCGGTCGAAGGCGTGGATTACAATCTCGAGGAACTGACCCACGTCTGGACCGAGACCAACGATCAGGATCGCCGCATCGTCGAGGAAAACGCCTTCGGCATTCACTCGCCCGCCTATGAACCCGGCCCCTATTCCGCCCTGCATGAGGGCGGCGTCATGCAGTTCCTCGAATGGTATTCGAACTTCATGGTGAACCGTCTGCAGGGTGACCAGGCGAAAATTTCAGCCGTGGCCTAATGCATGTAGCCCGGAACTGTTACGATTCCGGGATAACGGCATGCATGAACAAAGGACTGAAGTGCGTTCCGGGCGACATCATCGGCCTCCCGGTTAATGCCCGGTTCAGATCGATTTCTGTACACATACGAAAGCAGCTGGCCCCCGGCCGCTTTCGGAACCATTCCGGCACGAAAGCGTTGCTGAGCAGGCGGTTATCGCTGTTGAATGGGAGAGAAGAATGTTCGGTTTGAGTAACAAGATCGCGACCGCAATTCTGGCGGCCGCCGTGGTGCTGACGGGCTTTGCGCCGTCGCAGGCAATCCAGATGCCCACCCCCCCGCAGGTGGAAAAATCCTCCGCCGTCGAGAACGTGCAGTACCGCCGCTATTATCGCCCCGGTTACCGTCCGGGCTACCGGCCTGGCTATCGTCCCGGCGCCTACTACCGGCCCGGCTATTACGGTGGCTATCGCGGATATTCCTATTACCGCCCGGGATACCGCCGCTATAACGGCTACTGGTATCCGCTCGCCGCCTTCGGCGCCGGCGCGGTCATCGGCGGCGCCATTGCCGCACAGCCGCGTTACGTCGCACCTGCGCCGCGCATGGGTTCGAGCCACGTCGCCTGGTGCGCCAACCGCTACCGGTCATACCGCGCCTACGACAACACGTTCCAACCCTATAACGGCCCGCGCCAGCAGTGCTATTCGCCGTATTGATAAGGCGTAGGAAGCGCGCTGCGCTTCCAATCGCTAAGTGTCAACGCAGCGTGATGCCATAGGAGCAGCGCCATTTCATTCGTTGCGTGAGCGGCGGAGTTCGGCCGGAACTAACCCCACCCTCCGTCATCCTCGGCCTTGAGCCGAGGATCCATGCCCGCGGCTGATGGAGGGCAACATGGATCCTCGGGTCGGGCCCGAGGATGACGGAGGGTGGGGTGAGCTTCTGGAGCAAGTACCGCGACGTGTGGGGAATGCGCCTCTCCGACAGTCACGCCCGCACGTTCACCTTCAAAGAATATCCACCCGCCTCAGCAACCACCAGGCAAGGGCAACGGAGGCGAGGATGAGGACGACGGCATATTCCGTGCCGTAGTCGCCGACGGCGAAGGGCAGGTTTGCCGTGTTCATGCCGAAGAAGCCCGTCACCAGGGTCGGCGGCAGCAGGAAGGCCGTCATGATCGACAGCAGATAGAGATGACGGTTGGTTTCGGAGGATTGTTTCGAATCGATTTCTTCGTGCAGCAGGCGCGCCCGGTCCTGCAGCGCATAAATATCGTGGTCGACCGTTTCCAGCCGGCCGGTCAGCCGCCGCGCCACATCGTCGAAGCCGAAGGGCATTTCGTCGTCGTCGGCCGCCGCCGCCCGGCGCATCAGCGCCAGCACCGTGCGCAGGTGCCGATGCAGCCTGACCACGGTTCGCCGCACCGGCGCCAGCCGCCGCCGTTCATCGCGCTGCGCGCTGTCGTAGACGATATCCTCGATCTGGTTCAGCTCTTCGGTGAGTTCGATGACGATGGCGATCAACGTACGCTGGAATTCGGTCACCAGCAGTTCGAAGAGATCGACCGGCCGCGAGAATTTGCCCGGATTCTTATCGATCAGTGCGCGTGCCCGTTCGACGCTGCGCAGCGGCTGCAGCCTCGTGGTGATGATGAAGCGGTCGGACATGGCGAAATGCAGCCAGCCGAGATTGTTGGTATCCTCGGCAAACTCGCGCTGGCAATCGACGAGCGTGCCATAAAGCATCTGCTCGTCGACGGTGATGGCCGCATGCGTATCGCGCGTCGTCAGCGCCGATTTCGCGTCCTCCGTCAGCCCCTCCAGCGTATCGAGCAAGGCTGGCACGCGGGCGTCGACAAGGTTGAGGTGCAACCAGTAGAAACAGTTATCCGCGGTCAGTTCCGCCACCGTCGCACTGTTGTTCAGCCGCACCGCGGTCTTTTCATCCGGCGAGAAGCGATAGCCCCAGACAAAACCGGGTATGTTGACGGGCAATGTGTCCACTGTTCGCCGGTCCTTTTCGAAGGCGATGTCTTTCCTTAGAGTTTGTTCATGACGTCCATTTCGCCGACGGTGCAAGAGCAAAGCGTCATTTCAGCCAAACTATCGCATGACCACTAAAGAAATCGAAATTGACGTTTACGTAAAAATCAATTAGCCCTTGCCTCGGAGGGGCTTTGCCGTGCGCGAAGCCGGTCTGCGGAGGAAAAACCATGTACAAGGCGCCCGTCGAGGAAATCGCATTCACGCTGAAGCATGTAGCGGGCATGGGCGAGGCGATTTCAAAAGGGCTTCTCGGCGATCTCGGCGAGGATCTCGTCGACGCCATCCTCGCCGAGGCGGGGCGTTTTGCCACAGAGGAAGTGGCCCCGCTTGCCGAAATCGGCGACCGCCAGGGCGCTCGTCTGGAGGGTGGCGAGGTCAGGCTGCCGGATGGCTGGCGTGAACTCTACCGCCAT
Source organism: Rhizobium sp. SU303 (assembly GCF_021052345.1). Lineage (NCBI taxonomy): Bacteria > Pseudomonadati > Pseudomonadota > Alphaproteobacteria > Hyphomicrobiales > Rhizobiaceae > Rhizobium > Rhizobium sp. SU303. The sequence continues at coordinate 611,291 of NZ_CP088095.1, forward strand.
TGGATCGCCGGCGGTTGGAACGGACTGACGGCGCCCGAGGCTTTCGGCGGCCAGGCCTTGCCGCATATGCTGAATGTCGCAACGCTCGAAATGTGGAATTCCGGTTCCATGGCCTTCGCACTCGCCCCGACCCTGACGATGGGCGCCATCGAGGCGGTCAGCGTCCATGGCAGTGCTGCGCTGAAAGACACATATCTGGAGAGGATGGTCTCCGGCGAATGGACCGGCACCATGAACCTGACCGAGCCGCATGCCGGCTCCGATCTCGGCGTGCTGAAAGCCCGCGCCGAGCGCCGCCACGACGGCAGCTACCGCCTTTTCGGCCAGAAGATCTTCATCACCTGGGGCGAGCACGACGCGGCCGACAACATCATCCATCTGGTGCTGGCCCGCCTCCCGGATGCGCCGGCCGGCACACGCGGCATTTCGCTGTTTCTGGTGCCGAAATTCCTGGTGAACGACGACGGCTCGCTTGGGCCCCGCAACGATCTGTTCTGCCATTCACTGGAGCACAAGCTCGGCATCCATGGTTCGCCGACCTGCACGATGATCTACGGCGACGGAAAATTCGGCGGTGAAAAGGGCGCTGTGGGATGGCTGGTCGGCGAGGAGAACAAGGGGCTCGCCTGCATGTTCACGATGATGAACAATGCCCGCCTTGCCGTCGGCATGCAGGGCGTGGCGATCGCCGAGGCGGCCACCCAGAAGGCGCTCGCCTATGCCAGGGAACGCACCCAGGGCAGGGCGCCAGGTTCAAGCGGCGCCGGCATGAGCCCGATCGTCGAACATCCCGATGTCGCCCGCATGCTCCTCACCATGAAGGCGCTGACGCAAGGGGCGCGCTCCATCTCCTATGCCTGCGCCCATGCGATCGACATGTCCCATCGGGCAGGTGACACCAGCCGCCATTGGCAGGAACGCGCCGCCCTTTTGACGCCGATTGCCAAATCCTTTTCGACCGATGCTGGCGTCGACGTCGCCTCGCTCGGCATCCAGGTGCATGGTGGCATGGGTTTTATCGAGGAGACAGGCGCGGCGCGTTATCTCCGCGATGCCCGCATCGCGCCGATCTATGAGGGCACCAATGGTATCCAGGCGATCGACCTCGTCACCCGCAAGCTGCCGCTCTCCGGCGGCGATCAGGTAAAGGGTTTCATCACCGAGCTGAAGCAGATCGCCGATGGCGTCCGACGCTCCAATCTTAATGGTTTCGGCGAGACCGCTGCGCGGCTCGACGCGGCGATCGCCGATCTCGAACAGGCGACCGCCTGGCTGATAAAGACGCTTGCCGATGACAAGGTCGCCGAGGCGCTCTCCGGTGCCACGCCCTATCAACGCCTGTTCGGGTTGGTGCTCACCGGCTGTTATCTCGCCAAGGGCGGTCTCGCCGAGGGAGCCGATGGGGCAGGCGAAAAACGCATCGCGCTCTGCCGCTTCGCTGCCGAAAACCTGCTTGCCGAGACCGCAGCCCTTCGCGACCGGGTCGTCAATGGCGCGGCAAGCCTTGCCGCCGCCCGCATCCTGCTTGCCTAAGGAGACCTTATGACCGATCACATCATCGTCGAGCAGCCTGCCGCCCATCCAGGCGTGCAGCTGATCCGCTTCAACCGGCCGGAAAAGAAGAACGCCATCACCCGCGCCATGTACCGGACGATGGCCGATGCGCTGAATGCGGCCAACACGAATCCCGACATCCGCGCCAGCGCTTTGCTCGGCACCGAAGGCTGCTTTTCGGCCGGCAACGACATGAACGATTTTCTCGCTGCCGCGATCGGCGGGGGCGGCCTCGGCCAGGAGATCCTCGACTTCCTCTATGCGCTGGTGAACGCCGAAAAACCCGTCGTCTCGGGCGTCGACGGCCTGGCGATCGGCATCGGCACGACGATTCATCTCCATTGCGACCTGACCATCGCGTCAAGCCGCAGCCAGTTTCGCACCCCCTTCGTCGATCTGGCGCTGGTGCCGGAGGCGGCTTCCAGCCTCGTCGCACCACGCCTGATGGGTCATCAGCGCGCCTTCGCCATGCTTGCCGCCGGCGAAGCATTCTCGGCCGAAGAAGCCAAGGAAGCCGGCCTGGTCTGGAAAGTCGTCGAGCCAGGCGAGGTCGATGCCATGACGCTTGGCCTCGCCGCAACGCTCGCCGCCAAGCCGCCGGAGGCGCTGCGCATCGCCCGCGATCTCATTCGCGGCGATCGTGGCGAGATCATCGCCCGCATCGACGAGGAGGCCCGCTATTTCTCCGCGCGGCTGAAAAGCGCCGAGGCCCGGGCGGCCTTCGAGGCCTTCATGCGCCGCTGAGCGCCGCCTGGCATCGCTTCGCGGCGATCGACACCAACACCCGGAGCAAACGGATAGCGATTAGACCGCCGGCACGTCGAATACCTCGCCGGCCCTGAGCGGCCGGAACCGTTCCGGGGGAATATCATGCTCGCGCATTGCGTCTTGCAACGCTCTTGCCGGCGCATCGACCGCTTCGTTTGTCAGTTGGAACGTGGCGAAGTGATGCCCGGCCACATAGGCCGCATTTGCCAACGTCATCCCGATCACCGCCTCCTGCGGATTCTGGTGCTGCCCTTTCATGAACCAGCGCGGCTCGTAGGCGCCGAAGGGTAAAATGGCCAGACGAAAGCCGCCATGCTTCTGCTGTGCCGCTTTGTAATTGATGCCGTGGTGAAAACCCGTATCTCCGACGTGATAAATTTTTCCGGCGGGAGTCGACAAAACGAACGACGCCCAGAGTGCCATCCGGCGGTCGGCGGTTCCGCGGGCCGACCAATGGTGTGCAGGCTCCGCGTCAATGCTTATTCCGGCGTGCGAAATGCGCTCGCCCCAGTCCATAGATGTCGTCTCTATATCGGGCACGGCACGCCGTATGATCGTGTCATTGCCAAGTGGCGTCACGACACGCGGCCGATGCTTCGCACCCAACCGCCTGAGCGTTGCGATATCGAGATGATCATAATGATTGTGCGATACCAGCACGAGATCAATCGGCGGCAAATCATCGAACGCGATGCCCGGTGGGACGACGCGCCTGGGTCCGGCAAAAGCGAAGGGACTCGCGCGCTCCGACCATACCGGGTCGGTGAGGATATTGAGCCCGGCGACCTGCACGAGCATTGTTGCATGGCCAACCATGGTCACCCTTAGATCCTCGCCGTCGACGTGTGGATCCGGCTTGGCCATCGCGTAAGGACTTGGGACCGACCTCGGCCAACGCTCTCGGCCACCGCCGAATTGCCAGCGCATCAGGTCGCGGAAACCAAGGGGCTCAATACCTTCGGGATTGAAGAAATGCGTGCCGTCGAAATGATCGGACACTGGGCCGTTATAGTATGGGTTGCGTCTTTTGGTCTTTTCGACAGACACGCCTATTTCTCCAGCGTCGCCACCACCTCGACATGCGAGGTCCAGAGGAACTGGTCGATCGGCGTTACTTGCGCGATCCGGTAACCGCTCTCGACGAGGATCGCGAGATCCCGCGCCAGCGTCAGCGGATTGCAGCTGACGGCCACGATCTTCTTCACCGCCGAACGGGCAAGCTCCTGGCACTGGAACTCGGCACCGGCGCGCGGCGGGTCGAAGACGACGGCATCATAGGGCTTGAATTCCTGCGTCATCAAAGGACGGCGAAAGAGATCGCGCTTTTCGACGGTGACCGGCTTCAGCCCCTGCGTGTTGCGGGCGGCATGATCGAGTGCTGCGAGCGCCTTTGCCTCGGCTTCGACGGCGTGCACACGGCCGATCCGCGCCAGGCGCAGCGAAAACGTGCCGGCGCCGGCAAAGAGATCGGCGATCCGCTTCGACTTGCCGACATGAGCAAGCACCAGTTCGGCCATCGCCTCTTCCGCGGGCTTGGTTGCCTGGGTGAAGCCGCCCGGCGGCGGTGAAACCTGGACGCCGCCGAATTCGACCATCGGCTTCGACGGCTCGACGAGGATTTCGCCGTTCAGCGAAACACGCGCGATGCCGCGCAGGCTGAGCGCAGTCTCGATCGCCTTGCGCCGCTGCGCGTCGGACAGCTTCTTCACCTCGTCGACTGAGATATCGAGGCCGGAAAGCGTTTCTAGCACGGCAACGCGGAAGGGTTCGGCACTGGTCGCCAGCGATGCGGCAATTGCCCTGATCGCCGACAGCCGGGCGATGATCCCTGCCGACGAGATCGGACATTCTTCGATGGCGACGATATGGTGGCTTTCGGCCTGGTTGAATCCAACAAGCATGTCCCTCTCGGTCTTGCGCGCCGCAAACACCACGCGCCGCCGTTCGCCTGGCCGAGCCGGAACGATCTCGCCGACATCTGATGTCAGCCCCTTGGATTTCAGCGCATCGATGACCAACTGGCGCTTGAAGGCGCGGTAGGGCGCGTCTGCCATATGCTGCAGCGTGCAGCCGCCGCAGGTGCCGTTGACGCCATCCGGGCCGAAATGCCGGCAGGGCGGCTCCTGCCGGTCGGGCGAGGGCGTCGTGATCGACATGATCGTGCCCTGGCTCTTGATCCGGGCAATCGCCACCGTTTCCCCGGGCAGGGAAAATGGCACATAAACAGGTCCGCCGGCGCTGCCGGCGATGCCGTCGCCCTGGGCGCCGAGCTTCTCGATCTTGACGGTTTCGGTGCTCACGGTTTCAATCCTGCCAGAAGAAATTCCTGATTGCCATCGCCGCCGGAAATCGGGGAGGGGATGAGGCCGAGGCTTTTCCAGCCCATGTCCTCGATGAACCAGCGCTCCAGTTCCGCAGCAACGGCGGGAGCGGACGAGGGGTCCTTCAGCATCCCGCCCTTGCCGATCGCCTCGCGCCCGGCCTCGAACTGCGGCTTGACCAGCAGCACGGCGACAGCACCGGGTTCGGCGATCTCAAGGGCCGGCGCGAGCGCCAGCTTCAGCGTGATGAAGGAGACGTCGGAAACGATGAAGGTCGCGGGATGGCCGATATCCTCTGCCGTCAGGTTGCGGGCGTTGAGGCCCTCCCTGTTCGTCACCCGCGGATCGCCTGATATGCGCGGATGCATCTGCCCATGGCCGACATCGATCGCGGTGACGTGCGCGGCGCCGCGCTGCAGCAGCACCTCGGTGAAGCCGCCGGTGGAGGCGCCGACATCAAGACAGTGATGGCCGGCAGGATCGAGCCGGAAATGGTCGAGTGCGGCGGCAAGCTTCAGTGCGGCGCGCGAGACGTAGTCCTGCGCCGGATCGTCGATCTCGATCGACGCGTCTGCGCCAAACAGCGCGCCGGCCTTCGTGACCACCTGGCCGCCGATCCTGACGGTGCCGCGCTGCACGGCGTCGCGGGCGCGTGAACGACTGGCAAAGAGGCCGAGAGAGACGAGAAGTTGGTCGAGGCGTTGGGTGTTTTGATCTGACATCGGCTGTGCATGACCGGCAAAGCCGCCGGTTGCAAGCATTTTGTTCCCAAGACCGTCATTGACCCTCAAAAGCTTTCGGCGATAATCCTGCCGCGGCGATCGCGGGGCGGGCCGCATGGGGGTGCTCTATGCTGAAGCTCTTCACTCTTCTTGTCGCCGCGGGGATCGCATCGCCCGCGCTGGCGAATGATACTCTGGCCGAGATCAAGACCGGCGGGCTGATCTTTGCCCAATCCGACGATGTCAGCATGGCGGAAGAGGATCTCTTCATCTCCGCTTCGGAAGTGCGTGTCGACTACGTCTTCGAAAACAGCTCCGACAAGGACGTCGAGAGCCTGGTCGCCTTCCCGATGCCTGACATATCAGGTCAGGTCGACAACAACTCCGCTATCTCCGATTATGACAGTGATAACTTCCTGCATTTTTCCACCGTGCAGGATGGCAGGCCGATCACCGCCAAGCTGCAACAGCGCGTCATCTCGCTCGGCATCGACGTGACCGACGAGTTCGCCAAGCAGGGCATCCCCGTCCTGCCCTATAGCCAGAAGACGACCGAGGCGCTCGCCAAGCTTCCCGAAACCATCCGCAAGGACTGGATCGTTCGCGGCCTCGTTTATCCCATGGGCGCCGGCGATGCTGCCGGGGTCGACCTCGTGCCGCTCTGGACGCTGCGCTCGACCTATTGGTGGCGCACCACCTTTCCGGCAAAAAAGAAAGTCAGCGTCCAGCATCGCTACAAGCCGGCAGTCGGCGGCACCGTCGCCATCAGTTTTCTCGAAGGTAGTGAGCCAAAGGGTGAGCGTTTCGAGGAATATTCCCGCAAATACTGCCTCGACGGAGACTTCATCAGGGTTGCCCAACAGCGTGCGCGGGAAGCCGAGACCGGCGGCGCCAACTATACCGAAAGCTGGATCTCCTATGTGCTGTCGACTGGCGCCAACTGGGCGGGGCCGATCAAGCGCTTCCAGCTGACGATCGACAAGGGCAAGCCCAGCAGCCTTATCAGCTTCTGCGGCAGCAACGTTCAGAAGATCGGCCCGACGACCTTCCGAATGACATCAGAGGATTTCGATCCCACGAAGGATTTAGACATCCTGATCCTCAATCCTCCGGAAACGGCACAATAATCCGCGGGTGTGGTCGCTGCTGCGCTGCACAAATTTAAACAAATTTAAAGCCTCCCCGGATAGGGTCGGCTTGATTGCAGCGGTTCATTCGAGCCGCTCGGCGCCATGACGGCGCAAGCGTTTCCACGCCGATCATGTTCTCAGCTTCAAACATCCCGGCGGTTGCGTCTCGCGCGACCTGCCTCTCGCCGCGTCGACTGTCGTCAGGAGAAATCACCGATGTCCGCCAAAAACATATCCTTGAACGGTAAGCTTGCGGCCACGTTCGCAGCCCTCATTCTCATTTTCATCGCCGTTTCCGCTTTCGTCTATTCGAAGGCGACGGCGTCCGCGGCCGCTTCCGCCGAACAGGAAAAATCCGAGCTGCTCGTCAACCAGATCGACGATGCGCTGCAGGCGATGCTCGAACAGGCCGTCAACCTGCGCGGCTTCATCCTGTTCCGCAGCGACAGCACCTATGGCGATGTCTTCGCCAACCGCGAGCGCATGCTGAAGGCGATTGCCGCCGCCAAGCAGACGGCCGCCGGCGAGCCGCAGCTCGTCGAGATGATCGACGGCATGCAGAAGGCCGCCGATCTCTACTTCCATGAACTTGCCGAGCCGCAGACCAAGGCGCGCAAGGAAACCGACATGCCGATCGAAGAGGTCGTCAAGATCGGCGTCAACGCCACCAAGGGCCAGCTCGACGGCTTCCGCCAGGCCTCGGCCAAGATCAAGGCCACCGCGCGGGAAAAGTCGAATGCGCTCGCCGCAATCCGCGCCGATGCCAACAGCCATCTGAAGACGACGCTCATTGCCGGCGGCATCGTCGCCTCGCTCGCCGCCGCTATGCTCGCCTGGCTGATGTCGCGCATCATCGTCCGCCCGGTCGTCGGCATGACGAGCGCCATGGATCGCCTCGCCGGCGGTCAGAACGATATCGAGGTTCCGGCAGTCGAGCGCGGCGACGAAATCGGCCGCATGGCGCAGTCCGTCCTGGTCTTCAAGCAGGCAGCGATCGAGAAGCTGCGCCTTGCCGGCGAGACCGACCGCATGCGCGACGACGCCGAGCGCCAGCGCCGGGCAGGCGACGAGCAGAAGGCGCGCGAGGAAGGCGAGATCCGCTATGCCATCGACGCTTTGGCGGGCGGCCTTGCCGAGCTTGCCAATGGCGATATGGCCGGTCGTCTCCAGACGCCGTTCGCCTCGCAATATGACAGCCTGCGCAACGACTTCAACCACGCCGTCGAAAAGCTGCAGGCGGCACTGCAATCGGTCGGCCGCAATGCTTCGGCGATCAATGCCGGCGCCGGCGAAATCCGCTCCGCCGCCGACGATCTGGCCCACCGCACCGAGCAGCAGGCTGCCGCCGTCGAACAGACCGCAGCAGCGCTCGAGGAAGTGACGACGACCGTCCGCGACAGCGCCAAGCGCGCCGAGGATGTCGGCAATCTCGTCGAGCGCGCCCGCCTCGGCGCCGAGAAATCAGGCGAAGTCGTCCGCAAGGCCGTCTCTGCCATGCAGCAGATCGAGAAGTCCTCGGGCGAAATCTCCAACATCATCGGCGTCATCGACGACATCGCCTTCCAGACCAATCTTTTGGCCTTGAATGCAGGCGTCGAAGCGGCCCGCGCCGGCGATGCCGGCAAGGGCTTTGCGGTCGTCGCGCAAGAAGTGCGCGAACTCGCCCAGCGCTCGGCGAAGGCCGCCAAGGAGATCAAAGCGCTGATCACCACCTCGGGCGAACAAGTCGTCGCCGGCGTCGGCCTCGTCGGCGAGACCGGCAAGGCGCTGGAGGTCATCGTCTCCGAGGTGCAGGAGATCAACCACCACGTCAGCGCCATCGTCACCGCCACGCGCGAACAGTCGATCGGCCTGCAGGAGATCAACACCGCCGTCAACAACATGGACCAGGGCACGCAGCAGAACGCCGCCATGGTCGAGGAGCAGACCGCGGCCAGCCATGCGCTCGCCCAGGAAGCAAATGCCCTCGAAGAGTTGCTGCGCCAGTTCAAGCTCGGCCAGGTGGCGCCGGCGCCGCGCGCAAGCGTTGCCGGCACGAGCTCCCGCCCGGTCGCCTCCCCGGCCCACGCCCTGACCCGAACCGTCGCCAAGGCCTTCGGCGGAAGACAGGCAAGCGCTGCGGCGACCGTTCAGGAAGAGTGGACGGAGTTCTGAGAGCGGACCCTTTGCAGGGACGTTAAATAAAAAGGGCGGTGCAGTGATGTGCCGCCTTTTTTATTGAGAGGACCCCTTAATTCCCTCTTCTCCCCCCTCGGGGAGAAGGTGCCCGTAGGGCGGATGAGGGGGCCACACGGCACGCCGTCACATAATCTCAGCTACCCAGCAACCCCAACCGCAACACCGCGCCCCAGCGCCCTGAACACCGTGGAGACGATGCCGGCGCGGTCGAGGCCGGCGTGGGCGTTCATGGCTTCGGGCTTGGCCTGCTCCATCCAGATGTCGGGCATCACAAGCGAGCGCAGCTTCAGGCCGTTGTCGAGCAGGCCCTCGGTGGCGAGGAAATGCATCACATGGCTGCCGAAGCCGCCGATCGAGCCTTCCTCGACGGTGATGACAATTTCGTGGTGGCGGGCAAGCTGGCGGATCAGATCATGGTCGAGCGGCTTGGCGAAACGTGCATCGGCGACCGTCGTCGAAAGCCCCGCGGCATCGAGATCCTCAGCGGCAAGCAGACAGTCGGCAAGCCGGGTGCCGAAGGAGAGCAGCGCCACCTTGGTGCCTTCCTTGACGATGCGGCCCTTGCCGATCTGCAGGATTTCGCCGCGCGCCGGCATGTCGACGCCGACGCCTTCACCGCGCGGGTAGCGGAACGAGATCGGCCCGCCATCATAGGCGACAGCCGTGCGCACCATATGCTTGAGTTCGGCCTCGTCGGCCGCCGCCATCACCACGAAGCCGGGCAGGGTGGTGAGGAAGGCGGTGTCGAAGGAACCGGCATGGGTCGGCCCGTCGGCGCCGACGAAGCCGGCGCGGTCGATCGGAAAACGCACCGGCAATCCCTGGATCGCCACGTCATGCACGACCTGGTCGTAGGCGCGCTGCAGGAAGGTTGAATAGAGGGCGGCGAACGGCTTGTAGCCTTCCGCTGCCAGGCCGGCGGCGAAGGTCACGGCATGCTGTTCGGCAATGCCGACGTCGAAACAGCGCGACGGAAAGGCCTCGGCGAGCTTGTCGAGGCCGGTACCATTCGGCATGGCGGCGGTGATGCCGACGATCTTGTCGTCGAGGGCGGCTTCCTGCACCAGCGCTTCGGCAAAGACGCTAGTATAGCTCGGCGCATTCGGCTTGACCCTGGCCTGGGCGCCGGTGATGACGTCGAACTTGTTGACGCCGTGATATTTGTCGGCCGCAGCTTCCGCCGGCGGATAGCCCTTGCCCTTCTGGGTGACGACATGGATCAGCACCGGCCCGCGTCCATTGTCGCGCACGTTGCGCAACACGGGCAGCAGGTGGTCGAAGGAATGCCCGTCGATCGGCCCGATATGATAAAAGCCCATCTCTTCGAACATCGTGCCGCCGGTGACATAGCCGCGCGCATGCTCGACGGCGCGGGTGATCGCCCGGTCGATGTTCTTGCCGAGATAGGCCGTCAGCTTCTTGCCGAAGTCACGGAAGCCCATATAGGTGCGACCCGAGGCAAGGCGCGCGAGATAGGCGCTCATGGCGCCCGTCGGTGGCGCGATCGACATGTCGTTGTCGTTGAGGATGACGATGAGCCGCGCATCGAGGGCACCCGCATTGTTCAACGCCTCATAGGCCATGCCGGCCGACATCGCCCCGTCGCCGATGACGGCGATGACGCGACGGTCTGATTTGTCGAGGTCGGCGGCAATCGCCATGCCGAGGCCGGCCGAGATCGAAGTCGAGGAATGCGCCGCACCGAAGGGATCATATTCGCTTTCGGCCCGGCGGGTGAAGCCGGACAGCCCGTCTTCCTGGCGCAGCGTCCGGATGCGGTCACGCCGGCCGGTGAGGATTTTGTGCGGATAACATTGATGGCCGACATCGAAAATAAGCCGATCATCAGGTGTGTCGAAGACGCTGTGAATGGCGATCGTCAATTCGACGACGCCGAGACCGGCGCCGAGATGGCCGCCGGTGCGCGACACCGCATCGATCATTTCGTCCCGGACTTCGCGGGCAAGCTGCGGTAGGTCGCGATCCTCGAGCTTGCGCAGGTCGGCGGGATAGATGACCTGGTCGAGCAGGGGGGTCTTCGGCAGTTGTGTCACAGGCGGGCGCTCTTTCTTGCTTTTCCTTGTTCCGCTTTATTCGATTAGATTGCGGCAAAACAAGTGCATTTCAGGAACCGAAGCTTTTCACCTTAGAGCATGATGCCGGAAAGTGTGAACGGTTTTCGGAGTATATCCTGGTCTATTTCTCTCATTTCGTGTCGCTCAGCCCTCCGGCAACGGCACGAATTCCTCTTCATCCCCCGGCACGATATCGAAGCGGCCGGTGCGCCATTCCTCCTTGGCCTGTTCGATCCGCTCCTTCGAGGAAGAGACGAAATTCCACCAGATATAACGTTTCGAATTGAGCGCCGCACCGCCGAAGAGCATCAGGTGGCAGCCATCGCGGCCGGCCTCCAGCGTGATCGCATCGCCCGGCCGGAAGACCAGCAACTGGTCGGCGGCAAAACGGTCGCCTGATATGACGACCTCGCCCGAGAGCACATAGACGGCGCGCTCTTCATGGCCCGCGCCGAAGGGAAATTTGGCGCCCGGCTGCAGGTCGAGATCGACATAGAGCGTGTCGGAGAAAACGCCGACGGGGGATGTCATGCCTTCGAACGAGCCGATGACCACGCGCCCGCGCACGCCTGCCGTCTCGATTAGCGGCATGGCGGATTTTTCCGTATGGGCGAAGGCGGGATCAATCTCCTCCTTGTCGTCGGGCAGCGCCAGCCAGGTCTGCAGCCCCGACATCAGCAGCGGATGGCCGCGCAGATTGTCGGGCGTGCGCTCGGAATGCACGATGCCGCGGCCTGCGGTCATCAGATTGATATCGCCGGGACGGATGACCTTTTCGGTGCCAAGGCTGTCGCGATGGCGGATCTCGCCGTCGAACAGATAGGTGACCGTCGACAGTCCGATATGCGGATGCGGCTTGACGTCGAGCGCCTCGTCCGGCTTCAGGATCGCCGGCCCCATGCGGTCGAAGAAGATGAACGGCCCGACGAGCCGCCGCTGCCGGCTGGGCAGCGCGCGGCGCACCTGGAAACCGCCGATATCGCTGGTACGCGGGATGATCAGGTTCTCGATCGCGTCGCAGGCGAAGGCATCGCCGGGCAGGGGATCTTTACCGGGAAAGAAGGACATGTGGGATCTCCGATCGCTAGAACAGGATGATTTTAGGCCGGGTCGGCCTAAAATCTGAATCCTGTTCTACATTATATAGTTAGAGCATGATGTCGTCCGAAAACCGCTCACACTTTTCGGCATCATGCTCTAGCATCCAACAGAGATAACGGTTAGTACACCGCGCGTCCAATCGGATGCGCTGAGCAGCCTCTATCTCAGATCGCGGTAAAACCATTGTCGACGAAGAGATGGGCGCCATTGACGAAGCTCGATTCGTCGCTGGCGAGATAAAGCGCGGCCCGCGCCACGTCCTCCGGCTCGCCAATCCGCCCCTGCTGGGCGGCAATGGCGGCATCCGAAACGTCGACGCCAAGCGCCTGCAAGTCGGCCACCTCGCGCAGGCCGTGCGGCGTGCGGATAAAGCCGGGGCAGACGGCGTTGCAGCGGATATTGCGGTCACGGAACTCCACCGCGATGGCGCGGGCAAACATATGCACGGCCCCCTTGGTCGTGTCGTAAAGCACTTCCATCGGCGTGGCGGCGACCGCCGAGATCGACGAGGTGCAGACGATCGACCCGCCGCCGCTTTCAACCATCTTCGGCAGCACGGCCTTGGTCATCAGGAACATCGAGCGCACATTGACGGCGTGCAGCCAGTCCCATTCCTCAACGGTCGTTTCCAGAAACGGTTTGATGACGATCGTGCCGGCATGATTGAAGAGCACGGTGACTGCGCCGTAGCGTTCTTCGACGCCCGCTACGGCGGCATTGACGGCTGCTTCGTCCGAGACATCGGCCGTCCAGCAATCGGCCTCGCCGCCGGCATCACGGATTTGCTTCACGGTCTCGGCCGCCGCCTGACCATTGCGGTCGATGATCGCAATACGCGCCCCTTCCGCCGCAAAAAGCTTCGAGGCAGCACCGCCCATGCCGGTCGCGCCCCCCGAGATAATGGCGACCTTGCCCTTCAACCTGTCCGTCATGTCCTTGTCCCCTCATCGTTTTGGATGGGGATCATAGATCGGTCCGAAGCCGATAGCCAAGCATCTTCAAAAGGGAGTTTGCTGCCTCAGGCGCCGTCGAGCGGCTCGACGCCCTGCGGCTTGCCGGCGCGGTCGAGCCTGATTTTTTCGATGCGGTTTTCGGCGGCCGAAAGCAGCGTTTCGCAATGTTTCTTCAGCGCTTCGCCGCGCTCGTAGATTTCGATCGATTCATCCAGCGCCACATCGCCGCGTTCCAGCCGGGCGACGATGCTTTCGAGTTCGGCGACCGCCTTTTCGAAGGAAAGGCCGGACACCTCCGGCTTGGCGCTGTCAGTCATTCTCAACCCTTCATCATTCTCAGAATATGCATGCCCGCCGATTCGGCGAGTCCCTCGAGATCATAACCGCCTTCGAGCAGGCTGACGACCCGGTTCTTCGCGTGCCGGTCCGCGAGTTCCAGCACGCGCCCGGTCGCCCAGTCGAAATCCTCGCCGGTCAGATTGATCTGCGCTAAGGGATCGCGGTGATGCGCGTCGAAGCCGGCGGAGATGATGATGAGATCCGGCCGGAAATCGTCAAGGGCGGGTAGCACGCGCGATTTGAACGCCTCGCGAAAGTGGTCGCTGCCGACATTCGGCGACAGCGGCGCATTGACGATGGTGTTGTGCTTGCCCTTCTCGTCCTTGGCGCCGGTGCCGGGATAGAGCGGCATCTGATGCGTCGAGCAGAACAGCACCGAAGGATCGTCCCAGAAGATATCCTGCGTGCCGTTGCCGTGGTGCACGTCCCAGTCGACGATGGCGATGCGCTCGGCGCCATGCGTCTTTTGCGCATGCCGGGCGGCGATCGCCGCATTGTTGAAGAAGCAGAAGCCCATCGCCGTCATCTTTTCGGCATGGTGCCCCGGCGGGCGGGCGGCGACGAAGACATTGTCGGCCCGGCCGGTAAAGACATCGTCCACCGCCGCCATCGCCCCGCCAATGCCGGTCAGCGCCGCCTGCAGGCTCTTGCTGCTGGCATAGGTATCGGCTTCGATCTGGTTGATCTCACCCTCTTCCTCGGGAATCTCCCGCATGACGGCGGTCAGATGCTCCTCCGGATGGGCAAGCAGCACCGCATCCTCATTCGCCTGCGGCGCCTGCCGGCGCTCCAGCCGCTCGAAATTCGGATGTTCCAGCGCAACATTGATGGCGCGGATCCTGTCCGATCGCTCCGGATGGCCGGCGGGCGTGACATGTTCCAGGAAGATCGGGTGTTCATAAAGACGGGTGCTCATGAAGACACTCTATCGGTCGCTTATGTCATGTGCCACAGCAGATGGGGCATCGCCTGACGATTTCAACAAGCGCTCTTGCCGCGCCTTCCGACCGTTCGCCTATCACACTGTCTCGTTTGCGCCGTTCCCGTCGATCAGGTCCAATTGCAACGGCCCGCACCTTTCCGGTACGTGGAGGACACTGTAACACTTTGAACTATTGCGTAATTTTATCCTTAAGCCGGTTCCGGTATAAGCAATTATGAAGTAGTGTTGCCATGGGAACTCTGTAGGGCAGATTTGTTGATGAGTCAGTCGAAACGTCCTGATGTGGCGGAAATACGCGTGCCGTTTCGCGATGTCGATATGACCGGCCGGATGTTTCTGGCATCCTATATTTCCTATGCCGAGTCCGTGCTTGCGAACTTCTGGTCCTCACGGCCCGATGTCGACGACGAACCCGTCTATAGCCCCAGCAAGGTTTCCTGCTTTCTCCACCGCCCGCTCCACTACGACGAGCCGGCAACCTTCACCGCCACCGTCGACAAGATCGGCGTGCGCTCTATCGGCTTCCTCATCTCGATCGAGACGGGCGAGGAGCGCGCCGCCGAGGTGGAAATCATCTGGCAGGCCCACGCCCCCGAAGACGAATCGCCGGCTCCGTTGCCGGAGGAGACGCGGGACTGGCTCTATCGGTTTTTGAATTAGGGGATTCCAAATGCAAAGGGTTTTCCCGGGAGTTTTACGCCGGAAACGGAAACCACCTCCGGCTTGAGCGTATGCCAAGCCTGACTATGCGATGACCGGCTCTGAAACGCTCTTTCGCGAACTCCACTCCTCCTTGGTCTGCGTCTTGATGTCGAACTGGTCGCGCGTCCTTGTGTAGGTATGGCCGCCCATCCTTCCGACGGCGTCCATCAGTTGCTGGTCGATGTGCAGGTTCGTCGGATTGACCGCATCGCTTCTGACATAGACGCCGAGGACTTCGCCGAGGATGATTTCGCGCGCCGGGCCGACCTGCAGGGTGGTGTGGCGGCGGCATTCGAGTGCTGCGGGCGCTGCCAGGATGCGGGGGCTTCTGACCATCTGTCCCGGCGCCGTTGCCAGGCCGGCTTCGGAGAGCTCGTCGACCTCAGGTCCGAACTTGATGGCGCAGACCTCCATCTGGTCGACAAGGGCGTCATCGCAGATATGGACCGTGAACTCGCCGGTTTCGCGGATGTTGCGGGCGGTATCCTTGAAGCGCATGTCGGCATAATTCTCGACGCCTATGGCAACGATTGCCGGGTCGTGGGTGAGGACGTTGAAGAAGCTGAACGGGCCGGCATTCGGCAGGCCCTCCTTGCTCAAGGTGGTGACCAGTGCGATGGGGCGCGGAATGACCGTGCCGATGAGGATCTTGTAACGCTCGCGCTCGGTCATCTTGGCGAAATCGAAATGCGTGTGTTGTTTATGATGGGTCATGTCAGGCCTCGGCAGCGACGCGGTGGGTTTCAAGCGGGGTATGGCGGCTGAGGTTCTCGAAACCGTCCTTGGTCACGACATACATGTCGCCGATATTGCAGCCGGCCGATAGCGGTTCCAGCCACTGCGTGTGCAGCACGAAGACCATGCCCTCCTCCATCCTGTCGTAGTTATGCGAGGAGATGTTGAAGCTGTTCTGGCCGCCGGCCATGCCGACCGAATGGCCGAGGTTCGGATTGTGCGGTCCGTGCGTTGCCGGATAGACGTGCATGAGCTTGCGGCCCTGCGCCTCCCAGTCGATGTCCTTCACATACTGATGGGGAATCAGGCGGGCGCCGCCGTCTTCCATCGGCGACCAGTTGTAGGGCATGGTGCGCGCCTCGGCTGAGGTGAGCATGCCTCGCTCGATCATCGGTTCGAAGGCGGCATTGTTGACCTCGCGCATCAATGCGCCGGGCCTGATCAGCTTTTCGGCCCGCTTGACGCCTTCGGTGCAGGCGGCAAGCACATCCTCCTGTTGGCTGGTGATGTCGCCGATCGCGATCATGCGGGCGGTCTGGGCGGTGTAGCCGCGATAGGTGACGTTGGAAATATAGAGGTTGATGAGGTCACCCGGGCGGACGATGCGGCCATAGGGCTTGCCGCAATGGGTGCCGAATTCGTTGATGCCGATCTGGTAGCCGTCGCCGGTTTCGCCGCCGAGCGCCATCTGCGCATAGGTGAAGGCCGCCAGGATTTCATGGTCGGTGACGCCTGACTTCGCCACATGATAGGCGGCCTGCGTGCCGATGCTGATCAGCTGGGCGGCGGCGCGGAACATCTCGATCTCGGGCAGTGAGCGGACCTTCTGCATGCGGTCGAGAATGGCGTTGTCGGCCACGAACTTGCTCTTCGGCAGCAGTTCGTCGAGGGCAGACCAGAAGCTCAGCGACGTGCGGTCGCCGATCCTGCCGATTTGGGCCTTGGCGAGGCCGAGACCGGCGAGAACCTCGGCGCATTTCTCGGCGGTCTTGATGACGGAATCGCCGGGGCGGTCGGCATATTCGCGGCCGATCGGGCCGATCTGCCAGATCTCGTCGACGAGCACAGGCTCGCCGCCCGGCGGCAGCAGGACGGATTGCGTGAAGAAGGAGAGAAGCACCATCGCCTTGTCGGCATCGGTCGGAATGATCAGCACACCCTCGCGCATCCAGTCGCAGATATAGCGCAGATAGGCATTCGAAGCGTGGAACCAGCCGACGCTGCCGGCATGGACGATCAGCGCGTCATGCCCGGCTTCGACCGCCTGACGGCGAATTCTGCGAAGGCGATCCTCGAACTCTTCGACAGGAAGCGGCAGCGGAGCGGAGAAATCGAAATCCGGCTGGAAATCGGCCAGCAGCGATCCCATCCGATAGCCGCCTGCGTTTGTCGCGCGCATATTCATGAGTTTGTTCCTTCTAATTCAAGCATAGGCCAAATGACGGATTGTTCAGGCCTGCCGTGGCGGCGCGAGCACGCGCCGGGCAACCAGCAGTCCGACCAGCGTCACGGCGATCAGAATTCCGGAGATTGCGGCGACGCGGACATCGAGCGATTCCTCGATCAGCGCGAACATGCGCAGCGGCAAGACGGTCGTTCGGGCATCGGCGAGGAAAAGCGATACCGACACATTATCGAGCGACTGGATGAAGACGAGGAATGCGCCGGCCAGAATGCCGGGCATCAATAGCGGCAGGGTCACGCGCCGCAGTGTCATGAACCAGCTCGCGCCCATCGTCGTCGATGCCTCGGCAAGCGAGGGATTGAGGCCCTGGGCGACGACGGAGGCGGCGCGGTACATCAGCGGCCCGAAGACCACGACATGGCCTGATACGGTCAGCCAGAGCGACGGCTTGAAGCCGATGAAATTGGCGACGATCAGGGCGGCAAGGCCGTAGACCAGGCTCGGCAGGACGAGCGGGGCGAGCAGCAGTGGCTCGATGGTGCCGGCGCTGCTGCGCTTCATGCGCGTCATGCCGATGGTTGCCGGAACCGCAAAGATCAGCGATCCGAGGACGGCAAGGCCGGCGATCTTCAGCGAGTTCCAGGCAGCGATATGTTCGGTTGCCGAGCGCACCGGATCGAGCAGCGCCGCGTACCACCTGAGCGAAAAGCCCTGCGGCGGATATTTCAATGTCTGCCCCGAGGTAAACGACATCGTCAGCGCAATCACGATGGGTGCCACGAGATAGATGACGCAGAGCCCGCCGAAACCGTAGACGAATGCCTTGTAGAGCATGACGGGAATGGGATTTTCGCGATGATCACGCATGACCGACCAACCTCCTGTGACGGGACATCATGGTAAGGGCGACCAGCAGGCAGCCGGTGGACAGCAGCAGGACGACGGCGATGGCCGAGGCCAGCGGCCAGTCGAACAGCGTGCCGACTTCGCGGTAGATCAACTGTGGAACATAGACGTTGCGCGCACCGCCGATGACCGCCTGGGTGACAAAGGAGCTGCTGGTACTGGCAAAGACCAGGATCCAGCCCGCCAGCAGGCCCGGCAGCATCAGCGGCAAAAGCACGGTGACGAAGATGCGCCAGGGGCCGGCGCCGGAAACCTGGGCGGCTTCCGTCAGTTGCACGGGCGTGCGCGACAGGATGGCAATCAGCGGCAGGATGATCAGCGGCAGGTCGATCTGGCACATGGCCATGACCAGGCCGAGTTCGGTAAACAGCAGGCTGGTCGGCATTCCCGCCAGGCCGAGCCCGACCAGCGCTTCGCTGATCGGCCCCTGGCGTCCGAGGATGACGATCCAGGCGAAAGTGCGCACGACATTGCTGGTCAGCATCGGAATGAGCGTCAGGAAAATCAGCACCTGCCGCAGGTTTCGGCCACCATGCCAGTAGAGAAGCGCGATCGGCACGCCGAGCAAGGTCGTGCCGATGACGGTTTCGAGCCCGAGCCTTGCGGTATTGACGAGGACGCGGAAATTGAATGCGTCCCCGAAGAAGCGGACATAATGTTCGAGGGTCGCTCCGCCGGGGCCGGCGAAGCTGAAACCGACGAGGACGGCGAGCGGCGTTGCGAAGAACGCCACGGAAAGCAACAGCATCGGTAGGACGTATGGGAAGCCGCTCGCCTTCATCACATCACCTCAACCGGCAACGAGGGCGTCGAACTGGCGGATCCAGCCGTCGCGGTTCTTGTTGATCGCGACCCAGTCCGGATAGACCATGGTCTTGAGCTGGTCGCGGGTGACATAGGCTTCGATGCCCGGCGTCAGCGCCACGTCCTTGTTGGTCGGGAACATCTCGGTCGGCGGCTCCTTGAGCTGGTCCTGGGCGGCCTTGGAGATCGCGGCATCCATATAGGCATAGGCCGCATCGAGATTGGCCGTGCCCTTGGTCAGGTGGATATTGACGGGGGCTGCCGGCGAGCCGGTTTCGGGTTGGACGAACTCGGCGTTGAGGCCGAGGCTCTTCAGGCGGGCGACGTTGCCGGTCGAGCACATGAAGACGGCGATTTCGCCCTGCTGGAACAGCGTCATCTGGTGGTTGGTGCTGTCGACCACGCCCTTCAGATGCTCCGGATGATCCTTGAACAGCTTGAAGACCGCGTCCATGTCGTTGGGGCCGGAACCGAAGATCTTGGCGATCTCGGTATAGGCCATGACGGCGGTGTTCGAGGCAAAGCCGGTCCAGGAAACCTTGCCGCTATAGGCCGGGTTCTCGAAGAGATCGCGATAACCCTTCGGCTTCGGAACGAGATCGGGATTGTAGGCGATGCCGTTGACTTCGATGGTCACGGTCGGGCCGTATTCGCCCTGGAAGGACGGATCGAGCATGCCCCAGTTCTTGAGCTTGCTCGGATCGATCTTCTGGATGAGATCCTTCTCGATGGCGACGGCCATCTGGCCGGGCGACATCAGCAGCGTGTCATAGGGCGGGTTACCGGGGCTCGCCATGATCTTGGCAAGCTGGTCCTGCGCCATCGCCGGGGCAATGGTCAGGTCATAGCCTGCATCCTTGACCATCGGCGTCAGCACTGTGCGGTAGGCGTCTTCCCAGCTGCCCGGGAAAGTGGCGGCAACGGCTCCGCCACCGGCAGCGCGGGCGGCAAATGGAAGCATGGTCGATGCGGCAACACCGGCCGCCAGGAAACCGAACCCGCGACGGGTAATCTGAAAGTCCTTCATCACGTTCACCTCTGTTGAATTGTTTCTTCACTCATGATTTCCGGTTCGGCCGGAAAGGCGTGACACCTTGCGGTGTCGATCTCGGCAAATTGCTGCGTTCCCGGTTCGGGAATGAATGTGGTGGGGCCTCTGATCTCGGAGGCGCGCAGGCCCGTTCCGTCTTCCAGAACAAGGTCATGGACGAGGGAGGGGCCGAGCGGCACGGACACGGTCATGCGAACCGGTAGGGTGCTCTCGCTTGGCTGCGTCGACAGGCGAACCTCTTCCGGCCGGAAGGTGATCGTGACCTTCGAGCCGAGGGTGAAGTTCAGGCGGCGCGGCAGGAGCAGGGTCCGGTCATTGGCAAGGCCGATCAGCGTGCTGTCGGCATCGAGCCGCAGCACCGTTCCATTGAGCAGGTTTGCCTGGCCGATGAAGGTGTTGACGAAAAGCGTCTTCGGGCGATCGTAGACGGTCATCGGCGTGTCGATCTGCTCGACATTACCCTTGTTCATCAGCACCAGGCGGTTTGCGAGGCTCTGGGCTTCCTCCTGGTCGTGCGTGACGATCAGCGTCGTGATGCCGAGCGTCTTCTGCAGGTGCAGCAGCTCCACCTGCAGATCGAAACGCAAGGCGCGGTCGAGCGCGCCGAAGGGTTCGTCGAGCAGCAGAAGGGACGGGCGTCCGGCGATGGCGCGGGCGACGGCGACGCGCTGCTGCTGGCCGCCGGAGAGTTCCCGCGGCAGGCGGTTGCCATAATCCTTGAGCCTAACGAGAGACAGCATCTCCTCGACGCGCGCCTTGCGCTCAGTGCGAGGAAGCTTCTGGCAGGCGAGCGGATAGGCGATGTTTTCTGCGACCGTCAGATGCGGAAACAGAGCATAGTTCTGGAAGACCATGCCGACGCCGCGTGAGCGGGCCGAGACATCGGCCAAGTCTTTCTCCCCGAGCACAATCCTGCCGGTCTTCGGCTGGATCAGACCGGCGATGGCGCGCAGCACGGTCGACTTGCCGCAGCCGCTCGGCCCGAGCAGGGCAACGATCTCGCCGGCCTCGATATCGAAGGCCACGTCGCTGATGGCATTCTGGCCGCCATAGCTGTGGGTGAGGCCCTGAACGCTGAGCCGTTTGCGTTCAGCCATATTCGGTATGGGCATAGGGCCTCCCTGGTTCTGGGTCGAGGTCACGGATTGCTGCGCGGTCTCCGGCACAAGACGGAGATGCGGTCCGGCGAGAAATTTTGCGTCGAGCTTGTTCATGAGAAACGAACTGCAAGCGGCGTGCCAGTTTTGCCATTCGCCGTTGACGACGGTATCAAGCCTATGAAAATAAATCGATATTTTTGACTTATAAAGTTTCGAAAGTTTGTAATAATAATCATTCGATTTGAAATTCGAATTTGCTTTTTGTATAAATTTTCGCCAACGTCGTATATTAAATGGGCATCAGATAGAAGTAGCCACGGCCCCTGAGCGGGCGATCAAGCGCCGAAAAGTGCGGGTTTTGGCCTCTGAAGAGGTGTTTTTGGGTCTTGGGGGCGAATGAGACGGTCAAAAATGATGCGGCGGGGCCTGGGAGCATAAAAATTGTGCATTGTATGTTCGAAACTTTATGCGAATTATATTGCGAAACTCTATCCGAAATGTCGTTTTTAATAAAAATCCTATTGATATCAGATAATTACTGACGCACCACTGCAGGTGGCACGGCGATTGCATAGATGATCCCGAGAATTCACCGATACAAAAATGACAGGGGATCACATGATGCGCATTCAGAAAATCTTGAAGGCCGGAGTTGCCGGAGCGATGGTCACTTTGATCGCGGCCTCTGCTTACGCTGCCGGAGGTGCCGCCGAGAAGATGGCGGCCGGCGCCGATGTCGCCAAGCTCCCCGGTGTCGTCCTCACGCAGAAACTGGCCGACGGGCTGCCGCCCTCCGTCAAGTCATCGGGCGTGCTGAAGGTTGCGACCGACCTGACGCCGCCGATCAGCTTTCATGGCGAAGACGGCAAGCTGATCGGCATCGATGCCGATATCGCCGCCGCACTCGGCGTCATCCTGGGCGTCGATGTTGAGATGACCGATGTCGGGGCGGGTGCGGCGATCGTGCCCTCCATATTGGCAAAGCGCTTCGACATGTCGATCTCGGGAATCAACGACGATCCGGAGCTGGAAAAGCAGGTCGACGTCATCGACTATATGTATGACGCGACGACGATCATGACGATCAGGGACAATCCTCTCGCCATCAAGGGCCTGGAGGATCTGTGCGGCAAGAAGGTCGCCGTTCCCGTCGGCACCTTCCAGGCGAAGATGGTCGAGGCGGCATCGGCCAAATGCGCGACCCCGGTCAACATCATGTCGATTCCGAAAATGCCGGATGTGCTGCAGGCCGTCCGCACCGGGAGGGCTGACGCCACGGTCAACGGTTACGCCACCAGCGTCTACACCACCGAACACCAGACCGGAAACGGCAAGGGCCTGCAGGCGCTGCCGGATATCCGCCTTGCCGTCGGTTACCTTGGCATGCTGACCGCCAAGGACAATCCGCAGCTGCGCGACAGCGTCGTTGCCGCCTTGCAGCAGATGGTGGACTCCGGCGCCTACGAGACCATCATGAAGAAGTGGAGCCTCGGACCGCTGGCCGTGAAGACCGTCAAGGTCAATGATGCCGCCAGCATGCGTGCGGATTGACGCCGATGGCCCTGTTTCAAGCGTCAACCATATCGCTCTCCCTTGCGCCAACGGTCGGAAGACCGATGCGTTGGGGGCAGATCGCAACCGGTGCCATCGCGATTTCAGCGCTGGCCTTCTTCGCGCTCGTCGTCGGGCGGAGCCAGAGCATCCAGTGGTCCGAGATCCCCCGCTATCTGGTAGATCCTTCGATCCTGCGCGGCGTGCTGCTGACGCTTGAACTGACGGCAGGCGCCATGGTGTTCGGCATCGTGCTCGGATGCCTGCTGGCGCTGATGGCGACGAGCCAGAACCCGGTTCTCAAGGTGATCGCCGCCAGCTTCGTCTGGTGGTTTCGCGGCGTGCCGCTCATCGTCCAGATCTTCTTCTGGTTCAATATCGCCCTCTTCATCCCGCAGGTCGGGATGGGAAGCTTCACCATTTCGATCAACGATCTGGTGACGCCGGCCCTGGCCGGCTTCCTCGCACTCGGGCTGCATGAAGCCGCGAACATGTCGGAGATCATCCGAGGTGGCCTGATTGCGGTCGATCGCGGCCAGCGCGAAGCGGCAACGGCGCTCGGGCTGAAAAAGACACAGACTTTTTTCACCGTCATCATGCCCCAGGCCACGCGTATCATCGTGCCGCCGACGGGGAACCAGGCCATCGGCATGCTGAAGGCCAGCGCCATCGTCTCGGTCATCGGCATGCAGGATCTGCTGACGCAGGCCCAGGCGATCTACGCCCGGAACTTCCTCGTCATCGAACTGCTGTTCGTCGCCTCGATCTGGTACCTCGCCATCACGAGTGTCGCATCCATAGGCCAGCACTATCTCGAAAAGAGTCTCGTTCCGAAAGGCCGGACAGTAGAGAAGCCTCGCGCTCCCGGACGGGCGTGATCGCGGATCCGTCGATGTGAATTGAGATCAACAACGAAGGGTCGCCAGTGCAGCGCGCCCCATCAGGAAACAGCAGAGGAGCATGACATGAAATTGGGAATCGACAGCATAAAGCTGCCCGAGGCAAAGAAGCGGGGGCCTCTGGCAAGCCTTGATCACGTCAAGGAACTTGGGCTCGCAGGCATTTTCTTCAGTACGGCGCTGGACATGAGCCCCGATCTCGACAGCGGCCTGCTACGCGAGATCAGGGCGAAGGCCGACGACCTTGGCCTCTATCTCGAAAGCGGCATCGGCAAGATCAATCCCTATTGCAGCGCCGAGGAACCGGCGCTCCGGGCCGCCGGCGGCGGCGATATCATTGCCGGTTTCACGCGCATGATCGAGGCAAGTGCCGCGATCGGCTGCCATGAGCTTTGGGTTGCTCCGGGCAATTTCAAGAGCGAATATCGCGGCCGGCTGGCCAATGACCGCTTCCGCACCGATGTGACCTGGGAAGAGCAACTGCTCGGGATCGAAAAGGTCCTCCGCAAGCTCGCTCCCGTCGCCCGCGCCAATGGCGCGCACATGAATATCGAAACGCACGACGAAATCACCTCCTTCGAGATCCTGCGATTGATCGAGAAGGTCGGCGCCGATTGCGTCGGCGTCGTCTTCGACACGGCCAACGGACTGCAGCGGGGCGAGCATCCGGTCTTCGCCGCCAAGCGCCTGGCTCCCTATATCCGCCAGACCCATATCAAGGATGCCTATGTCGGGCGCGCTCCAGGTGGTCTCGATTTCCAGACCAGACCCGTTGGCGGCGGCATCGTCGATTTTGCTGCGATCCTCCCCATTCTTGCGGAGGCTAACCCGAGGCTGAACCTGTCGCTGGAGGTTGCCCAGTCTGTCGCCGACAAGCCCCGCAAGGCCAATCCGCGCCAGTGCATCGAGATCGACGATCCTATCTGGCGCGCCGGCCACCCCGACCTGACGGCGGATGAGCTTGCGGCCTATATGGCGATGGTGGATGCCTATGAGAAGCGGGTCGCCTCCGGGGCTGTTCTCGACTGGGAGGCCTATGAGAGCAGTTGCTACGGCTATCCGACCTATGAGGTGCAATCCTACGGTTTCGACGAGGCAATCGCTTTCATCCAGCAATCGGCTCGTCATGTCGAGATGGTTTGCGCCGAAAAGGGCATTGCCCTGTCGGTGCCGGAAAAGAAGCAGAAAGCGGCTTGAGTCCCGAGGCGGTGCCAGCTTTTTCCATCGGCACCGGCTGTCGAAATGCTGGTGCCGGAATTATTTACGCAAGAATATTCTTATGGAAAAAAGTATGGCGCTTGGATATCTGGTGATCGATCGAATCCACGCCGGGCCGCCAGAGGCAATTTGGAGACTGCAATGAGAAAGATGCGCCGTCAGAGTGCCAAAGTGATGACAGCGGCCAATGGGCCGGTGGAAAGCACCGATACCAATGACGATGTTTCGGAACGCATCCGCTCCACGCTGGCCGCCGCCATCGGCGAAGGGGCACTCAAGCCCGGCACCAAGATCCTGGAGGAAGCGATCGCCGAGCATTTCGGTGTCAGCCGAACGGTGGTGCGCGGGGCGCTCGGCGTGCTTGAAAGCGACCATCTGCTGGAGCGGAAGAGAAACCGCGGCACCTTCGTCGCCGAGCCGAGCGTCGAGCAGGCGAAGAGCCTTTTCGAGGCGCGCCGGAAGATCGAGGGCCTGCTGCTCGAACTGGTGATCGCCCGCGTCACGCTGGAGCAGCTGGATGCGCTGCAGAAGCTGACGGATGAAGAAGAGCACATCCACCACCACGGTGACGAAAAGTCGAAGACGGTCCTGTCCGGCAAGTTCCACATCGTGCTTGCCGAAATCGCCGGCAACCCGGTGCTGACCGAAGTGCTCGCCAAGATCGTCGCCCGGCTTTCGCTCGTCATGTCCTTGTACGAAGAGGACCGCAAGGACGACTGCGGCGCGGACCACCATCGCATGATCGTTGCCGCCCTAAAGGAGAAAAACCTCGCCAAGGCGCAACAGCTGATGGACCACCATCTCGCCGACATCGAGGGTCGCGTGCGCCTGACCGAAGGGCAGGGCGACCGGCACACATTCCTGGCCGTGCTGGAGAATTTTTCCTGATGGAGACCCGCGCGTATCGGATAACGGCTTCCATCGCGCGGGTGTGGGGCTTTCCTGCCGCCTGAGCTCGGTCACGCCGTCCAATCATCTCGCCGCCATGCTGGCTACCAGATCGCTGAACCTCTCTCCCTGAATGCCGACATGCGTCCGCAGCAGACGGCGGGCTTCATCTCCATTTCCGGCAAAGATCGCATCGACGATGGCGCTATGTTCTGAGAAGGAGGTCGACAGGCGGTTGCGCACGCGCAGCTGGAGGCGGCGATAAGGCCGCAGGCGGCGGTGCAATTGCACACATTGCTCCTCGAGGAATTCGCTTCGGCCGGCTGCATAGATGGCCTTATGGAATTCCTCATTGTCGTAATAATAGGCATCGCTGTCACCGGCCGCGGCTGATTGCTCGCAGCGGCTGTGGGTGGCCGTGATCGCTTCCCGGGAAGCCTTGTCCAGCCGTCGTGCGGCGAGCGACCCGGCCAGGCCCTCCAATTCGGCCATCACCTCGAACATCTCGTAGACGCGGTGCGGCCCCGGATCGATGACGATTGCGCCTCTGCGCGGTCGAATTTCGATGAGGCCGATCGCATCGAGCTGCATCAGCGCCTCGCGCACCGGCGTGCGGGAGACCCCGAAACGCGTCGCAAGCACCATTTCGTCGAGTCGCTCACCGGGGGAGAACTCATTGGAAAGAATGGAATTTTCAATCTCATCCCGAAGCCATCGGCCGACATTCTCGGACATTCGTCTCAATTCCTCATACATAATAGCACTTCTTGTATACACGATCATTGACCTCGTGTACGAAGAGTGGCATTCTACATACTACCGGTGAAACCCGACGATGGGAAGCAGCCGTCAAAACGGTCCGCACCCAGAAGAGAGGAGAATGGCATGTCTGAGGCTTCCTTCTTCACCGACATGCTGCAGAGCATCACGGATCGCGGACGCCAGCTTCTGTTTTCCGGCTCCCGCGCCACGCAGGTCGCAGCCAAGGCCGATCTCCACACACTCTGTGAAATGCTGCTGTCGAGCCGGGGCGAAGCCTCGGGCATGGCACTTGCGGCCGAGATACTCGATCGCTGGGGCGCGCTCAAGAGCGAGGGCTCGCGGGCATTCCTCGATATGCTGCATGAAAAGTTCGGGCCTGACACGGCCAAGCTCGACCAGGCGATTGAAAATTACCGCACCGACAAAAGCTCTGCCGCGATCATCGCGCTCCACCAGGCAGCCGAGCCGCGGCGACAGGAGCTTCTGCGCCGATTGAATCACGCGCCGAACGGCACCGCCAAGCTTGTCCGGATGCGTGAGCAGCTGCTTGCTTCCAAAGACCAATCCGCAGGATATCACGCGCTTGACGCCGACTTCACGCATCTGTTCGGCTCCTGGTTCAATCGCGGCTTTCTCACGCTGCGCCCCATCGACTGGTCGACGCCGGCCTACATCCTTGAAAAGATCATCAAATACGAGGCCGTGCACGAGATCGCCGGCTGGGAGGAGTTGCGCAGTCGTTTGGCACCGGCCGACCGTCGATGCTTTGCCTTCTTCCACCCCCGATTGGCCGACGAGCCGCTCGTGTTTGTCGAGGTGGCGCTGACACGATCCGTGCCCGGCGCGATCGGAGATGTGCTGGTCGAGGGCAGGGAGCAGATCAATGCCGACGAGGCGACGACGGCTGTCTTCTATTCGATTTCCAACTGCCAGGATGGCTTGCGCGGCATCTCGTTCGGCAACTTCCTGATCAAGCAGGTCGTGGAAGACCTGCGCCGGGACCTGCCCGGCCTCAAGAATTTCGTCACGCTGTCGCCCGTTCCAGGCTTTGCCCGCTGGCTTGCCAAGGCGCGTGCCCCGGCCGCCGACCGGTTGCTGCCGGAAGCGGTCCTCGAAAAAATGACCTTGCTGGATGATCCGAGCTGGCCTGACAACGAGAATACGGCGAGCGAAGTGGAGCGCGTGTTGCTGCCTCTTGCCGCGGGCTATTTCCTGACCGAACGGACGCCGGAGGGCCGCCCCATCGATCCTGTCGCCCGCTTCCATCTCGGCAACGGCGCTCGACTGGAAAGACTGAATTTTCTTGGCGACCGCTCGACCAAGGCGATGCAGCAGGCACACGGCCTGATGGTCAACTACCTCTACAAGCTCGACGATATCGTGGCCAACCACGAGGCCCTGGCGCAGCGCGGCGAGGTGATTGCCTCGCCTGCCGTCAAGAGCTTGCTCAACCAGAACGACGAAGTCCGCCGCGGCGGCAATGGCCAGCAAGGCTCCCGGCCATTCGCACAGATCATGAACTCAACGCTTGGAGGGCGAAAGTGAGCAACCATCTTTTCGACGCCATGCGGACGGCTGCGCCCGGTGACGCACCGTTCATCCGGATCGATAGCAAGCGCACATGGACCTATGATGACGCTTTCGCTCTTTCCGGCCGTATTGCCGGCGCGATGGACACGCTCGGCATTCGCCCCGGCGACCGGGTGGCGGTGCAAGTCGAGAAAAGTGCCGAGGCACTGATCCTCTATCTCGCCTGCCTTCGAACCGGCGCCGTCTACCTGCCGCTCAACACCGCCTATACGCTGGCTGAGCTCGATTATTTTATCGGCGATGCGGAGCCGCGTTTGGTGGTTGTCGCGTCGGCTGCGAGAGAGGGCGTGGAGAAAATCTCCAAGCCTCACGGCGCGATCGTCGAAACGCTCGATGCCGACGGCAGCGGCTCGTTGCTGGATCTCGCCCGCGATGAGCCGGCCGACTTTGTCGATGCCTCGCGTTCCGCGGATGATCTGGCTGCGATCCTCTACACGTCGGGAACGACCGGACGCTCCAAGGGGGCGATGCTCACGCATGGGAACCTGCTCTCGAACGCCCTGACCTTGCGAGACTATTGGCGCGTCACCGCCGACGATCGGCTGATCCATGCCTTGCCGATCTTCCACACGCATGGGCTGTTTGTCGCCACGAACGTCACGCTGCTCGCCGGCGCCTCGATGTTCCTGCTGTCGAAGTTCGATCCGGAGGAGATCCTGTCGCTGATGCCTGAGGCAACGATGCTGATGGGCGTGCCGACCTTCTACGTGCGCCTCCTGCAAAGCCCGCGCCTCGACGAGCAAGCGGTCGCCAGCATCCGCCTTTTCATCTCCGGTTCGGCTCCCCTGCTTGCCGAAACCCATACCGAGTTCCAGGCCCGCACCGGTCACGCCATTCTCGAGCGCTACGGCATGACGGAAACCAATATGAATACGTCCAACCCCTATGAGGGCAAACGGATTGCCGGAACGGTCGGTTTCCCGCTGCCTGATGTCACGGTGCGCGTCACCGATCCCGCCACCGGGCTCGTGCTGCCGCTTGAAGAAACGGGCATGATCGAGATCAAGGGACCGAACGTCTTCAAGGGTTATTGGCGCATGCCGGAAAAGACCGCGGCCGAATTCACCGCCGACGGTTTCTTCATCAGCGGCGATCTCGGCAAGATCGACCGGGAAGGCTACGTCCACATCGTCGGTCGCGGCAAGGACCTGGTGATTTCGGGTGGATACAACATCTATCCGAAAGAGGTCGAAGGCGAGATCGATCAGATCGAGGGTGTGGTTGAGAGCGCTGTGATCGGTGTGCCGCATCCCGATTTCGGAGAAGGCGTAACGGCCGTCGTCGTGTGCAAGCCCGGCGCTGTCCTCGATGAAAAGACCATCGTCAGCGCCCTCCAGGACCGTCTCGCCCGCTACAAACAACCCAAGCGCATCATCTTCGCCGACGACCTGCCGCGCAACACGATGGGTAAGGTTCAGAAGAATATCCTGCGGCAGCAATACGCCGATCTTTACACCAGGAGGTAAGGCGACCGCGCCCTCTGGGAGGAGGGTGCGTCGACATCCAGCATCGATCTTAAAACAGCAACTACGGCGCTGGAGGCGTCGGAGGGAGGGGAATCATGGGTATTGAACTATTGGCCATAGGCCTGCTGGTCGCGATGTTCATCATTGCGACGATCCAGCCGATCAACATGGGTGCGCTCGCCTTTGCCGGTGCCTTCGTGCTCGGCTCGATGATCATCGGGATGAAAACCAGCGATATTTTCGCCGGCTTTCCGAGTGATCTGTTCCTGACGCTCGTCGCCGTCACCTATCTCTTCGCCATAGCGCAGATCAACGGCACGATCGACTGGCTCGTCGAATGTGCCGTCCGCCTGGTGCGCGGGCGGATCGGCTTGATTCCCTGGGTGATGTTCATGGTCGCCGTCATCATTACCGGTTTCGGTGCGCTTGGGCCTGCCGCGGTCGCCATTCTCGCACCCGTCGCGTTGAGCTTTGCCGTGCAATACCGCATCCACCCGGTCATGATGGGCCTGATGGTGATCCACGGCGCCCAGGCCGGCGGCTTTTCGCCGATCAGCATCTATGGCGGTATCACCAACCAGATCGTTGCGAAGGCCGGCCTGCCTTTCGCGCCGACCTCGCTGTTTCTCTCCAGCTTCTTCTTCAACCTGGCGATTGCGGTGCTGGTCTTCTTCGTTTTCGGCGGCGCCAGGGTGATGAAGCAAGATCCCGCATCACTTGGCCCCTTGCCCGAACTCCATCCCGAGGGCGTATCGGAGTCGATCAGAGGTCACGGCGGCACGCCGGCAAAACCGATCAGGGAGCATGCCTATGGTACGGCGGCTGATACCGCGACGTCGTTGCGCCTGAACAATGAGAGAATTACCACCTTGATCGGCCTGACGGCGCTCGGCATCGGCGCCCTGGTCTTCAAGTTCAACGTCGGCCTCGTCGCCATGACCGTCGCCGTCGCACTGGCGCTCTTGTCACCGAAGACTCAGAAGGCAGCGATCGACAAGGTCAGCTGGTCGACCGTGCTGCTGATATCAGGCATCATCACCTATGTCGGCGTCATGGAGAAGGCCGGCACGGTCGACTACGTGGCGAACGGCATATCCAGTCTCGGCATGCCGCTGCTGGTGGCGCTCCTGCTTTGCTTTACCGGCGCCATCGTCTCGGCCTTTGCCTCCTCGACCGCGCTGCTCGGCGCGATCATCCCGCTTGCCGTTCCGTTCCTCTTGCAAGGACACGTCAGCGCCATCGGTGTGGTCGCGGCGATCGCGATCTCGACGACGATAGTCGATACCAGCCCGTTTTCCACCAATGGCGCTCTTGTCGTCGCCAATGCGCCGGACGACTGGCGAGAGCAGGTGCTGCGACAGCTGCTGGTCTACAGCGCCTTGATCGCGATCATCGGCCCGATCGTCGCCTGGTTGGTGTTTGTCGTGTCCGGGCTGGTGTGACGGCGGGCTGCCCTGGAATCATCGCTTTCCGCCGCAGGCCATGCCCGCGGCGCCAGTGCATCCAGATCGAAGAGCGCGCTTGTTCGAAACGGCCCGCGATGCTAGAAAATCGCATGGACAACACCCTGATCAGCACTTTCGTGATGATGATGTCGCGCTCATAGCGTGGCGGGTTTCGTGCGTCCAGAATGCACCAGCGACCGCCCTCGAGGCGGTCTTTTCATGGGTCGATCCGTCTCGCGGGCAATAACAGCCTTCGAAAGGAAACACCGATGAACAAGATCTACATCACCACCTCGATCCCCTATGTGAATGCCGCGCCGCATGTGGGCTTTGCCCTCGAGCTGATCCAGGCCGACGCCTATGCCCGCCATTTCCGGCTTCTCGGCCACGACATCAGGTTCCAGTGCGGAACCGACGACAACAGCCTGAAGAATGTCCGGTCGGCGGAAGCCGCGGGAGTGGAGGTCAAGGACTTCGTCAATGCGAACGCGGACAGGTTCGAGCGCCTTGGCGGCCTGCTCGATATCTCCAACGAGGAATTCGTCCGCACCTCCCGCGATCCGAGGCACATCGCCTGCGTCCACGCCTTGTGGAGGGCATGCGCTAGCAAGGGCGACCTTTATCGCAAGGCATATGAGGGTCTCTATTGCGTCGGCTGCGAGCAATTCTACGAGCCGTCGGAACTCGATGAAGGGCGGTGCCCGGAACACGGCATCGCCCTTGAGACCATCCGCGAGGAGAACTGGTTCTTCCGTCTCTCCCGTTACGGCGACCGGCTCATCGAGCTGGTCGAGACCGGCGAGCTTCGGATCGTCCCGGCTCATCGGCGCAACGAAATCCTTGCCCTGCTGCGGCGTGGCCTGACCGACATCAGCGTGTCGCGCAGTGCGGAGCGGGCGCGAGGCTGGGGTGTTCCCGTGCCCGATGGAGATGAGGTGGTCTATGTCTGGTTCGATGCTTTGGCAAACTATCTCACAGGTCTCGGCCACGGCTTCGATGAAACCCTCTTGCCGCGCTATTGGAACGGCGGCCAACGCATCCACGTCGTCGGTAAGGGCATTTCCAAGTTCCACGCCATCTACTGGCCGGCCATCCTCTTGTCGGCAGGCCTGCCGCCGCCATCCTCGATCCTCGTGCACGGTTACGTCACGGTGGACGGCAGGAAGATCGGCAAGTCGGCTGGCAACGGCATCGATCCGGAACGCATCATCCAATCCTACGCAACGCCGGATGCACTGCGCTATTACCTGCTCCGGCATATACGCTCGGCAGACGATGGCGACTTCTCGGCCGAGCGTCTCGAAGCCGCTTGGTCGGGCGAGCTCGCCGGGCAGCTCGGAAATCTCGCCAACCGGGTGCTTGCGCTTCTGTCCACGTCATTCGGCGGTTTCGTTCCGCCCGTGCCGGACAGCGCGTTCGTAGATGAGGCTGCCCGTCTTCCGGGGAAGGTGGCTGAAGCCTTCGATGCCTACGAGCTCCATGTCGGCCTCGCCGATATTTTTGCGTTTATCGGCGCGGCGAACAGGCGGTTTACACAAGGCGCGCCATGGGCGGATGCGAAAGCCCTGCTTGCCGATCTCACGCCGGAGGATCGGCAGGCGACCACTGCGCGCCTCGGCGCTTCCCTGGCCGAGCAGGTCTACGGCCTTGCGGTCGTTGCCCGCTGCCTCCTGCCGTTCCTGCCAAGCTCGGCCGCAACGCTGCATTCCAGGCTGGGAATACCGTCTCCTCGCCTCTATCGGGACCCCTTGATCGTTGGCGGGGTCAAGGCCGCTCCACAAGCCGTCCTTTTTCCGCAACGAGCGGCGGCTTGAACGACGAGGTTTCGAGCCTGCTTGGAGACGGTAGGAGAGGGCAGTCATCCTCTTCCCGATCGCGCTAACAGCGGCATTCGCATGATCTGCAGGATCAATCAAACGCCTATCTTCTCACATCGCAGCAGCCAAAATCCCAGTGTAGGTCAAGTGATGCAACAACTGATCGGCTCCGTGCGCGGCCCAGTAAGGACGGGTTGTCACGGCAGCCGGATGGCGGCGCGAGTGAACGGCCTTTAAGTGATCGATGATGAAGTGAATTAGAAATTCGGCTAGCGCCAAGACCGCGACCGTCACGCCATCCAGCCCGAACAAAAACAATCCCGGAAGGGTGCCTGCGACGTGGATCGCTGCATGGATATAGCCGCCGGGATGGCGGATGTCGCCCTTGCCCCGCAGAATCCAGGTCGACTGCAAGAGATAGTCGGCGGCGAAATGCTTGACCTGCAGCCAGGCGAGTAGGCCAATAAGGGAAGATGCACTTTCCATGATCCTTCCTCCCTCAAATTGGGGGCGATTTCCGGTCCAGGGTAAAGATCGGCACCGGTTGCGATTTGCCGCGCACCACCGTCTCTCCCAGCGAGCGGGCATCGAGCCGCCTGTCGGCCCGTTCCCACGTCTCGCCACTCAACACGATTTCAACGCCTTTGTCTTTGGCGACGCCGACCAGGCGGCTTGCGAGGTTTACGGCATCGCCAATCGCCGTGTAGCTCAGGCGTTCGGCCGAGCCGATATTGTCGACGAGTGCCGTCCCGCTGTTGATGCCGATCCTGACCCGCACTGCGTCATGCTGGGGCGCGAGCGGCGGGATGGCATGCATCGCGTTAAGGATCGCGGCCGCGGCACGGCAGGCACACGACGCGTGATCGGGCTCGTCGTTCGGGGCCATTCCAGATCGCCATCACAGCGTCGCCGATGAATTTGTCGACCGTGCCGCCCTCGGCGTGGATCGCGGCGATGGAAAGCGCGAGGGAGCGCGAAACGCACATCGAACGGCCTTCCATGTTCTCAATCGATCAGTCGAAGGACGATTCGGTGAATGCGGTCCTTGCCCGCTGATGCAACAGCCCACGCTTGACGTGATCCAGAATGTCATGAAAGTTTCATATTCAGGCTATTTCCGGCAGAGCGAAAATAATCTACTATTTTAATCAGGAAACAAGATTTCCTGAAACAAACGAAGGAGACTGATTGAGTATATTTCTTATGACTACCATGCTCATCGCAGGCTTTGTCCTGTTTGCCCTGATCACCGGGGCAGCACGAGGGCGCACTGCCCAGACCACCGCAAACACCAAGCGTAGGTCGGGCAGTTCAGGAAGCTCCGGCGATGGAGGTGGAGGCTGGTTCGATGCCTCAGGCGACTGTGACGGCGGTGGCGGAGATGGTGGAGGAGGAGACTAAATCAAACTGAAATCGATAGAATGCCCGACCGCCTCAAGGCGGTTTTTTGTTGCCCGGATTCCGGCGCGGCTGTGCCCCGGTCAATCCAAGGGCATCACAAAGGTGAAGCGCGTCTCCTTGTCATCGGAACTAACCGTGATCGTCCCGCCATGGGCGCGGGCAATTTCCGAGGCGATGTGCAGACCCAGCCCCAATCCTCTTTGACTTGTGCCGGCTTCACCTTTGAAGAAAGGCTGAAAAAGCCCTGTCATCGCCTCGCTGGAAATCGGAGCGCCGCCATTGGCGATCCAAAGCTCCAGCTTTCCGTCGACAGTTGCCGCCGATAGCCGCACGGGTTCGTCCGGTGTGCCATGGGTCAGGGCATTTCCCAGAAGATTGGACACCAACTGGCCGATCCGCCCGCTGTCGCAGTTTATCGGCCCGTCGAATTCAATCGTCACCTCAATCCCGCGGTCGAGATGACTGAAGCGGAGTTCTTCGATGACCTGCCGCAAGAGCGGCTCGACATGCTCCGACCGCCTCTCGAGTGTGATGCCGCCACCCAATCGTCCGCGCGCGAAGTCGAGGACGTTGTCGATCAGGGCGGACATGCGAACGACGCTGCCCTGCATCAAGTCGAGAACTTTAATCGCGCGATCGGTCTGCTTTTCTTTTCGCAGAATGCGCGCAGCGGCTGAAATCGAGGCAAGCGGGTTGCGCAGGTCGTGGCCGAGAACAGCAATGAACTCTTCCCGCAATTCGGCGGTTTGCTGTTCGAAGGCAAGTTTGGCTTTGATCGTGGCGCCGGCAGCATCCGCCGCGGCGCGCGCCTCGACCAGTTCCCGTTCATAACGGCGACGCTCGGCAGCCTGGAACATCGTCACACGGGTGAAAAGCAGGGCACCGTCTTGCGCCCGTCTTTCCATCGCGTTGGCGAGCACGGGCAGCTTTTTGCCTTCTACTGTGACAAGGTCGAGGGCAACCTCGTTGAAGAACCCTTGCATGCGCAGCAAAGGCGCAAAATGGGTCTCGTAGAATATCCGGCCCGAGGCGTTGAGCAGGTCATGAAGTCGTTTGCCGAGGAGTTGCTCGGCAGGGATGCCGATCCAGGTCGACAGCGTTCTGTTGACCTTGACGATGCGCCCATCCGGCTGCAGCGAAAGATAGCCGCATGGCGCGTTTTCGTACAAGTCCTCGAGGTCTTCCGCCGGCATGGCGACCTGCATATTGGCATCGGTCATCGGACGAACCGCCGGATTGCCGATATGACCTCGTCGGGAGCGCTGAGGTTAGGGCAGTGGCCACTCGCATTCAGCACCACCAATTGGCTGTTTGGGACCTGCCGATGGACGAATTCGCCGACCTCTTCGGAAGCGATGACATCATTACGGCACTGAAGGATCAGCGTTCTGGCGGTGACGCGCGGAAGATCGCTGCGATTGTCCGACGTGAATGTCACCCGTGCGAACGCCTTGGCGATCTCAGGATCGGTGCGGCAGAAGCTATTTGTCAGCTCTTCGCTGAGTTCCGGTCGATCGGGATTGCCCATGATGACGGGCGCCATGGCGGCAGACCACCCCATGTGGTTGTCGTCCAACGACGTCAGCAGTTCGTCTATATCTGCCGCGCTGAAGCCGCCGGTATAGTCATCGTCATTGATATAGCGCGGCGACGGCCCGACAAGGACCAGGCTTTCAAACAGTTCCGGTGCTTGCAGCGACGCGATGACGCCGATCATCGCGCTGACGGAGTGGCCGACGAAGACCGTTTGCGTCAGGCCGAGCGCGCGGCAAATTTCCACGAGGTCATCGGCATAACCTGCCAATGACGAATACTTCTGGGCATCATAAGCCGCGAGATCGGATCGTCCCGCGCCAACATGATCGAACAGCACTGTCTTGAAGTCGCCTTCGAAGGCCGGTGCCACGAAGCGCCACATATTCTGGTCGCAGCCGAATCCATGCGAAAAGATCATCGCACGCTGGCCATCGCCCCGGATTTGAACATGATTTCGATCGATGACGGTCATCTCGCCCTCTTTCCTCTCATAGCATGTTCCGGCTGCCTTGGATTGAGGAAAGATCGGCCAGCCAACGGGTTCGATGGATGTGTGACATGATATTCCAGAAGGCAACCGCCCTGCCGTTTGCGACATGTCTCAGCCCATCACTTCCTGCAGCTTGAAGAAGAATCGCCGAGGGTCGTCGTGCACGCACATCATCCCGGCAATCCCGTCATCGTCAATCCTGTGGAAGTAGTCCACGATCGGCTGTTTGTCGTAGACCATCGCAGCCGTTTTGACGCCGTCGAGAGCCTGAAGCTTCAATGAAGCTGTCGTGCCTCTCGCTCGAAGCATCTTCTGCAGGTACGAGAACCAATGGCGGGCGACGAACGTCCGGCCAAAGGGCGCCATCTTGATCGCCAGCCGAACAGGGAAGAAACTTGGCTCGATCGGAACGAGCCGGCCCGGTCTCCACTTGAAGAGCAGGGCGTCCGCCCGCATGTCGGAATGGAAGCGCTTGCCAAACCAGTTGAGATTCTCGAGCACGCCGTCCAGTGGATGACCCGACGGAATACCAACGCCGCTCCAAAGGCCGACCATGTCCTTTGGCTGGACGGGCTCCAGCGACCGGAACCAGGCAGCCACCTCCTCCTGCTGGTCGCCTCGCATGATTTCTCCTTCACGGATATTCGTTGCGGAAAAATGAAAAGAAGGTTCGGAAGTTCCCGTTCATCGGACCGGGCGGCGCGCCTGGTGAGGCTTTCGCATAAGTTCTATGTCTTTAAGCCCAACGGCTCTCGAAGGGGCCGTTGGGGCATTCGCCAGACAAGATCGACCTCTGCGTCAGGCCCGCGACGGCAGCAGGGGATAGCCGACCATGACGGCGCGGCCGAGCAGGGCTGCGACGAAAGCCTTGATCACATCGCCGGGAATGAAAGCCATCGAGCCGACGAAGGCTTTCGTGAAGCCGAGACCGGCGACGGTGGCGAGATAGGTGATCCCAAAGGCGTAGAGCACGACGATGCCGCCGACCATGGCGGTGAGGAAGAAGCTCACCGTCTGCACCAGGGCGGCTTGCTGATCGTTGACCAGCCGCTCGCTGAGATAGCCGGTGACGAAGGCGGCAAAGATCCAGCCGATCAGGAAGCCGGCCGTTGGCGACGCGAAGATCGCAAGCCCGCCGCGGCCGCCGGAAAGCACCGGCAGGCCGATCGCCACCAACACCAGCACGATCAGCACGGCAATCGCGCCGCGCCGGGCGCCGAGCACGACGCCGGCCATCATGACGCCGAGGGATTGCGCCGTGATCGGCACTGGAATGAAGCCGAGCGAGATCGGCGGCAGCAGGCCGAGCGCCACGATGATCGCGGCGAAGAGGGCGGTAAGAACGAGGTCGCGGGTGCTCATCATCATCAATTCCGTATTTATCAATCGTTAACTCACATGCCACCGAATGCCCCGCGCGTCAATCGCTGCGGCGATATTATCCGCATCCTTAAGGGTCAGGATGATCAGCGGCGCAAGCAGCGTCGTCGGCCGGATCTTCAGGCCGCGTGCCCTATGCGCCTCGCGGATCGCCTGATAACGGCCGACAATCTCCGGCACGAAGCGCAGCACCAGCCCGAGCGCCAGGCCGATATCGTCGGCCTGCACCCAGCCGGTGCGTTCGAGCGGGCGGGCAAGCGCGGTCACCTCGTCGATAAACTCAGCGATCGACGTCGTCGCCGTCACGGTAGCGGCAAGCAGCATCAGTGCCGTCAGCCGCAGCAGGGGCACGAGTGCTTCCTGCCAGGGATTGAAGATGAGGTTGAAGAGTGCGACGACCGCGATCGTCAGGAAGATCGGCCGCAGCCGCCTGAGCCCATCCGCAAACGGCAGGCCGACCATCCGGTAGAGAGCCGCCGTCAGCAGCACGGCGATCGAGAGCAGAACCAGGTTCCCGCTGATGAACAGCACCACGCCGAAGATCGTCAGCGACAACAGCTTTACCCGCGGCGAAAGCCGGTGCATCACGCTGTTGCCTTCGACATAGAGCGATTGCATCAGGCGGCGATCTCCTTGTAGCGGGCGATCGCTTCGGCGGCCGGCGCATCGGCGGCAAGCCGCCCTTCATGAAACAGCAGCACTCGCTCGAAACCGGCGATCAGTTCCAGATCATGCGTGATGATGATGGCGCTTTCCGGCAGTCCGGCGATAATCCCTTCGACCAGCGCCCGGTTCTTGAGGTCGAGCTGGTTGGTCGGCTCGTCGAGGATGAGAATGCCAGGCCCCGTTGCCAGCACCGAGCAAAGGGCCGCCACCTGCAACTCGCCGCCGGAAAGCTCGTGCGCGCGGCGATCGGCCAGCGCCTCGGCGCCGAAGCGGGCCAGCACGCCCTCGACCTTCGCCTCGATCTCTGCCTTGGTGAAGCCGCGCCGCTTCAGCCCGAACGCGATGTCGTCTTTGACGATCGGCAGGATGATCTGGTTCTGCGGCGACTGGAAGATGAAGCCGACATCGGCCGCCGCAGTCTTGTCGTCGCTCGTGTCGCGGCCGTTGACGGTGACGCGGCCGACCGACGGCTTGGCCAATCCATTGATCAGCCGGGCGAAAGTCGTCTTGCCCGAGCCGTTCAGCCCGATGACGCCGATGCGTTTTCCACTGATGCCAAGCGTCAGCGGCTGCAGCGCCACCCGTGCCCCGAAACTGACTCCGGCGCCTTCGAAACGAATATCCAAACCAATCCCTCGCATCCATGCGATCCCGCTTCTATACGGGTAATCGAGGGTGATGAAAGAGCAAAGTGCGCTGTCGATATCGGGTGGCTAGGAAGATTTTCCGGATTATGATGTGGCCATGACGAATCTGCTTTCCAATTCCGCCGCCCGCCGTGTCTTCCTTGCCAAACAGGGCCTCAGCGCCCCGCCGAACCGCGCCTTGACCAAGGCCGGCCTGCTGCAGCTCATCCATGAACTGGGTTTCGTCCAGGTGGACAGCATCCAGACGGTGGAGCGGGCGCATCATCAGATCCTGTTTTCCCGCAATCAGACCTATAGGCGCGAACATCTGAAGGCGCTGCTCGAAAAGGAACGCGCGTTGTTCGAGCACTGGACGCACGATGCCTCGATCTTGCCGAGCGCCTTCTTCGTTTATTGGAAGCACAAGTTCCGCCATCAGGAGAAGGTCTTGATCGAGCGTTGGCGCAAGTGGCGCGGCGAAGGCTTCGAGGCGGCTTTCGAGGAGACCTACGAGCGCGTGCGTCGCGACGGCGCGATGCTGGCGCGCGACGTCAAGGCCGATGGCCACGTTTCCGGCGGCTGGTGGAACTGGCATCCGAACAAGACGGCGCTGGAATATTTCTGGCACACCGGCAAGCTCGCCATCGCAGGCCGCTCGAATTTCCAGAAGATCTATGATCTCACCGAGCGGGTCATTCCGGCCGAATTCCGCGAGCCCGAGGTGAGCCGCGAGGAGTTTGTCGACTGGGCCTGCCGCAGCGCGCTTGCCCG
Organism: Rhizobium sp. SU303; assembly: GCF_021052345.1. Classification (NCBI taxonomy): domain Bacteria; kingdom Pseudomonadati; phylum Pseudomonadota; class Alphaproteobacteria; order Hyphomicrobiales; family Rhizobiaceae; genus Rhizobium; species Rhizobium sp. SU303. Next base: position 650,584 of record NZ_CP088095.1, read on the forward strand.
CCTCGGCTTTGCTACCCATGGCGAGATCGCAGCCTTTTGGAACCTCGTCTCGCCCGATGAAGCCAAGGCCTGGGTATCAGCCCATCGCGACGAACTGATCGAAGTGCTGATCGAACCGGCGCTTGGCGGCAAGGCGCGCCCATCCTGGGCTTTTGCCGATTTCCTCTCGACGCTCGACAGCTATCCCGATGCTCCGCCCCGCATTCGCGTGCTCAGCCCCTTCGACCCGATGATCCGCGACCGCAATCGCACCGAACGCCTGTTCGGCTTCTTCTACCGCATTGAAGTCTTCGTGCCCGAGCCGAAGCGCGAATATGGCTATTACGTCTTCCCGCTGCTCGAAGGCGACAGGCTGATCGGCCGCATCGACATGAAGGCGGACCGGAAGAAGTCGACGCTCGACGTCAAACGGCTCTGGCTTGAGCCGGGCGTCAAGCCTTCGGCAGGCCGGCTGGAGAGGCTGGAAGCGGAGCTCGACCGGCTGGCGCGGTTTGCGGGTGTGGAGAAGGTCGTGTTTCTGGAGGGGTGGAGAGCATGATTTTCCTCTAGCGCACCACGGTTCAAATCCGAGTCATATCCTGCCGCTCGGTCTTTTCCACGCTGAGAGATATCTTCATCTCACCAAGTGCCAAATACTCAGCAGTAGTTATCAATCCCGGCCCTAAGCCATGGCGGAGCTGGAGAACATTGACCAAGATCCTCGCCTAATCAGGCTTCGACGTTCCCATGATTTTTTGGACAACATGACTGCACTAGGCGACATAATTGCATGCTCTGGTTGCGGCGCTTGCGATCAATCTCGAACAATGTAAGATAATCAAAGCCAAGGAGAAAAAATTGCAAAGCAGACGCTTTTTAAATGCGTGTATTATATTAGTATATCCAATATTGTTTATTATATTTTTCGTGTATAATTATTTTACTCAATATTATTTAGTATTAAATGGTGATTTTCTCGGCGACGGCGTTTGTTATAATGATGTTGAGATGCACTTCATCAGGCATTTCACGGCAATAGTATCGTTTTGTGTTGCCTACTTATGTATTTTTCTTTTGGTGAGGAATCGGTTTTCCGTGAGCGTGGCTGTTTCAGCGTTGGTTGCTTTTGCATGCTCCATCGTTCTTTCTGGGCAGATTATAAGTAATTTTGTTTGCCCAGAATAATATCTCCGGGTCGTAAAAATTGCGTATGAATATCGCCTGGCGGCAGCCGCTAAGCTCCTTCAGCAGATCTCCGTCGTGCTGATCTTGATGCCGAAACCTTCCAGGCCGACATAGTGCCGCTCGCGGCTGGTGAGCAGCTTGATCGAGCTGACGCCGAGATCCTTGAGGATCTGGGCGCCGAGGCCGATTTCCAGCCATTCGCTGTCGCGCGTCTGGGCTTCGGCATGGGCTTCGCGGCCCTGGTTGCGGGCCTTGCGGCCGTTGTCGTGATGGCCGACGCCGACCGAGCCTTCGCGCAGATAGACGATGACGCCGCGGCCCTGCTCGGCAATTTTCTGCATGTAGAAATCGACGGGGCTGTTCTTGCCGAAGAGATCCTCGGCGACGTTCTCCGGATGCAGGCGAACAGGGATGTCGACGCCGTCGCGGATGTCGCCGAAGACGACGGCGAGATGCTGCATCGGATCCCAGGGCAGGGAATAGGTATGGGCCTTCGCCTTGCCGAACGGCGTCTCGATGTCGAAGCTGGTGCCGAGTTCGATCAGCGTTTCCTTGCGCTGGCGGTAGGCGATGAGATCGGCGACGGAGACGAGCTTCAGCCCGTGCTGTGCGGCGAAGTCGACCACCTGAGGGCCGCGCGTCACCGTGCCGTCGTCGTTGACCAGCTCGGAGATGACGCCGATCAGCGGCAGGCCGGCAAGCTTGCAGAGGTCGACGGCGGCTTCGGTATGGCCGGAGCGCATCAGCACCCCGCCTTCGCGGGAAACCAGCGGGAAGATGTGGCCGGGACGGACGAAGTCGGAAGCGCCGACATTCGGATTGGCGAGGTTGCGCACCGTCAGTGTCCGGTCGTCGGCCGAGATGCCGGTCGTCGTGCCGTGCTTGAAATCGACCGAGACGGTGAAGGCCGTCGTATGGGCCGAATCGTTTTCCGCCACCATGGCGTTGAGGTTGAGGCGTTTGGCCTCTTCCTTCGGCATCGGCGCGCAGACGATGCCGGAGGTGTGGCGCACGATGAAGGCCATCTTTTCCGGCGTGCAATGCACGGCGGCGACGATCAGGTCGCCTTCGTTCTCACGGTCATTGTCGTCCATGACGACGACGATCTCGCCGGCCTCGAAGGCCCGGATGGCGTCGACGACGCGCTTCTGGTCATAAGACATGGGCGAGCGCTCCTATTTCAGACGGCCGGTCTGGCCGCGGTCGCGAAGATAATGGTCGGCGATGGCGCAGGCGACCATCGCCTCGCCGATCGGCACGGCGCGGATGCCGACGCAGGGGTCGTGCCGGCCCTTGGTACGGATATCGACATTCTTGCCCTCCGCATCGATCGACTGGCGCTCGGTCAGGATCGAGGAGGTCGGCTTGACGGCAAAACGCGCCACCACCGGCTGCCCGGTGGAGATGCCGCCGAGAATACCGCCGGCATTGTTGGAAAGGAAGATCGGCGTGCCGTCATTGCCCATGCGCATCTCGTCGGCATTGTCTTCGCCTGAGGTTTCGGCGGCGGCAAAACCATTGCCGATCTCGACGCCCTTGACGGCATTGATCGACATCAGCAGCGAGGCGATATCCTGGTCGAGCTTGGCATAGATCGGCGCGCCGAGGCCGGCCGGCACACCTTCGGCGATCACTTCGATGACCGCGCCGATCGAGGAGCCGTTCTTGCGGATGCCGTCGAGATATTCCTCCCAGACCGGGACGATCGCGGCATCGGGCGAGAAGAACGGGTTCTGCCCGATTTGATCCCAGTCCCAGTTGCGGCGGTCGATCTTGTGTTTGCCGATCTGCACCAGCGCGCCGCGCACGGTGACGCCGGGCACGACAAGGCGGGCGATGCCGCCGGCGGCAACCCGGGCGGCGGTCTCGCGCGCCGAGGAGCGGCCGCCACCGCGATAGTCGCGAATGCCGTATTTGAGGTCATAGGTATAATCGGCGTGGCCGGGGCGATATTGCCGGGCAATCTCGCCGTAATCCTTGGAGCGCTGGTCGGTGTTTTCGATCAGCATCGAGATCGGCGTGCCGGTGGTCGTCATCGTCTCGGCGTCGGCGTTGAGCATGACGCCTGATAGTACCTTCACCAGATCGTCCTCGCGCCGCTGCGTCACGAAGCGGGATTGCCCGGGCTTGCGCTTGTCGAGCCAGACCTGCAGGTCCTCGAGCTTGAAGCTGAGCCCCGGAGGGCAGCCGTCGACGACGCAGCCGAGCGCCGGACCATGGCTTTCGCCCCAGGTGGTTACGCGGAAGAGGTGACCGAATGTATTGTGCGACATGTGTTCCGACCGGTGGCGCGCCGAAGCCGATCGCTGCCGGCCGCGCCATTGCTTGAAAAGGCGCGACACTCATAGGCCAAAAAACCGCCGAGGCAAAAGTCTTTCTTTGCGCCAAACCGGCAGCTCAGGAAATGCTGTTTCCGTTCGTTGCCGGGGATGGGCGACCCATCTTGCCGCCATTCTCTCTGCGCAGGCGGGGAGGGGTGAGGGCGCGGCCGATCGGCACGCGGTGATCAGGACGCCAGCCGCCACCCCGTCCCGGTCGCCTCGTTGGTGAAATCGTCGAAGGAGAGCGGCCGCGAGAAGGCGTAGCCCTGCAGGATATCGCAGCCGAGATCGCGCAGCAGTGCGGCATGGGCTGCCGTCTCCACCCCTTCGGCCACGGTTTCGACGCCGAGCGAGCGGGCGATCTCGATGATCGAGCTGACCAGCGCCCGCTCCTGCGAGGCATTGACGATCGGCTGCACCAGCTGGCGGTCGATCTTCAGCCGCTTCGGCTTCAGCTTCAACAGGCTGACGATCGAGGTATGGCCGGTGCCGAAATCGTCGATCTCGATATCGATGCCGAGCGCCTTGATGCGTTCGAGATTCTGCGAGACGACGTCCTCGCTCTCGTCGAGGAAGATCGATTCCACCAGTTCGAAGGAGATCTCACCCGGACGGATATGCAGATCGGCGAGCGATTCCAACAGGCTGCCGTCATGCAGCCGCCGCGCCGAAACATTGACCGAGACCTTGGGCACCACAATGCCGCGCGCCGTCCAGCGCACCTTGTCGCGCAGCGCCGTTTCCAGCACGATCCGGTCGAGCATCTGCACGACATTGATCTCGTCGGCGATGCGCAGGAACTTGTCGGGGGCGAGCCACCCCTTGGACGGGTGGTTCCAGCGCACCAGCGCCTCGACGCCCGTCAGCTCCATCGTCCGGGCGCAGAATTGCGGCTGGTACCAGGCGGTGAATTCGCCATTGTCGATGCCGGCGAGGATCTCGTCGGCGGTGCGCTTGGTGTTGATGATATCGGCCTGGAGATTGTGATTGAAGAATTCGAAGCGGTTGCGGCCCATGCTTTTTGCGCGGTAGAGCGCGATATCGGCATTGATCAGCACCTTGCGCGCATCGACATGGATGCCGTTGGCAAGCGCAATGCCGATCGACACGCCGCAGCGGCAGGAGAAGCCCTGGAAATCGATGGGCTGGCGCATCTCCTCGATGATCCGGGTCGAAAGCTGCGCCATCTCCTTATCGTCGACATCGAGGGCAAGGATGACGAATTCGTCGCCACCGATGCGCGCGACGATATCGCTGCCGCGGACGTTCTTGGCGAGCACCTTCGAGGCGTGCACCAGCATCGCATCGCCGGCGGCATGGCCAAGCGTGTCGTTAATGTCCTTGAAGCGGTCGAGGTCGATATGCAGGATCGAGAATTTCTGCCGCTGCTGACGGCCGTCCTGGGTCAGATTTTCGAGCGCGATGTCGAGCTTGCGGCGGTTGGCGAGTGCGGTCAGCGGGTCGTGAAGCGAATTGTGCTCGATCCTGTTCTTGGCAAGCTCGAGTTCGATATTCTTGGCGACCGCTTCGTCCTTGGCGGCATTCAGCCGGATCGTCATCAGCACGTCTTCGGTGGCGTCGAAGGCGATGCCCATGATCTTCATCTCGCTAGTCCCCGTCTGGTGCACCTTGCCGACCGAGCGCACATAGCGCACCGAGCCGTCGTCGACGAGCACGCGGCAGACGAGGGTGTGCGTATCGCCGTTGCGCTTGAAGTGGCGTGCGCTTTCAAGCGCTAAGGCCCGATCCTCGGGGTGGATGCAGCCAAGCCAGGTCTCTTCGGTCATGAAGCCGTTGCGCGGCGTAAGCCCATAGAGCTCGTGCATCCGCTCGTTCCAGATCGAACCGCCGAGGCCCGGCCGCGCTTCCCATATGCCGCACTGATAGGAATCGAGCGCCAGGTCGAGCCGGCTGGAAAGCTCGGCGAGCTGCCCCTCACGACTCGAGAGCTCTTCAAGCGCCAATTCCAGCTCGGCATTCTTGACCTCACTCATATCCTTGGCCTTGCGCAGCGTGTCGGTGATCTCCGCATCTGCGGTCACGTCCCAGACAATGCCGATCGTCTTGCTGACGCCGCCGGCATCCGTATAGAAGGAGCCGACCGAGCGCAGGTGGCGGATGCCGCCGTCGCCGAGCAGGATGCGGTACTGCGCCGTGCAGGCGGCACCCGCAATGCTGCAGCTGAAGAAATGTACTTCGGCGGTGTCGCGGTCCTCGGGCAGGATTGCCGCCAGCCATTCGTCGAGCGCCCGGCTTCCTTCTTGCGCCGGTTTGCCGTGCAGGGCCGCGGCGCGCGCGTCCCAGTGCAGGCTGTTTGAATCATCCTGCAGCTCCCAGATGCCGATATTGGAGGATTCCAGCGCCAGGTTGAGCCGCTGCGACAGTTCCAGCAGTTTTGCCTCGCGCGTCTCCAGCGCGTTGATGTTGCGATTGCGCTCGCCGAGCAGCATGGTCGCAAAGAAGATCGGCACGATGATGATGAAGCCGGCGGCAACGATGATCAGGCGCAACTCGGTGCGGTTTTCGGGTATCGCGTTCCAGCCGCTGTTCGGCACAGCGGCAAGCTCCCACTTGCCGCCGGCAAAACCGATCTTTTGGCGCATCGGATCCTTGCCGTCGATATCGGAGGACCCGAAGAACGGCGCCGGGGGAGGAGCCTTGGCGGCGGTCGGCGCGCCGATATCGCGGATTGCGATCGAAAGATGGCCGAGATGCGGATAGCGTTCCCGGTTCTCGCGGTCGCGCGCCGGCATCAGCCCGGTCGCCTGGTAGAACATTGTCTGGTCGATGGCGACTTGGACCGCCCCCCAGATCCGCCGCTGGCCATTCTCCTTGACGTAAACCGGGAAGAAGATGGCAAAGGCGTCCCGGCCGTCGGTGCTGATCGGGCCGTAGAAGCGCGCCGACTGGTTGCCGGCCGCGCCGGTCATCGCCTGGCGAAAGAAGAGCTCCTCGCGCACGTCGCGGCCGATCCGCTCATTGCCGGATTGCGCTGGGTGGATGTCACGGATGATGAAATCAGGCGCGACGGCGATATGGATGAAAGACGGGTTCTGGATCAGCAGCCAGTTGATCTGGCGTTCCATCTCCTCTCCGTTTGCCGCGCTGACGGAGATCAGGTTCGTCAGGTCGCGGACGACGCTGAGGTCCATATTGATCTCGGCCATGACCCGGGCGCGGATGAGGTTTGTCTCGTTTTCGGTGCGGATATGAAGTTCGCGCACATGAGACGCAGTATTGGCTTGGTCGAGGCCGAAGCCGACCATGATGACGACCAGGGCGACAAGCGACGAAACCAGAAACGAGACGCGGCTATTCTTCAACACGCGCCGCAACTGCTTGCTGTCGCTGAGCCTGGATAACAAAATGAACCCCCATGTTGACGAGCAACTGTAGGGCGCGCGGGTTAATTTACGATTGCCCCGCCTTCGACGCCGAGAGATCGCGGGAAGGGAAAAAGCGCGGGTTAACGCGGCATTTTGATTATATTTAAAATCCTATTCATCAATTGGGCGGGAAAAGCCATTCTTACGGGCAATTTTCGCCATATTCAGGAGCTTATCTGTGGCCGGTCGTGTTCTCGTGCAGCGTCTTAAAGGATTGTCGCCATGCGTTTCGTCGTCGCCACGCTTTTGGCAACAGCAAGCTTCCTGTCACCAATGAGCGGTTTCGCCGAGAGCGCCGATGTCGAGGCGACGATCAAGAAGGTCGACACGGCCAACCTCGTGCTGACGCTCGACGACGGCAAAACCTATCAGGCGCCCGAGGAATTCAATTTCGACGGCCTCGAAGCCGGCGTGAAGGTGATCGTCTTCTATACCGAAGTCGACGGCAAGCGCGTCATCAACGATCTCGACATCGTTAAATAGCGGCCGAAACACTCAGATCAGCGTATAAAATTCATTTCCATTCCGCTATAATTTCCATTCCGCTATATATGTACACTATGCCACGTCGGCGTAGTACCAACAGTGGTGCGCAACCTTGTAGGACAATCGTGTCCGCTATGGAGACTGATCGTATGAAGCACGCCTCGATCATAGTGCGCGCGGATTGGGATGAAGAGGCTGGTGTTTGGGTTGCCAGTAGCGACGATATCGAAGGGCTGGCCGTCGAGGCCGATACCCTCGAAGCCCTCGAGCCTAAAGTTGTAGCAGCTATAACCGACCTTTTCGAGCTGAACGGTTTCACCTCGAGCCTGCCGGAAATCCCCGTCCACATCATGGCCGAACAGCTCGTTCGCATCCCCAATCCGACCTACTGAGCACATGGCCGGCTATCTCCGCGAACTCAAAGAGTTATTGCTGAAGGCCGGCTGCGAATACGTGCGACCGGGAAAGGGTGATCATGAAATCTGGTACAGCCCGATTTCTAACCGCCACTTCACGGTCGACCATGGTGTAAAATCCCGCCATACGGCCAATGAAACGCTGAAACAGGCCGGACTTCCGAAGGCTTTCTGATCGAGGCGCAATGGCAATGCCTACAGCCAGGCAATCGTCCGCTCAGTGGTTTCGATCCGGATGATCCGGTCCTGCGGGATCGCACCTTCAGCAGCGCTGCTTTTCGGCAGGTCGGCGATCGTCTGGAAAAGCGTGCGGATGACGCCGCCATGGGTGACGCAAACCGTCGGACGATCGACGGAGTTCAGCCATGAGCCGGTGCGCCAGGAGAGGATTTCATAGCTTTCCGCGTCATCGCCGGGCGGGATGAAATCCCATTTCGAGGCGTTGCGTTCCGCCACCCGCTCGCGCTGCGTCGCCTTCAGCTCCTTGATGGTCGAGCCCTCCCAGTCGCCGAAGGAAATTTCCACCAGCCTCGGATCGGTGCGATAGGCAAGCGGTGGCAGGCCCATGGCGGTGCGCATGATTTCCATCGTCGCGCGTGTGCGCTGGAGCGGGCTTGCGACGAAATCGAATTCGTCGACCGTGTCGCCGAGAATCTCCGCAAGCGCGATGCCGTTCTGCCGGGCCTGCTCCAGGCCCGTGGCATTCATCGGGATGTCCTTCTGCCCCTGCAGGCGCCGCTCTGCATTCCAGGCGGTCTGGCCGTGTCTGATCACATAGATAAGCACGGTCTCGCATCCATATGGAAAAATCAGTCCTTGACGACGGAAATGTCGGGCGCGTCGACCGCCTTCATGCCGATGACATGATAGCCGCTGTCGGCATGGTGCACTTCGCCGGTGACAGAGCGCGACAGATCCGACAGGAGATAGAGGCCGACATCGCCGACTTCCTCGATGGTGACGGTGCGGCGCAGCGGCGCGTTATATTCGTTCCACTTCAGGATGTAGCGGAAATCGCCGATGCCGGAGGCGGCAAGCGTCTTGATCGGCCCGGCCGAGATGGCATTGACACGGATGTTCTGCGGTCCGAGGTCGACGGCGAGATATTTGACGCTCGCTTCGAGCGCCGCCTTGGCGACACCCATGACGTTATAGTTCGGCATCACCTTTTCGGCGCCGTAATAGGTCAGCGTCAGCATCGCGCCGCCTTCCGTCATCAGCTTCTCGGCGCGGCGTGCGACCGAGGTGAAGGAATAGACGGAGATCTGCATCGTCTTGTTGAAATTGTCAGGCGAAGTGTCGACGTAGCGGCCGGTCAGCTCGTCCTTGTCGGAGAAGCCGATCGCATGCACGAGGAAATCGATCTTGCCCCAAAGCTTTTCAACGTTTTCGAAAACGGCGTCGATGGTGGCTTCGTCGGCGACGTCACAATGGCCGACCAGCGTCGCGTCGATCTCGGCGGCGAGCGGCTCGACGCGCTTCTTCAGCGCGTCGCCCTGATAGGTGAGCGCGACTTCTCCGCCATGCGCATGAATGGCCTTGGCAATACCCCACGCAATCGAACGATTGTTGGCGACACCCATGATGACGCCGCGTTTGCCTGCCATGAGGCCGGATGCTTGAGCCATATTTCGCTCCCTAGGATTCTGATCGATCCTGCCTATGGCATAGGCCGTTAATCGGTTCAAGCTTGGCCGGGATCATCAACTGTTAGGGATCGTAATAAAGGGTGCGAATGTCATAAAAATTTCATAGGAACAGGCCTTCGCGCATGCTCCGCATCAGATCGGTGATTTTGTCGTCGGGTTTTTCCCACAAGATAATGCGCAATTCGACGACCAGATCGCCTCTGCCGCTCTCTTCGCGGGGCAATCCCTGGCCGGGAATTCTAATCGTCTTGTCCGAGCCGGACCATGCGGGGATCGTCACGTTCAGCGGCCCGCTCGGTCCTTCGATACGCGCCTCGGTGCCGAGCACGGCATTTTCGATGCTGAGCGGCAGCACGGCGTGCAGATCGAAACCGTCGACGGTGAAGCGCGGATCGGCTGCGATGCGAATGTTGATGACGGCGTCGCCGCGCTGCATGCCAGGCAGCTTGAAGCCCTGTCCCTTGAGCCTGATCTCGTGACCGTCGGTCGTGCCTGCGGGCAATGCGAAGCCGATTTCCCGGCCCTCAGGCAGCGACGCGGTGATCCAGCCGCTCTTCAACACGTCGTCGATCGTCACCGTCGCCGTCGTCACCTCATCCGGTGCTTTATCGAGCCCGGTATCCTTGGCGCCGGTGAAACGGCGCACCAGGTTTGTCAGGATGCTGAGCGGCAGCGACAGGTTGGCGGCGGCATTTTGCCCGGCTTCGCCCGCTTCCTCGTCGCCCTTGGTGTCAGCCTCGGCGGCATCGCCATCGATGCGCCTGCCGGTCTCGCCCTGGGCGTTTTGTGTCTGCTGACTTTGGGCCTGCTGATATTGTGTCTGCTGGGCGCGACCCTGCGCCTGGCCGCCGCCGGCCGCACGCGCCTGGGCGCCAAAAATGCGATCCACCATCTCGTCGGCGGGCTCGGTAGCGCCTGCCTGTTGCCTGGAGCCGTCGGCGGCGGCCTTCTGTGCGGCGCGCGCCAGCTCCTCCATCACGCGCTCGGCATTGGCCTGCGCCGCCTTGGCGCGCACGGCCGCCTCGCGGGCAGCCTGGCGCTGCTGCATGATCGTCTGTTCGTGCTTCTTGGCTTCAGCCATCCGCACGGCATTGTCGAACAGGCTGCGTTTGCGCGGGTCCTTCAGGGTTTCATAGGCGCGGCCGATCTCGGCGAACCGGGCCGTCGCCGTCGGGTCGTCCTGATTATGGTCGGGATGGGCTGATTTGGCCATGTTGCGCCAGGCCGCCTTGATCTCGTCTGCTGCCGCGTCGCGCTTGACGCCCAGAATTTTGTAAGGATCGCGCATATCAAAACCGCCGGTGTTGCGATGCGGCAAGCCTCGTCCTTGCCCGGCATCCCCGTCCAATAAAGCGTGTGTGGCGTCACCCGCCGCAAAGGCAGGAACAGCCACTCTCAACGCCGATCCTGCGGGCCGAGTTGCTAATCACTTGTTATTCTGCGAAGAGATGTGGGGTGTTTCGCGGTAAATGGTTAGCTCTTTGCTAAGCATTCGGCAGAAAGCGGTCACGCGTTAACCTGTTGGGGAGGGCGCGCGCCGCGTCTTTTCGAACGCCCAAAGGACGCTGTAATATTTGAGTGACCTTGGGGAAGATCAGCTTTCCGGCTGGAAGCTCAGAAGCTGCCAGTTGCCGCCGCCGACGAGGCAGGTCTTGCCGTAGAATTTGGCGATGCCGACATAGGAATGCCGGGTCGTGCGGAACTGGCGGCAGACCTGGCCGGACTCGTTATTCTCGACGATCGTATCGATGACGCCGGCACTGCCGGTCGATGCGTTCGCCCAGGGAAGCGGCTGGCCCTCGAGCCTTTGCACGTCGGCTGAGGTCACGGCATTGCGCACGGTCATTTCGTCGGAAAGCGTGTCGGTGCTCGGCGGCGTCTGCGGCACGGTCCCGGTTGCCACCGACCGGTCGACCTTGGCTTCACTCAGGAAATCCATGCCGCCGCCGACGCAGCCGGACAGCGACAACATCGCGACGCCGGTGACGAAGAACACACTGCTGCGTCGCCGCAGGCCCTTTGTATGGCGAGATGACTTTGCTATGACTTCCACCCTGCATCCTGTCCAGTTATCAAAAGCTGGGCGAGTTTTGAATAATCCGGGGCATTTGAACCAATATGTCGGCAAACGAGTTAACAAGCGGTGACTTTACCGAAAGTGGCGAGCCCTTCAAGCTCTTTGCCGAATGGCTGAAAGAAGCCGAGGCTTCCGAGCCCAATGACCCCAATGCGGTGGCGCTGGCAACGGTCGATGAGGATGGTCTTCCCAATGTCCGCATGGTTCTCCTGAAGGGATTCGACGACGACGGTTTCGTCTTTTACACCAATTTCGAGAGCCAGAAAGGCCGCGAAATTCTCGGCCAGAAAAAGGCGGCCATGTGCTTTCACTGGAAAAGCCTGCGTCGCCAGGTCAGGCTGCGCGGCCCGGTCGAAATCGTTACCGACGCCGAAGCGGACGCCTATTTCAAGACGCGGGCGCGGGGCAGCCGCATCGGCGCCTGGGCCTCAAAACAATCCCGCCCGCTCGAAAGCCGGTTCGCGCTGGAAAAGGCCGTGGCCGAATATACCGCGCGTTATGCCATCGGCGAGATTCCGCGCCCCGCCCACTGGTCGGGCTTCCGCATCCGGCCGACCTCGATCGAATTCTGGAAGGACCAGAAATTCCGCCTGCACGACCGCGTCGAATTCCGCCGGCCGTCACCGGAAGGCGAATGGGACAAGGTGCGGATGTATCCGTAGCGGGCTTTACCTGCCCATCAGCTTCAACGGTATGCCGGAGGCGAGCGCCGAGACGTAGCGTCGCTTCTGGTAGAAGCCGTTGAGCGAAATGCGCGGGAGATAGCCGGTCAGCTGCGCTGACGGCAGCCCGGGCTGCGTGGTGACCGCAAGCGTAAAGCCGAGATTGCGGGCGATGCGCGCCTCGCGGGCGGTCGCAGCATCAGGCGTGCCATAGGGATAGGCGATCGTCTCGGGACGGATGCCGGTCACTGCTTCGACGTAATCCGCCGAAACCTGCATTTCGATTCGTGCTTCGGCTTCCGGCAGCCGGGCCAGTGCGCGATGGCTGATCGTATGGGCGCCGAGCGTTGCGAGCGGATGCGCCGCCAGCCATTGCAGTTCGCCTGGCCCCATCACCAGCTCGCGGACGATATCCGTCGGCTCGATGCCGTTTTCGCGCGCCAGCAGATCGATGGCGGCAATGGCGCGCGCCTCCTCGGAGCCGTGGATATACCAGGCGAAACGGTCGAAGGCATGCCATTGCTGCTGCGGGTTGTCCAGCGCCAGGCGCTCTCTGCCGCGGCCGAAATCGAAGTAGATTTCGCTCGGCCGGCGCAGGAGGACGGCGAGCGTTTCCCACCAGATGCTGTGAGAGCCTTCGGCAAAACCCTTGGCGACGAACACCGTGAACGGCGCCTGATGCCGCTCGAACACCGGCAACGCATGTTCCAGATTGTTGCTGTATCCGTCGTCCAGGGTGAACGCCGCGAAGGGCTTTGCGCCTTCCGGCTCCGCCAGCAGCGCCGGCACTTGATCAAGCGGCACGAAGCGGTAGCCCTCTCGCCGCAGCCGCCGCAGCGCCGCGTCGAGAAAACGGGGGGTGATTTCGAGATGCGCATTCGGCTCGAAGGCCTGGGGCGCGTGCGGGCGGACATGATGCAGCGTAAAGACGACGCCGCGCCCGCGCGCTTCGCGCATCAGTCCGACTGACGCGAGCAGCCAGGAAAACTCGAGCCCGGCGCCGATCGCCAGTCGCTTGCCCAATCGCTTGAATTGTCCCGTCATGCGGCGCCTATCCCTTGCCTTTTCAGGAAACTAGCAAGTGCGACTTAAGCCTTGCTGAATCCCGATCCGGCACGGGTCTTTCATTTTCTGTTTACCAAGACGATGAAAAGACTAGAAAAATGATAGGCGTTGCCTCAAAGTCGCGCCAAACTTACGGCTTCTGTCACATTACGGCACAATTCCGGTCTGACCGAGAGCCGGCATTAAGGGCTGCGCATCAGGGACCAGCGTATGAGGGGCCAGGGTATGAGGGGAAAGTGCATGAGAAAGCTTTTGGCGGCTGTTTTGACCGTAACGCTTGCCGTTTCGGCGCCGCTTGCGGCCCTTGCCGGCAACGCTTCGCTGATCCTCGATGCCCGGACCGGCAAGGTTCTCGCCTCCGAAAACGCCGATACGCTGAACCATCCGGCCTCGCTGACGAAGATGATGACGCTCTATCTCACCTTCGAGGCGTTGAAGCGCGGCAAGATCACCTGGGACACGCCGATCCGGATGTCGAAATACGCAGCTGCACGCCCGCCGACAAAGCTTGGCGTCAAGGCGGGCGGCACGATCACCGTGCGCGAGGCGGTCTATGGCATGATCGTCAAATCGGCCAATGATGCTGCCTCCGCCATGGGCGAAAAGCTCGCCGGCTCGGAAAGCGGTTTTGCCCGGGTGATGACGGCCAAAGCCCGCCAGCTCGGCATGAGCCGCACCGTCTTCGTCAACGCATCCGGCTTGCCGGACGGCCGCCAGGTCACGACGGCGCGTGACATGTCGACGCTCGCCATCGCGCTGATGAAGAATTACCCGAACGAATACCGGCTGTTTTCGACGGCCAGTTTCAATTTCCGCGGCCGGACGGTGCGCGGCCACAACAATCTCATGTACCGCTACCAGGGCATGGACGGCATCAAGACCGGCTATACCAACGCCTCCGGCTTCAACCTCGTCAGCGCCGTCAGAGACGGCAACCGCCGCGTGGTCGGCGTCGTGCTCGGCGGCCGCACCGCCCGCAGCCGCGACGCCAAGATGGCTGGTTTGCTCGACCGTTATCTCGGCCGTGCCTCGTCTTCCGGCGGCGCAAAGCTGATGGCGAGCGTCGGCGCGAGGGAACCCGTCGAAGTCGCGTCCGCCGCCGAGGCCTCCGATGTTCCGGTGCCGCTCAACGCACCGCGCCCGGCCGACGATCTCGCAGCAAAGAGCCTTGCCTATGCCGACGACGCCGTCGTGCCTCTGGAGCGTCCCGTCGCGATGGACGAGATCCTCAACGCCGGCAAGATGCCGAAGACATCGGCAGAGAAGACCAATGGCGACTGGCAGATCCAGATCTCGGCCGCACCGAGTGCCGATGCGGCGCGTGCACTTCTCGCCCAGGCGAAGTCGGAAGGCGGCGCACCGCTCGTGTCCGCCTCACCCTATACGGAGGCGGTCGGGCAGGGGGTCAACAAGATCTATCGCGCCCGCTTCGTCGGCTTCGCCAGCAAGGATGCCGCCGTCTCGGCCTGCGATGCGCTGAAGCAACGCTCCTATGACTGCATGCTGCTGCCGGACCACGGCTGATTGCCACTCCAGCACTCCGGACAATCCACGCGGGACAATCCCACGCTGGACAAACATTGGGAATCAGCGTCTCCTCCATAAACAAAAGGAGAACGCTCATGCTGCGCCGTCTCGCCGATCAGTTCGAAATTTCTTCCTCCACCCATGTCGCGGCCCACGGCATCGAGCGTGATACCGATTGGTTCCTTCTAAAACTCCAGGAGGAAATGGGCGAGTTGACACAGGCCTGGAACCGGCTGACCGGGCGCGGTCGTGCGAAGGGGCGTTCACCGGAAGATATGCAGCAAGACCTTGCCGACGAGACCGCCGACGTCCTCGGCCACTTACTGCTTTTCGCCCGACACAACGATATCGACCTTGCCGCCGCGATCGAACGCAAGTGGCTGTTTCAGCCGGCGCAAACGTCGAAGAGCTGATGCAACGCGCCGAAAATGCGCAGTGTGTTTGGGGGCGACGGCATTTCGATGTGACGCGCTTTAGGCGAGACTGTCCCTCGTCAACCGCACCAGGATTCTCCCGCAGCTTAAGTCAGCCGACCTTATAGCGGTAGAATTTGCTGTCCACCGCCATCAGCGGGAAGGCGCGGGGCAGGGCGCTCTTGGCGATCTCGCTAAAGCCGTTCTTCTCGTAGAAGCGATGCGCGGCGACGAACTTGTCCGTCGTGCCGAGGAAGATATCGGTGAGGCCGACATCCCTGGCATGGGCAAACAGGTAATCGAGAAGCCGTGCGGCCACGCCATGCTCGGAGCCGCGAACTTCAGCTGAGACGAACATCTTGCGCAGCGCCGCCTGGTTGTTGCCGATATCCTTGAGCCCGACCGTGCCGACGATGGCACCATCCTTGACGGCAACCCAGAACTGTCCCTTGCCGGACTGGTAGAAATCCGGGATGACCCTAAGATCCGGCTGCTCATCCGCGGTGATATCGATGCCGAATTCCTCGCGCTGGATCGGCAGGATCACCGAAAGCACGTCATCGGCGTCGTCGGCGGTGAAGGTTCTGATATCGACGTCCGCCATGATGGATCCTTTCGCCTCAGGTCTGCGTGCCGCCGACCGTCACCTGATCCATGCGCAGATGCGGTTGGCCGACGCCGACGGGAACCCATTGGCCGGCCTTGCCGCAATTGCCGATGCCGGTATCGAGCTTCATGTCGTTGCCGATCATCGACACCCGCTTCATCGCATCAGGCCCGTTGCCGATCAGCATCGCGCCCTTGATCGGCGCGCCGACCTTGCCGTTCTCGATTAGATAGGCCTCGGTGCAGCCGAAGACGAATTTGCCGGAGGTGATGTCCACCTGGCCGCCGCCGAAGGAGACGGCGTAGATGCCCTTCTTCACCGAGGCAATCATTTCCTCAGGCGTCTTGTCGCCGCCGAGCATGTAGGTGTTGGTCATGCGCGGCATCGGTACATGGGAATAGCCCTGCCGGCGGCCGTTGCCGGTGGGCGCCATGCCCATCAGCCGGGCATTCTGCCGATCCTGCATATAGCCGACGAGCTTGCCGTTCTCGATCAGCACGTTGTAGGCGGACGGCGTGCCCTCGTCATCGATGGTGATCGAGCCGCGGCGATTGTCGATCGTGCCGTCATCGACGACAGTGACGCCGGGAGCGGCGACCATCTGGCCGAGAAGGCCGGCGAATGCCGAGGTCTTCTTGCGGTTGAAATCGCCTTCCAGCCCGTGACCGACCGCCTCATGCAGCATCACGCCCGGCCAGCCGGAGCCGAGCACCACGTCCATCGTGCCCGCCGGCGCATCGATCGCCTCGAGATTGACGAGCGCCTGGCGCAGCGCCTCGTCGGCGCCATACTGCCAGCTGCCCTCGGCGATGAAGTCGCCGAAGCCGATGCGCCCGCCGCTGCCATAGGAGCCGCTCTCCTGCCGCTCGCCTTCGCCGACCATCACCGAAATGTTGATGCGCGTCATCGGCCTGATGTCGCGCACGCGGTGTCCGTCGGCGCGCAGGATATCGACGACCTGCCAGCTTGCGGCGACCGAGGCCGTCACCTGGCGCACCTTGTCATCCTTGCCCCTCAGATAGGCGTCGATGTCCTGCAGGACCTTGACCTTCTCCTCGAAGCTCGGCTGGCCGATCGGGTTCTCGTCGCTGTAGAATTTCTTGTTGGTGCCCTGGGGTGCGGCAGCATAGGAGCCGGAATAGCCGCGCGTCACTGCGCCGACGGCATCGGCGGCCCGCTTCAGCGCCGCCACCGAGAGATCGCCGGCATGAGCATAGCCGACCGCTTCGCCGGCAACGGCGCGCAGGCCGAAACCCTGTTCGGTGTTGAAGCTGCCGCCCTTCAGCCGGCCATTGTCGAAGGTCAGCGCTTCCGCCTGCGCATGCTCGATGAACAGTTCGCCGTCATCGGCGCCGGACAGGGCCTCAGCCACGTGCTTGCGCATCGTCGCTTCATCGGCATCGAAGAGCGTCAGGAGATCGGTGGTCATGGTAATGGCTCCAATAGGCATGCGTTCAGGAATGCACTTACTCCCTAGATAGGGCTCCACATAATAAGGAGTGAAGCCCCGCCGTCGAATTATTCTTTGTTGGGCAAGGATGATGTGGCGAGATGGAACGTACCATGTGATGAGTTGGCGGGGAACGGAGAGGGCGCGGCGCAATCTCTTCTCCCCTCGGGGAGAAGGTGCCGGCAGGCGGATGAGGGGGCCACACGGCACATCCTTCACGTAAACCCTATTCCCGGTTCGCTAACGATAGCACCGCGCCCACAAGACCCTGAGCATGGTCGAGATGACGCCAGCGCTGTCGAAGCCCGTATGGGCGTTGTTGAAAAGACCGGCTTCGCCGGCCCCCTCATCCGCCCTACGGGCACCTTCTCCCCGCTGGGGAGAAGAGGGAATCGAGACGTCGCGACTAGCCTGCCCTCACGGCAGAGCGTCGAAACCTTCGGCGAAGCCCTTGAGGTCGACGGGGATGCCGATGCCTTCTTCCGGGGTCTGGAAGACGATGAAGGTTGCCTGCGCACCGCTGCGGAAGGTCTTGAGCAACTCATCCTCGAGCACGACCTCGGCGTAGCAGCCGTCGGCGAAGCAGCGGACGAAATAGGCGCGGCCGATATCCTTGCCGTCGACATTGAGCCCGAGGCCGTTCGGCAGCAGCACGCCAAGTGGTGCCAGCACGCGCAGGATCTTCGACTTGCGGTCGGCCGTCTTCAGGACGACGACGGAAAGCCCGACCTCGGGCCGATCCTCGGCGATTACATTCTGCATCAGCGCGCATTGTTCGGTCGCTGCACCCGCCGGCTTGTCGCAGACGACGGACCATGCGCCATGATTGGACTTCACCGTGCCCGGCGCCGGCGGTTGTGTCTGGCCAGGTGCCACCGGTTCGACATTCGGTTTGGCGGCGCTCGGCTGTTGCGGCGCCGGAGCAGGGGCCGGCGCCGAAGCCGGGGGGGTGGCCTGTGACGGGGCGGGTTGCTGCTGTGCGAAAACGGGCGTCGTCGCTGCGGCCGCGATGCTGGCAGTCAGGAGAAGCGACTGCGCGAGGGAACGGAAACCCATGGAAACCTCTGGATATCGAATCATTGCGGCTATTGTTGAAGCTGCCCACCAAAAATGAAAAGCCCCACCCCGTGAAAACCGGGGGACTGCGGCGGAAATTGGACCTTTGCGAAATAATGTGCCGCGCGCGGATTGGCCGGAAAGCCGATTTTTCATATGCTGATGAAAAATTTGGGATGTTTTGCCGTTCCAGCCTGCCTATGCTTTGAGCAAAAATGCCGCATAGACAATTGCTCTGACCTGTTGCGGCGAATGCCAAACTGTGGTTTGAAGCGCTGAAGATGGCAAGGATTCTGCGTTCTATTTTGCAGGTCAAGCGCTCGAGGGAGATTACAAGGTGATGAAGAAGGCTTATGCAGCCCTGACCACGCTGGTCTGTCTGCTTTTTGCTTCCGGCACATATGCCGACCAGCCGACGCCGTGGCAGGCGACGCTGCAGCCGGCGGCAACGCCGATCATGCGGGAAATCCACTGGTTCGAACAATATACGCTGATATTTATTGTTCCGATCACGCTCTTCGTTCTGGTCCTGCTCATCGTCGTCTGTTTCAAGTTCCGCGCCAGCGCGAACCCGGTTCCCTCGAAGACGAGCCACAACACGCTGATCGAGATTGCCTGGACCGTGGGGCCGGTCCTGGTGCTTCTTCTTCTCGCCATTCCCTCGTTCAACCTGCTGACGGCGCAGCTGACGCTGCCCGAAAACCCCGACGTGACGATCAAGGCGACCGCCACCCAGTGGCAGTGGAACTACGAATATGAAGGTTCGGGCGAAAGCCCGCTGGCTTTCGATTCCTTCCTGCTGAAGGATCAGGACCGCGCAGCCGCCGGCAAAGAAGACAAGTCGATCTATCCCAGACTTCTCGCCGTCGACAACGAGCTGGTCCTGCCGGTCAACAAGACGGTCCGCGTTCTCGTGACCGCATCACCGACCGACGTCATCCACGCCTTCGCCATGCCGTCCTTCGGCGTCAAGATCGATGCCGTGCCGGGTCGCCTGAACGAGACCTGGTTCAAGGCCGAGCGCGAAGGCCTGTTCTATGGCCAGTGTTCCGAGCTCTGCGGCAAGGACCATGCGTTCATGCCGATCGCCATCCGCGTCGTCTCCGAGGACAAGTACAAGCAGTGGCTGACCGCAGCCGCCAGCGACCTGCCCGGCGCCTACAAGACACTCATGGCCGCAACCGATGGTCCCGCAAAGACCGTTAACGTCGCCGAAGCACAGTAATAAAGGGGATCGGGACAATGGCTGGACCTTCCGCTCACGACGATCATTCTCATGATCACGATCGCACGCATGGCGATCACGCCGCCCATCATGACCACGCGCATGACGATCACGATCACGGGCACAAGCCGAGCTTTGCCAATCGCTGGCTGTTCTCGACCAACCATAAGGACATCGGCACGCTCTACCTGATCTTCGCGATCATTGCCGGCATCATCGGCGGCGCGCTGTCGGTTGCCATGCGGATGGAGCTGCAGGAGCCTGGCATCCAGATCTTCCACGGCCTGGCCTCGATGGTTTACGGCTATGAGGGCGATGCCGCGATCGACGGCGCCAAGCAGATGTTCAACATGTTCACGACAGCGCACGCGCTGATCATGATCTTCTTCATGGTCATGCCGGCGATGATCGGCGGTTTCGCCAACTGGATGGTGCCGATCATGATCGGTGCGCCCGACATGGCCTTCCCGCGCCTCAACAACATCTCCTTCTGGTTGATCGTTCCTGCCTTCATTCTCCTGCTGCTGTCGATGTTCGTCGAAGGCCCGGCAGGCGCCTATGGCACAGGCGGCGGCTGGACGATGTATCCGCCGCTGGCGACAAGCGGCACGCCGGGACCGGCGGTCGACCTTGCGATCTTCGCGCTCCACATCGCCGGCGCCTCGTCGATCCTCGGTGCGATCAACTTCATCACCACGATCCTCAACATGCGCGCTCCGGGCATGACGCTGCACAAGATGCCGCTGTTTGCATGGTCCGTGCTGATCACCGCCTTCCTGCTGCTGCTGTCGCTGCCGGTTCTGGCTGGCGGTATCACCATGCTGCTCACCGACCGCAATTTCGGCACTGCGTTCTTCTCTCCGGAAGGCGGCGGCGACCCGATCCTCTACCAGCACCTGTTCTGGTTCTTCGGTCACCCCGAGGTCTACATTCTCATCCTGCCGGGCTTCGGCATGGTCAGCCACATCATCTCGACCTTCTCGAAGAAGCCGATCTTCGGCTATCTCGGCATGGCCTACGCCATGGTCGCGATCGGCGCCGTCGGCTTCGTCGTCTGGGCTCACCACATGTACACGGTCGGCCTGTCGCTCGACGCGCAGCGCTACTTCGTCTTCGCGACGATGGTCATCGCCGTTCCGACGGGTGTGAAGATCTTCTCCTGGATCGCGACGATGTGGGGCGGCTCGATCTCGTTCAACACGCCGATGCTCTGGGCGATCGGCTTCATCTTCCTGTTCACGGTCGGCGGCGTGACCGGCGTCCAGCTCGCCAATGCCGGTCTCGACCGCTCGCTGCACGACACCTATTACGTCGTGGCCCACTTCCACTACGTTCTATCGCTCGGCGCCGTATTCGCGATCTTCGCCGGCTGGTACTACTGGTTCCCGAAGATGACCGGCTACATGTACAACGAGCTGGTCGGCAAGCTGCATTTCTGGATCATGTTCATCGGCGTCAACCTGGTGTTCTTCCCGCAGCACTTCCTCGGCCTCGCCGGCATGCCGCGCCGCTATATCGATTATCCGGATGCCTTTGCCGGCTGGAACTATGTTTCTTCCATCGGCTCCTACATCTCGGCCTTCGGTGTGCTGATCTTCCTCTACGGTGTCTTCGAAGCCTTCGCCAGGAAGCGCGTCGCCGGCGACAATCCGTGGGGTGAGGGCGCAACGACGCTCGAATGGCAGCTGCCTTCGCCGCCGCCCTATCACCAGTGGGAACAGCTTCCGCGCATCAAGTAATTGCGCTGATATCAGGACGCCGCGTTCGATACGGCGTCCTGATCGTAAGACATTCAGGACGGAATGATGACTGTTATCGACAATCACGAGGTGCTTGCAAAGGACGGCGAATTGTCGGAAGCGAGTGCGCGCGATTATTTCGAGTTGCTGAAGCCACGGGTCATGTCGCTCGTGGTCTTCACTGCCTTTGCCGGTCTCGTGCTTGCGCCGGGCCACATTCATCCCGTCCTCGGCATGATCGCCATCCTCTGCATCGCCGTCGGCGCTGGCGCCTCCGGCGCGCTGAACATGTGGTATGACGCCGATATCGACGCCATCATGAGCCGCACGGCCAACCGTCCGATCCCGGCCGGCCGCATTGCACCCTCCGAGGCACTCGCCTTCGGCCTGGTACTGTCGGGCTTTTCGGTGGTGATCCTCGGCCTGGCCGTCAACTGGCTTTCGGCCGGCATCCTCGCCTTCACTATCTTCTTCTATGCCGTCGTCTACACCATGTGGCTGAAGCGCTCGACGCCGCAGAACATCGTCATCGGCGGTGCTGCCGGCGCCTTCCCGCCGATGATCGGCTGGGCCTGCGTCACCAACAGCGTGACGATCGAGAGCACTGTTCTCTTCCTCATCATCTTCCTGTGGACGCCGGCGCATTTCTGGGCGCTTGCCCTCTTCAAGATGCGCGACTACGAGGCCGTCGGGGTGCCGATGCTGCCGAACGTTGCCGGCGAACGGGTGACCAAGCATCAGATCGTCGCCTATGCGGTGCTGACCGCCGTCTGCGCGGTATTGCCATCCTTCCTCGGTTTCGCAAGCCTCGGCTATGGCCTCGTCGCCGCCGTCCTCGGCGCGATCTTCATATACTGTTCCATCGCCGTCTGGCGCATGCCCGACGGCGATCTGAAGATGATCCCGGCGAAGAAGCTCTTCGGTTTCTCGATCTTTTATCTCTTCGCCGTGTTCTCCGCCTTGATGATCGACCGGCTGACGTCGGTGCTGGTCTCGCATGCGGGAGGTTGGTTCTGATGGAATTGGTCAAGCTCACGGAAAAGCAGCTCAAGTCGCGCCGCAACCGCAACATCGCGCTGGGGCTGGTGCTTGCCGGCCTCGTCGTTCTCTTCTACGTGATGGCAATCGTGAAGATCGGCGGGGGAACGGCCGGATGAGCGATAACCCCGCCGCACCGAAAAAGCCCGGCCGCAACAACGGCGCCGTCGTCATGATGTGCCTGAGCTTCGTCTTCGGCATGGGCGCGATGAGCTATGCCGCCGTGCCGCTCTACCGCATCTTCTGCCAGGTGACCGGCTATAACGGCACGACGCAGCGCGTCGACCAGGTGTCGAGCGTCGTGCTCGACCGCACGATGCGCGTCACCTTCGACGCCAATGTCGCCCCCGGCCTGCAATGGGACTTCAAGCCGGTCGAGCGCGAGGTCAATCCGAAGATCGGCGAGACCATCCAGGTCAATTTCACCGCCGAGAATCGTTCGAACGAGACCCAGCGCGGCCAGGCGGTTTTCAACGTCACGCCGGGCGAAGCCGGCGTCTATTTCAACAAGGTGCAATGTTTCTGCTTTACGGAAACGGACCTGAAGCCGGGCGAGAAGCTCGACATGCCCGTCGTGTTCTACATCGATCCTGAAATCGTCAAGGCGGTGGAATCGAAGAATATCCATACGATCACGCTGTCATACACGTTCTACCCGAAAGAGGGTCCGAAGCCGGTGGCTTCGAATGAGGGTGGAGCGGAGAAGATTGAAAAGAAACTTTGATCAAGGCTCGTTTCCGGCTATGCCGGGAGCGGAGTGAAGGAAGACATCCGGGGATAACGACATGGCCGATGCTCACCAGAAGAATCACGACTATCACATCATCGATCCGAGCCCGTGGCCGATTCTCGCCTCGCTCGGCGCCTTCATCATGGCGCTCGGCGGCGTCTCCTACATGCGTTATCTCAATGGCGGCTCCTTCAAGGTCGCCGGCTTCGAGCTTGCCAATCCCTGGGTTTTCTATATCGGCTTCGCGCTGGTGCTCTACGTCATGTATGGCTGGTGGGCCGATACGGTGAAGGAAGCCCATGAGGGCGCCCATACCCGTGTCGTCTCGCTGCACCTGCGCTACGGCATGATCATGTTCATCGCTTCGGAAGTGATGTTCTTCGTCGCCTGGTTCTGGGCCTATTTCGACGCCAGCCTCTATCCGAACGAAGCGATCCAGGCCTCGCGCCTGCTCTATACCGGCGGCACCTGGCCGCCGAAGGGTATCGAGGTTCTCGACCCCTGGCACCTGCCGATCTACAACACCGTCATCCTGCTTTTGTCGGGCACCACGGTCACCTGGGCGCACCATGCGCTGCTGCACAACGACCGCAAGGGCCTGATCCAGGGCCTGACGCTGACCGTGCTGCTCGGCATGTTCTTCTCTGCCGTTCAGGCCTACGAATATGCTCACGCCCCGTTCGCCTTCAAGAGTTCGATCTACGGCGCGACCTTCTTCATGGCGACCGGTTTCCACGGTTTCCACGTCCTCGTCGGCACGATCTTCCTGGCTGTCTGCCTGATCCGCGCGCTGCGCGGTGACTTCACCCCGAAACAGCATTTCGGCTTCGAGGCGGCCGCCTGGTACTGGCACTTCGTCGACGTCGTCTGGCTGTTCCTGTTCTTCTGCATCTACGTCTGGGGCGGCTGGGGCGCACCCGTCGCAGCCGGCTGACCGGAACGAAACTTGAGAAAAGGCGGGCCTCGTGCCCGCCTTTTTTATTGGTGGGATCCACGACAGCCCGCACCTCTCCGGAGACGAGGGACGTGCCATGCGAGAGCGGGCGAGGGACGGAGAGGTTGCGGCATGTGTCCTCTTCTCCCCAGCGGGGAGAAGGTGGCCCGAAGGGTCGGATGAGGGGGCCACACGGCACGCCCTCTCATCTTAACTATCCCGCCGTGCCGACGCGAGTGCGGTTGAATCCCGCATGAATGTTGTTTTAAAGACCGGCTTCGCCGGCCCCCTCATCCGCCCTACGGGCGCCTTCTCCCCGCTGGGGAGAAGAGGGAATCGAGAGGTTGCGGCATGTCCCCTTCGCCCCGTTTACGGGGAGAAGGTGGCGGCAGCCGGATGAGGGGCAGGTGCGGCAATCTCTTCGGCCGAGGTAAGGGCTCCCGCTTTTATCGCCTCAGCGTACCCCGGCGATCCGTTCGAAGGCCGAAGGCTCGGGAATACCGAGATCCAACTGGTGGCGGATCGCTTCGGCGCATTCGAGCGGTGTCAGCACCGACGTATCGATCTCCATGTCGTAGATGCCGGGACGATGAACCTCATCCTGCCAGCGCTGCACCGGTTCCGGGACTGGTACGTCTTCGGTGGCGCTGAGATAAAGCGTCTCGCGCCCTTCCTGGGCAATGTCGCGCCGCTGCATGATCGTCTCGATCGGACAGCGCACGCCGACGAACAGCACGGGAAAGTCTTCCAGTCGCCGGGCGCAATCGCCGAGGATGCCCAGTGGCTGCGAATAGCTGTCGTGGTGGCCGAGATCGGCGATGACATTAAGCCCCAGGCTGGCATGGATGGCGATCGATTCGTAGAGCGCCGCATAAAAGAACGGCACCAGTTCCTCCAGGTCCGGTCGTTCACCGCCCGGCCGCAGTCCGATGCCCGGAAGGTAGCGTTTCGGTGTCATGGCGTTGTAGCTGTCGACGCCGAGGTTGATCCACGGGCCTTCGAACTCCTCCTGGATAGCGCGCGCAATGCTCGATTTGCCGCTCCGCGGCGCGCCGTTCAGGATAATGATCTGCACGGAAGGGCTATCATTGGTCATCAGTCTTCTTCTTCTGTTTGGCGCGAATCATTGCAGCGCCGCGCGACTTTTCAGACGCGGCCAAGACGCTGTAACATTTTGAATTGCTGATAGTTCCTCACATAGATTCCGATGTGAGGAACTATCAGCGGGACGAAATCACGCAGGCATTTCCCTTCGTCCTGCGAATAATTTATGGGAGAGTTAAGGCAGCATCGAAAAAGCCGCGCCGCCAAGGCTGCCAGAAGGAATGGAATGAACGAGGACAGCGCCCATTTTCCGCCCGTCGATCCGGTGAAGACCGGCATCAAGGGCTGCTGCCCGCGCTGCGGCCAGGGCAAACTCTTCGATGGTCTGCTCGGCGTGAAGCCGCGCTGCGCCGCCTGTGGCCTCGATTATTCTTTTGCCGATTCCGGTGACGGCCCGGCCGTATTCGTCATCCTCATCGTCGGCTTCATCGTCATCGGCATGGTGCTGTGGCTGCAGGTGAATTACGGGCCGCCGATCTGGGTGCATATCCTGCTCTTCGCTCCGTTGACGATTATCCTGTCGCTGCTGACGCTGCGCTGGTTCAAGGGCATCCTGATCGCCATGCAATACCGCCATAATGCCCGCGAAGGACGCCTGAGTGACTGATATCGACCATGCCGCGCCGCGCCGCCGGCTGCCGATTTTCACCGGCATCCTGGTGCTGATTGCCCTTGCCATCCTGATTTCGCTCGGCACCTGGCAGGTGGAGCGCCTGCACTGGAAGGAAGGCCTGATCGCCGATATTGCCGCGCGGCAGGCAGCAAGCCCCGTGCCGCTTCCCGACATCGAGGCGATGGCGGCTGCAGGCGGCGATATTGAATACCGCAAGGTGACCGCCACCGGCCGCTATATCAACAACAAGGAGCGACACTTCTTCGCCACATGGCGCGGCCAGACCGGCTTTTACGTCTATACCCCGCTGGAGGTTGCCGGCGGTCACATTCTCTTCGTCAATCGCGGCTTCGTTCCCTATGACAATAAGGAGCCGGAAATGCGCATGCAGGGCCAGCTGACGGGAGAGCAGACCGTCACCGGCCTAGCCCGCGAAAAGCTCGCCCGCAAGCCTTCCTGGGTGGTGCCCGACAACGACGTCGCCAAGAACATCTTCTACTGGAAGGATCTCGACGTCATGGCCGAGAGCGTCGGGCTGGAAAAAGCGAGCGTCATTCCCTTTTTCGTCGATGCCGATTCCACCCCCAATCCGGCCGGCCTGCCGATCGGCGGCGTCACCCAGGTGGATCTGCCCAACGACCATCTGCAATATGCTTTCACCTGGTACGGGCTGGCCGCCGTGCTTGTCGTCGTGGTGGCGATCTCCTGGTTCCGCAAAGGGGGCAACGCACCTCAGCAATAGTATCACTTCAATTCTCGACCATATTGGGCTAGAGGTCCCTAAATCTCTAAACCCGGAACAGACATGAATATTGCGGCGAAACCTCCTTTGACGATCAGGCTCTGCGGTCCGCGCGGCTTCTGCGCCGGCGTCGACCGTGCCATCCAGATCGTCGTGCTGGCGCTGAAATCCTATGGCGCGCCGGTTTATGTGCGCCACGAGATCGTCCACAATCGCTATGTCGTCGAAGGGCTGGAAGCCAAGGGCGCCGTCTTCGTCGAGGAGCTGGACGAGATCCCGGCCGAACATCGCGCCCAGCCGGTGGTCTTCTCCGCCCACGGCGTGCCGAAATCCGTGCCGGAGGATGCGGCAAGCCGCAACCTCTTCTATCTCGACGCCACCTGCCCGCTGGTCTCCAAGGTCCACAAGCAGGCAATGCGCCACAATCGCCTCGGCCGCCATGTCGTCCTCATCGGCCATGCCGGCCATCCCGAGGTGATCGGCACGATGGGTCAGTTGCCGGAGGGGTCGGTCTCGCTGATCGAGACGATCGAGGATGCCGACGCCTACGTCCCTGTTGATCCCGACAATCTCGGCTATGTCACCCAGACGACGCTGTCGGTCGACGATACGGCCGGCGTCATCACCCGCCTGCATGAGCGCTTCCCGAACCTGACGGCGCCGGCAGCGGATTCGATCTGTTATGCGACGACCAACCGCCAGGAAGTGGTGAAGCAGGCAGCGCCCGGCTGCGATCTCTTCATCATTGTCGGCGCGCCGAATTCGTCCAATTCCAAGCGCCTCGTCGAAGTGGCGCTCAGGGCAGGAGCGAAGAAATCGATCCTCGTGCAGCGGGCCGCCGAGCTCGACTGGGACGAGATCGGCGCGATTTCGACGCTCGGCCTCTCCGCCGGCGCCTCGGCCCCCGAAGTCATCGTCAACGAGATCATCGAGGCTTTCCGCGCCCGCTTCGACGCCCGCGTCGAATTGGCCGAAACGGTACAGGAAACCGAAAACTTCCTCGTCAACCGCGAACTGCGCAATATCGAGCTGACGGCCGCCGACATGGCCTTCGTCAACGGCTAGGTCGTCATTGCGGCCTGGGCAATCCTTCATCCATAATGCAGAGACGAGACCTCACTTGGCAGTCTATACCGATATCGCCGAAGACGATCTGAAATGGTTCCTGACGGAATATGACGCGGGCACGCTGCTCTCCTACAAGGGCATTGCCGAAGGCGTCGAGAACTCCAACTTCCTGCTTCACACCTCCAAGGACCCGCTGATCCTGACGCTCTATGAGAAGCGCGTGGAAAAGAGCGATCTGCCGTTCTTCCTCGGCCTGATGCAGCATCTTGCCGCCCGCGGCCTGTCCTGCCCGCTGCCGCTGCCCCGTCGGGACGGCGCGCTGCTCGGCTCGCTCTCCGGCCGTCCGGCGGCTCTGATCTCCTTCCTCGAAGGCATGTGGCTGAGAAAGCCGGAGGCCAAGCACTGCCGCGAGGTCGGCAGGGCGTTGGCCGAGATGCATGTGGCCGGCGATGGTTTCGAGTTGAAGCGGGCGAATGCGCTGTCGATCGACGGCTGGCGGGGGCTCTGGGAGAAATCCGAAGCGCGCGCCGGCGAGGTCGAGCCCGGCCTGCAGACCGAGATCCGCAGCGAACTCGACTTCCTCTCCGCCGCCTGGCCGAGTGGCCTGCCGGCCGGCGTCATCCACGCCGACCTCTTCCCCGACAACGTCTTCTTCCTCGGCGACCAGCTCTCCGGCCTGATCGATTTCTATTTCGCTTGCAACGACCTGCTCGCCTATGACGTCTCGATCTGCCTGAATGCCTGGTGCTTCGAGAAGGACGGCGCCTATAACATCACCAAGGGCACGGCGATGCTCGAAGGCTACCAGAGCGTTCGGCCGCTGAGCGATGCCGAAATCTCAGCCCTGCCGGTGCTGTCGCGTGGGTCGGCGCTGCGCTTCTTCCTGACCCGGCTCTATGACTGGCTGACGACGCCTGAGGGCGCCATGGTCACCAAGAAGGACCCGCTCGAATATCTCCGCAAGCTGCGGTTCCACCGCCAGATCAAATCGCCCGCCGAATATGGATTGAGCCTATGAAACACGTCGATATTTTTACCGACGGCGCATGCTCCGGCAATCCCGGCCCCGGCGGATGGGGCGCGGTGCTGCGCTACGGCGATGTCGAAAAGGAGCTTTGCGGCGGCGAGGCGGATACGACCAACAATCGCATGGAGCTGCTGGCGGCGATCTCGGCGCTATCGGCGCTGAAAACGCCCTGCGAGGTCGATCTCTATACCGACAGCGCCTATGTCAAGGACGGCATCTCCAAGTGGATTTTCGGCTGGAAGAAAAACGGCTGGAAGACCGCTGACAAAAAGCCGGTGAAGAATGCCGAGCTCTGGCAGGCGCTGGAGGCGGCCCGTGATCGCCACAAGGTGACGCTGCACTGGGTCAAGGGTCACGCCGGCCACCCGGAAAACGAACGCGCCGACGAACTCGCCCGCCGGGGCATGGAGCCGTTCAAGAAGGGTAAGGCGGTTTCGTTTTAAGTGTGCAGCCTCACGCATCCGCCAGGGAAAAGCCCGCTTGGCGTTCTCGCCCAATCTCTCCGCCGGCGGACCAGATAGCCGATGGGGTTCCATCGGGCGGACACTTACCTGACGGCAGCGATGCGACGGCCTTCCAGCAACTCAAGCCGCCCGCTGCTGCGGCGCCGTCGCCGCGCCCTGGATCAGCCGGTGCAGATATTCGAGTTTTGCCACAACAGGTGAGGACAGCACGAAGGGATAGGAGTCAGGCTGGCCCATGCTGCGCTGGATGGCATTGATCGCGATGCTGAGCGGCACCCAGGCGCTGACTAGCTGTTCGGCGCTCCTTGCCCTGTAGGGGATGAAATCCACCTCGCCTGCGATTTCCTCATGGCCGCGTGGATCGATGGCGATGCCGAAGGCGCGTGCGGTTTCGAGCGTATCGACGATATGGAGGTAATGCGCGAAGCATTCGGCGAAATCCTCCCAGGGGTGCGACGCCGCATAGGCGCTGATGAAATTGTCCTGCCATCCCAAAGGCGCGCCGCCAGCATAATGGGTCTGGAGGGCTGCCATATAATCCTGCCGTTCGTCGCCGAAGACGGCGCGGAAATCGGCAAGGCCGCCCCGATCGCGCACCAGTTTGTTCCAGATGAAATGGCCGGCCTCGTGGCGGAAATGGCCAAGCAGCGTGCGGTAGGGTTCGTTCATCGAGCTGCGCGCCTGTTCGCGCGTCGCATCGTCGGCCTCTGCGGCGCGGATGGTGATCAGGCCTTCCTCGTGACCGGTCATAGCAGGCACGATAAAGCCGTTGCTCTCGATTGAATCCTCGAGGAAATCGAAGACCAGGCCGCCTTGCGGGTCTTGCGCCCGATCCGGATGCGGCAGCTTCCAGCGCAGCAGCGAATAAAACAGATGACGCTGCGCCTGGCTGATGCGCCGCCAGCGATCGATGCCGTCCTGGGTATCGGTGTTCGGAACCAGCCGGTTATGGCGGCAGGCAACGCAGAATTCACTCTCGCCATCATCGTCCACCAGCCAGTTGCAGATGTCGAGGCTGGCATTGGCGCAGAAGCGGACGTCGCGATCGGGATTGGAAACGAGCTGCCAGAGCGTCTCGTCGCGCGGTTCCAGCGCATGCATGGCGAGATCGCCGGGCAGGAAGCCGAGGCGATGGTTGCAACGCACGCATCGACGATTGTCGAAGTGGACGACCTGATCGCAATTGTCGCAGGCAAAAAGCTTCATCGTGTCTATCTCTGCAAAGCATGAGGGTGGGGGGATTGAAAAATGCCTGCCGCACGAGGGGCGCAGCAGGCATGGTGATAAAGGATGAGCGTCTACTGCGCATTCCTTAAATCGGAATCACAGCGTCTTTGCGTGTGTGAAGAGACGCTGTCGCTCAGAGCCGGTCGACGGCGCCCTTGAGCTTGTCCTTGACCTTGCCGGTTGCGACCTGTCCCTTGCCCTTGGCTTCCTGGACGGCGCCCTTGGCCTGCATTTCGCGATCGTCCGTCGCTTTGCCGACGGCCTGCTTGGTCTTGCCGGCAATTTCGTTTGCCTTACCGGAAATTTTGTCGCTGGTGCTACCCATTATGTGATGTCTCCTTGGTCGGCATGGGCTTTTGTCCATGCTTGCCGAAATGAAACGTCACTTGCAGCTATTCGTTCCCGCTGCCGTCAGGTCAGCTGCTGTCAGGCCAGCCCCTCAAGCATGGCCGGCTTCGGCCGAAAGCATGGCAGCGGTCACGCCCATGCCGGCGAGCGCCCGCTCATATTTGTCGTCGAGGCTGCGGTCGAAGATCAATTCCTCATTGGCCGGGCAGGTGAGCCAGCCATTGTTGACGACCTCGCTTTCGAGCTGGCCGGCCGACCAGGAGGAATAGCCGAGCAGCATCGTCGCCCGCGTCGGCCCATCGCCCTTGGAGATGGCGCGCACGATATCGAGCGTCGCCGTCAGGCAGATGTCGTCGCTGACGGGAATGCTGGAGTCGCTGGAATAATCGTCCGAATGCAGCACGAAGCCGCGGCCGCTTTCCACCGGGCCGCCGGTCTGGATCGGGAAATCGCGGGCCCGCTTCGGCAGCACGATCGAATCTTCCTGCTTGATCATATCGAGATGCAGCAGCACATCGGTGAAAGTGAGGCTCTGTGGCCGGTTGATGACGAAGCCCATGGCGCCGGCATCCGAATGCGCGCAGATGTAGATGACAGTGCGCGCAAAATTGCGATCTTCCATGCCCGGCATGGCGATGAGGAACTGGCCATCGAAGAAGCCACGTTCCCGTCTGTTCTTCAGCGTCAATAAGGACATCGTTCCTCCTGCTGCTAGACCGCACCAAGGCCTCGACAAAAGAAACATGGGCCAATGTCACACATCAATCAACTGAAAATGAAGATTTAAATCGCCGCGACTTCTGGCGGCCAAACAGCACATTCGGTAAACCTTTGTTCCATGATGATTATTTCCTCAGGCCCGCGCAGGCTTTTAATCGCGGTTGTGTCAGCGGTCGCAGCCCTTGTGCCGTTTTCTTCCACCCATGCGGAAATGAGCGCCTGGGCGGAAAACGAGGGCGGCCGCATGCGCCTCGTGGCGCTCGCACCCGATGCCGGCGGCAAAATCCGCGCCGCCCTTCAGATCGAGCCGAAGCCCGGCTGGATCACCTATTGGAAGGAGCCCGGCAACAGCGGCATTCCGCCGCAAATCACCATCGCGCCGGAGAGCGGCGTCAGCCTCGATGCCATCGCCTATCCCGTTCCGAAGCATTTTTTCAAGGGCGCGATCGAGGATATCGCCTATGACGCGCCGGTGACGCTGCCGCTGTCGCTGACGGCGCCCGGCAAAGGCCCGGTTACCATCGACGCCGCCGCCTTCATCGGCATCTGCAAGGATATCTGCATTCCCTTCCAGGCGAGTTTTGAATTGAAGCTTGGCCCCGCCATCCAGTCGCACCCGCAAGAGGAGGCGATCCTTCAGGCCGCCGATGCGAGCCTGCCGAAGCCGCCATCTGAGGATTTCGACGTGACTGCGCATGCGATGTCGCCTGACAGGAAGACGCTGTCGCTTGATCTCGTCTTGCCGGGTGAGGGGAAGACCGCGCCCGATATCATCGTCACCGGTCCGAGCGGCTATGCCTTCACCGAGCAGATCGGCGGCAAACGCGACGGCAGGACCTTCAAGGTCGATATATCAATCGGCAAGCTGCCGAAGGATTATGACATAGCAGGCAAGCAATGGAGCGTGCTCGTCATTGACGGCGAAAGGGCGATGGAGACCACACTTGCCTTTCAATAATGGGCTCCTATAGTCGCCTCCGATCCCTGCGGCGCCCGCCGCCGCCAAGCCGGAATTTCCAAAGCCAGAACCCAAAGCCCGGAACCCCCCGGAGCCGGAAACCGCTAAGGACAGAACCAAGGAGAAGACCATGACCATCGCGATCGGCGACAAGCTTCCTGCCGCCACCTTCAAGGAAAAGACGGCTGACGGCCCCGTCGAAATCACCACCGATCAGCTCTTCGCCGGCAAGCGCGTCGTGCTCTTTGCCGTGCCGGGCGCCTTCACGCCCACCTGCTCGCTGAACCACCTTCCGGGTTATCTCGAAAACCGGGACACCATCCTTGGCAAGGGCGTCGACGACATCGCCGTCGTCGCCGTCAACGACTGGCACGTGATGGGCGCCTGGGCGCAATCGTCAGGCGGTATGGGCAAGATCCACTTCCTCGCCGATTGGGATGCCGGCTTCACCAAGGCCGTCGGCCTCGACGCCGACCTCTCCGCCGGCGGCCTCGGCCTCCGCTCGAAGCGCTATTCGATGCTGGTGGAAGACGGGGTGGTCAAAGCCCTCAACGTCGAGGAAAGCCCCGGCCAGGCAACCGTCTCGGGTGCTGCCGCGATGCTGGAACAGCTCTGATCTCTCGATAGCGATGGCATCGCCAACGGCGGTCTGGCAGAAACGCTACCCCCAATCTCCGTCATTCCAGGCCTTGAGCCTGGAATCCATGCCCGGGCTTGCGAAGGTCAATGTGGATCCTCGGGTCAAGCCCGAGGAGGACGGAGGGTGGGGTGAACTTCGGAGCAAGACAGCAACGTCTGCTGGAACAAGTTCACATCGTGATCTGCCAAACCGAACGCAACTGGCGCGGCACGTCGGTGGCTTCCGGAGCAAGACAGCAAAGTATAGCAGGATGCACGCGCCTTGTGTGCAGCCGCGGCAGCATCGAAGGCTGACGGCCAAATGGCCGCACCCTTCCTCTCGTTTATAGCAAATCCCGCCTCAATCTCGCCGCAATCGTTATAACATAACAGTAATGTTATTACATTGCAGGATGCGCCATGCCCCCGAGCCCCGACCGCCCCTCCGTCAGCCTGCTCGGGCAGTCGGCTTTATCCAGAGTGATCGGCATGGCGCTGGTCATTGCGCTCCTGTGGCTGGCGATCCACTGGGCGGTTGTCTTGCCATGACGCCGCTGATCCGTATCGAGAATTTGACCGTCGCCTATAACAGGCACCCCGCCGTCCATCATGTCTCCGGCGCCTTCGCCGCAGGCAGCCTGACGGCGATCGCCGGGCCGAACGGGGCGGGCAAGTCGACGCTGCTGAAGGCGATCATGGGGGAGCTTCGTCCCGCCGAAGGCAGGGTCGAGCACCGGCTGGGGCGGGCGGAATTCGGTTACCTCCCGCAGGCGGCCGAGATCGACCGGCGCTTTCCGATCTCGGTCATCGACACCGTCATGCTCGGCGCCTGGAAGAAGACGGGAGCCTTCGGCCGCATCGCGCCCGCCGAGGTGAAAAGGGCAGGCGAGGCGCTATCGGCCGTCGGGCTCGAAGGCTTTGGGCGCCGCCATGTCGGGTCGCTGTCGGCCGGCCAGTTCCAGCGTGTGCTCTTTGCCCGCCTGCTGCTGCAGGATGCCGGCATTATCCTGCTCGACGAGCCGTTTACGGCAATCGATGCCCGCACGACCAGGGACCTCGTCGATATCGTCACCCGCTGGCATGGCGAGGGCCGCACGGTGATCGCCGTGCTGCACGATTTCGAGCTCGTTCGCGCCCATTTCCCGCAAACCCTGCTGCTCGCCCGCGAGTTGGTCGGCTGGGGTGCGACCGCAGACGTCATGTCCTCCTTCAATCTCTTGAAGGCCCGCGCCATGGCCGAGCGCTGGGACGAAGATGCGAATGCCTGCGCACCCGAAGAGGCGCCGGCGGCATGACGGCTTACGATCTCTTCCTCGCACCCTTTACCGATTACGGTTTCATGCGCCGCGCGCTCATCGCCTGCCTCTGCCTCGGGCTCGGCTCCGGCCCGATCGGCGTCTTCCTGATGCTGCGGCGCATGAGCCTGATGGGCGACGCCATGAGCCATGCCGTGTTGCCGGGGGCGGCCATCGGTTACCTCGTCGCCGGCTCGCTGTCGCTGACGGCGATGGGCCTCGGCGGTCTCATCGCCGGCCTGTCGGTGGCGCTGCTTTCGGGCGCCGTCAGCCGGATGACCGTGCTGCAGGAGGATGCAAGCTTTGCCAGCTTCTATCTCGCGTCGCTGGCGCTCGGCGTGCTGATCGTCTCGCTGCGCGGTTCGAATATCGATCTCCTGCATGTGCTCTTCGGCACCATCTTGGCGATCGATGCTCCCGCCCTTTATCTGATCGGCGCGATCACCTCGCTGACCCTCGTCGTCCTCGCCTTCATCTACCGGGCGCTGGTGGCCGAATGTTTCGATCCGGGGTTCCTGCGCGCCGTCGGCGGGCGCGGGCCGGTCTATCATGTCCTCTTCCTGCTGCTCGTGGTGCTGAACCTCGTCGCCAGCTTCCAGGCGCTCGGCACGCTGATGGCAGTCGGCCTGATGATGCTGCCGGCAGCCGTCGCCCAGCTCTGGTCGCGCAGCCTGGCCGTGATGATGGCGATATCGGCTGTCAGTGCCGCCGCCTCCGGCTATCTCGGCCTGATCGCCTCCTACCATCTCGAACTCGCCTCCGGCCCGACGATCATCATGACGGCGGCGGTCCTCTACGGCTTTTCTATCCTTTTCGCGCCCTCCGGCTTAGCCCGGCGCTTCTTCCCCCGCCCGCATTTGAAGGGCTGATCCCAAGGAGACTTCGATGACACCGCACAGACTGCTTCTCTCCGCAGCAATCCCCGCTTTGATGGCGCTGTCGGCCATGCCGGCCTCTGCCGAAACGCTGAAGGTTGTGGCCTCCTTCACCGTGCTAGCCGATGTCGTCAAACAGGTCGGCGGCGAGCACGTCAAGGTGACGAGCCTTGTCGGGCCGAACGGCGATCCCCATGAATTCGAGCCGTCGCCGGCCGACGCGAAGAATTTGAAAGCAGCGCAGGTTACCTTCGTCAGCGGCGAGGGGCTGGAAGGCTGGATGGACCGGTTGATCACCGCCTCGGGCTACAAGGGCAAGCCGGTCACCGTCTCCGAAGGCATCAACACCCGCACGATGGAAGAGGACGGCGAAAAAATCACCGATCCGCATGTCTGGAATAGCCCCGTCAACGTCAAGGTCTGGGTCGCCAATATCGAAAAGGCGCTGTCATCGGCCGATCCCTCGGACGCCGCCGCCTTCAAGGCCAACGCCGAGAAATACACCAAGACGCTGGACGAATTGAACGCCTACGCCCATGCGAAATTCGACAAGGTGGCCGACGATCGCCGCAAGGTGCTGACCAGCCATGATGCCTTCGGTTATTTCGGGCGCGAATATAATGTCAGCTTCCTGGCGCCGCTTGGCCTGTCCACCGAAAGCGAGGCATCGGCCGCCGACGTCGCCAAGCTGATCGAGCAGATCAAGGGCGAGCATGTGAAGGCCTATTTCTTCGAAAACTCCAACGATCCGCGCCTGGTCAAGCAGGTCGCCAAGGCAACCGGGGCCGAGCCCGGCGGCGAGCTCTATGTCGAATCCCTATCCGACGCCAAGGGGCCGGCGCCGACCTACGAGAAGATGTTCAAGTACAATGTCGACCAACTCGCCGCCGCCATGGCGAAATCGAGCTGAGGAAATCGAGGGCTGCAGGCCTGTCCTGCGGCCCTCACAAATTGAGGTCGAAGACCAGGATGCCGGCAAGGCCTCCATCCGTCGATGAGACGATCCGCTCGCCGACCGTCACGTGCTCTGGGTGGATGAGATAGGCGTCGCGGGCCTCGGCGCTTTCAAAGGTCACGGCAAACCCGTCGACGAAGCCGCCATGCAGCCCTTCGGGCGAAACATTCGGCCCGTATTTGATATCCAGTATGCCGGGAATGAGCTGTTTCAGGGCGACGATCGCCGCAAAAAGCGACTGCTTGTCTTCGGCCGTGACCGCGGTCTTCAGCCGCAGGAATACGCAGTGCAGGATCATCAGTGGTCCTCCCGATTTCTTTGGCCGGATTTTCTTTGGCCGATTTTCATTGGCTGGAGAATAGCGGCGAAAGCCGGGAGAGCAACGAGATTTATTTTCACGCAGGCGTTGCGCCGCAAGCCGTGAGCCGGGCAGATTACATCTGGTCGGTCTTGACCAGGGGCCGCTTGTAGATCTTCTGGACGAGATCGCTCGCCAGCGCGCGGGCTTGGTCTTTCTCGGCCGCCGTCATCGGCCGGCAGGTGTTCCTGGTGTTTGAACTGTCGAGCACGGTCGTAGAACCGGAATTGGCGATGACGAGATGCCAGCTGCAGGAGGCGACCTTGTCGATGGCAACGGCACCATGGCAACCGGTGGACAGGCAGAAGGCAACGGTCACCTGCGCCCCGTGGTCGCCTTTATAAGCCAGCGTGACGGCTTTCTTGATATCCGTGACCCATCGCTCGCATTGCGCCTGTTTTGCCCCCGGTTGGCAGCTTTTGGTGACCGGAGTGATCTCAGCGGCCTGAAGCGGCGATACGCAAAAAACACCCATCGAGAGGGCGAGCAGAAACTTGAGCATGGGATTTTCCTTGTGCAAGCAATGAGAGACGCACATCCCAGGCCGTTGGTCAATGGCCATCAAAAAAAGGAAGGGTGGCGCGCCAAGCAGATGTTGGCGCGCCACCGGGAAAATCCGAAATTGTGCAGATCTGTCGCCGCCGCTATTCCAGAACGACCACGGCTTCGACCTCGAAGAGCATGGGGTCGATGGCAAGCTTGGGAACGGGAATCAGCGTCTGCGCCGGCAATGCTTCGCCGAACATGTCCTTGACGTTCCTGGTCAACACCTCGAGCTTGGACATGTCGTGATCGACCACGAAGACCGTTAGCTTGGCGACCTGATCCGGCTTTGCGCCGAGCGCATCAAGGGCGGTGCGCAGGTTCGCATAGGCCTGCTTCACCTGGACGGCGAAGTCGGGCGACAAGGCGCCCGTGCTGTCCTGGCCGCCCTGTCCGGAGATGTAGGCCAGCCGGCCTTGGCGCGGCACGATCACCGCCGTGCTGTAGCCATTCGGCGAGGGGTCGTAGAGGTTTTTTGGATTGACGATGGTCAGCTTGAGATCGTCCTCATTGGCTGTCGCCGCAGTGGGAACGCTGATGGTCATGATGAGTCCTCCGATAATGAGATGCTTGATTGCGCGTGACATGACTTTCTCTCGGGCATCTGAGGGCTGCGAGCGACGGATCCTCGCGGCCTGCAGGATGGAATCTTATCGCCACGTGATTGACTCGTACGGCGTACGACTAAATTGCATCGTACAGCGTACGAGTCAATTGGTCAGCATCGACATTCCCAGCATTGTCGGCTTAGATCGACGTCTGATCGATAAGGAAGACGAATGGCAGCCAAACGCAGCGGCGCTGAGAGCAAAGGGTCTGGGCGGAGAGGTGCGTCACCGCAGTCCGGGCAGGAGCCGCGCAGTGAATCGACTCTTTCCCTGGAGCGGATCGTGGCGACCGCGGTAGAACTGCTGGATGCAGAGGGCGTCGACGGATTGAAGATGCGCCGGCTGGCCGATCGCCTCGGCTCGGGCGCGATGAGCCTCTATTGGCACGTCGACAACAAGGAAAAGGTCTTCGATCTGGCGCTGGATTCGGTGCTCGAATATCGCGGACCACCTGACATCGTCGAGTCCCGAGACTGGCGCGGCGACATCGTTCATATGCTCGAAGACTGGCGCGCCAGCATGCTGCGCCATCCCTGGTCGGCCTCGCTGCTGCCGCGCCGGGCGCTCGGCCCGAACATCCTCGCCCGCCTGGAACTGCTGAGCAAGGCCTTGTCCAAAGCCGGTGTGGCGGATGCGGATTTGAACGCCGCGATCTGGTCGCTCTGGAATTTTGTGATCGGCGCCACCATCACCCGGGCGAACTTCGACCTCTCGGACGACGACAGGGCGGCCGCGCAGCAGCGCCTGACAGGTCTGAGCGAGCACTACCCGACAATCGAACGCTCTCGTCTGCTGCTGGATAATGATTGGGATGGCGCTTTCAGGAAGGGCCTCGACTTCCTGCTCGATGGCCTCGCTCCGCGCCAGTGAACATTCGTCATTTCCTGGGGACGGTGCCGGATTCTGCGCGTGCCGCGGGTGATTGCGGGTACCGCGGCGACACGGTTTCCCGGCTATTTCCGCAGGATTTTCTCCATCGCTTTCCCCTTCGCGAGTTCGTCGATCAATTTGTCCAGGTAGCGGATTTCCCGCATCGTCGTTTCTTGGATGTCTTCCACGCGAACGCCGCAGATCACGCCTGTAATCGACGATCGGGAGGGATTCATCTGCGGCGCTTGCGCAAAGAAATCCTCGAAGTTGGTCTTCGCAGCCAACTGATGGTCCAGGCTCTGCTGGTTATGCCCCG
The DNA here is from genome assembly GCF_021052345.1 of Rhizobium sp. SU303. Lineage (NCBI taxonomy): Bacteria > Pseudomonadati > Pseudomonadota > Alphaproteobacteria > Hyphomicrobiales > Rhizobiaceae > Rhizobium > Rhizobium sp. SU303. The sequence goes on from NZ_CP088095.1 coordinate 689,238, forward strand.
TCAGCCAACAGATGATTTCATCGACCTCGGCCTTCGTGCGCCCCTTCTTCTCTGCCTTGGCGACATAGTGGGGATAGACGCTCGCGACGCTGATGGAATAGATGCGATGCTTCGTCATGCGTGCTCCTCAACATTCCAGATATTTTCCGGCTTGAGATAGCTGGTTTCAAGACCTCAACAAGTGGCCGATAATGGGTAAGCTTCCGCGAGCGCGAAGTAGATCAGTGCAAAGGCGGCATCTCTACAGCGCCGCGCGTCTTCGACCGGATTGCACCAACAACGGACATTGGCTCGACTTGGGTAGACGACCGCTACGGGGCCGGGAGCGGACGGGCAGCTTTTTGGCTGCCGAGGAACGACAGCTGATGATCAACCCGCGGGGTTAAGGTCTGAGAACGGCCCACACAGACCCATTGCATGCTCTCCAGAATCAGGCTGGGACCAAGCCACGCACCACACGGAACATCATGGGAAATGACCGGGGTCCATCGGGCAAGCCAACCAGATACCCGGGACGAACACGCTGTTCGATCGAATCGCGGGCGTCGTCCGAAAGTGCCATCAATATGCTTGTGATGCTGCCTGGGCCGTCGGTGAACGTAGCCCAATAATCCGCGAAGGACGCATACTCGCAATCCACGACAACGGGAATCTCCGTCACGTCGACGAGGCCGATCTTCCGCCACAACGTCGCCTGACCATTAGGCCAGAAGAGCTGGCGCCCCGCCCGCATGGATCTCAGCCTGGCGAAATCGGTCTCAAGCACGGCGCCGGTGTTAATGACGAGATCGAAGGCGGGCATGCCGCCCAAGAACTGAGTAACGGCGGACGCGACGACGCCACCTGGGCGGGTCACGCGCTTCATCTCGGCAACTACCTGTTCAATTTCCGGGATAACGTCCAAGGCCAGCGTGGAAACGGCCGCATCGAAAAAGTTAGTGTCGAACCGCATGTGCCGGACATCGCCGTGTTCATAGGCGATATTGGGGTGGGATCGTCGACGGCGGGCTCCTTCCAGGTATCCCTCCGATGCGTCAACACCGATCACATGCGCTCCCGCCTCGGCCAGTGCTTTCGACAACACACCTGTCCCACATGCTACATCGAGCACGCGACTGCCCGGAGCAATATTGGCACGTGTGAGAAATGGGCTTGCCAGATGTTCGCTCCAGCGCCCTATGAATGTCTCGTAGACGTCGGGATCAGCCCAATTATATCGAAGTTCTGCGGCCTCCATCTCTTGCCATCCTCTCTCGATCAAGAATGGACCGTAACACGGCCATTCGGCTCGCGCGTATCGCCGTCACACCGGGCAACCAGCGGAACCTTGTTAACACTTCTCAAGAAAATCTGACACAGCGGGAACCCCTGAAATCACACTGGCCTTCCCCTCGGGGTGCTCCGAGGTACCGCGTGGTGGGTTTGACGAGTGTGATCCGCGCAGGTCGCACGGTGGGAGCCCGCTGCGCCCACTAACTGCAATCCTTCAGCCCGGCCCGTGGTCAAAAGGATCAATTGCCAGCCAAGAGCTACGGATCGCTGGACAACGTCCGCTATTAGCGCGAGAATCCCGTTGCTGAACGACTGCTAAGAGGGCGCAAGCGGTCAAGACCGCCGTCGACCCCTTTGCTGCCGTTCGAGGTCGAGCTGCGGAACGTGCGGTATGTGCTAGAATGCGGCCCGAAGGCGGAATGCGACGGACCCACTGCGAGGGGCGGTGTGATCGTACCGGAATTCGCGCGACCGAAAGCCGACATTGTGCTCTTGAAAGGGGCGACGAGGACGATGCCGACACCACAGCAACCCAGTCTAATAGTTCGACAGAAATCCCCACAGAACATCGAGTTTCCGTTTGCGTCGCTCTCCGATTGGCTGATCCCAACCGAGCTGTTCTTCGTGCGAAACCATTTCCCGTCGCCCGACCTCGATGCGCGAGACTGGAGATTGCGCGTTGGCGGGGCGGTAGAGCGGCCGCTCGAACTTGACCTCGACAGCATCAAGGCGATGCGGAGCACGACTCTCACCGCCGTCGTCGAGTGTGCAGGGAACGGGCGCGTCTACTATGAGCCGCCGAAGGAGGGGTTGCAGTGGCAGAACGGAGCCGTCGGCAATGCCGCCTGGACAGGTGTTCTTCTGCGCGAGATTTTGGAAATGGCGGGCGTTAAGCGAACCGCACGTGAGGTTCTCCTCGCAGGCGCCGACAGCGGCGTCGTCGACACAAACAAGAAAACGGCTTCTCCCGGCCCCATCGCTTTTGCGCGCAGTTTACCGCTTGAGAAGGCCCTAGCTGACAGCACGATGCTTGCCTATTCGATGAACGAGGAACCGTTGACGCGCGATCACGGCTACCCGCTACGCGCGGTCGTGGGTGGCTGGTTCGGCATGGCTTGGGTCAAGTGGATCACGCATATCACGGTTGTGGAGCAACCGTTCCTTGGCTACTGGCAGGCGCGCGACTATTTCCGTTGGGAGCGCAGCCTCGGGGAACCCAGGCTGGTCCCCCTTGCGGAGATGGAGGTCAAAGCGCAGATCGCGCGTCCCGTACAGGGGGCGCGTCTCATCGCCGGCCAACCGTACCGGATTTTCGGAGCCGCCTGGAGCGGAGAGGCTGTTATCCGGCAGGTGCAGGTCTGCACCGGAGATGGCAGGGGCTGGCGCGAGGGAAGGCTCCTCGAAACAGAACGTCCCTTTGCATGGCGCTTGTGGGAGTACATGTGGACCCCTGAAAAAGTGGGGCGATATATACTGCGATGTCGCGCGATCGATGGGGCGGGGTGCGTGCAGCCCGACCTCCAGCGTTCCGACTGCGAGAGCTACGCGGCCAATTGGATCGTTCCGGTGGAGGTCACGGTCGTTCCCGAGCCACAGGCGTACGAGGAGGAATTCGTGATCTAGAGCCTTTCCGGGTTAGATTGAAGCATTCTGTTGGCTCAAGCGGAGTCGGATGGTCGACCGGCCGGCGCGCGTCGTAGCCAAGCTCTACGGCCAAGCCGGCCGGTCGATCAGCCGGCCCGTTTCAGCCAACCCGAAGGGCCGGGCATCTTTTCGCCAGGACAAAGGCGATCGGCTCGGACGTACCTTGGGGTATGCCCGTCGCCAATCGCCTTTGTCCTGACGAAAATCTGCTCCGGCAGAATGCTTCAATCTAACCCGGAAAGGCTCTCGTCACCCGCATGGGGCGGAATGGCGGCTTTTGGCGCAACTGCGACCCGCGTTGTCACTGCGTCATGTCCGCTTTGCAGCAACAGCGACGGGTGGCTCGATGACCAATATGGGGGCGCATTGCCGCCCGGCAGCATTGGCTCGGTCGGTGGTCTCTGACCGCATTTCTGCTAAAGTTCGGAAGCATCGCCCGCGATGTCACCAACTGCCGAAGTGTGAGGGGCGCAACGGGCTGATGGGCCTGTCGCTCATCAGGCCTCTTGTCTTGAAGGAGGAGCGCTAGCATGAGCACCGACCTGGATACCGTGCGGTCCTATGATAGGGTCGCGGCGGACTATGCTGCCGAGGCCGCGGCGATGCCCGAATGGGTCGCGACAGAGATCGATGCGTTCGTCACCGAGCTGGGCGGCTCGGGCAGGGTGCTGGAGATCGGAAGCGGTGGCGGGCGCGATGCACTTGAGCTTGAGAAGCGGGGAATGAGCGTCCGGCGCACCGACATTGCAAAGGGTTTTGTCGAACTGCTTCGCGAAAGTGGCTTCGAAGCCGACCTGTTGGACCCGCTGACCGATGACTTGGCCGACCCGCAGCGTCCCGGCACGCCGTACGACGGGATCTGGGCCTGTGCCTGCCTGATTCATGTCGCGCGCGAGGATTTCGGCACGGTGCTTGGACGGCTTGCCGAGGCGACCCGGACCGGTGGCCGATTGCACGCCTCGGTAAGAGAGGGCGATGGTGAGGATGCCTCCACCCACGGCACTGCTGCAGCGCCGAGGCGCTACGTCGAGACATACTGGCGCGAGTCTGCCCTGCGGTCCGCACTCAGAGACGCGGGCTGGATCGTCAGCGAGGTACGTCGGTGCGTCGGAAAGCCCCATGATCATTGGCTGAGCGTTCGGGCGAGTCGGGCGTGACGCACATGGAACTTGCGGGAATGGCCGGTTGTGGCGCGAACATGAACTCTAGGTGGGTCGCGGTCATCGGCGATCGGACGGTGCTTCCTCGCCGAAACGAGAAAGCACCGTCGCGTCTCGGCTTAGCGTTGCTCCGGCACTCCGGGCACTTTGGACCTCGCCTCTTCTGCGCACCGTGGCCGGAGCTCGAAGATTCAGCCCCGGGGCTGCAGCAACGCCAGAACGATAGTCGATAACGCCAACATGGCTGTAAGTGTCAATGGCGCTGCCGGACCGTAGTGATCGACCACGTAGCCGCCGAACACCGCACCGATGCTGATGGCGACCTGGAAGGAAACGACCATCAGGCTGCCAGCTGCCTCCAAGGCATCCGTTGCGCCGCGGGACAAGTTGGTTGGCAGTACTACCGGAGCCATCCCGAAGGCGAAACCCCAAAGTGTAACCAGGGCAAACGCGATGCCGCTATATGAACCCCACAGTACGAGAGCAAGCGCCGCAAACGCCATCAGTGCGCCGGTCACAGCGAGTGCCGTGCGGATATTGGCGTCTGCCATTCGTCCGCCGGCGATATTACCGATCACAGCGGCAATGCCAAACCCGAGCAGCGCCAAGGCAATCGGCCCGGTGCCAAGGAGGGTTACCTGCTCGAGGAAGGGTCGCACGTAGACTGAGCCGGCAAAATGTCCCGTCATCAGCAAGACGATGGCAAGCATTCCCAGTTGAACAGTGCGCCGTTTTGTCAGCCCGAAGACGTCAGAAAGACTGTTGCTCGTGGTTGCGGGTAGCGTCGGCAAACTGAGAACCTGAAGCAGCATCGCAACTACCGCGAGGCCTGCGGTCATCGCCATGGCGGCACGCCACCCAAGCCAATCGCTAACCAAAGCACCCATGGATGGTGCAGCTATGGTGGCAAGAGAGACGCCCAGGGTGACTATAGCCATACCCCGCCCTGTCGCATTGGCGCCAACCAATCTCGCCACAACGGCAACTGAAAGTGCCCAGAAGCCACTTAGCGCGATTCCCAGCCCGGCTCGCCCCAACAACAATAGCCAAAAATCCGTCGCGAGGGCGGCCAGGAGATTGGAGCCGACAGCCAAGGCACTTAAGCCAACCAGGACAGTCTTCCGGTTCAGCTTGCCGATGAAAACATTGCTCAACAAGGCCGTTACCGCGCCGACAGACGCGGTTGCAGTGACAACCTGACCAGCTGTTCCCTCGCTGACGCCAAGGTCACGCGCCATCGGCGTCAACAGGCCCGCCGGCAGGAATTCAGCTGACACAAGCGCGAAGCTTGTGGCCGCCATCGAAATAACGGCAAACCAGGTAGTGCGGCTCCATGAACTCGGAACGGTAGTATCGAGGCCGATCGCGGTGCTGTCGAGCTGTGATGTTGTGTCCGTCATTGAAATACCTCCAAGGTTTGGAGGTCTTCATAGCGGAGTCTTTCAGGATGATATGTATCCTAAAGTCCGAATTCCATGTCCGTTCGTCCGGAAATGGTGCGACGCATAACGCCAGGCGATACGCTGGTGATGCGCTTGAAGGCGCGAGCGAAAGAGGCTTCAGACTCATAGCCCAGTTGAGAGGCGACCTCGGCAACCGACATGTTTTGACCAAGCAACTCTCGTGCAAGCTGCATGCGCAGACGGGCGAGATACCGCGCCGCGCCTTCTCCTAAGATGGCACTGAAGCGTTCCGCGAAGATCGAGCGCGATTGACCTGCCACGCCAGCAAGGGTCTCCAGCGTCCAGTCATGGCCGGGATCTCGGTGCATGGCTGCCAGCGCACGACCGATATGAGGATCACGGATCGCAGCGAGCCAGCCGCTGGTCGAGGCCCCGCTGCAATTGACCCAGCAGCGAATGAGCCGTGCGACGAGTACGTCCGCCATGCGTGACAAAACCGTGGCGCTGCCTATCTGGGGCTGGGACGCCTCCGTCGTCATCGCGGCGAGAAGCGGGCCGACGACTGGATCATTGCCAGCAACATCACAACCCTTGATGATCGGCGGCATCAGAGCGATCAACGGGTTGAGCGCATTCGCACCCAAGGCCATGGAACCGCAGAACAGGGTGCTTGTCGCGCCTGTTCCTTCCTGCACCACTTCGCAGACGTTCCCCCCCAACTTGATGACCTGGCAGCTCTTTAGCGAGTCCTCCACAACATCCGGCCTACTGGCCAGTCGGTGTTCGACCCCTTGTGGCAACAATACAAGATCGCCAGCTTGCAGTTCCTGCCATCCCTGAGTTTCTGTATAAATCCAGCATGGCCCCTCACTAACGAAATGAAATCGCAGCAGCTGTTGCTGCGGAAAGGCGATGCTCCACGGATCGCGCAGCTCACAACGGCCGTAGTTGACGCCGCTCAGGCGAAAGTCCTGTAGAACTTCGCTTAGTGCGTCCGTGGGAATATGCGTCGAAGACTGGGATGAACGATCAAGCATTGAGCCAATTTATATGCCAGGCGTCCGGACTGCAAGTATTGCCGATCCGGGCTTCCTCTGCCCCATTTGCCCAACCCAAATCGAGGTTAGTCCCATGTCGAGTTCGTGCGCCATTGATATCACCGACCGGAGCACGGTCGCCTTCTTGTCGCTGCTGTCGCGCACCAGGGCCTTGTCGAGCTTGATCGTGTCGAAGGGGAAGCGGGTGAGATAGGCGAGCGTGATATGACGCCCACGCTGGCACCGCTTCTCAGGTGATCCAATCAAAGCGGCTGCAGTACGAAAATTAGCTAAGAATTTTCGTAGCGGGGTGTCGGGAAAGCCGTTGGTCGTTCGTCATATTGCGAAGCCTACGGAGATAGACATGCTGACTTTGCCCGAAATTATCGAGTTCCAAGCACGAAAATATGTTGCCACTCGTCTGAGTGTGGTCATTCCTTTCGATAACGAGGTTGACCCTGCATTCGACGAACTTTGGGATGCCTTTGCACGGGCGGGAGTTGAGCCTGATGGCATCGAATTCATGAAATTCAACCTGATCGACATGCCGCGCCTCGAAATCGAAGTGGGCATGACGACCGACAGCAAGCTCCCTCTCTCCGGGCGCCTGGTCCATGGCGAGTTGCCCAGCGGAAGATATGTCAGGTCGACCTACACCGGCTCATACGACGGACTTTACGATGCAACCGCGATGCTGATCGGCTGGGCGAAGGAAAAAGGAATAAAATGGGACGTCACGCCGACAGAGGAGGGTGATTTATTCGCCTGCCGCCTCGAAATCCGCGAGAATAATCCCTCGATTGAACCCGATCCGTCAAGATTGGTGACAACGCTAATGATCAAAATGGCTGATGGCGAAGGTCTCGAGTGAGCGCGATCAGCCAGGCTACTCTATTTTGATCATCCGAACATCTCGTCTCGATTCCGGTTGATGGCCAAGGCCACTGCGGTGCATTGAGAACCGATCCATCTGTCAGAACTCCGGCAGCTGAACGCCAACAAAGGAGTCGACCATGATTGCATCCGCATCAAACGATCCAACCGGAGCGCAGGTTGAAGTCGCCACCTCGGCCGACGAGCGCGAAGTGAGAGCCGTTCTGGACCGGTGGGTCCGAGCCATCCGGTCGCACGATCTCGACGCCGTTTGCGCGGAAAGGACCGACGATATTGTGATGTTCGATGTTCCTGAGCCAATTCGGCTGGCAGGCATGGGTGAATACCGAAGCTCATGGGTGCAATATTTCGCGTTCGAAGGATCGAGAGAGTTTCAGCTGCAGGACCTTCACGTGGTCTGCGGCTCCGATCTCGCGTGGGCACACGCTTTGCTTCGATGCGAAGGTGTCCCGGAGGCAACCGCGCGATTGACGGTTGGTTTTGTCAAACAAGATGGCGCGTGGCGGGTCGCACATGAGCACCATTCTGGACCTGCGAAGTAGGCGCGTTGAGGTGGTAGCCGCAATGTCTGCTTCCAGGTGAGGGCAAAAGTCGCCGTTATAGCCGACAAGGGGGCGCAAACCGGTCACTGGCGTCGCAAAAAATCCGCCGCGAAACTCCAGCTCTTGCGACAGAGCCTTGCGGCGAGAATCCTCGACGCTTTCAAAGACCGGAGTGTCGCAAAAGTCAGGATTTTCGCGACAGTTGACAGCTTCTCGCAGGTTTTCGCTGAAATGAAATTGCGCGTAGGCGGCGCCGCTGACACTCTATCGCAATCGGTTTCGGGTAGCTCGGAAGACCCGGAAAACTATCCTCGACGATCACGGCGGAGAGTGGTCTTGCCAACGCTCAGTGGTGTTTTTCAACAGTATCCGCCAGAAGCGGACATAGCGACATTTTCAGCGACGATATTCGCTGTTGTCATAGCGTAGCGTGGCCGCCTCGACCTTGTCGCCGTTGGCCGCTGCCCATGAACACAGTGCTTCAAACGGCTCCCGCAGTGAATGGCCTAGCGGAGTAATTGCATATTCCACGCCAATCGGCTGCGTTGGGAGTACGGTTCTCGTCACAAGGCCGTTCCGCTCAAGCCTCTTCAAAGCGTCGGCCAGAGCCTTGTGCGTGATCCCATCGAGACGCCGCTTGATTTCGTTGAAGCGCGAGGGTTTGGGACAGATCACTGTCAGTATCAGGATCGTCCATTTGTCAGCGATCTTGTCGAGCACCGGGCGAACCTGCGCCATGTCGCCAAACGCGCTATCAGAAAGTGCTTCCAGGTCAGTATACTCGTCCATATCTAGGCTACTTCAGGTGCGTAATTGATACCAGATATACAACGTATATCATGGCGAGACCATCATCAATTGAAAGGATTTACGATGGCTCGAATGAGTAACAAGATTGCCCTGGTCGTCGGTGGCGCCAAGGGCATCGGTTTGGCAATTGCAGAGCGGCTTTCTGCCGAAGGCGCGAAGGTCTTCATCACCAGTCGTAGAAGTGAAGATGCCGAGAAGGCGGCCAGGGGTATCGGCAATGACGCGGTCGGCATTGCCGCCGATGCCAGTGTCCCCGAAGATATGGTGGAGGCTGTCGAAAAAGTGCGAAAGGCATGCGGGCGTATTGACGCGCTCGTATTGAATGCAGGCCTCTCCGAGCCAGCGCAGATCGCCGAAATAACGCCGGACCACTTCGACCGCCACTTCGGCGTCAACGTCCGCGGGATGGTTTTCGGCCTGCAGGCGGCTCTCCCGGTGATGACAGGAGGTGGGGCGGTCGTCCTCGTCGGATCCATCGCCGATAACGCGGGCTACTCTTCGTACGGAACCTATGCCGCCACCAAAGCGGCCGTCCGTTCCTATGCCCGAACCTGGACGGCAGAACTCGCGCCCAAAGGTGTACGCGTCAACGTTGTTGCGCCCGGTCCAACCGATACGGAAATGATGGCTGCGGTTCCGGAAGACACTCGCGCGGCACTTGTCGCTCCGATCCCGATGGGACGAATGGCGAGGCCTTCAGAAGTGGCTGCGGCCGCCTTGTTCTTGTTGAGCGATGACGCGAGCTACATCGCCGGTGCCGAACTGTGCGTCGACGGCGGCTTGCGGCAGGTCTAAGGTTCCGTCGAAACGGTGTACCCGATCTGAGCAGGTCGGGTACAGCAAAACGCGCTTGACGACAGACCAAGGCCGCAAATCAGCCGCATCGTTCAACAACGAGCAGGTGTCCGCCTCGGGCCGAAGGCGGCCTTTGTTGCTTCCGGAAAACCCTGAGACCAGCCGCTCCGATCAGGCCCGTTTCGTCAGCGGAAACCGGTCGCGAAGCAGCCGCAGCACCGATTCCGAAGGCATCGGCGGGCCGAAAAGGTAGCTCTGGCCGTAGTTGCAGCCCATCTTGGCAAGCTCGATCGCATCCTCGTTGGATTCGATCCCCTCGGCCACCACCTTCATGTCAAGCTCGCGCGCCATTGATATCACCGACCGGAGCACGGTCGCCTTCTTGTCGCTGCTGTCGCGCACCAGGGCCTTGTCGAGCTTGATCATGTCGAAGGGGAAGCGGGTGAGATAGGCGAGCGACGAATATCCGGTGCCGAAATCGTCGAGCGCCAGGCCGATGCCGGCTTCCTTCAGCTTCTGCAGCACGAGGCGGGCCTGTTCCGGATTTTCCATCACCATGGATTCCGTCAGTTCGAGCTTGAGGCGCGAGGGCTGGCAATGCGTCTTGGCGAGAACCGAACGCACGTCGTCATAGAGTTCGTTGTTGAGCAGCTGCACGCTCGACAGGTTGATCGAGACGAAGATCGGCAGTTCGCCGGTTTGGTGCTGCCAGCTCATCAAATCGTTGGTCGCTTGTTCCAGTGCGAACATGCCGAGCGGGCCGATAAGATCGGAGGCCTCGGCGATCGGGATGAATTCGGATGGCGGAATGTTGCCGCGTTTGGGATGTTCCCAGCGCATCAGCGCCTCGAAACCGGCGACCTCGACATCCTCCAGCCTTGCGATCGGCTGGTAGACCATCGACAATTCCTTGCGCTCGATGGCGCGGCGCAGATCCGTTTCCAGCTGCAGCCGGTCGGTGCCGAAGTCGCGGAAGGCCGGCTGGAACGGCTCGACACGGTTGCCGCCGGCCCGTTTTGCCCGGTACATCGCAAGTTCCGCATCGCTGAGCAGGCCGGTGGCGCTCTCCTGCCTGTCCACCCAGGAGGCGAGGCCGACCGAGGCCGTCAGGATGATCTCGCGATTGGCGAAGTTGATCGGCACCATGATCGCCTTGCTGATCGCATCGGCAAAATCGGCGACCTTGGCCGGATTGTGCTCGGAAACCAGGATGAGGCCGAACTGGTCGCCGGCAAGCCGCGCCAGCGTGTCCTGCGGTTTCAACAGCCGGCGCAGGCGCCGCGTCAGCGCGATGAGAATGTTGTCGCCGGCGGCAACGCCGAGCGAATCATTGACCAGCTTGTAGCGGTCGATATCGATCACCATCACCGTCGGCCGCAGCGTGTCGCTGCCCGGCGCCAGCGCCAGCACCGACTGCAGCCGGTCGAGGAAGACCTGCCGGTTCGGCAGCCCGGTCAGATTGTCGTGCAGCGCATCGTGAAGCAACCGTTCGACGGAATTCTTCTGCTCGGTCACATCGACGATCGTGCCGACGCAGCGGATGATCTCGCCGTTCGAGCCGAGCACCGGCCGGGCGCGGATCAACAGCCAGTGGAAATGCCCGTCCTCGGCGCGGATGCGGAACTCGTGGTTCAGCCGCCCGCGCCGGTGTTCGAGCAGCACATCGAGCGTGGCGCGGAAGCGGTCGCGGTCGTCGGGGTGCAGCCGCGGCAGCCAGTTGCGCGCCGCGCCATGCATGGCGCCCGGCGACAGACCGAGCTTGATGGAGACGTCGGGAATGGTGACGACGCGGTCGCGCGCCACATCCCAATCCCAGACCATGTCGCCGGAGCCGGTCAGCGCCAGCGATTGCCGCTCGAGATCGGAAAACAGCCCCTGCTGATAGGCGCCGCCGGCGAACGCATGCTGCATGACGGTGAAGCCGATCAACAGCACGATAAGCACCAGGCCGCCGCCGAGTGCCGGCTGGATGATGTCATTGTCGAGCCGGCCGGTAACGGTCAGCCACGCCCCGAACAGCCAGACGAGCGTCAGCGCCCAGGCAGGCACCAGCAGAATGGCGCGGTCGTAGCGGTTGAAGCCGAGATAGATGATCAAGAGCAGCCCCGTCGCGGCCGTCAACGCGAAGGAAAGCCTGGCGATGCCGGCGGCGATCGACGGGTCGTAGATCGCGACGCCAAAGAGCAGGGCAAGGCCGAGCACCCAGGCAAGCGTGGCGTAGCCGAGATGGGCATGCCAGCGGTTGAGATTGAGATAGGTGAAGAGGAAGATGACGAAACTCGAGGCCAGCGCCACCTCGGCGCAGGCGCGCCATATTCGCTGGTCGGCCGAGGCGACGCTGATCAGCTTGCCGAGAAAACCGAAATCGACGCAGATATAGCCGAGCACCGCCCAGGCGAGTGCTGCGGTCGCCGGCAGCATCGAGGTGCCCTTGACGACGAAGAGGATGGTGAGGAACACCGCGAGCAGGCCGGCAATGCCAAGCACGATGCCGCGATAGAGTGTGAAGGCGTTGATCGTGTCCTTGTAGGCGTTCGGTTCCCAGAGATAGATCTGCGGCAGCTCCGGCGTCGACAGTTCGGCGACGAAGGTGATGACGGCGCCGGGGTTCAGCGTGATGCGGAAGACGTCGGCTTCGTCGCTCGGCTGCCGATCGAGCGCGAAGCCTTCGCTCGGCGTAATCGCGCTGATGCGCTGCGAGCCGAGATCCGGCCAGAACAGCTTGGAATTGACCAGACGGAAATGCGGCGCGACGATGACGCGCTCGAGCTGTTCTTCGGAGACGTTGGCGAGCGCAAACACCGCCCAGTCGCCCTGATGGTTCTCCGAGCTTGCCCTGACCTCGATGCGGCGGCGGATGCCGTCGGCGCCAGCCGCCGTCGAAACCTGGAAGGCTTCGCCCTGGTTGACGTAGATCTCGGTCGTTGCCGTCAGATCGAGCGCGGTATCGTCACGGGAAATTTTTACCGGTTCGGCCGCCTGGGCAACACCCGCCACGAAGGCGAAGGCCGCCAGGAAAAGGGCTGCGATCACCGCGATCACTCGTCCGGACGGTGACTTGGGCAGCATGCGGTCTCTTGTCATCGGCTGTCGGTTTTCCTGCCTTTATCCGTATCGGTGGCGAGACGTGAAAACATCACATGGTCATGCCACTGACCGTTGATCTTCAAATATCCGCGCAGATAGCCTTCCTGTTGAAACCCGGCTTTTTCAAGCAGACGGATGCTGCGCGCGTTATCTGGAATACAGGCTGCTTCGATACGGTGCAACTCAAGCCCGGTGAAGATGTAAGGAATAACCAATTGAAGGGCGGCGAACATATGCCCCTGGCCGGCATGGCGTTCGCCCATCCAGTAGCCGATCATGCAACTTTGTGCCGCACCCCTTCTGATGTAACCGATGGTGACGCCGCCGACGAGCGTCATGTCGTCTTTCAGGAAAATGAACAGCGGCACCGCCTGGCCCGAGGCATATTCCTGCTTGCCGCGGACGACGCGGGCGCGGTAGGCGCCCTCCGTCAGCTCGTCGCGTCGCCAGGTCGGCTCCCAGGGTTCCAGGAACTTGCGGCTGTCGGCGCGCAGCCGGTGCCACTGGTTGAAATCCTGGTAGCGCGGCAGGCGCAGGAGATATCTGTCGTTCTCCAGCTGCACCGCTTCCGGCTGCCGCTGCAGGAACCGAAAAACCGATTTTGGCATCGATCACTCCCGGCAGGACGGACGTCGCTCAGCGGCTTGCCTGCAGCGTCTTCGACGCCGGGACCGAAAGCGAGGCAGTGATGTCTTCCATCGGCGCGAGCTGTTCCAGTGGTCCGATCGCCGAAAGCGTCGGCACCGTGTCATAGAACAGGCGTCCGGCAAGGTCGGTCAGCCGCTCGATGGTGATGCCTTCCAGCCGCTCCATCATCTCCGGATTGGAGATCGGCCGGCCGTAAAGCATCATCTGCCTGGCGATCTGGCCGGCGCGGGCAGCCGGACTTTCCGCACCCATCAACAGCTGGGCGCGGATCTGGGCGCGGGCGCGCTCGATCTCGTTCTGGTGGATCGCATCGGCTGACTTGTGCAGCTCGTCGATGATGACGGGCACCAGTTCCGGCAGGTTTTCGCCGCCGGTTGCGGCATGAATGCCGAAGATGCCGGTGTCGGAAAAGCCCCAGTGGAAGGCATAGACGGAATAACAGAGGCCGCGGAATTCACGCACCTCCTGGAATAGCCTGGACGACATGCCGCCGCCGAGGATATTGGCGAGGATCTGCGAGCAGTAGAAATCGCGGGCGTGGTAGGGCTTGCCCTCGAAGCCGAGCAGGATCTGCGCATCCATCAGGTCGCGCGGTTCACGCACGCTGCCGCCGATGTAACGCGCCGCGTCCATGACGGGCGGGGCGGAAGGGGCCGTCGGCAGGCTGGCGAACCGGTCCTCGACCAAACGCAGGAACGCTTCATGCTCGACGGCGCCGGTTGCGACCACGAACATGCGGTCGGTCGTGTAGTTGCGGCCGAGATAACCGCGGATCTGCTGCGGCGTGAAGGAGACGACGGTCTCCGGCGTGCCGAGGATCGCCCGGCCGAGCGTCTGGTCGCGATAGGCGACCTCGGAGAACCGGTCGAACACCACATCGTCGGGCGTGTCGTTGGCGGCGTTGATCTCCTGCAGGATCACCTGCTTTTCGCGCTCCAGCTCCTCTTCCTCGAAGGCCGATTCCGTCAGGATGTCGGCGAGGATATCGACGGCGAGCGGCACGTAGTCCTTGAGCACGCGGGCGTAATAGGAGGTCGTCTCGGTCGAGGTGGCGGCATTGACTTCACCGCCGACATCCTCGATTTCTTCGGCAATCTGGCGGGCCGTGCGGCGCGCCGTGCCCTTGAAGGCCATGTGTTCGAGCAGGTGAGCGATGCCGTGCTCGTTGTCCGTCTCGTTACGCGATCCCGATTTGATCCAGACTCCGAGCGCAACGCTTTCAAGATGCGGCATGGTCTCTGTGACTACTGTCAGCCCGGATTTCAGCCGGGTGCACTCAACTGTCATTGGCTATCTTTCTGCGCCTGCTGTCGTCTCGCCGCGGGCGTGCTTGCCGATAAAGTTTTCAACGGCTTTCAGCTCCGGTTTGATGATCTGGAAACGCTCCTCCCTTTGCATCAGATCAGCAAGCCACGTCGGAAGCGCCGGGTCAATACCGCAGGCGGATTTTACGGCGGCGGGGAATTTCGCCGGATGCGCGGTCGAAAGCGTCACCATCGGCGTATTCGGCTTTTCTTTCTTGGCAGCGACGAAGACGCCGATCGCCGAATGCGGATCCAGCAGATAGCCGGTTTCCGCATGGGTCTTGCGGATCGTCTCGGCGACTTGTTTCTCGCTGGCGCGCCCGGAGCGGAAGTCGCGGCGGATCGCCTTCAGCGCTTGCGCGCCGATCTCGAAGCCGTTGGATTGCTTGAGGCTTTCCATCGCCGCGCGCACCTTCGAGGCGTCGCGGTCATAGGCTTCGAATAGCAGCCGCTCGAAATTCGACGAGATCTGGATGTCCATCGACGGCGAGCTCGTCGCCTTGACCGCCTTCATGTCGTAGCGGCCGGTTTTCAGCGCCCGCGCCAGGATGTCGTTTTCGTTGGTGGCGATCACCAGCCGGTCGATCGGCAGACCCATGCGCTTGGCGCAGTAGCCGGCGAATATATCGCCGAAATTGCCGGTGGGCACCGTGAACGAGATCTTCCGGTCCGGACCGCCGAGCGCCACCGCCGCCGTGAAATAATAGACGATCTGGGCCATGATGCGCGCCCAGTTGATCGAGTTGACGCCGGATAGGCCGACCTTGTCGCGGAAGGCCACGTCGTTGAACATCGCTTTCACGAGGTTCTGGCAATCGTCGAAATTGCCCTCGACGGCAAGCGCATGCACGTTCGGTGACGACGAGGTCGTCATCTGCCGCTGCTGCACCGGCGAGACCTTGCCATGCGGAAAAAGGATGAAGATATCGGTGCGCTCGCGGCCGGCAAAAGCGTCGATCGCAGCCCCGCCGGTGTCGCCCGAAGTGGCGCCGACGATCGTCGCCCGCTCGCCGCGTTTCTCGAGCGCATAGTCCATCAGCCGGGCGAGCAATTGCATCGCCACATCCTTGAAGGCGAGCGTCGTGCCGTGGAAGAGCTCCATGACGAAGCTGTTCGGCCCGGTCTGGACGAGCGGCGCGATCGCCGGATGACGGAAGGTGCCGTAGGCCTCGTCGATCATCGCCCGGAACGTGTCGTCGGGGATCTCGCCATTGGTGAAGGGCGACAGGATGGTGAAGGCGATTTCCTGATAGGTCTTGCCGCGGAGCGCGCGGATCTCCTTCTTGGAAAAGCTCGGCCATTTGCGCGGAACATAGAGCCCGCCGTCGCGCGCCAACCCGGTCAAAAGGGCGTCGCAAAAGCCGAGGGAAGGGGCCTCGCCGCGGGTCGAGATATAATCCACGTTCGTCATCCTTGATCTATCGCTGGAGGAAATCCGGCCGGGCGCGGCGATTGCCCGCTCTGCCGGAAGTCTTGGCTGGAAATCGGGCCGGAAATCAAAAAGGGGCCGCCCTGCGGGCAGGGCTTTGCTCGTATGCTTTTGAAGTTGCCCGCATCCGGCGTCGAAAAGTGCATCAAAACGGCGCTTACCCAATCGATTTTTGTTTGCGCCGCTGATATAGACCATCGCAAACCGTCATGAAAGGCCCTGCTGAAAAGACATAGGGCCTCCAAGAAACGCTTATACAAGGGATGGAATATGGTGCTCGGCAAGGTCTCGCGTCTCATCGTCTCCGCATCTTTTCTTGCCCTGCTTACCGGTTGCAACTCGCTCGGCATAGGCGGCGACAGCAAGCCGGCAACGCCGGCGACCCAGCCGAACGGCACCGCCCAGATCATGCCGCTGGCGCCGGCCAACCCGTCCTCGAACAATCCTTCGATCGGCACCGCCACGACGGCGCAGGGCACGGTTGCCCCGGTCGTCCAGGGCGCCTGCCCGCAGATCTTCATGCGTGACCAGGATGCGATCTTCCGCACCTATGCAAAGGGCAAGAAGGACGATCCGCAGCAGATCGTCTTCCAGGCCTCCTTCGGCGATTACACCCGCCAGTGCACGCTGAACGACACGAACCTGACGATGACCATCGTCGCCCAGCTGCGCCTGATCACCGGCCCGGCCGGCACGCCCGGTCCGGTGACGCTGCCGATCCGCATCTCCGTCGTCGACGGCGAGACCGTACTTTATTCCGAGGTCACCAAGTTCCCGACCGAGATCCCGCCGGGCGCGCCGGGCACGCAGGTGATCTTCCGCAAGGACGGCATCACGATGCCGGTCGGCTCCGGCGCCCTGGTGCGCGTCAACATCGGCTTCGACACCCAGCCGGCAAAGACCAAGAAGAGCAGCTAGATGTGAGCTATTTTCAGTAAACGTGGGAAGCGGTTTTCGGACGACATCCTGTTCTAGCTAGGGCTCGATCCGCTCCGGGGGATCGGTGAACGGATTGAGCAGCCGTGCGCCGCGGCCCTCGAAATCTTTGATGTTGCGTGTGACAAGCACAAGGCGGTGAACGCGCGCAGTCGCTGCAAGCGCCAAGTCCCAGCGGTCCTTGTTCTTGGCTCCGAGCAGGCGCGTCCATTCTTCCACAATCGTGGCATCCACCGGCAAAATCCGATCTGCAAACGCTTTCTCCAGGGTGGCAATTCCCCGAATGATAGCGGCGGCGCGCCCCGGGTCGCGCCGCTTGAGCATTTCAGCACCTCGGCGCTTCTCGAATAGCGTCGCTACGCTGAGGCGCAGTTCCGTGTCATCGACGCTGGCTATCCACTTGCGGACGTTGGCGTTGCCTCGCGGGCTGAACTCACGCAAGACATTCTCGTCCAGCAAATAGCCGGTCACGGAATTATCCGCGGGCCTGCAACATCCGCTGCTTCGTCGACTTCATCGAAGGCCCCAAGTTCGGCGAGATCGGCGAGCGATCGCTTGAGGCTGCGGGATGGATAGGGTCGCCCCCGCTTCGGATATGCTTTCGCGTATTCAATGGCGGCCTCGACCTGCTCGCGGCTGAGGGAAGGAAAGTCCTCGACGATCTCCGCGACAGTCTGTCCGCGGGCAAGTGCTGCCACCATATGGACCGGAACGCGGGTAGCCTTTATCAGCGGTTCGCCACGCTCTAGGTCTACCCACTCCTTCAGAGCTTCCAGGCGTTGAAGCCGAGTTTCGAGATCTGCATCTATCTTCCCCAGGTCGAGCTCGATTTCCCCGAGACTGACGCGATGGGCGTCGAAAGAGAGTTGGCGGATCGCATCGTATAGTCTGCGACGGCCGGCAGGAGTCAGGTCCTTATCGAGGCCGTCGGCAACGAGCAAAAATCGCATTTCTGCCGGGCCTAAAAGCCTCTGAACAGCGCTGCCGACCTTGCGCTGGCGCGCCCGGATAACACCTGTATCGACAGCCTTGTTGAGAGCGGTCGCCGACCGGTTCAGGACGTAACCGGCCTCAGTCAAAGTGAGAGCGTGGGCAGCAGGCATAAGGACTTCCTTGCTAATTGATCTCCAATATAGGGATGATTTAAGCGGCTATCAAGGCAAGATCGAACGACAGCGTCATTGCCGTCCCTAATTCAAGCGCCGAGTGGCAGAGGTAACCAAACCCCCCTCAGCTTCGTTATTCAGGTTCTACAGAACACCGATGTCCGCAGCCCGAAGCCACCGGCCGGATCGTAGCCGTGGTCATCACTGCGCTTTTTCCGCGAGTGTGTAGGCGCTTTCTTGCGCACCCTCTGCCTGACAGGACGGCCAATGACATCGTCAATTGTCTTGGGCGGGCGAGGCGGAAACAAGTGCTCGAACTCAGCTTCGGCTTCCAGAACAAAGGCAATCTTCACAAGAGCTTCGAGCGAAATCTTTCCCGTCTCCTCGAACAGTCTTAGCGATCCGTAGGAAACGCCAGCTCCTGCTGCCAACTCCCTCTGCGTGAGGCCGGCATCAATACGTCGACGCTTCATCCGTTCCGACAGGCCGCCGATCACCTCAGCGGGAGAGGTCATATTAAATGTGAACATAATAGTGCTTATATCAGATATCGGACATAATTGCCAATATAATAGCAATTATCTCCGATCTCAATCGCGCGAAATCGATCGCACGGAATCCGATCGATACCTGCCGGTAGCAGCTCGAAGTCTGGCGGCAGTTGCCACCAGCGCAAAACTGCGCAGCCGTTTACGTCAGTGACTCGGAGAAACCAGAATGCTCTCTGCATAGCCCGCGGATCGCGGGCCTGAGGCGCCTCAGAGAACGTTGTCCCAGGCCGCCAGTGCGGCGACGACGCCCGGCAGGTCGTTCATGCGGGAGATTGCCGTTTCGGCGCCGGCATCGGTCAACTTGTCGGCATGGGCGGGATAGCTGTGCGAGGCGCCGGTAAAGCCGATGACGCGCATGCCGGCGGCGCGTGCCGCGTGTACGCCGTGGACGGAATCCTCGACCACGACGACCTTGTCAGGCGAAACGCCCATCTGGCTTGCGCCGTGCAGGAAGATGTCGGGCTTCGGCTTGACGCGGTCGGGGCCAAGATCCTTGGCGGAAAAGATGTTCGGCGCAAACAGCGGCTTCAGCCCCACCTTGGTCAGCATCATGTCGAGCCGCTTGATGCTCGAATTCGAGCAGATGCAGCGCTTGATCGGCAGCCTGGAGACGGCGAATTCAACGCCTGGGATGGCCTGGACGTCCTGCGCCAGCCTCAGGTCGAGCAGATGCTCAGACTTGTCGAGCAGGGAGGCCGAAAACGGGATGCTTGCCTCGCGCTCGATCTGCAGCAGGATGTTGCGCCACGTCATGCCGGCGAAGCGCTCGCCCATTTCCTCGGCGTCGATCGGATATCCGGCTTCGGTCAGAAGCGCGGATTCGACTTCCGCCGCGATGATTTCCGAATCGACGAGAACGCCGTCGCAGTCGAAGATGATGAGGTCGAAGCCGTCCATATGTTCGCCTTGCTGAAAGTCTGGGCTGGAAGTCTGGGTCTTGTCCGGGAATGCTGCGGCTTTACACGATGCCCGGCCAAAGCTCAACCAGATCTCAAGCATGGCTGCGATGCGGCAAGCGACCGGCTACGGCGTCGCTGCCGGACCGGTCGTGTCGGCTTGGCTTGGGAATGAAGAATGGCGATGAGATAGCAGCCGTCAGGCCGCCAGCTGCCCACCCCGGCGTCCAGCTGCAGATGGCGTCGAAGCGGTCGCACGAAGCCTGAACCGGGAAACGAGTTCACGCAGCTTGGCAGCTTCCTCGGCGAGATGACCGGATGCCGCTGTCGATTGCTCCACCATTGCCGCGTTCTGCTGGGTTACCTGGTCCATGGAATTGACCGCCGTATTGACTTCGGCAAGGCCGGTCGACTGCTCTCTGGCCGACACGGCGATTGCATCCATGTGCTGGTTGATGCGGGCAATCTGTTCGCTGATCGCCTTCAGAACCTGGCTGGTGTCGAGAACCAGTTTGACGCCGCTTTCGACTTCCACCGAGGATTTCTGAATGTGGCCTTTGATTTCCTTGGCCGCCTGAGCCGATCTCTGGGCGAGCTCGCGAACTTCCTGGGCGACCACCGCAAAACCCTTGCCCGCGTCTCCGGCGCGCGCCGCTTCGACGCCGGCGTTCAGCGCCAGCAGATTGGTCTGGAAGGCGATCTCGTCGATCACGCCGATAATGCTGGAAATCTGCTGCGACGAGGCCTCGATGCGGCGCATGGCCTCTTCGGCATGCGACACGACCTCGGAAGACTTGGCGGCATTGCGGTTCGCATCGGTCGCTTCAGTGCGCGCCTCATCGGTCCGCTTGCTCGAATTCGAGACATTGGCGGTGATCTGATCGAGCGCTGCGGCCGTTTCTTCGAGCGAGGCCGCCTGCTGTTCGGTTCGTTTCGACAGATCGCCGGCCCCGGATGCGATTTCCCGCGTGCCTTCGTCGATCGCTGCAATGGCGGCCGCGATCGCGCTGAGCGTCTGATCGAGCTGCCGGATCGACATGTTGAAATCATGCCGGAGGTTTTCAAAGTCCGGGGCGAAGGGCTCGTCGATCTGGAAGGCGAGATCGCCGGATGCAAGCCTCTTCAGGCCTGCGGCGAGGCCGGATGTCGCTGCCCGCAGCCGTTCGGCTGCATCTTCGTCGGCCTGCTTTCGCGCCGTGACCCGCTCGGTTTCACCCTGCAATCGGGCGGCCTCGGCATCTTTTTGGAGTTGCTTGTTGGCAATCGCCGCCTGGCGGAAAACTTCGACGGCCGATGCCATCGTCCCGATTTCGTCGGTGCGGCCGATCCCGGTGCAGGCAATCGCCGTGTCGCCGCCGGCAAGCCTTTGCATATCGTTGGAAAGCGAAAGGATCGGCTTGGTGACGGTCTTGCGGGTGATGAAATAGAGACCGAAGGCGAAGAGCGCGGCCGAAGCCAAAAGGGCTTCCAGGACAATATCGACCGACGCATTTATATCAGAGCTGCGATTGGAAATTTCCTCGGATGCAGCCGTGATCTGATCGCCGGCCTGTTCCATTGCCGCTTCCAGCGTCGAGAACTGGGCCATGAAGTCAGGCAATGCCTTCATAGCTGCCGTAGGGTCCTTACCGGCAAGTTCGACGATCTGAGTGGCGCTTGCGATATAGGCAAGCAGGGGAGGTTCGACGCTGGCAAGGATCGTTTTCGTCTTGTCGTCGGCGGCAAGAGCCTTGTTGGCATCAAGCATCTCGCGGAACGCCGCCTCATGCTCAGCCAGATCGGCCTTCACCGTGTCGACGTCGATGCCTGCTGCCGGATTGGACGCCAGCAATGATGCGAGCGCATCCGAGCGCAGCGCGTCATGCATCATGTCGGCCTGCATGTGGTTGCGCAGAATGTGCGCCGTCCGGGCAACCTCGGCGTTGTTTTCGGAGAGGATCGACGCGGACCAGATGCCGACACCCGTGGCGCCAGCCGCCAGGGCGAAAATCGCAATGCTCGCAATGATGATCTTATGCTGGATCGATGCCATGACAGGACTCTCTCGTTAATTCAGAAGGTGAGAGTAGTCGAATATGCTTAATTATTTTCTTAGCGCCATGCCGCTTAGTGGCGCGAAAACAAGAGGTTGCAGTGGATATTTCAGTTTCGATGAAAAGTTGAGCTCTTTGTGCGTCGACCGGATGACCGGTGCTGCATCGAGCGCCGGAAGATGCAAAAAGGGTGGGGCTCTTCCTTGTGCAAAGGGCGAGCCCCATCCAACTATTGTTCCGGCAGGATGATCTTCTGATTGGTGGTGTTCTTGACCGGCTTCTCGCCCGGGACATGCGACATCGTGTGGGTCGTGCTATCCAGCGTACTGCCGTCGGTGCTGGTTTTTGTGCGAGACTTGCTGAACGTCCCCTTGTCGACTGCCTGGGCTTTCGTCTGCGCCTTCAGCTTGTCGCCACTGTCGTTGACGTGGGTCTTGCTTTGCGCCTTTCCATCGGTGGTGGCTGCACTTCCGCCCGATCCGATCGAAGAGGTCGTGCCGTCGTCGGTCCGGCAGGTGCCCGCCGTTCCGACCGAGCTTGCGGATGTGCCTCCTGCCGAAGCGCTTCCGCCAGTTCCGACCGTTCCGGCCGCATTGCACTCCTCTGCAATAACGCCCGAGCTCGAGGCGAGCAGCGCGATCGAGGCGGCCGCGATAAGGTTGATAGGTTTCATTGCCATCTCCTACTTCTTGGGTTTCGTGACCGAGCAGGTTCCGTCGGACCGTTTGGTGATGACGGTGCCGTCAGGCCGGGTGATGCTTGCCGTCGAAAAGCTGTCGACGCTTCCCGATCCGGCCGAGGAGCCGGCAGAGGAGGATGACGAAGAGGAGCCGGCCGATCCGCCGTCGGTCGTGGTCGATGACGAAACCTGTCCGTTGCCGGCCGTCACGGTGGTGGACATGTCTCCCTGCGACGACTGAGACTGGACGACGGTGCATGTCGTTCCGTCGTCGAGTTTGATCTCCTCGGACATTGCCTGTCCGGCGACTAGGGCGAGTGAAGCGCCCAGTGCGATTGTGGAAAAGTTGGTCATTGGTCTATCTCCAAGGGATTGGCCGACGCCATGGAGGCGCCGGCCGACATCGTCAGCAGCCTTTGGTGCCGGCGGCGTCCTTCTTGACCTGTCCGGGTGCACAGCCCTTCTTGCCCTTGTTGTCAGAGCTTCCTGCGGCGCTGCCGCCGGTGCCGACTGTGCTGCCGGTCTTGTCTCCGTCCGCAGACGAAGCACCAGTCCCGACGCTCGAGGCCGAGTTCGCGTCGCCCGAACCTGCAGCGGAGCCGCCGGTGCTGACCGTGCTGCTGGAGGTGCCGCCGCCGGCCGACGAACCGCCGGTGCCAAGCGTCGAAGCAGAGCCCGAGCCGGAGCCCGAACCCGCAGCGGAGCCGCCGGTGCCGACCGTGCTGCTCGAAGTGCCGCCACCGGCCGATGAGCCGCCCGTGCCGACCGTCGAGGACGTGCCGGATTTGCAGTTGGTCGAACCAGCCGGGCAGTCGCCCCCGGCAGAGCTGCCACCAGTACCGATCGTGCTGCTCGCAGTTCCGCCGCCGGCCGACGAACCGCCTGTGCCGACGGTGCTAGACGATTGAGCGAAGCCGGAAACAGCCGTGCCGGCCAAAAGAGCGGCCGCCAAAGCCAGATGTGTTGCCTTCATCATGGTGTATTCCTCCGTTTGTTTCGAACTTGCCGTCGCATCCGGAATGGATGGATAGCTGCCTGACAAACTTCGCTCTCACACCACTGTTCCTGCCTTAGGCACTCAGTCGGATGGGCCTCGGACCTTGGTCCGACCGCGCCGTCATGGTCGACATTCGAGCGTTCTGGGAGGGTTTCATGAGCCGGCCGACGGGTCGGAATACCTCAATCTCGGCGGCTTCGACGGCGCCGAAGAAGGCTTGGCTGCAGGCGACGTCATCGCTGGCCGGTGGAGCGACGCCCATCAATTCCGCGTCATGTCGGGAGAACCGCAGCGGCGGGCCTACCTTTGGCAATCTCATGCACTAGATGGCGATCGGGAGGAGAACGCCACCGCCGCTATTGGGAAGAGAAGCGGCATGCCAAAGAATGAATGAAGAGGAAGACTGCATGACGATCGAGGATATTATCGAAACCCTGGAAAAGACCGACATGCCCGACAGCCGGATCGACGCCTTCATCACCTGTGCCTTTCTGTTGAAGCAACTCCGGCCGGCCGAGCCCAACGATTTCGACGGTCCTCACGATTACCTGCCGAGCAGTATCAAATCTGAGCACGGCTTCCTGATGGCGCGGCCCTTCACACACGACGTCAATCACGCCATCGATCTGTGCCGGGAAGTCCGGCCGGATGCGGTTTGGCACCTCGCCCGCGGTCGCCAGACAGCAGACGAGTCGCTTTACGGTGCGCAGCTGCGCGAGATCAAGGAGGACGAAAGCATCCTCGGCGAGGCCGAGAGCAATCACGCGGCGCTGGCGCTCACGCTCGCGGCGCTGCGGGCGCATGTGCGGCAGGAAGATGAAAAGAGGGCAGGTGCGTGAGGGCGCTGGAGACTGCCTCGGAACCTCTTGCATATCCGCAATAACCTACGGATCGACCGGGAAAAGCATGAGGAACTGCCTGTCACCTTCCGGGGAGAACAGGATCGACCGGCTTTCCGCCGTGCGCCGCGCCCAACCTTTGTCGAGGAAGCTTGAAAGCAGGGCCTTGCCGAGGCTGCCGGCCAGATGGGCTCGTCTTTCGCTCCAGTCGAGGCAGGAGCGGCAGAGCGGCCGGCGCGAGGATCTGAGGTCGCTGACATCGATGCCGATGCATTTGAGCTCGCTTTCGCCCTTTTCCGTCAGCGCCAGACCGTCTCCGACCGCGTCGATCGCGCCTGATGCAATCAGGCTGTCGAGCATGCGCACGCCGTAATCGCCGGCAAGATGATCGTAGCAGATGCGCGCCTTGCGCAGCGCCGGCTCCTTCGGTCCCGGCTGGTGGCGCAGATGCCCGCGTCCGGCGGCAAAGCCCATCATGCTTTCGATCAGCCGGGCGACGGCCTCGTCGGCCAGCGTGAAATAGCGGTGGCGCCCCTGCTTGCGCTGGGTTAGCAGCCCGCCGGCTTCGAGCTTGGCGAGATGCGTGCTCGCCGTCTGCACGGTGATGCCGCCGACGCCGGCAAGCTCGGTCGCCGTCAGCGCCCGGCCGCCGGTGAGCGCCGCCAGCATGTTGGCACGCGCCGGATCGCCGATGAGCGCGCCGATCTGCGCAATGTCTGGGCCTTCCTTCATACTTCGATCGTAACCGAAGCATCGCCGTCAGGCAATGTGCGAAAACTGGTGGGCAGCCAAAGGAGAAACGATATGATCACCTGCTTCATCCGCTATCAGATCGACCCCTTCAAGAAGGAGGCGTTTGCTGACTATGCCCGCAACTGGGGCCAGGCAATCCCGAAGAATGGCGCCGACCTGATCGGCTATTTCGGTCCGCATGAGGGATCGGCAACGACGGCCTACGGCGTCTACAATATCGAAAGCCTCGCCGCTTACGAAGCCTATCGCGCCAGGCTGGCTTCCGACCCGCTCGGCCGTGAGAATTATGAATTTGCCAGACGCGAAGGCTTCATCCTGAAGGAGGATCGCATCTTCCTCAAAAATGTCTCCGCTCCTCACGCAAAGCTGGTGCTGTCATGATCGCCGTCATCTTCGAAGTCGTGCCCTATATGGGCGAACGCCACAAATATCTGGATCTTGCCGGCGAGTTGCGCGGCGAACTCGAAAAGATCGACGGCTTCATCTCGATCGAGCGTTTCGAGAGCCTGACGACGCGCGGCAAGCTGCTGTCGCTCTCCTTCTTCCGCGACGAAGAGGCCGTCAAGCAATGGCGCAATCTCGAGGCTCATAGGGCAGCCCAGCAGGCCGCACGCGGCGGCATCTTCGCCGATTATCGCCTGCGGATTGCCAGTGTCGTCCGCGATTACGGCATGTTCGAACGCGACGAGGCGCCGGCCGACAGCCGTAGGGTTCACGACGCCGCCTGATCGCCGGCGGCGGCAAAGTCTGCCGCTCACTCATCGGCCGCCCGAATAAATTCCCGAAATCGGCCACCGCTTCAGGCTTTGGTAACTAAGTTGCGTAACCATAACGGACAGTTAAGCGTAGAGCGTATGAGTGAGTATCAGAATGGCATCAGTTTTTCCGCTTGCCGACCTCAAGGCTTCCGTCAAGTCGGATTCCCGGCAGGATTCCAGGGCCGGGTCTTGGGTTGACACGATCATCAAGGGTGATTGTGTCAGCGCCCTTGAGGCTTTGCCCAGCCACTCCGTCGATATCATCTTTGCCGATCCGCCGTATAATCTCCAGCTCGGCGGAACGCTGCATCGTCCCGATCAGTCGCTGGTCGATGCGGTCGATGACGAATGGGATCAGTTCGCCTCCTTCGAGGCCTATGACGCGTTTACCCGCGCCTGGCTGCTGGCTTGCCGCCGCGTGCTGAAGCCGACCGGCTCGATCTGGGTGATCGGCTCCTACCACAATATCTTCCGCGTCGGCGCCACGCTGCAGGATCTGAATTTCTGGATCCTCAACGACATCATCTGGCGCAAGACCAACCCGATGCCGAATTTCAAGGGCCGCCGTTTCCAGAACGCCCATGAGACGATGATCTGGGCAAGTCCCAGCGCCAAGGCCAAGGGCTATACCTTCAATTACGATGCGCTGAAGGCCGCCAATGACGACGTCCAGATGCGCTCCGACTGGCTGTTCCCGATCTGCAACGGCAGCGAGCGGCTGAAGGGCGAGGACGGCAAGAAGGCGCATCCGACGCAGAAGCCGGAAGCGCTGCTTGCCCGCGTCATCATGGCCTCGACCAAGCCCGGCGATATCGTGCTCGATCCGTTCTTCGGCTCGGGAACGACGGGCGCCGTCGCCAAGCGTCTCGGCCGTCACTTCGTCGGTATCGAACGCGAACAGGATTATATCGATGCGGCCGCAGCCCGCATCGCCGCCGTCGAGCCGCTCGGTAAGGCGGAACTGACCGTCATGACAGGCAAGAAGGCGGAAGTCCGCGTCGCCTTCAACGTGCTTGTTGAAAGCGGCCTGATCAAGCCCGGCCAGGTGCTGACCGACGCCAGGCGCCGCTATAGCGCGATTGTCCGCGCCGACGGCACGGTAGCTTCCGGCGGCGAGGCCGGCTCCATTCATCGTCTCGGCGCCAAGGTGCAGGGTCTCGATGCATGCAACGGATGGACCTTCTGGCATTTCGAAGACGGGCAGTCCCTGCGCCCGATCGACGATCTCAGGTCCGTCATCCGCAGTGATCTGGCAAAGGCGGAGTGAGCAACGCCTCTGACGGATCGAAACCACCTTCTTCCGATTTCCCTCCAGTTGCGGAAGAAGACCAAGGCGCCCGGGGTCAACCCCCCGGGCGTCCTCTTTTTGTTTTTGCGCAATTCCGGACGCAAAACCGCTGCACATTTTTGCTGGAATTGCTCTAGTCAGAACTCCTGGTAGTCGGTGACCTCGACCCTCGTGACGCGGCCTTCCGCGTTGAAGGTGATCGTCTCCTCGCCCTCGCGGATCAGCGGCTTGCCCGTCTTGCTGTGGGTGGCGCGTACCGACCAGACCGACCGGCCGGAAAGCGGCGTCAATGTTTCCACCAGCGAATTTTCCGCCGTCTGATCGGGATAGTCCTCGAAATAGCGCCGGAAGGCAGCCATGATCTCGGCGCGGCCGGTGAGATCGCCGACGCCGTTCGAGACATAGGTCGCGTCCTCGGCGAAATAATTCTCGATCGCGGGAAAATCGAGGGCGTTGATCGCGGCGTGGAAGAGTTCGATTTGCTTTGTCGGGTCGAAAGCCATGGATCTCAGACCTTCACCCCATAGCCGGCGAGATCGCTGCGCAATTTGTCGGCGCCCGAAAACAGAACTGCATTCCAGCCGAAGGCTTTAGCGCCTTCGACATTGACTGGCGCGTCGTCGATGAAGATCGTTGCGGCGGGATCGAGGCCGAAACTTTTCGTATGCGTCTCGTAGATCGCGACATCGGGCTTGATCAGGCCGACATCGCCGGAAACGGTGACGCCGCGCGGTAGGTTGAGGAAAGGGAAGCGCGCCTGCGCCTCGCGGAACGTGTCGGAGGCAAAGTTGGTGAGCATCGTCACGTCGCGCCCTTCGGCAATCAGCCCTTCCATGATCGCGACGCTGTCGTCATAGGCGTGCGGCACCATCTCATGCCAATATTTGCGGAAGGCGCGGATATGCTCTTCGCGGGCAGGGTGCTGTTCGATCAGCAGCGCTTCGGCCTCCGCCCAAGTGCGGCCGCGGTCCTGCTCGATGTTCCAGTCATGGGTGCAGATATTGGCGAAGAACCAGTTGCGCTCGGTCTCATCAGGGATGAGGCGGCTGAAAGGGAGATGTGGGTCGTAATGAATAAGGACTTTGCCGATGTCGAAAACGATATGTCTTATGTCGCTGGTCATGGTCATCCCTTGGATGTTTTAAACGCGAGAGGAATAGCCGCTGCGATCGCTTTTTTCATGATGGTCGGCAGCGCCTGGGCTTCAAGATTTGTAACCGGCTCCCACCATCCGTCATTCGTGCCGACCTTGGCAGCGATGGCCGCACGCCAGATGGAAAGCCTGAGCTCGAAATGGGTGAAGACATGGATGACGGTGCCGGAGGCCTGCCATGCTGCGTCGAAGGGCGCCGCCTTGGTCGAGGTCTCGCCGTCGATGCGCGCCGTCCAGGCGGTCGTCGGCACCTCGGTCATGCCGCCGAGCAGGCCGCTGTCGATGCGCCGCCTGAGCAGGATCTCGCCATCACCTGTTACCGCGATGAAGGCCGCGCCGTATCTGACCGGTTTTTCCTTCTTCGCCGCCTTGACGGGAAAGAGTTCGGGATCGGAAAGCTTCAGCGCCGCGCACGCACCTCGGAACGGACAGAGCGAACAGGCCGGCCGTTTCGGCGTGCAGATCGTGGCACCCAGATCCATCATCGCCTGGGCGAAATCGCCGGGCCGTATCTCGGGCGTCAGCAGAGCCACCTTCTCCTTCATCGCCGGCTTTGCGGCCGGAAGCGGCGTGGCGATCGCATAGAGCCTGGAGATCACCCGCTCGACATTGCCGTCCATGACGGCCGCCTGCCGGTTGAAGGCGATTGCGGCGACGGCGGCTGCCGTATAGTCGCCGATGCCGGGGAGCGATTTGAGGCCGTCTTCGGTATCGGGAAAGATGCCGCCATGCTCTGTCGCCACGGCTTCGGCGCATTTCTTCAGGTTGCGGGCCCGCGCGTAATAGCCAAGCCCCGCCCAGGCGGCCATCACCGCATCGGTCTCCGCCGCGGCCAGATCGGTCACCTGAGGCCAACGCTGCAGAAACTTTTCGAAATAGGGTTTGACCGCCTGCACCGTCGTCTGCTGCAGCATCACCTCGGACAGCCAGACGCGATAGGGATCGGGTTTGACGCCGCGGGCCGCCATGCGGGGCGAAACGCGCCAGGGCAGGTCGCGGTGGTGGCGATCGTACCAGTCGAGCAGGGGCTTGGCTGAGGGCGTGTCGAGTGTGGTGATCGTCATGATTTGCCGCGATGGGGGGAAGTGCCTATACTTGGCGAAGCAATGCCGCGCGATCAAGTCGCCTGTGCGAATTGGCATGCGAATTGGGGGCGTCGCTGAAGGGTTTCGATGAGTTATCCACGTAAAGGTGCAAAGCAGATTTCCGAGCTAGCGAACGGGCTGATCGATCCCGTGCTTGCCAGGCGGGCCGGCATCAACACGGCTCTGCTCGGCTCGTGGAGTGAAATTGCCGGCGAGGATTTCGCCGATTGCACCCGGCCGGAAAAGATCGCCTGGGCCCGCGGCGGCGATGAGACCGGCGGCTTCCGCCCCGGCGTGCTGACCATTGCCTGCGAAGGCGCGCGTGCGCTCTTCCTCACCCATGCCCAGGGCGAACTCATCCAGCGCATCAACAGCTTCTTCGGCTTTGCCGCCGTCCACCAGATCCGCATCGTCCAGAAGCCGGTCTCACAAGCCATCCGTCGCTCCCGCACCCCGCCGCCGCTGAAGGGCGAAGCCGCCCGCAAGCTCGAAGGCATGATGGAGGGGATAGAGAACGACAAGCTGCGCCAGGCGATTCAGCGCTTGGGGACCGCGGTGATGGGGAAACGGGGGAATCAACGCTGATCAGCAAAACGCCCTATCTCCGCATGCTTAGTTTTTTGATCGTGCTTCGACAAGCTCGCGGGTAACAGCAAATTCCATCCTGCCCGAGACAGAGCTATAAGGCTCGCACTGTGTGATCGCATCAGCGATCAACGGGGCTGCGGTTTTTTCCCATTCGGATGGTGGAGTGCGGAAGTTGATGGATAAAAAGTCGGCAGATCCATCCTTGATGACCGCTACAATCAGGAAGCTATAAGCACTCGGCGCGTCCGCAGGCAGCTTTAGACATTTAAGCATCTGAAAACAATACTACCGCTGTCTTCAGACGCGAGCACGCTCTTGACGTTTATCGCCAATGCGACAGATGCAATAAGAACGTAATAGAGAAAAGTCTTCGTCAAAGAATGCATTAAAATATCCCTCTGAACAGTCGTCTGCTATACTTGTATCGCAGACGGGAGAAAAATCATGCTGGTCTTGCAGTTGCCCACTGATATCGAAACGCGGCTGATTGAGCTTTCGAGGCGTACCGGCCGCAGCAAGAGTTTCTATGTGCGTCAAGCCATCCTTGCGCATCTCGACGACGTCGAAGATATCTATCTTGCCGAAAGGCGCCTCGAAGAACTTCGCCGCGATGAGGGCGATACGGTGCCGCTGGCCGAGCTGACGGCGCGTTACGGGGTGGACAACTGAGCGACCAGCCGATACGGGCTGGCAGCCGCCGCGATGTCTGCCGATGAAATCGGCAAAGCCTCCAATCCTGCAATTTTTGGTCTAGTCGTCCCACCACGGTCACAATTCTTTGAAGGAAGTTGGCGAACCGTGCCTTGTGAGTGGCCGCCAGCCGTTATATCGCACAGTCATGCCGTCAATCTCATTATTTATGGGGAATTCATGCAGATGTCCGAAATGCAACTGACGAAACGCCGCCTGCTCAGCGGTATCGCCATCGCCGCAGCTGCCGTAGCGCTTGTCGCCTGCAACGACAGCAAGGACGCTGCCGATGCTTCGTCCTCCGGCAAGACCATGGCTGATGGCACCAATGTCGACACCATGCAGACGGCGGCCACCTCGGCGACCGAAATGCCGGAGTCCGACGGCGATGTCGACATGGCCGAAGTGCTGAAGCCCGGCGTGCTGCCGGAAATGGCGCTCGGCAAGGCCGATGCCCCGGTCAAGATCGTCGAATACATGTCGATGACCTGCCCGCATTGCGCCCATTTCCACAACACCGTCTTCGACACGATCAAGCAGAAATATGTCGACAGCGGCAAGGTGCAGTTTATCATCCGCGAATTCCCCTTCGACCCGCGCGCCGCCGCTGCCTTCATGCTCGCCCGCTGCAATTCTTCCAATCCGGAGCAGTTGAGCACGCCGGAACAGTATTTCCCGATGGTTTCGATGCTCTTCAAGCAGCAGCAGGTCTGGGCCGCCGCCGACGATGGCCGCGCCGCACTGCTGCAGATGTCGAAGCTTGCCGGATTTACTGAGGATAGCTTCACGAAATGCTTGACGAACCAGAAGCTTCTGGATGAAGTGAACGCCACGCGGGAAAGAGGTTCCAAGGATTTCGGCGTCAACGCCACCCCGACTTTCCTGATCAATGGCAAGCGCTACTCTGGAGACATGCCGGTTGACACTTTGTCGAAGCTCATCGACAGCCTGCTCTGAACCGGATCGTTTCGATAGAACGGGCGACGGCGAAAGCCGCGCGCCCGTTTTTTTGTGGCTGCATGACGAGCCCGCCCCGCGCTGCGGAGCGGCTGCATGAAGTTCAACAAGCTGCGCCTGGTCGGTTTCAAATCCTTCGTCGAGCCGACCGAATTCATCATCGAACGCGGGCTGACCGGCGTCGTCGGCCCGAACGGCTGCGGCAAGTCGAACCTCGTCGAGGCGCTGCGCTGGGTGATGGGCGAAAATTCCTACAAGAACATGCGCGCCTCCGGCATGGACGACGTGATCTTCTCGGGTTCCGGCAACCGCCCGGCGCGCAATACCGCGGAGGTGGCGCTCTATCTCGATAATGCCGAGCGCACCGCGCCTGCCGCCTTCAACGACAGCGACGAGATCCAGGTCACCCGCCGCATCGAGCGCGAACAGGGTTCGCTCTATCGCATCAACGGCAAGGAAAGCCGCGCCAAGGACGTGCAGCTGCTGTTTGCCGACGCCTCCACCGGCGCGCGTTCACCCTCGATGGTCGGGCAGGGGCGCATCGGCGAACTGATCCAGGCAAAACCGCAGGCCCGCCGCCAGCTGCTCGAAGAGGCGGCCGGTATTTCCGGCCTTCATTCCCGCCGCCACGAGGCCGAGCTGCGACTGCGTGCCGCCGAAGGCAATCTCGAGCGTCTCGACGACGTCACCTCGCAGCTCGAAAGCCAGATCGAGAGCCTGAAGCGCCAGGCCCGCCAGGCAAACCGCTTCAAGACGCTGTCTGCCGATATCCGCGCCCGCGAGGCGATGCTGCTGCATATCCGCTGGGTGCAGGCCAAGGAAGCCGAGGCCGAGGCCGACAGCGCCTTGAACCAGGCGACCTCCGTCGTCGCCGAAAAGGCGCAGATGCAGATGGAGGCGGCGAAGAACCAGGCTGTCGCCAGCTTGAAGCTGCCGGAACTGCGCGAGGGCGAGGCGCGTGCGGCCGCAGCCCTGCAGCGCCTGCAGATCGCCAGAAGCCAGCTGGAGGAAGATGCCGGCCGCATCCTGCGCCGCCGCGACGAGCTGACCCGCCGTCTCGCCCAGCTTGCCGAGGATATAAGCCGCGAGCAGCGGTTGGTGGCCGACAATGCCGTCATTCTGGCGAGGCTCGATGCGGAAGAGGCGGAGATTTCGGAGATCCTCGCCGATTCCGGCCGTTATGCCGAGGAAACCCGCGAGGCCTTCGAGGAGGCGGCGGCAAAACTTGCCGACAGCGAGCGCATCTTTACCCAGCTGACTGCCGAGCGCGCCGAGGCTGCCGCCGGCCGCAACCAGCTGGAACGCGCCATCCGCGATCTCACGGACCGGCGGATGCGCCTCGAACGGCAGATGGACGAGGCAAACCAGGAACTGTCAGCCGTCGGCGAGAAGATCGCCGGCCTGCCCGATCCCGACGAGAAACGCGCCATCGTCGAAGCCGGCGAGATCGCCGTCGCCGATGCGGAGGCCGCGGTGCAGGCGGTCGACCAGGCGCTTGCCGCGGCCCGCCAGACCGAGGCGCTGTCGCGTGCGCCGGTCGATCAGGCCCGTTCGAGCCTGAATGCGTTGGAAACCGAGGCCCGCACCATTTCCCGCATGCTCGCCGCCGGTGCTGCGGCCGGCAAATTTCCGCCGGTTGCCGACGAGCTGAAGGTCGATCGCGGCTTCGAAACCGCACTCGGCGCTGCCCTCGGCGACGATCTGGAATCGCCGCTCGATGCCGAGGCGCCGGCCCATTGGTCGGACAATGGCGACGGTGCTGGCGATCCCGCGCTTCCATCCGGTGTTGCGCCGCTGCTTGCCCATGTCCGTGCGCCGGCGGCACTCACCCGCCGCCTGCGCCAGATCGGCCTGGTGGCGGAAGGGGAGGCGCAGTCGCTGATGGCGGGGCTGAAGCCCGGCCAGCGGCTGGTGACGAAAGAGGGCGCCGTCTATCGCTGGGACGGCCATGTCACCGGTGCCGATGCCCCGAGTGCGGCGGCACTGCGCCTTGCCCAGAAGAACCGCCTGGCCGAGCTCGAAGGTGAAGCCGTCCTTGCTCGCGACGTGCTTGCCGAAGCCGAAGAGCGGCAGACAGCCGCTGCCGAAGCGATCCGCGCCGAGGAGCGCCGGCTTGCCGAGGCGCGCGACATGAGCCGCCTGTCGGCGCGTCATTTGGCCGAAGCGCGCGACGCTCTCGCTTTCGCCGAGCGTGCCTCCGGCGATCTGATCCGCCGCCGCGATGTCGTCAGCGAGGCGGCCAGCCAGTTGCGGTCGCAGCTGGAAGAAATCGCCATCCAGGAAGAGAATGCCCGCATCGAGCTGGAGGACGCGCCCGATCTGACTGCGATCGACGAGCGGCTGCGGTTCCAGCAGGCGGAAGTTGCGACCGATCGCGGCGCGCTGGCCGAAAGCCGCGCCCGCCATGAAAGCCTGGCGAGGGAAAACGAGGCCCGCCAGCGCCGCATCATGGCGATCGGCCAGGAGCGCGAGACCTGGCGCCAGCGGGCGGCAAGTGCTGAAGACCATGTTGCGACACTGCGCGAACGTGAGGAAGAGGCGCGCGACGAGGCAGCCGAGCTCGAACTGGCGCCGGATGAATTCGACGACAAGCGCCGCGCTTTGCTCAGCGAATTGCAGAAGGCCGAGGAGGCCCGCCGCCAGGCGAGCGACCTTCTGGCCGAGGCCGAACGCATCCAGCGCGAGGCCGACCAGAAGGCGACGACGGCCCTGTCGGAACTTGCCGAATGCCGTGAACGCCGCGGCCGCGCCGAGGAGCGCCTGGTTTCGGCTCGCGAGAAGCGGCAGGAAAGCGAAGGCCGCATCCGCGAGGTCCTGAACGTCGCGCCGCACGAGGCACTGCAGCTGACCGGGCGCCCGACCATGCAGGCGCTTCCCGATCCGCGCGAAGTCGAGCGCGAGCTGGAGCGCCTGAGGATCGAGCGCGAGCGGCTCGGCGCCGTCAACCTGCGCGCCGACGAGGAGCAGAAGGAACTGAGCGAGAAGCTCGAAGCGCTGATCAAGGAACGCGACGATGTCATCGATGCGATCCGCAAGCTGCGCGGCGCCATCCAGAGCCTCAACCGCGAGGGCCGCGAACGGCTGATCGCCGCCTTCGACATCGTCAACGCCCAGTTCCAGCGGCTATTCACCCATCTTTTCGGCGGCGGCACCGCCGAACTGCAGCTGATCGAATCCGACGATCCGCTGGAAGCCGGCCTCGAAATCCTCGCCCGCCCGCCCGGCAAGAAGCCGCAGACCATGACGCTGCTCTCCGGCGGCGAACAGGCGCTGACGGCGATGGCGCTGATCTTTGCGGTGTTCCTCACCAATCCGGCGCCGATCTGCGTGCTCGACGAAGTGGACGCGCCGCTCGACGACCACAATGTCGAGCGCTACTGCAATCTGATGGACGAAATGGCGGCCTCCACCGAAACACGCTTCGTCATCATCACCCACAATCCGATCACCATGGCCCGCATGAACCGCCTGTTCGGCGTCACCATGGCCGAGCAGGGCGTCTCCCAGCTCGTCTCCGTCGACCTGCAAATGGCCGAGCGCCTGCGCGAGATTGCCTGAGGTTTTCGTGAGGAGAGCCTTTGCGGTCTCTCCTGGCGTTAGGGAAGGGCGACATTTCTTACTTTCACGGTCCGGCAGTGCTCGCGGTGTGGATCCTCGGGTCAAGCCCGAGGATGACGGAGGGTGGGGAACCTGCTGACCAAGACAATGCTCCGGGCGTTTCCCCTCTTGCCATCGCGCCCTCCGTCTCCGTCATGCTCGGGCTTGACCCGAGCATCCACGTCGACGCCGAGCGCCGACGCAATTTCAGCAAAGCTATGGCGCGGTTTCGCGCCTAGAAATTGCGTAAAATCAAAGGTCAAGCAATAAACACCAAAAAAGGTCGGCTCTCTTGCCGTCTGTACCCCATTTGGGTGATGCTCTTTTCGCTGACTTGCATTAGAAGTTGTTTCAACGCAACCTAATTACTCTGCTGGAAAGCGGGCGACCAGAGGTTGCGCATTGTCGAATTTGCGTGCGGTTTTCCGGGCGAGGGCAAGAACCGGAAACCGAGAGCAAATCTTGGGAAGTAGCGATCTATTTTCTCAGGAATTGCGTATGACGAGGTCACAGCGGTTCTGTTTTGAGAAAAAGCTGAGCCGTTTTTGGGTTGAGGGACCCCCCGTCCGGTTTTCCTGGCCGGACGGAAACAAGGCTTTGCGGGACATTGTTGCAGTCCCGCAAAGCTTTTTTTGTGCCTTTTTTCATGTCAGCCATGTTTCAAACGTTTTGACCGCCGGCTGCCGCAAGATTTATTGTGCAACGCAACATTTTGCCGCATTTGTCGATTTTCATTTCAACTCCAAGGGATTAAGCTAATCCCTAAGTTTGTTGACAGACGTCGCTCCCTGCTCGGCGTCATCCTCGGCCTTGTGCCGAGGATCTGCTGCGCATCAACCGGTAGCAGATACTCGGGACAAGCCCGAGCATGACGAAAGAGGGCGCAGCGTTGTCGGCAGTCTGAGGGATTAAGCTGATCCCTTTGTGGTTTTGGGGGGAAGATGACCAAGTGGGTCTATAGGTTCGGCGACGGGCAGGCTGAGGGCCGGGCGCGCGATCACGAGATTCTGGGCGGCAAGGGCGCCAATCTCGCGGAAATGTGCGCGCTCGGACTTCCGGTGCCGCCGGGGCTGACGATCGTCAGCGATGCCTGCAACACCTATTACAAGAACGGCCGCCACATCGAGAATGCGGTGAAGGCCGAGGTGCGCGCCGGCATATCGGCGATCGAGGCAATCACCGGCCGCCGCTTCGGCTCCGTCAGCCAGCCGCTGCTCTTATCGGTGCGCTCCGGCGCCCGCGTCTCCATGCCTGGCATGATGGACACGGTGCTCAATCTCGGCCTCAACGACGAGACGGTGCAGGCGCTCGGCCATGATGCCGGCGACGCGCGTTTTGCCTGGGACAGCTACCGCCGTTTCATCCAGATGTATGCCGATGTCGTCATGGGCCTCGGCAACGACGCCTTCGAGGAGATCCTGGAAGACGAGAAGGCCAAGCTCGGCCATGAATTCGATACCGAACTCAGCGCCTCGGAATGGCAGCATATCGTCTCCCTCTACAAGAAGCTGATCGAGGAGGAGCTGGAGCAGGAATTCCCGCAGGATCCCGAAGTCCAGCTTTGGGGTGCCGTCGGCGCCGTCTTTTCCAGCTGGATGAGCGCGCGCGCCGTCACCTACCGCCAGCTCCACAATATTCCCGAAGGCTGGGGCACCGCGATCAACATCCAGGCGATGGTCTTCGGCAATCTCGGCAATTCGTCCGCCACCGGCGTTGCCTTCACCCGCAACCCCTCGACCGGCGAGAGAGCGCTTTATGGCGAATTCCTGGTTAATGCCCAGGGCGAGGATGTCGTGGCCGGCATCCGCACGCCGCAAAGCATCACCGAGGATGGGCGAATTTCCTCCGGCTCCGAAAAACCCTCGATGGAAAAGCTGATGCCGGAGGCGTTCCGCGAGCTCTGCCGCATCTGCACCGACCTCGAGATCCATTACCGCGACATGCAGGATATCGAATTCACCATCGAGCGCGGCAAGCTGTGGATGTTGCAGACCCGCTCGGCCAAGCGCTCGACCCGGGCGGCAATGAAGATCGCCGTCGATATGGTCGACGAGGGGGTGATCACCGAGGACGAGGCGGTGCTGCGCATCGAGCCCTCCAGCCTCGACCAGCTGCTGCATCCGACGATCGATCCGCGCGTCACCCGCCAGGTGATCGGCTCCGGGCTGCCGGCCTCGCCCGGCGCTGCCACCGGCGCCATCGTCTTCACCGCCGAAGAGGCCGTCGAGGCGGAATCCGAGGGCCGCAAGGTCATCCTGCTCAGGGTTGAGACCAGCCCCGAGGATATTCATGGCATGCATGCTGCCGAAGGCATTCTGACGACCCGCGGCGGCATGACCAGCCATGCGGCGGTCGTTGCCCGCGGCATGGGCATCCCCTGCGTCGTCGGCGCCGGCACCATGCGCATCGACGCGCGCAACGAGCGGCTACTCGGCGTCGGTGTCACGCTCAAGAAAGGCGATATCATCACCATCGATGGTTCGGCCGGCCAGGTGCTGAAGGGCGAAGTGCCGATGATCCAGCCGGAGCTGTCCGGCGATTTCGGCCGCATCATGGGTTGGGCCGACCGCGCCAGGCGCATGACCGTGCGCACCAATGCCGATACGCCGGCCGATGCGCTCGCCGCCCGCTCCTTCGGCGCCGAAGGCATCGGCCTTTGCCGCACCGAACACATGTTCTTCGAGGGCGAGCGCATCCATGTGATGCGCGAGATGATCCTGGCCGTCGATGAGAAGGGCAGGCGGGTGGCGCTCGACAAGCTGCTGCCGATGCAGCGGCTGGATTTCACCGGCCTCTTCACCGTCATGCACGGCCTGCCGGTGACGATCCGCCTGCTCGATCCGCCGCTGCACGAATTCCTGCCGAAGACCGATGACGAGGTGGCCGAAGTCGCCTTCGCCATGGGCATGGAGGCATCCGTGCTTCGCCAGCGCGTCGATGCGCTGCACGAGTTCAATCCGATGCTCGGCCATCGCGGCTGCCGGCTGGCGATCTCCTATCCCGAAATCGTCGAGATGCAGGCCCGCGCCATTTTTGAGGCGGCGGTCACCGCAGCCAAGGAGACCGGGGCAGCCGTTGTGCCGGAGATCATGGTGCCGCTCGTTGGCCTGCGCACCGAGCTCGATTACGTCAAGGCGCGCATCGACGAGGTCGCCGCCGACGTGATGCGCGAGGCAGGCATGAAGATCGATTATCTCGTCGGCACGATGATCGAGCTGCCGCGTGCGGCGCTTCGCGCCCATGTGATTGCCGAAGCCGCCGAATTCTTCTCCTTCGGCACCAACGACCTGACGCAGACGACCTTCGGCATCTCGCGCGACGACGCCTCGGCCTTCATCCCCACCTATCAGCGCAAGGGCATCATCGAGCACGATCCCTTCATCTCGCTGGATTTCGACGGTGTCGGTGAATTGATCAGCATCGCCGCCGAACGCGGCCGGCGCACCCGCAACGACATGAAGCTCGGCATCTGCGGCGAACATGGCGGCGACCCAGCCTCGATCCGCTTCTGCGAAACGATCGGCCTCGACTATGTCTCCTGCTCGCCCTTCCGCGTGCCGATCGCAAGGCTGGCGGCAGCGCAGGCGGTGATTGCAGGCGGTCTGGACGAGATCCGGCGGGGTCCGAAGGACCTGCGGGCAACCGTGTAGGATATTCGGTTGAGTGTGGGGCAGGGCGCCCGGGTACTCAGTAACGATAGCGCCAACGATCGCGGTAAACGTAGGGTCCGTTCAGATCCCAGGCCATGCGGTTCATCATCTCAGCGCTCTGCGCCCGTGATTCGGCGCGCCGGTCGAGATCGATGCGCTGCAGGCAGGTGGCAAAACCATCCGTGCCGCGCCGGAAACCATAGCTCAGGCACCGCTGCTCATCCGCCGCCCGCCGCTCCTCCGGCGTCATCGTCTGGCAGGCCGAAAGCCCGGCGACGATGGTGGCCATGACGGTGATGAGAATGTGGATGCGCATCGGTGTGTTCCTTGGAATGCATTTCCCTGAGGAAAGGCCATTCGGGCGAGGGCGTCAAGCTGCTCTTGGCCCGGGAGATCGCTGAGGCCAGCCCCTCATCCGCCTGCCGGCACCTTCTCCCCGCTTGCGGGGCGAAGGGGTATGCCGCGACCTCTCCGTTCCCCACTAACCTCGCGTAGGGCACGTCCCCTCTCCCCGTCAGAACGGGGAGAGGGTTAGGGTGAGGGGCAACCACCGAAACCGAGAAACAGAATCACGCCGCCCCAGCCGGATCGCCGATCGGCAGCAGCGCCGGATTAAGCGGCGGGTCCTGAGGATTCTTCGTGTCGCCCGGGTCCTGTGCCGGTGTCAGCGGTGGTTTTTCCTGGATGCGGTCGGGAATGCCTGGCGTCGGCGTCGGGCCGCGCGGCGTATCGGCATTGGGTGTGGGGATCGGGTCTCTGTTCGGCATGAGTGCCTCCTTTTCGAAAAAGGAACGGCATCGTCCGCACTTGGTTCCACTTTCTCCGGCCAACCTTTCTATGCATAAGGGACATTCCTATGTATGAGGAAAGCTAGCAAACTCTGGAACCAGCATGGCCCTTCGCGATCGATTTTCGAAAAAACTGAACTGTCCGCAATGCGGCAATGAGGGCTTTGCCGAAGCCTCGGAAGTCGATGATCCCAAGCGCAAGCATCCGGATTTCAAGGTCGATCAGCTGCCGCGCGGCTTTGGCGTGCAGCGGCCTTCCAACCATCAGGAAAATTTCGTCATCAAATGCGAATGCGGGCGCAAGTTCCCCTTCCGCAGCGTTGCGGAAGCCGCGGCCGAGCGCCGATAGTTTTTCGGAGTAACAATGCTTGGCTTTTTCCTGCGCGTGATCGCCGTCCTGGCACTTTCATTCAGTTCAGCCACTGCTACCAACGCCGAAGTCGCCGAGAAATTTCATGATGCCGTCCAGGTGGGAGATCTCACCACGGTAAGAGCCATGCTTGCGGCGGATCCATCTCTCGCGATCTCCGTCGATGAATATCGATTCCAGCCTATCCACCTTCTCGACATGTATTTCGAGCGGGAAATCCTGCAGCTTCTGCTAGCGAACGGAGCCAATATCAACGCCAGGAATGACGAGGGGATAACCATTCTCCACATCATCACCGACCCTGAGGCGGCGAGCCTCCTCATAGAGAAGGGGGGCGACATCGAGGCTCGCGACAATCGCGGCCGAACGCCTCTTATCGTCCAAATGCTCAACCGGCAGAATGGGCCTGATGTTATCGCCGCGCTTCTGGAGAACGGCGCAAATCCCGATGCCAAGGATGATAGCGGCGTGACAGCCTTGGGTATCGCGCGGCAAAGTGGCGACGAGGACCTTGTCGGCCTGATGACGAGAAGCGGGACCAGGAACTGACGCAACGACCGCCCGTGCTCTGAACCTCAGATCCGCTCCAGCACCTCGATGAAGGCATCAGCAAAACGCACCAGCGGCGCGGTCTGTTCATCGGGCGCCTGCATGCGGATTTCGGTGCCGTTATCGTCGAGCAGCGCCAGCACGACGCGCATCTTCTGGCCGTCGCCTGGAATGCGCAGCACGGCGATGCGGCGGCAATCATCGATGAGGCCGCCGGCCGGAAGGTCGAACAGCAATTCGCCGCCCGAGCGTGCCGCCGCCTGGCGCACGGCCTCGCAGAAGCCGGCATCGCCGCCGGCATAACCTTCGAGCGAGAGTTCGAGCTCGAGCAGCTCCAAAGGCAGCATCGGCTCGGACTGGTGGTCGATCCCGCCAAGCGCAGACGCCTGCGGCCTTGCTGCCGTTTCGGGTGAAATCATCCCGTCTCTCCTCTGCATCTGGAGATGAAACCGCGGCAGAATGGCCTTTTTTTGACATATCAGCAAGGGCTTATGAAGAGGTCGCCGTTTCGCCATGGCCATCGCCTTGGATTCCAACGCGATGCCTCAGACAATAGTTTCAATTTAGCCGAATCTTGACCCAGATCCGGATGATTTTAGGCCGGGCCGGCCTAAAATCTGAATCCGGATCTAAATCAAAGAATAGAGCATGATGTCGTCCGAAAACCGCTTCACACTTTTCGGCATCATGCTCTAAACAGGGTTGAGGCGATTTGCGTGGTCGAACGCGCGGGCGCTGACGAGCAACCGGTAAGTTTGATGGCCATCCGCTATGACCGCCCCGTTTCCAGCGCCGCCCGCTCTTCGCGGCTCATCGGGGCGTTTTCCCTGGTGCTGGCGCTGGCCGTGATGATCGCCCATCGCTTCGGCGGCCTCGCCACACCCTATCTGGTACTGCTGCTGATTGCCGCCGCCGGCGGCGCGCTGCTTTCCGCCATGCTCGCAGCCCTCGGGCTGCGCAGCCTCTGGATGATCGGGGCTGAAGGCGGGCTGGCGGCGCTGGCGGCGCTGATCTATGCCGCTTTTCCGCTGGCGCTTGGCGCCTATGCCACCGAGCGTTACATGACGCTGCCTGATATCTATGACGTTTCCACCGATCTGGTCACCGCACCCGACTGGCTTTCGCAGCCGTATTTCGACCAGATCTGGCTGAAGCGCAAGGTGCAGGTGACGCCGGAGGATCGCGAAAAGCAGCTCGCCGCCTATCCCGAACTCACCGGCCGGCGCTATGAGGGCGCGCTCGACCGCGTGCTGGAGGCGGTGCGCAAGGTTGCCAAGATGAGCGGCATGACCATCACCGAGAGCAGCGGCGACACCGAGCCCGGCCGCGACCCCGAGGACAGACCGGTCAAGCCGCCGCAGGCCGGCGACGATGCCGTGGCCGATGCGCCCGATACCATCCCCGTGCCGACGCCGCGCCCCTATGACGACGACGTCGCCAAGCTGATCCGCGGCGTCAACGGCGTGACGCTGCAGGGCACCACCCGCACGCTGATCCTCGGCCTGCGCTTCGATTTCATCATTCGGCTGCGCGAAGAGGCCGAAACCACCTTCGTCGACATCCGCGTCGCCTCCCGCTACGGCCAACACGACCTCGGCTTCAGCGCCGAAATCGCCGGCGATTATCTGAAGGCGCTGGATGCTGAACTCTTAGGAATTGCGGGTGGGTGAGCCGCGGTGCCGCCAAAGGCGGCAGCAATCGATCCAGTGAATCGATTGCAGCGGCGAACGCCCTGAGCCCAAAGCGAAG
Organism: Rhizobium sp. SU303; assembly: GCF_021052345.1. Classification (NCBI taxonomy): domain Bacteria; kingdom Pseudomonadati; phylum Pseudomonadota; class Alphaproteobacteria; order Hyphomicrobiales; family Rhizobiaceae; genus Rhizobium; species Rhizobium sp. SU303. Next base: position 731,275 of record NZ_CP088095.1, read on the forward strand.
GGCCGGGATACGGTGCGGCAAACTCAACGCCCATACCGGTGCCGCCAAAGGCGGCAGCAATCGATCCAGTGAATCGATTGCAGCGGCGAACGCCCTGAGCCCAAAGCGAAGGGCCGGGAGCGGGTGCGGCAAACTCGACAACCTGCGGGCCGCAACCTCTCGATTCACCCTTCTCCCCTCGGGGAGAAGGTGCCCGTAGGGCGGATGAGGGGAAGTAGCCGGGGCACTTCGAATCTAAAAGCCGGCGGTCTCGCGCACCTCGATCGCCCCCATCCGAGCGAGCGAGTCCCGCTCCGCGATCTCCATTGCCTCCGCAAGGTTCTTCGCTTCGATGAGCAGGAAGCCACCCAGATGCTCCTTGGTCTCTGCGAAGGGCCCGTCGGTCCAACTCACCTTGCCGGCGCGAACGCGCAATGTCTTTGCGGTCTTTGGGTCGGCAAGAGCGTTGGAGGCGAGATAGTGGCCTGAACGTTGGAGTTCTTCATTGGAAGCTAAGGACTCCCGGTCGATCTCGGCCCATTCCTCCTTGCTGGCGGCATCAGCAAGTGTTTGATCGATGTAGAAGAGACAAAGGTAGCGCATCCGGTTCCTCCATGGTGCTGTCGATGTTAGTCGAACTTGAACACCGCGATTCGACAAAGAGCAAAAAATGCTGCCAGTTCTGCTTATCCGGCGAGAGTTCCTTGCTGCTCTGCGATCTTTCCAGCGGAGATCTCTGGGGGCTCCAAGCCGATGTCACGGAGCAGGCGAGAGTCAAACCGCGAGAGCTCGCTCAAGCTTCGGCGGTACCTTCGCTGATGCTTCAGCAGCATCCAAATGGCTTGCAAGGTGCCCACGACACTGAGGTGTGGCGACTGTAGTTCGACGTGTTCGGAATGCTTAGTGGCAGCCATACTTGTCTCTCCTTTGACTGGCTCACGGCGCTCCGTCTTAATCGAACAGGATCGGCCGAAATCGACACGCTGGTTTCAGGAGCTTGATCTGAGCGGGTGACAAGACGGTGCGCGGACCATGGACATCGTTTGATGAGTGACACGATCTTGAGGGAATAGAGCCGGCCGACCTGCAGGACTTTGTGAAGGTGCTTTCCATCATGAAGGCAGCGGGGCTTACCCACGGTGGGTTTTATCGAAACTTTACATAAAACGATGTTCCGGCAGCCTGGCCATCGAGGGCGCTACGTTAGAAGCAATGACATTGCTGGATTGGCCCAATTACCTGATGAGCCCTTGCACGTGCTTGTCGAACGGTATGTGTGACAAGCCCATCTCGACGAGCCGGCCGCGGGATCATCAAGGCGGCACAATGGCGGATCACAGGACGCTTCTGAAAACAGCATTTTTCCGCTTTGGCTCAAAATCGAGACGGTCATCGCATTCATCGCGGCCGACCGGTTAGGGCCGAGACCGGACGATCGCAGCTTCCGAGGTAAGGTCTGGAAATGGCGCATTCTTGCCATCTCTGTCACAGCGGTAGTGTTCGAAACGGCCCAACGCGCTTGGTCAATGTGCGAGGAAACAGCGCTTGCGATGAGGGGGCCGCCGAGCCGGTCTTTCCTTACAACGCCTATGCGGGATTCGACCGCATCGTCTTAGGGCGTCGCCGATAGGTTGTTACGAGAGGGGTGTGCCGTGTGGCCCCCTCAACCGCCTGCCGGCACCTTCTCCCCGAGGGGAGAAGGGAAATCGCCGCAACCTCTCCGTTCCTAGCCCATCTCTCGCAGGGCACGTCCCCTCTCCCCGTTTTTACGGGGGTCCGGAGGACGGGTCGAGACGAGTGGCTCGACCCCGCCAAGGTTAGGGTGAGGGGCAGCCATTCGCGCGAAGGGTAGCCCCCTCACTCCGCCACCAACCACCCCGTATACCGCACCACCAACCCCGTCAGCCGCCCGCCGATCTCCACGTGAAAGTGGAATCGCCCATCGCGCTCCTCCTCATACGTATCGCCACCCGGCGCCAGAAACATCGGCAGTGGAATGCCGCAGAACCGCCATCCCCGCACCACGAGCCGCAGCTTTTCCCCATCCGGCACCAGCGCCATCAGCACCCGAAACGGCCCGAAGACCTCGGCGAGCAGATGCCGGTCGCGGCCCTTGCCTTCGACCTGCCAGCTGCGGAAGACCGTGCCGCCGAAATCCCGCGTCCAGACCTCCCTGTCGCCATCGGGCACGAAACGCACCGTGACCGGCACATCCTCGCCGGCTCTCGGAAATCCGATCACCCCAGCGACGATCCTCGCCAGCAGCCCGCCGCCGCGCTCGATCCGCGCCCGGCCGGAGGCGACACGCGCGCCGCCGGCATGCAGAGCTGAAATGGCGGGCGGCAGCCGCTCCCAGGCGCTGCCGAGAATCTGCCGATAAAGCGGCAGGGGCGTCTCCTCGTTTTCCATCCTGATGCCGGATGTGATCGAAAACCGCCGGAAAGCCGCTTCGAAATCCGCAAGCTGCAATTCCCCCGCCGCCGGCCGCGCACCATCCTCCGGCCGGACGCCGCTCAGCAGCCGGCGCACCAGCGCGTCCACGCCGATGATGGGTATGAACGGCCCATCATCACCTTCGGCAATCAGATGCCAGCCGCAGGTCAGCCGCTTGCCCGCGTGATCGACGCCAGTGATGCGGACGAACATGCCGCCGCGATGTTCGCCGATCGCAAGAGCGTGGCTGGCGCGCTGCAGCAGCCGCGCAAACGGCAGCAGCGACGGCAGCAGCCGGAGGCGGACGAGCCTGGCCGCAAGGCTGAGCAAGTGCTGCAGCGGCTGCGGCTCCGTTCCGACCCCGGTGAAGCTGGATTTGAGATCGGCAAAACGGGCTGGCAGCAGCGCCAGATCAGGTGCATCCACCAGCAGGAATTTCCGGCTGCGCAGCGGCGCCACCCCCGGCGCCGCCACCGTCACCCGCATCGCATCGATCAGCCCGCGCGCGGCGGCCGGCCGCCCATCGCGCCGAACGGTGATCTTCTTGCCGGCATAGCTCGCGATCGCCCTCACGACATTGAGCCCGATCCGCACATGCGCCGAGGGGGCAATGCCCGCCGCGACAGATTCGATCCGGGAGAAATGCGGCGCCATTGCCTCCAGTGCTGCGAAGGAGAGGGCGGGCAGGCTGCTGAGCCCTGACAGAGCGAAGGTGCCCTTGGCCTTGGCAGCGGCATCGAGCCCACCAATGCCGGCGACGAAGCCGGTGCTGTCGGCAATATCGGCATAATCGATGCCGAGATCGATGCAGGCCTCGGCGACTTTATAGGCATCCTTGCCGAAGCTCTGGAACGGCCCCGAGGCATCGACGACGAGATGAGGCCTCATCCGCGTCAGCTGTTCGGTGAGATCGCCATCACGGTCGAAGCGAACGGCCTGCACCATCGCGCCGAGATTGTTGCTTCCGAGACCCTCGGCGCCATCCTTCGGCGTCCGGAGATCGGCAACGAAATCGTCAGCCTTTTCAAGCGAGCGCCCCGCAACCAGCAGCCTCAGCCGCGGTTCATCGCCAAGCAGCCGGGCCAGCCGCCCGCCGAAAGTGCCGTAACCGCCGATGATGAGCAGCGAAAACCGGTCGTCGCTCATGTGATGAAGCGGCTTCGCTGCTCGGGCGTCGGCACCATGCAGCTTTGCCGCCCGGCAATCTTCAGCCTGTTGCGGGCGATGAATTCATAGAGCGCATTGGCCACCCGCCGCGGCAGCAGCCGGAAGATCTTCACCAGCGAATAGGGAAAGCCGAGGCCCGCCACCATGCGGATCGAGCCGTCGGATTTGAAGAAGGCGCGGCCGTTTTCGATGAGGATATTGGTTTCGTAGTCGCGCGCATGCAGCCCGTAATGCCGGTAAAGCGCTTCGCCGAGCGGCGTCTGCGCCGCGAGGAAGCGGTATCGCTGCTGCTTGTCATGTTTCAGCGCGAATTTCACCCAGCCGGAGCAGAACACGCATTCGCCATCGAAGATGATCAGCGGCCGGTCATCGGCAAAGACGGGCACATCGGGATCGTCGCGATAGCTGTAATCGGCTCGAGGCTTCATCGTCATGTCCCCCGTCCTCACTTCGGTGTCGCCGGCCGATAGGTGGCGGCAAGCGTTGGCGGCCCATCCGCCGCAATCATACCGCGCTCCAGAAGATCCTCGATATGGGCGAGAACGGAAAGGGCGGCCGCCCCATGCAGCTTCGGATCGGTATCGCGATAGATCACCTTCACCATCTCGGCAATGCGCCCATCGCCCGCCTGGACACGCGCCAGCACGGCCTGCTCGCGCTTCAGCCGATGCGCCTTCAGCGCCCGGAGGAAACTGGCAGGCTCCGTCACCGGTCCGCCATGGCCGGGAAGCAGCAGCCGGTCCTCGCGCTCAATCAGCCGATCGAGCGAGGCCATGTAATCCGCCATCGAACCATCCGGCGGCGCGACGATCGAGGTCGACCAGGCCATGACGTGATCGCCTGACAATAGGATGTCGCGGCCCGCAAGCGCGAAGGCGGCATGATTGGCCGTATGCCCCGGCGTCAGCACCGCGCTCAGCGCCCAGCCATCGCCCGACAGGGTCTCGCCGTCACTGAGCGTTATATCGGGCACGAAGGATAGATCCGAGCTTTCGGAGAAGGGATTGACCTCGCCATCCCTGAGCGGTCGCGCCGGCCGATGCGGCCCTTGCCCCACCGTCACCGCCCCCGTTGCCGCCTGCAGGCGGCTGGCCAGCGGCGAGTGGTCGCGATGCGTGTGGCTGACGAAGATATGCGTCACCGCGCGGCCGCCAAGGGCTGCCATCAGCGCCTGATAATGCGCCTCGTCCTCCGGCCCGGGATCGATCACCGCGACGGAAGAGGAGCCGACGATATAGCTGTTGGTGCCGAAAAAGGTGAAAGGGCCGGGATTGTTCACTGTAACCCGCTCGACACTCGAAACAACCGGCACGGCCTGCCCATAGGCCGGCTCGAAAGCGAGGTCGAATGCGGGACTGTCCATGAAGGAATGATCTCGGGCCGATGACGTCGCCAATTCCTAGCACGACGGCGGGTGCTGTGCAGCGCATAAATCTGCGCCGGGTTAAACTTAGTCATTGTGACAAGCGAAGAGCTTTGCTAATCAGGCGTCGATTTGAGCAAGCGGTTTCCGCTCAAGCTCTGGTGGGGCGTCGCCAAGCGGTAAGGCAACGGTTTTTGGTACCGTCACCCCTGGTTCGAATCCAGGCGCCCCAGCCATTTCTTTGTTGCTCGCCACATACCCCCGAACTTTCGTCCCTCAAAGCGAACGAAACGCTCGCAGTGGCGGCAAAAATGTCGATGTGACTTTATGAAGTGCACAATAGGTCAATTTTCAGTTGACCTATAGGAAGTTTTCTAAAGAGCTGAGCCACAGCCAACGCTTTAATGCTTCCCTCGGTTTCCGATTCTTCCAGGTGCAAGCTGAGTTTCGAGGGCGAAGCGGAATGGTTGCTTAGGTCAAGACCGATGGCCACGTTACCTGCTCGGTCTCCAATGGCTTGAGCGGGCCGGCCGTCTCCTATACTTATTTATAGGATTGTATTTATATCTTTATGAGCTGGCTATGGCGGCGGATGATCTGGAAAAGCCGACGTCGATACCGAAGACGGCTATCGGCTATCGATTTACTCACCCTGCCGCGCTCTCGTTCAATCCTCTGATCACCTCGACGAGCTTCTTCGTCTTCTCGAAGTCGAAGACCTGCTGCGGACCCTCTGGCGCGACATCGATGAAGGGGCTCTCGTAGAGCAGGCCTGGATCCATTGCGCCCTTCTCTTGAGGTGCTCGATGACCATGTCGATGAATTCGATCTGGTCGGCTGTGACACCACTGCCCGCGACGAAGCCGGAGAAGGCCTCGGCGACGGCGGCGCGGTCGAGCCCGACCAGTGAGCGGACGAAGGCACCGAAACCGTGGGCAATTTCAGTTGCCTTCTCCAGGTGCTTGGCGTCGCCGATGCCGGCGGTGAGCAGCATGGCTTGCAGTTCCTCTATATCGGTCGGCGTCAGCGGCCTGCCGTGACGTAGCTTGGCGATGGCGATATGGTCCTCGTGCTCGCGCAGGAAGTGCCGAGTTTGCGATGACCGAGGATCCTAAGAATAAGCTCGATGAGCTCTTCGATCATTATGTGAGAAGAAATTTCGCGAGCTCAATCTACCGGGAGGGACTCTTGGAGCGACACGTTCGAACGATGCTTAAGCTTCGAGAGATCGATCGAAATTTTAAACGGCGTTCATTCAACGACGGCGTATATTCGGCGACATTTCCTTTTGTTGAGCTCGCCAATGATAAACCCGTCAAAATTCTGAAACCGATTTACCTCGGGCAAGACGATCCGAGCCGCATCCTTGATCATGGTAATAAGTGGCTGTTCACTGTTAACCGCCTGAAGCAGCTTCTTCCGCGCGATATCGTTTTTGCTGTTGAAGGACCGACCGGCCAATCGTCGCGGAGGCGGGCGTTCCAGGAAGCGATTGACCAATTCAGGGCTAGCGACATCCAAGTGGTCGACGCCACAAGAGAGCATGAATTGTTAGAAGCAGTTCGAAGCTGACGGGGGCTCAAGTTCTCATTGGTTTTTGACTCTGGCTCTTTTTACCGATGTGTGGAGCTACGCGCACCTCAGGCGGCACCTTGTCACCACTCCGGGCCACAATTGGCGATTTAGACAAGGCGCCGGCTGCGCGATTGCTTAAGAAAAGCCCGCCGGCAAACATCGAGCGGAAACGCTCGCTACCCCCATCCTGTCCGTTACCCGCGCTCCGCGAACGACCGCACACCCGTCAACTCCGCCAGCCTCCCCACTAGCGCATCCTGAAACCCAGCATCAGTCATCTCCACCGCCGCCTCCCGCCGCTGCCGATGATGCCAATACCCGCCGCTGACCTTCGCAGCCCCTTCATCGCTTGCCGCAAGCCATGTCTGGGTGAGGTGCCCCATTTCGAGGTCATCGGGCGCGCCGGCGCCGCCCATCTTTGTCGGTACCCAGCCGGGATCCACCGCGTTGCTCAGAACATCCGGCCAATGGCGGGCGACAGACGCTGCGAGTGTGGCGATGTAGAGCTTGCTTTCCGAATAGGCCTGGCTTGCGTTCCACGGTCGCTTCTTCCAGTCGATATCGTCAAGGGCGCTGCTGCCGCTGCGGTGCATGCCGCTCGTGAGATAGACCAGGCGATCGGGACGCGCGATCCATGCGGTGAGCAGATAGGGGGCAAGCACATTCACCGCCAGCGTCTTGGCGTGACCATCAGGCGTTTCGCCCCGGCTCCGCTCGAGGTAGATGCCGGCATTGTGGATGACGGCGTCCATGCGGCCGATGGCGTTGACCTGCTCGGCAATCGATCGTGTCTCGGTGGCGCTGGCGAGATCGCCGATGACGATGCCGAGGGCGGCGGGCGAAATCTCGGCGATGGCGGAGGCGCGCTCGCGGGAGCGGGCATGCAGCACGACGTCATGGCCCTCCTTCATGAGGGTGCGGGCGGCGGCAAGGCCGAGGCCATCGGTGGAACCGGTGATGAATATGCGGCTCATGGGGTGTCCTTTTCGCGGTGGCGTGGAGGGCACAGAGTGCTCGGCCATGGGTCCTCGGGTCAAGCCCGAGGAGGACGGAGGGTGGGGAGACGCGACCGGCAAGAGGCGGGACGCCAGGAGCAAGTCCGGCGGAAGCGCGAAGCGCTGCTTGCGCATAGGTTTCCTCATATTCCGTCATCCTCGGGCTTGACCCGAGGATCCATGTGGCGAGCACGGTGCTGGCCGTCGGCCCCGGGAATGGCAGGGGCATCCATCGAAGAACATATGCGCGCCAAGTGCTGCGTGTGGATGCTCGGGTCAAGCCCGAGCATGGCGGAGAGTGGGGTGGGGCTTCGGCTAAAACGGTAAAGCCGTCAGCTCACCGCGCCATTCCCCCCAACGCCACTCCACGCCCTCTACCCATGCGACACCAGCCACCATTCACCCCCGCCGCCGCTCCGCCCCCGCCGCGATCGTCTGCACCAGTTCATCCACCTCCCGTGCCAGCCGCTCCAGCGGCAGGCCGACGAAGCGGCCTTCGAGGCTGATGCTGACGACGCCGTGCACGGCGCCGAAGAGGGTGCGGGCGCGGATGGCGCGGTCTTCGGGGGGCATGTCGGGTTGCAGTTCGGCCAGCGGTTCGGCGATCACATCCATCAGGAAGAGGTGCTCGTTAAGATGCCATTGCGGCGTCGGGCTCGATTCCGGCGGGAAGTGGTCGAACAGCGCCTTCCAGAGGTTCCGGTGCTCGACGGCGAAGCTCAGATAGCCCTGCGCCAGGTTGCGCAGCCGGTCGGTCGGCGGCCGGTCCTTGGCCTCGGGCAGGGTCAGCCTGGCCTCCAGCGCCTTCAGCGTCGCGGAGTTGACGTGGATGACGAGCTCGGCGAGGTCTGAAAAGACCGTGTAGAGGCCGCCGAGCGCGCAGCCGGCATCCTGGGTGATGTCGCGGGCTCTGAGATTATTAAGCCCGTCTCTGGCGATCCGCTCGCGCGCCGCCTCGATCAGCCGGGCCTTCAGGTCTTCGCGTTTTTCTTCTCGCCTACCGGCCATTAACCATTCCACTTCGATTTTTTGAACGTCGTTCAAAATTTATCTTGAACGACGTTCATGATTCTGGCATAACACCTCTCGTGAACAACGTTCATAAACCGGAGGAAGGAAATGTTCAAACTGATTTCCATTTTGTTGCGGGGCAGGGCGCATGATGCCGAACAGGCTTTCGCCGACTGCCACGCCGTGCCGCTGCTTTCCCAGCAGATCCGCGATGCCGCCCAATCGATCCAGTCGGCGCGGCGCAGTGTGGCGGTCGCCATCGCCCAGAACGAGCAGGAGAAGGGGCAGCATGCAACGATCGTTGCCCGCATCGCCGATCTCGAAATCCGCGCCTCCGCCGCCTTGACGAAGGGCAATGAGGGGCTGGCCCGCGAGGCGGCCGAGGCGATCGCCTATCTCGAAGTCGAGCGCGATGCGTCCGAGAAGGCGCAGAGCCAGTTCACCAGCGCGATCGACAAGCTGAAGGGCATCGTGCGGGCTTCCGAGGCAAGGCTGCAGGAGTTGCAGCGCGGCGAGCGGCTGGCACGTGCCACGCAGGAGGCGCAGAAGCTCGATGTCGTCGTCGCCGGTCCAGGCTTTGCGACGCTCGACGATGCCGAGGAGACGCTGGCGCGCCTTCGCCTGCGCCAGAGCCAGAATGAGCTGACGGCCGCCGCCCTGAAGGACATGGAAGGCGCCATCCGCCCGGCCGGCATCATCGAAAAGCTTGCCAATGCCGGCTTCGGCGCGCCGCTGCGCTCATCCGCCGATGATGTGCTGGCGCGGCTGAAGAGCCGCATCACGCCTGCTGCCTGAAATTGCATCCATCGGTCCATCCATCCATCGAACATCAAGGATTACGACAATGAACGACAGTTTCCAGAAACATTCCGCCAGCTGGGTCAGCTTCTCCTACATCTCCTTCGGCTCGGCCGCCTTCATGCTGGCGCTCGGCCTCTACATGATGCCGCTCGATCTCTGGGGCAAAGGCTACCTCGCCATGGGCATTCTGATGCTGGTGCAGACCACGGTGAATATCACCAAGACGCTGCGCGACAATGCCGAATCCGAGAAGCTGATCCGCAAGGTCGAGGATGCCCGCACCGAGAAACTCCTGGTCAAGTTCAATCGTAACGATGAAGATTGATCTTGGTTAACCACAGCGCAGAGTTGTTATCGCATTCAACTTTTGCGTAACAACTCTGTGGCCTTCTCTGCGAGCCGAAAGAGGAACCCTGCCGTGCAACACAATCTGATGACCTCAAGGAAATTCGCGCCGCTGTTCTGGACCCAGTTCCTGACCGCCTTCAACGACAATTTCCTCAAGAACACCCTGGTGTTCCTCATTCTCTTCAAGATGTCGGCCAGTGAAGGCGCCGCCCTGGTGACGCTTGCCGGCGTCATCCTCATCGTGCCCTTCCTGCTGCTCTCCGCACTCGGCGGCGAACTCGCCGACAAGCATGACAAGGCGAAGATCGCCGAGCTCTTGAAACGCTGCGAGATCGCGGTTGCCGCGCTTGCCGTTGTCGGTCTCGCCTTCTCCTCGATCTTCGTGCTGATGGCGGCGCTGTTCGGCTTCGGCGTCGTCTCAGCACTTTTCGGGCCGATCAAATACGGCATCCTGCCCGATCATCTCGAGCGTCGCGACCTGCCGAAGGCCAATGCCTGGATCGAGGGCGGCACCTTCATTGCCATCCTCGGCGGCACGATCATCGCCGCACTCGCCTTTTCCAGCGGCGATAATGTGCTGCTCTTCGGCACGATGATGATGGGGCTTTCGCTGCTCTGCTGGCTGGCGAGCCGCATGATCCCGCCCACCGGCTCCAAGGCGCCGGATCTTCAGATCGACCGCAATGTCATCCGCTCCAGCTACACCCTGGTCATGGAAATCCGCGAGGACAAGCGCCTGTGGCGTTCGGCGCTGATGAATTGCTGGTTCTGGCTGGTCGGCGCCTTCGTTCTCTCCATCCTGCCGACCATGGTGACCGAGCTGCTTGGCGGCTCCGAGCTCGTCGTGCCGGCCTATCTCACCGTCTTTGCGATCGCGGTTGCCGTCGGCTCGGCCATTGCCGCCTGGATGTCGTCCGGCCGCATCGTGCTGCTGCCGGCCCCTGTCGGCACGGCGCTGCTTGGCCTCTTCAGCCTCGATCTCGCCTGGAACCTCTGGGGCCTGGCTTCGGTGAGCCATGCAACGACGATCGCCACCTTCTTTGCCGGTGAGAATACCATTCGCGTCGCCATCGATCTCGCCAGCATGGCGATAGCAGGCGCCTTCATCGCCGTGCCGACCTTTGCCGCCCTGCAGACCTGGGCGCATGAGGACCGCCGCGCCCGCGTCATCGGCGCCGCCAATGTGCTGTCTGCCCTGTTCATCACCGTCGGCCTCGGCCTCGTTGCCGCCGTCCAGGCGCTCGGCGCTTCCATTCCTGAGATTCTGATCGGCCTCGGCATCATCAATTTTGCCGTCGCCTGGCTGATGCTGAAGACGCTGCCGACCAATCCCTTCCGCGATTTCATCTCGATCCTCTTCCGCGCCTTCATGCGGCTCGAGGTCGAGGGGCTGGAGAATATCAAGAAGGCCGGCCGCGCGCCGATCATCGCGCTCAACCATGTCAGCCTGCTCGACGGCGCGCTGGCGCTTGCGATCACCGAGGAAGAGCCCACCTTTGCCGTCGATTACAAGATCGCCCAGGCCTGGTGGGTGCGGCCCTTCCTGAAGATGTGCAAATTCCTGCCGCTCGACCCGACAAAGCCGATGGCGACGCGGTCGCTGATCAAGGTGGTGCAAGACGGCAACCCGATCGGCATCTTCCCCGAGGGTCGGCTGACGGTGACCGGCACGCTGATGAAGGTCTATGATGGCGCCGCCATGGTCGCCGACAAGACCGGCTCGATGGTGGTGCCGGTGAGGATCGACGGGCTGGAGAAGAGCTATCTCTCCTATCTCGACAACGGCAAGATCCGCCGCCGGCTGTTCCCCAAGGTCAAGGTCACCATTCTCGAGCCGGTGAAGCTGGAAGTGGCGCCGGAGCTGAAGGGCCGCAAACGCCGCACGGCGGCAGGGGCTGCCCTTTACCAGGTGATGTCGAACCTGCTGTTCCAGACCGCCGATACCTCGTCGACCGTACTCGACCGCGTCATTCAGGCCGGCCATGAATTTGGCATGAAAAAGCTCGCCGTCGAAGATCCGGTCACCGGCCGGCTGACCTATGGCAAGCTGCTGACCGGGGCAGCCGTGCTCGGCGCCAAATTCCGCACCATGTTCCCGGAAAACAACCTCGGCGTCATGCTGCCGAATGCCAATGGCGCTGCAGCCACCCTTCTCGGCGTGATGAGCGCGGGCAAGGTGCCGGCCATGCTGAACTTCACCGCGGGTGCGGCCAATATCCTCTCCGCCTGCAAGGCAGCTGAGGTCAAGCATGTGCTGACCTCGCGCGCCTTCGTCACCCAGGCGAAGCTCGGCCCCGTGATCGCCGAGATGGAAAAGCAGGTAAAGATCGTCTGGCTCGATGATCTCAGGACCGAAATCGGCCTGAAGGATAAGATCCTGGGTTATCTCAGGAAGGCGCGGCCGCTCGTCAAACGCCAGCCGGATGATCCGGCGGTGATCCTCTTCACCTCGGGCTCCGAAGGCACGCCGAAGGGCGTGGTGCTCACCCACCGCAACATCCTGTCGAACGCCGCACAGGCGGCTGCCCGCATCGATTTCCACAGCGGCGACAAGGTGTTCAACATCCTGCCGGTGTTCCATTCCTTCGGGCTGACGGCCGGTACGGTGCTGCCGCTGATTTCGGGCGTGCCTGTTTATTTCTATCCGTCGCCGCTGCATTACCGCATCGTGCCGGAACTGATCTATGCCTCCAATGCCACGATCATCTTCGGCACCGATACCTTCCTCAACGGTTATTCCAGGACCGCGCATCCTTACGATTTCCGCTCGATCCGCTATATCTTCTCAGGCGCCGAGCCGGTGAAGGCCGCGACCCGCCAGACCTATATGGAAAAATTCGGCCTGCGCATTCTCGAAGGCTACGGCGTCACCGAGACGGCGCCTGTCATTTCGATCAACACGCCGATGTACAATAAATCAGGCACGGTCGGCAAAATCCTGCCGGGCATGGAATGGAAGCTCGAGCCGGTGCCCGGCATCGAAGAGGGCGGCCGGTTGCATGTGCGCGGCGCCAATGTCATGGCAGGCTACCTGCGCGCCGAAAAGCCCGGCGTGCTCGAGCCTCTCGTCGACGGATGGCACGATACCGGCGACATCGTCACCATCGACGAGGACGGCTTCGTCAAGATCCGCGGCCGCGCCAAACGCTTCGCCAAGATCGGCGGCGAAATGATCTCGCTTGCCGCCGTCGAGACGCTGGCCGCCGAACTCTGGCCGGGCGCGCTCTCCGTCGTCTCCTCGCTGCCCGACGCCAAGAAGGGCGAGCGCCTGGTGCTCCTCACCGACGCGCCGACAGCCACCCGCGCCGAATTCCTCGCCTTCGCCAAATCCAAGGGCGCCATGGACATGATGGTGCCGGCCGAAGTCAATATCGGCAAGGTGCCGGTGCTCGGCTCCGGCAAGGTGGATTTCGTCGCGGCGCGGAAGCTGGCGGAAAGTGCGGCGCAGGGGGAAGTGGCGGCGTGAGGGTAGGGTTCGGGGGGGCATGTGGCACCCCCCTCTGCCCTGCCAGGCCCGGGGTCGAGCCACGGGTCTCGACCCGTCCTTCGGACCCCCCACAAGGGGGGAGATTGGCTGGGCGCACTGGCTTCCCCAAACAACTGGTGTCACAGCACGGCGAAACGGTAGATGGGCAGGAAGTTCAAGCCACTTGTGATCTCCCCACCTGTGGGGGAGATGCCCGGCAGGGCAGAGGGGGGTGCCAGGCACCGCGTGGCTATTCCGGCAATCTACTCCCATGTCGACCATGCTCCAGCAAAAGTTGATCGATCTTCGCCCCGCTGCGTTGTCGCGCTTCGAAACATCGAGGGGATTTCCAATGACACTTGGCAGCGATGCGGTGAAGGTGGGCTGGAAAGGGGCGGTGATCTTGCTCCACGTCTTGCTATGGGCAGCACTCGCTTTGCAGGCCTACCGGACGGCTGGAGCCTATAAGTTTGCCAGCTGCTGGCAGATCATACCAATCTATTTCCCGCCGCTGAACATGCTGCTCTGGGCAATCGCGATCGCTAGCTTCCTCGTGGTGCTGGCGGCGATTTTTCGTCCCTCGATATGTCGACATGCGAGCTTCTGGGCAGCCTGCCATGGAATGATTCTGACGGCGGGATTGCTGGTGTGCAATTATTCAGCCTATGCGGCCGCCGGTCAGGTTAGCTGCCTGTAGCGCCACCTCTACCACCTCGGCGTCATCCTCGGCCTTGTGCCGAGGATCTGCTACCTATCAACCGGCAGTAGATGCCCGGGACAAGCCCGAGCATGACGAAAGGACAGTTGGCGGGAGTGGCGCAGGACGCAAGAGGCTGCTCTAAGCGCAAACTGAAAGACCTCTCTGACGCTTGAAAACGGCCGGATGCGCGCTAGCTGCAAGCATCGTCATACGACCGTTGATTTGCATGATTAGTTTTTACTCGTTCAATAAATTTCGGATTGCCGCCCATGCTTGATGCCAGCGCGCTGACACTGTTTTCCCATCGCCCCTGGCCGCAGCATCACCCAAAAGACATGACCGCGCAGAATTAGCCCTGGTGAGGAGGGATTGACGATGTTCGTAGAGGGTTTGAAGAAGCTTTTCCGTGGCCGTTCGGAAAGGGACGACGGTCCGGCAGGAGGCGCACTGACGGCAAGGGACAGGGACGCCATCACGGCGGACCTCGCCTTCTTCGACAGCGTCGAAAAGGGTCTCGGCAAGGCGCTTGCCTGCTATGTCCTGACAGGCGCCGACGAAGCGAGCGTGCTTCATGTGAGCAATCTGTTGAAGACCACCCAGGGTGATATCCGCACCAAGCTTCACAATGTGTTCATCGCCGTGGCTGACGATTGGAATAACAAGGTCGAGCGCGAGAAGCGCCACAAGGCCAGGGAAAGGGTGCTCTTCGAACTCGAAGGCTTCGATCCGGCGGCGCTTTATCGCTATCTCCATCTGCACAGCCAGTTTAATGCGCAAAACCGGGCGTGGCGCTTTCCCGGCAGCGATCAATCGCCGCATTGGCTGCGCACGGCAAGCCTGCTCTTCGACACCTCGGCACCGGAAGGCCGCAATCCCCTTGGCTTTCTCACAGCGCCGCGCATTTCCGAGATGATGGAAGCTGCCGAGCTTGCCCCCTCGGTCGCGCCGCTGATCGACTGCGCCTTTTCGGATAAGGACGTGCCCTACGGATATCTGACCCAGCGGATGCTGAAACTGCCCGGCCTTGCCGATGCGATCGCCGCCATGCCCGAGGAAGCGACCAGGACGATCGGGACGCTGGCGGCAGGCGGCCGCGAGGTCATGGTCAGTTTCCTCGGCCAGAACGGCCTGATCGACCGCGACCGCCACTTCTTCGACTTCGCCTTCCAGATGGCGAGCGACGGCGCCAAGACGGTGCGCGAGGCGGCTTCGAATGCGCTGAAGGTGGCCGACGAGGCAAAGGTGCAGGTAAAGGCCGAGGAATTTCTCGCCTCCCGCAAGGCCAACGAACGGCTGGCCGGCGTCAATATTCTGGCCGCCCTGCTGCGCGAGCGCTCCCTGCCGATCCTCGACCGGCACGGGGGCGAGGAAAAATCCAATACGGTGCTGGCGGCGATCGCAACGATCCGGGCGACCTATGCGGCAGGCAAGGTTGCCGGCGCCGAGGCAGGCGAGGGCGAGGGGGATGGCGAGGCAGGTTACCTCGCCTTCGACGGCAGCTTCGTTGCCGCGCCGCCGCCCGCCGCCAAGGAGGAGCCGCTGCCGGCCGATCTGGAAGAGGCGTTCCGCAAGCTTCTGACCGAAGCTAATGCCGCGGCCCGCATCGATTACGACCAGACGCCGCCGGGCAAAGACTGGAACCAGCGGCCGGCCCGTCCGTTTTCGCCACCCTTCGAGCCGGCGATTGCAAAACATATCGTCGCCGCCATGCGGGGTGAACGCCTCAGCGAGGCGCAGCGCCGGGAGATCTGGAAAGCGGTCGACGACAAGAGCACCGATAACTGGATGCGGCAGACGCGCCAGCTCCTGGGCAACGGGCTGAAGGCGATCTTCTCCCGTACGGATATCTCCTTTCAGGCGCTGTCGCGGCTGCTTTTCCAGGCGACGGACGGGCGGCATTGGCAGCACATCCTGCGTATCGTGCTGGGAACGACGAATTACTGGATGCGCGGTCCCGACAATGAAATCCTCGCCCGCATCAAGGCCGGCGCCGATATCCGCATCCTCGCTGATATCGCCGCAGAGGCCGGAGCGCCGGCATTCGGGACCATGGTCGATGCGCTCGCCGACAAGGCCTATGTCAATATTTCCGAGATGATCGACGAGCCGGCGCCCGCCAATGTCTGGCCGCTGCTGGCCGAGAACTTTGCCGCGCTCGACGCGGCGCTCGCCGGCGACGGCCTGAAGGAGCGCTGGAGCGAGGATTTCATTTTCTCCTGGCTCAGGATGTTTCCGCACCTGCCGCGCCGCTATTTCCCGCTGGTGGCCGACCGCGCCGTGCAAGGAGGCGTCCGCCAGCGCGAGTTTGCCCGTTACCTCCTGCGCGAAGTCGCCGATCTGACGCCGCTGATCACGCCGATGCTGACATCAGGGCCGGAAACCAAACGGCTTGCCGCTGCCCGCTGGCTGGCGGAACGGCGGGACGGCAATGCGATCGCGCCGCTGCGGGCGGCCCTGGCCAAGGAGAAATCGGTCACGGTCAAGGCGGCCGCCATGTCGGCACTCGCCGCCTGCGGCGACGATACCTCCGATCTCTTCGCCGAAGAGACGCTGCTGGCCGAAGCCGAAAAGGGGCTGGCCTCGACCAAGGTCGATTATTCCCCGCTTTTCGATGCCGAAAACCTGCCTGTGCTGCATTGGGCGGATGGGCGCGAGGTCTCGGCCAAGCTGGTAAAATGGTGGTTTGCCCGGTCGCACAAGCTGAAAATGGCCGGCGGCGATCCCATGATCCACATGGCGCTCGAACGTCTCGACCGCAGGGATGCCGAGCGGCTGGGGGCGGCGGTCGTCTCCGCCTTCATCTCTTACGACACCCAGCGGCCGACCAGCGAAGAGGCCAATGCCTATGCGGCGGAAAATGCCAAGCAGCGCTACGACTATACCAAGCAATGGCGCAAGGATTTTACCGAGGAACTGGCCTTCGCCGAGCTGCGCCGCGAAAAGCTCGCCATCTATTTAAACAGCGCGCTCGATCATCGCGGCCTGCTGGCGCTTGCCCGTTTTGCGCCGCCGGCCGAAACCACGCTGCTCGTCAAGCGGTACCTTCGCGAGCATGGCAAGCGGCCGAACCAGTGCCGGGCGCTGATCGATGCGCTGATGGCAAACCCGGTTCCCCAGGTGCTGCAGCTGGTGCTGATCGCCTCGCAGCGCCACAAGCAGCCGGGTATGCGCAAATATGCCGGCGAAGTGATCACCGCCTTTGCCGAGGCCCGCGGCTGGACGCCGGCCGAGCTCGGCGACCGCACCATGCCCTCTGCCGGCATCGACGAGGACGGCATTCTCGAACTGCCGATCGGCGAGCGGCTTTTCCGGGCGCGGCTGGTGGCGGAGCGCGCGAAGAACGGCGCGCAGGAGCTGAAGCTCACCGTTGAAAATCCCGACGGCAAGCCGATCGCTTCACTGCCGACCCCGACCGATCCTGAAGAGGCCGAAGAGGCAAAGGAGGGCAAGAAGCTGCTTTCCAACGCCAAGAAGGAGCTGAAGCAGACGGTGGAGCTGCAGAGCGGCCGTCTCTATGAGGCAATGTGTGCGGCCCGCATCTGGCCGCGTGAGGATTTCGAAACCTTCCTGCTCGCCCACCCGATCGTCGGCCGGCTGCTGCGCCGCCTGGTTCTTGCCGGCCATGATGACAAGGGCAAGATCATCGGAAGCTTCCGGGCGCTCGATGACGGCAGCTTCACCAATGCCGAAGACGAGCCGGTTGTGCTCGACACTTTTTCCGGCATCTCGATCGCCCATCGCGTCAGCCTCGGCGAGGCGGGCGCCAAGGCCTGGAAGACCCATCTCGACGATTACGAGGTCAAGCCGCTGTTCGAGCAGCTCGACCGCCCGGTTCTGTCGGACGAGAAACCCAATGCCAAGCATATCGACGACCGCAAGGGCTGGATGATCGACAATCTGACGCTGCGTTCGGCCGCCGAGGCGCTCGGCTATGTCAGAGGGCCGGTCGAGGACGGCGCCGGCTTCTACACCTATGAGAAGGCCTTCGGCGATTGCGGTTTTGCCGCCGTCATCGAATTCACCGGCAGTTATATCGGCGAGAATGAACGTGTGCCGAAGGCGCTGACCGAAATGCGCTTTGCGAAAATTCTGCCGGGCGGCCGGGTGATCTATGGCGGCGAGACGACGCTCTCCAAGGTGCCGCCGGTCCTGCTCAGCGAAACATGGAACGATCTGCGCGCCATTGCCGACAAGGGCACCGGCTTCGATAGCGAATGGCAGAAAAAGGGCGGATGGTGAACATGGATCAGACAGCACTTCGCCCGGCGACGGAAACCCTCCATGCCGCCGAACTCGCCAAGCTCGAGCAGGCCGACAAGGGGCTGCGCCCGCCGGGCTGGCGGCTTTCGGCGCGCGCGGTGCGCTCCTTCGTGCTCGGCGATCCCGCGCTCGGCATCTCGCGCAAATTCTATGGCGACGATGCGCTGGTCGAGCGTGCGATCGTCAGCCTGATGGGCGAGCAGGGGCTGCTGCTTGTCGGTGAACCCGGCACGGCGAAATCGATGCTGAGCGAGCTTCTGGCGGCAGCCGTCACCGGCTCGACCCGTCTGGTCGTGCAAGGCTCGGCCGGCACCATGGAAGAACATCTGCGTTATGGCTGGAACTACGCGCTGCTGATTGCCGAAGGCCCGAGCGAAAAGGCGCTCGTGCCATCGCCGGTGCTGCAGGCGATGCGGGGTGGCCTCGTCATGCGCATCGAGGAGCTGACGCGCTGCCCGCCGGAGATCCAGGACGGGCTGATCTCGATCCTCTCGGAAAAGATGATCGCCATTCCCGAACTCGGCGATGGCGCGATCGTGCGCGCCGCACCCGGCTTCAACATCATCGGCACGGCGAACCTTCGCGACCGCGGCGTCAGCGAAATGTCGAGCGCCTTGAAGCGCCGCTTCAATTTCGAGACTGTGCATCCGATCACCGACCCGGCCTTCGAACGCGAATTGATCGAGCGCCGTCTTGCCGACCGCCTGGCACCTTCAGGCATCAAGCCGGATATGTCGGACGCGGCCCTTGGCATCCTCGTCTCCTGCTTCCAGGATCTGAGGGCCGGCCGCACCGCCGAAGGCGTGACGCTGCAGAAGCCGACGGCCGTCATGTCCACCGCCGAAGCGGTCAATGTCGCCCATGCCGCCGCCCTCGAAGCCGCCTATCTCGGCGACGGCAGGGTGACGGGCGCCCATCTCGCCCGCCAGATCGGCGGCATCGTCATGAAGGACGATCCGGAGGACGGCCGCAAGTTCAAGTCCTATGTCGATCATATCGTCAAGGACCGCGCCCGCTCGGGAAGCGACTGGCGCTCCTTCTACGAGGCGGCGCGCGCCTTAAGGCTCGACTGAATGGAGGCGGCAGCGGCAGCGGCGGAACGTCAGGACTTTCTCGCCTACGGGCAGCGGCTGACCTCGGGCGAGGGCGGGTTTTTCTTCTTTCCGATCCGCCACCACAGCCCCGCCTGCGCGCTGCATCTTGCCGCAGCCCTGGCCGAAATCCGCCCGCGCGCCATCGTGCTGGAGATGCCGGCGGATTTTGCGCCCCTGCTGCCGCTGCTCTCGCATCCCGACATCAGGCTGCCGATCGCCATCGTCTCGGTCGCCGATGGGGAAAAGACCTCCGACGAGCGCCTTCCTGTCGGATACTGGCCGTTTTCGGCGACCTCGCCGGAATGGGCGGCCCTGCGGCTGGCGGGCGAATTCGGCAGCGCCGTCATTCTGGCCGACCGGGAGAGCGGCGCCCGCCTGGCCGCCGCGCGGTCGGAGAAGAAGGGCGAGACCGGGGAAGACGGTGAGGAAGCCCCGAGACAGGACGAGCCGAGACAGGATGAGCCCAGACAGGACGAGCGAAGCCAGGACGAAACGGGGCCGACCCTTTTGACCGATGAGGGCCAGCTTGCCTATTCGCATTATGCCGATGGCCTGGTGAAGCGCCTCGGCGTGCGCGATTTCAACGAGGCCTGGGACCGGCTGTTCGAATCCCGCGCGGCCGAAAAGGACTGGCGCGGTTTCTTCCGCGACGTCGGCATTCACTGCGCGCTGTCGCGGCTTGCCACACCGGCCGAGGAGATTGCCGCCGACGACACGCTGGCCCGCGAGGCCTGCATGCGGGCGGCGATGGCAAAGGCTCAAGCGCTTTCCGGCGACGGGCCGATCGCCGTCATCACCGGCGGATTCCATACGCCTGTGATGATCGATCCCCCGCCGGATAAGCCCGAGGAGACGAAGGTGCAGGCCAAGCCGGGCATCCAGACGAAGTCCTATCTGATCCGCTACACCCACGACCATCTCGACCGGATCAACGGCTACGGCGCCGGCATGCCGTCGCCGCGCTGGTACGAGCGGCTGCAGCAGCGGATCGCCGAGGGCCATGACGATCCGTTCACCGAGGCGGCGACCGATGTGGTTCTCGACCTCACCCAGCGCCTGCGCCGCGACCGGCCGAATTTCACCCCGCCGCTGCCCTCGCTTGCTGCAACCGTCGCCCAGGCGCAGGCGCTGGCCGATTTGCGCGGATTGCAGGGTCCGGGGCGGGCTGAAATTCTCGATGCGGCACGCTCCTGCCTCATGAAGGGGGAAGATCCCCGCAACGGTTCGCCGCTGATGGAGGCGCTGCTTGCCGAGCTCACCGGCGAAGGCATCGGCGAGGTGCCCAGCGGCGCCGGCGCTCCGCCGCTGGTGGAAGCGGTGCGCCGGCGGGCCCGGGCGCTCGGTTTCCGCATTGAGGACGGCACGGAGCGCAACCGCCTGCTCGATATCCATCGCAAGCCCCGGCATCTAGCCGCCAGCCGCTTCCTGCATGTGATGACCTTGCTCGGCACCGGCTTTGGCCGTTGTCTCAGAGGTCCGGATTGGGCGGGCGGCATTGCCACCGACGTGCTGTTCGAGGAATGGACCTATCGATGGTCGCCGGCCGTCGAAAGCCGGCTGGTGGCACTCTCGATCGATGGCGATACGGTGGAGCGCGCCGCCGACGCCGTTCTCGCCCGCCGAGTCCAGGCGCTCGGCGAGGAAGGCCAGGCGAAAAACGCCCATGCGGCCATCCGCCTGCTGATGATTGCAGCCCAGGCGGGTCTTGCCAGATCCTGCGGCGCGCTGATTGCCGCGATCGGTCCGGCCGTTGCCACCGATCCGGATTTCGGCCGGGTCTCGGTCTGCCTGTCGATGCTCGATAATCTCCAGCGCGGCCGCAAGGCGCTGGGTTTTGCCGGCATGCCGGGGCCGGATGAACTGCGCCTCATCGCCTATCGCCGCGCGATAGACCTGCTGCCGGACCTCGAGACCGCCAGGGACGAGGACGTGCCGCGTTATGTCGATGCGCTGGCAACGCTGAACGAGATCGCCGAAGCCGGCGCGCAGGCTGGAGAAGGCGAGCAACCGCTCGATCTCGATCTGCTCGACGAGGGGGTCGCCGCCCTCATCGACGCCGATCTGGCGCCGCGGGCGGCAGGCGCGGTCGCCGCGATCGGGCATATGTCGGGCAGGCTGAGTGCGGAGGCGCTGGCCACCCGTGTCATCGGCCCACTGCAATTCAGCGTCGGCGAACCGCCCGCCCGGGTGGAGGCGCTGGCCGGCCTGCTGGCGGTGCAGCCGGCCCTGCTCAAGCGCACGCCGGCGCTGCTGGAAAGGCTGGATCTGGTGCTCGCCGGCTTCGACGAGGCTGATTTCATCGAGGTGCTGCCGGCGCTGCGCCTTGCCTTCACCGCCCTTGCGCCTGACGAAACCGATGCGCTCGCCGCCGTGATCGCGCAAGCGAAGGGCAGCGATCTCGATCTGGCGCCGCGTTTCTCCGGTGGCCTGACAGAGGCCGAGATGCTCGCCAATGCCCGCCTCAATGCCAGCTTTGCCGAGCTGATGCAGGCAGATGGGCTTGGGCTCTGGCTGGAGGAGCGGGCGCCATGAGCAACGACAACAAGCCCGAGGAAAGTCTTCGCCGCTGGCGCCTGGTGCTTGGCCGCTTTGCCGAGCGCCAGCTCTCCGGCAGCTGCAGCGGCGCCGACGCCCGCCGCGATGCCGCGCTCGACCGCATCTACGGCGAATCCTATCGCCGCCGCGGCATCCGCACCGGAGGCCCCGAAGGCAACAGGAAGGACCCCAAGGGCGGTGCGGAGCCGCCGCAGATGACGCTGCCGGAATGGTTTGGCGAGATGCGCTCGCTCTTTCCGAAATCGGTGCTGGAGCGGGTCGAGAAGGATGCGCTCGGCCGGTTCGGCATGACCGAGATCCTCGACGATCCGAAGGCACTCGCCGAACTCGATCCCGACCCGTCGCTGCTTGCGGCACTGCTTGCCCATCGCGGCCGCTCCGATCCTGTCATCGCGGGAAAAATCCGCCAGGTCGCCAAGCGCGTCGTCGAGGAGCTGACGAAGAAGCTGCGCCTGAAGACGAGCCGGGCGCTCTCCGGCGCAAGACGGCGCGGCGAGACCACGGCGCGCCGCTCCAGCGCCCGCGACATCGCCTGGAACCAGACGATCCGCAAGAACCTGAAGAACTGGGACCAGGCGCGGCGTGTGCTGATCGCCGAACATCTGCATTTCCACGCCGCCGCCCGCCGCCATCTGCCCTGGCGGATCGTGCTCTGCATCGACCAGTCGGGCTCGATGGCGACCTCCCTGATCTACAGCGCCGTGATGGCCTCGATCCTTTCGACGCTGCCGGCGGTGACGGTGAAGCTGGTGCTGTTCGACACGTCGGTGGTCGACCTCAGCGACGAGGTCGGCGATCCCGTCGATGTGCTGATGTCGGTCCAGCTCGGCGGCGGAACCGATATCGGCCGGGCCGTCGCCTATTGCGAGGCGACCCATATTGCCGAGCCGCAGCGGACGATCTTCGTGCTGGTCTCGGATTTTTGCGAAGGTGCGCCCGCCGCCCCGCTCTTTGCCGCGGTGCGGCGGCTTGCCGGCGCCCGGGTGAAGCTGCTCGGGCTTGCCGCTCTCGATGAGGCCGCCCGGCCGGCCTATGATCGCGATACCGCCGCCCGGCTCGTCGATGCCGGAATGGAGATCGCCGCACTGACGCCGGAGCATTTTGCCGATTGGGTTGCGGGGCATATCAGGTGAAGCGGGGCAAGACGGAAAACTCCCAGCGTTTCGATGCCGCAGCCCTCAGCGATGAGGTGCTGGAGGCAGCCTCCTCCAAAGGCCTGCTGCGCCGCGCCCGCCGGGATGTGGAGGCCGGGCTCGTGCGCCTGTCCGGCTGGGATGGCGGGACAGCCCTTGCCGAAGCCGATGGTGAAAGCGTGCGGCTCACCGCCGGTCCGCTGGCTGCCGCAAGCTGCAGCTGCCCGGCAACCGGCCTTTGCCGGCATATTCTCGCCGGCATCATTTTCATCCGCGAGGCGGAGGAGGTAAGACCGGCCGAGGAGCCGGGCGCAGCCGAGACGGCGGAGCCGATCCGCGCTGAAGCCATTCCGGATCCACATGCGGAAATCCTTTCGCTCGAGCAAGACGTCATCATCCGCGCCTTCGGCCGCGCCGCTTTTATCCAGGCGCAAACGCTGCTGGCGGAACTGGAACCGGGCGCGATCAGGATTGAAACGAGCCCGAATGCCGTCCGCATCGCGCTCGGCGCCCATCATCAGGTGCTTTATCCCGCCGGCGGCGGTCCTGCCGGCATGCTCTCCAAGGCGGCGACCTCGCAACGCGCGGCGCTGCATGCGGCAGCGCTTCTCGCCGTCCGCGGCCCCGGTGAGATGACCGCCGGTGCCGAACAAGCGCCGGAAGAGCCAGGCAGAGCCACGTCAGGCACACTCGAAGACGCGGCCGCATTGCTGCGCGATGCCGCGCGCCAGGCGCTGTCGAAGGCGCCTGCCGGTCTCGAAGAGCGGATCGGCGATCTTGTCCTGTCCTCGCGCACCGAAGCAATGCCGCGGCTTGCCGCCGAGCTTCGCACCATCGCCGCGATGATCCGGCGAAGACGCGAGCGGCTGGATGCGGCCGATCCCGCCGAGCTTCTCGTCATGCTGGCGCGCGCCTATGCCTTGACGGAGGCGCTTCAAGCCTCGCCCGATGAACCTTTGCTCACCGGCGCGGCTGCCGAAGCGCCGCAGCCGCTGCCGGCGATCGACCTCGTCGGTTGCGGCCTGCGCCTGTGGCAGGCCGACAGCGGCGCACGCGGGGTGACCGGCTATTATCTCTCCATGGACGGGCGAAGCTTCAGCGCGACGCTGGCGCGCGGGGCCGGCAGCGATCCGGGTTTTGTGCCGCGCCAGGCGGCCACCGCCGAGCCGGTCTTCGGCCGTTCGCTCGCGGCGATCGCCGGCAGCGCCTTCCGCCTCGAGGGCGCCTCCGCCACCGGGGACGGCCGGCTGCAGACCGGCAACGGCCGCGCCGAGCTTCTCAAGGCCGGCTGGAGTGCTGCCGTGCAGGGGATCGAAGGCGCGGTCATCGATGACTGGAAACAATGCGCCATCCGTCTTGCGAGCGCCTTCCGGCCGAAACTTGCGGCCCCGCCGCGCCGCGCCCTGCCGCTGATCTTGCGCCCAGTCGCTTTCGGCTCGCTGCGCTTCGACGGCGTGGCGCAGGCCGGACGCTGGCCGGTGCGGGATCGCGAAGGGGCCTGGCTGGAGCTGGAGATAGAGGGCGACGAACGGCTGGAGGCCCATTTCGCGCTGCTTGGCTCGATCGGCGATCGCCAGCCGCCGCTGCTGACCGTCCTCGCCGAAGCCCGCGGCGCCGACATCGTGCTTTCGCCGCTCGGTTTCGGAACCGACAGCCTGACCCTCCTCGACCTGCCGCCGGCGCCGGCAACCACGACCGCGCAAAAGCCGAGCTTACTCTCGCGCCTCACCAAAAGCTTGACGCTGCCCGGCGCGCCGGAGCGCAAACCGATGCGCTTCGAAGCGCTGGCCCGCCCGCAGGCCGCCAGCCAGCGGCTGATCTCCACCGCCTTCGACGAAATCCTGGCGCTCGCCGAACTCGGCGGCCGCATGGAGGATCCGGAGCGGCTGCAGCGCATGCAACGCCTGGGGCGCACGCTTGGCGAAGCAGGCCTGGCGCTTCCCGGCAGCCTCGTCGGCCAGCTGGCCGCCGCCTCCGGCCAGACGCGCCCCGACCGCCTGCTGCGCGCCGCCTACGCTCTCGATCTGCTCGCCCGCCTCGATCCGCATTTGCCGTTTGTGAGGATGCTGCCTTGAGGCTGGGTCTCAGCGGCTCGATACACGCACTGCGCCGGCAGCTCGGAGACTGCGCTGGACGGCGGCGACTTGGCTGGATGCGATATCCGCCGAGACCTCGATCTCGCCTTCGAGCGGCGCATCGCGACGGGCGCCATCGTCATGAGAGATATCCCCGCCTGATGGCGCCGAACCCGCACTGTTCCGGTCGCTTGCCGACCGGATAAAGATGTCGGGCCTCGAAACCCCATGCTGCTGAACCAGATGTTCGACCGCGAGATCAGCGGCTTCGCGTGTTTCGAATGTGGCTCGGATCGTGATCGTGCTGTCGTCCGCCATTGGCTGCCTCCTTATTTTCATTTTTCACAGGATGAGAACGCCTTGGGCGGCTGGTAGTTTCGACGGCAGGTCCGAGCCGCCCATTGGAATTGTTGATATCGCGTCCCAGGCCTGCTATGTTCTGTTTTTGTTTCGGCGCGCAATTTCAGATGCCGATCCCATCGCGATCGCTGAAACCGCCATGAACGAGATAAGCTCACCCCCCGTCCGCAAAATCGTCCATGTCGACATGGATGCTTTTTATGCGTCGGTCGAGCAGCGCGATAATTCGGACTTGCGCGGCAAACCGATTGCCGTCGGCGGCTCGGCCGCCCGGGGTGTGGTGGCGGCGGCGAGTTATGAGGCCCGTAAATTCGGCGTCCACTCGGCAATGCCGTCGGTGACTGCCAAGCGCAAATGTCCTGACCTGATCTTCGTGCCGCCGCGCTTTGCCGTCTACAAGGCGGTGTCGCAGCAGATCCGTGAGATCTTTGCCGAATACACGCCGCTGGTCGAGCCGCTGTCGCTCGACGAGGCCTATCTCGATGTGACGCAAAATCTGAAAGGCATGACGATCGCCACCGAGGTCGCTCTGGAGATTCGCGCCAAGATCAAGCAAGTCACCGGCCTCAACGCGTCGGCCGGGATTTCCTACAACAAATTTCTTGCGAAGATGGCGAGCGACCTCAACAAGCCGAACGGCCAGGCTGTCATCACGCCGAAGAACGGGCCGGCCTTCGTCGAGCAGCTTCCCGTCCGGAAATTCCATGGCGTCGGACCGGCAACCGCTGAGAAGATGCATCAACTCGGGATCGAAACAGGCGCCGATCTCAAGGAGAAGACACTCGAGTTCCTCGTCGAGCATTTCGGCAAGTCGGGCCCCTATTTTTACGGCATCGCCCGCGGCATCGACGAGCGCCAGGTCAAGCCCGACCGGGTGCGCAAATCGGTCGGCGCGGAAGATACCTTCTCACAGGACCTCCACGCTTTCGAGCCGGCTCGCGAAGGTCTCCAGCCGCTGATCGAAAAGGTGTGGGCTTACTGCGAGGCCAACGGGATCGCCGCCAAGACAGTGACGCTCAAGGTGAAATATGCCGACTTCAGCCAGGTCACTCGCAGCAAGACGGTTCCGGCACCGCTGCCGGCAATCGCCGACCTCGAGGAGCTGGTCAACCTGCTGCTCGCGCCGATCTTTCCGCCGCGAAAGGGCATACGGCTGCTCGGCGTCACCCTCTCTTCGCTGGAAGGACGAGCACCGGCCGCGGCGCCGCAGCTGCGGCTGGCTTTTTAGAGCGCCAGCATCGGCTGCCGCAGGGGCCTGGTGCGCATCCTTGAACGACGGCGACGACCGTCCGTCGCCGCATTGGTTTCATCCAACCGGATATCCGCGATTTCGGCGGCCAGTGTTCCATGAAATCGCACCCGATTTCGAGCCGGGCCGGAACCTCGTCGGATCTCCGAAGTTTGCGGGACGAGGAGAATTCCACATGCATCTGATACAGTTGTTTATTCCGGCAGCGCCGCAAGCAGCGATCGACATCGAAGACATTATCGCGATGATTCAGCGCGAGATGACGGAGCGTCATGGCGGGGCGACTTCATACCTCAATTCCCCGGCAAAGGGGTTTTGGTCCAATGGCGAGGGCACTGAAGAAGATACGATCATCGTGATCGAAGTGATGGTGGACAGTCTCGATCGGGCCTGGTGGCGCCAATACCGGCGCAAGCTCGAAGAGCTGCTCGGGCAGGAAGAATTGCTTGTGCGGGCACTTCCAGTCGAAACGCTCTGACCGTCTGGAAGCCTCCATGGACACGCAGTTCCGCAATCTTGAAATCTACCGCAGACGCGGCGAGTTCGCAGGCTGGCCGGCAAATTATGGTCTCTGGTCGTGGGGTGACGAAATGGTCGTCGTCTTCGCGCGCGGCAAACTCGGAGCGAAAGGGGAGTTGCACGAATTGGACCGTGATTACCCATTCGTACCCTGGCAGGCACGCAGTCTGGACGGCGGACTGACATGGATGGGCGAGCCGTTCCGCGGCCGCGTGCCGGGTGGGCTCTCGCTTTCGGCCGACGAGCATTTGAACGCCGACCTCAAGGTCCGCCCCCGTCTGTCGGTCCGCGAAGACCTTTGCTCGATTGACGATCCCATAGACTTCCTCGATCTCGAGACGATCGTCATGTGCGCCAGAACCGATGTGCAGGGCGATGCTGTCAGCTGGTTCTATGTCAGCCGGGACCGGTGCCTGACATGGCAGGGTCCGTTTCGTTTCGCCGGTTTGCACCTTCCGATCTCGGCGCGCACCGATATCGTTCCTCTCGGCAGGGACGATGCGCTCTTCATGCTCGGCACGTCCAAAGAGGACGGCGCGGAAGGAAGAGTGTTTTGCGCGCGCACCGTGGATGGCGGGCGAAGCTTCGTCCTTCAATGCTTTGTCGGTCCGGAACCTGAGGGCTATTCGATCATGCCGGCATCGACGGCACTTTCCGGCGGCGCCATCCTGACGCTGACGCGCTGCATGGGCAGAGGCGGTGGCAAGGGTTGGATAGAGGCCTTCACCTCCCGTGACCAAGGGAGGACCTGGACGCCGGAAGGCTGCATCGTCGACAACACGGGCAGCAATGGCAACCCGCCGGCGCTCGGGCGGATCGAAGGCATGCTGCTGCTCGTCTACGGCCACCGTGATCCGCCATTTGGGATCAGGATGCGCATGAGTTTCGATGACGGCCGGACATGGGGCGCCGAGAAGATCATCCGGAGCGACGGCGGCACGGCTGATCTCGGTTATCCGAGACTCGTAAAACGCGGCGATGGATCCTTGCTCGCCGTCTACTACTTCAACGATGGTGACCGGGAGGAGCGTTACATAGCCGCGTCTATTGTCACGCCCGCCAAAGATCAGGAACGCGGAGAAGCCTGGGCCGGTGCTGCTTCGCGCAGTCGCAGTTCTGAGCCATAGCGAAGGCGAACGTCCCACAGCGCGTCCGGGAACAAAGCGGGCCATTCATGGTTTGGGGCTTAGGCAGTTGCCGGCACGAATTGGGAGGTTCGAAATGCAAAACGATTTCACAGATCCGGCGGGGCGGAGCGCGTCCGCGCAGACCCCGTCCTCATCCCCAGGTTCCGGTTCTTCGCCGGGAACGCGCACGTCCATTTCCGATCTGGAAGCGAAGGTGAGCGAGGATGTTTCCGCCGTCAAGGAAACGATCAGGGACGGTGCCGACACCGCCGTCGAGAAAGCCAAGGAAGTCATTTCCGAACGCACCAACTTTGCCGCTCGCCAGGTCGGCGGTGTTGCGATGGCGCTCGAGAAGGCCGGCGCCGAAATGGAAAGCTCCGGTCAGGAAGAAGTCGGACGATACGCCAAGCAAATCGGGCGGAGCGTGCAGACTGTTGCTCGGCGGATGGAAGGCAAGAACATCGGCGAAATCGCCAACATGACCGAAGAGTTCGGGCGCAAACAACCGCTCGCCTTTCTCGGCATCGCCGCACTTGCAGGCCTGGCCGCGAGCCGCTTCCTCACAGCGTCGGCGAAAAGGCAAACAACTGCCGCGTCGCGCGAACCATCAATCGGTCGCTCCGGCCCAGCAACGACCGGAGGCGAGAACAATGGCTAAATCTTCAGAGAACACGCCCCTCTCCGAACTGGTCAGTGGCCTGGTTAGTGATGTCACGGGCCTGCTCCGCAAGGAAATCGATCTTGCCAAGACGGAGGCTTCGGAAAAACTTTCGCAGGCGCTCAGCGGCGTGGAGATCCTCCTATTCGGATTGGTCCTCGCAATCGGGGCGGTCGGCGTCCTGCTGAGTGCCCTTGTCGGCGGTCTCGCGGCCTTTCTCGTGACACAGGGATTTAGCGAAACCACGGCCAGTGCGCTCGCCTCGCTTATCGTCGGCATCATCATTGCCGGCATCGCGTGGGCATTGGTCTCCCGAGGCCTCGCCGCACTTCGCGGGAGCAACATGACTCTGGATCGAACTGCGGCCTCGCTTCGCCGCGACGTTGATGTTGTGAAGGACAAAATCTGATGGAAAATCCAATGGAGAAAACATCGGCCGAGCTTCAGCGGGAGATCGACCAGGACCGCCGCCGCATCGGCGACCGGATTGACGCTATCCAGGAACGGATGTCGCCAGGCCAGCTGATCGATGAGGTGATTGCCTACGCCAAGGGAAGCGGCGGCGCAGAATATGTCAGCAATCTTGGCCACGCCCTCAAGGCGAACCCTCTGCCGGTCGCGCTGATGGGCGTGAGCCTAGCCTGGCTCATGGCAAAAGGCAGCCCGTCATCAGGCGACACGGCGACCTGGAGGGAGGAACCTGAATACCCGCTTTATCCGGCGACTGGCCCGGTCCGCAGGATTGGCCCGCCGGCAATGGAAAACGGAGCGCGTTACAGCCATTTTGCCGACGAATCCGGCAAGAGGTTGAAAGCGTTGACTGACGAAACAGGGGGGCGTGCCGGCCATTTCATGGACGAGGCAGGCAAGACCTATCGCGGCTTCGCCGACGCTAGCGGAAAACAGATCAGTCAGATCACCGACGAGACTGGTGCAATGCTCGACGCGGCAACCGGCTGGGCGGCGGAGAAATGGGAGCAGGCGAAAAACGCCGCGAGCGACCTGACCGCCCGTGCGTCTGGCGCGGCGAGCTCGCTTTCGAGCCGATCCTCTTCGGCGGCGACCAGTCTTCAGGAGCAAACGAGCAAGCTCAACGAGGCGATCCTCATCCATTTCCGCGACCAGCCGCTGGTTGGCGGAGCTCTGGCTTTCGCGGTCGGAGCGGCGATCGGCGCGGCGCTGCCGCACACCGACACCGAGGATGAATTGGTCGGGGAAGCCGCAGATAGCGCGAAAGACACCCTCAGCCATCAGGCGCAGGACGCCGTCGCGCAGGGTAAAGAGGTAGCGTCGGAGGTCTATCAAAAGGCCGTGGATGTTGCGTCCGATGCTCATGATGCCGTCAAGGAACGCGTGGTGGATGAAGCCGAAACTTTCATAAATCGCAAGGACGGCTTAGGCGGAACCGATCGGCCGTAAAGGATCTAAACCGATCGGTTCTGGGCAAGGCTCCGGGCCAAAAGAGGCGCAGGGCTGACCCAGTCGGCTTCGATGAAATGAATGAACCGGCGCGGTCACCTGCCAAAACAAAAACAGGCGGCATCCGGGCCGCCTGTTTCCGCATTGCGGACAAACCGTCCGTTACTTCTGTTCGGGCGCCAGGAACTCTGCGCAATAGGACGGGCCGTTGACGCCGGGGATGTCGGCGACGGTGCGGATGTCGCGGATCGTGTAATCGGAGTTGGTGGTGATTTCGGCCTGGCAGCGCAGATAGGCGGTGCGGGCCGATGCGATCTGCTTGCCGCGCTTGCCATCGGCGCCTTCGGCATATTTCGCCGGAATGCGCACGGTCTTGTAGCCGCCGCGCCAGGTATAGACGGTGCTCGAGCCTTGCTCGCTGTCGCTGATCGGCGGCCCGTAGGCGGCAAAGAAGATGCCGGCCGATTTGCCGACCCAGCGGGCCTCGATCGGATTGCCGGCGGAAGGAATGGTCGTGCATCCGGCAAGCGCAATTGCAAGCCCGGCCGCGGTCATGGTGCGGAAATTCATCGTGTCGTCCCTGATCTCAAGCGCATTGGCTGCGAAGCCGCCGTCGCAGCGGTTTCGCCTGTCCCGTCTGCCCTTTAGCGCGGAACCTGGCAAAAGAAAATTGCTCCTGAGAGACTTCCGTTCGATTTGCGAGAGGTGTGGCTTTTTGCTGCAGCCGCATGACCCCAAACCTGTCACAACCCCGTCAAAATTTCCGCCGGCTTTTTAGAATTTGGTGCTTGTGCAACCAGATAGGCTGTTCTATAGAAGCGCCGCTGGTCACGGAGTGTAGCGCAGTCTGGTAGCGCACCACGTTCGGGACGTGGGGGTCGAGTGTTCGAATCACTCCACTCCGACCAGCTAGAAACCCCGCTCCGGCGGGGTTTTTCGTTTGTGTCGCTGCTATGCCGATTTTTGCCCGGCAACGATTGATCATCTCTTGCAACCAGCTCTACCCGTAGTGAATGCCGCGCCAACATTGGCTTGGTGATCCGGGTGGTGATGACATAGGTCTTCTCCAGCGTCTCCAGGGAAGTCAGCAGGCTTTTTCGGACCTATGTAGCAATTGCCACAAAGGTCACGCAGTGCAATCAGAGCGGTTGTTAAGCAGGCGACTTATTGCTTGTCCTCACCGGCTCAAGAGAGCAAAATGCTGGCTCCGCCGCGGAACTCTATTTCGGCGGCCCTATTCGGTGGATCGCCGACGCGAACTGATCTTCAGAGGCCGGCAAGATAGTGAGCCATGGCAGCGATGTCGTCGGCCGGCAAATTGCGCACCAAGGCCGTCATGCGGGGCATGTTCGGGCGCTTGTTATCGTGAAAGTCGGAGAGGATTTTGATCAGGTAGTCCAGCTTCTGATTTGCGACGCGCGGAGTGTTGGCGTATCCGACGAAACCCTCCCGGTGGCACGAGGTGCACTTCTTCTCGACGTCGAGCGCATGGAAGCGGGTAATGCTCGCTGCGTCGGCCGGCTCGCGGTAGGCGGGCCAGGGCAGTGCGGAGAAGTAGGCCGCAAGCGCCTTCATGTCGTCGTCGAAAGATTCTTCGCGATCCGGCCCATGAGGTCGTCGGTGCGCGCTCCATTGCGATATTCCTGCAAAGCTATCAGCAAAGAGGACTCGTGCTGGCCGGCGATGATCGGCGTGTTCTTAACAGTCGGCAGACCTTTCCTACCGTGACACATCTGGCAAAGCTTGGCCTTGTGGGAGATTGCCGCCGGCGGTGGCGCAGCATTGTTCTGCGCTCTAGCCGGCAGCGGACCGAGGGCCACGAGAGCGGCGATGACGAACGGAGCGAGCGCGCTGCTGCAGGGCATGCGAGGCCTCCAGATCGGGGCTTGTGATGCTGATCTTATCAGGAGATGCAACCACTGGCGAGCGGACCCCGTCGCCTTCATCCGATTATCGCTGCGTTTTTATGAGTTCACGCCCTGGTTGACTTGGAGTCTTGTGGCATTTGCTACATAAGTCCGGGCTTTTGCGGACATGACCAGCCGCAAAAGTCTGAATATGCGGGAGGTCCACCAACGAAAGGCTGGACCGTGACCTTGCTCCAACTCGTCTGTCTCATGATTGCCTTATCCTACGTCGTCGCCGTCAGCGCGCTGGCGGGCGGGCATTGACTCGCTGCCATGGCGCCACACTCCAAATTGCGAATTTTGCGGACGTGAAAAATTTGCCGCCGCGCCGGTCTATCCACCCAGGTCGGCGACGGCCGGGTAGGGCCATGGAATGGAACTAACCCCGGCCAGCGCCGTTGTACGCGAGGGAGTCCCACTATGAGCAACGCCCGTCAGGCGCAAACGAGATGGTGATGGTACTCCCAGGAGAACGCACATGGATCTCACAACCCTTCTCATCATCGTTGTGATACTTCTTTTACTAGGCGGCGGCGGCTGGTACGGCCGGGGACGCTGGTATTAAACGACGGTCGACGTGGCACATCACTGGGTTGACGAGCGCTCCGGCTAACTGAGCGCGGCGGGACGGCGCCATTGGCATTGGCCGCCAGTTCAGGCTGCCCTCTCAGTGTCTTCATCATGAAGTTCCCCCGACGCCGTCATGGCCAATTTGAACCCAGTAACGGACGGCGTCCTCGCCAATTTCCTCCATGCCTTCGGTGAGAACGGACATGAGCTGTATACGGCGGTCCGGTCGCAGGAACGACAGTCCGCGTGCAATTGCCTCACGCCACGACTGGCCGCGTTCCCACGCCTCGCAATGCCATGCTTTCTTGGTTATAATTTTTCTGCAGAAAAGTTATAACCAGCGGCGTGGCTGAACGGGGAGCGGCGTACCGGCTCCGTGTGGCGCAGAACGTGCGTGTGACATCATCGCCAAACCCTGCCCGCGTCCCTGACCGTCCTCGGGCGTTGCGCGCCGCGTATCAAAAAGGAGCCCCGCCGAAACGGGGCAAATGGGAACGGACGGATCGCACAGGAAGAAAGAGTTGGCGTACGGCCCCGTCACAAGAGGGGGCACCTGTGCGATCCTTGTGACCTAACCCATAGATAGTCGGAAAAGTTCCCGTGCGGTTCCGCACCAAGCGCCCCGCGCCGGAAGGATGGCTGACGGCACCTTGTTTCATTCGAATAAGAGCACATCTCGATGGAGTGAGCGCCGTCAGGAAAACAAATGGCTTACGAGCCTGATATGGCTATCGTCTTCGATAGCGCGACAAAGGCGGTGATCGTCAGTTTCCGCGGAGTCACGGTCTATCTGCCAGGTCCTTATGCTGACCGAAAGGCGGCCGTCCTGACCGCCGAAGCGCATTGCCGCCGGCTTGGCTGGCGAGATTGATTGCGACTTATATCAACGATCCACAAAAGGCAGATATCTATATTGGCAATCGCTCGTCCTTTCGCAACGCGCGCGCATGCCGAGGCAAAATGTGCTAAGGTCTTTGGCAGGTATCGAAAGATCGTTACCGATTTCTCGTCGCTGGTTGTCAACAATTTCAGCGGCTTATGTGCGGTTTTGTCATAAACGCACAGTTCCTTGGGACCTATGGTCAAACCAACGACCGTCCCTTAGTTTTTCACCAACTCACAGGCGTTTGGTTTGACATCCAAGCTCCTATGCGGAGCCGCTATGGCTGACATCGACCAATCGACTGTCGAAAACACTCTGCTGAAAATATTGAGCACGGACCGCTTCGCACGCCTCTCAGAAGGGATGGAGCGTGTCGACCTGCCATTACGGCACGTTCTTGTTGCCAGCGACGTCCCAACCACGCATGTCTGCTTCTTGGAAAGAGGCCTGGCATCCATGGTTGTCAGCAGCATAGACGAAGAGGTGGTGGAAATTGGCCATATCGGGCGCGAAGGCGCATCCGGCATGCATGTCGTCCTGGCGGTAGAGACCACCCCCACGCGCACCTTCATGCAAGTCGCAGGGTCGGGAATTATGGTGCCGATGGAGACGTTTCAGCGCGCACTCGCCGATGATCCTGAGATGAAAGCGTTCTTCCTTCGCTATGTTCACACAACCGTGCTGCAACTCGCCTATTCGGCGCTCGCCAACGCCCGCTATAATATGCACGAACGGCTGGCTCGGTGGATCCTGATGTGCCACGATCGCCTTGAAGGCAACAACCTGGCCATTACCCATGAATTTCTGGCGTTGATGCTCGGCGTCCGGCGTTCCGGCGTCACCAATGAACTGCACGTCCTTGAGGGCGTCCACGCGATCCGATCGACCCGCGGAAACGTGCGAATAATGGACAGGGAAAAATTGATCGAAATTGCCGGTGGCTGCTATGGAGTGCCGGAGCGCGAATATGAAAAGCTGCTGGGTCTTCCGCTCCGCGCCAGGTAGATCAGCCCATTCGGTTAATCGCTTCCGAAAAGGGCAACACGAGCAGGATATCGCCTGTTTCGTTTCTGATCTCGACGCTTCTTGACGCAATGTCATATCCAAGCAGCACGGCACTGCTCATCAATGCGCGAGCATCACACACCGCTTCCATGCGAGCGGCATCCAGATCAGCAAGCTCGGTTCCTTCCCAGTCGTCGAGCGATCCTGCTTCAGACAGAATGTTGAAGTAGAAGCGTGGCATTCGAAATCCTTCAAAGCCCAGCAGGATAAGTCGCTTATTTTGCCGTTCAGCAGGGTTCAAATCAACAGCCTTGGGCATGGCTTTCGTCATCGCTGCCGATGCCCTTACGGCCACTGTGCGCAACCGCACTGATAGTTGGCGGCGAGGAGCCAATGGATTAAATTTTAGCACGAGCTTAAATTCAAGATTAACCCGGAGCGGCGTGACGTAGGAGGATGATATGATCGATTTCAATCTCTCGCTCCGGACGAAAGACGTGAACGTGCTTACGGAGGCTATTCGGACCTGGTACCGGCATAATCGCGTCACGCCGACGGAACGAGCAACGCAATTGCTCTGCAGCGCGGCTGCCGATCTTTATAGCCAAGGGCACAGGACGCCGGAGGAACAGGCTACGCTGCTGATCACGAGGTTTGATAGCCCCTATTCGCTGCAGGTCAACGCAGCGACGTCCACTGCTCATCACTAAAGCATGTCGCGCAAAAGTGTGCTGCGGTTTTGCGATAACGACATGCGTAAAAACAAAGACCTAAAGCGCAAGGAGCGAATCTGAAAGATTGCGACACGCTTTAGCGATCGGTTTCATCCCTTGGCGGACCGTAGGCGCTCTCGGATTTTGGAGGCATCGAAATGCTTCAGTCCCTCATTACATTGTCCGATCAAGACATCGAAGTCGTCATCACTGCGGTTGGGCAGTGGTGTACAAAGAACCACTGTGAGATCGATAGCAACGAAGGCCGCCGCGCCCTGACCCTTGCCATCGATCTCGTTCAGAACTCCGCCCGGGATAGGCTCCTCCAGAACTTGACGGAGCGCCTTGGCCCCCGGTCGGGTCAGATGGACGCGGAAAGCTCCGGCCTAGCTAGCCAGCAATGAGTGCCTCAGATGAATATCGGGGCGGGACATCATTGAGCCGACGCGTAGCAATCGTAGCGCGGCCGAGACGCCGGCGCTTGAGGCTATTGGCTCGGAGCCCCGGCGCTCAACAGCGCCCGGACCAATGCTACCTGGCTGCGGACGCCGGTTTTGTCGAAGATGCGCCGTAGCTGGGTGCGCAACGTGTTGACACTGACCCCGAGCAGACCGGCGGCGGCGGCAAGGTCATGGCCATCGACGATCAGGCGCGCGAGCCGGGTCTGCGCCGGCGAGAGGCCGAAGACCTCCCGCGCGCTCGCGATCCGGCGCACCAGCGTCTCGGCGTCGTCGAAGGAGACCAGCGCCTTGCCGTCCTCGAGCAGAACCCAGCAGTGGAGCGGAATCCCCGCCGCGTCCTCGCCGAGCACCACCGACCAGGCCTGCTTCGGCGCGATGTTCAGCGGTCGCTGGCTCTGCAGCTCGCGGAACGCCAGCCGCACCGCCTCGCGCAGCGCAGGGTCGCGTTCGCGCTGCCTGGCACGCAGGCGGCCGGCGGCGGCGACCAGCCCGGGATGGCCATGCATCCGTTCCCGCGCCAACCGGTTCGTCCAGAGAATCCTCGCATCCGCGTCGACCTCGATCAGCGGGCAGCTCGCCTCCTCGACGCTGCTCTCCATCATCACCATGCAGCCGATCTTCCAGGCGCCGTCGATCCGGTGGAGGATCCGGAGCTGGCGCTTGCGATCCTCGCCGGTGTCGCTGCCGATCTGATCGAAGGTCATCCAGGCCATGTTGCCGTCGACGACGATGTTGACCTTTTCCCAGCGGACGCGCTCCGAAAAGGCGTGTTTCTCCGGGAATCGCTCGACGATCTTCTTGATTCGCGTGGCGATCGGGTCCCAGCCTTCGTCGACCCGGACGCCGAGCGAGGCGAAGTATTCCATCCGCCGGGTCTGCGGCGACTGCACCCAGTGGCTTGCCAGCGCCTCGAAGTCTCGCTGCAGCCAGGCCTCGGTTTCGGCGCGGATCACTGCCATGATCGCCGCCCGATCAGCCTCGCCGTCGTCCATCTCGCGGTCCCCCGTGACAACGGATCGCAGCATAGCATGATCGCTCTGTCGGAGCATGGCGGCACCTCATGCCTGGATGACGCCGGCCAGAAGCAGCGCTGCGCCGGCGGTGGTTGCGATCAGCCCGAGGAGCCGAAGCCTCAGGCGCGGCAGGGTGATCTGATTTCGGTAGTATCGGTCCTCGACCGAAGCACCCATTTGCGTCGGGCGGCGGCGGTTTGGCATATGCGCGGCGACGAGACTCTGAAGGTCCATTGTGTTGCCTCCCGGTTCGGGCTTCATCTGCCGCATCCTCGCACGCATCCGAGCCGGGCTCTGTCATGCAGGCGGAGGACATCGGGCTCGGCGCCCGGCTGGCGAACGAAGAATCATCTCAACCGGAACGAGTCCCGCAGTGATTCGTTGAGTCGCGTGTCCAGTGTGAGGGGGCGGCGCCATGAGCAGGCGACGAAGGTTCAAGCCGGTGAAGATCACCATCAATGGGAAGACCAGAACCGTCTACAATGTCGTGCAGGCCGGCAACACTTTGCTGAATGACTGGCCCGAGCAGACGCCGGCGGCCAAGGTGGCCGAACGGCTTGTGCTTGATGTGTTCAATGATGCGGCCGGGCCGGAGCAGGTGCGGCGGGCATTCATTACTGCGGCGAAGGCCAGCGACATCAAGTTCAGTTCCTGACCGGCGGTGTTGGCAACAGCCCGGGCTCACTTCCATGACACGCGCTCCTGGTATCGCAGATCCCGGGTTTTGAACTGCGTCTCCATCCAGGCGGCCGAGACGATCGCCGCGAGGAAGCCGAAAGTGAGGCAGGCGATGGCCTGGGTTCGCCACGAGATGAAAGTTACCGGCGCCGGGGTGACGGGCTTTTCTGCGCATTCGCCGGGCGGGCAGGCGCAGCCGGAAAAGGCTTTGATCAGGCAATCGCTCACGCTGCACCGCCTTTCACCGTGTCGATGGCGGCCAGGATCTTCTGGTGAAGCGGGCAGCCGTGATCGTCGCTGCCATCGAAAAAGCGTTCGGCCTCCACCAGCGCCTTCATCAGATCGGGCGCTCCGGCCGTGAAGCGGGCGTTGGCGCGGGTCTTTTCGGTTGCTCCGGCCCGCCGGGCGGCAGGAAGGGAAGGGCTCGCGGTCGATGGCTCTGGTGCGGGATTGGCGGCAGACATCTCCGTTCCCCTCAGGCGTAGAATTGATCGTTATTGGCAATGCCCATGATCTCGCGGGCATAACGGTAATGCTCCTCGACGGAAGCCGCCGCCCCGCGAAGCCAGGACGGGCCGCGGATCGAATGTTCGGGGCGGCGGAGGAACGCGAAGCCGAGCGCGCCCATGCGCTGGGCCTCGATCGCCATATAGGCGCGGCAGTCGCCGATCGTCTGCGCGCCATTCCAGCGGGCATCCCGCCTGCTTTCCTCGGTCTCGATTTTGCGAATGTGCTGCATCGCCTTGTCCTCTCGCGCCTCTGATCGGCTTATGAGAGAAAGGTATTAATAATACCCGATTGCGTCAACTGTGAAAGGTATAAAAAATACCTCAGAGATTGACGGGGTACGAATCATAGGCGTATGTCTGTCGCCAGTGATTGGGCGACCGGGTGCAACTCCCGAGCTGACGAAGCCCAGCGGCGCGGGAAGCGAAAGTCCTTAAGTGCGCTGTCAGAAAATCAGGACGAGGGCGAAGCGAATGGCCCCTCTGGCACGT
This sequence comes from Rhizobium sp. SU303, assembly GCF_021052345.1. NCBI lineage: Bacteria > Pseudomonadati > Pseudomonadota > Alphaproteobacteria > Hyphomicrobiales > Rhizobiaceae > Rhizobium > Rhizobium sp. SU303. The sequence goes on from NZ_CP088095.1 coordinate 769,791, forward strand.
GTCCCATCCCGGCTCCGGCCTTCAGGACTTGGCCAATGCTCTCCCGGCTTCATGGGCTTTGCTCATGGGGTAGGGGGAAGCTTTGGCCGGAACCCTCCCTCACCAGCCTTCAGGAACCTTCTCCTCCCAAGCCTAAGAGAGAGGATAGAGAACTGAAATTGGAGTATGAAGCTAAGAGAAAAAGGAGGCCGGCCATGCGCAACGAAATCGAAATCACCGACGAGGTGATCGAGGCGGGCCTGGGATCACCGAATTTACGATCCATGGGAGGAGACGCTGCCGAAGGACATGTTCCCCGCAGCCATCCGTTCCATCCTGGTGGCGGTGTCGAGAGTGGTGCGCGAACGGCATCCCGAGCTTCCGCAATTTGTGGTTTCAGAGGATGAATCCTCCCGATACCCCTCCTGATCCCGGCTGGGGATCGGCGAGCTCAGGAGCGAAATCCTACAGGCCGTACATCTCGCGCGCGGCGCTGTACGCCAGGAGCAACACCGCTAGTGTGACGATATAGAACCAGATTCGGCCAGCGCGTGAGGAAGGGCGTATCATCCTGTTTTCCCTGTTGAAATGTAATTGATTCGCGGCATTATTTCCGAGCCTTGCGCTCTCATCCCTACATCTCGATGATCGATCGGCGGACGCGGCCGACGATGGTGACGGCGCCCTGGAATTCCGGCGGCGGCACGTCCTCGTAGGAGGCCGGCTGGAAGGGCGGGTCGTCGTTCGGGCGATAGCGCTTGTAGGTTGCGGCCCCGGTTTCGTCGGCGACGACATAGAGCGCGTTCGGCGCCAGGCGCTTGTCGCGCAGATTGACGAAGATGATCGAGCCCGGCGGCGAGATCTTGTTCATCGAATTGCCCTCGACCTCGAGCGCGATCCATTCGCCATCGGGCAGATCGAGGGCGGCGACCGTCGGGAATTCCGAAAAATCGGTGATCGGCGCCTGCTCGCTCAGCTGGCCGGCGCTGACCCAGGAGATTTTCGGCACATCGGCGACGGAGGCGGGCAGCTCATCCGGATCGAGCGCATTGCCGGTTCCGAACTGCAGCCAGTTGAGATTGACCTTGAAAGCGCGGGCATACTTCTTCGCATCGGCAATGCCGAAGCCGTTGCGGCCGGATTCATGCGCCTTGTAGACATTCGCATTCCAGCCGAACTGATCGACGATCGCCTTCGGGCCGGCAAAGCCCGCATTCTTCCGGGCCATGACGAGGCGCTTTGCGCGTTCTTCGCGCTCAAATTGTTCCTGATCTTTCAACATGATATAAAAAATACCCTAAATTAAGGTACATGTCATGCCCTAATGTGCTTGACATTACGGGTATTAATTATACCCTAATCGCCATGGCAAACAGAGACATCATCAACAACCACAAAGCTTTTCTGGCTGCGGAGACGGCGCCATGAGGTTCACCATATCAGCCGAAGAGCGGCTCGCCATGGACGTCATGCCGACCGGCGTCGTCATTCACCGGCCGCAAGGGCCAAGGGGAGGGCGGATGTCGGTGATATCAGTTCGCAACGAGGATATCCCCTTCCTCGCCAAGGCGCTGCAGCAGGTGCTGAACGCCAACCGGGAGGTGGAATCGATATGACCATCTCCGCCCTGACTGCCGCCCGCTACACCGGCTGCCCGAACTGCGGCAAGGCGCTGTCGATCGCTGAAGTGATCGAGCGCCACTGCGAGAATTGCGGTCGGTCGACCAGCCCGGAAGACATGCGGGAAACGATGATCCCGCCCGGCGCTCTGCCGATCTCCGACCCCGATAGCCCAGCCCCTCCCTGACGGCTATCGGTGGCTGGCGTCGTCGCCCTCCCTCGGCGACGCCAGCATCCCCGGGCGCGACTGTGTCGTGCCCACCGGCGCGACTGTGTCGTGCCCGACCCAGGCGGCGGCCTGGCAGACGACCGGAGCCTTTGCTCGCGCAAGAGCCGGCTCCGGTCGTCATCGATGAATTTGAATCAAGCACGGGACGAGCCACCCGCTTCGGCGGGAACGGCGAGCGCGTTCGAAATCGGAAAGAAGGATCAAGCGATGAGCATCCAGGCCGAGGCCGCGCCAGCGCAGCACAGCACGCACATGAACGCGCTCGAGCTCTTCCGCAGCGGCCGGGACTACATCGAGATCGCGGCCCTCCTCGGGAGGTCGGTGCCGTCGGTAGAAACCGAGATCCACCGGCTTCGAAGCGCGGAAAAGGGCGACACCGCCCAGCAGGACCATGCCGGCTCAGAGATCAGGCGGTTTCCCCGCCGCACCGCCAGGCCCGGTGCCCCAGTCAATTTTGCCGGCGGGCTGCGGATTTGAAGAGGCCATCTCAAGCGGGAAAGGGACATCGCATGGGTAAGGACATGGTGAGTGAGGAGATCATGGAGATCCTCCGCCCGGTGCTGGGCGAAGAGCTGGCGGCAGCGATCATCGAGCATCGCAAGCGCACGCTGAAGAAGCCGCTGACAGCTTACGCCGCGCGGATGCAGGCCAGGGAATATCTGATGACCGGCGATCCGGTCGGCGCCGCCGAGATGCAGATCTTCCGCGGCTGGCAGGCGATCAAATGCGACTGGTACCTCAAGGAGAAGGCGAGGGAGGCCGGGTCGATCAACAGCAGCATGAGAAGGACAGCAGTGGATGCCGCACGAGATTTCCCCTCTGGTGAAGATCATTTCGGGGATGCTTTCTGGCTTCCCGGCATCCGCAGGCACTGATCCCGACATGCAGATCCGCGCCTATCTCGTTGCCGTCGAGGGCCTGCCGGCAGAGGCGGTCTGGCGGGCCGCCAAACGCTTCATCTCCGGCCAGGTCAGGGACCATAACCGCGCCTTTGCCCCGAGCTCGGCAAGCTTTGCCGAAGAGTGCCGCCATCAGCAGGCGGCGATCGAGGCTGAGCGCCGGCCGCGCCTGGAAGCCGAGCCCGAGATGCCACGGCCGAAAGTGCCGGCTTACAAGATGCAGCTGCTGCGCGATGCGGCCAATGGCAGCCACAACGCCAAGCGGGAACTCGCCCGCATGTTTCCCGACAACCCGATCATTGCCCGCGCCGCGCGCGACGCACAGGAGGCCACCAAGTGACCATCACCTTTTGGACGGAAGACAAGATCGCCAAGGCGGAAAAGCTCTGGAAGGAAGGGCTGTCGGCCAGAGAAATCGCCAACCTGTTCGGCTCGAAGAAGAACACCGTCATCAACATGGCGCACCGCAACCGCGACAGGTTCCCCTCGAGGCAGGACACCTGGCATCCGCATCCCAAGGCAGGCCCGCCCGTCCAGCCGATCCGCCACCCCGACCGCGTGACGCGGGTGACCCTGTCGGGCGCGCATGTGACGATGCCGCGGGTGCCCAGCATCGATGGGCCTGCAGAGCCATGAGCCACGTCACCCCACGCGAAACCGAAGTGATCCGCTGGATGGCGGAGGGCAAGACCGCCTGCGAGATCGGCACCATTCTCGGCATCTCGCCGATCACCGTGAATACGCACATCGCCAACGCCAAGATGAAGCTCGGCGTCTTCAAGGAAACGGCGCTGGTCGCCGCGGCACTCAGAAACGGCATCATTCGATAGAAGGACGATCAGCATGGGCGGCAAAGCCACCAAGGTGAAGACAGGACGGGCAAACAAGGGCGCCGGCCGGCCGCGCAAGGAAAATGTCGAGCGTTTTCCCTGCGGCAAGATCAAGCCCTTCGAAACCGAGAAGGATAATATCAGCGTCGCGGTCGCCGCCCGCAGGCGCATCCACGGCTTCGGCCGCACGGTTGCCGACGAGACGGTCAAAAGCCCCTTTGCCGGCTACACCCTCGGCCGCATGTTCCTCGACGGCTTGATCACCGCCGAACAGCGCCAGGCCGGCGACGACTATGCCGAGGCGATCGCCCGCTACCACAAGACCACAGGCATCCCCGCCCCGAGCCCGAGAGCGCAATCGCTGTTCTCAGTCAAAGGCCATGAAGGCGAGCAGACCGAAACCTTCGCCGACCGCGCCCGCAAGGCCAGCAACCGCATGATGGCCCTGCAGGGCATCCTGCTCCGCTGCCCGGATGGACCGCAGGTGCGCAGCATGGTCTATAACGTCACGGTGATGGACTACGACCACCTGCGCCAGATGCCGCCGCAGCAGTTGCTGTGGCTGCGGCGGGGGCTGACGGCTTTGCGGGGGCGAGGGGTGGGTGATGGAGTGGGGCGACGGACGCGAAATTCGCGTACATCCCATCCGCCATCGCTGTACTTGCCGCAGAGCTCACCCCACCCTCCGTCGTCCTCGGGCTTGACCCGAGGATCCACGCCGGCCTCCATCAGCAACGGCCATGGATCCCAGGCTCAAGGCCTGGGATGACGGAGGGTGGGGCATGTGTTTTCGCCAGAACCGTGCCGATCGACCCGAATACCTGCGCCGGACGCCGCTACTCGGCCTGACGCTCATCCGCGCGGGCGCTGAATCAGGTCCATCGCATGCTCTTCCATCCAGGCGACCTCAAGCATCCCCTCGTCAAGCACACCGCGGCTGGCTAATTCCATCTCCCATGCGGAGCCCGCTGCAGCAAGGTTGCGCATATGCTGCTGCATTTGCCGAACCCGTTCGATGCCGGCCTGCATGATGCCGATCTCCGGCTCTATCCCGTAGGCATCGAGTAACAATTGAAAGCGCCGGGCTTTCTCGCGGACGCCCGTTCGCAAGCCGTGCGCCTCGCATTTCTCGTCACGCCAGAACGGCACCCAACGCCACGCAACAAAGCCAAGGTCCCAGGAGCGCGGTCCCGGCGCTGCCGCGTCCCAATCGATGAAGGCCACGGGGAGCCCTGCTTGAAAGACCGTATTCCACGGCGTCAGGTCATTGTGGCAGACCGTTTCAACGGGGTGGCGGGCTTCAAGTCGCCATTCGCGATCTCTCCATAAGAAGCTGGCTGCAGCATCGTGGTAGGATCGCAGCATTGTCCCAAGCGCTCGAGGACGTTGTCGCGCCAGACATAATCCGGGAGACGGAGGTCGAAGCGACCGCCTTTATCGGGAAGGAAGCCTTCGCCGTTGCCGACTTCACCCTCGATATAGGTGAGGACTTCCCGTCCCTGATCATCGAGGCCCAGCGCACGAGGGGACCCCATCATATCCCTGGCGCTCGACGTGCCGCAGCAGGTCGAGAACGGCGGGAGACCACGCACGTCCGCCACGCCGCACCGTTTCGCCTATGCGCACGACGTTCGAATCCTTGCCGCCGATAAGTGGAATTTCTGGCTCGTCCATACCCGAGATTAGGCGAGGGCGAACTGACGGGTCAACGGAGAAGATCCCGCAAAGGCGAGGAGCGTCGAACCGACATCATCGATGTTCGCCCCAGGCAATAGCCGCGAAAGCCCGGGCTCCCGCGCTATCCGGTTCATGCCGAGGGCCGCCCTTCGCCCTAGCCTTGCCGGGGTCGAGAGCCACTCGTCTCGACCCGCCCTTCGGACCCAGTAGACCGGGCGAGGGGATAGGCCATGCCCCTTTTCGTTGCCGCTCCATGGGAGTATTTTGCTCCCAAACTGTCACAATTGGCGCTGGAGAGTGCAGTGTTTGTGGACGGCCGTCGCACGTTCCTGCTCTTTTTGGCCGTCGCATCGTGTCAACTGACGTTGGCGCCACCATTGGGTGCGGCAGAAGACACCGTGACGATCGACGGCGGAATGCTGAAGGGTGAGAGGTCGGGCACGGTCGTCAGCTTCAAAGGCATACCCTATGCGGCACCGCCGGTGGGTGATCTGAGATGGCGCAATCCGAGACCAATGGAGGCATGGAGCGGTATCAAGGATGCCCGCAATTTCGGTCCGTCCTGCATGCAGGCCGGTGATCTGCCGAAGTCAGAAGATTGTTTGACCCTCAATGTCTGGACACCCGCCAAACGTTCCCGGACACCCTTGCCGGTGATGGTTTGGATTTATGGCGGCGCTCTTGCCGAGGGAAACACCCTTCAATATCCCGGTGACCAGCTGGCCGCCCGGAGAGTTGTGTTCGTCAGCATGAACTACCGTGTAGGCCGATTGGGGTACTTTGCCCATCCGGCGCTCATGAAGGAATCCCCTGACGAGCCCGTTGGCAATTATGGTTACATGGACCAGCTTGCAGCCCTGAAATGGGTCCAGAAAAATATCGAAGCCTTCGGCGGCGATCCGAAGAAAGTGACCATATTCGGAGAGTCGGCCGGTGGCGGCTCGGTGATGGCGCACATGATATCGCCATTGTCACGGGGGCTTTTCCGCGGCGCGATTCTACAGTCGCCTGGTCTGCCTACCGCGCGTGCTGAGAGTACGCCTTTATCACCTTTGACAGCGGCAGAGAAAACCGCGTTGGACTATGCGGCTTCTCTGGGTATCAATGGAAGCGATGCCGACGCTCTCACCGCCCTTCGGGCGCTGCCTGCGGAAAAGCTGACCGAAGGTGCATCGGCACATGACGTGCTGGCGGGAATGTCGACCGGCAAGCCCGTCATCGGCGTCTCAGGCCCTATCATTGACGGAAAGTTTTTGCTCGAAACGCCGGAAGCGGCTTTTGCGGCAGGCCGGCAGGCGCCGGTTCCCGTCATCGTCGGGGCAAATAATCGAGATCTCGGTCTCGGTCAGGCCGCGACGAAAGACGATCTCTTCGCACTGTTCGGGAACCATGCCGCCGAAGCCCGCTCCCTCTACGATCCGACCGGCCAACAGACGCTCGATGAGCTGAAGCAGCAGGTTCTGGCCGACAAAACACTTGTCGAACCGTCTCGCCACCTCGCTGACGAGATGATCCGCGCTGGTCAGCCGACGTGGTGGTATCGTTTCTCCTACGTCGCCGAGGCCCTCCGTAACGATCCGGCATGGAAAGGCACTCTGCACGGCTTCGAAATTCCCTATACGCTCAACATTCCAGACGCGCTGGTGAAAGACAAGGTTACGCCTGCCGACTGGGCCATGGCCACATTGGCGAGTGCCTACTGGGTCCAATTTGCGACGAGCGGTGACCCCAATGGAGGCTCACGGCCAAAATGGCCTCACCACGACCCCTTCGTCCACAGGGTCATCGACTTCACCAATCACGGCGTGACGTTCGGAGCAGATCCGCTGAAGCTGAGGCTCGACCTCTGGCAAAAATATTGGGAGGAAAAGCAGTGACGGGGTCGGCGCCGCCCGATTTCTGGCACCGTTGTCGCGCCATTCAGCGGGGGTAGCGAAGCCGTCTGGAAGGCTTCACGAGGCTGAGAATTTCACCAGGACGCCGCGCTGGCGAAAGTAGGCCTGCATTCGCTTCCTGCCGGAACGGTTATTCTGCACGAGCTTAGCCGGGTCGAATACGGCCTCATTTAAACCCGCCCGCGTCAACGCTGCCTTGAGCGTCGCGATATGCACGTCGATGTCGGCGTTGTCCGCCTGGAGCGACTCATAAATGCGGTTTGTTGCATCTGCTACGGTTGGTTCGCTCACGAATTGCACTCCTGTTGTCGTCTGGCTGGCCTGACCGTATTGGGGTGAAACCTGTTCACGTCAATGGGTGACCATGGATTGGAACATTTCGTCCACTTTCGAAGATGAACCACCAGAAGCAGCCCCGCCGCCGGGTTTGCGGTCGAAACGTCACCGCAAAGCGCCAGAAGCGATCAATGCAGACTTGCTTTTTGTCCATGTAGTTCACGAGAGTGAAAGCGGAAGTTCGGTTTATGTTTGGGATGCATTGAGAGCTGGAGTTAGCTCCTCGCAATCCTCGCTAAATCGGCCTCGCGTCAGAAACAACTTCAGAGCTTGCTGCGCCACTGGTTTGATCCGTTCAGCGCATCCTGATTGGATGTATTCCGCCTCGCTTTGGAAGTGCAGTGTTTCTGTCGTGATACCCTCCAACATTCCCCCCAGGTCGTTGACGGTCTGTTCTTCCTCGTCCGTGAACGCGTTATTTGGCCACCTGATCAACCGTCCATTATCCCAGCAGTCGTAAAACGCTAAAAAGAACTCATTGTAATTGACCTCAATGAGCCCTTCGTTTCCCCGAGCGAGAACTTCGATGGCGTCGATCACTCGATTTCGCAACCGTTGTTCAATCACACGATCCGAAATTTCTTCATCCATATCGAACACTCCGTTGAGCAGTCGCCTGCCCAAACAGTAGTGGTTTCCGGGGAAGTCGCAATGTCAGCTTGCACCGCTATGATACCGCGCCGTCATTTCGTTGGCGAAGCGTTCCCAGGTAGAGTGTCTTTTCACCAGATCGAAGTCCATGATAAGCGGCGCCTATGGGAATCAAGAACTATCTGATCGAAGGCGGTTCCGGCACTGGGAAAACGTCTGTCGCTACCGAACTGGAGCGGCGGGGCTACCATGTCGTTCATGGTGACCGGGTCTTGGCCTATGTCGGCGACCCCGAGACGGGCCAGGCACTCGCAGGACCACCCGAAGGCGCGGACCGCATCGTTTGGGGATACGCCCATTGGATCTGGCCTGTCGACAAGGTCCGCGCTATTGCTGCCGACACCACCCATCCTGCCACCTTCTTCTGTGGCGGCTCGCGCAATTTCCACAAATTCCTGGACCTTTTCGATAAGGTTTTCGTGCTCGATATAGACGTTGAGACCTTGAACCGACGATTGGATGGGCGGCCAAATGAGCCGGGCTTCGAGCCGGCCGAGCGGGCGCTGGTGCTCCGCTACCATCATACCCGGGAATATCTTCCCATCGGCATCAATATCGACACGACGGGTACCGTCCCAAGTGTCGTCGACGATATCCTCGCTCAACTCACCTGACGCCCTGAAAGTGTTGAGAATGGGAGGAAAAGCAGTGACGGGGTCGGTGCCCGTCGCTTAGCCCCATGTCAGGGTTCCCAAAGAGACGACCACGTGTCCAGATTCGGTCAGAGCGCAACACCATTGTTGATCGCCCAAGTAATGAAATGCTCTTTGGCGGCAGGTCTGCGCTGAAAGCCCCAGCGCTGTGGCGTTTCATCTAAGGGCGGTGATGGCTGGATGGGTTTGCCGATCGTAAAGCGCCAACTCCTCGGCGGTTGGCGGCTCGAACAGCTTCGACCACCTGAGCAGGTCCGCCCGCGAGATATCGAACGTGCCGGCAGGAAGCGCGGCGTTTCGCCGGGAGACCCGGTCCCAAAGCGCATCAAAGGGAACGTCGAGGAAGCAGAGGACGACGCGGGCACCAGCTGCGCGCGCTTCCTCCCGGCAGGTGTCGCGTTCTGCCCGTGACCACACACCCCAATCCACGACAACGTTGCACTGGAGCCTGATGGCACGCAGAGCGATCTGCCATTGCAGGCTCTCGACTCTGCCTCGGCACGGACCGGTTTCGGCTTCCGGCGTGGAGATGCCGGGGTAAAGCCTGTGCATCCAGTCGTCTCCGGTCAGACGGAGGGCAGATGCTTCATGTTCGATGATCTTGGCGAGCGACGTCTTCCCCGAACCGGGAAGACCGCAAGTGAGGTAGAGCGTGGGCATTGGAAAATCTCTGATTTTGGCTTGGCAAGGGGAAGCCGCCCCGCGGTGTCGTGCAGGACTGCGCTTCGCTCAAGGCCGCAAGGCGCGGCCAATCAGAGGTGTGTTGCCATGGTCTGTCTTGTAGGACCGCTCTGCTTGGGGGTCAAGACGGAGCGCATGGGTGAGCGCACCGTGAGGTCGTCCAACCTACTGGCTGCTTTGTGGTGCCTCCAACAATAAGCTGACTGTCAGCATCCCGCCCGCAGGCGGCGCCTCCTATGCCTCGCAAATCAAGATCCGTAAGGAGGGGCAAAGAAGCAGTTCGCGTGGTCTTCGGTTGGGTGCAAGCAAATGTGAAAATGACTGTCTCCGGACGGAATGGTGTCACCATACGGAATTCGGAAGAAGTGTTGCTTTGTGACGAGGTGATGGTCGCCCGGATTGAGCAGCACTCTGAAACCGTCAGAACCGGTGCTCACGCTGGTACTCGGAATTTCGTGGCAATCGCCTCGTTCTTTGTCCCCTCGGCAGCAAGCGGGTGGATAGATCCATCCCGACTCGGTGTCGTGGGCGGTAGCGCCATTCCAGCAAGACAGCGTCGATAGGATAGCTGAGAAATACAAAGCGCGATTCATCTTTTGTGTTCCGGGGGCGGCAGGTCGCAAATCTGCCGGCAATTGTGAGCGAGGTCCTGCCGCATGTAACGAACGGACTCCGATCAAATGACGATATTTCCCCGATCGGCATCTTTGCCCGACCCTGTTTCGAATTAGAAAATCGTTTGCTGATATGGTCGCCCGCGAATTCCTCGACGCCGACCAAGGCAGGGGATGCGTCATGGACGTTTCACGACGCAGATGTTGTTCGCATCGCGGCTCGACTGGTCTATTCGTCCAACGGATATGATCTGGGGACCGGCGGCTTGTGACAGCGCCGCATCTGACGCGCGGTTTGGTCGCCGCTGGCCGGCCTCATTCGGGAAGCCCTGCCGTTCGCAAGGCCGCTGCCAGCGCGTCCATCAAGTACGGCTGAAACAGGTTCGTTCGCACGTAGCCGCCGACCGAGAAATTCGGCGCCACCTCGATCAGTCGTCGTGCCGCAGAGTGCGCGGCTTCGACATTGCCAAGGCCGACGTGGCTGACCGCCAGATAGGCGTACGGGATGCTGAAGCCGGGATTTGCCCGGACCGCCAGAGCGGCGTATCTGGCTGCGTCGGCGAAGGCGCCGGCAAAGAGGTGGGTCAGGGCGAGTGCGCAGTAGGGATGGTAGCTCAGCGGATCGTCGAGCGGGCTCAGCCGCAGCGCCTTGTGCGCATGTTCCACCGCCCGTTGGTGTCGCTCGCTGTGGGCACTGACCAAAGCGCTGAAGCCAAAGGCCAGGGCCGAATTGTTGTTCAATGCGAGAGCCCGGTCGAGCACCTCGACGGCGGCGTCGTAGTCCCGGGTGAGGTTGGCGCGGACGAACGCGCCGATGCTCATCGCCTGCGGGTCGTCGCTGTTGATGCCTAACGCAATATCGGCGTGGCTGAGTGCGGTCGCCTTGTCTGCGGGATCCAACCCGTTGCGCAGGTAGCGCTGCTCGTAACACCATGCGGCATAGCCATGCGCAGCGACATAGTCGGGCTGAAGCTCGATCGAGCGCGCCAGCAATTGCAGGGCCTTGTCCGTCTCGACGGGCGTGTTCGCGTGGGCGTGCGGCAGCGCCCGAAGGTAGAGATCGTACGCGTCCAGGCTTTCGGGCCGCTTGCGGTGCGCACGCTCGATCTCCGCACGGCGAACACTCGGTTCGATCGAGCCCACGATCTGCTCAGTCAATCGATCCTGGAGATCGAACACGTCCGTTGCCGCGCCCTCGAACCTGTCGGCCCAGACATTAGTGGCCGATGCGCCGTCGACAAGCTGGGCATTGATCCTCAGCCTCCCCCCGGACTGCCGCAAGCTGCCCTGCAGCAGGTAGCGAACGCGTAGTTCGGCGGCAATTGTGCGCAGATCGGCTTTCTCGCCCCTGAAGCCGAAGGAGGAATTGCGTGCGATGACGAACAGACCCGGGATCTTCGAGAGGTTGGTGATGATGTCCTCGACCAGGCCATCGGCAAAGTAGTCATTGGGCTCGTCGCCGCGCATGGTGGCGAACGGCAGCACGGCGATCGAAGGGCCCCCGAGCGCACTCTCGTCGCTACGCTCCAGGGACAGGCGGTAGCCCCGCCGCGAGACGGTGGCCAAGACCGCATACCGCTCGTCGCCGAGCGCTCGCCGGATCTCGTGGATGCATTGAACGAGACTGTCGTCGGTAACGGCGACGCCTCCCCAGACGGCTTCAAGCAGCTCGGCCTTGCTGACCAGCCTGTTCGCGTTCTGGACGAGGTGGCGAAGGACCGCAAAGGCCTGCGGCCTGAGAGCGATTGCATCGCCGTTCTCAAGACGGAGCGTCTCGCCTTCCAGGTCGACGACAACCTTGTCGTTGAGGATAAGGGTGGCAGTTGCTGGCGAACCGACCATGACGATCCTCACGTGTGACGGATCCCGTCGCCTAGCATACACCAGGTCTTCGCCGACGGCTCTTCATTCTTTCGGGGGTCTGGCCGGCGCAATTTTGGCAAACGACCGGAACTCGCTCGTTACTCGGACGCGGCGTGGTGTGTGGTCGCAATGGAGCACGACCGCGCAGGAGGCGAAAAACGATGTCTACCCCTCGTCAAGCTTTTACCACTGAAAAGAACAGAAACCGCGGCTTGGTCGTCAGGCTCTGATAGGCCTGCGGAAAAAGCGTGCGGGCGCGAGGATCGGGCTGGGGCTCGCTGACGATGTCGATCTGAAATCCGGCCGATTTCAGCGCGTCGAACATGGCGTGCAGCGGCCGATGCCAGAAGCGCATGGTGATATCCTTGCCGCCGCGCTGCCAGATCTCATCGAAGCTGTAGGTCTCGAAATAATTGTCGCGGCCGGTCGAGGCGTGATCCATGAAGGGATGGTGGGTGGAGAAAACCAGGCGACCGCCTTCGGGCAGCAGTCGGTTGAATTCCGAAAGGGGCTTCGACCAGTCGGGCAGGTAATGCATGACCAGCGAGGCAAGGATCAGATCGAAAGCTTTGTCCGCAAATGGCAATGCTTCATTGAGATCCGCCGACAGCAGCCGCGCGCGCCCTTCCAGGCGACGTTGCGCGATGTCGAGCATACCGGCACTTGCGTCGATCCCAATCACGACAGCCCCGCGCTCAAGCAGCGCTGCCGCATGCGCCCCGCCGCCGCATCCCGCATCGAGCACGGAAAGCCCAGCGGCCTCGCCAACCAGCGCAAGAATGGCCGGCCGCTCGTAATAGGCATTCCAGGCGTTGACCTCGTTATCGGCATCATAAGCCGCCGCGAACGCGTCGTAATCATTCTCGGCCAAGTTTTTTCTCCTTTGCGAAGACCGTTCGAGGATGCCTTTGTGTCAGAAGCTTGCTCGATCGACCTGCAAATAGGCCGAGATTGCTTCGGCCGTAAGCAGGGAAGCGCGATGAACGGCCTCGCTTGGAGGTCCGAGCGCCATCGAACCGGACATGATCTCATCGAGATAGGCAGCAACCGTTTCGCATGTCGCGCCCTGCAGGATCATGTTGGCGGCCTGAAGGAGATAGGTGTCGTATTCATCGCCTGCGTTGGTTCGCGAAGCTGAATCATCGAGCTGGCGAATGCCGATAGGGTCCCAATGATTCCACCCAATTTTGCGGAGGGCGGCAATGTCGATCTTGATGTGTTCACTCATGTCGCAACTTTTCTTGAAAAACGATGCCGACACAACTGGGCGGAACACGATCGATGATGATAGTTATCAGGCAAGGATCGGTGATGCCCGGCGCGAAGGTCCCCACCGAAAATTTGGCGATCTCTCCAGTTCAGGTCTTGCCCGATCATGACCTCTTGAATGTTGACCTCAAATGAATGAGATGCCGCACACCAGGAAGATCGCGCCATCGTCTTTTGAACGGGCGTGGATGCTGCCACCAGTTTGCTTCGCTGGCTCCTTGTTGGAACTCCAGCACGCTTGCTGACACCGATATCAGCCCTCCGTCGACGTACATGTCCAAAAGAAATTCATCGCCAGAAGTTTGTTCGATCTGGCGAACTGCGTCTTCGAGCGGAAGGGGCGCATGTTCCTCAGCCATTCCAGCGAAGAGATAGTAGGGCGCACGGGCTCCCCAAGCCATCTGAGACCTATCAAGCAATTCGCTGACCTCGGAAGGAGGCACGGCCACGGGTTTGGTCAACCCGTCGACATCACATCTCAATACATGGAACTTCTTTGCTCGAATAAATTCCTCGATGGGAACGGCCGACCTATGGAGAAAGCGCATGTTTCCCTCCTCATTGGGACGGCTGCTTCGGTGTCTCGGACCAAAAGGCACGCGGAATCGATATCCCAAAGCGTCGTGTGAGTGAAGCGTGTCGTCCTGCTCCGGCCGCCTTTCTCGGTGGCGGGAGACCATGAGATCGACCCCCAAGGCTTTTCAACTTTGATTCATCGACGCGGTTTGGCAGCGTCGACCGGAATAGGCAGGTTCGGAGATTTCAGGCGAACGACGACCATTTCATGCTGCTCTGTAAAAGACGGGAGAGGGGACGTGCCACGCGAGAGCGAGGTGGGAACGGAGACGTTGCGGCATGTCCCTTCGCCCCGTTTACGGGGAGAAGGCGGCGGCAGCCGGATGAGGGGCAGGCGGCGATGCGTCGCTGTCCTTGCTCCGAAGCTCACCCCCGCTCCGTCCTCCTCGGGCTTGACCCGAGGATCCACTCTCGCCTCCGTCAGCCGTGGGCATGGATTCCAGGCTCAAGGCCTGGAATGACGGAGGTTGGGGCCGTCTTGGCCGGGTCCCCAGGACTCCGTGCCAAGGCCCATCCGGCGCGGCACGCAGTGGGTCGCTGTCGTCATCGAAGGCGCGGGGTTGTCGTTTCGATCGCGGGAAGGGAGGCGTCCACTGCATGCCGCAGGAGAGCTGGTAGCGCGACATTGTTACGCGCACTTTGCCGGGATCATACCAATCCGTAAGAATGCCGCCCCGGCCGTTCGACCGCCGCACTTTACGAAAATGTATAGTTCCAGCGAGGTCCCCGTGAGGTTTGGAGCGCAGGCTTGGCGCCATCATTGCCAAGTCGAAGGTCAGCTCTTTCATGAACATGCGCGCCGCACCTGCCGCCCTTATGCCGGCCCTTCATCCGGTCAGCCTGCGGGTGAACACCTACCTGATCAATCTCGACCGTGCGCCGTTGCGCAGGTTTCGAATGGAGCGCCTGCTGGCACGCTTCGGCCTTGCCTTCGAGCGCGTGGCGGCGGTCGATGGGGCAGGGCTGAGCCTGCCGCATCCGGGCTTTGACGAAGCATCCTATCTCCGCCAGCACGGCCGCCGGCCGAACCCTTTCGAGATCGGCTGTTATCTCAGCCACGTCGAATGCGCCAAGCGGTTCCTCGGCAGCCATGCCGAGTTCGCGCTCATTCTGGAGGACGATCTCGATTTCGATGACGATCTGGCCGAGCTGCTCGACGCCGCCCTTAAGCACCAGGCGGGCTGGGACATTCTGCGGCTGTCGACCGTCAATACCGGGCGAAAGCACAAGGTGGAGCCGCTGACCGCATCGCGCTCGCTCGCCATCGCGCTCACCCGCGAGAAGGGGTCCGGCGCCTATCTGATCAACCGCAAGGCGGCGGGCTGGATTGCCGGTGTGCTTGTCCCCATGCGCCTGCCCTATGATCTCGCCTTCGATCTGGAGTTCGATGATGGGCTGAGCGCTTGCTTCGTCGATCCGCTGCCGGTCAGCCAAAGGGCCGATCCCTGTTCGCAGATCCAGGCAGGGCTTTCGACCTATCGGCTGGGCCGCCGCCGGCCGTGGAGCGTGCTGCCGTATCGCGCAGCGGCCGAGCTGCGCCGCTTTGCCGCCCGCTTCAGCCGGCTCGCGGCATGGCGGATGAGAGGTTGGGACCAACTGCCGAAGTGAGAGGGAAGGCGATCGAAACGATGAGGCCGGGGTGATTGTCCGCCATGGTGATCTCAGCCGAATGCAGGTCGGCGATCGCCTTGACGAGGCTGAGCCCGAGGCCGCTTCCGGGCGTCGCGCGGCTCTTGTCGAGCCGGTAGAGACGCCGGAAGACCTTCTCCCTTTCGCCGGCGGGAATACCGGGGCCGGTGTCGGCGACCGAGACGATGGCGCGGCCGTCCCGGCAGCGGAGCGAGATGGTGATGCCGATTCCGGGCGGGCAGTGGTTGATCGCGTTCTCCACCAGGTTGGCGATCATCTGCGTCAGCAGATCGCGGTCGCCTCGAATGAGCGCGGGACAGCGCTCCGCGATATCAAGCGCCATCAGCGCGTCTTCGGCGACATCGACATAGACCTCGGAAATGACGGCAAACACGGCGTCGATGTCGGTTGCCTGGAAACGCTCCTTGCGGGCGCCGGCCTCGATCTGGGATATGCGCAGCAGCGCCTCGAAGGTGGCGTTGATCCGGTCGCTCTCGTTCCTCGCTTCGTCAAGCAGCGCCGAAACATCCGCCTGCTGGTCGTTTCCGGCCACGGCGGCATCCAGCGTCAGGCGAAGCCTGTTGAGCGGCGTCTTCAGATCATGGGCGATATCGGCGCTCACCTGCCGCATGCTCTCGACCAATCTCTGCAGCCGCTCCAGCGCCGCGTTGATCTGGATCGCCACCGTATCGAGATCGTCGCCGTTGCCGGTGATGGCAATGCGGGCGTCGAGCGCGCCGAGGGAGACGTCGTTCATGGTGTGGGCGACCCTGTCCAGCCGCGCCTGAGCGCGGACGGCGAGAAAGACGCCGCCGCCGATCGCGGTCGCGACGACGATCGCGGCCGCCCATTCGAAGCTCACCAGCACGATCCGCAGCATCTCGTCGACATCGTTGAAGTTTTCCGCCACCACCAGGCTGTAGGGGCCGATGGTCGAGACCTGCATCCGGTAGCGTTCATGCCCCTTCAGCCCGACATCCCCGGAGGTGACGGTATAGACGCCGTTGGGGATGCGGGGTGCGGCGAAATTGCCGGCAAGCTTGCGCCCGCCTGCATCCGTCAACGAATAGAGCCCGTCGGAGGTCGACTGGAAGCTTGCATAATTGTTCAGCGTGTTGATCAGATCCTCGGTGTCACCGGGCTTGTAGGTCGAGACGATGAGCGAATTCATCTCGTTCAGCGACTGTTCGAGATCCCGCTCAAGGCCGAGGCGCAGCATGTGGTAGATGATCGCGCCGCTCAGGATGAAGGTGACGACGAAGAGCACGCCGAAGGTGACGGCAAGCCGGAACGGCGTGCTCCTGCGCAGGCTCGAGCATGATGCCGAAAAGTGTGCGCGGTTTTCGGACGACATCATGCTCTCACTCTTTCCGGGCATGATGCCGAAAAGTGTGCGCGGTTTTCGGACGACATCATGCTCTTACTCTTTAAATTGCGAACAGGATTTGAGATTTTCAGGCCGATGGGCCTGAAATCATCCTGTTCGAGGCGCATGCAGGCTGTATCCGGTGTTGCGGACCGTGTGCAGAAGCTGGATCTGGAACGGCTTGTCGACCTTGGCTCTCAGCCGGCTGATATGGGTCTCGACGACGCTGGTCTTCGGATCGAAGTGGAAATCCCAGACCCGCTCCAGCAGCATCGTCTTGGTGATGACCCGGCCTTCGCCGCGCATCAGCACCTCGAGCAGGGTGAATTCGCGCGGTTGCAGCTCGATCACCTGGCCGGCGCGGCGGGCCTCCCGCCGGATCAGATCGAGCTCGAGATCGGCAACCTTCAGCACCGTCCGCTGCTCCTGCACCGGCGGCCGCCGGCCAAGCGCATTGACGCGCGCCATCAGCTCGGAGAAGGCAAAGGGCTTGACCAGATAATCGTCGCCGCCCGCCTCCAGCCCCTCGACCCGATCGTCGACGCCGCCGATCGACGTCAGGAACAGCGCCGATGTGCCGACCTTGGCAGCCCTAAGTGAACGCACGATCGCCAGGCCGTCGAGGCCCGGCAGCATGCGATCGACAACGATGACGTCATAGGCCTCGCGCTGCGCCTGAAACAGCCCATCGCGGCCGTCACCAACCACGTCACAGACATGCCCGGCCTCGGAGAAACCCTTGGCGATATAATCGGATGTCTTGGTATCGTCCTCGATAAGCAGGATTCGCATCAGCCCGATCATTCCCGGCATGCGTAGATGGCGAGATTTAGCCGAGAGGACGGCTTGGCCACAACTTACGGATTCGTAAGGTGATGGGTGGGGGGAGTGGCTTCAGACGCAACCGTGTCGCCACCCGCCCTCGTCCTTCGAGGCTCCGGCCTTTGGCCTGCGCACCTCAGGATGAGGGCTGATCGTGGTGCTTGCCTCGGGCTACCGGCGCGTCTTGCCTGCTGCGCTTCCCGTTGAACCAGGCTGCGACCTCTCTCCAGCCTCATCCTGAGGTGCCCCGAAGGGGCCTCGAAGGACGGGGCCGGCCTGCGATGCGGATCGTATTTGTCACGAAGTCGACGATTGATGTCGACGACGTCATGATCATCGTGGAAGCTTGTCGACGTAACTTCCCAGCCAGTCTAATTCCGGATCGACAGCAGATGAGCCATTGCATCAGCAATCGCGTGGCTGTCGTAGGGTTTCGAGAAGAACCTGCTTCCGGTGGGGAGATTGCTCTCTTCGAGGATTGCTGCGCCCGACGCAACAATCAACCTCACAGGCGGCCACCGATCGTTGATGTAATGGGAGAGCTTGATGCCGTCCATCGTGCCGGGCATCTGGACATCGGTGAAAACCAGATCGACGTCCTCTCGGGATTGAAGGATGCCGATTGCCTTGTCCGCATCGCAGGCCTCAAGCGCTTCGTAGCGCGCTGATAATACCAGATCGACGGCACTCATCCGGATAATCGTGCTGTCTTCGACGACCAGGACGACCGCTTTGCCATATTTCATCGCTCACTCGGTCAGATTGGAGGTGCGAGCCGCGTGGGCTCCGCTGGGATAGCGTTTCGCAAGCCATTCGGTTCCTGCGCGGCCGTAGAAAAGTCGGTTCGCAAACCGGCGCTTTCCCGATGGCGGATTGTGACGGCGGTGCCGGGACCTGCATCGCTCAACTCGATGTCGGCATTCAGGCTCTTTGTCAGCGCCTCCACAATGCCAGTTCCCAGTCCCGACTTTGGTGCATCGCGACCGGCAGGCATGCCGATACCGTTATCGGTAACCGACAGAGTCCAGTCCTTGCCGGATGAGTGATAGTCGATGACGATTGCGCCCGGTCGTTCATCGGGAAAGGCGTGCTTGAGGGCGTTGATCACAAGCTCGGTCACGACAAGCCCCAGGCGAACGGAAACATCCGCATCCACCGCGCTATCGTCGACCGTCACCTGAATCGAAAGCCTGTCTGGATCAGCGATCATCGACGCGCCGAGGCTTTGGCAAAGCTGAGTGAAATAGTGACGGAGTTCAACCTTGCCACCGTTGGACATGGAGAGTTGGCGTTGCAGGGCCGCGATCGACATGACCCGGTGATGGGCATTGTGGAGATGACCGCGCGCTTCCTCCGACTGGACCCGCCGGGCGCTCTGCATGAGAACGCTGGCAATGATCTGGAGGCTGTTTGCCACCCTGTGCTGGACCTCCTGCAGCAGGATGGCATTATCACGAACGAGGTCATCTTTCAGCCGAGCCTGGGCGCGCACATCGGTCACGTCGGTGATGGCCAGAAGCAGGCGAATATGATCGATGTCGCCGTCATCGAGCGTCCGTGCATTGACCACCAGGTGCCGTGTCTTCTGGTTTGGGCGTTGAAAGTCGATTTCGTAAGCCTCGATGATGGCGCTTCCCGAGGCGGTGGCCATCAGCAGTGATGCAAGCTTGGGCATCGCCCATTCGCCGTTGCCAATTTCGCTGAGGCGTTGGCCGCAAACCGTCTTTGGGTCGATGTCGAAGGCCCGGCAGAAAGACGCGCTCGCCGCGATGACCTTCAGGTCGTCGGACAGGAACAGCAGCGGTTCGTTGGATGATACCACCACGGCAAGCGTGCTCGCAGCTTCGAAATGCACGATGGGGATCGTTTGCATAGGGAGGCCCTCATGGGCCGAAGACTCACGGAGCAAGTCATACTCGGCAACAATGCCAACCGGCCAGAAGGCTCGGCCCGACAAAGAGACCGTAACACGCCTGACGCGTAATCCCTTCATATTAAATATTGCGGCTGCCAAGTCGACGCGATGGGCCGATGATAACGAATATTTCACGGCGACTAACCTGAAGCTATAGGCTTTAACCAGCCCTCCACCAAGATCCCAGTCCGTCACTCGCGCTCTGTGATCTCGCACGAGGATATACGTCCTGGCGTCAAGCCATCCCGGTGACGATCTCAGCCAAACCGCGATCTTGAAGAGCGGAATTCCGTTGCCTAAATCAGCGGCAATCACGCCATGAAAGGAGGTAAACGATGGCACTCGATACTTTTGAACACCCGATTTACGCGCAACGGAAGTACTTCGTGCAGGAGATCGCCGGACTTGACGATGTCTTTGATTTTCTCGACGAATGGCCACAGGAGAAACGCGATATCACCTATGAGGTGATGCTGGACGCCTGCCGGAAAGCAGCCAATCGGCAACTTCCCGCGTCGGTCGTCGCGGCGAATTTCAGTCGCTTTCTCAAAAAGCATGGCAAGCTCGCCGACATAGAAGACGTGCCCCTGCACCTGCGGCGGGTCAGCGATCGAAATGTCTCAGGTATCTAGCACCGAAGGTGATCGCCGCGGCCCAGGGCGGGCCGAGGGCGCGCGTTCCGGCTCCTGGCGCATTGCGACGGCTTTGCGCCAGAGACCCGCCGTTGTTATGGTCGAATGGCATTTAAAGTAGGTGCGACGGATCAAGCGGGAACCCAAAGTGATTGAGACGACGCGCCTGAAATTGCGCCATTTCGCCGACCACCACCGGTCACCATTTGCCGAGATGCACGCCGACCCAGAAGTCATGGCGGACCTCGGCGGCCCAATCGACAATGTCGAAAGCGATCTCAAATTTGCCCGCTACCTCGCCGCTCAAGCCGAGCATGGTGTCGCGCGATGGGCTGCGGAAGACGTAAAAGGCAATTTCCTAGGCTATTGCGGGGTGATGCCGCGGATGGACCCAAAACATCCTCTGGGTTCCCACTACGAAGTGGGTTGGCGATTTCGACGAGGGGCATGGGGGAATGGCTACGCTTTCGAGAGTGCCAGAGCAGCCCTCTCTCACGCAATCCATGATGTCGGGCTAGACCAAATCGTCTCATATACCAGTGGTGACAACCTCCGCTCCCAAAGCGTGATGCGAAAGCTCGGACTTGTCCGCGATTCATCGCGAGATTTCACGATACGAACGTCAACGTCTCCACCTTGGCAGGGATTGGTCTGGTTGGTTCCAGTCGGGTCGTGGCCACGTCCTTGATGGTCACTTCGTATTGGTAGCGAACCGCCATTGTGCTTCTTCAAATCGCTTATCTCATAGTAAGCTGATGCATCTGGAGCGCCCATGATGAAGCCGAGCGGATCCACCGAGGCAGTGAGGATCGAGGACCTTGACGACGCGGGGCTGGTTGAACACGCGCGACATCTTGACCCCGCCGCATTCTGGCTAATCATCAAGCGTCACAATCTGCGGCTTCACCGGGTCGCCCGCGCCGTCTTAAATGACGACACCGAGGCGGAGGACGTACTTCAGGAGACCTATATCCACGCCTTCACCCATCTGGCCGAATTCCGCGCGGAGGCGCGGCTGTCGACCTGGCTCACCCGGATCGCGCTGAACGAGGCGCTGGGACGCCGCCGGAAAAGGCGACCCACCGTAGACGCGAAAGCCATCGAAGGCATGGTCGCTCCGTTCAGCGCACACAAGCCTGATCCCGAAGAGGCGGCCGCTCTCGCTGAAATCCGCGGACTGCTGGAGCGCGCCGTCGGTGACTTGCCAGAGCCCTTTCGCATCGTCTTTGTCATGCGGGACGTCGAGGAAATGAGCATTGAGGAAACAGCTTTTCTTTTGGCATTGCGACCTCAGACAGTGAGCACCCGTCTTTATCGCGCACGCCGGCTGCTTCGCGAAGCGCTGCGGGACCAGCTCGCCACCGTGTTCACGGATACGTTTCTCTTCGCTGGCGCTCGTTGTGACCGCCTCACGCAATCAGTCCTCGATCGGCTGGCAATTCGCCTGGTTCGAAAGGATACGCAGCTGTTGAACGCGGCGACTGAGCACACCCTAGACTAGACGCCGTCCACGCCGAGATTACGCCGGCTCTTTTCGCAGGGCCTTTGTAGCGGGACACGGGAATATTTTGGCGGCCCGGATCATCTAATCGTCAGGCAAATGCATTCGGTGCCGCGGTGCTGACAGCGGTGTTGAATCAACAAACATAGGAGACCGCCATGCAGGGTGCACTTCACCTATCCCGGCGTCAGTCGCTTCAGGGACTTATCGTACTCGGTGCCGGAGCGGCACTCAGCGGAATTGCGCGGCCTTCGCCGGTATTGGCACAGGACATATCGGACGAGGACATTTTCCGCTTTGCGCTCAACCTCGAATATATGGAGGCTGAATACTACCTCCGCGGCACCACCGGAATGGGCATCGACGCAGCCGATGCCGGTTCGAAACCCGGCGACGTCGTTGGTGGCAAGCAAGTCTCGTTCGAGACGCCCGCCATCGGCGAATTTATGCAGGAAGTCGCGGAGAACGAACTCGCGCACGTCCGCTTCTACCGCAAGACGCTTGGAACGAACGCGGTTGACAGGCCGGCCATCGATTTCGATGCGGGCTTCAAAGCCGTCGCGGAAGCAGCGGGCCTCGGGCCGGACTTCGACCCCTTCGGCAACGAGACGAACTTCGTTCTCGGCGGGATGGTGTTCGAGGATGTCGGCGTCACCGCCTATGCCGGTGCGGCGACAGTTCTGAAAAACAAGGACTTCCTCGCCGCAGCCGCAGGCATCCTGGCGGTCGAGGCCTATCACATGGGAATGGCGCGATCTACGCTATACCGAAAGGGAGAGAAAGCCTGGAAGGCCGCCAACGCCGTCTCCGATGCTCGAGACAAAATCGACGGATCAGACGATAAGGACCAGGGGATTCAGGCGGACGGAAAAGCCAACATCGTTCCCTCGACGCCCGATGCGATTGCATTCACCAGAACGCCGCAGGAGGTGCTCCGGATCGTCTACCTCACTGACAAGGACGGAGTGAGCAAGGGCGGCTT
This sequence comes from Rhizobium sp. SU303, assembly GCF_021052345.1. Classification (NCBI taxonomy): domain Bacteria; kingdom Pseudomonadati; phylum Pseudomonadota; class Alphaproteobacteria; order Hyphomicrobiales; family Rhizobiaceae; genus Rhizobium; species Rhizobium sp. SU303. The sequence continues at coordinate 792,410 of NZ_CP088095.1, forward strand.
TTATCCGGAAGGGATGAACGGCACGCTCAAGACCACCTGAGCCAGGTGCGACGAGTGACGATTGGCCACCGGAAACTGAGCGGATTGGTATCCCGCTGCTCTGCGTGAGATCAACGCTTCAACCCTCCTTGCTACGTGCAAGGAGGGTTGAAATCAAGGCCGGTTAGATCGTCCGTCGATACCGGTCGCGCTCTTGCGCGATCTGCTCAGGCGCATATGGATCGAGCGTGTCGTCGAAGCGGGTCCATCCCTGCTCGTTATAGGCGCGCCGACGTTCGACCGGGTCGACCCAGTTTGAACCCTGGAGAATAGCCTGCGCCTCGGAGGCGCGGGCGTCGTCGACCTTGGCGGTGACCAGGCTGCCGCCACGGCGGACACCTTCGGCATAGAGGTGAGCATCGTCTTCCGGGACGCCGGAGTCGGTGAGGGCGCCGATCAGGCCACCAGCGGCACCGCCCGCGACGGCGCCGGCAACAGCCCCGGCCGCAGTTGCGGCAAGCCAGCCTGCGGCAACCACCGGTCCGACACCGGGAATGGCCATCAGGCCCAATCCGGTCAGCAGGCCGCCGGCGCCACCCACGGCAGCGCCGATGCCGGCGCCGGTCGCAGCGTCCTCGGCAACGTCAGAGTCGCCATCACCGCGGCCAGCCTTGTTGGAGACGATGCTGATGTCGTTCGAGGGAATGCCTGCAGCTTCCAATTTGCTGACGGCGGAGCGAGCGTCCGAATAGTCGTCGAAAAGTCCGGTTACAGTTCTCATCCTGCTTCTCCTTGGGGGTTACTTGGCGACGATGTTGCCTTGATAATCGAGAGCAATGGAGACGGCTTTCCCGTCCTTCATGCCGGCGGCCATCCAGATCCCCTTGTCATCGAGCTTGAGATCCTTGACGTCGGTGTAACCCGCTTCCGTAATGCGATCCTTCGCCTGGGCTTCGGTAAAACTGTTGGCGCCTTCAACCGGCGCAGTCGGATTTTTGGTGTCCGGAGTTGCAACCGCAGGTGTATTTCCATCCGCAGATGGAGCCGGCGTTGTCTGGGCAAGGGCTGCAACGGCGGACGCGCAGAGAATGGTCGCCGCAAAGACGATCTTCTTCATATGTGTTTCCTCTCATTTTGCGGATCAGATGACGATCCATGCGCTGAAAACACGCAAGCGAGTTCTTTGTTCCCAGAGATTATGCAATTGATTTTTCTAAATATATGGCAACACGGCGCGCTGCGGGGTCATTTTCTGCGGCGCCGGGGCAATGTAAGCAGACAGTAACGGTGTGGGGTAACCGACGATCCACGGGCGCGCTTCAAGGAAGCCCCTCGGTGTGAGGCTCATCCTCTAACTCCTAAAGTTGTGCTGCTGTCAAATGTCCCAGGGGTGACAGCGCGGGGCCGCTCTCCTGACGGCACGTCGTGCGGTGACGGATGCAGCCCCGGCAATGTCAGTGACTTCACGGAATACGGGCGATCACCTTGATCTCGAAGTCGAAGCCGGCCAGCCAGTTGACGCCGATGGCCGTCCAGTTCGGGTAGGGCGGCTTGCTGAACATCTCCTGCTTGACGGCCATGATCGTGCCGAACTGGTTTTCGGGGTCGGTGTGGAAGCTGGTGACGTCGACGATGTCATCCAGCGTTGCGCCGGCGGCACTCAGCGTCGCCTTCAGGTTTTCAAAGGCGAGCCGCACCTGGCTTTCGAAATCGGGTTCGGCAGTCCCGTCCGAACGGCTGCCGACCTGTCCGGACACAAACAGCAGGTCACCGGATCGGATCGCGGCGGAATAGCCGTGCTTCTCGTAAAGAGCGTGCCGATCGGCCGGAAAGATTGCTTCGCGTTGGGTCATTCTGATCTCTCTTCATTGTTGACAACGACCGTTGAGCGCGACGTATCGCTTCACATCTCGCGCCCCATTTGGTATACGGATCGTATGTGAAATGTATGAGATACGCATCGTATGTCAAGTCCATATACGCTTCGTATATGAAATTGAGGAATCGGATGGCAAGGAAACGCAGCGAAACGATGCAGGAAAACCGCGCCAAGCTGATCGCGGCGGCGCGCAAGAGCTTTGCGGAAAAGGGCTATTTGGCAGCATCGATGGACGAATTGACCGCCGACGTCGGCCTGACAAGGGGCGCACTCTATCACAACTTCGGAGACAAGCGCGGGCTCCTGGCGGCGGTTGTCGATCAGATCGACACGGAAATGGCGGTGCGCGCGCAAGAGATCGGGGCGCGCGCAGGCAATGATTGGCAGGGCCTGCTTGCCGAGGGTGCTGCTTATATCGAGATGGCGCTCAATCCGGAAGTCCAGCGCATCGTCCTGCTCGACGGACCTGCGGTGCTGGGCGATCCCTCGCAGTGGCCGAGCCAGAACAATTGCCTGCAGGTGACCAAGAGCACGGTTGAGCGCCTGATCGCCCAAGGCATCCTCAAGCCGCTCGACGCGGAGGCGGCGGCCCGGTTGCTGAGCGGCGCGGCTCTCAATGCCGCCCTCTGGATCGCCGCCAGCGAAGATCCGCAAAGCGTGATGCCAAAGGCGGTCGAGGCTTTTCAGGCCTTGGCGGCCGGTCTGCTGGCGGAGCGTTTGTGATTTGTCAAAAGCCAAGTCGAGCGAAGAGACGTTCACCGCGGTAACGTGCGTCGCAAAAATCCGCCGCGAAACTCCAACTTTTGCGACAGAGCTTTCCGGACTTGCGAATCGCATAAGTATGTGCTTATGTGTATGCATGATCGAGAATGATATTTTCCGAGCCTTGGCTGACCCGACCCGCCGCGCGATCTTCGAGAAGCTGGCGGCAGGCGGCATGAACGCCAGTGCCCTGCGTGAGGGCATGGAGATCAGCCAGCCGGCAATGTCGCAACACCTCTCGGTCTTGCGGAGCGCTAAGCTCGTGAGGGAAGAACGGCAGGGGCGTTTCGTGAATTACGAAGTCGATCCGGACGGGCTGGCTCTCATCGCACAATGGTTGGCGAAATATCGCGCCTACTGGCCTGCCCGCATCGAAGCTCTCAAGGTCTTGCTGAAGGATATGGACCAATGAACGATGGAAAGGCCAAGGAGCAGAAAGACGGCATCGAACTGGAATTCGATCTGGATGAACCGCCGCAAAAGGTCTGGCGTGCAATCAGCATTCCGGAATTTCGAGAAAACTGGTTGCCGAAAGACGCTCTGGCCGATCCCACCCCGGCCACGATCACACCTGGCGAGGTAGTCCGTTATAGCCTGCGCGACGATGCCCCACCTTTCCTTGAAAGCACGGTGACGTTCACGATCGTCCCGAACGCGACCGGCGGCACCCGCCTGCGCATTATCCACGAGCTCACCGACGCGAGACTTGAGCGGATGGCGGAAACGGCCGCGAACAGCAACAGTCCGGCCCTCATGCTCGCCGCCTGACGCGGCAAGCTCTCCCCTTTAAATTCTGGAAGATTGGAGTTCGCCGATGCGCGAAGCGATGCAACTCGTCCCTATGGTCGTAGAACAATCCAGCAGAGGGGAGCGGTCTTTTGACATTTACTCCCGCCTTCTGCGCGAACGCATCATCTTCCTCAACGGCGAGGTGAACGATACCGTTTCCGCTCTGGTCTGCGCGCAGTTACTGTTCCTCGAGGCCGAGAATCCAAATAAGCCGATCAATCTTTACATCAATTCTCCGGGCGGCGTCGTGACCAGCGGCTTCGCCATGTACGACACCATGCGCTTTATCCGCGCGCCAGTTCATACGCTTTGCATGGGGACAGCCCGTTCCATGGGATCGTTCCTGCTGATGGCAGGCGAGGCCGGCGGAAGAGCTGCCTTGCCCAATTCCAGTATCCTCATTCACCAGCCATCCGGCGGCTTCCAAGGCCAGGCTTCCGACATGCTGATTCATGCCGAAGAAATTCTGAAGACCAAGCAGCGCATGACGCGGCTCTACGCGGAGCATTGCGGACGCTCCTATGAAGACTTCGAGCGCGGGATGGATCGCGACCGTTTCATGACGGCGGAAGAAGCATTGGAATGGGGTCTGATCGACCGTATTCTAAAGGTTCGGGAAGACACGGACAGCCTATAGCTTGTCGTGAAACGCCTGACGCGCCGAAGCCCCTAGCCTCCAACGATTTCGCTGATCTGCACGATGGGCGCGATATCCGTATAGTTGGCGACGTCCGCGACGATCTCCGCGCGGTGGGGACCGAACGCCTCCTGGAATGTCTCCAGGGTCGGCGAGTAGACGTGGCACGCCGCGACGAACTTCGGCGCGCTTCCAGGTTCGCGACCCGCAAGGCCCTTTTCGATCTCGTAGCGCAGGCAGGCATCGCCGAGCCGTTCCTGGATCAGTGGCATGTGGCGGGTGCGGTAGTAGTCGTGATCGAACCTCGAGCCGCCATCGGCCGGATAATAGACGCTCATCTTGATCATGGTCGGACTCCTGTCTGAACGCCTCTGCGAGCGTCCGAAGGGCTTTCTAGCTCACCGACTCGTCGAGCCGCAACCGGATTTCTGGCCGAAGCGAGTTCGACGAGAGCAAGGTAGTTTCGCTGTGCTTTTCGAAGCGGGTGGCGATCACGGACGCAAAGAGTCCAGACAGCGCGGAACCGTTGCAGCGGCTATCGGTTAATCCGCCGAGGTCGCGGCGTGCCAATCGGACGTGACGGAGATGGTGAACGCACCGGTTTTTCCGATTTCTCGGTGCGGGCAACGAAATGCCAGGCGAGCACCTTACCCGTTCGCCGCGATCTCATCCCGGACAACAGGATTGGCGAGGATCGAACCGTCAACCAGGGCCACACATCGATCACTGTCTTTTGAGCGCGCAAACCGCCGCCCGCCCATCATAGGCGGTGGAACAGGCGAGCGACCATGCTCCGTGTGGATCGATCAGAGGAGGAAAAGGTCATGAGCAAAAATAATTGGAAGGCCGGGCTTCGCGCGAAGCTGGAGCATCTCGTCGACGACTGCGTTGTGGCCGGGGCCAGGCAGCAGGACGTCTTCGATACGATCATCAAGGAGATCGGCAATCTGCGCGCAGCCCTTGAGCGCGATCCCGATCCTGCGGAGGACGATGTTGCGGTGATAGAGGAGCCGGCGAACGACTGGCCCGCGGCCGACAGGTGATCTGAAGCCGATCGGGGAGGGGCACGCGAGCGCTTTGGGGCGCGGGCTTATGGAACCAACTGGCGCGGCGAAGATTACAGTCTTGTCGCTCGGCAATCGGTTTAGCCCGGATCTGCGAGACGTGATTGCCCGCGCCGGCCGCTCATCATTCACAAGGGGGAATTGCTATGGAAAGTGCAGGTATCGGCTGGATCGCCGCCATCATCATCGGCGGCATTGCCGGCTGGCTCGCCGAATTGCTCATGAAGAGCAACATGGGCGTGCTGATGAACATCATTCTCGGTATTGTCGGCGCCATCGTCGCCAACTTTATCCTGTCGCTCTTCGGCGTCGCCCTTGGCGGATGGCTGGGTTATCTGATCGCGGGCTTCATCGGAGCCTGTATCCTCATCGCTGTTGCGAGAATGGTCAGGCGGACGGCCTGACCAAACAGGAGGCGGCTTCGCAAACCGGCCGCCTTCATCACGTTTTCGGGTTAGCCCGGCTGATTGCTCCCGGGATTCCGGCGGCGCGCAAGGCGCCGCCGGAACCATGCCTACTACGAGGTTGGACACTGTGGGAAAGGGGCGGCTGGAGCCGCCCGTCGGTTATTGGATGACCTGGATGACCTTCCGGGAGGAAGGTTCGACGATCACACGCTGATCGTTGACGATCGCGTATGCATATTTCGGATCATCGGGAATTGGCGTGACGACCACGGTCTCCGGCAGGGGCTGCCCGACGACGACCTTCTCCTTCACCACGACGCGCGTGGTCGGGGCCGGAGCCTGCTGAACATAGGTCACCACCTTCGGCGGCGGCGGATCGATGACGCTACCTGCCACGCCGCCGACGATGCCGCCGACAGCAGCACCGACCGGGCCGCCGACAATCGCGCCCGTTGCAGCACCGCCTGCGGCACCCGTCACCGTTGACGACTGCGCAAAGGCAGAAGTCGATGCCAACAGGATGCCCGCGGCAATTCCTACTACTTTGATATTCATCTGTTTTCCTCCTTGGATGCGGTTGGTTCCGCTGAGGAGACAAACCGCAAGATCGAGGAAGTGTTCCAGACGTCGGACTTCAGGCCGGGGCCGCTCCGACCTTGGTCCTAGCCGTAGGATTCAGCTGTCTACTGCGTGGGAAAGCGGCTGAGCATCCGGTCCTGGACGTTCTCCCAGCCGACGATCATCGCAGCAAGCGAGATGGCTTTGTCGCGGTCCACAGCCTTGGTTATAAAGCCTTCGAGCAGGACGACAGGGCCGAGCATCCTGATCTCGATGGCACTGCTGTCGATGTCCGGATCGGCGGAAAGGGCTGCTTCAATTGTGGCGATGGTAGACGCCGAACTATGGCCTTGCGAGCAGCGCTCTTCGTGATTGTAGTTATCGGGGCCGAATTTCATATTCTCCTCCTGTGCCGCCCCTCCACGGACCTTCACATCACCTCGAAGCTAATATGAGCAGCGGGCCCCGACGTCGCCAGCCGGACTTAAGTCCGCCTTTCCCCAGGCACGATCCGGCTTAGATTCTCCTGATCCTTGTTAAAAGGACGTCAGGGAGGTTTTAGCATGTTGCCAAACTCCAGTCAGAGCCTCCCTGATGACTCTCCAACGAGACCACCCGATGGCCGGCCTTGGCAAGCGCCTCGGCCAGGCCATCCAGGTAGCCCACCTTTAGCGTTCCGCCCGGCAACAGGACTATGGGTTCACCTTCTCCTCGGCTGAAGTACTCGATCTTGGAGTCCTTCAGTTCGACAAGACCCGTCTCCACAGTCTGTGCTCCGGCAACAGTTGCGGTTACCGGCAGCGCCAGCCATGCGACGAACAGGGCGAGCATAGCCAAGCGTTTGGTCGGATTCATGTGCGTACACTCCCGTGCAGAGTTAGAGGCGCCACCCTTCAACAGCCAGCGGCCATCACTGGACCAACTCGATCTCGCTCGGACGCCACTCCTTGGTGAAGAATGGCTCAAGCGGGCTGTAGAGACGCAGGAGCGTAAACCAGCCTTTCTTCGGGTCGGTCTGGATCCAGTTGCCCCGCGCAACGCCGTCGGGCTGGGTCGGGCCAAAGTAGACGGTCGTGGAGCCGTCCGCCGCAGCCTCGGCTGCCGGCGAGGGGAAGCTCTGGCTGCCGGCGCGCGGATAGCCTTGTGGCGTGTCGAGCATCGAGCGGGTCATGTTGTCGTAGAGCGTAAACGACCAGAAGTTCGCTTCCGGGATGTCCTTCGGCAACGTCACCTTGTAGGTCTTGGCGCCGTCAAAGTAATTCTTGTCGGCATCCGTGAAGGCAAACAAATACTGCGACCCGATGCCGGTCAGGCGCATAGCCATGCCGGGCGTGATGCCCGTGATGCCATAAAAGAAATTGGTGCGCGCATCCATCGTGCGATAGCCGGTGGCTGGATGGGGCTTGACGCCCTCGGGCGTAATTTCAGGGATCGGCGTCTCGAACTCGTAACCGGTCTGGAACAAGTAATTCATCCAGGACGAGTCGGGATAGTAGAACCAGCTCGGATCGCGCGAATTCATGAAGAGGGTGCGCGAGGTTGCGTTCGCCAGCGCCAGCGCCTCGGTCATGATCTTCTTCATGCGCTCGTCCGGCGCGAAGGGCTTACCCTTGACGATGCCGATCGCTGCAATCGGGCCCATCAACTCCGGGTCGAGCGAGGTGGCCGGTTCGTTCTGCACGACCTCGTTGAGCATCTCGTAGAAGCTCCAGTCGTTCGGCGGAAGGGTGTTCATGACCTTGCCGCTTCCGTTGTGAAACACCGTCGGCGGAGGCGGAGCGATCTTCCCGAGCTTGACTTTCCCGGCCAGGAAGTCGGCGACGGGAGTGCCGACACCTCCGACTTCGAAAGGATAGACCTTGGTGAACTTCTTGATCACTTCGACCGCAGGCTTGGGATCGTTGTTTTCAAGGAACGACCGTCCGAACCACACGATTGAATTGGTGCGGGCGTGTGCGACGAAGAACCCGCCTTGCGGCAGCGGTCCCGTGTAGTCCGGCCCGACAAGCAGATATTTGCCGCCTTCCCCGCGGTCAGGCCCCGGCCCGCCGAGGTCGATGACCCAGCGGAACCAGGCATCCTGCACCGCGCCGAGAAACTTGGGCGGCGTCTCCAGCACCACCGGACCTTTCGAAAGGTCGAGGAAGCCCATGACGTAGATCGTGTCGGCGTTCGCGGTCAGGAACAGCGACTTGGCATCCATCAACTCTTCGAAAACGACGACCTCGTTCTCCTTCATCCCGATGCTCATCATGCCCTGGCGCAACGCGTGAATGCTGACGCCACGCAAGTTGTCCATGAACGCACGGTAGGCGTAGGTGAAGTCGAGGTTCTCGTAGAGTTTCTCGGCGGTCGCCTTGCTCGGTACGCCGTCCTTGAACTCAAGCGTGCCTAGCGGGGACTCGACCTTGTCGGGTGTAACGAGCGATGGAGGAATTTGCTCGGAGGCGATGCCTGTGCCCCCGAAATTGCCTGTTATAAGGAGTATCAACGCCAGTACGGCGGACCTGCAAATGGCTTTCATGATGTGCACCCCTCCCGTTGATAGTTTTACTGAAATTTATACAAAGCTTACCCTCTCTCCGTACAAAGAATTTCCTTTTCACAGGCGCGCCGTGCGCGGATGCGTCCAGAAGACTACGTCATAGGAAAAGATTTATTATACAAACCGCAAGTATGGCGGCATTTTTGCACGGAGGGCAACGTATATAACAGTAACTTACGGTGCGAGCGGAGTGCCTCGCCACACCTACGGCCTAGCTTCGTAAGCAAATTATTCCTCAGCGTCGGAATAGTTTTTATATTGCAGCTTCTGGAGCGGCGCATCCAGCCTTAGGATGAGCCCCGTCGGCGCATAATCAAGTGCGACCTCTCCAAAGGCGGACAGGCTGGAGCTGACAAGGCGTGTGCCGAACCCCTTCTTGCTCGGAGCTTCCACCGTCGGGCCTCCAACCTCCTGCCAAGTGAAGTTCAGGCGTTGGTCGCCCGCCTCATCGCGTACGGACCATTCGATTTCGATCGTCCCTGTATCTACCGACAGCGCACCATACTTGCTGGCGTTGGTGACGAGTTCGTGCAGCACCAGGGAGAAGCAAAGGGCCGCTTGTGGACCCAATTCAACCGCAGGACCGCTCGCCTTGAAACGTCCTGACGTCTCAAGTCCGAGATTGATCGCGGTCGCCTCGACGATTGTCGCCATGCTCGTGCCCAGCCAGTTCTGCTGAAGCAAAATGTCGTGCGCCTTTGAATAAGCATTGATGCGTGCCGTGATCGAATGCTCCGCATCCTCCAAAGAGCTGGCGTTTCGGAAGGATTGGCTGGTGATGGCCTGAACGACGGCCAGCGTGTTTTTCATACGATGAGAGAGTTCGTGCATCAGAACGCGTTGTCGCTCCTCATTCTCTCTCTGCTCAGTGCGATCCCTCAGAATTTTTACGAAGCCCTCGACTTCGCCGTCGTCCGACGTCAACGCCATCATCTGACCGGACGCCCAGAACAACGAGCCGTCCTTGCGAACGTGCCAGCGCTCATCATTGCCATGACCTTCGGTCAAGGCGGCAGTCATTTCCCGCTGGAGAATCCCGGCCTGCCTGTCTTCCTCGGTGAAAATGACCGCCGCAGGCTGGCCGACAATCTCATCCGCATTCCATCCGAGAATCCGGCGCGCGCCCTCATTCCACGTGGTCACTAGGCCATCGAGATCCGTGGAGATGATCGCATACTCGATCGCGCTTTGGAGGATCGCTTCGAGAAAGCGCTCCCGGGAGCGGCTGGAATTGGAAAAGAGTTTCATGATCATGTGGTGCGTCTGATCCTTTCAGGGCCTGCAAGGCTGAAAGGCCTCATCCTGATTTATACCGGATGGCGTGGCGTTGGCAAAGGCCGCAGCCGTGACACGTTGTCCGGCAAATCTCGGGAGCGGCGATCGCCTAAGCCACGCAACTGTCTCGGAAACAAAGATACACGCGCTACGTTATCAATCGACGACCTTGTGAGCGTGAAGCATGACAGCCCATACCAAAGAAAAACTCCACGGGGATTTGCCCTCCGCATCTTCAAAAGCAGCTTCTGCCGATCGGAAAGAATTGGCAGCGATCGCATTTGAACGCACCAGGATGCCGATGGTCGTTACCGATGGGCGTAAGGCCGATCAGCCGATCGTGCTTGCAAACAAGGCATTCCTCGAGCTGACAGGTTACGAGGCCCAAGAAGTGCTAGGCCACAACTGTCGTTTCCTGCAAGGCCCCGCGACGTCTCCGATCGCCGTCGCCGAAATTCGTGCCGCTATCGCCGGCGAGCGTGAGATCAGCGTAGAGATCCTCAATTACAAGAAGAGCGGGGAGCAGTTCTGGAACCGCTTGCATCTCAGTCCCGTCCATGGGGATGACGGAAGGATCCTGTATTTTTTTGGATCTCAGATCGACATGACGGAATACCGGCGGATCGAGGCACTGGAGGCCTCCGAACATCGCCTGCTCATGGAGGTCGACCACCGATCCAAGAATGTCTTGGCGATCGTCGACAGCATCGTCCGCCTGAGTAATGCCGAAGACCCCGCGCTTTACGCCGCCGCCATTCAACACCGCGTTCACGCGCTCGCCCGTGCCCATAGCTTGCTTGCTGCACGAAGATGGACAAGCATTTCTCTTGAGGAACTCATTCGCCAACAGGTGGCGCCATTCGCGGCCACCCGCGCCTTTTTTAGCGGGCCGGATGTCAAAATGCCGGCACCGGTCGTCCAGCCCCTTGCGCTCGTGCTGCATGAGCTCGCTGTCAACGCAGCCCACCACGGTGCGCTTGCCACTGCGCAAGGCAGGCTTTCGATCAGTTGGAAGCCCGGACCATCAGGGGCCGGCTTTAACATCCGCTGGCAGGAGGTGGGCGCCCCCACTCCACCCAAATTGACCAAGCGGGGCTTTGGTACGGTGATCGTCGGCGCAATGGTTGAAAAGCAGCTTCAAGGACGTCTCGAGAAAACCTGGTCGGAGGACGGGCTGCTTATCGACATTGAAGTTCCAGCTGCCGGCTCGACCTCCGCATAACGGCACCTTGGCACAGGAAAAGTGATGTCAAGAACCCGCCATCGAGATCGAACGCTTAGCGTCCGCTAGCGAAGGACTCCGAACGATGCGGTACCTTGCCTCAACAAAATTATAAATTCCGAAAGCCGCCAATCCAACGGCGACGGCGACGTACAGAAAGGATCCCAGCGGAAGCTGGCGGAGCCATTCCAAGGCGTCGCCCATGCTGCCGGCTTGTCCAGGATCCACCCTGAAACCCGCATAGGCGAAAAGGACCCCGGTAATCGCGAACACGACGCCGCGGGCGACAAGACCGTAGATGCATACCAATGCCACAATACCCTTTTGATCAGGTATCCGAAGGTGGCGCTCGAACTTCCTGGTGATGCCCTTGGCGGCCGTCACGAAGCCGCCGATGACGAAGCCAACGCCGACGGCGATCGCAAGGTAGGAGCCGAAGGGCTGCGACATGATCCATCCTGCCAGATCCTTTTCACCGGAATTTCCGCTGCCGCCGCCCATGAAAAGAGCCTTGCCGAGTGCATATCCAGCAAGCCCGAGATAGGTGATGGCGCTGCCGAAGAGTGCGGATCGGATCGCCAATCCTCTTGCGTTGCCGCCATGGCCGTCGCTATCGGCTAGAGACTGCGCCAACCTCCAGGCGACAAAACCGAGAAGGCCGAGCCCGATCAATCCGACCCAAACGCGACCGAGCGGCTGCCCAAGCAGTGCCGAAAGCGCGGATTTCGTCTCCGGCCGGCCACCGGCCAGGCCAGAGAGGAGAGCAAGCCCGGCCACAAGGAGAAAGACAACGCCGCGCGTGACATAGCCGCCTTTGGCGAGCAGATCAAATCGATATCCTTTGGTCATCAGCGGTCCCCGTCGGTTTGAGCGTGCGATATTAACGCGCCAACCCGCTGAAAGTTTTCCTGAGAAGCCGGGAGGCATTCTCCGGCCTGACCGGCGCGTCTTCCCGTCAAACTCTCGCCCAGGTTTATTTCTCGGCGGAATGGGCTGGTCGCGCTTTGCTCGCTGCGGATCAAAAAAGGAGCCCCGCCGAAACGGGGCAAGCTGGAAAGGACGGATCGTACAGGAAGGAAGGGATGGCGGACGGCCCCGGGATTGGGGCCACCTGTACGATCCTGATGGCCAAACAACGATTGATCGAAAAGGTTCCTGTGGGCTTCCGCACCAATGGTTGGATTAAACTGTACTTGCGCAACGATTGCTGAGTTCAGAGAAGAAAAACCCCGCTGGGGCGGGGATCAGGAAAGGGGGGTGTTTTCTGGGCTGGCAAATTAATTGCGCTGCGAAAATTATTCCGCACACAAATCATAAAGTTTTCAATAAAACAATAATCCATGAATTAACTTTTCCCCAGATATCTGCTGGAAACTATCAAACTATCGTTCGACTTCGCTTTTCCTGCAAAGCGATTGGTAGCTAATTACAAGAGATGACTTGTAGTTCATGTCTGTCGGATAGAAACTGTGCTTGACGGGGATGGCGGGATCGGCCAATGCACAGAACTATACTGACTGTACTATCTATAATGTTTCTCGGAACGCAAGCTATTGCTGCTACCGCGATGATAGGAAAGGAGCTTCAGGCTCTGCTTTCAGACGGCAAGGTGATTGCGATGGGCGGGCCAAAAGAGGGCTATAGTGGGGAGCTTTCTCTACTCAAGGACGGCACCGCACATGGTCAGGTTAAACTCGATTCCGGAGATGTAATCTCGATTGACGGCGTGTGGCACATTTCCGGCAACACGTTCTGCCGTACCTGGAAGGGGGGAAGGGACGCGGGCAAGGCGGTATGTGATACCTGGAATAATACGGGCCAGAAGTCTGTTAGCGCGTTGAACGGAAAAGAGAATATTGGCATGAATTCTTGGAAATAGCTTCGATGCCGTGATCGATTTGCAAACCGGGCGCGGGCGCTGCAAGCATCGGTGAAGCAGCTGAGCTGTCGTCCTTCTTGAAGGATCTGCAACATCGATCAAGAGGACCGTCGACCTGCAAGCCGAGGCGGCCGCCCGGCTTAACAGGAGACAGCGGTTTTCGGGGTGAAAACCAGCCGAGCGACCTGCTTTCAAACCCGCCTGAGGGGTCGGCAGTTCCGCTTCTCACCCGAAAGGACTACACCTTCACGACGGACGAAGCGCCGGCCCTGGGCGTCGGCGATCGCCGATACCGGGATGTCGTCGTCGAAGACAAGATGGAGGAACTGTTCCGGACGTCGGACGTCACGCCGGGCTTTGCCCGACCTTATTCCTGGCTTGAGGGATCCGATGACCTTCGCCCTGATCCATCAGGTCGTCGTCACCGGCCTGCTGTTTGCCTTCACCATGATGATGGGCGTCGGGCTGACGCTCTCGGTGGTCGCCCTCCTGACGGTGGTTTTCCGCGACCGCATCGCCTATCTGATGAGGACGCGGCCGCGGCTGTTGGGTTCCGTATCCCGCGCGACGGGTGGCTTCGCGGGGCTGGTGCTGGTTGCCGTCGCTGCGGCCGAGATAGCGAATTGGCTGGCGTTTACATGAGGGCAATGATGCGTCGAACAAAAATGGCCATGATTGGCGCGACGGCAGCGCTGCTGGCATTGGCAGGCGTCGCCCAGTGCGAGGAGACGACGTCGCCGTTCCAGCGGTTCGCCGAGCGGTGCCTCGAACAAGGGCCGCGCTACGACCAGACGGTCGCACTCGCGAAGGAAAGCGGCTGGCCGGATCTGGCGGACGACATGACGATGGGCATTCAGCCTCTCGGGGAACCAGCGACCTTCCAAGGCTGGCTCGTGAATTCGGACGGCACGTCTCCGTTCGAGGCGGTGGTGGTCGCACGTGGGGCCGTCGGTCCAAAGACCGTCGAGAGTTGCACCATGGCCTTCGCAGGGACCGACGCGGCCGCATTCGAAAGCAGCTTCGCGTCGACGGGAGCCGCGCGGCCTTCTGGAGAGCAGAAGGGACAAGGGCGGGTGCGGAAGTTCTTTGCGATCGAGCGCGAGGGCGTGAAGGAAGCGCTAACGCTCGACCTTCCAATCTATCCGAACGGCGCCGACGAGGTTGTGGCGAGCGTCGTCTCCGAGCAGCGGATTGAAAACTGAAGCCGCTTGACAGGGCGATCCTGCTTTGAGAATTTCGGATCATGGGGCAGCGATCGCCCCACGAGGCTACGGCCGAAGGATCGCGTCCTTGAACCGCACCAACGGAGGACGCGCAATGCCGTCATTTCTTGAAATCACACCTAACAAGCTGAATCGGATCGTCGGCACGCCCGGCGTCTTCGCCGGTTGCCTGTCGTTCGAGTTGCATCCATGAAGACGAGAAAGATCCTCGATCCGCTTCTGCGACAGGTAGCGGAAGCCGGCCGATTTGTAAGTGCGCACCCGGACGTGATCCTCAAGATGGGCGTCAAGGAGGTGCTCTACGAGACCAGGCATATCGGCTGGGGCGTCGACACCCGTCTCTATCGCACCGCCGCGGACTTCCGCCAAGCGTTCGCTCCAACCTTCCTGGCCGCCGGGCCGCGCGTGTTGAAGCAGAACCGCGGCAACGGCGGGCAAGGTATCTGGAAGGTCGAACTCGTTGGAGCGCCCGCCGGCGGTGCGACCTCGATCAGTGTGCTGGAAGCGAAATCAGGCAGCGTTCCTGAAGCCATCGACCTGTCCGACTTCATTTGCCGCTGCGAGAGCTACTTCACCGAGGATGGCTGCATCGTCGATCAGCCGTTTCAGTCCCGCCTGACCGAGGGCATGATCCGCTGCTACATGTCTGGAAGCAGGGTCGTGGGCTTCGGACAACAGTTGGTCAAGGCACTGGTGGCGCCACCGTCGGGATCTGGTCGGGCACTACTTCAGCCCGGTCCACGGATCATGCATCCGGCATCAGCAGAACCCTTCCAGACCTTGAGGACAAGGATGGAAAGTGAGTGGACGCCGGAAATGATGTCGACGCTTGGGATCGAAGAGGCGTCGTTGCCGATCATCTGGGACGCCGATTTCCTCTACGGGCCACCAGACGCTTCAGGCAACGACACCTACGTTCTCTGCGAGATCAACGTCAGCTCCGTCTTCGCCATTCCTGACGAAGCCCCTGCGGAGATTGCACGCGCGATGGCGTCGCGGCTGCGCCAGTCCGCAGTGTAACTCTGTCGCCGGAGCATTGATCCCGGATATCAACTCATGTATACCTTCTGAGGTACGTACATCATATCCTGACAGACGGGACGAGCGCTGCGGGGACAGGATTCCAGACCTGCAGTTCGGCCATGTGATGAGAGGGACTTCGGGAGGGGATCATGACGGGTTTACAACTCAATCCAGATTTTGCCATCGCCGATGAGCAGTCGCTTCGGGCGCTGTTCGAGCCGACCCACGCTCTGGCAATCGTGAAGTGTCAGAATTCGCTTGGCGAGCACGCGCAGGAATTCATTCGGCGCTCGCCGTTCTTCTGCATCGGCACGCAGAGTTCGGAGGGAAAGGCCGACGTCAGTCCTCGCGGCGACCCTCCGGGGTTCGTCAAGGTTCTTGACGAGCGCACCCTGGCGATCCCGGATCGACCCGGCAACAATCGTCTGGATACCTTAAGCAACATCATCGCCAACCCGAATGTCGGGCTATTGTTTCTTATCCCCGGTTTCGACGACACATTGCGCGTCAACGGGCGGGCAAGCCTGACCCATGATCCTCAGCTGTTGACGAGCATGAGCGTCGCCGATCGTCTCCCGAAACTCGCGATCATCGTCAACGTCAGCGAAGTCTTCATGCATTGCGCCAAGGCGTTCAGACGGTCCCACCTGTGGAGCCCGGATCATTTCCAGGACCGCACGGAGATGCCCTCGCTGATAAAAATCATTCTGGATGAGACGACAGGGGCGCCGAAGGACGGGGATGAAATGCGAAAGATGGACGAAGACCTGGAGCAAGCCTACCGAAGGACACTTTACTAGCAGCCCGGCGCCGGCAGAAGCGGGCGATGGCGCGCCCCAAACAGGCTGGCGCCTCATTGCGGATCAGAACGGAGCTGCCCGCCCATTCCGACGCGTTGTGCCTTTCGCAGAAGTCTCAGATCGCGGTCTGCATGAGATAAGGAGATTTTTCGACGGGAACCCGCGCGACGATCTTCATCACCAGCGTGGGAGCGACATCAGGAACAGAGCTCACTCGTCCGTCTTTGTAGAGCACCCGCAAGACGCAGGTCTCGCTATCATATTCAAGTTCGGCGATCGTCTTTGAATGGACCAGAAATTGCATCTTCAGCTGCCTCCTGCACTGCAGCATGACCAAATGAAAACAACCGACCGCCGCCCACCCTGGAGGGACAAGCTTGATCGGCACGAAAACTCTTTGCCACTTCGGCGGCCGGCGCTGTCCGAAACGCGATCCAGAAGACAACGCGTCCCGCCAAATCGTGCCGGCGAAGTCGTGAAGAAATCTAGTAAAATCCACCATCGAAATCGCGTGAAATCAGCGTGACACACGCCTCGCGACTATATCTGACACGGGACCACCAGAATAAGATGTGCGTAGCGCCTGCCGCAACGAAGACACCGATGGACGATCTAGTCTATCTTCGCGCGTAGAACTGATTTGCCTTTCAACGTTTTGTGGAGCACCATCATCGGCACAGCCGGGGGGTGGAACGATGGGACAGCTCACGAGCGGAGAGCGGGGGTCCGCGGCAGCTATACTTATCGCTTTGATGGTTGTCGGTGTCGCGATGGCGGCCGCTGGCCGCTTTGATCCCATCGGCATACACGGTGCTATCGTCCTTGTGTATTGCGGCACGTTGTTCTGCTACATCCTGACTTCGGCTTTCAGCGAAGAACCGGATGCTTCGCGCTTTTCCAGCTACTATGACGATCCAATCAAGGTCGGCGTGGCCCTCACACTGGCGTGGGCGGTCTTTGGCATGTTTATCGGAGTCTGGGCAGCCGCACAGCTTGCCTGGCCGAGCCTGAATTTCGATACGGCGTGGTCGAGCTTCGGCCGTATACGGCCCGCCCATACGACAGGGGTGATCTTCGGCTTCGGTGGAAACGCCTTGATCGCGACATCATTCCATGTTGTTCAGCGAACATCGCGCGCAAGGCTGGCCGATCAACTCTCGCCGTGGTTCGTGATCTTCGGCTTCAACCTTTTCTGTCTGATCGCGGTCAGCGGCTATTTCATGGGCGTTACCCAGTCGAAGGAATACGCGGAAGCGGAATGGTATGCCGACCTCTGGCTGGTGATCGTGTGGATCGCCTATTTCGCGCTTTTCGTACGCACCTTGGCACGGCGCAAGGAACCTCACATCTACGTGGCCAACTGGTATTATCTTGCCTTCATCATCGTGGTGGCGATCCTCCATATCGTCAACAACCTGGCAGTGCCCGTATCGTTCGGACACGCCAAAAGCTACACGGTCTGGCCCGGTGTACAGGATGCGATGGTCCAGTGGTGGTACGGTCATAACGCCGTGGCGTTTTTTCTGACGTCGGGCTTCCTAGGGATGCTCTACTATTACCTGCCGATCCGTGCTGAACGGCCGATCTTTTCCTATCGATTGTCCATACTCAGCTTCTGGGGGATTACCTTCTTCTACATGTGGGCGGGGTCCCACCATCTTCATTACACCGCGCTGCCTCTCTGGGTGCAAAACCTTGGAATGACGTTCTCGGTCATGCTGCTCGTTCCGTCGTGGGCGTCGGCCGGCAACGCGCTGCTTACGTTGAACGGGGCTTGGCATCGCGTCCGTGACGACGCCACTCTTCGCTTCATCATGATGGCTGCCTTCTTCTACGGTCTGTCGACATTCGAAGGGTCTTTCATGGCAATCAGACCCGTCAACTCACTTTCCCATTATACCGATTGGACGGTCGGACACGTTCATGCCGGCGCGCTGGGCTGGGTTGCTATGATAACGTTCGGGGCGTTCTACACACTCGTTCCATCGATCTGGAAACGCGAAAGGATGTATTCTGCTGCCCTGGTCGAAGTCCACTTCTGGTTGGCGCTTGCGGGCACGCTCATCTACGTCTTCGCCATGTGGAATTCCGGCATCATCCAGGGCTTGATGTGGCGCACATATTCAGCCGACAACACCTTGGTCTATTCATTCGTCGACAGTCTGCTGGCGATGTATCCCTACTACATCGCACGCGCTTTCGGAGGGCTGCTTTTCCTCCTTGGAGCGATCGTGGCGAGCTTCAATATCTGGATGACCGTCCGAACGGTTCCCGCCGTGGGAGCAGTTCATGACGCGCCCCTGACTTCGGGCCTTCTCGAACATGCGCCGGCGGAGTGAGAGATGAGCGAACCTCTGCATGGAAGACTGGAACGGACGGCCGTTGGGTTTATGCTGGCTATCGTTGTAGCGGGAAGCGTCGGCGGGCTCGTCGAGATCGCCCCACTGTTCACGATCCACGAGACGGTCGAGGACGCCCCCGACATGAGAGTCTACACACCCCTTGAGGCGGCGGGCCGGAACATCTATGTCCGAGAAGGCTGTTACGCCTGCCACAGCCAGATGATCAGAACGCTGCGGGACGAGGTCGAGCGATACGGTCCTTATTCTCTTGCGGTCGAATCCAAGTATGACCATCCCATGTTGTGGGGGTCTAAGCGTACGGGTCCCGATCTGGCGCGTATCGGCGGGAAGTATTCCGATCTCTGGCACGTGGCCCATTTGATCAACCCTCGCGAGGTCGTCCCGGAATCCAACATGCCGTCCTATCAATGGTTGGCGACAACCCCACTCGATCTTGCCGATCTGCGCGACCAAGTGGCGGCGCTGAGAACCGTGGGAGTGCCTTATACGGACGACATGGTCGCAAACGCGTCTGCCGATGCCTTCGGCCAAGCCAATCCAGACAGCGAACAGTCCTCAGGCGTTACGGAACGCTATGGGCAAGACACGCAGGTCTCTGCGTTTGACGGCGTAAAAACCAGCGTGACGGAGATGGACGCCATGGTCGCCTATCTGCAAGTGCTTGGCCGGCTGACAAAGGCTGCCTACCAGAACACTGCGGCACCGGAGCAGATGCCGAACCCCAACAATTGATTCGTCAGGGGAATGGAAATGGATATTACCCACGAGACCATGTTGGAGCTGTCCAAGATTTGGGGCCTGTTTTATCTCATTCTGTTTTCGATCGGGGTGATCATCTACACCTTCTGGCCTTCCAACAAGGCGCGTTTCGATCGGGCGGAAACGGACATATTCGATAAGGACGACACCCCATGGCGATAGAGGAAGTCGATCCCATAACAGGCCGGAAGACGACGGGACACATTTGGAACGGCATCAAGGAGCTCGATACTCCTGTACCGCGCGGGGTTCTGCTCTTCCTCATCATCACCCACCTGTTCGCCGCTCTCTGGTGGATACTGTATCCGACCTGGCCGCTTGGAAGCACGTATACGAGGGGCCTGATCGGCACGGGTCAAAAGCAGGCGGTAGAGCGAAAGATCATAGAAGCCGATGCTTCGCGCGCGGCCTGGATCGAGAAGATCGAGACCAGTTCCTTTGATGAAATCCGTGCCGACGAAAAGCTGATGGCGAAGGTGGCCTCCAGCGGCCATCAGTTGTTCGGAGACAACTGCGCCGCCTGTCATGGAAGGGACGGCAAAGGCGGGCGAGATTTCCCCGATCTTACCGATGACGACTGGCTTTGGGGTGGAGGACCAGAAAAGATCGTCCAGACCATGACGGTGGGAGTCAATACGACGCACTCGCAAAGCCGCGTGTCGCAGATGCCTGCGTTCGGAACAGACGAAATGCTCAACCGAAAACAGGTGAGCGATGTCGCCGCCTATGTCTATTCGTTGAGCAATTCGTCCACCGAGGCCGCAGACGCCAGCCAGATAGCTGCGGGCCGCGAGGTGTTCATGGCTAGCTGCGTGGCATGCCACGGCGAAGACGCCAAAGGCAAACAGGATGTGGGTGCGCCGAACCTGACCGATGGCCGCTGGATTTACGGCGGGGGCATCGAACGGATCGTCCAGTCGATCCATGGCGGACGGCAGGGACATATGCCCACCTGGGACGAACGCCTAAGTCCCGCTGAGATAAAGATACTCGCGCTTTATGTGAACAAGCTGGGTGGGGGTCAACAGTGATGCCCGAAGCGAAGAGACGTATACCACGCGCTTTCAAGTGGCTGCTGATCGGGCTGACCGGGGCGATCTTTGTCGGCGCTAACGCCCATTTTGTATACATGGCGATCGCCACCCAGCCCGCCTGCATCGAGCATATCAAGGAAAAAGGCCAGCAACCCAACCAATTCAGGGCCGCCGCTTCAGCTTGCTGAACGCACGAGGAGGATCAGATGCCGCAGGACGACACTTCCGGCCGATATCGGAGCGAGGTATCGGGGATACAGGAGACGATGAATCCCGAGTGGCAGCGGCATCTGCCCCTCGGCGCTCCTCTCGGTTGGCTTGGCCAAGGCTGGCAGGACTTGATCCGGCAACCCTGGCCAAGTCTGGCCTATGGGTTCGTGGTGTTCTTACTCGCGCTGGCGGCCACCGTGATGCTGTTTCGGCTCGATAGCGACTATCTTCTCTTTCCGGCATTGGCGGGCATATTGATCGTCGCCCCGCTCTTTGCCGCAGGGCTCTATGTCAAGAGCAGGAGTTTGGCGAACGGGGAGCGCACCACGTTTCGTGAGATGTTATTCGTCCGGCCGAGAGCTGGAGGGCAGGTGTTTTTCACGGGGATGCTGCTGTGCATGGTGATGCTGCTCTGGATGAGGGCGGCGGTTATTATCTACGCGCTCTTTTTCGGCGTTAATCCGTTTCCCGGCCTTGATGGCGTAGCAAGGCTATTGGTCACCACCCCCTCGGGCTGGGGCATGCTGATCGTCGGCTTGTGTGTCGGCGCATTGTTCGCTGGATTCGCTTTTGCAATCGGGGTGTTCTCAATCCCGATGCTTCTGGATGAGCGCATAGACGCCTTCACGGCGATGGGCGTTAGCGTTGTCATGGTCTGGAACAACATGGGACCGTCAATGGTCTGGGGTGCGATCGTGCTCGCCCTCTTCCTCGCCAGCCTGCTGACGGGACTTGTCGGACTGATCGTCGTTTTTCCTTTGCTCGGCCACGCCACATGGCATGCCTATAAGGCAATGAGGTAGCGAGGAACGGACAATGACCTGCTGTGCGTCCATTGCGTCGTCGCTCCACGAGCCCGGACCAAGAAGGCCGGGTGTGGACGAGATCGCGTTGGCAAGCAGGGATTTGGGCAATGGTCTCAGGCAGATCACCTTGTCCGTTCCGGACATGCGATGCGGTGCATGCATGGCACTTCTGGAATCGACCCTTGGCAAGCACCCCGAAGTTCACATGGCGCGCGCCAATCTGACGGCAAAGCGTGTAACCATCCATTGGCAAGCGGAAAATGGTTCGCCACCCGATTTTGCCGCTCTGATCGGAACGATCGGTTACACGGCCGTCTTGCCGGCGGAAGGCCGCGATCAACCGGACGGTGAGGTGTCAGGCCTGCTGCGCGCGCTGGCAGTCGCCGGCTTTTGCTCAATGAACATCATGGTGCTGTCGGTATCGGTCTGGGCGGGTGCGGACCCGGCAACACGTCAGACGCTCCACCTGATGTCGGCTGCGCTCGCACTACCGGCCGTGATCTACTCCGGGGCGACATTCTACCGGTCGGCGTGGCGGGCGCTCGTGCACGGTCGGGCCAACATGGATGTGCCGGTCAGCATCGGCGTCCTGCTCTCGTTCGGTCTCAGCGTATACGACACGTTCGCCGAAGGACGGCAAGCCTACTTCGAGGCCAGTACCTCGCTACTCTTCGTTTTGCTCGTCGGACGCACGCTGGATCATCTGATGCGAAGGAAGGCACACTCGGCGGCGACGGCGCTGGCCGAGATGATGCCGAAAGGCGCGAATGTGATACGCGCGGACGGACGGATCGAGTATGTTCCGCTGAACGAAATCGCGCCCGGAACCCACACACTGATTGCCGCCGGCGACAGAATTCCGGCTGACGGCACCATTCTCTCCGGCCTCACGGAGCTTGACCGCTCGTTGCTGACGGGAGAGAGCCGATGGACGAGCGTCGGACCAGGCGAAAAGGTTCGCGCGGGCGAGTTGAACGTTGGCCATCCCCTGACTGTCGAAGCCACCGCAATGCCTGCCGATTCGATCCTCGCCGAGATACATGGGATGCTCGAAGCCGTCGAGGGCGGCCGATCCCAATATCGGCTGCTCGTGGACAGGGCAGCGCGCCTCTATGCTCCAATTGTCCATAGTCTCTCGATTCTGACATTCATTCAGTGGTTCGTGATGACGAGAGACGTCCACCTCGCCCTGACGACCTCGATCTCCGTCCTGATCATAGCTTGCCCTTGCGCTCTCGGCCTCGCGGTTCCGATGGTCCAGGTCGTCGCCGCCCGTAAGTTGTTCAAGCACGGCGTCGTGGCGCGGGACGGTTCTGCGTTGGAACGCCTGGCGGAAATCGACACCGTCGTGTTCGACAAGACCGGCACCCTGACGCAATACGAGCCGACGCTGCTGAGCGGGAACTGGGTCGGACCGTTGGAGTTTTCATTGGCAGCTTCGCTGGCGCGGTACTCCAGTCATCCGATGTCGACTGCGATTGCGGCCTACGCCTCACGGCGCGAGCCGCATGCCCTCGCGCTCGACGACGTCAGAGAGGTTCCGGGCAGCGGTCTCGAGGCATCTTTCGATGGGCAAATCTATCGACTCGGACGAGCGGCCTGGGCGACGGGCGGCCAGGGAGAGGATCGGACTGCCGCAGCTTCCACGGTCGTCCTGACGCGACAGGCAGAAATCCTCGCTTCCTTCGTTTTCGGAGAAAGCCTCCGGGAGGGGTCGGCGCAGGCGGTGCAGTTCCTGAAGAGCCGCGGCATCGCCGTCCAGATGCTGACGGGCGACGCCCCGGAAGCGGCTCGTGCGGTGGCAAAGGAGGTTGGAATCGACACGGTAACATCAGCCGCCCTTCCTAAGGATAAGGCGAAGACAATCGAAGCGTTACGCGACAGTGGACGCAAGGCCCTGATGGTCGGTGACGGAATAAACGACGCGGTGGCGCTCAAGGCCGCCCATGTTGCCATGGCTCCGGCGTCGGGAAGCGACATCGGTCGAAGTGCCGCCGACTTCATTCTGCTCAGTGGAGGCGTGGACGGGGTCGAGATCGCCATAACAACGGCAGGGCGCGCGGCTGCACTGATCCGTCAGAATTTTGCTTTGGCTATTGTCTATAATGCTTGCAGCATCCCGCTCGCATTGCTCGGCTATGTAAACCCGCTCATCGCCGCGATAGCGATGTCCTCGTCGTCCATACTGGTCGTGGCGAATGCAATGAGGCTTGAGATCGACAGAACGCCACCAGAGCGGAACTTGGGCCGGATAAGTGGGTTGGTAGGAGCAAGACAGTGAGCACGTTGTCGTTTCTCATTCCCGTAGCCCTCCTGATGGGTATCGCCGGGCTTGGCGCTTTTCTTTGGTGTTTGCGCACCGGCCAATACGACGATCTGGATGGCGCAGCAGAGAGGATATTGTTCGAGAAGGACGACAAGCCTCTCGGCGGCTGAAAACACAATTGTAAAACACTCTGAAGGAGGTTCGAATGGAAGACACGGATCATCAGTCTCCGTTAGGTGCCTCCGGCACCACACAAAGCCCGCGTATTCGCACCATCGACCCCTCGGAGTCCGTTACCGGGGTGGGCATCGTGTTTGGCATCCTTGGTGCGGTGATCGGGGCGGTATCCACGGCGCTCCTGGGCGATGCATCCAGCGTTGGCTCTTGGATCGCCTACTGCTTCATTGCGGCGTTGGCGGGAGGCTCCGCAGGGATCGTTATTGGCGGAATGTTTGGAGCGATTTTCGGGGTAATCAGGGGAGTGACGATACCCGCCCGCAAGGATCGTAAGACCTAATAGGTCGATCCGTTTGCGCAGTACGAGAGAGTCCTTATTGAAGAAGGGTTCTGTGACCGAGGCAAATGCGTGGTGTGGTTGCAGCGCTATTGAGACCTTGATCTAAATCTCATAGTGGCGAGAAGTTGCCGTTCGTGGGCTATCTTGATAGCGATTGCTCTTGGCGTTGATGCCAGATTCAATAGGATCGTCTGCCGATGATCGTTCCGCGCATTCACACCCGCCTCTCGCTCGCCAGGGATCTCGACAGTCTCGGCATTCGTGCCGGCGACATTGTCATGGTCCACGCCGCGATGAAGCGGGTGGGGCGGCTGCTCAACGGGCCTGATGTACTGATCGGAGCGCTTCGCGACGCCGTGGGGCCTGCCGGCACCATCGTCGCCTATACCGACTGGAACGGTGCCTATGATGCGTTGCTGGATGAAAATGGCCGCGTCCCGCCGGAATGGCGCGCCCATATCGCGCCCTTCGATCCGGCTGTTTCCCGCGCTGCCCGCGATAATGGCGTGCTCGCCGAATTCATTCGAGCGACACCGGGGGCAAGACGCAGCGGCAATCCGGGCGCCTCGGTCGCGGCGATCGGCGCGCGCGCGGATTGGCTCACTGCCGACCACCCGCTCGATTACGGCTATGGAGAGACATCGCCGCTCGGCAGGCTGGTGGCGGCAGGCGGCAAGGTTCTGATGGCCGGCGCTCCGCTCGACACCATGACCCTGCTCCACCATGCAGAACACCTGGCGCGAATTCCGAACAAGCGCCTCCGCCGCTACGAGGCGCCCTTTGCCACATCGGCTGGCGTGGTGTGGCGGATGCTGGAAGAGTTCGACACCAGCGACCCGGTCGTGCCGGGCCTTGACGACGATTATTTCGGCGTGATCGTGCGGGCGTTTCTGGCAAGCGGGCAGGGCGCGCAGGGCCTGGTCGGAGACGCAAGATCGGTGCTGGTCGATGCGGCCGCGATCTGCAGCTTCGCTGTCGCGTGGCTGGAGCATCATGTACGGCTTGAAGGCTGAGCGGCTAAGCCGCGCGTTGCTTCAGAACAGGCGGTCGACACATCGCTCGGTCTCCCACATTCGCCTGCCTGGCAATCCAGCCGACAGTCTCGCTTCCCCATTTCTGTGCCCTGCATATTCGCCCATCAGCCAGATGTGGCGGACGATCACAAAGCGATGGGCGGCTTCGACGTCGTCTGGCGTTCAGGGATTGACCCAGCGGGAGGAGGTCAGCGCGCCCAGATGGTCGTAGGCAAAGACTGCGCGCCGGTTGTCGGCGTGGCGCAGCTGGAACCAGTCCAGCGTCTCGGCTCGGAATAGCAGCACCCCGAAGAAGGCCTGTCCGTCGGCGTCTGCGGCCGTACTCTCGTTTGCCGGCCGTTCGACGATTGCGTCGCCCGGCGGCCCGCCCATATAGGTGCTGCGCGTCGATCGCGGCAGCAGGCCCCAGGCCTCGGCCGCACGTTCGCTTGCCGGTCCGTTGAGTTCGGCCGATCCCTGCAGGCGAAGCTGCACTTTCGGCTGCGGGCCGAAGCCGAGGAGGCTGACCAAAGCATTGGCCGATATTTCCTGCCATTTCGGGCTTCTGACATCCGTATGGATTTCCAGCAGGCGTCGCGCCACATCCACGCGCCTCAGCACCACCATGCGGGTTTGCGGCCGGCCGCCGGCGTCGACCGAACAGAGGTTCAGGTAGCGGAAGGCCGACTGCGGATCGGCGGCGGCAGCTTCCAGCTCGGCCCAGGCCGATGCATCGACCTCGGCGAGGGTCACTGTGTCGCCTCCGCATCAGCCTTCTTTATCTCGCCGGCCTTGACGTTCCAGTTGAAGCACATCGCTGTTCTCCTTGGTATTGAGAGCGATCCTGTCAGACGGACCGGGTAAGGCCGCCGTCGATCCTGAGGCTCTGGCCGGTGATATAGCCCGCCCCTTCGGAAACGAGGAAGGAAATCGTCGCGGCCACTTCGGCGCTGGTGCCGTAGCGCTTCATCGGCACGCTGTCGCGGCGCTCCTCCGTCGCCGGCAGGCTGTCGATCCAGCCTGGCAGCACGTTGTTGATGCGAATGCCGTCGCCCGCATAGGTGTCGGCATAAATCTTGGTGTAGGCGGCAAGCCCGGCGCGGAAGACGGCCGAGGTCGGGAACATCGCCGACGGTTCGGACACCCAGGCGGTCGAGATATTGACGATTGCGCCCGACTTCTGCGCCTGCATGATCGGCGTGACCAGCCGCACGGGGCGGACCACATTCATGAAATAAATGTCCATGCCCGCATGCCACTGTTCGTCGGTGACCTCGGTGATCGGCGCACGGGGACCGTGACCTGCGCTGTTGACGAGGACGTCGACACGGCCCCACTTTTCCATGCATGCGTCGACCAGGCGCTTCAGGTCGTCGTTCGACTGGTTCGAGCCGGTGATGCCGATGCCGCCGAGTTCGGTGGCAAGCGCCTCGCCTTTGCCCGACGAGGACAGGATGGCGATCTTGAAGCCATCGGCCGCCAGCCGCTTGGCGGCTTCCGCACCCATGCCACTGCCGCCAGCCGTAATGATCGCTACCTTTTCTACTGCCATCGTCGCTCTCCCTACTCGATTTGCACCCGTTGCCGGGCGTTGATCCATGGAATACCATGGGCTCAAAGCGCGAGCGAACCAGTTTTCGTGAAATGTCCCAGTAGAAAAACTATCGAATGTCCATGCTGATCGGCAATCTTCCATCCCTCAACGGCCTCAAGGCCTTCGACGTAGCGGCGCGTCATCTGAACTTCCGGCTCGCGGCCGAAGAGCTCGGCGTCACGCAAGGGGCTGTCGCCCAGCACGTGCGCGGGCTTGAGGCGGAACTCGGGGTGACATTGTTCGAGCGCCTGCCGAAGTCATTGGCGCTGACGGGCGAGGGGAGAAGCTACGTCGCCGATGTCAGGCGCGCCTTCGAACTGCTCGCAAACGCGACGGCGAACCTGAAGCCTCAGCCGGTCAAACTGGTGGTCAGCACGACGCCGACCTTCGCCTCGAGATGGCTGATCCCGCGTCTTCCTGATTTCACCTCGAGGCATCCCGATCTCGATCTCCACATCCTGGCGACAGACCGCATTTCCAGCTTCCAGGCAGACGGCGTCGATCTCGCCGTCCGATACGGCAGCCCTCCCTTCGGTCCCGGCCTCGCCGCCGAACTGCTGTTCGAGCAGGAGATCATTGCCATCTGCAATCCAAGCCTCGTCGCCGAGGGAGCCGAGCCCAAGAATGCAGAAGAACTCTCGCACTACACGCTCCTTCACGATGCCCATAATTCCTGGCCCGAATATATCGATCGCTTCCTCGGCGGCGGCGATCCCACGCTGTTTCGGGGCATCAGCTTCTCGCAGACATCGCACGCGATCGAAGCAGCCATCGCCGGACAGGGCATCGCCGTAGCAACCCGCGCTTTCGTCTCGACCGACATCGAGGCGGGCAGGCTGAGACAAGTCTTCGACGGCGCCCTCAAAACGCGCTCGCACTTCTATCTGGTGAAGCCGCGATATCGGAAGTCGCAAGCGGTCGAAAAGCTTCAGGACTGGCTGCGTTCGCAGGTGCTGGCCTGATAGTCGGACAGCCATCGCTCAAGGAATGGACCAATTGCGACAGGTTTGAGCCGATTGCGGTCATGGGATTCCATTGCGGCCTGAGGTTGTATTTTGAGGTGGAATGATTAAATAAGCGGATAGCGGAAGGAGGATACAGGTGGCGCTATTAAGGTACATTTCAATCTTTGCAGCGGCCTACTTTCTGGTGGCGCTCATAAGCATGGTGATTTTTGGAGAGCCGCGGTGGGGAGGTTGCCTTATACTTCTGCTGTTCGCCGAGTTTTCCCGTCTCTTTACCGTGTGGTTCAACTTCGCTTTGCGCGGAAAATAGCACCAACGTTATGGCAGCTTTGGGCCGAGTGCAGCCGTTGCGAGCTTCTGCTTCGCGCTCCAAGCGATCATTGCCCCGGGACGAGTTTTGCTTAGACTGGCCAAACTGATCGTTTTTGAAGTTGGACGGCATCTATGATTTCTCTGAAAGGTGCTGGCGTGCGATTGAGACCCGCTTCGCCTGATGATGCCGAGGCTCGGTTTTCGTTGGGAACGGACGCCGACATTTCGAGAATGTTCGGAGTGAGCCAGACAGATGTAAAACCAATCACGAGAGATGCAGCCGGCCTTATCTTGGTGAATTCGATTATGTTCGTTAGGGATAGCGATATCTTCACCGGACTATATCGATGTCTGACGGTTTGCCCGCCTCGCAACCTAAGTCTCAAAATCTCCCCGTCGCCTTTGCAGGCGGGGGAATTATCGGTGCGCTCGGTGGGTTGATTGGTCTTGGAGGAGCGGAATTCCGGTTACCTCTCCTGATCGGATTGTTCAATTTTGCGGCTCTTGAGGCGGTCATCCTCAACAAGGCCATGAGCCTGGTCGTTGTTGCCACTGCGCTCCCGTTCCGTGCCGCGACAGTGCCTTTCAGCACGATCGCCGAGAACTGGCCGATCGTCGTCAACCTGCTCGCTGGAAGTCTGCTCGGCGCATGGTTTGGCGCGGGTTGGGCAACCCGCCTGAAGTCGGAAACCCTCTACAAGGTGATTGCCGCGATGCTGGTCGCGATCGCCGTCGTACTGGTCGTCGGCCACGACGCGACAGCCGGCCAGGCGCTGCTAACAGGCATGGCCCAGATGATCGCAGGCGTGGTGGCGGGCTTCATTATCGGGATCGTGGCTTCCCTGCTCGGCGTTGCGGGCGGAGAGCTATTGATCCCGACGCTGGTCCTGCTTTTCGGGGCGGATATCAAACTGGCCGGAAGCCTCTCCCTCGCCGTAAGCCTGCCCACCATGCTGGTCGGGTTCACCCGCTACAGCCGCGATCAGAGCTTTTCAGTTCTTGGCCGCAACAAGACCTTCCTGCTGGTCATGGCCGCGGGCTCGATCGTCGGCACCTTTGCCGGCGGCCTCTTGCTTGGCATAGTGCCAAACGGCTTCCTCCTGCCACCCCTGGCCGCAATCCTGCTGATCTCAGCGATAAAGGTTTGGCGACACAGCTAGCTTAATGACAGCCGCGAAAATGATGACTCTTTTCAGCTTGTTCGAACGTCCTTGTAGCGACTGCCTTTGCGCGGTTTGGATCGAACGAGGAAAAGAACATGGATTTGGATGGAAAACGTATCGTTGTCGTCGGTGGGAGCCGCGGGTTGGGCTTCGGAATGGCCGAGGCGTTTGTAGCGCGCGCAGCTAAAGTGACCGTCGTGGCTCGCGACGCGACGGCGTTGCGAGCGCTGGGGGAGCAACTCGCCGTCACGACTGTGTCTGCTGACGCGACCAGCGCCGACGCCGCGAAGAGGATCATGTCGGAGACACGACCTGATGTCGTCATCATGAACGCCGGCGCCGAACCGCCCATGGAACGTATCGATCGTGTTGGCTGGGAGGCGTTCACGACCAACTGGAACGTCGATGTGAAGGCCGCCCTGCATTGGGTCCAGGCCGCTCTGACGTTGCCGATGGCGCCGGGCGGGCTGGTCGTTCTCGTTTCCAGCGGAGCCGCGGTGCAGGGCTCGCCGCTATCGGGAGGCTATGCAGGAGCAAAACGGGCGCAGTGGTTCATTGCAAAATATGCCGAGGGCTTGTCGACCCAGCTCGGCCTGGGCCTGCGTTTCCGGGTCATTGCTCCCAGGCAGATGTTCGCAGGAACCGGCGTGGGCAACGCCGGAATCTCCGGCTATGCTGCGGCGGCGGGCCGGACATTCGCCGAACAGGCCGCGACCTGGCCGGACATGACACCGCGTGGCTTTGGCGATACGGTAGCCGAACTGATCGGCAAGACGGCGCTGGAAGAGGCTATGATCTACGC
This sequence comes from Rhizobium sp. SU303, assembly GCF_021052345.1. NCBI lineage: Bacteria > Pseudomonadati > Pseudomonadota > Alphaproteobacteria > Hyphomicrobiales > Rhizobiaceae > Rhizobium > Rhizobium sp. SU303. The sequence continues at coordinate 822,256 of NZ_CP088095.1, forward strand.
CGTGCGTGGAGATACCGGCGTGACGGTCATCGAATGATGGATGAAGCTGCCCTCGAAGCAGAAGCGAAGAACACACTCTACGCGGCGCTGGCCAAGGAGGCGGATGCAGTTCGCCCGGAACTGCATCGCTATGCCGCCCGATTGGTCGGCTCGGTGATCGACGGCGAGGACGTGATACAGGACGCGTTGGTCAATGCGTTCGCGACGGTCGGCTCGATCTCGTCCGACACGCCGCTGCGCCCCTGGCTGTTTCGCATTGTTCACAATCGCGCCATTGATGCGCTGCGCCAGCGAAGTACCCGCCGGTCGGAGCCGCTGGAGACGGCCTTTGATCTGGCTGATGTCAGTGCTGTTGATCCAGAGGATGCACTGATAAGGCAGGACACGGTGCAGATCGCCTTAGCTCACTTTGCCAAATTACCGGTGCCGCAGCGTAGCGCGGTGATCCTCAAGGATGTGCTCGGAGAGCCGATCGCAGACATCGCCGCGCTATTGGGCCTGAGTATCGATGCCGTCAAAGCCCATCTCTCACGTGGTCGGGCAGGATTGCGATCCCTCACCGAGTCAGAGTCCGAAGTTCCGCTGCCCCCAAGTGCCGAGGTTCAGAATTTCGCAGCGCTCTTCAACGCGAGGGATTGGACGGCCCTGCGCAGGCTGCTTGCCGAGGATGTTCGGCTTCGTCAGGCACGACGACCACAGGTCTCCGGTGCGGCGAACGTTGGCCGATTCTTTTCCTATTATGCGGACTATCCGCGGGTTTGGATCGAACCGGCTTGTCTGGAGGGCAGGGAAATATTGCTGGTCTCGGCCGCGCCGTCCGCTGCTCCTGCCTACTTCATGCTGCTTGAATGGAGGGACCAAAAGATAACACTGATCCGCGACCATCGATATGCGACCTACGTCATGGAGGACGCGGCTGTGACGCGGGTGGCATCGCAACGCGGCTATTAGGCCAGGCGCTCTCACGGCTCGTGTTGGCGCACGGATCGTCGCGTCAAAGCAATGTACCTGCACCAGGAGTGGGCGAAGGTCGAAGTGATCGCCCAGCTCCGGGTCTGCTCCTCCGATCCTCCGGGACGAGCAGAACTGAATTCAAAACAGGCGGTCGACACATCGCTCGGTCTCCCACGTCTTGAGGAAATTCGCCTGCCTGGCAATCCAGCCGACAGTCTCGCTTCCCCATTCCTGGGCCCGGCTGGCGTATTCGCCCATCAGCCAGATGTGGCGGACGATCACAAAGCGGTGGGCGGCTTCGAAGTCGTCTGGTCTTATCGGCCGGACCGCCCGATAGGCATCGACGAAGGCGTCCCACATTTCGGTCGACCTCCGGCCGAAGGATATTTGCGCCCACAGGAACACCGACAAGTCGTAAGCGAGGTATCCCGGACCGCCGTCATCGAAGTCGAAAAAGACGGCTTCGCCGGCGTCGTTGATCCGCGCATTGGAGCCGTGACAGTCACCATGGCAATAAGTGCATGTCAGATCGGCGAAGGCTTCGATCGCCTGTGCGGTCCGCGCCGCGATGTCTTCAAGATCGCTGCGGACCTCGGCGTCTTCCACGACGCCGCTATCGACTATTCGCGCGAGCGGCCGATGCAGCAAGTGTTCGAGGTCGAGCCGATAGAGGGATCCGTCCGGCTGGAATGTCTCGGCGGCGTTGTGCATCAGCGCAAGAGTCGTCCCGTTGGCCCGCGCATCGCCGGCATCCGCCGCATCCGGCTTGCGGCCCTCGATCGCCTGGAAGAGCACGGCCTGACGCACGCCCTCCGGCGCATCTCCCTGAAGGAACAAGCTGCCCTCGCGTGTCGGGATGGCTGCGGCGACGGGAACGCCCGATTGCGAGAGGTGCGCCAGGAACGCCATTTCGGTCTTGACGTCGGCTGGACCGCGGGCGCGGCGATGGGAAAGCCGGAACACATACCGCTCGCCGTTGCTTGCAACGGCAAGATACACATCATTCAAGCCCCGTTGCAGCATCCGGCAGGAAACCGGCCCTGCAAGCGGATAGTGCTGATGGATGAACTGTTCGATAGCCGCAACCTGCGGGGTCGAATAGAGCGGATTAAAATCGAGCATGGGCGCTGTACCATCGGGCTTTGCTGGCAGGCTGCTCCCGCGGTGAAAAGACCATGAAGGCGGTAGCGGCCGCAGGCACCTACGATTGCAATGGGCTGCTGATTGGATAAGCTGAATGGCGCTATTAATAAAACCAAGAGATGAAAAACAAAATGCCGGCTTCGCGATTTTTGAAAGAAAACTCTATTTCGATTTCTGTCCTTTCCATCATTTTCGGTCTGTCCGGATGTGTCACCACGCAAAACGGTGTTGCTATTTCTGCGGATCACAGTCGGGCTCTGAGTGGAGAGCGGACAAAGATGGGCCAGTCCTACAATTTGAATGAAGATTGCACGGCTGCAACAATCGCCAATATAAAGTTGGTCCAAGCCCCGGAGCATGGCTCGGTTGAATTCGTCAAAGAGAATATTTATTCAAATTACAGAGATGGCGTCCGCAATAAATGCAATTCCAGGAAATCTCCTGGCGTGTCGGAATACTATACTTCCAAGAGCGGGTATTTTGGACGTGACATGTATAAGGTGAGGGTGTCCTACGGTGAGGGCACCATCAAGGACGTCACCGTCAACATCAATGTGATCAAGAACTAAAGTCGCTGGCAGAGCTGGGCTTATGTGGCTTTCTCAATAATATCGTCGCGAAGTAGGGTTGTGTCTCCTTCCGCTCGACCGGTTGCGGTCATAAACAGGCTCACCTACGATTGCAGAGGCGGTGAGCCTGTTCGCTACGGTCGGAGGGATGGGATGAAATTTATGCTTCCGGCAGTCTGCGCCCTGATTTCCGTTTTCGTCGCAGCGACGTGCGCTCACGCGTGCGCAGTACCTCGACCATTTTTTTCTGAGCTGTTCGACGCTGACGTGATCGTTCGGGGCAATTTCCGGGACTACGAAGTTTTGGAACCGGGCCATGAGGCGCGGGTGACCCTCGAAATACTGGAGACCCTGAAGGGGAGCGTTCAACAGGGTCCATTGTCTTTCAATTGGACACGAAGCGGGCTTGCGGACCAGTGGAGGGGGCCGAACGACGTGATTGTTGCGCTCATGCGATCGAACCCGGATAACCGCGAAAACTATGAAATCATGCGCGGCTGCCGGGTGCAGGGAATCTACCGGACGGACAAATACAAAGAGCTCGTGATGGGGATCATAGCCAGAAGCGCTCGTTGATCTGCTGCCGTCCGCTGTTGGTGCTTCCGCGCATTGGATAGCTGCTGAGATCGCGGATGCCGCATTTTTCAACATTCGCGGCGCAGTGCTGACCAGGCCAGCTTTTCTCCGTGGCGCGGAGACCATAAAGGCGGACGCGGCGCACGCTGTGACTAACGAGTTCCAAATCGTTCGATAAGCATCTCAGTGAGGGTTCGCACTTTTCGAGAGGGATACTGGCCGGGCGGCCTCACGACGAAGATGCCGGCTGGCGGAATCGGATGACGCGTCATGATTGGCACCAGTGCACCCGAACAAATATGGTCCGTGACAAGCGGTTCTGGCAGATAGGCGACCCCGAGCCCATCCAGAGCGGCCGCTACGAGGGACATTGCGTTATCAGCTATGAAGCGTCCCTGGGGACGCACCGTGACAATCTCGTCGCCATCCATGAATTGCCACTTCTCGGCGTCCCGCATGACGACTTGGTGATTGACAATCTCGTCCGGTGTTTCTGGGGCGCCGTGAGCCTCGATGTAGGCAGGACTCGCAACCAGCTTGCCAAAGATCGGTCCGATACGTCTTGCGACGAGGTTCGAGTCCGGCAGATGTCCCAGCCGAATTGCACAATCAAAACCCTCTCCCACGAGATCTACGAAGCGATCGGTATAGGAGGAAAGGATTTGCAGTTGCGGGTGCCGGCTGGCCATCTGGGAGAGGACGGGAGCAAAATAGGTCGGACCAAATGACAGTGGCGCGGCCACCCGCATGCGGCCTCGAAGCTCACCGGCGGGCAGGATCGTTTCGCGCACCACATCGAAGTCAGCAGAAACCCGTGCTGCGTAATCTCTGAATGTAAAACCTGCTTCCGTGAGCGCTATGCCACGGGTCGTCCTTGCAAATAGCTGTGCGCCGAGTTCCGCCTCAAGCCTGGCGATCCGCCGGCTGACCATCGACTTGGAGATGCCCAGTCGCAGCGCCGCAGCCGATACTCCGCCCGCATCGGCAACTTCGACAAATATTCTGAGATCCTCAAGTTCCACAAAGCGTTCCTTATATTGCAACACGGCTTCACACGACCGAGGGCTACCGAGGCAAAGAGGAGAATGACAACTTCACTGCGGCTGACTCTCCCATGAGCATCCTCGCTACGGCTTCGACTCACTTCTTCGTCCATCGCACGCATCCGTAAGCGCCGGCTTGTGCATGACCGCAATTCATAAAAATCATTCGAACGAGGATAAAATGATCAGAAAAATATTCATCGCGTTTGTGACAAGTTTGTCTTTCTCTGCGGTTCAGGCACAAACGACGCAGGAACAGCCCGGTGCTGACCTGATCATCCTCAACGCAAAAATCTTCACCGGCAACCGTGCTCAGCCCGAAGCTTCAGCTTTGGCGATCAAGGACGGCCGCATTTATTCCGTCGGCTCTGATGTGGATATTCTCGATCTGAAGAATTTCAAGACCCAGGTGATTGATGCGCGCAGCCGCCGGCTCATCCCCGGCATCATCGATGCTCATACGCACGTCCTCAACGACATGGCTTACAACTACAATGTAAGATGGGATGGCGTGCCGACGTTGCGTCACGCATTGGCCATGCTCAGCGAGCAGGCCGCACGCACGCCCGAGGGCCAATGGGTCAAGGTAATCGGAGGCTGGTCCCCCTACCAGTTTGAGGAGAACCGCTTTCCCACGCTGGACGAACTGCACGAGGCCGTGCCCGATCGCCCCATGATCGTGCAATACGCCTACAACCGCGCCTTCTTGAACAAACAGGCGATGGAGGCACTTGGCGTCGGCACCGATCGGTTCCCAAAGTTGCCGGACACCGAATTCGAAAAGGACAGCCGCGGCAATCCGACCGGTGTGGTCCACGGCTATACCTGGTTGTTTCTCGCCCTCGAGAGCATGGTGCCGCAGCCCACGTTCGACGAAGAAGTGAGTTCGTTGATCTATAGCATTCACGGTCTGAACCGGTTCGGCGTGACCTCGATCATCGATAACGGCGGCAGGTGGCCATACCCGGAGGCCCAGGCGAGGGTAGACGTGCTTGCACGAGACAACCGCCTCAATGTGCGCATGCCCTTTGTGGACTTGCAACTCGGCGACGGCGGGCCGGTAAACATGGTGGATCTGGAACTCGAGGCGATCACGAAAACGGCGCCGATAAGTCCAGGACAAAACCTGCACCCCACCCTGGCACATGGCCATGAATATCGAGGGGCCGGGGAGGTTCTGAGCGGGGAAGTGCACGATCATGAGAACTTCGACCGTCCGGCGGTCGTCATCGCGCCCGAGAAGATGCGACGCTTCGTCGAGCAGGATGTGATGAAGCTGGTCCAGAGGCGTATCCCGTTTCGCATGCACGTCAGCTACAACGAGAACATCTCGCCCTTTCTCGACGCTCTCGAGAAGGTGGACGAAACGATCCCGCTCGATGGCCTGAAATGGAGTCTCGAGCACGCTGAGACCATCAATCCGGAGAACATCGATCGGGTGAAAAAGCTGGGTGGCGGAATTGCCCTGGACGCCAAAATGGCGCTGCACGGCGATGGTTTCATCAAAACCCATGGTCGCGAGAAGGCTCTGGAGACCCCGCGTCTGCGCAGGCTCGTGGATAGCGGCATGCCGCTGGCCATGACCACCGACGCCTTCCGGGCTGCCACGTTCAACCCTTGGGTCGGTATAAGTTGGATGGTATCCGGCAAGTCTGTGTCCGGCTCCGAAATTCTTGCTGAGGACAATCGCCTATCCCGCGCCGAGGCGCTGAAACTGTTTACCAATGGTGCAGCGTGGTTCATGAACACAGAATCCGAAATGGGCGTAATCGCTCCCGGATACCTGGCGGACTTCGTTGTGCTCGACAGGGATTACTTCACCGTGTCGGAAGATCAGATCAAATCCATCTCTTCTGTGCTCACGATCATGGACGGAAAGGTCGTGTTCGGTGCGCAGGACTATAGCGCTCTATCGCCAAAACTGCCCGAGATCCTTCCGGCTTGGTCACCCGTAAAATCCTTCGGCAGCTATCATGGGGAAAAATGAACCCAGCGGAAAGGTTCTCCGGCTTTCACGCCAAAGAGCCAGCTTCCGTCCTCTTCCGGCTGTGATTAACGAGTCCTGACCGCAGGCGAACCTCCGTCGGCAGCGGCCATCGGGCGCGATGCTGTTCCAGGGGCGATCAGTCCGTCTTCGGCTGCCCGGGAAGCTGGCCGTAAGCGGTCAGAATGGCCCTGATCAGGCCTGGGAAGCGCTCGTCCAGCTCGGTGCAGCGCGTTTGGTTGCGCATCTCCACACCCTGCCGCTCGCTCCGGATGAGCCCAGACTCGCGCAGCACCTTGAAATGGTTGGACAGCGACGACTTTGGAATGACGCGGTCGCCGAGATCGGCGAGCGCAGAGCACGTCCCGCCACCGCTGGCGCCGGCAAGCTTTGCATAAATGGCAACGCGCTCCGGATCGGACAGCGCATAGAGGATCGCCTCGGGCTTGATGTCCTCCAGGGCTGGGTGAAAAAGCGGTCTCATGAATTTTATATAGCCACCCTTGACATCGAGATCAACAGTTCCGAATTTCTGAACTATGGAACAAGCCCGCCACTCCGGCGGCTATCCAGATCTGAAGGAACGAGAAATGGCTAAGCTTACAGGAAAGGTCGCTGTCGTAACGGGGGCCTCCAAGGGTATCGGTGCTGCGATTGCCAAGGCACTCGCGGCGGAAGGCGCGCAAGTGGTGGTCAATTACGCTTCGAGCAAGGCGGGAGCCGACGCCGTAGTTGAGGCGATCAGCACGGCCGGGGGCAAAGCCATCGCAGTGCAGGGCGACGTTTCTAAAGCCAGCGAGGCGCAGGGATTGGTCGACGCAGCGGTCAGGGAATTCGGCAAGCTCGACGTGCTGGTCAACAATTCAGGCGTCTATGAATTCGCCTCGATTGAGGAGGTGACCGAGGAGCAATATCACCGCATCTTCGACGTCAATGTTCTCGGTGTTCTCCTGACCACGCAGGCAGCGGTCAAGCATCTCGGCGAGGGCGGCAGCATCATCAACATCTCCTCTGTGGTCACCAGCCTGGCCCCACCGGCCACTGCCGTCTACACCGGCACGAAGGGGGCCGTCGAGGGCATCAACAGCGTGCTTGCCAAGGAACTCGGCCCGCGCAAGATCCGGGTCAATGCTATCCTGCCAGGGATGGTCGAAACCGAGGGCACGCACACGGCCGGCGTCATCGGCTCGGATTTCGAACAGACCATCGTCGCCCAGACGCCGCTCGGCCGCATCGGGCAGCCGGACGATATCGCCGGTGTCGCCGTCTTCCTCGCTTCCGACGATGCCCGCTGGCTGACCGGCGAACGATTGGCGGCAAGCGGCGGTTTCCGCTAAAGCGCATCGCGATCTTTCAAGCTCGCATGTCGCGCTTCAGGTCTTTGGTTTTGCGCAGGTCGTTGCGCAAAACCGCTGCACAGTTTCGCGCGACATGCTTTAGTAGGGCGAGACGCACGCCCGCCGCGGACCGTAATAGGGCTGGAACGTGTTGTCGTAAGCCCTGTAGGACCGGTAGCGCGAATAGCACCAGCTTACATGTCCGTTGCCGCCACTATAGACCTGGCGGTAACGCGGCGCGTAGTAGCGCGGGCGGTAAGGCGCGTAGTAGCGCGGACGGTAAATGGTCGACCCGTAGTAGCGCGGCGGACCGTAATAGGGCGATCCGTAGTAGCCCCGGTCATAGTAGCCCTGACCGTAGTAGCCTCCACCGTAGTAGCTGGGGCCATAATACCGCGGCTGCGCTAGCATTCCGCCGATGATCGCGCCGGTCGCGAGCCCACCGAGTGCCCAGGCCCAATCGTCGCCACCATGGCGATATCCACGCCCGCGATAGCCTCGATAGCCGCCGCGGTACCCACCGCGATAATTTCTGTACTGGACCGGCTGCGCCTTGGTGGCTTCGATTTTCGGCACGGCGACGGTGGGAAACGCCATGGCCGGCGGGACGCTCGTCAGCGCCGTCACCAGCGAGAGGATAACGATTGCTAACCTTTTCATTGGCTCATCTTTCCTTCCGTAAGCGCTGCGCGACGCATGCGGCGCGCAAGGACATTTCAGCCCTCTCAATGCACTGGTTAATTTTACTCTAAAATCGGCTTTGATTCGAGCAATTTCGCAGGAAGGCTTTTCTTCGACGGCGGCGTCGCGGCGAAAGCACGCGCCAATCTCGGTGCGCGCTCCATGCTCTCGGCCCCGCTGCGGAAATCATTTCGGCATTGCGCCGCCTTTTCGGTCATAGAGGACGCAAGTATCCTGCCTGGAAGCAGACATCGCCCCGGCGGCGGTACGTCGCCTATGCGTCGGATGGGCGACATCGTTTAAGCGTTCTTGAATGGATCTGAAGTCCGTCATTCACAATTTCAATTACGCTGGCGCTTAGCAAGCAAGAGCCTTGCTACTCTGACGTATGAACCGGACTGGTAATGCTCCGCCTGCGTTTACATCTCGTTGCGCAAGGCACGATCCACAAAGTCATCTGGATTGAGGGTGAAGTCTCTGTAGAGCTTGAAATGTCGCGTATCGCGCAGTTCAATTTCCGCAAGCCCGCCGCGGGTGATCTCCAGCAGCCGAGCACCAGGGACAGCCATAAGGATGGGCGAATGCGTGGCCATGATGATCTGAGCATTTGCCGATCTCTGAATGGCATGAAGGGGGCGGAGTAGTTCCAGTTGGCGCTTCGGGGAAAGCGCGCTCTCCGGTTCGTCCAGTAGGTATATTCCCTGTTTGGACATGCGTTCCTCGAAAAAACGCACGAAGCCTTCACCGTGGCTCCATGACAAGAAGTCCGGCGGTGCAGCATTGGCGTCTCGAGCGGCTTCATCGAGAAAGCGTGCGACAGAGAAGAAGGATTCGGCGCGAAAGAACCAGCCTGCGGTCACCTTGGGCAACCAGGCTGCTCGCAACGCGCTGGCGAGAAGGGCGCCGCTGCGGTCCACCGCACGGGAATGGTCGACTGGCATGTAGCCCTTGCCGCCCCCGGCCTCGTCAAACCCGCACAAGGCTGCCACAGCCTCGATCAACGTGGATTTCCCGGTGCCGTTCTCACCCACTATAATCGTCACCGGCGTGGCGAAATCGAGGGCGAAATCCTTATCCAGCCAAGGCAGATTGAACGGATACTGCTCGCTCAGGGCCGCATCCTCCCGCACCCAAAGGCGCTTCAGATATGGGGCTGGCAGGCTTGTCAATCTGGTCTTTCGCATCGCAGACATTGGCACCGGGCAATCTGTTTAGAGTTCATGACACGAGCGGGCTGGCCTGGGCCAAAAGCGGCCCGGCTGGATGAGGTTGAAGCAGCCGGCCGCGTCACCTGCTAAGGAATCTGCGGCTTATCAAGCAGCCGTTGCGTTACCGGCAAGACCCAACTGGCGCTGGAGAATGGACGCCGCGTTGTAGCAATGAAAGGAGACGACCTTTCCATCTCGCATGTGAAAGACATCGCAGCAAGGAACATCGATGGTCCTGCCGGTCGGAGGGACTGTGCCCGCTGACGTCACCAATGCTCCTTTGTGGGTGCCGCGAATGGCAAGCTCGACCACGATGACATCTTCCATCGCGTAGATGTTGAAGAGTTCTCGGTGAATATCTGGAAAGGCCTGAGCCATGCCGCCCGCGACCATGGCGATATCCTTGCCGCGGAACTCCATGTCGGTCGGGATATCCCGCACATAAGCATCTTCAGAGAAGAAGGAGACGAATTTGCCGACATCCAGTCCATCTCCCTCTGCTGCGGCGTATAGCTCTTTGATCGTATGGATATCGTCTCTCATTAACAGCTCCTCGTCCGAATTCCGGCTATCCCGAACTCTGCCGGCCGAAGGACAGAAGACATGTAGACGCCCACTTGCTCTATGGGTAGAACATACCAAAAGGTAAGTGCGGGCTTTTTAATGGACGGACTGAAGACTCAATGTGGCCTGGACGTTTCGCTGTCGGTCATCGGCGGCAAGTGGAAGCCTTTGGTGCTTTACCATCTCCGGGATGGCCCCACGCGATTTTCCGAGATCAGAAGGCGCGTCGGAGGCATCAGCGAAAAAGTGCTGATCCAGCAGCTTCGGGAGTTGGTCGCAATGAACGTTCTTGTACGCCACGATCACCAACAGGTGCCTCCGGTGGTCGACTATGCGCTGACACCGTTCGGTGAAACGCTCGTTCAGGCGCTGGTTCCGCTCTGCGAATGGGGCAATCAAAACCGTGCACAGGTAGCGGGCACGCTGCAGCGATCGTCGAAGGTGGCATCCAGTTGAGACGCGGATGAGCCCGATGACCAGTTGGCCCCGGTCGAAGGTGTACTGGCGGCAACGGTACGGAAGTATTTCCGCTTTGCGCCTTCACCCGAAATACTCATTCGATGGGCATGAGGCTCGGCTGCCTTTTCGAAACCCGAAAGACGCAGAAAGATTACGAGAGGGCTTGGCCAAGGCGGGCCTTCCTGACTGATCTGAGATATCAGAGTGGAGCAGCCGGGCATTGTCTGGCGGGGGATGTAGGCGGTCAGGTGACTTGTCTAGCGACTGTTTTGCGCCTCTTCTCGCTCATAGAGGCAATTGTTGCCGCTCCCCGAAAGCGGCCGGGCGAAAGCAGCTCGTTCTTTCTAAGCTGAGGTAGTCCGGACAACGCGGAGTAGCGGTACTGTGCCTTGGACGTTGGACCACAGCCCCAAGCTGTGATCAACAACAATTGAACGTCTGTCAGAATTGCAAAAAGTGTGCATAATTGACAAATGAGAACAATCAGTTGTTGATACTGATCGCGAAGAGGTTGGGAGGCCTCTTGTTCAACTTAGCAGACTATCAGGAAACGCAGGGAGAATTCGACTACAATCCAGGGAGGAAGAACAATGACCAAAAAGGCAGTATCGCGTCGAGAGTTGCTGGGAGCCTCTACGCTCGTTGGAGTAACCGCAGTTGGGGCTCTTGCCGCCCCGGCCGTGCTGGCCCAGGCACCCACCGTCATTAAAATGCAAACATCCTGGCCCGCGTCGGACATCTGGATGGATTTTGCCCGCCTGTACGTCGAACGGGTCGAACGAATGTCCGGCGGACGCCTGAAGTTCGAACTAATGCCTGCCGGTACGGTCGTCGGCGCGTTTCAGGTGCTCGACGGCGTCAACGATGGCGTGATCGACGCAGCCCACACCGTTCCCGTCTATTGGTACGGAAAGCACAAGGCAGCCTCCCTCTTCGGTACCGGGCCGGTATTTGGCGGCAGCGCAACCACCATGCTCGGATGGTTCCATCAAGGTGGCGGCAAGGATCTCTACCGAGAACTCACCCAGGACATCATGGGGCTGAACCTTTACGGCTTCTATGGCTTCCCGATGCCCGCGCAGCCGTTCGGCTGGTTCAAGAACCCGGTCGCGACGGTGAACGACGTCAACGGCCTCAAATATCGTACGGTCGGGCTCGCCGCCGATCTCATGCAGAATATGGGCATGAGCGTCGCTCAACTTCCGGGCGGCGAGATCGTGCCGGCAATGGAGCGAGGTGTGATCGACGCCTTCGAGTTCAACAATCCCTCCTCGGACCTACGGTTTGGTTCGCAGGATGTCGCCAAGAACTACATGCTGTCGTCCTACCATCAAGCGAGCGAATCTTTCGAGTTCCTCTTCAACAAGGATGTGTTTGACGACCTTCCCGAAGATCTGCAGGCGATCCTGGAATATGGCGTGGAGGCAGCAAGCACGGCGATAACAGCGTCCGCGATGGACAACTATTCAAGCGACCTTCAAAAACTCCAGGCCGAACATGGCGTGACCGTGCACCGCACTCCAAAGGAAATTCTGGATGCGCAACTGAAGGCCTGGGATGAGATCATCCCCACGCTTGAAGCGGATGCGTTCATGAAGAAGGTGCTCGACAGTCAGCGGCAGTGGGTGGAGAGGGTCGTGTACTACGAATTGATGAACTCCGCCGATCTCGCACTCGCCTATGAGCACTATTTCCCCGGAAAATTGAACCTCGGAAAATAGATGGTGAAGGCCCGGTATTTCCGGGCCTCGTCCCTCATCGAGATTAGGGAGGCGCTTGCATGCTCCGTTACATTGCATTCGCCGACGAATTGTCGGCGTGGTTCGGCAAGGTGTTCGCGTGGGGGATACTCATCATGGCCTTCGGCGTCGGCTATGAGGTTGTTGCACGCTACCTCTTTCGCGCGCCGACCCCCTGGGCCTTCGATCTGAGCTACATGCTCTATGGAACGATCTTCATGATGGCGGGAGCGTATACCCTCTCGCGTGATGGCCATGTGCGCGGCGACTTCATCTACCGGCTCTGGAAACCGCGCACCCAGGCCAGGCTGGAACTGGTGTTGTACTTCATCTTTTTCTTTCCCGGTATTACCGCGCTTGTGATCTCGGGCTGGAAATATGCCGCACGCAGTTGGGGCTATCTGGAGGTCAGTTCCAACAGTCCCGCCGGTGTGCCGATCTTCCAGTTCAAGGCCGTGATCGTCGCCGCCGGCATTCTCCTGTTCCTGCAGGGCGTGGCGCAGGTCTTCCGCTGCATTCTCTGCATAAGGACGGGCGAATGGCCGAAGCAGGCCGAAGATGTCGAAGAACTGGAAAAGGTACTACTGGAAACAAAAAGCCTGGACGTGCTCAAGTCCGAGGACGAGGGTTTCCTTCCGTCGCGGGAAGTTGACGCTGGACGTGAACCACGGGATCGGGACGCTCAATGACGGATGCACATATCGCCGTCGGGATGCTCCTCATCCTGATCCTCGCCATCTTCCTCGGATTCCCGGTGGCGTTCACCTTGATGGCTCTGGGTGTCGGCTTCGGATACTATGCCTATTTCGATGCCGGCCGCATGTGGCGCGGCTATGACCGCGCGCTCGAATCCGGCGGCGATGCCTTTACACTGGCGCAGACCTGGATCGGCGGTTTCTTCAACAACCGGATCTTCGATCTGTTCGTCAACCAGACCTACTCGGTCATCCAGAACGACGTGCTGACGGCTATCCCGCTGTTCCTGTTCATGGGCTACATCGTCGAGCGAGCCAACATCGTCGATCGGCTGTTCTCGACGCTATTCAGCGTCACGCGCCGGGTGCCCGGCTCGATGGCGGTCGCCGCCCTGGCCACCTGCACACTCTTTGCCACGGCAACCGGCATCGTTGGGGCCGTGGTGACGTTGATGGGACTGCTCGCCCTACCAGCGATGCTGAAGGCAAAGTACGACGTGCGCTACGCGACGGGCGTGATCTGCGCGGGCGGCACGCTCGGGATCCTGATCCCGCCTTCCATCCTGCTGATCGTCTATGCGGCCACCTCCGGGATCTCGGTTGTCCGAATGTATGCGGCGGCGCTCCTGCCCGGCCTCGCCCTGGCGGGGTTTTATCTCATCTATGTCGTGGTGCGAGCAATCCTGCAGCCGCAACTGGCGCCGCGGCCAACGAAAGAAGATGTGGGCGAGCACACGCCGGTCCAACTCGCCTGGATGATGCTTACATCCTTCGCGCCGCTCGCCTTTCTGATTCTTGCGGTGCTGGGTGCCATTCTCTTTGGCCTTGCAACGCCGTCGGAAGCCGCCGCAATCGGCGCATTGGGGGGACTGGCGCTTGCTGCGGCCTATCGGGCGCTGACCTGGCAGCGACTGAAGGAGTCGGTGTATCTGACGGCGCGAACGACCGCGATGGTCTGCTGGTTGTTCGTCGGTTCGGCGACCTTCGCATCGGTATTCGCCTATCTCGGCGGCCAACAGTTCATCAGTGACTTCGTGACCGGCCTGGACATGTCGCCGCTGATGTTCCTGATCCTGGCCCAGATCATCATCTTCATTCTCGGCTGGCCTCTGGAATGGACTGAAATCATCGTCATCTTCATCCCGATCTTCATTCCGCTGCTGCCGCATTTCGGGATCGATCCGCTGTTCTTCGGTATTCTCGTGGCAATCAACCTGCAGACGGCCTTTCTATCACCACCCATGGCGATGTCGGCATACTACTTGAAGGGCGTCTCGCCTCCGCATGTCAAACTGACAGACATCTTCCGCGGCATGATGCCGTATATGTTGATCGTCATTCTCTGCATGGTGGTCATCTATCTGTTCCCGAGCATCGTCTACATGCTGCCGAATCTACTCTATGGAGTACAGAGATGACGCAGTGTCTGGCCAATTCCGAAAGGATAGACCGATGAACAGAAGCCGGTTTTTTGCCATATTTGCATTCGTGACGCTTGTCGCGTTCTGCGCGGTCATCCTGGCGTTTGTTCCACGGTTCGATTTGGCCGCTGCACTGCTGATCGGGATTGTCCCTGCGGGGTACGACATCTGGGATCAGCTCTTTCGGCGACGCCCGTCGAAATCGTCTGGATAGACTGCAATCGTTCAACCGCCGCCCTTTCGTGACGGCAATCCGCTGCAAAAAGCCCGATCGTCCATCGACCGGTCATGGCGCTAATCTTCGAGACTGCCTAGAGCATCTACGCAAGCTACGACCGTGACGCCGGTTACGCTGCAATGCCCGCTCACGGCGCACCGTTGCCATAGATATCAAGGCCGCCTTTGACCTCATGTCGGTCGTTAAAGCTAGATTGTCCGACTTCTAAAAGCGGACATCGCCCATGACTCCACTATGTATTCGCCAGCAACGTTGTCGCCAGTTCGTTCGCGGCTGGGCCGCGCGCTCGCCTTCGGGACGCCCAACTCTCTATCGAACTGGAGCTCAACGCGGCCGCCGCAGCATCGGGACGAGCGTCGGCGACGAACCGACCTGGATCGCGCCGAGCGGTTCGAAGCCGTAGCGTCGGTAGAACGGAATGTTGCGCGGGTTCGAGGATTCCAAATAGGCTGGTGCGTGATCGTGATCGCACCATGCGAGCGCATACGCCATCAAGGCGTCGCCGTGACCTTTGCCTTGATGCGCCGGGTCGACGCCGATCAGGGGCAGGTACCAATGTGGTTCGGTCGGGTGGTACTCGGCCATCTGCTCGAATATGGCCGTGGTTTCGGGGGCAAGAGCGGGCGCAACTGTGCTCTCGAGCACCGCACCAAGTCCTTCCTCGTCGGAATGCACTCCGGGCGGTAGCCACAGCGCCGTCCCGGCGTAGCCGTCGGTGCAAAAGGCGCTTCCGTTAGAGAATGCGCTGCTCCCGAACGCCCGGATCATTCGCGGCATGGCCGCAAGGTACTGGTGTGCATGCGGCCAGGTCCACCGCGCCATAGGATCCGCTGCAAACGCCAGCAGGACCGTTTCGGCCGCCAGATCTTCCTCGGCCGCGGCCATGACTCTCACTGTTGGCGATTCCATACTGCCCTCCTGAGGTAAGTGGTCCGGACGCAGCGACCGCGCCGGTTCTCAGCTAGCCCACCTTAATACCTATGACGTGGGAGCGAAACCGACTGCTACTGGGGCTCACCGAGCCGCTATCCATGCCGCTAACAGTTTCTCTTATTCGCGACCTACTGCTGAAGCTCGGCATCATGCGCGGCTTTCAATGCGTCGCATCCTCCAAGCTCTTTCGTCGTGGCCGACGCCCACTCCTGCACCTGCGGTTCGGAGATAGCCAGACCGGGGTCTCCATTCTGAGCGAGAAGCTTCAGGCTCGCTCCCTCCATCTTTGCAATCGCCGCCTCGACATCGGAATAGATCTCTGTTCCAGGGCCACAACCTTGTTTCTCGACATATTGTAAAAATCGCGGGCGCATCGGCTTCCGCTCCGCCCCGCAATACCTCTCCGCAAGCACATGCATGATCAGCGCGTACTCGATTCCCATGAAACGCGACTCGATCGGTTCGTTAGGCTTGAAACTGTTTCTGCAATAATTTGGCGGTTCTGCATGGGCGGTAGCGAGCGGCACGGACGCCAATATTGCGCCAAAGAGATAACGAAACACTGCTCTCCTCCGGATGTCGATGTCGTCGGTTATGGGCATAGCCTAGGCCAGACTCTCTACGCCTGAAAGCGGGTTCGCTCATCATCTGCCGATATAGGCGGCCAGTTCCTCCGGCGTGCCATTGGGGAAGGCCTGCTTGAGGAAGTCGAGGAACGCCGAGACGCGCGCGCTGAGCAGCCGCCTTGAGGGGTAGAGCGTCCAGAGAGTGACCTCGGGACCGTCGATATCTCCCCAATTGACCAGAGTGCCGTCCGCCAGGTCGTGGCTGACCAGCGAAATGGGAAGACGGCCTGCGCCGACGCCGGCGCGCACCGCATCGCGGATGGTGATGAGCGTTGACAAGGTGAGCACGGGCTCGATCTTGATCGTCGACCGGCCGCCTGATGTCTTCACCTGCCATGTCTGCGCTTCGGCTGCGCCACGCGCAACGCCGGGCGCAGCGCGTCCGCCGGTCGGGCGGGGAAGATCGGGGCTTGCCACCACCACCAGCCGGTCGCGCAGAAACGCCCGTCCGACCAGGCTTTCGTCGGGATCGGGATTGACCCGGATGACCAGATCGTAGCCTTCCTCGATCATATCGACGGACCGGTCCTCGCTCGTCACCTCAAGCATCACCTCCGGATATTTGAGGGCAAAGCCGGCGGCGATCCTGCCCATGGCGGTCTGGGAAAAATGCAACGGTGCGCTGATCCGCAATCTGCCCTTGGGTTTCTGACCGCCGGAGGCAATCGCCGCAGCCGTCTCGTCCAGTTCGGCAAGCAACGCCGCCGTCCGCTCGAACAGCGCCCGTCCTTCCTCGGTAAGTTTCAGGTTACGCGCGCCGCGTTCAAACAGCCGCAGAGCGAGACTGCTTTCCAGCTCGGCGACACGCCGCGACAATGTCGCCTTCGGCCGGCCGGTCGCCCGTGCCGCTTTGCCGAAGCCACCGTGGCGGGCGACGAGATTGAAATCGGCAAGCGCAAGAAGATCCATGAGCGTTCCACCAGCGAGACTGTCTGTCTAAAATCGCCGTCTATCGGACTGCCAGTGAACCACACATATTCGAGGTGTCAAGCAACCCAATACGGAGAAACACCATGACCATTCTCGTTACCGGCGCCACAGGCAATGTTGGCCGCCAAGTCGTCGAACACCTCGTCAAGCGCGGCGCCGATGTCCGTGCTCTTGTCCGCGATCCGTCGAAAGCCGAATTCCCGGCTGGCGTCAGCGTCGCCCAAGGCGACTTCCTCGACGTCGACTCCCTGCGCAACGCCATGTCGGGCGTGTCGACGCTGTTCCTGCTCAACGCCGTGGTGCCGGACGAATTTACCCAGGCTCTGATTGCGCTGAACGTCGCCCGATCGGCCGGCATCGAGCGGATCGTCTACCTCTCGGTGATCCACGCCGACGTCTACGTGAACGTGCCGCATTTCGCCGGCAAGTTCGGCGTCGAGCGGATGATCGAGCAGATGGGTTTCAAGGCGACGATCCTGCGCCCGGCCTACTTCATCCAGAATGATCTGATGGTCAAAGACGTCATCACCGGCTACGGCGCCTATCCGATGCCGATCGGCGCCAAGGGTCTCGCCATGATCGACGTGCGTGACATCGCCGAGATCGCCGCCCTTGAGCTGCTGCGCCGCGAACAGTCCGCGGAGCCGCTGGCGCTCGACCGGATCAACCTCGTCGGTCCGGAGACGCTGACCGGAGCCGGTATCGCCGCCATCTGGTCGGACGTGCTCGCCCGCCCGATCGCCTATGGCGGTGACAATACCGAGGGCTTCGAGCAGAATCTCAGGCAGTTCATGCCTGCCTGGGCGGCCTACGACATGCGGCTGATGGGCGAGCGTTTCCTGACCGACGGAATGCTGCCTGAGACCGGCGACCTCGAACGTCTGACAAAGCTGCTCGGACGCCCGATGCGCTCCTATCGCACCTTCGCCACGGAAACCGCTGCCTCCGCCTGAGGCAGCAACAGCGATCTCGAAAGGACGATTACCATGATCTATTCGACCGCCACAGTTCCGGTGAACCCGGAAGGCGAAACCCCTTTAACGCGCGCCGAGGCCTGGCAGGGTCTCGAACGCAAGGCGCGCGACGCCCGGCTCTTTCTTCCCGCCGGTCTCTGCACTCGCTGCGATGTCGTGGAAGAAAGCCCGACCCACTTTGTGCGCGAGGCGACGATTGCCGGGCTGGACCTGCGCGAGATCATCACCCTGGAACAGCAAAGCAAGGTCACCTTCTTTCAGGCGACGGGGCCGCGCGAGGGAGCGATCGTCAACGAGCTTTTCGAAGATGAAGATGGCCAGCTTCAGCTGCGCTTCTACTGCTATCTCGGCCTGCGCGGCAAACAGCCGAACGGCCCGGAAGAGCAGGCCGAGCAGGCACAGTTCGACGGCGAAACCGGCTACAAGGCGGCCTTGCTGTCGACACTGAAGCGAACCCGCGAACTGCTGGCAGAGGGAAAGCTCTGAGCATCAAGAGGAACACGAACAACAGGGCGACCTCTTAACGAGGCGCCCTGCCTTGCTGGGGCACAAGCGACAAGGTGTCGAATACCGGGCAGGGCCCGAGGCCGCCACTCGCGAAGGCGCGAAAACCAGTTCAGGCAAGACTATCGCGAGCTTTCCAGGCGGCCATCGGAGCGCAGAAGGTTCAGCCAGGCCCGGGACGCTTTCTCCCCGCCTGTGCTCCCGAAATGGCAATCGTCGTAGCGGTCGTCTCCATCGAGTAACGCGTCGGAATTGACGCCCTCTCGGATACCGTGGCCGCTTTTTGACAAGGCCACTTGCGCCCGCACGACCGCATTGTCTGGGATATGCTCCTTGAAGCCGCCGTTGCTCGGTTCGAGGCATTTCGATGCGATGGAAATGTAAACGGGTGCTTCGACGCCGTGCTGACGCAACGTGTTGACCATCGACATGAAACGTTCCTGGTAGGCCTCCGCAGTGGTGCCGATAACCAGGTCCGCCTCTCCTTGCACCCAGAGGACGTTCGTTATCCGGTAACCGGAATCCTGAAGCTGTTTCACTGTATCGACCAGCACGGGACTGAAGTCACCACCTGCCGCCCATCGTGCGACCTCAGATCCGGAATAGGCGAGGGGTGCGAGGATGACGTTGTCATTTTGTCCCGATGCGATCAAACTATTCGCAAGCAGCGTCCAATACTCTCCCCTGGTATTGGTCGATCCAAGAAGTGGCGAAGCTGCGATGAAGCAGCGTTTGTCCAAGGCGTTTACAACGCGAGCGCCATAATTCGACCGGTGCCGTTGTCCTCCGTAGTTGGCCGCGTTCGATTGGCCAAGAATGAGTAAGACAGCAGTTCGGTCGGTCTGAGGCGGGCAGGCCACAAGCGTTTTTGATTCATCCCCGATAAGTCGTCCCTTGTCGTCGAACGTATAACGGCTTGGAGCCGCCACCTTCTCTCCGACAACCATTTTCTTCAGCGCCGAAAGTTGTGGCCAAGGAAAGATCTCATGTCTCGCGCTCATGCCGCCGAGAAAGTAGATGGCGATCAAGGCGGCCAGGCCGACTGCCATTGTTTTACGCATGTCGTTGCCTTTCAAACATTATCGATTATCGGAACGGTCAAGGCTGCTCCAGCCATGAAGGTTCCTTTACACACCAGCCACATCCGCTTCTTCGGGGCATGATCCTTCAAAAAACAGTTCGTCACGAAGATCGAGCCCCATCGACGACTATTTCCCTGGAGCCGCCGCAAACCTGCTCTAAACTATAGACCGGACCAGTGATTACAATCATCCGGATGGGTTAGATCGTGCCCGCTATGGGCGGGTCCAGATAAAACAGCGAGCCACCGATCGTACGCGCGAAATCGCCGCCGGGCAGGTCTCCAGCGGACCCGCGAACTGCTGGCAGAGGGAAACTCTGAAATGTCCTCCGATCGAAACAGCCATCATCCGTCTTGGCGCATCAATTCTCCGCCCTAGCTCTGCCCACGGCATGGAGGAAGACGATGAAGATGCAGAAATTCGCAATTACCGATGCGGTCCTCGAGCGTTCCCCCGGACAGGAGGCAGACATCTCCGTCGGCAATCTGGTCGACGAGCGGCACGGAGGGCCGATCACCATCGGCTATGGGCGTTACGCGCCCGGCCAGAGCCTGACCGAGACGATTGTTGTTGACGACGTCATGATCGTTCTGGAAGGGCGGCTTTCGGTCGCGACAGAGGCGGGAACGGTCACCGCCGGACCGGGCGAGATCGTCTACATGCCCAAAGGTGAAACGGTGACGATCAGCACGCATGAGGAGGGCGCGCTCACCGCCTATGTCACCTATCCGCATTGGCGCCCGGCGCACGCCTGAACCGGAGCGCTTTTGCTCACTGCCTGTCACGGCGCTTTTTCCTGTGACACCCGTTCAGTGCCTTTGCCAACGCCTTTCACCCTGGCAAAAAGGTCCTTCGCCCGTGCCTCCTAGGCTGGGAAAGGGTTTCGCCACGCATCCAGTTCTTCAAGCCGGTCGTACCACGCCTGTATATGCCGAAACTCGGCAAGTGGAATCTCAGCGGAAGTCGCATAAGGAAGTGCAGCGGCCAATGCGAAATCCGCGACGGTCAGTGTCTCCCCGACGGCGACGCTGTTCTTGGCCAGATGATCGTCGAGCACGCGAGCATGGGCTCGAAAACTCGTCTTCGCATTTTCGATCACGGCGACGTCGGGCTCACCGCCGAACAACGGCTTGATCAAGGTTTCAAACCAGAGCGTTGCCCCGTGCTGGGTGAAGTGACTGGCATCCCAACTCAACCAGCGAAGCACGTCGATCTGGCGGTGGTCATGCGGCCAGAAATCCGATGCGACGCTGTCAGACAGCCTGCACATGATGGCGTTCGCTTCCCATAAAGTTCCGGCATCATCCTGCAGCACCGGGACTTTCCCGTTCGGGTTCAGCGCCAGGAATTCTGCGGTGCGCTGTTCTCCGTTTGCCAGATCAACCCTGACGAACTCGACGTCGGCTTTCAGATAACGAGCGGCGGCGCAGGCCTTCCGGGGATTGAGCGTCTCGCAATAATAGAGCTTCATCGCCGCCTTACGCATGATCCGGCCCTTCGGATTCAGTCCCGAGAAACAAGCTCAATCGCTCGAAACTTTGCGACCAGCCGTCTCCATGACCCTCAAGGGACGATGCGCTATCAAATCCACTCTGCCGAAAAGTCATTTCCGTGCCTCCGCCGCTGTCCTTGAACGTGATGGTGACGACCGTTTCCGGGCTATTTTCGCCGGTTGCGAGCTCCCAGGCATGTGTGAAGACGAGCCTGTGCGGCGGCTCGACCTCAATATATTTTCCGCCGACCCAATGCTCTTCTCCATCTGGTGCGATCAGACAGGCGCGGTGTCTACCGCCGGGCCAGGCTTCGAGCTTGTCGCCCACCGCCTTGAAGCCGTGCGGACCGCACCATTGCGCCAACGCTTTCGGGTCGATCCATGCCCTGAAAACCAGATCGCATGGAGCATCGAACTTTCGGACAAGAACCAGGTCGCGGGTGTTGTCGGTGTCGGTCTCTGAATTAGTCATTTTCATATCCTTGTACCTTGGACAGATAGTCATCGAGACGATCAAAGCTTTGATCCCAGAAGCGTCTGTAATCGGCGATCCAATCAGCAACCGTCTTCAACGCGGCCGGCTCGAGGACGCGGGGACGCGAATTCGCTTCACGGCCGGAGCGGATCAACCCGGCCTGTTCCAGGACCTTGAGATGCTTCGATATGGCAGGCTGAGACAACTCGAAGGGATCAGCGAGTTCAGCCACCGTCGCCTTGCCGTTGGCAAGCCGCCCAAGAATTGCTCGCCTCGTGGGATCGGCGAGTGCGGAGAAAATCGCATCGAGCTTGTCGTCCATATATCACCATCTAGCTATATATCTGTATGGATATATTGCGGACAGCGTAATGTCAAAGGTAATTTTGCATGGTCGAAATTGATGGCTCCCGATCATGTCGGGATAGGTCGCTTGTTCCTGCTGCAGACGCCACCCCGCGCTCCGTCCTCCTCGGGCTTTACACTTGACCCGAGGATCCGCTCTGGCCTCCTCAATCAGCAGCGGGCATGGATCCCAGGCTCAGGGCCTGGGATGACGGAGGAGGGGGCGGGTTTTCGCTAACCAAAGGGAGGTTGAGTGAGGCTCGAAGGTGGCTGCCGCTGCAATCAGGTGGCGCCAGCAACCACATGATATTGCTTCGCCCACGGCTGTCGGTGAAAGCGGCCGACCGCGCCCAAGACCAGATCACGGCAACAGCAATCAGGGTGACAAAGACCCTCAGCGGCGCAAGATGCGCATAGTCGCGGTGGCGTAGAACCGTGAAAACCGCAGTTGCGATGATGATCGGAAGTCTCCGGCGCTCAAGGACTTGAGCGCAATGGATTCCTGTGACGAGCACAGGAAGGAGGGAGATCGAGGCGGCGCTTTTGCCAATCTTTCTGCCCTGGCGGCTGGCCGGAATTTCTGCTTCCGGGCATCTTTCCCCGCTGAGGAGAAGAGGACAAGTGTAGCAGCGCCTTCCTTCCCCTTGCCAGCCGCGCGCGGCGCCTGGCGCTCAGCCGTCCAACCAGGCGGCGAGGCCATCCAGCGTCTGCAGCCCGTATTCCACCGCGCCGAAGCCGATGACCACCTGACGCCGCTTGGCGCTGGGGTGGAGCTGGCGCATGGTCAGCACCGTCTTGCCGTCGGCCTGCTCATCGAAGGTCACCGTGGCGCGGAAACGGTCGGGGTCGTCAGGGTCGGGCGTGCCATAGTCCATTACGATCCGCTCGTTCGGCACGATCTCCAGAAAGCGCATGAGGTTCGGGAAGCGCTGCTCCCGGCCCTCGAACACGCCCACCATGTCGAACCGCCAGACCCCGCCCTCGCGGATATCGGCTTCGTGGGTCTCGATGCTGAGGCCGGCCGGCCCGTACCATTCGCCAAGCGCCTTGGGATCCATCCAGGCGGCAAAGACCTTGTCGCGCGGGTGGTTGAGCAGCTTCACCAGCACGATTTCGCGGTCGAGCGACCATGTCTCAAACAGGCTTGCCATGTCCTTCATCATCCTCTTCGGTTTTGTCCAGGTAGACTTCCAGGCGATCCAACCGCTCGGTCCAGCGCCGGCGCTCCGATACCATCCAGTCCGCCGCCTCGTCGAAACGCGCCTGCACCAGCCGGCACCAGCGGCTGCGCCCGCGCTTCTCGCTGGCGATCAGCCCGCAATCTTCCAGCACCTTGAGATGCTGGGCGAAGGAGGGCAGCGCCATGTTGAAAGGCTCAGCAAGCGCGCTGACCGGCAACTCGCCCTCGACCAGACGCGACACCACGGCACGGCGGGTCGGGTCACTGAGAGCGTGAAAGGCGAGGTCGAGGGGGGTCGAGTGGTAAGGCATATCAATCCGTAAATTGGTCGGTGGCGGCGGTCAAGGATAAAAAGGTACTTGCCTTAGTGTCCGGCTCCAAATATGAAGGCAGTTGCCTTAGTGTCCAGCCCTGAATGGTAGGGCGGCTGTGGTGCAAACAACCCGCAAGGAGGATTCCCAGTGGTAGTTCGTGTCGATCTCATGATCTCGCTCGATGGTTTCGCGACAACGACGGACCAGACGCCCGAAAGCCCGTTCGGTGAGGACTGGCCGCGTCTCGTCGGCGCGTATGCGGCAACGCGAACGTTCCGTGAGCGCGTGCTCAAGGATACGACGGGGGAAGGGACCACAGGTCTCGACGACGACTATGCGAAGGAATATTTCGAGAATGTGGGCGCCGAGATCATGGGCGCCGGCATGTTCGGTCTCCACAACTTTCCCGACGATCCGAATTGGCGTGGCTGGTGGGGCGACGAGCCGCCGTTCGGCTGTCCGGTCTTCGTCCTCACCCGCAAGCCACGACCCTCCCTGGAGATGGCCGGTGGCACCACTTTCCACTTTCTCAATACCAGCCCTGATGATGCGCTACAGCAGGCCGTAAGGGCCGCAAACGGCAAGGATGTGAGGATAGGCGGTGGTCCTACCGTCGTTCGCGACAATCTCAAAGCTGGCCTTGTCGACCGCCTTCATGTTGCCATCACGCCGATTTTGCTCGGGCGCGGCATCCGCCTATGGGACGATCTGCGCGGTCTGGAAGCTGGCTACACCGTCAAGGCGGAAACGGCAGCGAGCGGCACCATCCACCTCACTTTCCAACGCTAGCCGCTAGCCTCCGGCCGATCTCGGCCCCTTGCATGACGCCGATCCGCGTGCTAGACACTGAACTATATGGTTCAGTTTTCGACAGCTCGCCTTGATGCCTCCTTTGCCGCGCTCTCCGATGCCACGCGACGCGGCGTTCTGGAACAGCTCGGCAGTGCGGATGCTTCGATCACGGAGCTCGCAGAGAAATTCCACATGACCCTCACGGGCATGAAGAAGCACATCGGCGTCCTGGAGCAGGCGGGGCTGGTGACGACGGAGAAGGTCGGGCGTGTGCGGACCTGCAGACTGGGCTCACGCGGGCTCGAGGAAGAGGCGGCCTGGATCGAAGCGCGCCGTCAGATCTGGAACGCACGCTTCGACGCGCTTGATGACGTCATCGAGGCCCTGAAACGGAAGGAGAAAGCCGATGGGAGACAGAGCGAGTAACGGCCGCACGGTGGTCGAACGGAGGTCGGACCTCGAACTCGTGGTGAGGCGTACCTTCAACGGCCCGGTTCGCCTCGTATTCGACGCGTGGACCAAGCCCGAATTGTTCAAGCTGTGGTGGGCGCCGAAGTCGATGGGCGTGCCCCTGCTTTCCTGCGAGATGGATGTTCGCACCGGGGGCAGCTATCGCATCACGTTCGGACACGACGCCTCGGACGCCATGGCCTTCTTCGGCAAGTATCTCGACGTGTCGCCGCCATCGCGCCTCGTCTGGACCAATGACGAAGGCGGGGAGGAGGGCGCCGTCACCACGGTGACCTTCGAGGAAGAGGAAGGCAGGACGCTGCTGGTCCTGCAGGAACTCTATCCCTCGAAGGAAGCGCTCGACCAGTCTTTCGTCGGCATGGAAGACGCACTGCCCGAGCAGTTCGAGCAGTTGGATGAACTACTCATCACGCTCAGCGCGAGCGTGTGACAGCTCGCCTTCAACTCAACTGATTAGACCGCTCGAACTTCGGCAAGCCGCTTGACTGCGTATTCGTCCTGCCAGCAGACGGCGGCTTCCCATGCGGCGGATGCTTGCGCGGCGATGTCATGGGCGCCGTCGTCGAGATCGGCAGCGTTGTCGGGCAGCACCAGGTCAAGGTCGGGGACGTCGACGTGTGTTTCATCCCAGTCGATCAACGCGACCCGATCTGCGGTGATGCGGACGTTGCCAGGGCTGTTGGGGTTGCCGTGGACAACACATGTCTGACGCCCGATGAGCCGCGCCCACGCTGCTCGACAACGAAGAACGCCTTCAGGCGGCATCGCGGCAAGGTTGATCCTCGTTCCGGTCTCAGTATGCAGGAGGTCGATCGATGATCGCCAGCCCGGGCGCTGCGGCCAGCCCTGCGTCAGCCGATGCAGCTCGCGCAGCGTGTCGGCGACGCGACGCCAGTCGGACTCCGTCTCGGGCGGTCCGCCCTCCATGTATTTCATCACCACCAGACCGTCCACGAACAGTCGGCCGTCAGTCGTCGGGATCGGTCCCGGAACGGTCATGCCTTCACGGTCGAGGTATTGGAGCAGCTCGGCTTCCCATTTAAGATCAGCGTCGCTCCTGGAGCCGAGACGAGCGACCGCGATCTGCCCGTGGACGCGAACGCTCCACACGTCGTTGGCAACGCCACCCGTGAGCCGTTCGATGCGAACCGCGTCTTCACTCCATTGCCCGAGTGCTTCCCATCCCATTGGCGATACCCTTGGCGGTCGTGATCAAAACAACGAAAAAAATAGAGAAAGTTTGCGACGCCACAAGGGCCGCTGGCGGCGCGAAGCTGCCGTTGGTAGCAACCCGAACGCCTCATTCATTCCTGCGCCCTCAGGCTTTCTCCGACAAGCTCCCATAGATCGACCTTCTCGGCGCGCCTTGACCTGCACCAGGCCAAGCGAGCGAAGGGCGAAGCGATCGGCGACGGCGTCATCAGGGGATGCCAGCGCTGATGCTATGCTTTATGAGTGTGTGGACCAGCTTCGTCTGGTTGGGTGGGAAAGGGCGCATCGCGAGATTGCGGGGGTCGTTGGCCGTTCATCTCCTTCACGGCCATATCCCAAATCTCGGTGTCCTTCCCTTCGGGGCAACCTTGACGTTCCCAAATTGCGTATGCGCGACGGCGTAGCTGCTCTTCATCGGTGAATTGCATTGTCGTGTCTCCAGGATTTTGCCGAGGGGCGGCTCAGGCGCCGATAAACATATAAACGACGATCGCTATCGACACTGCCATTCCGGCCAATACCGCTGTCTTGATCGCGAAGGACTTGAGAGGATGGTCGCAGACGGCGCGAATGACTTTTTCGGGCTGAAAGCGACGGGCGTACGTAGGCAACATCTCGTCTTCCTCATTGTCAGGCCCGTGTTTTGCAACGTCTATACGGCCGTAATACTGATGCCACAGCGCGCTTCAAGTAAGTGAAAGTCAAACCAATACGGAAAAATACTTTGGATAAATTTTCGGAACTTTATCGGCGCCAGCAAGTTTGGTCGCCGACATGAAGAACGCTGACACAGCGACCCCTCTTTCATGTCCATTCCTGAAATTTGCCCTGCAATTGCGGGGTCTTTTCGGTTGGGTGGACTGCCAGGCAAGTGGTCAAAAGGTAGGCTGCTCTTCAACCAATGCCGGAGCGCGGCAACCACGCGATCAGCTCTGATGCTCCACCCTCGATCATCCTGTTCTAGTCGCTGATATCCCCAACCAACTCCCATAGATCGACCTTCTCGGCGCGTCCCTTAACCGGTACAAGGCCAAGCGGGCGTAGGACAAAGCAATCGGCGACGGCGTCGTGGATGGCGACGCTGACCAGGATCGAGGTGTTGAAGTCCTTGTTCAGTCCTTCGAGCCGTGAGGCGACATTGATCGTATCGCCCATGGCCGTGTACTGTTGCCTGGAAATCGCGCCGAAGCTGCCGACGACCGCCGGGCCGGTGTGCAATCCAAATCGGGTGATGAGCGCGGGACGGCCATTCCGGCGGTTGGCTTCATTCAACTCGTCGATCGCCGCTTTCATGGCAAGCGCGCATCGGCAGCCGTTTTCGGCATGTCTGGCATCTGGAACAGGGGCGTTCCACATGACGAAAATGGAGTCGCCGAGATATTGCACGACAGTGCCGCGATTGCGCTCGGCGATCGTGTTTAAGAGTTCGAAATAGGCCGACAATGTATCGACCACGTCCTCGGGCGAATGCTGCTCGGATATGGTGGTGAAGTCTCTGATGTCGGTGAAGAGCACCGTCACATCCTGTCGCTGCGCCTTGGCGACCGCTCGCCCTTCGGGATTGACGATCCGCCTGACGACTTCACGCGGAACATAGAGGGCAAACTGGCTGATGGCATGGCGGCTTGCCGCCAGCGCGCTCGCCAGCGTGTTGATCTCCGATATGAAGGAATGGGAGACACCTTTCTCGCCGACGTCGAGATCGCCGATCCTGCGCGCCTCGTCGGCCAGCCGATAAAGGGAGCGGCTGACCATGCGCGAGAGCATCACCGAGGCGGCGACACCCGCGATCAGGAAGGCGGCCGCAATCAGGAGATTGTGCATCAGCAGCCGATTGGCTTCAGCTACCAGATCTTCCAGGGGCACGACGATTGCGGCGACGCTTCCCTTGAACAGACCGGACACACCGACGGGGGCGATCTGCAGGATCTGGCGTTCGCCATCGAGATCGATCCGCACCACGCCGCCGCTTGCAAAGGCTGGATCCCGCCTGAGCCTTGCCACCGTTTCGAGGCTCGTGTCGTAACTGTCCGTCGTCGTATCGACGGCAACGGCGCCATCGGCATTTTTCGACCATATGCCGAGTAGCCTGTTCATGATTGCCGGGTCGGAATGGGCGATCAGATCATCGGCGTCATCGATGATATAAGCGCGCGCCCGCGGCGAAATCTCCTCAGCATCCAGCAGCCGGCTGACAGTCATCAGGTGGATGTTGATACCGACGACAACCTGATCGTCGTCTCTCATCGGTGCTGCGATCGTCAGCGTTGGAAGCTGCAGCGTTCCCGCAACATAGGGTCCGACGGATACTTCCTCGCCGTGCTGGATGACGAATTGGTACCAGGGGCGTTGCCGCGGATCGAATGATGCATAATCGACGTCACGCTCGGCGATCGGCCTTGCCTGGAGGTCGAGGAAGCGAAACGTCGATATGACGTCGGGCCCCTGTCTGCGTGCTATCGTGCGGATCGCGAAAGCCGTGCCATCGGGTGCTGCGAGGATCCGGCGGACATCCTGCCTTTGCATGTTGATGACCTGCAGATACGAGCCGTCAGGATAGCCGGTGTAGACGCTCGTCGCGTTGGGGACGTTTCTGAGAACCTCCAGAAAGAATTGCTGTTTCGCCGTGATATCCTGGGGCGGCGGGGAGGTAAGCTGCGGCAGGGTCGATGCCAGTGCCACCGCCTCGGTGCCGCCCTGCAGCGTATTGCGGTACCCCTCGATCAGCCGCAGGCTCATCTCGCGCATCTGCTGCACGCCCGCACTGACCGCAGCATCGCTTCCTTGCCTGAACGCCAGCCAGATGATGGGCGTCGACGTGCAAAGCAGCGACGCGACGACCAGGACGCCGAGATGCAGTCTGAGCGGTTTAGACCAGTGCACGAGATTTCCCCCGAAATGCGGACACGTCTCAGCACACGAAGCATAGCCAACGATGGCAGCTAACTGCTTTTTGAAAACTTACACAAGGCGGTGAGTGCGGTCGCACCGCCGCTGCACGTTTCGGCAGAACAAGATCGCCGACCGTGTGAGCTGTCGCCGATCATGATCCACACCGGCCTCCATTAGCAACGGGCATGGATCCCAGGCTCAAGGCCTGGGATGACGGAGGGTGGAGCGGGGTTTCGACAAGCAAATGGGCGGCAAACTATCAGTAGACGCCGTGGCAACGAACCAGGTCCTCAATGGTCTGTTCGTACTGCTGGCGTTCGAACTCAAATGGGCCAAAGCTCTCATAATTCCGCCTTGGCCGATGCGGCTGGCTGAACCCGTCCCATATCACCTTGTTCTGGTGCAGGCGAACATGGGCGACAAGGGGCCAGCATCCGACCTCGCCACATTCACACGACAAGACATAGATTTCGCCCTGTCCACCGCCTTGTACGGGCTCCTCCCGTCCAAGGAAGTAGCTCGATAGCGGACCGAAGCGGTAGAATGAGGGTATGAGGCCGCCATATCCGCCGGCGGGATCGCTCTATACCCGGCGGCTCGTTCAAAGTCCGCCACGAGCTGATCCAAGCCCACTCCATCCACGCACGGAACGATGGCGACTGTCTCTTCGTCCTTATTTTCGAACTTGAAGCTGAGAACGTTTTTCATCTGCTCTGGATAAAACCGGTCGGCGCTCGCAGTCAACTTCCCCTATCAGGCGGGCGTCGCCTAATGGCGTTTGAGACCTCGGCGGCGCCTTGCATGGGTAAAATTGCGGGGCAGAATATTGGTGTTGATGGCAGCCGATCATGTCCGGATGCGTCGCTGTCCTTGCTCCAGACGCCGCCCCACGCTCCGTCCTCCTCGGGCTTGACCCGAGGATCCACTCTCGTCTCGATTCAGCAGCGGGCATGGGTCCCAGGCTCAAGGCCTGGGATGACGGAGGCGCAGCAGGGCAGGTTTTGCGAAGCCCCTGCTGGCGCAGGGGATGGCATTGAGTATTCGAAATTTCGCCCGCGCCAATCTATGATAGGGACCGAACGGAAGATCTCGCCCTCGATCGGCTCAGGCCCGCTTCCGCCGCATCTGCGTGACGCTCCGCCAGACGGCCGACACCAGGAAATAGAAGGCGCCGAGGCCGGCATAGCCGGCGATGTTGGCGATGGATGGCGCTTCCGGCATTTGCGCCTGGGCGATGAAGAAGGCGCCTGCCACCGCGGATTGGCCGCCGCTGAGGATCATCGCCCACTGGCCGCCATCGGTCTTCCATCGCCGGACGGCGGTTCCAAGCTGCAGCAGGCCGGAAAAGATCGCCCAGAAGCCGAAGACGCCGAGGACCCAGTTCATGCTCATCGTCAGGGCGACGACCACGGCCGCTGTCGTCACCGCGCTGACGGCGACGTTGATCGCCTGGCTGCGGTTGTTTGCCAGGCCGCCGTTCCGCGCTGCGTCGATGAGGTTGGCGGCGGCATCCCAGGCCGGGTAGACGATTAGCAATGCTGCCGCGACGGCGAGAGACTGGCGACCGGCCGTCAAGGCTGCGGCGACCCAGATGGCGGAAAAGGCGGCGCGGGTGAAGTAATAGCGCGTCAGCCACTCTTCCCTGTCGCCGGACGCGACGGTGGTTTGATCGGTGGTCATCATGATCTCTTTCCTGAATGTGATGGTGTTGGTCTGATAGGGACGGGCTCACCGTCACGAGCGGTGGCGTCCGTCATCGAGATTGGGTTTCACGGAACCGCCCCCAGCACCGCCGGGCTGCTGTCGCGACGACGTCCTCCGTCGTTCGGGTCCATCGGCTGCGGTCAGGCGACATTCCCCGGTAAATCGCCGGTCGAACCGGGGGCGGCCCGGCCGACCGGCGACGACGTGGTCACATGGGCGGGACCACGCCATTTTTGCCGACAAGCACCTGATGGGCGAGGGGGCCCGAGGCAGCCTCTTCGGCGGGGATGAAGACGACGGCGCCGGGGAGGAGATCGTCCTTGGTGGCCGGAGCGATGGTCACGACCGGCGTGCCGTCCGGAATGGCGATCTTCTTTTCCTTGCCGTGATAGGAGACGGTGACGGTGCGGCCGTCGACGCCCTTGACGGCATCGGCCACGGTCGCGTTGGTCATGCTGCTGTTGGGCTTGAGATCCCAACCGTAGCTGCCTTCACCGGCACCCTTCATCGCCGGCGGGAAGATCAGCACCTCAAGCGCGCCATCACCGCCGCCTTCACTCGGAAGGGAGGCGATGCCGACGAAGTCGCCCGGCTTGATGTCGGTGACCGCGGCATTTGCGACGCTCGCCAGTTTCCAGCCGTCGGCGAGGGTGACATCGACCGTCTCTCCCTCGCGGGTCTTCACCGTGAGGGCGGAGCCGCTATAGCTGACGATGCTGCCCCTGACATGGACCTGCTCGGCCTTCTGGTCTTCGGCATGGACGGGTGCCGCCGACGCGATAGTGGTGAGCCCCAGGAGGAGGGCGGGGAGAATGTTCTTGATCATGTCGTTCTTCCTACTAGTTGGTAGTTTTATTGAACGTCGTTAT
Organism: Rhizobium sp. SU303; assembly: GCF_021052345.1. Classification (NCBI taxonomy): domain Bacteria; kingdom Pseudomonadati; phylum Pseudomonadota; class Alphaproteobacteria; order Hyphomicrobiales; family Rhizobiaceae; genus Rhizobium; species Rhizobium sp. SU303. The sequence goes on from NZ_CP088095.1 coordinate 853,662, forward strand.
TGCTCCGGGCTTTATTCCGCCCGGAGCTTTATCGAGCGGCAGTCGGAGACAGCCGCTCCAGCGTGGGGGCCAGAATGGTGGCGAAGATCTCCGGGGTCCCGTAAGCACGGGCTGAGAGCATGGCGCCATGAACGGAGGCCATGAAGGCTTCAGCCTCGACGCGCGGTTCGCTCGACAGCGTCAGACTGCCGTCCTCGGCACCGCGTTCCATCACCGCGGTCAGCCAGGCCGAAAGAAAGCGGAAGAAGGCCTTGACCTCGGCTGCGACCTCCGGCGGCAGTGCCGGCAGTTCGCTCGCAAGCAGGGCGCAGACGCAAAACGGCCGGCTGGCGTCCTCGATGCACTGGGCCCAATGGCCCGCATAGGTTTTAAGGAGCGCCAGGGGATTCTGCACCTGCTGCTCCAGGCCCGCGATACCCGCCTCTGCATCTTCGCGATATCGCACCACAAGCGTGCGCACCAAGTCGGTCTTGCTCGGAAAATGGTGATGGATGCTGGCCTTGCGGATACCGACGACGGCAGCGATATCGGCATAGCTGAAGCCGTTATAGCCTCCGGTCATGATCAGCGCTCGGGCGGAGGCCAGGATTTCGTCGGAGGTCGTCAAAAGATTGCTCATGGCTTTCATCTACCTTCCAGTAGGAAGGCTGTCAAGCGCAAAGCAGATTTTCTGCCGTCAGCGGTGTTGGAGACGGTGACAGGCAACACCTTGACGCTGGCGAAAGTGATGGGGCATCGGTTGTAGCGACCGGCCTTGACTCGCCTCGAACACCCAGAACATAATCAGAACATCTAATATGCGGAATGGAGTTTTGGATGTGCGGCCGCGTCTATATCAAGACCTCGCTTGAGGAGCTGGTGCGCAATTTCGCCTTTGCGGAGCGAGGCGCGATCGATGCGCTCGGGAATCGATTTCCGCGCTACAACGGCGCGCCGACGCTGGATTATCCAATCATCATTCGCGACATGGTCCGCGAGCCTAAAATCATGGGGCCGGTGTTCGCCTCGGCGCGCTGGGGTCTAATGCCGGCATGGATGAAGCCGGGTGGCCGGCCGCCGCCGATCAATGCCCGCTGTGAGGGCATCGATACCAACGGCCTGTTCCGTTCGGCCTACAGGTCGCGCCGTTGCCTGGTGCCGATCAACGGCTTCTTCGAGTGGAAGGATATCTTCGGCACGGGCAAGAACAAGCAGCCCTATGCGATCGCCATGGCTGACGGCTCGCCCTTTGTGCTCGCCGGAATCTGGGAGACGCGGCGCGACAATGACATAGAGACTCGGAGTTTCGCAATTGTCACCTGCGAACCGAATGAAATGATGGCGCAGATCCATGATCGGATGCCGGTCATCCTGCATCGTGAGGATTATGAACGCTGGCTATCGCCGGAACCCGATCCGGCCGATTTGATGAAGCCATTCCCGGCGGAACTGATGACCATGTGGCCGATCGGCCGCAATGTGGGTTCGCCCAAGAATGACACGGCTGACATCATCGATCCGATCGACCCCGATCCGGAACCGACGCTGATCTGAATTCACCGGCTCGGGCGGGAGCCATCCATCAACCATGCGGTCAGAGAGAACCTCGCGAGAGGACAGGACGACGCATGCCAGAACAAATCACATGGAAATCGTGGGAACATGTCAGCGGCCGAGAAATCAAATACAAATGGCGGCACGCCTGGAAGGAGAAACCCGGTGACGACTACGTCGCTTTTGACGGCGATATCAAGATCGGAAGGATATTCCGGTCACAGGCCGGCGAAGGGATCGATAATCGATGGTTCTGGATCGTGGCGACAGACGGCAACCCTCGACTGGATTGGCCGTCGGCTGGATACGAGGACAGCGCCTACGTCGCCTCAAGGCGGCTGGAAATGATCTATGAAAGCATCAAGAGCGGGAAACGGAGGACGGCGCACCCATGAGCATTGAAGCAGGCAGGCGGGATGTCCGCTTCGCCCATCGCGACGTGAGGGTCTCACGCGCCCGACGGTGCAACCGCCCGCAACGCGGTCCTGACGATCGCATCGCCGAACTCCGGCGAGACCGGGCGATGGCCGACCAGCAGCCGGAAGAAGACCGGTCCGTAGATCATGTCGAGCAGCGCCTCCATATCAAGCGGCGGAACGATCTCTCCCCGAGCCAGAGCCTCCTCCAGGATGACACGCCCCGCGTTGCGGCTCGACAGGATCACCTGATTGCGGAAGGCCTTGGTGAATTCGCTTTCCGGGTCGGCCGCCGCAAGTGCCATGGTGATCTGCCGCCCGCGCGTGCTTGCAAAGGCAGTCACCAGTCCGCTCATCTGCGCGCCGAGAGCCGCCTGCGCCGTGCCCCCTCCAACCTCCGCTTCCGGTAGCCGGTTGACCAGAAGAGCGGCCATCGCCAGTTCTTGCGCGTTGGCCCAGGAGCGATAGATCGTCGGCTTGCCGACACCGGACCGCGCCGCCACGGCTTCGATCGTCATGCGGCCAAAACCTTCGGCCATCAGGATTTCATGGGCGGCCTCCAAGGCGCGCCTCTGCGCGGCAGCGCTTGGCGGCCGCCCTCGTTTCTTCGGTATTGCGTTATTCTCTTGACTCATATCTTTACGATACGTAACGTTAATATAAGACCCAGTCAAGGAGGATCACCCATGCCGAGTTTTGCACGAAAAGTGAGCGCCTACTTCATCGTCAAGGATGCGGCACGGGCCATCGACTTCTACAAGGAGGCTTTCGGCGCCACGGAAGTCTTCCGCATGACCGATCCTTCGGACGGGCGGATCGGCCATGCCGAGCTGCGTTTCGGAGAGACGCTGATGATGTTGGCAGACGAATATCCGGACTTCGGCGCCCTGTCTCCCGATACTGTCGGGGGCTCGCCGGTGACCTTCCACATGGACACGGTGTCGACCGACGAAGCACTCGCGCAGGCGCTGTCGGCCGGGGCGACGATGTTGCGCCCGGCGACCGACCAGAGTTTTGGCGAGCGGGTGGCGCAGGTGCTTGATCCCTTCGGTCATCGCTGGATGTTGTCGCAAACCATCGAGCAGGTTCCGCCTGAGGAGATGCAACGCCGCTGGAACGAGGACATGTCGGCGTGAGTGCCGCAGCCCTTGAAGCGCTCGAGGAGGCTGAGCGCGCCTTCAACGCGGCGATGGTTTCCAACGATCCCGCCCGGATCGCCGCCTGCATCACGCAGGACTGGGTGCTGGTAACGCCTGAGCGTGGCCCAATCCCTGCACAGGCTATTCTTTCGGCGATCGGATCCGGTGTCTTGAGCCACGACACGATGACCAAGACGACGCATCACGTCCATCAGCTCGGCAATGTCGCCACGGTTACCGGCCGCGGGCAGAACACGGGCATGTTCCGTGGCGAACCGATATCAGCCGACGAATGGATCACCGACGTCTATCACCGGGAGGGCAACAGGTGGCGGTGCGTACTGACCCATCTCACCCCTGTTTGCAGCCCCTTGGAAATCCCTTCGATTCAAGACAAGATCATCCCGCTCTAGCTGGGGGACTCTGATGGAAAACCACGAGCCGTTTTTACGCGAGGCGATTGCACTCTCGAAATCCGCGCTGGAAAACGGCGGCGAACCGTTTGGCTCTGTGCTGGTGAAGGACGGCGAAGTCATCCTGCGCGTCGAAAACAGCGTCTTCAGCGGCCACGATATGACCAACCACGCCGAGATGAACCTGGTTAAACTGGCGGCACAACACTACGACACTGCTTTTCTCGCCGGCTGCACGCTCTACACCAGCACGGAGCCGTGCGCGATGTGCTCCGGGGCGATTTACTGGTCGGGCATCGGGCGCATGGTGTTTGCCTGCTCCGAAACGCGGCTTGGCGAGATCGCCGGGATCGGGTTGAACGTGCCGAGCCGGGCGGTGTTGCAGACCGGCGCGCGCAACGTCACTGTGGTTGGCCCGACGAACCTCGAAGACGAAGCCGCCAAAGTCCATCAGGAATTCTGGCCGAAGCATCTCGGCAAGGCTTAGAGGTTGCCGGCGATAAGCCGAGGGCAGCTATCTCCCGCAACGCCCGCTATCACGGGATCGCTGCGCGGAGCGGACATTGGACACATGCTCGCTACTGCTGGGCCCGCCTAAGGGACGGCTGGCTTTTGAGCGGCAGGCCTCCACTGGCGGTCGGCGCACGCGTAAAACGCGGTCTGCGGTTCAGCGCCTGTATTCCGGCTCGCTGCGATCGAGCGTGCGCTTCACCGATTCCAGATGGAGCCGGGCCGACTCCGGGTCTCCTTTGCGCATTTGCCGGTAGGCCGCTTCGGCGATCTCAGGCGCGACGGCAAGGACTTCGCGTCCGGTCGACAGGGCGAGCGTCTGCACTTCGCAGGCCCGCTCGAGGTAATAGAGGTCGTCCCAGGCCTCGGCGATATTGGGCGCACAGACCATCACGCCGTGGTGCTTCATGAAGACGATGTCGGCATCGCCGATCGCGGCCGCGATGCGATCGCCCTCGCGCGCATCGAGCGCCAGGCCGTTATAGTTCTGGTCGACGGTTGTGCGTCCATAGAATTTTAAGGCGGTCTGCCCGGCAAAGATCAGGGGATCGCCCTCGGTCATGGAAAGAGCGGTGGCATAAGGCATATGGGTGTGGAATGCCGCCTTGGCGCGGGGAATGTTCTTGTGAATCCTGGCGTGGATGTAAAAAGCGGTCGCCTCAGGCTGCCCGCTGCCCGACACCACGTTGCCGTGAAAGTCGCAGATCAACAACATCGAGGCCGTCAGTTCGGCGAAAGCGTAGCCATAAGGGTTGACGATGAACAGGTCGTCATAGCCGGGAACGACGGCCGAGAAGTGGTTGCAGATCCCTTCCTCCATGCCGAGCCTTGCCGCCATCCGGAAGCAGGCCGCAAGATCGACGCGGGCCTGCCAGATATCGTCCGTATCAAGTTTCGGCTGGTTGGGGCCGCCGGCGGGCGATGGGGCTGTATTGAGGGAGTGCGCCATGGGGTCGTTTCAAATTGGTGCCGAAGGAGAGGGTGGGTGTATTCTGGATTACGCCCGGATCAGCCTCGCATCAAGCAGGCTGGAGACAAACATCGTTCGCTTCATTTGCAAATCCGCATTGGCGCTCGGCGCACGCGTGAGACGCGGCCTGCGACCGGCTCGCGACAGTCCGACCGTCGACTGCACAATCTGACAGGCCGCTGCCCCGTCTCACATCGGCGGCATTCCCTCGAATTTTTGCGCAGCCGGATCGGTCTTGTCCCAGGCAAGGCCGCGCGCGGTGTAGGTCACCATCTGCGGCTGGTATCGGCCGGGCTCGTCGAGGCTTGCGGCGTGGATGGTGAAGAAGTCAGGCATGTAGGAGAAGGTCATATAGACGGGCGCGCCGCAGGCGGGGCAGAAGCCGCGGGTCTTGACGTTGCCGTTGTCGGCGACCATCTGCCAATGCGTCGCCTGGCCTTCCAGCTTCACCGCCTGCCGGCTCGGGAAGGTCAGATAGGATCCGTGCCCGGTGCCGCTTGAAGCCTGGCAGTCGCGGCATTGACAGTCGTTCATCGCAATCGGCTCGGCGGCGATTTCATAGTGGATCGCACCGCAGGCGCATCCGCCGGTGTAAGGCTTGCTCATGTCTCTCTCCTGATAAAACGCCGTATTGGCGACGGCGGTCGCCTCAGTTCTTCTCGTCAGCTATGGCGCCGACATTCTTCACGACCTTCTTCCAGCCTTCGCCCATCTTCTCGAAGGCGGTCTCGTTTTTCGGCAGCACGAAGCCGGAATGGATGAGGCGCAGCCGCGTGCCGTTCTCGACCTTGGACAGGATGAAGGTGACGACGGTGTCGAGCGGCGAGCCGTAGCCGGCATTGCCCTCATGCCCGCCCTTCCAGGCGTAGGTGAGGCGCTCGTTCGGCGTCACCTCCAGCACCTGGCAGTGGATCGTGCCGTCCCAGGCGCCGGCGGGTGTCGTCTGGTAGGTGAAGTGTTTGCCTTCGATGGGCTCGAAGCCGGCCGGCATCATCAGCCAGCGGCCCATCAGATCGGCCGTGGTCAGCGTTTTCCAGAGCGTCTCCGGCCGATGCGGGAAGACCTCGTCGACCACGATCTCTTGCGTGTCATGCTTCAATGCGGCGTCAGTCATGGATCGATTTCCTTCAGCAATGTTCTGAGATTGGCAAAGCGGTCGCGCCAGAAGGTGCCGTAATGGCTCATCCAGTCGACAAGCGGCTCGAGGCCTTCCGGCTCGGCGCGGTAATAGACCTTCCGCCCTTCCGGGCGCTCGGCGACGAGGCCCGCCTGTTTCAGCGCCTTCAGATGCTGCGAAATCGCGCCCTGCGTGACGCTGCTTGCCCGCGTCAGTTCGACGACGGTGATCTCGTCGGCGTCGACGATCTGCTCGAACACGGCCCGCCGTGTAGGATCGGCAAGGGCGCGCATGACGGCGGTGATGGAGGCGGTTTCGATCATGGGAAAACCAATAGCGCACACTAATTGATGAGTCAATACTAATCTGTTTTTTCCCGATGCGCCACTTCGGCTTTGATAAACTTCTGCTCAAAGCTAGGGCCTTGTTGTTGACAATGTCAGCAACACAGGGTTGTCGTGAGTGTTGGCGCAGGAGGAATGACCTCGGATGAACTTCATGAGATTGATTGGTTTTCTAGTTTCGATGGCGTCGATTGTTTACGGGCCGTCGGCCAATGCCGGCTCCTTGGATCCCGACGCTTTCAAAAGCATCCCAGCTGGCAAAACCACGGCATTTTCCAAACTATCGTCCTTTGATGCTCAGGCGGTTTGCCTGCTTCAGCCCTACCAGGATCGATTGTCGTCCAAAGATGCGTTGGCCGTCCGAGTGAACACGTATCTCGCGGCGAACAAGTATGTTGCGGACGAGGGTCATTTTGCATTTGTGCTGGTTGGGAAGGACGTTATCGAGATTGTACCGTTCAAACGGTCTCGGAACCTTGATGTCTTGGCAAAGCATGAGGTTTCTTCATCAGTGGATGAGACGTTGCCGAAGGGTTTCGCCCCACACAACTGTGCAAACGGTCAATCCGCAGCTTTTTTGAAGATTGGATTGCGAGCAAGAATCTATCTCGTGCTCGGTGAGCTACGCTAGGCACTCAACCGGTGGCGATCTCTGCCGGAAACATGCTCGGCGGATGAAGCTATCGGTCGCCACCCCTCCGTCATATGCTGATGCAGGGTGCCGACGAAGTAGAAAGCCAAAGCGACGATGAAAAACCGTAGCAGGCCGCGCTTGGGAAAACACACCGCCGACACGCCAGCGGTCGACGCGTTCACACGCAGTGCGCTTGCATCGGATCTGACGTGGCTGCCGGATATGACGGCTTTTGGAAAGCCACCGCTTACTGCCGAAGCCTATGTAGAGGCCTATCTCGCAGATCCCGGCGAATGGTATTGGACGACGCTTTTGCTGCATGATCCGAGCGAGATCGTCTTGAAACGGGTGCTCGCCATTATCGATCAAGCCCAATTGCCCGGCCACGAAAAGGCGCTCGGTCAATTAGGCGCCGGTCCGCTCGAAGACATGATGTCGGAGGAGTTGCTGGATCGTCTGCAACATTGGCTGCCCTTCACGCCGGCCATGCGTTTTGCGCTCAGTCTGGTTCGAATGGCTGTCGAATCTCCTGTCTTGCAACAGCGACTGAAGGCAATGCTCTTGCGCTAGTGCCTCTGCGGGTGGCGGGCCTGGATCCCAGGCTCGAGGCTTGGAATGACGGAGGGTATGGGTGCGTTACCGCCAAGCTCCCTGCCGGCGACGCGCTCCGAGCTCGGGCTTTAGTTCGAGAGGTATTTCCGAAGGAATGTGCGAACGCTGCGGATGGATTTTTCGGTGGCGTCCGGATTGTATTTTTCGATGTGACCCAACACCTTCCTTCCCACCTTGAACTCCGGGGCATCGAAATCGTGGTAGGTACCCTTGTAGATATTGAGCTCGATCGGCGGGCTATTGTCACTGAGACGGGCAAGCCTCTTCCGGCATCGGTCGGCCGGGCTCCAATTGTCTCGATCGCCAGTCAAAATCAAGATCGGCACCGTGGCATCGCCCTGAGTTGCCGCGCAACGGGGATAGTAGGCAACCGCCGCCTTGAATTTGTGGTCCATCAGCTGTTCGTTGCCTTCAATTTTTGTTCCCTCCAGCGTCGCCGTGCCGCCGGTTGAAAAGCCCATCAAGGCAACGCGCCCGGCATCGACGAAGCTTTGTTTCGATAAGAAATTCAAAGCGCCATAGGCGTCGAAGACGCGATCGGGGAGATGGCTTTGACAGGTGCCCTTGATATTGCGGGTGGTGAAGCTATCGACGACGAGCACGACGTAGCCCCATGAGACCAGTCGTTTCGGCCAAAGCTCCTTGACGCTCAAACGCATGCCCTCGCATCCATGCAGCACGACGACCGCCGGGAAGGGACCATCGCCCCCAGGGCGGGATAGATATCCCAGCAGGGGTGTACCTTGCGGTTGAGAAAGAATTTCTCCCTGTTCCCTAGCCTTGCTTATTCGAAATGGGCTTAGCTTTACGGGCGCGCTTTCGAAGTGAACCAGTTCGTCGGCATCAGCTGGGTTTCCAGCGAGCGTGACGCTGAGAAAAGCGACGAGGCAAAGAAAAAGTCTCGTGGTTTTCACCGAACTTCTCCACCGTTTGATCAACAGCCTGCTCATTGTACGCCGGACGTGAAGGCTCGCAAAGCGGTGAGGCGTTCTGCCGCCGATTGGGTCGATTTCAAACCGGCGCATGCCCGCGATCAAAAGCCCTTGATCACCCCCTGGCAGATCCGTTATGACTACCGTAAATCCAGGCTGCGAAATTTGAATCCAGAGGTGATGTCGACCAAGTCGGCGTCGGCCAACACCATGCCGATTGAGTTGATAATTGCGGCCAGTGTCACTGAGCCACCACCATGGATTTGCCACTGAGCGTACCCCTTGCTCCGTCATCCTCGGGCTTGACCCGAGGATCTACCTTGGCCTCCACCAGCAGCGGGCATGGATCCTCGGCTCAAGGCCGAGGATGACGGAGGGTGGTGAGCGCGGCTTGCCAAACTTGCCGGAGAGCGGATGGCATTCTGGCGCCTACTTGGTCGGGCAGGCTCGATTTCGAACTGACGTGAGACTCACGATTAGCCGTTGATCACCCCCCCGGAAAATCAGTTAGGACGACCGTAAATCCAAGCTGCGAAATTTGAATCCAAAGGTGGTGGCAACCAAATCGGTGCCGGCCAATTCTTATTGGGTCGATAACAGGACCAGCGTCACTGAGTCATCATCGCGGGTTTGCCACAAGGCTCACCCCTTGCTCCGTCCTCCTCGGGCTTGACCCGAGGATCCACGCCGGCCTCCATCTGTCAGCTATGTATCCGGGCTTTACATCAAGGCCTGGGGATGACGCAGCATCTCCGGCAATACGATTACCATCTCGATCCCGCGCTCCACGGTGCTGCCGGTCGGCTCCATCGTCCGCCCGAGCGTCACGCCGGATGGCGTTCATCCCTATGGCGCCGTGATCGACCGTGTCGTGGGCGGCATTCCACAATCCGAAAAGCTGAAATTCAATCCATAGGCGGAGCCAACGAAGAGGCCTTCGGCCTCGTCACTTCGGCTCCGGCTGTTGGATGACGGGCGGCGGCGTTTCGCTCTTGCCGCTCCCTTGAACGAACGGCTTGATCACCGGGATGCTCAGGATCGACGCGACCATGACCCCGATGATGATCATCAATAGCATTCTCATGGGCGCCTCGCTTCAGATCGATTGAGCTGTCTTGCGGCATGCATACGCCTCTTCAGGAATCCGAAGATTCAACATCCCCAGGCTGAAAACGTTCCATCGCACAACAGAGCACCGATAGAGATGACATCCAATGACGATATTCTCCGCGCCCTCGGACGCGTCGAGGGCAGGCTGACAGGCATCGAGGAAAACGTGGCACTTCTCCGCAACGAGGTCGGTGAAGAAAAGGCCAATGCACACGACAGCCGCGCCGTAATCCACAAGCGGCTTGACGAACAGGCAAGACAGATCGCCCATCTCGATACCAGGGTGGCGATCAGCGGCGGTGCGGATGCGTTAATCCGCGAGGAGATCAAAACCCTGAAGGAGACCGTCGAGAAGAACCAGGAGGCGGTGAGGCCGGCGCTTGAGGAGTGGAAACGGATGAAGACGATCGGCTACGGGATATCGGGGTTGATTGCCTTCGCCGGCCTGACGATCGGCGGGATGATTGCCTATGCGAGCGACGTCGCAGTGGCGGCGCTGCGGCATTGGCTGAAGATCAATTGATCGGCGAGCACCAGGGCGCCAGCAGACTCACGTGCCCCAACCGAAGCAAACAGATTCCTAAATTTTAGACATCGCTAACGAACAAATCTGCGCCCTGTTGGTTTTCCTCTCAGGAGGAAACAGACATGAAGAGCATGAGCAAGCGCCAAGTTCGCATTCCCGGCCCGCGAGAGCACGATGTTGCGGAGCATTGCCGCAAGTTTGGGATCGGCCCGGCAGAGGAGAAGAAGCTGAAGAAACTTCTCGGCTCTCGGGCGCCGCTCCATGAAATCCAGGCCAATGCTCCGCCACGGCAGCCAAGGTGGCGTTAGTCCAAGCGCGAAGCGGTTTCCCCCGGGAATTGCACAAGACAAAAGGTCAGAGCGGTTCAGCTTCCATGAAAGCTGAACCGCTCTGAGTGGTGAAGGGGTCGCAAAAGGCTGTCCATCTGATCGTTTCACGCCGCATTACGGCATTGATTCAAAGATTGAGCGAAACGGAGCAGCGCTGCGAATGTGGGTAAAAGAGATTCTATTGCCGGGCTTTTCAATCATCGATCTTGTTTAGGATGTGGGCCGACAGCTCGGCCTGCCACACTCCGATCCACTCAAAGCCCTGCTCCGGCAGGGTTTTTCGTTGGCGTTGTCGTGTGCCTATCGATTTTCACCCGGGACGGAGTCTATTGGTATGCCGGCCGAATCATGCCGGGGCAGGTGCCGATGGCCCTTCCACGAATTTTCCGGGGTCGCGGTGCCGTCGCTCTGCCGGGAACTTCCGGCAATATCAGGGGTTTTGCCGGCGGATCGCGCGGCAGGTCTCGTCTCCTGTACCACTGCTACCCCTGCAGTTGCTGCGCGGTCCACTGCTGCAGAACCGAAGGCATTGCTCTCCGCGATCGCCAGGGCGCAAAGCCGTACAGCTGCGCGCCCGCAAAGCGTATCAATGCCGTGGTTGCCGCGACAGCATCAGGATGTAATCGTCGGCGATGTCGGCAACCACCATGGCGGCTTCCGCGGCCGTGTATCCCCTGCCGATGGCGTCGCTGACGATCTTCATCACGGCAGGTTCAAGCGCTTCTCGGCAGTCGGACAAGCTTTCGACATGCGGGCATTTTGCCCGAAATTCCAAGACGTTGTTCATGGCGCACCCTCCATTCGATTGAGCTCGGGCCCTATGAAGGCAAGCCGGCCTCTCCCCAGAAAGGCGGGCCATGGTTCCGGCGAGCTGCTTCAGGAACCAGAAGTGTTATCGTGATGCTACGATGGCATATGAGCCGATGTATTCAAGCGCATGCTGATATTAAGGTAAGCCAGTAGGGTTAATTCGTCCGTTGCTGTTGCATCGTGGCATCGCCAGCAGATGCAAAGGCTACAGAGGCTGCTGCATCTCGCCCAAAACCGTAGAGCGGTTTTGGGACAACGACATGCATCAAATAAAGACTTTAGGATTTAAACGCCTGCCAGATCATTTTCTGCCCTAGACGCTGATACGCCGGCCCGCCTTGTCCGCCTCTTTGCGATTGGCGCCGTGTTTTTCGATGATGTCCTTGGCATCCTCGTTGGAAATGCGGTGTTTCTTCGCGAAGTAGATGACGTCGTAGGGTGCGTCAGCCACGGCCGCTTTGGCGGGCTGGGTCTTTTTGCTTGTGTCATTGGTCATGATTTTTCCTTTCAAGGCAATGTTGCGCCGGACATCAGCTGATGTCGCCGCGTCAGCACCAGAACAGGATGATTTTCAGCCGGGTCGGCTCTGAAATCGGAATCCTGTTTCAATTAAAGAGTTAGAGCATGATGTCGTCCGAAAACCGCTCACGCTTTTCGGCATCCTGCTCTGTCGGCTTCGGAACGAGCCAAGCCGGCATCGGTTGAGGAATTGGCTTGCCGTCCTATCGATGCGCTCGGGCCGTCATATGTTTTTCCCAGATCTGCGTTGCCTGCGCTGCCGTGCCGGTCTTGTGGAATCGCAGCAGGTGCAGTCCTTCGTTCCGTCGTTTTTCGTTAAAGGCGCTGTTTTCGTAGTCGGTGCCTTCGACAATGCTCTCGCTTTGAAGAACGGCCTTCAACTCCTGCACATAGTGTCCGGTGATGTTGAAAAGCGCTTCATTCTCAGGTGCGTCTGTCATCGTTTTCCCTATGAGTGGTCGCGTGGCATTGAACGCAGTGCTGCGGTTCAGCTGGCCACGTTGGTGGATGCATCAAGCAATCCGCGCCCCTATGGGAAAGGCTGGTATCGGACAGCGTTTAGCTGGAGGTGTCTGTCTGGAGTTCCATATATCATGCAGCAGCGCACCCTTGCCAATCAAGGATTAAGGCGCGGCGAGTCTGAACGCCCGCATGTTAAACTACTTGCCTCCCCGATACCACCTCAATCGAAATGCCGAAGAATATGGAGGGAGCAGGGCTGTCTTCGCTTTCCGAGTTTAAGGCAAGCGATCCGGGTTCCCACCAAAACGGTTGCTTCTGCAGGAGAGACCAGGCGTGGAGGCGTTCGTCATGCCGAGCCGGCGTATCGGTCAGCTCATCATAGGTGCCCTGAACAAGCACGCTCTTCCACGTTCGGTTTTCGCCGAATTCTTCAACCTGAACACAGGCGGGTGAATGGGCCCGCAATAGATCAATCTTCAGGCCCGGCATGGAAAATATGAAAAGACGTTCTTTTTCATAGGCATACTGGATGGGAACGATATAGGGATATTTCTCGCCGAGGCATGCCAGGTGGCCACGGGTGTGGCCTGCCAGAAAGGCGAGGCAGTCTTGTTCACCCATTTCTCGCAGTTGCATCGCGTTATCCACTTCGTTTGATAGGCAGCAAAGCGTCTTCGGCTCGCGGCAACAGTCTTTGCAGCGCTACCAGAACACATCGTTGAGAATGATATAGACGATAAAGGCCAGACAGATTGCTGGTGTCGATTTCACCAGGAAGTCGATATACCGGAACCTGCCGATATGCTGAGCCAGGCGTTTCCACGAATGGATGTTTACCGTGGAAGACATGATGCCCTCCTTTGGTTGGGGCCGGGTAACTCTGATTACCCCGGGAAGCAGCACCCGTTCACAAGCTGCCACTACACCAAATATGGGCGCCAATCATCTGCGCTACAAGGCGTGGCGGATTGCCGTTCCGGCAAAGAGATCCCGCTGCTGTGCACGATCGCAAGGGGCGGCGCGGAGGTGCCAGGATTGCGGGGCACGTCCATACAGGATTGCCCTTCGACTTCAACCATCGCTTCGATCAGTTTCAGCCGATCGAGTTTCCGCCGTTGATCGTCATAGAGCCTGCTGAGCAGCGCATAGGCCGATCCGGAGGGTCTGCCTTTGCGCAATAATTTCCTGATCAGCATTTCCTGATCGGCAACACGATGCGCTGCCTTCACGATATGGCGACGCGCCAGTTTCAGGTCCTTCGGGCGGTATCGTGTGGAAACCATATGTTTGCTCTCCCTGTCTCATCCGGCAGTAGCAGGATGGTCGCCGTTTTCAGTTCGCGGCCGCACGCCTTCTCGCGATCAGCGAAAATCCGCGGCCGTCAGCGTGAAGTTGTTTCCGCGTCGATGCTGATAGGCTCTCGATGCGGCCTCCTGAATGGAAGAGCGCGCCGCATCAAAGGCATTGAGATAGGCGGCCTCGGAAGAGTTCTGGGTGATGGCGCTGCCGAGGGCTGCCTCTTCGACCAGAAACCTGACTTCGAACATGCCGTCATAGCCGGTGAAGCGGACGCCTTTTCTTGCTTCGTCGAAGCTGCGGCTTCTATTGGGGAAAATAAGTGTCATTGCAGTTATCCTTGGAAGTGGGCGCGGCCGATCTGCGGAACTCGGGCACCGGTTGTGATGATGGATGCACGAGGGAGCGAATAGCTTGACGCCGGATGTCCAGCGATCAGCCTGCCTGCATGTCCGGATGTCGGCAGATCTCAATGGATGGTCTGCACGATAACCCGGTTTTCAAGCAAGGCTTCCGATGTCTTGATTAAGCGCATCGTACCCGTGATAACCTCATCGGAATAGAGCGAATCCGCACGGGAAATTTCGTCCGTCATATCGCGGAGAACTTTGTTGATCTCCAGCAGAGGCGGCACGAATTCCACCAATCCGGCGGCTGCCAGCCCGTGCGTCAGGCGCGCGATCGCCTCTCGCAGGTGATCGACCAGCGCACGCCTTTCCACCGGCAGTGCCGACGGCTTTGTGAGGGTCGCTTCATCGTTGAACTGCATGATGCGAATCCTCCTATAGCTAAAATGGGTTCCGCCACGCCATTATCAATGGCCGCCGCGAATGAGGTTGCGGTCAGCCGGCAATAAGCGCAAGCTAATTTATCGGCGGGCACGATACGGGCACCGCTGCTTGGGGCGCGGCGGGAAATCTGCCGCCAGTCAACCCTAGCCCCAACGAAGGAGGACGCCATGTCTTCCACATCAGATCAGTTTTTCGGCGTCGGCAATTTGAGGATGCTCGATCGTATCCTGCGAAAGGCCGGCTTTCGCGGCGGCGAAACCCACGCGGCCGATGAGGGTGAGATCACCGCCACAAGTTTCCTCATTGATTGCTTCCAGATGGGGATCGTCGATGAGGCCGCGTTGAAATCGGCGCTGAAAATGTATCTCGCGACACAGTTGAGTTCAGGCCCGCTTCCGCTGGCAATGGAAGACGCCTCATTTGCCCGATGGCAGGATGACGGCGGCGCCCCGGTGAAAGCCTATCGGATCGCGCGGTATACGGCGTCCGGGCGTGCGGACGCACCACTGCGGCCGCCAGCCTACCGCTTTCCCAAAACCAGGCTGCCTGAACGATTGTCCGAGATCCCGTGAACGTCTTGCCGCGATGTCGCCGGCACCCCCCGATCGATCGTCGCGATGACATGACGAACAAGGAAGAAGACATGTCTGGGATTCCCGCCGATCAAAAGGACAGGGCCAGGAAAAGCAAAATCATCGCCTTCCTGCGGAAAATCGCAACCTTGGGCCCGACTGCAGACGATCTCATAGCGCAGGCGCGTCAAGCGCGATCATCGTCAGCGGAGGAGGGGATCGATAGCGCCGATAGGCAAGCCTATGGTTTGGCGCGTCCACACAGAGGTCCGTTCGATAACGCGACGGCATTCAGTGCCTCCACCTACGACCATGATCTCCCGACGCGGCAGCAATTGGAGGCCGCGCAACGCAGCCAATCCGATGCGGTAAAGCAGCAAGAGGCAAACCGCCAAAAAGGCAAATTTCGTATGCGTTCAAAGCGGACGAAGCTGAAATATCCCTGAGCAGGAGATATGAGCAATAGAGCAGCGGACGGCGCCCTATAACTTTCCTGCCGACTGAGCGGTGCTTGGCTCCAACGCTTTTCCGCTCCGGTCCGCTGAAAAGCCCGCCTCAGGCAGGCTTTTCCTGTTTGCGGCAAAGCCCAGGCCGCCGTCACGCTGCCCCAAACGGCACGGCGACGAAGGTCTTGTTGCCATCGCGTTCGACGAGCAGCAGCACCGACTTGCGGCCGGCCTTGCCGGCCTCTGCAATCGCGGTCTTGACGTCGCGGGCATTGTGGACCGGTCTGTCATTCACCGAGACGATGACATCGCCCGACTGGATGCCGGCGGCAGCCGCAGACTTGTCCGGGGCGACCTTGGCGACCACAGCACCGCTGATCGAGCGCGGCAGGTTGAGCTCTTGGCGCACGTCGGGCGTCAGATCCGCAAGGCCGATGCCGAGGCTCGGCTGGCCGGTGCTCTGGCCTTGGGTGTCCGGGCTTTCGGCCGCGGCCTGCTTCTGGCTTTCCTCATTGGTGCCGACGGTGACGTTGAGATCGATCGTCTTGCCGTCGCGCCAGACGCCGAGGGATTTTTTGGCGCCCGGCGAAAGGTCGGCGACCAGGCGCGACAGGTCCTTCGGCGTCTTGACGCTCTCGTCGCCGACTGAGGTAACGATATCGCCGGGTTTTAGGCCGGCATGGGCGGCCGGCGTATCGGCGGTGACGGCGGCAACCAGCGCGCCGCCGGTCTTGTCGAGGCCGACGGCATCGGCGACGTCTTTGGTGACCGGCTGGATCTGCACGCCGAGATAGCCGTGGTCGATCGAACCGTCCTTCTGCAGCTTGGCGACGATCGCCTTGGCCTCGTCGGAGGGAATGGCGAAACCGACGCCGACACTGCCGCCGTTCGGCGAATAGATAGCGGTGTTGATGCCGACGACATTGCCGTTGCGGTCGACCAGCGGGCCGCCGGAATTGCCGTGGTTGATCGGCGCGTCGATCTGGATGAAATCGTCATAGGGCCCGCTGTGCAGGTCGCGGCCGCGCGCCGAGACGATGCCTGCCGTCACCGTGGTGCCGATGCCGAAGGGATTGCCGATCGCCAGAATCTGGTCGCCGAGCTTCAGCCTGTCGGAATCGCCCCAGGCGATGGTCTGCAGCGGCTTGCCCGCCTCTATCTTCAACACGGCGACATCGGATTTCGGGTCTGTGCCGATCAGCTTGGCCGGCAGTTCGGTGCCGTCATCCAGCGTCACCTTGATGTCGACGGCATTGTCGATGACATGGTTGTTGGTGACGATCACCCCGTCGGGGCTGATGATGAAGCCGGAGCCGAGCGCCATCGCCTGCTGCGAAGGCCGCTTTTGCGGTGCCTGGCGCGGCAGCGGGACACCCTGATCCTCGAAGAACTGGCGGAACTGCTCGTCCATCGGCGATTCCTGCTCTCCGGCGCTGACATCGGTCGCCTTCATTGTCGTGGTGATGGTGACAACGGCAGGCTTGTCGGCATCGACGATGGAGGCGAAGGAGCCGCTCGGCGCGAGAATGCCGCCGGTATCAGAGGGCGCGGCAACGGCATTGGAGGCGTTGATGGCGAAGGGCAGGCAGGCTGCGCCGGCGATGATGGCGGCCCCGACAAGGGCTGTGGTGCGATGGTTGCGGAGGATGTGTGACATGGTGGTGATCCCTTGGGCGGGTCCCTTGCGAGAGCGTTGGCTTGGATGGCGTCGTGGTTCCATGTCCTGGGACCTGGCGTCGGATGGCGTTTGGCGCCAATTCCTCCTGGGAACACGCAGTCGTCGAGGGCGGTGGCCGGGGGAAGAGAAGAATTGGCGCTCGGGATTCATATGATCCCACCAAGCGGATTTACAAATTAAAGTTTGATCATGTTTATATTGCCGATTTGTAAGCTAATGACTGGAACTTAATCTTCGCTCACCCAGCGTTTGAGCGGCTCAAAAATTCCGGCCTGATTTTGCTTCGCAGGCGGCCTCCACGATGTTTTCATTCGAAAATAAACGCACTTTTTCCAGGAGGTGATGATCCGATCGCCGCATGCGCCCGTAATTTGCCGACAGACGATCCCGCTGCCGTTTCTGTAAATTATATTCCGGGATCCTGTTGCGAATATAAAATGTTAGTAGACTCTAAATTATTTATTCTTCAGAAAGTAAAGATCGCGAATCGAGAGCAAGCGAGACTTGCGGGCTAGATATAACGGGGCGGTGGGGACGGCAGTGAAGCGGGGGCGGAAGGCCAGGCGCGGCGCGCATGTGAAGTTGAGCGATGTGGCGAAAAAGGTTGGGGTCAGCCCCATCACCATTTCGCGCGCGCTTCGCAATCCTGAAATCGTCTCGGAAGATTTGCGCGAGGTTATTCTGCGCACGGTAGACGAGATGGGGTATATCCCCAATCTTGCCGCCCGGGCGCTGGCCGGCCGCCACAACGGCACCGTCGGCGTCATCACGCCCGCTTTGCACCGGCCCGCCTTTGCAGGCCTGATGATCGGCATCGAGGATCGCCTGCGCGCCACCGAATTCGGTGTGCAATATTCCAACACGCTCCACCATGCCGATCGGGAGGCCGGCCAGCTGAAATCCTTCCTGATGCAGAAGCCGGCCGGCGTCATCATCGCCGGTGCCGAATCCTATGATGATCTTCTGCCGCTGATCGAGAATGCCGCCTGTCCGATCGCCCATATCACCGATCTCAGCCAGGAGCCGGAAAGGCTGGTCGTCGGCCTTGATCATCATGCGGCAGGCGCCGAACCCACGCGTTTCCTGCTGTCGAGGGGCTATCAGAGGATCGCCTTCATCGGCGGCAGCACTGATCTTCGCTCCCGCCGCCGCAGGGAGGGCTATGAGGACGCGATGCGCGAAGCCGGCCGTTTCGATCCCGATCTTGCCATCGGCGCGGATGCGACGGGCACCACCGGTCTCGGAAGGGAATTGTTGACCCGCCTGTTGCAGCGCGTGCCTGATGTCGATGCCGTCTTTGCCCAGAATGACGAACTGGCGCTCGGTGTGCTCATCGAATGTGGCGTGCGCGGCATCCGCGTGCCGGAGGATTTCGGCATCTGCGGTTTCAACGATCTGGAATTTTCAGCCTTCACCGAGCCGTCACTGACGACGGTGCACATACCGCGCTACGATATCGGTTACCGCGTCGCCGATATGCTGCTGCGCGCCGTCCGCGACGAGCCGCCCGGCGAAGACAAGGTCGATTGCGGCTTCTCCATCATCCCACGTGGCTCGACGCGCTAGCGCGGCTCGACGCGGTAAGCTGCTATGATCTGCCGAATGAAATGCGACCGAACTGTCGTATGCTCAAACTAGGCATAGCCCAGATTATTCCCTATACCGAGGGAATGAGGATGACTGTGCTGAAAAATGGATAGTGCGGGACTGTCTCTGGACAGAATGCGTACCTTTGTCCGCGTCGCAGAACGCGGCAACCTGTCGATGGTGGCCAGAGAGCTGGGCGTTGGTCAATCCACAGTGACACGGCACCTCAATGAGCTTGAGGAGGCTGTCGGCGTCCCGCTTCTCAGCCGAACCACGCGTCGCGTCACCCTTACCGACGAGGGTAGCCGCTATTACACCAACTGCCTGCAGATATTGCGTCTGGTCGAACAGGCTGCTGAAGAAGCCAGAGATGCCCGTCAGGCCCCCGCGGGTGCTGTCCGGCTTTCCTGTACGGCAGCGCTCGGTGTGATGCACATCACGCGCCTGATCTTTGATTTCCAGGACAAGCATCCGGACATCCGGGTCGACCTCAACCTGACGGACGAGCGAATCGACCTGGTTCGCGAAGGCGTCGACGTGGCTCTTCGTCTTGGGCCTCTCGCCGACAGCGCAATGAAACTTCATGCGCTCGGAGAGAGCCATCGGCTGTTGGTGGGCGCTCCGACCTATTTGTCGGCCCATGGACGGCCGGAGCGCCCAGCCGATCTGTCCCGCTACGAAACCGTTATAATGTCCAATGTGGCGGGGAGCGATCAGCTTGTTCTTTCCTCTCCCGATGGCACAAGCCTGATGATCCCGGTGAGCGGCAAGCTGCGCGTCGATCACGGGCTTGCGGCGCGCAAAGCCCTTGCCGCCGGGCGCGGAATTGGTCCCGCACACCTCTGGTTGGTTCACGATCTTCTCGACGACGGTCAGCTCGAGGTCTTGCTTGGCGACTATCGTCCCGCACCGGTTCCTGTGAGCTTGCTAATCGTTCCGGAGCGCGCCGCCATTGCCCGCGTTCGGCTTCTCGTCGACTTCCTTGTCGCCGAGATTTCCAGATTGCCGGGAATCCGGCCATCGTGATTTAAAGCTTGTCGCGCAAAACTGTGCAACGGTTTTGCGCTAACGACATGCGGAAAAACAAAGAGCTAAAGCGCGACAAGCGAATCCGAAAGATCGCGACGCGCTTTAGAATCCAAAAGATTGTTTATCGCCACGCCACCCCGTCTTCCGTAGATACTGCTCCCAGTTGAGCGTATCGGGGTTCAGGCGACGGCTCCATTCGAGGTCATGCTCCTTGCCGAAATACCCATATTCGACGGCATATTCGACCATCCCGAGAATCTCTCGAACGAGAAGTTCGTTGGCGGCAAACTCTGGAAAAAAGCGCAGCAGGCCATCCCTGGTGAAAGCGTTTCGATA
Organism: Rhizobium sp. SU303; assembly: GCF_021052345.1. Classification (NCBI taxonomy): domain Bacteria; kingdom Pseudomonadati; phylum Pseudomonadota; class Alphaproteobacteria; order Hyphomicrobiales; family Rhizobiaceae; genus Rhizobium; species Rhizobium sp. SU303. The sequence goes on from NZ_CP088095.1 coordinate 873,773, forward strand.
CTCGGCCTTGAGCCCGGTCACACGCTGAAAGGTTTCGACCATCTCCCGCGGAGAAATGATATCCCCGACGATCGGCAGCGTTTTCCCATTGTAGCGCTCGGGGTTTGAGAAAATTTCGAGGACGACCGGCCCGGTCGCCGTCAGCGGATCGACAAAAGGCGCTCGGAAATCTTCGGGAAGATAAATCGGCAGCAGGAGCGTATCGCCCTCCATGCGCGGCACATAATATTCGAGAAGATTGGTGTAGAAGAACGCCAGCATGACGAAGGAATGAGAGATAGGCAGGCCGCGAATATGGTCTGCAACGCGCGCTTTGTCGGTAAAATGCGGCGCATACTTCGTGCCCCCGGTGATCTCGTCGACATTCTCAAGGGTGCTGAAAACAATATGCCCGACGCCGGCCTCCACGGCGGCATCCGCCAGTTGTCGGCCGAGAGGCTCCTCGATGGTCTCGGGCGGGGCGATCGGCGGCGTCATCAAAAATGCGCCCTCCGCGCCTTTGAATGCCGCAACGAGGTCCTTCCGAAGGCCAAGTACCAGAGGGACGGTGACGATTTCAGCGCCGAGTTTCTCCAGGCGTAGAGCTTCAGGCGAATCCTTTTTCCGGGTGAAAGCTCGCACTCGGAAACGTTGGCTCTGAAGGAGTGCCGCGGCGACGCTGCGCCCCTGTTTGCTCGTTGCACCGGCGATCGCGATCAGTGGCTTTTCATGTGCAGACATAGAGCTTTAAACCTTTCCCTGTCATTGACGCCGGCTACGGTGCCAGGCGTCGTTTTGCGGGAGAGCGGTCGGCCTGTGCCGAGAGCCCACCTCCATGGCGGGTACCCTATCGCAACAGGTTCTATGGCTGTAGATATCTGAAATACATAACATAATGCCATTTTTCGGATAAATGGCTGCCAGCCGGCGCGCATACAACTCGGTTCGCCATCCCGCATCAGAACGCCGAAACCCGCGCCCGGATGGTCGGAAGCGGAAAGCCATCTCCTGGACACCGCCGATATTCAGGATCGCGACGGCGCAAGTGTCGTTCATGAAGCCATTTCTCAAACGCTCGCCTTGGCTCAGAGCTGCATTGCAAAGATCGCAAAGTTCACCCTGCAGATCGTCAAATAAACCGATGAGGTCAAGGTTTTCTAAGTGCTGCACAGTCGCTGCAAGATGTTATGTTTATTGAATTCTTTCCAATTCAGACTCTTAGTCTGCCTGTCAGATGTATTAATCACTGTTAAGCACTATTGAATATGGTTAATATTATGTTAATCTTAAAGAGATCAGAGGGTGTTCAGCGTTTTCAAAGCGGAAATTCGAAGCATGAAGCTTTCGCAGATAATATCGCCGGCTATGCCTGAATATAGGTTGAGAATCGGTTCTCGCCTAAATCAAAAAATACTATGCGTTGTATTTGCAGCGATTGTTCCAGTGGCGTCAGCAGCAGAGGAGTTACCTGCGCCCAAGGAAGCAGTCTCGGTTGTGACATCTGGTGAGACTTCGGCCCGGCAGCCTCAATCGTTGCGTGACGTTCTTCGCTCAGGCGATAGATTGAATCTCGCATTTTACGAAAGCTTGGCCTCCGTCGAAGATCGCTGGACGGGCTCGCGGGGGACGGTTCCCTGGAACTTTTACCAGCGGCCCGAGCTCACTGGCGAATACGTCGTTGAAGCGGACGGAACGATTTCGCTTCCGCTTTTGGGACGCTTCCCGGTTCGAGGGCTTCCTCCGGCGGATGTGGAGGCGATAATTCTTCCTTCGTACGAAAGTTTGGTCGGCAGAAAGGGGTTCGTGAATATCGTCAAGATTGAGCACCAGCCGATTTACATTACCGGCCCGGTTCGTAACCCTGGATCGTTTCGATATGTTGATGGCATGACTGTTCTGCATGCCGTTGCGCAAGCGGGTGGCATGGCGGCGAAGAGTATTGAGCCATGGCAGAGCGTGGAAATTACACGCCAGATCGAGCGGTTGAAGGCTGGGCTGGCCGATCTGAAGCGGCTTGCGTCGCGAACCGAGGTGCTCAGGGCGAAACGCGATTCCGTACAAATTGCCAGCATTGGCACACCTGTTCTTGGTCCCGATCCCGATGCTCAGCGGTTACTGGATGATGAGACATGGCAGCGCCAATTGGTAACGACGAGCAAGGATGCGCAGAGCAGTGCTTACGCGAAATCTGTGGCAAATGCTCAGGCCGATCTCGATCTGCGTCAGGCACGCGTCGGTAATTATGATGCCACCATTCGGGTCCGTCAGGATCGGCTGGCAAGTATCGAGAAATTGGCCAAAAACAAACTTGTCACCAGCATTGAGTTGACCCGGGCACAAAGCGAACTGACCGAGTCGGAAGATCGAAAGCAGCAGGCCGTCATCGATGTCGAGAGCGCGAAGCAACGGCTGGCGGCAGCGAAACAGGACGTTGAGCGCGATCGTATCGAACGCAAGATCGAGATCGAAAAGTCGGCAGCGGATGCCGAAAGAGGCCTATCCACGGCGTTGAAGACGACCGAGAGCGATCTTGAAATTTTCCGGTCGATGGTATCGTCGAATGATAGCGCCGGTGTTGAATTTGAAATCGTTCGGCCTGGACCGAATGGTGTCATCGTCGAACCTGCGACCGAAGAAACGGTCTTACAGCCAGGCGATCTGATCAAAGTACATTGAGGCTTAGCCGCATACTCCTCCGACCGGGGAGAGTTTAGTCCTCCTCTCGGCCAAAGAGCTCAGGGGCATCGTCGATTTGCGATTTGTCACGCGGTCCAAAACGCCAAGGAGAGCTTATGTCTACAATCGAAGCTTTAGAATCCTCGCATTCCTCAATGCCGGTCCAAGGTCCGATGTTCAAGTTGCCAAGGACCTCACTCGTCATTCCAACCTTGAACGAAGCCGAAAACATCAAGCTGCTCTTGCCCCGCATACCGACATGGGTACATGAAATTATCATCGTCGATGGGCGATCGACAGACGGAACGCCGGAAATCGCACGAAGCATGCGCGATGATGTCAAGATCGTACTTCAGCCTAAGAAGGGCAAAGGCATCGCATTGCGGACGGGCTTCGAAGCCGCATCTGGTGATATGATCGTGATGCTTGATGCTGACGGGTCGATGGATCCCTACGAAATCATCCTGTTCGTCGCGGCTCTTGTTGCAGGTGCGGATTTCGTCAAGGGTTCGCGCTTTATGCAGGGTGGCGGCACCAGCGACATGACGGTCATCCGCCGTTTCGGCAATCTGGGCCTGACCCTCCTGGTCCGGATGCTCTATGGCAGCTCTTTCAGCGATCTGTGCTACGGCTACATGGGCTTTTGGAGACGGCATGTTCCCTTGCTGCGTGCCGATTGCGACGGCTTCGAAATTGAGACGCTGATCAATTTGCGGGCCCTGAAGAACAAGCTCAAAATCATGGAAGTCGCGAGCTTTGAATCGGAGCGTATCTACGGCGTCAGCAATCTGCGTGCCCTTCCGGACGGCTGGCGCGTGCTGAAGACGATCTTCCGAGAACGCGTCAGTACGCCGACGGGCGTCCAAGTCCTCGAGCAGGGCATGTCCTGAGGTCCGGATGTAATTGGCGAGGCCGCATGATGCGCATTTTGATGCTCAGCGCGAGATACCTGCCTTTTGCCGGAGGAACGGAAACCCATGTAAGCGAGGTCGCAATCCGGCTCGTGCGCAAGGGGCATGCGGTGACGGTCTTGACGGGCAATCCCGACGGCCTTCTTCCGGCAGCGGAAACCCGAGACGGCGTGCAGATTGTCAGGCTGAAGACGTATCCCCGTGGGCGGGATTGGTGCTTCGCTCCCGGCGTCTTCAGGGCGGTCGCCGAAGGCGATTGGGACCTGATGCATGTCCAGGGCTACCACACCTTTCTGGCACCGCTCGGAATGGCCGCCGCATCGCGCAAGGGTCTTCCTTTCGTGGTCACCTTTCACAGCGGGGGCCATTCGTCGCGATTTCGGTCTTCGATCCGGCGCTTCCAACATAGAATGCTTGCGCCTCTGGCCGCCAGAGCAGCGCAACTCATCGGCGTGTCGCGGTTCGAAGCGGATCTATTCAGCCACAATATGGCAATCGCGAGAGACCGGTTCATCGTTATCCCCAATGGCGCGCGCCTGCCGGAAAAGTCCGGGCGTCGGCCGGCTTCACCTCGCGACGGGCCGCTGATTGTCTCGCTCGGCAGGCTGGAGCGTTACAAAGGTCATCATCGGGCGCTTGCTGCATTTCATGTGCTGGCAACGAAATTCCCTGATATGAGCCTTCGGATCCTGGGGGAGGGGCCCTATGAGGCGAAGCTGCGTCAGCAGGTGGCCGAGCTCGGGCTCGGCAACCGTGTCGAGATCGGGGCAATTCCGCCGACCGACCGGTCCGCAATGGCCGATCTTTTGTCTTCGGCCGCTCTTGTCGTGCTCCTCAGCGATTATGAAGCTCATCCCGTGGCGGTTATGGAGGCGCTTTCGGTCAAGGCTCCCGTACTGACCACCGACACATCCGGCTTTCGGGAACTGGCTGAGGAGGGCCTCGTGCGATCCATTCCGCTCAACGCTTCGCCAGACTTCACCGCGCGCGAAATGCTCGCCGCCATGGACGCGGGGCCGATCTCAATTGAGACGAGGTTGCCCGACTGGAACGATTGCACGGATCGGCTGCTGAAGGTGTACGGACGCGTACTTTTGCATCCGCAGCCTGAACTGCGAACCGGTCCAGCACTGCTTGGAGATTTGAAGCACGATGACCGTTGTTAAGGGGCGGGCTTCTCCAGGCCGGCAGAAGGCCTACCAGGACGGAGCTTATCGTCATGGCTATCCAGGAAGGGTTTCCATTCCACGCGTCGATCTGTGGATCGCAGCATTTCTGGGCCTGCGCAGGCAAGACAGCGCGGTCAGGGATGCTGCCGATCCTTCGTCGCTGGGGATGTCGCCGGTCTTCGCCTTCCTATGCAGCTGCGCCCTTATTGTGGCCGCTCTTGCTGCAAATGCCAGTCGGCTGGGAGAGGGCTGGGCGGTTCCGACGTTCTATTGCGCCATCGCCGCGATCTTTCTCCCCGCGGCGGCGCGGATCATCCATCCAGGGGCCAGCCGCCTGGAGCGCTTGGCGCTCATAATGATCGTCACCTCAGCCCTCTTCGTGGTGCGCCTCATCCGCGCGCCCGTCGCCTTCATAGACCATGACGAATTCCTGCACTGGGCGACGGTGAACGACATTCTGGAGGCGGGGCGACTGTTCCTGCCCAATCCCCTGTTGCCGGTCAGCCCCCTCTATCCCGGCCTGGAGCTCATAACGTCCGCTTTGGTCAACCTGTCCGGACTGTCCGTCTTCGCGGCAGGCCTCATCGTGTTGGCGGCGGCACGGATGATGCTGATGTGCGCGCTCTTCCTGCTCTTTGAGAAGATCACGGATTCGGCACGGATCGCCTCAATCGCCTGCCTCATCTACATGGGCTCGTCCGCGTTTTTGCTGTTTGACGTCCACTACTCCTATGAAAGCCTGGCGATCCCCATGCTTGCGGCCGTGCTGTTGGCTTCGGAAAGCCGACGCATGGAGCGAAGCGACGCGGCAGGCTGGTCGACGGTCGTCGCCACCATGGTCCTCATCGTGGCACTCGCGATTACTCATCATCTCACCTCCTATTTTTGCATGGCCCTTTTGTGCAGCACGGCGGTGATGGAATGCCTGAGGCATGGCGCGTCCTCTATGCAGAGGCAGCGGGCGATCCTGCTGGCCTCGATCGCCGTGATTGCTCCTGTCGCCTGGTCGAAGATCATCGGGAACCCCACCGGCAGCTACATCCTTCCGGTACTGGCAGGCGGCATACACGAGGTAGTGCAACTCGTATCGAGCTCGGCCGCGACACGTAAGCTTTTCGTGTCGGACACGGGAGCCTTGGCGCCTGCGTGGCAACGTTATCTGACGATGGCGGGCGTCGCGCTGATCTGCCTCGGACTTCTCACCGGCTTTCTCCGCTCGCTCGTTTTCAATGGGCAGCCACGGAATGCGAGCATCCTCTGGCCGCCGACCAGATGGCGCCTATGGCGGTCAAGCCTTCTCGTCGTCCTCGTTTTGGTGACGCTGGCCTATCCTGTCAGTATCATCTTCCGCCTGACGCGCAGTGGGTGGGAGATCGGCAACCGCATCGGCTCCCTATCTTTCCTCGGCGTCGCAATTGTCGTCGCGGTGGCCGTCGCGGCGTTCTGGCACGGCATGTCGCGTGGCTGGCTGCGCGCAACGGCGCTTGCCGCCGCCGCAACGACGGTGCTGATTGGTGGCGTCATCAGCTCCGAGGGGCCACGTATCCTGGTTCCGGCCGGCTATGAGGTGTCGGCCGACTCCTCGTCGATAGAACCGATGGGGATCAGCGCCGCAAAGTGGACCAGGGAATGGCTGGGCGACGACCAGCATTTCGCAACCGACCGGATCAATCGCCTGCTCCTGTCCACCTACGGCCGGCAAAAGGTCTCGACCACGCTTGAGAGCGGGCAGGATACAGGCATGGCCATCACTGCTGCCGATCTCGGCTCGATGGAACGCAAACTGCTGATCGACGCGGGCGTCGGTTTCGTCATGGTCGATCTGCGCATGACCACCGGCCTGCCCGGCGTCGGCGTCTATTTCGACGGCGGCGCGCAGGATCGAAACCACTTGGTCCCCCTCCAGTCGCCGTCGCTGCTCAAGTTCAATTCCGAGCCCGATGTCGACCGCATCTTCGACAACGGCTTCATGGTCATTTTCGACGTCGGGCGGCTCGGGAAAGCGCGGCAGCCCGCCGTCCCTGGTAAGCGGACCGGAGAGCCGGTGCAATCCTTGGGACGAACAGACGGAGATTTGCAATGATCGATAGCCGTATCGACGCTTTCATGTGCGTCCATTCGCGGGACATCGAATATTTGCTCGAAGCGTCCCTTCGCTCCTACCAGCAGCATTTCCCCGACAAGGGAAACCTGACCATGGTCACCGACAACCCGGCCGCTTTAAGAGCCTTCCTCGACGCGAAGGGTCTCGTGCCCGGCGCAGCCGTCACCGGCGACAACGACTGGCTTTCCGCCAGCGAACTGGAACTTCCCGGCTGGTTTCGGCAGCAGATCGTCAAGCTGCGCGCCTTCGAATTCTGCCGGACCGAGCATTTCTGCAATCTCGGTGCGGATACACTGCTGCTGCGGCCCATCGCGACGACCGATCTGATCGACCGGGGCGAACCGGTTCTCTATTATTCCAGCCACAGGCTGCCCGATCTGCACTACCGTTTCGAGAAGCAACGGTTGCGCAATGTTGCAAAGATCCTCGGCGTCGAGCCGGTTCGATCTTTTCGCTACGTCGATTTCATCAACGATTTCTTCTGCTTCAAGCGTGAATGGCTCATCGCGCTGAATGACTACATCGCGTCGAAATACGGCTCAAAACCCTACGTCGAGCTGCTCAAGGGTCTGAGTGCGTCAAAAGACCAGACACGGTTCGGGGAATGGACGCTCTATTCCGTCTTTCTGCTCGATGTGATGCACCAGTCGCCGACGATGCGCGATGCGCGCGGGGCCTATCTGACGCAGATCCATAGCCGCCTCGGCCTCACTCTGAGCCGGCTGGACAGCAAGATCGTTCATCTCGTCCAGAAATCCTTCGACCCGAACGTGATCCGCCAGAAGCTCATGAAGGTGAACCCGGGCGCCGCTCAGATCATCGGAGCGACGGCATGGGCGGATGCAGGAGCGCGTCCCCGATGATGGCCCGCCGTGTCTTTCTGGGAATCATTCCGCTGTGGGTTCTTGCCGCTGCCTTGGCCGTAACGTGGCTGCCCGAAACCTTTTCGACCTGGGAGAAGGCGGTCCGCCTGGCGCTCTGCGCGCCGCTGATATTGTATTTCCCTGGCCGCATGCTGGTGGACACCCTGCGCATCGAGGGCGATACGGTCACAAGGGGGACGCTCGCGGTGTTTCTGAGCTTCGCGACCTGCATTTTTTTGGGGCTTCTGCTGCATGTCGTCGGGCATCTCGATGCGCGAGGCTGGGTATACGCGCTGGGCCTGACGACTATCGCCATTCGATGGCTGAATGTCGTTTTGCAGCTCGCAAGGCCGGATCCAGGCATTCCCTGGGCTTGGCCCGGCCGCCGCTTTGGCGCCTTCGCAGCTTCCATGATCTTGGCGACGAGTTCCGTCCTCATGGCGCGCCCGGTCGCGCTTGAACACAAGCCGTTTCAGTTCACTGAGCTTTGGATGGTGCCCAAATGGAACTGGACGAACAATGTGGTAACGGTCGGCGTGCGCAATTCGGAAGACGCCAGGACGCTTTACAGTCTTGACCTTGTTCTGGGCGGCACGTTGATTGGAAAGATGCCAACCTTCGAACTGGCGCCTTCCTCCAGCCAAACCTTCGAATTCTCCGTACCGACAAAAAAAACGCGCCCCCCCGCACGGCTGGAAGCCTGGCTCTACAAGGACGGCGACAGAGGAACGATCTACCGCAAGGTCTGGATGACCATCGACGCGCTCCAGTCCCCGGCACCAACCGGAATAACCCTTCAGTTCGCCCCGGAGCCGAAGAATGGATAATTTCCAGCACCCCGTGCCCGGCAAGCTCACGACGGCAATCGTCATCTGCTGCTATTCCGACAAGCGTTGGGACATTCTCAACAAGGCAATCGAGGCGGCAGCGCGCCAGGTGCCGGCCGCGGACGAGATCGTCGTCATCGTCGATCATAATCCGGCACTCGCGCTGCGTCTGCGCGCCAAGCGCTTCGAAACCCCGCTCAGCATCGTCGAGAATATTCATCCGCCCGGCCTCTCCGGTGCCCGCAACACCGGGATTTCTGTCAGCCGCGGAGAGGTCATCCTGTTTCTCGACGACGACGCCGTGTCGGATCAAGATTTGCTGGCGACCTTGGTGCGGCAACTGGAGGATCCTTCGGTTCTGGGCGCCGTCTCCGCTATCCGCCCGCTGTGGGAAACAGACCGTCCGTCCTGGTTTCCCGACGAATTCCTGTGGACCCTCGGCTGCACCTATCGCGGCCTTCATCCGGGGTCGGTGCGCAACCTCATCGGCGCGTCCATGTGCATCCGCCGATACGTCTTCGATCATACGGGCGGCTTCGATTCCGGCTTGGGCCGAACGGCCAAGGCTTTGCCGCTCGGATGCGAGGAAACCGAACTCTGCATCCGTGCAACCAGGGCCTTGCCGAATGGCCGCTTCGTCTTCGAGCCGTCGAGCGGCAGCGATCACGCCATACCCGCCGATCGCGCGACGTGGAAATACTTCCTTCATCGATGCTGGGCCGAAGGGCTTTCAAAAGCCAGCCTGTCGTTGATGGCAGGCTCCGGCGAGGCGCTGGCGTCGGAAAAGACCTATATGACGAGGACGTTGCCCCAAGGGATTATGCGGGGATTCGCTGATGTGCTGCTTGGTCAGCCGAGCGGCCTTCTTCGCGCCGTCGCGCTGGGCGCCGGCCTAGCGGCCACTGCGGCCGGCTTCGCTCTCGGCAGGACCCGCGCTGCCCTTACGCGACCGTTCACCTCCGTTCCTGCTCGCGCTCTCGAACCGGTGGAATAGGCATGATGACCGTCAGGGCCGCCATGACCAAGGTCCGCAGTCTGCTGATGAATCAGGCGGTTTTGCTCCTCAATGCAGGCATGCTGGGGCTTGGAACGTTGATGACGGCCGTTCTCGGCTTCGTCTACTGGTGGTTCGCGGCGCGTTCCTTCTCGGCCGAAGCTGTCGGGCTCGCTGCCGCCGCCATATCGTTGATGAATCTCCTCGCGAATTTCGGCGAAGTCGGTCTCGGGCCCTTCCTGATGGGCGAGATAGGCCGTCAGAAAAGAGCAGGTCCCTTTTTGGCGGGCGCCCTCCTGGCCTCGTTCAGCGCCTCCATCATCGTGGGGCTGATCTATCTTGCTATCGCTGCCTTCACATCGACGCAGCTTGGCTCGATTGTCGGTTCCTCCGCGACCGATCTCTTCTTCGTCGCTGGTTGCGCTCTGACGGCCGTGACCCTCGTGCTCGACCAAGCCCTTGTTGGCCTTCTGCGCAGCGGCCTTCAACTGGCCCGAAATGTCGTCTTCGCCGCCAGCAAGCTTCTTCTACTGATCGCTCTCGGCCTGACACTTGGCCGCGCGAGCAGCGAGCTGGGGATCTTCACCACCTGGTTTGTCGGACAGCTTGTCTCGCTGGTCGTCGTGGCCGGGCTTCTTGTTTATGCCGGCAGGCGCGTTTTCCACCGGCCGGAGATCCGCGCCTACCGCCCGGCGCTCGGACAGGTTTTCGGCCATCATACGCTCAGCATGGCTGTTCAGGCGCCGGCGCTTTTGCTGCCCTTCGTCGTCACGGTGATGCTGTCTGCTGAGATCAACGCCGCCTTCTATGCCGCCTGGACGGTGCTGAACGTCGCGCTTCTCGTCCCTGCGTCACTCGCCTCGGTGTTGTTTGCCATCGCTGTGCGGGAGCCGGAGCTATTTCCTGCGCGCCTGCGGCTGTCGCTCGGCTTGTCGATGCTGGTCTGCGCGGCGACCGCCTTGGCGTTCCTCTTCCTGTCGCGCTTCATGCTCTGGATATTCAATCCGGCCTATGCTGTGATTGCAGGAAATAGTCTCCAGTTTCTGGGCGTTGCCGCTTTCGGAATGGCGTTGAAGTATCATTATCTGGCGGTTCAACGTGTCCGACGGCGCCTCGGTTTTGCCACGCTCGTTCTGACCGGCGGTGCGGTGCTGGAGATCGCGGCCGCCGTCGGTGGTGCGCAATTCGGGATCGCGGGCACAGCCAACTTCTGGGTCATTGCGGTTTCGCTGGAAGGCCTCCTTCTGTGCCCGGCTTTGTATTGCGCCGCACGGCGCACTGCGACGCCGTCCACCATCGCGCCATCAGCGGCTGCCGGTGTCTCGACATACGGCAATTCCCTCGATGAGACAGACCAAATCGGAATTGCGTCACGGGCTTGAAAGGGAGTTTTTTCGCATGAGGCCTATTCACCATTTCCGGAATTTCGCTACCGGCGCTGTGGCGCTGGCGCTTTTTTGGTCTGCTCAAGTCGGATCTGCGGACGCGCAGTCATCTGCGCAGCAATCTTTCGTCACGACGAAGGAGGGGGGCTTTCTTCTGGACGGCAAGCCATTTCGCGTGGCCGGCGTAAACAACCATTATCTGACATTTGGCTCGCCAGGCGAAGTCACCCGCGTGTTGGACGATGCCACGGCAATGGGTGCCAATGTGGTGCGCACCTTCCTGCAACCGGTTATAGGGTCGCTGGACGGCCGTGTGCCGACGATCTGGAATTCAAAAAGCACTGCCGATTCCAGCAATCTTGGGACCAAGGGCATCTATATGATGAGTTGGGATCCGATAACCAACAAGATGGTTCCCAACGACGGACCCGACGGCTTGCAAAAGGTCGATTACCTCATCGCGGAAGCGGCGAAGCGCAAGCTCAAGCTGATCCTCGCATTCGTCGATTTCTGGGCCTATACGGGCGGTGCCCAGCAGATGAACGCCTGGTATGGGAGTTCGGACAAATACACCTTTTTTGCCGCTGATCCGCGAACCCGCCGCGATTACAAGGCATGGGTTCGGCATGTTCTGTCGCGCGTCAACACGATTACTGGTGCGCGCTATTCCGATGACCCCACCATATTTGCCTGGGATCTGGCCAACGAACCTGACATCCATCCCAAACCGCTCCTTCATGACTGGGTGTCGGAAATGTCAGCCTATGTCAAATCCCTGGCACCGAAACAGCTCGTCACGACGGGCCATGGGAACATGGAACAGAAGCTGGCGGATATGAACATTCCGAGCGTCGATTTCGGCACATGGCATGGCTACCCATCCTACGTCAAAATGAGCCATTCCGATTTCGATGCCCGCATTCGCGAATACTGCACGATCGCACGAAATATCGGAAAACCGGTGATCCTGGAGGAATTTGGAATTCCCCGATCCGATCCCGATCAGGCAAATGCCTATGAAATTTGGCTGAACACGATCGCCACGTCGGATTGCGGAGGCTGGGTGGTTTGGCGGCTCACCAGCGCGCAGGACTCGGGCCTCTATCCCCAGGACGACCACGACAAATTCGACATCCATAACGATGGAGGCCCTGCTTGGCAGGCTCTGCGCGCCGCCGCCCTCAAGTTTCAATAATCAGGGCTCGCTCGAAGGCGGAAACCGATTTCAAGAGACAATATGCGTGACACGAAGATCGGAAGCGCGCCTGCGAACCGGAACGGTGGCGCGTTCTTTCCCCTAGAACAGGATGATTTAGGCCGGGTCGGCCTAAAATCTGAATCCTGTTTGTACAGAGCATGATGTCGTCCGAATACCGCTGACACTCTCCGCAACATCGCCGCATACTAATAGACGAGTGATAGCGATCTCGACACGCTGGAGTATTGACCTAAATGCCTCCATATTTTGTTGCGATCTAAACTGGGTCTCCAGCTTGGACAAATATTCGCGGTCTATCCCAGGATATAGGGGACAAACCGGAGATTTTTGAAGGTCAGCATTTGTTAATATGAATAATGCGGACGGCTCGCCCGCAGAAGCGGTATCGTATAATGAAACTTCATCGGGCTACCCCGATTCGAAATAGGGATTGCGGCAGTGAACTCTTCAGGCTTTCTTCAATCAATCGTCGAAGCCGAATCCCATGATACACGCTTGAATTTCGCCCGCGCCGCGATTTTCCAGCTTTATAGTGCTTGCCTGCCAACCGGTTCTGCGCCGGCTCAGCTTTCCGTCGAACTCTCTCTATCCGAACAAGAAGCAGTCACGCTTGTCGTCCGGCCGTTTGTCAATAGTATCGAGGCACTTGGCGGGCTTGTGAAATCCCTGTTTTCGACAAAGGCGGAGACCGTACTGCGAGCCCTGCCATGCAGGGTGGAGGATAAGCTTGGATCCGGCATTGGATTGATACTTTTCGTCGACGATGAGCCGATGATTACTATCGGACCTCTCGCGGATAATAGCGGACTGTTTCTCCGGCAAATCGAGCCCGCATCCAGGAATACGTCCGGGGTTCCCACAATCGGTACGGTGGTAGGCCAACGGCTTGCCAGTGTGGTCCCTATTCCGACTGGATCTCTCCATCTGCGTAAGCCGAAATAACGGACGTTGACCAATCAAGGTCTCAGCAGGAGACTGCCCGCCGAACGTCCGGATTCCATCTCTTCGTGCGCCTTCGCAATATCGGCCAAACGATTATTCGGCGCCGATCTGCGAAACGGGCGTGAGGCAAGGATGACCGGTGCTCGATCTCTGCCGAATCACATCATTTTTCACAAAGCCGTCGGCCGCCGGAATATGGCTGATAAGTGCAATCGGACGGCCGAAATGAGCGGTAACTGCGCGAGCAGGCGGTGATGTTACAGGACTGGGGTGCGCCTTGACCATCGACCACTGCTTCGGTCGATCGCACTCCGTTCAGAGTCGGTTCGGTCGTTGCCTCACGCATGAAGTCCCGCCAGATATGCGCCGGCAGGTCGCCGCCCGTCACCCCCTTCATCGGCGCGTCATCATCATTGCCGACCCAGACACCGACGACGAGCGCTTCCGTGAAACCGACGAACCAGGCATCACGATTGTTCTGGCTCGTGCCGGTCTTACCGGCCGCAAACGTGCCGGGATCTGCCCCACGTCCAGTGCCGCGCTCGACCACCAACTGCAGCAGGCCGAGGAGGTCGGACTGGTAGGGCGAAAGATCGACATTCGGCTTTGCTTGTGAGCCAACTCGAAACGTCTTGGGCTGCCCCGCCGCCTGGAAGTCGATGATGCCCCAGGGCCTGACAGGTGCCCTGCCGAGTTGGACGGACGCATAGGCGCTGGTGAGGTTAAGCAGATTTACTTCTGATGTGCCAAGCGCCAAAGACGGCGTGTTGGCCAGTGGCGCATCGATGCCGAGTTCACGCGCTGCGGCAATCACATTGTCCAGACCCACCTCTTCGGCAAGCGCCACTGAGGCGGCATTGAGCGATCGCGCGAACGCCTCGGCAAGGGTTACCCAGCCGCGATAATTGCCACCGGAATTTTCTGGCGACCAGCCATCGATGTCAATTGGCGTGTCCGGAACTTGGTCAGACAAGGTGAGCCCAGCCTTCAATGCTGCGTAATAGACGAATAGTTTGAAGGTGGAACCCGGCTGGCGCATCGCAGTGACGGCGCGGTTGAACTGGCTTGCCTTGTAGTCGCGCCCTCCAACCATCGCTACGACCGCGCCGTCGGGCGTCATCGCAACCAAGGCCGCCTGTGATGCTTCGACCGTCTTTCCTTCACTGTCTAGGGCTCTTTTCACGACCCTTTCGGCGATCTGCTGCAACCGCGGCACCAGCGTGGTGCGCACCGTCGTCGAACCTGGCGAGGAGCCGGCGATTTCGCTTGCTTGCGGCGAAATCCAGTCGGCAAACCAGCTTCCGGAGCGCGGCGTAGGCGTCGTTGGGTGCAGCCTGGCAAAGCTCGTCTTGGCCTCCGCCGCCTGTGGCTCGGTGATCTTGGCATTGGCTGCCATCGCGTCGAGAACCACCAAGGTGCGCTGCCGGGCGCCTTCGAAATTGTCGATCGGATTCCATTGGCTCGGCGCCCGCAGCAACCCCGCCAGCATCGCAGACTCCGGCAGGTTGAGGGCGCCGATTTCCTTGTTGAAATAGATGCGCGCTGCGGCAGGCATGCCGGTGGCGCCCGCGCCAAGATAGACGCTATTGAGATAGCGCGTCAGGATTTCCGCCTTGCCGAGCTTCCACTCCAGCCAGAAGGCGATGACGACTTCCTGTATCTTTCGTTTTATGGTTCGGTCGCTGTCGAGGTATTGCAGCTTGATGAGTTGCTGGGTGATCGTGCTGCCACCCTCCACCACCGAGCCAGCCTCCAAGTTCCGCAGAAGCGCCCTCCCGATGCCCCTGGGGTCGACGCCGAAATGATCCATGAACCGGCGATCCTCGATCGAAAGGACGGCATCGATCAGATGGGGCGGAAACTGGTCGTATCGCGCATATGGTCCTTGATAAGGTCCCTGTCTTACCAATGGCGCGCCGTCGGCAGTTTCCAGCACGACGACCGGCTTTAATGTTCCAGCCCGGATTTCGCTCCAGGGCACGTCTTTCAGTGCCCACACCAGCACGCTTCCTGCGAGGAGGCAGACAAGCAAGACCAACCCGATAGCGAATTTGCGCCAGCCCGCAATGAACGGAGCGCTTCGTCGACTTTCACGCGGCTTTGAACGCTGACCGCGCCCCACTTTAACCAAAGCACTCGTAATCCACTTGTGGGCAGCGGACGCGATTCCGGGTCGCGTCGACCTCAGTTTTGTCCTCCAAGACAAGGCGGCCGTCTTGATCTTTGCCAAAACAGAACTTGCCTGCAAATCTTGGCGCAGCGCACGCAACAGAGTCCTGGCGGCCCGTCGAGTTTGGCCGAAGGATCCGGGGGGCGGTTGCGAGTCGTCGACTCGGGTGGTTCCCGGCGAATCCGAGGCAGCCGCTTGCGCTGCTGAATCGAGTGTCTGATCGCGACCGGAGCTCGAGCCGCTAACGCTTTCACCTGAGGATTCGGGAGAATTGGGCATCGATTACCGCGAAAAAGCCAACGCACATTGACCTTTATAGCCGGGTGACGCGGAGTGTTCCACCGTAAAAGGCCGCAACGGTTCCGAGGAGTTTCCGGGCTCGATGCCCTCTGGCTGCAAGGCAACGATCTGCGCGTCGAAGGCAAGGCCGACTTGCGGCTGGGCGTCGAGCGAGTTTTCGTTGTCAATGTGCGACTTGGGAAGCTACCGACATCAATTCCTGGGAATTCGGAGCCTGAAATGTCTGGAGCCCAGCCTCCAGAACTTCAGTGAAGCTCCAGCGCACGATTCCCTCCCTGTCGATTAGGAACTGACCGACAAGCTGCCCGTGGTCTGCAGTCATCATCTGCTGATCGGCCTCCGTAATCTGATATCCTTCCTTCTCGTTGAGAAATTCGTCCATTGCCATCACGCCCATAGGCTCGGGCAACTCGCCCGGAAGATCGATCCGTATCGCCATGGCCGTGTCGAGCCCGACCTCGCGTAAGCCGAAGGCTTGGTGCGAAGCCCGTACCGGGTCGGAAGCAGCAAGAAGATCGGGTATCGGATGGTAACGGAAATAGAGCCGCGCGCGTTCGACCGGGGTGTTTACCACCGCCAGGGATTGGACGCCTTTCTCACGCAGCACCGGGTTGAGATATGCCATGGCCGCGACGTGGCGCCGGCAGAACGGACAATGCAGGCCTCGAAACAAACCGATCAACAACGGGCTGCGGCCTCGAAAATCATCAAGTGCGATTTTCCCCTCGCGAGAGATCGCATCAAAGACAACGTTCGGGACCCGGTCGCCCGGTTGTAGCGGATGGTCGACATAGAGCGTGGACATGGACAACCTCCTCGGGATCAGTCGAGAAAAGGCGCCACGTTAAGTGCTTCGAGGTCTAGATTGAGCGTTGCAAGGCCTGACCTCTCGTTTTACCGCACCGCCAGGATCCGATCTAAGAATGGTCCTACATTGGCCCGCGGGCAAGCGGAAAACAGCGAATCGTGAATGGGAAAAGTCCGTTTTCTGCAAACTCTGACTTTTTTAGCGGCCGTAGAGGCCGACACAAAAAATTGAGCTGGGGGACCAGCCAATTTTGCGTTCAAGCAGCGGGGGGCCGCGTAGCGCAAAGTCTCAGGTTCTGATCGGTTCTTTGCCGTTCGACAGGGAATCCGCCAGCCCTGCAGCCAGTGGATTCGGCTGCGGTGAGGGGCCAGTCTTGCTGGCCCCTTATCCCTTGTCAGATATCGCTCGCAGCGCTCGACCAGAGGTCGGCCGCTTCGGCTGCCGTCATGCGCCGTACTTCGGCTTCGTGGCTGCGGCTGGCGAAGAGTTCGCTCGCCATGATCTGCTCGGCAAGATCGGCCGGAAGCGAGAGGATGACGCGGGCTTCCCCATTGTGCAGGCCGCCGAGTTCCGTGCGCTTGCCGGTCACCATGCCGCCGGCGACCGTGTTGTTGGTCTCCGGATCGATCAGGATGAAGGAGCCGGAAAGCCGGTTCTGCTCATAGGGGTCGAAGATCGCCGCTTCGTCGAAGACGAGCCGGACTTTGCCGATGGCGTTCATGTAGAGCCGCTGGGCGGCGTTCCAGGTGCCGGTCTTCAGCTCCAGCTGGCTGAGCGGCTGCACCTGCACGCGCTGGCGGCGGCTGCCGCTCTTCAGCCAGTAGCGCTTGCCGGGCTCGATACCCTCAGGCTGCAAGGCAACGATCTGCGCGTCAAAGGCAAGGCCGACCTGCGGCTGGGCGTCGATCGAGACGATCATGTCGCCGCGCGCCACATCCACCTGGCGGTCGAGCACCAGGGTGATCGCATCGCCGGCAACGGCGGCGTTGCGGACGAGATCGAAAGTGACGATCTTGGAAACATTGGCGACCATGCCCGACGGCAGGATCATAACGCTGTCGCCCGGCTTGACTGAACCGCCGGCAACCGTGCCCTGATAGCCGCGGAAGCTTTCGCCGGGACGCGAGACGCGCTGGACGGAAAGGCGGAAGCCGACCGTCTGCGACGAGCGCACGGTGGCAAGCTCCAGCGTTTCCACCAGCGTCGGGCCGGTATACCAGGGCATGGCGGCCTGGCCGGAATAGACGACGTTTTCGCCCTTCAGCGCCGACATCGGAATGGCGGTGATCTGCTTGACGCCGAGCGACAGGGCAAATTCCCGGAAATCATGGCTGATCTTGTCGAAGCCGGCGCGGTCGTAGCCCGTCAGGTCGATCTTGTTGATCGCGAGCACGAACTGTTTGATGCCGAGCAGCGAGGCGATCGTCGCGTGACGGCGCGTCTGCTCGAGAATGCCGAAGCGGGCATCGACGAGCAGGATGGCGAGATCGGCGGTCGAGGCGCCGGTCGCCATGTTGCGGGTATATTGCTCGTGGCCGGGCGTGTCGGCGACGATGAAGGAGCGTTTGTCGGTCGAGAAATAGCGATAGGCGACATCGATGGTGATGCCCTGTTCGCGCTCGGCCTGCAGGCCGTCAAGCAGCAGCGCGAAGTCGGGCAGGCCGAGATCGTTCTGCTTGCCGGTGGAATCGCGCTGCAGGGTGGCGGCCTGGTCTTCCTTGACCGCCTTGGTGTCCCAGAGCAGGCGGCCGATCAGGGTCGACTTGCCGTCATCGACGCTGCCGCAGGTGATGAGGCGCAGCGGCCTGGTATCGCGCAGGGCCTTGAGCGGCTCGGCGGCGGGCAGGTTGACGACGGTTGCGGCCGAGACGGCGGTTTGGGCGGCGGTCATCTCAGAAATATCCTTCACGCTTCTTCTTTTCCATGGAGCCGGACTGGTCGCGATCGATGGCGCGGCCCTGGCGTTCGGACACCGTTGCAATTTCGAGTTCGGCAATCACCTCTTCGAGGGTGGTGGCCTGTGAGCGGATGGCGCCGGTCAGCGGAAAGTCGCCGAGGGTGCGGAAGCGGATCATGCCTTCCTGGCGGACTTCGCCGGGCAGCAGTTCCAGGCGCGGATCCTCGGCCAGGATCATCATGCCGTCGCGCTCCACGAACGGCCGCTTCTTGGCGTAATAGAGCGGCACCAGCGGAATGTCTTCGGCCTGAATGTAGCGCCAGATATCGACTTCGGTCCAGTTCGACAGCGGGAAGGCGCGCACGCTCTCGCCCTTGCGGATCATGCCGTTATAGATGTTCCAGAGTTCCGGCCGCTGGTTGCGCGGATCCCAGCGATGATCGGGCGTGCGGAAGGAATAGATCCGCTCCTTGGCGCGGCTGGCTTCCTCGTCGCGCCGCGCGCCGCCGAAAGCGGCGTCGAACTGGCCGGCATCAAGCGCTTGACGCAGCCCCTCGGTTTTCATGATGTCGGTGAAGGCGGCCGATCCATGCGTGAATGGCGTGATGTTTTCGGCCTTGCCGCGCGGATTGATGTGTTCGATCAGATCGAGATCGTACTTCTTCGCGGTCTCGTCGCGGAAGGCGATCATCTCGGAAAATTTCCAGCCGGTGTTCACATGCAACAGCGGGAAGGGCACCCGGCCGGGATAGAAGGCCTTGCGCGCCAGATGCAGCAGCACCGAGGAATCCTTGCCGATCGAATAGAGCATGACGGGACGCTCGAATTCGGCCGCAACCTCGCGGAAGATGTGGATGGATTCGTTTTCCAGCGCTTTCAGATGCGGGTCGAGCGGTGCCTTGGCGCTCTGCGGATTGCTGAGTTCCGTATCCGGACGGCTATCGGGCATGTCTTACTCCAGACTGTCGATCCTTTGCGGGTGCCCGCAAAGCAATTCCTTGGTGTTGACTTTCCCAAGGCTGCGGCGGTCGCCGCGCCCTGATTGGGAAAGCCGTGAGATGATTTACTGTGCGGCGATCGCTGCGGCCTCTTCGGCGACATGCAGGCCGCATTCGCGCGTCTCGTCCTGCTCCCACCACCAGCGGCCGGCGCGTTCCGGCTCGCCGGGCTTGATCGCCCGGGTGCAGGGTTCGCAGCCGATCGAGGGATAACCGCGAGCGTGCAGAGGATTGACCGGCACGCCGTTTGCGGAAACGAAGGCCTTGATCGCCTCCAGGTCCCAATCGGCGAGCGGATTGACCTTCAGCAGATGTCGTTCGGCGTCATATTCGGCAAAGGGCGTTTCGGCGCGGTTGGCCGATTGGCCGCGGCGCAGGCCGGTGATCCAGATCGCAGCACCTTCAAGGGCACGTGCAAGCGGCTTCAGCTTGCGCACGCCGCAACAGGCATGGCGGGCCTCGACGCTCTCGTAGAAACCGTTGAGGCCGTATTGCGCCGCATAGGCGTCGATATCGGCCTTTTGGGGCTCGAAACGATGGATATGGATGTCGTACTGGCTTTCGGTCTCGTCGATCAGCGACAGCGTCTCGGCAAAGAGCCGGCCGGTCTGCAGCGTCGCGATATCGATCGGCAGGCGGTGCGTGCCGATCTCGGCGGTGATCACCTGGTCCTCGATGCCGAGTGACGTCGTGAACACCACGCGGCCGCCGAGGCCGGAGACCAGCGACAGACGTCCGGCAAGGTCGAGGCCTGCCAGTCGGTCGTTCAGCGCTTCGGCCTCTGCGATGGGATTGTTAACAGTCATGGGAATCCTGTCCTTTGTTGACGGGAGTATCGCAGTTCGCGCATGGATCGGACAGAAAAAGGGATTTCGAAAGCTGCGGCCGGAGGAGCAAATATCTCTCCCAAGCTGCCGCGATGCAGAAAAGCAGCCGCCTGCGGATGAAAATCCACATCGGCAGCTCGAATGTCTATAGAAATAGTAGAGTTACACGCAGCCTGTCAATCCGAAATCTGAAGTGATGCCGAAAATGGTGCAGAAGACACGGTTTTGGGATAGATTAAGAGAGCTTGGCCGAGGGCGAAAAACAAGGCCAAAACTCTTGTCTCTCAAGGCTTTCTCCGGCGCGTTCAAATTCCGTTCATGCTGGTTGTGCCATAGAGGCAAAAGTACTTCCGTAGCGGTGCGAAGATTCGTGCCGCCTGTGTGTGTCGATGGTCAAAAATGATTACGCAAAAGGCGAAATATGCGCTGCGGGCGCTCACGGTCTTGGCTGATGCCGATGCCGACGAACCGGTGATGATTTCCGATATCGCGGCGCAGCAGAAGATCCCGAAGAAGTTCCTCGAACAGATCCTGCTCGACCTGAAACATCACGGCGTCGTTGCCAGCCGTCGCGGCAAGCAGGGCGGTTATCTCCTTCTCAAGCCTGCCCAAACCATTACCTTCGGCGAGATCCTGCGCATCATCGACGGCCCGATCGCGCCGCTTCCATGCCTGTCGATCACCGCCTATAGAAGGTGCGACGATTGCGACGGCGAACAGAACTGCCAGATCCGCCATGTCTTCGCCAAGGTCGCAGACGCCACCCGCAAGGTGCTGTTCTCCACCACCATCGCCGATGCCATCGCCCCAAAGCACAGCGCCGAAGTCACTCGACTGCTGGCTTGAGCATACGCCCGCCTCTTGCTTCAAGATTTGGTGAAATCCCTTTTCTTCCAGTCGGGATGCTCCACCTGCCTGCTCATGCTGGTAGGGAGAATATCATGTTTGGAATTTCAGCACAGCGGATCGTGGCTGCGGCCATATTCTCGGCGGCCCTCGCGACAGGCGCGGCCGCTCATCACGGCTGGTCGTGGGCCGAGGCGGATCAGATCGAGCTGCGCGGCACCATCGAGAAGATCTCCATGGGCGGACCACATCCGACGCTCGACGTTGCCACCGCCGATGACGGCGTCTGGCTCGTCGAACTCGGTAATCCACGCCAGACGGAACGCTCCGGTTTCGTCGAAGGTGTGGCCAAGCCCGGCGACCAGGTGGTGGCCCTTGGAAACCGTTCGCAGGATGCAAAAGAGAAGCGGCTGAAGGCCGTGCGCCTCACCATCGGCGAGAAGCGCTACGATATCTATCCCGACCGCATCAAGACGAACTGACCTCTGGGCGAACTGACCTGTCGTGATGGACACCCTCGAATGGCTGTCGGCTACCACGCCTGCGCTCGCGCTCCGGCGCTCCGGAACGCTCTACATGTTCGTCAACGCCGCCCATATTCTGGCGATCGGCCTTTTGGTCGGCGCCATCCTGCCGCTTGATCTGAGGCTCGCCGGCTTCTTCCGCAAGGTGCCGGTTGAGATCCTCGCGCCGTTTCTGTCGCGCGCCGCCGGCGTCGGCCTGGTCGCGGCTATTGTCACCGGCTTCTGCCTGTTCAGCGTCCGGGCGATCGAATATGCCGGCAATCCCGCCTTCCTCGCCAAGCTTTGCCTGGTCGCCCTCGGCCTTCTCAACCTGTCGATCGTGCATCTCGGGCGAGGCTGGAAAACGGCGGTGTCGACAGGTATCGTCCGGCCCGGCCTGCGCTTCTCCGCCGCCCTGTCGGCCGCGATCTGGATCGCCGCCGTGATCGCCGGACGGTGGATCGGATTTCTCTGAGGCAAAGACCCGGTTGCTGGTCTTCGATCTCATCCATAGCAACTTGCTATAATCAGATAGTTGCGCTAGATTGCAGCCATAGCAAAATGCGATACACGATTCCGGATTTATGCACGTCATCACACAGAAAAAGATCTGGGAGGCGAAAGACCGATGGCCTCAAACAGCCAATGCCCTGGATACTTGGTATCGACTGATGAAGTCGTCGGAGCCGACAGACTTCGCCGACATGAAATCACTGTTTCCGGCAATAGACAAAGTCGGGCAGCACCACGTGTTCGACATAGGCGGCAACAAGCTGCGCTTGATCGCGGTGGTGCACTACAAATTTAGGAAGGTCTATATTCAGCGGATTATGGATCATGCCGAATACGACAAAGGAGCATGGAAGGATTAGGCCGATGAGCGCACTTGTAAAACTGGTAAGCGAGCACTGGACGTATGTGGCTCCTCTTCTTGCCATGCCGGCCAACGAAGCTGAGTATGATCATCTCGTGAAGCAACTTGACGAGATTCTCGCTGAAGTGGGCGACAATGAGGACCATCCTTTGGCGTTGCTTGCGTCTCGCATGGCGGACCTTGTTGAGGCCTATGACGAGCAAAACCGCCCAATGCCTCCGGTGACTGGCGCCGATGCACTCCGTTATGTCATGGAGGAGCGCAGCCTTGGCCAGTCCGAACTGCCGGAAGTGGGCGCTCAGTCCGTCGTGTCTGAGATTTTGAGCGGGAAGCGACAAATCAATGTTCGACAAGCCCGCGCGCTGAGTGAGCGATTTCTGATACCGGCATCCGTATTTCTATCGCTCTGACGATAGACATTCCCGACGACCAGCGACGACCGGTCGGTGGCAGTGCTGCCCAATAGCTCTCTACGCTTCAGCGGTCGCTGACGGCCGCGCGGGTTGACCCGCGGCTCCTGGTTCGAACGCGCCAGCGGGTGTCTGCCGAGGACATGGTCGGCCGCCTTCTCTCCGGTCATGGTCGAGGGGCGGTTCAGGTTGGCGTAGGTGACGTGCGGGAAGATCGAGCTGTCGGCGACGCGCACCCCGCCCAAAGGCTCGCGCGGCACGGCGGCTTCAACATGCTTGTTAGAATTCGTCGCCCGAATCGTCTGCCGCGTCCATCCCACGGCCGGCCCGCCTGCTTCAATTTTCCAAGGAGGTCTTTTGATGTCGGAAAGGCATCGTAGAGCGCGACGAGCTGCACTTTGATGCACTGAGCGGGTCTCTCTCCGAGCTTCAGGTCAAGGCGGTCAGCCTCTCAGCATGCGACGAGCTTCATAAGCTTCCAGGAACTCCGGAGAGGCGACGTCATCGGCGAGCGCGCGAAGCGCAGCTGCGGAAGGACCCAGCACCACCTCAACGCGCTGATTGGCATCGGCCCACAGGGCCAATGCCTCGTGCAGGCGTTGCTCGCCGGACGTCGTCAGCATTGCGTGCTTCGTCCGGCCATCATGTTCGTCAGGCATAAGCTCGATCAGTCCGTCCCGGACGAGCGGGCGAAGGGCGTGGGTCAAAGCGGAAATGCTGACGGCAAGGCGCTCGGCGAGCAATAGCAAGGTTGGCCATCCATGGCTGCCCTCATGCAACGCTGCTATCTGGGTCAGAAGCCCGACCTGGGTCGCCTTCAGGCCGGTTGGCGCCACCGCGTCATCATAGATCTGCCCCAACCGCCGTGACGCGCGCCGGAGGGCGGTGTTTGTGCACACGAGTTCGGCCAGGAGCTCCGGCGGGGTTAGCCTGCCCGCGCGCAACTCCTCCCCTGGATCGCCAATCGAAAGTTTCTTGCCCATCCAATTAAAATAGTTGAGGGCTCATCCATTGACAAGACGACATCGCGATCATACGTAAACTTGAGCACTCAACCAAATAGGATTTTGACATGTCTGCATCATCGCTCAAGCCCGTCGCCCTTGTCACCGGCGCCTCCGCTGGCATCGGCGCCATCTATGCGGCGCGCCTCGCCGAAAGGGGCTATGATCTCATCCTCGTCGCCCGGCGGGCCGATCGTCTGAAGGCGCTCTCGGACAAGCTCGGCGCTGCCCACGGCACGAAAGTCGAGGTCGTGGAAGCCGACCTGACGAAAGACGCCGACGTCACCCGCGTCGAAAAGGTGCTGAAGGAATATTCAGCGATCACGCTCCTCGTCAACAACGCCGGCAACTCGACCTTGGCTCCAGTCGCCAAGACCGCTGAGGAAGACGCGGTCGCGATGATCGCACTCAACGTCACTGCGCTCACGCGGCTGACGCACGCCATTCTGCCTGCATTCCTCAGCCGCAACCACGGCGCGATCATCAACGTCGCTTCGGTCCTGTCCTTTCATGCCCTGCCGATCAGCGCGATCTACAGCGGTACCAAGGGCTATGTGATGAACTTCAGCCGGGGTCTGCAGCAGGAGCTGGCCGAGACCAATGTCCGCCTGCAACTCGTCATGCCGGCGGCCACGGCGACCGAACTCTGGGATTTGTCGGGCGTACCGCTGGCGTCGCTCAACCAGGCGACCGTCATGACGTCCGAAAACCTGGTCGACGCCGCCCTGGCCGGTTTCGACAAGGGCGAAGATATCACGCTGCCATCCGTTGCCGACGCCAGTCTGTGGGACAAGTTCGACCAAGCCCGATCCACACTGTTCGCCGCGACGCAGACCGGTGAACCTGCGCCCCGTTACCGCGCCGTCTAGACACCACGAAGGGTCGAGCGCACGGATTAACCCGTACGCCAGCGGCGTCGGCAGATCCGTGCGGTTGCTCGAACTTCATTTTAAGGAGCTTCCATTGCCCAGCTTGTTCGACCAATTCACGCTGAAAGGCGTCATCCTCCGAAACCGCATCGCGGTATCTCCCATGTGCCAATATTCCGCGATTGATGGCGTTCCGAACGACTGGCACGCCGCCCATCTCACAAGCTTGGCGCGCGGTGGTGCTGGCCTTGTCAACGTCGAAGCCACGGCTGTCTCTCCGGAGGGGCGGATCACGCCGGGCTGCACCGGTCTTTGGAATGATGTCCAGGCCGAGGCCTTCGGGCCGATCGTCGCCAGCATCGAAAAGGCGGGCGCGGTTGCAGGGATCCAGATCGGCCACGCCGGCCGCAAGGCCAGTGCAAACCGTCCTTGGGAAGGCGACGATCATATCGCCGATAGCGACTCGCGCGGCTGGGAAACCATCGCACCGTCCGCCATGGCGTTCGGCGGCGGCTTGGCGAAGGTGCCGCGCGCCATGACGAAGGCCGACATAGATCGCGTCCGCGGCGATTTTGTCGCTGCAGCGATCCGCGCGCGCGACATCGGATTCCGCTGGCTCGTGCTGCATTTTGCTCACGGCTATCTCGGCCAGAGCTTCTTCTCGCCGCATTCGAACCAGCGCGACGACGAATATGGCGGCAGCGCCGATAACCGTGGACGCTTTCTCCTCGAGACGCTGGCGGCCGTTCGTGAAGTCTGGCCCGAGGACCGTCCGCTGACGGCTCGCTTCGGCGTCATCGAGTTTGACGGTCGCGACCAGGAAACCCTGCGGGACGCAATCGATCTTGTCGGAAAATTCAAGGAGGCCGGCCTTGACTTCATCGACGTCAGCCTCGGCTTCTCAACCCCGGCCGCCAATATTCCCTGGGGTCCAGGGTTCATCGCGCCTTACGCCGATCAAGTCCGCAAGGCCACTGGCCTCCCCGGTGCCGCAAGTTGCAACATCACTCAGCCGGAGCAAGCGGACGAACTCATCCGAAGCGGGCAGCTTGACCTGGTTATGATCGGCAAAGCGATGCTCGCCAATCCGCATTGGCCCTACGAAGCCGCGCGCAAGCTCGGTGTCGAGCGTCCGTCCTGGACATTGCCTGCCCCTTACGCACATTGGCTCGCATCCTACCGCACTGCCTGAGTGATCGGGGCTCTCGAACAGCGTTGAGGGCCCTGTCTCCTGGCATTAAAAAACGAACCCGGCCCGCTGATTCATGCTTTCGATATCGCAGACATCGCGCCTTACATCAGACGGGTCGGGCCGTGACGGCGATCATTCTGGCGAACGCCTCGGTCGCTGGCTTTCACCGCGTCCGCCGAAGCGGTCACCTGCATGGGCGGACAAGGTAACGTCGGACGGCTCGCTTCTTATCGATCGCTGACGGCCGCGCGTGGGTTGACCCATGGCTCCCGGTTCGAGCGTGCCAGCGGCTGTTTGCCGAGAATATGGTCGGCCGCCTTCTCGCCGGTCATGATCGATGGTCCGTTCAGGTTGCCATAGGTGACGTGCGGGAAGATCGAGCTGTCGGCGACGCGCAGGCCATCGATGCCGATCACCCGCGTTTGCGGATCGACCACCGCCATCGGATCGTCCTTGGCGCCCATCCGGCAGGTGCCGCAAGGGTGATAGGCGCTTTCCAGATGTTCGCGCAGGAAGGCGTCGATCTCATCGTCGCTTTGCACGCCTTCACCCGGCTGGATCTCCGGCCCGCGATAGTCGTTGAAGGCGCTCTGACCGAAGATTTCACGGGTGAGGCGCACGCAGTGGCGGAATTTCTCCCAATCCTCCGGATGGCTCATATAGTTGAAGCGCAGCACCGGATCGGCCTTGGGGTCGGCCGAGCGCAAGCTCACGCTGCCGCGCGATTTCGACAGGTTATAACCGACATGAACCTGGAAGCCGTGGCTTTTTGCCGCCGCCTTGCCGTCATAGCTGATCGCCACCGGCAGGAAATGATACTGGATGTCAGGTTGCTTCAGTCCCGGCGCCGAGCGCAGGAAAGCGCAGGCCTCGAACTGGTTGGAGGCGCCGAGCCCGCCGCGCGAGAGCAGCCATTGTGCGCCCGCCACCCCCTGCCAGAACCACGGCAGCCAAGAATAGAGCGACACCGGCTTGGTGCTGACCTGCTGAAAGTAGAATTCCATATGGTCCTGCAGGTTGGCGCCAACGCCCGGCCGGTCTGCCTTGACCGCAATGCCCATGTCCTGCAGATGTTGGCCGGGACCGACGCCCGACAGCATCAAGAGCTTCGGCGAATTGAAGGAGGAGGCCGAGACGATCACCTCGCGGTTCGCCTTCACTACCTCAATCCTGCCGTTGCGTTCGATCTCGACGCCGGTCGCCCGCCCGTCCTCGATCACGATCCTCTGCGCAAAGCCGTAGATGATCCTGACATTGTCACGCTTCAGCGCCGGTTTCAGATAGGCATTGGCGGCAGACCAGCGGCGGCCGCCGAAGATGGTCTGCTCCATCAGACCGAAGCCTTCCTGCTTGCTGCCGTTATAATCTTCCGTCGTCTCGAAGCCCGCCTGTTTGCCGGCCTCGATGAAGGCTTGGAAGAGCGGATTGGTGAAACCGCCGCGCTGGACATGGAGCGGCCCGTCGGTACCGCGCCAGCCTTCTTCGCCGCCATGCGAATGTTCCATCCGCTTGAAATACGGAAGCACGTCGGCATAGGCCCAGCCGCTGGCGCCGAGCTCTTCCCAGCGGTTGAAGTCCTCGGCATGGCCGCGCACATAGACCATGCCGTTGATCGAGGAGGAGCCGCCGATCACCTTGCCGCGCGGCGCGGTGATGCGCCGGTTGTTGAGGTTCGCCTCCGGTTCGGACAGATAACCCCAATTATAGCGCTTCATGCTCATCGGCCAGGCAAGGGCAGCCGGCATCTGGATGAACGGCCCAAAATCGCTGCCGCCCGCCTCGATGATGATGACGCTGTTCTTGCCGTCTTCCGACAAGCGGTAGGCGAGGGCGGAGCCGGCGGAGCCCGAGCCGATGATGACGAAATCTGCTTGCATAGTCTTGTTCCCCTCGAGCTGCCATCATCCGGCTGCGTCTTGTTTTCCCAGAGCCTGCCCCTCATCCGCCTGCCGGCACCTTCTCCCCGTAAACGGGGCGAAGGGGCATGCCGCACCGGCTTCCCCCAACCTCGACGCTGCGTATGCCACGTCCCCGCGAGCGGGGGTCCGGAGGACGGGTCGAGACGAGTGGCTCGACCCCGTTAGGGTGAGGGGCAACCAGATATTCTTCAATAAGGCGCCACCACCGGCCCCATGCCCACGTAGACCGTCTTCAGTTCGGAATAATGCTCCAGCGCGGCCAGCGAATTCTCGCGGCCGAAGCCGGATTGTTTCGAGCCGCCGAAGGGGATTTCCACCGGGCAGAGATTATAGGTGTTGATCCACAGCGTGCCCGCTTCCAGCCGGTCGACGACACGGTGGGCGCGGGTGAGGTCGGCGGTGAAGACGCCGCCGGAAAGGCCGAATTCGCTGGCATTGGCGCGGGCAATCACTTCGTCCTCGGCGTCGAAATCAAGCACGCACATGACGGGGCCAAAGATCTCTTCGCGGGCGATGGTCATGTCGTCGGTGACATCGGCAAACACCGTCGGCTGCACGTAATAGCCTTCGCCGGAGACGTTGTTTGGAATGCCGCCGCCGGCAATCAGCGTCGCGCCCTCCGTCTTGCCCTTCTCGATATAGGAGATCACCTTCTCGCGTTGCGCCCAGGAGACCATCGGCCCGACCTGCGTCGCCTCGTCCATCGGATCGCCGATCAACATCGCCTCGGTGCGCACCTTCAGCCGCTTGAGGAATTCGTCCTTGATCGCCTTCTGCACGAAGACACGCGTGCCGTTCGAGCAGACTTGGCCGGTCGAATAGAAATTGCCGAGCATCGCGCCCCCGACCGCCGAATCGAGATCGGCATCGTCGAAAACAATGAGCGGCGACTTGCCGCCGAGCTCCATCGTCACATGCTTGAGGTTGCCGGCGGCAGCCGCCGCCACCCTGCGCCCGGTCGGCACCGAGCCGGTCAGCGACACCTTGGCGACGTCGGGATGGTTGACGAGCAGCGGGCCGGTGTCGCGGTCGCCCTGGATCACATTGAAGAGCCCCTTCGGCAGTCCTGCCTCATGCAGGATCTCGGCGATCTTCAGCGCCCCGAGCGGCGTGTTTTCGGAGGGTTTGAACACCATGGCATTGCCGCAGACAAGCGCCGGCGCAGCTTTCCAGCACGCGATCTGCTGCGGATAGTTCCAGGCGCCGATGCCGACGCAGACGCCGAGCGGCACCCGCTTGGTATAGGCAAAATCCTGGCCGAGCGGGATCTGCGAACCGTTGAGACCGGCCGGCGCAATACCGCCGAAGAATTCGAAGGCATCGGCACCCGAGGTCGGGTCGGCGACAACAGTCTCCTGGATCGGCTTGCCGGTATCGAGCGTTTCCAGTTCGGACAGCGCCCGGTTTCTCTCGCGCATGATGTCGGCTGCCCGTTTCAGGATGCGCCCACGCGCCATCGGGCTCATCGCCGCCCATTCCGGCTGGGCGCGTTTGGCGGCGGCGATCGCCCTTTCGACGATCGCAGGCGTTGCGGCATGCAGCCGGGCGATCACCTCGCCGGTCGCGGGATAGAGGCTCTCGATGACGGTGCCGTCGGTATCCTCGACATATTCGCCGTCGATGAAGTGCGAGGCTTTCGGCTGGGCTTTCATGTCATTTGTCCTTGGGTGGTTCGATGTGGTCGTCCCTTCTCCCTCCGGGGAGAAGGGGAGGCGGTGGCCAAAAGCGCATTCAGATAGTCTTCCGTCAGCGCGATCGAGGCTTCAATGCCGATCGGCGCGGATTTCAAACTTTGCCTGATATAGAGCCCGTCGATCATCGCCGCAGCGCCTTCGGCGATGCGTTCTGCGGCGTCATCTGGCAACAGCACTTTCAGATTGGCCAGCAGATTGGAGCGCAGCCGCCGCGCATAGATCACCAGGAAGCGCCGCGTCTCTTCCGAGCGCTGCGCTTCGGCGTAAAAGGCAAGCCAGGCGGCAATCGTCTCTGGCGCGAACTGATCGGCGTGGAAGCTGACACGGATGACGGCCGAAAGTCGCGCCCGCGGCGTCCTGGCGGCCTTAAGTGCTGCCACCGTATCGCTGCGCAACTGTCGGAGAAGCGAGCGGATCGTCTCGATCAGCAATTGTTCCTTGCTGCCGAAATAATGATGCGCCAGGGCTGGCGACACGCCGGCCTGCCGGGCAATGTCGGACATGGTGACGGCAAGCGAGCCGTGATCGCCGATCACCCGCAGCGCCGCATCGACAAGCGCCTTGCGGCGTACCGGCTCCATTCCGACCTTCGGCAACAGACCACTCCTTTGAAATCAGCGACAGGTTATTTTTGATTGACTGATCAATCAATAAAAATCTTTGCCGATTTGCTCGAACGCAGATCTTTCCCTCCCGAATTGCTGCAGCATATTCGAATCTGTCAGGAGGTGCGTCATGGCCGATGTCTTCGAGGGAACGCCGACATCTTCGCTGCAGTCGAAATGGATCTGGTTTGCCGGCCTCGGCGTGCTGCTGCTCGTCTGCGGTCTGATCGCGCTCGGCAATCTGATGCTCGCCACCGTCGTCTCTGTCTATTATGTCGGCATGTTGATGCTGTTCGGCGGCGTGATCTATCTCGTCCATGCCTTCCAGGTGCGCGGCTGGGATCACGTGCTGTTCTGGATACTGAGTGGCCTGCTTTATGTGCTTGCCGGCATCTGCGCCTTCGTCAATCCGATCCTGACTTCGGCGGCGCTGACGCTGTTTCTGTCGCTGGCACTCGTCGTCGCCGGCGTCTTCCGCACCTGGGTCGGCATGCGCATGAAGCCCACCAAGGGCTGGCGCTGGATCGTCGCTAGCGGCGTCATCACCGCTCTTGCGGGTTTCGTCATCGCGCTCGGCTGGCCGGTGAATAGCTTGTGGATCCTTGGCCTGTTCCTGGCCGCCGATCTCATCGTCCAGGGCTCGACGATGATTGCCTTCGGCATTGGCATCCGCAGTTGAAACTGATGCCGCTGACCGTTCTTTTTTGACAAGACCCGTTCTTTTTTGACAAGACTAGGACAGGGGATTAGACTTAAGGGGTTACGGACCAATCCCAGCACACGGATGGTCCGATGTGCGAATGCACCAAGGCACCGGCGAGATCGCCGAGAATGCTGAAAATGGTCATGCGTCCCCCAGAGGCAGGGTTCTGCCTGATCAGAAAAGGGAGGAAGTTCATGCCGATGGTCACCGTTTCCATCTCTCCGCAACAGGCAGCGGGCATCCGCGCCGCCGTTGACAATGGCGGTTATGCCTCGAGCAGCGAGGTCGTCCGCGAGGCGCTACGCCTGTGGGATACCAACCGCAAGCTCAATGAGTTCCGGGACGATGTTCTCGACGACGGCGCTCCATCCGGCGGCAGATGCGTCGCCGACATGTTCGCCGATCACGAGGCGGAGCGCCGTCGCTCCGCCTGAACAAGCATTTGATTGCATTGGAAAAATTGAATAAACGCGGAACGCGCAGGATACCCTTGCGCGTTTCATAAAACTTTCACACTGGCGAAAGAGTTCATTGACCCTTCTGCGGCATGTTCCGGACGAAAAAGAACAAGTCACAGTGGAGATCAGCCAAATGAAGACCGGCCACGTGAAGACTGGGATGTCCTTGGCTGCCACCGTCGCGCCGGATGTCCTGCGCCGCTACGCCAGCGACCAGATCGTCACCCTTGCCAAGCTCGTGGTCGAGAATGCCTTCCAGCCGATCGTCGAGGCCGGCACCGGCACGGTTTTCGGCTACGAATCCCTGATGCGCGGCCAGGATCGCATCGGCTACGAGACGCCGGTCGACATCCTCGACGAGGCTCACCAGGCCGGCCAGCTGCTGCAGCTCGAACAGATGGTCGCCAGCCGCGCCCTTGCCAAATTCGCGACGCTGTCGAATTTCTCCACCTCGACGCTGTTCCTCAATCTCGATGTGCGGCTCATTCCACATGGCGAAAGCCTGGTCGAGACCCTGCTGCAACACTTGCGCAAGGCCAATATTCCGCCATCCTCCGTCTGCTTCGAATTCTCCGAACGTTTCGATAATACCAGCGTGCCGGAATTTTCCGGCCTGGTTTCCAGGCTGCGGAAGGCCGGTTTCAAGCTGGCGATCGACGATTTCGGCGTTGGTCACGGCGAGATGAAGCTGCTCTGCGATTACGCCGTCGATTATCTCAAGATCGACCGCCATTTCGTCGCCGAGATCGATCGCAGCCCGCGCAAGCGCCATCTGTTGAAGAGCATCGTCAACATCGCCCATGTGCTCGGCACACGCGTCATCGCCGAAGGCATCGAGACCGAGGCCGAGTTCATCGCCTGCCGCGAATATGGCGTCGACCTCGTCCAGGGCTGGTTCATCTCCCGCCCGACGACGCATATATCGGAGCTGGCGCCGTCCTTTCCGCATCTGCAGGAGCTCGGCAAGAGCAAGCGGGGCAGCCAGTCGCTCGACGAAATCCTCATCCGCAAGCAGATCGAGCTGCTGCCGACGGTCTACGAGAACGACAGCATCGACAGCGTCTTCGAACTCTTCCGCCGCAATCCGCGCCAGGCCTACTTTCCCGTCCTCAACGCCAATGACGAGCCGCGCGGCATCATTCACGAGCATCATCTCAAGGAATATATCTACCAGCCCTTCGGCCGCGATCTCCTGAAGAACAAAATG
Organism: Rhizobium sp. SU303; assembly: GCF_021052345.1. Classification (NCBI taxonomy): domain Bacteria; kingdom Pseudomonadati; phylum Pseudomonadota; class Alphaproteobacteria; order Hyphomicrobiales; family Rhizobiaceae; genus Rhizobium; species Rhizobium sp. SU303. Next base: position 906,126 of record NZ_CP088095.1, read on the forward strand.
TATGAGCGCAGCATCTCGCATTTCGTCGAGATGGCGCCGATCGTCGGCCTCGACAGCGACGCCGAGCAGCTGATGGCGATCTTCGCCAATATGGAAGGCAGCAACTGCCTGATCCTGACCGACAATATGCGCTATGCCGGCGTCGTCTCCGCCGCCTCGCTGATCAAGGTCATCAACGAGAAACAGCTGAAGACCGCGCAGGACCAGAACCCGCTGACCGGCCTGCCGGGCAATCGCGCCATCCGCGATTTCATGCGCCAGTCCGGCCGTGACGGCGATGAACTCCGCCACTTCTGCTATTGCGACTTCGACAATTTCAAGCCGTTCAACGATGCCTATGGCTTCCATCTCGGCGACCACGCGATCTCGCTGTTTGCCGCGCTGATGCGCCGTTATTTCTTCGCCGAGCGCCATTTCCTCGGCCATGTCGGCGGCGACGATTTCTTCATCGGCGTCGTCGGCTGGAGCAAGGAAGAGCTGACGGAGATCCTCGACCGGCTGATCAGCGATTTTCATGACGATGTGCGGGATTTCTATTCCGATGAGGACCGTGCCGCCGGCCGTATCCTCGGTCACGACCGCACCGGTGCCGAAGCTTTGTTCCCGCTGATGCGCTGCTCGATCGGCGTCATCGAACTGCCGCAAGGCCTCGTCATCGACGATATCAACCGCGTCAGCGCCGAAATCGCCATCATCAAGTCGGCCGCCAAGGACAGTGAGGAAGGTCTCGTCTTCCATTTGCTGGGCGAGGCGAATTGACGCCTTTGCCACATCCAGCCTTCCCAAGCCTGCGGGGCTGATTTATTCCGGTTGCTTCCGATTAGGGAGGAGCCGGTCATGCCTTTGCCTCAGGATATGCGTTTCGTCGATCTGCCGTCCTTCGGCGGACCGGAGGTGATGGCGATTGGCAGGCGTCCGCTTCCTGTGCCCGGCGACGGAGAGGTCCTGGTGCGCGCCGAGGCGATCGGCGTCAACCGCCCCGATATTGCCCAGCGCCAGGGCAGCTATCCCCCACCCAAGGATGCGAGCCCGATCCTCGGCCTGGAATTGTCGGGCGAAATCGTTGCCGTCGGCTCGGGCGTCAGCGGCCATGCCGTCGGCGACAAGGTCTGCGGCCTCGCCAATGGTGGCGCCTACGCCGAGTATTGCCTGCTGCCGGCGGGCCAGATCCTGCCCTTTCCCAAGGGCTATGACGCGGTGAAGGCGGCAGCTTTGCCTGAGACCTTCTTCACCGTCTGGGCCAATCTCTTCCAGATGGCCGGGTTGACGGAAGGCGAGACGGTGCTGATCCATGGCGGTTCCAGCGGCATCGGCACGACGGCAATCCAGCTCGCCCGCGCCTTCGGCGCCGAGGTCTACGCGACGGCGGGCTCGAAGGAGAAATGCGAGGCCTGCGAGAGGCTCGGCGCCAAGCGCGCGATCAACTACAGGACCGAGGATTTCGCCGAGGTGATCAAGGCCGAGACCGGCCACGGCGTCGATATCATCCTCGACATGATCGGCGCCTCCTATTTCGAGCGCAACATCGCCTCGCTGGCAAGGGATGGCTGCCTGTCGATCATCGCCTTCCTCGGCGGCGCGCTGGCTGAAAAGGTCAATCTCTCGCCGATCATGGTCAAGCGCCTGACGGTCACCGGCTCCACCATGCGGCCGCGCACGGCGGAAGAAAAACGCGCCATCCGTGACGACCTGCTCTCCGAGGTCTGGCCGCTGCTGGAAGCCGGGACAGTCGCCCCCGTCATCCACAAGGTCTTTGCCTTCGAAGATGTCGTCGAAGCCCACCAGCTGCTGGAAGAGGGCAGCCATGTCGGCAAGGTCATGCTGCGCGTCGGCTAAAGCAATTCCAGCAAAAGTGTGCAACGGTTTTGCCAGGCAAAGCGCGAAGCGCTTTTGCCGGGAATTGCGCCAAAACAAAGAGATAGAGCGTCCTTAGCGCGTCCCGTCGGACGCGCGGCGCTCTAGCGTTAGCGAGATGCCGACGGCGAGAACACCGGGCAGCGCCATCAGCAGATAGAGCCAGTGCGCTGCCGACAGCGCGCCTGATATGCCGCCGGGATGAACGAGGCCGGCGCCATTGGCGATGCCGCCGGCAAAGGCGGCCCCGAACGCCCCACCGAGCGAACTCATTGTCGGGATCGCGGCAGAAGCCTTGTCCTTCTCGTTGTCGGCGACGAGCCTCAAAACCATGGCGACCAGATGCGCCCAGCCGAGACCGATACCGAAGCCCATCATGAACATGCCGATCGCCGCCGGCACAATGAGGAGCATATGCCCCTCGGGATTGTCCTTGGCGAGGAAGACGGCGAGGCAGGCGGTCGCCGCCGCTTCGATGAGGGCGCCGATGACGATTGCCCAGTAGGCTCGGCCGCCGGTCCACGAGCCGCTGAGGAAGGCCGCGAAGGTCCAGCCGAGGGCGACGAGCGCCACGAGATAGCCCGAGTCGATCGCCGGCACCCCATGCAAGGTTTGCAGGAAATAGGGAATGAAGACGTCGCTGACGAGAACGACGGTCATGGCGAGCATCGCCAGGTAGACCCGTGAAATCGGCTGGGAAAGGTTGACGGCGCCGGAGGGCAGCAGGCGGTTCGGGCTTCGGCCCTCGATGATGATCATGCCGGCGACCGCGACGACCGAAGCGGCGATCAGCGCGACCTTCGTGGCTGTCGTCTCGATCGCGCCGGCCGTGCTGACCATCAGGACGGCGGCAAGCAGCAGCCCGATCTGGGCAATCGGCGTCTTTACCTGCTCGCGGTCGTCCTCGACCTCTGGCAACAGCCGCGGCGCCAGGAAGGCCATCAGCAGGCCGAGCGGCACGAGCACGATGAATGCGTAGCGCCAGGCGTGGCCGGATGAAAAGAAGCCGCCGAACGTCGGCCCGATGACGGTCGCCACACCCCAGATCGCCGCATAGAGCGTCGAGGCTTTTGGCCATAGCGGCTCGGGATAAACGAAGCGGATGAAGGCATAGCCGAGCGCGGCAAGCGCGCCTGTTCCGAGACCCTGCACCGCACGTCCGATCAGCACCACCGGCATCGACGGCGCGGCTGCGGCAATCAGGCTGCCGACGCCGAAGACCAGCGCCGCGATCACATAGACGGATCGAAGTCCGATGCCGCGCGGCCGCATGGCGACGAAGATCGAGCCGAGTACGGCCGCGGCGACGAACAGGCTGGTGACCCAGGAAAACAGCGCGAGGCCGCCGATATCCCGCACGATCGAGGGCGCGATCGTCGCCATGATGTAAGTCTCCACCGCATAAAGCGTCACGCCGCCTGCCAGCATCAGCGTTGCCGGCAGGTGCTCGGGCGCAAAGAGGTGGAAGACGGAGCTGGCGCTGGGGATGGTTGCTGTCTGGTCGATATTCGACATGGGAGGGCCTGGAGATTTTTGCTGGCGAAGGATTATTTTCCAAGTTATAAATTGGAAAATTACACGCCGTTTCGAATTAAACAAGACTTGACTTGGAAATTATGCGCCAGTCCCCAGCCAACCGGATCCTGATTCTGATAAAGACCGACGGGCCACAGCTCGCCGCCGCGATCGGCGATGCGCTCGGCATATCAGGCGAAGCCGCCCGCCAGCAGCTGTCGAAGATGGCGGAGGAGGGGCTGGTGGAACCGGTCACCCTTGCCGGCGCGGGCCGTGGCCGGCCGCGCCAGCTCTGGCACCTCACAGCCAGCGGCAACCGCCAGTTCCCGGATGGCCATGCCGAGTTGACGGCAAATCTCCTCGGCACGCTCGTCGAACAGCTCGGCCCCGCAGCCCTCGATACCGTCATCTCCGCCCGCGAGGCCGAGACGCTGCAGCGCTATCGGCAGGAACTCGGCAATGCCGACAACCTTGCCTCGCGCGTCGCGGCTCTTGCCGGCATTCGCACCCGCGAGGGCTATATGGCTGATCACTGGCAGGAGGCCGACGGCGCCTTCATGCTGGTCGAAAACCATTGCCCGATCTGCGCCGCCGCCACCGCCTGCGTCGGCTTCTGCCGCTCCGAACTCGAAACCTTCCGCGCCGTCCTCGACGCCGAGGTCGAACGCAGCGAACACATCCTCGCCGGCGCCCGCCGTTGTGCCTATCGCATCACGCCGCATTGACGCCTGTCGATCGGAGCGCCGTATTTCACGCCGGTTGCCGCGCCTGCCGCCTGCTGCTTTCGAGATAGAGCAGCACGCCGATCGATGCGAGACCCGCGGCCGCGCCGACGAAGGCAGTGCCGGAATAATCGGTGATCGCGGTGCCGAAGGCGAAGAGGCCGGCGCTGACGCCAACCCCAATGAACGTGTTCAGCGAGATCAACGAGGTTCCGAGCCCCGGCCGGTCCGCGATCAGGTCCTGCAGATAGGTGATCGGCACGCTGAGGATCGCTGCCGCCCCGCAGGCATTGAAGAGGAGGAGTGCGTAGACGTGCCAGGGTGCGGAAGCAAGGCCGAGCAGCAGCAGATAGACGCAGTAGATCAGTGCGCCGAAGGCGAGCACGTGCACGGTCCGGAAGCGGCGCTGCGCAAAGCCCCACATCATCATGAACGGCATCTCGAGCAAGGCCGTCAAACCTGCCATGAAGCCGACATCGACCACGGTGCCGCCGGCCGCATGGGTGATGATCAGCGGCAGGAGCATGGCGTTCAGCCGCTGCAGACCGAACAGCATCGCCATGACGATGACGCGCGACAGCACATGCGGCACGAAAATCCGTTTCAGCGAAGCAAAGAAGCCGACTGGGTCGGGGGCAGGGCCGCCGGCGCCATTTCCGGGTGCGAAGAAGAAATACAGGCAGAAGCAGGTGCAGCTTGCCAATGCCGCGATCCCATAAGCCGGCGTCATCGACGGCGAACTGACGAGATAGAGGCCGATCAACCCCGGCGCCAGCGCCCATGAGCCGGAAAAGAGCGCCCGCACCATTGCGGTGATCGCCGCCCCCTGGCCGCTGTCCATCTGGTTGGTCCTAGCGCGCAGGCTGGCGAACAAAAGCGAATAGGTGGAATTGCTCATCGGCACCAGCAACAGCGTGGAGAAGATGAAGACCACGGGGCTATGAATGAGCGCGATCGACCCGAAGCCGAGCATGCCGGCGACGGAAAGCCCCAGCACCAGCGGCCGGCGCTCCTTCAGCCTGTCCGACCAGATGCCGAGCGTCAGGCTCGTCGTGACGTTGACGATCGAAGAGAAGAACACCAGTGCCGAATAGGCGCCGTTGCTCAAGCCGAGTTCGTTGATCCCGATGATCGACTGGTAGGGCGCGGTCGACGCATAGGTGAAGGCGAGCGCGACGAGGGTCACGGTTGGGATGCGGATCCTGTTGTCACGAAGGATCAAGGAAAAGGTGGATGGCATGGGGAGTGGTTCCTGATGCCCCACTCTTAGCCGCATCGAACCCATCAGAGAAACGATAGTTTTCGATCGCCTCGGTCAATTTATGTGATGAATATTTGGACGATGTGATCGCGGCCGAGTCCGCGGCGAGGTCGAGCGCCCAGCTCAGAATTTGGCGACCAAACCTGAGAGCCAGAAGTCGATTTGCCCGAAGGGAAGCACCTTTCCCAAAAATCCGACCAGAGCTGAGGTGCTGACGATCAGCGCTAGCCCCAGAAGTGTTCCGAGGATTATTCCAACGCTCGCCTTTGCCGGCCGGCGTGCCAGCCAAGACGCCAGACCCAGAGAGACAATTGTGAAAAATGCCAACAATATGGACTGGGTCATAGACAAGCCTGCTTGCAAAATAATCCCTGGAATGTGAACCCGGCTGCACGATAGCGTCCCGATGCGTCCAAACTCAAGGCCTGGGATGGCGGAGGTTGCGGCGCGACCCGCAGGAGGCGCAATTCCGGTGACTTCGCTGTACTTGCTCCAGAGGCTCACCCCACCCTCCGTCCTCCTCGGCCTTGAGCCGAGGATCTACGCCGGCCTCCACCGGCAGCGGGCATGGATCCTCGGCTCAAGGCAGAGGAGGACGGAATATGCGGTGACGCCCAGCCACCGATAGAGCCGGTGCACTATCACCAGGCACCCGCGCAGCCGCAAAACGTCAACCCCGTTGGCTTTCCTCGCGTGACGCGTTATGGACTGCGCTATCCCGCCAGCATCCGGATAAAAGCTCATGACCAATCCCGTCACCGTCGAAGTCACCCGCGGCCTGCTCGTCGAAAGTCGCCATCGCGGCGCGGTGGCTGTGGTCGATGGTAATGGCAAGCTTGTCTTCTCGCTGGGCGACATCGAAGCTGCGGTCTTCCCGCGCTCGTCCTGCAAGGCGATGCAGGCGCTGCCGCTGGTCGAGAGTGGTGCTGCCGATGCCTATGGCTTCGGCGACAAGGAATTGGCGCTGGCCTGCGCCTCGCATAATGGCGAGGACGAGCACGTGGCGCTTGCCGCTTCCATGCTGTCGCGTGCCGGCCGCGATATCGACACGTTGGAGTGCGGCGCCCACTGGTCGATGAGCCAGAAGATCCTGATCCAGCAGGCTCGCACGCTCGATGCGCCGACGGCGCTGCACAACAATTGCTCGGGAAAACATGCCGGCTTCATCTGCGCCTGCTGCCATCAGGACATCGATCCGACGGGCTATGTCGGCACCCAGCACCCGCTGCAGATTGAGATCCGCGCGGCGATGGAAAGCCTCACGGGAGCCGTGCTCGGCGCGGAAAGCTGCGGCACGGATGGCTGCTCCATTCCGACCTATGCCGTGCCGCTCAGGAGCCTTGCCCACGGTTTCGCCAAGATGGCGACCGGCACCGGCCTCGAACCCTTGCGCGCCAAGGCATCCCGCCGGCTGATCGAGGCCTGCATGGCCGAGCCTTTCTATGTCGCCGGTTCCGGCCGCGCCTGCACCAAGCTGATGCAGATCGCCCCAGGCCGCATCTTCTGCAAGACAGGCGCTGAGGGCGTCTTCTGTGCCGCGATTCCGGAAAAGGGCATCGCCATCGCGCTCAAATGCGAGGATGGCATGACCCGCGCCGCCGAAGCCATGGTGGCCGCGACACTCGCCCGTTTCTTCGAGACGGAGAGCGAGATACATGCGGCATTGATGGCCTATGCCGCAACGCCGATGCGCAATTGGAACGGCATCCATGTCGGCGATATCAGGGTCACCTCCGCCTTTGCCGGGTGAGTGCGAGCTTGCATATATAAGTTATTAGAAAAATAAGAATTGCCTAATATAAAGGAGTACGTCCTGCGATCGCGGATGCACCCTTTCGCGGCGACGTGAGCACAGTCCTGGAAGCCGTGAGGGCAGGGCATGTTTGCAGGCCGCTATCTCTGGTGGATGCTGATGGGGATCGGCATCTTCATGTTCGCCGCGCTGAGCCTCGATTATATCACCTGGCTCACGATCCAGCTGTCCGGCTGCGGCGATATGTCCGGCGCCTGCGAGCCGGTTCTCCGGCTGATATCGGGCATGTTGAAACCCGCCTGCATCTGGGCTGCGATCGGCATGCTCTTCATGGCGACGCTGCTCCGTCTTCACACTCTCTCGCTCATCTGGTTCTGGGGGCCGATCGTCGCCATCTGGTTCGTCGCTTCCACGCCGATCCTGCTTTTCCTGGCGGCGGATGCAGTGGCTCTGACGCAGCCCGCCACCCTGGCGGCGCTGCCCGTCGCCTTCCTGTTTCTGGCGGCCCTCGTCGCCTATCTCGTGATTGCCGTCGAGGATGGCGACAGGCTGCCGCTTGCAGCCTCCGTGCCCTTGCACCTCACACTCCGCCTGACGGCGGTCTACGGCGCTCTTGCCGGTGCGGCCTTTATGCCGGACCTGTCGCGGATCGCCGGGACCCTGCTCGACATGCCGGCACTTTCCGTCATCATCGCGCTGGCGCAACCCTATCTGCAGACGGTGCTCACCCTTGGAACCGGCAGCATGGCGCCGGCCTATGCCGTGCTGGCGGCCTTCATCGCGGCCCTTGCCGCAAGTCTCCTGCCACGTGCTGCCGCGCCGCAGCCCTCTCGCAGCACCATCATGCTGCGGCGATTGCGCCGTTGAGATCGCGATAGGGTTTCAGCTGTTCGGCCGTCATCTCCACGGGCACGATCAGCCCCGCCACCTCGGAAATGCCAAGCACCGGGCAGGGCGAGACGAGGTCGAACTTCTCCTCGGTCAGCAGCACATGCGTTTCAGCCGAGCAGCGGGCGATGTGCCGCTTGATCGCCGCTTCCTCGAAATCGCCGGTGGAAAGCCCGTGCACCGGATGCGCCGCGGTCACCCCGAGGAAGAAGAGATCGGGGCGCAGCTGCGCGATCGCCGCCATCGCCGCCGCGCCCGTTGCCACCATCGAATGTTTGTAAAGCCGTCCGCCGGTCAGGATCACCTCGGCCGTCGGATGGTGTTCGAGTTCGGCGGCGATGGTCGGGCTGTGGGTCGCAACCGTCAGCGGCATGTCGCGGGGCAAGTGCCTGGCGATCTCCGCCGTCGTCGTGCCGCCGTCGAGGAAGATCATCTGACCGGGCTTCACCATCGCCGCCGCCGCCGCGCCGAGCCGCGCCTTGATCTGTGAAGAGACGGTGCGCCGCGCGGTAAAATCCGGCAGGTCAGGCGCCAGCGGCATCGCCCCGCCATGCACCCGTTTCAACAGCCCTTCCGCTGCCATTTCCCTGAGGTCGCGGCGGATCGTGTCTTCCGAAAGGGCGAAATCCTCGGCGACGCGCTTGGCGACCACCTGGCCGTCACGGCGCAGGATGTCGAGAATGAGAGACTTGCGTTGGGTTGTCAGCATCGGTTCTCTGCACGAAAATTAACATAATAGCCTAATATTGCACAAAATGACTCGACATTCAAGAAATAGCGTGCACTTTCACGAAATCCCGTGCATGAGGCCGGGAGAGTGCTCACGCATAAAGCGGAGCGAAGGAGTGGATCATGTTGATTTTGATTGCCGGGCCTTATCGGTCCGGAACGGGCGACGACCCGGAAAAGATGGCCGCCAACCTGAAGCGGCTGGAAGCGCCCTCGCATGCGCTGTTTGAAGCCGGCCATGTGCCGATGATCGGCGAATGGGTGGCCCTGCCGATCTGGCACGCTGCCGGCGGCCGGTCGGTCGGCGACGCGCTCTACGAAGAGATCTTCCACCCGGTCGCCGGCCGGCTGCTGCAGCTCTGCGAGGGCGTGCTGCGCCTGCCCGGCGATTCCAAGGGAGCGGACAACGACGTACGCATCGCCAGGGAACGCGGCATCCCGGTCTGGCACAGGCTGGAGGATGTGCCGGGCTGCGGGTGAGAGGTTCGCGGCGTCGGCGCGCCTCTACATTGCCCTTCGCTTGCGCTCAGGCCATTCGCGGCTTTGCCGCTCACCCCCTCAACCGACCCTTCGGGCCACCTTCTCCCCGCTGGGGAGAAGAGGGAGCAAGCGGATTGGCTTCGGTTCCACAACAGACGCTGCCACAAATCTCTTCTCCCCAGCGGGGAGAAGGTGCCGTCAGGCGGATGAGGGGGCCACACGGCACACCATTCGTTGCCCTTCGCTCGCGCGCAACGCACCTTTGTCCTGGGAGAAGCAAAACCCAATCCCACCCGTTCCAGCCCGCGCACCGCTACGCTATAACCCTTGCCGAAAGGGAGTCGAAACCAATGCTGACACTCTACTACGCGCCGGGAACCTGCGCGCTTGCAAGCCTTATTGCCCTGGAAGAATCCGGCCTGGCCTTCGAAGTCAAGAAGATCAGCCTCCGCGATGGCGAGCAGCGCTCGCCGGACTATTTGAAGATCAACCCGAAGGGCCGTGTGCCGGCACTGGTCACCGATTATGGCGTGTTGACGGAAACGCCGGCGATCCTTGCCTATATCGCCCAGAGCGCGCCGGCCGCCAAGCTGGCGCCGCTTGACGATGCCTTCGAATTTGCCAGGCTCCAGTCCTTCAACAGCTATATCTGCTCGACCGTGCATGTGAACCATGCCCATCGCCCGCGCGGCTCGCGCTGGGCCGACGAGCCGGCGGCAATCGAGGCGATGAAGGCCAAGGTGCCTGAGAATATGGCCGATTGTTTTACGCTGATCGAGCAGACGATGTTCGAAGGCCCATGGGTGATGGGCGAGGCCTATTCGCTCGCCGATCCCTACCTCTTCGTCATGACCGACTGGCTGCCGTCGGACGGCGTCGATCCCGCCCGGTTCGAAAAGGCGAGCGACCATCACGCCCGTATGCTGCAGCGTCCCGCCGTCCAGCGGGCGCTGGCCTACGACCGGGCCTGATCTCTAAAACCTGCGGCAAGTTTTTTCGGCGCCCGGAATAGCCAGGCGCCGATCAGCCGCAGCCGCAATTCCTCGTCGCCGATCACGGCGGCGCGCACCGGCAGATGCGGCCAGCCGACATAATGATCGGTTTGAAAATAGACGTCGGGCGCCATCTCCAGCAGGTGATCCTTGTCGTCGAGCGAAATCGAGATCACGATCGTCTCTGCATTCTTCACCGCGACGAAGCTCTTGCCGCCGACCTTCAGCGCCGGATTGCCGTCGGAGGTGCTCTCCTCGACATCAGGCAGCCCGGCTTCCGCCGCCAGCCGCTTCAGGCGTTCGAAGATCGCATCGACATCGCCGGCCATAGTTCCACCCTTTCTGCCAGGGCGAAGCTATCATATTTTTACGCGCATTTCGCCAGCGGCGGCTTGGCCTCTGCCTGGAAACCGGCCTGCATTCCGAGCGGCAGATCGGCGATTTCGCGCATCGACATGCGCTCGACCTCGGGATGCCGCAACGGATCGTCCTTCCAGGCGGCATCGGCAATTTCCGCATTGCCCAGATGAAGGACAGGCTTCAAGAAAAACTTCAGCAACGACATGGCATGCCTCGCTTTCTTCAGTGGCGCGGACGTGATCGCGCAGCGGTTTTTCGCCTCTGCCATCCCATCCGTCCGCGCAATTACGTTCGAATGGATTGCCTATGCTTGCAATGTCGGCCTCAACAGGCAGATTTTCAATTGAGAATAACGCTGAGGCGCTATAGAAAAACTACATGAAGAACTTGAACATGGTCCATCTCAACGGCCTGCGGGCGCTGGAAGCGGTCGGCCGTCTCGGCTCATTGCAGGCCGCTGCCGATGAACTCGGCGTCTCGGTCGGCGCCGTCAGTCAGCAGGTCATCAAGGCCGAAGCCCAACTCGGTCAGGTGATCTTCGAGCGCACCGCCAGAGGCATGGTCGCCACCGAAGCCGGCCGGCCGGTGCTTCTGGCGCTGGACGAGGGTTTTGCCCGTCTTTCGGCGGCGGTGTCGATCGCCAGCCGCAAGGACGATACGATTCTGACGATCTCGGTGGCGCCGGTTTTCGCCGCCCGCTGGCTCGTCTGCCGGCTCGATCGCTTCGCCGAGCGGCATCCCGACATCAAGCTGCGGCTGGATGCGACGACCAATCTCGTCAATCCGGCGCTTTGCGACGTCGATATCGGCATCCGAGTCGGCAACGGCAAGTGGCCTGACGTGAAGGCCGAACTGTTATTGGCACAGGAGGTCTTTCCCGTCTGCTCCCCCGAGATGGCGGCGAATTTGAAGGAACCCGCCGATATCCTCGCACTGCCTGCCATCATCGATGGCCGCGCCATGTTTACCTGGGAGGTCTGGATGCGCGAGGCCGGACTATCCGGCGCCACCCTTTCGACCCGCCACGTCTTCAACGATGCCTCGCTCTGCCTCGATGCGGCGATCGCCGGTCAGGGCGTCATGCTGGCCTGGCAGACCCTTGCCGGCTTCGCGCTCGTCGAGGGCCGGCTCGTCGCCCCCTTCGGCATTCGCGCCCGCACCGGCTTCGGTCACTACTTCGTCACCGCCGAAGGCACGCGCGAGCCGAAGAAGGTCAAGGATTTCAAGGCCTGGATCCGTGAGGAAATGGCCGGAACCCTAAGCCTCTTCAAGTAGTGTCAAACCTCGATCGGCTCCTTGGCACGCGTCGCCTGCATCGCCTTATAGGCCGGGCGGGACTGGCAGCGCTCGATCCAGGCTTTGATATTCGGATGCGCGTCGAACAGGGCCTCTTCGCTCTGGGCGTAGCGCAGCACCTCGGCGATGTTGAGATCGGCGACGGTGAAGCGGTCGCCGACGATCCATTGCCGGCCGTGAAGGTGGCTTTCGAGAGCCGCCAGCGGCCTGCGCAGCAGGCGACAGGCGACGGCGATCGTCTGCTTGCCGTCTTCGCTGTTTTCGAGCCCGTCATCGTAAGTGAGCACGATCTTCACCGTCTGCGGTTCGACCTGCGACGCCGCCCAGACCGTCCACATTGTCAGCAATCCGTCTTCTTCGACGGTTTGCCCGCCAAGCGGTCCGCCATATTTGCGCGCGAGGTAGAGGTTGATGGCGAGCGACTCGTGCATGACGAACTCGCCGTCCCTGATGCTGGGAATCTGCGCCATCGGATTGACGGCAGCGAAGTCAGACGAGTGCGTGTTAAGCGCCGCCTCCGGCGCCAGCGGATCTGCGAGCCGCCTTGCCTGCAGCACCGGCACCGACCGGAATTTGAGCCCAAGCTCCTCGGCCATCCAGTAGACACGCGATGCGCGCGAGCGATAGACCCCGTAGACTGTCAGCATGATGAATATCCCCCTCGATATTTGTCCAGGAGAGCGTAAATGCTGGATCGGGTTGCGAAAAGTCCCTGCCGCTAATGGGATGATGAAAGCTTTTGATGCGAGTGCTTGGACCGACCAGGGCTCAGTTCGGATGCACTTCCCCCGCCCGCAAAGATCGAAGCACAATTGCTGCCGTTTCGAAGGAACAATGGCAACGCCAGCGGGTTCGACTCGGAGATTGGAACCCCCAAGGTGTCCACAGCGATCAACCGCACCCCAAAACATAGCTGCAACGAAAGGAGAATGTCATGACGGGGAAGAAGACGCATGAACAGCAGCTTCGCATCATCGAAAAACGCGAGAAAACCGCCAATGCCGACGAGGCCTTCCACGCGGCGGCGGATCTGCACCGCAATGAACAGGCGAAAGAAGCTTATCGAAAAGGAAGCGATCTGAAGACCGGCACCGATTCCGGAAACGAGGATCGGAGCATTGTGCGCGGCCGCAATCAGGAAAGCGGGCATAAAAAGGGAAGCGGTCGCCCCTGAGAGGGAAGGAGAACGTCATGGCTTTGACATTGATCAGCAAAGCTTTTGCCCAAGACCAGCCGATCCCTGCGAAATATGCGCGAACGGGCGAGAACCTCTTCCCGCCGCTGGCCTGGAGCGAAGCTCCTGACAAAACCAGGAGCTTCGCTCTGGTGGTCGAGGATCCGGACGCCCCTCATGGCACGTTCCGCCATTGCGGGATCGCCAACATCCCGGCTGAGTGGACTGCTCTTGACGAAAGTGCCGATACGGCGCCGGAGCACGCGCCGCGATTCTATCAGAATGATTTCGGCCACGCCCGTTATGACGGCCCGCAACCGCCGCCCGGCGATCCCCCGCATCGCTATATCTTCCGCCTCGCTGCTCTCGACGTGCCGACACTTTCGATTCCCGATGCCGCCGGCATAGGCGTGATGTGGGCAGAGGCAAAGAAACACACATTGGAGGAAGCGACCGTCACCGGCACCTATCAGGCGCGATAACCGATGGAAATTGACCGTGGATGACGACGTGCTCCTCAGGAGACGCGGTTCCGCTCGACGGTGAGCTGCGCATAGGGCGCGCCACCGCCCGCCATCTCGCCGGAGACCTTCTTCTCCCATTGGAATCCTAAAACCGCCCCTTTGGCGGTCTCCTGGAAGACGTTGTCGGTGATGACGGCGGTCCCGGCGCCATCGGCGACCGAAACCGCGCATCCCACAGGCGCCTTGCGCACCACATTGCCTGTCACAACGACGTTGCGCAGATAAGGACCCCAGCCGATCTGCAGCCCCCAGCGCGGCGCGCCCTCGATCACATTGCCTGAAATCAGCGTATCGGCCTCCGCCGCTATGCCGATGCCGAAGCCGACCTCGTGCTGATAGGGGCCTTTTAGCGTCAGGTTGCGCACGACATTGCCGGTGACGCTTGCCAGCCTGCCGCCCTCGTCGAAATTGGCGATCGAGATGCCGTTTGCCGCCCCGTCGATCATGTTGGCGGAAACGACGGCGCCCTCGAAGGCGAATTCGACGTAGATCGCCGTCTCGCCGGAACGCCGGCACTGATTGCTGCTGATCTGGATGTTCGAGGCCGAATTGGCGCGGATCGCTGTAAAGGCGCAATCGGAGATCTGGTTGTTCACCACCATCACGCCGTCGGCGCGGAAGATGTTGATGCCGTTGCCGTTTTGCCCGGTGCCGCCGTCATTGGCGCGGATGTTGGAGATGCGGTTGCCGGAGACGACAGTGCCGTCCTCCGCCTTCTTCCAGCGGTGCACCAGGATACCGCCATTGCCGCAATCCGAGACCGTGTTGCCGGTGACCGAGAGGGTGGTGGAATCCACCGCGTAAAGCCCGGATTGGGCAGCTCCCGAGATGCGGCTGCGCTCGATCCGCCCGCCGCAGCGCTCCAGTTGCAGCCCGTGCTTGCGGCTGCCGCCGATCTCGCAATTGTCGATCAGCACCTCGTCGACGCCGGTAAATTGCAAAAGTCCGCCGGCATAGTCGCCGAGCCAGCGGTTGCCGCCGTCGATGACGAGATTGGAAAGCTCGATCCGCCGCACGTTCTCGGCCGCAAACAGGTGGCCTTCGCCGGTATAGACGATCCGCGAGGCACCGGGCACACCAGTGATGCGCGTATTGTCCGGCAAAGTGAGATCGGAGACCCGGTAGGTGCCGGGTGGCAGGAAGACCGGCACGTTCTCGCGCGCCGCCTGTTCTATCATCTGCTGCAGGTTGCGGGTCTTGCGGTTGCCGCTTTCGGGAATGGCGCGATATTCCACCGCGTCGATCGCCCCGCGCAGATCGGGCTGAGCGGCTGCCGTCAGCGGCGAGGCAAGGGCGCGCGATGTCCCTCCCGCAACGGCCGAGGCAGCGAGGAATAGAAGCATATCGCGGCGTGAGGGCATCCGGGGATCACTTGTCATAACGCGCCCGTAGCAGGAAACGTGCCAAGCGCGCAGTATTCTTTTGGCACAAGCTTGGCAACGGCGGGCGAAATTGCCGTTATGGCCGAGGCCGACGGCAGGATATCGCCGCTTATATTGTCGTCTTGTTCACCCTTTCATTTAAGCAAGCCGAAGGAAATGAGGACTACTTTTAAGGGAATTTCTTTGATGACGGGTGCGGGATACGGCCTTCGGTCGGCGGGGAGAATGGCGGCATGTACGAACCGAGTGCCAGGCGATGGGAATCAGCCGATGCCCTGACGGCCGAAACGCGGCGTATCGTCGCCGCGACGGAGGCAATGATGGCATCGACCGCCCACCACCTTTCCGAGGGCATCGAGAATCTGCGCCTCAAGGAAATCGTCCACGAACTTCCGGATTTTCTCTACGTCAAGGATCGTGACAGCCGCTTCGTCTTCGCCAATGCCGTCACCGCCAGCAGCCTTGGTCTGGAGCGCGCTGCGCTGATCACCGGCAAGCGCGATTTCGACCTTTTCGATTTCGAGACGGCGCTCCACCATTTCGATATCGAACAGCAGATCATGACGACGGGTGAAGCCCGCATCGACATGGAGGAATCCTACGTCCTTTCCGGCAGCAGAAGACCGATATGCCGGCTGACCTCGAAGATACCGCTGCGCAACGATCGCGGCGAGATCGTCGGCCTGATCGGCGTTTCCCGTGATATCACCGAACGCAAGCGCCAGGAGGATCTGCATCGCGGCCAGGCGAGCCTGCTCGAAATGATTGCCCGCAACGAGCCGTTGCCGATGATCCTCGAGGCGCTCGTGCTGATGATCGAGGAGCAACTGACAGGGATCGACGGATCGGTGCTGCTGCTCGACAGCGAGGGCACCAGGCTCTATCACGGCGCGTCTCCCAATCTGCCCGGCGGCTACAGCCGCCTCATCGATGGTGTCACGATCGGTCCCAAGGTCGGCTCCTGCGGCACCGCCGCGTGGCGCGGTCAGACCGTGATCGTCGAGGATGTGATGAGCGATCCGCTCTGGGAGGATTTTCGCGCGTTGATCGCCCCGTTCGGGTTCCGCTCCTGCTGGTCGACGCCGATCGCCACCTCGCAGAACAATGTGCTGGGCACGTTCGCGCTCTACTCCAGGGAAGTCCGCCGTCCCACCGAGCACGAGATGACGCTGGTGGCGCTCGCCACCCATATCGCCGGCATCGCCATCGAGCGCAAACGTGTCGACGACCGCATTCATTTCATGGCCCATCATGACGATCTGACGGGCCTGCCGAACCGCGCCTTCCTGAAGGAGCGGCTGGCGAGTATCCTCGACCAGGCCCGGCGCAACAATCGCAAGGTGACCGTCGCCTATATCGATCTCGACAATTTCAAGAACATCAATGACGGCCGCGGCCACGCCGCCGGCGACGAGGTGCTGAAGGAGATTGCCGCCCGCATGGCCAATAGCGTCAGGGCGTCGGATATGGTGGTGCGTCTCGGCGGCGACGAATTCCTCGTGGTGCTCGTCCACCAGTCGAGCCACGATGCCGGCATCACGCGCCGCCTTCGCGAGCTGCAGAAGGCGATCAACCGGCCGATCCGCGGCGCCGACGGCGAGATCACCGTCACCTCGAGCATCGGCGTTGCCGCCTTCCCCTTCGATGGCGCAACCTCGGAAGAGCTTCTCGCCAATGCCGACCGCGCCATGTACCGCGCCAAGGAACTCGGCCGCAACACATTGCAACATCACGAGGGCGGCAGCACGCCCGTCGGAATGCCGCTTGGCGAGCACGAGGAATTGCACCAGGCGATCACCGGCGACCAGCTGTTCCTGCAATACCAGCCGCAGGTCGATGTCGCCACCGGCCGCATCACCGGGCTCGAGGCGCTGGTGCGCTGGAACCATCCGGCAAAGGGCAGGGTGCCGCCGGTCAATTTCATTCCGCTCGCCGAAGAGACCGGCCTGATCGTCCCCCTCGGTCTCTGGGTGCTGAACGAGGCTTGCCGCCAGGCGCGTCTTTGGCAAGACATGGGCCTGCCGCCGCTGACGATCGCCGTCAACGTATCGGCCAAGCAGTTCGCCGATCCGGATTTCGCAACCCATGTCGCCGAGGCGCTGGAGCGCCACCGCCTGCAGTCCCGCTGGCTGGAGCTTGAAGTCACCGAAAGCGTGGTGATGCAGAATGCCGAACGGGCGCTTGCCATGATGGAAACGCTGCGGGGGCTTGGCGTGCGCCTGTCGATCGACGATTTCGGCTCCGGCTATTCCAGCCTTGCGGCGCTGAAGACCTTCCCCTTTGACCGCCTGAAAATGGACCGCTCGCTGGTCGAGGCCCTGCCGGGCGACAAGACCGCCGTCGCCATCGCCTCGGCGGTCATTTCGCTGGCGCAGACGCTGAAGCTCTCGGTTCTCGCCGAAGGCGTCGAAACCGACGCTCAGATGGATTTCCTGCGCCAGGCGCACTGCGAGGAGGCGCAAGGCTTCCGCTTCTCCAAACCGGTCTCCCCGGAGGAGATCCCGGCATTGCTGCGGGCACGCAGTCTCTGAGCCTTATTTCATCAGCCTGCCGATCGCCTCGATCTCTAAACACGAATGATATTGAGCCGCAGAGCGCTCACGACGGCCTGCGTTCTTGTCGTACATCCGAGCTTCCTGATCGCGTTGCCGATGTGATTGTTGACCGCATTTTCTGTGAGATCGAGAAGCTTGGCAATTTCATTGCCCTTCCTGCCGCCGGCGGTCAGCCTCAGGCAGTCCAGTTCGCTCGGCGTAAACTCGATGGGCTTGTGTTTCTCGTTCAATGTCAGCTGCGAGATCCGGTCATAGATCAGTGTGGCGATGAACAGCAGCTTCGCCATTTCGATCATGCTGAAATTCCGAGATCCCGAAATCGACATGGCGCCGCGTCCACCCGCGGCATCGTGAACAGGAAAATAGGCCCCTTTTTCCATGCCGTATCGGTTGAACAGCTCGATGACCGTGGACTTCTTGCCTCCTCCACGATTGGTATTGATCGCTTCGACATCGTAGTTGAAGGGGCTGGTCGATCTCAGCATCCGGCGGATGACCGGACTGTCGACCATCAGGTTATGCGCATCATAATAATCGATCATCTCCGCCGGCCAGTTGGTGATGATCTTTGTTGCGCCTATTTCAACGAAGTCGACCGTGGGTAGCGTCATGATCAGGAAGGCAGTCATTCCCAGATCCTGAGTGAGGCCCTTCATATATTTGAAAACTTCGTAATGCGTGTTGAAGCCTGCGGCGACTTCCTCAATTCGATTGAACTCGGCCTCGAGTATCATGACTTTCTCCGATCGCCGGTCGTATCCGGCGCTTGGCGGCTGATGTGTCCACCTTATCCGCTCGTATCGGAGGTTGATTCTACACGCTCGAAGGACGGTGAAATATGCTCTTGCAGGGGAAAGACAGAAGGCCTCCGGCTGCCGGGAACACGAATATAAAGGGCAGTCTGTGCTTAACAAAGAGTAAACGTGGCTACGAATTTCCGGAGCAGGCCGAGATAAAAAAGCGCTATGTTCGCGCGCGAAATTCTCGCCGGAAGATCCTCTGCCGAAGCGACCCTTCTGGCATCTCCCATACAAATAGCTGATTCTACTTTGTTATTTTCTCGCGCGGCCGCGGTATGCAGGGGCCAGTTCTGCGATGGCCCGGTTAATGGATGCTTAAAGAATTTATCGGATTTTATTTTCAGGTTGCTCGTCCAGCGCAAGCCCGCGATGGGTCGCGGCAGGCACGCTCAGAGTTGAGTTAGGGGGAAAGCATGACGAAGATAGGATTCGGCTTCGGTTTGGATGCTAAGGCTGTACTGGCCGCGATGAGCAGGTCGCAGGCCATCATCGAATTTAACCTTACCGGCAAGATTCTAACGGCCAATGCCAATTTCTGCACTGCGCTCGGTTACCAACTGTCCGAGATTGTCGGCCAGCACCACCGGATGTTCGTCGAGCCGGCAGAAGCCTCGTCGGCCGATTATCGCGAGTTCTGGGCAAAGCTCAGCCGGGGCGAGTTCGATCGGCGGCAATACAAGCGCATCGGCAAGGGCGGCAAGGAAATCTGGATCGAAGCCTCCTATAATCCCGTTTTCAGTGGCGGAAAACCGTATAAGGTCGTGAAGTTCGCCACCGATATCACGAAGCAGAAGCTGCAAAGCGCCGAGGATGCCGGCAAAATAAGCGCGCTTTCGCGGGCCCAGGCGGTAATCGAATTCACACCGAAAGGCGAGATTCTGACGGCGAACGAGAATTTCCTGTCGGCGCTCGGCTACCAGCTTGCCGAGATCCAGGGGCGCCACCATTCGATGTTTTGCGAGAGCGCTTACGCAAACAGCGACGATTATCGGCGGTTCTGGGAGCGTCTGTCAGGTGGCGAATTCGTGGCTGACGAGTTTATGCGCATCGGCAAGGGCGGGAAAAAGATCTATATCCAGGCCTCCTACAATCCGATCTTCGACATGAACGGCAAGGTCTTCAAGGTCGTTAAATTCGCGACTGACGTCACTGCCCGCGTCAGGAATGTCGATCAGCTCGCGGCATCCCTGACGTCCCTGTCCGCAGGGGATTTGACCCAGGAAGTCGCGACACCGTTCATTCCGACACTGGAAAAACTCCGGATCGACTTCAACGCGGCGGTGAGCAAGCTGCGCACTGCGATGCAGGTCGTGGCCCAGAACGCAACGGGCATTGCCGCCGGGGCCCAGCAGGTTCGTTCCGCCTCGGACGATTTGTCGAAGCGCACGGAACAGCAGGCAGCCTCCGTCGAGGAAACAGCAGCCGCCCTTGAACAGATCACCACAACGGTCTCCGATTCCAGCAACCGCGCCCAGGAGGCCGGCCAACTGGTGCGCAGCACCCGCGAGAATGCCGAGCGCTCCGGCGCGGTGGTCCGCAACGCCGTCGATGCCATGGGAAAGATCGAGACATCGTCCGCGGAGATCGGCAATATTATCGGCGTGATCGACGAAATCGCGTTTCAGACCAATCTGTTGGCGCTGAACGCGGGCGTCGAGGCGGCACGCGCGGGCGATGCCGGCAAGGGTTTTGCGGTGGTCGCGCAAGAAGTTCGCGAGCTTGCCCAGAGATCGGCCAAAGCGGCAAAGGAGATCAAGGAGCTCATCAGCGCCTCCAACGAGCATGTGAAGAGCGGGGTGACCCTGGTCGGCGAAACCGGCAAGGCCCTGGAAGAGATCGTCGCCCAGGTTCAGCAAGTCAACGGCAATGTTCTGGCGATCGTCGAAAGTTCCAAGGAGCAGGCGACGGGATTGAAGGAAATCAACACGGCCGTAAACACCATGGACCAAGGTACGCAGCAGAATGCCGCCATGGTGGAGGAATCGACGGCCGCGGCCCATGGCCTCGCCAAAGAAGCTGATGCGCTTTTCCAACTGCTGGGTCAGTTCAACATCGGCGGCACGGCGCAACGTCAATATCGCCCGACCGCGGTAACTGCGGCCTCCAAGCCTGTGACGTCGCCGGCCCGGGCAAGGACGGCCAAGGTGGCTGCCGCCTTTTACGGGAATGCCACGGTTGCAGGAGGCGAGTGGGAAGAGTTCTGATCGCGCATGAGGCGGCTGGCGGTCTCGGACCCCGAGATCGGCAGTGCGCCGGCATGCCGATTTCATCAAGAAATTTACAGCAAGTTATCGTGCGTATGAGGGGGAAGATATTGTGCCCTGGCAAGTGTTGATAGGCAATGTGGCTGCGGTCTCGCTCGTTATCTCGGTGTGGATGCACCTGCACTACAAGCTCTATCGCCTTTCCAAGGTCCAGGCGAAACTTGGC
Source organism: Rhizobium sp. SU303 (assembly GCF_021052345.1). Classification (NCBI taxonomy): domain Bacteria; kingdom Pseudomonadati; phylum Pseudomonadota; class Alphaproteobacteria; order Hyphomicrobiales; family Rhizobiaceae; genus Rhizobium; species Rhizobium sp. SU303. Next base: position 926,841 of record NZ_CP088095.1, read on the forward strand.
TTCGGCTCGAGAACAGGAGATCATGGCGACCGGCGAATCCATCGTCGACTTCGAGGAACCGCTCGTCCAAGGGAATGGCCGGGAACGCTGGTTCCTGACGTCGAAGGGTCCCGTTGCGGAACCGCCACGGCGATCTGATCGGGCTTTCCGGCGCGCCCCGCGATGTCACCGAGAAAAAGCGCCTCGTGAAGATGAAAGGGCTGGCGGACACCGACGCATTGACCGGTATTGCCAATCGAAGATGTTCAACGAGGCGATCGCGGAAGAGTTTGCGCGCGCCCGCCGGGCCGAATCCGCTCTCAGCCTGTTGCTGATCGATGTCGATCACTTCAAGGCCTACAACGATACCTACGGTCATCTCGAAGGAGACAATTGCCTAAGGATGATTGGGGAGGTCCTCAGGTCGATTGCCAAGCGACCCTGCGACCTCGCTGCGCGATTTGGCGGGGAGGAGTTCGCCATTCTGCTGCCCGGCACAGACAGGGATGGCGCGCTGCGGCTTGCCAAGATGCTGCGCTCGGCATTGCATCGACGCGCAATCCCGCACAGCGAAAGCAGCAAAGCGATCGTGACAGTCAGTATCGGCGTGGCGAACATCTCAGATCGATTTGCGACGCCGTCAGAACTGGTCGCGGCCACGGACCAGGCGCTTTACACGGCGAAGAAGCATGGCCGCGACCGTATTGAGGCGGCCGCAGATCAAGCACGAGCGGCGTAATCTCGAAGACAGCTCGGACACGTCCTCAACGATGTCCGAGGACGAACCTCATTTCACAAGCTTACCGATTGCCTCGATCTCATTCGTCCATATGCCCGCTGCATAGTTTGGCGGCAGCCGCGCCAGTTGCGAGGGGTCGTCGATGCCGGTGGAAAAATCGCTGCCGCGATAGGGGCCGAGCACGAAAACCTCGGTCCCGGCATCCGCCATCCGGTTGAGAAAACGGTCTGGCCAGCCCCAGAGCCACGGGGCGATATTGATCGGCACCAACATCATCGCATGTTTGCATTCGTTCGGCAGCAGGCCCGTCCAGCCATAGCCGATATAGCCGGTGAGGCAGCCCTTCAGGCTCTTGCGCGAGGCGGTCTTGATATCGGGTGCCATCAGGCGGAGCACGTCGATCGGCTCGTCACCGCCATAGACGATGATCTCGGCCTGTCGCTCAGTGGAAAGCCCATTGAGCACGGTGGCGAGCTTCTCGCCCTCGGAAGGATCGCGGCTCTTGACGTTGATGAGGAAGCGCCGATTCGGAAAGGTGGACAGCACCTCGGCAAGTGTCGGCATCATGCCGATGCCCCGACCGCGGAAGGGAAAGGTCTTGCCGCCATCGGCGGTATAGCCATAGCCGATGTCGAGCCTCTTCATGTCAGCCATCGAATGCTCGCGGGTGACGCCATGCCCGTCGGTGCGGCAGTCGAGCGTCCAGTCGTGAAAAACCGCAAACTGCCCGTCCGTCGTCGGATGCACGTCGATTTCGACGATGTTGGCGCCGGCGGCAAAGCCTGCCTGCATCGACGGAAGTGTGTTTTCCAGATAGTCGTGTTTCGGCGGCAGCATGCGGCTCGCCGTACAGGTGTCGTTCTTGAGATCGGTTTCGTCGAACCGCTGGGCGATGCCGCGATGGGCAAGCAGCACCGGCTTTCCCGGCCGATGTTCGGCGAGCAGACTGGTATTGTTGAGGTAGATGCCGGCGACTGCAACCGCGATCGCCGCGGCGCAATAAAAAAGCTTCCTGCCCAAAGTTGATCCCCCTCTGGTTGCATCGACGAGCAAGTGCTAGAAAGCGATTCCGGTTGTTCTTGGGCTGTTTTCCGCCTTTTCTATGCTGCGACAACAATGAGTCTGATCGCTATGGAATTTGACGACGACGAGCTTATCCATTTTGAAGCGCACGGCGCTGCCCCGTTGCCGCCGGCAGCAGTCGACGGTCATGTCGCGCATGACGGCGCCCGTATCTGGTATGCGAGCTATGGCTCTGGCCCACCCGTCATTCTGCTGCATGGCGGCCTCGGCCACAGCGGCAACTGGGGCTATCAGGTCCCGGCGCTCGTGCGCCGCGGCCGCCGCGTCGTGCTGATCGACAGCCGCGGCCATGGACGAAGCACCCGCGATTCCCGTCCTTATAGCTATGAGCTGATGGCTTCAGATGTGCTCGCCGTCATAGACGAACTGCATCTCGACAAGGCGGCCATCATCGGCTGGAGCGACGGCGCCTGCATCGCTCTGATCCTCGCCATGGCGGCGCCGTCGCGGGTCGAGGGCGTCTTTTTCTTCGGCTGCAACATGGATCCGAGCGGCACGCGGGAATTCGTCGCGACTCCGGTCATCGACCGATGTTTCAGCCGGCACGCCAAGGACTATGCCGCATTGTCCACCACGCCGGATGATTTTAATCCCTTCGTCGAGGCGGTCAGCCTGATGATGCGGACGGAGCCGAATTATCAGGCCGCCGACTTGGGTCTGATCCGCGTGCCGGTCGCCGTCGTCCTCGCCGAGCACGACGAATTCATCAAGCCAGACCATGCCGAATATCTTGCCCGCAGCATTCCGAACGCTGAGATGATTTATCTCACAAGCGTCAGCCATTTCGCGCCGCTGCAGCGGCCGTCGCAATTTAATGCCGCTGTGGAATCCTTCCTCGATGGAATAGGATCGTGACGATCGCCGCAGTTGAGCCGCGGCGCATTCGCCAGTCCCTTCTTCCTGCCCTCTGGCCTCGCGTCCATTTGCCGCTATCTCTCGTTTCATGAGATCTGATGCGCTGCTTTATCCCGCCCCCGAGGGGCTCTATTGCCCGGAAGGCGGCTTTTATGTCGATCCGGTGCGGCCCGTCGAGCAGGCGCTCGTCACCCACGGCCATTCGGACCATGCCCGCCCCGGCCATGTGAACGTGCTTGCCACCCGCCAGACGCTCGACATCATGCGCTTGCGTTACGGCGACGGTTTCTGCGCCAGTGAGCAGGCGGCAGCCTTCGGCGAGGAGCTGCTAGTCAACGGCGTCAAGGTAAGTTTTCACCCAGCCGGCCATGTGCTCGGCTCCGCCCAGATCGCCATCGAGAAGAACGGCACCCGCATCGTCGTCTCCGGCGACTACAAGCGCCGCCCCGACCCGACCTGCGCCGCCTACGTGCCGGTTGCCTGCGATGTCTTCATCACCGAGGCGACCTTCGGCCTGCCGGTCTTCCATCATCCCGATCCGATGGACGAGATTGGCAAGCTTTTGGCATCGCTGCGGCAATTTCCCGAGCGGACCCATCTCGTCGGCGCCTATGCGCTCGGCAAGGCCCAGCGCGTCATCCGGCTGCTGCGCGATGCCGGTTATGCCGAACCGATCTATATCCACGGCGCCATGGAAACTCTCTGCGACTATTACATCGGGCAGGGCATCGATCTCGGGGAACTGCTGCCGGCGACAATCGAAAGCCGCGACAAATCCGCCTTCAGGGGTGCGGTCGTCATCGGCCCGTCATCGGCCTTCGCCGACCGCTGGGCTCGGCGCTTCAACGAGCCGCTGCCGGCCTTCGCCTCCGGCTGGATGATGGTGCGCCAGCGCGCCAAACAGCACGGCGTCGAGCTGCCCCTCGTCATCTCCGACCATTGCGACTGGCCGGAACTGACGGAAACGATCCGGGAACTGCACCCGGCCGAGGTCTGGGTGACGCATGGCCGCGAGGAGGCCCTGGTGCGCTGGTGCCAATTGCAGGGCATCAAGGCGAAGCCGTTGCATCTGGTGGGTTACGAAGATGAGGGGGATTGAGGAGATGAGCAGTATCCTGCGTCCAAACCCCTCCCCAACCCCTCCCCACAAGGGGGAGGGGCTAATCCGTGGCGCCGCCTCGCAAACCAGCCCTGCTGCATGCCCTGCGCTGGAAGGTGAATGCGGCGAGGGCCGCGCGTTAAGTCCCTCCCCCTTGTGGGGAGGGGTTGGGGAGGGGTCTTTTCCCTATGCCATTGGGGAGGGGTCTTCCTTGCATGTAGGGAGGCACCCATGAAAGCCTTCGCCGATCTCCTCGACCGCCTGGTGCTGACCCCCAGCCGCAACGGCAAGCTGAAGCTACTGACCGACTATTTCCGCGACACGCCGGATCCAGACCGCGGCTACGGCCTTGCCGCCATCGCCGGCACGCTGGAGGTGCGCAACGTCAAGCCCGCCATGCTGCGCGAGCTGGTGCTGGAGCGCATGGATGAGGTGCTGTTTCGCTATTCCTACGACTATGTCGGCGATCTTGCCGAAACCATCTCGCTCGTCTGGGACAATGAGAGAGATATCGACCGCTCGGCCCTTGCCCAGCCGCGTCTCGGCGAGATCGTCACCGGCATGAATGCGCTCGGCCGCACCGAAGTGCGCAGCTACGTCCGCGATCTGCTCGACCGGCTGGATTCGTCCGGCCGTTTCGCCTTTATCAAGCTTGCCACCGGCGCCATGCGCATCGGCGTTTCCGCCCGCCTTGCCAAGCAGGCGCTCGCCGATCTCGGCGACAAGGACGTCACCGAGATCGAAACTCTCTGGCATGGCCTGCAGCCGCCCTATGAGACGCTGTTCGAATGGCTGGCGGGTGGCGGCGAAAAACCGGTGCTGGCCACACCGGCGATATTCCATTCAGTCATGCTCGCCAATGCGGTGGAGGAGGGGGATCTGACCAGTCTCGATCCGGCGAATTATGCCGCCGAATGGAAATGGGACGGCATCCGCGTCCAGCTCTCCCGCTCCGGCGACAGGCGCAAGATCTATTCCCGCTCCGGCGACGACATATCAGGCGCCTTTCCCGATATTCTCGACGCGATCAATTTTTCCGGCGTCGTCGACGGCGAGCTCCTGGTCGGCGGCACCGCCCGCTCCAATAGCCCGACCCGCACCTTCTCGGACCTGCAGCAGCGCCTGAACCGCAAGACGGTGACGGCAAAGATGCTTGGCGATTACCCCGCTTTCATCCGCACCTATGACCTGCTCTTCGATGGCGACGACGACGTCCGCGGCCGCACCTATGTCGATCGCCGCGACCGGCTGACCGAGATCATCGACCGCGCCCCCCATGACCGTTTCGACCTCTCGCCGCTCGTGCCGTTCTCGTCGTGGGAAGAGCTCGATACTCTGCGCGCCGCCCCTCCCGATCCGGTCATCGAAGGCGTGATGATCAAGCGCCGCGACAGCATCTACCAGGCCGGCCGCATGAAGGGTCCCTGGTTCAAGTGGAAGCGCGACCCCTATAATGTCGATGCGGTGCTGATGTATGCCCAGCGCGGCCACGGCAAGCGCTCCAGCTACTATTCCGATTTCACCTTCGGCGTCTGGGCCGATGACGAGGACGGCGAACAGCTGGTGCCCGTCGGCAAGGCCTATTTCGGCTTCACCGATGCCGAGCTCGAGGTGCTCGACAAATTCGTGCGCAATAATACCACCGAGCGTTTCGGTCCGGTGCGGGCCGTGCGCGCCGACAAGGATTTCGGCTTCGTCGTCGAAGTGGCCTTCGAGGGCATCAACCGTTCGACGCGGCACAAATCGGGGGTCGCCATGCGCTTCCCCCGCATCGCCCGCCTTCGCCCCGACAAACCCTCCTACGAGGCCGACCGGCTGCGCACGCTGATCGCCATGATCGAGGCCAAGCCGGCGTGAAGTTGCAAACCCTGCGCAACAATGACGCAGGGCAATATTTTCAACAGCATGTGTATTGGCGGCAACGATCTTCCGGTGCAGATTTTCCAGAGCATGATGCCGAAAAGTGCAAGCGGTTTCGCACGACATCATGCTCTGTCTAATTTGGAATGGCCGGGGAAATGATGGATGCTGCGTTATGAACTCGCGTGAACGAAATTCCCTTTTCCTCCAGCGCCGTGCCATGCTGGCGGGTCTTGCCGGTGCATTTATCCTGCCGCGCATGGCGGCCGCTTTCGATGTCCCGGACGAGCCGCGCCTTGCCAAGCACGACTACGCCAAGGTCCGCCACCATTTCCGCACCAAGCTGTTGCAGAAGGGCCCGGCGCCCGACAAATACGAACTGCTGAATGCGCCTGCCGATGCCGACAAGATCTTCTACCGCTCCGGTTACGGCGAGCTGGAGCTGGCGGCCTTTGTCTCGAAATACAAGCGCGAGCGCGCCGCCAGGCCGGCCGTGCTCTTCCTGCACGGCGGCAATGCCATGGGCATCGGCCATTGGCAGCTGATGAAGCCCTATATGGATGCTGGTTACGTGGTGATGATGCCGTCGTTGCGCGGCGAAAACGGCCAGATGGGCAATTTCTCCGGCTTCTACGACGAGGTCGACGACGTGCTCGCCGCCACCGAGCGCCTGGCGCATCTGCCGGGCGTCGATCCCGAGCGCCTCTTCATCGCCGGTCACAGCATCGGCGGCACGCTGACAATGCTGACGGCGATGAGCACTCACAAATTCCGCGCCGCTGCACCGATTTCAGGCAACCCCGATGCCTTCCGCTTCTTCAACCGCTATCCCCAGGACATCCGTTTCGACGATAGCAACGCGCATGAATTCGAGGTGCGTTCGGCGCTATGTTACGCCCACAGCTTCAAATGCCCGGTCCGTGTCGTCCACGGCACCGAGGAGCCGCATTTCAACGACCGCGCCGATCTGCTGGCCCGCCGCGCCCGCGGCGCCGGCGTTCACATCGAGACGGAAACCGTCGCCGGCAACCACACCTCGGCGCTGCCGGCCGAGATCGAACAGAGCATCCGCTTCTTCCGCGGGGTGGCGGCCTGACTTTCGCCGCCGCCTTTCCCACATCAACGCCAGCTTCGCGCCAGCCGCAGATGCCATCGTTCCGGCAGATATCGCTGTCTCGCCGATCGTTGATAAGGGTGGTTCCATGAATTTTCTGCGCCGGGTCTTCCCGCTTGCCGGGCTCGTGATTGCGGTTGCGTCGCTGAGCGGCTGCAACATCCTCATTCCCGATGTCGCCGCTGATTCGCCCGCCCGCTTCGTCCAGGAGACCTCGCCGGTCTTCTATCAGCCGCCCGGCGTCGATCCGCGCCGGGTGCGGCCGATCCCCGATCAGCCGGTGCCGCAGACGCGCGAGCTCTACAAGACCCAGTTCCACCAGACCTATGGCCTGCCGGTCACCAATCCCGTGCACATGGCGATGTACGGCCAGCAGCGTGACGAGGATTTCACCCTGCCGGCGATCCCGGTCAGCCGCGTGCAGCCGCAGTTGCTGCGCCAGGAGGTCGATTATCAGACGACCGAGCGCCCCGGCACCGTGGTCGTCGATACCAAGGCGCATTTCCTCTATTTCGTCGAGGGCAACGGCAAGGCGATGCGCTACGGCGTCGGCCTCGGCCGCGACGGTTACGCCTGGTCCGGCCGCGGCGTCATCCAGTGGAAGCAGAAATGGCCGCGCTGGACGCCGTCGGTCGAAATGGTCTCGCGCCAGCCAGAAGTTCGCCCGTTTGGCGCGGAGAATGGCGGCATGAATCCGGGGCTGATGAACCCGCTCGGCGCCCGCGCCATGTATATCTTCAAGGATGGGCAGGATACGCTCTACCGTGTCCACGGCACACCCGACTGGCAGTCGATCGGCAAGGCCACCTCGTCGGGCTGCGTGCGCATGCTGAACCAGGACGTCGTCGATCTCTACGACCGCCTTCCTGCCAAGGCCGAGATCGTTGTGATGTAGCGCTGCAACAGCGCTTCCCATATCGTCTGCTCCGGGCCGGACACGTCTGCGTGAAGCTATGGTTTATTTGGCGCAAGCCGATAGATATTCCTAATGTCGTTATCGGCATCGGACGAATCACCGGTTTAACCGGCGTCTTGTCCGGCTTCCCGTATCAAAGGAAATCAGTCTCGCGTCATGAGCTTCGATAGACATCTTTCCCGCCGCAGCTTTCTTTCCTTTTCGGCGTTGACCGCAGCCTCGGCACTCGCCGGCTGCGCCTCCTCAGCCAACACCGTGACATCAGGCGATACGACGATCATTTACCGTTCGCCCATGCGCCTGTTCCAGTCGATGGGGACTTCGAGCGTGCCAAGTGGGGCTGAGCTTGCCGTCATGTATGGCCCCATCGAAGACGGCGGCTTTCTCATTCCAGCCGTTCCCTACGAGCAGATCGATCCGCGCTATTATCGCCAGCGCGTCGTCGATCCCACCGGTCAGCCCCCCGGCACCATTGTCGTCGATACGCCGTCGCGTTTCCTCTATCTCGTCCAGGGCGACGGCATGGCGATGCGTTACGGCGTCGGCATCGGCCGCGAGGGTTTCGCCTGGCAGGGGTCGGGCGTCATCCAGTGGCGTCAGAGATGGCCGCGCTGGAAGCCGCCGAACGAGATGGTCGCCCGCCAGCCCGAACTCGTCAAATATTCGATCGAGAACGGCGGCATGGAGCCGGGTCTGAAGAACCCGCTCGGCGCCCGCGCGCTCTATATCTTCTCGAACGGAGAGGACACGCTCTACCGCCTGCACGGAAATCCCGATTGGCGCTCGATCGGCAAGGCCGTCTCGTCGGGCTGTGTGCGGCTGATGAACCAGGATATCATCGATCTCTACGACCGCGTGCCGACAAAGGCGCCCATCGTTGTCTGGCAATAATCGTTACCGAGGCGGCCGCAATCCGGCCGCCTCGGATCGATCGCTTTTCCCGGGCAAGCGGTTGCTTTGCCCCGGGAAAACAGGTGCTTTCCCCTGGGGCAAGAGCTTCATTTTGGCCCCTCAAGAGAATTATTTTCCGAAATACCATTGCTTAATTCGGTAAATATCCTACATGGTGCGTATCGAATTGCTTGCGACCTTTGTCCACGCGCTTGAGCGCTCCGTCAGATATCCTCTCAACATCGATACGGCTTGTCGGACATCTTCCCGCAGGCGAACACAAACGGTTGAAAAGGAGATCGTTATGAATTCAGGCGTCGTAAAGTGGTTCAATGGCACCAAGGGTTTTGGCTTCATTCAGCCCGATGATGGTTCTACGGACGTTTTTGTCCATATCTCGGCGGTTGAACGCGCCGGCATGCGCGAACTCGTTGAAGGTCAGAAGATCCGCTACGATCTCGTCCGCGACAAGAAGTCCGGCAAGAATTCGGCCGACAATCTTCAGGCCGCATAATTTGTCATTCGCCTACGCTGACCACGGATGTACTGGCAGCGGGCTGACCAAACTGGCAGCGGGCTGAGTGACTGGAAGAGGTCGGGTTCGAGCCCGGCCTTTTTGCTTTGATCGCAGGCTTTTCCGGAATGCCCCGGTCGTTCCTGAATGACCCCGGTCGTTCTGATTGACCGATTGAGCAGCCGAAGAGTCGAAGGGACGCTGAAATGGGCAGACCAAACTATAAAGTCGGCGACATGATCGTGCTGAAATCCGGCCTTACCCGCACGGCGAAAGCCGACAAGCGGTGCCGGATCTCCAGCATCCTGCCCAACGACCACGGGCATGTGCAATATCGCGTCCAGTTCGACGCGGAGAATTTCGAGCGCCGCATCACTGAGGCCGACATCGACACCGGTGAATCTCCGTCGAGGGCTTCCCCCGAGGCGGCGGCCAAGTCCGACGGCGCCGAGCCCTGGCTGAAGTTTTCGAGTATCAAAATCGGGAAGTAGTTCCGGGTTTTTTATTTTCGCCCGGGTTTTTTATTTTGGACAGTGCGGCCTCGCCGCCGCAACAGGAAGGATATCGTTTTGCAGGTACTCGTCAGAGATAACAATGTCGATCAGGCGCTCCGCGTGCTCAAGAAAAAGATGCAGCGGGAAGGTCTGTTCCGGGAAATGAAGGCGCGCAGCGCCTTTGAAAAGCCATCCGAGAAGCGCGCCCGCGAAAAGGCCGAGGCCATTCGCCGCCAGCGCAAGCTCGCCCGCAAGAAGCTGCAGCGCGAAGGTCTGCTGCCGGCGCCGAAGAAGGTTCTCCGCCCCACCCGCTAATCCCGGGCTTGGCATCACGGCCCAACCGTGGAATCACGGTTCAGCCGTGAATCATGGTTTCTGCCGTGGAGCCATGGCTTACAGCGCCGCGCGTCTTTTCCAGACGCGCAAGGAGGCTGTAACACTTGAATTCAGCATAATTCCTTGAACCGATTCCGATTTGAGGAACTATGCAGTAACGCCGCCATCACCTGGGAAAGGGGCCTATGACCGCCACCAAGGGAGAATTCTTCAATCCCGCCAAGCTTTCGTCTCGCGACAAGGCAGAAGCGACCGATCACACGGCGCGCGCCATTATCGCCGCCGAGGCATCGGCCCGTGACAAGAAGACGGAGAAGCTGAAGGCACTGCGTTTGCAGCAGGAGGCCGAGGCCGAACCTAAGGCGGCGCCTGCAAAGAAGCGCCGGTCGCCGGCCAAGCCGCGGCCCTGATCTCGGCGCACGCCGGCTCTACCAGGTGCCGGCTCTTACGGGGCAAATGCGTTCAGCCGCCGCCCGTGCCGGCCCGCCCGAGATTGCCCCGCAGCCGATGCAGCATGTCGCGCATCTCTGCCATTTCCTGAAGCGTGCAGCCTGCGGCTTGCCCGATCGCCGTCATGATCGTATCGATCTCCCCCTTCATTGCCTGACCTTGCGGGGTCAGTGACACGATCACCTGCCGTTCGTCGCGCAGGTCGCGGATGCGCTTGAGCAGCCCGCTCTGTTCGAGCCGTTTCAACAGCGGCGATAGCGTGCCGGAATCGAGATCCAGCTGCTCGCCGATCGTCTTGACCGGCAGTTCGCCGCGTTCCCACAGCACCAGCATCACCAGATATTGCGGATAAGTCAGGCCGACCCTGTCGAGGATTGGCTTGTAGGCGCGGGTGAAAGCATGCGCCGTCGCGTAGACCGCGAAGCACAACTGCTTTTCCAGTCGCTTCTCCTCTTGCGGTATCTCCATCGTCTTCGTCGTTTGCGCTCTCATATCTATTATCCCTGAAGCCTGATTGTCCTCTTTTCGAATCCGAAATGCAATTTGCAAAATTCACTTGCGTACAATTTAATTGTGCGATAATAAAAATCCAACCCGATCGAAGGGCCAACCAAAGGAGATTGTCATGCCTATTCTCTATACGACCAAAGCCTCTGCCACCGGCGGCCGCGCGGGCCGCGCCGTTTCCGAAAACGGCGTTCTGGACGTGACGCTGACCGTTCCCAAGGAGCTCGGCGGCGACGGCGCAACCGGCACCAATCCCGAACAGCTCTTTGCTGCCGGCTACTCCGCCTGCTTCCTCGGTGCATTGAAATTTGTCGCGGGCCAGCAGAAGGTCAAGATTCCCGAGGACACGACGGTCTCTGCCAAGGTCGGCATCGGCCCGCGTGAAGATGGCGGCGGCTTCGGCATCGAAGTGGCGCTGACGGTCAACATCCCGGGTCTCGACCACGAAACCGCCGAAAAGCTCGCCGCCGCGGCTCACATCGTCTGCCCCTACAGCCACGCCATGCGCACCTCGACCGAGGTCCCGGTCACCGTCGCCTGATCGATTTTAAAAAACTTGGTAGCCGTATCGGCTGCCGCCATTTGCCGGCCGGGCAGCGTACTTTCCGGCCGGCTTCGGCGTTTTTGCCGTCATTCATGACAGCGCCTGCAGATCCTGCCGCAGCCGTTCGGCGCTGCCATCCGGCAGCTTGCCGTCTATCATTGCATGTGTGCTTTTCCAGATCGGCAGGGCCTTTGCCAGCACCGCCTTGCCCTCAGGGGTGAGACACAGCAGCCGGCCGCGCCTATCCCGCGGATTTTCCATCACCGTCACCCAGCCCTTGCGCTGCAGCGGCTTCAGCGCCGCCGTCAGCGTCGTCTGATCCATGGCGAGCAGGGCAGCGACCGGCCCCATCGGCGGTGGCTCGGGCCGGTTCAGCGACATCATCAGCGAAAACTGCCCGTTGGTCAGCCCGGCCGGCCTCAGCGCATCGTCGAACAGCCGGGCAAGCGCGCGTGCTGCCCGCTGCACATGCAGGCAGAGGCAGGTGTCGCGCACCATCAGCGTCGTGGAAAAGGGAATCTCGATCGAATTTGACATGCTCCATTTCTATTGATATCAATCTATTTAGTCAAGGAGAAGGAGATGAGCCGGCTTCACCGGCAAGCGCCGGAGGAGGGCGCATTCCATGCAGCATGAAGTTGTGTCCCGCGAAGAGTGGCTCGAAGCCCGCCGTGTCCTGCTGGCAAAGGAGAAGGAGGCGACGCGGTTGCGCGACAGCGTCAACGCCGCCCGTCTGGCGCTGCCCTGGGTGAAGGTCGACAAGGATTATGTCTTCGAAACGCCGGAGGGCAGGAAGTCGCTCGCCGATCTCTTCGACGGCCGCAGCCAGTTGCTGATTTATCATTTCATGCTGGGTCCCGATTGGGATGCCGGCTGCACCGGCTGCTCCTTCCTGTCGGATCATGTCGATGGCGCCCTGCCGCATCTGAACCATCACGACGTCACCTGGGTCGCCGTTTCGCGCGCACCGCTCGATAAGATCGCCGCCTATAAACAACGCATGGGCTGGAAATTTCCCTGGGTCTCTTCCTTCGGCAGCGATTTCAATTTCGATTATCACGTTTCTTTCAGCCCGGAGGATCTTGCCAAAGACAAGGTCTTTTACAATTTCACACCTATGCCGCCGGCTGATGCCAATGACGAACTGCCGGGCCTCAGCGCTTTCTACCGCAACGACAAGGGCGAGGTCTTCCATACCTATTCGAGTTATGCCCGAGGGCCGGAAGAACTGATCGGCACCCTGATGATCCTCGACCGTGCGCCGAAGGGCCGCAACGAGGACAGCACGATGAATTTCGTGCGCCGCCACGACGAATATGAGGAGGCCGCCAAGGCGCCATCCTGCTGTCACTGAGCCGGAGCATCATGCCGAAAAGTGTAAGCGGCTTTGCCGGGAAAGTCGCGAAGTGACTTTCCCGGGATGCGGAAAAACTAACACCACCATCATTCAAGGGAGAAGAGGATGATGAAGACCGCTGAAGTGCTGAAGGAACATTCCTTCCTGGAAAGACTGCTCGGCGACTGGACGGTCACCGCACCCGACATGACTGGCGGCGAGCCCTGGACGGAGACCGTCCGCTCGCTGCACGGCATCTGGTTCGTCGCCGAAGGGACCGGCCGTATGCCTGATGGTAAGGAGGCGACCAGCATCCTGACGCTCGGCTACAGTGCTTCGAAAGCCAAGTACATCGGCAGCTGGATCGGCAGCATGATGGACTATATGTGGGTCTATGAGGGCGAGGTCGACGCGTCGGGCAATGTGCTCGACCTCTATACGACAGGGCCCGACTTCAACACCGAAGGCCTTGCCGATTATCGCGAGCAGATCATCTTCGTCGACGCCGATCATCGCACTTTCGTCTCCAGCACCAAACAGCCGGATGGCTCGTGGAAGCAGTTCATGGAAGCGCACTACGCCCGGAAGATCTGACAATCACGGCGCGCCCCAAACCCCGAAAACGGGGCCCAGGAAAAGCGGCGTCGAAAAAGGGAGAGTATGATGTCTGAGACGCATGGAAAGTTCATCTGGTGCGAGTTGATGACCCCCGACACATCGGCTGCCGCGAAATTCTACAGCTCGGTCGTCGGCTGGACCACCTCCGAGATGAAAATGGAGGGCATGCCCACCTATACGATCTTCGAGGCGAACGGCATCGGCGTCGCCGGGCTGATGGAATTTCCGGCCGAACTTGAGGGTAAGGGCATTCCACCGAACTGGACGGGTTATGTCGATGTCGACGACGTCGACCAGTCGGCCAAGGATTTCGCCGCCAATGGCGGTTCGGTCCGCCGTCCGCCGGAAGACATTCCGACCATCGGCCGCTTCGCCGTCGTCGCCGATCCGCATGGCGCGGTGCTCTGCATCATGACGCCGGCGCCGATGGAGAAACCCATGCCGGAACTGGCCTTCGATGCCCCCGGCAATATCGGCTGGCGCGAACTCTATGCCGGCAATGGCAAAGAGGCGCTGGCCTTCTATTCCAAGCTGTTCGGCTGGACGAAGGACAGCGAGATGGATATGGGACCGATGGGCGTCTATTATCTTTTCGCCCATAACGGCAGGCAGACCGGCGGCATGATGACCAAGCCGGAAAACATGCCGATGCCCTTCTGGTGCTATTATTTCATCGTGCCGACCCTCGATGCCGCGATCGAACGCGTCACCTCAGGCGGCGGCAAGGTGGTCCACGGCCCGATGGAAGTCCCCGGCGGCAGCTGGATCATCCAGGCCACCGACCCGCAAGGAGCCTTCTTTTGTCTGGTGGCACCGAAGCGGTAGGTTTGGGCACTGCGTTGGCGGTGTGCCGTGAGGCCCCCTCATCCGGCTGCCGCCACCTTCTCCCCGAGGGGAGAAGAGACTCGTGGCGACGTCTCGATTCCCTCTTCTCCCCTCGGGGAGAAGGTGCCCGTAGGGCGGATGAGGGGGCTGCACGGCACACCGTCAACAACAATTACGCTCCGGATCCGACCATCCATCACCCTCCCACCGAAGCAAAAAACCCTTCCGGGCTTTCCACCTCCACCATCCGCTTCCTCTCGATCAGCCAGAATCGGTTTCCCACCGCCCGCACGAAACTGCGGTCGTGCGAGACCAGCAGGCAGCTCGCTTCGTGCGCCATCAACTCGCTCTCCAGCGCCTCCTGTCCGTCGATGTCGAGGTGGTTGGTCGGTTCGTCGAGCAGGGTGAAGTTCGGCTCCGTCAGCCGCAGCACCAGCATGCCGAGCCTGGCCTTCTGGCCGCCGGAGAGCTGGCCGATCGGTTTTGCCTGCATGTCGATTGTCATGCCGGCGCCGGCCAGCAAGCCCCGTGCCCGCTGGTCGCCGACATCAAAGCGGCGGATGATCGTGCCGATCGGCGTGTCGGTGTCGGCAAGATCGGCAAGCGCCTGGTCGCCATAGCCGAGCACCAGCGAAGGCGTCGCCTTGATGCTGTCGCGCGCCGTCTCCGGTCCTTCGATCGCCTGCTTCAGCATAGACACCAGCCGCGACTTGCCGGCGCCGTTGAGGCCGAACAGCACGATGCGGTCGCCCTGGCAGATGAATTGCCGGCCGGTCTTGAACAGCAGCGTTCCATCCGGCGTCGTCACCGCCGCATCCTCCAGCGTCATCAGAACCTTGGCATGCGTGCCGCGATTGGCAAGCCGGATGGCGCCGGCCGAGCGCTCCAGATGCGCCGGTTTTGCCGCATCCTCCAGCTTCTCCGCCCGCTGCTTGAGCTGCTTCGTCTTGACGACGAGCAGATCGCTGCCGGAATTGATGCCGATATTGTTGAGCTTGGCCGCCTGCTTGCGCAACTGCTCCGCCACCTTCATGTCGCGCTCGTAGCGCCGCGCCTCCGAGGCGTCGGCCTCGTCGAGGGCGGCGCGCGCCCTTGTATAGGGCAGGGCGAAGACCGGCGATTGCTCCGGCCGCAGGAACAGCGTCCGGTTGGTCGTCGCATCGAGGAAGGCGCGATCGTGGCTGGACAGGATAACCGGCACGTCGCGAGGCAGCGCATTCAGCCAGCCCTCCAGCTGCGCGATCTTTTCAAGGTCGAGATGGTTGGTCGGCTCGTCGAGCAGAAGCACGTCGGGTTCGCTGACCCAGGCGCGGGCAAGCATGGCAAGCCGCTGCCAGCCGCCGCTCAACTGCTTCAGCGGCCGGCCGCGCATCGCCTCCGGCACGTCGAGCGATTCCAGCACCACGTCGACCCGCCAGCTTTCGCTTTCGGCCTGGTCGGCCGGCAAAGCCTGCAGCACCGCATCGTAGAACGGCGTGTCGAAAAGGGCAGGGGGCACATTCTGCGCGACATGGCCGACGGTCAGTCCGCGCGCCCTGGTGATCTCGCCCTCGCTCGGCTCCAGCGCGCCGGTGATGCAGGCAAGCAGCGTCGATTTCCCCCGCCCGTTGGCGGCGACGAGGCCAATGCGGTCGCCGGCATTGACGACGAGATTGAGCTTGAAAAACAAGGGATTACCCAGCGTCACGCCGAGACTGCGGATATTGATGAGTGTCATGATCGTTCTCTGGTCTTGACCGGGTATCAGGCGCGGTTCGGGGCGTTCAGCCATCACGGGATTGCGCGGTTCGAACCCGGGAAATGAAAGGAATGCGCGCTGTCATCTACGGCGCCGCATTGGCCACGAAGGGCAGACCAGGAAGAGATGTCGAGAAACGGTCTCTGGTCAGCCCTGCAAACGCATTTGCAGGGCGTTGACGGGACCACGCTGGCGATTAAACCGAAAATAATATTGCATTGCGTGATCCTCCTTTCTCGAAAGGTTGCGGGATTCCAATAACATTGCCCGCAAAAGGACGCAAGGGAGCCGGAAGTGTGCCGATGTCCAGCCATAAACCGTGCATAGAGGAATCCTCGGAGTCGACTGGGAGAACAAGGCGCATGCTCATTGCTCATTTGCCTGCAGGCTACATTCTGGCGAGCGTCGCGCGGCAACGGTCCGCTGCGCCCCGCATCATGGCTGCCGCATTGGTCGGCAGCGTGCTTCCGGATTTCGACATGGGCTATTTCTTTCTGACCGGGGGCAAGGTCCATCATCACGACTATGTCTCCCACTGGCCGCTCTTCTGGCTTGCTGCCGCTGTTGTGGTCCTCCCGGCTGTCGGAAGGCTGGCGCCGCGCTGGTTTCCCGCAACCGCCGTCTTTTTCGCAGCCGTCATGCTTCACATGATCATGGATACGGTCGCCGCGCCGATGCTCTGGCTGGCGCCATTCGATTGGTCCAAATTCGAGCTGACGACGGTGCCGGCGACCTACAGCAACTGGGTCATCAGTTTCATGCTGCACTGGACCTTCGCTCTTGAGCTCCTGATCTGCGTCACCGCGTTGATCGTCGCCGTCTGTCGAAACCGTCGCGTCGGAGGTCGGCAGCAGGCATGAGCCGGAATTATCCCGGGTCGGCGGGTGACAGTTCCAGCCGCCGCGTTATCCCGATACTCCTGAGGAATGTCTCGTCGTGGCTGACCACCAGCAGCGCGCCGTCATAGGCGCGCAGCCCTGCCTCGACCGCAGCGATCGAGTCGATGTCGAGATGATTGGTCGGCTCGTCGAGGATCAACAGCGGCGGCGGTGCCGAGCCGAGGACGCAGGCAAGGCCGGCGCGCAGCAATTGCCCGCCGCTCAGCGTCGACACGGTCTGCAGCGCCGCATCGGCCCTGAACATGAAGCGGGCAAGGGCGGCTCGGCAGGTATTTTCATCGGCAAGCGGATTGATCCGGCGAAAATTGTCGCGGATCGACGCCGACGGATCGAGCAGGCTGACCGTCTGATCGAGCATCGCGAAAGCGGTCATGACGCTAACCGTGCCGGCCCAGGGTTTCAGCGCGCCGGTAACAAGCGCCAGCAAGGTCGTCTTGCCCGAGCCGTTGCGGCCGGTGACGGCGATACGCTCCGGTCCCGTCACGTCGAAGGAGAGATCGCGGATGACGGGATCACCCGGCTGGTAGCCCGATGTCACGCCATCTATCTTCAGCACGATCTTGCTGGCGGGCAGCCCGGTCGGCGGCAGGGTGACCGACAAGGGCTGGAGGATCTCGATCTTCTCGCGCGCTGCCCTTGCCTCTTCCAGCGCCTGGGCGCGCCGGCGGTCGGCAAGACGGGCATTGTCGCCACCCGTCGTTTCGCTCCGCTCCTTCATGCCGCCGAGCATGATGCGCGGAATGCCGCCCTTGGCGGCCGTCTTTCGGCCCGCGCTGTCTCTGTGCGCCTGACGCTCCACCGTCGCCTGCGCCTTCCTCGCCACCTCTGCCATGCGTTTTCCGGCTTCAGTGAGATCGTGCTGTGCAGCCGCAAGTTCGAGCGCCTTGCGCTCGCGGAAATGGCTCCAGTTGCCGCCATAGCGCGTGGCACCGAGCGACGTCAGTTCAACGATCGCATCGACGCTTTCGAGCAGTTCCCGATCATGGCTGATGATGATGGCGCCGGCCCGCCAGTCTGACATCAGCGCGATCACCGCCTCGCGGCCTTCGCGATCGAGATTGTTGGTCGGTTCGTCGAGCAAAAGGAAATCCGGTTCGGTGAAAACAAGCGCGGCAAGCCCGGCACGGGTACGCTGCCCGCCAGAGAGTACCGCAAGTGGCGTCTCCGGCGGTGCGTTGAGCCCCGTCCGATTGTGCGCTGCGGCGATGCGCGCCTCCAGCATCCAGTCCGCCGATGCAAGCTCGTCGGCCGTTGCCTCGCCACATTCGGCGCGGCGAAGAATAGCGAGCGCATCGGTCACGCCGAAGAGATCGGCGATCGTTTCCTTGGGTGTCACCTGAACGTTCTGCCGCAGCACGCCGAGGCTGCCGCCGACGGATACCGTCCCGGAATGCGGCTGGATCTCGCCGGAGACGAGTTTGAGCAGCGTCGTCTTGCCGACACCATTGCGCCCGACGAGACCGGTACGCTCGCCCCCGAAACTCAGGTCGAAATTAGAAAAAAGCGGCCGCCCGTCAGGAGCGGACCATGAAATTTGGGAGAGGGTGATGGATGCAGGCATGGATATGGATTTCCCCGTTGGCAAGGCGAACTGGCGTTGCGATCGGGTTGAAATCCATTGCGGCACACATCCTGTTGAAATGGTCGATGGCAGGTAATTTAGGGAATAAAGGCTGCCGGTTCAAGAAGGGGAACGATCAGAGAAGGAGTGGGAAGTTGCCCCTCACCCTAACGCTCTCCCCGTAAACGGGGCGAGGGGACGTGCCTTGCGAGACGTCGGCGAGGAACGGAGAGGTTGCGGCTATTCCCCTTCGCCCCGCGAGCGGGGAGAAGGTGCCGGCAGGCGGATGAGGGGCTTACAGCTCGCCGCGATCCTACCGCTTCAAGCTCCCCAAGATCCCACGCACCAGCGCGCGGCCGACCTGCGTCGCCACCGTGCGCGCCACGCTTTTCATCGCCGCTTCCACCACTGTTTCGCGCTGATAGCCGGACGTCCGGCCGCGCGATTGGCCGCGGCCCCGGTTGTCGTCGTCATTGCCGCCGCCGAAACCCGGCAGGGTCCAGCCGGAGGTGGTGCTGCCCGGCTGCTGCTCGGCCGCTTCTTCCTGCGCTCGCTTGGCCGCCTCGGCATCGGCCGCCTTCTTTGCCCGCGCCACCAGCATCTCGAAGGCGGATTCGCGGTCGACATCCTCGTCATAGACGCCGAGGACCGGGCTTTTGTCCATGATCTGCCGGCGCTCGGCATCCGTAACCGGGCCGACGCGGCCGGAGGGCGGGCGGATCAGCGTGCGCTCGACGATCGAAGGCGCGCCCTTGGCCTCGAGCGTCGAGACCAGTGCCTCGCCGGTGCCGAGATTGGTGATGACGGTGGCGCAATCGAAGGCCGGGTTCGCCCGGAAGGTATCGGCGGCCGTCCTCACCGCTTTTTGCTCGCGCGGCGAATAGGCGCGCAGCGCATGCTGCGCCCGGTTGCCGAGCTGGGCGAGCACCGTTTCCGGCACGTCGAGTGGATTCTGCGTCACGAAGTAGACGCCGACGCCCTTGGAACGGATCAGCCGCACCACCTGCTCGACACGTTCGGTCAGCACCTTCGGCGCGTCGTTGAAGAGCAGGTGCGCCTCGTCGAAGAAGAAGACGAGCTTCGGCTTTTCGGCATCGCCCACTTCGGGCAATTCCTCGAAGAGCTCGGAAAGCAGCCAGAGCAGGAAGGTTGCGTAAAGACGCGGGTTCATCATCAGCTTGTCGGCGGCCAGCACCGAGATCTGGCCGTAGCCGCTGTTGCTGGTGCGCATGATGTCGGTGATTTTCAGCGCCGGTTCGCCGAAGAAGTGCTCCGCACCCTGCTGTTCGAGAACGAGCAGCGCCCGCTGGATCGAGCCGACCGAAGCCTTGGAGATCAGTCCGTACTGGTTGGAAAGTTGGCTGGCGTTCTCGCCCATATAGTTGAGCAGCGAGCTGAAATCCTTGAGGTCGAGCAACGGCAACCCGCCCTGGTCGGCGATCTTGAAGGCGATGTTGATGACGCCTTCCTGCGGTTCGGAGGCATCCATCAGGCGGGCGAGCAGCAGCGGTCCCATCTCGGCGATGGTGGTGCGCACCCGGTGGCCCTTCTCGCCGAACAGATCCCAGAAGATCACCGGAAACTGGTCGAATTCGTAGTCGGCAAAGCCGATCTGCTCGGCGCGCTTCGTCAGGAAATCCTTGGGCTCGCCCCTGGCGGCGATGCCGGAAAGGTCGCCCTTGATATCGGCCGCAAACACCGGAACGCCGGCCCGCGAGAAACCTTCAGCCAGCACCTGCAGCGTCACCGTCTTGCCGGTGCCGGTTGCGCCGGTGACGAGGCCGTGGCGATTGCCGAATTTCAGGTCGAGATATTCCGGCTTGTTGATACTGTCATCGGGATTGCGGCTCGCGCCGATGAAAATCTTGCCTTCCTCGATCATTCAAAATGCTCCCCTGGGACTCTGCCGCCATTTGTATGAGAAGGCGTGCTTCTGCCGCCTTCATCGAACCATCGTTTCCCTGTTATAAGCAGGGAGATGGATGCGGACAACTGTTTGCATTGAAAGCAAAACCGGACAAAGTGCGGCCCGGGGAGGGGCCGGCTTGAGTTGTGGTCGAATCTCGATTAACGTTGACGTTAACGTCAAAAAACAGGAGGCTGACGATGAATGAAATTGTGACCCAGATCGCCGATCGCGTGGGTATTGCGCCTGATCTGGCCGAAAAGGCGCTCGGCATGATGCTCGGCTTCCTGCAGCGCGAGGCCGCCGATGGTCCGGTTGCCAAGATGATCGAAGCGATCCCCGGCGGCGCCGATCTCGTTGCCCAGTTCAATGGCGAGGGCGCCGGCGGCGGCGGTCTGCTCGGCGGGCTGATGAGCTCGCTCGGCGGCGGCGGCATCATGGGGCTCGGCCAGCAGCTGATGGGCGAAGGCCTCGGCATGGGCGAGATCACCTCGCTTGCCAAGGAAACCATCGCGATCGCCAAGCAATATGCCGGCGAGGAGGTCGTCGACGAGGTCGTCGCTTCCGTCCCGGGCCTCAGCCAGTTCGTCTGAGCGACGACGAGAAAGAGCCTTCGCGGCGTCGCCGCGAGGCTCATCATATTTTGCCCTGGTCCCACTTGAAGAGGTGGCCAGTCGGCAGCACGGCAAGCTGAACCTGAGGGAGCCGTACCTGCCGTTCATTCGGAAGGCGCTCGCCGGTCGGCTCACCGTTGTCGCTCCCCGAGGAGTTCGTCGGTGATATCACGCCCACGCGCAAACACGCCCAATATGGTGACGTTATTGCCGCTCACCGAGAACGCCACGCTGACGCTGCGCCGATAGCCGATGATCCGGAGGCCAGGAATCCGGCCTTCCCGCACCGTGCCCCGTTCCGGAAACGTCTCCAGGGCCTCAATGAAAGTGATCACTGCGTGAACGAAGTCGCCGGCGATGCCGGTTCCCGCCTCAACGGCGATATCGGCTAGAGCTTGTCGAGTTCGGCTTCTGCCTTCGGATGGTAGATAATGCGGTAGGCTATGCCCTACTTGGCTTTCGCCGCGTCATTCCGGCGCTTGGTTTCAAAGCGGGCGCGCACTGTCTCGGCCGGGATGCCGAGGCCCGGCTTGTTCACTAGGTCGTCGTAGCGCGCCGGAATTTCTTCATTGAGCCAGCGCTCGCGGGCCGCCTCATGATCCTCCAGTAGCCGCAGGCCTGCACGGACAACCTCGCTGGCATTATTGTAGCGGCCGGACTCGAGCTGCTTCCGGACAAATTCTTCGTAGTGGTTCCCGAGCGCAACGTTGGGCATGGTTTTCGTTTCGTTGTCGTCAATATGAAGCTGTCACACCGTGATGGCAATAGATGTCAATCCTTGACGTTAAGCAGGTCGCTACTCATCCGATCGTCTGGTGATCGGCGGTATCCCGCCGCGGTGGCCCTGATCGCCTTGCCTTGCAGCCTCCGCCCGCTAATTAACGGCTGCCATTGGATGGAAGGAGAGCTCGTGACCGTCTGGCGCCCATCGCAGCAGATCAGGGTGAAGGTGATCGGCCTCGCCTGGCGGAAAGATCAGGTGCTTGCCGCCGAAGTGGAGGATGACAGCGGCCGCATCAAGGGCGTTCGCCCGCTCGGCGGCGCGATCGAATTCGGCGAAAGCCGCGAAGAGGCTCTGCACCGCGAATTCAGGGAGGAACTCGAGACCGATATCCGCATCGTCGGTCCCTGGCATCTGCTTGAAAACATCTACGAGCATCAAGGCGCAATCGGTCACGAATACATCTTCGCGGCCGATATCGAACTGGCCGATGCGTCGCTCTATCAGCGCGAGGAAATCCGCTATTCCGAACTCGACGAGACGGCGGCGACGGCGCGCTGGTTCGGCCGCGACAGTCTGCGGGACGCCGGCATCGATCTCTGTCCGACAGGTCTCGACAGGCTGCTGTCGCGCTGGCGCGATTGAGCCGGAAATCGCCCGCTGTGAGGCGCCATATTCCGATCGCCAAACTTTGATCGTCCGCCCCCGCTTCCGGGGGAACAATGAGGTCATCCTACTGTTTCTGTCGCATCGCTGAAACCATAGGGAATAGCATCATGCGTATGTTTCTTGCAGCAGCCTCGATCATTCTCCTCGGCTTCGCCGCTCCGGCTTTCTCCCAGGCACTTGCTGATATGGACTCTAGCGGCCGCTTCGGCGGCATGCCACCCGGCACGGTGCCGGGGGCGGAATCGAATGGCGGACTCATGATTCCGCTCGATCCAGTCGAAACCGGTGATATCAACGTCGTCATTCCGTCGGATCGGACCACCTGCCCGCGGCCCGGGACGCGTCAGTACCGCGCGGCCGAGCGCGACGGTACGTTAAGCGACGCCTGCCGCTGACGGGGTAGACCCAGATCAGAAAGCAGGACCGGCTATTTGTCGTTTTTGTGCAGCACGACGCCGAGTTCGTGCCACTGCCGCCTGTCGCGCTGGATCAGTTCGTCTGCGCAGATCGGTCCCATGCTGCCCGGCGCGTAAACGTCCGGCACGCTCTGATCCCTAGCCCAGATATCGAGGAAGGGTTGCACCGCCGCCCATCCGGCCTCGATGCCGTCGGCGCGCTGGAACAGAGTCTGGTCGCCGACGAAGAGATCGTAGAGCAGTGATTCATAGCCGGTCGTCTTGGCAATATCGAATTTGTCGGAATAGCGGAAATCGAGCGAGACCGGCACGGTATCGACGGAAAGCCCCGGCGACTTGATCGAGATTTCCATGCTCATGCCTTCGTCGGGCTGCACCTGGATCACCAGCCGGTTCGGCGGCAGGCGGCGCTTGACGTCGGTCTCGCGGAACTGCGCGAAGGGAACCGGCTGGAAGGTGATGACGATCTCGGTGTCACGCGCCGTCAGCGCCTTGCCGGTTCTCAAATAGAAGGGCACGCCGGCCCAGCGCCAGGTATCGGCATAGAGCTTCAGCGCCACGAAAGTCTCGGTCCTGCTGTCGGGCGTGACGTCCTTGGTATCGCGATAGGCCGGAAGCTCAGCACCGTTGAGGGGGCCTGCGCCATAGGCGCCGCGCACGCCATGCGTCTTGGCCTCCTCAGGCGTATAGATGCGCAGCGCCTTCAGCACCTTGCTCTTCTCGTTGCGGATCGCTTCGGCATCGAAGCTGTTCGGCGGCTCCATGGCGATCATCGCCAGCAGCTGGAAGAGATGGTTCGGCACCATGTCGCGCAATGCGCCGGTTGCATCGTAGAATTTGCCGCGGCTGCCGACGTCGACGATTTCGGCGGCGGTGATCTGCACATGGTCGATGTAGCGGCTGTTCCACAAGGATTCGATCATCATATTGGCGAAACGCGCCGTCATCAGGTTCTGCACGGTTTCCTTGCCGAGGAAATGGTCGAGCCGGTAGACTTGGCTTTCCCCGACCTGCGCGAGGATCTGTGCATTGAGCGCCTGCGCCGAGGCGAGATCGGTGCCGAACGGCTTTTCGATGGCGACGCGGCGGAAGACGCCGTCGCTTTCATTGGTCAGCCCATGGGCGGCAAGTTTCTCGACGATCGTCCCGAAGAAGGATGGCGGCACCGCGAGATAGAAGGCGGCATTGGCATGCGACCCCAGCCGCTTGCCGATCTCGACGAAAATATCGTCCTTGGTGAAATCTCCGGACGTATAGGAAATGCGCCGGCGCAGACTTTCCCAGGCTTCGTCCTTCACCGTCGGCGCTTCGCCGCTCAGATGGTTGAGGAATTGATCGAGCCGCCCACGCAGGAATTCGTCGTCACCCGGTTCGATGCCGATGCCGAGAATGTGGAGATCCTCGCCGACCAGGCGGCTGCGCGTCAGATTGATGATCGCCGGCACCAGCAGGCGGCGCGTCAGGTCGCCCGTGGCGCCGAAGATGACGAGGGTGACCGGCGGGGTAGGGGCAGCGTCCATGTGTCATCTCCTTGGAATTTGCGGCCGACTATACTGCGCGCCGGCTTTGCCGCAACATATGCAGGCGAGGGATAACAAGCATTTGACACCATCCGGACTGGATGAGCCCACGTCAGCTTGGTGGTGGGCGGCCGATTACCCTTTCACAGCCACCACGAAGGTCCTCGGAAACCTGAGCAGCACCCGCCCGTCCGACATCTTGGGATAGGCCTTTTCCACCCGCTCCAGGTATTCGGCCAGGAATGCCTCGCGATGCTCCTCGCCGGCATGGGCGAGGTAGGGCATCAGTCCGGTTCCCTTCACCCATTCGACAATCGCTGCAGCATCCGCCATCGGGTGATTGTAGACGGTGTGCCAGATATCGACGCGCGATGCTTTTGCAATCAGCCTGGAGTAATAAGTGGACGACGGCGGCAGCGCCTTGCGGCGCACGCTCTTCGCTTCGAAGGCGGATTTCCACGGGCCGGCATGGGCGGTCTCTTCCATTGCCAGATGCGAGGGTTCGCCGAGATTGTCGGGCATCTGCACGGCAAGAATGCCGCCTTCGGAAAGCCCGTCCATCAGTCTCTCGAAGATGTCGAGGTGATCGGGCAGCCACTGGAAGACCGCATTGGCAAAGAGCAGATCGGCCGGTTCGGCCGGGTGCCAGCTGGCGAGATCAGCCTCGACGAAGGCTGTGCCCGGCAGCCTTTTGCGCGCCGCCTCCAGCATGTTGATGTCGCTGTCGAGGCCGGAGATGCCGGCAGCCCCATAACGCTCGATGATGAGTTCGGTGGAATTGCCCGGCCCGCAGCCGAGGTCGATGGCGCGACGAAGACTCTGCAACGGCACCTGTGCCAGAAGATCGCGCGCCGGCCGCGTGCGTTCGTCCTCGAATTTCACATATTGGCTGGCGGACCATGCCATGGCGGTACCTCCTGGTGTCGGACCACGTCTTCCATGCGGACGGTGTCGATGTTGCTGCCGTCGAGCTTGACGACACGGGCCAAGCCGTCACCCTCGATCTTCAGACACAAGTATTTTGTCGACGCGCCTCCCGTCGAGATCGATGACCTCGAAGCGCCATCCACCTCTCGTGAAGCTCTCCCCCAATTCGGGCAGATGTTTCAGCTCTTCCAACACCAGACCGGCGACAGTCTGATATTCCAGATCGTCATCGAGCCTGAGGTTTAAGAATTCAGCGAATTCGTCAATCGGCGTCCAGCCCGACACGAGATAAGAGCCGTCGTCTCGACGAGCGATGGCCTGTTCATCGACAGGTCCCTCCTGCAGAGCCCCCATGATTGCTTCCAAAATGTCACCCGACGAGACAATCCCCTCGAAGTGGCCGTACTCGTCGAAAACCAGCACCATATGAATGGGCGATTTCCTGATGGCTTCAATAACATTGATGGCAGTTGCGAGGTCTGAAACCACCGGGACATCCTGCGTCAGCGCCCTGATGTCGACAGTCCCGTGTTCGGACATCGCGTCGTAGAAGTCCTTGACCGGAAGGATGCCGATCACCTCGTCCGAACTGCCTTTTCGAACGGGCAACCGCGACCGCTTCGTCCTGTGCAACTGGGTCCGGATTTCATCAAGGCTGTCGTCAATATCGATAATTTCGACGTCGCGTCGGGGCGTCATAAGCGCTCGGGCGGTGCGGTCCGCCAGCCGCATGACACCCGATATCATCGCGGACTCTTCGCTTTCGATCACTCCAGCCGACTGCGCCTCGGCCAGAACAGTTTTGATCTCTGCGTCAGAGACATTGTCGCCACCTTTTCCTGCCTGGCCCAAGAGCTTGAGCACAAGATTTCCGGAGGCGTTTAGAAGCCACACAAGTGGCAGCGCGATTTTTGAAAGGACCGCCATAGCTGGTGCGACCTTGGCCGCAACCGCTTCGGGTTCCCGCAATGCGATCTGCTTTGGAACAAGTTCGCCGATGATCAACGAAAGATATGTGATTGCCACAACGACCGAACCTACGCCAATGGCATCAGCGGCCGTCGATGACATTCCCTGGGCTTCCAGCCATCCGCTCAGGCGGCCGCCGAGCGTGGCCCCTGAGAAAGCGCCGGATAGAACGCCGACCAGCGTGATGCCGATCTGCACCGTAGAGAGAAAACGACCGGGGTTTTCGGCAAGTTTGATCGCTTGAGCTGCGCCCTTGCTTCCATTGTCGGAGAGAACCTTCAGGCGGGCCGTTCGAGAAGACACGACGGCCAGCTCAGACATGGCGAGCACACCATTCAGGATGGTGAGAAACGCCACAATTCCAATTTCCAGAAACACGGGGACCCTATTCGTTGAGGTTGTAATGCCGCATTCGTCAGGCGAAGCGGCGAGGCATTCGAAGGGACGCTCTATATACGCATATACGCGTCGCCGATCGTCTTTCCATTATCGTGTTGACCTCAGTTGAGGTTCCATCAGACCGCTCCTCTGAAGTGAAAGTCAGGACATCGGTAAAACCGGCAGGCTGCGGCCACCCGTCATTGACAATGGGAAGCGGCCCTCTCTGCGGGAGCTTTGACATGCCTGAGGGGAGGCGGAGGTCATCGCACCGTCTACAATGGTCGCCTGCTTCCTCGGCCGGGAGATCCCGGTTGGAAGGGGCGGAGCTTGTACTGGATGGGTCGCTGTCAGGCATGTTGCAATTTTGACGGTGAAACAGTGCCGACGCAAGAGGCGCCGGGCGAAAATCCTTATAGCGTCTTGATGTGACAGTTTCGCCAACGGCAGCAGCACCGCATCTGCGCGTCTTAAAAGAGGCGCAGCAGGCTGCCTTGTCATCAGTAAAGCTGGCGCAATACACCGTAAATTAACAGCATCTTTGTATTTTCATTAAATTGCGAACGATTTCCGCGACGTGCAGCCACGTCCTGAAATCAGTTCTCGGTTAGGGGGAAGCCGGGACGGAATAGATCGGTGCGCGATCGACGACCTGCCCGCTCGAGGAGGTTAAGCGCATG
This sequence comes from Rhizobium sp. SU303, assembly GCF_021052345.1. Taxonomy (NCBI): domain Bacteria; kingdom Pseudomonadati; phylum Pseudomonadota; class Alphaproteobacteria; order Hyphomicrobiales; family Rhizobiaceae; genus Rhizobium; species Rhizobium sp. SU303. The sequence continues at coordinate 953,999 of NZ_CP088095.1, forward strand.
CAGTTCAAATCGGCGACCGAACGCAACATTTTTTCCGTGGCAGCCTGCGGTGTCATCACCACGATCGCGGCATCGGGCGTTCTTTCTTACATCGCCTACAACGATATGCGCAAATCGAGCCTCGACGAGATGCTGCAGATCGCTGCTGCCAACTCGCTCAACGTCGAGAAATCCATGAGTGTGGCGCTCGGCATCGTCAATGCGTTGGAAACGTCGCTGTCGACGATGAAGGATGGCGGAAACGCCAATCGTGCGGCCGCCGACGCCCTGCTGAAGAACATGCTGCAGGATAATCCGATGGCGCTCGGTGTTTGGACCGGCTGGGAACCGAATGCCTTTGACGGCAAGGACAAGGATTTCGCCGGCAAGGAAGGCCATGACACGACCGGCCGCTACGTGCCTTACTGGGTCCGCAGTGGCGACAAGATCCAGCACACGCCCCTGGTCGACTATGCCGTATCGGGCGCCGGCGATTACTACCAGCTGCCCTTTACCCAGAAAAAGACCGTGGTCGTTGAACCTTATGTCTACGCGGTCGACGGCAAGGACGTGCTGATGACCTCGGTCGCCAAGCCGATCATGGTCGAGGGCAAGGCGCTCGGCGTCGCCGGCATGGATATTTCGCTCGACGACGCCAACAAGGCGATCTCGGCAGTCCACCCGATGGAGACCGGCTATCTCAGCCTGGTGACGGGCGCCGGCAGCATCATCAGCCATCCCTCCGCCGAGCTCGCAGGCAAGAATATCAAGGACGGCGGTGATCTGACCGCCGGCTGGGATCAGTTGATCGCCAAGCCCGGTGTCGAGCAAGAGATCGCGGGCCCGGACGGCCAGACCTATTTCTCGGTCGCCTATCCGGTAAAGCTCACGACTGACCTGAACTGGTACGCCGTCGTTTCGGTGCCCAAATCCACCGTCTTTGCCCAGCTCAACAACATGGCCTGGAGCGCCGTTGCGATCACCGCCATCGCTGCTCTCCTGCTCGGTCTTTCAGGCTGGCTCATTGCCCGTAAATTCATCCGCCGCATAGAGGGCGTGATCGCCGAGACCGATCGTATCGCCCATGGCCAGCTCGACGTGCAATTGAGCGACAGACGTGCAAAGGACGAAATCGGCGACCTCTCGCGCTCCCTCGCCATCCTGCTGGAAAGCAATCGCCAGAAGATCAAGCTCGAAGCCGATGCGGAAACCTCCCGGGCCCGCGAAGAGATCGAACGGCAGGAGCGTTCCGTCCACCATGCCGCGCGTGAGGATTCGATCAAGTTCGCAGTCAGCGAACTCGGCAACGGACTGGCCGGCCTTTCGAATGGAGACATGACCGTCCGGCTGGAAAAGCCCTTTGCCGACTCGCTTGACGAAATCCGCGTCGATTTCAACGCCTCTGTCGAAAAGCTCCAGGCGGCCCTGATTTCCTTCTCCGAAAACGCCGCCGTCATCCAGGCCGGTTCGGAAGAAATCCGCTCGGGCGCCGACGATCTCGCCCGCCGCACCGAACAGCAAGCCGCTTCCGTCGAGGAGACCGCCGCCGCGCTCGAGCAGATCACCACCTCGGTCAAGGACTCCACCCTTCGCGCCGAAGAAGCGGGCGCGCTCGTCAGCCGCACCAAGGAAGGTGCGGAAAAGTCCGGAGAGGTCGTGCGCAATGCCGTCGACGCCATGACCGGCATCGAGCAATCCTCGCAGTCGATCTCCAACATCATCGGCGTGATCGACGATATCGCCTTCCAGACCAACCTGCTGGCCCTCAATGCAGGCGTTGAGGCAGCACGTGCAGGGGAGGCCGGCAAGGGCTTTGCCGTCGTCGCACAGGAAGTGCGTGAACTGGCGCAGCGCTCGGCGACGGCCGCCAAGGAGATCAAGGCGCTGATCACCTCGTCCGGCGCCCAGGTCAAGCGTGGCGTCGATCTCGTCGGCCAGACCGGCAAGGCGCTGCAGGCGATTGTTGCCGAAGTCCAGCAGATCAACAGCAATGTCCAGGCGGTCGTCCAGGCCGCCCGCGAGCAGTCGACGGGTCTCCTGGAGATCAACACGGCAGTCAACCAGATGGACCAGTCGACCCAGAAGAGCGCCGCAATGGTCGAGGAATCGAATGCCGCCTCGCACACGCTGGTGACTGAGGTGTCTGCACTCTCGGAGCGTCTGGCGCAGTTCAATCTCGGCCAGATGGCAAAGGCGGCCCCCGTCGCGCGGACGGCTGCCAAGCCGCTCGCGCGCCCGGTCGCGGCGACGCTTGCGGCGCGCAGACAGGTTCCCGCCTCGGCCACCGACCATGCCAAGCCCGCTCCCTCGCCGGCCCGCGCACTCGGCGGTAAGCTCGCAGCCGCTTTCGGCACCTCAGCCGCACCGGCTTCGACCGAGGGCAACTGGGAAGAGTTCTAGGCATTTGGCGCGCGTCCTCGAAGCCGGCAGATATTGTTTTCCTCAAGCGGACAGGCCTGCAAGGATAGGACGCGCTCAATTTTAATTTGAAAGCATTCGATATCTCGCGCTAAGGTCACACAAAACCAGCATCAGCGCAAAGTCTTCGGAGTTGCCGGTGACGTTTTCCGATCCGCCAATCGCCTTTGACCGCATGCTCATCATGGGCAATGGCGGCGCAGGCAAAACATGGCTTGCCCGTCGTATCGGTGAACAGCTTCACCATCCGGTTGTCCACCTTGATGACATGCATTGGGAGCCGGGGGGCTACGGCATCGCTCGCGACAGCGCGTTGCGGGATGAGATGGTCAAGACAGCGGCCGAACGCGATGTCTGGGTCATGGAGGGCGTTTACGGGCAGCTGGCGAACATGGTCCTCAGCCGCACGACGATCCTGGTCTGGATTGATCTGCCGGAGGAGGAATGCATCGCCAACATCAAGCTGCGAGGCATCCAAGGCGGCGAGACCGAAACGCAATTCGATGGCCTTTTGAAGTGGGTGGCCGAATACCGGAGTAGAGCGAACAACTGGAATTCATTTGAGACGCACGCGCGACTGTTCTCGGTCTTTTCCCGTCCGAAGTTTCAGTTATCGAGCCGTGAGGCAGTCACCGATTTTGCCGACCGGTTGTCCACCAGCATCGACGAGGCCGCCGATGAAAGAGCCCATATTTCCGAATGACGAGGGCAAAGACGCCTGGATCGTCGTCCAGGTGTCTGCGGATGAACACTGGAACGCCTACCACGACATCCGCCGCGCTGTCCTTTTCGAGGCCCGCGGGTTGATTGGCTATGATGCGAACCACCCCGATGATCGAAGGGATGGGCATTTCCCTTTGCTTCTTCTGCTTGAAAATACGCCGGTCGGTGCGGCTCGCCTCGATCTGACGGGAGACGAGACAGCATGGGTGCGAACCGTCGCAATCAGCGAGGAATGCCAGGGAAAAGGGTACGGGCGGATGCTCATGACCGGTCTCGAAAAATTCGCATCACAACACGGGGTCGAGAGACTGCTTGTGAATGCGGCGCGAGACGCCGTGGGATTCTACGGCGCGCTCGGGTGGACCGTCGTTGAATCCGGCGGTGAAAACCCGGTGCTGACTAAGGAATTGCGAACCGGGCCTGAATGGTGAACTATTGCGCTGACCGCGAGCTGCTCAGACGTTCTCGTGGAGCTTCTGCAACCAACGCCGAGGTCACGATGCTCATTATTTTTGGCGGTCTGCCTGGCAGTGGAAAGACGACGATCGCCCGCGCTTTGGCCGAACGGTTGAATGCGGTCCATGTGCGCGTCGATACCATCGAGCAGGCAATTCGCGCTTCCGGGATAGCCGATGATGCCGGGCCTGCAGGCTATATCGCGGCTTACGGTGTCGCCGGAGACAATCTGACCCTCGGCAGAACCGTTATCGCCGACTCCGTCAACCCGCTCCGGATAACCCGGTCAGCGTGGCTTTCGGTCGCGCAAGCGGCCGGGGTGGCGGCGGCCGAGATCGAGATCGTTTGCTCGGACAAAGCCGAGCACCGCAACCGCGTTGAAACGCGCCTCACCGACGTCGAAGGTCTGGTAAAGCCGACATGGGAAGAGATTTCCGAAAGAGCCTATGACGAATGGCACGATGCAACCGTCATCGATACGGCTTCGAAAACTGTCGACGCCGTTTTGGATGAGCTGGTGAGCCGATTGAAGTCGCTGGCGATGCGATGACTACGAAACGTCCTGGTTGAAGATTTTAAATGAATTTTCTGAGTTTTCGCAACGAAAGGTTCGCGCGCCTCAGCTATTTATGGACGAAATTTTCAGGGGGGACGGAATGAGAGTTGCATTGCGCGCGACGGCTTCAGGAATATGTATTGCGGGGTTTTTCACCTGCTTGGCCACGCCGTCAGGGGCTCAGGAGCTGCCGAATGGCTGGCGTCCGCCACCGGCGCTGCGTCAGGGGATGACGAGTTTTCCTGAAAGCTACATGGCGCAACTCTTCCAGCCGTTTCGCGCCTCAGCGGGTGCCGATCGGGTCTTGAGGCAGGAGGATATCGAGCGGTTGAAGCAGACCGCCGCGGCAAGGCAACGCGCTTCGGGTGTCACCACTTTCTTCGCTTCCGATCTCGATGGCGACGGCCATTTGACGCTTGCCGAATTCAAGGATGCGCAGGAGCAGCCCTGGTACGAGACATCCATCGATATCTCCTCGGCACTTGGCAAGGGCTTCGCCAAACTCGACCTCGATGGTGACGGCACGGTGACTTTCGAAGAAGCGAAAGCGGCTGCCGAAAAACCAGGTCAGACGGAATCCGGCCGCGATGTCGCCGGTCGGCTCCAGCAGCTTCTTGCCGTTGATCCGAACCAAGACGGCACTTTGACGGCGGCTGAGCTGGAACAGCTCGGCCGCGCCGCCTTCGCCTATTACGACCGCGACAAGGATGGTGTTCTGAGCAAAGGGGAAAGGACGGCTGTCTCCGCTGAAAATTCGCAAGACGACGAGATACTGCGACGCAAGCAAGAGGTTGCACGCTGCATGTTCCCGCGCGCAGCCGGTCAGGAAGACGTATTCTTCGTCAATGCATACGGTGTTGGCGCGCTTTCCAGCGTCAGTCTGGTGGGACAGGACGAGGTGACCGAAACCGCCGAGATTGTCGTGGAGCCGGGCGAAACACCGCTTTACATCGTGGAACTGGCCCGATCGCCGACCATCTGGCGTGTCACGGGCGATGCCAAACGCGTCACGCGTTTTGTTGCGATGTCGCCGGCGAAAGCCGCGGGTGTTACCGGTCTGCCGAAAGATGCGGTCACGCTTTTGCCGGGTACCAACTGCATTTCAAGCCGGCTGACGGACAGGCCGAGCGCCGCCCAGGCGACCGCGGTGGCATTCGAGGATGCTATCGGCAGCCCTGTTCGCGGTATGATCGATAGCCCGCGCGTGAGCATGAAGCTGCCATCGGACGCCACGGCGCCGGAAAAGACGCCGGGCAATCGGACAAGCGTTCTACCCCCGCCGATGCCGCCACGCTGGGATGAGGACCCATTGAAGAGCCTGCGAAGCCGCCGTCCAGGCGAGCTCGTCGAGATCGACGCCGCCAGTGTCGTGGCTTCAGCCGATGTGGCGCCATACGAGGTTCCGCCGCTCGAATTCGGGCTGATGAAGCTCCTGCAGGACGGATCGATCGAGGCCAATGGCAGGCAGTTTTATACGATCAGGAAGCCGATCGCGCGCCTGCCCGCTGGCCTTGGCAGAGGCTACCAATATGTCTTCGACCTCGCGCCGGGCATAGAGCCGCCATCCAATCTCTTCAACCGGCCGAAGTGGCAGGTGCAGTTTCCACCAAGACCGTAGCGCAGCCACCAAGGAGACGGTGATGTCGTCTGAAAACGGCATCATGCACGCACGTCGTCGCCCCGCGAGGATCGTGTTTGCGCACCGAACGTGGCAGATGGTAGCTTTCTACTGAGTTCCGCAAAATCCTATCGTCCAATAGACAGGTTCCCTGTCGCCAATTCTGCCCGGCAAGCCTCACCAAAATCGAGGAGAAAGTTCATCTCGCCGGAACGCGCGAGATCGCGGATTTCAGAGAGTGAGCGATTTGGCGTCAAATAGGTCTCGACGATCCTTACCATTGCCAGCTCGGCTCCATCCACGACCGGGCGGGATGCGATCAGACGCATGTGGGCGACCAACGCATAAAGCAGCACGAGGTCGGAGACGTCGTCCTTCTGGTGGCTTATTGCGTCACCATAAAGCCGCGTGGCTTCGGTGATGAAATCGGAAAACAGCTTTTCGCGTTTGGCAATCTCGGCCTCGCGTTGTTTTTCCTTCACCTGTGATCGATGCGTCAGCCAGGTGGAGGCAAACGAGGTCAGGCTGCCAATCGCGATGCCGGCGAGCCCCATCAGAGCAGAGATGTATGCGTCCATGAGATTTCTCCTCGGAACGAGCCGGCGCGGGCACCACGTAAATGACAGAGTGGTTGCCCGCGAGCCTCAAGCCCTACTCGGCAAGCGGAGGACCCACCCACACGCCTGATGGTATTGCAGGGATACAATTCGCCAATCCGTCGAGCATGCCTTGCAAGACGCTCTCAGTCAGCTCCTCCATCTTGTCGCTGGGGCCGACGAGGCGATCCGCCAGCAGCAAAGTTAGACCGTGCATTTGAGACCAAAAAACAAGAATCGCCCCATCGATCGTGCGGGTATTGGCCTCGGTATCTGCAATCGGGCGCCCGAGAGCGCCGTCGGAGATCGCGCCAACTATAAGGGCTTTCATGTTGTAAGCCGCCGTTCTTTCGATCGCGGGGCGCCTTTCGTCCTGCCCGGCGAGGTAGCCGCCGAACATCAATCTGTAGAGCGCCGGATTGTTGACGCCGCCGGAGACATATGCGCGCGCCATAGCGGTCAGCCGCTCGCGCGGACTGTCGAGTTCCTTGGTCGCTTCGGCCATCCGCTTCGCCAGCAGTTCGAACCCAACCGCCGAGACGGCTCCCAGCAATTCGCGCTTATCGGCGAAGTGTTTGTACGGGGCGTTGTGACTGACGCCCGCCCGACGTGCGAGCTCACGAAGCGAAAACTCCGTGCTTTGAGATTCGCTGAGGACGTCCAGGGCGGCCTCTACGATCGCCCTCTGCAGGTCGCCATGGTGGTACGGGCGCTGGTCTTTCGTGGAAATGTCTTGGGTCATGCCATCCATTTAGGTTGTTAAGTTGCTCATGTCAACATTCTGTTCGATGGATGTTGACATTGTCTACTCTAGCACTTAAGTGGGCGATGTCAACATGCTGCGGCCGGTCCGGAACGGCAGCGGGATCAACAACCGAGGTAAACTGCATGGCCGCTCAACATCTGGTCAAAAACAAGACGCACCGCATGGCGGAGCGCCCGCCATTCGAGCGTATCGCGCTGTTGTTGCAAGGCGGAGGAGCGCTCGGCTCATATCAGGCCGGCGTCTATCAAGCATTGGCCGAAGCCGGTCTGCATCCAGACTGGGTCGCCGGCATCTCCATCGGTGCTATCAACAGTGCCCTGATTGCGGGCAATCCGCCTGAAAGACGAGTGGAGGCGCTCCGGAGCTTCTGGGAGACGGTAACCGCCCCGGTTCACGGGTTTCCCACTCTGTTTTCGGCGATGCTGGGGGCGATGGGGCTCCAGGGTGATTTCGCGCGTGGCCTGCTCAATCAGGCACACGCCTTCGCCACCCTTATGGACGGCGCCGCGGGCTTCTTCACGCCCCGTCCGGTGCCGCCCTTCTTTTCATCCGCCGGCAGCATCGAGGCGGAAAGCTTTTACGACGTCGCACCGCTGAAGGCGACGCTGGAACGACTGGTGGACTTCGACCGCATCAATACAGGGGCCATGCGTTTCAGCGTCGGCGCCGTCAACGTGCGCACCGGCAACTTCGAGTACTTCGACACTACGACCCACAATATCCGCCCCGAACATATCATGGCGAGCGGCGCCTTGCCGCCGGGTTTCCCGGCCACGAGGATCGACGGCGAGTGTTACTGGGACGGCGGCCTCATATCGAACACGCCGCTGCAATGGGTCCTCGACAACGCGCCGCGCCAGGACACGCTGGCCTTCCAGGTCGACCTCTGGAGCGCGAGTGGCGAGTTCCCGCGTGACCTCCTCGGAATCGAACTGCGGCAGAAGGATATCCGCTTCTCGAGCCGCACGCGCGCGGCGACCGGCCATTTCAAGACGCAGCAGCGGCTGCGCCGCGCACTCGGCCATCTCGTCGAACTCGTCCCGCAGGACGCGCTGCTGCAAGCCGATCCGGAGATCAAGCTGCTCGTCGATCAGGCCGACGAGAAGGTCTACAACATCGTCCAGCTCATATATCGCGCCAAGAAATACGAAGCGAGCTCCAAGGATTACGAGTTCTCCCGGCTGACGATGGAGGAGCACTGGGCCTCCGGCTACAACGACGCCCTTCGAACACTGCGCCACCCCGAGGTGCTGCAGCGGCCCGGCACGCAGGACGGTGTCGCCATTTTCGACTTCGATTGAGTTTTCACCCAAAGAGAAGAGCACGACCATGAAGATCGCCGCAGTCCGCGAAAATGCCTTCGCGATGCCGCTCAACAATCCGGCCTATCCGAGGCCACCCTACAAGTTCTACAACCGCGAATTTGTCGTCATCAACTACCGGACCGATCCGGAGACCCTGCGCGCCGTCGTGCCGGAGCCGCTGGAAGTGATTGGCGACACCGTCGCCTATGAATTCATCCGCATGCCGGATTCGACCGGCTTCGGTGATTATACGGAAACCGGGCAGGTCATTCCGGTGCGTTTCACGACGCGATCGGGCAAGGTGCAGGAAGGCAGCTACGTGCATGCCATGTATCTTGACGACAACTCTCCGATCGCCGGCGGCCGGGAGATCTGGGGCTTTCCGAAGAAGCTGGCGACGCCGAAGTTGTCGCACGAGCAGGAGACGCTCGTCGGGACGCTCCACTACGGCTCGGTTATGTGCGTGACAGCGACCATGGGCTACAAGCATCGCGAGCTCCCGCTGGAGCCGCTGGCAAAGGCGATGGCGAAGCCCGCCTTCGTGCTGAAGGTCATCCCGCACGTCGACGGTTCGCCCCGGATTTGCGAACTCGTGCGCTACTATCTTGAGGATGTGACGCTGAAGGGCGCATGGGCCGGGCCGGCAGCCCTGCAATTGTTCGAACACGCGATGTGCGACGTCGCGCGTCTACCCGTGCGCGAGGTCACCTCGGCCAGCCATTACGTCGCCGACCTGACCCTCGGCCTCGGCGAGGTCGTGTTCGACTACCTCCAAAACGACTGATCTCCTGCAACTGAAAGGAATTATCCATGTCTCGATTTGATGGAAGAGTAGCGATTATCACCGGAGCCGCGAGCGGCATCGGCAAGGAAGTCGCGCTTCGCTTCGCAGCCGAAGGCGGCATTCCCGTGATCGCCGACCTCAATCTCGACGCCGCGAACGCAACGGCCGCCGAGATCAAAAGCAGGGGCGGCGATGCCTTCGCCGTGGCGATGAACGTCGCCGACGAAGAGCAGGTGGAAAAGGCCGTTGGCGAGGTGATCGCCAAGTTCGGCAAGATCGACGTGCTGGTCAGCAACGCCGGCATCCAGATCGTCAAGCCGCTGGTCGACTTTCCCTTTGCGGACTGGAGAAAGCTGCTTTCGATCCATCTCGACGGCGCCTTTCTGACCACTCGCGCCTGCCTCAAGCACATGTATGCCGCCAATTATGGCCGAGTGATATACATGGGCTCCGTGCACTCCAAGGAAGCCTCGAAGCTGAAGGGGCCGTATGTCACGGCCAAGCACGGACTGATCGGACTGGCCAAGGTACTGGCAAAGGAAGGGGCCGAACACAACGTCACGGCTAACGTGGTCTGCCCCGGCTTCGTGCGCACGCCGCTCGTCGACAAACAGATCCCCGAACAGGCGCGGGAGCTCGGCATCAGCGAGGAGCAGGTGGTCAAGACGGTGATGCTCAAGGACACGGTCGACGGCGAGTTCACCAGCACCGATGACGTGGCCGACGCTGTTCTCTATTTCGCCGCAGCCAGGTCCAATGCCGTGACGGGTCAGTCGCTGGTCGTGAGCCACGGCTGGTTCATGCAGTAGGATCGATTGCGGACGGACAGACGGACGACACCCTTTGCGGCGCCGTACGACTGGAACGCTCCAGACCCCGGACCAACTCTATCTCGCGACGAGCCGCAGTGGGCTCGCGCTATCTCGTTCTTGAGTATCAAAGGAAATGAACATGAAAGTCTGTAATGGTTTGCGGCGGGCCCTCACGAAGGCCCGGCGACCTTCGGTGGCCACGAGCCGCTCTGTCGGTGGTGCAGGCGTGTATGGAGTGACTGCGATGCTGCGGCATGCCGCCCAGACTACTGCGCTCGGCATGTTCGTAGGATTCGCCACACTGCCGACAGCCAGAGCGGATGAGCCGAGCCCGCCGATAAAACGGGCGATCAGCGACGAGGCCGCGACCGCCGTTTCGCAGATGGGAAAGACGCTCCTTGCCAGGGACCTGACGATCACGGCTAGAACGATCAGCATTTATCTGGATCAGTCAGGACAACCGCTTCACATCTTCCATACGATGAAAATCACCGTGCGCCGTCCCGACCGGATCGCTGTCGAGTTTACCGGCGATGACGGCAAGCACGATCTGTTCTACGACGGCAAGTCGGCCTCGGTCTTCTTTCCCGACAGCAAGAAATACGCAACGATCCCGGCCTCGGGCGACATACCATCTGCGCTCAACGAGGTGGCAACCAAGCTGGACGTCGATTTTCCGCTCGGCGCCCTTTTTGCAGACTTTCCGGACAAGGTCCTGTTGGGCGATGCCTTGGCCGCCTGGCAGGTGGGAACGGCTACCGTCGACGGCATCGAGTGCCGGCATCTGTTTTTCTCTCAGAAGTCCGGCATTGATCTGGAATTGTGGGTCGAGAAGAATGCCGCGGCGACGCCGCATCGTCTGGTCGTCACCTACCCGTTGCTGCAGGGCCAACCAAGCTTCGTCGCCGAATTCACGAGTTGGAAGATCCAACCTCCTCTGTCCGACTCCGAATTCACCTTTGAACCTCCCGCCGATGTGAAAAAGATCGGCCCGACACCAGCCGTCGCATCGGGAACGAAAGGGAGCAAGTGATGAACTATCTGAAGCGCACCTGCTTTGTTTTTCTCGCTTTCACGGCCATCACATCGGATGCGGCATTCGGTCAGTTTGGACCGCCCCCTGGCGGTCCGCCGCCCTTGCCGTCTGGAGGTCCACCCCACCTGCCGTCGGGAGGGCCGGGAGGGTTCCCACGTCCGCAGATAGGCCGCACCCCGCGTCCGCCGATGGCGAGCCACGGTCGGCCGCCGATGCGCGTGCAGAACCGTCCACCGGTGAACCCTCGTACTCGTGTGCCAAATGTCGGTGGCGCCAAGGGGCGATTGGCGGAAGGGCCTGGCCGCGGACGGGGCAACCTGTCCGGAAATATCCGCAACACGCTGAACTCGGGCGGTAACGTCAACGGGATCCGCTCCTTCATGAATTCCGGGGGCAATATCGTCGCGAAGGACTCAGGCAACCTCACCGTCAACAATTCCGGCGATCTCAAGGTCTCGGGCAACGGTAACGGTTACTTTGGCCGTGGATATTATGGTCGTGGAGACGGCGTCGGCGGCGGCCATGGTCACGGAGAGTATGGCGGTGGAGACTATGGGCGCGGATACGGCCGTGGAGACTATGGCCGTGGATACTATCGCCGCGAAGCCTACGTCCTGGGCGGGTATGCGGCAGGCGTCGCCGTCGGTACTGCGGCAGCTTCGAGCACAGGCGGAACTACGTATTCCTATGGAGATCAGTCTGGATCCACTACGAGTTCCTCTGGCGTAGCGTCCTCGAGTTCATCCCAAGGCAGCGGGGGCTCTGCCAACGCGTCGTCGTCGGGTTCGCATCACGGCGGCTCTTCGGGTTCGTCTCTCGCCAGGTCTTCAGGCTCTTCCGGCGGGATATATGTGAACTCTTCCGATCAGAGCCGTTCGGACCCGGCCGTCGTCGGCGGCGGCGGAACGGACCAGAGGGGCGGCGATAGCAGCTCCCAGTCTGCGAATCCTCTGATCGTTGGCCTGTTTGAGAGCCTGCCGCCGGAGGGCGCGGCATGGACGTCCGAAGATGCGGTCGGCTGGCTTCAGGCCGCTGCCGCCAATCTGCGGATCGTCTATAAGATCCAGGAAAATATCGTGGTCACGGGCGAAGTTCCGCCGCCGAATTATGGTCGCGGGCCTGGCGGGAATTAGATTCCGCTCGGCACGGGAGGCTCAGGCCGGACGTCGCATGAGGCATCCGGCCTTGCCACGCATCGAAGAATGCGAAGCTCCGTCCGCTCTGACACAATTCACCAAATCAGTATCTGCGTTCCGAACGCTGCATGAGCCCGCTCATCACGAGGTCGATGTGCGCCTCAAGAAGCGCCTTGCCGTCGATAGGTGTTCGATCCGCAAACATGAGACGCCAGACGGCAACTTGAAAAATCGAACTCGCGAGCACGTCCCGCGCATAGGCCGCCGCGTGTTGGCAAAACTCTCCCGATTTCACGCCTTGCTCGATTAGGGCCGCGAGGGCCGCAAGCGTCGGCGTGATGAAGCGGCGATGATAGCAATCGACTGCTTCGGGAAAGCGAGTGCCTTCGGCGAGGGACAAGCGCAGGAGGTCTCCCGTCTTTCGGTCGTTGGCCGTGCTTTCATAAGAGATCAGCAGCAGGGCCCGTATCCGGTCGGCGGTGGATCCACGAAGGCTGCCGATGGCGGTCGAGGGGGCTGCGTATGACGTGGAAGCGTGGCTAAACGTTTCCTGGAAAAGAACTTCCTTGGTCGGGAAATAGAAGTAGATCGTTCCCTTTGTTATCCCCAGTCGGGCTGCGACGTCTTCGACACGCGTCGCCGCATAACCCTTCGCCGCGAACTGCGCGAACGCGGCCTCTAGTATTTCATCAGGACGCCTTGCCTTCCGCTCCGCCCTCGATGTCTTCTTTTCAACTCGTTTCATCACATCCCATTGGATTCTTTGAGGATATCCGGAGACACACCTTTGGTGGTCCGCTCAGGATCCTTGGTGGTGGCGCGATCTGCAGTGGCAGCCGCGATTTGACCGTACCCGCTCATCTTGTCTCGATGTTGCGCGTGTCAACATTTTTGATCTAGATATGTTGACATCGTCTACTTTACCCATTAAGTGGGCGTTGTCAACATCGGGCGATGGCCTGTTAGGAGCAAAAAATGCAGTCCTTTCGATTGCTGGGAATTGGTCTCGCCTGCGCAGTTCTGGCTGCCTGCGAAGAAAAAGCTGAAGTTGCGCCGCCGCCGCAGCAGGTCCGCGTCGTTGCGGCCGCCGAGGCTCGGTATCAACCGGGTGCGGAAATCACCGGCGAGGTGAAGGCAAGGGTTCAGACCGAACTCTCCTTTCGCGTCAGCGGCCGGGTTCTTGAGAGAAGGGTCGACGTCGGATCGCATGTCCACGCCGGCGACGTCCTTGCCCGGCTCAACGACACGGAACAACAGGCGGACGTCAGCGTCGCCCGCGCGGCGCTGGAGTCGGCGCAGGCCATCGTTGCGCAGAAGACACTCGCCTTCGACCGGGCGAAGTCACTCCTGCAGTCGCAGGCCGTTCCAAGGGCGGTCTTTGACGATGCCCAGAAGGAGCTGCTGAGCGCACAGGCTTCCCTCGAGGCGGCCGACGCCGCGCTCGCGACGGCCGAGGACGCGCTGTCCTACACCGAACTGAAGGCCGCCGCAGACGGCATCATCACGGCGCGCGGCATCGAAGCCGGGCAGGTGGTATCAGCAGCGCAGTCGGCCTTCACGCTCGCCCATGACGGACCGCGGGATGCGGTGTTCGACGTCTTCGAGGCCTTCTTCCTGGATGGCCGGCCGCTAAACGACGTCGAGGTCGCACCGGTCTCCGACCCCTCGCGCGACGTTCATGCCAGCATACGGGAGGTTTCGCCCGTCATCGACGCGAAGGCAGGCACGATCCGGATCAAGGTGGGGCTCCAGGAGGGCGCGCCATGGCCGCTCGGCACGCCTGTCGTGGTCAAGCTGCGCGCCTCGCCGCGCGACGGAATCGTGCTCCCCTATACCGCGATCGCATCAGCCGAAGGCGAACCCGCCGTGTGGCTCGTCAACACTCAAAACCATTCCGTTTCGCTCCGGAAGATTTCGGTCGACCGATACCGCCAGAGCGATTTCGTCGTCACCGGCGGCGTCGCCGCACAAGACCTGATCGTCACCGAAGGCGGAAAATTTCTCAAGGAAGGCCAGGCAGTCGCCTGGGAAGGCAAGTGAGATGACCCTCAACCGCATATGTACCTCTCTTCCATTTCTTCTATCGATCTCCCTGCTTGTCGGTTGCGACCAAAGTACGGAAGCAGGAGAGCAGGCGACGCCCCGTCCTGTCAAAGTCGTCATGGCTACGCCCGAACAGGGCAAAATCGCAAGCTCGCCCGGCGTGGTGCGGGCCCGCATCGAGACTGACCTGGCGTTTCGGACGCTCGGGCGAATGGTCTCTCGCAAGGTCGATGTCGGCGACCTGGTGCACAAGGGCGATGTCCTGGCGGAAATCGATCCTCTCACTTTGCAGCTCGCAGTCAGAAGTGCGGAGGCCGAACTTCGCAACGCCCAGGCGCAGTTGGAGAACGCCGCGACGACCGAAACGCGCAAGCGAAAGCTTATGCAGAGCAGCGCAGCAAGCGTTGCCGATCACGATCTTGCCGAACAGCAGCTCAAGTCGGCTACCGCCAATGCCGCGAAAGCAACCGCCAGCCTTGCCAAGGCGAATGAGCAGCTAGGCTACGCCGAGCTGAGGGCCGAGTTCGACGGCGTCGTGACCGCCACGTCCGCAGAAGTGGGCCAGACGGTTTCAGCGGGCCAGCCGGTCTTGAAACTGGCACGCCTCGAGCAGCGCGACGTGGTCGTCGACGTGCCGGAAGCGCAGTTCAGTCGCATTCGCCTGGACGACCGCTTCAGCGTCGCCCTCCAGCTCGACAGCAGGATCCAGGCCACTGGCGTGGTCCGCGAGATCGCGCCGCAGGCCGACCCCAATACCCGCACCTATCGGCTGAAGATCGGGATCGATCAGGCGCCGGACATCTTCCGCCTTGGCGCCGTAGTCACCGTTACGCCGCTTGTCGGAGAAAGGAAGCAGGCGATCACGCTGCCGCTCTCCGCCATCCGTCATAAAGACGGTGCCAGCCAGGTATGGGTGGTGGATCGCTCCACGGCCCAGGTCGCCCTGAGGCCGGTTGAACTGGAAGGTCCCGCGTCCGCCCCCCGTTCCGTCCTGGTTCAAGCGGGCCTGCGGGAAGGGGAAGAGATCGTCATCGCCGGAGTCGATGAGCTCACCGATGGACAGAAAGTGCAACTCGGACAGGAGCCACGCCCGTGAATAAATTCAACCTTTCGGACTGGGCGCTCGAGCATCGTTCGCTTGTCTGGTACTTCATGATCATGTTCGCGGTGGCGGGCGCCTTTGCTTATCTTGGGCTCGGCCGCGAAGAAGATCCGTCCTTCACGATCAAGACGATGGTGATCCAGGCCCAATGGCCAGGCGCTTCTGCCCAGGAGGTGACGCAGCAGGTTACCGACCGCATCGAAAAGAAGCTGCAGGAGCTCGACAAACTGGAACATACCCGCAGCATTACGACGGCCGGTCAAACGATCGTCTTCGTCGATTTGCTGCCGGATACAATCGCGCTGGACGTAAAGCCCACCTGGTCGCGCGTCCGCAACCTGATTGACGATATCAAGCACGAATTCCCCCAAGGCGTCGTCGGACCCTTCTTCGATGACCAGTTCGGCGATGTCTATGGCAACATCTTCGCCTTCACGGGCGACAGCGGACTTAGCCAGAGGGAATTGCGCGATTTCGCCGAGAATGCCCGGACGCAGATCCTCAGCATCCCCGACGTCGGCAAGGTCGACATCGTCGGCGCGCAAGACGAGGTGATCTACCTCGAATTCTCGACCCGCAAGATCGCCGCCCTCGGCATCGACCGTTCGGCCATCATTGCCACGCTGCAGGCGCAGAACGCCGTCACCCAGTCCGGCTTTGTCGAAACCGGACCGGAGCGGGTCGCCTTGCGGGTCGGCGGGCGCTTCATCTCCGAAGACACCTTGCGCGGGATCAATCTTCGGGTAAACGACCGCTTCTTCCCGCTGACCGACGTCGCCATGATCACCCGCGGCTATGTCGACCCGCCGACGTCGCTCTTCCGCTTCAACGGAAAGCCCGCCATCGGGCTCGCGATTGGTATGAAGACGGGCGGCAATGTGCTTGCCTTCGGGGAATCGCTTGACAAGACGATGAGCAAAGTCACCCAGGAGCTTCCGGTCGGCGTCTCCGTCGAACAGGTATCCGACCAGCCGAAGGTGGTTGAAGAGGCAGTCGGCGGCTTCACAAAAGCTCTGTTCGAGGCGGTCGCGATCGTGCTCGCGATCAGCTTCATCAGTCTGGGGATGAGGGCGGGCCTGGTGGTGGCAATCGCGATCCCGCTCGTTCTCGCCATCACCTTCATGGTCATGTTCTACACCGGCATATCGCTGCAGCGCATCTCGCTCGGAGCGCTGATCATCGCGCTCGGCCTCCTTGTCGACGACGCCATGATCGCCGTCGAGATGATGGTTGCACGGCTGGAAACGGGCGACAGTCTCACGAAAGCGGCTACCTACGTCTACACATCCACGGCCTTCCCGATGCTGACGGGCACGCTCGTCACCGTCGCGGGTTTCATCCCCGTCGCTTTTAACAAGAGCAACGCCGGCGAGTTCACCTTCTCGCTCTTTGTCGTCATCGCGGTTTCGCTCGTCGTTTCGTGGGTGGTCGCGGTCGTGTTCACGCCCCTGATCGGTGTGACCATTCTTCCAAAAACGATGAAGAAGCACGCCGAGCATAAGGGGCGCTTTGCCAGGGTGTTTTCAAGCCTGCTGCAGTTCTGCCTGCGCTGGCGCTGGATGACGATCGTCGCGACGGTTCTTCTCTTTGCGGGATCGATCGTCGGTCTGTCGATGGTGCAGCAGCAGTTTTTCCCGAGCTCCGACCGTCCGGAACTGATCGTCGACTGGAACCTGCCGCAGAACAGTTCGATCGCCGAAACGAGCCGCCAGATGGCCCAGTTCGAGCGTGAGATGCTGACTGGCAACGCTGGCGTCGAACATTGGTCGACATACGTTGGCAGGGGTGCGCCGCGCTTCGTTCTTTCCTTCGACGTGCAGCCGGCTGACGTTTCTTTCGGCCAGACGGTCGTTGTCACCAAGGACCTCGACATCAGGGACAAGCTGAAGCAGCAGATGGAAACCTACCTTCAGAAGACGTTTCCGGGAACGGACGCTTACGTGAAGCTTCTGGACATCGGGCCTCCGGTTGGCAAGCCGATCCAGTACCGTGTGTCCGGCGAAAATCTGCAGATGGTGCGCGACCTGGCACAGAAGCTGGGCTCGATCGTCGGCACCTATCCTTCCCTCAGGAACATCGCCTTCGACTGGAACGAGCCGGCCCGTGTCGTGAAGATTGACGTGCTGCAGGACAAGGCCCGACAGCTCGGCGTCTCGTCCCAGGACATCGCAATGGCGCTCAACACCGTCGTACAAGGGAATGCCGTAACGCAGGTTCGGGACGACATCTATCTGGTCGATGTCATCGGCCGTGCCGCGGAAAAGGAGCGCGGCTCGATCGACACCCTGCTTGACCTGCAACTGCAGAGCAGCAGTGGTCAATCCGTCCCGCTGTCATCCGTCGCAACCTTCCGTTACGAGCTTGAGCAACCGACGATCTGGCGGCGCGACAGAGTTCCGACCATCACGATCAAGGCCGGCATCGGCGATGCGACGCAGCCGGCGACCGTTGTGAAGGCGCTCTCCGACAAGGTTTCGGCTTTCGAAAAGACGATGCCGGCCGGGTATTCCGTGAAGATCGGCGGCGCGGTCGAGGAAAGCGCTAAGTCGCAAGGCCCGATCGCCAAGGTGGCGCCGGCCATGTTCGTCATCATGGCGACGCTGCTGATGATCCAGCTTCAGAGCTTCCACAGGCTGTTCCTGGTCTTCTCGGTAGCGCCGCTGGCCCTCATCGGCGTCGTCGTGGCGCTGCTCGCCAGCAACTCGCCGCTTGGGTTCGTCGCACTCCTGGGTGTGCTCGCGCTGGTCGGAATTCTCATCCGCAACTCCGTGATCCTGATCGTGCAGATCGAGGAGTTGCGCGCAGAGGGAATGTCGGCGTGGAAGGCGGTGGTGGAGGCGACCGAACACCGCATGCGGCCGATCATGCTCACTGCCGCAGCCGCGACCTTGGCCCTGATCCCGATCTCGCATGAGATTTTCTGGGGTCCCATGGCCTACGCGATGATGGGTGGGATCGTCGTCGGGACGGCGCTGACACTTCTCTTCCTGCCGGCGCTCTACGTCGCCTGGTTCCGGATTCCTCGCGAAGTCGAGCAGCATTGAGATGACCACATCGCTCTCACTCCCTGGGCGCATTGCCCAGGGTCTCACCGGGTTTGGGGTCGCCAAGGCGATCGCTGCCCGCTTGGGGCGCGCCGTCCCGGTCCTTGTGGCCCTATCCCTTGTTACATCGGGTTGCGCCAACCGGGTGCAGGATGTCCTTCAGCCTCTCGCCGTGACCCCGACCGGCACAAGCCGGGTCACCATGCTGGTCGCTACGACACGCAAGCCTTCGGAGGATCCCGGCAAGCTTTATTCCGGCGACCGCGGGACGGCGATTTCCCTTAACAGCGTCGACGTATCCATCCCGCCCGATCGGAACCGTAAGATCGGAGAGGTGCAGTGGCCGTCCCGCATGCCGCCCAACCCGCAAAAGGAGTTTGCGGTCACGCAGGTTGCCAAGGTGCAATCCGAGGGCCAGGCGTTCGACTGGTACCGGAAGAATCGAAACAAGAAGCATCAGGTCGTCATTTTCGTGCATGGCTTCAACAACACCTACGCCGACGCGGTCTTCCGTTTCGCGCAGATCGTCCATGACTCGGGAACCGACGCCGCACCGATCCTCTTCACCTGGCCATCAAGGGGACGTGTCTTCGATTACCTCTACGACAAGGAGAGCGCCAACTATTCGCGTCGCGCTCTGGAGGATCTGATCCTCCAGGCTGCGAAAAGTCCCGATGTCTCCGATGTGACGATCCTCGCCCATTCCATGGGCGGCTGGCTTGCGGCCGAGGCGCTGCGCGGCGTCGCCATGCGCGAGAAATCAATCCCGACGAAGGTCAAGAACGTCGTTCTCGCATCGCCGGACATCGACATCGACGTGTTCCGTCGCCAGTTCACCGAGATGGGGCCGAAGCGGCCGCACTTTGTGATCTTGACGTCCACACGCGACAAGGCGCTGGAGGTCTCCGGCTGGCTATCTGGTGGCATCGACCGCGTCGGCGGATCCGATCTTAGACCCTACGTGCCTCTTCTCGACGAACTCGGCGTTTCGGTCATCGACACCAGCGCCATCGCGACGAACGATCCGCTCGGCCACAACGCCTTCGCCGACAGTCCCGAGGTCGTGCGCCTGCTTGGGCGGCGGCTGGCAGGGCAGAGCCTCGAGGGCGGAAAGGCAAGCGTTGCCGATCAGATCGGGATGACAGCGGCCAATTTCGCCGGCTCGGCAGCGCGCGTAGCCGTTGCGGCTCCCGTCGCGGTCATCAGCCCGGAGGCGCGAGAAATCCTGAAGCGGGAACTCTCCTCGAATGAGGGGAAGATGGTGGATGGTCAGATTGCGTACTGATCGTCAGCCGCCTCGATCAGACGCTGTCTGAGACCCGTTCGCATGAGGACCAGATAGGATTGGCATATGGAAGTTGGCACGACCGTAAAAAACCAGCCGCGAGCTGGCAATATGTCCTCGATCATCGAAGCCGGCACGGCAGCGTGCCGGCTGTACGGGCCTGCGAAAACAAACGTCGCCGATATCGCTCGACTGCTGGGGAAGTCGCCGGCAAGTGTGTACAAAATCTTCCCCTCCAAGGCGGCGATTTGGGATGCCATTGCCGGGAATTTTTTCGAAACGGTTCTCCGCTTCACCCCGTCTGCCGACGGCGAGCTCACCAGTGCGGCGAGCCGCCTGAAAGAAACCGCGCTCGGACAACGCCGCCTGATGCTGCAGGCCCGTCACGGTGACAGCCAGATGTTCCATCTCGTTGTTCTCGCCGCAGAAGGCAGTTGGCCATCGTTCAGAGACCATCTGAAGCGACTTCATGCGTATGTCGGGGAGCTCGTTTCCACTGGCATCGCGACCGAAGAGTTCGTTCCAAGGAATGTTGACGCGGCCGCTTCCTGCTTTTGCGCCTCAATCATCTCCTTATGGGACCCCAGAATTATTGGCGCCCTGCCTTTGAGTCACTGCGAGCTATCAGCCCATGAACTCGCTTCCTTCGCAGTTGCAGCTCTCAGCCAAGTTCCCCCAGGCGAGGAGAGCATGGCTGCGGAATGACGCCACCAGATGCGGCCGCTAGGCCGCAAGGATGGTGATCCCGTAGGCATTGGCGGCCGCCATCATGCGGGCGATGGTTTCGGCCGAAGGGCTAACTTTCGGGGGCTCCGTCGTGCCTTCCGCTTCGATGAACTCGGCCATGTCCCGGTCTACGATCGCGGAAAAGACCACGGGGATGGTTCCGCGGTTGGAATAGCCGTGCACCATGAAGGGCGGGATGGTGACGATGTCGCCGGCGCTGGCCTCGATCTCTTCAGGGCCGCTGTCGCTCAGGCGCCAGATCGTCAGGTTTCCCTCGATGATGCGGAAGACTTCGGGGCTCGCATGGGCATGTTTTGGAGTCCGGCTGCCTGGTGGCACGGTGACGTCGAAGAGATTGAGCCAGGTTCCACTGATTCTAAGCCGCCGCTCGACCCGGTCGCCGAGGACGAAAAACCGCTTGGGCTCGTTGCTCGCGGGCATGTTCACAAATGAGTTGGACATCATGTCTCTTTCTTTTTCTTACGGGCTTTTTCTTGCGGACGCAGCCGTTAGACCTTTGCGACGCCTTTGACAACCCGCCCTGTTGTTGGGGGTAACACCGCCGAACGCGCTTCAAAGAAGCGCGCCGCGTCAGCCGAAGCGATGAACAAGCGGCTCCGTTGCCAGGGGTTCAGCGCGGCTCGCGCGCCACTGCGTCACGAGACTGTCGGGGCCGATATCAGTACTTCGTGGCGTTTCCGCAAGGCCTGCCAATGCCGCATCAGCTATGCGGAAATGAAGGAGGCCGGAAGGGTTCGAAAGGCTCTGCGCCTGTAATACCGCCGACACAGAAGGGGCGCATAGAACGCGGCGGCCGTTCTTGGGGCCGTCCTTTCACGCCGTCCCGGCATTCACATTGATCATTCACATTGATGGAGCGCATCCATGTCCTCTCTTCCCGTCGTCGGCGCCGCCATGACGCTCGATGAAGTCGAATTTCACCGTGACTGGCTCTTCGAAAAGTCCCGCGATCTCGAATTGCAGAGCTTCATCGATGCCGAGGTTCTGAACGGCGACTGGGCGCCGCTTGCCGCCCGCGCCAGGCGGCTTCTCGACGGTCATGGTGGCCGCCTCGGCATTCACGGCCCGTTCTGGGGCTTCACCATCGCCTCGGAAGATCCCGATATCCGCGCCGTCGTCACCCGGCGCCTGCTGCAGGGCCTCGATGTCTGCGCCGCCATCGGCGCGAACCATATGGTCATCCACAGCCCTTATACGTCCTGGTCCTACAACAATCTGGACGACAATGCCGGCGCTCGCGAAGCCTTGACCGAGCGCACGCACATGACCCTGCGCGACGCCGTCAGGCGTGCCGAGGATATCGGCTGCACCATGGTCATCGAGAACATCGAGGACAAGGATCCGCACATTCGCGTGGCGCTTGCCGAGAGCTTCAACTCGGCCGCCGTCGCCGCCTCGATCGATACCGGCCACGCCCATTATGCCCATGGCTATACCGGTGCGCCGCCGGTCGATTACTACGTCAAGGCCGCCGGCAATCGCCTCCAGCATGTCCACCTGCAGGATGCCGACGGATATGCCGATCGCCACTGGAGCCTCGGCGAAGGCTCGATCCACTGGCACGCCGTCTTCACGGCCCTTGCCAATCTCGAAAGCAATCCGCGCCTCATCATCGAGATCAAGGACAAGTCGAAGATCCCGGCTTCATCAGCTTTTCTCGCGTCGATCGGCGTGGCTGAATAAGGCCAATTGTCCGTTCCGCTCTCCCTCTTTCCGATGCAGGAGAGGGGAGGGTGGAGTTCCCTCATGAAAAGCGGGTAATCACGCTGATCCCCGTCGCCTCAGCCTTGTCGAGCGCCATTAGCGCCGACACGGCTTCCTCGAGGCTGACCCGCCGTCCGATCAGCTTCTGCGGCGCGATCTTGCCGGCCGAAAGCATCGACAGCATGGCATCGTAGCGCCAGGCTTGCATGCCGTGGCTGCCGTAGATTTCCAGCTCGTGGCCGATCACCTGCGCCATCGGAATCGACGGCGTCGCATGCTCGCCGAGCATCAGTCCCACCTGCACGTGCCGCCCGCGCCGGCGCAGGTTCTTGATCGAGTTGAAGCAGGTAACGGGATGGCCGAGCGCGTCGATCGAGACATGCGCGCCGCCCTTGGTGATCTCGCGCACCGCCTCCGCCACGTCGGCGACGCCGGATGCATTGACCGTCGCTACCGCCCCGCAATCCCGCGCGAAGGCGAGTTTCTCCTCGGATATATCGATGCCGATCGCATTCGCCCCGAGCGCCGTGGCGATCATGATCGCCGACAGGCCGACACCGCCGCAGCCATGCACGGCGATCCATTCGCCAGGCCCGGTGCGCGCCTGGTCGGCGACGGCGCGAAACGAGGTGGCGAAGCGGCAGCCGAGGCTTGCCGCCGTCGCATCATCGATCGTATCGGGCAGGTGCACCAGATTGGTGTCGGCATAATCGATCGCCACATATTCGGCGAACGATCCCCAATGGGTGAAGCCCGGCTGGAACTGGTTCGGGCAGACCTGCTGGTTGCCGGAATGGCATTCGCTGCAATGGCCGCAGCCGGAAACGAAGGGCACGGTCACCCGGTCGCCCACCTTGAAACGCATCACGCCGCGGCCGGTGGCGACGATCTGCCCTGCAAGCTCGTGTCCCGGCACATGCGGCAGGCGGATATCCGGGTCGTGGCCCATCCAGCCGTGCCAGTCGCTGCGGCAGAGCCCGCTGGCCCCGACCGCTATGACGACACCGTCTTCGGTCGGTGTCGGATCGGCAACGGTGCGGATTTCGGGCGCCTGTTCGAAGGCTTCGTAGAACATGGCTCTCATCGGCGTTTTCCTTGCTGCTCATCCGCTGTTGCGCCCATCATCGCATGCGGCAGCCAGCCATTCCAACATTCCATTCCATCATTTTTGCTGATGCACCCATCGATGACGCTGCCATCGCTGCGCACGAATATTGCGGCCTGGCGCCATTCCTCGGCATTTTCTTGCTTCCGCGTTTCCTGCCCCGATTTGTCCTTGACCCGGCTTGCCGCGGCGGTTTTTCCTTCTCCGGCTTCAGGAGGAAACCATCATGGCCGTCGATACATCACCCCGTTCAACCACTTGGACTCATGTCGACGGGGAGTGGCTTCCCGGCAATCCGCCGCTGATCGGGCCGACCTCGCATGCCATGTGGCTCGGCTCCACGGTCTTCGACGGCGCCCGCTGGTTCGACGGCATCGCGCCGGATCTCGACCTGCACTGCCAGCGCATCAACCGCTCGGCGCTCGCCATGGGCCTGAAGCCGGTGAAATCAGCCGAGGAGATTGTGGCACTTGCCTGGGAAGGCGTCGCGAAATTCGATGGCGCCACGGCGATCTACATCAAGCCGATGTATTGGGGCGAGCACGGTTCGCCGGGCAGCGTCGTCTCGGTCGATGGGGACTCGACCCGCTTCGCGCTCTGCCTGTTCGAGGCGCCGATGGGCGGCCATGGCGGCACCAGCCTCACCGTCTCGCCCTATCGTCGCCCGTCGCCGGAAACGGCGATGACCGAGGCGAAGACCGGCTCGCTCTATCCAAACAGCGGCCGCATGATCGCCGAGGCGCGCAGCCGCGGCTTCGACAATGCGTTGGTGCGCGACCTGAACGGCAACGTCGTCGAGACCGCTTCCTCGAACGTCTTCATGGTCAGGGACGGCGTGGTGATGACGCCGGCCGCCAACCGCACTTTCCTCGCCGGTATCACCCGCGCCCGCGTGATCGGCCTGCTGCGCAAGGCCGGTTTCGACGTGCATGAAGCAACGCTCTCCGTCGAGGATTTCATGCAGGCCGACGAGATCTTCACCACCGGCAACTATTCCAAAGTCGTCGGCGTCATTCGCCTCGACGACCGCGACCTCCAGGAAGGCCCGGTCACCCGCAAGGCGCTGGATCTCTACATGGACTGGGCCCACGGCCGCAGCGAGAGTGAAGAGTGAGCCACGATCCCGCAAAGCGGGAGCAATCGATCCAGTGAATCGTGCAGTGGCGAACGCCCGAAGCGCAAGCGCAGGGTCGGCGCGGCCGCCTCTCGCAGAATCGAGATCTGCGTCCACCCACCGAGATACCAGACAGCCCACTTGCATAAAATGCATGGCAGGTCTGCCCTAAACGGCTTCGTCTTCCCCCATCTTTTCGCCATAGTGGCGCCGAAATTCCGTAAGCGGGGAGGAAGAGGCTTATGACTGTGCTGTTCGACGAACAAGGCGAGATCATCCGCGAACTGGGTGTCGCCGCCGATATCGACCCTGAGCGGGAGATCGAACGGCGAACCGCTTTCCTCAAGGATTATCTCGTCGCCTCGGGCATGCGCGGCTACGTCCTCGGCATCAGCGGCGGCGTCGATTCACTGACGGCGGCGCTGCTGGCTCAGAAGGCGGTGCGCGAGCTGCGTGACAGCGGCCATGCGGCCGAATTCATTGCCGTGCGCCTTCCCTATGGTGTCCAGGCGGACGAGGCGGATGCGGGAAGGGCGCTGGAAACGATCGGCGCCGACCGCTCGATGGTGGTCAACATCAAGGCGCCGGCGGATGCGATGCTTGCCGCCGCGCAGGACGGCGGCCTCGCCTTTGCCGATGCCGGCCGCCAGGATTTCATCCTCGGCAATATCAAGGCGCGCCAGCGCATGATCGCCCAGTTCGCCCTTGCCGGGGCGCTTGGCAGCCTCGTCATCGGCACCGATCATGCGGCTGAGGCGGTCATGGGCTTCTTCACCAAGTTCGGCGATGGCGCCGCCGATATCCTGCCGCTCGCCGGCCTCAACAAGCGCCGCGTCCGCCTGCTGGCAAAGCGGCTCGGCGCCCCGGACGAACTGGTGTTCAAGGTGCCCACAGCCGATCTCGAGGACCAGCGGCCGCTGCGCCCCGACGAGGAGGCCTATGGCGTGAGCTATGACGAGATCGACGATTTCCTCGAAGGCAAGCCGGTCGGCGAGATCGCCCGCCGCCGCATCCTCGCCGCCTATCGGGCGACTGCCCACAAGCGCGCTTTGCCGGTGGCGGTCAGCGCTCTCTGACGGTCGTCGAAGGGCGGGATGCGCGCGGGCGCGATCCGGGGTTTACGGCCTGACCGGCTCGCCCGTCCGTCCTGATGAAGCGAGATAGGCATGCGGCGCGAAATAGACGCCGTCGGCATCGAAGGCTTCGAGATCTTCGGCCTGCAGCGCCTCGCGCACCTTTGGCCGCGCCGCCACGCGGGCCATGAAGGTGTGCAGCGCCTGCCATTGCTTGAGATCGATGTGGGTCCAGGGTGACCAGTTCAGGCAGACGAAGAGGTAGGCATCCGCCACCGTGAAGGCATCGCCGGTGAGATAGGGTCCGGTAAGACGGCCGTTCAACCATGTCAGCCGCTTCGATATCAGCGCGCGGACCTCCCCATGAACACTGGAATAAGTCGGATCGAAGAGCAGCACCATCGGCTTGTGCAGCTCGGCGGTGATGAAGTTGAGATAGGATTGCACCTCGTTGCGGCGGATGTTGCCGACCTCAGGCAACAGGGCTGCCCCTTCGGGCACGCTGTCGGCGAGGAACTGCACGATCGCCGGCCCCTCCGTCAGCACCTTGCCGTCGTCGAGCACCAGCGCCGGCACATAACCGTTGCCGTTGATCGCGAGGTAATTCTCGCCGGTGCTTGTCCTGTGGGTCTGCCGGTCGACTTGGACGAGCTCGATATCGAGCCCCAGCTCCCGGCAGATGATGTGCGGCGAAAGCGAGCAGGCCGCGGCGTGCATATAAAGTTTCATTGCGGATTTCCTCTCTCACGCAGACGGTCGATGCCGCCCGTCGATGGTGTTGAACATCTGTACTGTTTCGCATAAAATGACTCTCGTCAAGAATTTAATGCGAAGCGGTACAAATATGAAAGACGAGAAGAAGCGTGGCCGGCCGAGGGCCTTCGACGCCAAGGCGGCGCTCGGAAAGGCACGCGATGTCTTCTGGGACAGGGGGTTTGCCGCCGCCTCGCTTGATAATCTGAGTGCTGCGACCAACCTCAACCGCCCAAGCCTTTACGGCGCCTTCGGCGACAAGGAGGATCTTTATCTCGATACGCTCGAGGGCTATCGGCAGGACGGCATGAATACGCTCGCCGAAGCGCTCGACCCGTCATTGCCGCTGCGCGACAATATCGCCCGCGTCTATGCGGGTGCGCTGGCGATCTATCTGCATGGTGAAACCGCCGCCCGCGGCTGTCTCCTGATCGGCACGGCATCGGCCGAGGCGGTCCAGCATGAGCGGGTCCGCGAGGTGCTCGGCCGCAGCCTCAACGATTTCGACGACGAGATCGAAAAGCGCATGCGGCTTGGCGTGGAAAGGGGTGAGCTTCCGGAGAGCGCCGATCCGCAAATGCTTGCCAGGCTCGCCTCCGCCGTCATGCATTCGCTCGCCGTCCGTGCCCGCGCCGGCGACAGCCGCGAGACGCTGGAAGCGATTGCCCGGTCGGGCGTCGAGCTGATCTGCGGAAGCGCCAATAATTCTTAGGTCGAGTCCCGAGTCTCCGTATCGCTCGGCCGTACCATCCAGGCATAGGCCGCACCGGCGAGAAGCAGCACGGAGGTGCCGAGGAACACCGCCCGCATGCCAATATGGCCGCCGACAAAACCGCCAAGGATGGGGCCGGCAACCTGACCGACATATTGCGAGGAAATGGAAAGACCGAGAATGCTGCCGGCCGCACTATCAGGCACGCTGTGGCGGATGACCGCGGCGATACAGGGCAGCAGCCCGCCGAGTGCTGCGCCCATCAGGAACCGCAGGATGATCAGCTGCCAGGAACTGGTGACGAAGGCCTGCGGGATCAGCAGCAGCCCGGCGATGGCGAGCGCGCCTGCGATCACCGGCCAATGGCCGATCCTGTCGGCGAGCTTGCCGAGCCATGAGGCTGATAGGATGCTGCCGAGGGCGGCGGCTGACATGACGACGCCCGATACCATCGTCACCTGGGATTCGACGGTCACGAGCTGCGCGACATAGACGGTGATGATCGGCTCGATCGACATATTGGCAAACATCAAGAGCATGCCGGTTGCCAACATGGCGATGACGGGCCGCTTGTCGGCGATGGATTTCCAGCCGCCGCTGGCCTTGGCCACCTTTTTGCGGGCCGGCGATTTCTCTTCTTTGATCAGGAAGGCCGTGGCGAGGAAGGCGAGGAAGATGATGCCGCCGGCGGCGAGGAACGTGCCGCGGATGCCGATGATCGGCGGCAGCGCCCCGCCGATCAGCGGCCCGACGAGATTGCCGGCCATGATGCCGGAGGAGAGCACGCCGAGCGCCCAGGCCGAGCGATCCTTCGGCGTCTGCGTCGCCACCAGCACCATCGAGCCGGAGGCATAACCGCCGGCAAGCCCGACGAAGAGGCGCAGCGCCACCAGCTGCCAGACATTGCCGGCCATGCCCATCAGCGAGATCGCCAGCGTCATGCCGAGGCTGGCGCGCACCAGCATCAGCTTGCGGCCGTAGATGTCGCCGAGCCGGCCCCAGAGCGGAGCGACGAGAGCCGCGGCGAAGAAGGTGGCGCCATAGGCGATGCCCGACCATTGCACGATGTCAGCATGGTCGCTGACGCCGAGTTCCTCGACATAAAGCGGCAGGAAGGGAAGCAGCAGCGTCATCGCCACGATCGTGGTAAAGGAGCCGATCAGCGAGATGGTGAGATTGCGCTTCCAGTAGATCGAGCCCGGCCTGGCGCTGGCGTCCCACTGCGTATCGGTCATTCTCTCGGCCCTGGCATTGATCTGGAGGCACGGGTTCCGCCGCGCCTGATGAAATGATGTGCACGTTGCCGCGGCGAGGAAATCGGCGCGGGTGAAACTGTCCTGAAGAGCGAGTTTTTCGCGGTCGAGCGCATAGGCCGTAACGGTGCATGCGCTCGCCGCTTTCAGGGCGGGCACGTGCTGATATAACCGCGCTATGGCCCATCCTTCAAGACGGCTTCGGGCATCGATCGCCTGTGGACCGTCCCGGACGAAAGTGCTAGAACTTAACCGATTGCATGATGCAATCGGTTAATCTGAGGACATTGCCATGAGCGACATGCGCACATCCCGAGAACAGACCGTCCGTCGTCTCTACGCCGCTTATCTCGACGACCGCAAGGATATCGTCGGCTCCATGTTGACGGAGGATTTCACCTTCTCCAGCCCGCGTGACGACCACATCGACCGGGCGACCTATTTCGAGCGTTGCTGGCCGAAGGAGCCGGTCTTCCGCGGCTTTGACATCGAATTCCTGGTGATCGACGGGGACGAGGCGGTCGTCCGCTACCGTGCCGAAAAACGCGACGGCGGCAGCTTCCGCAACATCGAGAGCTTTCGCTTCCGCGGCGACAAGATCGCTTCCGTGGATGTCTATTTCGGCCGAAATCTGTAGCTCCGGCCGAGGCTGTGATCGCCCTGTCTTTACAGGAGCCGTATCGCCGAAGTGCCGATGATGATCATCGACACCGCCACCATCAGCGGCCGCACCGGCAGCCGTTTGACGAGGATCGCGCCGAAGGGGGCGGCAATGACGCCGCCGATGATCAGGCCGATCGCCGAATCGAGTTCCGACCAGCCGAGCGTCAGGATGAAGGTCAGGGAAATCGTCAGCGTCACCGCGAATTCGGTGAAATTGGTCGAGCCGATCACCCGCTTCAGGTCGTGGCCGCGGCTGACGAGTGAACTGGTGACGATCGGCCCCCAGCCGCCGCCGCCGATCGCATCGAGCACGCCGCCGAAAAGCCCGACCGGCGGCACCATCCAGTCGCGAACATCCCGCTTCGGCGGCGGCCGAAACGCCTTGTAGAGGATCACCAGCCCGATCGCGATCAGATAGGCCGACACGAAGGGCTCGATCGCCTTGCCGTCGATATTGGAAAGCAGATAGGCCCCGATCGCGCCGCCGATCATGCCGGCGGGTGCCAGCCGCGCCACCAGGCGCCAGTCGACGTTGCGATGATAGGCATGCGAGAGGCCTGAGGCGGCGGTGGTGAACATTTCCGCCACATGCGTCATGGCGCTGGCATTGGCCGCCGGCACTCCGAAGGCGAGAAGGCTCGTCGTCGACAGCACGCCGAAGGCCATGCCGAGTGCGCCGTCGACGATCTGCGCGCAGAAACCCACGACGATGAAAAAGAAGAAATCCGATGTCATGCAGTCCCCTCAGACGAACGGTAGCATCAGAATAAGCGACGCGGGGAAAAAATTTCCGGTCTCAGCCGGCAAGTCCGCGCTGCTTCAGCCGGATGATCTTGAAAAAGCCGTTCGGAAAGACCGGCAGGATATCGGCAGCGGCAAAGTCGCCGCGGCGCTCGGCCCAGGCGACGATGCGGTGAATGCGGAAGGCGGAGGACCAGCCGATGTGACGCACCAGCGGCGCCACCGCCGTCTCGATCGCGCCCTGCAGACCGGCGCCGTCGCCAAGTTTGCTGGCAAGGATGATTTCGCCGCCCGGCCTCAGCACCCTGGCGCATTCGTCCAGCGCCCGTTCGGGTTCGGGGATGAGGGTGATGACGAAGGGCAGGCAGACCGCATCGAAAGACCGGTCGGCAAAGGTGAGCGCATGCGCATCCATTACCTCCAGCGCCTGCACATGCTCAAAGTTTTCGCGTTTCGCCTTTTCACGCGCCCGCGCGATCATGTGTTTGGAAATGTCAATGCCGGTCACCCGGCAGTGGCGCGGGTAATGCCCGAGCGTCAGGCCGGTGCCGACGCCGATCTCCAGGATGTCGGTGCCGGCCGCAGCGGCCAGGGCTGCAAGCTTGCGGTGGCCATCGCGCAGGATGCCGCGATAAACCCGGTCATAGACCGGTGCCCAGCGCTGATAGATTTTTTGCTGATCTTCCGCCCTGCTGCGAAGCTCTGACATGCCGGCACCTCCCCAGAAAATTCCAGGAAAAGTGAAAAGCGGTTTTCCAGGAATTGCATAAAACAAAAGATTTCAGCGGTTCTGCGCTTCCATGAAATAGCGCGATCCGCCGTAAAGCCCAGCCTTTCAACTCGTAAGGGTAGGCTCCGGTTCCCCACGAAATGTGACGCAAGGCACAGATTCTCACCTGCGACCACTTTAGGGGCGCCTGGGTGGCAGTCCGCTGCCGCCTATTTTGCCGGCATCAGCCCAAGCTGTTTGGCGTCCAGTTCGCTGCCGATCTCGACGGTCTTCTTTTGCTTGTCGTAGACGCAGATCTGGGCGATCAGCCCCTTGGCGCCCTTCGGCTTGCCGGTCACCAGGGCAAGCCCGTAATGCGAGCTGCCGAAGGGATCGACGGTGGCGCTGGGCTTCTCGATCGTGACCGCTGCCTTCTTGCATTTGGCCTCGACGTCGGCGGCGAGCTGCTTCCAGGCCTCATCGGAGGAGGCATGCGCCACACCTGAGAGCGAAAGCAGTGCGGCGGCAGCGAGAGGCTGGATTATATTCCTGTTCATATCGGGTCTCCGTTGATCTCCATATCAGGCAAAGTGGTTTTCGCCGCGGGTATTCCCATTGATTTGCCCAGGCGATTTCTACGCACGACTCCAACCCTGCAACTGAGGCAAATTTTCCTCCGGCCGGTCGTTTTTTGATAATTCGCCGGTTGCCTCTCCCCCTTTCCCCTCCTATGTTCCGCCTCACCTGCCGAGACGCAATCTATTGCCAAGAGGAGATCTGACATGGCTTTCGAATTGCCTGAACTTCCCTATGACTACGAAGCGCTTGCTCCCTTCATGTCGAAGGAAACGCTGGAGTTCCACCACGACAAGCACCACAAGGCCTATGTCGACAACGGCAACAAGCTCGCCGCCGAAGCCGGTCTTTCGGACCTGTCGCTCGAAGACGTCGTCAAGAAGTCCTTCGGCACCAATGCCGGCCTCTTCAACAACGCCGCCCAGCACTACAACCACATCCATTTCTGGAAGTGGATGAAGAAGGGCGGCGGCGGCAACAAGCTGCCGGGCAAGCTCGAAGCGGCCTTTTCGTCCGATCTCGGCGGTTACGACAAGTTCAAGGCCGATTTCGCCAATGCCGGCGCCACCCAGTTCGGCTCCGGCTGGGCCTGGGTTTCCGTCAAGAACGGCAAGCTCGAAATCTCCAAGACCCCGAACGGCGAAAACCCGCTGGTTCACGGCGCCACCCCGATCCTCGGCGTCGACGTCTGGGAACACTCCTACTACATCGACTATCGCAACGCCCGCCCGAAATATCTCGAAGCCTTCGTCGACAGCCTGATCAACTGGGACTACGTCCTGGAACGTTACGAAGAAGCCACGAAGTAAGCGGTACCAGGCTCGCCGCTATGGCGGCGATGTCCGTCCGCCTCTCAAATTCAGCACCCGGCGCCGCAAACGCCGGGTGTTTCGTTTTCACACGAGGCCGTCACATGCCTGTCATCGGCCGCTCCTAATCACGCCCATGACTTCTTCTGCTCCTCCCCTGTTCCGCTTCGGCATCATCGCCGACCCGCAATATGCGGCGATCGCGCCGCATGTGGCCATGGATCGTTATTATGCCAACAGCCTTTCCAAGGTCGCCGAGGCGATCGAGATCTTCAACGGTGAGGAGCTGAGCTTCGTCATGACGCTCGGCGATGTCATCGATCGCAGCTTTTCAAGCTTCGACGATATCCTGCCGGTCTACGGCAAGCTGAGGCACGAGGCGCTCTTCCTGCTCGGCAACCACGATTTCTCGGTCTCTGCAGGACACTTGTCCGAAGTCGCCGCGCGCCTCGGCATGCCGTCGCCCTATTACAGCTTCTTGCGCCACGGCTGGCGCTTTATCGTGCTCGACGGCAACGAGGTCAGCATCTTCGCGCCGCCAGAAGGCCATCATCATCGCGCCCTTGCCGCCGAGATGCTGGCCGAGCTGCAGGCCAAGGGTGCGAGGAATGCCCATCGCTGGAATGCCGCGCTGAGCGACGAGCAGTTCGCCTGGCTTGGCGATGAAATCGCAAAAGCGGCCGAGGCCGGCGAGAAGGTGATCGTCATGAATCACTATCCGGTGCATCCGCCCAGTGAGCACGGCATGTGGGACAGCGAGCGCATCGTCGCGCTGCTCGCCTCGCAGGCCAATGTCGTCGCCTATCTCAACGGTCACGACCACGTCGGCAATTACGGCATGGCCGGCGCCTGCCACTTCGTCAATTTCAGGGGCGTGGTCGATACCGAGACGGAAAACGCCTTCGCGATCGTCGAAGTCCATGCCTCCAGCATCGAAATCCGCGGCTTCGGCCGCGAGGTGAGCCGCACGCTGTCCATCTAGCTGATCGCCGGCCCAGCCGGCATCGCCGTCATTTCACTGATGTCGCGCTTCGGTGGTGTCCCGAACATGCGGGCATATTCGCGACTGAACTGGGAGGCGCTCTCGTAACCCACCCGATAGGCCGCGTTTGCGGCGTTGAACCCATCGGTCACCATCAGCCGCCGGGCCTCGAGCAACCGCAATTGCTTCTGATACTGCAGTGGCGTCATCGAGGTCAGCATCTTGAAATGCTGGTAAAAGGAGGAAGGGCTCATCCTGGCTGCCGCCGCAAGCTTTTCCACCCGGACGGCGTCCGTAAAATTACCGCGCAACAGGTAGATGGCCTCGGCCACGCGGCGCGTATGGCTGTCGGGCAATGCAAGCTTGCAGATCTCATCGCCATTTTTTCCGGAAAGCAACCAGAAACTGATCTCTCGCATGATTGCCGGATGAAGGATTGGGATCGCGTTGGGCGTCGCGAGCATCCGGATCAGCCTCAGTATGCAGTCCTGCAGCTCGGGGCCGAATTCTTGTACGAAAACACCCGGCCCGCCGTCGCCCGCCGGCCTCGGCGGTACATCCATCTCCTCCAGCACCTCGCGCAGGATCGTGACGTCGAGTTCCAGGTTGATGGCGATCATCGGCCGTTCGGCACTGGCTTTCGTCACCTGTCCGAAGGCCGGCATCTCGACGCTGATGATCAGCGCTTGCATCGCTTCGTAATCGAAAAGGCGGTCTCCGAACATGAGCTGCTTGGCGCCATCGACAATGATGCAGAGCGCCGGTCGGTAGATCGCCGGTTTCGGCATGGAGAGAGTGCTGGAGCGCATCAGGAAAAAACCGTCGATAGCGGTGGCAAAGAGCCCGTCACCTCCGCCATGTGCATCCATGTACCCATTGAGCGCCTGCTTCAGATCTGCGGACATCTTCGCCTCCAGTGAACGCGGGGTCGGTCTGCCGCGCCGGTGAGGATGATCTTAATCCCTCAGCCCGGCTGGGCAAGGCGTTTGGAGAAATAGGCAAGAAATTGCGGGACTTCGGCATTCAGGATTCCAGGCTTGCGGCGCATAAGCTGGTCTATCAAAACATCAGGAGTACCTGAAATGCCTAACCAGAATTCAACCTCGAAAGTCGCAATCGTTACCGGCGGAAGCCGCGGCCTGGGCCGCAATACGGTCGTCAATCTGGCAAGGAGCGGCGTCGATGTGATCTTGACCTACAACTCGAACCGCGACGAGGCAGAGAAAGTCGTCGCTGAGATCGAGGCGCTGGGCCGCAAGGCCGCCGCACTTCAACTCGATGCCGGCAACGTGGCGGCGTTCGATGCCTTTGTCGAAAGTGTACGCGAGATCCTTAAGGGCTGGGGGCGTGAGCATTTCGACTTTCTCGTCAACAATGCCGGCACCAGCTACCACGCGCCGATTTCGGAGACGACCGAAGCGGAGATGGACAAGCTTTACAACCTGCATTTCAAGGGGGTTTTCTTCCTCACGCAGAAGCTCCTGCCGGTGATCGAGGACGGCGGTCGCATCGTCAACCTCTCTAGCGGTCTTGCCCGCATGGCCATGGTCGGCGCTTCGGCCTACGGCTCGATGAAGGGCGCAGTCGAGGTGCTGACGCGCTACATGGCCAAGGAGCTCGGCCCACGCGGCATCGCCGTCAATACCGTCGCCCCGGGCGCCATCGAAACCGATTTCAGCGGCGGCATGGTGCGGGACAATCCGGAGATCAACCGTGCAGTCGCCTCCATGACCGCACTGGGCCGCGCCGGTGTGCCCGACGATATAGGGCCGATGATTGCTTCCCTCCTGAGCGATGCCAACCGTTGGGTCAACGCCCAGCGCATCGAGGTTTCAGGCGGCATGTCGCTCTGAATAATCGCGATTTGGGCGAGTAGCTAGACGGCGATCGGTTTATCCGTCCAGCCACTGGTCCACAATTCCCGCAACCGGTCGCCGTCGCCCTTGAAGAAATCCTCACCCACCACGCAGCGTTCGACCCGGTCGCTGCGGAAATTGCGGATCGCCTGGCGCAACTCGCACCAGGCGACGATATTGGCGGTCTGCGAATAATAGATCAGCGCAACCGGCCGGATCGTCCGCTCGCTGGCACGGCCGAGCTCGTCGCGGTAGCCGAGCATCAGCTTGCGTTCGTCGCGGATCGCGCGGCGCACGATCGCAAGGTCGAAGCCTGCCGGCTGCGCAATCGAGCCCCAGGCATAAAGCGCCTTGTTGTCCATCGCCTGGCGCAGCGGCGCCGGCACGGCGCCTGATATCTTCCGGTTGACCCGGCGCGCGGCCTGCTTCAGCTCCTCGTCCGCCGTCCGTTCGAGCAGCGCCAGCGACAGCACGATCGCTTCCATCTCCTCGATCGAGAACATCAGCGGCGGCAGGTCGAAACCCGGCCGCATGATGTAGCCGATGCCGCGCCCGCCTTCGATCGGCACCCGCATTGCCTGAAGCGCAGCGATGTCGCGATAGATCGAACGCACGGTCACTTCGAGCGTCTCCGCCATCGTCGCCGCCGTCATCGGCTTTCTTGCCAGCCTGAGGATCTGAATGATCTCGAAAAGCCGTGAGGCCTTGCGCATTTTACCTCTCCATCCGTCACGCTCCTGACAATACACTGTCAGTTGGGTTTGCGTATAGAGCCGCCTATCGGATTGAAATCAATCAGGGTCTTTCAAAAAGGCCCGCAGAACCCAGGCGGTAACTGACATGAACTACCATGAAAACCTCTGGCTCTTCTTCACCCTTCTCTTCGGCATCATCATCGTGCCTGGCATGGACATGCTCTTCGTGCTCGCCAATTCGCTGACCGGCGGCGTCAAGCGCGGGCTGGCGGCGACCGGCGGTATCATGGCCGGCGGCGCCGTGCATTCGGCCTATGGCGCGGCCGGCGTCGGCGTGCTCGTCACCATGCTGCCGCAGTTTTTCAACGTACTGCTCTTTGCCGGCGTCGCCTACATGATCTGGATCGGCATCTCGCTGATCCGCAGTTCGATCACCGTCGAGGCGGTCGGGCCGGGAACCGCACGCTCCGGCTGGCGCGCCTTCCGCCAGGGCGCCGTCACCTGCCTGGTCAATCCGAAGGCCTATATCTTCATGTTTGCCGTCTATCCGCAGTTCCTCAGACCGGAATATGGTCCGATCTGGATGCAGGGGCTGATCATGGGCGCCATGACCGTCGTCACCCAGTTCGCCATCTACGGCACGCTGGCGATGACGGCCGGCCGCAGCCGCGACTTGCTCGTCGCCAACCCTGATGTCACGGCCTTTGTCGGCCGCTTCGCCGGACTGCTGCTGGTTGCGGTCTCTGCCTTCAGCCTCTGGCAGGGGTGGAAAAGCGCCTGAGCCTCGAAGTGCTGCCACTTCAGCCCGATCGTCGAGCACTGTTGCTGCATCTGGCGATTGGGGCGGATGCAGCGGCGAAAGTCACTTCATCTTCAGCGATGACTTGCGGAGGTGCTGCAGAGATCTTCTCTTATCATCGCGCGAAACTCGCCGAATGTCTGAAATCCAATGTGCCGTACAAGCCGATGGACCGTTGTTGGAGAAACGCGGCACCTACGCGCAACCGCGGCAGCACTTTCAAAGGCCGTTATGTCAGGTCTTTCTAAAATCTCCCTTGCGACCCGTTCGAGACTGATGCGAAATACCAGCCGCCGGCTGGCGATTAGGTGCTTCAGTTCTTGCAGTGTTGAGGGAGGAAGAGAGTTCCGATCCTTTAGCATTGCACGCACTTTCAAAAGAGCCGCCATTACGCAATCTTAGTCGAAGCCTGCACAGAGGCGGCGCCTCACATGAGATGCCGCAAAGTGAAGTCGGACGCGTTTCGCTCCGACTAGATCGCCTGCGGCTTGAAATCACTGGCAGCAACCGGCATCACGCCCTGCAACAGAGCAACGGACTTCTCCAGCCCTTCAAGGCTGTTCAGAAGCACATCCTCATGCTCTATCGAGAGCCAGCCATCGTAACCGGCCATCCTCAGCCTGTAGCAGAACTGCCGCCACCATTCTTCGCCATGGCCAAAACCCAGTGTTATGTAGGACCAGCTACGCGCAGGGAGGTTCATCAGGCCGCCGTTTTCCAAAAGGCTTGTGACGGCCTGTTTCGCGGTGTTGAGGAAGGTATCCTTTGCATGAACGTGGTATACGGCCTCGCCGAGTGCTTCTGCCGCGACAAGAGGATCGGCACCCATCCAGAAGAGGTGCGACGGGTCCAGGTTCGCGCCGACAACCGGGCCAACTGCTTCTCGTAGTCTCAACAACGAGGGGACGTTATAGACGCACTGATTGCCATGCAGTTCCAGCGCGATGCGTTCCACGCCGTGATCCCTCGCCAGCGCCACGATCTTGATCCAGTACGGGAGGAGCTTCTCCTCCCACTGATAGCGAAGGATCGCTTGCGTCTCCGGCGGCCACGAGGAGACCACCCAGTTCGGCATGGTATCGGTGGCATTGCCGGCTGGAAGTCCCGACATTGCGCAGACCGTCTTGATTCCCAGTTCGCCCGCTGCGCGGATCGTATCCTCCAGGCCCTGTCCCTGGGCAAGATCGGTCGGATGCAGGGGATTTCCGTTTGCGTTCAGGCTTACCACTTCCAGTTCCCGGTCGGCGAAAGCTCCCAGGAATGACTTCTGCGCGTTCTTGTCCCGGAGGATCGTCGATAGATCGAAATGCGGCGCCGTCGACCAGCCACAGGTGTTGACCTCGACGCCGGAGACGCCCAGTCTTTGCGCATGGTCGAGCATTGCCTCAAAAGGGAGGCCGCCGAGGCTGTCTGATACGAATCCAAGCTTCATGCGTAAAACTCCGGTTTGGTAATCATTTCGACGGGAATCTTGCGGCCGTCATTCAGGGCTCTGACGCCAGCTTCGGCGACCTTTGCGGCACAATATCCATCCCAACTGCTCGACGCGATGCGCGGGAAGACTCCGGTCTCGACGAACCGAATGAAAGCGCGGTTTTGACGGCGATAGGCTTCGGCGTAGCGGCCGCGCCAATCCGCCTCGTAGCTTGTGCTCTGGCCGAGTTCCCGGTCGACGCGGGTGTAGTTGACTGCGTTCATGGCGATTGTTGCCTTCTCGCCCACCAGTTCCGCGCGGACGTCGTATCCATAGGCTGCGTTGTTGTTGATCTCGATATTGACGAGTTGATCATCCGCCGTTTCGAGCACCATATAAACCGGTGCGACCAGCGCGTCGGATCGCTTCGGCTGGAAGGCCGAGATCGAGACGTATTCAGTATCGAGTACGTGTCGGACGACATCGAATTCGTGCGGGGCGGAATTCGTGATCGCCATCGCTCCGGTGAAGTCCGACGCGGGCGTTGCGACATTGCGATGAAAGTTGTGCATCATCAGGGCGCGGCCAATCGCACCATGCTCCAGAGCCCGCTTCATTTCGACATAGGACTGATCGAAGCGGCGCATGAAGCCGAGCATTATGAATTTTGATCCCGCCGCTTCTTCCGCCTGCATGATCTCGAAGCATTCTGTCGATGACTGCGACAGCGGCTTTTCACAGAGAGCCCGTTTGCCGGCTCTTATGCAGGACAGCGACAGGGGTGCATGTGTGAAATCGGGGCTTGCGATGATAACTGCGTCCACGTCCTGACGAGCGGCGACCCGATCGGGATCAGAGTCGACATCGTGAGCGCCGTAAGTGTCCGCCACCGTTCGGGCGCGGTCCGCGTCCATGTCGCAAACGACCTGGAGGCTTGCCCCTGGCAGATCTTCCGCGACGATTCTTGCATGATCGGCTCCCATCAGTCCTGCCCCGATGACGGCGATCCTTATTGTCATTTCGATATTTTCCTGTCGTTAGAGTATCAGCGATCTGCGGCAAGCATTACACCTCCTCGTGTGAAATGCGTGCCGGGAACCCATCCCGGCACGCACCCTTGGGAGGGCTTACTTCTTTGCGTATTGATCAACATTGTCCTTGGTGATCGAAGCGAACGGCACCAGCTTTTCGGCCGGCGCATCCCCACCCTTTTTCAGGCCTTCCACGACCTCGAAAGCGGCCTTCGCTTGGCCTGCGGCGTCCTGGAAAATGGTCTGCGACATGGTGCCGGCCTTAATCGCGGTCAGAGCATCTGCCGTGCCATCGACACCGGAAATCATTACGCCCTTGAGGCGGTCAGCGCCCTGAAGTGCCTCCAGGGCGCCGAGCGCCATCTGGTCGTTGGCTGCGATGATTGCATCGAACTTCGGAAAGCTTTGGATCCAGTCTTCCGTGACGTTCATGCCTTCAGCGCGGTCGTAGTTGGCTGAGAGGCTGGCGAGGGTGGTCACGTCAGAACGGCCGAGCGCATCCTCGAAGCCCTTCTTGCGCTCCTGCGTGTGCGAAAGCCCCGGCGTGCCTTCGAGGTATAGGATCTTGGCGTCCTTCGGCAGGTGTTCCTTCATGTATTCGCCCTGAAGACGGCCGGCGTCGATGTTCTTCGAGCCTACGAACGTGTACTTGCCGCCTGCCGATTGAATGCCGAGGGCGATGACGGGGATGCCGGCCTCGTTGGCTTTTTCGACACCCGGTACAATGCCTTGGTAATCGACCGGGACAACGACGATCGCGTTGACTTTCTGCGCAATGAAGTTGTCGATCTGATCGAGTTGCTTGCTGACGTCATTGTTCGCGTCGGAGAAGTTCACCTCGACTGCCGGATCGGATTGCGACGCTTCGATGAAGGCATTTTTGCGTGCCATGACGAAGACGTCCGTATCCGCCATGTTGGCGTAACCGACGACGAATTTATCGGCGGCCAATGCAGTGCCGGTGGAGATCGCGGCAACGGACATGGCGCACGCGAGAGCGAGTTTGGAAATGGCTTTCATAGGGTCCTCCCATAGAGTTTCAGATTCATTCGGATGCGGGAAATCCCCGCCGACAAAGAGGTGGTTCCGGAGCAGGACTGACCCGCCGAAGAACATCGGTCATGCCTTCTTTTTACTGCGGGCAGACTTGGTCCAGACATCGAGGATCACGGCGATCGCGATGATCAGACCCTTGATGATCTGCTGCCAGTACGAGCTGACATTCATGAGGTTGAGCATGTTGTTGATGACGCCGATGATCATCGAGCCGATGATTGTGCCGGTGATAGTTCCAGTGCCGCCCATCAGGCTGGTGCCGCCGACGACCACCGCAGTGATCGCATCGAACTCATAGCCGATGCCGCCGGCCGGCTGGCCGGAATTGATGCGAGACATAAGGACGATGCCTGCGACGGCGCACAGAATGCCGTTGAAGATGAAAGCCTTTACGACGATGCTGTCAGGATTGATGCCGGAAGCGCGAGCGGCACGTTCATTGCCGCCGACCGCATAGACGTACCGGCCGAACTTGGTCTTGTTGAGAAGAATCCACGATACAACGACGACGGCCGCGAGAATGATTACGGAAATCGGCATCGGGCCGAGCGAGCCCTGGCCGATCACTTTGAAATTGCCCAGTCCCGTCACCGGCGAACCGCCCGTGTAAAGCAGCACCGTGCCGCGTGCCACCGTCGTCATGGCCAATGTCATGATAAACGACGGGATGCGGAAAAAAGTGACGACGAAGCCGTTGATGATGCCCGTAATGATCCCGACTGTAACGCCCGCGGAGACAGCCAGAATGACGCTTCCGGTCATGGCCATCACGCTGGCCGCCAAGACGCCACAGAGCGCCAGGACAGATCCCAGCGAGACGTCGATGTGTCCCAGGATGATGATGAAAGTAACGCCGCACGCAAGGAGGCTCACCACGACGACCTGACGCAGGACGTTGGTGAGGTTGGCTTCTGTCAGAAATGTCGGACTTAGGATCGAGGCGAGGACGCAGATAGCGGCGAAGATCAGGATTGTACCGTATTTGCGGTAGATCTGGGAAAAGCTCATGTTCCAGGAGCCTGAAATCACCTGGCCTTCTCGTTTCACAGCCGCGTCTGCGCGTTCAATATTCATCAGTGTCCTCCCGTTGCGAGGCGCATGACTGTTTCCTGAGTGGCCTCGTCTCTTGTTAGTTCGCCGGTGACCCGGCCTTCGCTCATCACCACCACGCGATCACTCATGCCGAGGATCTCGGGAAGCTCGGAGGAGATCATGACGATCGCGAGCCCCTGGCGAGCGAACTCGGTCATCAGTCTGTGAATTTCGGATTTCGACCCGACGTCGATGCCTCGTGTGGGTTCGTCGAGAATGAGCAGCTTCAGATCACCCAGCAGCCACTTGGCGAGAACGATTTTCTGTTGATTGCCGCCGCTGAGGTTCTCCACGATCATTGTCGTATTGGGCGTCTTGATCTGGAGCATCTTGATCATGCGCTGGGAGGCTGTCTCTTCCTGCCGCTCGCTGATGAAAAGGCCGGAAGCGAACTTCTTGAGGTTCGAGAGCGAAATGTTCTCGCCGACGGACCGGCAAAGCACCAGACCTTCCGCTTTGCGATCCTCTGAGACCATGGCGATGCCGCTGGCGATGGCATCCTTCGGGGACCTGAGCTTTAGCGGTTTTCCGTTCAGACGGATGACGCCCGCGTCCGCCGCGTCCAGGCCGAAGATCACCCGGGCGACCTCTGTTCGCCCTGCGCCGATCAGGCCGGAAAGGCCAACGATCTCGCCGGCTCGTACCTCGAAGCTGACATTTTCGAAGCTGCCGTCACGAGAGAGGTTCTCGACGGAAAGGACAATCTCGCCGATCGGCACTTCCTCCTTCGGAAAGATGCTGGAGATCGTGCGGCCGACCATCTGAGAAATCAGCTTTGTCGGCGCGTATTCGCTCGCCGGCGCGGCAGCGACGAACTGGCCGTCACGCATCACCGTGATGTCGTCGGCGATCTGAAAGATCTCGTCCATCTTATGGGTGATGTAGATGATCGCGACGCCTGCTGCTTTCAGGTCTGCGATCTGTCGGAATAGCATCGCAACTTCCGTGTCGCTGATCGCCGACGTCGGTTCGTCCATGATGACGAGAGAGGCCTCGCGCGAAATCGCCTTGACGATCTCGATGAGTTGCATCGTCGCGATCGACAGGTCGCGCATCTTAGCTCGGGGGTTATACTTCAGCCCAAGACGATCGAGGAGCGCCTGCGTGTCTGAATTCATGCGAGTGAAATCCACGAAACGGGACAGAACGCCCGTCCGGCCATAAGTGGGTTCGCGGCCGAGAAAGATGTTTTCGGCGATGGTCATGTCGAGCACGGGGCTGAGTTCCTGGTGGATCATCGAGATTCCGCGATCCAGCGCGGCTGCAGCGCTCTGATGGTCGAGTTTTTCGCCTCTGAAAAGGATTTCTCCGCCGTCGATCGCGTAGATACCGCTCAGGATCTTCATAAGCGTCGACTTGCCTGCGCCGTTCTCCCCGACAAGGACGTGGACCGTGCCGGCACGAACCTTCAGGCTCATACCATCGAGCGCGAGAACTCCAGGGAACGCCTTGGTGATTGAGCGCATTTCAAGAACGAAGCCGGCTCCGCTATCTATAGGCGTGCGATGGCCATCGCCGCCCGAAGGCGGCGCCACCTTTTGTAAGGTCGCAGACATGAGAGTATTTCCTCCAGATGAGAGAGCTCTCCCAAGCCCTCCCGCCAAACCGGCTTGTACTGACAGACGAAATTGCGAAAATTATGGAAAGTGTCAACGAAGCGGTGGATTTTTCTCCCAGAAACTCTCATAAATAACGTCAGGTTATGAGAGGCTTATTATGTCACGCCCAACGATCCCCGACTTGGCAAAGGCCGCGAATGTAAGCATTTCAACAGTCGATCGCGTGCTGAACGGTCGCGACCCCGTGCGCCCACAGACGGCGGAGCGAGTTCTTAACGCCGCCCGCCAGATCGGCTTCCATGGCGTGACGGCCATTGCTCGGCGACTCCAGCACGACAAGCCGGTGATTAAGTTCGGCTTCCTTCTCAAGCAGTCTCACCGCCAGCTCTATCAAATGTGGGGGGACATTCTCGTTGCGGCGACCGAAGCATTTCCCGATGCCCACGGAAGGCCCATCGTTAGATTCATGGACGATCTTGCGCCTGATAAGGCTGCCGAGGCGATCTACGCTCTCAGTCGCGAAGCCGACGTCATTGGAATGATCACCTCCGACCACCCGCAGGTGAACCACGCCGTCGATGGGCTTGCAGCAGAGAGCATTCCGGTCGTGACCATGATTTCCGATATTTCCACTGCCTCCCGCGCGGGATATGTCGGCAACGACTGCATCAAAAAAGGCCGCACGGCCGCTTGGTTCATAGCTGGGCTGAACAAGGACGGCGGGAAGGTTTCCGTCTTCGTCGGCAGTCACCGATATCTCGCCCAAGAGCTGAACGAAATGGGCTTTCGATCATACTTCCGGGAGAGCGCGCCGGGCTTCAAGATGCTGGAGACGGTTGCAACTCTTGAAGAGCCCGAAATTGCGTATGAGGCCACGCGCCACCTTTTGCAGACCGAGCCTAATTGGGTCGGGCTTTACGTTGCCGGCGGCGGCATCACGGGCGTGATGCGAGCCCTGCGGGAGCATGGTGGTCCGGCAGCAAAACGCCTTGTTGTAATAGCACACGAGCTCACGAATGAAACAAAAGCCGGTCTTGCTGAGGGATTGATCAAGGTCGTCCTATCTCACCCGGCAAAGCAGTTGGGGGAGACCTTGGTGCGTGCAATGGCGCAAGCTCTCGATACCAACCGATCACCGACCGTTTCGCAGCACATCGTGCCGTTTGAATTTTACACTGCTACGAATATTTGAAGCTTCTCTGCACGCGATTCAAAACGGCTCAGATACCGCTCGCAGGCGACGGGATTGTCGTATTTTAGGCTGCCATGCGGTCGATGCCAATTGTAGCGAAGACCTTGCCATTGGTTCTTGGCGTATAGGGTCTGTTCGGACGTGCCTGAGACAGAGTCGCGGCGAGCGCGAGCAAATGCCTCTGAGGCATAGCACGGTCCATTGTCGATCATGACGCGCTCCCGAGGCTATCGTCGTAAGTCAGCGCCGCCTGGGGAACGCACTTCCTTGTTTTCGTTTGGTAGCGTTGGCGGCCTATCTGGCGCTGGCCAGTTCTGGGCTGCTCGCGGTTTATCACATTGTTTTTATGTCCCTCCGGCAAAACGTGACTGCCCGGAAGCATGGATTTTGTCATGCTGCCGGTGCAGATTGGCCATCGGCCAGGTTGGCCGAGGAAAAGGGAGAGCAATATGAATTGGAAAGCAGCAGCTGCGGCCGTAGCCATGGCCGGCATGGCCT
This sequence comes from Rhizobium sp. SU303, assembly GCF_021052345.1. Lineage (NCBI taxonomy): Bacteria > Pseudomonadati > Pseudomonadota > Alphaproteobacteria > Hyphomicrobiales > Rhizobiaceae > Rhizobium > Rhizobium sp. SU303. Next base: position 997,790 of record NZ_CP088095.1, read on the forward strand.
TCGGTTCGGTGACCGCCGCCGACGGCACCCATGATTCGCGCGTTGCGTTGATGAAGCAGATCGGCGGTTCGGCCGGGGCCTTAGCAGCCATCGCCAAGGGCACCAAGCCCTATGACGCCGAAGCGGTGAAGGCGGCGCTGACGACGATCGCCACAACGGCCAAGGTTTTCCCCGACCAGTTCAAGCCGGGCACGGAGACCGGCGACGAGGCAGCGAGCCCGAAGATCTGGGAAAACATGGACGACTTCAAGGCGCGCGCCGCCAAACTCTCCGCTGATGCCGAAACCGCGCTGGCTCAGCTTCCTGCCGATCCTGCGGCCATCGGCGCGACGATGAACTCGCTCGGGGCCAATTGCGCGGGCTGTCACAAGGCCTATCGCCTCGGCAAGTGAGCGATAGGCCATTTTCATCCGGATGCTCGGTCCGCGCCTGCCTTGTCGCCGGCGCGGATCGCCTTATTCTCCGCCTGCGCGGACCGGTCGCGGGATCGACCGCAGGGAAATGTTGACAACAGGGGGAGGCGGCGCATGGTCCGCAGGTTCATCCGGGTACTGCTCTGTCTGATCGGCGTCGCCATCCTCGGCGGAGGCGCCTTCTATCTCGTCACCGCACCCGATCCGCTGCCGGAAAGCCATTGGGCGGGTCTCGGCGCACCGGATCCGGCAAACGGCCAGGCGGTCTTCTGGGCGGGCGGCTGTGTCAGCTGTCATGCCGCGCCCGGTTCCGAAGGCGATGCCAAACTGACACTTGCAGGCGGCCTGGCGCTGAAGAGCCCCTTCGGGACCTTCCACGTGCCGAACATCTCACCCGATGAAACGGCCGGTATCGGCGGCTGGACACTTGCCGAGTTCGGCAACGCGATGAAGCGCGGCGTCGGCCCGGGTGGTGAGCATCTCTACCCGTCTTTCCCCTATGGCTCCTATTCCCGAATGAGTGACAAGGACGTCAACGATCTCTTCGCCTTCCTGAAGACGCTGCCGAAGAGCCCCAACGTCGCGCCCCCGCATGACCTGCCCTTTCCTTACAACATCCGGCTTGCGCTCGGCGGGTGGAAGTTCCTCTATCTCAACGATCAGCCGCGCGTCGCGCTCGCCAAGAGCGACGATAAGATCAAGCGCGGACAATATCTCGTCGAAGGCCCCGGCCATTGCGGCGAATGCCATACGCCGCGTGATGCGCTCGGCGGCTTCAAGGCGGATCAGTGGCTTGCCGGCGCGCCCAATCCGGAAGGCAAGGGCCGCATACCCGATATCACCCCGGCCTCCAAGAGCATCGGCGGCTGGAGCGAGGCCGATATCGTGAGCTACCTCGAAACCGGCTTCACCCCCGATTTCGATTCCGTCGGCGGCCAGATGGTCGATGTCCAGCAGAACATCGCCCGCCTGCCTGCCTCCGACCGCGAGGCGATCGCCGCCTATCTGAAGGCGGTGCCGGGGCGTTAAAGCATGTCGCGCAAAAGTGTGCAGTGGTTTTGCGGGATAAAAGGGCGCTGCATTTTCCGAAGGCCGATCTCGATCCTGCTTATAGGGATGTAGGACCAGGCATGAGATCATAGGGATGACGCCAGCCGGGCATGTTGCTGATCCGATCTTTCCAGGCTGCGATTGCCGGAAAGGCGCTGTGATCGATCCCGGTTTCCTCCGGCATGAAGACGTAGCCCGCCAGAGAGAGGTCCGCGATCGTCAGCCGGTCGCCGACCATGAAGGCCCGGTGCGCCAGATGTTCGTCAACAATGGCATAGGCAGCTTTAGCCCTCAGTCTTAAAAACTCGACGACGGGTGTCTCGCCGCTCTTCTGCAGGCCATACATGAACCTCAGCGTCGCGTAATAGCTCGTGAATTTATGGTTGTCGAAAAGGATCCAGCGCATGACGTCGCGTCGTTCTTCGGCCGTCTGCGCGCCAAACTGGCCTGTCACCTCTGACAAGTAGTCCAGGATAATCCCTGATTGGCTGATCTTCATTTGCCCATGTTCGAGCACAGGCGCTTCGCCCTGTTCGTTGATGGTTTTTCGCCATTCTTCAGTTCGCGTTTCGCCGCCCAGATAATCAACGAAAATGCTTTCCCACTTGATGCCCGCAAGAGCAAAGAAGAGTGCGACCTTGTAACAGTTCCCGGAGAGAGCGAAGCAATGGAGTTTGAAATCAGGCATGAAAGCTCCTAACAAAAATAAAGACTTAAAGCGCCGATCAAGCGAATCTGAAAGATCGCGACGCGCTTTAGGCGATCGACTGCATATAGCGCATGCCGGTCACCGGACGCGGGGTGAAATCCAGCTGTTCGTAGAAGCGGTGCGCCAGCACGTTTCCGGTCGCAGCACTGACGGACAGGTAGCCGCAGCCGGCATTGCGGGCGGTCTCGCGCGCCCGGTCGACGAGGAGCTGGCCGGTGCCGTGACCGCGATGGCCGTCGCGCACGAAGAGATGGTGCAGGTCCATGCCGCGCTTGCCTTCCTGCGCCCTGTAGAGCGGCACGAGAATGGCGTAGCCGATCAGCCCTTCGCTGCTCTCGGCGACAAGAGCATTGATCCAGGGCAGGGGGCCGAAGAGGTCGCGCTCCAGCTGCTCCGGCGTTGTAACAGCCGCATCGCCGTGATGGGCGGCAAGCAGGGCGATCATCTCGCCGAGCTCGGGCAGGTCGCGCGGCTTGGCGGCACGGATCGTCACCACCGATGGGCGCATCAGTGAAATTTCGCTGTCTTCGATTTCAGTCATGGTCTTCGCGTCCTTTGATAGTCTGCCGTCAGGACGCTGCCGATACAACAAAGCCGCCTGACGGCGGCTTGTTGACAATATGATCTTGTCCAGCCGCCCTTTACAGGTACAGCCAAAAATACGAGCGGCTCTGGTGCGCGTTCTTGATCATGGATCATAGATCGTCGGAAACGCGGGTTTTGTCAATGGGGATCGGAACCCATCACAAGCATTGATCCCGGCTTCACTCTTGATACCATACCCCCCTATGCTATATGAGAACCCATCATGTCCCACACCACCCTGCAGAAAAAGAAGCTTGTCGCCCGCATCAGCCGCCTGAAGGGGCAGATGGAGGCGGTTGAGCGCGCGCTCGAGGCCGAGCGCCCCTGCGGCGAGATCCTGCAACTGCTCGCCTCGATCCGCGGCGCCCTGACAGGGCTGACCGGCGAGGTGCTCGACGATCACCTGCGTGAGCATGTGCTGAATGCCGCTGACGATGCGGCAAGGGCAGAGGCGGTGGAGGAAATATCGGAAGTGTTGAGAACCTATATGCGCTGAACGCGGCGACGAAGGAGCCTGTCATGAGTGCCGGAATCGACAAAGCTGGAATTGATGCCCTGGAACATGACCATGACTTCCTCGGCACTGATCATGCGCGCAACGAGCGGCGCATCTGGCTGGTGATCGCGCTGACGGCGGTGATGATGGTGGCGGAAATCGCCGCCGGCACCATCTACGGCTCGATGGCGCTCGTCGCCGATGGCTGGCACATGTCGACCCATGCCAGCGCACTGCTGATTTCCGCACTCGCCTATCTCTTCGCCCGCCGGCAGGCACGCAATCCGCGCTTCACCTTCGGCACCGGCAAGCTCGGCGATCTCGCCGGCTTCGCCAGCGCCATCGTTCTCGCGTTGATCGCCCTGCTGATGGCCTGGGAGAGCCTGCTGCGCCTGTCCAATCCCGTGCCGATCGGCTTTGCCCAGGCAATCGCCGTTGCGGTGATCGGCCTTGCCGTCAATCTGGTGAGCGCCTGGCTGCTGGCCGGCGGCGGCCATGTCGCGCATGGCAATCATGCGCATCACGGGCATGGTAATCACGGGCATGGCAATCATGCCCATGGCCATCATCATCACGGAAATGGCGATCATGCCCATCACGCAAAGACCGGCGACAACAATATCCGCGCCGCCTATCTGCACGTCATTGCCGATGCCCTGACCTCCGTGCTCGCCATTGCGGCGCTGACGCTCGGCAGTCTTTACGGCTGGCTCTGGCTTGATCCCCTGATGGGCATCGTCGGCGGGGTGGTGATCGCCAACTGGTCCTGGAGCCTGATGAGATCCTCGGGCGGCGTTCTTCTCGACGTCGTCCCCGAAGGCGAGACGCTGCCGGCGGAAATCCGCGGCGCCATCGAGACGGAGGACGACCGGATCACCGATCTGCATGTCTGGCAGGTCGGCCCCGGCCATCATGCCGCGATCGTCGCCGTCCTCACCTCGCAGCCGCGCGACCCGGCTTTCTACAAGGGCAGGCTCTCGGCGCTGGGAGAACTGTCGCATGTGACGGTCGAGGTCACGCGCACCGCATGATCTGGGGGGCGGGCGGAGACGCTCGGCGGACGACAAGATCGCTCGACAGACGATTAACATCGCCGTGGGGACGACAAGTCGCCGCAATCGCTGCTTAGCTCTGCCCCCTTGATTCGCCGGAGGATTTCATGGATCTCAGTCTGACCCGCCGCATGCTGATAGGCTCGGCATTGTGCCTACCCGTGCTGACGCTTCGAGCCAATGCTGAGGAGAGTTTCAAAGAGAGTGCAGGCGAGGGCGACGACAACATCGACCGCCGCCTTGCCGCCTTGGAAAAACGCACCGGCGGCCGCCTCGGCGTCTCTGTGCTCGACACCCAGACGAGCATCTCCTTCGGCTATCGCGGCAGCGAGGCCTTTCCGATGTGCAGTACCTTCAAGGCGCTGGCCGCCGCGTTCGTGCTTGCCCGTGCCGACAAGGGCGAGGAGAACCTCGACCGGCGGGTGAGCTACGGCAAGGACAAGCTCGTCGATTATTCGCCAATCAGCGAAAAGCACGCCGGCACCGACGGCATGACCCTTGCCGAACTCTGCGAGGCGGCGGTGACCGTCAGCGACAACACCGCCGGCAACCTGCTGCTTGAAAGTTTCGGCGGTCCGGCGGGGCTGACCGATTGGCTGCGCTCGATCGGTGACGGCACGACGCGTCTCGACCGCACCGAGCCGACGTTGAACGAGGGCAGAAGGGGTGATCCGCGCGACACGACGACACCGGATGCGATGCTCGACACACTCGGCAACCTGACCCTCGGCTCGGTCCTCACCGAGGCCTCCTCGGGCAGGCTAATCGCCTGGCTGGTGGCGAGCACGACAGGCAAGGAGCGGCTCAGGGCCGGCCCGCCGGCGGATTGGAAGGTTGGCGACAAGACCGGCACCGGCCCGAATGGATCACTCGGCGATATCGCGGTGATCTGGCCGCCGGATCGCGGCCCCATCGTCGCCGCCGTCTATATCAGCGAGACGACCGTGCCGGTAAAGGAGCTCAACCCGCTCTTTGCCGAAGTCGGCCGCATGATCGTCGAGATGGTTTGAGTGGGAAAATGCGAAGGGCGTGATCGACAGCTGTCGCGCGCGGAAACCCCTCCCCAACCCCTCCCCACAAGGGGGAGGGGCTGCTGTGTGGCACTCATCGCATTTCATTCCTGACAATGCAGTATGTGGCTACGTATTTGGTGGCGCGGACTCGCCGCGGGTTAGTCCCTCCCCCTTGTGGGGAGGGGGTTGGGGAGGGGCCTTGTCCCGCAAGAGGACGGCAACTTCCCCATCAAGGCAACGTATAAGCGATCACATAATCGCCGGGCTTGGTGCCGACCGAGCCGTGGCCGCCGGCGACCATGACGACATATTGCTTGTTGTCATCAGTCGTATAGGTCATCGGCGTCGCCTGGCCGCCGGCCGGAAGCCGCGCCTTCCAGAGCTCTCGTCCGTTGGTCACGTCGTAGGCGCGCAGGTAGTTATCGACCGCAGCACCGAGAAAAGCGACGCCGCCCTTGGTCAACATCGGCCCGCCGATCCCCGGCACGCCCACCTTGAAGGGCAGGGGTAATGGCGTCATGTCGCGCACGGTGCCGTTCTTGTGCATATAGGCGATCTTGCCGGTGCGCAGGTCGACGCCGGCGACATAACCCCATGGCGGCGCTTGGCAGGGGATCTGCAGCAGTCCGAGGAAGGGACCCATGAAGACGCCGTAGGGCGCGCCGTCATTACGGTTCAGCCCCTGTTCGCTGCCTTTCTCGTCCTGGCCTCTCGGCGGAATATCGGCGGCCGGTATAAGCCGCGAGGTGAAGGCGAGATAGGTCGGCATGCCGAACATGATCTGCCGCTCCGGGTCGACCGCCACCGAGCCCCAGTTGAAGGTGCCGAAATTGCCGGGATAGACGATCGTCCCTTTAAGCGAAGGCGGCGTATAGCGGCCCTCATAGTGGTAGCGGTGGAAGTCGATGCGGCAGGCCATCTGATCAAACAGCGACACGCCCCACATGTCCTTTTCCTGGAGAGGCTCGGGCGAGAAGGTGAGGTCCGAAATCGGCTGTGTCGGCGCGGTATGATCGCCCGAGACCGCGCCGCCTGGCGCTGGTATTTCCTTGACCGGGATGATCGGCTCGCCGCTGCGCCGGTCGAGCACATAGATATCGCCCTGCTTGGTCGGGCCGACGAGGGCGGGGACCACGGTGCCGTCCTGCTTCGTCAGGTCGATCAGCGCCGGCTGGGCCGGGACGTCCATGTCCCAGAGATCGTGATGCACCGTCTGGCGCACCCAGCGCAGCTGGCCGGTGGCGATATCGAGCGCGACGATCGAAGACGAGAATTTCTCGACATTCTCGCTGCGATTGATGCCGATCTGGTCGGGCACTTGGTTGCCGAGCGGGATGTAGACCATGCCAAGCCCCTCGTCGACGCTGAAGACCGACCAACTGTTCGGCGAGTTGGTCGTATAGGTCTGGCCCTCGGCGATCGGCGTCGTCACGTCGGGATTGCCGGAATCCCAGTTCCAGACCAGCGCGCCGGTATTGATGTCGAAGGCGCGGATGACGCCGGATTGTTCCTCGGTCGAATAATTGTCGTTCACCGCCCCGCCGACGATGATCTTGCCCGCCACCGCGACCGGTGGCGAGGTGGAATAATAATAGCCGGCCGGATTGAAGCGCATGCCGGTTTCCAGATGCAGCACGCCCTGGTTGGCAAAGCTGGTGCAGACCTTCCCGTCCGCCGCATCGAGCGCGATCAGCCGGGCATCCGAGGTCGGCAGGTAGACACGCTCGGCGCAGGGCTGGCCGGCGGCAACGGCGGGATCGGCATAATAGGTGACGCCGCGGCAGGTCTGATGCTGCCGGTCGGGGTTCATGCCGGAGTTGGAGTCGTATTTCCATTTCTCCTTGCCGGTCTTGGCGTCGAGCGCGATCGCCCAGTTGTGCGGGGTGCAGAGATAGAGCGTGTCCTTCACCTTGAGCGGCGTCACCTGATAGGTCGTCTCGCCGACATCGTCCGGCCGCTTGACGTCGCCGGTCTGGTATCGCCACGCTTCCTTGAGGGTGGAGACGTTCTCGGCGGTTATCTGGTCGAGCGGCGAATAGCGTTGGCCGAAGGGGGTGCGACCGTATTGATGCCATTCACCATCCGGCACGCTGCCGCCGAAGGCGGGCTGGGCGGCGACCGTATCCTTCGGCAGCTCGCCGGCAAGATCATGCGGGTCTGTCGTCATCGAATAAAGGGCGACCAGGATGGCGAGAACGACGGGCACTGCAAGCGGCCAGGGGTTGGCGGCATAGGTGATCCCCGTCGGGCTGCGCAGGCCGAGCGGCCGGCGAATCCATGGTGTTAGCAGCCAGAGCCCGAGCAGGATGATCATGCCGCCGCGCGGGCCGAGCTGCCACCAGTCGAAGCCGACCTCCCAAATCGCCCAGGCAAGTGCCGCAACGACGAGCACCGCATAGACCCAGAGCGCCACTGCCTTGCGCATCAGCAGCAGCCCGGCGGTAATCAGGAACATCAGCCCGGCGAAAAGATAGAAGATGCTGCCGCCGAGCGTGACGAGCCAGAGCCCGCCGCCGCCGAGTGTGAGCCCGATGATGATGAAGAAGATGGAGGTGACGATGATCGCCATAAGGCAGTCTCCCGCTGAGGTTAGCCGGGCTGAGGGATCGGCGGAAAAGTCCCGCCGATCAGCCAGATAGCGCGAAGGAGATGCCTTTCAACGGCCACAATTGCCGCAGGGTGCGGATGCGTCGAACGGGGGCGCTGGGCCGGATGGAAGCGGATCGCTGTGGCGCAACTGCCGCCCCGAAAACGATCGAAGCGCCTGTCACGTTCCGCAGAAGGTCGCAAGCACCCGTTCGCTGGGCTTCGGCGGTTCCCTATAGGCGGCAAAGCCCGGCTGATCCTCGTAGGGTTTCGAAAGCACGGCCAGCAGCGCCTCGAACAGCGAGAAATCGCCGTTCTCGACCGCGGCCTCGATCGCCTGTTCGACCCGGTGATTGCGCGGAATGAAGGCCGGATTGACGCGGCGCATAGCAACAGCACGCTCACTGGCCGTCTGCGGATCGCGCGACAGACGCTCGCGCCACTGCGCAAGCCACGCGCCGCAGGCGTCCGGCTCGCGGAAACCTGCCGCAAATTCGGGCTCTGCAGCGTTATCGCCGGCAAGATCCGACAGTCGCCGGAAGGTCAGGGTGAAATCCGCACCCTGCGCCTGCATCAGCGACAGCAGCGCCTGCACCAGGTCGAGATCGCCGTCCTCTTCGACGGCAAGGCCGATCTTTTCGCGCATGCCGGCCAGCCAATGCGCCTGGAACCGTTCGCCGTAACTCTTGATCACTGCATTCGCCTTGTCGACCGCGCCGTCTGGCTCGGAGTCGATCAGCGGCAGCAGCGTTTCGCCGAGCCTTGCGAGGTTCCATTGGCCGATGCCGGGCTGGTTGGCATAGGCGTAACGCCCATGCTGGTCGATCGACGAGAAGACGGTCGCCGGATCATAGGCATCCATGAAGGCGCAGGGGCCGAAATCGATCGTCTCCCCGGAGACGGTCATATTATCCGTGTTCATCACGCCATGGATGAAGCCGACATGCAGCCAGCGGGCAATCAGCGCCGCCTGGCGGTCTGAGACCGCTTCGAACAGCGCGAGATAGGGGTTTTCGGCCTGTTTCAATGCCGGATAGTGCCGGTCGATCACATAATCGGCCAGAGCCCGCACGCCGTCGGTGTCGCCCCTGGCCGCGAAGTACTGGAAGGTGCCGACGCGGATATGGCTGGCTGCGACGCGGGTGAAGACCGCGCCAGGCAGCACCTCTTCGCGATAGACGGGCTCGCCTGTCGTCACCGCCGCCAGCGCCCGTGTGGCCGGAATGCCGAGCGCAAACATCGCCTCGCTAATGATATATTCCCGCAAAACCGGCCCGACTGCCGCCCGCCCGTCGCCGCGGCGCGAAAACGGTGTCGGCCCGGCGCCCTTCAGCTGGATGTCGTAGCGCTTGCCGCTGAGGTTGACGACCTCACCGAGCAGGATCGCCCGCCCGTCGCCGAGCTGCGGCGAGAAGCCGCCGAACTGATGCCCGGCATAGGCCATTGCCAGCGGTTCGGCCCCTTCGGGAACGAGATTGCCGGAAAAGATCGCCGCGCCATCGCGGCGCAAGGCCTCGACGTCGAGCCCGAGTTCGGCAGCGAGCGGCTCGTTGAGCTTGATCAGCCAGGGCTCCGCCACCGCGGTCGGCGCTTGCGCCGCAAAGAAGCGTGGGGGCAAACCGACATAGCTGTTGTCGAACGGAAAGGCCGCACCGGGCCGGTTTTTCTGCAGGGCGGAGGTCATGGTTCATAGGTAGGGCTAGGATGCCTGCCGCACAAGCCGGGGGATGAAGACCTTCACGAAGAACAGACCCATGCAAGGAATCGTGATCTGCCTTTACCTCTCGTCAAAGCAGCTTTGCCATAAACGACATAGCGCCGCGATGATCGCGGGCGTATAGCAAATCGCCTCCCCTTGGCTTTGCGCCATGTCATCCCCCGCGGCCTTGCTGCCTTGTGTGCTCCGCCGCGCCACCGCGAGTGATCCTGGACGATGTCGGATCAGATTTACCAGGCGCCGATGGTTCGGCGCGCCACGCCCAATTTCCGGGTGATTGCGATGATTGTCGCGAGTGCGATGCTGATGGAAAACATCGATGCAACCGTGCTTGCGACCGCGCTGCCCACCATGGCGCGCGATTTCGGCGTCAGCGCCCCGGCCATGTCGATCGCGCTGACCTCCTATCTCCTCAGCCTTGCGATCTTCATTCCGGCAAGCGGCCGGATGGCCGACAGTTTCGGTTCCCGCACGGTCTTCCGCTCGGCCATCGCGGTCTTCGTCGTCGGCTCCATCCTCTGCGCGCTGGCGCCGACGCTGTCATTGCTGGTGCTGGCGCGGCTGCTGCAGGGCATCGGCGGCGCGATGATGATGCCGGTCGGTCGCCTGGTGCTGATGCGCAGCGTCGATCGCAAGGATATGGTCAGCGCCATGTCCTGGCTGCTCGTGCCGGCGCTGATCGGCCCCATCGTCGGCCCGCCGCTCGGCGGCTTCATCGTCACCTATCTCGACTGGCGCTGGATCTTTTATATCAACGTGCCGATCGGCATCATCGGCATGATCTTCGTCTCGATTTACATCGAAGAGGTGAAGGGTAAGGCAAGCGGTCCATTCGATACGATCGGCTTCATTCTCTCGGGCATCTCGCTCGGTTCGCTGCTCTTCGGCTTCGAAATGTCGAGCCATGAAGGCGAGGGCGCGTTTTCGATCTTCCTGATCGCCATCGGGCTGCTCTTCGGCATCGCCTATCTCAGGCATGCCCGCACGCATCCGTCGCCGATCATGGATTTCTCGCTGATGAAGGTGCCGAGCTTCGGCACGTCTGTTATCGCCGGTTCGCTGACCCGCATCACGCAAGGGGCGCAGCCCTTCCTGCTTCCGCTGCTCTTCCAGATCGGCTTCGGCCTGTCTGCGGCGGCGGCCGGCCAGATCATCATCGCGACCGCGCTTGGCGCTCTCGCCATGAAGCCGATGGCGAAGTTTGTCTTCCGCCGGCTGGGCTTCCGGCGAAGCCTCATCCTCAACGGCATCCTCGGTACGATCGGCTATGGCCTCTGTGCCGCCTTCCGGCCGGATTGGCCGATGCCGCTCATCTTCGTCGTCCTGGTGCTCAGCGCCTTCTTCCTGTCGTTCCAGTTCACCGCCTATAACACCATTGCCTATGATGAGATCAGCAAGGAGCGGATGAGCTCAGCCACCAGCTTCTACACCACCTTCCAGCAGCTCATGCTGTCGCTCGGCATCTGCATCGGCGCCTTGGCGCTGCACGGCTCCATGGCCTTGTCAGGCACTGAGACGCCGGCCCTTGGCGATTTCTCGGCAGCCTTCATCGTCGTCACCATCATCTCGATCACCGCCACCTTCTGGAACCTGCGCTTCTCGCCGACCGCCGGCGAGGAGATCACCGGCTACAAGGCCAAACAGAGGAAAGGCACCGTCGCCGAAGGTTGACGCCGCCTTTCCCTTCGTCAGAAGCCGACCGGCTCCCGCGGCTGCCTGCGTCCCGACGGCCGGCCCTCGCGCCGGTCCGCCTCGAGTCCGTAGGTCATCGGGCCGTCGAAGCTCCCGAAGGCGAGATCACTATCCCGTAGAGCCACCTCCACGGCCGCCTCGGGCTCACCGCGCCTCTGCCGTCCGGTGATCACAAGCCACAGATCGTGCCAGCCGCGCTCACGCATCATCGTGCCCCCGATCGTCATTCTCTCCTCCCTCTCAGGTCGTCATGCCGCCTGCGGCAGGCATGCCTCGCAGATCGCCGCAACATGGCGGTGGTCGGTGCCGCAGCAGCCGCCGAGCACGCTGAGCGCTGGCATGCGGTCGATGAGCTTGCGGTAGCGGCGGCCGAGATCTTCGGGATCGCCGGCATCCAGCGTCTCGCTATTGTCGAGCTGCTCATGGCTCATGGTCGAGGCATTGGCGCGGATGCCGGATATACGTTTCACCCAGGCGCTTCCGTGATCGAGCGCTGTTTCGAAATGCGTCGGGTGGGCGCAATTGATCATGTAATAGGCCGGCGCCCCGCCGGTCATCGCATCGGTCGTCTCGATGGCCTCCTGAAGGCTGCGGCCCGTCACCAGCCGGCCATCCGTCTCCAGCGTGAAGGAGATGGCCGATGGCATGCCGAGCGCTTGCGCCGCCCGCGCCACGCCGATCGCCTCGTCGATATTGGTCAGCGTGAAGGCGCTCACCATGTCGGCTTCCGTGCCGGCGAAAGCCCCGATCTGGAAAGCGTGGTAGTCTTCCGCCTCGGCGGCATCCATGACGCCCGCCTTGTAGCCGTCGCCGCGCGGGCCGATCGCCCCGCTGATGACGATCGGCTGCTCCGGCCGCTCATAGACGTTGCGCAAGCCGACAAGCAGGTCGACGGCTTCCTCGTTGGCCGCCTTCAGGGCTTCGCTCGTATAGCCGAGCTTCTGCCCCCAGTCCGGATTGGCCCGCCATGTAGCGGTGTCGAGCACGAAGCCCGTGCCGTGCCGCCGGGCGACGTCGAGATAACGGCGATAGTAATTCCGCATCCGCTGCCGCCCGTCTTCGGAAGCCAGCAATATGAAGGCAGCGAAATGCGGAAGTTCTATCCCTTCCTGGAAGATCATCGTCGTTTCCATGCCGCCATCGGTAATGAATGTGCCGCCTTTGAGCTGCGGCAACCCGTTTCTGTACTTTGCCATTGTTGAAGCCTCTCCCTCGCGACACCCGATTGGCTGCCGTCGATGAATGATGTTCTGGCGCTTAATTGGCTGCCAAACTAGGCGACTTGCGGTATACTCCAAGCGGTTTTGGGTTTTGCCGATTGATTTCAATCGCTTGCTTCGACCGATCTTGCCGGGGGCGGAGGCAAGTCTGATCATGCAACACTGAAAACTGTACCGCCGGTACAGGAGGGGACATGCGAAAGGGCGAGGAAACGCGGACCCGCATCCTCGATGTGGCGGAAGCGGCAGTCTTGCAGAAGGGTTTCGGCGGCACTTCCATCGAGGAGCTGATCGCCGAGACCGGCATCACCAAGAGCGGCTTCTTCTATCATTTCAGAGACAAGAACGAGCTCGCCAAGGCGCTGCTCAACCGCTACATCGAAAATGACGAGCGCATCTACGACGAGATCTTCAGCCGCGCGCGCGAGCTGACCGGCGATCCGCTGCAATCCTTTCTGCTCGGCCTGAAGTTGCTGTCCGAATTGCTCTCCGACCTGCCGAACGGCCATCCCGGCTGCCTCGTGGCAACCGTCTGCTATTACGAGCGGCTGTTCGACCGGGAGATCCAGGAGACCAACCGAAATGCGGTGCTTGCCTGGCGGCGGCGCTTCGGCCGCATGCTCCGGGAGATCATGGCCGTCTATCCGCCGCGCGAACCAGTCGATGTCGACCAGCTCGCCGACATGGTATCTTCGGTCCTGGAAGGCGGCATCGTTTTGTCGAAGACGCTGAAGGAGCCGAACACGCTGGCCGAGCAGGTCCTGATGCTCCGCACCTTCGTGAAGATGCTCTTCCTGCCAGTGGTGGAAATGCCGAGAGCCTAAAGCAATTCCAGCAAAAGTGCGAATCGCCTTTGCGTCGGGAATTGCGCTGACATCCTCAGCCTCCGTCCTCCAGCGCCGCAGCCATTTCCGCGAGCTTGCGTACGGTGTTGAGATTGCGCGACGTCCCCGGCTTCAGCGCCGGCAGTTTCAGCTTCGAGCGGCCGGAACCATTGGGGTAATGTACATAGATTTCCCGGCCGGCGAGCTTGGCCTCCTCGCCATCGGGCGCCACCATCGTCTCCAGCGCATCGCCGGGCGGCTTTTCGGGCAGGAAATAGACCAGTAGAAAATTCGGCTTGGCATCCGGGAAGGGCGCATCGGCGACAATGCCGTCGAGTTCTTTCCGGCTACGCACCATGACGCCCGGCCGCTTGCCCATCATCTTGCTGAGCGCCTCGTCGAGACGCTCCCCCACCGTCTTTTCCGCTTCATCCGAACGGAAAACCACGTTGCCACTCTGGATGTAGGTCTTCACGTCGGAAAAGCCGAGGCCTTCGCAGATCGCCTTCAGCTCGGCCATCGGCAGCGAGCCGGTGCCGCCGACATTCACTGCGCGAAGGAGGGCGCAATAGACGGGCATTTCTCTCTCCCTTGACCTTGTGTCACACAGCACGCCCCACGCCGTCTAACCTTCACATTTTCTCCGCCACTTTGATCGCAAACGCATACTCGAACGCAATCTCTTCCAGCCGCTGGAAGCGGCCCGAGGCGCCGCCGTGGCCGGCGTCCATGTTGGTCTTGAGCAGGATCGGCGCGTTGCCCGTCGTCTTGTCGCGGAGCTTCGCCACCCACTTTGCCGGCTCCCAATAGGTAACGCGCGGGTCCGTCAGGCCGCCGAGCGCCAGGATCGGCGGATAGGCTTTCGCGTCGACATTGTCATAGGGCGAGTAGGATGCGATCTGCTCGTATTCTTCCTTGCTGTCGATCGGGTTGCCCCATTCCGGCCATTCCGGCGGGGTGAGCGGCAAAGTGTCGTCGAGCATGGTGTTGAGCACGTCGACGAAGGGAACGGCGGCAATGAGGCCGGCGAACTTCTCCGGCGCCATGTTGGCAACCGCACCCATCAGCATGCCGCCGGCCGATCCGCCCTCAGCGATGATCTTCGCGTAAGACGTGAACTTCTGTTGATTCAGATAATCGGCCGCTGCGACGAAGTCCTTGAAGGTATTCGTCTTCTTGTCCATCTTGCCGTCTTCGTACCAGGAAAATCCCTTGTCCTTGCCGCCGCGGATATGGGCAATCGCATAGACGAAGCCGCGGTCGGCGAGCGACAGGCAGTTGGTGTTGAAGCCGGCCGGAATGGTGATGCCGTAGGCACCATAGCCATAGAGCAGGCAGGGGGCGCTGCCGTCGAGTAGGGTGTCCCTACGATAGAGCAGGGTGACCGGCACCTTCTCGCCGTCCCATGCCGGCGCAAAGACGCGGCGGGTGATGTAGTCGTCGGGATTGTGGCCGGACGGCACTTCCTGAGTCTTCAACAGCGTGCGCTCGCGCGTCACCATGTTGTAGTCGTAGAGCTGCGACGGCGTCGTCATCGAGGAATAGGAGAAGCGGATAATATCCGTATCGTATTCCGCAGCACCCTGCAGCCCCAGCGAATAGGCTTCCTCGGCAAAGGCGATCGCATGTTCCTCGCCGGTCGCCCGATCGCGGATCATGATCTGCGGCAGCCCGTCCTTGCGCTCCAGCCACAGGAGGTGGCGGGCATAGGCCATGTGGCTGATGATGAGCGTGCCGGGCTTATGCGGCACGACCTCGCGCCAGTTTTCCTTGCCGGGCTTATCAACCGGCGCTTCCATGATCTTGAAATCCTTGGCGTCGCCGTCATTCGTCAGGATGTAGAAGACGTCACCGCCCTCGGTCAGCGAATATTCGATGCCTTCCTCGCGGGGCGCCACCAGCTTCGGCTCGGCGGTCAAATCCTTGGTCGACAGCAGCCGGTATTCGCTGGTCTCGTGGTCGTGAATGTCGATATAGATGAAATCGTCAAGCAGTGAGCCGCCGACGCCCATGAAGAAGCCGGCATCCTCTTCCTCATAGACCAGCCGGTCTTCCGACTGCGGCTGGCCGAGAATGTGGTGGAACACCTTCGAGGGCCGATGATTCTCGTCGAGCGCCGAATAGAAGAAGCTCTTGCCATCGGGCGCCCAGACGCCGCCGCCGCCGGTATTTTCGATCCGGTCGGTAAGGTCTTGCCCGGTCTGGAGGTCTCGCACCTGCAGCGTAAAGAATTCCGAACCCTTGTCGTCGTAACCCCAGATGCCGCGGCTGTGGTCGCTCGAATGGTCGAGGCCGGCGAGGCGGAAATAGGCCTTGCCGGTGGCCTCCTTGTCGCCGTCGAGCAGCACCGTGCGGATCGTCTCGTCGGCGACGTTGCCGTCGCGGGCGATGCGGAAAAAGCGCGGCTGTTCGCCGCCGGTGACATAGAAGGTGCCGTAGGCATATGCCCCGTCCTTCATCGGCACCGAGCTGTCATCTTCCTTGATGCGGCCGCGCATTTCGGCAAACAGCACCTTCTGCAGCGGCTTGGTGTCCTCCATCGCCGCGTTCATATAGGCGTTTTCGGCTTCGAGATGGCGGCGGATCTCAGGGTCGAGAATCGATGGATCCTTGAACATCGCCTGCCAGTTGTCGGCGCGCAGCCAGGCATAGTCGTCCGTGCGGGTGATGCCGTGGCGCGTATCGGAGATCGGCTTCTTCGGTGCGGCAGGCGGGGTCGGCAGGCTCTTGAAAACGGACAAGGAATGGCTCCGGGTCGGAATGTCGGGTTGGCAAGAGATAGAGGCGCGCCGCCGCCGGATCAAGCGGCAAGGGTGTGGCAAGAGTACAGCTGCCCTTCCACAGACAAGGAGGACACCCAAGCCACCGTGCCTTGATGTCACCACAATATTTAAGAAAGTCCGCTATCTCAGTGAATTTGCACGTGCCCAGCCCCCGGCAAGTTGTCGGCGGCAGGGTGAAAATTGCAGAACAGTAAGGGATTTTTTCCGCAATGCCGAAACGTCTGGTCCTGTTTCTATCCCTCGCAAGCCTTGCTGCCCCCGCCTTTGCCGTCGATCCCGCCATCAAGAAGCAGCTGGAAAAACTCGATCCCTCGACCCGCCTGGAACAGAGCTGCGACACCGAGGCGATGAGCCGCATCAATAAGGACAGCACCGGCTTCAAGCCCGACAAGGTGATCGCCTATACCTTCAAGGAGCCGATCCCCGGCGATAATTCGCTGGAGGCGCCGGGTGCCGTCTTCCGCAGCAAGGGCGACTGGTACCATCTCTCCTACAATTGCATCACCGGTCCGCAGCATATCAACGTGCGCGAGCTCAATTACGAGATCGGCGAGAAGGTGCCGCGCGACAAATGGAACAAGTATTATCTCTATGATTGATACGGCCTGTCCGTCCAAGCGGCTGCGGTGACATCCGGCCGCATGGCGCCGGGGGAGAGCCGCCGCTAAAGTCGGCAGCTCGAGCCATAGAAACCCGTTATATGAACCGCATCCTGCTCGCTTCGGCGTTCCTTCTCGTCAGCATCTCGGCTGTATTCGCCGACGAAACTCCGTCAGCGCTGCCCGCTTCAGCCGTGGTCAGTCCGGTCCCGGCTGCAGTCAGTCCGGTCCCGGCTGCAGTCGATCCGGCCCCGAAGGTGCCGGCGCTAAAACTCGTCGAGCCGCATCTGCATATCGCCCGTTCCAATATCGCGGGCCATGCCCGCATTGCGCTGACCTTCGATGCCTGCATGGGCCAGGCGGACGAGCGCATCCTTTCCACGTTGGTGCGGGAACGCATCCCGGCAACGATCTTCGTCACCGCCCGCTGGCTGAAGCGCAACCCCGCTACGGTCGCCGTGTTCCTGCAGAATCCCGATCTCTTCGAACTCGAAAACCACGGCCAGAACCATATTCCGGCCGTCGATACGCCGGCTCTAATTTATGGCATCGCGTCTGCCGGTTCGCCGCAGGCGGTGCGGCAGGAAGTCGAAGGCGGTGCCGCCGCCATGGTCGCAGCCGGCCTCCCGGCGCCGCACTGGTTCCGCGGCTCGACTGCCAAATATGATCTTTCCGCCATCGGTGAGATCCGTGCCATGGGCTATCGCATTGCCGGTTATTCGGTGAATGGCGACGGCGGCTCGCTGCTCGGAGCTGGCATCACCGAAAAGCGCATCGCCTCGGCCAAGGACGGCGACGTCGTCATCTCCCACATCAACCAGCCGACCCATGCGGCCGGCGAGGGGGTAGCCAAGGCACTGGTCGATCTCAAGGCCAAGGGCACGCAATTCGTCCGCCTCGGGGATGTCGAGGACACTGGTGACGACAAGACGACGCAGTAACGGCCAGAAGCGCTTTTTCGTTTAACGCAGCGCTATCTCCGGCGGTCGAAAGCGCTCATGCAGCGTTCTGGAACCCGGTCCGTCGCGGTCGAGCGCGAAATCCTCGAACCAGTCGCGATGCATGCCGGCGAGCATGGCGCCGATCATCTGCGCGGCGAGATAGGAAAAGGTGATGCCGTTGCCGCCGTAGCCATAGGCTGCGAACACATGCGGTATCTCCGGCACCGGGCCGATCAGCGGCAGACCGTCGGCCGTCTCGCCGAAAGTGCCGCACCAGGCGTGTTCCACCCGCGTATCCGCCTTCGGCCACAGCCGCTTCATCTTCTCTTGGATTGCCTTGATCTTGGCCGGCAGCTTCCGATCCCGTACCTCGGCATCGATGGTCTCGTCATCCTCGCCGCCGGCGACGATGCGATTGTCCGCCGTCGTTCGCATGTAGAGATAGGGATGGCTGTCCTCCCAGATCAGCGCCCTGTCGCGCCAGAAATTTGCCGGGTCTTGCGGCACGGTGGCGAACGCCCAGCTAGAACTCGAGCGGTGCAGCTTCGGCATGTCGAGACCCGGCATCGAATAGCCGGTCGCCAGCACGACATGCCGCGCCTCGATGACGTGGCCTCCATCGGTCACTGCCGTGACATGATCGCCTTCGCTGTGAAGCGTGGTCACGGGAGCGTTGACCAGTAGCGCGCCGCGCCGCACCGCCATCTCGATCAAGGCCCAGGTCAGAAGCAGCGGATCGGCCTCCGCCGAACCCGGCGAATAGATCGCGCCATCCCGATCAAGCTCGAACTGTGTGAAGAGATCGGGATGTTCGAGATAGACGCCGGGCAGGCCGGCCCGGCGGCGAAGCTGGCGCTCCTCCCTGAGGTTGCGCGCGCCTTCGCAGTTGGCGGCGAGATAGAGTGTGTTGCGCGGCCGGAAGCCGCAGGCGATGCCGTTGGCGGCGATGAGCTTGGAAAGGCCGGCGACCGCAGCACCACTGCGGCGGTAGATGCCGGCCGCGCGCTCGAAGCCGTAATAATCCTCGAGTTCGCTGAGCGTGCTGTCGATTTCCCATTGCAGCATCGCCGTACTCGCCGCGGTGCTGCCAAAGCCGGGCTCCTCCCGGTCGATGACCGCAACGGAAAAACCCCGCGCCGTCAGATGTTCTGCGACCAATGCGCCGGTGATGCCGCCGCCGATCACGGCGACGTCGGTGGCAAAACTCTGCTCGATCGGCCGCCATTCCGGCCTTATGCCGCTTTTTCCCCAGAGAGAACGGCCGCTCACCATCTGGTCGTGATCGGATTCGGTAAGATCGAGATCAGATGCCACGGACGTTCCCCCGGTTGATCATTTCGGCAATTGCGGCTGCGGCTTTTCCTCGATCAGCAGTTCGTCGATAACGGTCATGACAATCAGTGAAAGCGGCAGTGCCAGCATGGCGCCGACGGCACCCCACATCCATGTCCAGAACAGGATGGCGAGGAAGACGACGAAGGGATTGATTTCCAGCCGCCGTCCCATCACCGCGGGGAAGATCAGGTTCTCCATGAGGAGATGCACTGTGAAGAAGGCTGCGGCCGGCATTAGGCCGATGAGGATGCCATCATGAGTTAGGATGCCGGCGATGGCGACAGCAAGCGTCATCAGCGTGATGCCGAGATAAGGGATGAAGCTCGACAGGAAGGCAAAGAAGCCCCAGAGCACCGGGGCCGACAGCCCGCCTGCATAGGCGATGACGGTCATGACGACGCCGAGCCCAACATAGATCAGCGAGGCCGTTGCGAAATAAAATCCGAGTACCTGCTCGACGGCATTGATGACGCGGATTGCCGCCAGGCGCTGCGTGCGGGTGCGGAAGGTCATGATGATCGTCTTGCGCAGGTTGACCCGACCAGCGAGGAAGAACAGCAGCGCCGCAAAAAATATCAGTCCCTGCACCAGCGCCGGCGTCAGGCTACTTGTCACCACGTGCAGCACGTTGCCAGTGTTTTCGAGCAGCGCACCGATCGACATCGACTCGCTTTTGAATGTCGCCGGCGTGATATGCAGCCATGTGATGCGCTCCAGATAAGGCATGACGCGGTTTATGGTTCGCTCGGCGAAGGCGGGGCCCTCATTGGCAAGCGTCATCAGCGGGTCGGCGAGTGAGTTGATCAACAGGAAGATCACCAGCGCCACGCTGCTTGAAAGGATGAAGGCGTTGGCAAGCCGCGGCACCCCCATCTTGCCGAGCTTTTCCGCCGCCATGCCAAGGATCATGCCGACGACGACGGCAAGTGTGATCGGGATGAGGATCAGCGACATCAGGTAGACGGCCGCAAGGAAGAGAATGCCGAAGATGCCGATGATCGCCCAGGCCATGCTGACATCGAGCCCGTCTTTTTCCAGCCGGTGCAGCGGCGGCGGCGGCAGTTCTTCCGCAGCTTCCTTCAGCGATTGTGCCCATGCGCTGGTGTGGCGTTCGCCGATGGCGATCTTCTTTGCTTGTTTGCGGATGCCATTGGCGATGCCCATGCGGTGAGGTCCCCGAAGCCCCATTGCTTCCCCACGGAAACGCGCCGATAGGGTTCCGGTTCCGTGAGGTGTGATGGCGTCGCGGCTGCGCAACCCGTTGTTGAGCCGAGCAGACCTTCCGGCGGCTTGGCGAGCGTGAAATTCGCCAGCGAAAAGGCGCCGCCAACATCGTCGGCAACAGCGTAGAATTTGAGCTGTCCCGCCGGAACAACGTCACAGTCGCAGGCGTTCGGCCCGAGAAGGAGTGAAGGCCATGATTGAAGATCCCGATCAGACAAAAGCCGTCAAGACCTATACGGCCGATCCACCTTATGCAGACGAGGCGACGCTGAAAGCTGCCGAACAGCGCCGGTGGTGGAGTTGGACGGTCATCTGGGCCGGAGCGGCAGTCCTCATCATTGCTGGCGTGAGTGTTGCGATTTGGCCCAATCCCAGCAACAATGACCCGACGACGACGGCCTCGACGAAGCCGGATCCGATCAATGCACAACCATTCGGCCCCGGCACCTTCAACAACGATCCTGTCTCCGGCGCAGCAAGGCCTCCGGAAGCTGTGGACCGCTCACCATCGCCGAGCGGAAATGGTGGTGGGCCGACGCAGGTGACGACACCATCGGGCGCCGAGAAGGTCCGATAGCGTCTTCGGATCAAGCCGACAGCGTTAGGCCGATGCCCCACGGATCTTTCAGGAAGATGCCGCCGTCGCGCTTCTCGCTGTTGATCTCCAGCGCATCGAGCTTGGAGACGGCCGCATCCAGCGTGGCCTTGTCGTTGAAACGAATCTTGTAGTCGGACAGCCCGGTCATATTGCCGGCGCGTGCCATGGCGCCGCGGCTGTTCCAGATATTGGCGCCGAGATGGTGATGGTAGCCGCCGCTCGCAAAGAAGCTCGCGCCCGGATAGCGCGCCATCAGCTTGAGGCCGAGGACGTCGCGGTAGAAGGCGTCGGCCTGTGGAATATCGCCGACCTGCAGATGCAGGTGGCCGATTGCCGTTCCCGCAGCCATGCCGTCCCAGCGCTCATCAGGCGCGCTGTTGTAGAGCGCCTGCAGGTCGAGGCGCAGCGTCGCCATCTCCACCATGCCGTCCTCATGGAATTTCCATTGTTCGTGCGGCCGGTCGGCGTAGATTTCGATGCCGTTGCCTTCGGGATCGGCAAGGTAGATCGCTTCGCTGACGAGATGGTCCGACGCGCCGTCGAGCGCGACGTTATTCTGTGCCGCATGGCGCAGCCAGCGTGCCAGTTCGGTCCGATCCGGCATCAGGAAGGCGGTGTGGAAAAGGCCGGCGGCATTGCGCGGCGCGATGGTCGCATTCTTGGCGGTGGTCAGCGTCAGCAATGGCTGATCGCCGACACCCAGCACTTCGCCGCTCGCCGTCTTCTCGATGACTTTCAGGCCAAGCATCGATTGATAGAAGCCGGAAACCAGACCGAGGTCGGTCACGACCAGATGCGACTGGTCGATATAGGCGGGCCGCGTCAGCGCATAGGAAGTTTCGGTCGTCATGGCTTGTTCTCCTGCCTCTGAATTGGCCCGTAGGATAGAAGGCGTACCGGCGATGGCGGCAAACACGCCGCCCGTGGCAAGCCCGAGGAAGTTTCGCCGGTTCATTCGCTTCTGATCTCCCCTCGGCTGCCGTACTTGACCCCTATATGGCGCATTCCAATTGTTCACAGAAGATGCGTTTTTGACGATGAAGCGTTGAACAGATGTTGACGATGACTTGCGCCCACTTGATCGCGATCAATGCGTTCATATCTCCATAAGAGGAAACTTATGCATCTCAGTCATGGAGGGAAGCCATGTACAGGAAGATCATCGTAGCGATCGCGCTCGGCGGCATCGACAAGGGAGAAAAAATCCTTCGCAAGGCCGCGTCCCTGCTCGACGAAGGCGGCGAGATCATCGCGCTCAACGTCGTCGAGGATGTGCCGAGTTATGTCGCGATCGAACTGCCGGCCAATATGGTCGAGGACGTCATGAAGGACAGCCGCGGGCAGCTGGAAGCACTGGTCGCCGCAGCCGGTGTTGCGGCAACTGTCGAGATCCGCAACGGCCCGCCTGCCAAAGCGATCATCTCGGCCGCCGAAACCCACGGCGCCGATCTGATTATCGTCGCCTCGCACGTTCCCGACTTTTCCAACTACTTCATCGGCGCCACTGCCGATCGGGTCGTGCGCCATGCCAAATGCTCGGTGCTGGTTGACCGTCAGAAGGTTTGACTTTGCGCCCTGCTGCCTGTCACGAAGATTTACCGCCGGTGCGCTTTGCCGCAGTTGCGCGCCCGTCCGTTCGATGCGACGATTGCAACCGGAGTATGAAACGGATTGGGCGTGCATGGGCGAGTTCAACGGCATTCGCTGGGCTTATGATAGATACGAACTGATCGCCGACGGTATCGTTCATGGCGTCGGTCTCGTGCTGGCCCTGATCGGGGCCACCGTGCTGATCTTCTACGCCACGGTCTGGAGCTCCTACGGCGCGCTCGCTGCCGCCTGGATCTATGGCGTCGGGCTGGTGCTGACGCTTGCCATTTCCTTTTCCTACAACGCCTGGCCGGTCTCGCGCACGAAGTGGTATCTGCGCCGCTTCGATCATTCGGCGATCTTCCTCTTGATCGCCGCCACCTATACGCCCTTCCTCGAACGCGGCGCCGACGATCCGCTGCTCTTGTTCATGCTGGTCGCGATCTGGCTGTTTGCCGCTGTCGGCATTCTCCTGAAATGCGTCTTTCCCGGGCGTTTCGACCGTCTCGCCATCCTGCTTTATCTCGCCATGGGGTGGAGCGGCGTGCTGGTGGCCGAGCCCGTCGCCTCGCGCATTCCCGCCGCCTCCATGCTGCTGATCGTCATCGGCGGCGTCATCTATTCGCTCGGCGTCATCTTCCACGTCTGGGAGAAGCTGCGCTTCCAGAACGCCATCTGGCACGGCTTCGTCGTCACCGCCGCGGCCGTGCATTATTCGGCCGTCTTCACCTGTTTCAGCCTGTCGGCGCCGGGCCTCTGAACGACTGATGTGCCGGAGGTCGTCGGTCTTTCGCATCCGCCGTTTACATCTTTGCAGGCGCGGCGTATGCCCACCTTCGCAAACAATATGAACCCGAGCATCATGACAGACGCTGTCCTCCTCCGCGACGCCACCGAAGCCGATCTTTCCGCCATCCGCGATATCTACAATCATGCGGTCGAGCACACCACGGCGATCTGGAACGACACGCTGGTCGATCTTGAAAATCGGCTGGAATGGTTCAGGGCGCGCAAGGCGCGCGGCTTTCCCGTCATCGTCGCCGAAATGTCGGGCAAGGTCGCCGGCTATGCCTCCTATGGCGACTGGCGGCCTTTCGACGGCTACCGCCACACGGTCGAGCATTCCGTCTATGTCGACAAGGATTGCCGCGGTGCGGGCATCGGCGAGCGCCTGATGCGGGAGCTGATCACGCGTGCTGCGGCCGGCAATATCCATGTGATGATTGCCGGCATCGAGGCTGAGAACGCAGCCTCGATCAGGCTGCACGAAAAACTTGGTTTCCGCATCGCCGGCAGATTTTCCGAAGTCGGCACCAAGTTCGGCCGCTGGCTGGACCTCACCTGCATGGAGCTTCGCCTGCCCGGCAAGGTGGATTGATCCGCCTGCCTGGCAAATCCGGACCGCAATCCATTGTGAACGGCGCGCGCCATCTTTTTATTGTAGTCTGAGCTGTGTAAGAAAATGGAAGGCTGCTTCGCGAAAGGCGGCCTGAAAGCGTCATGGGGGTGAACTGTTCAATGGCAATGCACGGATCGTCGCTCGGTCTCCTTGCCCTCGTCCTTCTGGCATTTCCGCCAATTGCCGCACGGGCCGCCGATTGCAGCAGTCTGGCCGAGCCGAAGCTCGACTGGCAGGAATGCACCAAGAAAAACCTGATGCTACAGGGCAGTGATCTCGAAGGCGCCAATCTCGTCGGCACCGATTTTTCGCTGACCGATCTCGCCGGCGCCAACGTCAAATCCGCCAATCTGGAGAAAGCGACGCTGGTGCGCGCCTCTCTGGAGGGCGCACACGCCGAAGGCGCCAATTTTGCCAAGATCGAGGCCTACCGATCCAGCTTCGCCAATGTCGCCGCCGAGGGCGCCTCCTTTGCTGGCGCCGAGCTGCAGCGCGCCAATTTCGCCGGCGCCCAGCTCTCCGGCGCGAGCTTCGAAAAGGCTGAACTCGGCCGCGCCGATTTCGACAAGGCGGTGCTGACGGGGGTGAAATTCTCTTTCGCCAATCTCTCCCGCGCCGATCTCTCCAAGGCCACCTTCGAAGGCCCGGCGACCTTCGAGCGCGCCTTCATGTTCCTGACCCGCATCGAAGGCCTCGACCTCTCGGGCGCCGCCGGGCTCGAACAGGCGCAGATCGACCTTGCCTGCGGCGATGCCTCGACCAAGCTGCCCCCCGGCCTCTCGGTACCCTCGACTTGGCCATGCCCTGCCGATCACGATTGATTGGTTGGGGTTGCCGCGACCGAGCGATTGGTAAGGCACGCAACGATCTGGCTGGGGGACTGTCGTATTCGATTTAGTGCAATCGTAACTCGCCCGTGACGCGACGCCATTCGTTCGGTCCGATCAGCCGCTGGTGGCTGTAGCGAACGGAATGCAGCGGCCTGTTGATCGGTAATGGCTCGGCTGACGTCGCCATTCGCCGGTCGGGACGCCAGGTCGTGGTCGATGTAATGGATCGCCACGGCAATGTTCAGGTGCTCACGATAGCATGACGGATCGGTGGGGGAGAGGCGGGTCATCCGCCTTTCCTATTCCGGTTCCTCTTCATCCGAACTCAGCAGATCAACAAGCGCAGCAACCCTGCCTGTTGCCAGAGGCCGGCCTTCACCCATCAAGGCTTCGTCGTTGCTGGCCCACGCAAATGCCTCGGCGAGTTCAGCCTGGGTGGCGCCTGTCGCGATGACCTCGGCCACGAGCGTTTCATCGGCGGGCCCGAGGACGGCGATGACGTCCTTTGAAGTCATTGTCATAACCATTTCTCCTCTCTCAAGCTCAGCCCAGATATGGTGGTGCCTTCGAAGAAAGCAATTTTTCGCTGAGAAATTCTCTCCTCTTGAAACGGTAAGCTGCTGAATTATATCAGTATTGTCGATCGCCGAGCAGGGATCGACAGGTCCAGGAGACGCCTGTCGCTCTTGGCGTCTCCTGTATCCATGTTGCTTGTAAGGAGGATATGGCTATGAGGACAAACCTCGATTTCTCTCCCCTGATCCGGTCGAGCGTCGGCTTCGAGCGGATGTTGAACGCACTCGAGGCTGCAAGCCGCGCCGAGACAATCGACAACTGGCCGCCTTACGATATCGTCAAAACCGGCGAGGACGAATACCGCATCGCCATGGCAGTGGCGGGCTTCTCGCAGGACGAACTGGCGATCATCCAAGAGCAGAACATGCTCGTCGTCTCAGGGCAGAAGGCGAACGGCGAAGATGTTCAATATCTGCATCGCGGCATTGCTAGTCGAAGCTTCCAGCGTCGGTTCGAATTGGCCGACCACGTCAAGGTCGTGGATGCCGGCCTCGTCAACGGTCTGCTGACCATCGATCTCAAGCGTGAAATTCCTGAAGAGATGAAGCCGCGCCAGATCGAGATCGGAACTGGAAATGCAATGCCGAAGGCCGAGACCAAGCAGATCGAGGCCGAGACGCAGGCAGCCTGAGCCGTCAGGAATGCCCAAGAACCACCAGAAAGGAGTAAGCCATGAGTGTTCGTGATTTGATTCCTTGGGGCCGCAACAACGGCCACCAGGTTCCGAGTCTCCTCCGCGAGGACGACCATGATCCTTTCCTGTCGCTCCATCGCGAGGTCAACCGTCTGTTCGACGATGCTTTCCGCAGCTTCGGCTCTGGCCTGCCGTCACTGCGGGGCGCCAGCGGTTTCGGTGCCGGCTGGCCGAGTGTCGAGATCTCCGACACCGATAAGGATATCAAGGTGACGGCCGAAGTCCCCGGCCTTGAGGAAAAGGACATCGAGGTCATTCTCGATGATGGCGTTCTGACGCTGAAGGGCGAAAAGCGTTCGGAGACGGAAGACAAGGAGAAGCAGTTCTCGGAGCGCTACTATGGCCGCTTCGAGCGGCGCATCCCGCTCGGCACCGAGGTCAAGGAAGATCAGGTCGACGCCACCTTCAAGAACGGCGTCCTGACCGTCACCTTGCCCAAGACCGAAAAGGCGCAGTCACAGGTCAGGCGCATCGCCATCAGAAGCTGATCGAAACGAGGGCGGCGGCCGACCACCTGGCGGCCGCCGCTACCATGTCGTCCATGGTGGCACGGAAATTTCCGTCGCGCTTAGTCTCCTCATGGCCGCGGGATCGGCAGATGCCGATCGCAGGTTCAGGCCTATTTCCCAGGCTCGAACACCATGGAGTGGCCGTTGATGCAATAGCGCAGGCCGGTCGGCGGTGGGCCGTCCGGAAAGACGTGGCCGAGATGGGCATCGCAGCTGCCGCAGCGGATTTCGGTGCGCACCATGCCGTGGGTCGTGTCGCGATGCTCGATCACCGCTTCGGGCGACACCGCTTCGAAATAGCTCGGCCAGCCGCAGCCGGCATCGAATTTCGTGTCGGAGCGGAAAAGCGGCGCGTTGCAGCCGACGCAGCGGTAAAGCCCCGTCTCGAACGAATCCCAGTAGGGGCCGGTGAAGGCGCGTTCGGTGCCGTGCTGGCGCGTGATGCGGTATTGCTCGGGGGTGAGCTGCTCTTTCCATTCGGCGTCGGTCTTGTGGATCTTGGCGGTGGTCGCAGTTTCGGACATGGGGTGCTCCTTTCGCCGAGGGGCGGGTTCCGTTTCGCGAGAAAATGTGGTGCGCCGCGTTCACTTCATCAAGTCTCCCGCGGCGCGCCATGAGATTGGCCGCATACCCAATTGGGGGAAGAGGCTTGCTTTTACATCCGTTAGGGGTTTTCTGTTAGGGTTAATGTTGCGTGCATTGGAGAATCACTGGTGTTTGAGGCAGCAATCGTCCTGCTCTACGGCCTTGTGGCCGTGGCAGCCATGGCGGTCACACTTTTGGAAGGCTGGGCCAACCATGACGGCTTGACGCTTCATCGTCTCGCCGGGCTCCTCGCTTGCCTGCTCTGGCCGCTGACGCTTCTGGTCTTCATCCTGCACGGTTGCATCGCCCGGCTGCTGACGCGTCTTTCCCGATCGACGGCCTGATCGGCTTCGAAGATCGCCTGCTTCGCCGGACCGGCCGAAATCGCTTGAGACACTCCCTCGTTTCGCCTAAGTCAGAAGACAGGCCGGTTTTCGCCGGCTTTCGTCTGTTGCCTTTCCGGTGTCGCGCGTCTTTTCAGGCGCAAAGGATGCTGTACCGCTTTGAATTGCTGCATAATTTCATTCCTTGAATCGATTCCGGTTTAAGGCGTTATCCAGTAGAGGAGAAGACATGGCCGATGTCACGGCTCTGACATTTCTGGCCCTGTGTCTGCCGCTCGCCGGCGCTCTTGCTGCTCCCTTCGTCATCCGCACCTTCGGCGCAAACGGTGCCTGGCTCCTGGCGATCGCTCCCTTGCTCGCCTTCCTGCATTTCCTGCGGTTCATTCCTCAGATCGCGCGCGGCGAGGTTGTTACAGGCGGCTATTCCTGGGTGCCGAGCTATCATCTCTCTTTCTCCTGGTTCCTCGACGGCCTGTCGCTGGCTTTCGCGCTGCTGATCACCGGCATCGGCACCATGATCGTGCTTTATGCCGGCGGCTACCTCAAAGGACACAAGGATCAGGGCCGCTTCTTCTCCTTCATCTTCCTCTTCATGGGCGCGATGCTCGGCGTCGTCGTTTCCGACAGTTTCCTGATGCTCTT
Source organism: Rhizobium sp. SU303 (assembly GCF_021052345.1). Classification (NCBI taxonomy): domain Bacteria; kingdom Pseudomonadati; phylum Pseudomonadota; class Alphaproteobacteria; order Hyphomicrobiales; family Rhizobiaceae; genus Rhizobium; species Rhizobium sp. SU303. Next base: position 1,025,796 of record NZ_CP088095.1, read on the forward strand.
CATTTTCTGGGAACTGACGTCGATCACGTCCTTCCTGCTGATCGGTTTCGATCACGAGCGTGAGGCGGCTCGCCGCGCCGCCCTGCAGGCGCTTGTTGTGACCGGCGGGGGAGGGCTCTGCCTGTTGGCCGGCCTGCTGCTGCTCTGGAACATCTCTGGCGTCACTGAGATGTCGCGGCTCGTCGGCGCCGGCGATATCGTGCGCGAAAGCCCGTTCTATCTGGCTGCGCTCATCCTGGTCCTCGGCGGCGCCTTCACCAAGTCGGCGCAGTTTCCCTTTCATTTCTGGCTGCCGAACGCCATGGAGGCGCCGACGCCGGTTTCGGCCTATCTGCATTCGGCCACCATGGTGAAGGCAGGCGTCTATCTGCTGATGAGGCTCAACCCAGTCATGGGAGCAACCCCTGCATGGGAAATCCTTCTGCCCTTCTTCGGCGGGCTGACGCTGGTGGTCGGCACCGCGCTTGCCATCCGCCAGACCGACCTGAAGCTCAAGCTCGCCTATACCACCGTCTCCTCGCTCGGCCTGCTCGTCATGCTGATCGGCTTCGGCTCTGACCATGCAGTGGAGGCGGCAGCACTCTATCTGGTGGCACATTCCCTCTTCAAAGGCGCGCTCTTCATGGTCGCCGGCATCATCGATCACGAGACCGGCACGCGCGATATCACCAGGCTCAGTGGCCTGATGCGGGCGATGCCGCTCACTTGGATCATCGCGCTTGCGGCGGCCTTCTCCATGGCCGGCCTGCCGCCCTTCTTCGGCTTCCTGGCCAAGGAGGAGATCTATACCGCACTCGTCGGCGGCGATGTCCGCACGATTACTTTCGCCGCCATCACTGTCTTCGGCAATGCGCTGATGTTTGCTGTCGCCTTCGCCGTGGCGCTGAAACCCTTCCTCGGCCAGCCGGTGGAGACGCCGAAACCTCCGCACGAAGCCCCCGTCTTGCTTTGGCTCGGCCCGGCCTTTCTCGCCGTCCTCGGCCTGCTCGCGGCGATCTTTCCGGGCTTTACCCATACCGTCCTGTCCTCGCCGATCGCATCCGCCATCCGCCAGACACCCGTCCAAATCGACATTTCGCTGACGCCGCATATCGGCCTGCCCTTGGCGCTCTCCGCCCTGACCGTGCTGCTCGGTATCGGCGTCTACTGGCAACTCGCGCGTGCCCGTTTCCTGATGGCCGTCTTCCTGCGCGCGGCCGGACCTGGGCCGGACCATGGCTTTGATGTCGCTGTATCGGGCCTTGTCCGCTTTTCCGGCCGCGTCATGCGTGTGCTGCAGCCGGGGCGGCTGGAGATCTACGTCACCTGCACCTTCCTCTGCGTTGCCGCCATCCTCATCGTCCCGCTCGTCGTCTATGGCGAGCTGCCGCGTCTGCCGGCCTGGCCGACCGATGTCAGGCTGCATGAATGGGCGGTCTTCCTGATCGCCGCCTTCGGCCTGGCCGCCGTGCTCGTCGCCCGCGACCGGCTGACGGCGATCGTTTCGCTCGGCATCCAGGGTTTCGCCGTCGCCATCATCTTCCTGCTGTTCGGCGCGCCGGATCTGTCCTTCACCCAGTTCATGGTCGAAACCCTTTCGGTGGTGATTCTCGCCCTGGTCATGACCAGGCTTCGTCTCTCGCCCGACGATCAGCGGCCGCTCGGCCGCAAGCTCTTCGACGGCGCGCTGGCGCTTGCCTGCGGCCTCGGCTTCACGCTTCTGCTGATGCGGGCAACCGAGGCACCGTTCAACGACGCGCTGACGGCTTTCTTCAACACCTATTCCAAATCGATCGCCCACGGCGCCAATGTCGTCAACGTCATCATCGTCGATTTCCGCGGCACCGACACGCTTGGCGAAATCGCCGTCGTCGCGGTCACCGGCCTTGCCATCCTGGCGCTGATCCGCATCCGCGCCGGCAGCGAGCGCAAGCTTGCCGCCAACGATCCCGCGGCGGAGGGTTGAGCGCGTGAACACCCTCATCTTCCGCACCGCCGCCCCGTTTCTCACCGCGCTGATGCTGCTTTTTTCCGTCTTCGTGCTGCTGCGCGGCCATAACGAGCCGGGCGGCGGCTTCATCGGCGGGCTGATCGCTGCCTCGGGACTAGCGATCTACGGCATTGCCCGCGGCGTTGGCGCCGTTCGCCGGGCGCTGTTTTTCCATCCGCTGTCGATTGCCGGCTTCGGCTTGCTGCTGTCGACCGTGGCCGGTCTTCTCTCCATCCTGTTTGCCGTTCCCTTCATGACCGGCCTCTGGATCTATCCGACGCTTTTCGGCGCCGAGGTGCCGCTGTCCAGCGTCATGCTCTTCGATGTCGGCGTCTATCTTGTCGTGCTCGGCGCCATCACCTCGATCGCACTGGCGCTCGAGGAAAAGGAGGTGGAATGATGGAGCCGCTTCTGGCGATCCTCGTCGGTCTGTTCTTCGCCGCCGCCATCTATCTAATGCTGTCGAAATTCTCGATCCGCATCATGCTCGGCATCGCCATCCTCGGCAACGCCGTCAATCTGCTGCTCTTTACCGGCGGCCGACTGACGCGCGAGGTGCCGCCGATCATCCCAGCGGGTCTCGACAGCTTGCCCGCAGGCGCGGCCAACCCGCTGCCGCAGGCCCTCATCCTGACCGCGATCGTCATCTCCTTCTCCTTCCTCGCCTTCCTGCTGGTGCTGACCTACCGCGCCTATCAGGACCTCGGCACCGACAACACCAGCGACATGCGCGCCGCCGAGCCCGACGACCGGCCGCTGCCACCATTGGGGTATTGAGGATGGACATGCGAATTTGGGCTGAAGCACCGGCAACTTCCCTCTTCTCCCCAGCGGGGAGAAGGTGCCCGTTAGGGCGGATGAGGGGGGTGAGGAGCATTCGCGACGAACGCCCGAAGCGTAAGCGAAGGGCAATGTTTTTGCCACAACGAAGGATGACGTGTGTCGTGTGGCCCCCCTCATCCGACCCTTCGGGCCACCTTCTCCCCGCTGGGGAGAAGAGGGAGCAAGCCTCGCCGACCGGAAAAGAAACCTAATCGCATGGCCGCCCCCACCGCCACCGTCGATCTCTCCGCCGCCCTGATCACCGCTCCGGTGCCGATCGGTCATTGGCTTGCCATCCTGCCGGTCGCCCATTGCATCACGCTCGGCGCCGTCCTGCTGATGCTGCGCGGCTATCCCCGCCTGCAGGCCTGGCTTGCTATTCCGGGTCTTGCGGCGCTGGCGCTGATCGATGCGGCGCTGCTTGCCAAGGTCGCGGCCGACGGGCCGCTGACCATGGTCATGGGCCGCTGGCTGCCGCCCTTCGGCATTGCCTTCACCGTCGATCTCTTCGGTGCGCTGATGGCCTTCACCGCAGCTCTGGCCGCACTCGCCGGTGGCATCTATGCGCTGGCCGATATCGGCGAAAGCGGCCGGCGATACGGCTTCTTCCCGCTGCTGATGCTGCTGATGGCCGGCGTCACCGGCGCCTTTCTCACCGGCGATATCTTCAATCTCTATGTCTGGTTCGAGGTGCTGCTGATCTCCTCCTTCGGGCTGATCATCCTTGGTTCCGAACGTGAGCAGATCGACGGCGCGCTGAAATATGCGGTGCTCAATCTGATTGCCACGACCCTGTTTCTGGTCGGCGTCGGCATTCTCTATGCCGCCTTCGGCACGCTCAATATGGCCGATATCGCTGCAAAAACCGGGGATTTGCGCGGCACGGCGCCGCTGATGACGCTGGCAAGCCTCTTCCTGCTCGCCTTCGGCATGAAGGCGGCAGCCTTCCCGGTCAATTTCTGGTTGCCCGCCGCCTACCATACGCCGCGCATCGTGGTCTCCGCGCTGTTTGCCGGCCTGCTCACTAAGGTCGGCATCTACGCGCTGATCCGGGTGATGGTCATGCTGTTGCCGATGGAGCGCCAGGAATTGAGCCTGGTGATCGCGCTCGCCGCCGTCGCGACCATTGTCGTCGGCGCTCTCGGCGCGCTTGCCGAAAACGATATCCGTAGGCTGTTCGGCTATGTCGTCATATCGGGCATCGGCAATATGCTGGCGGGCGTCGCACTCGGCGGCCTTGGCGGCATCAGCGGCGCTGTCTTCTATGCGATCCATTCCATGGTGCTGATGACGGCGCTTTATCTTGCCGCCGGCGAGATCGCCCGGCGCGGCGGCGGCTTTTCTCTCTCGGCCCTCGGCGGGCTCTACAGGCAAAGCGGCGGCTTTACCGCGCTCTCCCTCGTGCTCTTCCTTGCCGCCTGCGGCCTGCCACCCTTTTCGGGCTTCTGGCCGAAAGTCATTCTCGTCAAGGCCTCGCTTGATCTCGGTGCCTGGTGGTTAGCGGCCTCGATCCTCCTCGGCGGTTTTCTGACGACGATTGCCTTCGGCCGTCTCTTCCTGCTCGCCTATTGGCGCCCGGCGCCGATAGCTCCGACGCCGATAGCATCGTCGCCGACAGCCCGGAGGCCGCCCGGGGCCAGGTGGCGCACGGGCCTGCCGCTCGCGGCACTGACAGCGCTGGTCGTCGGTTTTGGCATCCTGCCGGAACAGTTGCTGGCGCTGTCGCAATCGGCCGCTGCCGGCCTGGCCGATCCCCAGGCCTATCTTCATTCGGTCTTCCCGGAAGGGCGCGCGCCGTGATCTTCTTCCTCTTCAACCTGTTGCTTGCCATTGCCTGGGTCGCTGTTACCGGCAGCGCCTCGCTGCACAATCTCGTCCTCGGCTTGCTGCTCGGGGCCTTGGCGCTGGTCATCATCCGCGAGTCATTCGGCGGCAAGGGGCATATCCCCCGTGTCCTCCCGGTGCTCTCGCTCGCCGCTCTGTTCCTGAAGGAATTGTCGCTGTCGGCCTGGAAGGTCACGGTCACTGTCCTCTCGCCCGATATGAAGCTGAAGCCCGGCATCTTCGCCTTCCCGCTGACGGTGACGAGCGATTTCGAGATCACTTTGCTCGCAAACCTCATCACGCTGACACCCGGTACGCTTTCGGTCGACGTCTCTGCAGATCGCCGCACGCTCTATGTGCACGCGCTCGATTGTTCCGATCCCGAGACGACCAAGCGTGATATCGCCAACGGTTTCGAACGCAAGATCATGGAGGCCTTCCGGTGATCACACCTGCCGCCATCGTCGCACTCGCATCCTCGGCCGCACTCGTCATTCTCGGCCTGGCGCTGATTCTGACCGTCTGGCGCGTCGTTGCCGGTCCGACATTGCCGGATCGGATCCTCGCCCTCGACATGCTGACCGGCATCGCCATCGGCTTCATCGCCGTCATCGCGGTCAAGACCGGGTTTTCGCTCTATATCGATATCGCCATTTCGCTCGGCCTCGTCGGTTTCCTGGCGACAGTCGCCTTCGCCCGATTCGTGCTGTCGCGCGGCAACATCAAATCGAAGCCGCCCGCCGCTGCGGCAAACGGCAACACGCAAAAGCGCCGGGCAGGGGGGAAGAAGCGATGATCGATTATATGGTGGCTGCCGTCACCGCCCTGCTGCTGATTGCCGGTGCTTTCTTTGCGCTTGCGGCGGCGATCGGCCTGGTCAGGCTGCCCGATCTCTATACGCGCATGCACTCGGCCTCGAAAGCGGGCACTGTCGGCTCCGGCCTGTTGCTCCTTGCCGCCGGCCTCTATTCAGAGGACCCGGCGATTCTCGCCCGCGCCATTGCCGGTTTCGTCTTCTTCCTGCTGACGGCGCCGGTGTCTGCCCACCTGCTTGCCAGAGCTGCCCATCGTTCGGGATATGATCTCGGTGCACTCTCGGTCCGTGACGATATCAGGGATCGTTGAGCCTATGCTGTTCGGGGACTTTACCAGATTTATGCAAAACTTATGCACAGGAAGCTGTGAGTAAAGCTTGCCGAAGAGCCCCTCAATTCTTCATCTGTCATTTTTTCTCAAGAAAAACGACAAATAATAATTGGCCTTTCGACCAAACGATGGTATTTGAAAATGCAAGTAGAGTTCTGATTGTGGATTGCAATCGTACTGCTTCCAAGTCCCTCAGTTTTGATTTTTAATGTCTAAACTGAGGCCATCGCCTGGGGCATGACGTAGTGGTTTCCAGTCAGGCAGTATAAGAACAGGTCACGCTCTTCGGAATCTAGGGGTGGATTTCGCGTTTTTCGAAACAGAAGGTCGCTTCCTGTGCTTTTGCTGTTCGCTTCTACGAGGCGGGTCTTTGGCGTGTCAGTCAAAGACCGTTTGAGCATGCTAACAGGAGAAAGAATATGACGGATATAGCGACCGGCAATGCGCCGGAGCTGCTTGTGGAACTGACAGCCGACATCGTCGCGGCCTATGTCAGCAACCATGTTGTACCGGTCAGCGACCTGGCCAATCTGATTTCCGACGTGCATTCGGCACTGAGCAACACGTCCGTACCGCAGCCTGCTGCGGCGATCGTCGAAAAGCAGAAGCCTGCAGTTTCTGTCCGCAAGTCCGTACAGGACGAGCAGATCACGTGTTTGGAATGCGGCGGCAACTTCAAGTCCCTGAAGCGTCACCTGATGACGCATCACAGCCTCTCGCCGGAAGAATACCGCGAGAAGTGGGACCTGCCGACCGATTACCCGATGGTAGCGCCCGCTTATGCCGAAGCGCGTTCGCGCCTGGCAAAGGAAATGGGCCTCGGGCAGCGCCGCAAGCGCGGCCGCGGCTGAGCTTTTTCGAAAGCATCGACGACAAAAAGCCGGGTCTTGTGCCCGGCTTTTTGTGTGCTTTTTCAAGACGAAGAAATACTCGGTCCGATATTTAGAGCCTTTCCGGGTTAGATTGAAGCATTCTGTTGGCTCAAACGGAGTCGGATGGTCGACCGGCCGGCCCGTTTCGGCCGGACGCCACGACAGCCTAAGCGGTCCCGTCTTATGCTTTGCCGACAGGCTTAGAATGTATTCCTATACTATGAGCAAGTGTTAATGTACTCGATTGCAGAGCCGGCACCGACCCGCTCGCCCGTCCTGTGGCCCTCAAAGCAGGCCAGCCACGAGTACGGTCAAGCCGCAGCGCGGACTCTTGCCTCTTCGCGGATCCTGTTCACCATCGACCGCAGTCCGTTCGAACGCTGCGATGACAGGTTCTCCACCAGGCCGATCTTCGAGAATATCTCGAAGGCATCGAGCCCGGCGATCTCGGAGGCCGTCTTGCCGGAATAGGTGGCAAGCACGATGGCGACGAGGCCGCGCACGATATGGGCGTCGGAATCACCCTCGAAGCTCATGACGGGATTGTCGGGATCGCCCGCCGTATGGCTCACCAGCCACACCTGGCTGGCGCAGCCCATCACCTTATTCTCGGAGGTACGCTTCTCCTCCGCCAAGTCGGGCAGCGCCTTGCCGAGTTCGATGACATAGCGGTAGCGGTCTTCCCAATCGTCCAGGAAAGCGAAGTCGTCGATGATCTGGTCGAGGGATGCCATGCGGAACCTTTCACTATTAAAGCAGTTCCAGCAAAGGTGCGCAGCGGTTTTGCGTCCGGAATGCGTCAGGAAGTGCTCTAAGACTGCATATAGGTGAAAGACCGGCAGATTTGAACCGTTAAAAAGAAACGCCGTGAGGAATGGGCATCCTCACGGCGCAGCAACATGCTGAATTAAACAGGGCAGGCACGTCAGGCATGGGGCATCTCCGCGTCATGCGGACCACCGATGCAAGCTGGTTAAGGGTCAGGTCGCCGGCTTCGGCGTCGGCAGCGGAATGGCGCCGGTCACCACCGCCTCAGGGGAGGCGTCGTCCTCGACCGGCGGACGGTAAGGCATCGGCTGGTTGAGCGCGGCCTTTGCCTCGCGCACCTTTTCCTGGATGGCAGGCGTGGTGAGGGAAGGCATGTTGAGCGCCACCGGCATCTGCGGTTCGGCAAGCTTTGCGGTTGCCGGCGCCTCGTCCTTGAACTGGCTGTCGAGCAGTTCATAGGCAACGCGGGCGCCTTCGCGGGCCCGGTAGCCGAGCGCGGTGAGGGTCTCGGTGCCCTTGGCGCAGACCTCGGGCTTCTCCGAGCACATGCCGGTCAAATAGTCGTAGGCGCCGCTTGCCGCCGTGAACGCGTCGGAAAGCTGCAATTGCGGGCCGTTGGCGAGCTTGTCGGAACTCTCCGTGCTGAAGACGGAAAGAAGCACGAGCACGAGGCCAAACCAGAAGGATCCTTTGATCAGAAACCACATTGTCGTTGCCCATCCTGTTTTCCCCGTCCGGTTCTTGTCGCCGAATCAGGCCGGTTGTCCGGTGTGTTTTCACCCTACCGCCAAGTTGCGAATGCCGCTTTTCGAAACTCACGCGCATTTGCGGCAAATTTAGTTCAAATTTTAGCGAACGGCATTTGAGCCGCATTTTAGTCGAATGCGAGCGATCGCCGTTAAGCATCAGGGCAGCACCTGCTTGCAATTGCAGGACTTTTGCCGGCTCGCCTTGCCACAGGAGTTAACGCAATGCTGAAATATGAGGAAAATCCGTCGCTTACCCCCTATTAACCACAAAAGGCAAAGAGCCTTCCAGATGCTTCAAAACGAGAATTTCAGCCGTTTCAGGCTGTGAACAGCGCTTTTGCCTTATCCTTTCTTTAAGTCGCCAAGGCCTATTGTCCGGATCGATAGACAGCCTTTCGGGCGGGTATTGCGTGCGTGTATTGAGTAACATTGGCGGCTGGATGACGGCCCTCGTAGACCGGGCAGCGACAAGCTGGCTCTCCCGGACGGGCGGCGGTGAAGCCGTGCGCCAACGCGAGCTCGCGATCCTGCGCCGCCTCGTGCTGTTCTCGTCGGCCGCTCTCGTTGCCGCTCCTATCGGCCTTTCCGCGGTCACCAGTCCGGCCGTGGCGCTGCCGGCAGGTGTCGCCATGGTCTGCGCCGCCTTTCTCTTTTCCGCCGTCGGCAGCATCGCGCTCGCCCGTCAGGGTTCGTCCGCCGGTATCGCCACGCAGTCGGCCGAGGATTTCTTCCTTGCCGCCACCCCGGGCCTCGTCTTCTTCCTCGACCCGCATGGCAGTGTGGCGACCGTCGGTGGTCGCGACCGGCGCGATTTCCTCGCCTGGATGCGCGATCCCAAGGGCAGGGGCTTCCTCGAGCAGGTGCATGTCTCCGACCGCATTCTTTTCCTGCAGGCGCTCGATGGCCTGCGCCGGGGCGAGGATGCTCAGAGCGTCGACCTGCGCCTCGACCGGCCCTCGGTCTCGCGTGATCAGCGCCAGTTTGCCTATCTGAGAATGGACATGACGGCCCGGCGCGATGCCGACGGCGAGCTTGCCGCCATCATTGCCCAGCTGCGCGATGTCTCCGTCGAGCAGCAGCTGCGTGACGAAGCCCAGAACCGCGCGGCTGATGCCGAATCCGCAAATGATGCCAAATCGCGCTTCCTCGCGGCCGTCAGCCATGAGCTGCGCACGCCGCTGAACGCCATTCTCGGTTTTTCCGATATCCTGATCGGCGAATATTTCGGCAAGTTTGAAAACGACCGTCAGCGCGAATATGTCGGCCTGGTCCGCGAATCCGGCGCGCATCTGCTGTCCGTCGTCAACACCATGCTCGATATGAGCAAGATCGAAGCCGGTCGCTACGAGCTGATCCTCGAAGGCTTCGATATATCAAGCTCCGTCAAATCCTGCGAATCGATGCTGGCATTGCAGGCGAAGACCAAGGGCCTCACCCTGACGAGCCGTATTCAGCGCGGCCTCGGCGAGGTCGTCGCCGATCAGCGCGCCATCCAGCAGATCCTCATCAACCTCGTCGGCAATGCCATAAAGTTCACCGAGGCCGGAGGCGTCGTCTCGGTCGATGCGGCAGCGCGCGACGGCATCCTCAAGCTGACGGTCAGCGACACCGGCATCGGCATCCCGGCCGACAAGCTGGCATTGCTTGGCCAGCCCTTCGTCCAGATCCAGAACGATTACACCCGCCGCTTCGAAGGCTCCGGCCTCGGTCTCTCCTTGGTCAAGGGGCTGGTGGCGCTGCATGGTGGGCATTTCGCCATCGCCAGCCAGCCGGGCGAAGGCACGATCATCACGATCGAGATCGCCGCGGACGGCTCGGGTGCACAGCACGCCGAAGACGCCGGTCATGGCGCGACTGTCGAGTTTCCGCCGCGGCTGAAGGGCGCGGTCAATAGCGGTGTAGAGTTGGAAGAGGGGCGTTTCGATGGCCGCGCGCAAGCGAAAATCGCCTAAGGGAAAACGGCAGCAGCCGGGCCTTCTGATGTCAGGCGCCGCCGCCCTCGGCGGGCTCGGCCTGCAGGGCGCCTCCGTGCTCGGCGGCGTCATCGGCCGCAATCCGTCGGTCGCCGGCGGCACGATCACCTTCGCCGTCATCTTCTCTTTCGTCGCCGCCAATGCGCTCTGGTATCAGCCGGGCCTGCATCCGCATCCGATCTTCCGCACCCGCGATCCGCAGTCTCCGACCGTGCTCGGCGCCCGCCGTCCGGCCGAGGAGCAACAGGGTGACGTCACCACCTTCCGGATCGAACGGCCGCAGGATACCGCCGCCACCAACGCGACACCGGCGCCTGCCGCACCCGGCCAGCAGCCGAGCCAGCTCGTCATGGACATCCAGCAGCAGCTTGTGCGCCGCGGCCTCTATAACGGCATACCCGACGGCATCATCGGCCCCCGCACCAGTGCGGCCATTCTCTTCTTCGAAGAGACCGTCGGCATGACCCAGACCGGCGATCCGACGCCGGAGGTGCTGGCGGCGCTGAAGACCGATGCCGCCGGCCCCTCGACCGTGCCCGCCGAAAAGCCGCCCGAGGACGTCAGCTCGAAGGCGGCGGCGGAAGACCCGGTAGCAGCGGCGATCCGCAGCGCCGAGAAGACCGTCAAAACGGTTCCATCGGCAGCAAAGCAGGTTCCATCAAGCCAAATCACCAATGTCGACCTGGTGTTGAAGATCCAGAAGGGTCTTTCCAACATGGCCTATGCCAATGTCGGCGTGGACGGCGTCGCCGGCGAGCAGACCCGCGCGGCCATCCGCCATTTTCAGAAGCACTACAACCTGCCCGAAGACGGCGAGCCGAACCAGGCGGTGCTGAAGAAACTCAAGGAAATCGGCGCGATCTAGGTTCCGCGCCTCTCAAAACAGCGCCAGGTCAGTCATGGCAAGACCTTCCTGCACGGCATCGCCGGATGCATCGAAACTGCCGCACCTGGCAAGCGTTCCTCGGGCCGGACGACTGAAGATGAGTAGGGCCGCCTATCCCGATTGCGGACCCGACAGCTGCTCCAGCGCGCTGAGAGTCGATATACACGGAACTATTGTTGCAACGGCCCGTTGTGCCCGTCAGAATGTGCAAGCTGTGCCAATCTGGCGCGATGGCGTGAAGAATAGAGGGATTTTCCCCGGTTTCTTCCTATGGCCAACGAAAAGGCAGACGAGCTTCTTACCCATCCGGTCTGCAACTCACCGACTTCCCGACCATATCAAAACGCGAGAGGAAATAGCGATGAAACGTCGACCGGCTTCGTCAAGCCGAGTGCAACGTGAGCGCAGGGAGGAATTTGACGACGGGCCGCGGCTTGGCCTCGGCAACAGACAAAACAAGGCTATCAGATTTCTCGACCAATATTATCCAGAACCGCAGCCGACTTCCGTGATCCCGGGGGTATCGGATATAACCATGGAGGGGCTGATAGCGCGAGACGTTGTCGCCGAGGTTCAAGCTCCCGATGGGAAAGAACGTGTTTTCATTCTCGCTGCGCGCGGGGAAGATGAAGTTCGCCGACTCAAACTTCAGGAGACATCGCTCCGAAACGGCATCGGCAAACGACGACCAGTCGCCGCATCACAAGCGTAACCAGTGTGGGCCAAATCCTCTTTCCAAAACAACGTATAGATGCGGCTCTGTACGATTTCATACAAAAGTTGTTGCGCAATGCAGCTTTTAAGCGCAACCTTATATATGACGTCAGCCACGCAAGGGCGCTGACGTTTGGAAGATCGTCGTGCTTTCGCCCCGGAGAGCACGATGACCAACCAGAATATAAGCACGTTCAAGAACCATTTGTTGTGTGCCCTCGCCCCTGAAGATCGGCGCCTGCTTGCCCCCAGTCTGGAGAGAATGCAGCTCAACCTTCGTCAGTCGCTCGAAAAGGCGCATCAGCCGATCAACTTCGTTTATTTTTTCGAGGCGGGTCTTGGTTCGGTGGTGGCAAGCAAAGAGGGCGGTTCAACCGTCGAGGTCGGCCTTTTCGGCCGGGATGGCATGACTGGCACGTCGCTGGCCCAGGGCGATACAGAAAGCCCGTTTGACTGCTTCGTCCAGATGGGCGGCTCGGCGCTTCGTATTTCTGTCGACAATCTTCAAGAAGCGATGTCCCAGAGCGCCGCGTTAACAGAACTGTTGATGCATTATGCCCGTACGCTCGGTATCCAGACCACCTACACCGCTCTTGCAAACGGTCAGATCAAACTGGAAGAGCGGCTGGCGCGATGGATCCTCATGGTTCACGACCGCGTCAATGGCGACAGCTTCTATGTGACCCATGAATTTCTTGCGATGATGCTTGGCGTGCGTAGGCCGGGTGTAACAGTGGCCTTGCAAATTCTCGAAACGAAGCACTTCATCAAATCGCAACGTGGGGAAATTCTTGTGCGGGATCGCACTGGGCTGATGCACCTCTGCCAAGGCACCTATGGTCCGGCTGAGATAGAATACGAACGGCTGACCGGCATTCCTCTTGGTAAATCGAAGCCGGTTCCGAATGATGCCGCGCCGTTGATACGGCCTGCCTGATCGACAACTGAACGCATTTGACGTCGGCAACCCTCAAGGATGATGCGTGACCTCATTTTACAATCACCATGTGGACGAGACCGCTTCGACAGTGCTCCTGATCGCCTTCCAGGAGGCCTGCGCCCGGCATGACATCTCGCCCGATAGCGAAGACGGCTCGGATCTCTTGACCGTTCTTTTGTATGCCTTTCAAAAGGGGACGACGACCAAGGATGCGCTGGTCGGCCTCGCGTTAAATCTCATTGGCAAATGAAAGAGAAAATCCTGCCCGTATCGTTCCGGTTGATAGATCACCTTTTGAGACGATGCGCGGCGCGATCGGAGGCATCCCGATCAGATCGGTGCAGATTGAGAATCCGGATCGCGTCCATTCTGGCGATCGCGTGTTTCTGCACAAAATAGTCAACTTCATAAGCATCGGACACTTTTTTCCGATCCTGTGCGGGTTTGATCACGGTGACAGTCATCATTTTCTCCTCCTAAACCAAATCAGTTGATTCAACTTATCAGGGTCGTGACTCGACCGGTGGAATGGTACGGAATGAGACAATATCATGGAGGGGGAGCTACAATTCACCTTCCGCGGAGCGGCGTCGACCCTGAGCGCGTCTTCGATGGTCAGCATTCCAGCCAATGCGCCGCATGTCTTCAAAAAGACGTCCGGAAAAATGGCACACAGACGGCAGGCCTTCTTTGATCCACGTCCGAGCGGCTACGGGCTTCATTGCCAGCTGATGAGTCGCCACACGACCGGCCCACAGTCACGGAGTCCGCTTTCCCTACAACCTAAGTCTAAGGTGCTGCCGCTGTTTGCAACTTATTAACCATGTTGACGGAAGCTTTTCTGATTGGGCGGAGGAGCGTCGGACATGCATGCGCTGAAGGCGATAGACGATCTGGCCGGAGAACCGGTGGTCGAAGCGGGAGGGCCTGATCGCGAGGCGCTGCGCCACATCCTGCTGCGTCTTGCCGAAGAAGCCTCCACCCTTGGCATCGATCTCGTCGATATCGCCGGCGCCATCCAGGACATGGCGGGAATGTCGGCCCGGCATGCCTCCGCCTTCGATCATGTTACCCGCACCGCGCTGTCGATTGCCGAGACCAACCGCTCGGTCGCCATGTCGCTGCGCGAGACCGACCGTACCGCGGCCGAGGCCCGCCACATGCTGAAGGAATCGGCCGACCGCCTGACGGGCTCCGTCGCCGAGATCGGCCACATGGTTCAGTCCTCCAACGAGATCGGCGCTGAGATCGCCGGCTTCTCCAAGTCGCTTGCCGATGTCGATAATATCGCCGAGGAGATCAGCACCATCGCCCGGCAGACCAACCTGCTGGCGCTGAACGCCGCGATCGAGGCGGCGCGCGCCGGTGATGCGGGCAAGGGTTTTGCGGTCGTCGCCACCGAGGTCCGCGCGCTTTCGCTGCAGACCTCGAAGGCGACCGGCTCCATCCAGCAGACGCTGGACGAACTGCGCGTGAAGATCGACCGGCTGTCGGCCGCCGGCAGCGATGCGCGCGACAGTGCAGCCGGCGTGCGTGACAAGTCGGAGGCGATGCGCGGCGCCTTCGAAAGCATGGAACATGTCATCACCCGCATCCTCGACAGTTCGACTGTCATGGCCAACACCACCGAGGCGGTCGATCAGCAATGCGCCGGCTTCGTCGAGAAACTCGGCGAGATGTCGGCCGAGGTCGCCGGCTCGAATGTCAGGCTGCAGCAGGCGGCAAAACGTGTCGACAGCGTCGTCGGCCTCTCGGAAACCCTGATCCAGCTGACGGCGAGCGCTGGCGTCAAGACCGCCGACAGCCGTTGGATCGAGGAAGCGCAGTCGGTGGCAAGACAGATTTCCGGCGCCTTCGAGCGCGCCGTCGCGGAAGGGCAGATCGGGCTCGATGCTCTTTTCGACCGGCGGTATCGGCCGATACCAGGCTCCGATCCGGCACAGATGATGGCAGCCTTCACCGAACTCACCGACCGCCTGCTGCCGCCGATCCAGGAACCCGTCACAACCTTGGACGAGCGCATCGCTTTCTGCGCGGCGATCGACGAGAACGGCTATCTGCCGACCCACAACCGGAAATTCTCGCAAGCCCAGCGGCCTGGCGACAGCGTCTGGAACACCGCCAATTGCCGCAATCGCCGCATCTTCGCCGATCGCGTCGGCCTTGCCGCCGGCCGCAGCACCGCGCCCTTCCTCGTCCAGACCTACAGGCGCGACATGGGCGGGGGCAATTTCGTGATGATGAAGGATATCTCCGCTCCGATCACCGTCCGCGGACGGCATTGGGGTGGCCTGCGGCTGGCAGTCAAGGTCTGACTCGGCGCTCAAATTTTGACCGCCAATTGCCGCAGCCCGCGCCCGTCTAAAGCACGTCGCAATCTTTCAGATTCATCTCTTGAGCTTTAAGTCTCTATCTTTCCACATGTCGTTATCGCACGACATGCTTTATACCGCACCGATGAGATTACGCGCCGACATCTTCGTTTCCGCCCTCCTGCGCCGCGTCTTCGCCAGCGGCGACTTTGCCGCCGTCGAGAAGAAGGGTGCGGAGGAAGCGGGTGCGATCTTCATCCGCCAGCATTTCCGCAACGGCCTGGAAACGCTCTATGCGCCGGCGCCGCAGACCGCCTTCGACGAAGGCCAGGCCGGCGACCGTCTGTTCGAGGTCCGCCTGTCGCGCAGCGATCCGGAAGCTGTCCGCGCGATGCTGGAGCGCGAACGCAAATTCGACCCCGATCTCTGGATCGTCGAGCTGGAGGCGGAGGAACTGGGGGACATGATCCCGCTTGCGAAGGACGGCTGATAGCCAAGACGCGCGTCAGCTTCTCACCTTTTCGAACAGCTCGCCATGCGGTGAGGTTAGTCGTTCTAATTCAGCGAGACCGCCGCCCCATGACGCGCATGTCGCGCTGCGGCGGCGCCTGGCGGATGAAGCGATAGTCGGGTGTTGCCGCCGGTGCGGCCGCATCGGGCGCTTCCGGCTTATAGGTGTAGCGATCGGCGCGCCTCCAGGCTTCGACGCGTTCGTGGCATTCTTCCGGGTCGAGCGCATCGAGCACCATCCAGCCGCGAGTGACGTTGTGGTGCTGTTCGGCAAGGTGCGGATAGAGCCTTTCGAGCACGAAGACAGCATCGAGAAAGCCCATGCCGAGGCTCGTCAGCGTCGTGGCGAGCTGCTGGCCGGAAAGATCGAGCATGATGCGCTCGGCAAGCCAGCGGCTGGCGGAAAGCGCATCGGCAAGTGCGGTCGCGAAATGCGTGGCCTCACGCGAGCGGGCGAAGCGCACCAGCAGCGCCTCCTGAATGTCGGTGAGCGTGCGCAGACCGAGCCTGTCCTTGTCGGCACGGCCGAGATGGCCGGCAAGGCCGAGGATGCGCTCGCGCAACGCCTCTTCATTGGCAACCCGCTGTTCCTCCAGCGCATCTGCCTCGTTGGTCTCGGTAGGCGCCGGCGAAAGTGGAACCGCCGGCGATTCCATGATCGGCGCCGATGCGGCCGCCGACCGCGGCTGGCTCTGGCGGAGCGCCACCAAAGCATCGATGACCTTCGGCGAGAGTGAATCGCGGCTGACGATCGCCTTGACATGCGTTGCACCCTGCATGCGCGCGATGGTGATCAGCGTATCGTCGGCGATTGCCTTTGAGGCGGTAAGAAAAGGGGCCGCGATCTCGATCGGCTGGTTGCCGATGAACAGCGCCACCGCGGCTGGCATGTTCTTGCATTGAGAAAGGGCGGCGACCGCCTGGCGCTTGGCCTCGTCGGAGGAGGCCTGGAACAGCGGCATGAAAAGTTCGGCGAATTGGCGCAGTTCGGACCGTGTCGGATGAGACAGGTTCTCGAAACTGCTGACAGTCGCCATCAATACCACGTCCTTTTTCCTGACGGCCAAGGGGCCCTCTAGGTCTCGAAACCGGTCACGCACAAATACACCCCGAAAACGCAGAATAAGGGGACCAAGGGCCGATATGCGCTGGCGGAACGCATGTCAGGCCATACGGTTATGAACAAATCCTACACCGGTACGGTTAATGCATGCTGAAGATTTTATTAAAATGCAACAGAAATATACACGCGAAACGTGTTGCGATATGGTTAGCCGGCAATATAAAAATGCGTGGTTTGGAAGGCGTGCTGCGACGATTGCGCATCGCTGCCGTGATGGTGGAAAAACTCAGGCGATCCTGTGATCGCGGAGCGCGTGCAGCAGTTTTTCGCGGCTGTCGTAACCGGCCTGATAAAGGTCGAGTGCTGCGGATGCCGCGAATTGCGCGTCGACGCTTTTGATGTCGATGCGCCGTTCTGTGCACCAGGCATCAAGCGCACTACGCAGCACGTCGAGATCTTCAGGCGAGAAAGATGAATTGACCAGCAAAGACATCGCTTGCCCTCCGCATTCCGGCAAGAACGTGAAAAATCCCCGATCGATCGGAGCCCGGAAACGTGTGATCGACATGATCGAACATACGCGCATCTGAGCGTCTCGCAATTAAATATTTTCATGATGCATTTCTGCAACGTCGCCCTTTTTCCGGCCGGCGGGTTCCCTGTCCCCGTGTCAACTATATGAATTGCTTCTAATTTTATCCGTCGATCTCCAGCCGGTCGTTTGCGCAGGCGGGGTGAAACCAAATCAACTCTTCGAGCGTTAAAGGGAAGTAGCGTGAACTGTGTTTGGCCCCGGCCGAATATTAGTAAACTGTTAACTGTCATCTGTCTCAATTCGGATAGGAACGACGCGATTTGAGTATTTGGATCGTTGAAACTCCGCATCACGGTATTTCAATCAGGTGCCGTGGGAAAGGCGCGAATGCCCTCGGTCCGGTCATTCCGGCACTGCAGGACGCGCCGGCTCGCATATTGGCGGGCAGGGTGAAATCCATCGCAACTTCATCCGTCTCGGGCAGTGCATGGAGACGAGAATGGCAATAGTAGTCGCATTGGCGGATCGGCGGCCGCGGGCGCCGCGTCGCCCGGACAAAGAGCCCCGCGAAGCCAAGATCCTTTGGTTCACCGGCGTCCGCTACGAGCGGTTGGCCGAGAGCCCGAAACATCGTCCGGCGCCCGCGCCGCGCGTCAACAAGAAGTAACCGCTTTTCAACCTCAGCGAGCGGCGAATTGCTCGCAGCCGGCTTCCGTCAGGAAGTTGCGCGCAGCCTCATCGAAGCTCGCCTGCGGCGCCAGCGTCCGCAGCACGGCATAGCCGTCCGGCCGTGCCATTTCCACCAGGATTGCCTGCTGCAGCTCCTGCGGCAAGTTCTTGCGCAGGTCTGTCAGTTGGATGGGACTGCCGGCCAGCACATCGAGCGCGCCGCCGACCGATGTCCTGTCGTTCATGCTGAAGACCTCGTTGGAGGCGCTGTCATAGATCGCGATCGACCAGAAAGGCACATTGCCCTTGGCGGTGAAATGTACCGGCGCATCCTCGACGTCGAAGGAGCAGACGGCGGTGCGCAGGAAGGGGTCGCCATTGGCAAGGCCGGCCTCGTCATATCGGTCGCCGAGCAGGTAGAAATTATTGAGGTCGCCCTCTGCCTCCACGCGGGTCGCCGCATCCCTTCCGGTGAAATGCGGCAGCGACAGGATGATGATGAGATGCAGCAGGGCTGCGCCGAAAAGGCCGGTCAGGACGGCGAAGAATATCCTAAGCATTGCCGCATCCGGTCTTGGTGAGCTTCGGCATGGCGAGGTCGATCACGCCGGAACTGCCGGCTGTCGGTGTGTCGAACAGCGTCAGGACCAGCCGGAAGGTGCCGGCCTCTGGCAAGGCCAGCCAGTTGCCCGGCTGCGCGACGGCTGAGATCTCGATCGAGAAACTGCTGTCTTGATTGCGCAGCACCGTCCAGGAATTGAGCGCTGAGGGATGCCCGGTCTTCACCGCTGCCGGATTGCCGCCATTGTCGGCGGTAAAGAGGGTCCAGAGCCGGGCAGGCGGCGTCTGCCCGCTGATGCGGTAGCGGCAGTCGGCATTCAGTCGCGCGCCCTCGTCGTCGACGCTCGCCGTGAAGGTCAGGCCCTCGGCGCTGCCATAGAGCAGCTTGCCGGCGCGCGCGCGATGCGACTTGGCGTAAGGATCGGCCTCGACCGTCTGCAACGCCGGAAAGGCCTCCCAGGCACCGAGCTTGATCGCCCCGAAACCCTGTGTCGCATCCAGCGCATAAAGCGAAATCATGATCCCGCCGCCGAAGGCGACGATCAGCGTGATCGCGATAAAGAGGGGGAATCGAAACACGTCATGACCTTGGAAACCATATCGGATGAAAGGGTTACCACTGATTCTGGCAGGGTGGAATGCCGCGCCGTGACATAGGCGCTGATTGATGTCAGGTTATGTCCATGCGGCAAAGTCGTCTGCCAACTGCGCCAATACGGCCTTTCACCCAGAGGTGCCGGCAGGCGGATGAGAATCTGTGTTGGTTGTCAAGGCGGATTTGGTGTCCAGATGCGATCGTGAGCTAGGAGGCAGTTTGCCAAGACGAGCAGCTTGCGCATGATGGCGACCAGGATGACCTTGGCTGGTTTTCCTGCGGCTTTGAGCGTGTCTGCGAAACGAGCCAGGGCGGGATTGTATCGACGGGCCGACAAGGCGGCCATGTAGAGCGCGCGCCGGGGTGCTGGCCTGCCGGCGCGGATGGAACGACGTCCGGTTCGGGCACCGCTGTCGTTGGCGATTGGTGCAAGCCCTGCCAGCATGGCGGCCTGCTTGCCCGAACAACTGCCCAACTCGTCTATGCCGGCCATCAATGCCAGGGCCGTGACGCGGCCGATGCCGGGGATGGAGGTGAGGATCTCGGCCTTGCGGCAGAGCTGCGGGTCCTCGCCGACACATCGTTCGATCTCTTTGTCGAGACGTTCGACATGCTGTTCCAGCCGACGCACGAGGCGGTTGAGTTCGCCGCGCAGAAGGGCGGTGGTGGCAGTCTTGCTGCGGTTCTGCAGGGCGGTGATGTCGCATTTGGCTGCCGATCGTGCATTGACCAGCTCCTGCAAGGCCTCGATGTGAGGACTTGGCGGCGTGTCGGCCGGCGGGCGCAGGCTCTCGGCCAGGAGCGCCAGGAAACGGGCATCGAGACGGTCGGTCTTGGCGAGATAGCCGCAGGCGCGGGCAAACATGCGGGCGCGCAGCGGATCGACCACGGCGACGGCAAAGCCATCGAGCCAAAGCGAGCGATGGGCGGGGCGATGGAACTTGCCGGTTGCCTCCATCACGATGCTTTTGGGCTGATGCCTGGCCAGCAGCCGTTTCAGCTGGCGGATGCCGGTCTTGTCATTGCTAAACCGCCGGCTTTCGCCCAGCGGATGCAGATGAACATCAAGCCACTCTTTACTCACGTCCACACCGGCATAAACTACCGGCATCGCGTCTTCTTGGAACGAAACCTTGCCTTGCATGCGGGACTTGCTCCCCATCATCTGTTCAGGACAAACGCGAGGACGGCCGGACCAATCTCATCCCCGGTTCAAGCCAAGGGGCCTGCGGTCCCGGCCGTCCGCACTCCGGCGGATGGCCATCCGCCGGAGTGCGCACCGATCATCCAACAATCAGCGCTAATTGAACATGCAAGGGGCAGCTACCGGCAATCTCCTGGGCCGGCTAGTCCGCGCTCGCCACCTTCGCCGGCGCGAGTGGGGCGGCATCCTTGAGTTTTTCGCCGAGCTTCTTGAGGATGCCAGTCGATTGAACGGAGAGCATGCGCGGCCGGATGAGCTGCGGCGATCCGTCCTGCGGCTTGGCGGCGGCGGTCTTGGCGAGGTCCTTTTCCGAGGGCAGGGGGTTTTCGACGCCGGGGATGGCGCGCAGCGTGACACCCTGATGGGCGTAATCCATGGCGCGCTTGAAGGTCATCGCAGGCAGCGAACCGCCGGTCATCTCGTTGGTCGAGGTGTAGTCGTCATTGCCGAACCAGACAGCGCAGGTGTAATTGCCGGTGAAGCCGACGAACCAGGCGTCGCGATAGGCCTGGGTCGTGCCGGTCTTGCCGGCCGTCAGGATGCCATTGTCGAGGGCCGCCTTGCGCGCCGTGCCGACATAAGGAACGCGCGACAGCATCTGGTTCATATAGGCGTCGGCCTGTTCGGACAGCACGCGTTTCGGCGCCGGTTCGTCGCGGTCGAAATCATAGAGAACGTCGCCGTCGTAATCGAGGATCTGGGTGATGCCGTGGCGGCGCGACTGGTAGCCGCCGGCCGGGAAGGTGGCGTAGGCCGTCGCCTGGTCGAGGACCGTCACCTCGGAGGTGCCAATCGGGATGGTGACGTCGTCGCGGATCGGCGTTTCGACGCCGAGGTTCTTTGCCATCGCCCGGATCGGCTGGATGCCGAGCTTCTCCTTGGCGAGCCGCACCGGCACGGTGTTGATCGACTGGGCGATCGCGGTCTCGAGCGTGATGCGGCCGGCATAGCGGTTTGCGTAATTGTGCGGGCTCCAGTTGCCCCAGTAGATCGGCGCATCGACGATCGTCGTCTGCGGCGTCATGCCGCTCTCCATCGCCACCGCATAAGTGTAGACCTTGAAGGACGAGCCTGGCTGGCGCAGCGCCCTGCTGGCGCGGTTGAACTGGCTCTCGCCGTAATCCCGGCCGCCGACCATGGCGCGCACGGCGCCGCCGTTTTCGATCATCACCATCGCGCCCTGCTTGGCGTGATAGGCTTCGCCATATTCGCGCAGCGACGTCTCGACCGAATCCTCCGCCGCCTGCTGGATGCCCATATCGATCGTCGTGCGCACGATCAGCGAATGCTGGTGGAAGCGCGACGAAAGCCGCTGCACCTCGTCGAAAGCCCAATCGAGGAAGAAATCGGGCGATTCCACCTCGTTGCGGTCGACGACGGTAGCTGGATTACGCCTGGCGGCGATCACCTGGCCCTCGGTCATCAGCCCGCTTTGCACCAGATTGGTCAGCACTTCGTTGGCGCGGGCACGCGCCGCCGGCAGGTTGACATGCGGCGCGTATTTCGCCGGCGCCTTGAACAGGCCGGCAAGCATGGCGGATTCGGCGAGGTTCACATCGGTGATGTTCTTGCCGAAATAGAACTGCGCCGCCGCCGCGGCGCCAAAAGTGCCGCCGCCCATATAGGCGCGGTCGAGATAGGTGGAGAGGATTTCTTTCTTGGAAAGGTTCGCCTCGAGCCAAAGCGCCAGGAAGGCCTCGGTGACCTTGCGGTCGATCGAGCGTTCGTTCGACAGGAACAGGTTCTTGGCGAGCTGCTGCGTCAGCGTCGAGCCGCCCTGCACGACTTCGCCGGCGCGCGCATTCTCGCTCATGGCGCGGAAGAGGCCGATGAAATCGATGCCGAAATGGTCGAAGAAGCGCCGGTCCTCGGTGGCGAGCACCGATTTGATCAGCGAATCCGGCAGCTCGTCGATCGGTACGGAATTCTGGTGGATGACGCCGCGATGGCCGATGACATTACCGTAGCGGTCGGTGAAGGTGACGGCGAAATCGCCGCGGTTGCGCCAGTCCTCCTTGGTTGCCTCGAAGGCAGGTTGGGCAAGCAGCAGCATCAGCACCGAGCCGGCCGCTCCGAGCGTCAGTCCTTCGCCGGCAAGTTCGAAGACCATGCGCTTCCAGCCCCGCACGCGGAAGCGGCGGAAGAAGATGGTAATGTCTTCCCAGATCTCGGCGGCGCGGAAGCCGGCGTTCCAGACGGTCGAATCGATCCAGGAATCGATGCGCAGCAGAATGTGACGGCTCTTCGCCGGCCGCTTTTCCGCCGCCTCGTTCGCCGCTTTTCCCGGGCTTTTTTCTGGCCCATTTCCTGGGTTGTCCGGATCTTGCACGTCCTGTATTCCCGCCTGATCTCGCTTCGGTCATATCCGACGAAAGCGCGAGGCCCGCATATGGCCGCAAAGCTCTCCGATACGAGGAGAGAATTCTCCGAGTACCAGGAGTATACTGAAGGATTGATTGATTTTGCGGCTGATAACAAGAGAGATGCATCAGGGTCACGCGATTTTGCGGGTCGCTGTTGCAAGAAACGAACGATGAACGATTTGCCCTTCTGGAAGAGTAAGACGCTTGCCGAAATGACCGTCGCCGAGTGGGAAAGCCTCTGCGACGGCTGCGGCCTCTGTTGTCTCAACAAGATCGAGGAATGGGATAGCGGCGATATCTATTTCACCTCGGTCAGCTGCAAGCTTCTCGACGGCGAAAGCTGCCGCTGCTCCAGCTATGAGAACCGCTGGGATTTCGTGCCGGACTGCGTGCAGCTGACCAAGGAGAATGTGCCGGATATCGCCTGGCTGCCGCCCACCTGCGGCTACCGGCTGGTCAATGAAGGCCGCGACCTCTACTGGTGGCACCCGCTCGTCTCCGGCGACCCGGCGACCGTCCATGCCGCCGGCATTTCCGCGCGAGGCCGCGCGATCAACGAAAATGAGATCGATCTCGACGATCTCGAAGACTACGTCGTCGACTGGCCGCTGACTGTGGGCGAGGAGAAGGACGATGAGGACGCCTGATACGGCTGGCGAAGGCTTTCTCTTGCGGGGCGAATGACGCATTCGCACAGCGCACGCCTTACCTCCGCGCGATGCGTAAAATCGGCACTGGCCGCTGCTTGATTATTGAAGAGTGAGACCCTACCTGCAGTGCGACCCGCTGGTCCGGGCCCCTCTGGCGAGAGCTTCGGCACTCTTGCGATGTCGGACCTCTTCTCCGACAACCAGTGCCGACAGGGGACTATCCTTGAATCTCTCTTTTTTGTTCGTCGAGCGGCTGGGAACGCCGCTCTGGATGTGGTCGAGCTTCTTCGCCCCGCTTCCGTTACCTGAAGCCGGCGCTTGCCATCGTGCTGATCTTCATCGGCTCGAAGATCTTTCTCGCCGATCTGCTGGGCCTTGAAAAATTCCCGGCCGCGCTCTCGCTCAGCATCGCTTTCGCGATCATCGCTGCCGGAGCGGTCTGGAGCCTCCTCAAAAAGCGGGATCCGCAGCAGCCCGCCTGAGCGGGCTCTGCGAGGGAATACGTTAACAAAGGAAGGAAACAGATATGATTTCGAATTTCATCGGCTGGATTTTTGCCCTGCTCGTCGTCGATCCGTTGCAGGCTGAGATACAGCAACAGGCTGAGCGCGCCCGGCTTCCCGTGGAGATCGTCCGCCAATCCCAGGCCTGCCTGACATCTCAGGGGCCGAAGCTCATAGAGCGCGCCGCCAGCGACTACGGCTGGGCGGCGGCCACAGTCGTCAGCATAGCGATCGGCCATACCGCGCCGGCCGAACTTCTCGACGGTAGCGACCCGCAATGCACAGCCCTCGTCGGCGCCCTGAAGGGAGCCGGCACGGGTACGTGACGGCTGCCAGCTGAAAATGGACTGCGTGATGTCTGATCAAGACGGAAATAGACGGGCGCCGCGCGGTGTGGCCACCGCGCGTCTCCGGGAAATGCTGGAACTCGCCCGGGTGAGGGGCGGCCTCTCCATCGGCGAGGTTCTGGAGGCGATGGGCTCGACGAGCATCGCCTTCACCATCCTGTTCCTGGCAATCCCGGCGCTGACCCCGATTCCCGGGCCGTTCGGAATGATTTTCGGCACCGCGCTTGCGCTGGTCTCCCTCCAGATCGTTGCGGGCGGCCGGAAGGTCTGGCTGCCCGCCATCGTCAGGGATCGCCGGGTTTCGTCCGCGGCGCTTGATCTCGTCGTGGGTCACGCGGTCCCGGTGATCGCCCGGGTGGAGAGGGTCGTGCGCGCCGGCCGGCTGGAGGCCTTCACCGGCCCGACGGTGCAGGCGCTGCTCGGCATTCCTGTCTTCCTGCTCGCCGTGGTGATCGCGCTGCCGATCCCCTTCGGCAATATTCTGCCGGTGTTCTCGCTGGTGGTGCTCGCCGTCGCCCTGATGGAGCGGGATGGTCTCGTCACCCTGATCGGACTGCTGCTCACATTGGCGACCATCGTCGCGACCGCCGCTTTACTTTATTTTATCAAGGCGATGATCTTCACGGTATCCTAAGCTGAATGGACAGGTACCGCGGCGAGGAAGCGCCGAAGCTCCGTCTCCACATAGGCGGCCACCGGCCCCTCGGCGCTAAAACCCCACCAGATGAGCGAACCCTGCCATTGCGACAGCATCAGCCGGGCAATCGTCTCCGGCGCAGTCGCCGATCCGAAACATCGAGCGATCGCCGCCGTCAGTGCCGTTCCCCAGGCCGCACCCCGGGCACGCAGCACCGGATCGCGGAAATCCTCGCGTAGCACCAGCAATCCCTCGCCATAGGCGGCGGCATTGTCGCCGTAATCCTGCGACAGGCTGACAAGCAGCGTCATGGCGCCTTCCGGCGTTTTCGGGACGGTCTCGGCAAGCCGCGCCGTTTCCGCATCCAGCCGGTCCCAGGCGTAAAGTAGCGCGGCGCGCAGCATCGCCGCTTTCGTGGCGAAACGCTGCACTAGCGTCGAGCCGGAAAGTCCACTCGCTTTCGCCACCGCCGCAAAGGTCGCTGCATCCGGCCCCTCGGCATGAATCAACGCGAGCACCATGGCGAGAAGCTGTTCGTCGGACACTGTGCGGCGGCGCGGCATGAAATTCCCCTTGCATTCACGTTATATATAAACGATCATTCGTTTATAAAACAAGGAGCGCCGGCTAATTCCTGGCGCTTCCATTACGGCATGAGGCGTTCTACAGCGCCGCGCCTCTTTAGAGGCGCAAAGGACGCTGTAACACTTTGCAGTAGCGTGGAGGATGGAGAAGTGACAGCGAACTTGCGGGAGAAAGTGGCCTTGGTGGCGGGTGCTACGCGCGGCGCCGGCCGAGGCATCGCGGTGGAACTCGGTGCCGCCGGCGCCACCGTCTACGTGACCGGGCGCACGACGCGCGCCCAGCAATCCGAGTATGCCCGACCGGAGACGATCGAGGAGACGGCCGAGCTGGTGACATCAGCCGGTGGCAAGGGCATTGCCGTGCAGGTGGACCATCTCGTCCAGCAACAGGTCGAGGCGCTGGTCGCACGCATCCGCGAGGAGGCCGGCCGACTCGATATTCTCGTCAACGACATCTGGGGCTGCGAGAAACTGTTCGAATGGGACAAGGCCGTCTGGGAGCATTCGCTGGACAAAGGCCTGCGCATGCTGCAGCTCGGCATCGAGACGCATCTGATCACCGCCCATTACGCCCTGCCGCTGATGATCGAGCGTCCCGGCGGGCTGCTGGTGGAGATGACCGACGGCACGGCCGAATACAATGCCACCCATTACCGGCTGTCGCCCTTCTACGACCTCGTCAAGACAGGCGTCACCCGCATGGCCTGGGCGCATGCGCAAGATCTGGCGAAACACGGCGCCACGGCCGTTTCGATCACGCCCGGCTGGCTGCGTTCCGAAATGATGCTGGATGCTTATGGTGTTCGCGAGGAGAACTGGCGCGAAGCGACGAAAGTACAGCCGCATTTCGCCATTTCCGAAACCCCGCGCTTCGTCGGCCGGGCCGTTGCGGCCATCGCCGCCGATCCCGACCGTGCCCGCTGGAACGGCCAGTCGCTGTCGAGCGGCGGAGCGGCCAAGGCCTACGGCTTCGACGATATCGACGGTTCGCGGCCGGATTGCTGGCGCTACATGGTGGAAGTGCAGGAGCCGGGCGAACCGGCGGATGTGACAGGCTATCGCTAGAGCATGATGCCGAAAAGTGTGAGCGGTTTTCGGACGACATCATGCTCTAACTATTTAATTTAGAACTGGATGATTTTACTGGAGCAATTCCAGGAACAAAAGGTTAGAGCGGCTCCGCGCTTCCGTGAAAGCTAAACCGCTCTAACGCCCCGTTATCATGCTGTGGCAAGCCGCGCCGCCTCGCGAAACGAGACCAGTCGCTTCGTCTGTTCGTCCCACAGCACCAGCTTGACGCAACGCAGGCTTTCCATGAGCGTGATGCGGCCCAGATCGGCAAGCTCAGGATGATCTCGCAGCACCTCCGGCAGCCGGTAGTAAGGCACCCGGCTCGACAGATGATGCACGTGGTGGATGCCGATATTGCCGGTGATCCACCGCAGCACTGGCGGCAGGTCGTAATGCGAGGCGCCGTGCAGGGCTGCATGCTGGAACTGCCAGTCCGGCTCCTTCGACCAATGTGTTTCCTCGAATTGATGCTGCACGTAGAACAACCAGACGCCGGCAGCACCTGCCAGAAGCACGGTCGGCAGATGCACCAGTAAAAAGGGGACGATCCCGACCGCCCAGATCAGCAGCGCGGCGACCACCGCGATGGCAAGATTGGTCGCCATGGTCGAGATCCAGGGCAGGGCGCCGGAGCGCATCATGCCGAAAGGCAGGCGCTGCTTGAAGAGGAACAGCCATGCCGGTCCGATCCCGAACATCACGATCGGGTGCCGGTAGAGCCGGTAGCCAAGCCGGCCCCAGCGCGACAGCGCGTTATATTCGGCGATCGTCAGCGTTTCGATGTCGCCAACGCCGCGCTCGTCCAGGTTTCCGGCCGAGGCGTGGTGTTCCGCATGCGCCCGGCGCCAATAGTCGTAGGGCGTCAGCGTCAGGATGCCGATCGTGCGTCCAATCCAGTCGTCGACGCGGCGACGAGCGAAAAACGAGCCGTGGCCGCAATCATGCTGGATCATGAACAGCCGGAGCAGGAAAGCAGCGGCGGGAAGGATGAGGATCAGGCCGGGCCAGAAACTGTAATGTACCGCTGCCCAAGCGGCAGCCCAGAACAGCGCGAAGGGGACGACTGTGACAGCAAGCTCGAAGGCGCTGCGTCCGGCCCGCGGCTGGCGATATCCGGCAAGGATCTTCAGCCAGCGCTTTTCTGCGAAAAGTGCGGATCGCTCCGGGTTGTCGTCGGGCTCACCCAAAGGGGCCACTTGGATTTCCTCGCACTCGCTGCGGCGCGCAGATTCGATCATAGAGTGACGCCGTGAAAGGCGGCGATCGCCGAAAAGCCGAGTGCAATCACCACGGCCGAGCGAATGAGGAAGAGCGGATAGTCGAAGTTGTACATCGTATTAAGAGTGGTCATGGTTGCAGCAATTCCTGTTTTTCCGAAAACATGTCAATGGGTGATGGTGTCGCGCCGGAGCGCGGCGCGTCCGACAAGACGCGCTATCACTGGCGCTGTTATGCGCACGGGGGCGGAGCGGGGGCTCGATAAGAGGTTCTATTTCTTTGGAGCACTGCCCTGCGGGGCGGTTTTGGTCGCCGTCTTCATCTGATTGGCGAATGTGCTTTCCACCTTCGCTGCCTGCTTGTCCTTCTTCGGCTTCCGGACCTCGCGATTGCTTCTTACTTGTCCTTTTGCCATCGATAAAATCTCCCTTTAGATCGAAATTGAAAGCCGCAGCCTGCGTGGTATTCGCCCCGCTTGTCGGTCGCGATCGGAGATCGCGGGATCGTCATGAGGGGCAACCCGACAACACCGGGCCGCAGGGATGGAATGAAAATGATGCCTGCTGAAACCGCATCGCAGTCTGGAGGCGGATGACCGGAGAGGTCACCGAAAGCCAAACCCGACGTTGAGACGGGACGTCACCATGCTTTCGCGATCGGGAAAATGGCGGGGCCGGAAATCCGGTCACCGCAAATGCCGCATCGGCCAAATCAGCGAACCCTCCTTATAGAGTAAAATTGAGGTGCCATTAAGGCCGCCGCCGCAGGAAAGCCACATTTCCACAGGGGATAAAGCGCGCTGCGCAAAACTGGGCTGCGGTTAAGCGACAACAGCGTGCGAAACAATAGCGCTATAGCGCGAGGGATGAATCTTCCGACGCGCTTAGTCATTCACGGGAAACAGGCGGATCAGCTTCGTTCTTTCCATCTCCGCACGGCCTGATGCAGACATGATGCCGCGGGCCAAACAGAGTTCTATATCCCGTCCGATATCTAGCGGCACCAGCATGCCGCCGGCCTTGAGCAGGCGGTCTGTCATCGATAGAAGCAGATCCACTTTCGCCTGGCAGCCATCGATTTCCAGGAGCGCCACCCGGCGCTCCCTGTCGGTGACAGCAAGAACTCTAGCCTGCTCGCGTTGTTGGTAAGCCCCGAATTGCACCCATCCGAAATAACCGGCCGCTGCGACGCAGATACAAAGCAGGAGGGTTTTTCGCACGATATTCCTTCGGAGCCGGGCGGCTCGCTTGCCGCTAAAGCATGTCGCGCAAAAGTGTGAAGCGGTTTTGCGCTAACGGCATGCGTAAAACAAAGACCTAAAGCGCGAGGAGTGAATCTGAAAGATCGCGACGCGCTTTAGAACATCAGTGAGAGCATGATGTCGTCCGAAAACCGCTCACACTTTTTGGCATCATGCTCTAGCCGGCGACGCGTCTTTCGCGGGGCAATCCCTGTATCGCATATCGATTAAAGACGGGGGTTATCGGTTTCGGCGGCGTCTTCAGCTTGCCGAAATGGTGTTCGAGCGCTTGTGAGAGCATGGCCGGCGAGGTGACGCCCTCTTCGAACAGCCTGATCAGCAGTATGGCCGCGACGTTGAAGACGCGTTCGTTGCCGATCAGAATTTTGGCGTCGTAGCCGGCGTCGTCGAGCACGCCTTGCAGCATGTCGAGATCGGACGAAGTCAGATGCGACTTTTCGAAAGTGGAAGACATCGGTCCTCCTTTCATCGGGGCAAGGGTATAAAAACCCTCAGTCGGCAGCGCCCGTACACTGGCTGCCGAAGTTGCGACCATGCGCCTTTCAACCAGGCAACGCAACGGGATTCTTGCTGCAGATATCGCTCCGGTTGATGAGTAGCCCGCACCGGTCAGGGTGCGGGCTGATGACCGTCATTCCGCCGCCTGATAGCTGGGTCTCCGGGCGGCCGATGTCCGCGGACCGGCGGCTGCAAGCAAGGTAATCGCCACCGCAAGCAGCGCCACGAAGGCGATGCCGGCGACATAGGGGTCCCAGCCGAAATGCGGCGCGGCGCCGAAGACTGCCGAGGCCGCCGCAAGCACGATGCCGCCGCCGATCTGGAAGGAGGCGAAGAGCAGTCCGGAGGCGAGCCCCGACTTATCGTCTTCCACGTCGGAAAGGGCCGCGACCTGCACTGAAGGGTAGGTCATGGCGTAACCGAGGCCGAGCGGGATCTGCGAAAACAGCACGAGCAGGATCGGGTCGACATGTCCGAGTGCGGTCACCCAGAAGACATAGCTGAACGCTTGCAGGCCGACACCCGCCGCCATCAGCCCGGTGGCGCCGCGATTTTGCGCGAGCGTCGCAAAACGTGGCGCCAGGAACATCACGAAGACGCCGCCAAGCGCAAAACAGAAGCCGGTGGTGAAGGCCGACCAGCCGATGACGTTTTGATAATAGAGCGTCGCCAGGAACTGGAAGCCGACATAGGCGCCCTGGAAGAGGGCGGCGATGGCATTGGCATGCCGGAGCTTGGCTCGGCGGAACATGCCGAGCGGCACCATCGGATCGGCATGGCGCGCTTCGACCACGAGGAAGAGCAGGATCAGCACCAGCGACGCGGCGAGCGAACCCCAGGTCGGGAAGGCCTGCCAGCCGGCGGCTGCGGCATTGGTGATGCCGAAGACGAAGAGCAGCAGTCCGGGCGTGATCGTCAGCGCGCCGGCCCAGTCGAAGCTCGGCCGTGGTCCTGTCCTTTTCGGGTCGGCCGGCAGCGCCAGCGGCGCAAGAAGGAGTGTCAGGATGGCGACGGGCGCGCCCATGACGAGCGTCGCCCGCCAGCTGAAGATCGTCGCGGCACCGCCGAGCACCATGCCGAGCACGAAGCCGGTGGCGCCGGTCGAGGCGAAGACCCCGAGCGCCTTTGCCCGTGCGGTTCCCTCGCCGAAGACGGAGAGCAGCAACGCAAGGGCGGCGGGCGCAGTGAAGGCGGCGGCAATGCCCTTGATCAAGCGGGCGGCAATCAGCGTCGGCCCGCTATCGACGAAGCCGCCGGCGATGCTGGCGGCGGCAAAGATCGCCAGCGACCAGAGGAAGACGCGGCGATGGCCGAAGACGTCGGCGACCCGGCCGCCGAGCAACAGGAAGCCGCCATAGCCGAGCACATAGGCGCTGACGGCCCATTGCAGCGATGTCGCCTCCATGCCGAGTTCGGCCTGGATGGCAGGCAAGGCAACGCCGATGGTGGAGACGTCCATGGCGTCGAGGAAATTGGCGGTGCAGAGCAGCAGCAGTGCCAGCCCCGCCCCGCTTCGCGATTTGGAAAGTGTCATCGAAATCGTTCCTTCGTTGCTGCCGCCTCATCGGGGGAGGTTGCCGGACGGCAGGGAACGAGAAAATGTACAGCTTCCTTTCCTATTGCAAATTGATAGTAGCCATGCCAGGTATTACTGACGATGATGAATGATGCCACTCTTCGCAAGATCGACCTCAATCTCCTGCTGGCCTTTTCGGTGCTGATGCAGGAGCGCAATGTCAGTCGCGCCGCCGAGCGGCTGCTGCTCGGCCAGCCGGGCCTGTCGGCTGCTTTGCGGCGCCTGCGCGAGGCGCTGGACGACGAACTGTTCGTACGTGTCGGCCGTGGCCTGCAGCCGACGCCGCGCGCCCTTTCCATCGCCCCGGCGATCGAGGATGCGCTGTCGGGCATCGAGCGCGCCATCCGCCCGCAGGCCGAATTCGATCCGGCAAGCTGGCAGGGCGAGTTCCGCATCGGCATGTGCGACAATCTCGAATCGGCTTTCTTCGGCCCGTTTGCCGCCCGTCTTCTAAAGCTTTCACCCGGCGCCCGGCTGATCGGCATCGCTTCCGAAAAGCGCGATGCCGCACGCCGGCTGGATGAAGGCGTTTTCGATTTCAGCGTCGCGATGCACGACGAGCCCGCCTCCTGGCACATTCGCGCGCCGCTGTTCGACCAAGTCTCGATCTGCATCTACGATGAAGCTCAGCTCGGGCTGAAGGCGCCGTTGAGCCTCAAGGATTTCGCCAATGTCGCGCATGTCACCGTCTCGTTCGAAGGCAACACCTCGACCGGTATCGACATGGCGCTGAACCGCACCGGCGATGTGAGACAGGTGGTGGCGACCGTCCCGCGCTTTTCCGCTCTGCCGATGGTGCTGAAGGCGATGCCCGCCATTGCCACCGTGCCGGAATCGATCGGTCGCTGCATGGCGCAGTTACATGGGCTGATGCTTTGCGAGCCGCCGCTTTCGCTGCCGGCCGATCCCGTGACGATGCTTTATCGCCGAGTCGACCAGACGGACGGCCGGGCGCGCTGGTTCCGTCGCCTGTTCATCGATGTAGCCAATAAAGCGCTCGAAGCTTCCGGCTGCTGCGTATCCATTCCGAGAGCCGCTGCCTGACGGTCCCTTACAGTTCGCCTTTGTGGAAATAAGCTTCGAGGCGATAGCCGTCCGGGTCGATGATGAAGGCGGCGTAATAGAATTGCCCATAATCCGGCCGCACACCTGGTTCGCCATTATCCGTGCCGCCGGATGCAACGGCGGCCGCGTGAAAGGCATCGACCGCGGCCTCATCAGGCGCGACGAAGCAGAAATGCAGCCCGGATCGCATGTCGGCAACAACAGGCTGGTCGACCTGCATCACCCAGAGCCCGACCCTTTCCGGGCCGTAGCCGATCATGGTGTCGGAATTGGCCAGGCGCTCATATCCAAGCGGCGCCAGCGCCGCATCGTAGAAACGGCGGGCTCTTTCCAGGTCTTTTACGCCGATGGAAATATGATCGAACATGGACTGCGAAACTCCCTATCTTCAGCTAATGACTGCTCGTACCCAAGATGGCACGACGCCAACATCTTTCAACCGCCGTTCTAAAGCACGTCGCGTCAAAGTGTGTGGGAGAGGCAATCCTGCGACAGCTGGCGCCGGCGGCAAAGCCTGAGGCCGGACATTGCCGCATCCGTCCAGGTCTCGTTCTAAACAGCGCTCTCGGCGACGCTTTGCATCTGCTGCAGGTTCGTCACCTCATAGGTCCAGACTCGAAACGCCTTCAGCACATGCGGTCCGAAGGAATTGATGAGCGGTATGTCGGCGGCGTCGCGCCCGCGTGCGACGATGATACGACCGATCCGCGGCGTGTTGTTGCGCGGATCGAATGTATGCCATGCACCGTCGAGGAAGACCTCGATCCAGGCGCTGAAGTCCATCGGGTCGACGACGGGAACACCGATGTCGCCGAGATGGCCGTTGACATATCGGGCTGGAATGTTGAGGCAGCGGCACAACGCCACCGCGAGATGCGCGAAGTCGCGACAGACGCCGATACGTTCGTGGAACGCCTCGAAGGCTGTCCGCGTCGATCGCGCCTGCATGTAGTCGAATTGGATATGGCCGTGGACGAAGTCGCAAATCGCCTGAACGCGGCCCCAGCCGGGTGAGACCGTGCCGAACATATCCCACGCAATCTGGCTGAGGCGGTCCGTTTCGCAATAGCGGCTGCCCATCAGGTAGTTAAGGCAATCGTCCGGCAACTCCGAAACCGGGATTTCGCGGGCGCCTGCCAGATAGCTGTCGGGTTTGCCGTCGTCTTCGATCGTCGCATCGCCCCATATGGTCAGGTCGCCCGCCGGGGCAACCAGCCGAAGACAGCGGTTGCCGAAAAGGTCGCGATAAGTCGAAGTGGGAACATCAGGGGTGGTGAAGACCGTTTCCGGAATTCTGATGTCGGCCGCACGATCGTCATGAACCGACAACAGGCATACCAATGCGGTCGGCTGCGGGCAGGTCAGCGTGATTTCATAGCCGTAACGGATCAACATGGAGCGTTCCCGCGCGTCCGGATCCGCCTAGCGGAAATCCGCCGCAGTTAGAGTATAGAAGGCGCGGCGGCGGTAGGAATAGGCTTTGTGTGCCACGTCCTGAATGGAGTTGCGCAGGGCGTCGAACGCCGAAAGCCACCTCGTTTCCGAAGGCTCGGTTCTTTGCAATGTCATGTCGGATTTCGCCAGCGCGCCAACCTCGATGAAGAACAACACCTGGAACATGCCGTCATGGCCGACGAAGCGCACAGCATTTCTCGCCGCATCGAAGCTGCGGCTTTGGTTCAGAAAGGCTAGCGCCATGGTTGAACCGGCGGGGTCTTACGAGCACTCCGGGCGGCGTCCGACAGCCTGAGCCATTCCTTCCGGTATCCTATGTTGAGAAGATTGAAGGACATCATGTCTTTCCCGGCCTGCGAACGGCTCTTGCCGATCATGGCACGGTCGGCATGCACTGGAACGCCTGCTGAGACACGATAGACGGTCGACGAACGGGCGGATTCGATCCGGCGGTCGTGTTCGATCTCCATGGAGTAGCGGCCGGAAGCCCCACATTTGTTTTCCCATGTGCCGACGGCAAAGGCATTCCGTCTTCGTTCGGCTTCGTCTTCATGGCTGTTCACGATGTCAACCTTTCGTCATTCGGGCCGTGGCCATGGCCAAACGTCCTCTCGATCAGTGTTGCGCCGCTGCCGGCGGGCGATAGGGTTACCAGTTCCAGGCTGTCTTCCGTCGCGACCCGCTCATGACGTTCATCGTCACTGCGGATGCGGTATTGCAGCACATTTCCTCTCAGAGGCAGCGTGGCGGTAATGCGGTATGTGTCGGGGAGCTTGGAGGGAACGACTAAGAACCCGTCCTTCACCCGGACGGTCTGCCCCACCTTGAAGATATGTGTTGCTGCCTCGCGCCGGATCGAGCGTCCATTGCGTTGCGGGATGCGCGTAGCGGTCATGACGGTTTGTGGTCCTTTTCGAGCGCGGTTTCGAGATCTGACAGGTGGATAGGCATCATCTGCTGCGTCGAACTCTGCGCGGCGATCGCCGGCAGGTGGATGAAGGCGCCGACCCTTAGCCAGGCAAGCCTGGAAACGCTATCGATCAATTCCTCGTCATAATCGACACGGTATTCTCCGGCTGGCTGCGCCCCGTCGAAACCGGGCAGGCGGAATGGGGATGAAAAGCGGACGACGGTTTGTGTGGTGCGACTTGTCACGGCTGAGGCCTCCGCAGGAAGACACCGATGCGTTTCCTGTATCGTTGAGATCCGATCCGGACGAACTCGAGGCTGCCGGTACATCCGCGGTCAGAGCCAAGCTCATTCCGGATCGGAATAGGCGAAATCGACGCCGGAACGACGTCATAGATTGCTATCGATAATTCAGTGGTGATGGCGGGTCGTAGGTCTCTGACACCGCGAAGCCAAGTCGGCCAAATCGACGAGGCCTATCATTGCGCTTCGATTGAGTTTAAATCAAGATAATTCGGATTTATCTATGAAAAACGCTAAATTAACTCGACGACACGTTAAATAAAATTGAGCGCGATGGCGCAAAAATTCTATTAATTTCCCGATTATTACAAAATATCCGTTCAAATTGATTTCCTGAATTTTTAAAGAAATCCGCTGCGTGAACAATATTTCTTGGCACTCCTATCAATCGAGTGCCACGAGTGCTATTTATGTATTGCTGCCGCCATACGCGCCGGCAGCAGAAAGACCTCTATGAAATTCCGTTCACTTCACGACCGCGTCGTCATTCGGCGTGCGGAAGGCGATGTCAAATCCAAGGGCGGGATCATCATTCCAGACACCGCCAAGGAGAAGCCGCAGCAAGGCGAAGTGGTCGCAGTCGGCCCGGGCCTGCGCGACAAAGGCGGTAATCTCGTCCCGCTCGATGTCGAGGTCGGTGATCTCATTCTGTTTGGAAAATGGTCGGGGGCCGAGGTCACGATCGATGGCGAAACCCTTCTGATCATGAAGGAGACCGACATCATGGGCATCGTCGAAAAGACCGAAGCGGCTGCCGGCAAAGCCGCCTGAGGGTCGAATTTGTGACCCGCAACTCAAGACCGAACTGGGAAGAAATATCATGTCTGCCAAGGAAATCAGGTTCTCCACCGACGCGCGCGACCGCCTGCTGCGCGGCGTCGAATTGCTCAACAACGCCGTCAAGGTGACGCTTGGCCCGAAGGGTCGCAACGTCGTCATCGACAAGGCCTATGGCGCACCGCGCATTACCAAGGACGGCGTCAGCGTCGCCAAGGAGATCGAGCTCGAAGACAAGTTCGAGAACATGGGCGCGCAAATGGTGCGCGAGGTGGCTTCGAAGACCAATGATCTTGCCGGCGACGGCACGACAACGGCAACGGTGCTCGCCGCCTCCATCTTCCGCGAAGGTGCAAAGCTCGTCGCTGCCGGCATGAATCCGATGGATCTCAGGCGCGGCATCGATCTCGCCGTTATCGCCGTCGTCAAGGAAATCAAGGCGAGGGCGATGAAGGTCAAATCGTCAGGCGAGATCGCCCAGGTCGGCACCATTGCCGCCAATGGCGACGCCACCATCGGTGAGATGATCGCCAGGGCGATGGACAAAGTCGGCAATGAGGGCGTCATAACGGTCGAAGAGGCGCGAACCGCCGAAACCGAACTCGATGTCGTCGAGGGCATGCAGTTCGATCGTGGCTATCTCTCGCCCTATTTCGTCACCAATGCCGAGAAGATGCGCGTGGAACTGGAGGAGCCTTATATCCTCGTTCACGAGAAGAAACTCGGCAGTTTGCAGGCGATGCTGCCGATCCTGGAAGCCGTCGTACAGACCGGCAAACCGCTGCTCCTCATCTCGGAGGACGTCGAAGGCGAGGCACTGGCGACGCTTGTCGTCAACAAGCTGCGCGGCGGCCTGAAGGTCGCAGCCGTCAAGGCGCCGGGCTTCGGCGATCGCCGCAAGGCGATGCTGGAGGATATTGCCGTGCTGACCGCCGGCCAGATGATTTCCGAGGATCTCGGCATCAAGCTCGAGAACGTCACGCTCGATATGCTCGGCCACGCCAAACGCGTGCTGATCGACAAGGAAAGCACCACGATCATCGACGGCTCTGGCGAGAAAGCGGCCATCCAGGCGCGCATCCAGCAGATCAAGGCGCAGATCGAAGACACCACCTCCGACTACGACAAGGAAAAACTGCAGGAACGCCTGGCGAAACTTGCCGGCGGCGTCGCGGTCATCCGCGTCGGCGGCGCGACTGAGACGGAAGTCAAGGAAAAGAAGGACCGCATCGACGACGCGCTGAACGCCACCCGTGCGGCGGTCGAAGAGGGCATCGTGCCCGGCGGCGGCGTGGCACTGTTGCGCGCCAAGTCGGCGCTCATGGGCCTGACCGGGGAGAACGCCGACGTGACGGCGGGCATCTCGATCGTGCTCAGGGCGCTCGAAGCCCCGATCCGGCAGATCGCCGACAATGCCGGGTTCGAAGGCTCCATCGTCGTCGGCAAACTCGCCGACAGCAATGATCACAATCAGGGCTTCGACGCACAGACGGAGACCTATGTCGATATGATCGAGGCCGGCATCGTCGATCCTGCCAAGGTCGTGCGCACCGCTCTGCAGGACGCCGGTTCGATCGCGGCGCTGCTGATCACCGCCGAGGTGATGATCGCCGACATTCCCGCGAAAGATTCTGCGCCTGCTGCCGGAAATGGCGGCATGGGCGCTATGGGATACTAGAGCATGATGCCGAAAAGTGTGAGCGGTTTTCGGGCGACATCATGCTCTAACTACTTAATGTAGAACAGGATTCAGATCTTAGGCCGACCCGGCCTAAGATCATCCTGTTCTAAGGCCAGCCTGAACCGGTCCGGCGCAGCCGGACGGCACAACCCGAACAACAGACAGGGAGAATTCCAATGTCCGTACAGAGCAGCAGCAAGACGTCGATTACTCAGCGTTTCGACAGTTACCAGCCATCCAAGACACTTCTCGTCTGGGCCTGCGTCGTCACGGCGATCGCCACGATGATCATCGGCTTCAGCTGGGGAGGTTGGGTCACAGGCGGCACATCAAGCAAGGCGGCAGCCGCCGCCGGCGACACCGCACGCGGAGAACTGGCGTCGGCCATTTGCGTCGAGCGATTCAAGGCGGCGCCGGATGCGAGCGCTAAACTGATCGAGTTCAAGGCGATTACCGAAGGCTACAAGCAGCGTCAGTTCGTTGAAGCCGGCGGTTGGGCGACCATGCCTGGGCAAACCTCACCCGATAGCCGAAGTGTTCAAGGCTGCGCCACGGCGCTTGCCGTCTGACACCGTTTTTCCTGAGCGCTCCGATATATGTGCGGAGCGCTCCCACTGTTGAAGCAGGAAATGACCCATGATCCGTTTCGTGAAAAAGAACGACCCGCAGCCAGCCGCAGAAGACGCCGGCGAAAGCGTCAAGAAAATCCGCGAGGCAGCCGCCGAGGGGCCTAAGAAAGCCGCCAACGACAGCACGCGTCGCCGCGCGCCGCAAGCGGCGGAAGATGACGACCCGCTTATCTGAGCACAGCACCGCACCGCAGTTCACGGCCTAGCGATAGTCCAGCCAGATCCCGCCGGCGTCGGCGGACCGTACGCAGTTTTCGACCCAGCGCACGCCTTCCAGTCCGGCATCGACATCGGGAAAGACCAGCTTTTCGATCCCCGCAAGGGCGAGGCCGCGCTCTCTGTTGATGGCGAAGCCGAAGCGGCGATAGAGGTTCGCCCAGGCTTCGAAGAGACCTTCCGGGTGACCGCCGCCGATCCGGTCGTCGATTCTGGCCTCGGGATAGAGATAGTCCATGCCGCGCTCGAAAATGCGGGCCGGTTCGCCCTGGATCTCGTAAGACAGTTGGTTCGGCCGCTCGTCCCACCATTCGATGCTGGCCTTCGAGCCGACGATGCGGATCTTCTGGCCGTGCATGGAGCCGGCATTGACGGCGCTCGACCAGATGGTGGCGACCGCGCCATTATCATATTCCATCAGGGTCACCGCATTGTCTTCGAGCGGCGCGCGGCTTTTGACGAAGCTCTGGCGGGTGCAGAGCAGCCGCCTGATCTTCAGGTGCGGCAGGATGACCTTGGCGATATATAGCGGGTGGGTCCCGACATCGCCGAGCACATAGCTGGGACCTGCGAATTTCGGATCGACGCGCCAGCGCGTCGCGGGGTTCTGCTCCTCTACCGCAGCACTATGGAAGCCATGGGCGAATTGCAGGTTGACGATGCGGATCTCGCCGAGATCGCCATTCCTGACCATCGCGCGCGCCTGCTCGATCATCTGGTGGCCGGCGTAGCCATAGGTCACGCCGACGATACGGCCGCGCGCCTGGGAAAGCGTCTTCAGCTCTTCAGCCTCGGCGGTCGTAAAGCAGAGCGGCTTTTCGCAGATCACATGCAGATCATGTTCGAGTGCTGCCTTGCAGATCGCGAAATGGGTGTTGTTGGGTGTTGCGATCGACACGGCCTCGATGCCGTCGGCCCGCCCGGCCTCAGTCGCAAACATCGCCGCATAGTCCCGGTAGCTCCTGGCTTCGTCGAGTCCGAGATCGAGGCCGAAGGCGCGGCCGCGTTCCGGATCGATATCGAAGGCGCCTGCCGCGAGGGCAAAGACGTCGTCGCGATGCGCCGCCGAGCGATGAATATAGCCGATCTGGCTGCCTTTGCCGCCGCCGACCATGCCCCAGCGGATCGGCTTTCTCCTGTCATTCGTCATGCTATCTTCCCTAAAACCCGACCGACCTGAGGTAATCGCGGCTTTGCTTCACATCTTCGAGGCTGCCCGCGACATTGAGCGGATCGCGCTCCTGTTCGACGGTGATGAAGCCGTGATAGCCGATCTCCTCGAGCGTCCGCTTGACGGCGGGGTAGTCGATGACGCCGCGGCCGATCGGGCACATGACGCCCTGTCCGCAGGCATCGAAGAAGCGGATCTTCTCGCCAAGTACGCGGTCGAAGACGGTCTGGTCGATGTCCTTGAAGTGGACGTAGTCGAGCCTGTCGGCATAGCGGCGAAGCATCTCCACCGGATCCATGCCGGCATAGTAGCTATGGCCGGTGTCGAGGCAGAAGCCGGCGGTCTCCTGCGGAATGTCTCCTGCCACCCGCTCGATCTCATCGGCGAATTCGATATAGCCGCCCGCATGCGGATGGATGACGGCGCGCACGCCGTATTTGCGCTGGGCGAGTTCGGCGATCGCCGTGATGTTCGCGACCATCCCGGCCCAAGCCTTGTCGTCGAGACGCGGCGCACGATCGGAATGGCCGGCGGCATAGTCTCGTTCGTCGTGCCCCCAGTCCATGATCGTGAGATAGGGGGTCTTGAACCGCTGGCCCGCCACCTGTTCCGGCTGCGGCAGCCTAGTGATGATGGCGCAGATTTCCTCCGTCTGTCGCAGCAATGTCTCCCGGTTTTCAGGAGAGACCAGATCGTCGAAGATCGTGCCGGCGACGATGAAGAGGTTGCGCTCGGCGAGCGCCTTTGCAACGAGCACATCATCGAGCGGCACGTAGCCGTAGGGTCCGAGTTCGAGGCCGCCATAGCCGGCTGCGGCCGCCTCGTCGAAGACGCGTTCCCAGGCGGGAAGGTTTGGATTGTTGACGTCATCAACGCCCCAGCAGCAGGGGGCTGTCGTAATCGTGATGGTCACGGTTTTATTCCTGAAAAGTGGGGTGCCCGAGCGGATGTTGACGATCAGCCAAGTTTCCCGGGCCAGTACTTGTCGACATATTTCTGGATTTCGGAGCGCATGAAGCGGCCGGAATCATCGGCACGCTCCTCCCAGCCGAAGACGCAGGCGGTGATGATGCCGTCGAACCCGACCGCGGCGAGCGAGGAGAAGAAGACATCCCAATTGATCTCGCCCTGGTACATATCCATGTGCTGATGGATGGTGACCTTCGCGCCCGGCGGATTGTTGATGTAGCGCAGCCCGGATGACGCCTTGTGGTTATAGGTATCGGCCACATGCACATGGGCGATCAGCGGGCCGGCATCGCGGATCATCCGCGCCATGTCGTCACCGAAATAGAAGGTGTGCGGCGCGCAATAGAGGAATTTGACGTTCTTCGAGCCGATGGTCTTCAGCATGTCGATCGCCGGATGCAGCGTCTCGCACCAGTCTTCCGGATGCGGTTCCATGTTGAGCGTGACGCCCTCGCGCTCGAACACCGGAACGAGCTCCTCCATCGAGCGCCACCAGGCAGCCTCGCTGTGCTCGTGGGTATGCATGCCGCCGCAGCAGCTGGCGCGGTGGCTGCGATCCGGCGACGGTCCGCGGCCGAATTCCGAATTCATCGTATCGCAGCCCATCTCAGCCGAAATCGCGATCGCTTCCTTCCAGTAGCGCACCGCCGCCTGCCGCTCGTCCTCATGCGGGCTCGCCCAGCGATACATCGGCAGGATCGAAGCGAGCTGGACGCCGTGATCCTTCAGGGCCGACTTGAATTCCGCGATGCGTTCCTTGTGCGCCCGCGGGCGCACCCACCAGGGCAGAAAATCGTCGCGCGGTGAAAGCTCGATATGCTCATAGCCAAGCTCCGCCGCCTTTCGGCAGAGGTCGCGCAGATTGAGGTGACGGTGCATATGCGGGTCGAGTGCGATCTTCATCTGGTTCCTCCGTCATCCTTCGGCCGCATCGGGCCGGCGGGTGATCCTTGATCTCGTTTGTTGCGGACGTCCGGTGCTCCTCCCGGATTGCCAGCACGATACTGCTGCAGTGCCCCCATGCTCCAATGCTTCCTTGATCAAATTTGATCATTGACCGCACAGCAGACCGATGCTCTGTTGTGGCAGCTTTGGGAGTGGATGAGCCCTGATGAAGGTGACTTTGAAGGATGTCGCGACGCAGGCCGGCGTTGGCACCGCGACCGTCGAGCGCGTCCTCAACGGCCGCGGCGGCGTACGGCCGGAGACGGTGGAGAAAGTCTTCCTGGCGGCAAGACGGCTTGAATACCGGCAAAGCCTGCCGGTCGCCCATCGCGGCCTGATCCGGATAGAGGTGATCCTCGTTCGTCCGGAGACCAGTTTTTATTCGCGTCTGAACCGGGCGTTCGAGCGCATTGCCGCCTCGCTCGACGACAGCATTGTCGTTCACCGCACCTTCGTCCGCGAGAACGAACCGGCGCAATTCGCCCGCTACATCGCCAACCCGACGGCACGCCGGTCGGCGCTGATCGTGGTTGCGCCCGACCATGCCGATGTCGTCACCAGCGTGCGCAAGGCGGCCGGTCTCGGCATTCCCGTCGTCCAGATCATGACCCGTCCGGCCCCCGAACTGCCCTATGTCGGCATCGACAACTACGCCGCCGGACGCACCGCGGCTCACTACATGTCGGGCATGCTGGCGCAGCGCCCCGGTTCGTTCGTCGCTCTCTGCCACAGCGGCGCCTATGAGAACCATAAGGAGCGGATCCGCGGCTTCTCCGCCTATCTCTCAGACCACCGTTCAAACGAACATCGTTTCATCGAGGTCATGTTCGACCTTGATGACGAGCACAATGCAATCGAACTGCTGCAAGCGGCACTTCGGCGGGAGCCCGGCATCATCGGCGTCTATAGTGCAGGCGGCGACAACAAGGGTGTGGCAAGGGTGCTCGAGGCAAATAAGGCTGGGCGGCCGTTCTGGGTCGGCCACGAATTGACGGGAGAGACGCAGGACTATCTCCGCCGCGGCATCATGTCGATCGTGCTCGACCAGGCGCCGGAAGTGCAGGCGAGACGATCGATAGACCTTGCCTTGAACAGGCTGGGTCTCATCGAGGTGGAGGTCAGCGCCGAACCGGTGCGCTTCCTGACGATCACACCGGAAAATCTCTGAGACGGGATGAGGATGCCCGGACAATCCGCTTGAATGAGCGCCAGCCGCCTTCACGACGCTGGCGCGACCTCACTGCAGCTGCGGCTTTTTGAGAAAGCTGTTGCGGTCGGCGGATTTGATGCGCAGCCAGGCTTCCCGGCCGTTCCTGAGGATCCGCATGGGAATCTCGGCGCCGGCCGGGCCGCTGCTCCAGAGTTTTCGGTAGAAATCGGCCAGGCCATCGACCTCTTCGTCGCGGATCTCCGAAATGATGTCGCCTTGACGCAGGCCCGCCTGGGCGGCCGGGCCGTCTTCGGCCACGCTCATGACCACCACGCCGCCATTGCTCTCGGCGGAGAAGGCGCCGAGCCAGGGCCGCGGCGGCTTGTTGACCTGGCCCCGGTTCAAGAGATCGTCGAGGATCGGCGGCAAAAGGTCGATCGGCACGACCATGTTGATATCGGCAACCTCGTCGCCATGGCTCATCTGCAGGCGAAGCGAACCGATGCCGAGAAGCTTGCCGTCCGAACCGATCAGCGCCGCACCGCCCCATGAGGGATGGGCAGGTGCCGTAAAAATCGCCTCGTCGAGCAGATATTCCCAATAGCCGGCAAATTCCTGCCGGGCGACGATATTTGCCTCGACGAATTCTCCGATGCCATCGGCCAGCACGACGGGATCGCCGGGCTTGGCCGTGGCCGCGTCGCCGAGATCCACCGCCGGCGCATTCAGGGCCCCAAGCGCCTGGACCAGGCCGAAGCCGCTTTCCTGATCATAAGCAAGCGCATGCGCGGGAACCACGCGCCCGTCATGGGTCGTCAGCCAGACCTCTTCGGCCTCGGTGATGAGATAACCGATGGTCAGCACCAGCCCGTTGTCGCGAATGACCACGCCGCTGCCTTCCCGGACAGTGCCCAGCGTCTCCGCCGTGAAGGCATCTTCCGGAATGGAGGAACGGACGGCCACGACTGACCGCAAAATCGGATCGATATTCATACTTTCATCCCGATAGACGCCGGCGCGAAAGGCCGAAATCCGGCGCATTCTTCCTTGAATAGGTAAGAGAATGGACGGCGGGTGCAAGACCATATCGGACGGAATTTTGGCAGGCCAACGCGCGACCTCCCTCCGATGCCTGCACCAATCAAGGTTTCACTGAGCGCTGAGACTATCTCGCATGGCACCGGGCGGCTGAGCGCGACCATATTGCCGCGGCGAGCATCCCATCACTCTCTTGAAAGCGGTGCTGAATGCGCTTTCGGATTCATAACCGAGCGACAGGGCGACACCGGCAATTGCTTCGGCCGAGTTTGTCAATCGGTCACCTGCGAGGAGCATGCGCCAGCGCGTCAGATAATCCATCGGCGCAAGCCCGACCTTTTCCTTGAAGTGGAGAGCGAAACTGGACCGGGACATCGAGGCCCGTTCAGCCAGCGACTGCAGCGTCCACTTGCGGGCTGGATCGGCATGCACGGCACCGATAGCCGCACCGATCCGCCGGTCGGTAAGCGCGAAAAGCCAGCCG
Organism: Rhizobium sp. SU303; assembly: GCF_021052345.1. NCBI lineage: Bacteria > Pseudomonadati > Pseudomonadota > Alphaproteobacteria > Hyphomicrobiales > Rhizobiaceae > Rhizobium > Rhizobium sp. SU303. The sequence goes on from NZ_CP088095.1 coordinate 1,069,408, forward strand.
ACGCCGCGCGCATTCGGCGATGCGATATGGAGGCGCAACACTTGCATGAGCATGACATGAGCAAAATGCTCCGCCATCAGAAAGCCACCTGGTTGCTGGTCGCGCAATTCGCGCGTCATCCGATCGAGACACCAGCGCAGCACGGCGGCGTGATCGGAATCCCTCTTCACATGGACGATCGGCGGCAGAATTCCGAGAAGGATGTCCGCATTTCCTCCTGAAAAGGAAAAGCGGCTGCCGATCAGGAAGAAATCGCCGCCGCCATTGCAAGTCGCAATGCCGTCGCGGGCGATCGAATAGATCGCATCGGACGGGATCGCTTCGAGCGCCGGATCGCTGGCGAGACGAAAAGCTCGGCGGCTCGTCAGCAGAAAGCAGTCGCTTTCCTCCAGGCGGACAGCTTCGGCAACGCCATCGACGCTCAGCCAGCACGCGCCTGAAATCACTGCGTTGAACTTGATGCCGTCAGGGGGCGGAAAATCGATGGCCCAAGCGCCGCCAGCGTCAAGCCCCGCGGAAACATAGCTGCGCGGTTTGAGCAATGCGAGAACATCGGATAACGGGTCCATGTAAAAATCCGGACGATGGCGAAGAGATGCCGGACTTTAGCGCATGGATCGTCTGGAGGCCACGCCTTATTCTCGCGACGGTCATCCCGAGCGATGGCAACGTCGCAGAACAAAGGTAGTTATCATGAATGGCAAACAAGCCCCCATCGGCTCCGGATTTGGAGCCCACACGACGGCCGACGAGGTTCTGGCCGGTCTTAATCTTTCCGGCAAGCGCGCCATCGTCACCGGCGGCCATTCCGGCCTCGGGCTCGAGACCACGCGCGCACTGGCGGGCGCCGGCGCCAAGGTGACCATCGGCGCAAGGAGCATCGAGGCGGCGCGCAGCGCGGTCGCCGGTATCGATGGCGTAGAGATTGATCGGCTCGACCTTTCCGACCTCGAAAGCGTTCGCGTCTTTGCCGAGCGGTTGGTCGCGTCTGGCCGCAGCATCGACGTTCTGATCAACAGCGCCGGCATCATGGCCTGCCCGGAAACGCGTGTCGGCGACGGATGGGAGGCACAGTTCGCGACCAATCATCTCGGCCATTTCGCCTTGGTCAACCGCCTTTGGCCGGCGATCTCGCGCGGCGCTCGCATCGTTTCGGTTTCCTCCGGTGGCCATCACAACTCGGCCATACGATGGGAGGATGTGCAATTCGAGACCGGTTACGACAAATGGCGGGCCTACGGCCAGTCGAAGACCGCCAACGCACTTTTCGCCGTGCATCTGGACAGGCTCGGGCGCGACACCGGCATCCGCGCCTTCTCGCTGCACCCGGGCAAGATCCTTACCCCCTTGCAGCGCCATCTCGCAAAGGAGGAAATGGTCAGTGCCGGCTGGATCGATGCAGACGGCAATCCGATTGATCCGACATTCAAGACACCAGCCCAGGGGGCGGCGACGCAGGTTTGGGCGGCGACCTCGCCACAACTCGACGGTATGGGAGGCCTCTATTGCGAGGACTGCGATATCGCCATCCGCGCAACGGATGGAGAACCCGGCGGCGTCAGCGACCATGCAGCCGATCCCGAGGAGGCGGCACGCCTGTGGATCTTGTCGGCAAGGCTGACCGGCATTGACGCTTTCGCGGCGTACGTCTGAAGCCATAGCGCGCGGCAAACCGTCGTCAATGCGCGATGAAGACGCTGCTGATGTCTTGCCGTCCTCGCGCCTCACCCGGGCGGGTGAAAGCCCGATCGGCAAGCCGAGCGGATCGTCAGCACGTCATTGGCGCACACGCTGCCGAAATCGGCCTGCGACAGCGCGGTCGCCGTGCCAGATTGTATTTGCGCAGACAGCAGTCAAGTCCGGCGACAATCCGTCATTAAAACGTATCAAGGCATACGCAAAAGCTGCGCCATTCCGTCTTGCGTCGTTCTCCGGACTCGGCGCGCGACATTTTTCGTGACAGCGGCATTGTGCAACAATATACGGTCAATCTCATCAGGAATCAGACCGACACGGATCACGACATGAAAGACTGGCATCCCGATCTCAGCCGCAGCAGCAGTCCGCGTTATATGGCGATCGCCGATGTGATCGAAATGGATCTGCGCAGCGGGCATCTGGTGGTTGGGGACCGGCTGCCGCCGCAACGCGAACTCGCCAAGCGGCTGAACGTCGATTTCACGACGGTGGCGAGAGGTTATGTCGAGGCACAGAAGCGTGGGCTTGTGGATTCGCATGTCGGCCGAGGCACCTTCGTCACCGGTGGCGCGGACAAGGGGCGCCAGGGATTCGCGCCCGACGCCGCGCCCGATCCCCGCCGCGCCTTGATCGTCGATTTCTCGATGAACATGCCGCCGGAAACGGATGATCCCGAGCTGATCGCCCGCATGCGCGAGGGCATGTCGGCGGTGACGGCGAACCTCATTCCGCTTCTGCGCTACCAGGGCTTCGGCGGCTCCAGCATGGACAAGGAGGCTGCCGCCTCCTGGCTCAGCCGTCGCGGGCTGGTGCCCTCGCAGGAGCGCATCTTCGTCACACCCGGCGCCCATCCGGCCCTGCTGGCGATCTTCGGCCTGCTGGCAAAACCGGGCGAAACCGTGCTTTCGGAAATCATCACCTATCCCGGCATGCGCTCGATCGCCGCCCAGTTGCGGCTCAATCTGGCCGGCCTGCCGATGGACGAGGACGGTATCCTGCCGGACGCCTTTGCCGAGGCCTGCGAGAGATTGAAGCCGAAGGCGCTCTATCTCAATCCGACGCTGCAGAACCCGACGACGCTGACCATCCCGGCCAGGCGTCGCGAGGAGATCTGTGCCGTTGCCCGCAAGTATCACGTGCCGATCGTCGAGGACGATGCCTATGGTTTCATTCCGCAGCACGGCCCGGCGCCGCTCGCCGCAACAGCGCCCGATCTGACCTGGCATATCGGCGGACTGGCGAAATGCATCGGCGCGGGTCTGCGACTTGCCTATGTCGTGGCGCCCGACAGCAAGGCCGTGTGGCCCTTCGTCAGCGCCATGCGCGCCAACAATGTCATGGCATCGCCACTGACCGTGGCGCTCGCCACCCGCTGGGTCGAGGACGGTACCGCCGATACGATCCTGCGTTTCATCCGTGCCGAGGCCGCCGCCCGCCAGCAAATGGTCGCCGCCATCCTGCCGGCCGGCAGCTACCGCGCTGATCCGATCAGTTTCAACATCTGGCTGCCGCTCTCCAATGGCTGGACCCGCTCCACCTTCGGCAGCCATACCCGTTCTTCCGGCATCGGCGTCGTCGCAAGCGATGCCTTCACAGTCGAGGGCACGGCACCCGAGGCCGTGCGTGTCTGCCTTGGCGGACCGATCACCCGGGAGAAACTGCAGGGCGCACTGGAATTCATGGCCCACGCGCTGGAAGGTCCGCCGGAAATGGCGGCGTCGTTCTTCTGACGCAGAACCCCGCCTCGGGCTGATCAGGCACGGACGAAAGCCGGAGGCGGTCGAGATCAGATCGGTCGCGCGCAGATCTATCGGGGCATGGGCGAAGCGTAACCGTCACGTTCACGGCTGATCCGCCCTGGCTGCCAGGCCTGGCTGCGCCCCAAATGCTGCTTGATAAATCTGCAGTCAGCTTGCTGCCAGCATGCGCTGGGGAGCTCTGCGGCATTCTGGCAAATTGACTGGTAATTTCCTCATAATGTAATTATATTGAATGCATTCATTGCGAATATTGATCGTATTAATATTTGCGGAGCAAGAAGCGAGATCGTCATGGACACGGAATATCCCCCACTTCCTCCGATACAGACCGGCATCAGGGGGCGCTGCCCGCGCTGCGGCCAGGGCCATATGTTCAAGGGCTTCCTGACACTGCAGCCGGAATGCGAAGTCTGCGGCCTCGATTATTCCTTCGCCGATCCGGCCGACGGTCCGGCCTTCTTCGTCATCTGCTTCGCCTGCATCCCGAGCGTGCTGCTCGGCGTCTGGCTGGAGGTGGCCTTTTCGGCGCCGATCTGGGTGCAGCTTCTGGTCACCGGCCCCTTCATGCTCGCCACCTGCATTCCGCCGCTGCGGCCGCTGAAGGGCTGGCTGGTGGCCAGCCAGTATTTCTACAAGGCGGAAGAGGGCAAGCTCGCCTAAAGCATGTCGCGCAAAACTGTGCAGCGGTTTTGCGCAAACGACATGCGTAAAACAAAGACCTAAAGCGCGAGGGCGAATCTGAAAGATCGCCACGCGCTTTAGGACTTGTTTAGCGTCGCGCGCAGGCGCGGCGTCGCGAAATCGAGCAGCGCCCGCAGTTTCAGGGGCACCAGTCCCTGCGCGGGATAGACGAGATGCACCGGGGCCGGCGGCGGTTCGAAATCTTGGAGCAGCGGCACCAGCAACCCGGCCATCTCGGCGCGTGCGGCCTGGTAGGAAAGCACCCGGGTGATGCCGAGGCCGGCGACGGCCGCATCGACCGCGGCCTCGGCTGTGTTGACCGCGAGCCGCGAGCGGATCGGCACCGCGAGATCATGTTTCCCCTCGATGAATGTCCAACTCAGCATCGAGGCCATACCCTCGAAGGTCACGCAGTCATGCCCGGCAAGATCGCCTGGATGCCGGGGCAGGGCGTGCCGCGTCAGATAATCCGGGCTGGCATAGACCGTACGGCGGATCGCGCCGAGCCTTGTGGCGATCAGGTTACTATCAGGCAGGTTGCCGATCCTCAGCGCCACGTCGATATGATCCTCGATGAGGTTCGACAGCCGGTCCCCAAGCATCAGCCGCAGATTGATGTCAGGATAGGCTTTCAGGAAATCCACCACGACGGGTAGGACATGCAGCCGACCGAAGACGATCGGTGCGGTCATCGTCAACTCGCCCTTCGGGGCGCTGTATTCACCGGCTGCCGTCCGTTCCGCCTCTTCCACCCGATCGAGAATCTCCCGCGCCGCCTCGACGTAGGAGCGGCCGGCTTCCGTCAGCGCGATCTTCCGGTTGCTCCGTTGCAGCAGCTGAGCGTTGAGATGTGCTTCCAGTTCCGAAACCTTGCGGCTGACGGTTGCGAGCGGCGATCGCAGATGCCGTGAGGCGGCCGACAGGCTGCCCTGTTCGACAACGGCAAGAAGCACGGTCATGGCGTCGAGGCGGTCCATTCTATCCTTCCATGAATTGGTAACATGCCTTCCAGATTAGCATTCTACTGCAGCCAGGTGGAAGGCAATAAATTACGCCGCAGATGGTTCGAAGCGGCCATCGCCAACCGCGTCCCGTCGATCGGAAGACCAGAGGAACAGTCATGAAACTCTATCACCACCCGCTTTCCGGCCATGCCCACCGGGCTCACCTGTTCCTGTCGCTGCTTGGCGTACCCTATGAACTGGTCGAGGTCGACCTGGCGGCTGGCGCTCACAAGGCGCCGGACTTTCTGAAGCTCAATCCCTTTGGCCAGGTGCCGGTGCTCGACGACAATGGCACGGTCATTGCCGATTCCTCCGCCATCCTCGTCTATCTCGCGCGCAAATACGGCCGCACCGACTGGCTGCCGGAAGAGGCAGTGGCCGCGTCGCGGATACAGAAATGGCTCTCGGTTGCATCAGGCGAAATCGCCTATGGACCCTGTGCTGCGCGACTGGTCACCGTCTTCGGCGCCGATTTCCGCACCGACGAGGTGATCGGCCGGGCGCACCGCATTCTCGCGCTGATCGAGGCGGAGCTCCGCGGCCGCAGCTTCCTGCTCGGCGACAATCCTGTGATCGCCGACGTGGCGCTCTACAGCTACATCGCCAATGCGCCGGAGGGCAATGTCGATGTCTCGGCCTATCCAAGCGTTCGTGCCTGGCTAGCGCGCATTGAGGCGCTGCCGGGTTTCGTCGGTTTTCGCAAGACCAAGATCGGCCTTGCCGCGTGAGAAGCCGCCGGGGCACGTCGCTGTCCCGGTTCCCCAAATGGTGCCCAAAAGGAGGCCGTGATGCTGGAGCAGACAAGACAGGACGCCACATCGCCCTGGCATGTGGGTGAACTCGCCATGCAGCGCAGTGTCGGTGTCGCTGAACGCATGGACGGGCCGGGACGGAATTTCGTCCGCAAGGCCATGCCGGAGCAGCACCGCGCCTTCTTTCCGATGCTGCCTTTCGTCGTGCTCGGCGCCGTCGATGCCAAGGGCGATGTCTGGGCAACGGTGCGAGCTGAGCGTCCGGGTTTCATGGTCTCACCGGAGCCGGAGATTCTCGAGGTCCGCCTGCCGCGCGACGCAGCCGATCCTGCCGATGCCGGCATGGAGGATGGCGATGCGATCGCGATGCTCGGCATCCAGCTCGAGACCCGGCGGCGCAACCGGCTGAACGGCGTGATCCACAGGACGGATGCTGGAGCTTTCCAAGTGCGCGTCGGCCAGAGCTTCGGCAATTGCCCGCAATATATCCAGCTTCGCTCTTCAGCCTTCGTCCGCGATCCCGATATGTCCACGACGATGCCATCCATTCATTCCGGCCAACTCGACGATCGGGCGCGGCGGGTGATCGAGGGCGCCGATACCTTTTTCGTCGCCTCTTATGTCGACCGCGACAATGGCGAGCGGCAAGTGGACGTGTCCCATCGCGGCGGCAATGCCGGCTTCGTGCGTGTCGGCGCCGACGGCGTGCTGACCGTTCCCGACTTTCCCGGCAATCGGTTCTTCAACACGCTCGGTAATTTCCTCGTCAACCCGAAGGCGGGGCTGGTGTTCATCGATTTCGAAAGCGGCGACATGCTGCAGATGACGGGAAAGGTCGAGGTACTGCTGGATTCGCCTGAGATCGCCACTTTTCAACGGGCGGAACGGCTGTGGCGCTTCACGCCCGAAGAGATCGTGCTTCGCCCGGATGCACTGCCGCTGCGGTGGAGTCTGCATTCCAACCTCTGAGGCGAAACGCCGCCTCGAATCGCCTTGCCAATCATCGTACTGATCAGTACAATGATAACCGTTCAGTACAGGAGCGCCCGGAGAACCTATGTCCAGCCTCGTCCCGCCTTTCACCCTTGAGACCGCCACCCAGAAAGTCCGTCTTGCCGAGGATGGCTGGAACAGCCGTGATCCCGAGCGCGTCTCGCTCGTCTATACGCCGGACAGCCGCTGGCGGAACCGTGCCGAATTCATCACCGGCCGCGCCGAGATCGTTGCCTTCCTCACCCGCAAATGGGCAAAGGAGCTGGATTACCGGCTGATCAAGGAGATCTGGGCCTTCACCGATCATCGCATCGCCGTGCGCTTCGCCTATGAGTGGCACGATGACAGCGGCAACTGGTTCCGCTCCTATGGCAACGAGAACTGGGAGTTCGACGCCGCCGGCTTGATGCAACGCCGCTTCGCCTGCATCAACGACCTGCCGATCCGGGAATCGGAGCGCAAGTACCATTGGCCGCTCGGCCGACGACCGGATGACCATCCCGGTCTGACCGAACTCGGCCTCTAAACAAGCCAAGGAAGCCGCGGGTGAAGACCGTCTACGAACGCGCTGACATCGTAACGCTGCTGGCGGAAATCTTCCGCGAACTCGGCTATGAGGGCACGTCACTCAGCCGCATCACCGAACGCACCGGCATCGGCAAGGGCAGCCTTTACCACTTCTTTCCCGGCGGCAAGGAGGAGATGGCGGGCGCCGTCCTCGCCGATGTCGATGCCTGGTTCGAACATGCGATCTATCAGCCGCTGAGAAAGGACGACGCCGATCAGGCGATCGCGGCGATGTGGACGAATGTGAACGGTTATTTCCGCTCCGGTCGTCGCATCTGCCTGGTCGGCGCCTTTGCGCTTGACGAGACCCGCGAGCGGTTTTCAGCAGCGATCGGCGATTATTTCATTCGCTGGATCGACGCCTTGCGTTCGGCGTTGATGCGGGCAGGCTGCCCTGAGGGGGAGGCGCAAACACTCGCCGAGGAGGGGGTCGCGGGCATTCAGGGCGCGCTGGTGCTGTCGCGTGCGCTCGACGACAGGATGGTTTTCACCCGGTCCTTGGACACGCTGGCGAAACGGCTTGATGCTGTACTGCGATGAGGGGCGTTAAACCGCTGAGACGTTTATTGTACCTATGAAAAAATTCACCCGGCCACGAGTGACTGGCCGGGGCATTGATCGGGCGCTAGGGCGGCGCTCGAGCTTATATCGGTACCGCTTTGCGTCTATTTCAGCGTTGCTGTTGAGGCTGCTGGGCCGGGCGCGTATTTTCCCGTTCAGGGCGAACCTGGCGCCATTCGTTTTCCATCTGGTCGACGACATGCTGGGGAATGGTGGTTGGGGCATTGGCGGATGTCTGCATCGGAAGTCCCTCTTTTCGTGGTAAGGCTTCAGGGCAGGAAGATGCATTGCACAAGACAAAAGGCGTGTAAATCAGTAGCTTAAACACTTTAAACGATTAAATCGAATTTAATCGATTAAGATAGTTTTAACCTTGATATTTGAGGGAAGCGCGGAATGGTTGTCCACATGGACCGGGCATTCTTTTTCGATGTTGTGCGGCACGGACTCTTCAAGGGAGAGCTGACGCAGCCTCAGGTAGTGGGTATCACGGCGATCCTCGACGCCTGGGAGGAACGGTTTGCCGATGCCGACCGGCGGTGGCTCGCCTATATCCTCGCAACCGCTTACCACGAGACCGCTTATACGATGCAGCCGGTGCGCGAGACGCTGGCGGAAAGCGATGTGCGCGCGGTCGAGATCCTCGAGACGGCCTTTGCCGCAGGCCGGCTCTCCTGGGTGAAGACGCCCTATTGGCGGCCGGACGAGGATGGCCGCAGCTGGCTCGGACGCGGCCTGGTGCAGCTCACCCACAAGCGGAACTACGAGGCGATGAGTGTGCTGACGGGGATCGACCTCGTTGCCGATCCCGACCGGGCGATGGAGATGGATGCGGCGGTGACGATCCTGATCGAAGGCATGCTGCAGGGCAGCTTTACCGGCCACAAGCTCGCCGATCACCTGAACGCGACGACCGCGGACTGGGTGAATGCGCGCCGCATCGTCAATGGCACAGACCGGGCGGAAAAGCTCGCCGCCTACGCCATGGTCTTCGATGCGGCGATACGTCCCGATGCGGCCCGTGGCATGCTCGCGCGGTTGAAGGCCTGGGGCGCGCATGTTATCGCCCGGCTGACAGCTGGAGTGCGGCGCGTCCGATAGGATGCGCCAGGGTCGCTCCATCATTTTGATAAATCTGACAGGAGCTTCCGCGTGATCCGTCATATCGTCTTCTTCACCGTGCAGGAGGAACATCTGCAGGAGGTGAGGGCCGGGCTTTCTATACTGACCGGCATTCCGCACGCGCGGCTGCTGGAAATCGGCACCAATGTGAAGACCGATCAGCTGGGCACCGAGATCGATCTCGTAGTCTATGGAGAATTCGACGACGAGGCGGCCCTTGCCGCCTACAAGGCGCATCCCGATTATCAGCTCTCGATCGATCGCGTGCGGCCGCTCCGCGAAAAGCGCATCGCCGCCGATTACGACAGCCGCACGGCGGTGACGCGGCCGCTCTGAATTCCGCAAGCATCCGACCGCAAAGCTACATTCCGTTGAATTTCAGATGGATGGATGGTTTTCCGGATTCGGATCGTCGCGAAGCTGGGTCAATTTCTGAGCCGCCGGACTCAATTTTCGAAAAAGCGGCGGCAAGCGATTCAAAAGATTCGTCAAAAGCGGCTGCTTATTCATGGTAGGGCCGGCCGCAGCGGGTGGACGGAAAGCCGCTCTCGTCCATGCGTGGATGATAATCAGGAAATATTAAGAATGGCTGATTCCGACGCACGGGCGCCGCGCACCAGCGCCATCAGCATCAACACGAAGATCAGCGACGATGCCGCCAGAACGGCGCAGGCGGCGAGCGCCGGGCCGGTGCCGGCGCGGTCGAGGATGGCGGTGAAGATGACAGGGGCAATGGCGTTGGCGAGATTCTGCGGCAGCGACAGCCGGGCCGATTGCAGTCCAAATTCGCGCGGTGAGAACAGTGCCAGCGGCAGCAGCGCGCGGGCGACGGTCATGACGCCGGTCCCGAACCCGTAAAACAGGACGAAGGTGACGAGCAACGGCGTCGACGGGCTGGCAACCAGCATAATAACGAAGCTCACCATCATCAGGCTGATACCCATGGCCGCGCTGAGCATGGGGTTGCCGCGCCGGCCGAGCAGCATGTCGAGGAAACGTGCTGAGATGCCAAGGATGCCGCGTGCCGAGCCGAGCTGCAGCGCAAAGGCCGGCGAAGCGCCGGACTGGCGGAAGATTTCGAGCAGCGATGGCGAGATCCCGAAGGTGACGAAGGTCGAGATCGTCGTCGCCGCGGCGATCAGCAGAAAGGCTTTGCGCTGCTTGGCCTTCGACAGTGGCACCGGGGCGATTTCGGCTGTGCCGCCGTCGACATATGTTGCGATCGCCTTCGGCAGGGCGAAAAGATGCAGCGGCAGGCAGACGAAGAATTGCAGCGCCGCACAGATCAGGAAGGTGAGGCGCCAGCCGACCGCCTCGTTGAGCAGGCTGAGAATCGGCCAGAAGATGGCGCTCGAAAGCCCGGTGAACAGCATCAGGATGGCGATGACGCGTTTGCCGTTCGCCCCTTCGCGCTCGACGACGGCGGTATAGGCCGGTGCCGAAAGGCCGAACGCGCCGCCGATGCCGATGATGATCCAGGCGCCGGCATAGAGCACGATGCCGTTTGCGGCAGCCAGCAGAAGCAGGCCAAGCGCAAAGGTCAGCGAGGCGGCCGAAAGCACCCGGGCAGCACCATAGCGGTCGAGCCAGCGGCCGGTCGCCGGACCAACGATGGCGCTGACCACCATCATGATCGTCAGGCCGGCAAACACCACTTCGTTCGCCAGGCCAAGATCCGGCGCCACGACGCGGCCCATGACCCCGAGCATGTCGAAGGTCGTGCCCCAGCCGATCAGCTGGGTAACGGCAAGGACGGTGACCGTCTGCGCCGAGCGGAAGCGGGAGGATTTTGGCATTGGTGCTGAAACGGTCTGAAATGTGGGGCAGCAAGGACATAACAGTTTCAACCGGCCGGTGAAAGCTGCGAGCGGCAGGAAAGAGAAGCGCGCGGCCGATTCGCAGACAGAGACTGTGGTGTCGGTCCCGCCGGCTTTCCGCCTTTACCTGAGGTGATAGAGAATGCGTGGATCCCAAGGTTGAGGGTTCGTTCTTGGACGCAACGGCGGCCGCCGGAGCTTGCTGCGGCGGCGGTTTACAGGCGCTGAAACCGGCTGCCCGGAACAGTCGAGAACAGTTCTAAACACCCTGCATTACAGCGCATTCATTTGCCATTCAGGTCGCGTGAGTACATATTCGGGGCAAGTTGGCATTACCTTGAAAGCATAACACATGGCCTTTCCTCTGAGCGTCGCAGCATTGGCCGCCGGACTGGTGGTATCGGCGCCCTCACCGGACGCCACGAGCACTTTTGTCGTGCGTATCGGAGGCGATTGCAGCGCCGCCGCAGCCCAGGTCGTCGAACAGACTGGCGGCCAGCTCCTGTCCGTGCAACCGGTGGGCGATACCTGCATCATCACCGTTCTTGTGCAGGGGAATGGCCAGCGCCCACGCAAAGTCACGGTAAAGGTTCCGATGTAGGCGGAAGCGGCTTATTCAGCACAATTGATCGATTTGAAGCGGACGAAGGCGGACCGATGCGCATCCTGGTAGTCGAAGACGACGTTAATCTGAACCGGCAGCTGGCCGACACGCTGAAGGAGGCGGGCTATGTCGTCGACCAGGCGTTCGACGGCGAGGAAGGCCATTTTCTTGGCGACACCGAACCCTATGACGCCATCATCCTCGATATCGGCCTGCCGGAGATGGACGGGGTCACCGTTCTTGAAAAATGGCGCGGCGCCGGCCGCGGCGTGCCGGTGCTGATCCTGACGGCGCGCGACCGCTGGAGCGACAAGGTCGCAGGCATCGACGCCGGTGCCGACGACTACGTTACCAAGCCCTTCCATGTCGAGGAAGTGCTGGCGCGCATTCGGGCGCTGATCCGGCGTGCGGCCGGGCATTCCTCATCCGAGATCATCTGCGGGCCGGTGCGGCTCGATACCAAATCCTCGAAGGCGACAGTCAACGGCACGACGCTGAAGCTGACTTCGCACGAATATCGCCTGCTTTCCTATCTCATGCATCACATGGGCGAGGTCGTCTCGCGCACGGAACTGGTCGAGCACATGTACGACCAGGATTTCGACCGTGATTCCAACACCATCGAGGTCTTTGTCGGGCGCCTGCGCAAGAAAATGGGGGTCGATCTGATCGAAACGGTGCGCGGTCTCGGTTACCGTATCCAAGCGCCGAAACATGCGAATTAAGTCGCTCACCGCACGTGTGTTGTTGCTGACCACGGTCTGGTCGACGGTGGCGCTGGTGGTGATCGGTCTGCTGATCTCCACCCTCTACCGCAAGAGCGCCGAACGCGGTTTCCAGGATCTATTGCGGGCGCAGCTCTATAATGTCATCAATTCGGTGACGATCGGCGATCAGGGCGCGCTCAGTGGCAGCCCGCAGCTCGGCGATCTGCGTTTTGCCCAGCCGAAGACCGGCTGGTACTGGGTGGTGGAGCCGCTCGGCACCTATACGACGGCACCGCTGGTGTCGCCTTCGCTGGGCTCGGCGCTCATTCCGGTTCCCTCCGTCGTCGAAGCGCCCTTCGACAAGAATTACGAGCGCTATTATCAGGTGACGGATGCCTCCGGGAACCGCGTGCAGGTGGCCGAGACCGAAGTGGTGCTCGATACCGACGGGCGTGCGGCGCGCGTCCGGGTCACCGGCAATGTCGATGTCGTCGAAGACGACGTGCGCACCTTTTCCCACAGCCTTTATCTGGCGCTCGCCGGTTTCGGCGTCGGCAGCCTGATCGTCAACGCGCTGGCGATTCTCTACGGCCTGAAGCCGCTCGACAAGGCACGTGCCGCGCTGGAGCGCATCCGCGCCGGCGAGAGCGAGCAACTGAAGGGCGACTTCCCGCGCGAAATCCTGCCGCTCGCCAACGAGGTAAACGCGCTGATCGACAGCAACCGCCGCATCGTCGAGCGCGCACGTATGCAGGTCGGCAATCTCGCGCATTCGCTGAAGACGCCGATCGCCGTGCTTCTCAACGAGGCGCGCGTGCTCGAAAAATCCCATGGTGAGCTGGTGCGCAGCCAGGCGGAAGCGATGCAGGGGCAGGTGCAGTCCTATCTCAATCGGGCGCGTATCGCCGCGCAACGAGAATCCGTGCTCGCCCGCACCGAGGCCGAGCCGGCACTGGAGCGGCTGGTGCGCGTCATGCGCCGGCTGAACGTCGATACCGAATTCGATCTCGTCGTCTCGCCGCCGCATCTGGCCGTTGCCATGGAGCAGCAGGATCTCGAGGAGACCGTCGGCAATCTCCTGGAAAATGCGGCGCGTTTTGCCAAAAGCAGGGTGCGGCTTTCGGCCGTCGAGGCCGGCGAGGATGTGAAGGGGGTGGAGGCGAGCGCGCGCCGCCACTGGGTGGAGCTCGCCGTCGAGGATGACGGGCCGGGCCTGGAGCCGGACCAGATCCGCGAGGCGCTGAAGCGCGGCCGCAGGCTCGACGAAAGCAAACCCGGAACCGGGCTCGGCCTTTCGATCGTCACCGAGATTTCCAACGAGTACCAGGGACGGCTCGAGCTTTCCCGCGGTGAATGGGGCGGGCTGAAGGCAAAGCTTATCCTGCCCGGCGTCACAAAGGATGTTGCATGAGCAACTGCTTGATGTCACAAAGATACTGGCAAATGTATAGCATGCTTTGCCTTAATGCTGACACGGGGACGCTGCACTTCGATCGGCTGAAATTGACCCCTGATCGTGGTTCGACGCAATGATTTTACGCTCGCAAGGCATGATCGTTTCCGCTCTTCTCGTCGCCGTCGCGCTATCCGGCTGCACGACGACGAAGAGTGCCGCTTCGCGCGGCATTTTTTCGAGCAAGCCCTCGGCATCGGCCGCCTTCATCACCGCGCTCCAGGGCGGCATCGTCGGCCGCAGCGGCGTGAGCTTGACCGACAGCGACAAGCAGCGGGCGCTCGAGGCGGAATATCGGGCGCTGGAAGGGGCGGCAGTCGGCCAGCCGATGCTCTGGACCGGTAAGGACGTGACCGGCAAGGTGGTCGCGGCGGCACCCTATCAGGTCGGTTCGCAGAACTGCCGGCAATATACCCATACGCTGACCGTCGACGGCAAGGACACCGTGGTGCGCGGCGCTGCCTGCCGCAACGACGACGGCAGCTGGTCGCCGCTCTGAATTGCGGCCAATAGAGCGCCGCGCGTCCGACAGGACGCGCTAAAGACGCTCTATCACTTTAAATGGCGCATGATCCTTTCCGAAAATCGATTCCGATTCTCGGGGTTATGCGCTAGCCTCAAATCTTCGTCATTCCGGCTTTGGCAGTTGGAATGACGGCACGCTTCACGTATTTGGGCGATATGCTGTTCTGGATTCTCGTTGCCGCTTTGACGGCAGCCCTCGCCGTCATCCTGCTCTACCCCCTTCTGCGCGGAGCGAAGGCGGCGAATAATATCCGTGCCGGCGAGGCGGCGGTCTACCGCGACCAGTTGCGCGAACTCGACCGCGATCTCGACGGCGGGCTGATCACCCCGGAGGAGGCCGATTACGCCAGGGCGGAAATCGGCCGGCGACTGATCGCCGTCTCTGCCGACGAGCCGGCTGAGACGCCGAAACCCGCACGCCATCACCGTTTCACCGAGGCCTTCGTCCTCCTGGTCCTGCCGGTTCTCGGGCTCTGTCTTTATTTGACGACGGGCAGGCCGGACCTGCCCTCGCAGCCGCTGGAAGCGCGGCTGGAAAACCCTGGCAACGACGTGGCGGTGCTGATCGCCAAGGCGGAACGGCACCTGGCTGAGCAGCCCGATGACGGCAAGGGCTGGGACGTGCTGGCGCCGATCTATTTCCGCACGATGCGCGTCAACGACGCGCAAGTGGCTTATCGCAATGCCATCCGGCTTCTCGGCCCAAGCCCCGTCCGGCTCGATGGCCTTGCCGAGACGCTGATGGCGGTCTCCGACGGCGTGGTGACCGACGAGGCGCGGCAAGTGCTGGAACAGTCGCTGACGCTCGAACCTGACAATCCGCGTGCCCGCTTTTACATCGCCCTCAGCATGGAGCAGGCGGGACGGCCCGATGAGGCGCGCAAGGCCTTCGAGGCACTGGCTAAACAATCGCCCGCCGATGCGCCCTGGCTGCCATTGGTCAACCAGCATATCGCCACGAACGGCGGCGCGCCGGCAGGTGCCAATCCGGCGACCCCCGGTAATCCTACGCAGCAGGATGTGGCGGCGGCCGAGACTATGAGCGCCGGCGACCGGCAGCAAATGATCCGCGGCATGGTCGAGAGCCTCGACGCCAAGCTCAGCGAGGATCCGAACAATTTCGATGGATGGATGCGGCTCGTCCGCTCTTACGCCGTATTGAACGACAAGGATCGTGCCGCCGGCGCTCTGAAGCGCGGGCTTGCGGCCTTTCCGCCGCCCGGCGAACAGGGCAGGCAATTGCTGGCGCTTGCCAGGGAACTCGGCATAGCCACGGAGGAAGCGACGCAATGACGCGCAAGCAGAAGCGCCTGGCGGTGATTGCGGGCGGCATGGGCTTCATCCTCGCCGCCGTGCTGCTGGTCATGTTCGCCTTCAGCCAGTCGGTCGCCTATTTCTACATGCCGGCCGATCTCGCCAAGACGCCGGTGGCGCCGGAAACCCGCATCCGCCTCGGCGGGCTGGTCGGCGAGGGCAGTGTCGTGCGCGGCACCGGCTCGACGGTGGAATTTGCCGTCACCGACGGCAGCACCAATGCCGTGAAGGTCAAATATACCGGCATCCTTCCCGATCTCTTCCGCGAGGGCCAGGGCGTCGTCACCGAAGGCATGTTTGCCGCTGGAACGAACGTCTTCGTCGCCGACACCGTGCTTGCCAAGCATGACGAGACCTATATGCCGAAGGACGTGGCCGACAGGCTCAAAGCCCAGGGGCTGTGGAAGGAAGGCCAAGGCCAGGAAGGTCCTGGGAAGCAAGGCCCAGGAAAGGAAAGCCAAGCGCAGGAAGTGAAGGCGACGCAATGATCATCGAGATCGGCCATTACGCGCTGGTGCTGGCGCTCGCCACGGCGCTCATCCTTTCCATCGTGCCGGTGATCGGAGCCCGTCGTCACGACCGGGCGATGATGGATGTGGCGACGATCGGTTCGCTGGCGATGTTTGCGCTTGTCACCTTCTCCTTCGCCGTGCTGACCTATGCACATGTCGTCTCGGATTTCTCGGTCGAGAACGTCTGGGAGAATTCGCATTCACTGGTGCCGCTGCTCTATAAATATTCCGGCGTCTGGGGCAATCACGAGGGATCGATGATGCTCTGGCTGTTGATCCTGACGCTGTTCAGCGCGCTGGTCGCCGTCTTCGGCCGCAATCTGCCGGAGACGCTGAAGGCCAATGTATTGGCCGTGCAGGCCTGGATTTCGGTCGCCTTCACGCTGTTCATTCTTTTGACCTCCAATCCCTTCCTCCGTCTCGATCCGGCGCCGGCCGAGGGCCGCGATCTCAATCCGGTTCTTCAGGATGTCGGCCTCGCGATCCACCCGCCGCTGCTTTATCTCGGTTATGTCGGCTTCTCCGTCTGCTTCTCCTTTGCCGTCGCGGCCCTCCTGGAAGGGCGCATCGACGCCGCCTGGGCACGCTGGGTGCGGCCCTGGACGCTGGCGGCCTGGACCTTTCTGACGCTTGGCATCGCCATGGGCTCCTACTGGGCCTATTACGAGCTCGGCTGGGGCGGCTGGTGGTTCTGGGACCCGGTGGAAAACGCCTCCTTCATGCCGTGGCTCGCCGGCACCGCACTGCTGCATTCGGCGCTCGTCATGGAAAAGCGCGAGGCGCTGAAGATCTGGACGGTACTGCTCGCGATCCTCACCTTCTCGCTGTCACTGATGGGCACCTTCCTGGTGCGCTCCGGCGTGCTGACCTCTGTGCATGCCTTTGCCAGCGACCCCTCCCGCGGCGTCTTCATTCTCTGCATCCTGCTGATCTTCATCGGTGGGGCGCTGTCGCTCTTTGCCTTCCGCGCGCCGAAGCTGTCGGCAGGCGGGCTGTTTGCGCCGATCTCGCGCGAAGGCGCGCTTGTCGTCAACAATCTGATCCTGACGGTCGCCTGCGGCACGGTGCTGACGGGCACGCTCTATCCGCTGCTGTTGGAAACGCTGACCGGCGACAAGATTTCCGTTGGAGCGCCCTTCTTCAACCTGACCTTCGGCCTGCTGATGGCGCCGCTGATCGTCATCGTGCCCTTCGGGCCGATGCTTGCCTGGAAGCGCGGCGATCTGCTCGGTGCCCTGCAGCGGCTCTATGTCGTCGCAGGTCTGGCCTTCCTTGCCGCGCTGGCCTTCTTCTATATCGAACATGGCGGGCCGGTGCTTTCGGTGCTCGGCCTCGCTGCCGGGCTGTTCCTCATCTTCGGTGCGATCGCCGATCTCTGGTACCGCGCCGGCATCGGTAAGGTCGCGGGAAGCCTTGCCTGGCGCCGGCTTTCCGGCCTGCCGCGCTCGGCCTTCGGCACCGCACTTGCCCATGCCGGGCTCGGCGTCACCGTGCTCGGCATCGTCGCGGTTACGACGTTTGAGACGGAGCACGTCATCGAGATGAAGCCGGGGCAGGTGACCGAGGCCGGCGGTTACAGCCTGCATTTCGACGGCATGCAGCCGGGGACCGGGCCGAACTATACCGAGGACCGCGGCCACTTCACCATCCGGCGCGCCGGTGTCGCAGTTGCCGATACCTGGTCGGCCAAGCGCCTCTACACTGCCCGCCAGATGCCGACGACGGAGGCCGGCATCCTGACCTTCGGGCTCAGCCAGCTCTATGTTTCCCTGGGTGACGCCACCAAGGACGGTGGTATCGTCGTGCGCATCTGGTGGAAGCCGTTCATTCTCTGCATCTGGGGCGGAGCGGTGTTCATGGCCTTCGGAGGCCTCGTCTCGCTCAGCGACCGGCGCCTGCGTGTCGGCGCGCCGCGCCGCAAGGCGAAGCCGGCAGCTCCCGCAATGGAGCCGGCGGAATGATGCGGCGTCTGCTCCTGGCTGTCGTTGTGGTGCTGATGGCAGCCCCCGCCTTTGCCGTCAATCCGGACGAGGTGCTGGCCGATCCGGCGCTCGAAGCGCGCGCCCGCGCCCTTTCGGCGGAACTGCGCTGCATGGTCTGCCAGAACCAGTCGATCGACGATTCCAACGCCGATCTGGCCAAGGACTTGCGCCTGCTGGTGCGCGAGCGCATCTCCGATGGCGATAGCGACGAGGCAGTGCTGAACTATATCGTCTCGCGCTACGGCGAGTTCGTGCTGTTGAAGCCGCGTGTCAGCATGAAGACGGTGCTGCTCTGGGGTGCGCCGGTGCTGCTGGTCCTTGCCGGCGGGCTGTCATTGTTGGTCTTTGCGCGCAAGAGGGCCGGCAAGCCGACCGGCAGCAAGCTGACGGCAGACGAGCAGGCGAAGCTGAGCGAGCTTCTGAAGAAATAATCGACCAGGCTGAGCCGGCAGCCGGGCATTTCTGGCCGCCAGAGAGGCCGGCGGCACGTTTGGCCGAAAGCAAATCTTGCAAACATTACGAACTTTTCATTGGCCGGACAGTTCGCAGTAAGGTGCGGCGTCCTATATCTTTCGTCATCGACTGATCCGGCGTCGCCGGTCTGAAGATCTAAGAACAAGAGAAGGTGCTCCAATGCTCAAGAATTTCAACGGACGTCCGTCCCTCGCTACTGTGCTCAAGGCTTCTACCGTCGCCGGTATCGCAGCCGCTGTGCTCGCAACCGGCGTTCCGCTCGAAATCACCCGGTCTTATGCCGAAGCTGTCAAGGTTCAGGCGCCTGCCGTTCCGAGCTTCGCCAATGTCGTCGACGCCGTTTCGCCGGCCGTCGTTTCCGTCCGGGTCGAAAACCGCGTCAATCCCGTCTCCGACAACAACAATGACGGCTTCTCCTTCGATTTCAACGGCCGCGGCTTCGACGACCTTCCCGATGATCATCCGCTGAAGCGGTTCTTCAAGCAGTTCGGCCAGGATCCGAATGATCAGCAGGGCCATTCCAGGCGCTTCGGCCAGAACGGCCCGAATGGTGGTCCGGGCGGCAAGGGTCGCCTCCGCCCCGTCGCCCAGGGCTCCGGCTTCTTCATCTCCGAGGACGGCTATATCGTCACCAACAACCACGTCGTTTCTGATGGCCAGGCCTTCGTCGCTGTCACGAATGACGGCACCGAGCTCGATGCCAAGCTGATCGGCAAGGATCCGCGCACCGACCTCGCCGTGCTGAAGGTCGACGGCAAGGGCAAGAAGTTCACCTACGTCAACTGGGCAGACGACAACAACGTCCGCGTCGGCGACTGGGTCGTTGCCGTCGGCAACCCCTTCGGCCTCGGCGGCACGGTCACGGCCGGCATTGTCTCGGCCCGCGGCCGCGATATCGGCTCCGGTCCTTATGACGATTACCTGCAGGTCGATGCCGCGGTAAACCGCGGCAACTCCGGCGGCCCGACCTTCAATCTCAGCGGCGAAGTCGTCGGCATCAACACCGCAATCTTCTCGCCGTCGGGCGGCAGCGTCGGCATCGCCTTCGCCATTCCCGCCTCGACCGCCAGGGACGTCGTCGCCGATCTGATGAAGGACGGCCAGGTCTCGCGCGGCTGGCTGGGTGTCCAGATCCAGCCGGTGACCAAGGATATCGCCGAATCCATCGGTCTCTCCGAGCCGAGCGGCGCCCTTGTCGTCGCCCCGCAGGCCGGATCGCCGGGTGACAAGGCCGGCATGAAGGCCGGCGACGTCGTCACCGCGCTGAACGGTGAGACGATCAAGGATGCGCGTGATCTCAGCCGCCGCATCGGCGCGATGCAGCCGGGCAGCAAGGTCGAGCTTTCGGTCTGGCGCGCCGGCAAGGCCCAGCCTCTCACCGTCGAACTCGGCACGTTGCCGATCGACCAGAAGGATGCGTCCGCCGATGACAGCAATCAGCCGCAGCAGCCTGAGGCACCGGCTTCCGAAAAGGCGCTTGCCGATCTCGGCCTGACGGTCGGCCCGTCTGACGACGGCAAGGGCCTGGCGATAACAGACATCGATCCGAACTCCGACGCCGCTGACAAGGGCATCAAGGAAGGCGAAAAGATCACCTCGGTCAACAACCAGGAGGTCTCCAGCGCCGACGATATCGTCAAGGTGCTGAACCAGGCAAAGAAGGACGGGCGCACCCGCGCGCTCTTCCAGATACAGTCCAGTGAAGGAAGCCGTTTCGTAGCGCTTCCGATCAACGGCCAGGGCTGATCCCTAAGACAACTTGGAGCCGTGCGGACGAAACTCCGCGCGGCTCGATTCTTCTGCCTTTTGAAGGATGATCACGATGAGCGCCGCCCCGCAGGAAGATGCTTTGAGCCTTGCCGAAACGCAGCCGGCGGGTAATGTCGGCCGCATGAAGATTCTCATCATCGAAGATGATCTCGAGGCTGCCGCCTACCTCACGAAAGCCTTCCGCGAGGCGGGTATCGTTGCCGATCACGCCAGCGACGGCGAGAGCGGCCTGTTCATGGGGTCGGAAAATACCTACGACGTCATCGTCATCGACCGCATGCTGCCGCGCCGGGACGGGCTTTCCGTCATCAGCGAGTTGCGCCGCAAGGCCATTCATACGCCGGTCCTCATCCTCTCGGCGCTCGGCCAGGTCGATGACCGCGTGACCGGTCTTCGCGCCGGCGGCGACGACTACCTGCCGAAGCCCTATGCCTTCAGCGAGTTGCTGGCGCGCGTCGAGGTGCTCGGCCGCCGCAAGGGCACGCCGGATCAAGACGTCGTCTATCGCGTCGGCGATCTCGAACTCGACCGGCTCTCCCATGAGGTGCGCCGCGGCGGCAAGGAGATCCCGCTGCAGCCGCGCGAATTCCGCCTGCTGGAATATCTGATGAAGAATGCGGGCCAGGTGGTGACCCGCACCATGCTGCTCGAAAATGTCTGGGACTATCACTTCGACCCGCAGACCAACGTCATCGACGTTCATGTCTCGCGCCTGCGCTCGAAGATTGAAAAGGACTACAACCAGCCGCTCCTGAAGACCATTCGCGGCGCGGGGTACATGATCAAGGATGAGGGATGAGCCGTTTCAGGGTTCTCTTCAAGTCCACAGCAGTCCGCCTTTCGGCACTCTACATTCTCCTTTTCGCCATCTGCGCCGCGACGCTCGTCTTCTATGTGACGGCGATGTCGGAGCGGCTGCTGACGGGCCAGATCCGCGACGCCGTCAGGCAGGAGGTGGAGCAGGTGCAGCGCGCCTATGACACCGGCGGCATGAACCTTCTCCTGCGCACGATGGAGCGGCGTGCACGCCAGCCTGGAGCCAACCTCTACATCATCGCCGGTCCCTCCGGCGATATTCTCGCCGGCAACGTCGCCTCGGTGCAGCCGGGTGTCTTCGAGGAGATCGGCTGGACCTCCGCGCCCTTCGGCTACCAACGCTATACTGACGGCGGGGGTGTCGAGCGCCGCCACAAGGCAATCGCCAATATTTTCGTGCTCGACAATGGCCTCAGAATCCTGATCGGCCGCGACCTCGGCGACCCCGAGCGTTTCCGTCTGCTGGTGCGCCAGGCGCTGATGGTGGCCTTGGCGGTCATGGGGCTCGGCGCCATCATCATCTGGTTCGGCATCGGCCGCAACGCGCTGAAACGCATCGACCGCATGTCGGATGCCAGCAAGAAGATCATGGCCGGCGACCTGTCGCAGCGCCTGCCGGTGGGCGGATCCGGCGATGAATTCGACCGCTTGTCGATGTCGCTGAATACCATGCTGGAGCGCATCGAGAAGCTGAACGAGGGACTGCGGCAGGTCTCCGACAACATCGCCCACGATCTCAAGACGCCGTTGACGCGGCTGCGCAACAAGGCGGCCGATGCGCTCGGTGTCGCCGATGGCGAGGCGCGGCGCACCGCGCTGGAAGGCATCATTTCCGAATCGGACCAGTTGATCCGCACCTTCAACGCGCTGTTGATGATCTCCCGCGTCGAGGCCGGGTCGGTCGCCGCCGAGATGTCGCCGGTCGAGCTTTCGGCCATCGTCGCCGACAGCGCCGAGCTTTACGAGCCGGCGGCGGAGGAGGCCGGGCTCGGCCTCAGCTCCAGCATCGAGCCGGATGTCGAGGTGCAGGGCAATCGCGAGCTGATCGGCCAGGCAATCTTCAATCTGCTCGACAATGCCATCAAATATTCCTCCGATACGGAAGGGGCGGGCAAGGTAACGCTGAAGCTTGCCCGCCGCCCGGATGGCATCTGCCTTTCGGTGGCCGACCATGGACCGGGCGTTCCAGCCGACAGGCGCGACGACGTGGTGAAGCGCTTCGTCCGCCTCGATGAAAGCCGATCGAAGCCGGGAACAGGGCTCGGGCTTTCGCTGGTGGAAGCGGTGATGGAGCTGCACAACGGCCGGTTGGAACTCTCCGATACCGATCCCGACAAACCTGAAAAGCGCGGATTGACCGTCAGCATGATCTTCCCCGCCAAGGCTGCCTAAGCTTTTTCCACCGAAATACGATCGGTTGAATCGTATATTGGCGGTTTGCCGCCAGGACCCTAGTTTAATGCCGGTCGAAGGAGGCGTTTTCCGCGATTCTGCGGGACCGTTCCTTTAGGCGCTAAAGCAGGGAGAGCGCATGCTGACGAAATCGACGCATGGCCTGAAGGATGTGGCCGAAGGGCTGCTACGTCCGCTGAACCAGGCGGAGTTGAAGCTGGCGCTGGCCGACCTTCAGGAGGCCGGCGGACACGAGCCGTCGGTGGCTGCGATGCTGAAGACGGAAGGCCCGCTTCGCGATTTCATTGCAGCCGTGCTGACGCTGTCGCCCTATCTGCGTGAAATCGTCAATCTCGATCCCGCCATCCTCGCCGGTGCCATCACCCAGCCGCTGGAGCCGCAGATCGAGGCGCTGGTCGCCGAGGCGCGGCGCTGCTGGCGGCCGGATGAGGAGGGGGCTGCACCTGCCGAATCCGTAGTGATGAGCAGGCTGCGTATCATCAAGCGCAAGGTGGCCTTCCTCGTCGCACTCGCCGATCTTGCGCGCATCTTCGACGGCCGAGCGACGACGGACTGGCTGAGCCAGCTTGCCGAAGCGTCGGTTGCCGGCGCCATCGATCATCTGCTGCTTTCGGCGCATGAGGGTGGAAAGCTCAGGCTGCGGGATCTGGCGGCACCGAGCGACGGCTCCGGGCTGATCGTGCTCGGCATGGGCAAACTCGGCGCATCCGAACTCAACTATTCCTCCGATATCGACCTCGTCGTCGTCTTCGACGAACAGGCCGGCATCGTGCCTGACCCGGATGACGCGATCGAGGTCTTCCCGAGGATGATGCGGCGGCTGGTGCGCATCCTGCAGGAGCGGACAGCCGATGGCTACGTCTTCCGCACCGATCTCAGATTGCGCCCCGATCCCGGCTCGACGCCGCTGGCGATCCCGGTCGATGCGGCGATGATCTATTACGAGGGCAGGGGCCAGAATTGGGAACGGGCAGCCTTCATCAAGGCGCGCGCCGTTGCCGGCGACTTGACCGCAGGCCGTGATTTCCTGCGCGGGCTCGCCCCTTTCGTCTTCCGCAAATATCTCGATTACGCGGCGATTGCCGATATCCATTCGATCAAGCGGCAGATCCACGCGCATAAGGGCCACGGCGCCATTGCGGTCAAGGGTCATAACGTCAAGCTCGGCCGCGGCGGCATTCGCGAGATCGAATTCTTCGTCCAGACGCAGCAGCTGATCGCCGGCGGCCGCATGCCGGCATTGCGCGGCCGGGCGACAGAGGAGACGCTCGGTGAACTCACCAAGGCGAAATGGATCGACGCGGAGACCCGTGACGAACTGACGGAGGCCTACTGGTTCCTGCGCGATGTCGAGCATCGCATCCAGATGGTGCGCGACGAGCAGACCCACCTGCTGCCGGAGACGGATGCCGACCTGAAGCGCATCGCCTTCATGATGGGCTTTTCCGACACGCCGAGCTTCTCCGAACGGCTGGTCGGCGTGCTGAAGACGGTCGAGCGGCGTTATGCCCACCTCTTCGAGCAGGAGAGCAGGCTTTCCACCGACGCCGGAAATCTCGTCTTCACCGGCCAGGGCGACGACCCGGACACGCTGGAGACGCTGAAGAAACTCGGTTTTACCAGGCCGTCCGATATTTCCCGTATCATCCGCACCTGGCACTATGGCCGCTACCGGGCGACGCAATCGGTCGAGGCGCGTGAAAGGCTGACGGAGCTGGCGCCGGAGCTCCTGCGGGTCTTCGGCGAAAGCAAACGTGCCGACGAGGCGCTGCTGCGCTTCGACAGTTTCATCTCCGGCCTTCCCTCCGGCATCCAGCTGTTCTCGCTGCTCGGCAGCAACCCGGCGCTGCTGTCTCTGATCGTCAACATCATGTCCTCGGCACCCCGGCTTGCCGAGGTGATCGCCGCCAAGCCGCACGTCTTCGACGGCATGCTCGATCCCGGCCTGATGGCCGAACTGCCGACGCGCGATTATCTCGGTGAACGGCTGAAGGGCTCGCTTGCCCAGGCCCGCCACTATGAAGAGGTGCTCGACCGGCTGCGCATCTTCGCCGCCGAGCAGCGCTTCCTGATCGGCATCCGCCTGCTCACAGGCGCGATCAACGGCGTGATGGCCGCACGCGCCTTCACCCATCTCGCCGACCTCATCATTGCGGCGGCACTCGATGCCGTGGTCGGCGAGATGCGGGCAGCACACGGCGACTATCCCGGCGGGCGCATTGCGGTCGCAGGCATGGGCAAGCTCGGCAGTTTCGAGCTGACGGCCGGTTCCGATATCGATCTGATCCTGCTCTATGATTATGACGATGCGGCTTCTGAATCCGACGGGCCGAAGCCGCTCGATGCGACGCGTTACTTCACCCGCATCACCCAGAGGCTGATGGCCGCTTTGTCGGCGCCGACCGCCGAAGGTGTGCTTTATGAGGTCGACATGCGGCTGCGCCCATCCGGCAACAAGGGACCGGTCGCCACCCGCATCAATGCCTTCGGCAAGTATCAGCGCGAAGAGGCATGGACCTGGGAACATATGGCACTCAGCCGCGCCCGGCTGATTTGCGGCAATGAGAGCCTGATCGCCGAGGCGGAACTTATCGTGCGCGAGGTGCTGTCGGCCGATCGCGATATTGCCAAGGTGGCGCATGATGTAGCCGAGATGCGCGAACTGATCGACAAGGAAAAGCCGCCCTCCGGCCCGTGGGACCTGAAGCTCATTCCCGGCGGCGTCATCGATCTCGAATTCATCGCCCAGTATCTGGCGCTGATCGCACCGACCAGGGGCGTCGGCATTGCCGTCAATGGGATGAGCACCGGCGAGGCCCTGAAGGTGCTTGGCGAAACGCTGATGGCGCCACTCGATCTCGACATATGCCTCGAGGCTTTCGCGCTTTATACCGGACTTTCGCAGCTGATCCGCCTCTCCGTCGACGGTCTGTTCGATCCGAAGGATGCGCCGGCGGGCCTCGTCGAGCTCGTCTGCCGCGCCGGCGACTGCCCTGACATCAAGGCACTGGAAGCGGAGGTGAAGCGGCTGTCGAAAGCGGTCCGGAAAATATTCCTGGATGCCGTGAAGGCATGATCTCAAATCAGATCGAACGACCGCGGGATATCTCGATATAGCCTGTCGGAATCGCGTTCAGCCAGTCGTCTTCAAGGCGGATTAGCGATGGAGAACACCAATGACGATTACTATCACCGCCTTTGAACGGTCGCCCGATCGCGGCAGGGGTCTGGCGCGTGACATGCGCGTTCGCTGGGCGCTCGAAGAAGTGGGCCAGCCTTACGACGTTCGTCTTGTTTCGTTCAAGACGATGAGAGAACCCGCCCATCTCGCACTGCAGCCTTTCGGGCAGATCCCGACCTATGAAGAAGGCGATCTCGCACTGTTCGAGTCCGGAGCGATCGTCTTTCATATCGGCGAGCGCCATGCGGGCCTATTGCCGGACGATGCGAATGCCAGGGCACGCGCGCTCACATGGATGTTTGCCGCGCTCAACACCGTGGAACCGCCGATCTTCGACCGCGCTCTCGTCACGATCCTCGAGCGCGATAAGCCTTGGTACGATCAGCGCCTTTCCGGCCTTGAGGACAGCATCCGGAAACGGCTGACTGACCTCTCCCGTCGTCTTGGCGATGCCGACTGGCTCGATGGTGCGTTCAGCGCCGGCGACTTGCTGATGGTGACGGTGCTTCTCAGGTTGAAAGGATCAGGCATACTGGAGGAATATTCGAACCTCTCCGCCTATGTCGCCCGGGCCGAAGCTCGGCCGGCATACAAGCGTGCTTTCGCGGCTCAATTGGCGGTTTTCACCGCCGCATCGGACGGCTGACGAAGGTCGGCTCTGGTCGTGACCCTGGATCGCCGATTACTCTGAGACCGCTTGCTAAATAAAATGGAGCGGCAAAGTCTCTGTGTAAACTTCCAGACCTTGCCGCGGCTGTTCTTCGGGATGCACTGGTGATCCAGCGCAAATCCGTGAATTCGGCGATACCCGCTTTCCGCCAACGTGCCCAATTCCGGCCGGCTTTACACCACCAAGGGGCATTTGTGCCTCGTCATGTACGGTGGGATCGTTCATGTGGCAGATACCTGTATCGATGCGGCCCGCAACCTGCACGCTCGTGCAACATCACGACCAAAGACGGCTGCAGACAACCCGTACTCGATATCATTGGCGAGGATGACAGCTTCATCTACCCTAGATCGAGATTACAGGTTGTTCTTTCTTCAAGGAATCCGGGGGCGCCAACGACTTTCCGGCTTAGCTCGTCGGCCCGGACGGCGTCGCTTCGAGCTTGAAGGTTACGCGGATGACCTTGTCGAGCCATTCACCCTTTCCGTCATTCTGCACGCCAAGTCCAAGGGCCAGACGATCCAGTTCCGCCGTGCCGGCAACGATGGCCCGTCCCGCCCCGTCGCGCTGCATCGTAAACGGGACCGACACGGGCACCGTCACACCACGGACAAGGGCATTGCCCTTGCCGAAATAGGCCTCGCCCGCCGTTTCGAAATGGTCGAGCACAACCTCCACCAGCGGATGGGTGGCCGTCTGCAGGCCGTCGTCGCCGCCGATATTCGGCCTGACGAATGAATTATCGAAATCGATGGAGGCGGCATCTATGGCAATCCGCGCCTTGGCGGCGCCAAGATTGTCCGGATCGAATTCGATGAATGCGTCCCATTTTCCGATCGTGCCGGCAGTCGGCGTTCCGGAAAAATTGATCGTGTAGGTCAGTGCAGACTTCGTTTTATCGATCACCCAGCCGGATGGCGATGCTTCAGTCGATCCAAGGTCCGCGGCATTGACGGATGCAGCGCCGCCCGTTCTGCAGATCAACAATCCGCCGCTGATAAAGCACAGTGCCAGAACGACGGAGACCAGCACGCCGATTGCGGAGGAGGGCATCCGGCGCAGCCAGCCGACAGGTATCATTCGCGAAAAGGACGGCATCCGGTCGATCACCGAATGCTTGAGCGCCCCGGCCACATGCAGAACCAGAAGCAACCCGAAACCATAGGCCAGAATGACATGCGCATTCTCGGACGCTGCCTCAACCGTTGCGCGCATCCAGACCGGAATGGGCAGATGTGGCCAGACCAGGGTATCGGAGAGAAACAGAAGGGTGGGAATGCCTGTAGAGGACGCCGACACCAGCAGCCAGCCGGTCAAAGGCACGACCAGCATCAGCGCATAGAACAGTGCATGGACGATGCCGGCCGCGACCTGTTCCGCCCGCCTCATCGGCGCATGCGCGGGCGGCGTGTGGAACAGGCGCCAGGCGATGCGGGCGATCGTCAAGGTTAGGACCGCGATGCCGAACGTCTTGTGCCACTGGAACATCGCAAAACGCAGCGTATCTGGAACGCTCTCCACGCGGCTCATCAGAAAACCCATGGCAAGCTGGGTCAGGATGAGCGCAGCGATGAGCCAGTGCAGGATCATTGCACCCATACTGTAGGCCCGGACCGAATGTGTAGCTGACATGGGTGACTTCCAGTCGTCTCAATGGGAACGCAAAAGAGCCGGCGCAACCCGACGATGTCGGGCTGCACCGGCAACGACTCCTACTGGGCGACGAACTCGGTTTCGATCGTCAGTTTGACGTCGTCGCTGACAGGACCGACCAAAGCGGCGACGCCGAAATCGGAGCGCTTGATCACGCCAGTTGCTGAAAAGCCGACGGTCGGCTTCTTGGACATCGGGTGCGGGTTGAGCGCTGCGTTCAGGGTAACGTCGAGCGTGACGGGCTTGGTGACGCCGTGGAACGTCAGGTCACCGGTGACGGTTCCGGTCTTGCCGTCCTTGACGTCGATGGCCGTGGAAACGAAAGTGATCTCGCTGAACTTGGCCGCATCAAAGAACATCTCACTGGCAATCTCTGCATCAAAGCTCTTGTCGCTTGCCGGATAGTTTGTGCTGACCGAAGCCGGATCGATGGTTGCCGTTAGTTTCGACTTCGTAACGTCTGCAGGGTCGAGCTCGAGCGTCGCGGAAATCTTGTCGAAGCGGCCGATATAGTTGGAAAGGCCGAAATGGACGACGCTCCACAGAACGTTGGTATGGGTCACATCCGCCCGGTAGGTGCCGGTAGGAACATCGATCGTCTGCGCATATGCAGTGGAGGACGTAAGTGCCAGGACACCGGCAACGAGGGCGGACTTAATGGAAAACATCGCTGATCCTTGAATTGTTTTGACAGCACATTGCGTGCAGCGTTTCCCTAGCGGGTGCTCAGCCCTCCCGAAACAGCGACGAACTGTTCGACATTTGTTGACAATCACTTGAAGTACGATAAGCCTATGTTTAAAAAAGACAAATTCACGAGATCAAGAAGTAGCAATGAAAAGTGAGGACGGCGTGATCGCCGTTTTTGCGCTGCTTTTCTGAGAAACGGTCCGCGTCAGCCGCTGGCCGGACTTCAAGCCTGACATGCCAGTGCAACCTGCTGTCGTTGCCATCACCAAAGTGGACGATGGCAAGATTGCCGTCTGACGGCATCACTCAGTGTCGACCCGCAATGAAAGGCTGTGGCTGCCAGCTAGCTGTGAAGACCAGTTAGGGGCCGGGATGAGCGCATCATTCCGGCCCTTTGTCCGACACCTAAATATCGTCGGGAATGCGCAGCGAGATCACGGTGCCGACCGCTTCGCGCGAGCGGATCTTCATGCGGCCGCCATGCAGCAAGGTCAGCGAGCGGGAGATAGCAAGCCCAAGGCCGGAGCCGCCCTTGCTCTTGGCATATTGGCTCTGCACCTGCTCGAAGGGCTGACCGATCTTCGACAGTGCCGAGCGTGGAATGCCGATGCCGGTGTCGGCGATGGTGACGACGACGGCACCATCGACGCGGCGGGTGCGCACCGCGATGCGGCCGCCATTGTCGGTGAACTTCACCGCATTCGAGAGCAGGTTGAGCAGCACCTGCTTCATCGCCCGGCGGTCGGCCATCAATGTCAGGCCGGAGCAGATGCGCTGTTCGATGACGATGTTCTTTTCAGCCGCGGGCATGGCGGTGAAGCGCAGGCTTTCCTCGATCAGCGGCACAAGATCGATGCGCTCGCAATGCAGCCTGACATGGCCGGCTTCGATCTTCGACATGTCGAGAATGTCGTTGATGACGTTGAGCAGATGTTTGCCGCTGTCATGGATATCGCGGGCATATTCGTCATATTTCAGCGAGCCGAGCGGCCCGAACATCTGGTTCTGCAGGATTTCCGAGAAGCCGAGGATGGCGTTGAGCGGCGTGCGCAGCTCATGCGACATGTTGGCGAGGAATTCCGACTTCGCCTTGTTGGCGGCCTCGGCGCGTTCCTTCTCCGCCTGGTAGTTGGCGTTGGCCGTCGAAAGCTCGGACTTCTGGATCTCCAGCGTCTGGCGCGAGGCGGACAGATCGCCGATGGTCGCCATCAGCCGGCGCTCGGATTCACGCAGCCGCTCCTGATGGCGTTTCATCAGCGTGATGTCGGTTCCGACCGAGACCCTGCCGCCGTCGCGGGTGCGCCGCTCGTTGATCTGCAGCCAGCGCTCGTCGGCAAGCTGCACCTCCGTCGTACGCGAATAACCGGAGCCGTCGGCATCGGAAATCCGCCGTTCGATGACAGGCCGGGCGGCGGCGGCATTGACGGTCGAGCGCTCGGTGCCGGGCACGAGCACGCTGTCCGGCAGGCCATAGGCCTGCTGGAAATGCGTGTTGCACATGACCAGCCGATCGTTCTTGTCCCAGAGCACGAAGGCTTCCGAGGTGCATTCGATGGCGTCGGCCAAGCGCTGGTCGGCTTCTGCGTAGCGCTGGGCGAGCCGATGCTGTTCGGTCACGTCCATGGCGATGCCGATCAGGTGCATACGGCCGGAATTGCTGCGGATCACCTGGGCACGCGCCCGCATCCAGACATAGTGGCCGCCGGCATGGCGCATGCGGAAGATCTGATCGACCTGGCCGGAGGCGCCCTTGCCGATGGCGCGCGCGATCTCGTAGAGCCCGCCGTCATCGGGATGCATCAGCCGGGCGGCTTCGCCGAAACCCATCGTCTTGTCGGAACCCGGCAGGCCGAGCATGTCGTACATCGAGCGCGACCAGAAGAATTCGCGGTTCTCGAAATCGAAGTCCCAGAGGCCGCAGCGGCCGCGCGACAGCGCCGTCTCGACGCGCAGGTTCGATTCCACGAAGATATCGTCGGCGTCGCGGGCGCGCTTCACCTGCGTGTAGTAGGCATAGAGGATGACGAGCAGGATGGAGGAGATCCCGGCAAACAGCGTCACGTTGAGCGCCAGTTCCTCGCGCCAGAGCCGGCCGATCTCGTCGAGCGAGGTGGCGGCGACGATATAACCGCCGGCGTTGCCCATCAGCGTGATCTCGGCATAGTGCGGCACGCCGCCGATCGTCGTTTCGATGACGCCGGCGCGATCGCCGAAGCGCCGGATCGCCGAGACCTCGGGGAAGAAATCGCCGACATTGCTGCCAACATGTGAAAGCCCGGCGGTGGTCGCGGCAAAAACCTTGCCGCTTGCCTGCACGAGCAGCACGAAAGCACCGCTGTCCAGCCGGTCCTGCGGCAGGTATTTGGCGAGGCGGGCCTGCGCCCCGGTGATATCGCCGCTGTCGAAGATGTCTGCCGCATCGGCAAACACAGCAGAGGCGGTCGCCGCCGAAAGTGCGGTGGCATGGCGCGCCGAGGCCTCCAGACGCCCATATTCGCTCATCATGCCGAAGAAATGCGAGGCGGCGACGACGGAGAGGAAGGCAACGATCAGCGCCGGGATGGCTCGCTTCAAGACCAGCTCGGCCTTCGGCAGATAACGGAGAAGTGGTTCCGATGTCGCATGGCCCGAAAGGCTGTCGCGCCAGGCTTTCAGCCCGTCAAAATCGACACGCAGCCGTCCTCCGGCCACGGTTGCCCGCCGCACGTCCATCATCTCTTCGCCTTGTCCCTCATGTGATTCGCGCGCCGCTCGCTCGAACCTGACCTAGAGAATCATGGGTGATTCGCCTTGTCCAGAGGCAAAGGTAAAAATCCGTTAACTATTTATAATCCCCGGCTTTTCGAGGTGATTCGAGGTGCTGGGCGACCGGCCGCCGAAATTTTCCTGATGGACGGTCGAATCAAATTACCCTTTAAGCGTGCGCTCGACGATATCGCGCACGTCGGTCGAAAGATCTGCGGCCCGCTCGATCTCGATCAGCGCCGAGCGGGCGTGATCGGCACGCACGGGTTCGAGCGACCGCCAGGAGCGCATCGAGGTGAGGATGCGGGCGGCAAGCTGCGGGTTGCGCCCGTCGATATCGAGAATCTGATCCGCGAGGAAGCGATAGCCTTCGCCATCGGCGCGGCCGAATCCGGTCGGGTTGGCAAAAGCGAAGGTGCCGACCAGCGACCGCATCCGGTTCGGATTGGTGCGCTTGAAGAGCGGATCGTCCATCAGAGCGCGGACCCGTCCCAGGGTTTTTGCGCCCGGAATGCCGGCCTGGATCGCGAACCATTTGTCGATGACGAGCGCATTTTCCGCGAAGCGGTCACGGAAGGTGGCGAGCGCCTCGCTCGTCTCCGCGCTGTCGGGAAAACGATGGGCGAGGATCGTCAGCGCATGGCTGAGATCGGTCATGTTGTTGGCCGCATCGAAGGCGGCCTTGGCGCGGGCCGGCGTCTCTTCGGCATGCGAAAGGTAGGTGAGGGCGCTATTGCGCAGCGCCCGCAGGCCGGCGCTTTTCGCATCCGGGTTGAAATCGCCTGATGTCGTCATCGCTGCGTAGAGGCCGGCAAAGACATCCTTTCCGGCATCGGCGATCTGTTTCAGGACCGCCTGCCGGCCGGCATGGATGGCATCGGGATCGTTGTTGCCGCCGAGTTCACGGGCGATATCGGATTCGCTCGGCAGAGCCAGCGCCTGGGCGCGGAAGGCAGGCTCGAGGCTCTCGTCGGCGGCGGCGGCAATCAGCGTCTCGACGAAGGTCGCCTCGCAGACCACAGGCTTGCCCTGGCGGGCGTCGCGTGCCGCTTTCAACAGGTTCGGCAGCGCCAGATCGGTCAATGCCTGCCAGCGGGCGAAGTGGTCGGTCTCATGGCGGGCGAGATGGGCAAGATCGGCCGGGCTCTGATCGAAATGCAGGTTGATCGGCGCCGAGAAGCTGCGGTTGATCGAAACGACCGGTCGCGAGCCAACGCCATGGAACACGGCCGTCTGCGTGCGCCCTGTGAGATGCAATACCTCGTCGGCATATTCCGCGCCGTCGACCGAGGTTGGCTCGATCTTGCCGCCGTTTTCGCCAAACAGCGCGAGGCTGAGCGGAATATGCATCGGCTCCTTGCCCGGCTGGTCGGGCGTTGCCGGGATCATCTGTTCGAGCGACAGGGTGAAGCTGCCGGCCGCCGCATCATAGCTGCCCGATGCGGTGACGAGCGGCGTGCCGGCCTGATGGTACCAGAGCGAAAATTGCGTGAGGTCGCGCCCGCTTGCATCCTCGAAGCATTTGACGAAATCCTCGATCGTCACGGCCTCACCGTCATGGCGGTCGAAATAGAGGTCCATGCCTTTCTTGAAGCCGTCCTTGCCGAGCAGCGTCGCGATCATGCGTGTGACTTCGCTGCCCTTTTCATAGACGGTCGTCGTGTAGAAATTATTGATCTCGCGATATGTCGTCGGCCGCACCGGATGGGCGAGCGGGCCGCCGTCCTCCGGGAACTGCTCCGATTTCAGGTGGCGCACTTCGGCGATGCGCTTGACGGCGCGCGAGCGCTGGTCGGAAGAGAATTCGTGGTCGCGATAGACCGTCAGGCCTTCCTTGAGGCACAGCTGGAACCAGTCGCGGCAGGTGATGCGGTTGCCGGTCCAGTTGTGGAAATATTCATGCGCGATGATCGTTTCGATATTGGCATAGTCGGCATCGGTCGCGGTTTCGGGATCGGCAAGGACGTATTTGTCGTTGAAGACGTTGAGGCCCTTGTTCTCCATCGCACCCATGTTGAAGTCGGAGACGGCGACGATCATGAAGATGTCGAGATCGTATTCGCGGCCAAACCTCTCTTCGTCCCACTTCATCGAGCGTTTCAGCGCGTCCATGGCATAGGCGGCGCGCGGCTCCTTGCCGTGCTCGACATAGATTTTCAGCACCACCTCACGGCCGGACATGGTCGTGAACGTGTCTTCGACGACGCCGAGATCGCCGGCGACGAGCGCAAAGAGATAGCTCGGTTTCGGATGCGGATCGAACCAGGCGGCGAAATGCTTGCCGGGGCCGTAGCCGGCACCGCCGAGGAAGTTGCCGTTCGACAAAAGCAGCGGGTTGGCGTCCTTGTCGGCAATGATGTTGACCGTGAACGGCGCAAGCACGTCGGGCCGGTCGGGGAAATAGGTGATGCGGCGGAAACCCTCCGCCTCGCACTGCGTGCAGTAGATGCCGCCGGTCCGGTAAAGGCCCATCAGCTTGGTGTTGGCCTCAGGGTTGATGACGGTGGTGATCGTCAGTTCGAAGGGCGCGCTTTCCGGCATGTCGCGCACCGTCAGGCTTTCCGCTGTTGCGTCGTAACGCGAAGGGTCCAGTTCCACTTGGTCTAACAGCAGCCCCGACAGCGTCAGTTCGTCGCCGTCGAGAACGATCGGCGCTGCCGGATCGGTGCCCGGGCGACGATGAAAGATCAGACGCGCCTCGACCTTTGTCTCCGTCGGGTCGAGTTCGAAGGTCAGGTCCACACGTTCCAGCACGAAGTCGGTGGGACGGTAATCTGCCAGATGAATGACCTGGCCGGTATCTGTTCGCATGGTGTTTCCTGAAGACCGTTATTTGATAACCGCGGAATACAGAGGCGGGCGCACTCTGCCATAAATTTTGCCGGGGATGATTACATTAAAGTCTGAACTAAACTTAAAGCAAATTGCCCGCGAACACCAAGTTCGCGGGCAAAATATCTTATCGGAAACGGATGACCGCCGCTGCGGCGACATAGGCGCTACTTCAGGTTGAGGGCGGCTTTGATCGTCGCGTCGTTTTCGGTCTGCTGCACGACGACGCCGTACCAACCGAGCCCGTCGTAATCCTCGTAGCCAAGTGTGCGCGCGAAGGCGACGATCGAGCCGTTATTGTCGTAGTAGCTGCCTTTCGCCTGACCGGACGGATTGGCGAGCGCGAAATGGGAAAAGAGCAAGGCGGGATTGGTGGTGGCGATCACCCGGCTCTTGCCGTCGAGCAGCATGACCGTCGTTTTTTCCGCCAGCTGTGGCGGCAGGTTGGCCTCCTTCTCGACGATCGCCTGGCCCTGGTTCTGCCAGTCGAAATAGACGCCGAGCGTGCCGATCAGCCGCCCGTCGAGCTTGCCCTCTTTGCGGATGCCGGTGGCATAAACGAGCGCATGCCTGTTGTCGTGGAGCGGGCTCGCTTTGACGTCGTCGACGATATAAGCGTCGCCGGACGAGCAGGCCGACGCCGCGCGGAACCACGGATCGCCGGCAAGGCT
This sequence comes from Rhizobium sp. SU303, assembly GCF_021052345.1. Lineage (NCBI taxonomy): Bacteria > Pseudomonadati > Pseudomonadota > Alphaproteobacteria > Hyphomicrobiales > Rhizobiaceae > Rhizobium > Rhizobium sp. SU303. The sequence goes on from NZ_CP088095.1 coordinate 1,104,375, forward strand.
CGTGCCGACGATCTTGCGCTGGAACTTGGGATTGGCGGATGCGATCACCTTGCCAGAGAGATCGGTCATGACGAGATCGAGATAGACGGTGTAGAAGCGGTTGATGGCGCCAAGACGCTCCGCCGCAAAGGCGACGGTTTCCCGGCCCGGTTCCTGCAGCGCCTGCCAAAGTGCCGGGTCCGTCGCCCACCAGCGCACATCGGCCGTGCGCTCGAAAAGGTTGCGGACGATGAGCTGCACCAGCGTCTGCGCCAGATCGGTAAGGCGAACGCCCTCCATCTCCTCGACCAGCGAATCGGCCATGGCGCGGCTGAGGCCGATGCGGCCGAGCACGTTGCTTTCGAACCTGCCGGTAATGTCGGTTGCGATCTGTGCCAGCCGCTGCACCTCGTTGGCAACGACGGCGAAGCCCTTTCCGGTCTCGCCGGCTCTGGCTGCCTCGATCAGCGCATTGATCGCCAGCAGCTTGATCTGCTTGACGATGTGGGTGTTGTCGGCGCTGAAGCGCTCGAGGTCGGTGCTGATGCCGTCGGTGACGACGCGCATGGACCGCGGTGTCGCATTCTGCGACTGGGCAATGGTTTCGGCGCTAAGCGGCTTCATCAAATGGGGTCCTGGAAGGAGCGGGCAATTGTTTGTGTGGTGAAGAAAATTTCGAGATCAGCGATAAAAACGATGCTTGCCTATGGTTTTCAATTGGTTAACGGCCAGCCTCGCGAGATGAACATTTTCGGGGTGAATGGCTCAAAACGGGAAATTTCAGAGCGGTGGAGCATAAGCAGCACGGTTGAGCCTGCCGCGGACGGCGTTTTCGTGTTTCTCTCATGTTGCTTGCGGTTTTTTCGCCAATCGGGTTTTTCTTTCGCTACGATGGGTGACGTCACCTGCTGCGTTCCCGAGTCGAACGCGTCTCCCCGTTCCGGTTAAGTCAGTATCAAGAGCCAGGATCATGCACTCGGTTCTCAGAAACCCGATGAGAGGCATTGCGCTGAAAGTCTCGTCGGTCGTGGTCTTCCTGGCCATGCAGACCTTCATCAAGCTGGCGGGCTCAGACATCCCGCCAGGTCAGGTCACCTTCTGCAGGTCGTTCTTCGCGCTTTTCCCGATCATGGCCTATCTGGCCTATAACAGGCAGCTGCGCGCCGCCTTCTACACGGCCAATCCAATCGGTCACCTGAAGCGCGGCACGATCGGCATCTTGTCGATGGCTTTCGGTTTCTACGGCCTGCTGCATCTGCCGCTACCGGAGGCGATCGCGCTCGGCTATGCGTTGCCGCTCGTCGCCGTCATCTTCGCTGCCGTTTTTCTCGGCGAGACCGTGCGCATCTATCGCTGGAGCGCCGTCCTGGTCGGCATCGTCGGCGTCGCCATCGTTTCCTGGCCGAAACTCACGCTGTTTCGCGACGGCGGCATGGAAGCAGAACAGGCCGTCGGCGCGCTCTGCGTGCTGCTCTCGGCCGTTCTCGGCGGCGTGGCGATGATCCAGGTGCGTCGCCTCGTCGAGGAAGAGAAGACGGCGACGATCGTGCTCTATTTCTCGATCACCGCCTCGGTCTTCTCGCTGGCTTCTCTTCCCTTCGGCTGGCTCATCCTGGCATGGCCGACGGCGCTCTATCTGATCGCCGCCGGCTTTTGCGGCGGCGTCGCGCAGATCCTGCTGACGGAAAGTTACCGCCATGCCGACGTTTCCACCATCGCGCCGTTCGAATATACGTCGATCCTGCTCGGCGGCATTGTCGCCTACTTCGTCTTCGGCGACGTGCCGAGCGTGACCATGCTGATCGGCACCGTCATCGTCGTCGCCGCCGGCATCTTCATCATTTATCGCGAGCATCAGCTGGGCATCGAGCAGAGAGAGGCGCGCAAGGCCACGACGCCGCAAGCCTGACGCCTACAAGCGCATATTTATCAAGGTTTTAACGCGGGGATTGCAGCCGCTTGAAAGTTTGCCCGCAAGACGTGAAAACAATGGCGAATTCTTGGGATATCGCCGGCCCATCGAATATGGTTGTTGAACATGAGAGACTATCATTTATTCCAAGCTGTGCATGTCTGAATGGCCGCTGATGCCGGAGGAGCTCTCGGTGTCGTTGCTCCGAACGCTGGCCGGCGAGCGGGGGTGGAGAAAAGCATAATGGCATTCACAGCGGAGCAATTGGTAGGGAGCTCTTCCTTTCTGATGAGCATTCGCTTTTTGGCTGGGCAGATGCGCGGCATGTTCGATGCCGGTCCGCGGCTGGCGCGACTGCTTGCCTCCCATCAACGCTGGCTTCTGACCCAGACTGCCTATGCCCTCCACCTGGAACATGATCCGCGCGACCCGACCTCGGGTTTCACCGCCGTTCGGCTGACCGGGCGCATCACCGCGCATAAGGTGGCGAGCCGCAACACCGTGCTCGCTTTCATCGAAGAACTCTATACCTACCGGTTCATAACCCACACGCCCGGCGACGAGCGGCGGCGGCCACGTCATTTCGAGCCGGCTGACGTCAGCCATCAGGGGATGTTTGCCTGGCTTATTTCCAATCTCGGCGCGCTCGATCTGCTCGACGGCGGTCCAAGGGCAGCCTTTTTACAGGCAAATCCATCACTGATGCGGCTCATTCAGCCGCGCATTGCCCGCCATTGCCTCGAGGATGCCGCCTGGCGCGAGCCGCCTGAGCAGGTGGCGCTGTTCCTTTGGACGGAAGCCGGCGGCCTCGTCGTCGACAACTTCATCGCCCGGATGGATATGGCAAGCAGCGAGCCGGGCAGATTGCCCGTCGGCCGTGTCGAAACCCGTGCGCTCGCTGCCGATTTCATGATGTCGCGCACCCATCTGCAGCGGCTGCTGGCAAAAGCGGCGCAACGCGGCTGCGTCGGCTGGCAGGACGAGCCGCGCAAGACGCACCTTTGGATATCGCGGGATTTCATCGAGGAATATTGCGCTTGGCAGGCCGTCAAGTTCGCCTATGTCGACGAAGCCTTCGAATGGGCGAAGGCCCAGTTCGAGGAAATGGCCATCTGACCAGAGCACTTCCAGCAAAAGTGCGCAGCGGTTTTGCGTCCGGAATGCGCGAAAACAAAGAGATAGAGCATTTCCATGACTCGGAAATGTTCTAGAGAACGATCGCCGCTGTACCTGCGCCAATGCGGGATCCCGTATCCGCCGGCTTGACCGAAAGCTCGCGCTCATATTCCCGCGCGGCGCAGACGGCAACGCGGATATGTTCGAATGTTTCGATGTTGCGCAGGAGCGATATCAGGATCGTCGACATGTTGGGGTACTCTTGATACGAAGGGCAGGCGAAGCGCCTACAGCGCTGGGCGTCTTTTTAGGACGCGCAAAGGACGCTGCGACACGTTGAATTCCTGCTCAATATTGCTGGAAGTCCGAAAAAATGGCGTTCGGGCGCGCCGTGCGGCTGTTGATGCCGGTGCCGCGCGCAATCATCTGTTCGTTCGTAGCAAAGCCGAAACGGCTGTAGCCTTGAGTGGAACGAACCTGGTCGCCGACGAGGCGAAGGGTTTCAAACCCGCTATGGATAGGACGAAAACGCTTGTTCATGGCCTTGGTTCCTGTGATTCCTCCCAAGACACAGCTGATATTGCGATGCAGCATAGATTCCGCAATGCGTCACGGCGGGATGCAGCCATGCGAAAATCGCATAGGCTGATTCACAAATTATTCAACTTTGGCTAATTTCTAAGCAAAGAGAGGGACTTAAGCTTCGCTTGAAAGACGAGCAGGTCATTCCAGGCCAGCCGCTTGTTTACAGGTGCGGTTAACAGATCCTGCGGATGCAGGCTGGCTATGGCAGGAATGACACAGTCCGCAACGGCAATCTCCTTCCAGCGGCCGCGCAACCCGTGAATCGTATCGTTTTCGCCGAAGAAAAAGCGCGCCGAAAAATTGCCGAGCAGCAGGATCGCCTTCGGTTCGGCAAGCGCGATCTGCCGTTCGATGAAGGGTCGGCAAATGTCCATTTCCGCCGCCGAGGGCGCACGATTGCCAGGTGGTCGCCAGGGGATGACCTGCGTCAACAGAATGGCTGAGCGCGTCAGCCCGATCGCCGCCAACATCTTGTCGAACAGTTGACCGGATTTTCCCGAGAAGGGCATGCCCTCGCGATCGTCTTCGGCGCTCGGTGCCGAGCCGATCACCATGATCCCGCTTTCGGCATCGCCGCTGGCAAAGATGGTCGAGCGGGCACTGTGCTTGAGGTTGCAGCCGCTGAAGGCTTCGATCGCCGTCTTGAGCTCGACGAGCGATCGCGCGGTCTCGGCGGCGAAGCGCGCCTGCTGCACTGCCTCGCCATCCGGGATTGCCGGTTGCGGACCGGACGCTGCGCGTTCGGCAGGCGCTGGGCGTGCCGCTGCATTCGGGCGCGCCGGTGCCTGACCTGGGGCAGGGCGCTTCCCGGCGGCGGGACGTTGCTGCTGCGCCTGTGCCGCTGGGCGGCGCGCGGCCTTCATCGCCTCGAACTCGGCGAAGCGGTCGATCGCCTCTTCCTCCAAGAGCCATTCCACGCCGGCATCGGCATGGAAATGCAGAAGCGCTGCGAGCTCGGCTGGGGAAAGGTCGTTGGCGGAGATCATGCGGGCAAGCTTAGCGGAGTGACAGTGGCATTGAAAGGGCGGGCGGCCGATTGCCCGCCCTTGCCGGCTCTATTGCACAGTCCATTGCGCGATATCATCGCGTTCGCCGATCAGCGCCAGGCCATGGGCGATCGACAACAGCTCGCCGCCGCTTTCGATCCGGTCGCGCTCGAAGCGTTCGGTAAAGATGCGGCGCACCGCCGGCACGAAGGAGGTGCCACCAGTCAGGAAGACCTTGTCGATCTCCGCAGGCTTCGTCTCGGTCTTGTCGAGCACGTCGTCGAGCGCGCCTTCGATACGGGCGAGATCATCGGCGATCCAGCCTTCGAAGTCGCTCCGCTTGATGCTGCGATGTCCGCTGCGGCCAAGCGGCGTGAAATCGAAAGGCGCCTCTTCTGCGGCCGAAAGCGCCATCTTTGTCGCCGACACCGCCTGATAGAGCGGGTAGCCCTCGTCATGATCGATCAGGTCGATGAAGATTTCGAGCTTTTCCGGTTCCAGGCTGGTGCGCACCAGCTTCTTCAAATCCTCGAATTCGCGCGTCGTCTTGAAGATCGACAGCTGGTTCCAGCGGCCGAAGCTGGAATAGTAGTTGGACGGCACTTCGAGGATCTTGTCGAAGCTTTTGAAATGGCTGCCCTTGCCGATCAGCGGCGCGACGATGTTGTCGATCATCCTGTAGTCGAAATGGTCGCCGGCAACGCCGACGCCTGAATGGCCGATCGGCGTTGCCGTCAGCCTGCCGGCGACGGTCTCGAAGCGGATCAGCGAATAGTCGGTGGTACCGCCGCCGAAATCGGCAACCAGCACGGTGGCATCCTGCTTCAGGTTCTGCGCGAAGTAGAAGGCGGCGGCGACCGGCTCGTAGACATAGTGGATTTCGGGAAAGCCGAAGCGCGACAGCGCCGCGTTGTAGCGCTCGGTCGCCAGCGCCGGATCGGGGCTGGCGCCGGCAAAGTGCACCGGCCGGCCTGTGACGATGCGACCGACATCCGAAGGCCAGTTGTCGCCGGCATAGTTGCGCAGGCGCCTGACGAAAATCTCCATCAGATCTTCGAAATTATGCCGCTTGGCGAAAATCAATGTGCCCTGGAACAGCGCGCTCGCTGCAAAGGTCTTGATCGACTGCAGAAAGCGGCATTCGCCGGGATTGTCGATGAATTGGCGGATCGCCGCATGGCCCGCTTCCACCTTCAGCGCCGAAGCGCCGAGCTGGGCATCCTTCATGAAGGAAAGCGCCGTGCGCATGCTGTCTGCCGTACCCTCCGTGCTCGTGAACGCCATTGAGCGTGTCGCCCCGCCATCCGCCATGGCGAGAACCGTATTCGTCGTGCCGAAGTCGAAACCCAGCGCCTGAGCCATGCCCGCACCTCTTCATGCCGATTGTTATTGGAGACGGAGCATCGCTCCGCGAAAGGGCGTAAGCACGCCCCGGAATCAGGAGGGCGGGTGATGCCACAGGGGCGTGACACATTCAAGAGGAGCGGAAGTTGATGTGATCGCGGGCGCACTTCTTCTCCCGGTTAGAAGAAGAAGTGCGCCGCAAGGGTCAATCGGCAATGCCGAATTCAGAGGGCCGTCATCACTCGGCGGCCATTGCCCTTGCCTCTTCCAGCTCCGGCTCCACGACCTTCGTGTGGCCGATCAGACGGCCGAGGAAGTTTCCGAAGCGGTCCATCTCGACGAAAATGACCGGGGTGATGAAGAGCGTCAGCATCTGCGAGACGATCAGGCCGCCGACGACGGCGATGCCGAGCGGCTGGCGCAGCTCCGAACTTGCGCCGGTGCCGAGCGCGATCGGCAAGGCGCCGAGCAGGGCGCAGAAGGTCGTCATCATGATCGGCCGGAAGCGTCGCACGCAGGCCTCGTGGATCGCCACCGTCGCCTTTTCGCCGGTCGTACGCATGGTCTCCACCGCCACGTCGATCATCATGATCGCGTTCTTCTTGACGATGCCGATCAGCATCAGCAGGCCGATAAGGGCGATGATCGACAGGTCGAAGCCCATGATCTTTAGCGCCAGCAGCGCACCGAATGCCGCCGCAGGCAAACCGGAGAGAATGGTGAGCGGGTGGATGAAGCTCTCGTAGAGCACGCCGAGCACGACATAGATGGTCAGCACCGCCGCCAGGATGAGGTATGGCGTATTGCCCTGAGACTGCTCGAAAATCTCAGCCGTACCGCCATAGGAGGTGAAGACGTCGGCCGGCATGCTGATTTCCGTCTTGATCTGGTCGATCGCTGCCGTGGCATTGCTCAGCGAGACGCCTTCCGGCAGGTTGAAGGAAACGGTGGTCGAGACGAGCTGGCCCGTCTGGTTGATTGTCACAGGGCCGACCGTGCGCTCGACATGCGCGAAGTTTGAAAGCGGCACCAGACTGCCATTGGCCGAGGCGACACGGATTTCCGAGAGCTTCTGGTCGTCCCAGGGCTTGCTCGTGTCATATTCGACGATGACGTCGTAGCTGTCACCGGTCGACTGGATTTCCGCCGCTGCAAATCCGCTGAAGGATTCCTGCAGCGTCGTGCGCAGCGTGTCGTTGTCGATCCCGTAGGCGGCTGCCCGCTCGGTATCGATGACGATATTGGCCTGCAGGGCGTTGTTCTGGGCGTCCGACGTCACGTCGGTGAAGAGGCGATCCTTGCGCATCGCCGCCTGGATCTTGCCGGCCCACAGGTTGGTCTGATCAGCACTCAGCGCCTGCACCACCAGCTGATACTGGCTGGCGGTCTGGCGACCGCCGAAGCGCAGGCTCTGGTTCGGTGTCACGAAGGCCTGCAGGCCGGGGATCTTGTTGATCGCCGTGCGCAGATCGCGCAGCGTCTGGTCAAGCGGCGCACGCTGGTCCTTGTCCTTGAGTTCGACGAACATCGAGCCGTTGTTCTGTGGCTTGTTCGGGTTGCCGCCGATCGTCGACATCACGTGGTTGACCGCCGGGTTCGCCTTGACGACGGCTGCCGCCTGCTGCTGCAGCGCCGCCATGGCGGAATAGGAAATGTCCTGCCGGGCCTGCGTGCTGATCGTCAGGCGGCCGATATCTTCCTGTGGGAAGAAGCTCGTCGGCAGCGTCATGAAGAAATAGATCGTCAGTGCCACCGAGCCGAGGAAAACGCCGAGGATTATGATGCGATGCTGAAGGCACCAGCCGACCGCCCTGTCATAGCCGCGCAGCGTCCGTTCGAAGCCGGCATCGAAGATGCGGATGATGAGCGGCGGGCGGCTCTGGTGGTTGGACAGACGCGAGGCGAGCATCGGCGTCACGGTCAGCGAGACGATTGCCGAGGAGATGATCGCAATCGCAACCACCATGCCGAATTCGTTGAACACGCGGCCGACAACGCCGCCCATCAGCAGGATCGGGATGAAGACCGCGATCAACGAAACCGACATGGAAATGATGGTGTAGCTGACTTCGCCCGCACCCTTGATCGCCGCTTCCCGCACCGGCATGCCTTCCTCGACATGGCGCAGAATGTTTTCGAGCATGACGATGGCGTCATCCACCACGAGCCCCACCGCGAGCGTCAGCCCGAGCAGCGAGATGTTGTCGATACTGTAGCCGAGCACATACATCGTGCCGAAGGTCGAGATCAGCGACAGCGGAACGGCAAGCCCGGGAATGATCGTTGCTGTCGCATGGCCGGTAAAGAGGTAGATGACGAGAACGACGAGGCCGATCGTGAGCAGCAGCGTGAACTTCACGTCGGAGATGGCATCGCGAATCGGCTTTGCTGCGTCATTCATGACGACCGTGTTGACCGAGGGCGGGATTTCGGCGTGAAGCTGCGGCAGCTTCGCGTTGATCGCATCGACGACATCGACCGTGTTAGCGTCCGGCTGGCGCTGGATGGCGAGGATGATGCCGCGCTGGCCATCATACCAGCTGCCGGTATACTGGTTCTCGACGCTGTCCTGCACATCGGCAATATCGCCGAGGTGGATCGGCGCGCCGTTCGGATTGGCAATGACCAGCGAACGGAATTGTTCGGCGCTGGTGCGCTGCGTGTTCGCCGTGATGGTCATGCTCTGCGAATTGTTCTGCAGCGTTCCCACAGGCTGCTGGCTGTTGGCGGCAGCAAGTGCCTTGTTGACGGTATCGATGCCGATGCCGCGGGTCAAAAGCTTGTTGGGATCGACCTCGACGCGCACGGCATAGGTCTGCGCACCGTAGACGCTGACCTGGGCAACGCCGGGAAGTGTGGAAAGCGACGGCGAGATGATGTTCTCGGCGATGTCGTCAAGCTTGCTGCGCGGCATGGTGTTGCTCTGCACCGAGAGCAGCATGACAGGCGCATCGGCCGGGTTCGTCTTGCGATAACTCGGCGGCGTCGTCAGATTGTCGGGCAGTTGCCGGGTGGCATGCGAAATCGCGGCCTGCACGTCGGCTGCGGCCGCATCGATATTACGACTGAGGTCGAACTGCAGCACGATGCTGGTGCTGCCGAGCGAACTGGAAGCGCTGATTTCGGTGATCCCGGGAATGGTCTCGAACTGCTTGATCAGCGGCGTCGAAACCGAGGTCGCCATCGTCTGCGGCGAGGCACCGCTCAACTGCGCCGAAACGTTGATGGTGGGAAAGTCGACCTGCGGTAGCGCTGCGACGGGTACGAGCTGATAACCGGCAAGACCGGCCAGAATGACGCCGATCGCAAGCAGCGTCGTCGCGACGGGGCGCTGGATACAGAAATTCGGGATCATTGCTGAGCTCCCACCGCGATTGTTTCGGACGGCTGCTGTTGCCGAGGCTCTTCGGCGGAGGCGACATCAAGCGCCTTTTCGTCGAACTGCTCGTTGATCGCCTGCTGGTCGCTGAGCTGGCCCTGGCCCTCGACGACGACGTGATCGCCTGGCTGAAGACCCGAGGCGATGGCGGTGAAGCCGCCGTTGGCGCGGGCAACGGTGACGGCTGTCAGATGCGATTTGCCATCCTTGGCGACGAAGGCGAAGAAACCCTCCGGGCCGGGGCTGACGGCAACCGTCGGCACCACCACCTGCTGTGCGTCATTGTTGAAATGCACGACGATGTTGACCGACTGGCCGGGCCAGAGCGCACCGGAGGCATTCTCGAATTTCGCCTTGGCGAGGATCGTGCCCGAGGCGGTGTCGACCGTGTTGTCGTAGAAGCTGATCTCGCCCTTTCGGACTTGCCCCTTGGTGGAATTGGGGGCGGTGCTGACTTCGACCGGACCGCTTGCCAGAGCGCTCTTCAGCTCCCGCAGGTAGCGTTCCTGCAGGTGGAATTTCACATAGATCGGGTCGTATTTCGCAATGGTGACGATTGCCGAGCCGGCATTGAGGAAGGCGCCCTTGCTGACGGCGATATCGCCAAGCCGGCCGTCGAAGGGAGCGCGGATATCGGTGTGCTCGAGCAGGATCTGGTCGGAGGCCAGCGACGCCTTGTCGGCGTCAACAGTGGCTGCCGCGGTATCGCGGGCGGCGACCGCCTGGTCGAGGCTCTGCTGAGTGCCGGCCTTCTGGTTGAAGAGGTCCTGCGCACGCGTCAATGCGGTCTCGGCTTCCGAAAGGGTTGCCGTGTCGCGCACGATCATCGCATTGTCCTTGTCGACGGTCGCCTTGGCCGTCCGGTCGTCCAGCTTGGCGATCAAGTCGCCGGCTTTTACGGTCGCCCCATCCTGCGCATCGATGCTGACGATCAAGCCCTGCTCCTGTGCGGCAATGGTCGTGTTGTCATCGGCATCGGCCCAGCCGGTCGCCGTTACATCCATCGGCAGCGTCGTTTTCACGGCTGCGACGGTCTTGACGACGGTCGGGCCGCCGCCGCGCCTGCGCCCGCCGCCCTGATGTTGCCCCCCATCCTGACTGGCGGCCTGACCTTGATCGGCCTGCGCCTGCTGCCCGCCGTCATTGCCGCCGGCCGGCTGCCTGATGAACTGCGAGAGGTAGGGAATTCGGGAGGCATAAGGGACCAGATTCCCGAATTGCCAGACGCCGATGGCGGCAATTGCGATAACGCTGACGGTGATCCAAAATTTCTTCATGGGCGGGAACCGGTCTTGAGCAAGGTTGCAAATTTTATGCTCTGATTGAGCTGCTTATATTGCGGCGCAAAAAGGACATAATTCCCGGTGTGCGATCACTAAGTGGTTATAATGGCTTAAAATTTTGTAATGAATATTCCGTAATATTCAAATTATACTAATATAGATCCAGTGTAGTCCGATGCCGTCCGACGGCGGCGGCGGTGGTGGTTCGCCAGGCGACGATACCGACCCGTATGCCGTCCATCGCGCGGGAAGAACACGGAAAAACGAGAGAAGGCAGGTCGTCATGAACGAGTTGGATGCCAGCGAATTTCGCTCTCTGATCGTAAGCCTATTTCCTGAACTCACGGCCTCCGTCTTCAAGCTGGCGGCGAAGGGCTGGGATTCGCTTGCCGTCGACGTCGATGACACGTTGATCTTCAAGTTTCCCCGTAATCTCGGCGCGGAAAGAGCGCTTCAGAAGGAAGCTGCCTTGCTCGACATCGTTCGGCCGTCGCTGTCGATGGCGGTTCCCGACATGCGCATTCACGACGGGCCGCCGATCTTCTCCAGCCATGCCAAGCTCGACGGCGAACATCTCATTGCCGAAGATTACGATGCGCTTGGCGAAAGCGATCGTCAGCGCCTCGCGGAAGATCTCGCGCGTTTTTACGCCGAGCTGCATGTACTTGATGCCGTTCGCATACGATCGGCCGGTGCCGGTTCTGTCCAGCCATGGCAATCGCCCGAGACGGTGCGAACCAAGGCTTTGCCGCTGCTGTCGCCTGAGCTCAAGAGCTTTGCGCAGGCCATTATTTCCGATTTCGAAGCCTTGCCGCCCGATCCCTACGGCAACATCTACGGCTTCTTCGACGGTCATGGCTGGAACATGGCCTTCGACCATGCGCAAAGGAAGCTCAACGGCATTTACGATTTCGCCGATTCCGGCTTTGGTCCGCTGCACCAGGAATTCATCTACTCGAACTTCATTTCGCCCGATCTGACCGCACGCATCATATCGGCCTATGAAATGCTGACCGGACGCAGGCTCGACCGGCGCCGCATTGCGATCCTGACCGGCTTCCATCGTCTGTCCGAACTCGCCGAACTTGCGGACGATCCGACTAACGTCGAACAGATGATCCGAAGTGTGGCGACATGGGCGGCGGCAGCCCACGTCGGCTGAGAAGGAATGTCAGACGGATCGTGCCGCGCCGCCGTCGCAGCGGATGAGCGAGCCGGTGATATAGCTTGCCGGTTGGCTGCACAGGAAGGCAGCCGTTGCGGCGAATTCCTCGACTCTGCCGTAGCGGCCCACCGGAATGCGCGCTTCCTTGTCGGTGCGGATCTCCTCGAGGCTCTTGCCGGTCCGCTTTGCCGCGGCCCCGTCGAGATCGTCGAGCCGTGCCGTCAGGATACTGCCCGGCAAGAGCAGGTTGGTGGTGACGCCGAAGCCCGCCACTTCGGAGGCAAGCGTCTTGCTCCAGCCGGCAAGGGCCGGGCGCAACGTATTCGACAGCGCCAGATTGGCGATTGGTTCGATCACGCCGGATGAGGCGACTGTCAGGATGCGGCCCCAGCCCTGCGCCTTCATGCCAGGCAGCAGCGCATTGGTGAGCGTGATCACGCGAGCGACCATGGAGAGGAAATAGCTTTCGAGCTTTTCGCCCGTCATGTCCTCCGTCGTGCCGGGCGTCGGCCCGCCGGTATTGTTGACGAGAATATCGAGACCGCCGAACTTCTCCTTCACCGCCGTTGTCGCCATCTCGACGAAGCGTTCGTCCCCGAGATCGGCCCAGATCCAGTCGGCCCGGCCTTTGCCTTCGCCGTTGATCGCCTTGCAATTGGCCTCCAGCTGTTCGCCGCTGCGCCCGCAGAGCAGCACGTTTGCGCCCTCCCGCGCCAGCGCCACGGCGATGCCGAGGCCAAGGCCGCGCGAGGAGGCGAGGACGAGTGCCCGTTTGCCCTTGATGCCGAGATCCATGATTGTCCTCCGATAGCTTTGAGCGATGTATAAGGCGCAAGCGGCGGAAAAGGAAAGGGCATGTGACCGGTTCGGCAGCGTTTGATAATTGACGTTGACGTAAGCGTTATGTAATTCTTTCCCACGAGGCCTCATCATTGTGCGAATTGGAAGATTGGCTGTCGTATCCCGGCTCGACAATGCTTTCTCGTTTTGACAAGAAAGTGCCATGACGGGATGACGGCCGCGTGCCGGCAAGCGGAGACGAGTGAATGACCGAGACGACTGAGCTGCCCGAACGCGAGAGCATGGAATTCGACGTTGTGATCGTCGGCGCCGGTCCGGCTGGTCTTGCGGCGGCGATCCGTCTGAAACAAGTCAATCCGGAACTCTCCGTCGTCGTGCTGGAGAAGGGCGCGGAAGTTGGCGCGCATATCCTCTCTGGCGCCGTGGTCGATCCGATCGGCATCGACCGGCTGCTGCCCGGCTGGCGCGACGAGGCCGACCAACCGTTCAAGACCAAGGTCAGCGCCGATCACTTCCTGCTGCTCGGTCCGGCCGGCTCCGTTCGCCTGCCGAATGTGCTGATGCCGCCATTGATGAACAATCACGGCAACTACATCGTCTCGCTCGGAAACGTCTGTCGCTGGCTGGCGACCAAGGCCGAAGAGCTCGGCGTCGAGATCTATCCGGGCTTTGCCGCCACCGAAGTGCTCTACAATGACCAGGGTGCGGTCATCGGGGTCGCCACCGGCGATATGGGCATCGAGAAGAATGGCGAGCCTGGCCCGAACTATACCCGCGGCATGGAACTGCTCGGCAAATATACCCTGATCGGCGAGGGCGTGCGCGGCTCGCTCGCCAAGCAGTTGATCGCCAAGTTCGATCTGCAAAAAGACCGCGAACCGCAGAAATTCGGCATCGGCCTCAAGGAACTCTGGCAGGTCAAGCCGGAAAACCACAGGCCGGGCCTGGTGCAGCACTCCTTCGGCTGGCCGCTCGGCATGAAGACCGGCGGCGGCTCTTTCCTCTATCACCTGGAAGACAATCTGGTGGCCGTCGGCTTCGTCGTCCACCTCAATTACAAGAACCCCTATCTCTATCCCTTCGAGGAATTCCAGCGCTTCAAGACCCATCCGGCGATCCGCACCACCTTCGAGGGCGGCAAGCGGCTGTCCTATGGCGCCCGCGCCATCACCGAGGGCGGCTATCAGTCGGTGCCGAAGCTGACCTTCCCCGGCGGGGCGCTGATCGGCTGTTCGGCCGGTCTCGTCAACGTGCCGCGCATCAAGGGCAGCCACAATGCGGTGCTGTCGGGCATGCTGGCGGCCGAGAAGATCGTCGCCGCGATCGCGACCGGCCGCAGCCATGACGAGGTGGCCGAGATCGAGAATGAATGGCGCAAGGGCGACATCGGCAAGGATTTGAAGCGGGTGCGCAACGTCAAGCCGCTATGGTCGAAGTTCGGCACCGCACTCGGCGTGGCGCTCGGCGGCTTCGACATGTGGACCAACCAGCTGTTCGGCTTTTCCGTCTTCGGCACGCTGAAGCATGGCAAGACGGATGCTGAGAGCCTGGAGCCGGCGTCGCAGCACAAGCCGATCGCCTATCCGAAGCCCGATGGCGTCTTGACCTTCGATCGCCTCTCCTCGGTGTTCCTGTCGAACACCAATCACGAGGAAGACCAGCCTGTGCATCTGCAGGTCAAGGACATGAACCTGCAGAAGTCGTCCGAGCATGACATCTATGCCGGCCCGTCGACGCGTTACTGTCCGGCCGGCGTCTATGAATGGGTGGAAAAGGACGGCGAAGAGGTCTTCGTCATCAACGCCCAGAACTGCGTGCACTGCAAGACCTGCGACATCAAGGACCCCAACCAGAACATCAACTGGGTGCCGCCGCAGGGCGGCGAGGGGCCGGTCTATCCGAATATGTGATGCGGATTATCCCCACCGCGACAATTCTTGCGTGCTGACGCCTTCGTGATCGCCTTCTGCCGGAGGCTGTTAGCCGTTCGTTAACCATAATTTCCTTAGCTTGCGACATCAAGTTGACGCACTAAGGACACATTCATGACGATCTCCCGCCGGGGCTTTCTGATCGCTCTGCCGCTTTTCGTGGCCGGCTGCTCTTCGACCGGTCTGAACAGCCAGACGAATTATGCCGCACTTCCGGATGAAAAATTCCCGTTGAAGCAGGTGCCGATCGACAAGATCAAGCCGGAGCTCCGCCGCCAGGAAGTGGCCTACGAAACCACGCATGCTGCCGGCACCGTGATCGTCGATACACCCGCGCGCCGCGCCTATTACGTCCTCGGCGGCGGCAGGGCGATGCGTTATGGCGTCGGTGTCGGCCGCGAGGGGCTGGCCTTTGCCGGTAACGCCTATATCGGCCGCAAAGCCGAGTGGCCGAGCTGGACACCCACCGAAAACATGCAGCGCCGCGAAGAGCGCTATCGCAAGCTCGCCGGCGGTATGCCGGGCGGCCCGAACAACCCGCTCGGTGCGCGGGCGATGTACCTCTATCGCGGCGGCAACGACACGCATTTTCGCATTCATGGCACCAACCAGCCGCAATCGATTGGTCTTGCCATGTCGAGCGGCTGTATCCGCATGATGAACCACGACGTGATCGACCTCTATAGCCGTGTTGAGGTCGGCGCCAGGGTCGTCGTCATCCAGGCCTGAGGTGTTGTTCCAAGCTCGGTAACGACGCCCTCTCCATTGACTGAGCCGCCGCAGCGATGGCTGCAGGCGGCTTTTCCATCTGCTGTTGGTGTTGGATTTCAGCGGCGTGGCGTGGCTATACCTGTCGAAAGCGCCACGCCGATGCCGGTGATCACGGCGGCGCTGATTTCCGTCATGCCGATCGCTTCGCCAAGCAGCAAGCCGCCGCCAAGCGTCGCGAGAACCGGCGTCAGCGCTGTGAACGCGGCGGCCTGTGTTCCGCCGAGTGTTCTGACGGCGGTGCCGTAGGCGACCATGGCGACGAGGCCGGAAAGAACGCCCTGGCTCAGCACCTGCAGACCGATCTCCGGGAGAGTAGCCTTTGGCAGCGAGATGCCGAAGATGAGGGCAAGTGCGCCCATGATCAGGAAGGACCAGACGGCGATCAGGGCGCTCGCCTGCACGGCGGTAAGACCGGAGCGGCGGAAGGCATGCGTATAGCTCGCCCAGAGAATGGCGCCGGCCGGCAGCAGCACGAAGCTCGTCCATGGCAGCGAGGCGTCCGCAAGGCTACGCGTGAGCAGGATCAGCACACCGACGACGATCGCAACGAGCCCCGCGATGCGGGTGCCGTCAGGTCTTTCGCGAAACAGCACAATGCCGATCAGCGCCGCGGCGAGCGGCATCGAGCCGCCAAGCAGAATCCCCGAAGAGGCGGCCGGCGTCGAATGGATTGCCAGCGTCGTCAGCAGGAAGAAGACGGCGCCGGAACCGGACACCATGATCGCCAACAGGTGAAGCGGCAGGGCCTTCGGCAGCAGCCCCGTCTTCAGCCAGACAGGCGAAAGCACCAGCGCCGGAATTCCGAAGCGGATCAGCCCGATATCGATCGAGCCGAGCGGCGTTGCGGCGCTGTGGCGGGTGACGAGAAACCATGTTGCCCAGATCAGCACGGTAATGGTGCCGCCGGCATAACCCAGTACCTGCGACGGCGACTTGTCGTTTGTGAATGCAATGGTGGTCATCGTATCAATCCTTTCCTCCGTCCGGAGCCTGTCCGGTTGAAGAAAAGATTAGCGCCAGAGGCCGAGGCATGTCCTTGCTATCTATGGCTCCAAAATCATGCTATGCGCAATCTTCTGCCAATCGAGGCCAATAGGTATCGCGAAAATGCCAAATCTCGATAAATTCGATATCGCCATCCTGAAGTGCCTGCAGGAGGATGCGCGCGCCACCAATGTCGAGATCGCCGAGAAGGTGAACCTTTCGCCGTCGCCCTGCCTGCGCCGCATCCGCAATCTCGAACGGTCCGGCATCATCCGCGGCTACAGGGCGGATATCGACCGCAAGGAGGTCGGTCTCGGCCTCACCGTCTTCGTCGAATTCAAGGTCGTCCATCACAGCCGCGAGAATTCCGAGGCGCAGCAGAAGGCGCTGCTCGCAATCCCCGAGATCGTCTCCTGCTTCCTGATTTCGGGCACCGCCGATTTCCTCGCCGAAGTGGTGGTGGAGGATCTCGCCGCCTATGAACGGCTTCTGACCGAAACGCTGTTGACCCTGCCGAATGTCAGCGACATCCGCTCGAACTTCGCCATCCGCAGCATCAAGACGCATGGGCCGTTGAAGCTGCCCGAGGGAAAATAATTCCACTCGGGCTTGCTTGCGAGTTAGAGCAGCGTCCCGCTGAGGATGAGCAGCGCCACCGAGAAGTAGATGACGAGCCCGGTGACGTCGACCAGCGTGGCGACGAAGGGGGCCGACGCGCTGGCCGGATCGAGCCGGAGCTTCTGCAGCACGAAGGGCAGCATCGAGCCGCAGATCGAGCCGAAGGTGACGATCCCGATCAGGGCGGCAAACACCGTGACGGCGACCATCTGCCAGTGCGGGCCGTAATCGTAGAGCCCGGCCGACTGCCAGAAGACGATGCGGATGAAGCCGACCAGGCCGAGGATCGCGCCGAGCACGATGCCGGTCGGCAGTTCCCGCAAAAGCACCTTCCACCAGTCTGAGAGCTTCAGCTCGCCGAGTGCCAGCGCCCGGATGATCAGTGACGTCGCCTGCGAACCGGAGTTGCCGCCCGAGCTCATGATCAGCGGGATGAACAGCGTCAGCACCACGGCCTTTTCCAGCTCGCCTTCGAAATGCTGCATGGCGCTTGCCGTCAGCATCTCGCCGAGGAAGAGCGCAGCGAGCCAGCCGGCGCGCTTGCGGATCATGCCGGAGAAGCTGATCTTCATGTAGGGCTGGCCGAGCGCCTCCATGCCGCCGAACTTCTGGGCCGCTTCCGTCGTGTCTGCGATCATCGTGTCGATCACGTCGTCGACGGTGACGATGCCGAGCATCTGCCCCTGTTCGTCGGTGACGGGCAGGGCGAGCAGATCGTGCTTGCGGATAAGCCGGGCGACGTCCTCCTGCTTCATCAGCGGATCGGCCGAAACCGGCGCGCCCTTCTGTGTAACAGAGAGGATCGAAGCGTCCGGCTCGCCGGTGATGAGGCGACGCAGCGTCACCACATGCAGCAGCGCATGGCTGACCTCGTCCAGCACATAGATGGCGTAGACGGTCTCGCGCGAGCGTTCGACCTGGCGTACATGGTCGAGTGTGCGGGCGACGGTCCAGCTGTCAGGCACGCTGACGAACTCCGTCGTCATGATGCCGCCGGCCGTGCGCGGCGGATAGCCCATCAGGTGCTGGATCGCGATGCGCACCGGCTCGTCGAGACTGGAGAACAGCCGGGCGCGGGTCTCGCCGTCGAGTTCGAGCAGCACGTCGGCGACGCGGTCGTTCGACATGCCGTGCAGCAGCCGTGCGGCCTCCTCGGCGCTGATCAGCGCAAGGATCTGTGCGGCGTTGCGAAGCTCCGGCCGGTCGAGAATGTTGACCGCATAGTCGAGCGGTATGCCGGTCAACACCCGCCCGGCGTCCTGGATGCTCAGCGCGTTCAATGATTCGACGCGTTCGGCGATCGTTGCGCCGCGGCTGTTGTTGATGAAGGCACGGGCGGCATGGCCTGCCCGAAGAGGGAAGCGATTGATATTCATTTGAGGCTCGCCTTTCCGTCGATCCGCCGTAGCGTCCGATCGAGCGAGCCGACAGGAGTCGGTCAGCGCACGAGGGCCGCGTACGGCAAAGGCAATCGACTGCTACTGTCGCTTGGCATCGTTATGATGGCTCCGTTGAAATCCGTGGCTGACGAGCGTCATCCACGTGGATGCTAGGTGGTCCCGGACGCGGAAAAAGTCAAGCGGGATAAATGCTTAACGCCAGAATGCCGCACCCCACGATGCGGCATTCCAGGCGGGTATGGTTTGTATGATCTTGGGGGTCCCAGAATACCGGCCTGCCGGCTGCGATCTCAGAATCCTGCAAGCACCGCCTTGCCCTTCATCCTGCCGCTTTCGACCATGGCATGCGCCGTCTTGAGGTTCACCGCATTGATCGGCCCGACGATCTCTGAAAGCGTGGTGCGGATCTTTCCGCCGTCGACGAGCTCGGAAATCTTGTTCAGCAGCTTGTGCTGCTCGATCATGTCAGGCGTGCCGTAGAGCGGGCGGGTGAACATCAGCTCCCAATGAACGGAGACGGCCTTGCGCTTGAAGGGTACGATATCGAGCGTCTTAGGATCGTCGATCAGCGCGAAGCGGCCCTGCGGCGCAATCGCTTCGACGATGTCGCCGATATGACTGTCGGTATTGGTGGTCGAGAATATGAATCCCGGCGCGCCGATGCCGAGCGCTGCCACCTGCGGCGCGATCGGTTTGGAATGGTCGACGACGTGATGCGCGCCGAGTTCCTTCACCCAGTCCTGCGTTTCCGGCCGCGAGGCCGTGGCGATCACCGTCAGGTCGGTCAGTGCCCGGGCGATCTGAATGGCGATCGAGCCGACCCCGCCGGCGCCGCCGATGATCAGGATGGATCGTGCCGCTCCCGAAACCGCGTCCTGCACCTTCAGCCGGTCGAACAGCGCTTCGTAGGCCGTAATCGAGGTCAGCGGCAGGGCGGCCGCGGCCGCGAAATCGAGGCTCTTCGGTTTGGCGCCGACGATACGCTCGTCGACGAGATGGAATTCGGCATTGCTGCCCGGGCGGCTGATGACCCCGGAGTAGAACACCTCGTCGCCCGGCCTGAACAGAGTGACATCGGCGCCGATGGCCTTGACGATGCCGGCGGCATCCCAGCCGAGCACCTTGAGTTCGTCCACGGGTGGTGCGGAATGGGCGCGCACCTTCACGTCGACGGGATTGACCGAAACGGCTTTGATTTCGACGAGCAGGTCGTGGCCCCCAGCCTCCGGCATCGGCAGCTCGACATCGATCAGCGAGGTTTCGGCGGAGATCGGTTGGGGCGTTTTATAGGCGACGGCGCGCATGGGAAGCTCCTGTGTTCGTTGCACGGAAGCTAGATGCGCACTAAGTTCTGACAACGCAAGAATGCACAAATTCTGTACGTAGTACCCAAAAGGATACTGTAAAATGTCATTGCCGCGCGCCAAGCTCGTCCAGAATTTCCCCGGCTGCCCGGTCGAAGCGACGCTGACTTACCTCGACGGGAAGTGGAAGGGCGTGATCCTGTTTCATCTGATGCAAGGAACCCTCCGCTTCAACGAATTGCGGCGCAAGCTGCCGGCCGTGACCCAGCGCATGCTGACCAAGCAGCTGCGTGAACTGGAAGAGTCCGGCCTGGTATCACGCACCGTCTATCCGGTCGTGCCGCCGAGGGTCGAATATGCAATGACGCCGCTCGGCATGACGCTGAAGCCTGTCATCCAGGCGTTGGCCGCATGGGGTGACGATTATGTCTTCTGCAGCCCGGAAGGCCGCGAGCTGCGCTTGGCCTCAGACGGCCTGCGCGCTCCGGTCGCGGCGCTCGAGGCGTAGCGAGGCTGCAAAGACGAAGAGGCCGAGAAAGGACAGCGCCGCGCCGACATAACCGGTCGCCGCAAAACCGTAACCGCCGGCGATAACCAGGCCGCCGAGCCAGGCGCCGATCGCATTGGCGATGTTGAAGGCGGAATGGTTGGAAGCGGCCGCAAGCGTCTGCGCGTCGGCGGCGACATCCATCAGCCGCGTCTGCAGCGCCGGGCCGGCGGCAAAGCCGCAGCCGACGAGGAAGACGGAGAGGCCGAGCAAATAGGGATTGGCGGCGGTCAGCGAGAAGGTGGTCAGGACGACGATATTATAAATGAGCGACCCGCCGATCGTGCCGAGCAGCGATTTGTCGGCGAGCCACGAGCCGATGAAATTGCCTGCATTCATGCCGACGCCGAAGAGGACCAGCATGATCGGGACCGCCGTTTCCGGCAGCATCGCCACCTCAGTCGTCGTCGAGGCGATATAGCTGAACATTGCGAACATGCCGCCGTAACCGACGGCGGCGATGCCGAGCGTCAGCCACACCTGCGGCCGGCGGAAGGCGCCGAGTTCGCGAAGGAAGCCCGCTTCCGCGGAAACCCTGTCCTTCGGAACGTAGAACCAGATCAGCGCCACCGTCAGCAGGCCGAGCACGCCGACCGAGAAAAACGCCACCTGCCAGTCGAGCGACTGGCCGAAGAAGGTCGTCAACGGCGTGCCGAGAAGTGTCGCAACGGTCAGGCCGAGCATGACGCGGCCGACGGCGCGGGCTCGGCGATGCGCCGGCACCATCGAGGCGGCGACAAGGGCCGCGACGCCGAAATAAGCGCCATGCGGCAGGCCGCTGACGAAGCGCAGCAGCGTGAAGCTTTCGAAGGTCGGCGCCATGGCGCTTGATATGTTGCCGGCGGCAAAGATCAGCATCAGGGTCAAAAGCAGCGTGCGGCGCGCCATCTTCGCGGCGAGCACGGCAATGACGGGTGCGCCGACGACGACGCCGAGCGCATAGGCGCTGATGACGTAACCGGCTTGCGGCGTCGTGACCGAGAAGGTCTCGGCGACATTGGGCAGCAATCCCATGATCGCGAATTCGCCGGTGCCGATGCCGAAGCCGCCGCAGGCGAGCGCCAGCTGAACCAGCGCCACGGTCATTGCCGATGGCAGCGCGTCATCCTGGCTATCAATGGAGTTCTGGCTATCGACTGAAATATTGGCGGCAATCTCACTCACGAGAGCTCCTCGAGGCGGTTTCTGCTTGGCAATGGCCTCTGGCGCAGGCGCGGCCGCAAGCCGATCGGTGGAAATGGCGGGAGGTGGAGACGATGTCTCCGGTAGACCATCTATCCGTGAGGCCTGGGCTGCCGTCGAGTGCATTTTTTGCAGTGCAGCGTCCTGCTATGTGCATACGTCTATTGCAATTTTTGCATTTCTGCCCTTTGTCAGGAAAGAAGGTTGCGCTTGAAATCGGCGATACCGCAACCATCTCAGGGGCAAGGCAGGAGCATTTCCGCGCCAGGGACGGGAGCTCTTATGAAGCTTGTAGGCTTTTTCAATCGCGACGGCGGGACCTTCAAGACCACCGACATGCTGGCCTATGAAAAAAGGGCGGAGACGGCTTTCCGCGAAGCGGGGCACGATTTCGACGCCATCGTCTTCTCAGGAAAGGAAATCGTTCCTGCCATGGAGCGGGCGGCCAAGCGCGATGATATCGACGGCATCGTCGCCGGCGGCGGCGACGGCACGATTTCGGCGGCGGCATCGATTGCCTGGAAGAACGGAATTGCGCTCGGCGTCGTGCCCGCCGGCACGATGAACCTCTTTGCCCGCTCGCTGCGTGTGCCGCTCGATATCTGGCAGGCGCTCGATGTGCTTGCCTCCGGCGAGGTCGACAATGTCGATATCGCCAGCGCCAACGGTCGGCCCTTCATCCACCAGTTTTCCGCCGGCCTGCATGCCCGTATGGTGCGCTACCGCAACGCCTACAGCTATCGGTCCCGACTGGGCAAAATACGGGCGAGCACGAAGGCGGCTTTGGGCGTCATCTTCAACCCGCCGGAATTCGAGGTCGAGTTCGAGGCGATCGGCATGCGCGAGCGCCGCAGGGTGTCGGCGATCTCAGTCTCCAACAATCCCTTCGGCGAGAACGCGCTGCTCTATGCCGATAATTTGAGAAGCGGCGAGCTCGGATTCTATACGGCAAATCCCTTGAAACCCCTCGGTGTCGCCCGTCTCGCCATCGACATGCTGCGCGGCAAGGTCCGGGAGAATGCCGATGTCATGGTGATGCATCCGGCCGAAGTGCACCTGCATTTCCCGAAACTGCGCTCCAAGGCCAATTGCGTCATGGACGGCGAGTTGCTGCCGCTCGAACGCGACGTCTCGATCCGGCTGCATCCGGGCGAATTGAAGGTTCTCGTCAAACAGGGGCTCGCCGCTCAAGTGAATGCGGACGAACGCCGCGAGCCCGCTGCGTAAGTCGGCCGGCTGCATAAGTCGGCGCAGCGTAATTTCAGAGCCGCGGCAGATAAGTGCGGTAGTCGAAATCCGAGACCGTGCGCAGATGCGCAAGCGCTTCCTTGCGCTTGGTGTCGCCATAGAGCGCCTGATAACGCGCACCGAAGATATCGGCGATGAAGGGCGAGGTGCGGAAGGTGTCGACGGCGCTGAGGAAATCATGCGTCAGTCGCGTCGTATTCGCAGGTATGTGCGAGGGCGTCGTCTCTTCGCCCGGGTCGAGTTCGCCATCGAGACCGGCGAGCATGCCGCCGAGGATCGCTGCCAGCAGCAGATAAGGATTGGCGTCGGCGCCGGCGACGCGGTGTTCGATGCGTGCCGCCGGGCCATCCTTGTCGGGGATGCGGATCGCCGTGCCGCGATGGCCGCTGCCCCAGGTCAGATCGACAGGCGCAAACGAGCCCGGCTGGAAGCGGCGGTAGGAATTGGCAAAGGGGGCGAAGATCAGCTGCGCCGCGCGCATGGTATCGAGCAGGCCTGATATCACCGATTTGAGTAGCTTCGGTTCGCCGCCCTTGGCATCGAGGATGTTGCGGCCTTGCCCGTCGATGATGCTCGCATGCACATGCAGGCCGGAGCCGGCATGTTCGGAATAGGGCTTGGCCATGCAGGTCGATTTCAGCCCGTGTCGGCGCGCCGCCTGTTCGGCGATACGCTTGAGATAGAGGCAATCGTCGGCGGCTGCCAGCGCATCCGCGCGGTGCAGCAGGTTGACCTCGAACTGGCCCGGCCCGAATTCCGCCGTCGTCGCATCCGCCGGCAGGTTCTGCGCCTTCGCATAGGCCCTCAGCGTCTGCAAATAGCCATCGAGCGCGTCGACGGCGCTCATGTCGTAGAGCTGGAAACCGTTTGGTTCGCCGCGATAGGTGAGGCTTTTCGGCGGGCAGGGGCGTCCGGTCTCGCGCCAGTCTCCCGACATCACGTAAAATTCCAACTCGGTGGCGACGACGGGCGTCAGCCCGCGCGCCGCATAGCGCTCGACCACCGAGGTGAGGATGGCACGGGGATCCATGAAGCTCGGGCTGCCGTCGAATTCGTGCATGGTGGCGAGCACCTGCATCGAACCCTCGGGCGCCCAGGGCATCGGCGCCAGGCTGCGCCGGTCGGGGATGACTTTGCCGTCGGGATCGCCGATCGTCAGCGACAGGCCGGTGATATCGTCATTGTCGTCGCCCCAGATGTCGAGCGATTGCGTCGAGGTCGGCAGGCGGATGTCACCGGCCCAGACCTTGTCTTCGGCGCCGGGCGGAAGCTGCTTGCCGCGCAGGTCGCCGTTCATGCCGACGATCAGGATCTCGAAACGCGGGTCGCCGCCCTCGGCCTTGCCGTCCACCCTGTCGCTCGCCATGACCTTGAAAATCCTCCGGGACAAGGCCAAGCTCCTATCCCATCGACATCAGCCTTTCAATCCGCGAGGGTCTTTACCAATCATGCCCGATACTTACCCACCCTCGAATCTTGCCGCGATCGACGCCGCGCACCACCTGCACCCCTTCGCCGACATGAAGAAGCTGAATGCCGAGGGCGCGCGTATCATCCAGCGCGGCGAGGGCGTCTACATCTTCGACAATCACGGCAGGAAATATCTCGATGGCTTCGCCGGCCTCTGGTGCGTCAATATCGGCTATGGCCGCCGGGAGATCGCCGATGCCGCCACCAGGCAGATGAACGAGCTGCCCTATTACAACACCTTCTTCGGCACGACCTCGATGCCGGCGACGCTGCTTGCGCAGAAAGTCACTTCCCATGCCGGCGAGCGTTTCAACCATATCTTCTTCACCGGCTCCGGTTCGGAGGCGAACGACACCTGGTTTCGTATGGCCCGGGTCTACTGGAGCGCCGTCGGCAAGCCGTCGAAGAAGATCGTCATATCGAGGAAGAACGGCTATCACGGTTCGACCGTCGCCGGCGCCAGCCTCGGCGGCATGAAATACATGCATGAGCAAGGCGACCTGCCGATCCCGGGCATCGTCCATATCGGTCAGCCCTATTGGTACGGCGAGGGCGGCGATCTCTCACCCGCCGCATTCGGTCTCAAGGTCGCCCGCGAGCTCGAAGCCAAGATCGACGAACTCGGCGAGGAGAATGTCGCCGCCTTCGTCGCCGAGCCGGTGCAGGGGGCTGCCGGCGTCATCATCCCGCCCGAGACCTACTGGCCGGAGATCGACCGCATCTGCAAGGCGCGCAATATCCTGCTGGTGACCGACGAGGTGATCTGCGGTTTCGGCCGTCTGGGCGCCTGGTTCGGCCACCAGTATTTCGGCGTCGAACCCGATCTGGCGCCGATCGCCAAGGGGCTTTCCTCTGGCTACCTCCCGATCGGCGGCGTGCTCGTCAGCGATCGCATCGCCGATGTGCTGATCAACGAGGTCGGCGACTTCAATCACGGCTTCACCTATTCCGGCCACCCGGTCTGCGCCGCCGCAGCCCTCGAGAACCTGCGCATCATCGAAGCGGAAAGACTGGTCGAACGCGTGCGCGACGATATCGGCCCCTACTTCGGTAGGGCCTGGGCAGCGCTGGCAGACCATGATCTGGTCGGCGAAGCCGTCAGCATCGGCCTGATGGGCGGCGTGCAGCTTGCCGCCGAGAAGAGCACCCGCACCCGTTATGCCAAGCCCGATCAGGTCGGTGCGCTGGTGCGCAATCACGCGCTGGCGAACGGTCTGGTGCTACGCGCCACCGGCGACCGCATGCTCGCCTCGCCGCCTCTCGTCATCAGCCACGCCGAGGTGGACGAGATGGCGAGGATTACCAGGCTGGCGCTGGATTTGGCCTGGAAGGAGCTGAAATCCTGATTGTGCTCAGCCTGGCTGGTTGACCCAGGCATAGCCGAAACGATAGGTGTCGTCGCCGCGCGCATAGAAATAGGGCACGTTGATCACCGACGTCTCGGGTGCGGACACGCCGAGATTGGTCTGCAGCCATTGAGCCATGGCCGGCGGAAGCCCTTCGTTACCCCTTTTTTGCGGCAGGAGCCACACCAGGAGAAGCGGTCGCCGGCTGGTAAGATCCGGGTTGAAGCCGGGATAGTCCACGGAGAGGATCGGCACACCGGGAATATCCTGCCTGAGATTGCCGGCAAGCAGGCTGTCGTCGGCAAGGATCGCGGCCGGTTCGGCCTGTTTGCGCAAAGTTTCCAGCATGTCGGCGTACGGCCTGTTCAGCCGCTCGTAATGACCGGTAAAGCGTGCAGTTGCAACGCTTCCATAGAGGGCCGCCGGCACGCCGATCATGATCACGGCGAGGATGGGTATAAACCGCCGGAACGCCCTGTCTGCCGTGACGCCTGCGGCCTCGATCTTCAGGCAGAAATAGAGCGGCAGGATGACGAGCATCGGCACCAGCCAGCGATCCTTGATGCCGGCCGCACCGCCGAAGACGATCAGAAACAGAATGCCGGCGAAGAAGATGAGCATCATCCGCTCGAGAAGTCGCGTCCATTCCGAACGGGAGGCGAGCGCCGGGCGAAGGCCCTTGCCGAAGACGAGCGCGAACACCGCCACGGTCAATGCGGCAAAGCTGATGGTGGCGAGGGCGAGCGAACTGACGCCCATGGCGACCTGCGTGAGATAGCTCGCATCGCCGCTCGCGGTCATCTTCTCCAGGGTGCGTGCGGTGGCGAAATCGAGATTGTCCTTCAGCCAGAAGAGATGCGGCAGGGTGATGACGAGCGCCACCGCCGCCGTCAGCACCAGCCGCCAGTCGAAGATCCGCGGCCGCAGCCGCGCATCCGAAAGCGCGGCGATCAGGGCTGCCGCCGGCAGGATCGCGAAATTATACTTGGCAAGCAGGCCGAAACCGATGCCGATGCCTGCGATCAGATAGGAGGCAAGGCTCGGCTGCTTCAGGCTGCGGATAAAGCCGTAGAAGAAGATGCTGGCCGAGAAGAACACCGCGACCGTGTGCGTCAGGTCGCGCTGCATCTCGAAAGCCATCTGCGGGATTGTCAGCAGCCCGAGCGTGGCGATCGCCACCAGCGCCTTGTCGCGCAGGATAAGCCGCGCGGTCAGGCCGTAGAGCACGTAGGAGCTGAACAGCAGAAGGTTCTTCACGATAGAAAGCGCGGTCAGCGAGACGCCGGCAAACCGGAAGACGGTGTATTGCAGCCAGTTGTAGAAGGGCGGCTGCGGGCCGTAGCCGGCGGCAAGCCATTGCGAGCGGAAGGCCTGTTCGGCCTCATCGAGATCGAGCGAATGCGAGGTTGCGAGCCGCACGCCGACCTGGAGCGCGAAGTAGGCTGCCAGCAGAACGAAGATCCAACTGATGTCGCGACGGCTGCTCTCGGTCATTCTATTTGGTCTCCGGCCGAACCCAGGCGTAGCCGAGCGCGAAATTGTCGCTCTGGCGGCCGAAATAATAAGGAAGCGATAGCGAGCCGATCTCCTGCAGCGCGATATCAGCCGCCGTCAGCGCCGATGAAAACCGCTCGGGCATGATCGCATCGGCAGCCGTCGCCGTCTTCTTGCCGCGCCAGACGATCAGCACCGGCCCCTTGGCCTCGGCATAGGCCGGAATGCCCGGTGCCGGAAAATCCGGGATCACCACCGGCACATCGGGAAATTGCAGCCGCATGTTTCCGCCGATATAAGTGTCGGAAGCGATCACCAGCGCCGGTTGCGCCTGTCGCGTCATCTCGCGCGAAAAACCCGCCATCGGCACATTCGGCCGGCTGTAAGTGCCAATTAGTCCGGCGCCGACGACGCGGAAGCCGAGGGCGATCAGCACGCAGGCCATCAGCACCGGCAATACCGGCCGGAAACGGCGGAGTCCTGTGGAAAGGTCGAGCCCGGCGGCCTGCATTTTCGCAAGGAAGTAGATCGGCAGAACCAGCAGGAAGGGGTCGAGCCAGCGCTCGCGAACAGTTGTCGAGCCGGTCAACAGCACGATCAAAGCGATGCCGGCGAGGCTTGCGAGCATCATCCGCGCCATCATCCCGGTCCAGCGGTTGCCCGCCGAGAGCGCCCGGACGAAATCCCGGCGGAAGGTGGCAGCGAAGATCACCACCGGCAGCGCCGCAAAGGCGATGATGGCGACGAGAAAGGCGACAAGCCCTTTGCCAATCCGCACGGCGCCGGCGGGTTCGCTGCCGGCGGCCATCTTGACCAGAGTGTCGGAGGAGGCGAATGCGAGATTGCCCTGCAGCCAGACCGCGTGCGGCAGGACGATGACGAGCGCAACAGTGATCGCTGCCAGCATGCGCCAGTCGAGCGCCCGGCGTCGCCATTCGGCATCGGGCAGGATGGCGAGCAAGGCGACGACAGGCATCAGCGCGAAGTTATATTTCGAGATCAGCCCGATGCCGGTCGCAAGCCCGAGCAGCAGGTAGCTCGCCATATCGGGCCGGTCGAGCGTGCGGAAGAAGCCGTAGAGAAACAGCGAGCTGGCAAAGAGCAGCGCCGTCGTGTGGGTCAGATCCTGCTGGGCCATGTAGGAGACCTGAGGCAGGGTGATCAGCGCCAGCATGCCGACCGCGGCAAGCGCCTCGTCCTTCAGCGCGCGCCGCCCGGCAAGGCCATAGAAGAGATAGGACAGGAACAGCAGGATGTTCTTCGGAACGATGAGCGCGCCGATCGACATGCCCGTCACCGAAACGACGGCATATTGCATCCAGTTGTAGAAGGGCGGCTGCGGGCCGTAGCCCGCCAGCAGATATTGCGAGAAGAAGGATTGCTCCGCCTCGTCGAGCTCCAGCGAATGCGGAAGGACGATGCGCAGCACGATGTTGAGCACGAAATAGGCTGCAAGCAGCAGGCCCGCGGTTTTGATCGTCCTCGTCGCGCGCTCCAGCATCGTGCTGCCGGCTTAGGCTTGGCTTTGATCGTCGAAGATCTGCCGCACGATATAATTCGGAGAGGCATCGTCGCGGTAATAAGTGCGCGCGATCATTTCCGCCAGGATGCCGGTGGTGATCATCTGCACCGACGACAGCAGCAGCACGACGCCGACCATCAGCATCGGTCGCGTGCCGATGTCGTTGCCCAGGATGAACTTGTCGAAGCTGAGATAGAGCAGGATCAGCATGGCGAGCGCGCCGAGGCCGAGACCCAGCGAACCAAAGAAATGCCCCGGCCGCGCCTTGTAGCGCATGAAGAACATCACTGACAGCAGATCGAGGATGACGCGAAAGGTGCGCGAAATACCGTATTTCGAGACGCCGTGCTCGCGGGCATGGTGGGTAACGGCCATCTCGCCGATGCGCGAGCTCGGCACGACCCCGGCGACCCATGCGGGGATGAAGCGGTGCATCTCGCCCATCAACTTCACCTGCTTGATGATCGAGGCACGGTAGATCTTCAGGCTGCAGCCGTAATCATGCAGCTTGACGCCGGTGATGCGGCCGATCAGGTAGTTGGCGCACCAGGAGGGGATCTTGCGCAGGAACAGACCATCCTTGCGGTTCTTGCGCCAGCCGACCAAGAGGTCGAGTTCACGCCGTTCCAACTCGGAGACCATCGAAGGAATGTCCTTCGGATCGTTTTGCAGGTCGCCGTCCATCGTCGCGATCAGGCGGCCACGGGCGGTATCGATGCCGGCCTGCATGGCGGCAGTCTGGCCGAAGTTGCGCTGCAGTTCGACGATCCTGAGCGCCAGCCCCTCGCGTCCGACATACTGGCGGGCGTTGACGAGCGTCGCATCCGTGCTGCCGTCATCGACGAGGATCAGCTCCCAGCGATGGGGGTAGCTGACCATCGCGGCCGCGACACGCTCGACAAGCGGGCCGACGCTTTGCTCTTCGTTGAAAATGGGCACGACCAGCGACAGTTCGAGCGATTGTACCGGATCATTCGTACCGCGAATGGGCTCTACGGTTGTCTGCAACTTTCATCTCCAAAAGGCCGGACGGCCGAGCAATTTTTAATGCCGCCGCCGCACTTGCGGAAGGCTACTACATGAAGTGTCCGCCGGTTGCCAGCGGGCAATGCCGGTTTCCCGCAATCGGCGGATCTTCCGGGGCGCTATTTCGCGCCGCCTTCCACCCAGGAGTAGCCAATGGAGAAGCTGCGTTTGCCGTCACCGAAGAGATAGGGCAGCGTCAGCGTCTTCAACTCTTGCAGGTGAATGCCCGATCTCACGAGGTCATTGGCAAAGCCGGGGGAAATTGTCGGATCATCTGCGGTCTCGCCGCGCCAGATAACCAGCACCGGCCCCTTTGCGTCAGCATATTCGGGAACCCCGGGTCCGGGGAAGAACGGGATCACCACGGGAACGTCGGGAAATCTCAGGCGCATGTTGCCGGCAACGAACTTGGTTCCCGCCACGATGAGAACCGGCTTGCGGGTCGCGGTCAATTCAGCCACGTAGCCGGAAAAGGGTACATTCGTTCTCGTGTAAGTGCCGATATATTGAATGCCGACGATCCGGAAGAGAAGGATCGACAGGATGACGACCATGAAGACCGGCACCACGGGCCGGAAGCGTGAAAGGCCGGCGGACAGATCGAGGTCTGCGGTTTCCAGTTTCAGGAACAGATAAATCAGCAGGACGAGCAGGCAGGGGTCGAGCCAGCGCTCGTGGATATCGCTCGCACCGGCGAAGAGGACGACACCGACGAAGGCGAGCAGGCTGATGACCATCATCCGCTCGATCACCCGGATCATCGGGCTAGTGGTGGAGAGCGCGCGAAAAAAGTCGCGCCGGAAGGCGGCAGCGATGAGAACGATCGGCAGTGCGACGAAGCCGAGGACGGCGATCACGAGAGACAGCAGCCCTTGCCCGACGCGGGGCAGGCCGGCGGGGGCCAAGTCTTCGGCGGTCATCCGCTCCAGCGTCGGCGCAGAGGCACTGGCGAGATTGTCAGGCAGCCAGAGCGCATGCGGCAGCACGATCAGAATGGCGAGCACGGCCGCCGGCAGCAAACGCCAGTCGATAAGACGGCTGCGCCATTCCCGCTCTGGCAGCACGGCGATAAGGGCGGCAAATGGCAGGATGGCGAAATTATACTTCGAGATGAGCCCGATGCCGGTGGCTATGCCGATGATCAGATAGCTCCAGATCGTCGGCTGGCGCAGCGTGCGGAAAAAACCGAAGAGGAAGAGCGAGGTCGCAAACAGCAGGGCAACCGTATGGGTCAGTTCGCGCTGCGCCATCAGGCCGACCTGCGGCAGGGTAATTAGGCTCAGCATGGCGACGGCTGCGAGCGAACGGTTCTTCAGCACCTCGCGGGCAGCAAGTCCGTAGAAGAGATAGCAGCCGAAGAGAATGATGTTCTTCGGCACCGAGAGCACCCACATCGATATGCCGGTCACCGAAACGATGGCATATTGGATCCAGTTGTAGAAGGGCGGCTGCGGGCCGTAGCCGGCAAGCAAGTACTGCGAGTAGAAGGATTGCTCCGCCTCGTCGAGATCGAGCGTATGAGGCAATGCGATGCGGAGCGCGATGTTCAGCAGGAAATAGACTGCCAGAAACAGGCTTGCGCTCGTAATGCTTCTGGTAATGCGCTCCAACATCGATCTCCAGGTCAGGCCGGCAAGGCGTTGTTATTTTTCGGTCGTCCGCGGGGATCGTCGGCCTTAAGGCGATCTCGCCGCCGTCGCCGGCAACTCCGCCGTTGTGCGCAACCTTCATTTCTCCTAAAACGCCTGGCGACGGAACCGAGGCCTATGCCGACGCCAAGCGAGGAATGCCTACTACATGAAGAGTTCGATCGTTGAAAGCCGGCAGTCCTGGTTTATGCGCAATCGCATGACCGTTCTGACGGTCGTCATTGTCGCAGCCTATGGCCTCTTCATCCAATGGTTCTGGGGTTGGCCCGTCATCATCAGCCAATGGGCCGATGTCGGCGCGGGTCCCGTGATCGCTGCGCTCGTACTGCTGACGAGCACCTATTTCCTGCGCACCTGGCGCATCTATGATTATTTTCCGAAGGAAACGGCCGGCCGGTTTGCGACCCTCTTCCGCGTCACGCAGATCCATAATCTCCTGAACATCATGCTGCCTTTCCGAACCGGCGAAACCAGCTTTCCGCTGTTGATGCGCACCGAATTCGGCATTCCGCTGACGCGCGGGACCTCGGCGCTGTTCGTCATGCGGTTGCTCGACCTGCACGCGCTTCTGGCCGCCGCCGGCATCGGCTTTGCGATCGCTGCCGCGAATGCAGCTCTTGCGTGGTCGCTCTGGGCCGCCTTCCTGCTGCTGCCGGTCGCGGCCTTCGCCGCCCGCAAGCCGCTGCTGCGCCTGGCCGCCAGGCTGCTGCCGAAGAAGGCGCAGAAATTTGTCGCCGAGATCGAAAACGGCTTGCCGCTCGATGCCGTCGCCTTTGCGCGTGCCTGGGCGATGACCATCGTCAACTGGCTGGTGAAGGTGATGGTGCTTGCCTGGGCGCTCGGCCTGATGGGGGTGCTGCCGATGGCGGCAAGCTTCGGCGGCGCGCTCGGCGGCGAGCTCTCCTCCGTGCTGCCGATGCATGCGCCAGGCGGCGTCGGCACCTATCCGGCCGGCATCACCGCCGGCGCCATCGCGTTGGGCGCCTCGAGCGAGCGGCTGGCCCTGGCCGCGCTGGCGCAGGCGAGCGTCAATGCCCACTTGCTGATCATTGTCTCGGCGCTGACGGGAACTGCGATCTCACTACCGCTCGGACGTCGTGGCAAGCTCTGAAATCCGCTTTCTCAGAAACGCCTGCTCCGGCTCCTGCCGGCAGAGCGACAGCGCCGTTTGATAGGCCGCGATCGCCTCTTGCCTCCGGCCGAGACGGCGCAGGAAATCGGCGCGCGCCGAATGGACGAGGTGATAGGCCTGCAGCTCCCGGCGTCCCAGAATGCTATCGATCAGGTCCAGCCCCTTCGCTGGCCCTTCGGCCATCGCAATCGCCACGGCGCGGTTGAGCTCGACGATTGGAGAGGGCTGCGCCGCCAGCAGCAGATCGTAATAGAAGGCGATCCGCCGCCAGTCGGTCTCTTCGGCAGCCGGCGCCCTGGCATGCTCGGCGGCGATCGCCGCCTGCAGCGTATAGGTGCCGATCTCTCCCGCTTCCATCGCCGCGGCGAGCAGCGCCAGGCCTTCCGTAATCTTCGCATGATCCCAGAGCGAGCGGTCCTGATCGGCAAGCAGCACCAGCGATCCGTCTCCGACACGGCGGGCGGTGCGGCGGGAATCCTGCAGCAGCATCAAGGCCAGCAGGCCGGAGACGTCGGGATGCGGCAGCAGCGCCAGAAGCAGTCGTGCCAGACGGATCGCTTCTGCGGTCAGGTCGGCGCGGACCACCTCCTCGCCCGAAGAGGCCGAATAGCCCTCGTTGAAGACGAGGTAGATGACGTGCAGCACCCGGTCGAGTCGCGGCGGCAGCGCCTCGCGGCCCGGCACCTCGTAGGGGATCTTCGCCGCCCGGATCCTGCCTTTGGCGCGCACGATCCGCTGGGCCACCGTCGGCGCAGGAATGAGGAAGGCATGGGCGATCTCTTCGGTGGTCAGCCCGCAGATTTCCCTCAGCGCCATCGCCATCTGCGCATCGGCCGGGATGAGCGGGTGGCAGCAGGTGAAGATCAGCCGCAGCATGTCGTCCTCGATCGGTTCCATGTCGCCGAGCTCCGTTGCGTCGGGCGTATAGAGGCTGTCTTCGATGTGATGTTGCGAAGCATCGAAACGTGCCCGCCGTCGCAGCGTATCGATCGCCTTGAAGCGCCCCGTCGAAACGAGCCAGCCGACTGGATTGCCGGGAATGCCGTCCGCCGGCCACGTCCGTGCGGCCGCGGCAAAGGCGTCGTGAAGCGCCTCCTCCGCCCGGTCGAAATCGCCGAGCAGACGGATCAGCGTCGCCAGCACCCGGCGCGACTGAGTTCGGTAGATTTCTTCGATGACGCTTTCCAATCAGGCACCTCAGTCTGGCAGGGTCAGCGTCCGCACGGGCCTCAGTTCGACCGCGCCGTAACGGGCCGATGGGATTCGCCCGGCGATCTCTTTTGCCTTGACCATGTCGGGCGCCTCGATGACGTAGAAGCCGGCCAGATGCTCCTTCGTTTCGACATAGGGACCGTCCGTGGCGGAGAGCGTGTTGTTGCGAACGCGCAGCACGGTCGCCGTGTCAGGCATCTCCAAGGCATCGGAGTGGATCATGATGCCTTCGCGGCTCAACTCCTCATCGAAAGCGAAATGCGCTTTGATAAGTTCGGCGGTTTCATCAGGCGTCAGCGTTCCGTCCGTGTCGGTGCTGTTATAAATCAGGCAGATGTAGCGCATCGCTATTTCCCATCCTCAATGGAGTAAGTCGGGCGCACTTCGATCGAGCAATATTTGAGGATCGGAAAACTCGACACGATCGTCTTCGCCTCCTCGATAGTCTCGGCTTCGATCAGCAAAAAACCGCCGAGGTGCTCTTTGATTTCGGCAAATGGGCCATCGGTCGCAAAGGCTTCGCCATTGCGCAGGCGGACCGTGATCGCCGTTGACGGTTCATGCAAGGCGAGCGCCACCAGCAGATGACCGCTCTCGCGCCAGCGATTGTCGCTGGTGATGCACTCCTGTGTGAGCGCATCCCATTCGGTCTGAGGGACCAGCTTGCTTTTTTCCGTGTCGAACCAGATCTGGCATAGAAATTTCATTGGTCTCTCCTCATTTAGCTCCGAATTCGTGGATTGGCCGTACTTCGATCGCGCCGAACCTGGCGAGCGGGATGCCGGCGGCAACGCGGATCGCTTCGTTGAGATCCTTGGCCTCGATCAGGATGAAGCCGCCGAGCGCCTCCTTCGTCTCGGCGAAGGGACCGTCCGTCACCGACATCTCGCCATTGCGCACCCGTAAGGTCACCGCCGATTTCGGCGGTTGCAGGGCCTGGGCGACGATCATATGCCCGCTTTCGACGAGGTCCTTGTCATAATTCAAGGAATTGGTGTCGAGTTCGGTCTTCTCCTCTTGCGTCATGGCGTCGAGTATCCCGCTATCGAACCAGACCTGACAGAGATATTTCATCGCGGCAGCCTCCTTGCCCTGTTCCCATAAACATGGACGAACGACCTGCATGCATTTCGACAGCGCCGCGAAAAAAAAATGTGCGGACGAGGTGTCGAAATAGCAAGGCAGCACTCGACAAGGCTTCATCGAAACCTGTCGAGGAGAATGGAAATGAGCATTCTTGAAATCGCTCTGGCAAGCCAGATCTGGGCACGTCGCCACGAGAAGCGTCAGCTGGTAGTACTCGACGATGCCGATGTGCTGAAGGTTCTCCTGCGCATCGCTTTCGTCGTGGTGGCCTTCACCCTGCTGATATCAGGGCTGAATCTTGCCGCCGGTAGGCCGCAGGTGCTGGCCGAGGGCTCGGCGTCTGTCGTGACGGGCAGATGAGGAAACGGCCTATTGGAAGGCCGTCTCGAAGAAGCTGCGCAGCTTGCGCGAATGCAGCGCTTCCTTAGGCATGGCGGCAAGCTTCTGGACGGCGCGGATGCCGATCTGCAGGTGCTGGTTGACCTGCGTGCGGTAGAAGGCCGTTGCCATGCCCGGCAGTTTCAATTCGCCGTGCAGCGGCTTGTCGGAGACGCAGAGCAGCGTGCCATAGGGCACGCGGAAGCGGAAGCCGTTGGCGGCGATCGTTGCCGATTCCATGTCGAGCGCGATTGCGCGCGCCTGGGAGAGCCGCTTCACCGGCCCGCGCTGGTCGCGCAGTTCCCAGTTGCGGTTGTCGATCGTGCCGACGGTACCGGTGCGCATGATGCGCTTCAGCTCGAAACCCTCATAGCCGGTGATTTCGGCAACGGCGGCTTCGAGCGCCACCTGCACTTCGGCCAGCGCCGGGATCGGCACCCAGACCGGCAGGTCGTCGTCGAGAACATGGTCCTCGCGCATATAGGCATGGGCGAGAACATAGTCGCCGAGCCGCTGGCTGTTGCGTAGCCCGGCGCAATGGCCGAGCATCAGCCAGGCATGCGGGCGCAGCACGGCGACGTGGTCGGTGATCGTCTTAGCGTTGGAGGGGCCGACGCCGATATTGATCATGGTGATCCCGGCATGGCCCTTCTTCTTCAGATGGTAGGCCGGCATCTGTGGCAGGCGGGTGAGGGCGGAATCCGTTTCCGGCGCGTTCGAGCCGGGCAGGGTGACGACATTGCCGGGCTCGACGAAGGCAGTATAGCCGTCGCCGTCCTCCGCCATCAGCTTGCGCGCCCAGCTGCAGAATTCGTCGATATAGAACTGGTAATTCGTAAACAGCACGAAATTCTGGAAATGCTCGGCATGAGTCGCCGTATAATGCGACAGTCGGGCGAGCGAGTAGTCGATGCGTTGCGCGGTAAATGGCGCAAGCGGCGAGGGCTCTCCCGGCGGCGGGATATATTCGCCGTTGGCAATCTCGTCGTCGGTGGTGTTGAGATCGGGTGTGTCGAAGATATCGCGCATCGGAACGTCGATGAAGGCGTTGGTCGATGCTTCCACATGCGCACCCTCGCCGAAGGCGAAGTGCAAGGGGATCGGCGTCGTCGATTCCGAGACGATGACAGGAACATTGTGGCTCTTCATCAAGAGCGCCAGCTGCTCTTTCAGGTAATGCTTGAAGAGCTTCGGCCGGGTGACGGTCGTCGTGTAGATGCCGGGTGCCGTGACATGACCATAGGAAAGCCGCGAATCGACATGGCCGAAGCTTGTCGTCTCGATGCTGACCTGCGGATAAAAAGCGCGGTAGCGCGAGGAGATCGGCGAGCCCTGTGCGAGTTCGGCGAAGCTCTGGATGAGAAACGCCGTATTGCGCTCGTAAAGCGCCGTCAGCGCCTCGACCGCCTTGGCGGGATCATCGAAACTCTCAGGCTGGAAAGGCGGTGGAGAGGAAATGTCGAGGGGCAACAAAGGGGGGATTCGTTTGTTCATGACACATTATAGAGAGTTGTTCTTGACAAGCAAACGACGCGCGCCGGCGGATTCCGATTTTTTATCCTATTCCGCATCTGGTGCGAATGCCTGTCGCCCAACGTACCCAGCGGTTTTGAGACAACGACATGCATAACCAAAGACTTAAAGCGCATCGTACGATGCGCTTTAAGTCACCGCACCGTGGGCGCGCAGAAGGTGCCGTTTCTCTCCAGGCAGGTATAGCTCGCCCCGAAATGCGACTGCGCCCCGCCGCCGCCTTCGTGCACCACGACTGCCGAAAAGGTGATCGCGAAGATCGCCGCAAACAGCGTGATGATGCTAAAGCGTCTTGCCAGAATATAGATGTTCATCCCCTTATCCCCGATATGCAACTCTATCGTGACAAGAGTTTTGCCATGCGATGGCTGAACGAGTGCTGAGATGCCGGTTCATCAGCCGTTCAGCTTGCTGGGCAGGCTCGGCCAGGTTGCGGAGGGGATTTGTAGGGAGGCGCCGGGCCCAGTTCGACTGTTCGGCTTCGCCGGACGGCTTGACAGAGAAGGCCGCAAAGGGCTTCGAAGCATGCCGTCGCGTTGGCATGCTTCTCGGTTTGGGATGATCGTTGCGCGGGCGCCTTATGGCTTCAGAGCCGCGTCCAGGTCTGCGACTTGCAGAGGATCTTCATCACGCAGCCCTGCATCCTCAGCGAATTGCCGGAAATCTTGCCCGAGCCGCTATAGGTCTTCTCGGCGGCCGGGTCGGTGATCTCGCCGGCATAGCTGCCGCCGGTTCCCGCAAGCGTGCCGATCTTCCGGCCGGCATATTTACCGGTCTTCAGCGTCACGCAGTAACTGCCGCCGCAGGATGCGATCACCGCCGTATCACCGGCGGCCGTCTTCCAGTTGCCGACGATCGGCTCTTCGGCATGCGCGATACCCGCGATGACTGTTATGGCGCCGGCGAGAACGAAGCTGCGGATCATCTTTTCCTCCACGATGTCCTTGATCGCGAAAATAACTGACGCAAACGTAAAGGTAAACAGGGTCAATCGCTATCATGCTGGCCAGCTGAAAAACGCGAGAAAAAGCCGTTCGTCCAGCTTCCAAAGAGATCGCCTGCTGATTTCATGATGAACAATCCCTTTATTTTCAAATCTGAATCTTTCGTAAAATCCGCTCGAAAATCCTTAATTCACAGGGAGTCCGATGTTTAACGAAAATCCAATTTTACCAAGTGTTTGCACTTTGTTTGTCTCAAATTAATCATGCATTTTAGGCGTTTTTTGAAAGCCGTTTGGCATAGTGAACCCATCAAACGAGCGGGGCAAACCCGCCGGACCGAAAGGGCCGCAAGCCGCAAAAGACGGCAAGGCCTAGAGGTAAAACAGGGTCAGTCATAAACAGGCTAACAGGGATAAAACCGATGGCACGCTTTGAAATGCACAATGCTGAAACGGCCACCATGGGTGGCGACAACAACTGCGCCGATGTCTTCTGCGAAATGGGTCTGATGTATGCGACCGGCCGCGGCTGCGAAGTCGATCTCGTCTCAGCCCACAAATGGCTGAACATCGCTGCAATCAAGGGCAACGATCGCGCCGCCGAGCTTCGTGCCGACGTGGCCGCCGCCATGGACAAGATGCAGCTCGCAGCGGCGCTGCGCGCCGCCCGCGAGTGGATGACGGTTCACTAAGGAATCGACAAGAGCAGCAAACCTCAAAAAGAGGGAGCTGGCGGGCCGCTTGGATGGGGCCGACGCCGGGAGAACGGAACCGCGACCGGATCCTCCACCGGCCGCGGTTCTTCGCTTTATCGGCTGATCTGTTTCAGCACCTGCGGCAGCGTCTCTTCGAGCAGCGCCATATCCGCCTCCGGCCCGACGCTGATGCGGATGCAGCGGTTGAGGGGCGCCACGCCAGGCATGCGGATGAAAACGCCGTGTTCCATCAGCCCGTCGACGATCGCCCTCGCATAAGCGCCGTCGCGCCCAGTGTCGACCGCCACGAAATTTGTCGCCGAGGGCAGTGGCTCAAGACCGTTCGCTCGGGCGATGCCGGCGATCCGCTCCCGCGCCGCATGGATTTTCCCGACCACCTCGACGAGATAGGCTTGGTCCTTCAGCGCCGCGAGCGCTGCGGCCGTTGCCAGCCGGTTCATGCCGAAATGATTGCGGATCTTGTCGAAGGCCTGTGCCGTGCCTGCCGTCGAGATCACATAGCCGGTGCGTGAGCCGGCAAGTCCGTAGGCCTTGGAGAAGGTGCGGGTGCGAACGACGTTCGGCAACTCGATGAGCGAGGAGATCGACGGCAGCGAACCTGCCGGTCCCGTTTCGCTATAGGCCTCGTCGAGCACCATCAGCGTCGTCTCGGGCAGCGCACGGGCGAAAGCGATGATGCTGTCGGCATCCCACCAGCTTCCCATCGGATTGTCAGGATTGGCGAAATAGACGAGCGGCGCATTCTCGCGCTTGACGGCATCGAGCAGGCCGCCGAGATCCTCGCGGTCGTTTGCGTAGGGAACGGTCACCAGCCGACCGCCGAAACCGGCGACATGGAAATTGAAGGTCGGATAGGCGCCGAGCGAGGTGACGACGGGCGCGCCCGGTTCGATCACCAGCCGGACGATCTGGCCGAGCAATTCGTCGATGCCGCTGCCGATGGCGATATTGGCGGACGAGATACCGAGATGGGCGGCAAGCGCTTCCCGAAGCGCGAAATTCTCCGGATCATTGTATTTCCAGATATTGCCGGCTTCCTCGCGCATCGCTGCAAACACGGAAGCGGCGGGGCCGAAGCCATTCTCATTGGCGCCGATGCGCGCTGAAACGGCAAGTCCACGCTGGCGCTCGATCGCCTCGGGGCCGACGAAGGGAACTGTGGAGGGCAGGGCGCTGGCAAGAGGTGTGAAGCGCGAAAAGGCGGACATGCGACGGCAATTTCCCGGACATAATGACAATTGGCGAAACAATAGGCCCGGGCACGGCCAACGCAAGCAAGATTATTTCCGCAACGACTCGGCATGTTCAGGCGCGGAAGATCGGCGCACGCCGGGCGGCAATTGCTTCCATGTTGCCGACGAGGAAATCGGTACGGACGACGCGGCGCAGAACCTCGGGGTCCATGATGTTGATGAACCGCACCCCGATGCGTTCCTTATGGCGATAGACCTCGGCGCAGCCGATCCGATAGGCGAGGCCAAGAATGTTGAGATAATAATGCTTCGGCAGGCCGGCCGTGGTCGAGACGATGAAGGTGGCGCCGCCCTGGGAGATATCGATGATCTCGGCACTTCGCATCGAGACGCCTGTGAGGCACGGCCGGACGGCGACGATGCGGGCTGGCCGTTTGACGCTGAACTCTTCCCAGCGCAGGTCGTAGACAGCGGACTTGACCGTGGCAAGGTGTGTAGCGCGGAGCATAGTCATTCACATTCTCCGTCAGACAGGGCACATTTGGGGTCTTGATCGCGAGCAAGCTGGTCTTGATCTCATTCAAGCTGGGGTCTTGCTCCAACCAAGGTCACATGAATGTTTTGCACATTCGTCAAATATAAAATTACAATTTTAACGAGTTTAAACTTTGTTCCCAAGCGGGACGCCCGATGTTCATTATTGGGACGCAGGCTTTCGTCTCCAGGCTCCCGTTTCAGCCGAAAAATCTGACGGCGAGATATCCGCCGGCGGCAGTCAGCGCCGTCAGAGCCGTGCCCCAGGCCATGTCGACCAGGCTCATGGCGAGCGGCCAGTTGCGAAGCGTGGCAAGATTGGTGATGTCATAGGTGCCATAGGCCGCCAGTCCCAGAATGGCACCGTGGAGAAACGCGGTGGCGATCGAGCCTGTCGATAGCGCCGGCAGCACGGCAAGCACAACCACCGCGGCGGCGAAGAACAGGTAGAACAGTGCGCCGACCGCAAGGTTGGGCGAGGGCAGCATCAGCGCTCCCAGCTGGTCGCGGTAGAAGTTGCGGGCGATGAGGCCGAGCCATATCCCGTCGCAGATGAGAAGGGTGAGAAAGGTGCCGGCATAGGCGAGCAGTGATGTCTTCATCGTCAATCTCCCGAACTTGGCCTTTCTACGCAGCAAGGGCCAGCCGGATCGCCGCCCGTTCGATTTCGGCGCAATTTCCCCGAACTCTTTCAATGGCCGAGCGTTGTGCCTTGATCGATGAAGCACGGCGCGCTTCGAATGACGACAGCGAGGAGTTGAAGATGACTGATGTAAAAATCCCTTGGGAATCATGGGTCGTGGTCTGCGATGGAGCCAAGGCTCTGATCATGCAGAATGCCGGTGATGCCCAACTGGTGAACCTGAAGGTGCTGGAAACCCTGACGCAGCCGAGCGCGCCGGACCGCGAGATTGGCGCCGATAAGCCTGGCCGAACCCATGCTGCAGACGGACTGAGCGGCAGCGCTGTCGAGGAGACCAGTTGGCAGGATCAGGCCGAAACCGAATTTTTGAAACAGGTGGCGGAAAAGCTCGACGCGTTGGTGCAGGAAAAGAAGGCCCGTCGCATCGTCCTCGTCGCACCGCCGAAGGCGCTTGGCGCGCTGCGGCCGGCACTCCGCGCCGATACGCAGGCGGTGATCACCGCGGAAGTGGCGAAAGACTATACCAATATGCCGGTCGACGAGATCGAGCGGCATCTCGCCGCCTGAGCCGGCAAAAACCTACCTATTCGTGAACGCGGGTCGAATGGCCCGCGTTTTCTCTTGCCGCCGCGTCAAGCGGACGGTTTCTGTCCGGCAAACACCTCTTCATGATCGGCAAAGAGCGCCGCCAGGCGGTCGATGACGATCCTGACTTCCGGCCGTTGCCGCTCGTCGTCATGCGCAACGATCCACATGTCGTAGGTCAGTTCGTCGATGACGGGTCCGGCGCGGACGAGCCTGCGCTCCTGATCGCCGATGAAACAGGGAAGG
This sequence comes from Rhizobium sp. SU303, assembly GCF_021052345.1. NCBI lineage: Bacteria > Pseudomonadati > Pseudomonadota > Alphaproteobacteria > Hyphomicrobiales > Rhizobiaceae > Rhizobium > Rhizobium sp. SU303. The sequence continues at coordinate 1,145,618 of NZ_CP088095.1, forward strand.
ACGCCGCGGCCGGCACCGCCGCGTATCAGGTAAAAGAGCATATGCGGCGTGTTCGTCCAGCTGGTGATCCATGAGTCCGGCTGTTCGAACGTCCATTTGTCCGCCGGCGTGATGGCGGTATCGGTGCCGAGCGAGATCCAGTTGCAGTTTTTCTCGTCATAGCCGGCCGCCTGATAAGCCGCATGCGCCACCTTGACTGACCGGCGGATCGCGACGTTGCCGCTCTCCGGCCGGCTGTGGCGAATGGCGATATGCGCCTCGCGATAGGTGAAATCGACGCTCGTGTCGCAGGTCTTGTAGCACATGCGGAAGCTGTCCTTCGGCGTCCAGACGCTTGCCAGATGGTCGGCGACGAAGCGCGAGGTCCAGCTGTCGGCGGCCGTCGAGACGATCGGCAGCGTCAGCACCTCGCCGCGCCAGTCGGAGATCGCACGCGCCGCATCCTGCATCAGCCGGACGCGATCGAGCAGCTCCTGCCCGTCCTTGGCAAGCAGATAGCCGGTAGGGCCGCGGCTGAACAGCGATCGGCCCGTCACCCGTTCGAGTGCCAGCATGCGCCGGCCGATCGTCGGCGCGCTGAGTCCAGTGCGGGCCGCCGCCGCCGAAAGCCCGCCGCCTGTCGCAACATGGAAGAAAAGTTGCAGGTCGTCCCAGCTCGCATCTTTCATGGATGAAAACCCCCTTTCTCCGGCGCCTCTACATCGGAAGGGCGCGAAGGCTTAGCTCAAGTGCTCCAGGAAATAGATGGAGGATGAAGCTATGGATCTCAACTGGGTTGTTCTCTTTAGGGAAATCGAAATCCGCAATCGGCGGATCCGCCGCGGTCCCTTGACCGATCCGCTTGCCGACCCGCTTGATCGTCCGGAATGGCGCGGATTTCTCTGGGCCGTTCCGATCATCGCACGTCTCGCCGCAAGACGGAGCGGCGAAACAAGGGCGACGCGCAGCGATGATTCACGGATCGGAAAAAGCCTCAGGTTTCGAAGTTCAGTCGCAACACGTGGTGCAGGAATTCCGGATTGATCAGCATGTTGAAGCTGATCGTCACCAATTCGCCTTCGCGCTTGACCACGGTCGCACCGATCTCGTCATGGATGCCGAGGATTTCCAGAAAGAAATGGCTCGGTATTTCCAGGTTCGGGCTGACTTCGAGCAATGCGCCGGCAAGCGTGATGGTGCGGATCAGGCAGCGCACCTGCGTTCCGGTGCTGAGGTGATGGCCGACGAAGATGATGTTGCCGGGCCTGTCGAGATTGAATTCCCTGTAAGCACGTTCCGGCTTGGGGTGTTCTGTGTCGAGGTGCATCTGAAAGGCCCTTTTAGCCTCCGCTTGTTATACGACAGGATATTAGCGGAAGAATGCTGACACTTGCTGAAGAACATCGGTAAGATTGAATGCTTCTGTGAAGCCTGCGGGAAAATCGCACCGATTTCGTGCAGATTTGCCCCAAAGCTGCGCATTCCTGAGGCAGATGCGCCATTCTTGACATGTCGGCGGCGTTCGCGCATACAAGGGCCGGTTCGAGGCGCCGGCCGCTCGCGGATGAAAATCCATGGTGAAGTCCTCGCGATCATGGTCACGGCCCTTTGTGCATGCTGACTGACGGCAATGCGAGCTCCCATCCGCAGTCGAAGAGCATGCCTTTCGAAGGCTCACGCCATGACGACGACCTATCCTGCCATTGAAGAATTGAAGGCCCAGGCCAAGCGCCTGCGCCAGGCGATGAACGATCGCGGCACCCCGCTGACCCACAGTGCGGCCCTGGAAATGATTGCCCGCCAGCACGGCGTGCGCGATTGGAATACGCTTGCGGCCCTTGCGGCAAAGCCCAATGCTAGCCCGAAGACCCCGCTCTTCGTCGGCGCGCATATTCGCGGCCGTTATCTCAATCAGCCGTTCACTGGCGAAGTTCTGGCGCTTTCGGCCCTGCCGGGCGGCGACCTCCACAGGATCACCATCCATTTCGACGAGCCGGTGGATGTCGTCACCTTCGAGAGCTTTTCCGCCTTTCGCCAGCGTGTGAACGCGCAGATCGATGCCGACGGCGTGTCGCCGCGGAAGACCTCGAACGGCGTGCCGCATCTGGTGCTCGATCTCTAATTTGCTCTCATTCTTTTGAGGCCGTCCGGATACGCAGGATTCTTAAGCCGGATCCAGCCTCGCCCGCTATTGCACGGATTTCTCCATGACCGATTTTTCTGAAGGTAATGCCTTTCTTACCGGCTGGCTGCCGGGCGTCTTCATCAAAACGGCGGCACCGATCGTCGCGATCACCACCGTCAACGGCCTGTTCACCGTCGTCGACGCCTATTTCCTCGGTGCCTATGTCGGCCCGGACGCGCTCTCTGCCGTCAGCCTGATTTTCCCGGGGCTGATGCTGCTCGTCGCCCTGCAATCGCTGGTCTCGAACGGCATGGCGAGCATCCTCGCCCGCCGGCTCGGCGCCGGCGATCGTCAAGGCGCACGCCGGGTGTTTGCCGGCGCGCATGCGCTGGCGTTCGCCGTTACCCTCATTCTCAACCTGGTCTATTGGACTGTCGGCCGGCAGATCATCGATGCCGGTGCCGCCGGCAATGCTGCCGTGGCCGATGGCGCTATGCTGTTCATGGGCGCGATGATCGCCTGTGCGCCGGTCGGCTTCTTCCTGTCGCTGCATCTCGACGGATTGCGCTGCGAAGGCAAGATCGGTTTCATGACGCTGGTGACGCTGTCGGCCTCGCTGCTCAACATCCTCGCCAACTGGCTGTTCATGGCGGTGATGCATTGGGGCGTGCTCGGTTCGGCAGCCGGCTCCATCGCAGCGCAATTCGTCTGTCTCGCAGCCGTGCTCGCCTATCGCTGGCGCCGGCCGGCGGCGCTCAGACCTTCCCCCGGGTTGGCTCTTGCCGAATGGCGCGGCATCGTCGCCTTCGGCGCGCCGATGAGCCTCGGTTTCATCGGCATATCGCTGGCCTCGGCCGCCATTCTGATCAACGTCGCGCTCTGGAGCGTGGCAGACTATGCCGCGACCGTGGCTGCCTATGGCATCATCACCCGGATCATGACTTTCACCTATCTGCCGCTGCTTGGCCTCAGCATCGCCCTGCAGACGATCGTCGGCAACAATCACGGTGCCGGCCTCGGGCTCCGCGTCGGCCGCAGCCTGCAGATCGCCATGCTCGCAGCGCTCGTCTATTGCACCCTGGTGGAGATCACCGTCGAATTGCTGGCCGGCCGCCTCGGCGCCGTTTTCGTCGCCGATCCCGCGATCATCGCCGAGGTCAGGCGAATTCTGCCCTGGACGATCGGTGCCTATTTTCTCTTCGGGCAGATGCTGATCCTGTCGTCCTATTTCCAGTCGATCGGCGATGCCCCGCGCGCGGCGATCTTCGGCCTGTCGCGGCCCTATCTGCTCACCCTGCCGCTCACCTTCCTGCTTCCCTTCGTCTTCGGCGAGCAGGGGATCTGGATGGTGCCGGTCTTTGCCGAGGCAGGTATGTTCATCTTTGCCTTCCTGGTGCTGTCGCAGAACGCCAAACGCCGCGGCTGGCGCTACGGGCTTCTACCGATCTGAGACGGCAAAGCCGCGCCGGGAGCGCGGCTTTGCCTGATGTCGTCTATTCCTTGCCATGCGAAGCGGCCGATGTCGCGGCTTCCGCCTCATTCAGCGCCTCGGCGCATTCCTGGCAGCAGACCTCGACAGTCTTGCCGCCGAGCTTGACAGTGATGGTCTCCGCGCCGAGTTCGCAGTCGCAGGCAGCACATGTGGTCTTCTTCATCTGATGATGCTCCGATTGGTCGTCCCCGGATCGGGACAGGTTCATAAGATCATCGAAGACCGCATCACCGCTGTCGAAATCTTTAGCAATCAATAGGAGTTTTCACCTGCGCCGCAGCTGCGCCGAACGCTGGAATTCGGCCGGAGTCTGCCCAAAGGCCTGCTTGAAAGACGCGCTGAAATGGCTGTGGCTGGAAAAGCCGAGATCGAGACCGAGCGCGGTCAGATCCTCATACTGGCCGAGCAGATCGAGCGCGCGGGCAAGCCGCAGCCGCAGCTGATAGCGATAGAGTGGCGTCGCCTCGACCTGTTGGAAGACCTGGGTGAGATAAACGGGCGAGACGCCCACTTCGGTGGCGATTTCCGAAAGCGTCCAGCGCCGCGCGAGATCGGAAGAAAGCACCAGCTTTGCCCGGTCGACGAGTTTCTGCCGGCCGGCACTGGCACCCGCCGCATGCGATGTGCGCTCGCCGAGCGAACGGCGCACCAGCGTCAGCGCCAATATTTCCGCTTCCAGCGTTTCGGCGACGTTGCGGCTGAGACCATGACGTAGGAGCGCAACCAGGGCCTGCGCGCGCGGATCGATCCGTCGGCGCTGGCGGCGGAAGGAAAAGGGCGGGCCGGGCTGTGCCTGCTCCTTCGGCGTAAGCTCTTCAAGCATGGATTCGTCGATCGCCAGATCGATGCAGGCGTCGCCACCCTCGATAGGGTGGCTGATCCGATATCCCTGACCGACATTGAAGAACAAGACCTGATTGGCTTCGGCCACCGTATCATTGCGGCCGACATGTCGCATGAAGACGCCGCGATAGGGATAGACGAGGCTCGTCCTGTGGGCGCATTCCTCGTCGCTCTTATGACGGCACTCGCCATTGCAGGCGATGTCACGAATAGTGACCATCTTCGTTTTCAGAAGCGGTGCCGTTGAGAACTGCGACATTGCATATTCCGTATCAGACAGGCCAGAACCGACAGTACTTATAACAGCACTTCAGTAACGGCTGTAGACATGAACATCGCTTTCCGTCTGCCCCCTGGAAAGGCCGATATCCTTCAGCTGTTCGTCGGAAAGCTCCATTAACGCATTCAGGTTGCGTCGTTCGTTTATTTTGCGCGCCAGCCAGCGCGCCGCCATGATTGCGGCAAGGAACAGGCCGGGTCGCGTAAGACGCGAAGAGCGAATATTTCGGGCCGGTATCGTGAAGTTCGGGCTGTGCATGGTGATCCTCCATCCGTGTTTGGATGGAGGCAGTGAACCACCAGCAGCGTTTTCGCGCTGTCAGATTATTTAGCGATCGGAGGCGACGCTTATGCTTTCAGCAGCCACTCGTGCTCGGTAGCATTGTGGAATTTCCAGATCCGCTGCGGTCCGGCCATGACGTTGAGGTAATAGAGGTCGTAGCCATGGCAGGCGGCGCAGGGGTGATAGCCCTTCGGCACCAGCGTCACATCGCCGTCCTCGAGCGCCATTGCCTCGTCGAGCGAGCGATCGTCGGTGTAGACGCGCTGGAAAGCGAAGCCCTGCGGCGGGTTGAGGCGATGATAATAGGTCTCTTCCAGGAAGCTCTCGTTCGGCAGGTCGTCCTGGTCGTGCTTGTGCGGCGGATAGGAAGAGGTGTGTCCACCTGGCGTGATTACCTCGACGACCAGCAGCGAATGCGCCGAGCTGTCGTCTTCCGGCATGATATTGTTGACATAGCGCACATTCGTGCCCTTGCCGCGCGTCACCTGCGGATGCGTGCCGGGCGGGATGGCCTTTGCCTGATAGGTGCCGCCGCCGGGTGCGGAGCAGACCGCGAGCTCCAGATCGGTCTCCGCCGTCACCGACCATGTCGATTCCATCGGGATATAGAGCGCATGCGGCGCGCCTTCGAACGGATTCATGCGGCCGCCGAGCGTGCCGAAATCCTTGGTGCCGGCCGATGCCTTGCCTTTACCGGTCACCCAGACGAGGCAGACTTCGCGATCGCCCGTCTCTCCCGAGACGGTTTCGCCCGGCTTCATCCGATGCAGATCGAAGCCGACATAGGTCCAGCCGGCGTTTTCCGGGGTGACATGCGTGACGCGGCCATGCGTGCCGGACGGTTTCACCTTGAGGTTGGGCATTGGTGTTTTTCCTCGTAAGTTGGAAAGTTTCCCTCCCCACAAGGGAGGGTTAACCTGCCGTGCTGTCTCGCCCATATTACGGTGTTCCTTTTTGCAAGGTGGCCGTTGTCTGGTGTGGGCGGTGCCTTAAGTCCCACCCCTTGTGGGGAGGGGTCTTTTGTTCCCGCTATCCCTTGGGGAAGCCTTCCGTTTCCACGGTATAGCCCGCAGCCGTCATGACGCGCATCAACTCGGCGTGGCCGATCTCGGCCATTTTCTGCGGCGGGGCCTTGCGCGGATCCTGTTCGGCCTCGACGACGAACCAGCCTTCATAGCCATGATCGGCCAGCCTCTGGACGATGGCGCCGAAATCGAGCGAGCCGTCGCCAGGCACCGTGAAGGCGCCAAGTGCCACCGCATCGAGGAAGGACTGCCGGCTGCGATCCAGCCCATCCACCACAGGCTTGCGGATGTCCTTGACGTGAACATGGTTGATACGGGCGTGGTGATTCCCGATAGCGCGCAACACGTCGCCGCCGGCAAAGGCGAGATGGCCGGCATCGAGCAGCAGCGGGATGCCTTCGCCCGAATGGCGCATGAAGGCGTCGAGTTCCGGCTCGGTTTCGACCACGGCGGCCATGTGATGGTGATAGGAAAGCGGCATGCCCTGCTCGGCGCACCATTCCCCGAATTCCGTGACGCGGCGCGCATAGGCCTTCATCTCGTCATCGGAAAGGCGCGGCTTGGTCGCGAGCGGCTTGGAGCGGTCGCCCTGGATGGAGCGACCGACTTCGCCATAAACGATGCAAGGTGCATTGACCGCCTTGAACAGCGCGATCATCGGCGCGATGCGGTCCTTGTTGGCGGCAAGCTCCTCATTGACCAGCGTGCCGGAGAACCAGCCACCGCACAGCGTCACGTCGGCGGCGCGCAGGATGGGCAGCATCTCCTCGGGATTGCTGGGGAAACGGCGGCCTTGCTCCATGCCTGTAAAGCCAGCACTTCGGGACTGCCGCAGGCATTCCTCGAGGGACACATCGTCACTGAGTTCAGGAAGGTCGTCGTTCCACCAAGCGATGGGCGACATGCCGAGTTTGGCCTTCATCAACATTCTCCTTAAAAGCATTGCGGAGGAGCGGTGCCGCTCCTCCAGAAAAATGACAGCAATCGATCAGCCGACGCGCTGGGCAGCGCGTGCTTTGACATAGGCCTCATGCGCCTTGTTGACCTCACCGCGCGAGCTGACCTCAGGCACCGCGACATCCCACCAGTGGCCGCCGGCTTCCGTGGTGATCAGCGGATCGGTGTCGATGACGAAGACCGACGTGCGGTCGTTCTTCCTGGAATCGGCGATTGCCTGCTCGAGTTCCGCGATCGAGGCGACCTTGACGGCTATGGCGCCCATGCTTTCCGCGTGGGCGCGGAAATCGATCTCCGGCATCACCTCGTGATAGGAGTCCTTCAGCAGATTGTTGAAGTTGGCGCCGCCGGTTTCCATCTGCAGCCGGTTGATGCAGCCATAGCCGCGATTGTCGAGTAGGACGATATTGACCTTGAGACCGAGCATGACAGAGGTCGCAATCTCGGAATTCATCATCATGTAGGAACCGTCGCCGACCATGACGACGACATCGCGTTCCGGACGCGCCATCTTGACACCGAGGCCGCCGGCGATCTCGTAGCCCATGCAGGAAAAGCCGTATTCCATGTGATAGCTGCCGGGCGTGGTGGCCGGCCACAGCTTGTGCAATTCGCCGGGAAGGCCGCCCGCAGCGCAGAGCAGCGTCGTGTTCTCGCCGCCGATCGAGCGCACCACTGCGCCGATCACCTGCGCATCGGAGGGTAGGGCGGCATTGGTCGTCGCCATTGCCTTGGCCGCGGCCTCCATCCAGACCTTCTTCTCCGCAGCCGCCTTCTCGGCGAGTGCAGCCGGCGCCTTCCAGCCTGAAAGCCCCGCCGAAAGCGCCTTCAACCCTTCGCGCGCATCGGTCACCAGCGGATGGCTGTCGTGCTTCACCGCGTCATAGGCGGCGATATTGAGGCCGATCATCTTCAGGCTGTCGTTCTTGAACAGCGCCCAGGAGCCGGTGGTGAAATCCTGGCAGCGCGTGCCGACGGCGATGACGAGGTCCGTCTCTTCGGCGATCGCATTCGCCGCCGAGGTGCCGGTGACGCCGACCGAACCAAGCGCCAGCGGATGGCTCTCGTTGATCGACGATTTGCCGGCCTGGCTGACGACGACCGGAATGTCGTGGGCCTCGGCAAAGGCGGCAAGCTCCTTCGTCGCCTGCGAATAAAGCACGCCGCCGCCGGCAATGATCACCGGCTTCTGCGATGCCTTGATCAGCGCGATGGCATTTGCGAGCTCATCCGCATCCGGCTGCGGCCGGCGGGTCGCCCAGACTTTTTCCTCGAACAGGCTTTCCGGGTAATCATAGGCCTCCGCCTGAACGTCCTGGCAGAGTGACAATGTCACCGGGCCGCAATCGAGCGGATCGGTCAGGACCTGCATGGCGCGCTTCAGCGCCGTGATGATCTGCTCGGGCCGGGTGATGCGGTCGAAATAGCGCGAAACCGGACGGAAGGCATCATTGGCCGAAACCGTGCCGTCGCCGAAATCCTCGATCTGCTGCAGCACCGGATCCGGCGCGCGGTTGGCAAACACGTCGCCCGGCAGGAAGAGAACGGGAATACGATTGACATGCGCCACGCCGGCAGCCGTCACCATGTTCAGCGCCCCGGGGCCGATCGAGCTGGTGCAGGCCATGAAGCGCGTGCGGAAATTCGCCTTGGCATAGGCGATCGCCGCATGCGCCATGCCCTGTTCGTTGTGGGCGCGATAGGTCGTTAATTCATCGCGCACCTGATAGAGCGCCTCGCCGATGCCGGCGACATTGCCGTGACCGAAGATCGCCCAGACGCCGCCGAAGATCGGCACTTTCTCGCCGTCGACGATCGTCATCTGTACTTTCAGGAAATGCGCGACGGCCTGCGCCATCGTCAACCGTATCGTCTTGCCCATCGGGTCCTCCCGCAATCTTTCTTTTCGCGTTTTCCCCTCCCCAACCCCTCAAGGGGGAGGGACTTAACTTGGGGCACCGCCTCACACCATGAGCGAGCGTCCTTTTGGACAAGACGCTGCGGTGAGAATGCAGAGAGCCCGGCAGGTTAGCCCCGCCCCCTTGTGGGGAGGGGTTGGGGAGGGGTCTTAATTCTCAGTGGAGGTCGCGCGTTTTCAGCCACGCCTCTGTCAGTTGCCGGAAGCGGCCGGCCATATCGGCGATCGCTTCCTCGTCGTTCATTTCGCCCGAAAGCCAGGCGCGCGCCGGATCGGCAAAGATCGTCCGGCCGACGGCGAAGCCCTTTACGGAGGGGGCAGCCAGCGTCGCCTCGAAGCAGGAGATCAGCTCGTCGGCGGGCGCCTCGAGCCCCAGCAGCACGATACCGCGGCACCATGGATCATTTTTGGCGATCACCGCATCGATCTTTTTCCAGGCTTCACGGGATGCCTGCGGCTCCAGCTTCCACCAGTCCGGTTTGATGCCGAGCGCATAGAGCTCCTCCAGCGCGGTTGCGATCGTGCCGTCGGTGAGCGGCCCGTTCTTGCCGGCGATGATCTCCACCAGCAGCTCGCGGCCGACCTTGCGGGCGGCCTCGAACAGCGTCCGCAGCTTCTCCTGCTGCTCCGTCTTCAATTCAGCCGGATCATCAGGATGATAGAAGCACAGGCACTTGATGCAATGACCGAGCGGCCATTCGACGAGCTGCGAGCCGATATCCTGGCTGAATTCGAAGCGCAGCGGCTTCGAGCCCGGCAATTCCACCGGCCGTCCGATCCAGGAGAAATTCTTCGTCGCCGCATCGAAGAAAGCGTCGCGGCCGAAGCGTTCGTCGATCAGCATGCCGTAGCCGTCGCGGCCGTTCGAAACACGCGCCGCTGCCGCCACTGCCAGCCGCTTGAAGGCGACAATCTTCTCATGGCCGACGCCGAGCTCATCGGCGACGCTGACGAGCTGCGAACGGTGGTCGATCGCCAGCGCCATCAAAAGCGGGATTTCGCCGCGCCGGGTCGATGCCCAGTGGATATGGTTGAGCGCCTCGTCCTTGCGTAGCGCTCGGTGCTTGCTACCGGTCGTCAGGAAGAAGTCGAGTTCCGCCCAGGTCGGATATTCCGGCGAGCAGAGCAGGCGGGAGACGGCGAAGGCGCCGCATGCATTGGCCCAGGTGGCGCAGGTCTTCAGCGGCTCGTCGCGCAGGAAGCCGCGCAGGAAGCCGGACATGAAGGCATCGCCGGCACCCAGCACGTTGAAGACCTCGATCGGGAAACCCTGGCCGATGATGCCGGCTTCGAGATCGTCGGCGATCGGCCCGTCATAGACGATGCAGCCCATGGCGCCGCGCTTGAGCACGATCGTCGCCGGCGACAGCCGACGGATCTCCTTCAGCGCGCCGAGCACGTCGTCGGCGCCGGAAGCGATCAGGATTTCCTCTTCGGTGCCGACGATGAGGTCGCAATCCGGCAGCGTCTCCTTCATCTTCGAGGAGACCCGGTCGGATTTCACGTAGCGTTCGAAGCCTTCCGCATGGCCGGCAAGGCCCCAGAGGTTCGGCCGGTAATCGATGTCGAAGATCACCTTGCGGCCGTTCGCCTTGGCGATGCGGATGGCTTTGCGCTGCGCGGCCTCGGTATTCGGCCGCGAGAAATGCGTGCCGGAAACAAGAACGGCGCGCGACGATCTGATGAAATCTTCGTCGATATCACCTTCATCGAGCGCCATGTCGGCGCAGTCCGACCGATAGAAGATCATCGGCGACACGCCCTCGGCTTCGACTGCCAGCAGCACCAGCGCCGTCAGTCGCTCCTTGTCGGTGACGATGCCATCTGTCGCGACACCTTCGCGCGCCGACTGCTCGCGGATGAAGCGTCCCATCTGCTCGTCGCCGACGCGGGTGATGAGGCCGGATTTGAGGCCGAGCCGTGCCGTGCCGATGGCAATATTGGCCGGGCAGCCGCCGACGGACTTGGCGAAGGAGCCGATATCCTCAAGCCGCGAACCGATCTGCTGGCCGTAAAGGTCGACCGAGGAACGGCCGATGGTGATCACATCAAGCGCCGGCTCCGGCTGTGAACCCGGATTCGATTGTACCATGATGTCCTCCCGCTAGATTTTGCGCGGCTTCCAGCGCCCGCGAATTTTCAATAATGAAACATCGGTTCCGATATTTTGTCAATTCGGAATGTTTATTCCATTTTGCCTTTTGCAGGTTTTGACTGCTGACTCTTGCGCCGCCGTTCGGCGATTGCAACCGGTAGTGCCATGGTGAGCGCCATCGAGGCCGAAAGCGAGCGGAAGCCGGCGAAATCGGCTTCCGCCACTTCGAACCAGTGCGTGGCGCAGGCGGCAAGCGGCGAGAAGGCCGAATCGGTGATCGCGATAACGGGGACGCCGCGGTCGGCAAGCTCCTGGCTCTGATTAAGGCTGTCGGCGGCATAGGGCGAGAAGCTTGCCGCGATCGCTGCGTCTTTCGGTGTTGCGAACTGCACCATTTCAGGATCGACGCCGTTTGGCGAGGCGACGATCTGGTGGCGGATATTGAGCTTGGAAAAAGCGTAGGTCATGTGCGCCGTCAAAGGGTAGGAGCGCCGTTTGGCGATCAGATAGATCGTCTCGGCGCTGGCAAGGATATTCACGGCTTTCGTAAAAGTATCGCTCTGCACCGTCGCCGCCAGCCGGTTGACCGACTGGTTAGCCGCGGCAATGAAGCCGGAGAGCAGATTGGCGTCCTCATCGTCGCCGCTCGATTGCTCGAGCGTGACGAGGCGCTCTTCGTAGCTTAGCGTCCGGTCCCGCAATCTTTCGCGAAAGATGCTCTGCAGGTCGGAAAAGCCGCCGTAACCCAGATGATGCGCCAGGCGCACCAGCGTCGACGGCTGGACATCGGAGGCGGCCGCGATGCTCGCCGTCGTGCCGAAGGCGATTTCGTCGGGATTGCCGAGCGCGAAGGCGGCGACCTGCGCCAGCCGCTTCGGCATGCTCGCCTTGCGCTCGATGATGGTGCTGCGCAGGCTTTCGAAATCGCGCGGCACGCGCGCGTGCCTCTGGGAATCGTTATCCATGCTTACGGCTCACGAGATGAAACAAATATTCCATATTATCGAACATAAACGATTTCAAACGACACGGCTAATTGTTTTTAATCCCCTGTAATTGAAGGCTTTTGGACAGTCTGGTCGGGATGGGCGCAAAAGTGCCCTGTGGCTGGGTCCCTTGTCAAAATGATCCAAATATTCCAAAAATCCGCGCACAGTTCTGGAGGAGACGGAAATGAAGCCACTCGGCATCGGTTTGATCGGCACCGGTTATATGGGCAAGTGCCATGCATTGGCGTGGAATGCGGTGAAGACGGTGTTCGGCGATGTCGAGCGTCCGCGTCTCGTGCATCTGGCCGAAGCCAATGCCGGGCTTGCTGAGGCTCGTGCCGGTGAATTCGGTTTCGAGAAGGCAACGGCCGACTGGCGGGCGCTGATTGCCGACCCCGAGGTCGACGTCGTCTCCGTCACCACGCCCAATCAGTTCCACGCCGAGATGGCGATTGCAGCCCTTGCAGCCGGCAAACATGTCTGGTGCGAAAAACCGATGGCGCCGGCCTATGCCGATGCCGAGCGCATGCTGGAGACGGCGAAGCGATCCGGCAGGGTTGCCGTCCTTGGTTATAATTACATCCAGAATCCTGTCATGCGGCATATCAGGACGCTGATTGGCGAGGGCGCCATCGGCACGGTCAACCACATCCGCGTCGAGATGGACGAGGATTTCATGGCCGATCCGGATGTCTTCTTTTATTGGAAGAGCGAGCTTTCCGCCGGCTACGGCGCGCTCGACGATTTCGCCGTGCACCCGCTGTCGCTGCTCTGGTATCTCTTCGGCCATGTCGAGGCTGTCATAACGGATATGGTCAAACCCTATGCCGACCGCCCGCTAAGCGAGGGCGGTCGCCGTGCCGTCGAAAACCACGATGGCGCCAACGTGCTGATGCGGCTTGGCGGCGGCATCTCCGCCGTGCTGATGGCGAATCGCGCCGCCTGGGGTCGCAAGGGCCGCATTGCGCTGCAGATTTTTGGCTCGAAAGGCTCGATCGTCTACGACCAGGAGCGGATGAACGAATTCGAGCTCTATCAGGCCGACGGCCGTGGCTCCGAGCAGGGCTTCCGCAAGATACTGGCGGCCCCCGCGCATCAGCCTTATGATCGGTTTATCCCGGCACCAGGCCACGGCCTCGGCTTCAACGATCTGAAGATCATCGAATGCCGTGAGCTGATCCGGGCAATATCAGGCGAGCCGTCGTCGATCGTGACATTCGAAGACGGTCTCAGGATAGAGAAGTCGGTGCATGCCATGGCACAGTCCTTCCACGAGCGCCGCTGGATCGAGATCGGCTGAATGTAAGAGGCCGCTTTCCGTTGACGGGGCGTGGGGTAGGGAATAGGCCTTGGCGTGGTTGTCGGGCGCAGCTTCAGGAGTGAGATCGTGACGGATAGACTGGTGATCATCGGCGCGGGACAGGCCGGTTTCGCATTGGCGGCCAAGCTGCGTGCGTTGAAGGATGCGCGCCCGATCACCCTCATCGGCGCGGAAGATGTCGCTCCCTATCAGCGCCCGCCGCTTTCAAAGAAATACCTGCTCGGCGAAATGGCTTTCGACCGCCTGCTGTTCCGCGCCGAGCACTGGTATGCGGACAATGACGTCGACCTTCGCCTTTCGACCTGGGCCGAGCAGATCAAGCCGGACAGCAAGCAGGTTCTGCTGCAGGATGGCTCCGTTCTTGATTACGGCACGCTGGCGCTCGCCACCGGCTCGACGCCGCGCCGGCTGCCGGCCGCAATCGGCGGCGATCTCGAAGGCGTCTATGTCGCCCGCGACAAGCGCGATGCCGATCTGCTCGCTGACGAGATGCGCCCCGGTCGCAGCGTCCTCATCATCGGTGGCGGTTATATCGGTCTCGAGGCGGCGGCCGTTGCCCGCCATCGCGGCCTGGAAGTCACCGTCATCGAGATGGCCGACCGCATCCTGCAGCGCGTCGCGGCGAAGGAGACCGCCGACATCATGCGCGTGATCCACGAGGCCCATGACGTGGTGATCCGCGAGAAGACAGGGCTCAAGCATCTGATCGGTAAGGATGGCCGCGTCACCGGCGCCGCACTTTCCGACGGATCGGTCATCGACATCGATTTCGCCGTCGTCGGCATCGGCGTCGCCCCGAACGATCAGCTTGCCAAGGAAGCCGGCCTCGAAGTTGCCAACGGCATTGTCGTCGACGAATTCGCCCGCACCTCCGATCCGGCAATCTTTGCGGCTGGCGATTGCGCCGCACTTCCCTGGCAGGGTGGACGCATCAGGCTCGAATCGGTGCAGAACGCCGTCGATCAGGCCGAAGCGGCGGCCGCCGTCATCGCCGGCGGCAGCGAGCCCTATGATCCGAAGCCCTGGTTCTGGTCCGACCAGTATGACGTCAAGCTGCAGATCGCCGGCTTCAATCTTGGTTATGACGAGACGCTGTTGCGCCCCGGCGCCCGCGAAGGCGCCCATTCGGTCTGGTACTTCAGGGAAGGCCGGCTGATTGCCGTCGATGCGATCAACGATGCGAAGGCCTATGTGACCGGCAAAAAACTGCTGGAATCCGGGACCAATCCCGATAAATCGATTCTCGCCGACCCTTCTGCCGACCTCAAGAGCCTGCTCGGTTGAGATCGGCTTCTTCACCGAAGAGAATGAAGCGCGATCAAATTCCGCGGATTTCGCCAGGAAATGCGGTTTGTTTGCGCAACCGGTTGAATTGCAATTCGCTGCATTTCTTCTGGTGAAAACTCAAAAAACCCTTGCATTCACAGACCGGTCACCATAGTTAGGCCGCACCGGAGAGGTGGCCGAGTGGTCGAAGGCGCTCCCCTGCTAAGGGAGTATACGTCAAAAGCGTATCGTGGGTTCGAATCCCATCTTCTCCGCCATCCCCGATTTCCTGAGCACGCGTCGATCATTAGTTTCTGGCAGGGAATCATGTTCGCTTAGTCGGCTAGGCCAGGCGACGAAACAATCTCTCTGCCTCAAGCGAGAGAATCGCCTGCGGGAATCACCTCCCGCGCTCAAGCCGCCAGCAAGGGGCGAAAGCGGATCGGTGCACGTCCGGTTACGCTTCCGGTAATCATGAATCCCCCGCAAGAGGCGCATTTCGTCAAAAAAGTGTCACGAATGCGTCGGCAAGCGCATGCCCAATTCGTTGCTGGCCTGACCTAAGCCTCCGCAAAATCAGGGTTTTCTTAACAAAACATAAAGGAAATCGAGGCCGGTTGCCCAACTTGTGTCCTTTCAGCAACAGAATGTTGGGAAGGCTCCCTCAAATCCCCTATCCGAGTAAGTTGGTGATTGCGTGACGGCTTCCGTCTTGTATTTTCAATCTCGGAAGCAAGGGCGACTGATCGTCCACTTCTTGAAACACGGGGATGGGGCAGGGAACGCTGCTCAGCGAAAGATCCCAAACCCGATCGAAACTTTGAATTGGAGGTCATTTATGAACATCAAGAGCCTTCTTCTCGGCTCCGCTGCTGCTCTCGCAGTAGTTTCCGGTGCTCAGGCTGCTGACGCTATCGTTGCTGCCGAGCCGGAACCGGTTGAATATGTTCGCGTCTGCGACGCTTACGGCACCGGCTACTTCTACATCCCGGGCACTGAAACCTGCCTCAAGATCGAAGGTTACATCCGTTTCCAGGTTGATATCGGCGACCAGCCGCTCAATCAGTCGGCTTCTAACGACTCCGATTGGGATGCAAGAACTCGCGGCCAGGTTCAGTTTACGGCCAAGAGCGACACCGAATATGGTCCGCTGACCGGCGTCATCGTCATGCAGTTCAATGCTGACAATTCCTCTGAACAGGAAGCCATCCTCGACTCCGCTTACCTCGACATCGCCGGCTTCCGCGCTGGTCTGTTCTACAGCTGGTGGGACGATGGTCTCTCTGGCGAAACCGACGACATCGGCTCGCCGGTCACGCTGCATAACTCCATCCGTTATCAGTACGAAACCGACGCCTTCTACGCTGGCATCAGCGTCGACGAACTCGAAGACGGCTTCTACAAGACGGACGAAGAACCCAACAACGTTGGCGTTGCAGTCGGTCTCGGCGGCAAGGCTGGTGCGTTCAGCTACCAGATCACTGCCGGCTACGACGTCGATAACGAAGACGGTGCTATCCGCGCAATGGGTACGGTTGACATCGGTCCTGGTACGCTCGGCCTCGCTGCCGTATACGCTACCGGCCCGAGCTCCTACTACACCAAGGCCGAATGGGTTGTCGCTGCCGAATACGCTATCAAGGCAACCGACAAGCTCAAGATCACTCCTGGTGTCCAGTACTACAGCAACTACTACGTTGCCGGCGACGACTTCAGCGACGGCGAAGCCTGGAAGGTCGGTCTGACGGTCGATTACCAGATCGTTGACAACTTCTACGCCAAGGCTTCGGTTCAGTACCTCGATCCGGAAGATGATGACGACCAGACGGCTGGCTACTTCCGCCTGCAGCGTTCGTTCTAATCTGATCTGACTTCGGTCAAACAGGAAAGCCCGGCTCTCGAGCCGGGCTTTTTGTATTTGGACGAATGGCCCATTGTGCCAGCTGACCAATTTCGTGAGGTTATCGGCAGGTGGCGAGAAAAGCTCGAATTGTCGTGGGGATATTGCCGAGATGCAGGAGCGGGGCGTGTCCTTGTCCTTCGGCAGCATGAAGGATCAGCCGTGAATGCCGCCGTGCCATTTCGCCGGCGGTTTCCTGTGAAAGCAGCGACGTATTTTCACCGCGGATCAGCATGAGCGGCAACCGGCTCAGGCTTTCAAATTGCTCCCAGAGATCAGGCAGCGGCTGGCTGAAATCGATCGATTTCAGTGCCTCTGCGATCGCCGGGTCGAAGTCGGCGACCGGCCGTCCATCGATATCGCGATAAAGGGCAAGCGCCATCTCGCGCCAGTCTTCCTCTGCCAGCGCGGCAAACGACGCACCATGATTTTCCTTCAATATATCGGCCGCCTCGTTCCAGTCCGCCGGTTTCCTGCCGCCGTTGAGGTAATCGCGGATCCGCGCCAGCCCCTCAGCCTCGAGCACAGGCCCGATGTCGTTGAGGATGACGGCTTCGAGAAGATCCGGCCGTGTCGTCGCGATCAGATGCAGGATCAACCCGCCCCGCGACGTGCCGATGAAGATCGCCCGCTCGATGCCAAGCGCTGTGCAGGCGGTAATGACGTCGCCGGCCTCGATGGCGAGATTGTAGTTCGCCTTGTTGTCGTCCCATGCCGAGTTTCCCCGTCCGCGCGAATCGAGCGCAATCAACCTGCGCGGCGCTGCTGTGTCCCGGGAAAGAAGCAGCGCAAGGGGATGAAAATCCCGGGTATTGCGGGTCAGGCCGGGCAGGCAGATCACCGGTAGCCGTCCGGCGGTTGCCGCCTGGTCGGGTTGGTAGTCGCGGGCATAAAGCCTCAACCCATCAGAAGAAGTGAAAAATCGTTCCTGGAAATCGCCTGCATCCATATCCGGCATCGCATCCCTCGAGACCTGTTTGATCCCGAAGATGTAGCTTGCTTTTCAAGCCGCGCCAAATGGCTTCAGGAGGCGCTGCGTCCGCCGATCAGGTCGCGCTCGATATCGGTGGGTTGGCCGAGACGGGCTTTATAAACTTCGTAATTCTCCATCACGCGCTGCACGTAGTTGCGCGTTTCGGGGAAGGGGATGCGCTCGATCCAGTCGACGATCTCGTCGATCGGCCTGCCGCGCGGATCGCCGTAGCGGCCGATCCATTCCGGCACCCGCTTCGGCCCGGCATTATAGGCAATGAAGGTGAGGACATAGGAGCCGCCGAAGGCGTCGATCTGCTCGCCGAGATAATGCGCGCCGAGTGTCGCGTTATAGCCGGCATCGGCCGTCAGCTTGTCCTTGGAAAAGGCGATGTTGTGGCGCTTGGCCACCGCCTGGGCTGTTCCCGGCAGAAGCTGCAGCAGGCCGCGCGCGTTTGCCGCCGAAACGGCGGCCGGGTTGAAGGCGCTTTCCTGCCGGGCGATGGCATAGGCGAGCGCCTTGCCGGAGCCTGTTATATTGGCGCTCGCCGGGATCACGCCGACCGGAAAGGCAAGCGCTGCGACATCGATGCCGCGTCCATAGGCGATCTTGCCGATCTGCAGCGAGAGATGATGATCGCCGGATTGCTCGGCCCGTGCCGCAAGGACAGCCAATTCACCGGGGCTTTGCAGTTGATCGGCGAGCGCGAGATAGAGAATGGCGGCCCGCCATCCATGGCCGGCGGCCTCCAGCCGGGCGATCGCCTGCACGGCTTCGCGTGCCTGGAAGCGCTGCCGGTCGGCCGTGCTCGGTGCGGGATAGGTGACATTAAGCGTCTTTCGCCCCAGTCTTTCTGCCGCGAGTTGTCCATAGAAGGTGCCGGGAAAATTCGCGGCCTTCGCATAGAAATCGCTGGATTTGCCGGGGCCTCCGGCCTCCGCTGCTCGTCCCAGCCAATACCAGGCGCGTGAAACCGAGATCGGTCCGTTTGATGTCTGGAGAATCTTGCGGAAATGTCTTTCCGCCGTTGCCGGGTCCTGGAGGCCACGAAGCGCGTACCATCCGGCATGGAATTCAGCCTCGACGATATCCGTCGGGCTCGTTGCGGCGTAGTTTGCGACGATGCGATAGGCAGGCTTGAACCGTCCCTGGTCGACCAGGCCACGGCTGATGATGCGCTGCTCGTTCCACCATTCGCCGGAATTGACGAGTTCGCTACGCTCGGGTGGCATCTGCTCCAGAAGCACAGCCGCTTCGGCATATTTGTCTTGCTTGCGCAGATATTCGATCCGCGCAAACAGCAGGCCGGCATCGCCGCGCCATTTCGCATCGACGGCGTTGAGCAGCGCGCTGGCATTGCCGGCTTTGGCGTCGACGGCAGCCCAGGCAGTGTAAAGCGACTGCGCCTGGCCCATGTCTCCGAAGCGCTTGGCCTGCGCCACTCGGCCGCGATACATCAGATAGTCCATTCGCGCCTTATGGTCGGCAGGCGTCAACAGCGCGGAAAACTCGATGAGGATCTTGTCCTCGGTCGCCTTGTCGAGAGCCTCTCCGCGCCAGACCTTGCGGATATATTTTGCCGCCTGCGCCTGCTTGCCTGACGCAATCAGCGCCCGGCCGAGGATGACGGCGCCCCACATCGTCTCGGGCGCGGTATCGCCGAAGGCGGCGAGCACGGCGGAAGGGGCGGGATTTTCGTCATAGATCGCGCGTTCGGAATAGGCGCGCAGCCGCGAAAGACCCGGCCAGCTCTTGAGCTCTTGCGCGGCGCTGGCGATTTCAAAAGAAGGAACACCCTTCAATCCGGAAACGGCGATCGCCCAGGTGAGGATATGGCGGTCGAGCGTCCCGTCGCGCATGCCGTTGCGGATCGAAAGTGCCAGCTGCGGGTCCTGGTCGGAAAGCGCGTCGAGGCCGGCTTTCAGGTCGCCGTTGACGGGCGCGATGGCCGGATTGCGCGGAATGGCGCCTGTTGTGATCGATTCCGGTATGGCTGTCCCGGGAATGAAGCCGAGTGGCTTGACGGCAGGCATGGGAGTGCTCTCACCGGGAAGCGGCGACGCAACACTGTTCCACGCGGCGGCAATGAAGCCGAAGGCGGACAGAATCAGGACAGCTTTCTTCATCCGGGATCTCGCAACGAAAACACGCCCTGCCATTTGGCTAGAGGCATCTTAACGAAACCTTACCGTACCAGGTAAAATTCATTCACATCTGCTATCGGAATTTGCCCTAAACCGAACTCTGCGCGCTTGTCGCGATGATTTCGGCGCTCTATGGTGCGCAACTCATATTCATGGAATGCGGCCGAAGCAAGGATTTGGTCGTGAGGAGCTTTGCATGTTCAATGGGTCCATTCCCGCCCTCGTCACCCCCTTCACGGATGCCGGATTGATCGACGAAGACAGCTTCGCCGCTCATGTCGACTGGCAGATCAAAGAGGGCAGCGGTGGTCTCGTTCCGGTCGGCACGACCGGCGAATCTCCAACGCTGTCGCATGCCGAGCACAAACGGGTCGTGGAACTCTGCATCGAAGTTGCCGCAAAACGCGTTCCCGTCATGGCCGGCGCCGGCTCGAACAATACGCGTGAGGCGATCGAGCTTGCCCAGCATGCGGAAAAGGTCGGTGCAAACGCCGTTCTGGTCGTCACCCCCTATTACAACAAGCCGACGCAGAAGGGTTTGATCGCCCATTTTTCGGCAATCGCCGAGGCCGTCGATCTGCCGATCTATATCTATAACATCCCGGGCCGCTCGGTGGTCGACATGACACCGGAAACGATGGGTGCGCTCGCCAAGGCGCATAGGAATATCGTCGGCGTCAAGGATGCGACGGGCAAGATCGAGCGCGTCTCCGAACAGCGCATCAGCTGCGGCGCGGATTTCAGGCAGCTATCCGGCGAGGATGCGACGGCGCTCGGCTTCAACGCCCATGGCGGTGTCGGCTGTATTTCGGTAACGGCCAATGTCGCCCCGCGCCTTTGCGCCGACTTCCAGGCGGCAACGCTGGCAGGCGACTATGCCCGCGCCCTGGAATATCAGGATCGGCTGATGCCGCTGCACAAGGCTATCTTCCTTGAGCCGGGTCTTTGCGGTGCCAAATACGGGCTCTCCAAACTTGGCCGGATGAGCCGCAACGTTCGTTCGCCGCTGCTTTCGACGCTGGAGCCGGCAACGGAATCGGCGATCGACACCGCGATGCGCCATGCAGGCCTGCTGAACTGACGAGACCGGCCGTCTTCACAAGACGGGGTCTCTCCCTTACATAGAGGGCAAGGAATGAGGGCGCGGCTTTTCGCGCCCTAAAAAAACAATTGGAATATCGTCATGGCCCCCAAAGGCAGCCAGCGTGTGGTGAACAAGGTCGTGGCCGAAAACCGCAAGGCCCGCTTCAACTACGAGATCATCGATACTTACGAGGCCGGCATCGTGCTGATGGGCACGGAGGTCAAGTCGCTGCGCGAAGGCAAGGCCAATATCGCCGAATCCTACGCCTCGGATGAGGGCGGCGAGATCTGGCTGATCAATTCCTACCTACCGGAATATCTGCAGGCCAACCGCTTCAATCACGAACCGCGCCGACGCCGCAAGCTGCTGCTGTCGGGCCGTGAAATCCATCGCCTGCGCTCTGCCATCAACCGCGAAGGCATGACGCTGATCCCGCTGAAGATCTATTTCAACGATCGCGGTCGGGCGAAGATGGAACTGGCGCTCGCCAAGGGTAAGAAATTGCACGACAAGCGCGAATCCGAGAAGGAGCGCGATTGGAACCGGCAGAAGAGCCGCCTGCTGAAGGCTCATGGTTGACCGCGCTAAAGCATGTCGCGCAAAAGTGTGCAGCGGTTTTGCGGCAACGGCATACGTAAAAACAAAGACTTAAAGCGCAAGAAGCGAATCTGGAAGATCGCGACGCGCTTTAGGGCCGATCACGCTGCAATCGGCCGCTGTCGCGTATCGTCCATGTAAAGGCGTGGCCACGCGAGGAGCTGGCCGCCCCTGCATAATTCAAAGTGTTACAGTGAGAGATCAGTCTTCGAAATCGCTGGCCGGGGCGACTTCGGCCGGACGTGGCGCCCGCTCGGAAGGATCGCGACCGATTTCAGCCTTCAGAGACAAGAGATCGATGAAATGATCGGCCTGACGGCGCAGGTCGTCGGCAATCATTGGTGGCTGGGTCGCCATGGTTGATATCACCGAGACCTTGCGGCCTCTGCGCTGCAATGCCTCGACCAGGTTGGTGAAATCGCCGTCGCCCGAGAAGATGACGAGATGATCGACCGTTTCGGATTGTTCCATGGCATCGATCGCAAGCTCGATGTCCATGTTGCCTTTGATCTTTCGGCGACCCATGGAATCCGTGAATTCCTTGGCGGGCTTGGTGACGACTTTGTAGCCGTTGTAGTCAAGCCAGTCGATCAGCGGCCGGATCGACGAATATTCCTGATCTTCGATCAGAGCGGTATAATAATACGCGCGCAGCAGATATCCGCGTTTCTGGAATGCTTTCAGGAGCTTGCGGTAATCAATGTCAAAGCCGAGGCTCTTGGATGCAGCGTAGAGATTGGCGCCGTCAATGAAGAGTGCAATTTTTTCGCGTGGGTCAAACATCGCTTACCAATCCAATGAGAGCAATCGAAATCCGTATGGGCCAAACTTCAATAAAAACAAAAGCTTGTGTTTCGATTTCGATCTGATCCTTACTTTATGAATTATTCATATATGAAAGATTTAGGGCACGATTCGACATATTCCAAGCAACCTTCGGTGGAATTATGACATTCTCCATGGAAATCTAGCTCAGCCGCGGATAAAGACGAGGGGAGCCGGAATGAAAAACTTGTATTTGCCCGGTTTTAATTGTATCGGGCGTGTTAATCCCGAAATGACGACCGTAAAGGACAGGCAATGGCCCGTGTCACAGTTGAAGATTGCATCGACAAGGTGGAGAACCGCTTCGAGCTGGTTCTGCTCGCCAGCCACCGCGCCCGGCTGATTTCCCAGGGTGCCTCGATCACCATCGATCGCGACAACGACAAGAATCCTGTCGTGGCCCTGCGCGAAATCGCCGACGAGACGCTTTCGCCCGACGACCTCAAGGAAGATCTGATCCATTCGCTGCAGAAGCATGTTGAAGTCGACGAGCCCGAGCCCGACCCGGCAAGCATGATCGCCGCCGGCGGTGCCACTGCGGCCGACAGCGAAGAGCAGGACGACGTGCCGGAGACGATCACTTTCGACCAGATGTCGGAAGAAGAGCTGCTTGCCGGCATCGAAGGCCTCGTGCCGCCGGAAAAGAGCGACGACTACTAAGCGCGCAGGCGGGATCTCCGGTCGCATCGGTTAGATGCCGGAAAAAGCTGCATGCGACGCAAAAGAGCGACGATTACCAATCGTCAATCTTGCACCTTTATTGCTTAGGCATATTATTGCCCATGTGTGCGCCAATCGTTGATTGGCGCGCTTTTATTTTTATCGGAGTGGCTTTGGAATGATGCGGCAGTACGAGCTCGTGGAGCGGGTTCAGCAATACAAGCCCGATGCCAATGAAGCACTGCTGAACAAAGCCTATGTTTACGCCATGCAGAAGCATGGCCAGCAAAAGCGCGCGAGCGGCGATCCCTATATTTCCCATCCGCTCGAGGTCGCCGCCATCCTCACCGACATGCATCTCGATGAATCGACGATCGCGGTTGCCCTTCTGCACGATACGATCGAGGATACGACGGCGACGCGTGCCGAGATCGACGAACTCTTCGGCGAGGATATCGGCCGCTTGGTCGAGGGTCTGACCAAGATCAAGAAGCTCGATCTCGTCACCAAGAAGGCCAAGCAGGCGGAAAATCTGCGCAAGCTGCTGCTCGCCATTTCCGACGATGTGCGCGTGCTGCTCGTCAAGCTTGCCGATCGCTTGCACAATATGCGTACCCTCGATCACATGTCGGCCGACAAGCGTGCCCGCATTTCCGAGGAGACGATGGAAATCTATGCGCCGCTCGCCGGCCGCATGGGCATGCAGGACATGCGCGAGGAACTCGAGGAACTCTCCTTCCGCCATATGAACCCGGAAGCCTACGAGACCGTCACCAAAAGGCTGGAAGAGCTTTCGAAGCGCAACGAGGGCATCGTCAAGAAGATCGAGGCCGAACTGCGCGACCTTCTGGTCGCAAGCGGCCTGACGAGCGCCTATGTCAAGGGCCGGCAGAAGAAGCCCTATTCGGTCTTCCGCAAGATGCAATCGAAGTCGCTTTCCTTCGAACAGCTTTCCGATGTCTACGGCTTCCGCCTGATCGTCGAGGACATCCCGTCCTGCTACCGGGCACTCGGCATCGTCCACACGCGCTGGCGCGTCGTGCCCGGCCGCTTCAAGGACTATATCTCGACGCCGAAGCAGAACGATTACCGTTCGCTGCACACCACCATTGTCGGCCCCTCCAGCCAGCGCATCGAACTGCAGATCCGCACCAAGCGCATGCACGAAATCGCCGAATTCGGCATCGCCGCCCACACGCTCTATAAGGACGGCGCCACCAATGCTGATGGCGACATCCTTTCCCGCGAATCCAATGCCTATTCCTGGCTGCGTCATACGATCGAGGCGCTGGCCGAGGGCGACAGCCCGGAAGAATTCCTCGAACACACCAAGCTCGAACTCTTCCAGGACCAGGTCTTCTGCTTCACGCCGAAGGGCAAGTTGATTGCCCTGCCGCGTGGCGCCACCCCGATCGATTTCGCCTATGCGGTGCACACCAATATCGGCGACACCACGGTGGGCGCCAAGATCAACGGCCGCATCATGCCGCTGGTGACGCGGCTTGCAAATGGCGACGAGGTCGAGATCATCCGCTCCGGCGTGCAGGTTCCGCCCGCCGCCTGGGAGGAGATCGTCGTGACCGGCAAGGCGCGCGCCGCCATCCGCCGCGCCACCCGCATGGCGATCCGCAAGCAATATGCCGGCCTCGGCCACCGCATTCTCGAGCGCACCTTCAACAGGGCCGGCAAGATCTTCTCGCGCGAGGCGATGAAGCCGGCGCTGCACCGTCTCGGCCAGAAGGATGTCGAGGATGCGATCGCCGCCGTCGGCCGCGGCGAGATGTCCTCGCTCGACGTGTTGCGCGCCGTCTATCCCGATCATCAAGATGAGCGCGTCACCGTGAAGCCCTCCGGCGATGACGGCTGGTTCAACGTTCGCAGCGCCGCCGGCATGATCTTCAAGATCCCCGGCAAGACCAAGACAGGGCACGACGGCGGCCATTCGGAAATCGACGCCGATGCCGATATCGGGCCGATCCGCGGCCTGTCCGGCAATGTCGACGTCAAGTTCGCGCCGACCGGCGCCGTGCCCGGCGATCGCATCGTCGGTATCATGGATCAGGGCAAGGGCATCACCATCTATCCGATCCAGTCGCCGAGCCTGCAGCGCTTCGACGATCAGCCCGACCGCTGGATCGACGTGCGCTGGGACCTCGACGAAGCCAACAAGTCGCGTTTCATGGCGCGCATCATGGTGAATGGGTTGAATGAGCCCGGCACGCTTGCCAAGGTCGCCCAGACGGTCGCAGGCCTCGACGTCAATATCCGCTTGCTGAACACGGTGCGGGTGGCGGCCGATTTCACCGAAATGATGCTCGAGGTCGAGGTCTGGGACCTGCGCCAGCTCAACCAGTTGCTCGCCCAGATGAAGGAACTGGATTGCATCGCCACGGTCCGGCGCCTCTACGACTAAGCTTTTGTTAAGCCCCTCCAGAGGGTTGGGCGAAAAATTGCACATTTTATAATCGGAGCAGCGCATGAGAGGGGCAAGCGATGCACTCAGCGCATGGCTGTCTCCATATTGCGGCGGTGGTAATTAACCTGTGCCGGGCCTATCTTCTGGTCATCGAAACGTAAACAGAAGATGAGACAAGATAATGTTTGACCCTATCAAGAAATTCGCTCGCGCCTTTCGCGCTCCGACCACGCAGGAACGTGAAATGGCATATTTGAATGGCTCGCTCGATCGTATCGATCTCGAGTTTCGTCAGCGCCAGGTCGATCGCGGTCTGTTCCGCAATCGCTGATACTGGACTTTATACTTGAGGTAAGTGAGGGACGTTATGCATAACGGACGCCCCTCGGCATGAAGAAGCTCCTCTTCGCAGCGAGAATTGAGGGGCGGTTTTTGGAGCGGTATCATTTGCCGCTCTTGTCATGGTGGTGCGCGCTGCACTAAATACCGGCCATGTTGTTTCGCCGTCGCAAGCCTGCGGGATTCAAGGAAAAGATGCGGGAGCTTTTATGGCCTCGCAAAGGTTTCCTTCGCCCGATCCGTTACCTGACAATGCGCGTCCTGCGTCTGAGCGCTTCGCCGCATGCGGTTGCCGCCGGCGTCGCTGCGGGTGTCTTCGTCTCGTGGACGCCGTTCATCGGCGTGCATTTCGTCATGGCTTTCGTCATCACCTATTTCCTCTCCGGTAGTATGGTGGCCGCCGCCCTCGGCTGCGCCGCCTTCGGCAATCCGCTGACCTATCCCTTCATCTGGGGCATCACCTGGGAAATCGGGCATCTGCTGTTGAGCCGTGAGGATCAACTGGCTGGTCAGACGGTGGATCTCGCCGCCCTTTTCCACAAGCTGAACTTCACCGAATTATGGAAGCCGGTGCTGGAGCCGATGCTGGTCGGCGCTATCCCGCCGGCGATCGTCACCTCCGTTGCGCTCTATGCGCTGACATTCTACACCGTGAAGGGTTTTCAGACGCGCCGCCATACACGGCTGATGGAGCGGGCGCGCCTGCGTCTTGCCGTTCCAGCCGGCGACATGCCGAGCGTATGAACCCGATCAAGAATTCTTAAGCGACGGAAGGGGCCGGCATGATCATCGGCATTGGCAGTGATTTGATCGACATTCGCCGTGTCGAGAAATCCATCGAGCGCTTCGGCGAGCGCTTCACCCATCGCTGCTTCACCGAGATCGAGCGCGCGCGTTCCGACAGGCGAGCAAACCGTGCCGCATCCTATGCCAAGCGTTTTGCCGCCAAGGAGGCCTGTTCCAAGGCGCTCGGCACCGGCATGGCGCAGGGCGTCTTCTGGAAGGACATGGGCGTCGTCAACCTGCCGAGCGGCAAGCCCACCATGCTTTTATCAGGCGGCGCCGCCCTGATCCTCGAATCGCTGCTGCCTGCGGGCCACAGGCCCGCCATTCATTTGACAATAACGGATGATTATCCCTTGGCGCAGGCTTTCGTCATTATCGAAGCGTTGCCCTTGAGCCTCTGATCGCGCGACATCGGGAGCTGTTGATCGCGACCTCGGAAGCGTTGATCGCGACC
The DNA here is from genome assembly GCF_021052345.1 of Rhizobium sp. SU303. NCBI lineage: Bacteria > Pseudomonadati > Pseudomonadota > Alphaproteobacteria > Hyphomicrobiales > Rhizobiaceae > Rhizobium > Rhizobium sp. SU303. Next base: position 1,172,368 of record NZ_CP088095.1, read on the forward strand.
TCTCGTCGCTTTTGATGTTGTCGCCATTGCCGCAACCGGCCGAAGCCGCTAGAGAGAACGACAGAAAGAATTGCGCCGCCGCGGCGTCTTGAAGGAATAAGACTGCGTGTCCGAAAAAGTCGAAGCCAAGCCGAACGCCCTCTGGGAAAATATCAAAGTTATCATCCAGGCGCTGATTTTGGCGATGGTGATCCGAACGGTGCTGTTCCAGCCCTTTACCATTCCGTCCGGTTCGATGATGCCGACCCTGCTTGTCGGCGACTACATCTTCGTCAACAAGTTCGCTTACGGCTATTCGAAATATTCGCTGCCCTTCTCGCCTGATGTCTTCAGCGGCCGCCTGTTCGGCGCCGATCCGAAGCGTGGCGACATTGTCGTCTTCCGTTTCCCGCCGAACCCCGACATCGATTACATCAAGCGCTGCATCGGCCTGCCGGGCGACCGTATCCAGGTTACCGACGGCGTGCTCTACGTCAACGGCAAGCCGGTTCCGAAGGTGGCGGACGGTGCGTTCACTTCGGATTACAAGCTCGACCCGGGCGAGGACGTGCCGGTATTCCGCGAAACGCTCGACGACGGCAAGTCCTACGACACGCTCGATCAGTCTCCGGTGTCGCGTGGTGATAACACCCGCGAGTTCATCGTGCCGGAAGGCCATTATTTCATGATGGGCGACAATCGCGACAACTCGCTAGACAGCCGCTTCGACGTCGGCTTCGTGCCCGCTGAAAATCTTGTCGGCCGTGCCAGCGTCATCTTCTTCTCGCTCGGCAACGACACCTCCTTCCGCGAAATCTGGAAGTGGCCGACGAACATGCGTTGGGACCGCCTCTTCAAGGTTGTTGAATGAGTAAGGCGCAGACGCTTTCTGCGGCGGACCGCGCAAAGCTTGAGGGCCTGATCGGTCATGACTTCGCTGAAAAGGAACGCCTGGATAGCGCGCTGACCCATGCCAGCGCCCGTACCGAAAAGGGCGGCAATTACGAACGGCTGGAATTCCTCGGCGACAGGGTCCTCGGGCTCTGCATCGCCGAGCTTCTGTTCCGCACCTTCGGCACGGCAGGAGAAGGCGAGCTCTCGGTTCGCCTCAACCAGCTCGTCAGCGCCGAAACCTGTGCTGCGGTCGCCGACGAACTCAATCTTCACCTCTATATCCGCACCGGCGCCGATGTGAAAAAACTGACCGGCAAGCGCATGATGAATGTGCGCGCCGATGTCGTCGAAAGCCTGATCGCCGCGATCTATCTCGACGGCGGCCTCGAAGTCGCCCGCCGCTTCATTCTGCGTTACTGGCAGGGCAGGGCGGTGCGGGCCGATGGCGCCAAGCGCGACGCCAAGACCGAGCTGCAGGAATGGTCGCACGCGAAATTTGGTGTCACGCCGATCTACCGGGTTGATGAACGCAGCGGACCGGATCATGATCCGCGCTTCAAGGTGACGGTGGAAGTTGCTGGCATTAAGCCCGAAACCGGCGTAGAGCGGTCGAAGCGTGCCGCCGAACAGGTGGCGGCAACGAAGATGCTCGAGCGCGAAGGCATTTGGCAGCAATCGCCTGCCGGAAACTGACGGGACAATGACACAAGAAGAAGAGATCGCGGCCGAAGCTGCCGCAGAAACCAATGGTCCGACGCATTCGGGCTTTGTCGCGCTGATCGGGCCGACCAATGCCGGCAAGTCGACGCTGGTCAACCGCCTCGTCGGCGCCAAGGTCTCGATCGTCAGCCATAAGGTGCAGACGACGCGGGCCATCGTCCGCGGCATCGCGATCCACGACAATGCCCAGATCGTCTTCATGGATACGCCTGGTATCTTCAAGCCGCGCCGCCGGCTTGACCGCGCCATGGTGACCTCGGCCTGGGGCGGTGCGAGGGATGCCGATCTGATCGTGCTGCTGATCGACAGCGAGCGCGGCCTGCGCGGGGATGCCGAAGCCATCCTCGAAGGCCTCAAGGAAGTCCGGCAGCCGAAGATCCTGCTGCTCAACAAGATCGACCGCGTCAATCGCGAGGATCTGCTGGCGCTGGCCGCTGCCGCCAACGAGAAGATCGCTTTCGATCGCACCTTCATGATCTCCGCCGAAAACGGCTCCGGCTGCGACGATCTCATGGACTATCTGGCGAAAACGCTCCCGGAGGGGCCGTGGTACTATCCGGAAGACCAGATCTCCGATCTGCCGATGCGCCAGCTCGCTGCCGAGATCACCCGCGAGAAGCTGTTTCTGCGCCTGCACCAAGAGCTCCCCTATGCCTCGCATGTCGAGACGGAGACGTGGGAAGAGCGCAAGGACGGCTCGGTGCGGATCGAGCAGGTGATTTATCTCGAGCGTGACAGCCAGAAGAAGATCGCGCTCGGCAAGGGTGGTGAAACCATCAAGGCGATCTCGACTGCTTCCCGCAAGGAATTGTCGCAGATCCTCGAACAGCCGGTCCATCTCTTCCTGTTCGTCAAGGTTCGCGAGAATTGGGGTGATGATCCCGAGCGGTTCCGCGAAATGGGTCTCGATTTCCCGAAATAAGCATGGCAAGGATTTCGTCGGGTTGGCGCCAGCCCTTTGTTTCCGCATAAAAAATTGGCCTCGCTCATGGAACAAATCCGTGCCTTGCGCATTCCTTGACGAACGGCGCGCCAATGTTGGCGCGCCGATTTTGCGACGGCAAGGGCAAGCATGGCGACGTCGAGACCCATCAATTCTTTCAAGACCCCTTGCGACCAATGTCCCTTGCGGCCTCTGCCGCATTTCAGGGAGTTCAGCCGCGACGAGCTGGAATTCGTCTCGAGCTTCAAGAGGGGTGAGCTTGCAGTCGATGCCGGCTCCACCATCCTCGTCGAGGGCGCACATAGCGCTCACCTCTTCACCGTGCTCGCCGGCTGGGGCTTCCGCTACAAGATGCTGGAGGACGGACGCCGCCAGATTCTGAACTATATTATGCCGGGCGACCTGGTCGGCCTGCAGGGAACGATCGCCGGTGAGATGCAGCATTCCGTCGAAGCGCTTTCGCCCGTGTCCCTTTGTGTCTTCGAGCGTGACAGGCTGATGACGCTGTACAACAAGCACGCCTCGCTGGCCTTCGACATCACCTGGATCGCCGCGCGCGAGGAGCGCATCCTGGATGAGCATCTCTTGAGCATCGGCCGCCGCACGGCGCTGGAAAGAGCAGCCTACCTGATCGCCTTCCTGTTTGAGCGTGGCCGGAAGCTCAATATCTTCAACGGCCGCAAATTCATTCCCATCACCCAGCAGCACATCGCCGACACGCTCGGTCTTTCCATCGTTCACACCAATAAAACTTTGAAAAAGCTCAGCGAACGAGGGTTGATCCGCTGGCAGGAGCGCGGCTGCGAGGTGCTGAACGGCGAGGAATTAATGGCGATCGCCGGCTGGGAAGGGCTGGGAGAGGGCAAACGCCCGTTCATCTAAAGCGCGTCGCGTCTTAGGTCTTTGTTTTGCGCGACATGCTTTGGTCAAGCAGCCTGGTTATGTCTTTTTTAAATGCAGATTAGCAGCAAGGAAAATAAAGTCGGCTGTCATCTTCCTCCGATTTTGATTCTTATCGACCGGGCAGAAAAATGGTTTATTCAGAAAAGGTGGCGGAATTCACCGATAGCGTGCCATGCGGGGCACCGGAGGGCAATGATGTTGGCGAAACGGCCGGGGCGCTGCGACAGGCGCCCGACGAGGGGCATCGAATCATGAGCGCAATCCGTGTTCTGGTTCTTGAAGACAGTTTGATCATCGCGATGGAGGCGGAGGATATTCTTCGCCTGGCCGGCGTCGAGAGCATCGATATCGTCGGCAGCGTCGAGCAGGCAAGGGCCGCCATTGCTGCGGAGAAATATGATTTCGCTCTTCTCGACGTCAATCTCGGCGAGGGCATGAGCTTCGGTTTTGCCCGCCATCTTCTCGATATCGGCATCCCGTTCGGCTTCGTCAGCGGCTATTCCGATACTGGCGATTTCCCGCCCGACCTGCAGCACATACCACTTCTGGTGAAGCCTTTCGACGAAATGGCGATGCGGGAATTCCTGCAGAGGCTTTTCCCGGCTGTCGCCTGATGCGGTCCCCGACGGAAGCCGGGCCTTGCATTGCAGCGTGTCTTTCAGACGCGCAAAGGACGCTGTAACGCGTTGAATTATGCAGTAGGATGATTCGTCAGCCGTAAGGACTTCTTTCAATGCAGTGGCAGGACCATGCGATCATCCTGGGCGTCAAGCGCCACGGCGAGACGAGCGTCATCGCCGAGGTGATGACGCGTGATCGCGGCCGCCATCTCGGCCTGGTGCGCTCCGGCCGCTCGCGCGCCATGCAGCCGGTGCTGCAGGCGGGCAATGCAGTGGAGGTTATCTGGCGAGCCCGGCTTGACGAGCATCTGGGCGAATTCCGCGTCGAGCCGGTGACGCTGCGCGCTGCCCGGTTGATGGAAACGGCAACCGCCGTCTACGGTGTCCAGGCGATGGGTGCGCTGCTGCGGCTGCTGCCGGAGCGTGACCCGCATCCGCATCTCTTCGATGCGCTGGAGGTCATCCTCGATCACCTGCACAACCCGGCCGATGCCGGCGAACTCTTTGTGCGTTTCGAGCTTGCGGTGCTGAATGACCTCGGCTTCGGCCTCGATCTTGCCGAATGCGCCGCGACCGGCGCCCGTTCCGATCTCGCCTATGTCTCGCCGAAATCCGGCCGCGCCGTCAGCCGCGCCGCTGGTGCCCCCTGGGCGGACAAGATGCTGCTCCTGCCGCCGTTCCTCAGTATCGAGGGCAATCATGCGGCCGACTTCGATAGTCTTTCAGCCGCATTCCGTCTGACAGGGTTCTTTCTGCATCGCCATGTCTACGAGCCGCGCGGCATCGAAGCCGTAGCAGCCCGCGACGGCTTCGTTCAGGCGGCACTCAAGGCGCTCAATCCAGCCGTGCGGACGCTTTCAGGTCCGAATGGTATTTCCGCCTGACCTCCGTTTTTTACGGGTGCAAAACATCCTCCGGATTTGGCGGTTTACCTGCCTATGAGCGCTTCCTATGTCTTCACAGGATTGCCAATCAAGGAGGACCTCATGCTGACTAAGACCGCATCACCGACGACGATCACGCTCTGGAATGGCCGCGAAATTCCGCGCCTCGGTATGGGATGCTGGGCGATCGGCGGTCCCTTCTTCGCCGGCGACACGCCGCTCGGCTGGGGCGATGTCGACGACGATGAATCCGTGGAAGCGATCCACCGTGCCATCGAACTCGGCATCCGCTTCTTCGACACGGCCTCGAACTACGGCGCCGGCCGCTCGGAGGAGGTGCTCGGCCGGGCGATCGGCAATCGCGACGATATTGTCATCGCCACCAAGTTCGGCTTCGCCACCGACCCGGAAACCAAGCAGGCAACCGGCGCCTTCGCCGATGAGGCCTTCATCCGCCGTTCGGTCGAGACCTCGCTGCGCCGCCTCAAGCGCGATAGCCTCGATCTCCTGCAGTTCCACCTCAATGATTTTCCGCTTGAACAGTCGGATGCCGTCTTCGATACGCTGGAGGCGCTGCGCGCCGAAGGCAAGATCGATGCGTTCGGCTGGAGCACCGATTTTCCCGATCGTGCCGCCCGTCATGTCGGCCGCCAGGGCTACGTCTCGATCCAGCATACGATGAACGTTTTCGAACCGGTGCCGGAGATGATCTCGGTGATCGAGGGGAAGGGTCTGATCTCCATCAATCGCGGTCCGCTGGCGATGGGACTGCTGACCGGCAAGTTCACCGCCGACAAGGCGGTGGGCGCCAAGGATGTCCGTGGGGCGGCCCTTGACTGGATGGTCTATTTCAAGGATGGGCGCATGGCCCCGGAATTCGCCGCAAGGCTCGATGCCGTCCGCGATCTCCTGACGTCAGGCGGCCGCACACTGACGCAGGGCGCGCTTGCCTGGCTCTGGGCACGCTCGCCGCGCACCCTTCCCATTCCGGGGTTCCGCACCGTCGCCCAGGTAGAGGAAAATGCCGGCGCTCTGGAGAAGGGACCACTGCCGGCCGATGTCATGGCAGGCATCGATACCGCACTCGCACGCGTGTGACGCTCTAACTCTTTGTTTTCACGCAATTCCGGACGGAGAACCGCTTCGCGCTTTTCCTGGAATTGCTTTATGCTGCGGCGCGACGCTTGAGCGCCCAGCCTTCTGGCCTCTCTTCAACGATGCGGACGGTGTCACCGATCGTGACCCTGCCGCTGCCGCGCGGCGTGACGTTCCAACCGAAGAGCGGGCCTGGCACGCGCCGATCGGCCGACATACGGACGCGGCCCATGGCCGGCATCGGGTTTGGTCCCTCGCGGGACCCGGTCAACTGGTCCTGCGTCGTCATGATGCAGCGGGAGCAGGGTTTGACGAGATCGAAGCGGATGCCGACGATCTCGATCGCCGCCCAGCGGTCCTCCGCCCAGGCTTCGTCGGTATCGATGACGATGTTCGGACGGAAGCGTTCCATGCCGACACTGCCTTCGCCATGGGCGGCGAGATCGGCATTCAACGCTTTCAGCGAGCCGGTCGTCGTCACCAGGATCTGGTAGCCGTCGGTAAAGGTGACGGGCGTGGCTTCGCCGGCCCATTCGGCATTCGCCGTCCGCCGTGCCTGCCCGTCGAAGAAGACCAGGCGCACCTCGCGGCCAAGCCATTCCGAAAGCTGCCGGTTGCTCTCCGGATCGGCGACGGCCGCGTTGACGGCAGATTTCCACACGATCACATCCATGCGGGCTTCAGGCTGAGGCGGTGGTACCGATATGTCCGTTTTCCCCTGCATCAGCAGCCGAAAGGCACTCGCTTCCGGTCGAACCTCGATGCGTGCGAGGTCGGGCAACTCGCGCTGGGTGATGAAGTGCCCCTGCGCATCGGTGATCATCGCCCGCCGGTCGCCTGGAAGCCCATAGGCGTCGATGTCGGCGGCGGGCAGCGCAATGCCACGGGCGCTCTTGAGCGGATAGATGAAGAGGTCGCTGACAAGCATGCCGTTCTCCTAGATTTCGTCCATGAATTCCGAGAGAAAATCGCGCAAGCTCTTGTCACGCGCGGCCGCCAGCCTGCGGCCGGTCTCGGTCTGGAATCCTTCCGCCAGTTTGAACAGCTTCGTCTGGAAATGGTCAATGGCATAACGCTTGTCATCGAGCGGGCGGTCTGCCGCTGCCGGGTCGAACGGATCGTAGAGCCCGGATCCCAGTCGCCCGGCGATATAGAAGCAGCGGGCGACGCCGATCATGCCGATCGCGTCCAGCCGGTCGGCATCCTGCAGGATCTTCGCCTCCAGCGTCTGCGGCGCCACCCCGGCCGAGAAACTATGCGCGGTGATTGCGTGGGCCGCGGCCTCGATATCCGCGCCGCTCCAGCCAAGTTCCGCCAGGATCGCCGATGCCTTCTCGGCCGCCAAAGCCGATGCTTTTGCCCGCTGCGGCGAATTCTTCTCGACGGCGACGCAGTCGTGCAGCAGCACGGAAGCAACAAGAACCCGCCCGTCGCCGCCTTCTCCCGCATGGATGCGCATGGCATTCCTGAAAACGCGCAGGATATGGGCAAGGTCGTGCGAGCCGTCGTCGCCGTCGGCCGCATGCGCAATCAGCGCCGCGGCAAGCGTTTCGTGTGGGGAGAAGGCTTCAGCCGCGAACATAGCGCCACCTGTCATGAGGAAGATCGTTTTCCGCCGATGAGCATCGGCGCGGAAGTGGATGCGAACGGGTAAGAGAATGCGACAACGACGATCTCAGGAACCGCAGCCGATTTTGTAGCGGCTTGCCGTGCGAGTCGCAATCGACGGGGATCTCAGTGCTTGGCTTTGGGGAGACGCGTCACGCCACCGCTCTTCGGCGGCAGGGAGAGAAGATGGGGCACGTCACGCGCCGGTCTCGGCGGGCTGATGTGATAACCCTGGATCTCGTCGCATTCCTCGCACTCGAGCAGCGCCAGCTGCGCGGCCGTCTCGACACCCTCGACGGTGACGCGCATGCCGAGCGCATCGCCGAGCAGGATGATCGCGTGCATGATCGCATGCGCTTCCTTGTTGTCGACGATGTCGTTGACGAAGGATTTGTCGATCTTGATCTTGTCGAAGGGAAAGCTCGAGAGGTAGCTCAGTGAGGAATAGCCGGTTCCGAAATCGTCCATCGAGATGCGGATGCCGCGCTCCTTCAGCGCATGCAGGATCGGCAGAACTTCGCTCAGATTTTCCATCAGCACGCTCTCGGTGATTTCGAGTTCGAGCCGCGACGGCGACAGCGCCGCGGCGGCAAGCGCCTCGCTGACATCGCGCGTCAGGTCGCTGCTGCTGAACTGGATTGCCGAAACGTTGACGGCGATCTTGATGCCTTCGGGCCATTGCGCTGCATCGTTGCAGGCCCGGCGCAAAACCCAACGGCCGATATCGACGACGAGGCCGACCTCTTCGGCAAGCGGAATGAAATCCATCGGCGGAACGCGGCCTCGAACCGGGTGGTTCCAGCGGATCAGAGCTTCGAAGCCGCAGATGCGCCGCTGCGAGAGGTCATAAAGCGGCTGGTAATGCAGCTCGAACTCCTCGTTCTCAACGGCTGTTTTGAGGTCCGCCTCCAGCGCGTGGCGCAACTGCATCTGCGCTTCCATCTCACTGGCGAAGAAGCGCTCGCGTTTGCGGCCGTCCGCCTTGGCATGCGACAGCGCCACGCCGGCATTTTTCAGCAGGATATCGGTTTCCTCGCCATCCTCAGGGGCGATTGCGATGCCCATGGAGACGCTGAGCTCCACCTGTTTCTCGCCGTGGAAGAATGGCTCGGAAAGCTCCCGGCGGATCTGCTCGGCAAGCGCTGTTACGTTCCACGGCTGCTGCTTGCCCGTCTGGAGGATGGCGAATTCGTCCGAGCCGAGGCGCGCCAGGGTGTTTTCCGAACCGGCCGAGGCTCGGACGCGCTCCGCGACCTGCTGCAGGATCTTGTCGCCGGCCGAAACGCCCATCGTGTTGTTGATCGATTTGAACCGGTCGAGATTGAGGTGAACGAGGGCGATCTGCTCATCCGGCTTGCGTTCCGTAAGCGTCGCATCGACCTGTTCGCGAAAGTGGATGCGGTTCGGAAGGCCGGTCAGCGGGTCGTGGTGGGCGAGATAGGTGATGCGCTCGGCCGCCCTTCGATCCTCGGTGATATCGGCATGTATGGAAATGTTGCTGCCGTCGGAAAGGATAGTCACCATGCTCTGGATGATGCGACCATCATCCATCAACCATTCGCGCCGACGGAGACTACTGCTTCTTGCTGTTGCAGCGGAATGTCGCTCGGTCCGCCGGCCGGGTTTGGTGCTCTCCGTACCACGCATTTTGGCCGTGAGATCGGCGATTGTCGCGCCGGCAGTGAGATCTTCTTGCGTCAGGCCGAAGAGCTGACGGAAACGGGTGTTGGAAAGCGTCAGCCGCTGGTCGGCGTCGAAGACGCTGAGACCGAGCGGCAGGTTGTTGAGAATGATTTCGAAGAGTTTTTTCTGTCCGTCGAATGCCTGGCTGAGCGCTGACATATTGCCTCTCAGCACATGGTTTTCCCTCAGCAGCGTTTCCAGGCTTCTCTCGATTTCGTCATAGTTGCTTTCATGGACGCGATAGGTCGCGATCACGAGATCCATCAGACGCTGCGCATCGATCGATCCATCGTCCGTAATGGCCTGAGTGCATTGCTGCCAGAAAAGCGCTTCAGCTTTCATGTGGATGCGTCTTGCGCAGCCGCTGCCCCGGCCTCGGGGGAAGGTGCCTTCGATTGACGTACGTGCATCATTACGCCGGACATGAAAACCTTTCTCAAATGAACACAGAATTGCTTTTTATAGCCGGACTGTCTGGTGGCAATGCGTGACGCCCATTTTCTATGGGTCGAATTAATATTCGGTTGCAGTGCAACAGCGACGGGCACTTGGTCAGACAATTGTCTCTATGTAAAAAATCGCTGAAATTTGGGGGAAATCGGCCGGCTGGCGCAGGCGGCAGGCGCCTTCGCGGCGTTCCGTTAACTTTTGTCAATCATCGTTAATGAGAAGTTAACAACTTATTGACGCACTGCGCAAATCAGTTTAACCACCGAGTCAGCACTGATTTTCCACGTTCGTATTGCGTACAAACACCACCGGCAAAAGGCGGTGAATGGAGGTTTGTATGACCAGCACCACATCCGTTTCAGACAGCTCATATGCATATCTGGCGACGCTTTCGCGTCTCGATGCCAATGGCGATGGCGTCCTCAGCCGCGGCGAACGTGCCGCCGATGAGAAGCCCGGCATCATCAAGGAACTCTCGGAAGATGACACGACCAGCGACACGCAGCCGAAATTTTCCGGCAGCCTGATTGCCCTGATGATGGACACGCGCAACAGCGGTACGCTAAGCAGCATCGCCGTTTCTTATCCGTTGCAGCAGACCGCGCCGGCGACCGGCGATCAGCCCGACGATCTCTACCGCAACACTTACGGCCAGTTCGACTTCAACGCTGTCGCCTGACGACCGGCGTCTCAATTCGGGCGATCTCCAAGCCGGCCGTTTGGCCGGCTTTTCTCGTTCGATGGTCTCTAATCAGGAACACCTTCCGGCCTGACACGTTCAGAAGGACAACCGGACGGAAGGAGATCTCCATGAAAGCCATGCGCAATATCGCCGCCCTGAGCCTGCTTGCGGTTGCATTGCCGGCGGGCGCTCAGGACAAGCAGACGGCGGTCGCCAATTTCGTCGGCAAGGACGGCAAGGAAGACGGTCGCGCGCAGCTGACGGCTGCCGCCAATGGCGGCGTCCTGATCGAAGTCGAGATATCGGGACTGCCGGCGAACAAATGGGTGGCCTTCCATGTGCATGAGACCGGCCGCTGCGACGCCGCGACCCATCACGAATCGGCGGGCGGTCATTTCAATCCCGGGAAGGCGGAGCATGGCATTCTTGCCGCTAAGGGTCCGCACGCCGGCGATATGCCCAATCAATATGTCGGGCAGGACGGCGTGCTGCGGGCGCAGATCTTCAATACCATGGTGACACTCGACGGCAAGACCGACGGCATTCGCGGCCGCGCATTGATGGTGCATGCCAATTCGGATGATTATCGGAGCCAGCCTTCGGGGGATGCCGGGGAAAGACTCTCCTGCGGCGTCGTTCAATAGCTACGGCACAAGTCCTAAAATCGGGATCGATTGAGGGACAAAGCCATGCAGTAATTCAGCCTGTGCACAGCGCCGCTGGTCTTAAAAGATCCGCGGCGCCGCAATGTCTTACTGTCGCGTCTGCGTCGGCTTTTCGGCGGTTGCCTTGCCGTTGGACTTTTTTGGTGGCGCGGCATCTGAAGCATCCGCATCAGCGACCGGTTTCTTGTCGAAGGCGAGTTTCACGCGCTTTACCATGTCACGGCTGACCAGCCACCAATCGCCGGTCTTTGCCCAATAGCGCAGCGTTACGGACATCGCGCCGTCGCCGAGGCTGTCGATGAAGACACTCGGTGCCGGTGACGTCAGCACTCTGGAATCGGCTCTGGCTAGGCCCATCAGCCTCTCCATCGCCAGATCGATGTCATCCTCATGGGCGACGCTGATTTTCAGCTCTTCCCGCCGCGTGGGCTCGCGGCTGAAATTGGTAATCGGCGTGTTCCAGAGCGTCGAATTCGGTGCCAACCGGTAGAGCCCGTCGCCAGTCCTGAGTTCGGTCGCAAACAGTCCGATTTCGCGCACCGTACCGGCCACGCTGCTGGTCTCGATATATTCGCCAACGCGGAACGGTCTGAGGATCAGCAACATGATACCGGCCGCGATATTCTGCAGCGTCCCTTGCAGCGCCAGCCCGATCGCCAGGCCGGCTGCGCCGAGCGCCGCGATGATCGAGGCGGTCTGAACGCCGAATTGGCCGAGCACGGTGATGAACACCAGGATCAGCAGCGCATAGCGCACGACATTGGTGAAGAAGCGTGCCAACGTCTCGTCGATGCCGTGGATGCGCGACAAGCCCTCATAAGCCCAGCGGCTGACGAAGCCGGCGAGCGTCCAGCCGATGACCAGCAGGATTAACGCCCCCAGGATTGAGAAGGAATATTGGACTGCGAGCGCGCTTGCTTGGCTGAGTGCCGTGCGGGTGGCGAGGAAGACGTCGGCTGCTTGTTGTTCCATGATCAGGCTCTGTCGATTGTTCGTGGTCGGGGCCTAGATGGAGCGGCCGGCGGCAGCGTCAACCGCAGGCGGCGTCTCGGATCGCAAGCACGAAGGGCGCATTGCCGTCGGCATCGGCACCGCGTCCGATGGCCCGGACCGCCGCAACCAGCCGGCCGCCGCGGCTAAGCAGGGCGTCGCCGATCTCGATCAGCCGGGCATTCGGCGTCGCGAAAGGTGAGGCGGCGCGCAGCCGGCGGGCCAGCATTTCCTCGCTCTGATCCGGTGCGAGCGAAAGCGCGGCGATCAGGGCTGCGGCCGGCGATCGCGACACGCCCATCCAGCAATGGATGAGCAGTGGCGTTTCCTGCCGCCACGAAGCGGCAAACTCGATAATCCCTCGCACATGCGTCTCGTCAGGCGCAACGAGATCGCCGGTGCCCTTGAAGACGATATCGTTCATGGCAAGCGTCAGATGACGCTCGGTCGCGATCACGCCCGGCCGGTGAAAAGCCTGCTCCTTGGCGATCAGGCTGATCATGTCGCGCGCCTTGTGGCGCACCGCCATTTCCGCAATGCGCGATAGCGGCGAGACGACGATGAAGGTCACGATACCATCTCCCGCTCGACCTCGATCGCCGCGAAGCGCTCGCAGAACAACCGCTGCGCTTCGATCGCCGGCAGGGGCTCGATCATCAGCATGTCCTTGCTGATGCCGCGCGGCTGGCCGAAGAATTTCTGTGCCTCGGCGGGGGTGAAACCGGCAAGCACGGTCGCTTCGAAATAAGCGGCGATCGTGTCGGCCTTCTTGATCCGGTCCTTGAGATCGCGCGAGGGATGCGGCGGCAGGCCGAAGCGCAGGTGCACGGCGGCCTCCAGCCGCTTTTCCACCGTTTTATAGCCGCCGCCGACCACCGATTTGAACGGCGAGATCATGTCGCCGATCACATATTCGGGCGCATCGTGCAGCAGCGCCATCAGGCACTCCTGCGGCCGCGCATCGTTGAAGCGGCGGAAGATATCCTCGACGACGAGACTGTGCTGCGCCACCGAAAAAGCATGATCGCCGGAGGTCTGGCCGTTCCAGCGGGCCACGCGCGCAAGCCCGTGCGCGATGTCGATAAGTTCGACATCAAGCGGCGAGGGGTCGAGCAGGTCGAGCCTGCGTCCGGACAGCATGCGTTGCCAGGCACGCGGAGCTTTCGTCGTTGTCACGCGCTGGCCTCGTCGCCGCTTGTAGGAAAGACAAGGCCGGACCATGCCGGCAGGACGAGGGAAACAGGCGTGTCGCCGGCGAGCAGTGGCGTGCCTGCCGCCATTGCGGCGCCGGCACGGTCGATGCGCACGATCGCAAGTCCATTGCCGCCGTCGACCGAACCGAGGGTTCCCACAGGCTTGCCGGCGGCGGTAATCTCCGTCCCGGTCCCTGGCAGATCCGTTGCGGCGGACACCGTCACGACGCGCCGGCGCGCAGTGCCGCGATGCTGCATGCGCGAGACGACCTCCTGGCCGACATAGCAGCCTTTCCTGAAGGAGAGGCCGCCGTTGAAATCCATCAGCACGTCATGCGGGAAGGCGTCCTGCAGGGCGAAGTCCGATCCTGATGTGACGATGCCGTGGCTGATGCGCAGCGCGTCGTAGAGCGCTTCTGCACCATCGCCGTGTTTGCCGGGCCGACGGGTGAGCGTGACGCCCGCCTTGGCGAAGCGGCTGTCTCGGGCGCCCCGGCTGTCCTCGGCATCTTCGCCCCAGGCAACGGTGACGCCCTCTTCGGTGCTTGGCGCAAGTGTGACGGCGGCGCGCAGCTTGTACATTGTCAGCCGCTTCAGCATGCTGTCGCGCTGGTCGGCATCGGTTTCGATCATGTAGCCGTCGCCGTCCTGCCAGATCATGAAGTCGAACAGGATCTTGCCCTGCGGCGTCAGCAATGCCCCGGGCCGCGCCTCGTCGGCGCCGAGCGCGGCGATATCGGTGGTGATCAGGTTCTGCAGGAAGGATTGAGCTTCCGCGCCGCTGACGAAGAGCAAGGAGCGGTCTTTCAGGAATACGGCTGGCATGGCGGAACCTGTCGCGTTGGTTATCGCTCAGAGGTATGTCTTCATGAGGTGGATCGCAAGCGCCATGCGAAACGTGAAAAGCGCAGGCGAGATGGGCATCAATCGCCCGCTGTGAAGAATTTCCATTTACCCTCAGGCGTAATGCCGAGGCGATAGAAATTATATCCGCCGAATTCCTGCATGTCGGAGAGATCGCCGGCCGTGACGATGCGCAGCAGCTCGACGCGTTCCGGCGGCGTCAGCGACTTCAGGTCCTTCTCGGCAAAATAGGGCCACACATACATATCGTCGGGCGTGCCCTGGCCGACATGCACGAAGCCGGTCGAGATGATGTCGAGCATGATGGCAAGGATCTCGTCGCCGTCAGGATCGCCAGACAGATCCTTCAGCGTGCCGATCGGATCGTCGGTCGGTTCGCCCACTGTCACCTGCGTCTGGTCGGCGCCGGCGCCCATCAGCGGCCGCAGCCGCTCGAGATCGCCGGATGCGGCCGCCTCGACGATCTGCTCGCGCATCTTGCGAACCGGCTCTGGCACCTTGCTGATATCGTAGATCACCTCGGTGGGCTTGGAATTGTCCTGAGCCCCCGGCGTCTTGTCGACACCCTGATTGTTCTGGCTGTTGACCAGTGGATCGGCCATGGGAACACCGGGAGTGGTCTGCGGCTGGCTCTGTCCCTGAGCGGGCGTCTCGTTGGCCGCCTGGCCAGGGATCTTGTGCAGTTCGGAAAGCGCGTAGGCTGCCGGCGCAAGGAAAACATTGCCGGCGGCGAGGCTGAACGCAAGCAGCACCGGCGCGAGCGAAATTCGCGAAACTTTCTCTTTACCGGTGTGCATCAAACTCTCTGATAACAATTATTGCAGGGTGCGGTTCGCGGAGAATTCGCCAGCAAGCATGCGCTCACGCAGCGAATCCAGCAGGGCTTCGGCGCTCTTTTCCCCATGCAATCTGATCGTCTCGCGCAGCGCATGTGCAATGGCAGCATCAGCGATGATTTCAGGCTCGATCCCGTCGGCCATGCCGTCGGCCCAAGCTTCGTTCTGGTACTCCAGAGCTGCCTGCATCTTTTCGTGGACGATCATGTCGTCGATGTCGTTGAGGCTTGCTTCCATTGTTTTTTCCTCAGAACTTCTCATGTCTTACTGCACCGTTAACAACACTAACAGCCTTTTCCCAAAACGACACGTCCGCTTGCGAAAACAGGTTAATTAAACGTCAATTTCCAAAGCGCGAGGTAATTTCTGTGGCAAGTGTTGCACCTTCGTTACGGTAGCGCTCTTCTGCCACGATGGCCGCCGGGGTGCAATCCGTATAGACCGAGGCGAAGGCGCGATAGCCGCGATTGAAGGCCGCTGTCAGCTTTTCCTTGCGCTGCGGCTCGTTGCCGGTCTCCGAATCGAGCAGCTGCTGCATGCCGTTTCGCCACTCGTCGCCACCCGCCGCCTTGCAGAGCGTTCTGAGATAATGCACCGAACCCAGCACCTCGGCGAACCGCGCCAGCTTGTCGTCATAGGGCACGCTCACGACCGGCGGTGCAATCTGCTCCTCCTGTGGAGGCGGCGTATTCTTGCCCTGCGCCATCGTGGGGCCGGCGAGCACGAGCAGGGACAGAAAAACGCGTCGAACGGGAATCATGCTCACAGTTGATACGCTCAGCATGACGGCAACAAGGCGTGCTTCAAAGTTTCCACGTCTATTCGCCGCCCGCCAGCCGCTCCGCGCATTCGAGCACGCTCTGCGGTACGGGCAATTGCCGGATTTCCTCCACCGTGTACCAGCCGAGGGCTGCCGCATCGTCGGCGGCTTCCGCCACGGCATCTCGATCCGCATCGACGCGAAAGACCGACAACAGGAAATGGCTCTTGACGCTGCCGTCGGCAGCATGCGTCTTCAGGTCGTAGGTCGAAAACAGCCGCGGATTACGTGCCGAAATGCCGGTCTCTTCATGGAGTTCGCGCAACGCCGTTTGCTCCGGCGTTTCGCCGGGCTCGGCCCGCCCGCCGGGAAAGGCATACATGTCGGCGGAAGGCGGGTTGCGCCGCAACACAAGGAGGAATCGTCCGTCGCGTTCGAGAATGGCGGCGGAGCCGGGTTTGGCGGTCGAGATCATCGTAGGCTGCTCTTGCTGTGATGGCCCATCTTATCGGAGGAATAGTGCGACGGGGATTCGAAAGGTGCTTCCGTGACCTACATCATCTTTGCGTTTGCTGCCCTCTTCGAGATCGCTGGCTGCTTTGCCTTCTGGGCATGGCTGAAGCTCGAAAAATCCATCTGGTGGCTGGCACCGGGCATGGTCTCTCTGGCGCTTTTCGCCTGGCTTCTGACGCTGGTGCCGAGCGAGGCTGCCGGCCGTACCTTCGCGGCCTATGGGGGCATCTATATCCTCGCCTCGCTGCTCTGGCTATGGCTGGTCGAAGCCCGCGTGCCTGATCGTTACGATATCGGCGGCGCGCTGATCTGCCTTGCCGGCGCCAGCCTCATCCTCTTTGCGCCGAGAGGCTGAGGCGTCTTGACCGGATACGAGCGGGGTGCAAAGACAGGCCGATGTGTGGACGTTTCGCCCTGACAGTCTCCAGCGTCGACTTGAGCGACGTCTTCTCCGGTCTCGATCTCGACGATTTTCCGGCGCGCTACAACATCGCGCCGACGCAGCCGATCCTCGTCGTCATATCAGGCGAGGGCAGGGAGCAGGGCAGCAACTTGGCCGACCGGCGCGCCGTACTCGTGCGCTGGGGCCTTACGCCGGGCTGGGTCAAGGATCCGAGAGATTTCCCGCTGCTGATCAATGCGCGCGCCGAAACCGCGATCGGCAAGGCCTCTTTCCGCGCCGCCATGCGTCATCGCCGCGTGCTCATTCCGGCCTCCGGTTTCTATGAATGGCATCGCCCGTCGAAAGAAAGCGGTGAGAAGCCGCAGGCCTACTGGATCAGGCCGCGCCAGGGCGGGGTCATCGCCTTTGCCGGGCTGATGGAGACATGGTCCTCGGCCGACGGCTCCGAGGTCGATACCGGCGCGATCCTGACGACATCGGCCAATTCAGCCATATCGGCGATCCACGATCGCATGCCGGTCGTCATCAGACCTGAGGATTTCACGCACTGGCTCGATTGCAAGACGCAGGAACCGCGCGAGGTGGTCGACCTGATGCAGCCGGTTCAGGATGATTTCTTCGAGGCCGTCCCGGTCTCCAACAAGGTCAACAAGGTCGCCAATATGGGTCCCGACCTGCAGGAGCCGGTCGCCATCGAAAAACCGCTGAAGGCGCCCGACAAGCAAAAGTCTGAGGACGGCCAGCTCAGCTTCTTCTGAAACGGGATCGGTCGCATCTGTAGGCCCGTCGGCGACCGATCGGCGCCCACGTCTCACATAGGCGGCGGCGATGCGTCGCTTCGTCCAATCAGGTTTTTCGGGTTGTACTTATGTCGCCAGAGCGTGGTCGGAAGTCTTCCGGCGATCGCCTCGTCATTGACTTCGTCAGCGGTGCCTAACGCATGTAACCCGAAAGCACGCATGATTCCGATTTGAAGCCTTCCGCCTCAAGCGGATTTTTTGACGCTGGTCGGCTTATGCTTCGCCATCAGCGATGCTGCGGCAACAGCCTTCAGGCCGACGGGGCGATAGTTGGCGGCGAGGTCTGGCTTGGCCGCCTGCTGTTCGCCGGTACTGCTCTTCTTCGAAGTCACGATACTCTCCTTGCGTGGTTCTTCCCTGGGTATTTTCTAGTTTGATGTTTCGTCACGAATAGCGACAAAACGGGGGCGTAGCTTATCAGGATTTGTAAACGCCCACCATAATTCGCGAGGCTTAACTGAAGCCTACGTTGGTTAATACTTACTGAAGAGAGCAGTTCCAATAAAAGTCCGAGAGCGGTTTTCTGGGGAAAAGCGCGCAACGGTTTTCACCCGGATAAAGCGCATGCTTTTCCCGGGGATACGTCAGAACGAAGGGAGAGAAGCATTTCCGTCATTCGAAGAGATCCGGAAATGCTAGCAGATCAGATGTGCCGGCCGATATCGTCGTCGCCGATGCCGGGTTCCTCGATCGTCAGCGTCCCGTATTTCCGCCGCCATTTCCGCGCGCCGAAGGGAAGCGATATGAGGTAGGCGGCAACGGTGAAGACCATCACCTCCCAGGTGTAGCTCATTAGCAGAGCCACATAGAGCACGACGCCGAGCATCATCGGCAGTACGAGATCGCGCCGCAAGCGGTTGCCTTCCGATTTGCCCGACCAGACCGGCAGCCGGCTGATTAGCAGGAAGGCGATGAGCACGGTGTAGATCGACGAAAGATAGGCGAAGGTGCGGTCCGTCGCCAACCCGAGGAAGCCGAGATAGACCGGCAGCAGCACCAGCATGGCGCCGGCCGGCGCCGGCACGCCGACGAAATATTCCGATTGCCAACTCGCCTTGTTCTCGCGTTCGGCCATGACATTGAAGCGGGCAAGGCGAAGCCCGGCGGCGATCGCATAGATCAGGGCGGCAATCCAGCCGAGCGAGCGCGCCTGGTCGAGCGCGAAGACATAGACGACGAGGGCGGGTGCGACGCCGAAATTGACGATGTCGGCAAGCGAATCCATCTGCGCGCCGAACTTCGAGGTCGCCTTCATCAGCCGTGCCACGCGCCCGTCGATGCCGTCGAGGAAGGCGGCGAGCAGCACCATGGAGACGGCGAGCTCGTAACGATTCTCGAAAGCCAGCCGGATGCCGGTCAATCCGGCGCAGATCGCCAGAATAGTGATGAGGTTCGGAAAGACGAGCCGGAGCGGGATTTCGCGCAGACGCGGGCCGCGGGCGGAATCATCCGGCCCATTGGGCTCGAAAGGCGGAAAAGGCGTTTCCATATCGCGTTCCAATCGTTCCTAAGGCAATTCCAGCTACAGTGCGTAGCGCTTCTGCACTTCCGTGAAAAGCTGAACCGCTCTAGCTGCGGCGGCTGATAACGGGACCCTTGGCGGAGGCGAATTCGGCGATGACGGTTTCTCCCGCAACCGCCGTCTGGCCGAGCGAGACGCGTGGCGCGGCACCGGCGGGCAGGAACACATCGAGCCGCGAGCCGAAACGGATGAGCCCGAAGCGCTCGCCGGCATCCAGCGGCTCGTTGGGGTTTGCCCAGCAAAGGATGCGCCGTGCGACGAGGCCGGCGATCTGCACGACGCCGATCTGGCCGTGCTGGGTTTCGATCACCAGCCCGTTGCGCTCATTGTCTTCGCTCGCCTTGTCGAGCTCGGCGTTGACGAAGCTGCCGGAGCGGTAGTTGATGCTGACGATGCGCCCGCGCATCGGCGCCCGGTTCACATGGCAATTGAAGACGTTCATGAAGACCGAGATGCGCAGCATCGGCTCGGAGCCGAGGTTGAGCTCGGCCGGCGGGGTCACCATCTGGATCGCCGACACCTTGCCATCGGCGGGAGAGATCACCAGGTCGTCGTCCTGCGGGGTCACGCGCTCCGGATCACGGAAGAAATAGGCGCACCAGAGCGTGAAGATCATGCCGATCCAGAAGAGCGGCTCGAAGATCCAGCCCAAGACCAGCGACGCGACGAAGAAGGCGGCAACGAAGGGATAACCCTCCTTGTGCACGGGGACGATCGTGTTGCGAACCGTGTTGAACAGGCTCATGGCTGCCGGTCTCCTTGCGTTTTCATTTTTGCTGGTTAGCGAAAAACCGTCTCTGGGGCAATGCTGTGGCCTCGGCCCTGGTTCCCACGCCGGGTTTCTGAACAACAAAAGTCGGCCGGCGTCGGTTTCCCATCTCAGCTTGCCGGAGCAAGCCGCGTTATCACGCCGAGGTCGTCGCTTTCGCGCACCTGCTTCAGATGTTCCTCCGCCTGTGTCGCCTCGCGCTGGCGGTTCCACATCGAGGCATAAAGGCCGTTCCTTTCGAGGAGGGCGGCATGTGTTCCGCGCTCGGCGATCTCGCCGCTTTTGAGCACGATGATTTCATCGGCGCTGATGACAGTCGAAAGCCGGTGGGCGATAACAAGCGTCGTCCGGTTCTTTGAAACCAGGTCGAGCGCCTCCTGGATTTCCCGTTCCGTCGTCGTGTCGAGCGCCGATGTCGCCTCGTCGAGGATCAGGATCGGTGGCGCCTTGAGGATGGTGCGGGCGATCGCCACCCGCTGCTTCTCGCCGCCCGAAAGCTTCAGCCCGCGCTCGCCGACCTTGGTTTCGAAACCCTCGGGCAGCGTTTCGATGAAATGCGCGATCTGCGCCACCTCGGCGGCGGCAAAGACTTCGCCGTCGCTGGCCGATGTGCGGCCGTAGCGGATGTTGTAGGCGACCGTGTCGTTGAAGAGCACGGTATCCTGCGGCACCATGCCGATCACCGAGCGCAGGCTCTTCTGCGTCACCGTGCGGATATCCTGACCGTCGACGGTGATTGCGCCGCTCTGGATATCGTAGAAACGATAGAGCAGGCGCGACAGCGTCGATTTGCCCGCACCCGACGGGCCGACGACGGCGACGGTCTTGCCGGCCGGCACCTCGAAGGAAATGCCCTTCAGGATCGGACGGGCCGCATCATAGGCGAAGTGCACGTCCTTGAAGGAGATTGCGCCCTGGCCGATCCGAAGTTCGGTCGCATCGGGCGCGTCTTTGACTTCGGTCTGCACCTCAAGCAAATCGAACATCTGCTCGATGTCGGTCAGCCCCTGGCGGATTTCGCGGTAGACGAAGCCGATGAAGTTGAGCGGTACGGAAAGCTGGAGCAGCATCGAATTGACGAAGACGAAATCGCCGACCGTCTGCTCGCCGCGCTGCACTGCCAGCGCCGACAGCACCAGCATGATCGTCGTGCCTATGCCGAAGATGACGCCCTGGCCGAAGTTCAGCCAGCCGAGCGAGGTCCAGACATCGGTCGCCGCCTTTTCGTAGCGTTCCATCGATTTGTCGAAACGCTTTGCCTCCATCTCCTCATTGCCGAAATATTTGACGGTCTCGAAATTGAGGAGAGAGTCGATCGCCTTGGTGTTGGCGTCGGTATCGCTGTCGTTCATCGACCGGCGGATGGCGATGCGCCAGTCGGATGCGCGGATCGTGAACCAGATATAGGCCCAGACGGTAAAAGCGGTAACGGCGAGATAGGAGAAGCCGTAGCCCCACCAGAAGATCGCTGCCGTCAGCAGGAATTCGATGACGGTCGGGACCGAATTGAGGATCGTGAACCGCACGATCGTCTCGATGCCCTTGGTGCCGCGCTCGATGATGCGCGAAAGCCCGCCGGTCTTGCGCTCGAGATGGAAGCGCAGCGACAGCTCGTGCATATGCACGAAGGTCCTGTAGGCGAGCTGGCGCACCGCATGTTGTCCGACGCTGGCAAAGAGCGCGTCGCGCAGCTGGTTAAGGCCGAGCTGGATCAGCCGGGTGAT
The DNA here is from genome assembly GCF_021052345.1 of Rhizobium sp. SU303. Lineage (NCBI taxonomy): Bacteria > Pseudomonadati > Pseudomonadota > Alphaproteobacteria > Hyphomicrobiales > Rhizobiaceae > Rhizobium > Rhizobium sp. SU303. The sequence continues at coordinate 1,193,868 of NZ_CP088095.1, forward strand.
GTTATAGGCGATCACCAGCGCGATGGCGCCGGCCAGCAGCGGTGGCACCGAGCCGGCAAGATCCATCCTGCCGTTCAGCGCATCGGTCGACCATTTGAAGAAATAGGGAACGAGCAGTAATACGAATTTGGAGATCAGCAGGTAGACCGAAGCCCAGACGACGCGCATTTTCAGGTCGGGCCGGCCGGCCGGCCACATATAGGGCCAAAGGTTGAGAAGCGTCCGCGGCAGGTTGGATTCGGAGACTGTCTTGCTGTTTGCCATGCTTGTCTCCAGCCCGGATGAGCTTGCCGCGATTGCGGCGATTCGATGGCGGCAGGAGCGCGGAACCGGGACCTACCTGAAAGCGCTTCCCATATCCCGCAGCCGCCACCGCCAGATAGGGTGCCGGGCGGACGAATACAACAATTGCTGGGGTAAGGAAACGACGAGGCCGGGCGCTTGTCCCGCCCGGCCTCGTCGCGTTGTTTAGCAGCTTAGAGATGCTGGCCGGACATGCGCTTGCGGTGCAGCTCTTCGGCATTCGGCAGGACATCCTTCGGCAGGCCAAAAATCTGGCCAGGGCGGATCCGATCGGGATTGATGATCTTGTCCTCGTTGGCGATGTAGATCGTCGTGTAACGAACGCCGAGGCCATAGGTGCGGCGCGAGATCTGCCACAGCGTGTCGCCGCGGCGAATGATGACCGCCGCATTGTTTGCCGTCAGCGGCGCCTGTTCGATCGTCTTCGGCTGGTTGCTTCCGACATCGTTTGCAGATGGCGTTGCCGGCGCGGGTGCAGCGGTGAGTTCGGCGATCATCCCGCCCAGTTTTTCAAGTGCGGCGCCGACGGATTTCGCATCCCCAGGCAGGCCCTGCAGCAGCTTCAGCGCATTGCCGGCGACCTGAGAGGCCGAGCCGGACGTTTGCCTGAAGGCATCGGGCGCATCGGCCGCCGGACGGAAGTCGGCGACCGAGCGTAGCGCGAACTCCGTTGCCGAGCGCGCCGCTGCGAGCTGTTCGGCGCCGGGCAGCTTGCCATCGGCAAATAGCCCCTTCAGCAGCCCGAAGGCCTTGCCGACTTCTGCTTTGAGTTTGCCGAGTTCGCCTTCGTCGAGCAGCACCATCGAGGAAGCACCGTTCGCCTCGGTGGGCGCCGATTGCGCGGCAACCCTCACCTGATCGCCGGCCGGGCGGTTGAAATTCACCGCCGCACGCACGATCACCTTGCCTGCGGGATCGACGATATCGACGCGGATCTTGTGGTCGCCGACCGAGAGCGTCACCACCCCGTCGATGACGAAATGGCCGTCGGAGCCGGCCGTGTCCTGGCCGACGAGGCTGTCGTCGGCATAACCGATGACCTTGGCATTGGAGCGCGTCGTGCCGGCAATGAAGATCTTGTTGCCCTCGATTTCGACGGCATTGACCATGATGTCGGGCACATTCGTCTTATCAGGTGCCGCGGTGCCGGGAATGGCCGGTGCCGTATCAGCGGCGCCGGAAGGGGTGTCGGTGAGGTTCGGCGTCTGCAGCGCCAGCTCGCCGGTTGCTGCAGCTGTTGCGGCAGGTGCAGCAGGCGGTGCCATTGGGTTGGAAGCATCGGCAACTTCGGTTCCGGCCTTCGGCGCGGTGATGATGCGGCTCGCCGTGCCGGGTTTGGAAACCATGGCGAGCAGATTGGCGCCATTGCCATCCTTCGGCACGGAAATGGTCGCGACTTCTTCGGAAAGCGTGCTCTTGCCGTCCTTGCCCGTGAACTTGAGCACGAGCTGGTGGTCGCCGGCCGGAAGCGGATCGTCGAGAACGGCAGCAAAATCGCCGCTTGCATCGACATTGGCCGTCGTCACCACCTTCTCGCCGTCGAGCACCTCGAGCTTGCCGTTCGGCTCGGCGGAACCGGCAATCACCGTCGATCCGTCGGGCTCGACGCGCAATACGTCGAAGGCAGGAAGCTTCGGGCCGGTATTTTCCGCCGCCGTATTCGTCCCAGGGGCGGTCTCCGGCGCACCGGTCAGCGCAACCTCGGCCTTGGCGATCGCGGCAAGCGCATCGGCGATGTTCTCGGGCAGCGACCGGATGATGGCGAGCGCCTTCGCGCCGCCTTCCTTGGCCTTGGCGGCAAGGGTCTGGGTCGCGGGATCGAGGCCCTCGGGAATGGTGAAATCGGCAAGCGCGGTCAGCGCGTTCACGGCCTTGGTCTTGGCGGCAGTGAAGACATCGATGGAAGGGCCTTTGCCGTCGGCAAACAATGCCTTGAGCTCGCTGAGCGATACGCCGGCATCGGCCGAAAGGCGACCCACTTTGTCGGCGACCGCAGCCGTGTCGCCCACGGCGGAGCGCGATGTCTTTGCCGCCTCGTTAACCGTGTTCTTGACCTCCGTGCTCGCCTGGTTGATGGCGTCTCCGACCTTGGTTGCATCGCCGCCGATGCGCGGCATAACGACAAACACCATCAGTAGGATTGCGATTGCGAGGACTGCAAGGGCCAGCAAGCCGGCACGGTTCTTCATCATTATGTCTCCCAAGGCGGCAATTTGCCGTAGTACCCAAAATTGCTAGCGATTCCCGTTGCTTTCCACAAGCATTCAAAGCAATTAGGCAAGCTAGGCACGCTGCTTTTCAGTCAATTTTCTTGACTGCATTGAAATGGAATAGTTGTTTTGCCCTCATGACCGAACAATCTGTATCGATTCGATCCATCTGCGTTTACTGCGGCTCAAGGCCGGGACGCGATCCTTCCCACATGGCGGCCGGGCGTGCTCTCGGAAGAGAGATCGCCGAATACGGCCTGCGCCTCGTCTATGGCGGGGGTACCAAAGGCATCATGGGCGCGGTTGCCAGCGGCGTGCTTTCAGGCGGCGGTCAGGTCACGGGCATCATTCCCGAATTCCTGATCGATATGGAAGCGACTCGCCACTCGCTCGGTCAGCTGAACGAACTCATTGTAACCCCTGACATGCATGCGCGCAAACACACCATGTTCGAGCGCTCCGATGCCTTCGTCGCGCTGCCCGGCGGCATCGGTACGCTGGAGGAGATCGTCGAGATCATGACCTGGGCGCAGCTCGGTCGCCACGAGAAGCCGATGGTCTTTGCCAACGTCAACGGTTTCTGGGATCCGATGATGGAATTGATGCGCCATATGACTGAAGAAGGCTTCCTGCACACTGCCCACCGGGTGCAGCCGCTCGTCGTCGACGAGATCTCCGGCATCATTCCGGCGATCATGGCCCAGGCAGCCCAACTCGCCGCCGATCGTGACGGCGAGGACGAAGTAATTTCGAAGATGTAGCGCGCGCGCCTTTGGAGCGGTTCGGCTTTCACGGAAGCGCCGAACCGCTCCAAGCTTTTGTTTTACGCAATCCCGGATGCAAAACCGCTGCGCACTTTTGCTGGAATTGCTCTAACGCTCCCGGCTTCCCTTCAGCATCGACCAACTATAGAGGAACAGCCCCGCCCAGATCAGCGGGAAGGCAATCATGCGTGCCGTGCCGAATGGCTCGTGGAAGACGAAGACCGCGATCAGGAAGATCATCGTCGGCGCGATATACTGCATGATGCCGATCGTCGAGAGTTTCAAGAGCTTGGCGCCGTTCGCATAGATCATCAGCGGCACGGCGGTGATGACGCCGCAGCCGAGCAGCAGGGTCGTATCTGCAAGACCGGTGCGGTAGAGGTGGCCCTGGCCGCCGAATTCGAGATAGAGGATGTAGAGGAGGGCCGGCCCGCTGAGGATCAGCACTTCGAGGAAGAAGCCCTGGTTCGGCCCGAGCGGCAGCGTCTTGCGCAACAGGGCGTAGAAACCCCAGCTGACCGCCAGCGTCAGCGCCACCCACGGGATGCCGCCGCTGTCCAGTGCGAGAATGGCGACGGCAAGCGCCGCAAGCGCGATCGCCGCAATCTGCAGCGGCTGCAGCTTTTCCTTGAGGAACACTGCGCCGAGGAAGATGCTGAACAGTGGATTGATGAAATAACCGAGTGCTGCATCGAGCGAATGGCCGGCGCCGATCGCCCAGACATAGGTGCCCCAGTTGACGGTGATCAGCGACGCCGTCAGCGCCGCCATCGCCAGCATGCGCGGCGAACTGAGCGCTGCGCGGATATCCTGCGTGCGCCCGAGCACGATCAGCACGATGCCCGCCAGCGGCAGCGACCAAACGATGCGATGGGCGATCACCTCGGCCGGCGAGATATGCGCCACCGCCTTCATGTAGATCGGCAGGAAGCCCCAGAGCAGATAGGCCGTCAGCGCGAAGGCGAACCCGCGCGGACTGTCTTCGTTCTTGGCCAACGGAACGGATGCATCGGTCGACATCGGTGTTTCCATCTTTGTTCTTCTTCTGATCCGGCCTAGCTTAAGCGCCGTGAATAGGCCAATTCATTTCGTTGAATGAAGGGTGAGAGGATTTGAACCGGGAGACGGGCGAGATGATCCGACGCCCTGCGGTGGGGGGCGGCGTCCGAAGGAAGCGAATGGTATTGGGCGAGGGCTGGGACCCTATCGCCGAGCCGGCGGAATAGGTTTATTCCGCCGCGATCTTGCCCGCCAGCTGCCGGTTCTTCATCAGCTTGTAGATGACCGAATCCATCAGCGCCTGGAACGAAGCGTCGATGATGTTCTCCGAGACGCCGACCGTCCACCAACGCACCCCGTCGCTGTCGGTGGATTCGATCAGCACGCGGGTGATTGCCTCCGTGCCGCCATTGAGGATACGCACCTTGAAATCGGCGAGCACCAGATCGTCGATCTCGTGCTGGTACTTGCCGAAATCCTTGCGCAGCGCGAGGTCGAGCGCGTTGACCGGGCCTTCGGCATCGGCCACCGACATCAGCGTCTGGCCGTCGATGGTGATCTTCACCACCGCCTCCGAGACGATCTTCACTCGGCCGAGACTGTCGAAGCGGCGCTCGATCATCACGCGGAAGCCTTCGATGGTGAAGAATTCCGGGATCGTGCCGAGCGTGCGGCGCGCCAGCAGCTCGAAGCTCGCATCCGCGCCCTCATAGGCATAGCCGATGGATTCACGCTCCTTGACGATGGAGATAAGCAGGTCGAGCTTCGGATCATCCTTGGCGACCGCGATACCGCGCCGTTTCAGCGCATTGATGAAGTTCGCCTTGCCGCCCTGGTCGGACACCATGACCTTGCGGAAATTGCCGACGGTTTCCGGCGGCACGTGTTCATAGGTCCGCGGATCCTTGAGCAGCGCCGATGCGTGGATGCCTGCCTTGGTGGCGAAGGCGGAAGCGCCGACATAGGGCATCTGGTGGTCGGGCGAGCGGTTGAGCAGCTCGTCGAAGGCATGCGAGAACCGGGTGAGGTTGAGCAGCCGCTCCTCGTCGATCGCCGTTTCGAAACGTGTGTTGTAGGCGCTCTTCAGCGCCAGCGTCGGGATCAGCGTCACCAGATTGGCATTGCCGCAGCGCTCGCCGATACCGTTCAGCGTGCCCTGGATCTGCCGGACGCCGGCGTCGACGGCGGCAAGCGAATTGGCGACCGCCTGGCCGGTGTCGTTATGCGCATGGATGCCAAGACAGTGGCCGGGAACGCCTGAGGCGATCACCGCCTCGACGATCGCCCGCACTTCCGGCGGCTGCGTGCCGCCATTGGTGTCGCAGAGCACGACCCAGCGGGCGCCGCTCTCATAGGCCGTCTTGGCGCAGGCAAGCGCATAGGCCGGATTGGCCTTGAAGCCGTCGAAGAAATGCTCGCAATCGACGATCGCCTCCTTGCCCGCGCCAACCGCCGCCTTGACGCTTTCGGCGATGCATTCGAGGTTTTCCTCGTTGGTGCAGCCGAGCGCCACCGCGACATGATAATCCCAGCTCTTGGCGACGAAACAGATGGCGTCGGATTTTGCCTGCAGCAGCCCGGCAATGCCGGGATCGTTGGAGACCGAAACGCCCGCCCGCTTCGTCATGCCGAAGGCGACGAAGCTGGCCTGGCTGGTGCGTTTCTCGCTGAAGAAGGCCGTATCCGTCGGATTGGCGCCGGGATATCCGCCCTCGACGTAATCGATGCCGAACTCGTCCAGCATGGCGGCGATCGCAATCTTGTCCTCGACGGAGAAATCGATGCCGGGCGTCTGCTGCCCGTCCCGGAGCGTCGTGTCGAAGAGATAGATGCGTTCCTTCATGTCGTTTCCTCCCGCCAGGCGGGTTGTTATGAAGTGCGGATGCTGCCCCTCATCCGCTGCCGCCACCTTCTTCCCGTTATGACGGGGAGAAGGGATATGCCGCACCGTATCGCGGGGCACGTCCCCTCTCCCCGCGGGCGGGGAGAGGGTTAGGGTGAGGGGCTGCCCCCAATGCCAACGATCAGTCTTGCTTCCCGGCAAACTTATCCGTCGCCCGGATCAGCTGATCGAGAATCCCCGGCTCCGAATAGGCATGGCCCGCGCCCTCGATCAGGTGGAACTCTGCCTTCGGCCAGGCCTTGTGCAGCAGCCAGGCATATTTGGCCGGGCAGGGCATGTCGTAGCGTCCATGTACGATGACGCCCGGAATATCCCTGAGCCTGCCGGCATCGCGGATCAACTGTCCCTCGTCCATCCAGCCGGCATGGACGAAGAAATGGTTCTCGATGCGCGCAAATGCATAGGCGAATTCCGGCTCCTCGAACTTGCCGCTCGTCGAAGGTTCCGGCAGCAGTGTGATCGTTTCGCCTTCCCAGATGCTCCAGGCCTGCGCGGCCTTAAGGCGCACGTTCCTGTCCTCATGCGTCAGGCGACGATGATAGGCATGCATCATCTCATGCCGCTCTTCCGGCGGAATCGGCGCGATGAACCGCTCCCACTTGTCGGGGAACATTTCCGAGACGCCGAATTGGTAGTACCAGTCGAGCTCGGCCTTGGTCAGCGTGTAGATGCCGCGCAGGATGAGCTCGGAGACGTGCTCCGGATGCGTCTCGGCATAGGCGAGCGCCAGCGTCGAACCCCAGGAACCGCCGAACACCTGCCAGCTGTCGACGCCGGCCATCTCGCGCAGCCGCTCGATATCGGCGACGAGGTGCCAGGTCGTGTTGGCATGGAGTTCCGCATGCGGCGTCGACCTGCCGCAACCGCGCTGGTCGAACAGCATGACGTCGTAGAGAGTGGGATCGAAAAGCCGGCGATGGGCGGGTGAGATGCCGCCGCCCGGACCGCCATGCAGGAAGACGGCAGGCTTGGCGCCGGGCGTGCCCGAGCGCTCCCAATAGATCACATGGCCGTCGCCGACATCGAGATGGCCGGAAGCATAGGGTTCGATTTCGGGATAGAGCGTGCGCAGTATCTCGGTCATATCTTCACGCCTTTTGCGGGCCAGACTTCCGTGTCGTGGTCGGGATGCTGGAAGGAGATGATCGCCTCCTGTCGTGCGTAGAAATCCTGATCCTTCAGCACCGGCGCCTCGAAAATCGTCTCCACCCAGGGCAGGCGTGCCTCGTAGTTGACCTGGATCAGCGGTGCGAGGTCGCTGCGGTCGTCGAAGGTGCCGATCGCAAGCTCCAGCCCGCCCGGATGGCGATAGGCCATCGGTGTGCCGCAATTGCTGCAGAAGCCGCGTTCGATATTGACCGAGGACTGGAAGTAGCTCGGCTCGCCGCGCGTCCATTCCATCCCTTCCTCAGGCGCGGTGACCAGCGCGGAGAAGAAGCCGCCGAACTGTTTCTGGCACATGCGGCAATGGCAGATCGAGGGCCGCCCCAGCCTGCCTGATATGCGGAAGCGCACCGCGCCGCACTGGCATCCGCCTGTTTTTATCGTGTCCGTCATGAGGTTTCTCCGAGGGGCCAATTTTGCGTGTCGTGGTCGGGGTGCTGATGGTTGCTTGCCGCGATCGTGTTTTCGCGGTCGGGCGTTTCAGGCTGTGGTTCCAGCGGCAGACCGTCGAGCGCATGAAACCAGGACATCTTGCGGCCGGTATTCGATTGCATCACCGGCTTGACCGTATCGGGCTCGTCGAGCGAGCCGAGCGTGATGTTGATGAAGTCCGCCTCGGGAATATCGTAGAACAGCGGCGTGCCGCAATCGCCGCAGAAACCGCGCCGCACCAGATCCGAGGACTGAAACCATTTCGGGGCGCCGCGCGTCAGCTCAAAATCCTTACGCATGGCCGCTGCAAGCGGCAGAAAATAATTGCCGGCGGCTTTCTGGCACATGCGGCAGTGGCAGATGTGTGGGTAGCCGAGCTCGCCGCTGGCCCGATAACGGACCGCCCCGCACTGGCATCCGCCCGTCTGCTTCGCCACGCCGGTCAAGTGCGATCCTCCGGCGGCCAGACCGGCGTATCGTGGTCGGGATGCTGATAGGAAACGAGTTCGTTGAGGAAGGAGCCTGCAGCCAGATCCGCCTCGGTTCGCTCTCCGGGCAATTCGTGCAGATGATCGACGAAGCCGATCTTGCCTTCCACGCCCCATTGAATGGTGGGAGGAAGGGATGACGGATCGTCGAATGCGCCTGCAGCTACCGCCACTCCATCCGGCGCCTCATAGGTGAGCGGCGTGCCGCAATCGCCGCAGAAGCCGCGCTCGACGAAATTGGAAGAGCGGAATCTTTTCCGCTCTCCGCGTGTCCATTCGAAATCGGCGCCGCGCACCGAGACCAGCGGCGCATAATAGGCCCCGAACGCCTTCTGGCACATGCGGCAATGACAGATCGACGAATCTTTGATGTCGCCGCTGACGCGGAAACGGATCGCTCCGCATTGGCAGCCGCCGGTATAGGTCGTCATCTCTTGACCTCCCACGTCGTCACGCGCTCGCCGGTCACCGCATCCTTGCCGTCCTTCAACTGGATGCCCTTTGCAGCCAGTTCGTCGCGGATCTTGTCGGCCTCGGTGAAGTTCTTCGCCTTCAGCATTTCGAGACGCATCGCAACCAGCGCATCGACTGCCGATGCGACGGCTTCGTCGATTTCCATCTTTTTCGGCAACAGGCCCAGAAGGTCGGCCGTTGCGGCAAAGACGGCACGGGCTGTGGGATCCGCATGGGCAGCCTGGGCCAGCGCATGCAATGCCTGCACCGCCGCGACCGTATTGAGGTCGTCGGAAAGCGCGTTCAGCACGGTTTCATCGGGCGCCGCATCGCCGGCTTCTGCCGCCGGCCATTTGGCGAGCAGCCGTTCGGCTTCTTCCAGCCGCTTGATCGAAAAATCGATCGGCTCGCGGTAATGCGTCATCAGCATGGCAAGGCGTAGCACCTGGCCCGGCCAGCTGCGGCCGCCGAAGATGTCTGTGTGCAGCAACTCGTGGATGGTGACGAAATTGCCTTCGGATTTCGACATCTTGCGGCCTTCGACCTGCAGGAAGCCGTTATGCATCCAGACGTTCGCCATCACCTCGGTGCCGTGGGCGCAGCGCGACTGGGCGATCTCGTTTTCATGATGCGGGAAGATCAGGTCCAGCCCGCCGCCATGAATGTCGAAGACGTCGCCGAGATAACGCTTGCTCATCGCCGAGCATTCGATGTGCCAACCGGGCCGGCCGCGGCCCCACGGGCTCTCCCAGCCGGGCTCGTTGTGGCTCGACAGCTTCCAGAGCACGAAATCACCCGGGTTCTTCTTGTGCGCGTCGACGGCGATGCGGGCGCCGGCCTGCTGCTCGTCGAGCGGGCGCTTCGAAAGTTGACCGTAATCCGCCATGGATTTGGTGTCGAACAGCACTTCCCCTGATGCGACATAGGCGTGACCGTTGCCGATCAGCTTCTCGATGATCTCGGTCATCTCAACGATATTGTCGGTGGCGCGCGGCTCGAAGCTCGGCTCCAGGCAGCCGAGTTCGGCGACATCCGCGTGATATTGCGTCTCGGTCTTTTCAGTGACCGCGCGGATCGCTTCATTGAGCGGCAAGCCCGGATGGTCGCGAAGCGCCCGCGCATTGATCTTGTCGTCGACGTCGGTAATGTTGCGGGCATAAGTGACGTGATCTTCGCCATAGGCATGGCGCAGCAGCCGGAACAGCATGTCGAAGACAATGGCTGGCCGGGCATTGCCGATATGAGCGAAGTCATAGACGGTCGGGCCGCAGACATACATGCGGACATTGTTGGGATCGATCGGCGAAAAGACCGATTTTTCCCGCGTCAGCGTGTTGTATAGCTTCAGTTCCGGCGTCGCGTCCATTTCACTCTCCCAAAGGCACGATCAGAAAAATATCGCGACCGGCGGACCGGGGCGTTTCGCATCTTGACTATTTGGGAGACGAAAACGGCCGGGCCAGCGCTCGCGCTAGCGAATAATCTTCCGGCAGATAATGCAAATAACCGTTTTCATGGCGGGTTTTATGGCCCGGTTCGCGCTTCCGGTCAAGGGGCGAAGAGCGATCCATCGGCAACAGGATACATCTATCCGGTGAATCGATGGCAGCAACCAACGTCTTTGAAACCCATTAGCGCGCTCTTGAAATTCGTCCGCCATTTTCGGCTCACAAATCTCGCATAGCCAGTTGAGAAGCTGTTGAAAATAGGAGGAAGGGATGCGGAGACTTGCCCGATCGACGATCGGAGCGACTGCAGTTCTGGTGGTCGCATTCGCTGCATATTTCGCATACGATTTCGGCATGCTTCGCTTCAACAATCCCTCTCTCAGCAACTATCCAATCCAAGGCATCGATGTCAGCCATCACCAGGGCGATATCGATTGGAAGGCCGTTGCCGCGCAGCCGAATGTCCGTTTCGCCTTCATGAAGGCGACCGAAGGCGGAGACCATCGGGATTCCAAGTTCGCCGACAACTGGCAGCGCGCCGGAGATGCTGGAGTGGTCAGGGGCGCTTATCATTTCTTCACCTTCTGCCGTCCGGGCAAGGATCAGGCGCAGAATGTCCTGGCGACCGTGCCGAAGGAGCAGGGAACTCTGCCGATCGCCGTCGATCTGGAGTTTGTCGGCAATTGCAACAAAATCCCGACGCTCGAGGAAATGGCTGCCGAGGTGAACGCCTTCTTCACAGAGCTGAAGGGCACCTTTCCGGAGAAGCCTGTTTTCTACGTCACGCAGGAGTTCTTCGATCAATATCTGAAAGGCAATGAATCGCGCTTTCCCGACCACTATCTATGGCTGCGCAGCGTGTTCAGGGAACCGAGGCAGGAAGAGTGCAGTCATTGGTCAATCTGGCAATTTGCCGACAACGGCACCTTGGACGGCATCCAGGGACCGGTTGACCTCAATGCGCTATGCCCGTCGGCAACGGGCCTGGCGCATCTGTTCCCCGCCGTTGCAGCGAACTGAAATGTCCGGCCTATCTGAAATGTCCGGCTTATTCCGGCAGGCGATAATCGACAAGCTTGTTCTCCCGGACGATGAACAACTTGCCCGTCTCCGTCACACCAGGCCCGAGCAACGGCAGGATCGCCTTTGCGACCTCGGAGGGATGCGGCAGCGTCTGGGGATCTTCGCCGGGCACCGCCTGCGCCCGCATCGCCGTGCGTGTCGCCCCCGGATCGACGCTGGTGACCCGCAGCGGTGTGCTTTGACTTTCGCCGGCCCATGTGCGTGCCAGCGCTTCGACCGCAGCCTTGGAAGCGGAATAGGCGCCCCAGAAGGGGCGGCACTTGTGAGCGGCACCCGAAGACAGGATCACCGCACGGCCGGCATCGGAGCGGGCGAGCAGCGGGTCGACCGAGCGGATCAGCCGCCATGTTGCGGTGACGTTGATGGTCATCACCTTCTCGAACACCTTCGCTTCGATATGGCCGATTGGCGAAATGACGCCGAGCACGCCGGCATTGGCGACGAGGATGTCGAGCTTGCCCCAGCGCTCGAAGATTGAGCCGCCGAGCGCATCGATCGCATTCATGTCGGCAAGGTCGAAGGGCACGAGCGTCGCCGTGCCGCCGACAGCCTTGATCGCATCGTCGAGGTCCTCAAGCCCGCCGACCGTGCGTGCGCAGGCAATCACATGGGCGCCGGCTTTGGCAAGTTCCAGCGCCGTGAAATAGCCGATGCCGCGCGACGCACCGGTGACGAGTGCGATCTTGCCCTCAAGATTGATATTCATGACGTTGTGTTCCCTCACGAAGGGAGAGGGGTGCGATGCACCCCTCGGAATGGACAATGGAAAAACCGGCGCGCCGTGTCAGCCGTTGCTGGCAAGCATGGAAATCTTGTTGCCCATGGACTCGCCGTTCTTGTCGAGCAGGCGGGTCGGATAGTCGCCGGTGAAATAATGGTCGGTGAACTGCGGCCGGACCGGATTGCGATCCTCACCGCCAACGGCGCGATAGAGGCCGTCGATCGACAGGAAGGCGAGCGAATCCGCGCCGATATATTTGGCCATGGCTTCGACATCGGCATATTGGTTTGCCAGCAGCTTGTCTGCGTCAGGCGTGTCGATGCCGTAGAAATCCGGGAAGAAGATCATCGGGCTTGCGACGCGGACATGGACTTCGCGCGCCCCGGCTTCACGGATCATCTGGACGATCTTGAGAGACGTCGTGCCACGCACGATGGAATCATCGACCAGCACCACGCGCTTGCCTTCGATCATTGCCCGGTTGGCCGAATGCTTCAGCTTCACACCGAAGGCGCGGATCTGCTGCGTCGGCTCGATGAAGGTGCGCCCGACATAGTGGTTACGAATGATGCCGTATTCGAAGGGGATGCCGCTCTGCTGCGCATAGCCGAGCGCCGCCGGCGTGCCGCCATCCGGCACCGGCACGATCACGTCGCCATCGACGGGCGATTCCTTCGCAAGGTTCATGCCCATGCTCTTGCGCGTCGTGTAGACGTTGCGGCCACCGACGACCGAGTCCGGGCGAGCGAAATAGACATATTCGAACAGGCAGAGGCGTTCCGGCTGCGGCTTGCTGGGCTTGCGCGCATCGATGCTGATCGAACCGTCGGGCTGGATTTCACAGATGATAACCTCGCCGTTCTCAACGTCACGGATGAACTTGGCGCCGATGATGTCGAGCGCGCAGGTCTCCGAGCAGAAGATCGGCTTGCCGTCGAATTCTCCCATGACGAGTGGGCGGATGCCGGTCGGGTCGCGCGCGGCAATCAGCTTGGTGCGCGTCATGGCCAGCATCGAGTAGCCGCCTTCCATCTGACGAATGGCATCGATGAAGCGGTCGGACGTGGAAGCGTGGCGGGAACGGGCGATGAGGTGGAGGACGACTTCGGTATCGGAGGTCGACTGACAGATGGCGCCGGTCGCGATGATCTGGCGGCGCAGCGTCAGGCCGTTGGTGAAATTGCCGTTATGGGCAATGGCGATGCCGCCTTCTTCCAGTTCGGCAAAGAGCGGCTGCACGTTGCGCATGGCTACTTCGCCGGTTGTCGAGTAGCGGGTATGACCGATCGTAATGCTGCCGGGCAGGCGGGCCAGCGTCATCGGATTGGTATAATGGTCGCCGACAAGGCCCATGTGGCGCTCTTGATAAAAGCGCTTGCCGTCGAAGGAGACGATGCCGGCCGCTTCCTGTCCACGGTGCTGCAGAGCATGCAGGCCAAGAGCGGTGAGCGCGGCGGCATCGGGATGTCCCAGAATTCCGAAAACCCCGCATTCTTCATGCAGTGTATCTCCGTCGAGCGGATCGTCGGTCGGGAAGGAATGGGACTGGTTCATTTCTGCGGGCCTCTGCTCTCACAAGAATGGATCGGCATTTCCAGAAATAGCTGAGCCCGGCGGAGCTGGAATGCTCGGCCGGACCCTCATTTCACGTCCCGCTCAAATGGCGATTGCCGGAAGGCGGGTCAAGCTCTTGAACACTGTGTCAATTCGCCGGCTGCTGCGCGCCGTCTGCAGGCGCGGTCGGTGCGTCTTCCGCCGGAGCTTGGTCGCCCGTCGGCGGAGTGGTACCTTCGGCGCCCTGTGCCGGCGGCTGCAGCTTATCACGGATGCTTTCCGGTATCATCTGGGCAAATTGCTCCGGCAGAACCGATTTCAGCTTCACGACCATCGAATCCAGGAAGGGCTTCGACTTCGCTTCGTTGACCCAGGTCGGACGGTGGTCGGCATCGACGAGCCAGTTCCAGAAGGCGACGGCAACGACCAGGAGCAGCACGCCGCGCGCTGCCCCGAACAGGAAGCCGAGCGTGCGGTCGAGTGCGCCGACACGGCTGTCGATGATGAAATCCGCGATCTTCATCGTGATGAAGGAGATGACGATGAGCGCGATCAGGAAGACGACCGCTGCCGAACCGACGATCGCGATACGATCGTCATCGGTATATTTCTTCGCATAGGGCAGCAGGTACGGATAGAGATAATAGGCAGCGGCGGCCGAACCGCCCCAGCTCGCGATCGAAAGAATCTCGCGCGAAAAGCCGCGGACCATCGCCAGCACGGCGGAGAAGAGCACGACGCCGATGACAATACCGTCGAAAATCGTAATGGGCATGTAAATTCAACTCCAGGACTGCCGCTTGGCGGCCGTGTCGTGCCTTATCGTGTGCTCCTATATCATCACCACTCTTGGCAATGAAAGGATCAAACGTCGTCTTCCACACGCAGCGCTCCCTTCGATCCGGCGATGCGCGCGACCAGATCCGGCAGGCTTGCGACTTCGCTCCAGCGCCCGCCGGAGCCCTTCGGCAATTCGGCGGAGGCAGATGGAAGCAGCGCTGCGGAAAAACCCAGCTTCTCGGCTTCCTTGAGACGCTGGGCGGTGTGCGCAACCGGCCGGATGGCACCCGACAGGCTGACTTCGCCGAAATAGACGCAATCGGCAGGAAGGGCAATACCGGCAAGCGAGGAAACGAGCGCCGAGGCGACGGCAAGATCGGCCGCCGGTTCGGAGATGCGGTAACCGCCGGCGACGTTGAGATAGACGTCGTGCTGGCCGAGCCTGACGCCGCAATGGGCTTCCAGCACCGCCAGGATCATCGACAGCCGTGCCGAATCCCAGCCGACCACGGCGCGGCGCGGCGTGCCGAGTGAGGTTGGGGCCACCAGCGCCTGCACCTCGACGAGAATGGGGCGGGTGCCTTCCATGCCGGCAAAGACGGCAGCACCCGGCGATTTTTCGTTGCGCTCACCAAGGAACAACTCGGAAGGATTGGCGACTTCCCGCAAGCCTCTGTCGGACATTTCGAAGACGCCGATCTCGTCGGTCGGGCCGAAGCGGTTCTTGACCGTGCGCAGGATGCGGTAGTGATGGCCGCGGTCGCCTTCGAAATAGAGCACGGCGTCGACCATGTGCTCGACGACGCGTGGCCCGGCGATCTGCCCGTCCTTGGTCACATGCCCGACGAGCACCATGGCGGCCCCTGTCTGCTTGGCGAAACGGATCATTGCCTGCACGCCGGTGCGCACCTGCGTCACCGTTCCCGGCGCGGACTCGGCAAGTTCGCTCCACAGCGTCTGGATGGAATCGATGATGACGAGGTCCGGCCGCTTGCCCTCTGCGAGCGTCGCCAGAATATCCTCGACATTGGTTTCGGCTGCCAGCATCACATCGGTATCGGCCGCCGCAAGGCGTTGCGCCCGCAGCCGCACCTGCGCCACGGCTTCTTCGCCGGAGACGTAGATGATCTTGTGGCCGCGCCGCGCAAGGGCGGCGGCGGCCTGCATCAGCAGCGTCGATTTGCCGATGCCGGGATCGCCGCCGATCAGCACCGCCGAACCGCGCACGAAACCGCCGCCGAGCGCCCGGTCGAGCTCCGACATGGCGGTATGGATGCGTGGCGCCTCCTCGATCTCGCCGGAGAGCGCCGTCAGCGCCACCGGTCGGCCCTTCTTCGGTGTCTTACCGGGACCGGAGCCGATCCCGCCCATCGGGTCTTCCTCGACGATGGTGTTCCACTCGCCGCAGTTCTCGCATTTGCCAGCCCAGCGGTTATGAACCGTGCCGCAACTCTGGCAGATGAATTGTGTCCTGGCCTTCGCCATCCATTACTCTTTCAGTCCGGGTTCCCGAGCGAAGCGACGCGCCGCTTCACCGAATCATTATCGTGCTTGAGATAATGGCTATCGCGACGGATCAAAACTAATGATTTCCCCATCAGCGCACCCATGCCTATCCTTTGCTCCTCATTCGGAACGGTGGAAAATGTTCGATTATTCGTTTGCGCACTGGCTTGCATTTCTGTCGGCAGCGGTTTTGCTGAACCTTTCGCCTGGACCCGATATCGCCTTCATCCTCGGTCACACGATGAGAAGCGGAAAACGTGCCGGTTTTTCCGCGCTGTTCGGCGTCTGGTCCGGCGCCTGCCTGCACGTGCTGATGGCTGCACTCGGTCTCTCGGCCATACTTGCCGCTTCCGCCGTCGCCTTCTCCACGGTCAAATGGATCGGCGCCGCCTATCTCGTCTGGCTCGGCATCCAGGCTTTGCGCTCCCGTGGCGGCGATGGCCTGATAAAGGCTGCTGGTGAAAAATTGCCGGTTGCAAGAATCTATCGGCAGGGAATTCTGGTGTCGCTGCTCAATCCGAAAGTGGCGATATTCTTCCTGGCCTTCCTGCCGCAATTCGTCGTCGAAGGGGCAGGACCGGCATGGGCGCAGCTCATGCTGCATGGCGGGCTCATCATCGTCGTCGCAGCCTTCATCGAACCGCCGCTCGTCCTTCTCGGCGGGCGCCTTGCGGATGCAATCAGGCATAATCAAAAAATCGGCCTCTGGCTCGATCGCGGCCTCGGTGCACTTTTCGTGGCGCTCGGTGTCCGTCTCGCCCTCAGCAGCCGCTGAATAGGAAGGCTATTCCTCGGCCACGTAGCGCCGCTCGTGGCGCAGCCCCATGCCGGTCAGGATCTCGTATCCGATCGTGCCGGATGCCCGCGCCACATCGTCCACCGGCATGTTCTTTCCGAACAGTTCGACATAATCCCCGGTGCGCACGGCGTTGTCAGGCAGGTCGGTGATATCGAAGATCGTCAGGTCCATGGTGATCCGGCCGGCAACCGGGACCTTCTGTCCGGCGATGAAGCCTTGCCCGCCTTGCGGCACCACCTGGCGCAACGGCACACCGCCGCTCGACTGACTGCGCATGTAGCCGTCGGCATAGCCGGCAGAGGCGACCGCCAACCGGCTTTCACGGCGAAGCTGCAGCGCCCGCCCATAGCTGACGGTCTCGCCGGCTTCGACGCTGCGCACCTGAATGATGCGCGCTTCCGCCGTCGCGACCGGCCGCATCGGGTTTACCATGCCGCTGACCGCTTCGCCGCCATAGAGCGCGATGCCGGGGCGGGTCAGGTCGAAGTGATAATCCTCGCCGAGAAAGATGCCGGCCGAGGCCGCAAGACTTGAATCGATGCCTTCATAGGCGGCGCTAACCCTGTGGAATGATTCGAGCTGCTGCCGGTTCATCGCATGGGTGGGATCGTCGGCGCAGGCGAGGTGGCTCATGACAAGCACGGGCGCGAAGCTCGCCGGCCGCGAGACGTCGTCGGCGAGCGCGATCGCATCGTCGATATGCAGTCCGAGCCGATTGAAGCCGGTATCGACATGCAGCGCGCAGGGGTAGTCGCCGTAATCGGCAAGCACCGCCATCCAGAAGGCGAGCTGTTCGTCGGAGGAAATCACCGGCACCAGATCGTTTTCGAAGAAGCGCCGCTCGGTGCCCGGCCAGATGCCTGAAAGCACGAAGATGCGCGCCTCGGGCGCATAGAGGCGAAGTGTTACGCCCTCGTCGACGGTCGCGACGAAGAAGTCGCGCGCGCCGGCCATATACAGCGCTTCGCCGGCATCCTCGATGCCCATGCCGTAAGCATCCGCTTTGACGACTGCCGAAGCGCGCGCCGCACCGGAGCGGCGCGCCATGTCGCGCCAGTTCTCCGTCAGGGCGGTCAGGTCGACGGTCAGCCGCAGGCCGGCCGAGGCAAAATTGTCGTCTTCGGGGGCGTCGATAAATTCGCTCATGATTCACATCGAAAAGAGGCCGGAGAAGATTCTCCGGCCAGTTTAAAGATCAACTATGTCAAGGGAAAGCCCGGCGCTGCATTGCAGCATCCGCACGATCAGTGCTCTTCATATTGAGTGAAGGAGGGATCGGCGAGATCGGCAAAACGCGTGAATTCCGCCTGGAAGGCGAGCTTCACCGTGCCCGTCGGCCCGTGGCGCTGCTTGGCGATGATGACGTCGGCTGTGCCCTTCACCTTGTCGAACAGCGCTTCCCATTCCGGATATTTCGGATCGTGGATGTCGCGCGGCTCCGAATTCTTGACGTAATATTCCTCGCGGAACACGAAGAGCACGACGTCGGCGTCCTGCTCGATCGAGCCGGATTCGCGAAGGTCGGACAGCTGCGGCCGTTTGTCGTCGCGGCTTTCGACCTGACGCGAGAGCTGCGACAGCGCGATGATCGGAACGTTGAGCTCCTTGCCGAGCGCCTTCAGGCCGGTGGTGATCTGGGTGAT
Source organism: Rhizobium sp. SU303 (assembly GCF_021052345.1). Lineage (NCBI taxonomy): Bacteria > Pseudomonadati > Pseudomonadota > Alphaproteobacteria > Hyphomicrobiales > Rhizobiaceae > Rhizobium > Rhizobium sp. SU303. Next base: position 1,212,118 of record NZ_CP088095.1, read on the forward strand.
TTCCTGCACGCGGTTGTCGCTGGATTTGCCCGAGCCGGTCATCAGCTGAATGTAGTCGACCACAAGCACGTCGAGGCCGCGCTGGCGCTTCAGACGGCGCGCACGGGCCGAAAGCTGGGCAATCGAGATACCACCGGTCTGGTCGATATAAAGCGGCACCTTCTGCATCATCATCGAGCAGGCGACGAGCTTTTCGAAATCGGCATCGTTGATGTCGCCGCGGCGGATCTTCGAGGAGGAGACTTCGGTCTGCTCGGAGATGATACGGGTGGCGAGCTGTTCGGACGACATTTCGAGCGAGTAGAAGCCGACGACGCCGCCGTTCTTCGCCTTCATGCTGCCGTCCGACTGGACTTCGCCTTCGTAGGCGGCGGCGATATTGTAGGCGATGTTGGTGGCAAGCGAGGTCTTGCCCATGCCGGGGCGTCCGGCAAGCACGATCAAGTCCGACCGCTGCAGGCCGCCCATCTTGGAATCCAGCGAATGGATGCCGGTGGAAATGCCGGAAAGCCCGCCGTCGCGTTCCTTGGCCACGGCCGCCATGTCGATCGCCAGCGCAACCGCATCGTTGAAGGCCTGGAAGCCGCCGTCGTAGCGGCCGTTTTCCGCCAGTTCGAAGAGGCGGCGTTCGGTATCCTCGATCTGTGACTGCGGCGGCATGTCGAGCGGCGCGTCATAGGCGATGTTGACGACGTCCTCGCCGATGGTGATCAGCGCCCGGCGCAGCGCCAGGTCGTAGATCGCCCGGCCGTAATCCTCGGCATTGATGACGGTGACGGCATTGCTGACCAGGCTCGCCAGATATTGCGAAACCGTCATGTCGCCGACCTTCTCGTCGGCCTTCAGGAAGGTCTTGATCGTCACCGGATTGGCGATCTTGCCCATGCGGATGATATCGCCGGCAACCTCGAAGATCTTCCGGTGCAGCGGTTCATAGAGATGGATCGGCTTCAGGAAGTCCGACACCCGGTAATAGGCGTCGTTGTTCATCAGGATCGCACCCAGAAGCGCCTGCTCGGCTTCGATATTGTTGGGTGCTTCGCGATAATGCTGCTCCGACGGAGCAACAGCTGCAATCTTTCGAGCGGCGTCGTTCATCATCATCCGTTCTGTCTTTTTCCAGCTCCGGATTTGCAATTCCGGACGCGAAAATCAAGAGGCTACGAAAGGAGCGGGGGCTCGCTTCGCCTAAATCCTGAACGCTGTGCACGTTGTTCGACTTCTCCACAGTCTTGGGCGGCACAAAGGAGAAATACTGGCAGTGTCACCCGCACGACACGGTATGGCGCCGACTCAGCCCATCCGTTTCGGAGAATGTCATTTTAGCGCGATGCGATAAGGCACGCAGCAAAAACATCCGGAAGATCCCCTTTAAAAAAGTGAACCGATCGGCAGCTCACATCGAAGGGGTGGAAACGAAAAAGCCCGGCGCGGTGGCCGGGCTTCCCTCTCGCGGATCGCTCCGACGAAATTATGCTTCGTCTTCGTCGACGCCATCAGCTTCCGGATCGAAGAAGTCTTCCGGACGCAGCGCGTCTTCGTCGACGCCGTAGATCGCGTCGACCGAGGTGAGTTCTTCGCCCTTGGACTGGCGCTCTGCCTCTTCGGCAGAACGGGCAACGTTCAGCTCGACGTGAATTTCGACTTCGGCATGCAGCTGCAGCTCGACCTTGTGTAGGCCGATCGACTTGATCGGCGTGTTGAGGTGAACCTGGTTGCGGCCGATGTTGAAGCCTTCGGCGCCGAGAATATCGACGACGTCACGGGCAGCAACCGAACCGTAGAGCTGGCCGGTTTCGCCGGCGGAGCGCACGACGATGAAGGACTTGCCGTCGAGAACGTCGGCGACCGTCTGGGCTTCCGACTTGCGCTCCAGGTTGCGGGCTTCGAGCGTTGCGCGCTCGGCTTCGAAGCGGGTCTTGTTGGCGGCGTTGGCGCGCAGCGCCTTGCCGAGCGGCAGCAGGTAGTTGCGGGCAAAGCCGTCGCGAACCTTTACGGTTTCGCCCATCTGGCCGAGCTTGGAGATGCGTTCGAGAAGGATGACTTGCATTTTCTTTTTCCTTTCTTGTGTCTCAGATTTTCGTATCGGATTGTTTGGGGGTATCAGCATCTTTCGTCGGGGTCAGTGCGATCGCCTTGCGCGTATCGCTGAGACCGAGGACGAGGATGAGGAGAACTGGCAGCAGCATGAGCATCGAGCCCAGATAGCAGAGGATGAGGGCCGGTATGCGCCAGTCCTTGCCGCGCGTGCGGAAATGCAGCGAGGCGAAACCGGAAAGCATGAAACCGGCACCGAAGGCGCCGATCACGGTCGCGCCGACCAGTGCCGGAACGCCGCCGAAAAAGCAGGCGGCAAGTCCGGCCAGGAAGATGAAGATCGAGTTGCGGTTCATCCGCAGCGACGAGGGAATGTCCTCGCGCGGACGAAGGCCGCGGCCGGAGGCTGCAACGATGCGCACGGCAAAATAATAGGCGGCAAACAGCATGCTGACCCACATGCCGCCCTGCAAAGCCGGCAGCATCAGCAGGATCAGCGACTTGGTCTGCGCGGTCGCTGCCGGATCGGGCATGAATTCCGGCTGCTGCTGCTTGAGCGAGGTGATCAGCAGATCGACGATCGGGTCGGTAATCTCAGGCCCGTAGCCGATGATCACACCGATGACGATGACGGCGAGCGTCACCAGACCGCAGAGATGCAACAGGATATCGGAGAGCGGGTACCAGGCAAGCAGATGGTCGGGTCCGCCGAGTTCGGCGGCCGGACGCGCCAGATTGGCGAGGTGGCTGAGCCAACCGGCCGGCAGCAGCGTCACCATCGTCATGATCAGCGCGAAGGAAGGCGAGATCAAGATCGCGCCGAGTGCTGCGGCACTGACGACGGCCGAGACCGCGGCGGTATTGCCCCAGCCGAGCCCGACGATCAGGATCGGCAAAGCCGAAGCCGTGTAGAGAAGCGCGCTGAAAAACGACGGCTGCATGCTCGCGCCCAGCACCAGCAGGGCGGCGGTCAACCCGGCGAGTGCGCCGATCAGCAGCGTTTTAATGTTCGGTCGTTTCAAGGTCGCTGTCCTGCTTCATCAAGCAGTTAGAGGATGTTGCTGAATCAAATTCAGAAACGTCTCAACATGGGTTTTAAGAGTTCCGATCCGCGCCCATCGCGGAAGGGAGAAGGGAAGGCACGAATGCCTTCCCTCAAGGGTGTGCGCGTCGGCCGATGATCAGGCGACGACGTAGGGCAGCAGGCCGAGGAAACGGGCGCGCTTGATCGCCTGGGCGAGTTCGCGCTGCTTCTTCTGGGAAACGGCCGTGATGCGGGACGGAACGATCTTGCCGCGCTCGGAAATGTAGCGCTGCAGCAGGCGTACGTCCTTGTAGTCGATCCGCGGCGCGTTGGCGCCGGAGAACGGGCAGGTCTTGCGGCGGCGATGGAACGGGCGGCGGACCGGAGCGGAGGAAGTTTCAGACATATCTCAGATCTCCCTTATACACGGTCTTCGCGCGGACGGCGCGGACGGTCGTCGCGGTCGCCGAAGCCACCTTCACGCGGCGGACGCGGGCCGCGGTCGCGATCGCCGAAGCCGCCTTCACGCGGGCCACGGCCGCCTTCGCGCGGACGGTCGTCACGGTCGCGCTTCTGCATCATGGCAGACGGACCTTCTTCATGCTTCTCGACGGCGATCGTCATGTAGCGAAGAACGTCTTCGCTGATGCGCATCTGACGTTCCATTTCCTGGACGGCAGCAGCCGGCGCATCGATGTCCATCAGGGCGTAGTGTGCCTTGCGGTTCTTCTTGATGCGGTAGGTGAGGGACTTGAGGCCCCAGTTCTCGATACGCCCGACCTTACCGCCATTCGCTTCGATCACACCCTTGTACTGTTCTACGAGGGCATCGACCTGCTGAGCGGAAATATCCTGCCGGGCAAGGAATACATGTTCATAAAGAGCCATGACAGCTTTGCCTTTCTTGCGTTTGGTTCAACCCGATATTCGGCGGCTAAGCCTCAACGACTGCTCCTGATTGGGCGGACCCAGGCAAGAAAGCGTTTCCGAGACGGTCGAGAGCGGAGACACGGGAGGCTGGAACGCTTCCGTTCCGAACGATTTCCGTGAGGAAACCGGCCCTCCGTTCAGCCACCAGCCAGAAGACCGGGTTAACGAACAGGGCGGCTTATACGGATTTTTTGGGCAAAGGCAAGCGCAATCGGACACCCGAACCCGATGCCGGCCAATGGTCGGCATCGGGCAGGCGCCAGACAAATAGGATCAAAGCGTCAGCGGATACTGCCGGTGCACCTTGGCGATTTCCGCCAGGATCTCGTTCGAAAGCGTAATATCTGCCGCGCCGATATCGATTTTCAACTGCTCCATCGATGTCGCGCCGATGATGACTGAGGCCATGAAGGGACGTGACAGGCAGAAGGCGAGCGCCATCGCTGCCGGGTCGACGCCGTATGTTGCGGCGATGTCCAGATAGGCTTTGGTCGCCGGCTCCTGCAGCGGCTGCAGGCGGCCGCCGATATCGTGGTTGATCGAACCGCGCGAACCTTTCGGCCTGCCGCCGTCGATATATTTGCCGGACAGGATGCCGCCGGCAAGCGGCGAATAGGCGAGCAGCCCGACATCCTCATGATGCGAAAGTTCGGCGAGATCGAGGTCGAAATGGCGGTAGAGCAGGTTGTATTCGTTCTGGACGCTGGCGACCCGGGGCAGGCTCTTCTGTTCGGCGAGCGTCAGGTATTTGTGTATGCCCCAGGTGGTTTCGTTGGAAAGGCCGATCGCGCGGATCTTGCCTTCCTTCACCAGCGCACCGAGCGTTTCCAGGATGTCGAGCATATTGGCGACGGCCTTGTCGCGATCCTGGGTGAACGGATTGTAGTTCCAGTTCTGGCGGAAATGGAAATGGCCGCGGTTCGGCCAGTGGATCTGGTAGAGGTCGACGTAATCCGTCTTCAGCCGCGTCAGGCTGGCCTCGAGCGCCAGGCGGATATTCTTTGCATCGGCACCTTCGCCGCCGCGCAGATAATCGCGGCCGCGGCCGGCGACCTTGGTGGCGAGCACGATATCGCCGCGCTTGCCGGTCTTATTGAACCAGCTGCCGATATAGTCTTCGGTCCAGCCCTGTGTCGCGGCCGAAACCGGGGTGGTCGGATAAAGTTCGGCCGTATCGAAGAAATTGACGCCCTTTTCGACGGCGTAATCCATCTGCGCATGCGCATCGGCTTCGCTGTTCTGCGAGCCCCAGGTCATGGTGCCAAGGCAAATCTCTGAAACGGAAATATCGGTGCGGCCTAGTGAATTGTACTTCATGGAAAAACCTTGGGAGAGAGGTGAAAGCCTTGGGGAGGTCCGGGCAAATCTAGGCTGGATTTGGCGGAGCGCAAGAGCAAAAGCCGGGCTTTTGCGCGCGCGCGAAAGGCTTTGCGGAGAATGAGCCGCTACTTGACTCTGCCGGAAAGAATGTCAATTGGAGGCAAAACAGCCTCAAGGGGCGCAATCAGGGGCATGAGCCAGGGACACGAGAATGACCATTGCTTTCACTTTTCCCGGTCAGGGCAGTCAGGCCGTCGGCATGGGCAAGGACCTCGCCGAGAATTTCGCGGAAGCCCGCGCCGTTTTCCAAGAAGTCGATGAGGCGCTCGGTGAAAAGCTTTCGGACGTCATGTTCAACGGTCCCGAGGATACGTTGACCTTGACTGCGAACGCCCAGCCGGCGCTGATGGCCGTCTCGATCGCCGTCGTCCGCGTATTGGAGGCCAAAGGGCTGGATCTGAAGTCCAAGGTCGCCTACGTCGCCGGCCACTCGCTCGGCGAATATTCGGCGCTTTGCGCCGCCGGCACCTTTTCGCTCGCCGACACCGCGCGGCTGTTGCGCATCCGCGGCAACGCCATGCAGGCGGCCGTTCCCGTCGGCGTCGGCGCCATGGCCGCGATCATCGGCCTCGAACATGCCGACGTCGTTGCCGTCTGTGAGGCAGCGGCCGCCGTTGGCGCCTGCCAGATCGCCAACGACAATGGCGGCGGCCAGATCGTCATCTCGGGCGAGAAGGCAGCCGTCGAAAAGGCGGCCGCCCTTGCGACCGACAAGGGCGCCAAGCGCGCCATTCTGCTGCCGGTCTCTGCTCCGTTCCATTCGACGCTGATGGCGCCTGCCGCCGACGCCATGCGCGAAGCGCTGGCAACGGTCGCCAAGTTCGACCCCGTCGTGCCTCTCATCGCCAATGTCCGTGCCGCCCCGGTGACCGGCGCCGACGAGATCGCCAGCCTGCTGGTCGAGCAGGTGACCGGTCAGGTCCGCTGGCGCGAGACGGTGGAATGGTTTGCCGGAAATGGCGTGACGACGCTTTATGAACTCGGTTCCGGCAAGGTGCTGACCGGCCTTGCCCGCCGCATCGACAAGACGATCAACGGCATCTCCGTCAACGGTCCGGCGGATATCGACGCGGCCGTCGCCGCCCTCATGGCCTGATTGGTATCTCCGGACACCGGATTTGGTGTCCCTTATATAAGGAACGTTTCCATGTTCGATCTTTCCGGCCGCAAGGCTCTCGTCACCGGCGCATCGGGCGGTATTGGCGAGGAAATCGCCCGCCTTCTCCATAAGCAGGGCGCCATCGTCGGCCTGCACGGCACCCGCGTCGAGAAGCTGGAAGCGCTGGCCGCCGATCTCGGCGAGCGCGTCAAGATCTTCCCGGCGAACCTCTCCGACCGCGATGAGGTCAAGGCGCTCGGCCAGAAGGCCGAGGCCGACCTCGAAGGCGTCGACATCCTCGTCAACAATGCCGGCATCACCCGCGACGGGCTGTTCGTGCGCATGAGCGACGAGGACTGGGACAGCGTTCTCGAAGTGAACCTGACGGCGACCTTCCGCCTGACGCGCGAATTGACGCATCCGATGATGCGCCGCCGCTATGGCCGCATCATCAACATCACCTCCATCGTCGGCGTCACCGGCAATCCGGGCCAGGCCAATTACTGCGCCTCCAAGGCCGGTATGATCGGCTTCACCAAGTCCCTGGCGCAGGAGATTGCCACCCGCAACGTGACGGTCAACTGCGTCGCACCGGGCTTCATCGAGAGCGCCATGACCGGCAAGCTGAACGACAAGCAGAAGGAAGCGATCATGGGAGCGATCCCGATGAAGCGCATGGGCACGGGCGGCGAGGTGGCTTCGGCGGTCGCTTACCTTGCGTCCTCCGAGGCTGCTTATATGACGGGCCAGACGCTGCACGTAAACGGCGGCATGGCGATGATCTGAAACGACAAACTGTTGGCGTGTGAATAATTCCGCCAATAGCATGTTGAGCAATCACGAACCGTTGATTTTCTGGCTTTGCGGCAGACATAAAGCATGTTAAGCGGGCCATGACTGTGAACAGTCGTCCCGAGAAAGCAGACGGACCGGCGGGCTTTTTGCAAGCCTGGGACATCTCTGAAGCCGGGTAAACGAGTTTGCCGAGGATGTCTGAAAACATCGCAGGCTGAAACAGGGTAGGGGTGCCGCGATGGCATTCCGATCAGGACATAAGGTCGAGGAAACCGACATGAGCGATATCGCAGAACGCGTAAAGAAAATTGTTATTGATCATCTTGGCGTCGACGCCGACAAGGTCGTCGAGAGCGCCAGCTTTATCGACGATCTGGGCGCTGACTCGCTCGACACGGTCGAACTTGTCATGGCTTTCGAAGAAGAATTCGGCGTTGAAATTCCTGACGACGCTGCCGACTCGATCCTGACGGTCGGCGATGCAGTGAAGTTTATTGAGAAGGCCCAGGCCTGATCCTGTGAATTTGAGAAAGGGCGGGCCTGGAGTCCGCCCTTTTCTTTTCGGCATATTTCTCCATAGAACATAAGAGACGGGGGAAAGCACGCGATGAGACGTGTCGTCATCACCGGTACCGGCATGGTATCACCCTTGGGATGCGGAACCGAGGTGACGTGGTCCCGGCTGCTTGCCGGTCAGAACGGCGCCCGCCTCGTCACCGAATTCGAGGTCGATGACCTTCCCGCCAAGATCGCCTGCCGTATTCCTATCGGTGACGGCACCGACGGCACCTTCAATGTCGATCAGTGGATGGAGCCGAAGGAGCAGCGCAAGGTCGATCCCTTCATCATCTACGGCATGGCCGCCGCCGACATGGCGCTTGCCGATGCCGGCTGGCATCCTGAAACCGATGAGGACCAGATCGCCACCGGCGTGCTGATCGGCTCCGGCATCGGCGGCATCGAAGGCATCGTCGAGGCGGGTTACACCCTGCGCGACAAGGGCCCGCGCCGCATCTCCCCCTTCTTCATTCCCGGCCGCCTGATCAACCTCGTCTCCGGCCAAGTCTCAATCCGCCACAAGCTGCGCGGACCCAATCATTCGGTCGTCACCGCCTGCTCGACGGGCGCACATGCGATCGGCGATGCCGCGCGGCTGATCGCGCTTGGTGATGCCGACGTCATGGTCGCCGGCGGCACGGAATCCCCCGTCAGCCGCATTTCGCTTGCAGGCTTTGCCGCCTGCAAGGCGCTGTCGACCCAGCACAACGACGATCCGCAGAAGGCGTCGCGTCCCTATGATCGCGACCGCGACGGCTTCGTCATGGGCGAAGGTGCCGGCATCGTCGTGCTCGAGGAGCTGGAACACGCCAAGGCGCGCGGCGCCAGGATCTACGCCGAAATCGTCGGCTACGGCCTGTCGGGCGACGCTTATCACATCACCGCGCCCTCCGAAGACGGCGAGGGCGCCGGCCGCTGCATGGCGATGGCGCTGAAACGCGCCGGGCTGACGCCGGCCGATATCGACTACATCAATGCCCACGGTACCTCGACCATGGCTGATACGATCGAACTCGGCGCCGTCGAGCGGCTGGTCGGCAATGCGGCGTCGAAGATCTCCATGTCCTCGACCAAGTCGGCGACAGGACACCTTCTCGGTGCTGCCGGTGCCATCGAGGCGATCTTCACCACGCTCGCCATTCGCGACAATATCGCGCCGCCGACGCTCAATCTCGACAATCCCGAACGGGAGACGGCGATCGATCTTGTTCCGCACAAGGCGCGTGAGCGAGACATCAATGTGGCGCTGTCCAACTCATTCGGATTCGGCGGCACGAACGCGTCGCTCGTACTGCGCCGTTACGCGCAGTAAGAGTGCTGCAAGCGGTGTAATGGGTCTCCCATACACCGCAACCGGCCGTCCTCTCCGTTGCGTAGGAGGGCGTGCGAAAGCATAACGACCGGCAGCGGCGTCGTTGAACGGCGGCAGAACCTGCTTTTGCCGCATTGCTTCGCGAAATAGCGAAGTGAGGGTCAAGTTTTAGAGGATTGCCGGTGAGCGATACGACGAACCAGAGCAACGATACCCAGGCGCAGAAGGGACCGATTATCCCGAAGTCGCCCAGCGAAGCCCTGCGTCCGGAGCGCGTTCCGGAGCCGCCGAAGCGGTCCAAGAAAGCCCGCGGCCAGGTCGTTCTTTTCCTGAACTTCATCATGACGATGGCGGTTCTGGTCTGTGTCGTCGCCGTCATCGGCTTCTACTATGCCACATCGACCTATCGGAACCCGGGCCCGCTGCAGACCAACACCAATTTCATCGTCCGCAACGGCGCTGGTCTGACCGAAATCGCCTCGAACCTCGAGCGCAACGCGATCATTAGCGATGCCCGCATCTTCCGCTATCTCACGGCAACGCATCTTTCTGCCGGTGAGAGCCTGAAGGCGGGTGAATACGAGATCAAGGCGAGGGCCTCCATGAGGGATATCATGGAGCTGCTGAAATCGGGCAAGTCCATTCTCTATTCCGTTTCCTTCCCCGAGGGCCTGACGGTCCGCCAGATGTTCGACCGCATGCTGCAGGATACCGTGCTGGAGGGCGACTTGCCGGCGGCATTGCCGACCGAGGGAAGCCTGCGTCCGGATACCTACAAATTCTCGCGCGGCACCAAGCGCTCGGAAATCATCGAACAGATGGCGGCTGCGCAGCAGAAGCTCGTCGATCAGATCTGGGACAAGCGTGACTCGTCGCTGCCGCTGCGATCCAAGGAGGAGTTCGTGACACTCGCCTCGATCGTCGAAAAGGAAACCGGGGTTCCCGACGAGCGTGCTCATGTCGCCTCCGTTTTCCTGAACCGGCTCGGCAAGGGCATGCGCCTGCAGTCCGACCCAACGATCATCTACGGCCTCTTCGGCGGCGAGGGTAAACCGGCCGACCGGCCGATCTACCAGTCGGACCTGAAGCGGGACACACCTTACAACACCTATGTCATCAAGGGTCTGCCGCCGACGCCGATCGCCAATCCCGGCAAGGATGCGCTGGAAGCCGTCGCCAATCCCTGGAAGACGCAGGATCTCTATTTCGTCGCCGACGGTTCCGGTGGTCATGTTTTCTCTGCGACGCTCGAGGAGCACAATGCCAACGTCAAGCGCTGGCGCAAGCTCGAAGCCGACAAGGGTTCGGACCCGAACATCGCAGTCGACGGCCAGCCGGAAGAGCAGCCGGCGGATAATGGCGCGACCGTCGCGCCGCCGAAGAAAAAGAAGATCAACTGAGACTTTCGGGAGGCTCGCATGGCTTTGCAGTCCATGACCGGTTTTGCGCGGCGCGAGGGAACGAGCGGCCGCTGGCGCTGGGCATGGGAACTGCGCTCGGTCAACGGCAAGGGCCTCGACCTGCGCCTGCGCCTGCCGCCCGGTCTCGAACGCATGGAGGCAGAGGTCCGCCGCCTCGCCGGAGAAAGCTTCAGCCGCGGCAACCTGCAGGCATCGCTATCCGTCACCGCCGACGAGAACCGTTTCGAGGCGGTGCTGAACAGGCAGGCGCTTGCCGCCGTGCTGGCCATGCGCGAGCAACTGGACGGTGTCATCGATCCGGCGCCGCTGAAGCTCGATACGCTGCTGCTGGTGCGCGGCATCGTCGAATTCCGCGAAAGCGAGGATGGCGAGGAGGCGCTTGCCGCCCGTGACGCCGATATCGCTGCCGGCCTGCTGGCCGCGCTTGCCGATCTGAGAGCGATGCGCGAACAGGAAGGGGCGGCGCTGGCCCGCATTCTTCACGACCACGTCACGACCATCGAAGGCCTGACGCGGACGATTGAGGCCGATCCATCGCGCTCGCCGCAGGAGATCGCCGCGCGGCTTGCCGCGCAGGTCGCCTTGTTGATGGACGGCATGGCCGCGCTCGACCGCGACAGGCTGCATGCCGAAGCCGCGCTGTTGGCGACCAAGGCGGATCTGCGCGAGGAAATCGATCGTCTGAAGGCTCATATCGCCGCAGCGCGCGATCTCTTGGTGAAAGGTGGCCCCGCCGGGCGCCGACTGGACTTCCTTGCACAGGAATTTAACCGCGAATCGAATACCATCTGCTCGAAGTCGAATGCCTCGGCGGTCACCGCCGCCGGCATCGAGCTGAAAGTCGTGATCGACCAGTTCCGCGAGCAGGTCCAGAATTTGGAGTAAGACATGAAACCGGCGAATTCCTCGCCCGTGCAGATCGCCCGCCGCGGTTTGATGCTTGTCATCTCGTCGCCATCAGGCGCCGGCAAGTCCACCATCGCGCGCACGCTGTTGGAGACCGACAGGCAAATCAGCCTTTCCGTCAGCGTCACCACGCGCCAGCGCCGCCCGAGCGAAGTCGAGGATGTGCATTACCACTTCAAGAGTGTGCGCGAGTTCGAGCGGTTGCGCGATAGCGACGCGCTGCTCGAATGGGCCGAGGTGCATGGCAATTTCTACGGCACGCCGCGTGAGCCGGTCGAGCAGGCCATGGGCGAAGGCCGTGACATGCTCTTCGACATCGATTGGCAGGGCGCCCAGCAATTACAGGAGAAGATGTCGGCCGACGTCGTCTCGATCTTCGTGCTGCCGCCGACCATGACCGAGCTCCAGTCGCGGCTGCACCGCCGTGCCGAGGATTCCGAGGAGGTCATCCAGACGCGCCTCGCCAACAGCCGCGCCGAGATCGCCCACTGGCGCGAATACGACTATGTCATCGTCAACGACGATCTCAACGCCGCCCTCGACGCCGTCCAGTCGATCGTCAAGGCCGAACGCCTGCGCCGTGACCGCCGCCATGGCATGTTCGACTTCGTCCGCGAGTTGCTGGAAGAGACGCCGTCGCTTTAAAGCGTGATGCCGAAAAGTCTGCGCGATTTCGCGATGAGCACCAAATCTGAAAGATTGCGACGCGCTTTAGAGGCTGTTCGCCAGCAGGCAGAACTCCTCGACGGACAGGGTTTCCGCCCGACGCGCCGGATCGATCCCGGCCTTGACGAGCAGGCTCTCGCCGCCGAGCGATTTCAGGCTTTGGCGCAGCATCTTGCGGCGCTGGCCGAAGGCCGCCTGTGTCACCTTTTCCAGATTGCCCACAGCGCAGGGGATCGGGTTATCGCGGGGGGTCAGTTGCACGACCGTCGACGTCACCTTTGGTGGCGGCGTGAAGGCTTGCGGCGGCACGTCGAAGGCCATGCGTGCCTCACTCCGCCAGCCGCAGAGCACGCCGAGACGGCCGTAATGATCGTCGTCTTCGTTGGCGACGATACGCTCGCCGACTTCCTTCTGAAACATCAGCGTCAGCGACTGCCAGAACGGCGGCCAGGCTTTCGGCAGCAGCCAGTTGACCAGCAACTGCGTGCCGACATTGTAGGGCAGGTTGGCGATGATCTTGATCGGGCCTTCCGGCGCCAATGTCTCGAAATCCGTCTTCAGCGCATCGCCTTCGATCACCTCCAGCCGGCCGGGATAATGATCGGCGATCTCGGCAAGCGCCGGCAGGCAGCGTGTATCCCGCTCGATGGCGATAACCTTCCTGGCGCCGAGCGCCAGGATCGCGCGCGTCAGTCCGCCGGGGCCGGGGCCGACCTCGAAAACGGTCGCATCTTCGAGCGCCCCCGCCGTGCGGGCGATCTTCTGCGTGAGGTTGAGGTCGAGCAGGAAATTTTGCCCGAGCGCCTTGCGTGCATCGAGGCCGTGACGCTGGATGACGTCGCGAAGCGGCGGCAGGCCATCGAGTGCTGCCATCAGCGGCGGCTTTCCGCGCTGCGGCCGAGCTGGGCGGCGAGCTTCAGCGCCGCAACGAGGCTGTGCTCGCGCGCCAGTCCCTTGCCGGCAATGCCGAAAGCGGTGCCGTGATCCGGCGAGGTGCGCACGAAGGGAAGCCCGAGCGTCACGTTGACGCTGTCGTCGAAACCAAGTGCCTTGGCCGGGATCAGCGCCTGATCGTGATACATGCAGATGGCAACGTCGTATCGCGCCCGCGCCTCGTCATGGAACATCGTATCGGCGGGCAGGGGGCCGATCGCATCGATGCCCTCGTCGCGCAGGCGCTCGATCGCCGGACGGATGACGTCCTCGTCCTCCGTGCCGATCGCCCCGCCTTCGCCCGCATGCGGGTTGAGGCCGGCAACGGCGAGCCGCGGCGCCTCGATGCCGAAGCGCTGCCTCAGATCTTCATGGGCGATCCTGCAGGTTTCGGTGATCAGTTCGCCCGTCAGCGCCTGCGGCACGTCGCGGACCGGAATATGGATGGTGACGGGAATGGCCCGGAGCTTCGGTCCGGACAGCATCATTACCGGTGTTACCGGCCGGCCGGTCGCCCTGGCGGCGAGATCGGCGAGAAATTCGGTATGGCCGGGAAACCGGAAACCCGCTTCGTAAAGCACGGCCTTGGCGATCGGATTGGTAACGACTGCGAGCGCCTCGCCGTCAATGACAAGCGACACGGCTTTCTCGATCGACGCGATCGTGCCTTTCGCCGTTGCCGCATGCGGTTCGCCGGCCACGACCTCGATACTAGCCGATATGGTCATGACGGGCAGCGCATCGGCAAACATGCCGGCGGCCTTGCTGGCTTCATCGGTCTCGCGGATCGAGACCGCCAGATTGAGCTGGCGGGCTCTCAACGCCAGAACGTCGGGGTCGCCAATCAGGAAGAAAGGCGGCAACCCAAGTTCTCGCCGCCTCAGCCAAGCCATCAGAGTAATATCCGGCCCGATGCCGGCGGGGTCGCCCTGGCTCAGCGCAAGCGGTCGCAAAAACGGTATCGCCATTATCGGTCAGCGATAGGCGATCTGCGCCTTTTTGCGCAGTTCATCCAGGTATTTCTTGCTGTTTTCGTTTTCCGGGCTGGCATCCTTGCCGGCCTTGGACTTGTCGAGATCTTCCTGGCGGAAGACCATTTCGGCGGCCTGGTCGTCGGAAACCTGCCGCTGGCTGCAGATTGCCAGATACTCGACGCCCTTGTCGGTGACGCGGGTCCCTGTCGTGTTGCCCTTGGCCTGCTCGACCAGCGGCTTCCAATCCGGCGGGATCTCGGGGGCGAGCAGTCGGCCGAGATCGCGCACGGAAACGTCGCGCATCGTCGCAGCAAACACCTTTGCCTGATCGCAGCCTGGAAATTTGGAGCGCGACGCCTCGGCCTCGCCCTTGCGCTTGCCGGTGATGGCGCCGCGCTTGGCTTGCGGAATGACGAAGATGATCTGCTGCAGCATATATTCCGTCGTCACCGGCTTCTGCTTGTTGTTCTGCATCATGCGCGAGACGAGATCATAGTTCGACAGCCGCGAGGTCGAGCCGTAGCGGGCGTTGACGACACGCGGCCAGCTCATCTGCACGGCGATGAAACCCTTGAAATGATCGACGCCGACGCCGGCGCGATCGAGGATCTGCGACATCTGCTCGGGGGAAAGCTTGTTGCCGCTCGAAAAGCGCGCGAAAGACGCATCGACGTCCTGCTGCGACACCGACATACGGACGCGAGCGACTTCCTGCCGCTTGAGCGCCTCGTCGATCAGTTGCTCCTCGGCGGTCTTGGCATCGGCCTTCGTACGCTGCAGGCGCAGGAAGGCCTGGCGCTTGGCGACATCGCCGCTGGTGATGGCGGTGCCGTTCACCACGGCTTTGACTTCGCTTGCCGCAAGCGCTGGACCGGCAAGGCCTGTCAGCAATGCAAGCGCTGCCGCGGCGAGGAATTTGGTTATGGCTTTTTTCGCGTCAATCATCTGTTGACCTCCCGATAGCGCCGCGAGACGTTGTTCGCGGCGTTCTTACCACAGTGCGAGACACGCTGAAATCGCTTCCATCACGGCGCGAAACTCCTATGCCTCAGATACCGACTGGCGGCAATGTCCTGCACAGGCTTACGGCGAAAGAATGGCTTCAGGCCATGTTTGCGCCGATCGCCCGTCATTCGAGGGTGTCGGTGCCGATCTTGATGTCGCCGAGCGTGCGGAAGGTCAGCCGTGCGCCGATCGTCCAGTCGCTTCCCGACTCGTCGTCGGAATCTCTGCTGTCCGTATAGGCGATCGTGAAGATCGTGCATTCGTCCTCATAAGAGAGGCCGATCGTCCGCCGACTGATCACATCATTGTTCAGATCCCAGGCAATGCCGCCGAAAATCGACCAGTAATCTTTGAACTTGACGCTGCTGTTCGTCTGGATCTCGTCATTGTCCTCGGCAAAGCCATATGCCGGCTGGGCGCTGAGATGGGTGTAGGTCAGCTGCGTCGCGAAGGTGTCGTTCTGGTAGGCCGTCGTCAGGTCGCCGCGGCGGAATTCGAAATCCTTTTCGTCGAGCCGGTAGGAGGCTGCGACGGAAACGCCGTACGGTGTTTCGACGCCGCCAAGGCCGACGTAATCGGAGCGGTCGGTTTCAAGGCCGGAGTCGGCGCCGACATTGACAAGATCAGCCGTTGCAAAGGAGTTCTGGCCGGCGATCTGATAGGACTGGCCGAAAATGCCGTGCAGCTTGTAACCGCTGTCGAAGGTCCCGGTATACTGGACGCCGATATTGGCGCGGGTACCGCCTTCGACCCGGTCGTAGCCCGAGAACTTGTCGCGGTCGAAAAGCGAGGTGGCGTCGAAGACGAAGCTTTGCGCATCCTCGTTCGGCAGGCGGCCGGCAAGCTGCTCGTCGGGGCGGGCGTAGATCTGTGCGATCGGCTCGAGGATATGGGTGCTGTTAGCCGTCGTCATCAGGATCGGATAACGCATCTCCAGACCGGCTGTGAACATCGAGCGGGTAGCAGAATTGCCGTCGACGTAGTTGCCGGTGTAGCCGGTCGGATCATCCATGTTCAGCGCGAAGGCATCGCCGCGCGCGGCCAGCAGCGGTGTGATCACAAGACCGGTCGGCGTGACGTAGGTGCGCTTCCATTGAAGTTCGGCAGTCAGCCGCGAAGTCTGGCCTTTCAGGCCGCGGAAACGGTCGAAGCCGTCGACGGTATAGAAGTCGTCATGTGTGCGCGAAATATTCGTCAGGTTGACATCCGCCGAAAGCTCGCCGCCGGCAAGCGGCTGCGGCGCCACATAGTGATAGTCGAGCGACGGATAGACGATCGCCTGCTGCTTTTCAGCGGTATTCGTCCGATCGGCATCCTGGACGTCGAAATAGAACGCCCGCATGTCGAAATAATTGCGTTTCCCGAGCCCTGTCAGGTAGATCTGATTGGTACGATCCGTACCGGTCAGGCCCCGCAGCTTGTACGTTTTCGAGAAATTGTTGTCGCTCTGCATCATGACGTCCCAGCCGAACGTCCAGCGCGGATTGATGCGGAATTCGGCCTTGGAAGCCACCATGCCACGCTGGTCGGCTTCGGCATCGCTGGTGCCGGAGCTGAAGTTGCTCGGCTTTGCCTGGTCGATGCCTGCGACGCGCAGAATATGCGTGCCATTTTCGAAGCGTTGACGGAATTCGCCTTCGATGAGGAAGCCCTGGGCGGTGTAGCCCGTGGCGGTGACCGTCGCGTCCATACTCGGCGAGATCACATAGTAATAAGGAACGGAAAGACCGAAGCCGAGATTCTGCGACAGGCTCATCGTCGGAAACAGAAAGCCGGACTTGCGTTTCACCGTATTGTCGGGAACTTCGATGAACGGCAGGAAGGCGATCGGATGGCCGAGCAGCTCGAAGCGCGCTCTCTCCAGACGGATCGTATGCGTCTCGCCGTTCTGGATCACCCGCTGGGCCTTGACCTGCCAGAAGGGCGCGCGCTTCGGATCCTCGGCGCAGGGAAGGCAGGCCGTGTAGACGCCCTTGTTGAGAATCATCTTCGTGCCGCCGACGCGCTCGCCGGTTTCGGCGGCGATACGCGTATTGTCGGCGGTTTCGATACGCAGCGAGTTCATGAACCCGTCGGCGAAATTGTCGGTCACGTCGAGGTTGTCGGCATAGATGCGATTGCCGTCGGGACTGACCAGCTCGATATTGCCGATCGCCATCATCCGGCCGGTCTTCTGATTGTACTCGACCTTCTGAGCGACCATTTTATAGCCGGCATAATTGATCTGTACGCCGCCAACCGCCGACACCAGATCGGCGTCACGGTTATAGACCAGTTCATTGGCCGAAAGCAGGAGCTTGGCTCCTTCCGGAATGTTCTTCCCGATATCTTGAGCGGACGTGTTGGCCTGGCCGTAGGAGACTGGGACACTGCCGAAATAGGAACATAGAGTCGCGCCGACAAGCAGGGCAACCAGCTGATTACTAAAATACTTGCGGTCGCCTGCCGCCACTAGCCGTCCTCCTGATGAAGCAGAATAGTCGCACCCAAGGCCAGCGCGACGACCACCGGTATCCACGTCGCCACGAAGGGGGGCACGACTCCACTGCTTCCGAATGCCTTTACAAGCACGGTGACGACATAAAGCATGAAGCCCGAGAGGATGCCACCCAGAATCACGGAGCGGGATTGGTTGAACCGGCTAAATTTTAGGGACACTGTTGCGGCTATGAAAGTCATGGCCACCAGCAGCAATGGCTGGGACAACAGGGAGTTGAATTGCGTCTCCAGCGCCTTGGTCGAAATGCCGAAGGACTTGGCCGCAGCAATTCGGTTGGAAAGGTCAAAGAAACCAATTGTTTCCGGCGCTGTCAGCCGCTCCTGGACGAAGTCCTGTTTCAGATTGGTGCGAAGTTGAACCGAAGCTTTACGCACGGGGATTTCGCCAGGCTTGCGCTCCACTACGGTGTTAAGTTGCCAGTAACCATCTTCCAATTTTGCCGTGGCGGCGTCCTGTCTCAGAATGACCTGACCGCTTGAATCGAAATGGATCAGCACGGCGTCGATCAGCTTGGTTCCGTTCTCCTGGACCGTCTGGGCGCCGATGATGACATCGTCCCGGCCACTGATCTGGCGCAGCCACGGAATCTGCGGTGCCTTGCGCAGAACCGCGTTCTCGCCACGCCAGTCCGATTCGACCAGCAGTGCCTGGCGCTGTCCCCAGGCGGCAAGCGGGTTGAGCGCCGCCATCGTCAGCAGGCCGAGCGCCAGCGAGCCGGCGATGAAGGGGAACATGAACTGCCAGACCGAAATGCCGGCAGCGCGCGTGACGACGAGTTCATATTTGCGGTTGAGGCCGATCAGCACCGTCATGCCGACGAACAGTGCGATGAATGGCACAGTCTGCTGTAGGATGAGCGGCAGGCGCACGGCGGTCATCAAGACGCCGCCGCCGATCGTGTAGCCGGGAAGGCCGGACATGCGGCCCGCCGTCTCGCTGAAATCGAGAAGGAAAGAAATCGCCGAGACGCCGATCAGGAACCAGCCCGTCGTCACCAGATAGCGGCGAAAGAAATAACGCGACAATGTCCCGAACATCATTGGGCAGTGCCCCCGCCGGTCCTGCCGGCTGCGGCAAGCAGCCTTTCCTGCATCCGTCTCCAGAAAGACGAAATCCGGTCCCGGATGAACGAAGGCATGACCAGTCGTTTGTGCAGGCCGAGGAAGACGATCGAGACGATGCTGCTGACAATCGGGATGGCGTAGAGGACGGCGATATATTCAGGGTCGGTATCGATCTGATTGGCCGCGTAGAAGGCGGCCCATCGCATCGCGAAGGCATAAGCGAGAGCGCTCACCATCGGATGCAGCCGCGCTTCGCGGTGCGAGCGCGCATCGCCGGCGATCGCCAGTGAAAACAGTGCAAAGACGACGGGCAGGATCCAGTCGGTCAGCCGCCGATGCAGTTCGGCGCGGTAGCTTTGCGGCCGGATAGTAAAGTCCTTATCGGCCGGATCCGGATTGAACAGGAACCACAGGTCACGGTCGCTGGCGCGCAACGTCGCCTGTCCGCGATTCTCAGTCATGTCCGATAGATCGAAGGAATAGGAATCGAAATTGATAACCGAGACGTTGCCATCGGGCGTTTTTCGGTGCACTTCGCCTTGATGCATGATCAGCGTCGTGCCCGTGTCGTCGACGGCGCCTTCCTTCGCATAATAGATCAGTTCATAGGCCGGGTCGCGCTCGTCGGCGACGAACAGGCCCTTCAGCATGCGGCCCGCCATCCGCTGCGAGATCTGAACATAGAGGCCTTCGTCGAGCTTGCGGAAGGTCTTTTCCTCGATCACCGAAGAGAGGAGGTCAGCATAGGTCTCGGCGATCATCTGGCGCACGACGGTCTTTGCGCGCGGCTCGACGACGTTGTCGACGAAAAAGGAAAAGACGCTGATGACGGCGGCAAGCAGCAGGATCGGGCGGATCAGCACGCTGCGCCGCGCCCCGGCCGCGTCGATGACGGTAAGTTCGGAATCGTTGTTCATCGTCGTCAGCGTCTGGGTGATCGCGATAACGAGAGCGAAGGGCAGAACGACAGGAATGATCGACGGCAGAATCATCGTCGCCAGCTTGGCGAACGAGCCGATCGACTGGCCGCTGTCGGTGACCAGATTGATGCGCTGCAGAACCTGAGTCGTCCAAATGATCGCCAGAACCGGCAGGAGCGCCACGAGAAACATCTGGCCGACGCGCCGCAATATGTATGTCTCGAGTAGTTTCATGCCTGCCCTTGAAAGCACCTGCACGCCCAAACGGCCTTGCAGGAGAATCCCTCTACGCTCTTTGTCGCGCTTTTGCGACAAGCTGGTGTCAAAAATTCATTCAAATTTCAGAATTTTTTTGATGCTGTTGCGACTCAGTTAACGCCAGCAATGCGGCGAAGACGACAAGCGAAGAAAGCCATCCAAGAACGACGTCGGAAAGATAGTGTGCGCCGAAGGATAGCCGCATCGCCGGGGTGAGGATCGAGATCGCCGCCAAGGGTGCCGCCACCGCATAACGCAGGGATTTCGGCACGAAGAGCAGGAGGCAGAAGAGCCAGCCGGCACTCGCCGCCTCGCCGGAGACGAACGAGCAGTTCGAAACGCATTTTCCGGCAAGCGAACCTGCCTCGACGAAATGCAGCGTACCGCCGAAAATGTCCGTCTGTATCGGCCGCGGCCGGCCCCAATGTTCCTTGAGGATGACATTGACGAGCAGCACCGGCCCGATCAGCATCGTTCCGAGCGCGACTTTGAGCTTTTGCGCGCGCTCGGCGTTGAAGGTTGCGCCGTGCTGCTGGTAGCATTCGACGAGTTTCCACAGCATCACGATCGCCACCACATAGGGCAGGCGGAAGAATAGAGTACGCAGCAGGTCGAAGGCCGCGACGTCGCGATAGGGAAAGCCGCCGCAGATGCTCCCGGCAGCAGCAGTCGCGTCGCAATCTGCGCCCACGAAAAAAAGCTGGGAAAAATAGATGTCTATTTCGGGGAAAGCACGGAAGACGGCAAGCAGCGCCCACCACATCCAAAACAGCAGCATGAATGCGCCGAAAGTTGTTTTCGGCAGGCGGATTGCCAAGCTCCGCCATCGATTTTTCGAAAAAACTGTCAACGCGAATATCTACAAAACTGACGAAAACAAGGGAGCCCTGATAGCTGCGGGCGACCATAACAATTGTCGCAAGCCATTGACAGACCCGCCAAACGCGAAATTATCCGCCAGGGACGGATTTCAAAGAATCCCAGCGGAGAAGACATGTCAGTAAAGTTGGAAATTTCATTCGCAAAGTCGGCAAAGCTCAATGGCGGCCTGGCGATCCTGTTGAAGACCGCGGAGGCCGACAGCGCTGCCGGCGCCGATACGGTCGACCCGGCAGGTGTGATCGCCAAGGCTGCCCGGATCGCCCGATTCTCCGCGAAATCCATGAGCGGGCTCGATATTGTCGCACCCGAAGGCGCGCCCGTCGAGCGCATCGTCGTCATCGGGCTCGGCAAGGCAGCTGAACTCACCGCCCATGACTGGCTGAAGGCCGGCGGTGCTGCGGCCTCGAGAATCAAGAACACCGACAACGCCGCTGTCTTCATCGACGTGCCTGGCCTCGATACCAGCGCGCGGGCAGCTGCCGATTTCGCGCTCGGCGTGCTGCTGCGCGCCTATAGCTTCGATACCTACAAGACGAAGAAGAGCGATGAGGAGGAGAAGCCGGCGAAATCCGTCAAGGTGACGATCGTCACCGCCGATCCGGCTGGCGCCAAGAAGGCGTTTTCCGATTCCGAAGCGATTGCCGGCGGTGTCAACCTTGCCCGCGACCTCGTCAACGAACCGCCGAACGTGCTCGGCCCCGTCGAGTTCGCCGCCAAGGCCAAGGAGTTGGAAAAGCTCGGCGTCGAAGTGGAAATCTTGACGGAGCGCGAAATGCGCCGCCTCGGCATGGGCGCCCTTCTCGGCGTCGCCCAGGGCTCCGTGCGTCCGCCGCGCCTGGCGGTCATGCAGTGGAAGGGCGGCAAGGGCAAGGATCGCCCCGTCGCCTTCATCGGCAAGGGTGTCGTCTTCGATACCGGCGGCATTTCGATCAAGCCGGCCGCCGGCATGGAAGACATGAAGGGCGATATGGGCGGTGCGGCAGCCGTCACCGGCCTCATGCATGTGCTCGCCTCCCGCAAGGCGGCCGTCAACGCCATCGGCATCATCGGCCTGGTCGAGAACATGCCTGACGGTAACGCCCAGCGTCCGGGCGATATCGTCACCTCGATGTCCGGCCAGACGATCGAGGTGATCAACACCGATGCCGAGGGCCGCCTCGTGCTCTGCGATGCGCTCTGGTACTGCAACGACCGCTTCAAGCCGCAGTTCATGATCAATCTCGCCACCCTGACCGGGGCGATCGTCGTCGCACTCGGCAATGTGCATGCCGGCCTGTTCTCCAACGACGACCAGCTTTCCGCGCAACTAACGGCAGCCGGCCTTTCCACAAACGAGAAGCTCTGGCGCATGCCGCTCGGCAGGGATTACGACAAGCTGATCGACAGCAAGTTCGCCGATATGAAGAACACCGGCGGCCGACAGGCCGGCTCGATCACGGCCGCGCATTTCCTCAAGCGCTTCGTGCAGGACACGCCTTGGGCGCATCTCGATATTGCCGGCACGGCGATGGGCTCGCCGCAGGACGAGATCAATCAATCCTGGGGTTCCGGCTTCGGCGTACGCCTGCTCGACGAACTCGTTCGCGCCCATTATGAATCCTGATGACGGACGTTCTCTTCTATCATCTGACCGAATCCAGGCTGGAGGACGCGCTTCCGCCGCTCATCGACAAAAGCGTCGAGCGCGGCTGGCGCGTTGCCGTCCAGACGCGCGAGCCGGCGCGGCGTGATGCTCTCGATCAGCATCTTTGGACTTTCCGCGAGGAGAGCTTCCTGCCGCACGGCACCGACGAGGCGGATTTCGCCGAAAGCCAGCCGGTGCTTTTGACCGTGACGCCGGACAATGCCAATGCGGCGACCGTGCGTTTCATCGTCGACGGCGCCGAGCCGCCGCCGGCCGATGCCTATGAGCGCATCGTCTTCATGTTCGACGGTCATGACCAGGAGCAACTGGACACCGCCCGTGCGCAGTGGAAGAAGCTGAAAGGAGAGGGACATAACCTCACCTATTGGCAGCAGACACCGGAAGGGCGATGGGAGAAGAAGGCCTGATCGTTCGCTACGACGCTACTGCGGCGCGCGTCTTTCGAGAGCCGCAAAGGACGCTGTAACACTTTGAATTGCTGCATGAAGCCGTCCAGCTTCGCTCTCCCGCCAGCGAACGCCGCTACCGTTTCGAATCTTTATCCTCGTCAAGGTTTGTCAGGATATTGAGGGGTACGATCCCGCCAGCACTTTCCGATGCGTCGAGCGCCTCGACTGCCAAAACATGCTTTCCATTCGGGCTGACCAAAGCGAATGCCCACGCCTTGTCGGCAAAGGTGCTGACCGGCATTTCCGCCCAGCCGGCTTGATGCACAAGGCGTTCGGCATAATAAGCCTTGATGGTCTGCGGGTCGGTGGTGCTGACAAGATTGCGCGCCAGGATACGCATGGACTTCTCTCCGAACCGCCCTTCCAGCTGGCCCAGCACCTTGCGGGTGGCCTGCCAATCCTGGGCCTGGGTCGCCGATCCGAAGGAATATTCCTCGGATCGGGAAATGCCCGGTGGATCAGGCGGCATGACGACCTCTTCGCCCGAGCATGCTGCAAGGCCGAGAAGCGGCACCACAAGGATGCCAATCTTCAACAGGCGGAAAAATCGGCCCTTGCGGCCAATTTTGTTGCTCATGAGCGGCTGCCCCCGAACACTATTGCCATAGGCCGGCAAATCTTGCCGGTTTCTATGACGTTATTGCGACGCTCAGTCGTGGAAGGCGTCGACGAATTTCCGCTTGCCGAGCATGAAGGCATCGGCGACGTGGCGCAGCGGCGCGAGATCGACATCCGATTTGCCGGCCTTGATGATTTCGGCAAAGCGACGGTAGAGCGAGGGATATTCCTGCTCCGGCTCGGCGAATCTCAGCGCGCCGTCGATCAAAAGCTTGGCGCCGCCCTCGGCGAGCACCATCTGGCCGGCTGCCGTTTCCGCGACGATGTCCCAGCTCTGCTTGCCGGTCTGGCGCCAGTCGAATTCGGCGTGAACCGGCAAGCCGTCCGCATTGCGGAAGTGAATGTCGGCCGCGATCGGTGCATCGCGATTCTCGGGAAATTCGAGCACGGCCTCGGTGATGAAGATCGGCCGCGGCAGGATATGGGTGACGATCGACAGCGCGTTGATGCCGGGATCGAAAACGCCGAGGCCGCCGGCCTGCCAGATCCAGTCCTGGTTCGGATGCCAGTGGCGGACATCCTCCTTCCAGATCACATGCACGCTTTTGATCGTCGTCGCGGCAAGAAACGCCTTGGCGGCCTCGACGCCCGGCGCGTAGCGCGAATGCCAGCTGGCAAAGAGCGACGCACCCTGCTTGCTCGCCAGCGCTTCGAGATCGGCCACTTCGCTGAGCGTCGCGCCAGGCGGCTTTTCCAGGAAGACGTGCTTGCCGGCGACCAGCGCCTTATAGGCTGCCTCATAGCGATATTGCGGCGGCATGCAGAGCGAGACGGCATCGATCGAGGGCTCGGCGTCGAGCATCGCTTCGATCGTCGTATAACTCTTGACGCCTTCGACCGTGCCGTGGCGGCTTGCCGTGGCGACGAGTTCGAAATCCGGGTTCTTGGCGATGGAGGGAAGGTGCTGGTCGCGGACGATCTTGCCGACGCCGACGATGGCGAGATTGATAGGAGACATGGTGTTTCGCTCGAGCCTGTATGAAAAGTATGATTATTGACGCGTTTGTATCAGAAAGAGGCGTGCCGACAAGCTCTCCTCCTTCATTCTATCGCATGATGGTTTGGCGAAGGAAGCTGTAACCCATCGCCGCGCGGGCGGCGCGCTCTTCGGAATTGCCGTCGCCGCCATGCCCGCCGGAGCCGAATTCATGGAAGAGCGGCCGGTGTCCTTCTTCCTCCAGTCGCGCGGCAAAGCGGCGCGCATGCGAGGGATGCACGCGGTCGTCATTGGCCGAGCTTTCGATGTAGATCGGCGGATAGCTGACCTTGGTCGCCGGCCCGACATTGTGAAGCGGCGAATAACCGAGCATGAAGTCCCGGTCCACCGGCGTCTCCGGATCGCCATATTCGTCCATCCAGGCTTGCCCTGCGCTGAACAGGTGGAAGCGTGTCATGTCGAGAACCGGCACCTGGCACCAGACGGCGCCGAAATCGTCAGGATAGCGCGTCAGCATCACGCCGGTCAGCAGACCGCCATTGCTGCCGCCCTGGCAGGCGATCCGCGACGGCACTGTATAGCCGCGGGCGACGAGATCGCGCGCGATGGCGACGAAATCGGCAAACGCCCGGTCTCGCCCTTGCCGCTTGGCGCTGCGATACCAGTCGGGCCCGAATTCGCCGCCGCCTCGAATATAGGCCTGCACATAGGCGCCGCCTTGTTCCAGCCAGCGTCCTGTCACGCCGGAATAGCTTGGCGACAACGGGACATCGAAGCCGCCATAGCCGTAAAGCAGCACCGGCAGCGCGCCCTTGGTCCATTGCTTCGGCAGGACCAGCCGGTAGGTAACCCTCGTTCCGTCCTCGGAAACAGCCTCCAGCAGTTCGGATGACATATCGGTCGCATCGAAATAGCTCGGCGCCGCGGCGACGAAAACCGGCTCGGCCTCTTTGCTGCGATCCGACAGTTCGAGACGGTAACAGACGGGCGGCTGCAGGAAGCCCTGGCCGACGATGTGGAGCGTATCGTCGCCAAGATGTAGATCGGCATGGAGCGGCCTGAAGTGAGCCGTCTGCATATCCGCCGGCAGTGCGATCTCCCGCTGCTCAGCATCGGGCCTTGTCAGGTCCAGCACCATGAGACGCGGACGCAGCCGATCGGAGATGATGAAGACGCACCACTCCTGCATCAGCATCATCTGCGCGATGGACTGGCCCTCGGCAGGCTGAAACAGGATCCGCTCCGGCCCGAGCAGGGCCGTCTCCGAGGCGGGATCGAAGCGTTGCAGCACGAGGCTGCCGGTCGCAACGCGCTCATCGGTCTTTGCCCGCCAAAGGCAATGATCATGATTGAACTGGAAATCGGCTTCCTTAGGCAGATCGATGCGCCGCTGTGTGCCGTCGCTGGCGATCAGGAAAGCGCTCGCGACGCCGATCTCGTGGGCGGCGACGAAAATATCGATCAATCCGCGATCCGCCGAAGCGCCTGATAGGGCAGGGTCGATGACGAGATTGAAGCCGTAGACGTCCTCGTCTGCTGCTTCGAACATGACGGTGGCATCTTCCGGCCGCTGCCCGCGCTTCAATCGCCGTCCGACGCGCGGCCATCCGGAGCGGGTCGCCGAAAATCTGTCTATGGAACCAAAATAGCAGATTTCGTCACGGCTCAGCCAGGTGGCATGCGATCGTGCGGCCGGTGTATCGAAGCCGCCCTCGACGACCTGTTTCCGCTCGGCGTCGAATTCGAGCAGCCGGAGAAGATCGGAGCCGCCGTCCGAAAGCGTGAGCAGCACCCGCGTCGGCTCCCATGGGCAGGTGACGGCGCCGCGCCAATTCCAGCGCTTGCCTTCCCTGACGCAGAAGGCGTCGAGATCGAAGACCGGCTCCCAGGCGGCGTCCGGCAGCGGCTCTTGGTCTGCCGGCAGGCGGAGCCAGATGCCGAGAGGATTGTCCTTGCTCTGGCGGAAATCGAACAGCCACTCGCCTCGGCGCATCGGAACGATCAGCCTGTCCTGCCGCTCGATCAGCGCCTTGATCGCGTCGCGATCTCTCTCGAATTCAGGTGTTCTCAGAGCCGCGTCGGAAACCCGGTTGTGCTCGTCGATGAACTGGCGGGTGCGCGGATCGTCGTCCGTTTCGAGATGAAGGTTCATATATGACCTGCCGGCTTCTGTTGACGTCGGACAGATCTAGGCAGCCGGTCCCGACTTGGCAACCCGCCTTGCAGCGCCGCGCGTCTCTTCAGACGCGCGAAGGACGCTGTAACACTTTGAATCTAAGCATCGGCCCGATGCGCTAGCGGATCGTCACGAAATCGGCCGAGGCGACGACGGTGTTCGGCACCTCGGTCTTCTTGAATTTCAGCGTCACCCTGTGGCTATCCCGCCATCGCTTCTTCGTATTCGGCTGACAGCATCAGCCAGTCTTCCTCGGCGGCAGCGAGTTTTGCCGCGGCCTCGCCGCGCTGCTTTGCCTTCTCGGCGGCCTTGGCTGGCGTCTTCTCATAAAGGGCCGGATCCGCAAGTTCCGCGTCAAGCGCCTGAATCTGTTTCTCCAGCTTCGCCGTCAAGGATTCGATTTCGTTGATCTTTTTCCTGAGCGGCGTCAGCGAGGCGCGACGTTCGGCATTGAGCTTGCGCTGGTCGGCCTTCGACGTCGCGTCTTCAGTTAGCTGCGGCTTTTCTTCTTTTTTTTTACCTGAGGTGACGATGAGGTCGCGGTACTCGTCCATATCGCCTTCGAAGGTCGTCACCGTACCGCCATTGACCAGCCACAGCCGATCGACCGTCGCCTCGATTAGGTGACGATCGTGCGAGATCAGGATGACGGCGCCTTCGTAGTCGTTCAGCGCCTCGATCAGCGCGCGGCGGCTATCGATGTCGAGGTGGTTGGTCGGCTCGTCGAGGATCAGCAGATTGGGTGCATTGAAGGCGGCAAGCCCCATCAACAGGCGGGCTTTTTCGCCGCCGGAAAGATCCTTGGCGGCCGTCGCCATCTTCTCGGTCGCAAGCCCCATCTGGGCGACGCGGGCGCGCACCTTGGCTTCCGGCGCGCCCGGCATCAGTCGGCGCACATGCTCCACCGGCGATTGCTCGGGGATGAGGTCGTCGAGCTGGTGCTGCGCGAAGAAGCCGATCTTCAGGCTCGGCGCGATCTTCACTTCACCGCTCTCCGGCGCCAGACGGCCGGAGATGAATTTGGCGAAGGTCGATTTGCCGTTGCCGTTCGAGCCGAGCAGGGCGATGCGGTCGTCATTGTCGATGCGCAGATTGAGGTTTTTCAGGATCGGATTGCCGGGCTCGTAGCCGACGGCGCCGCTCTGGATCGCGACGATCGGCGAAGCCGGCTGCTTTTCCGGCTCAGGAAAAGTGATCGGCTGTACGTGGTCCTCGATCACCGCGGCGACCGTTCCCATGCGCTCCAGCGCCTTGACGCGCGATTGTGCCTGCCGGGCCTTGGAAGCCTTGGCCTTGAAGCGATCGATGAAGCCCTGCAGATGTTTGCGTGCCGCGTCGTTCTTGGCCTTGGCCTTGGTCTGCAACTCGTCGGCTTCCGCTTTCTGCCGCTCGAACTGGTCGTAACCGCCGCGATAGAAGGTCAGCTTCTTCTGGTCGAGATGGACGATCGCATTGACCGCGTTGTTCAGAAGGTCGCGATCGTGGCTGATGATGATGACGGTGTGCGGATAGCGGCGGACATAGTCTTCCAGCCACAGCGTGCCTTCGAGGTCGAGATAGTTGGTCGGCTCGTCGAGCAGAAGCAGATCCGGCTCGGAAAACAGCACGGCGGCAAGGGCGACGCGCATGCGCCAGCCGCCGGAAAAGGAGGAGGCGGGGCGGGCCTGCGCGTCCTTGTCGAAGCCGAGGCCGGCAAGGATGCTCGCCGCGCGCGCTTCGGCCGAATGCGCGTCGATATCGACAAGACGCATCTGGATTTCGGCGATGCGATGCGGATCGGTCGCCGTTTCCGCCTCGGCAACGAGAGCGGTGCGTTCCTTGTCCGCGGCAAGCACGATCTCGATCAGGGCGTCCTCGGTCGCCGGCGCTTCCTGCGCCACCTGGCCGATGCGTGCGGCCTTGGGGATCGACACCGTTCCGCTCTCCGAGCCGAGATCGCCGGTGATGACGCGAAACAGCGTGGACTTGCCGGCGCCGTTGCGCCCGACGAGCCCAGCCTTCGTGCCTGAAGGCAGCGAAACGCTGGCATTGTCGAGAAGCAGGCGCCCGGCGATGCGGGCGGAAATATCGGTGAGCGTGATCATGGCCGGCGTTTTGGCCGAAAGCGCCCGCCAAGGCAAGAGCGCTTGTCAGTCCTGGAGCATGATGCCCAAAAGCGGGAGTGGTTTTCGGACCTCCGGCCGGATCTAGCGGCCGAAAGCCTGCACCGGCAGTCGGGGGTTCGACTGCGCGGCGAGAAGTGCCACGCGGGCATTGGCCTGCAACTGTCCCGGAGTTGCCGCATCGGTGCTGAGCGCCACGCCGATCGAGATGGTGAGCCTGCCGGGATCGGCCTTGTCGGATGTCGCGAAGACCAGATTGTCCTCGACGGAGGCGCGCAGGCGTTCGGCAATAGCAATCGCATCCTGCATGCCGACATTGGAAAACAACAGGGCGAATTCGTCAGCCTCGGTGCGAGCGACGAAATCGTTTTTCTTGACCGACTTGCTGAACAGGCCGGCGAGCTTCTTCAGGAGCTTGTTGCCGGCCTGGGTGCCGTATTTGTCGTTGAGATCGGTGAAGTTGTCGATATCGACCATGATCAGCGCGCTGCCGGCGGCACCTTCTTCTCGCTTGTAGAGATCGGCGATCGTCCGGTTCAGTGCGATGCGGTTTGGAAGTCCGGTGATCCTGTCGGCGATCGCGGCCGATTGCATCGCCGAAATGCCGCGCTCCAGGGTTTCCAGCGTCTTGATATCGTCCTGCAGCTTCGCGCCGATTTCCATCTCCGCTGCAAGAACGGTCGAAAGCGAGGCAGTGAGGTAGTCGACCTCGCTGAGGAAGGCGGCAAGGCTCTGGTCGTCGTGGCCGGACACGGATTTCAGGATCGTGCCGCAGGCGCGCGCAAAGGCGTTCCTGTGCTTCAGCCCTTCGGCAAGCCTTTCCGCCACGTCGCGCAGCATCCGGCTCGCCTCGTTTCGGGATGTCACGCCCGCCAGCCCGCAATGGCCGACGAGGCGGTATTTCAGGCCGAGTTCGTCGAGCATCGGCTGCTGCGGCTGGGACCCGAGTGCCGCGATATCCTGCGCAAGGCCGGCATTCAGCCCGACGATCGCCTCGTGAAAGAGTTCGTAATTGCGCGGGAGTGACGCGACGTTGAGGCGCGCCATGTGCTGGGCGATCTTCTGGATATCCGCCATCGGCGCGGCGCGCGCAGCCTCGCGCGGCACCAATGCGTTTGCGCTTGCATTCTGCATGACGATCCCTCGCGACCCGGCCTCATCTCTCACATCACGCTATGCCCGCAAGCTTTTAAGAGAGGCTGAATTTTCAACGGAAAGCCCGGGATTCGCTGGTGGAACCGGCAAAGGCGGTTAATTCAGTCTTGATGCCAGAACATGATGCCGAAAGTGTGAGCGGTTTTCAGATGACATCATGTTCCAACTTTTTAATTCGGATCGGGCCTCACATCCATTCGCGGCCCTCGCTGCGCAGGAAGTAGATGAGATCAAGCGTGAGGCTCGCCTTGCCGAGCGCCGTCAGCGTCATGTGGCACTGGCCGCGATGATGGGTTTGGTGGTTGAAGAAATGCGCGAGCGCCGCCGACAGAGGCTGGGTGATCTCGGCCGGCTGTACCACTGTTACATAGGTGAAGTCGGCGGCGAGGGCTCTCTCGTCCAGCATGCCCGTCCAGGCAATGATACGCGCGTCCTCGATTTTGCGTGCGGCGGCAAGCGCATCCAGCTCTTCGAAGAGCACGGCATCGAGTGTCGTCGGCGCTTCGCCGGTGCCGCTGAAGCGCTTCATCCATATACGGTCGGCGACGAGCAGATGATTGAGCGTGCGATGCAGCGAGCCGAAGAAGGCGCCGCAATCATTGCGGAATTCTGCATCGCTGAGTTCGGCCGCAGCCGCATAAACTTGCTTGTTGGCCCAGCGGTTATAGGCGGCGAACATCCTGTAATGTCTGAGCATCCTGTCCCCTCCCGTGTCGTATCGGCAGTCTAGCCCTTTTCCCCAGAAAGCCGAGTGATGACGCCATGAAATTTCCTGATTTGATCGCAGCCGCTTTCTGTCGTGGAATGGATAGAGCTGCGATCTCGAAAGGACTGTCATGACCAGAGCCCTCTATTCCCTCTGCGGCGCCGACGAGCGGCGCTTCTTTTCGCCCCATTGCTGGAAGGCGGTGATGGCGCTGGCGCATAAGGGGCTCGATTTCGAGGAGATTCCGACGACTTATGCCCGCATCCGCGCGATCGGCGGCGGTGTCTCGTCGATCGTGCCCGTTCTCGACGACAATGGCCGGCTGGTCTCCGACAGTTTCGACATCGCCCTCTATCTGGAGCAGGCCTATCCCGAGCGGCCGTCGCTATTCAACGGTGAGGGCGGCAAGGCGCTGTCGCGGATGGTGGAAGGCTATTCGCAGATGATCATCCATCCGGCGATCATGCGCATCGCCCTTCTCGACATCCATGCGAACCTCGACGAGGAAGACAAGGCCTATTTCCGCGAAAGCAGAGAGGCTCGCTTCGGCAAACCGCTGGAACTGGTTGCCGCCGACAGCGAAGCGGAGAAGGCCGCCTTCGGCGCCAAGCTGGAGCCGCTGCGGCACATGCTGAAGTTCCAGCCCTTCATCGGCGGGCAGACTCCGCTCTTTGCCGACTATATCGTCTTCGGCGCGCTGCAATGGCTGCGTGTCTCCGCCGGTCTCGCCATGCTGGCCGCCGACGATCCCGTCATGGCCTGGTTCGAACGCTGCCTCGATCTTCACCAAAGCCGCGGCAGGACTGTGACAGCGGCGTGAAATTGCCGCCTACCTCTTGTTTTCGGGCGTTGGGGCGGGTAAAGACCGCCCACTTTTCCCGAGAAAACAGAGGATTTGACTATGGCGATTGAACGCACCTTCTCGATGATCAAGCCGGACGCGACCAAGCGCAACCTGACGGGCGCCATCACCAAGATGCTCGAAGATGCAGGCCTGCGTGTCGTCGCTTCCAAGCGCGTCTGGATGAGCCGTCGCGAAGCCGAAGGCTTCTACGCCGTTCACAAGGACCGTCCCTTCTTCGGCGAACTGGTCGAAGGCATGACCTCCGGCCCGACCGTCGTCCAGGTGCTGGAAGGCGAAGGCGCGATCCTCAAGAACCGCGAGATCATGGGCGCGACCAACCCGGCAAACGCTGACGAAGGCACGATCCGCAAGGTTCACGCTCTGTCGATCGGCGAAAATTCCGTTCACGGCTCGGATGCTCCGGAGACGGCTGCCCAGGAAATCAAGTACTGGTTCTCCGATACCGAAATCGTCGGCTGAGGCCACGCTTCGGCATTCGCTGGCAATGCCTTGAATTGACTCTCGAAAGCCGGGGCCACGCTCCGGCTTTTTCTATGCCGGACATTTGTCCGTATTCGAGAAATCGACGCTGCCGTCAGGCTTGAAGACCTCCGGGTTCTTGTCATAAAACGCACCGACCACGAGCGGCTTGCTCGGCAGGACGGTCTGGTCGAGGTCGGACCGGAACTGCGTCTTCAATTCCTGCAGCACCTTGCCGTCCTTGTCGACCAGCCGGACGCTGACGGAATAGGGACGGTCCTTGCGCACGCAATGCAGGTTTTCGCTCTGCAGCGCGATCTTGTCGTCGATCGGATAGATCTTCTGGTTCAGCACCAGCGGATCGCCGCCTTGCGGATTTTCGAATTCGGCGATGATGACCGAACCGTCGGGGATGGGGCCTGTCTTCTTCAGCGTCAGCAGATAGGTGGCGCTCGCTATCCGATAGTTGAAGACGAAGAGATGGCCGGTGACCTCGACCAGGTTTTCAGCCTGGCGCTGGCAGGCTGACAGCACCAGCCCGGCAACCGCCGCCATCAGGATACAATGCTTTCTCATGGCGTCTCCTCCTTCTTGCGGCGATAGTGACGGTTCGCCTTGGCGCGGTTGCCGCAGACCGCCATGTCGCACCAGGTCCGGCTCCTGTTCTTGCTGCGGTCGATGAACAGCCAGCCGCAATTGCCGCAGATCTTCATGCGGTCCGGATCAGGCATGGCGATCAGCCGCAGCGCCGAATGGGCGGTCGCCGCGACCAAGCTGTCGGGCCTCGTGTCGCGCAACGCCTTCGCCAGCGCCTCCAGCAGGCTGGCGAGCAGTTGGTCGTCGCCTCCATCAAGTATACGCTTGCGGAAATAGAGGTCGATCGCTTCCCGCAGTGCGATGAAATCCGCCTCGTTTTCCGCCGCCACCGGCGCGATGTCGCCGAAGAGGGCCCGCTCGGCGCAGAATTCGGCGGCGGCGCGCGGAAAGCTCCGCATCTGGTCTCTGACCGCGAAGCGGTCGATACGCCGCGTGGTATCGTGGCGCAGAACGACGCTGTTGACGACATCGAGCGCCAGTGCGCCGCCGGCAAAGCGGTGAGGGGTCCAGGAGAAGCTCATGATAAATTATAACTGGCGAAATGGGTTTTACCAGTTATAATTTTGCTGACGCGGAGTGTCTGGAATGGCTTATCTTCTGCAGCAGCTGGCGAATTCGATTCCGCTGGCCGCCCTCTACGCCGCGCTTGCCTTCGGTTATGCCGTAGCCTTCGGCGTGACGAAGCGGGCCGATATCACCTATGGGGCGATCTTTGCCTTCGCGGGCCAGATCCTGCTGCTCTTCACCGAACTCGCCTTCAACCGCTTCTGGCTGGTGCTGCCGGCCGCCCTTGCCGTCGGCGCTTTCGCTTCGATCGTCTATTCGCTGGCGGCGGGCCTATGGATCGGCCGCTCGATCATGCTGCCGCTGGTCAGCAAATCGCCGAATACGGTCATCGTCGCTGCCCTCGGCATCATGATCGTCCTCATGGAGACCGCCCGGCTTGCCGCCAATACCCGCGCCATCTGGCTGCCGCCGTTCCTGAACGACACGGTCGTCTTCTGGAGCGACGGCCCGTTCAAGGTGACGCTCACCCATATCCAGTTGATCGACACCGCTCTGATGTGTGCCATCGTCGCAGTGGGTACGCTGATCCTCAGACGCACGGCCTGGGGCCGCGTCTGGCGCGCCGTCACCGATGACCCGCTGGCGGCCGAACTCTGCGGTACCAGCGCCAACCGCGTCTTTCTCGTCGCCTACGGGGCCGCAGCCCTCGTTGCCACCATCTGCGGCATCCTCGCGACTTTCTACTACGGCTCGATGGATTTCGGCGCGGGCCTGATGTTCGGGCTGAAGGTGCTGATGATCGCAGCCGTCGGCGGCCATTCCGATCCGCTACGCTCGGCAGGCGGCGCTGCTGGGCTCGCCGTCGCCGAAACTATGTGGGGCGCCTACGGCCCCTTCGTCTGGCGGGATCTCGTCATCTTCTCGCTGCTCGTCCTGCTCTTGGTGATGAGCCGCCGGGAGCGCGTTGTTCTCTAACTACTTCCACTTGTCGCGGGCCGCGTCGTCGGCGTCTTTCGCCGCGACCCAGTCGCCGGTGGCGCCATCCCGAGCGTGCTCCTTCTTCCAGAAGGGGGCTGCGGTCTTGAGGAAGTCCATGACGAAATTGGCGCCGTCGAAAGCCGCCTGCCGGTGCGGCGCAGCTGCGACGACGAGCACGATATTCTCGCCGGCGGCGATCTTGCCGTAGCGGTGGATGGCGGTGAGGCCGAGAAGTCCGAAACGCCCGATGGCAAGATCGCCGATGCGTCGCATCTCCGCCTCCGCCATGCCGGGATAATGCTCGAGCTCGAGTGCCGCAAGTGTCCCGCCTTCATCGCGGCAGAGGCCGGAAAAAGTGACGACGGCGCCGATGCCGGGTTTGCCCTTGGAGAGGCGATCGACCTCGGCTTGCAGGTCGAAGTCCTCATGCTGGACGCGGATGGTGGGGGTGATGGTCATGATAACATCCCCAAATGCTTTGATGTCGTAGCGGAGGCTATGGAGAGGGCGTGCCGTGCCAACCCCCCTCTGCCCTGCCGGGCATCTCCCCCACAAGGAGGGAGATTACGCGTGGCTTGACCATCGGGCCCATCTACAGTTTTGCCGGGCTGAAACGCCGACTGTTTGGGGAAGCCGGTGCTCCCAGCCAATCTCCCTCCTTGTGGGGGAGATGTCCGGCAGGACAGAGGGGGGTAGCGACACGGCACCACCATCACTGCCTCATCCCCCCGTCATCGGCGGAAATATACCGATCTCTTTCGCCCCCAATATCGGCTCGTCATGCTCGACATGTTCCATGTCGAGCGCCACACGGATCACATCAGGATATTGAAGCGCCGTCTCATATTCTTCGCCCAGCGTCTTCAAATGATTCAACAGATCGGCGACGGTGACAACGGAGGAGGGGAGGTCGATCTCCTCCTCGCCCTTGCCGATGCGCTCGCGCACCCAGGCGAAATAGACAAGCCGCGTCATTCCTCGTCATCCACGATATGTTTCACTCCGGCGCGGAAATAATCATAGCCGGTATAGATCGTCAGCAGCGCCGCGATCCACAGCAGCGCGATGCCGGTCTGCGTTGTATAGGGGAAAATCTCGTCGCCGGCCGGGCCGGCGAGCAGGAAGGCGATGGCGACGAGCTGCAGCGTCGTCTTCCACTTGGCAATCCGCGTCACCGGTACGCTGACCTTCAGCGCCGCAAGATATTCGCGCAGTCCCGACACCAGGATCTCGCGGCAGAGAATGGTGATCGCTGCCCAGATCGACCAGCCGGCGATGGTCTGGTCGGCCGCGACCAGGAGAAGGATCGAGGCGACCAGCAGCTTGTCGGCGATCGGATCGAGCATGCGGCCGATATTCGACGTCTGGTTCCAGATGCGCGCGAGATAACCGTCGAGGAAATCGGTGAGCGAGGCGATGACGAAGATCCACAGCGCCACCCAACGCGCCGTATTGCTGATCGACAGCCTGCCCTCGATGAAGAAGCAGAGAACGATCAGCGGTACGGCGAGGATGCGGCCGTAGGTCAGAAGATTGGGAATGCTGTACGCACGCGATGCCATGGGATCGTTTCTCTGAATTGATGCACCGCTACAGCGCCGCGCGCCTTTTCAGACGAGCCAAGGACGCTGTAACACTTTAGAACCTCCGCATCATGCTCGGGCCGATGCGGTAGATGACGGCTTTGGCCGCGGACCGTCAACATTCTTTCTGTCTTTTCACCGCCTTTGCGTGGAATTTGCGACGGACGCCGGTTATTTCGCAGCGTCGTCGTGGAAATGGTTGTAGACCTGCCTGGCGACGGCTTCCGATATGCCTTCCACCGCCATCAGGTCGGACAGGGCGGCGCGCGAAACCGCCTTCGCCGTGCCGAAATGCTGGAGCAGCGCGCGTTTGCGCGATGGGCCGATGCCGCCGATCTCGTCGAGCGGGTTCTTGATCATTTCCTTCTTGCGCCGTGCCCGGTGCGAGCCGATCGCGAAACGATGCGCCTCGTCGCGCATGCGCTGGATGAAGTAGAGCACCGGATCACGCGGCGGCAGCGTGAAACTCTCGCGTCCCGGCGGGAAGAAACGTTCGCGCCCGGCATCGCGATCGACGCCCTTGGCGATGCCGATTGCCGTCACGCTGTCGGTGATGCCGAGTTCGGCAAGGATGGCGCGCACCGCCGTCATCTGCCCCTGGCCGCCATCGATGAGGATTACGTCGGGCCAGGTCGGGAAGGGCATGTCGGCTGCATCGGGAGTGGCCGCCTGCGCCGTCCGGTCAGGAATGCCTTCCTCCTTGATCAGCCGCGAGAAACGCCGCGTCATCACCTCCTTCATCATGCCGAAGTCGTCGCCGGGGGTGATGTCGGTCGATTTGATGTTGAACTTGCGGTACTGGTTCTTGACGAAACCTTCCGGCCCCGCCACCACCATGCCGCCGACAGCATTGGTGCCCATGATATGCGAATTGTCGTAGATCTCGATGCGCTGCGGAGCATAGGCAAGCCCGAACGTCTCCTTGAAACCTTCGAGCAGCCGCGACTGCGACGCCGTCTCGGCAAGCTTTCGCCCATGCGCCTCGCGTGCATTGCCGACGACATGGTCGACCAGATCGCGCTTCTCGCCGCGCTGCGGCACCAGGATGGAAACCTTGTGGCCGGCCTTTTCGCTGAGTGCTGCGGCGAGCAGCTCCAGCTCCTCGACCGTCTGCGACAGCATGATCTGCTTCGGCACCGGCTTGTCGTCGTAGAACTGCGCGAGAAAGGAGTTCAGCACTTCGGCGCTCGAAAGCTGTGGATCGGCCTTCGGGAAATAGGCGCGGTTGCCCCAGTTCTGGCCGGTGCGGAAGAAGAACACCTGGATGCAGGAGATGCCGCCTTCATGGTGGATGGCGAAAACGTCAGCCTCCTCGACGCCCGCCGGATTGATGCCCTGATGGCTCTGCACATGCGACAATGCCGCCAGGCGATCACGATAGATCGCCGCCCGCTCGAAATCGAGGTCCTCGGCCGCCTGGTTCATCGCCTCGGCCATATGCGACTTCACCTTCTGGCTCTTGCCGGACAGGAAGTCCTTCGCCTCCTGCACCAGTTCGCCGTAACTCTCGTCGCTGACCTCATGGGTGCACGGCCCGGAACAGCGCTTGATCTGGTAGAGCAGGCAGGGTCGCGTGCGCGTTTCGAAGACGCTGTCGGTGCAGGTGCGGATCAGGAAGGCGCGCTGCAGCGAGTTGATCGTCCGCCCGACCGCGCCGGCCGAAGCAAAAGGTCCGAAATAGTCGCCCTTTCGCGCTCTCGCACCGCGATGCTTGAAGATCGCCGGTGCCCGGTGGTCGCCGGTGATGAGGATATAGGGAAAGGACTTGTCGTCGCGCAAAAGCACATTAAAGCGCGGCCGCAAGCGCTTGATCAGATTCGCTTCCAGAAGCAGCGCTTCGGTTTCCGTGCGCGTCGTCACGAATTCCATGTTCGCCGTCTGGCGCACCATCTGGGCGATGCGGTTGGAATGCACGCGGCCGACGGCGTAATTGTTGACGCGTTTCTTCAGGCTACGTGCCTTGCCGACATAGAGCACGTCGCCCTCGGCATTGAACATGCGGTAGACGCCGGGGCTGTTCGGCAGCCGCTTGACGAATTCGCCGATCAGTTCCGCGCCGAGGAGCCCGGTTTCATTGAGGCTACCCGCATTCCAGTCGACCGTCGCCGTAAGCGGCGCGGCGACGGAAGCGTCGCCTTCCACCTCGATATCGTCTTCGCTCTCGTCCGTGTCGTCGTAGAGAACGCCGCCATCCGGCAGCTTTCGTCCGTTCATTCCGTAATCTCCGCCACATCGGGCGTCTGCCAGGCGAGGTGCTGGCCGCCGTCGAGGGCAATCATCTGGCCGGTGATCGAGGGCGTGTCGTAAAGGAAGCGAATCGTTTGTCCGAATTCCTCCAGCGCCGGCCCTCGCTGCAAGATAAGGGCTGAGACCTGCGCTTGGAAGTCCTCCATCGCCTGCCGCTCGCTCGGCATCGAGGGGCCGGGGCCGATGGCATTGACGCGGATACGTGGCGCCAATGCCTGTGCAAGCGTCTGTGTCGCCGTCCACAGCGCGGATTTGGAGAGGGTATAGGAATAGAAGCTAGGCCTCAGCGCCCAGACCCGCTGGTCGATGATATTGACGATCAGCCCCGCTGCCTCAGCGGGCATCTGCTGTGCGAAGGCCGCCGCAAGAATAGAGGGCGCACGGACATGCAGGTCGAAGTGCAATGCCCAGGTGGCGGCATTGAAGCTACGCGCTGAATCATGCTGGAAGACCGACGCATTATTGACGAGCAGATCGAGCGGCCCGAGCGCCTCCGACGCCTTCACGACCAAGGCGCCGGTTTCGCCGATATCGGTGAGGTCGGCCTGCAGGGCGGTCGCCCGATATCCCTTCCGCCGCAATTCCGCCACCAGCTCTTCGGCCTCACCGATGGAGCCGTTCGCGTGGATCGCAACGGAAAAGCCATTTGCAGCAAGGTCTTCGGCGATTGCCCGGCCTATTCTTTTAGCAGCCCCTGTTATAAGGGCCGAGCGAAGTCTTTTGTGGTTCAAAATCTTGCCTTCTGATCCCGCGAGTCTGTCTGCAGACTATATAGGCGCCGACGGAGATTATATAAATAGGCCGTTGCGGTTGCGTCCGGGAGCTGGATATTCTATGTATTATTTAAGAATGTGATCTCTTAAAATAAGTATTGTCGGTTTAACACTTCAGTATGGTTAATGAAATGTATGTTGCGTTAAAGCAACATCGAATTTCAGCCATGCGGCAGCCACAATGATATCACAATTTGGCTCTTTCAAATCCGCATTTGAGTTCCAATTTCAGTCTCGATCCGGAAGGGACATCTGGCAATATCCCGCCAATGCTTCACTGATAGACAGATGACAAGCGGCGCGGGACTGAAAGGAGACTAAGTATGCGTGTACTCATTGCTGGCCTCATGGCCTCCGTTTTTGCAATTGCGGGCGTCTCGGCAGCTCAGGCGGCTGATGCCGTCGACCAGGTTCCGGAAGCACCGGTCGCCCAGGAAGCTCCGGTCAAGCCGGCTGGCAACTGGGAAGGTTTCTACCTCGGCGGTGCGGGCACCTATAACATGGGTGACTTCGGTTCCGACCGCCACACCTACGGTTTCGGCGGCCAGGTCTTCACCGGCTACAACTGGCAGCAGGGGCAGATCGTTTACGGCGTTGAATCCGATCTCGGCTACAGCGGCGACGACGTCTCCTCGGGCGGCGTCGAGAACAAGTATGGCTGGAACGGCTCCGTCCGTGGCCGCGTCGGCTACGACATGAACCCCTTCCTGCTCTACGGCACGGCCGGTCTTGCCATCGGCGACGTCAAGGTTTCCGACGACACCTCGGACGAAAGCAAGACGAACTTCGG
Source organism: Rhizobium sp. SU303 (assembly GCF_021052345.1). Lineage (NCBI taxonomy): Bacteria > Pseudomonadati > Pseudomonadota > Alphaproteobacteria > Hyphomicrobiales > Rhizobiaceae > Rhizobium > Rhizobium sp. SU303. The sequence goes on from NZ_CP088095.1 coordinate 1,251,369, forward strand.
CTATACGGTCGGCGCCGGTGTCGAAGCCTTCGTGACCAACAACATCACGACTCGCCTCGAATATCGCTACACCGACTACCAGAGCAAGGACTACGATCTCGACTCCGGCAGCTTCTCGCGCGGTTACGACGAGAACAGCGTCAAGCTCGGTATCGGCGTCAAGTTCTAAGCCGACCGAATATCCTGATATGGAAAAGCCGGGCAAGTCGCCCGGCTTTTTGCTGCCGACAAACCGCTGAAAAACCCGCGACGTCATCCTCGGCCTTGTGCCGAGGATCTGCGCACGTCAAAATAAACATCTGAAAATAAATGTTTTCCGCCAGAACAATTGGGGTGGTTAGATGCTCGGCACAAGGCCGAGCATGACGGAAGAGACTTTGTCAGCAAATTGAAGCCGGGCACGTTGTTTCTGGGAGCTCATCCCTCAGACTTGAGCTCGCGGTGGGCAGGGAATTTTTTCTCGAACTGGGCAAGCCAGTCGATCAGCGGCGCATGATCGGCTTCCCACTGGTCCTTGAAGCGCAGGTCGAGATAGTCGAGCGTCGCGGCCAGCGCGAAGTGTCCGCCATTGAGCTTCTTGCCTGTTTTCGGCGGGTTGGCGCTGAGATGAGCGAGCCCGCTCGTCGCCTTCTTCCATTGCCGGTCGATCCACGGCTGGTGAACCTTCTCCTCGTCGCGGAAGCGCCGCTCGTAGACGATCGCCAGCAGGCAATCGCAGATGCCGTCGCAGAGCGCCTCGAGGATTTCAGCATCCGTGCGCTTGCCCTTCTTGGAGGGGTAGAGCCCGCCCTTCGTCAGCCGGTCGAAATAATGCATGATCGCCACGCTATCGTATATCGAGACCTCGTCATCGGTCAGAAGCGTCGGGATCTTGCCGAGCGGATTGTTGTCCACCAGGATCGCCGGTCCGGTATTGGTGTCGACCCGGATGGCGTTTAACTCCAGCCCCAGAAAATGCGCGGCCATCCGCACCTTGTTGGAATAGGGCGAGGCGGGCGAACAAAGGAGCTTCATGGGACACCTGATGAGGTTGTAGACTGCGGCGCGGACTATTCCTGAAGGCGATTGGCTGGTCAATCGTCCTTGACGGCCTTGTTTTCGCCGCGCAGCCAGAAGGCGCGGTGCGAGGCGAAGCGGTCTTGCGCCAGATGATCCTTCAATGCGGGCAGCAATTGGTGCAACTCGTCCTTCAGTGTGAAGGGCGGGTTGACGATGACGAGTCCGGAGCCCGTCAGTCCGGTAATGCCGCGGTCGCTGCGAACGGCAAGTTCGGCGCAGAGCATTTTCGGGATGTCGAGCGCCTGCAGCCTCTCGTGGAATTCCTTGACCGGCGCGCCCTTCTTCAGCGGATACCACAGGCAATAGGTGCCGCCGGGAAAGCGCCGATAGGCCTTTTCCAGCCCCTCGGCCAGCCGCTGATATTCGTCCTCCTCCTCGAAGGGCGGATCGACGAGCACAATGCCGCGCTTCTCCTTCGGCGGCAGATGCGCGCCGAGTGCCAGCCAGCCGTCAAGCTCGGTGATGCGGGCGTGGTGATCGCCCTCGAACAGCCGGTGCAGCCTGACATAGTCCTCGGGATGCAGTTCCATCGCCGACAGCCGGTCTTGCGGCCGGAACAGCATGCGCGCAAGTTTCGGCGAGCCGGGATAGAAGCGGATACCGCCCTGCGGATTGAGTTCGCGGATCGCCGAGAGGTAGGGCTCCAGCAGTTCAGAGATTTGAGGGCCGAGTTCTGCCTCCATCAGCTTGCCGATGCCATCGAGCCATTCGCCGGTTTTCTGCGCTTCTTCGGAGGAGAGGTCGTAGAGCCCGATGCCGGCATGCGTGTCGAGCACGCGGAAGCCGCCATCCTTCTTCTGCATGTAGCGGATCAGCCGCGTCAGCACGACATGTTTCAGCACATCGGCAAAGTTGCCCGCGTGATAGATGTGGCGGTAGTTCATTTTTGCTGATGTCCGTATGAATTCGCGTCATGGGGAATTTTTGTGGCTTTTGGCCGTGCAAGCCTTGGAATATACAAATGCCATGAACATTGCGACCCCCATCCACGCCAAATCATCCAAGCCCGAGAATAGGGTAGGCCACACTGCCTGTCCGCATGACTGTCCCTCCACCTGTGCGCTGGAGATCGAGATATCGGAGGATGGCCGCATCGGCCGTGTGCGCGGCGCCAATGACCATTCTTACACGTCAGGTGTCATCTGCGCCAAGGTCGCCCGTTATGCCGAGCGGCTCTACCATCCCGACCGCCTGATGCATCCGCTACGCCGCGCCGGCGCCAAGGGGGCAGGGCAGTGGCAGCAGATTTCCTGGGACGATGCGCTGGACGAGATCGCCGAAGCCTTTGTGAAGTCCGAGGCAAGGGACGGCAGCGAGGCGATCTGGCCCTATTTCTACGCCGGCACCATGGGCTGGGTGCAGCGCGATTCCATCGATCGCCTGCGTCATGCCAAGCGTTACTCCGGCTTCTTCTCCTCGATCTGCACCAACCCCGCCTGGACCGGCTTCACCATGGCGACCGGCACGCTGCGCGGTCCCGATCCGCGCGAGATGGGCCGCACCGATTGCGTCGTCATCTGGGGCACCAACGCGGTGTCGACCCAGGTCAACGTGATGACCCACGCCATCAAGTCGCGCAAGGAGCGCGGCGCGAAGATCGTCGTCATCGACATTTACGATAATCCGACGATGAAGCAGGCCGACATGGCGCTGATCGTCAGGCCGGGTACCGACGCCGCGCTCGCCTGCGCCGTCATGCACATCGCCTTCCGCGACGGTCATGCCGAGCGCGAATACATGGCGAGATATGCCGATGATCCCGAGGGTCTCGAAGCGCATCTGAAAACCAAGACGCCGCAATGGGCCGCCGCTGTCACCGGCCTTTCGGTCGAGGAGATCGAAGCCTTCGCCAGCCTCGTCGGCACGACGAAGAAGACCTTCTTCCGCCTGGGTTACGGCTTCACCCGCCAGCGCAACGGCGCGGTCGCCATGCATGCGGCGGCCTCGATCGCTACCGTTCTCGGTTCCTGGCAATATGAGGGCGGCGGCGCCTTCCATTCGAACAGCGATATCTTCCGCATGAACAGTGCCGAACTGACCGGCCGATCGATGAAGGATGCTGATATCCGCATGCTCGATCAGTCGCAGATCGGCCGCGTGCTGACCGGCGATGCCGTGGCGCTGCGCCACCGCGGCCCTGTCACGGCGATGCTGATCCAGAACACCAATCCCGCAAACATCGCGCCCGAGCAGCGCCTCGTCAGACGCGGCTTCGCCCGCAACGACCTCTTCGTCGCCGTCCACGAGCAGTTCATGACCGAGACAGCCGATATTGCCGATATCGTCATTCCCGCGACGATGTTCGTCGAGCACGACGATATCTACCGGGCCGGCGGACAAAACCATATCCTGCTGGGACCGAAGCTGGTCGAGCCACCGCCCACCGTGCGCACCAATCTCTTCGTCATCGAGGAACTGGCCAAGCGCCTCGGCGTCGCCGATCGCCCCGGCTTCGGCTTCACCGCCCGTGAGATGGTCGACCGCATCCTCGAATCGAGCGGCCTGCCGGATTACGACCATTTCCTCGAACACAAATGGTTCGATCGCCAGCCTGCTTTCGAGGAAGCGCATTACCTGAACGGCTTTGCCCATCCAGATGGCAAGTTCCATTTCCGCCCGGACTGGATCAATCAGCCGGCGCCGAACAAACCACCGGCCGCGATCGGCGCGCTCGGTCCGCACGCCGCGCTACCGGCCTTTCCCGATCAGGTCGATGTCATCGAAGTCGCCGATCCCGAGCATCCCTTCCGCCTCGCCACGTCGCCGGCGCGCAACTTCCTGAATTCGAGCTTCTCCGAGACCAAGACCTCACGCCAGAAAGAAGGCCGCCCCGAGGTGATGATCAATCCGGCCGACGCCGAAGCCAACGGCATCGCCCACGGCGATCTTGTCCGCATCGGCAACAGCCGCGGCGATCTGCGCATCCACGCCCGCATCACCACCGAAGTGAAATCCGGCGTGCTGATTGCCGAGGGGCTCTGGCCGAACAAGGCGCATGTCGACGGCGAGGGCATCAACGTCTTGACCGGCGCCGACCCCGTCGCGCCTTATGGCGGGGCGGCCGTGCACGACAACAAGGTCTGGCTTCGCAGGGACGCAGCATGATGCAGCCGAAATCACGGGTGAAGATCGCCGGCGAGGAGACGCTGTCGAATGGGTGGACGCGGCTGAGCAGCTATCTCCTCGACTATATCGACCGCAAGGGCGCGACCCATCGGTTGAAGCGGGAAGTCTACCACCGCACGCCGGCCGCCTGCATCCTGCTTTATGATCCCAAGCGCGACCTCGTCGTTCTCGTCCGCCAATTCCGCCTCGCCGTTCATCTCAACGGCGATCCCGCCTGGATAATCGAGGTGCCGGCCGGCCTTCTCGACGATGACCATCCCGAAGCGGCGATCCGTCGCGAGGCGATGGAGGAGACCGGCTATCGCCTGCGCGATGCGCGCTTCCTGTTCAAATCCTACACCTCACCGGGTGCCGTCACCGAAGTGGTCCACTTCTTCGCAGCCCTCGTCGACATCGCTGACCGCGTGGCGGAAGGTGGCGGCCTGGACGAGGAGCACGAGGATATCGAGGTCCTCGAGATCCCGCTCGACGAGGCGGCGGCGATGATCGAAACCGGCGAGATCTTCGACGTCAAAACGATCGTGCTTCTGCAATGGGCCTTGTTGAACAGGGCAAGGCTGACGGCGTGAATCCGCGAGGCGGGCGCATCGGATCATTTCTAAAGCCCAAGTTTCCGCTTTAAGATGATACGGCGCGAAATTTCATACGACTGTCACGAAGCGGTTCTATCCGCTGCGGTTTGTCAATCATCGGATGCGGTCAGGAGAAAGCCCATGTGGCTCAGCAATTTCACCCTCGTTCTCCCAAACGAGGTGGTGAGTGAAGGTTCCGTGCGTGTTGAGGATGGAGCCATCGCCGAGATCAGGCCGGAGCCGGTCGCCGGTGCTGCCATCGACGGCGGCGGGCGGCTGCTGATGCCGGGATTCGTCGATCTCCACGGCGACATGATCGAGCGCGAGATCGCCCCACGGCCGAACGCGACGATGCCGATCGATTTCGGTATCCACGAACTCGACAAGAAGCTTGCCGCCGCCGGTGTCACCACGGCGTTTGCCGCCGTCTCCTTTGCGACCGAAAGCGTCTACGGCCACGTCCGTTCGCTGGAGACGACATCAGCGGTGATCGAGGGCATCAATCGCCTGCGCGACGATCTGCTGATCGACCACCGCGTCCACGCCCGCTACGAAATCACCAATGTTGGTGCAACTCCTGCACTCGAACGCCTGCTGAATGCCGATCAGATCGACATGGTTTCGCTCACCGACCACACGCCGGGCCAGGGCCAGTACAACAACCTGCACAGCTACATTCTCAGCATTTCCGAGCGCCGCGCCATCTCCGAGGAAATGGCGGCGGAGATCGTTGCCAAGCGCATCGCCATGCGCAGCAATCCTGACATCGAGGCCAAGCTGAAGGAGATCGTCGCGCTGTCGCTGAAGCACAAGCTGTCGCTTGCCTCGCATGACGATGACAGCGTCGAAAAGGTCGCGGAGATGCACGATCTCGGCGTCACCATCAGCGAGTTTCCGGTCACCGCGCCTGCGGCAGAGGAAGCGCGCCGTCGCGGCCTCTGGACGTTGATGGGCGCGCCGAACGCGCTGCGCGGCCAGTCGATGTCGGGCAATCTCAGCGCGCTCGATGCTGCAAGGGCCGGCCTGCTCAGCGTCATCGCCGCCGATTATCATCCGGCCGCCTTCGTGCCCGGCATCTTCAAGCTTGCCGACATGGTGCAAGGCGGCCTGCCGGCAGCCGTTGCCATGGCGACCGGCAATGCGGCCCGCTCGGCCGGCCTGTCGGATCGTGGCGAGATCGCCGTCGGCCAGCGCGCCGATCTGGTCGTGGTCGAGCCGGGTGATATCAATCGTATCCGCGCCACCTTCCGCGCCGGCCGCTTCGTCTACAGCGACGGCACGCTGCATCCGTTAAGGGCGCTGGCGGCTTAGCTTTGATAGAACTTAATTGTCGCTGGGGCGGGCAGGGCCTGGCAACGCGTGCCGGGTTTGCAGCGTTAGATGTGATTGCCATAAAGGTGGTTTCTGCGTGAGAGTCCCCAGCGTGATCACCTTTAGGCAATATTCCGGGAAATGATCTTCAACTCTACGCGGACGTTCATGTCGATACGGCGCCATGTGGCCATTCCGGCGGTCTTTCTTCTGTCGGCGCTCCTCGGTGGATGCGACGGTTTCGGCTTCCATTCCTGGCAGTGGAACCAGAGAATAATTGTGGTCGTGGAAACGCCCACCGGAGAGCGCATAGGAGAGTCCGTCCAAAGAGTCAGCTGGTACGAAAGCCCCGCTTGGGCGCGGCTGGGTGACAGTGGCGGTTGGTTCAGCAGCGATCTCTCCGGTGAAGCGGTCGTGGTGGAGCTTGCTCCAGGTAGATACATCTTCGCGCTGCCGAAATCATATGATGGTATAGCGAGCGAGCAGGTTTTCAGGCCGCCCATCAGCAGATCAGGAAATGCCGCGAGCCTTCGCCAAGAAATCAGAGCACAAAACGATCACTTGGAGCGGTTGAGAGAGACGCGGGAAGTTCCGAGGTCGGCATATCCGGCATTGGTAACGTTTTCGGATTTGTCTGATCCCGCAACGGCACAAAAAGTCGATCCGGTAAATCTCAAGGCATCGTTTGGCTCAGGGTATCGACTTGTATCTATCAAACTCGCCATTACGGATGAGGCAAAGACCGAGGGCATCGTCCAGCGAGTCCTTGGACCGCGCTTCTTCGAAGATTGGGCTGGAAAGCGCGAAGCAGCATTCACAAGCAGCGGTCCTTTCAAAAAGCTTCCCTTTGCTTTTCAGCTTTCCCGAAACGATTTCATAACCGGAGAATAGCGTATGTCCATTTCATCGGAACTGATCATGGCGATCCTGTCGATGGAAAGCTATCTGCTGAGGGCAGATAGCTCTGTACTCTAACTAAGCGCGATCGCCGATCAGTGAAATCAGCTGAGCCTTGGATACAGCGGTCGAGGCCTCCACACCGACGGCCCTGCCGGCTTCCATCATCACGCGGCCCTCGGCAAAGAGCCGCAGCGCTTGCGGGTAGATCTGGTGCTCCACGGTGAGCACACGCGCAGCAAGGCTTTCGGCCGTGTCGCCGGAAAGAACCGGTACGGCCGCCTGGCCGATCACCGGCCCCTCATCCATGCCTTCGGTGACGAAATGCACCGTGCAGCCGGCGATCCGCATGCCGGCGTCGATTGCCCGCTGATGCGTATGCAGGCCGGGAAATAGCGGCAGCAGGGAAGGGTGGATGTTGAGCATCCGGCCTTCATAACGCTGGATGAAGGTCGCCGTCAGCAGCCGCATATAGCCTGCCAGGCAGAGAATGTCGGGTGAAAGCTCATCGAGCGCCGAAAAGATCGCCACTTCGTGCGCGTCCTTGCTGGCATAGTCCTTGCGGGGAAAAGCGAAGGTGGCAATGCCTTCGGCGGCTGCCTTTGCAAGCCCGCCGGCATCCGCCTTGTCGGAGATGACGCCGACGATCTCGGCCGGGTAGTCGGTTGCCTTCGCCGCCGCAACCAGCGCCATCATGTTGGAGCCGCTGCCTGATATGAAGACGACGGCGCGTTTGCGCGGCGAGCTCATATGGCAAGCGTACCCTTGTAGACCGTGCCGGCAGCGCCCTCGTCGCGGGCGATCATGCGGCCGAGCGTGACAACCGTCTCGCCCTCGGCTTCAAGTGCCGCGGAAACCATTGCGACGTTCTCGCCGGCAACGACGGCAATCATGCCGACGCCGCAGTTGAAGGTGCGCAGCATTTCTTTAGTCTCGACGCCGCCGGTCTTGGCGAGCCATGAAAACACTGGCGGCACCTCGACGGCGGCAAGATCGATCTCGGCCGCCAGATGCTTCGGCAGCACGCGCGGAATATTTTCCGGGAAGCCGCCGCCGGTGATGTGCGCCAGCGCCTTGATGGCGCCGGTCTCGCGGATCGCCTTCAGGAGCGGCTTCACATAGATCCGGGTCGGCTCGAGCAGGGCTTCGCCAAGCTTCTTGTCTTCGGCAAACGGCGCCAGCGCATCCCAATCGAGGCCGGACAATTCGACGATCTTGCGCACCAGCGAGAAGCCGTTGGAATGGACGCCGGAGGAGGCGAGGCCGAGGATCACGTCACCCTCGGCAATATCGCCTGATGGCAGGAGCTTGCCGCGTTCGGCAGCACCGACGGCAAAACCCGCGAGATCGTAGTCGCCGGAGGAATACATGCCGGGCATTTCGGCCGTCTCGCCGCCGATCAGCGCGCAGCCGGCCTCGCGGCAGCCGGCGGCAATGCCGCCGACGATGGCCGCACCCTGGTCGGGGTCGAGCTTGCCGGTCGCGAAATAATCGAGGAAGAACAGCGGCTCGGCGCCCTGCACCACGAGATCGTTGACGCACATGGCGACGAGGTCGATGCCGACGGTGTCGTGATAGTCGGCATCGATCGCGATCTTCAGCTTGGTGCCGACGCCGTCATTGGCGGCGACGAGAACCGGATCGGTAAAGCCTGCCGCCTTGAGATCGAAAAGCCCGCCGAAGCCGCCGATCTCGCCGTCGGCGCCGGGACGGCGGGTCGAGCGAACCGCCGGCTTGATCTTCTCGACGAGAAGGTTGCCGGCATCGATGTCGACGCCCGCATCGCTATATGTCAGGCCGTTTTTCCCAGACTGGCTCATGCTGGTCTCCGATGGCTATTTCAGGCGGCAAACGTGCCGCGTCATCTGCCGGTCGCAATTGCATGACAGGGGCTTTTATGCAAGCGCTGCATGGCGAAAGCTCCCAATTTCCCGCGTCTTCTTCCGGCCTTTCCGGGATTTGGCGCGACAGGGTTGACCATCTTTGCGCCTGCATCCTATGTGCTCAATGGCCGCTTCGTATCGGATGCGGCGTCAGACGGCGGCGAGCGATCAGCGGGGAAGCGATGCCACAGCAAGTCAGCGGCAACAGTCTCAAACGTCAGATTTTCTTCTGGCTGGCGGTTCTCGTCTTCTTCATCGTCTTTCTCTACGTCTTCAGCTCGATCCTGCTGCCCTTCGTCGCCGGCATGGCGATCGCCTATTTCCTCGATCCGGTGGCAGACAGGCTGCAGCGGCTGGGACTGAGCCGCATGATGGCGACTATCGGCATTCTCGTCGCTTTCGTGATCGTCTTCGCGCTGGCGCTGATGATCCTCATTCCGGTGCTGATCAGCCAGTTCAACGATTTCGCTCAACGTCTGCCGGGTTATATCAGCCAATTACAGCAGTTCATCGCGCAGGCGCAGAATTCGCTGCTGCCGGACTGGGTTGAGAACCAAGTGGGCACGATCAAGGACAATCTCTCGGGCATCCTGTCGGAGGGCATGGGCTTCCTCACCGGGCTCTTTGCGCAGATCTGGAATTCAGGCAAGGCGATCGTCGACGTCATATCGCTGCTCGTCGTCACCCCCGTCGTTGCCTTTTACATCCTGCTTGATTGGGACCGCATGGTTGCCAAGGTCGATCAGTGGATCCCGCGCGATTATGTCAGCGATGTCCGCCAGATCGCCAAGGAGATCGACCAGGCAATCGCCGGTTTCATCCGCGGCCAGGGCTCGCTCTGCCTCATCCTCGGCATTTATTATGCCGTCGGCCTCTCTCTCGTGGGGCTGAATTTCGGCCTGCTGATCGGCCTCTTCGCCGGCATGATCAGCTTCATTCCCTATGTCGGCTCGATGGTTGGTCTCGTGCTGGCGGTCGGCGTCGCGCTTGTGCAGTTCTGGCCGGATTATCCGTGGATCGGCCTGGTGCTCGTCGTTTTCTTCAGCGGTCAGTTCCTCGAAGGCAACATTCTGCAGCCGAAGCTCGTCGGCTCCAGCGTTGGCCTGCATCCGGTCTGGCTGATGTTTGCGCTCTTTGCCTTCGGCGTGCTCTTCGGTTTCGTCGGGCTTCTGGTCGCCGTGCCGGCGGCCGCGGCCGTCGGCGTCCTTGTTCGTTTCGCACTTTCACGCTACCTTCAGAGTGATCTTTATTTTGGCGGGTCGCCGAGTGGCAGTGCCCGGAAGACGAAATCAGTTCCCAATGAATGACGTGAAAAACGCTGATCCGAAGCGCAAGGCCGGAGAGCAGCTGCCGCTGGTCTTCTCGCACGATGCCGCAAGCGGGCGCGACGACCTCCTGATCTCGGAGCGGCTCGCCGCCGCCGTTTCGATCGTCGATGCCTGGCCGGCATGGCCATCGCCGGTGGTCGTGCTCGCCGGCCCCGTCGGCTCGGGAAAATCGCATCTCGCCCGCATCTGGCGGGAATTGAGCGGCGCCGTCGACATCCACCCCGAGCCTGGCTCGGACGCGGCGGTTGCCGCTGCCGCCGGCCCGGTGCTGTTCGAGGACGCCGACCGCCTCGGCTTCGACGACAATGCGCTCTTTCACGTCATCAACAGCGTCCGCGAAAACGGCACCAGCCTGTTGATCACCAGCCGTCTCTGGCCGATGTCGTGGCCGGTTTCGCTGCCCGATTTGCGCTCGCGCCTGAAAGCGGCGACCGTCGTCGAGATCGGCGAACCCGACGAGGCACTGTTGTCGCAGGTGATCGTCAAGCTCTTCGCCGACCGGCAGCTTTATATAGATGACAAACTCGTGCTTTATATCGTGAACCGGATGGAGCGGTCGCTGAACGCGGCCCAGACAATCGTCGAAAGGCTTGACCGGCTGGCCCTGTCGCGGGGCACGAAAATTACCCGGTCTCTTGCTGCCGAAGTATTGAATGAATTGGGAAATTCGGAACCGGCCGATTGATTGTCACAGTTCCGTCGTCAAACTGATATAATTGCCTTTGGCGATTGAAAACGGGGTAAGCGGACCATGGATAGCGCAGTCGCAGAACATCAGGAACTCACTCCGGAAATCAACGACAACACCCCCCCGCTGGAAGAGCTGCTCAAGAGCCCCGAGCGCTTCATCAACCGAGAATTCTCCTGGCTGCAGTTCAACCGCCGTGTCCTGGAAGAAACTTTGAATACCGAGCATCCGCTGCTCGAGCGTGTCCGCTTCCTGTCGATCTCGGCCGCTAACCTCGACGAGTTCTTCATGGTGCGTGTCGCCGGCCTCGAAGGCCAGGTACGCCAGAACATCGCCATCCGCAGCCCGGACGGCAAGACGCCGGCCGAGCAGCTCGATTCGATCCTGCACGAGATCGACCATCTGCAGATGGAGCAGCAGGCCTCGCTCGCGGTGCTGCAACAATATCTCGCCAAGGAAGACATCCTGATCGTGCGCCCCGGCGCCCTGAGCGAGGGCGACCGCCAGTGGCTGGCCGCCGAATTCGAACAGGCGATCTTCCCGGTGCTGACGCCGCTGTCGATCGATCCCGCCCACCCGTTCCCCTTCATTCCGAATCTCGGCTTTTCGATCGGTCTGCAGCTCGTCAGCAAGAACGGCCGCGAGCCGATGACGGCGCTGCTGCGCCTGCCGGTGGCGCTCGACCGCTTCGTCCGCCTGCCGGATGATGGAAACACAATCCGCTACATCACGCTGGAAGATGTCGCCAACATCTTCATCCATCGGCTCTACCCGGGTTACGAGGTGCAGGGCTCCGGTACGTTCCGCGTCATCCGCGACAGCGATATCGAAGTCGAGGAAGAGGCCGAGGATCTCGTCCGCTTCTTCGAAACGGCGCTGAAACGCCGCCGGCGCGGCAAGGTCATCCGCATCGAGACCGATTCGGAAATGCCGGCGTCGCTGCGCCAGTTCGTCGTCCAGGCGCTGAGCATCCCCGATAACCGCGTCGCCGTTCTGCCGGGTCTTCTGGCGCTGAACACGCTGTCGGAAATCACCAAGGCGCCGCGCGACGACCTGCGTTTTGCCCCCTACAATGCGCGATTTCCCGAGCGCGTCCGCGAGCACGCCGGCGATTGCTTCGCCGCCATCCGCGAAAAGGACATGGTCGTCCATCACCCCTACGAATCTTTCGACGTGGTGGTCCAGTTTCTTCTCCAGGCTGCGCGCGATCCTGACGTCCTGGCGATAAAGCAGACGCTTTACCGCACCTCCAACGACAGCCCGATCGTTCGCGCGCTGATCGATGCCGCCGAAGCCGGCAAGTCGGTGACGGCGCTGGTCGAGCTCAAGGCCCGCTTCGACGAAGAGGCAAACATCCGCTGGGCGCGCGACCTCGAGCGCGCCGGTGTCCAGGTCGTCTTCGGCTTCATCGAGCTCAAGACCCACGCCAAGATGTCGCTGGTTGTCCGTCGCGAGGATGGCAAGCTGCGCACCTATTGCCATCTCGGCACCGGCAACTATCACCCGATCACCGCAAAGATCTACACCGATCTTTCTTACTTCACCTGCAATCCCGTCATCGCCCACGACATGGCGAACATCTTCAACTTCATCACCGGCTACGGCGAGCCGGAACAGGGCATGCAACTCGCGATCTCGCCCTATACGATGCGCTCGCGCATCCTGCGTCACATCGAGGAAGAGGTCCAGCACGCTAGGAACGGCGCGCCGGCGGCGATCTGGATGAAGATGAATTCGCTTGTCGATCCCGACATCATCGACGCGCTCTATCGCGCCAGCCATGCCGGCGTCGAGATTGATCTCGTCGTGCGCGGCATCTGCTGCCTGCGTCCGCAGGTGGCCGGCCTTTCGGAAAAGATCCGCGTCAAGTCGATCGTCGGCCGCTTCCTCGAACACAGCCGCATCTTCTGCTTCGGCAACGGTCACGGCCTGCCGTCCGACAAGGCGCTGGTTTACATCGGCTCGGCCGATATGATGCCGAGAAATCTCGATCGCCGCGTCGAGACTATGGTTCCGCTTACGAATCCGACCGTTCACGAGCAGGTCTTGTCACAGATTATGCTCGGCAACGTGATTGACAATCAGCAAAGCTACGAGATATTGCCCGACGGTACGTCGCGTCGCATGGAAGTGCGCAGAGGCGAAGAACCGTTCAATGCGCAGCAGTATTTCATGACCAATCCGAGCCTGTCAGGCCGTGGTGAAGCTCTGAAGTCCAGTGCGCCGAAGCTGATCGCCGGCCTGCTCGAAGGCCGCAACAAAAAGTAAAACTGGACCTAAATGGTTGAATCTGAAGCCCAGGGGCGCCTTCCGGGGATCGCCCCGGTCTCCGTCGTCGATATTGGATCGAATTCCATTCGTCTTGTCGTCTATGAAGGCATGTCCCGTTCGCCGACCGTCCTCTTCAACGAAAAGGTCCTCTGCGGCCTGGGCAAGGGCGTAGCCCTCACCGGGAAGATGGATGAAGATAGCGTCAGCCGGGCTCTGGCAGCGCTGCACCGTTTCAAGGCTCTATCCGACCAGGCGCGCGCTGCCACCATGTATGTGTTGGCGACGGCGGCCGCGCGCGAGGCGAGCAACGGTCCTGATTTCATCCACCAGGCGGAAACTATCCTTAACCGCAAGGTCCGCGTGCTCTCCGGCGAGGAGGAGGCGAAATTCGCTTCGCTTGGTATCATCAGCGGCTTCTACAATCCTGACGGCATTGCCGGCGATCTCGGCGGCGGCTCGCTGGAACTGATTGATATCAAGGGCAAGGAGTTCGGCAAGGGCATCACGTTGCCGCTCGGCGGCCTGCGCCTGTCGGAATATGCCGGCGGCTCGCTCTCCAAGGCCCAGACCTTTGCCCGCAAGCAGTTGAAGACGGCAAAGCTGCTATCGAAAGGCGAGGGGCGCACCTTCTACGCCGTCGGCGGCACCTGGCGAAACATCGCCAAGCTGCACATGGAAATCACCCATTATCCGCTGCACATGATGCAGGGCTATGAGGTGCCGCTCGAAGCAATGATGCAGTTTCTCGACCAGGTGGTGGCCGCGCGCGATTCCAGGGAGCCGGCGCTGCAGGCCGTTTCCAAGCACCGCCGTTCGCTGCTGCCCTTCGGCGCCGTCGCCATGAAAGAAGTGCTGAGCGCGATGAAGCCGTCGCTGATTTCCTTCTCGGCGCAGGGTGTGCGCGAGGGATATCTCTATTCGCTGCTGTCGGAGGCCGAGCGCCGCGCCGATCCACTGCTGGCCGCCGCCGGCGAACTGGCGATCCTGCGTGCCCGTTCGCCGGAGCATGCCCGCGAGCTCGCGGAATGGACCGGGCGCATGATGCCGCTCTTCGGCATCCAGGAAACCGACGAGGAAAGCCGCTACCGTCAGGCGGCCTGTCTGCTGGCCGATATCAGCTGGCGCGCCCATCCTGATTATCGCGGCCTGCAGGCGCTGAACGTCATCGCCCACTCTTCCTTCGTCGGCATCAGTCACCCCGGCCGCGCTTTCATCGCGCTGTCCAACTATTACCGTTTCGAAGGCCTGCATGACGACGGCGCCACCGGTCCGCTGGCGCAGATTGCCACGCCCCAGCTCATCGAGCGCGCCAAGCTGCTCGGCGGCATGCTGCGCGTCGTCTATCTCTTCTCGGCCTCGATGCCCGGCATCGTCAAGAACCTGACCTTCCGCAAATCGTCGAGCCCGGACCTAGACCTCGAATTCGTCGTGCCTCCGGAGTATCGCGACTTCGCTGGCGAACGCCTGGACGGCCGCCTGCAGCAGCTTTCGAAGTTGACGAACAAGCGGTTGGCGTTTCGGTTCGAATAGGGTAATTCCGCTGCTCGCCGTATTTGATCGTTTCTTTTCGTGCCGAAACCTCGCTCCTCCCTCATTCCTGTGCTTGTCACAGGAATCCAGCGCGCCCAAGTCCTTGGGCGCGAAAGACTCTTTCCCCTTGAGATATCGATGCAATCACGGGCGGACGCGCCGTGGCTGGATTGCTGTGACAAGCACAGGAATGAGGGAGGTTGAGGTAATGCCTTGCGCAAAAAAAAAGGGCGGCGCTGACCGCACCGCCCTCCAGATATCCTCAGGATTTTCCGCTTACTTCGCGTTCAAAAACTCGCCAACCTCAAGCAGGCTGAACTCGTTATTGTCGGCCTTGTCGGCGGCGCGGCCGGCCGAGAAGGGCAGGTTGTTGTCGTTGCCGATGATGATGTGCGTGGTGTCGACGCGGTCGACGTTTTCGATCGTCACGAACGGCATGTCGTAGACGCCGTCCTTGCTGCCGGCCTTCTTCTTGTTGTCGGGGTCCTGGATGTTCATGAGGTCGATATAGCCGATCTTGCGGACGGCCTTGCCGACATTGGCATCGTTGAACTCGATCTTGTAGACGCGCTTCAGCACGGCCGGAGCTTCGAAGCAATCCGGCTTCGGCTGTTTCGGGTCTGCGCAGGCCTTGTCCGTCGTGCCAGCGCCGTTGTCGCGCTCGATGACGAGAGCGGTCGTGTCGTCGAGCATGTTGAAGTCGCCGATCGACACGCCCTTGTCCTCGAACGGATAGAGCCAGCTGCGGCCGGTCCACTTCTTCGAAGCGACATCGAATTCGATGACGCGGATGGCGGTGTGGCCGTCGACCGTTTCCACCGTGCCGTCATCCTTGTATATGGCGCCCTCGAGCAGGCCGTAGAGCTTGGCGCCGTCCTTCGACATGGCGAGGCCTTCGAAGCCGCCGGAGCGCTTCAGATTGAAGACCGGCATCTTCGCAGCCGGGTTGGCCGGAACCGAGAGAAGCGGATTGTCGGGCGAAAGCACCGGCTTGCCGTCGAGCGTCGTCGGGATGACGTCGGTGAGGCGGCCTGACGTGTCGAACTTCAGGATGTAGGGACCGAATTCGTCGCCGATCCAGAAGCCGTCGGCAACCGGCTGGATCGATTCGATATCGAAGTCGGCGCCGGTGAGATAACGCGTGTCGGTGCCTTCAAGCACGATCGGGAACGGGGCGATCTTGTTGGGGTCGGAGAGGAAGAGGTTCTTGACGACTTCAGCCTTGTTGCCGGCCCAGTCGAACTTCATCTGGTGCAGGAAGAGCATGGAGTCCGACGAATTGGACTTCGAGCCGAAACCGTTGTCGGAGAGCGTCCAGAAGGTGCCGTCGACCATCGTCTTGACGCCGGAGAAGCCCTGGATCGGCTGGCCGTCGAAAGGAAGCTTCAGGTCGGTGACGCGGGCGCCGTCCTTACCGGGGGCGGTGCCGAGCGCTTCGGTACGCTTGCGGTCCGGCGTTGTAAACTTGCCGGAATGCTTGAGGAATTCGGGGGCATCGGCCGGCGCCGGAACCATGGTATTGGCAGGCAGGATCGCCTGGCCGGCGAGCTTGGCCGGAAACTGCTGCTGGTCGGCCGAAGCGGAGCCCGCGACCAGGATGAAAAGCGATACGGAAGCAATAAGGACGTTCTTCATAATATCCCCGTGGAGCGGATTGCAAAGGCCTTCCGCTTAACAGGGCTTTAATGTCAGCGAATTGACGGCTGGATGAAGCTTTGGTGACGTGAAGGTCAGACGGTGCTCAGCCGTGCAGAATGGCCGCCGGCGTGTTCAGGACGGTGACCGCGCGCGAGGAAAGCGCCATGACGCCCAGTGCCTGGCCGCGCCCCTTGACGGCATGGGTGCCGAGATCCTCGCAGGATATGTCGTCGGGAAATTTCATGCGCCTGGCAAGCTCGCTGGAGATCAGCACCGATCGGTTCAAACTGCGGCAGAGCGTCTCCAGCCGGGCGGTGGTGTTCACCGTATCGCCGAAATAGCTGATCTTGTGATGGTCGACGCCGATTTCGGCGGTGATGATCTCGCCGCCGTGGAGGGCGGCGCGGAGCTTCGGCACCTGCCCGTAATTCTTTCGCCAGCCGGCGGCATTGGCGTCGATATCGGCGAGGATATCGAAGATGCAGCGCACGCAACGCGCATCCTTGACGCCGCGGGCAAGTGGCCAGGTGATGATCGCAGCATCGCCGACATAGTCGTTGATCATGCCCTTGTGACGCCTGACGGGCTCGGCGAAGGTCGCAAACAGCGAGCTCAGCAGTTGTTGCGCCCTGAGGTCGCCGTGCTTTTCGGCAAAAGCCGTCGAATCGACGAGGTCGATGAACAGGAAGACGCGCTCTTCCCTGACCGGATTGCGGTAGCGGCTGATGAGCATGCTGAGGAAAACTTCACGACCAAGCAGTTCCCGCACGCGCAAGACGAAGATCAGCATCGTGCAGACCGCAAGCGCATAAAGGAAGACCTCGAACGGCATGATGACGAGGTCGAGGAGCGACACCGGCTTCACCATGCCGAGCCACCAGAGCAGCAGGCCGGCGCAGGCAAAGCCGACGCTCATCAGGATTTCGTAGATCAGCAGCTCGGTGATGATGAAGGCGAAAGTCGGCAGCTTCTGGATGCGCCTGTAGAGTGCTCGAAACAGCACCTTGCGCTCGAAAGCGAGAATCGGCATGCCGATGAAGAGCGCGAAGATCGCCCCGATGATCGGCGTCTGATTGGAGTAGAACATCAGATCATAGATGACGCCGCTGGCCGCAAGGACGATCGTGATCAGGATCCAATTCTGTGTCGGAGATATTTCCCGCATGCCGCCTCTGCGCCGTGATGTTTCTTCCCGTCATTGTTTCAGGCCGGAAAAAACCGTCAAGCGAATTCGAATAGGGATCTCAGAGGCTGACAGTTTCGACCTTCCGGTCGACGAAGCGCAGAGCGATCGCGCCCTGAATCAGTTGCAGTGCCGGCTCGCCGAAAAGATCGCGCCGCCAGCCGTGCAGGGCAGCGACTTCGGCCTTCTCGCCCTCGGCGGCGATCCTGTCGAGATCTTCGCTATTGGCGATCACCTTCGGCGCCACGCCGTGTTTTTCCGAAATCAGCTTCAGCAGAACCTTCAACAATTCAACGGCAGCAGCGGCCCCTTCGGGCGCCTGCGCCTGGCGTGGCACATGCGGCATATCGGCCTTCGGAAGAGCAAGAGCGGTGTTGACGGCCTCGATAACCGCGGCGCCGGAAGTTGAGCGCTCCCAACCCTTCGGAATGGTGCGCAGACGGCCGAGCGCCTCGGTATCCTTGGGCTGCTGCTGGGCGATCTCGTAGATCGCATCATCCTTCAGCACCCGCGAACGCGGCACGTTGCGGGCGCGTGCCTCGCGTTCGCGCCAGGCGGCGACATATTTCAGGATCGCCAGCTCCTGCGGCTTGCGCAGGCGCATCTTCAGCCGCTGCCACGCATCGTCTGGATGCATGTCGTAGGTTTCGCGCGACTCGAGAACGTCCATTTCCTCGGAGAGCCAGGAGGTGCGGCCTTCGCGTTCGAGTTCCGCCTTCAGCGACAGGTAGACGTCGCGCAGGTGGGTGACGTCGGCCAGCGCATAATCCAGCTGTTTGTCCGAGAGCGGCCGGCGGCTCCAGTCGGTGAAGCGCGACGACTTGTCGATATGGACGTTCTTGATGCGGCTGACCAACTGGTCATAGGAGACGCTGTCGCCGAAGCCGCAGACCATTGCGGCGACCTGCGTGTCGAAGATCGGATGCGGAATGAGATTGCCGCGATTGAAGATGATTTCGATGTCCTGGCGCGCCGCATGAAAGACCTTCAGCACCTTCGTATCGGCCATCAGCTCGAAGAAGGGGGCGAGATCGATGCCCTTGGCTAGCGGATCGACGAGAACCTCCGTCGTCGGGCTTGCCATCTGGATCAGGCAGAGCTCCGGCCAGAAGGTCGTTTCGCGCAGGAATTCGGTGTCGATGGTGATGAAGTCGGACTTGGCCAGCTCTTTGCAGGCGGCCGCCAAATCGGCGGTGGTTTCGATCATATCAATTCATTCGCAAGGAAAAGGTCGGTTAAACCTTCCTTCTCCTTTCGGTTCGATATGTCAATACAACAGCATACGCTTCGAGCATTGCTGGCTAAGAATCACGTCCAAACTGAGGCACGGCGCGATGCATGGCGGCAATCGCGGTGAAAGTGCAGGAATCCTCAGCTGACCCTGAGATAACTCGTCATGCCCGTCTTCTGGTGCTCGATGATATGGCAATGCAGCAGCCAGTCACCGGGATTATCGGCGACGAAGGCAAGCTGCACCTTCTCGTCCGGCTGAATGAGATAGGTGTCGGAGACCAGCGGCATCACCTCCCGCGTCGAGGAGGAGATCACCGTGAAGCTCATCCCGTGCAGATGGATCGGATGCGTATGCGGCGTGGTATTCTCCAGATTGAAGACATAGCTCTTGCCGAGCTTCAATTCCGCAAGCGGCGCCGTCGGATCGGGCGTGTCGCCTGGCCACGGCACCTTGTTGATGGCCCAGAAACTGTAACCGAGCGTGCCGCAGATGCTTTCGACGGCGGCATTCTCGGCAGTTGCGCTCAGCACTAGGGGTATCTGCTCGGCGACGGAAAGATCGGCCTTCTGGACGGGATTGTCGACAAGCGGTCCGAGATCGCCGATGGCGCGCTTCAACGATGACCCGACCGCGCGCAGGCTGGCGATCGTCTTCGGCGCCGTGCCGCGGATATCCTCGAGCGTCGCGACCGCGCCTTCATCATCTGGCATTCGCACGGCAAGATCGAGCCGTTGACCCGGTCCGATCTGCAGGAGGTCGAGGGAAAAACGCTTCGGCACCGGATTGCCGTCGATCGCAATCACGGTGGCCTCGGCGCCTTCCATCTTCAGCGAGAAGATCCGCGTCACGTCGGTGACCGCAATGCGTAGCCGAACTAGCCCGCCGGCCGGCGCGTCATATCGCGGCTCCTGATGCCAGTTGGCGGTCCGCACCGTGCCGTAGGTGCCGGTCTTGGCAGCGTCGCGCGGCCGGAAAGGGGCAATGAATTGTCCGTTGCCGCCGAGCCGCCAGTCGCGCAGGTTCAGCACCACCTCCGCATCGAATTCCGGATCGGCCGGATCTTCGACGACGATGACGCCGGTCATGCCGTGCCCCATCTGCGTCAGCGTGTTGCAATGCGGATGATACCAGAATGTGCCGGCATCGGGCGGCGTGAAGGAATAGTCGAAGCTGTCGCCGGTATAGACGTAGGGCTGCGTCATGAACGGCACGCCGTCCATGCGGTTGTCGATGCGAAGCCCGTGCCAGTGGATCGTCGTCGGCTCGTCGAGACCGTTTTTCAGCCGCGCCGCATAGGGTCGCCCCTTCCTCATCCTGAGAATCGGCGGCATGCCGTCATGGCCCCAGCTCATGATATCCTTGGTCGGTCCCGCCTCGGTCAGCATGGCTTCGGTCTTCACCGCCGTCAGCAGCTGCGGTTCGGGAGCCGCCGCGGCAAATCCGAATTTACCGGCAATGCCGATGCCGACGCCATAGGCACCCGCCACAGCGGATGCCTTCAAGAGGTTGCGTCGGTTAAGGAGAGGCATGCGGATGCTCCACGGTGAGAAATGCCGATCCTTTTAAAGTTGACCAGCATCTTCATCAATACAGGAAGCGTAGCCAAACTGCCGCAGCATACCGGTCGCAGCCTCGCCACAAACGCGTGTCAAACGCTCGGCCGCGCGCGCCAAGCCTTGACAAATCGGAGCGTCCATGCGCTTTTCCGCCCGATTTTCTTGTCGGCGCTTGAGGGTCTTGGAACCCTTGCTGCCGTCTTAAGCCACATGCCAGGATTTGAGATCATGCATCGCTATCGCAGCCACACATGCGCCGCCCTCCGCAAGTCGGATGTCGGCTCGACCGTCCGTATCTCCGGCTGGGTCCATCGTGTCAGAGATCATGGCGGCGTGCTGTTCATCGATCTTCGCGACCACTACGGCATCACCCAGGTCGTTGCCGATCCCGATAGCCCGGCCTTCAAGATGGCGGAAACCGTGCGCGGTGAATGGGTCATCCGCATCGACGGCCTCGTCAAGGCGCGCACCGAAGATACCGTCAACAAGACCATGGCGACTGGCGAGATCGAGCTCTACGCACAGGAGATCGAAGTCCTCTCCGCCGCCAAGGAATTGCCGCTGCCGGTCTTCGGCGAACCGGACTATCCCGAAGACGTCCGCCTGAAGTATCGTTTCCTCGATCTTCGCCGCGAAACGCTGCACCGGAACATCGTCAAGCGCACCCAGGTCATCTCGGCCATGCGCCGCGAAATGGGCAATGTCGGCTTCACCGAATATACGACGCCGATCCTGACGGCCTCCTCGCCGGAAGGCGCGCGCGACTTCCTCGTGCCGTCGCGCATCCATCCCGGCACCTTCTACGCGCTGCCGCAGGCGCCACAGCAGTACAAGCAGCTGCTGATGGTGGCGGGTTTTGACCGCTATTTCCAGATCGCGCCGTGCTTCCGCGACGAAGACCCGCGCGCCGACCGCCTGCCGGGCGAATTCTACCAGCTCGACCTCGAAATGAGCTTCGTCACCCAGGAAGACGTCTGGAACACGATGGGCCCGCTGATGACCTCGATCTTCGAGGAATTCGCCGAAGGCAAGCCGGTCACCAAGGAATGGCCGCGCATCCCCTATGATGAGGCGATCCGCAAATATGGCTCCGACAAGCCCGATCTGCGCAACCCGATCGTCATGCAGGCCGTGACCGAGCATTTTGCCGGCTCGGGCTTCAAGGTTTTCGCGGGCATGATCGCCTCCAACCCGAAGGTCGAGATCTGGGCTATTCCGGCCAAGACCGGCGGTTCAAGAGCGTTCTGCGATCGCATGAATGCCTGGGCGCAGTCGACCGGTCAGCCTGGCCTCGGCTACATCTTCTGGCGCAAGGAAGGTGACAAGCTCGAGGGCGCCGGCCCGCTTGCAAAGAACATCGGCGAGGAGCGCACCGACGCGATCCGTACCCAGCTCGGCCTCGATGACGGTGACGCCTGCTTCTTCGTTGCCGGCGATCCGGCGAAGTTCTACAAGTTTGCCGGTGAAGCCCGCACCAAGGCCGGCGAAGAGCTGAACCTTGTCGATCGCGACCGTTTCGAACTCTGCTGGATCGTCGACTTCCCGTTCTTCGAATGGAGCGAGGAAGAAAAGAAGGTCGATTTCGCCCACAACCCGTTCTCGATGCCGCAGGGCGGCCTCGATGCGCTTCAGAACCAGGATCCGCTGACCATCAAGGCGTTCCAGTATGACGCCGTTTGCAACGGCTTCGAAATCGCCTCGGGCTCGATCCGCAACCAGTCGCCGGAAACCATGGTCGCCGCCTTCGAGAAGGTCGGCCTCAGCCAGCAGGATGTCGAAGACCGTTTCGGCGGCCTCTACCGCGCCTTCCAGTACGGCGCGCCCCCGCATGGTGGCGCCGCCTTCGGCATCGACCGTATCGTCATGCTGCTCGTCGGCGCGAAGAACCTGCGCGAAATCTCGCTGTTCCCGATGAACCAGCAGGCCCAGGACCTGCTGATGGGTGCGCCGAGCCCGGCAGCGCCGACGCAGCTGCGCGAACTCTCGATCCGGCCGATCCCGCCGGTCAAGAAAGACTGAGATCGTCTGATCCCAAATGCAAAAGCCCGGCAAATCGCCGGGCTTTTCTGTTGGTCCGGTCGCTCACAATGCCGAGTAGATCGACTCGCGAAGATCGACTGTGAACTTGCCCCACATGCCCTCCAGCGTCGTGTTGGTCATTGCAACGACGGTCAACCCGTTGACCGGGTCGATGAACCAGCTATGGCCGTAGACGCCGCCCCACTTCAGCGTGCCCTTGGGGAAGGGGACGCCTGCCTCGGCCGGATTGGTGATGACTGACCAGCCGAAGCCAAAGCCGGAGCCGGGCTCGTGCTGCTGGCGGTGGCCGGCCGCCTGGTCAGTCATCATCATCCTTACGCTTTCGGTCGAGAGCAGTGGTGCGCCACCCCTACGGATGGTTTCGAGTATGGCCAGGATATCACCCGCCGTTCCCGCCATGCCGGCGCCGCCGGAATGATAGGAGGCGGGGTCGAAGATGCGGTTCGGCACGAAGCGGATCGGACCCATCAGCGACATCACCACCGCAGTCTCGCCCATCAGCGCCGGTTCCGGTGAAGCGTCCATATAGGCCGCTGCCAGCCGGCTGCGGTCGCGAACCGAAAACGCGGTATCGGCAAGTCCGAGTGGGTTCGTTACCAGATCAGCGATGGCCTCGCCCAGCGGCACGCCGGTTTCCACCTCGATGACGCCGCCCAGAACATCCATGGCGACGGAATATTGCCAGTCGCTGCCCGGCGCGAAGCGCAGCGGTGCGCTGGCGATCCGCCGCAGGTTCTCGGCCAGCGGCAGTCCGGGTTCAGCGAGGCCGTCGGAAACGCCGGCGCGGGCATAGGCATCGTCCTCTTCGAAGAAGCTGTAGCTGAGGCCGGACGTATGGGTCAGCAGGTGGCGGATGCGAATGGTTGCTTCGCCGCCGTCAGGCAGCCTCGGCCGGAAGTCCGGCAGCCATCTCGTCACCGGGTCGTCGAGCCCGATTCTTCCCTGCTCGACGAGCCGCATCGCGGTGATGGTGACGATCGGCTTGGTGATGGAGGCAAGCCGGAAGATAGTGTTCTCGTGCATTGCCAGACCGTTCTCGCGGTCGGCAAGACCGGCGGCACGGCGATGGACGATCTCTCCGTCGCGGGCGACGAACACCACCGTTCCCACAAGCCGTTTGTCGTCGAGCGCGCTTGTGATGGCCGCATCGACCGCTGCTGTCAGCGATGAATTCCTGTCGGCGTCTGCCATTTCAAGGGGAAGACTCATCAGATTAAACCTTCTATAATCACAATGACCGTTCCTGAATATAGAAGGTCGTTTCGAATTTCTAGAGTGATCATTGTGAAAAATAGACGAGACGTGGAAAATTCTACCGCCCGCCGCCGCGGCCGTCCGCCGGCCTTCGACCGCGAGACCGTGCTGTCGGCGGCGCGCGAGACCTTCTGGGCGCATGGATTTGAGGGCGCCTCGATCGCCGATCTCACCGCCGCCATGGGCATCACGCCGCAAAGCCTCTATGCCGCCTTCAACTCGAAGGCCGATCTTTACCGCGCCGCGCTGGAGCAATACCGAGGGCTGGGCTCCAATACGTTTTCCGCGCTCGGCGAGCCGATCGACACCGTCTCCGCCTTCGAGCGCATATTGCGGGGCTCGGCTGCAATTTTCTCGGCACCGGAGCATCCGAAAGGCTGCATGATCTCGACGGCCGTGCTGAACTGCGCCAGCGAGAACGCCGTGATCGCCGACCATGTCGCAGCGATGCGCCGTCGGTCGCTGGACGCTTTCACGGCGAGGATCGAGCGTGGCATCCGCGAGGGCGACATGAAGCCAGAGACGAACCCCCGCGCGCTGGCACGGTTCCTCGGCGCCATCATCCAGGGCATGTCGGTGCAGGCGAGGGACGGCGCATCGCTGGAGGAATTGCTTGATATCGCAGTCCTCGCCATCGCCGAGGTCGGCCGCCACCGCGCCTGAAAACGAAAAGGCCCGGCAGTACCGAACTGCCGGGCCTTTTCGTCGCGAGATCGAAGCAATCAGTCGTTGGCGGTAACCTTGACGCCAAGCACTTGCGGCAGGGTGTTCGGAGCGCCCATGGCAGCACCCACGATCGTCGGGAACGGAACCGGCTTTTCAGGAGCGGCCTTGACGGTCAGGCTTTTCGGATCGTCGAGGAAGGTGTTGACGGCAGCCGAAACGGCGTTTTGCAGTTCCGGGATATTGAGCTGCGCCAGCATGATCGGCGTCATCGCCTTCAGCGAATCCGCCATCTGCTTGCCCGACATGTTCTGCTGCGAACCGGCATAATCGAGCGCGCGCTTGGTGATCGAGGCATCTTCGAAGCGCACCTGCGCGGCCTCGAAGGACAGCTGCTGCATCAGGCCAAGCATGGCAAGACCGAGCGCCTGCTGCGATTCTTCCTTGTTCGGGTTGGCTTCGGATTGCTTCATCGCATCCTGCAGCGACTTCACGAAGGGCATCGTGTAGCCCGAGATCTTGAAGCCAAGGTTCAGCTTGCCGATGTTGGTGAAGTCAAAGGCGAATTCCGAAATATCGATCGTGCCGGGAGCCAGTTCCCAGGCGCCCTTCATGGTGATGTCGCCCTGGATGTGCTGCAGGGCCAGCTTCTCGATCGCGTCCTTGCTCTGCGGATCCTCAGACTTGCTGAGATCGGCCTTCATGCTTTTGAAGGCGCCGTCGAAATCGAAGCCGGATTCGTCTTCGCGCAGCGTCAGGTTGACGTCGCTTTCAAGCACCGAGAACAATTCCGCCCCATCCTTGACCACCTTCAGCGGGCCGGTATGGGCAGTTTCGTAGAGCATCATGGTATCGAGCGTGTCGCCGCCCGGCGTTGCCGGGATCGAGATGCCGCCGAGCGTCAGCTCCTGCGCCGTGACCGTGACGCCGTCTTTCGTGGTGTTGATATCAGGGAAGGCGGCCTCTTCGATGTAATAGCCGCCATCCTCGTCTTCTTCGACGCCGGAAAGGGTGACTTCGCCGACGGCCAGGCTTTCGCCGCCGGCCGATTTGACGCTGACATTCTTCAGCGTCGCAGTCGTGCCGTCGATATCGACGCTGTCAGCCGAAATCGTTCCGCCTTGTGCGGCATAGGCGGCATTGAGCTTCTTCAGCAGATCGGCGCCGTCGAGAGCGAAAGCCGAGCCGGCGAGCGAGAGAAAGGCTGCGCTCGACAGCATCAGCCGCGTTGTCCGGTAAAAGTTCATGGGGTGATTCCTCTGGTGGCGTGGTGGCGGTTTGAAATCTGCAGTGACGCTACTACGGATTGGGCCTGCTTTATATTTGCCGACCTCTAAATTTTTGTTTGAGAGGAACGGCAAACGAAGTCCAAATTGCGGCGGCGCGTTTGTCTCATCCTTTGATGTCACTCCCAAGACTTCATCCACAGCTGCAATGGCCCCGATTCCTTGCCCGCGGGCCTCTTCTGAGTTAGAGCCTTTCCTGGTCAGATTGAAGCATTCTGTTGGCTCAAACGGAGTCGGATGGTCGACCGGCCGGCGCGTGTCGTAGCCCAGCTCTACGGCCAAGCCGGCCGGTCGATCAACCGGCCCGTTTCAGCCAACCCGAAGGGCCGGGCATCTTTCCGCCAGGACAGAGGCGATCGGCTCGGACGTACCAAGAGGTATGCCCTTCGCCAATCGCCTCTGCCCTGACGAAAATCTGCTCCGGCAGAATGCTGCAATCTGATCAGGAAAGGCTCTAGTCAGAACCTATGGGACAAGAGATTTTGCCGCCTTCAGGCGGAGACGACGATCACATCCAGCCGGTCGACCTCAAGGCGGCGCTTGAGCAGCGTTACCTTGCCTATGCGTTGTCGACCATCATGCACCGCGCCCTGCCGGACGTGCGCGACGGGCTGAAGCCTGTCCATCGCCGCATCGTCTATGCGATGAACGAGATGGGGCTGAGGCCGAACTCGGCCTTCAGGAAATGCGCCAAGATCGTCGGCGAGGTGATGGGTAACTACCATCCGCACGGCGACCAGTCGATTTACGACGCGCTTGCCCGTCTCGCCCAGGATTTCTCGCAGCGCTACACGCTGGTCAACGGCCAGGGCAATTTCGGCAATATCGACGGCGATAGCCCCGCCGCCATGCGTTACACCGAATCGAAGATGACGGCGGTCTCCGAACTGCTGCTCGAAGGCATCGATCAGGATGCCGTCGATTTCCGCGACACTTACGACGAATCGAATTCCGAGCCGGTCGTCCTTCCCGGCGCCTTCCCGAACCTGCTCGCCAACGGCTCCTCCGGCATCGCCGTCGGCATGGCGACCTCGATCCCGTCGCATAATGCCCACGAGCTTTGCGACGCCGCCCTGCATCTGATCAAACATCCAGATGCGACCGTCGAAAAGCTGGTCGAATTCATTCCCGGCCCGGACTTCCCCACCGGCGGCATCATCATCGACAACCGCGAAAGCATTATCGAGAGCTACCGCACCGGCCGCGGCGGTTTCCGCGTGCGGGCGAAATGGCAGACGGAAGATCTTGGCCGCGGCGGTTACCAGATCGTCATCACCGAAATTCCCTTCCAGGTGCAGAAATCGCGGCTGATCGAGAAGATTGCCGAGCTGCTGATCGCCCGCAAGCTGCCGCTGCTGGAAGATATCCGCGACGAATCGGCCGAAGACATTCGTGTCGTGCTGGTGCCGAAGACCCGCAGCGTCGATCCGACGATCCTGATGGAATCGATGTTCAAGCTAACGGAGCTCGAAAGTCGTTTCCCGCTCAACATGAACGTGCTCTCCATGGGCCGCATCCCGCGGGTCATGGCGCTGAACGAAGTGTTGAAGGAGTGGCTGGACCACCGCCGCGAAGTTCTGCAGCGCCGCTCGCGCTTCCGTCTGGCGGCGATCGATAGGCGTCTCGAAATCCTCAGCGGCCTGCTGGTCGCCTACCTCAACATCGACGAGGTCATCCGCATCATCCGCGAGGAGGACGAGCCGAAACCGGTGATGATGGCGCGCTGGGATCTCACCGACAATCAGGTCGAGGCGATCCTCAATATGCGGTTGCGCGCCCTGCGCAAGCTGGAAGAGTTCGAGATCCGTAAGGAATTCGCTGAACTCACCAAGGAAAAGGGCGAGATCGAGGCGTTGCTTTCCTCCGACGACAAGCAGTGGCAGACGGTCGCCTGGGAAATCGGCGAAGTGAAGAAGAAATTCGCCAAGGCGACCGAGGTCGGCCGCCGCCGCACTCAGTTTGCCGACGCGCCCGAGACCGACGAGGAAGCAATCCAGCAGGCGATGATCGAGAAGGAACCGATCACCGTCGTCATTTCCGAAAAGGGCTGGATCCGCGCATTGAAGGGCCATATCGCCGACACGGCGACGCTGACCTTCAAGGAAGGCGACGGCTTGAAGATCGCTTTCCCGGCGCAGACCACGGACAAGATCCTGATCGTCACGACAGGCGGCAAGGCCTTCACGCTCGGCGGCGACAAGCTGCCGGGCGGTCGCGGTCACGGCGAGCCGCTGCGCATCATCGTCGATATGGACAACGACCAGGCGGTGCTGACCGCTTTCGTCCATGATCCCTCGCGCAAGCAGCTGATCGTCTCGACCGCCGGCAACGGCTTCGTCGTTCCGGAGGCCGAGCTGGTTGCCAATACCCGCAAGGGCAAGCAGATCATGAATGTCGGGCTGCCCGAGGAAACGCAGCTGCTCGTGCCCGTCAGCGGCGACCATGTCGCCGTCGTCGGCGAAAACCGCAAGTTGCTGGTCTTCCCGCTGGCGCAGGTGCCGGAAATGTCGCGCGGCAAGGGCGTACGCTTGCAGCGTTACAAGGATGGTGGCATTTCCGACGTCCGCTGCTTCGCGATATCAGACGGCCTCGTCTGGGAAGATAGCGCCGGCCGCACGTTCACGAAGAACAAGGACGAGCTCGCCGAATGGCTGGCCGATCGCGCCACCGCCGGCCGCACCGTGCCGAAGGGCTTCCCGCGCAGCGGCAAATTCGCCGGCTGAGGCCTAAAAATTCCGCGCCCGACTCTTGGCGGGCGCGACAATTCCTCTATCTCACTCCTGTTACCAAAAATACGAACAGGCCAGCTCCGAAGGCGGACGGAATGGCCGAGGCCCGTGCGCTTGGGGAAAGTGCGCGCGCCCTTAACGGAGGAAAATCGATGCCCGCCAGCACCATCAAATTGCATGTCAGCCACACCTACAAAGTGCCGCCCGCCGTCGTCTACGACGCCTGGCTCAACCCCGAAATCGCCCGCCGCTTCCTGTTTGCGACCGATGACGGTCATGTCATCCGTGCCGATATCGATCCGCGTGTCGGCGGCCGTTTCTTCGTCGTCGACCGCCGCCCGACCGGCGACGCCTTTCATCAGGGCGTTTACCTGGAATTGAAGCGTCCGCAGCGCATGGTCTTCAGCTTCTCCGTCGAGGAGCACGATCACAATTGCGACCGCGTCGAGATCAACATTGAGCCTCTTGGCGGCGGCAGCCGTTTGACGCTGACCCATGAAATGTGCGCCGAATGGGCCGAACACGAGGAAAAGACCCGGCAAGGCTGGGCGCATGTGGTCGAAGGTCTTGGCAGGGAATTAGAGCAGCAGCAGTTCAAGGCTACGGGCTGAGGGGTATGCTGAAATCCCGCAGGAAGCGGGTTGCACCTTCTTCGTCGATCTCGCCGGCGGCTACGTCGAGCACAAATGCAATGACCTGCGCGTTATCGGCATTGATGACGTAGCGGTTGATGTAGAGAAACGTAAACGCCGCGAGATAACCGGTACGTTTGTTTCCATCCACGAATGGGTGGTTTCTAGCAATGGCGTAGAGATAGGCTGCAGCGAATATGAAGATATCGGTTTCGCCGTATGCAGCCTTGTCGAGCGGGCGTGCCAAACTGGTTTCCAATGCATTGGCATCCCGCAGGCCAGACAGACCGCCATGCTCGGCGATCTGCTCATCATGCATATTTTCAATCGCCTGGCGGCTTAGCCATTTAAGCCGTATCATTTCGCGAGTTCGCGGAGCGCCACCCGATATTTTTCCATGCCGATGCGGGCTGCCCGCATTTGCTCGGCAAGATCGGCCGATTCTGGTACGAGCTGAATATTACCCTCGATCTCTCGCAGTTCGAGGCTGTCGCCGCTGCTCAGGCCCAACCGCTGCAGCACCTCTTTGGGGATGATAACACCCTCGGAATTTCCGATCTTGCGGATTGTGACGTTCATCATTTTGTCCTCTGTAATAACGAAGTTATAACATGAGGCCGTGCAGGCGACAACGCCCTATCCTGCCATTTGCCTGATGCTTTTCCTCCGCACCATCCAGACGGAATGCGCTGCGATCGCCGTCACCAGGATGCCGCCGCCGACCAGCGTCATCGGCGCCGGCGTTTCCGCAAAGATCAGCCAGACCCAGATCGGCGCAAGCACGGTTTCGAGCAGGTAGAACATGCCGACCTCCGGCGCCGAGAGGTAACGCGGCCCGGTCGCCAGACACCAGAAGGCAAGCGGCATCATCACCGCGCCGTTAAAGAGGATCCAGGCCGGATGCTCGATCGAAAAACCGCCTGCCGGCATGACCGAGATCAGGCCGACCGCTGCCGGCAGCACCGTCGAAAGCAGCGAGACGAAGCCCATCTCCCGGCGGGATGCGCGGCTGATGGTGATGGCGACGGCAATGATGAAGGCGGTAAGCAGCGCCATGATATCGCCGAAGAGATGGCCGCCTGAAAGCCCGTCCCGCACGATCAGGCCGACGCCGAAGATCATCGCGGCCATGGCGATCAGCGTTGCCAGCGCCGGCCGCTCCTTGAGGAAAATCCAGGAAAGAAGCGCGGCGAACATCGGATTGAAGGCGACGATGAAAACAACATTGGCCGTAGACGTGTTAAAAACGGCGAGAAGGAAGATCACCGTCGTCAGTCCGTAGAGCAGACCGGTGACGACGCCCGGCCAGCCCGGCACCAGCAGTGGCCATCGGCCGTTGGCGATCCTGAGCACTGTGGCGACCAGGAGCGTCACGCCAAGGGTGGCGATGCTTCTTGCGGCAAGAATCGACCAGAGCTCGCCGTGGGCGAGCCGCATGAGCGGGATATCCACGGATAGCGCCAGCCCGCCGATCGCCGTCAGCAGCAGGCCCTTCCGATGATCGGAAAGAGCGTTGGGGAACATTCAGTCGTGGGTGCTCTCGGGCATGGACGAGGGATCGAAGCGTTCCCACCCGCGCGGGGTCAGATGCTCCTGCGGCTGGAAGCGCGTCTTGTAGTCCATTTTCCGCGACCCTTGAACCCAGTAGCCGAGGTAGACATGCGGCAGTCCCAACGCTTTGGTGCGCCTGACATGATCGAGAATCATGAAGGTGCCGAGCGAACGCCGCTCAAGCGCCGGATTGAAATAGGAATAAACCATCGACAGCCCATCGCTCATCGTGTCGGTCAGCGCAGCGCCAAGCAGTTCGCCTTTCGGGCGCTGCTCCAGTCCTGAGCCTTCCTCACGCAGGCGATATTCGATGATTCTTGTATTCACATGCGTATCTTCCACCATGATTGCATAGTCGAGCACGGTCATGTCGGACATGCCGCCCTGCTGGTGGCGAAAATCGAGATAGCGTCGGAAGAGCGAATATTGCTCGCTGGAAGGCTGGGCTGCGAATTCGGTGGCGATGACGTCGGAATTGGCGCCAAGCACCCGCTTCATCGATTTCGTCGGCTCGAATTCCTGGGCGAGAATTCTCACGGAAACGCAGGCGCGACAGGATTCACAGGCCGGGCGATAGGCGATGTTCTGCGAGCGGCGGAAACCGCCCTGCGTCAGGATGTCGTTCATCTCGGCGGCGCGCGGGCCGACCAGATGGGTGAATACCTTGCGCTCCATCTCATGCGGCAGGTACGGACACGCAGCCGGAGCCGTCAGATAAAACTGCGGTGATGGCGTCGTCTGCGTATTCATTTGTCGCGGAAATTTCCTTGTCGAGACCGTGCCGTTTCCTGACAGCATGACCTAAGAATAAAAAACGTCAACAGCGGGGCGCGTTTCGCCCTTCATATCAGTCTTCTAATTTTAGATATGGAGCGCTGGGGCGTGCCGGCAAAGGGAAGGCGGAGACTTTATTTGGTCTCCGCCCGGGTTCGCAGTTAGGGTCTCAGGCCGTGCGCACCGTCGCCGTGCCCACAAGCAGGTCGTGAACGAGACGGCTGCGTTCGATGAACAGGCCGGCAAGCAGAATGAGCGGCGTCAGCACCGAGTTGAGGATCCAGAACAGAGCCAGATGCACGATCGCTGTCATGAAATCCATCGGCCGTCCGTCGACGCGCACGATTGCGATCCCCATGGCCCGCATACCGAGCGAGGCCTGGCTCGGCCCGCCCACCGTCAGGCCAAAGTAAATGCCGGCGACGATGACGAAGAGGGCAGGGTAGAGAAAGAAGCCGAGCCCCAGCGTGACGATCGACAGGAAGAACAGCACGATCGCCGCGGGAATGCAGAGCAGCGCCACGATGACGTAGTCGAGGATGAAGGCGAAGACCCGGCGGCTCAACACGCCGCTATAGGCGCGCCAGTCCTCCGGTGCGGCATAAAGCGGATTGGGGTTGTAGCTCATCTCAATCTCCTGCGGAAAAACGATGCCGCTGATATGGTATCGGCAGGGCAAAATGCAATAATCTGCCCCAAATGCGGATGGTTTTAGGCCGGAACCATCCGCATCTAAATCAAAGAAATGGAGCATGATGTCGTCCGAAAACCGCGGACACTTTTCGGCATCATGCACTACAGCGCCGCGCGTCTTTTGAGATGCGCAAAGGACGCTGTAGCACTTTGAATCGCTGCATAATTTAATCCTTAAATCGATTCCGATTTAAGGAATTATGCAGTCACCGCTTTGCAAGAATTTTCGCCACTTCGACCGCGAAATAGGTGAGGACACCGTCGCATCCCGCCCGCTTGAACGACAGCAGCGTTTCGAGCATCGCCCGCTCGCCGTCGATCCAGCCGTTCATCGCCGCCGCCTTGATCTGCGTATATTCGCCGGACACCTGGTAGGCGAAGGTCGGCAGGCCAAAGGCTTCCTTCATCCGCCAGCAGATGTCGAGATAGGGCAGGCCGGGCTTGACCATCAGCATGTCGGCGCCTTCCTCGACGTCGAGGGCCGCGTCGCGGATTGCCTCAGTGCCGTTGGCGGGGTCGATATAATAGGTCTTCTTGTCGCCTTTCAGCAGCCCGCCCGTCGAGATCGCCTCGCGATAGGGACCGTAGAAGGCAGAGGCAAATTTCGTCGCATAGCTCATGATGCCGACGCTCT
The DNA here is from genome assembly GCF_021052345.1 of Rhizobium sp. SU303. NCBI lineage: Bacteria > Pseudomonadati > Pseudomonadota > Alphaproteobacteria > Hyphomicrobiales > Rhizobiaceae > Rhizobium > Rhizobium sp. SU303. Next base: position 1,283,901 of record NZ_CP088095.1, read on the forward strand.
GGTGGCCGGCCGCATCGAGCGCCATGCGGATCGCGCCGATGCGTCCGTCCATCATCTCCGACGGCGCGATGATGTCGGCGCCGGCATCCGCCTGCATCACGGCGGCGCGCGCCACCTGGTCGACCGTTTCGTCGTTGACGATCTCGCCGCCTCTGAGAATGCCGTCATGGCCGTGGCTGGTGAAGGGATCGAGCGCGACGTCGGTGATGATGCCGATATTTGGCACCGCCTTCTTGATCGCCGCCGTCGCCTGATTGATCAGGTTATTGGCTTCGAGGCTGTTCGAGCCGGTCTCGTCGCGCAGCTCCATCTCTATATTCGGAAAGGTGGCAAGCGCCGGAATGCCGAGGCCGGCCGCTTCCCGCGCGGCTTCGACGGCCTTGTCGATGCTCATCCGGTTGACGCCGGGCATGGCAGCGATCGGATCGACGATGCCGGAACCCGGCACGATGAAGATCGGCCAGATCAGGTCGTCGACGGTCAGCCGGTTCTCCTGCACCAGCCGGCGCGTCCAATCCGCCTTGCGGTTGCGCCGCATGCGGCGATGGCCGGTGATGTCGTCGACGAGATGAGTCCTATCCTGCATGATATCTGTCCCTGGCCCATTCCATTTATCGGAGCGCTCATTATCATGGCGCCTGGAAAATCCAAACCGGACGATTGGCCGCGGCGGAAGAACCTCTGGCGCATGATGCCGATAATCGGAATCGATTTTTCGGGGGTATGCGCAAACTCAAAGTGATAAAGCGTTCTCCAGCGCGTCTTGTCAGACACGCGGCGTTCTTTATGAAGATGCAACCCCAAACCGATGTCTGCGCTATGGAAACCGAATCCCCGACGATACCGAAACGCACACTGGCGGATATCCTCTTCATTCTCTTCCTGAGGCTGGTTGCCTTATCCTGCTTCTGGTTCGGCCTGCAATATTGGGCGATGCTCGTCGGCTATTCGCTGGTCGGCGCCGGCCGCTTCGATCTTTTGAGCCTGCCATGGAAGGTGGCGAGCACCAGCCTTGCCGTGCTCTTCCCCGTCGCCTCCCTCGGCCTCTGGCTCACCGTCTCCTGGGGGCCGGTCATCTGGGTGCTGGCCGCCGGCGGACAAATCCTCATGTATGGCCTGCTGCCGGATATTTTCGGCCCCAACCAGCTGATCATCCTGCTGCATGTCATCGTCGCGGTGGTCTACTTGATTTTCCGCCTGCTGCTCTGGCTGGAAAAGCGCCGGCATCGCCGCCAGGTAAGTGTTGATTTACCCTGAGACAACGTGGAGTTACCGGTAAGGCTCCGTTAAGCCTGCGGTTTAAGTCGAATTTTATATGTATTCGATAGGGTCTCACTCAAGGCGGGAAGAAAACACACCGCTAAACAAACAGTGAGGCAGTCAATATGAACACGAAAATCAAGCCGCAGGCGGTATCGACCTTCCGTGACCAGCAGGACCACGACATCCGTGATCTTTACATGGAATCCCTTCATCTCGTTGAACGTCTGCACCGTCGTCTTCTCGACGTCATCAAGGACGAATTCGACCGCCAGGGTCGCAGCGACGTCAACGCCATCCAGGCGCTGCTCCTTTTCAACATCGGCAATTCCGAGCTGACCGCCGGCGAGCTGCGCTCGCGTGGCTACTATCTCGGCTCCAACGTCTCCTACAACGTCAAGAAGCTGGTCGATCTCGGCTTCATCAACCACCAGCGCTCGCGCATCGACCGCCGCTCGGTCCGCATCAGCCTGACCGAAACCGGCCAGGACATCGCCGAAACGGTGGCCAAGCTCTACGAACGCCACATCGCCTCGATCGACAAGGTCGGCGGCATCGGCACCGACGAGTTCACCCAGATGAACAAGCTGCTCCAGCGCCTGGATCGCTTCTGGAACGACCAAATCCTTTACCGTCTCTAAGGCGTTACTTGGTTGTTTCAATATCGATATTAGAATGCTCTAACTGGCGCGTAGATGCGTAAAGGGGCACTAGATGGCACAAGGTGGCGCTCGTTTGCGCGCCACTTGCGCGCCAGTAAATCCGACCTCCAATCGGCACCTTGAGCGCATAGCGGCTTTCCCTCCGCGATGCGCTTTCTGCTATGTGTGCCAGCCACGCTCCAGCTCCCGCTGCGAGCTTGGACATATGAAAGAAGTCATTGCCGATCTGATCAGAACCGAAATTTCTTTGGTGAAGGGTGTCAAGGCGGCAAGCCTTGGTGTGGCTGCTGTTGGGTTAGCAGCGATCTCGGGAATCATAAGCGTTCTGGGCGACGTAACACCTGCTACTCTTCTCGCGAGGACACTCGACGACATGTACCCGGCGCTGCGGGATGGTATAATCAACGCGATAGCGACTTATATCATCGCGTCCATGGTTGACCGGGAGCGCGAACATCTCGGCGCAAGCGAAACCGTCTCTGCCTGCTTGCGCCCCCGTAAGGGTGGAGCGGGTGGGGCGCGAAGCGCCGGGTGCGGATAACTTCTTCTGCAAGTTGAAAGGCAATTCCAAAACCGCTAGTTGGTTGGTGTCGCTGGGAGAAATGCAATGGCACCGCCGAAAGTTAAGCAGCCGGTTTGTTTCGTCGTAAGTCCTATTGGGGAGAACGGTAGTCCGGAACGCATTCACGCCGACTGGTTGCTCGAAGGTATAATCAGGCCCGTCTTTGCGGCACACTATTCGGACTACAAGATCATCCGTGCAGACAAGATGCCGGCGCCTGGACTGATTGACATTCAGATCATCGAACAGTTGCTTGATGCCGAATTGGTCATCGCGGACATCACGACCCTGAACCCTAACGTATTCTACGAGATTGGTGTCCGCCACGTTGTCAACAAGGCCATTATCCATATGTGCCGTGTCGGCGACCCGATACCTTTTGACATAAAGCTTTTCCGCCACATCACATTCTCAGTGGCGACACCGCAGGCGCTCGAAGCGGCAAAAGTTGCTCTGAAGGAGTCTTTGGAGGCGACGTTCGCGGACGACTTCAAGGTTGACAACCCTGTCACGCGCACACGCGGTATGGTGAAGTTTGAAGAGAGTGCAACACCGGGTGAGAAGGTTCTGCAGGACCAGATGGCGAGCTTCAATGCCCGTCTAGCGTTGCTAGAACGAGCAGATAATCCTATTTCTGTAGCTGAAGCTCTGATGCGTCCGGCTTTCAAAGCCGCAAGACGGTTTGAACCTCATCGTCGACCTGCACTTCGCATCGCGCAGGACGAAATCGGGATAATGGTTATCGCGAAACTCCAATCCAGTCGCCAGCTCTATGAAGATGGACAACGGATTATGCGGACGTATTTCGATTCCTATGCAGCAGCGGAAGAGGATGAAGGCAGCATCCTTTACACGGTGGCTTACAGCGAGGCTAACCTCAAAGCGGCCAACGACGTAGCAAAGCAACTTGATGATATGGAATATCGGGTAGAGATCTATTCGGCTAGGCGTGTTGAATAAGGTCCGTGAACGAAAAAGCCCCATCGCTGGGGCTTAGTTCAGGTCATACAGTAGCACGGGCATATGGGTCCGGAGGCGGTGGCAATCTCCTGATAGAGGTGGCACTCGTCGACTGAGTCCATTTTCATCACAAACGCAATCGCGCCTTTTTGGTCGGTGATCAGCCATCGCGGCCCGTTCTCTAGCACGACTTGCATCATATCTTCCAGCTGACCCTTGGCACGGGCGACATGCCGTAGAGATTGCCTTGCCGATCGATGTAAGCGTCGAAAAGCGGGGGATGGGCCTCATTGGACATATTTAGAGTTCAATAAACATGATGATGCTCCATAAAAAAGGCCCCGCACATTCGCGTGCAGGGCCAGCGAACCGCCGATCGCCGGGAGGATGCGGGACGGGATTGGTCGGGCATTTTTACATGCGGCCCGGCGCATGAGAGCCTGTCGACCCATTGCCGTAATGGCCCTTGGTCGGCGTGGTAGTGAAAGGTTTTCAGGCATCCTGGAAGAACGGGACGGTTTACGTCAGCCCCGCAAGAGGAGATGAAGGATCACCTCGCTTTCAAATAACCACGTCAAAGGCTTTCCAGCCGATGCAGCGGCATTCTGCCAATTCACATTTTTCGCAAGGACGTTTGAAGTCCTTGGCGCGGTTCGCCGTCATACGCGGCGGAATCTCAAACTGTTCCTCGATATCCTCCTGAAGATGGTTTGGTTTAAAGGCCGCCATGATGTTGCTCCTGCTGGATGCGGCTGAATCACGGTTGGGGGAATCCGTCAAAGTATACTTGAGGGTGCAGAAGGGCGCGTCGGGGTATAGCGGCGCATAGGCTGCGGAAGCCTCAAGAATCGGCCATGGTGGCAGGACGCTGGGGGAGAAAGATTATGCGAACTGTCTTGTTGGTGCTGTCGCTGGCTCTGAACGTCTGGATGGGGGGCGCATTAGCCAGGCTGGAAAACTACCACTACGCGTCGCAGCTGGGGATGTGCGCCGAATACCTCGGGCCTGACCTGAGCCAGCAAATCAAGCGGGATACCTGCTTGGGAGGGAAGGAGACGCGCACCAATCCACTGTGGCATATATACTACGCCTTGAAAGACTAAAGAGAAACGGGAGCTTTCGGCTTGAAACTTCTTGGTCACGATAGTAGATCGTGGCTTCCAGCTTCATTGGCAGTAATGGGTGCGACTCCCTGCGCGTTCCTAGTGTCTTTTCTCATAATGACATGCCTACTCGGGTGTGCCACTAAACTTATTGGAGACAAAGATATGAAAACTAACAAAATAAACTACGAGACTAACGGATCAGCAAAAACTACTGGACTTGTGACCCGACTAAAACATGTTATCGGCCTTGCTTTGATGACAGCATTCTCAATCGGCACTAGTTGGACGAGCAGTTTCGTCCCCTCTCTGCATCGGCCAACAGCCGTATAGAAACCCGCTTCGGCGGGTTTTTTATTGCCGATCGTTTCCCGTTCTAGGCTCTGGATTGCTTGAGATGTGGTCGTTGACCGCCGAGTGTACCGCGTACATGGCAAAATCTTTTCCGTAGTCCGTCAGCGTATAAACCTTTGTGTGCCCGTTCTTCGATGCATGTCGGGAGACCTCTAGCAGTTTGTGGGCGGCTAACTCTGCTGACAGACCTTCGACCGCGGTATAACCGTCTTGCATCTGCGGGTAATGCTCGGCCAGTCGCTGTTGGATCTCCCAGCTTTCTGCGCCGCGCGAGAGAAGGTTGTTGAGGTTCAGGAATACCTCCAGCAAGTCTGGAATATCGTCCTCGACGTCAAAGCCATCTATGAACGAGCCAACTGCCGTCATTTGCATCTGGCTAATGCGATATTTTACATCGACTGGAATCGTCAGTTCAGTAGAGGCGTTCAGTTTATCGATTTGAGCCTGAAGCTGCCTCTTTTCTTCTGACAGGGTAGCCAGCTCATTCAAGACATTCGAGCTTGGAACGGAATCTGACCGGACCCAACCCACGCGCGGCTTAAGCTGGATGAGTTCGGTTAGCGACAACACAACGGCGCCCGATAGGTCCCCGGCCGATGTCCAGAAGCTCACCATCTTCGTTTGACAAAGCTTTCTGAATGTCTCGACCTTCTCAGCCTTTGAATGCTCAACCTTATGGTTCGGCCATGAGCGACGTGCTTCTCCCTTCAGCAGGAACGCCGCAACGGGGACTCCTTGCCCCACCGCATATTCGTATTCCATCTGGGTGTAACTTTTGCCGTCTTTCTCGGCCCCATACCGTTCGGCCACTATGACGACGTAGTAATCGGCCTTGTCAATGCGGCGCTTGATATTCGTCCATTGGTCTTCATCGCTGGCATTGAAAGCTTCCATCCCTACGGGAATGTGCCCCATAGCAAGGATTGCAGCGATAACCGCCCGCCGCTCATCCTGAAGGTCTTCAAAGGTTGAGCTGACGAATATCTGATACTTCACATCCATGGTGGTTTTCCAATCGAGCCGCACTAAACCTAAGTATATCCTGCGCCAGACACTGGGTATAACTTTTAGTTGCCGAAATCCACAACCTGATTCAGCTTGAAGAGTCGGCGGCGCCTGTGCGCTGTCGACCTGCGATTTAGTCGGAAAGCATGGGCGCAAAATAAGTGAAAGCACAGGGATGACGAGCCACGCCGGTACAGCGTTGATGTACTAAAAATCACTTTAGACGAAATTGAATGCAAATCCACGAAGTGGTCTCAGGGTGTTGGAAATGGAGCCACACTCTGAAAGGTAGCTACGCTGTCATTACGCGGCAACGGCTGAGATTGTCGCCGCTAGGGAAAAGGTCGAATAGCCCTCGATCCCATCAGAAAAGGGAGGCGAATGACGGGTAAACGTCATAAAGGCGCTATCTTCCCAATTCGGCCTGAAATACATCCGGATTCAACTGGTTGTATCAAATACAGGCCATCCAAAACGTCGGGAAAACGTGAACAAACGTTAAACGTTAACAGGTCGGCTGGCGCTCAGCCCTTTACGGCATCAAAAGTTTGTGGTCTATGCGTAGCAGTAGCAGGCGGCTTTTCTTTTTTTATGGAGAAGTGCGCCGATGAACGACAAAGACCTCCTGACAATCGAATATGGCAAACTGAAAGCCTCCGCTGTTGGCAGGTTTCCCATCGCCGTTCTTTTCTGCATCCTTGTGGCGATCGGCGGAGCTAGCTATTTCGGTGGGACGCAGGTGGTCGATTGGCTCCATGGGCCAAAGGCGACCGCCTCCATTGAAAAATAGATCCCCGCAAGAGTGGGGATTGTGATTGAGCGGTCGTGAGGAGCAACGGCCAGAGGGGGCGCGTCCCGCTCGTTCATCATCCCCATTGCTTCCAGGGTTGCAGAAAATCGGACGTGTCCCTGCACGTCCGATTTGCCGTTTGCTCTCGCGTGGCATCTTTGCAACGCAGGGCGGGCCAAGCGTTCTCGCGTGTTTTCAAGCCGTTTTTTAGCCGTTATTAACCGGCACGCTTTACCCCGTCATATGGTTCGTTGCGTCCTGTTTCCGGCAGTCGGCAAGTCCGTCTTCGGGCCTGGCAACACGAATTGGCCATATTGGTGTGGCAGCGGAAGGCTTAACAACCGGCGCTTTCAATGGACCGATCAGGAATGCTCAGGCTGTCACATCGCAATCTTGTGATGGGGCAAGCGGAATTTTTTGATGCGCCGGGACAACGAATGGACTGGGATCTGCGTTAAAGCGCAGTGATATCGCAAAGAGCCGCGGCATCTCTTTATCGCCGCAGTCAGTGGTTGGGACTATGTCGAAGAAAAACGGAATTGAAGCTCTCTCGCGCCGCGCTTTCCTTGCGTCCGCGGCAACGGTTGGCGCCAGCGCGATTGCCGCGCCGGCATTCGCGCAATCGGCGCTCGATACGCTGATCAATGCGCCGCGCCGCGGAAACTGGGACGACCAATTTGACGCCAAGGCGGCGTCGCGCACGGCGACCGCCATGGTTTCCAACACGCCGATCCTCGGGCCCCAATCGGTCGCAAGCGCCCAGCAGGCGATCATGCAGTATCAGCAGATCGCCGCAGCCGGCGGCTGGCCTGAGGTCAATCCCGGTGATCAGCGTCTGCAGCTCGGCGTAAGCTCTCCCGCCGTCCAGGCGCTGCGCCAGCGTCTCGCGATCACCGGCGATCTGCCGCGCGAGGCCGGCCTGTCCAACGCCTTCGATTCCTATGTCGACGGCGCCGTCAAGCGCTTCCAGGCGCGCCACGGCCTGCCAGCCGATGGCGTTCTCGGCGAATTCACGCTGAAGGCGATGAACATCCCCGCCGATGTCCGCCTGCAGCAGCTGAACACCAATGTCGTCCGTCTGCAGACCTTCCCTGAAGACTTGGGCCGCCGTCACCTGATGGTCAACATCCCGGCCGCCTATGTGGAGGCTGTTGAAGACGGCAGCGTCGCGACGCGCCACACAGCGGTTGTCGGCCGTCTCAGCCGCCCGACGCATCTCGTCAATTCGAAGATCTACGAGGTCATCCTCAATCCTTACTGGACGGCACCACGCTCGATCGTCGAGAAGGACATCATGCCGCTGATGCGCAAGGATCCGACCTATCTCGAAAAGAATGCCATCCGTCTGCTCGACGGCAAGGGCAATGAAGTCGCCCCCGAGACCATCGACTGGAACGGCGAGGCGCCCAACCTGATGTTCCGTCAGGACCCCGGCAAGACCAACGCCATGGCGTCGACGAAGATCAACTTCTACAACAAGAACGGCGAGTACATGCACGACACGCCGCAGCAGGGCCTGTTCAACAAGCTGATGCGCTTCGAGTCGTCGGGCTGCGTCCGCGTTCAGAACGTGCGCGACCTGACGAACTGGCTGCTGCGCGAAACGCCCGGCTGGAACCGCCAGCAGATGGAGCAAGTGATCGCAACCGGCGTCAACACACCGATCAAACTCGCCGCGGAAGTTCCGGTCTATTTCGTCTATATCTCTGCCTGGGGCATGCCCGACGGCATCGTCCAGTTCCGCGACGACATCTATCAGATGGACGGCAATGCGGAGCTGGCGCTCGACACCACAGCTGGCATGGAACAGCCGGTCCAGTAAGCGGCGACCTCTGCATCGCAATTTGAAAACCGCGCTTTTTCGGGCGCGGTTTTTTTATGTCGGAGAAGCGGTTCTTGAGATGGCCGCCAAAGATCGGCACGGAGCGACCGCAAAAGAGCGTGAGCGCGCGCTTTGCTCAGCAAATGTCGTTCTTCGTATTGCTCTCGCCACGGCGGAAGGCTAATACCTCAGCGCATTCCAGTTGAGGAGCCCGCCCATGACCAATGCTTCCACCGAATCCTTCTTCAATCGCTCGCTTGCGGACGTCGATCCGGACATTTTCGGCGCGATCGGAAAGGAACTCGGTCGCCAACGGCACGAGATCGAACTGATCGCTTCTGAGAACATCGTCTCCCGCGCCGTGCTGGAAGCCCAGGGCTCCATCATGACCAACAAATATGCCGAGGGTTATCCCGGCAAGCGTTATTACGGCGGCTGCCAGTTCGTCGATATCGCCGAGGAACTGGCGATCGAGCGCGCCAAGAAGCTGTTCGGCGTCAATTTCGCCAACGTCCAGCCGAATTCCGGTTCGCAGATGAACCAGGCCGTGTTCCTGGCGCTGCTGCAGCCCGGCGATACCTTCATGGGGCTCGACCTGAACTCCGGCGGCCACCTCACGCATGGTTCGCCGGTCAACATGTCCGGCAAGTGGTTCAACGTCGTCTCCTACGGCGTGCGCGAAGGCGACAACCTGCTCGACATGGATGAAGTCGCCCGCAAGGCCGAGGAAACCAAGCCGAAGCTCATCATCGCCGGCGGCACTGCCTATTCTCGTATCTGGGACTGGAAGCGCTTCCGCGAGATCGCCGACAGCGTCGGCGCCTATCTGATGGTCGACATGGCCCACATCGCCGGCCTTGTCGCCGGTGGCGTTCATCCGTCGCCGTTCCCGCATTGCCATGTCGCGACGACGACGACCCACAAGTCGTTGCGCGGCCCGCGCGGCGGCGTCATCCTCACCAATGACGAGGATCTGGCGAAGAAGTTCAATTCGGCTGTCTTCCCCGGTCTGCAGGGCGGCCCGCTGATGCACATCATCGCCGCCAAGGCTGTGGCCTTCGGCGAGGCGCTGCAGCCGGAATTCAAGGATTATGCCGCCCAGGTGGTCAAGAACGCCAAGGCGCTTGCCGAAACGCTGATATCGGGCGGCCTCGACGTCGTCTCCGGCGGTACCGACAACCACCTGATGCTGGTCGACCTGCGCAAGAAGAATGCCACCGGCAAGCGCGCCGAGGCAGCCCTCGGCCGCGCCTATGTCACCTGCAACAAGAACGGCATCCCCTTCGATCCGGAAAAGCCCTTCGTTACCTCGGGTGTGCGCCTCGGCGCTCCGGCCGGCACGACCCGCGGCTTCAAGGAAGCGGAATTCCGCGAGATCGGCAATCTGATCGTCGAGGTTCTCGACGGCCTGAAGGTCGCCAATTCCGATGAAGGCAACGCCGCCGTCGAAGCCGCCGTGCGCGGCAAGGTGGTCAGCCTCACCGACCGCTTCCCCATGTACGGCTACATGGGATAAGGAGTAGGGATGCGCTGCCCCTATTGCGGTTCGGAAGATACCCAGGTCAAGGATTCGCGCCCGGCGGAGGACAACACGTCCATCCGCCGGCGGCGCATCTGCCCGGATTGCGGCGGCCGCTTCACCACGTTTGAGCGTGTGCAGCTGCGCGAGCTGATGGTCATCAAGAAGACCGGCCGCAAGGTGCCCTTCGACCGCGACAAGCTGGTGCGCTCCTTCGAAGTGGCGCTGCGCAAGCGCCCGGTCGAGCGCGACCGCATCGAACGCGCCGTCTCGGGCATCGTCCGGCGTCTTGAAAGCTCCGGCGAGACAGAAATCTCCTCCGAACAGATCGGCCTGCAGGTGCTGGAAGCCATGAAGAGCCTCGATGATGTCGGCTTCGTGCGCTACGCCTCGGTCTATCGGGATTTCTCGCTTGCCGAGGATTTCGAGAAGGTCATTTCCGAAATCAACGCCAAGATCGCTCGCGACCCGCTGGACAGGTGAGCCATGAGCATCACGCTGCATGACGAACGTTTCATGGCGGCGGCGATCCGCCTGTCGCGCTGGCATCTCGGCCGCACCGCCACCAACCCCTCCGTCGGCTGCCTGATCGTCAGGGATGGCGTCATCGTCGGCCGTGCGGTAACGGCGCTCAGTGGCCGCCCGCATGCCGAGACGCAGGCGCTCGCCGAAGCCGGCGCGCTCGCCCGTGGCGCCACCGCCTATGTGACACTCGAACCCTGCTCGCATCACGGCAAGACGCCGCCCTGCGCCGAAGCACTGATCGCCTATGGCGTCGCCCGCGTCGTCATCAGCGTCACCGATCCGGATCCGCGGGTCTCGGGCCGCGGTATCGCCATGCTGCGCGAAGCCGGCATAGAGGTGGCTACCGGCGTGCTGGAGGCGGAGGGCCGGCACTCGATTGCCGCCTACCTCACCCGCCAGACGAAGAACCGGCCCTATGTGACTCTCAAGCTTGCCGTTTCCGCCGATGGCATGATCGGCCGCGAGGGAGCAGGGCAGGTGGCGATAACAGGCGCGGAGGCCCGCGCCCAGGTGCAGGCGCTGCGCGCCGAAACCGATGCGATCCTGGTCGGCATCGGCACCGCGATTACGGATGATCCGCTGCTGACGGTACGGACGCCAGGTCTTGAATCGCAATCGCCGATCCGCATCGTGCTCGATCCGTCTCTCGCATTGCCGCTGACCAGCAAGCTCGTCGAGACGGCGCGGGAAGTGCCGGTCATCGTGGTGGCGAGCGAGGAAGTATGGCCGTTGTCATCGAATGCGGAGGGATTACCCCCCTCTACCCTGCCGGGCATCTCCCCCACAGGGGGGGAGATCGGCAAGAGGCGCGATCCGAATTCCCCAGTTTCCGATGGTGATGGTTTCGCCTTGAGGCAAGACGTAGGGCAAGGGGCTAACCCCGATCCGATCTCCCCCCTTGTGGGGGAGATGCCCGGCAGGGCAGAGGGGGGTGCCTCACCCGCTGACATGGACTCCCGCCGCGCAGCCCTCGAAGCCGCCGGCGTCGAGGTGCTCTACTGCAATCCCTATCATCCGGAAGTCCTGTTGCCGGCACTGGCGACGCGCGGTATTTCCTCGCTCCTGGTCGAGGGCGGTGCAAAGACGGCGCGGCTTTTCCTCGAGGCTGGCCTCGTCGACCGCATCCAGCTTTATCAGGCGCCTGTTGTGATCGGCGAGGGCGGTATTGAATCCCCGCTTGATGCAACCGACATACCATCGGGTTTTTCCCATGCGGGCACGCTGATGTTCGGCGAAGATCGCCTGGACGAATACGAAAGAGGGCTTTGATGTTCACCGGAATAGTCACCGATATCGGTACGATCGAATCCGTTTCGCCGCTGAAGGAGGGCATCAAGCTCCGCGTTGCGACGAGTTACGACCCGGCAACCATAGATATGGGCGCATCCATCTCTCACTCCGGCATCTGCCTCACCGTCACCGGCCTGCCGCAGGAAGGCAGCAACGGTCGCTGGTTCGAGGTCGAGGCCTGGGAGGAGGCGCTGCGGCTGACGACGATCGGCGCCTGGCAGGAAGGCAGCCGCATCAATCTCGAACGGTCGCTGAAGATCGGTGATGAACTCGGCGGCCACATCGTTTCCGGCCATGTCGACGGCAAGGCGGAAATCCTATCGGTGACAGCAGAAGGCGATGCCACGCGCTACCGCTTGCGCGCGCCCGAACATCTGGCGAAATTCGTCGCCCCCAAGGGTTCGATCGCACTCGACGGCACCTCGCTAACGGTCAATGCGGTCGACGGCACGGATTTCGACGTGCTGCTCATCCGCCACACGCTCGAGGTCACCACCTGGGGCGATCGCAAGGCCGGCGATTTCGTCAATTTCGAAGTCGACACTATGGCGCGGTATGCCGCCCGGCTGGCCGAATTTCCGAGCACCTGAATCAAAAACCTGTAACGGTTTCCAGGGTGACACCACGACAGGCATGCTGGCGCGGAACATCATCAGGCGCTCGTCGACGCATCCAACTGCACGTCTGCGATGCGGCGACGGCCCGATAGCTCACCAATCCGGGGACAGCTTCGTCAGATACTGGCCGTAGGCGCTCTTGCCGAGCTTCTCCGCGAGCTTGGCGAGGTCGTTCTGCGAGATGTAACCCATGCGCCAGGCGACTTCTTCGGGGCAGGCGATCTTGAAGCCCTGGCGTTTCTCCAGCGTGCTGACAAAACCTGCGGCATCGAGCAGGCTGTCCGGTGTGCCAGTGTCGAGCCAGGCATAGCCGCGGCCCATCAGCTCCACGAAAAGCTGGCCGCGCTCGAGATAGGTGCGGTTGACATCGGTGATTTCCAATTCACCGCGCGGTGATGGCTTCAGGTTGGCGGCGATATCGACCACCTGCTGGTCGTAGAAATAGAGGCCGGTCACCGCCCAGTTCGATTTCGGCTTCTTCGGCTTCTCCTCGATCGACAGCGCATTCATCTTTTTGTCAAAGCCGACAACGCCATAGCGTTCCGGATCGGTGACGTGATAGGCGAACACCGTCGCGCCTTCCTCACGACTCGTGCCGGATTTCATGATTTCCGGCAGTCCGTGCCCGTAGAAGATGTTGTCGCCGAGAACGAGTGCCGAGCTTTCGCCGTGCAGGAAGTCGGCGCCGATGATGAAGGCCTGGGCGAGGCCGTCCGGGCTCGGCTGTACGGCATAGGTCAGCGAAATTCCCCATTGCGAGCCGTCGCCGAGAAGGCGCTTGAAGGCTTCGACGTCGTGAGGCGTGGTGATGATCAGAAAATCCCTGATGCCGGCGAGCATCAGCGTCGTCAGCGGATAGTAGATCATCGGCTTGTCGTAGACCGGCATCAACTGTTTCGAGACGGCCTGCGTGATCGGATGCAGACGCGTGCCCGTGCCGCCGGCGAGAATAATCCCCTTCATGCCCATCTCCCTAAAGACCTTTATTCAAAAGGTCCTGCATGACAATCTTCATCGACTGCTTCCACTCCGGCAGCCGGATTCCATATGTTCCGGCGAGCTTGTCGCCGTTGAGACGTGAATTGGCGGGACGCTTCGCCGGTGTCGGATAGTCCGCCGTCGGGATGCGCTCGACGCCGACGTTTCTGCCGCCGGATTTAGAAAGCTCCGTGAATATCTCTTCGGCGAAGTCCGCCCAGCTTGCCTCGCCGCTGCCAGTCAGGTGAAAGGTGCCGCGCAGCGATGGCGCAGGGTCCGCTACGATACGGGATGCGATCGCAAGAATCGCGTCGGCGATGTCGAGTGCCGAGGTCGGGCATCCTGTCTGATCGGCGACAACGCGAAGATGATCGCGCGTCTCGGAAAGCCGCAGCATCGTTTTCAGGAAGTTGGCGCCAAAGGGCGAATAGACCCAGGCGGTGCGCAAGATGACGTGGTTCGGGTTCGCCGCCGCGACGGCCTTCTCGCCCGCGAGCTTCGAACGCCCGTAGACGGAGATCGGCGCGGTCGCATCCTCTTCGGAATACGCGGAGGCCTTGTCGCCGCTGAAGACGTAGTCGGTCGAAATGTGGATGATCGGAGCCCCGATCCGCACGGCAGCCTCGGCAACCGCCCCGGCGCCTGCCGCGTTGACGGAAAAAGCAAGCTCGGGTTCGCTCTCGGCCTTGTCGACCGCCGTATAGGCAGCCGCCGAGACGATCACATCCGGGCGCAGAGCCGAGAAGGCGGCTGCGATGCTTGCAGGATCCGCAAGGTCCATTTCCGGGCGCCCGACCGCGCTGATTTCGACGCCCGTTTCGGCACCCCGTCTGAGCAGCGACTGAACGACCTGGCCCTGTTTGCCGGTGACGGCAATATGCATCGCTTATCGTCCCTTGAAAACGCCGAGGCGTTCGCCGGAGTAGACGTTTTCGCGCAGCGGCCTCCACCACCATTCGTTTTCCAAGTACCAGTGCACGGTCTTCTCGATGCCGGTTTCGAAGGTCTCTTGCGCCTTCCAGCCGAGTTCGCTTTCGAGTTTGGAGGCATCGATCGCATAGCGTGCGTCGTGTCCGGGGCGGTCCGTGACATTGGTGATCAGACGCGCATGCGGTCCCTTGTCTTCGTAGACGCCGTCGAGAATAGCGCAGATACGATGAACGACATCGATGTTCCTGCGCTCGTTGCGGCCGCCGACGTTGTATTTCTCGCCGAGCCGGCCCCGGGAGGCGATCGTGAAGAGCGCGCGGGCGTGGTCTTCGACATAGAGCCAGTCGCGGACATTTGCGCCATTGCCGTAAACCGGAAGCGGCTTGCCCTCCAGCGCGTTCAGGATCATCAGTGGAATGAGCTTTTCCGGGAAATGGAACGGGCCGTAGTTGTTGGAGCAATTGGAGACGACGACGGGCAGACCGTAGGTGCGGTGCCAGGCGATCGCCAGATGGTCGCTCGCGGCCTTGGAGGCGGAATAGGGCGAGGACGGATCGTAAGGCGTCGTCTCCTCGAAGAGGCCCTCGTCGCCGAGTGAGCCGTAGACCTCGTCCGTCGAGACATGCAGAAAGCGGAAGGCGCTTTTGCGGCGAGCGTCAAGCCCATCCCAATAGTGCCGTGCGGCATCCAGCAGGCTGAATGTGCCGACGATGTTGGTCTGGATGAAATCGTCCGCGCCCGAGATCGAGCGGTCGACATGGCTCTCTGCTGCGAGATGCATGACGATATCAGGGCGGAAGGACGCGAATGCTTCCTGCATCCTGGCGCGGTCGCAGATGTCGGCCTGCAGGAATTGATAGTTCGGCGCCGATTCGACGGATTTCAGCGATGCCAGATTGCCGGCATAGGTCAGCGCGTCGACATTCAGCACCTCGGCGCCGATATCGCTGACGAGATGGCGCACCAATGCCGATCCGATGAAGCCCGCTCCGCCCGTGACCAGTATGCGCATCGTGGATCAATCCTTGGGATGCTGTGCTGAATAGGTAAAATGGCTTGGCAGATCGGCGAGCCGCGGCAGCGTCTTGTCCTTGTCGGACGATACCATGTCTCTCTCATCGAAGGGCCAGCGGATGCCGATCGCCGGATCGTTCCACGCGATGCCACGATCATGCTGCGGGCTGTAAGGTGCGGTTACCTTGTAGCTGATGATGCTGTTCGGCTCGAGCGTTGCGAATCCGTGTGCGAAACCGGCCGGTACCCAGACCTGCATGCCGTTTTCCGGCGAGAGATCCTGAGAGAGCCATTTGCCGAAGCTCGGTGATCCCCAGCGGATATCGACGACGACATCCATGATCCGGCCGGCAAGGCAGCGCACCAGCTTGCCCTGTGCGAAGGGTCGTATCTGGAAATGCAGCCCCCGGACGGTGCCGGCCTGCGCCGAAAGCGATTCATTGTCCTGGATGAACGTGACGTCGGCCACATTTTCCCGGAACCAGGCATCCTTGAATACCTCGGAGAAGTAGCCGCGGTGATCGCCGAAGCGTGGCGGCGTGATCGCAACGATGCCCTCGATGGCCGTCGTCTCAATACGCATGACTTACCCTTTCTGCGCCTTCATCAAGCGCCCGCCCTCATGACGCTCATCAGCATGTCCGCCTGCGAGCGGCTCTGCATGGCCGCAAGGCCCTTCGCGGCAATGGCATCGCGCTCGTCGGCATCTGCGATCAGCTTGTAGCAGCGCTCGATCATGTCGTCGTAGGGCTCGATTGCCAAGCCGCCGATGAAAGGCTGGAGGTCCGGATCGCGGATGTCGCCTTCCGTTAGCACGCAAACGCGATTGGCAAGCAGATAGGAAATGCGGACGATCTCGAAGACGCCGCTCGCATAGTGATGGATGTTTATGACGATCTTGGCGCGGGCAATCGCCGCATCACGTTCCGCACCATAGATGTTGAAGAGATGCACGACCTTGAGCCCACCCTCTTCAAGCGTCTTCAGGATGTGGTGGCGGCGCTCGTTCATCGAGCCATAGAAGAGCACGTCTATATCCTTGACGACGGCATGCTGGATCTGGCTCAGGCAACTGTTGTAACCGATTTCGAGCACACCGGCGTGATCGATACCCTTGGCGGCAAGGTTTTCGCGGTTGCGCGGGCTGTAGTCGAGCACCGGCATCGCCCGCAGGATCGACATATAGCGCGAATTGATCCAGATGCTTTCTTCGGACACCTGCTCGAGATTGATGATGACACTGTCCTTCGGCAGATGATCGACGATTTCGGCCGGAAGCAGGTTGCCGCCATAAATGATCGGCGCACGGTCCGCGAACTCGTTCATGTCTCTGACGATCGGTGCAGAACCGCCCAGCTCATGGAAGGCACCCTGCAGACCGAGCGCAACCTCGTCGAAGGCGTGGCTGTGACTGTAATTGGCAGGCGTCACGATCCAGATGCAATGGCGATCCTTGTGGGCCTGCCATCCGCCGGCAAAGGGCTGCAATGCGTTGCGAAGCGACTGCTCGATCTTTTGGGCGGCGGGTGTCTCGGTACGCACAGCCTGCTGCGGCGCCGGGGAGGCGCCGGAAGCCTGCGGAGCATAGGCATGCATCAGTTCGCGGCCACCCGTGAACTGGCCGCGCGGCATCCAGGCCGGCGGATCATCGGCGAACCAGATAAGGTGCGGCTGCTTGATCAGTGGTTGGCGGCCCTCCTGCCAAGAGGCCAAGTGGGCCTCGTCGGGGCTCTGAAGAAAAGCTTCCTTGGCGGTGAAGAGACCATGCAGCATCCGGCCGAGACGGACACCGAACTTCCACTCGAAATCGGCAGGCGCCGGCACGAAGGCGGCGATCTTCAATCCGGAGGCGGCAGCCTGCTGGACATAGAGCCCGAGCAGACGCTCGATCACGAAGGGGCGCATCGTCGCGTTGGCGTCGCGTGAATACTGCGCCGAACCGGCATAGGCAATGCCCGCTGGCGTGCCGCGGCGCGCTTCATTTTCCAGCGATTCCAGAATGCCTTCGCAAAAGGCGAAATATCCGGACCAGAACTTCCTGTTGCCGCAGAAATAGTTGCAGAACATGAAGGCGGTTTTGTCTTGCGGCGGCGCGATCGGATAGCCGAGCTGCTGGATATGCAGGAAGATCGGCTCCATGCCTGGACGGCCGCCAAGCAGCGAATGCTCCCAGACGTTGCTGTAGATCGCGGCGTGGCCGATCAGCGGATTGTAGAGATAGGCGTCCGCACCTTCCGCCCTGGCCTTTTCCGCCTCGGCAACGAAGGATGGGAAGCTCGTGACGGACTTCATCTCGAATTTGCTGGACAGCAGTCCCCAGAACACGTCCTCGCCGAGGCCGATCGCCTCGTGCTGCGCATGCAGGATACGGAAGAGCTCGTATTCGCGGGTCGCAGCCTGCGGGTTGAATGAGATGTCGAGCGGTACGGCAGCCCCGTCGAGCTGGCTGCGCTGCGAAGGGCCGAGATAAGGCTGGTAGATAATGACGGACCCCGTGCCGGCAGCTTTCTCGGTGAGAAGCGCCAGATCAGGAAGACCGGCGGGCAGAGCGGAAACGGGCTGATTGATCGTCAAGGCATCATCCTCAGTGCATGGTCGCCGTCTCCGCGATTCACGAAACGGCATTCGGGCTGGTCTAGGAGCCGACTATTGGACGTGAAGCTTGCGCCACACTGTTTCCAGGACTTTCTCTGGTCAGCCTGGAGGGATTGCAGGGGCTCGACCTATCCGGGGTCGGTTTTCTCTACAGCGCCGCGCGTCTTTTCAGACGCGCAAAGGACGCTGTAGCACTTTGAATCGCTGCATAATTTTGTCCTTAAATCGATTCCGATTTAAGGAATTATGCAATAGCCAGCTTTGCTCGCTCAGCCGCTTCTGCTGCCAGTATCGCAAAGACTTGCGATACTACGTTTGGGATTGCCTCGGTTTATACGCCGGTTCTATAGACACCATCGTTCGATACGGTAGCCATATCTCCGAACAAGAACCCAGGCAGGTTGTTGCCATAGAGCTCGGCCAACCGCTTGATTAGAAGATAGCTTCCCAGACGCTCCTGGCAAAATGAGATCGCACGTTTCTGCACGGGATCTTCGGCTTGAAACGGTTGATATCGTTTCGCAAATTCAAGAGACGGCGCCACAAGGCGCACAAAAGTATCCAGCCACCAGTCCGTCGGATATGTGCCGAGCTCAATGCCTCCAGGAACCAGAGTGCTGGAATTAAAAAAATGCAAAGCTTCGGCTTGCGGTAAAGTATTTGCTTCGACTGAAAACGCCGTATATCTGAAAAAGTCAACAATATTGTGGCAGCCTGCATAGTGATACGATATGTTATGGAGATTCAATGGACGAGGCAGAAAGAAACTCTCTGAAAAAAACGCCGGATTCTCTGGTCTTGTGATTTCTACTTCTTCTGAAGTTGCTATATTCATGCCGGGATATTCGGGATTCGGCGTTCCGATGTTTAGTCTTGTTAAAAATTTACGATACTGCCAGATGGTAATGTTGCGAGGTTTTACAGTTTCTTCCGAAACGACTTTCGCGATGACTAGCGTTCCCAGCGATCCTGACAATTTCGCGTGAATCTCCTCCGGCTCGCTGAAAAAATCATAGCCGGCAATGACATCCATTCCCTTGTTTTCCAAAGGAGGCTTAGAATTGAGCCATATGATTTTCGCGCCCTCGGGAGGAGGGTAGCTCGGCAAATCCTTATGGCAAACAATGAAAACGGTCATATTTGTGATCAGCCTCTTATGGATGGGGAGTTTCTGCCGGCTGCAATTACCACGCGGCTCGCCCGTCAATGCTTAGTTGTGTCAAGGTGGCGGACGTCAGGATTCCAAGCGTTTCTGCCTCTTGTCAGCGACTCTAAAGCGCGTTCCTTGCGCGTAGCAGGTGCGAAGTCCGGACCCATCCGGGGATGAAGTCGGGTGCTGCAAGCTGAGGTCGTCGATATCCTTTTGCTTAAGCTTGCAGTTGGCGATATCGGCAAATGTCAGCAAGCCCGCAATGGCGCGCGCTATGTTGCCCGCTTGGTGGAATTCCCTACCGCGAAAACTGAATGATCTCGCCGTTGTACTGCGTGCGTGCCGTCTCGCGGAAGCCGAGCTTGGCTGCGACCCGCAGCGAGGCCTGGTTCTCGGGGCTGATGATGCAGCTCATCGGTTTTCCGGGAAAATGCATTTCCGCCCAGCCGATCAGGACGGTCAGCGCCTCGGTGGCATAACCGCGGCCGTGTGCCGAAGGCATCAGCGCCCAGCCGACCTCCATCGTCCCCTCGATAGACGGTTCCATCTCGCGGCGGGCTTCGAGGAAGCCCGCTTCACCGATGAACCGGCCGCTCTCCTTTTCTACGATCGCGAGAAAGCCGAAGCCCATATGGTGCCACATGCCGGCAACGCGCAGCATGCGGCTCCAGCTCTGCTCGCGCGTCGATGGCGCGCCGGTGATGAAGCGCACGACATCCTCGTCCGCCCACAGCGCTGCATGCGCGTCGAAATCGTCGAGGCGGTGAGGGCGAAGCTTCAGACGCGCCGTTTCGAGGGTCGGAATGTCGATCACGATGGGTCCTTGTGAAAAAACACGTCCTCAGGCGCCGGGCTCGCCGTCCCAATAGTCGAGGTCGCCTTCCCGCCGCCCGATGTGGCGGAAGCGCCTGGCTTCTGTACCGTCTCTATTCGTCTTGGCAAGGAACTTTCCGGAATCGGGATATTCGACGATCTCGGTCTTCGCCATCGTCGAAATGCCGAGATAGACGAGTGTGGCCGTGCCGGTGTTGATGATCTGGTGCGCCGTTTCCGGTCCGCCGGCCGGCGCGCCGAGCACGTCGCCCGCCTTGATCGCATGGCGCGCATCGCCGAAGCGGTATTCGCCGGTACCGGCGATCACATAGAAAAGCTCGTCTTCGACGTGATGGTTGTGGAAGGGGCAGCCGGATTTGCCGGGCGGTACCTCGTTGTAGCTGACGCCCAGACCGGCCAGGCCGAGAAGCGGGCCGAAAGAGGTGTCGGTGCTCTCATAGAGCTCGCCCTGTGTCCAGTGGTCGAGCTTGAGATCGGCGGTATTGATCGCCGCTTTTGCTTCCGTCGTCATGATGGTCCTCCTGTTGCAGGAGGAGAAACTATCATCGCGCCGGAAAATTCAATGCTTATCTCGGAAATCCCCGGCATGGGCGGAGAGGAGCCCGCCGCCCATGCTTTGAGCGCCGAGCGTGCAATACGCTAAGACGCTCTATCGCTTCCAATCCCACGCATAGCCCAAAAATCGATCCGATTTTCGGGGTATGCGCTGGAGCCGTCAACGAACGTAGAAGGTGAAGCTCCCATCGGCCGCCTGCTCGGCATTGACGACATTGCGAATATTGACACCCTCATTGTTGAGCCGGTGGGCAAGCGACTTGTTGGCGTCGATCGAGGCCTGGATGCCGCGGATAGCCTGGCCGGAGCGTTGCGGTGCGGAGTGTGGGCCGCTCGTCTCGTCGTCGAAGTTGCGCCAGTTGTAAACCTCCTGGACATTGAAGTCATTGCCCTGGTAGCTCCTGAGCGTCTGCTCGATGCCTTGAGGGGTGTTCATCCCAAGGCTTTCGGCCCGGCTGACGCCGGCAAAGGCGAGGGAGGAGAGGGTTGCAGCGATAGTGATGGTGAGAACGCGGTGCATGATTTGTATCCTTTCATCTGCTTAGACGGTCGGCTGTCGTTGCAGGGGATCGTCTGCGTCACGACATGGAATTGGCGTTCTCCCATTCGCGATTCAATGGGTTAAGCCACTGAAAATCCATTAAGAATTGTTCATGAAAACTGCCTTCGAATTGCCGCTTTCCAGGCGTCCGGGAAAGCTGATTTCAGAGGCCTGCCCAGCCGTGCATACAGGGCGCGGCTATCCCCTTGCAGATATTTCCTCTTTCCCATTGCGGCATCGGGCGAAATTGCTTGCCATTCGGACGAAGGCATGTTTTGACCGCGGGCTGCCGAGCGGGTAAATGTCCCGCCAACCGAAGGTGAACCATGTCGAGAGAGACCGCTCCCCATATTTTGATCGTCGAGGCCCGCTTCTACGACGACATGGCCGACGCCCTGCTCGAAGGCGCGACCTTCGCATTGACGGAGGCCGGCGCCACCTTCGAGGTCGTCACCGTTCCCGGCGCACTGGAAATTCCGGCGGCGATTGCCATGTCGCTTGATGGAGACGACAATGGCGGAACGCATTACGACGGCTATGTCGCCCTTGGCATGGTCATTCGCGGCGAGACCTATCACTTCGATATCGTGTCGAACGAATCCTCGCGCGCCTTGATGGATCTTGCGGTCAGCGAGTCCCTTGCCATCGGCAATGGCATCCTGACCGTCGAAAACGACGAGCAGGCCTGGACGCGCGTGCGCCGCTCGGAAAAGGACAAGGGCGGATTTGCCGCTCGTGCAGCTCTGACCATGATCGAGCTGAAGCAGAAACTGGGTGCATAACGAATGAACGACGACAAGACGGAACGGCCGGTCAAGACTGCGAACCAGCGGGGCGCTGCCCGTCTTGCTGCCGTTCAGGCACTGTATCAGATGGATGTCGGCGGCACGGGCGTTCTGGAGATCGTGGCTGAATACGAGGCGCACCGTCTTGGTCAGGAAATCGATGGCGAGACTTATCTGAAAGCCGATGCAGCCTGGTTCCGTTCCATCGTCTCCGGTGTCGTGCGCGATCAGGTCCGCCTCGATCCGCTGATTGCCGCAGCTCTGCAGGATGATTGGGCCTTGTCGCGCCTTGACAGCACTGTGCGCGCCATCCTGCGCGCCGGCGTTTTCGAGATCACCGACCGCAAGGACGTGCCGGTGGCGGTCATCGTCACCGAATATGTCGAGATCGCCCAGGCCTTCTTCGACGACGACGAGCCGAAGCTCGTCAATGCCGTGCTCGACCGCATCGCAAAGCAGGTTCGCGGCGAGGCGAACAAGTAAGTCTTTAGCCGCCAAACAATCCCCCTACGTCTTTCTTCGTACCGCAATGGTTTTCGCCCGTTGCGGTCTTGACGCCACGTGATCGACCAAGCAATCTCCGCACCGCTTAGCTGTGGCATTTCTGTGGAGAGGAAGGCGATTCGGCGGCGTATCTGCCGGAGAAGGAGTGAGCTCCGGCCTATGGGAGGAAAGAGCGAAATGACGATTCTTTTATGCGTAATCGCATGCGGTCTGCTCTCGGTGGTTTATGCCGCCTGGGCAACCCGGTCGGTGCTTGCCGCCGATCAGGGCAACAGCCGCATGCAGGAGATCGCGGGCTATATCCGCGAAGGTGCGCAAGCCTATCTGACGCGCCAGTACAGAACCATTGCCATTGTCGGCGTTGTTGTTTTCATTTTAGCCTGGCTGCTTCTTTCCGGCGAGGCCGCGATCGGCTTCCTGATTGGCGCCGTGCTTTCCGGTGCTGCTGGTTTCATCGGCATGCACGTCTCCGTCCGCGCCAATGTGCGCACCGCTCAGGCGGCTTCCGTCAGCCTTTCCGCCGGCCTCGACATCGCCTTCAAGTCGGGTGCGATCACCGGCATGCTGGTGGCTGGCCTGGCGCTGCTCGGCGTCTCTATCTATTATACGATCTTGACCGTCGGGCTCGGCCATGAGAGCGGCTCGCGCGAAGTCATCGATGCGCTGGTGGCGCTCGGCTTCGGCGCGTCACTGATCTCGATCTTCGCCCGTCTCGGCGGCGGCATCTTCACCAAGGGCGCCGATGTCGGCGGCGATCTGGTCGGCAAGGTGGAAGCTGGCATTCCCGAAGACGATCCGCGCAACCCGGCAACGATCGCCGATAATGTCGGCGACAATGTCGGCGACTGCGCCGGTATGGCGGCCGACCTCTTCGAAACCTATGCGGTCTCGGTCGTCGCCACCATGGTTCTCGCCGCGATCTTCTTTGCCGGGGCGCCGATCCTCCAGTCTGCGATGGTCTATCCGCTGGCAATCTGCGGTGCCTGCATCATCACCTCGATCATCGGCACCTTCTTCGTCAAGCTCGGCTCAAACGGCTCGATCATGGGCGCTCTCTACAAGGGCCTCATCGTCACCGGCCTGCTGTCGATCGTCGGTCTTGGCGCTGCCACTTCGCTCACCATCGGCTGGGGGTCGATCGGCTCCGTCGGAGGCGCCGACATATCAGGCGCGAACCTCTTCTTCTGCGGCATCATCGGCCTCGTCGTCACCGCGCTGATCGTCGTGATCACTGAATATTATACCGGCACGGGCAAGCGCCCGGTCGTCTCGATCGCCCAGGCCTCGGTCACCGGTCACGGCACCAACGTCATCCAGGGCCTGGCCGTTTCACTGGAATCGACGGCACTGCCGGCGATCGTCATCGTTGGCGGCATTCTCGCCACCTACCAGCTCGGCGGCCTGTTCGGCACGGGCATTGCGGTCACGGCCATGCTCGGCATCGCCGGAATGATCGTCGCGCTCGACGCATTCGGACCGGTGACGGACAATGCAGGCGGTATCGCCGAAATGGCGCATCTGCCGCCGGAGGTTCGTAAATCCACCGATGCGCTCGATGCCGTCGGCAATACGACCAAGGCCGTCACCAAGGGCTATGCCATCGGTTCTGCCGGTCTCGGCGCCCTGGTTCTTTTCGCGGCCTACTCCTACGACCTCAAATATTTTGCGGCGAATGGCGACAAGTTCCCTTATTTCGCCGGCATCGGCGAAATTTCCTTCGATCTTTCCAACCCTTACGTGGTGGCGGGATTGATCTTCGGAGGTCTCATTCCCTACCTCTTCGGCGGCATCGCGATGACCGCCGTCGGCCGTGCGGCCGGCGCGATCGTCGAGGAAGTCCGCCGTCAGTTCAAGGAAAAGCCCGGCATCATGCAGGGCACGGAAAAGCCGGACTATGGCAGGGCGGTCGACATTCTGACCAAGGCTGCCATCCGCGAGATGATCGTGCCGTCGCTGCTGCCGGTGCTGGCGCCGATCGTGGTCTATTTCGGCGTGCTTCTCATCTCCGGTTCCAAGGCCTCCGCCTTTGCCGCCCTCGGCGCATCGCTGCTCGGCGTCATCATCAACGGCCTCTTCGTCGCCATCTCGATGACATCGGGCGGTGGCGCCTGGGACAATGCCAAGAAAAGCTTCGAAGACGGTTTCGTCGACAAGGACGGCGTGCGTCACATGAAGGGTTCGGATGCGCACAAGGCTTCCGTCACCGGCGATACAGTCGGCGATCCCTACAAGGACACCGCCGGCCCCGCCGTCAACCCGGCGATCAAGATCACCAACATCGTCGCGCTGCTGCTGCTGGCCGTTCTCGCCGGATAAACAACGGCCGGCTTGGCACACTTCAAGCTGACGCTGCGACCATTAAAAAAACCCGCCGGAGCGATCCGGCGGGTTTTCGTATCAGGCGTGTCCGATCAGCGCAGGCTGCTTGGATTCTGTGGCGTGCCGCCGGCGCCACCGCCGAACAGGCTGCGGGCAGCACTCGCGGCGCTGCCGCCGGAAAGCATCTGTTGCAGGAAGGTGAGTTCCTTGCCGCCGGTCGGCGTGACGCGTCCGATCGTGTCGAAAACCTTGCCGTCCTGCAGCGCATAGTTGGCGCGGCGGCTGACGACGCCGTCCTTGTCGAAATAGATCGCCAGAACGCTCTGATCGACGACCTTCAGTTTCTGGAAGGCGACCGCACGCGTGCGCCGCTGCGAGATGTAATAGAAGACTTCGCCGTCGAAGGTCGCCGTCGTCGACGGGGTACCGAGCGAAAGCAGCACCTGCTCGCGGCTGGAGCCTTCCGGAACGAGGTTCAGCGACTGCTGGTCGGCGACGTAGCCACCGTTGAGAACGGTGCTGGTCTGGCAACCGGAAAGAGCGGTAGTGGAGGCAATTATGAGGGCAATGGCCGCACTGCTGAAGAATTTCATGTCAGACTTGAAATACCGTTTCTTCAACGACATCTACTCCCTGTGAGTGTCGATAGCAGCCATTCTGGGCCTTGCACGCTTTCCTCCTGCAAAACCATTGTGGCCATTCCGGGTCGAATTTCCCGAATTCGCTTCGCTGACGCATCGAAGGCGTCGTCCCGAAACTGGCCATGATCGGCATTGCAATTCGCGCCTGCTTCGGTAAACCAGCTTTCGAAATCATGCAACAAGGCCAGACGCCAGCCGGCATGAAGAATGAGGCATTTCCGGAAAAAACAATGATCCTCGGGCTCTTCCGCAAGAAAAACAACAATCAGGCGATCGTCGACAGGCAATATGCGGCGTTGGCGGCGGCCGCGCGCATGCCGGAACTCTACGAGCGGCTCAATGTGCCGGATACGGTCATGGGCCGTTTCGAGATGCTGTCGATAGTCATGATTCTGTTTTTTCGCCGCACCCGTGCTTCCGCCACCAGCGGCCAGGAGATCGCCCAGGAGATCGTCGACGCTTTCTTCCAGGATATCGACTATTCGATCCGCGAACTCGGCATCGGCGACAACAGTGTGCCGAAGCGCATGAAGAAGCTCGCCGGTATGTTCTACGGCCGGCTCGAAGCCTATTCGAAGGCGATGGACACAGGCGATGCCGAAGCCCTCGCTCTTGCCCTTCAGCGCAATATTTACCCCGAAACCGCGACGCCGGCCGATATGTCCGGTCTCGCCGGGTGGATGATGGCCGCAGAATCGCATCTGTCCGCCGTTGCCGAAGAGGTAATCGCCACCGGTTCGGCAACGCTGCCGCCGGTCGCCTGCCCACCGGTCACCTGAAGGAGGAAACGATGCAGAATGATCGGGACGATGTTCCCTTCTCCTATCAAGTCAAGGTCGGCCACATCTCGGCCAACCCCGTCGAGGTCCATGTTGAGGCCGATTCCAGCGAACTGAAGGCGTTGGCCCGGACCTGGAACGTCGTCTCCGTCGACGATCTCAGCGCCGATCTGCAGATTGCCCGCTGGAAGCGCGACGGCGTGCGCATCAAGGGCCGCGTGCAGGCGAAGATTGTCCAGTCCTGCGTCGTGACGCTGGAGCCGGTCGAATCCGCCATCGACGAGAGCTTCGAGCAGATCTTCGTGCCGGAGGGCTCCAAGCTCGCCCGTCAGGCCGGCAACGACGCCGGCGAGATGCTGCTCGATCCCGACGGTCCCGATCTGCCCGAAAACTTTGTCGGCGATACGATCGACGCCGGCGAAGTGGTTGCCGAATTCGCCGCTCTGGCGATCGATCCCTATCCGCGCAAGCCGGGTATCGAATTCGCCGGCCATGTCGAAGACAGCGGCGAAGACGACAAAAAGCCCTCCGCTTTCGCGGCTCTCAAGGACTGGAAAAAGGACTGAAGCCCCTCTGGCATTTGACACAATTCAGTTGTAAGCGACGCCAAAACCGGTATTTTGGCCGAAATTTCGCCCTCGGCGAAAAGAAGGATCAGGGACGCGTGATCAGAATATCTCTCGACCTCATGGGTGGCGACTTTGGTCCCCAGGTTGTCATCCCCGGCGCCGCCAAGGCGTTGGATCGGCATCCGGATATTTCCTTCGTTCTCTATGGTCTCAAGGAACAGTGCGATCCGGTTCTCGCCAAGTTTCCGAAGCTCAGGGAAAAATCGCTCTTTCACGACTGCGAGCTTGCCGTCGCTATGGATGAGAAGCCGAGCCAGGCGTTGCGCCGTGGCCGCTACATCTCCACCATGTGGCGTTCGATCGAGGCGGTGAAGACGGGTGACGCCGACGTCGCGGTCTCGGCCGGCAACACCGGCGCGCTGATGGCCATGGCGAAGTTCTGTCTGCGCACCATGGCCAATATCGAGCGTCCGGCGATTGCCGCGATCTGGCCGACGCTGAAGGGTGAGAGCATCGTGCTCGATGTTGGGGCGACGATCGGCGCCGATGCCCAGCAGCTGATGGATTTTGCCCTGATGGGCGGCGCCATGGCGCGCGCTCTTTTCGAGGTCGAACGTCCGACGGTCGGTCTTCTGAACGTCGGCGTCGAGGAGATGAAAGGCCAGGAGGAGGTCAAGGAGGCCGGCCGGCTGTTGCGCGAGGCGAATATCGATTCGCTCGAATATTCCGGCTTCGTCGAGGGCAACGACCTTGGCAAGGGCACAGTCGACGTCGTTGTCACCGAAGGATTTTCCGGCAATATCGCGCTGAAGACCGCCGAAGGCACCGCCAAGCAGATCGGTGAATATCTGCGTGCCGCCATGTCGCGCACGCTGCTCGCCCGTATCGGCTACCTCTTCGCCAAAAGCGCCTTCGACATGCTTCGCGAGAAGCTCGATCCGAGCAAGGTCAATGGCGGCGTGTTTCTCGGCCTGAACGGCATTGTCATCAAGAGCCATGGCGGGGCGAATGCAGAAGGCATCGCAGCCGCCATCGAAGTCGGCTACGACATGGCCAAGAACGGCCTCAATCAGAAAATAGAAAACGATCTTAAGAAATATCATGCCAAGCGGCTGCCCCCGATGGG
This sequence comes from Rhizobium sp. SU303, assembly GCF_021052345.1. Classification (NCBI taxonomy): domain Bacteria; kingdom Pseudomonadati; phylum Pseudomonadota; class Alphaproteobacteria; order Hyphomicrobiales; family Rhizobiaceae; genus Rhizobium; species Rhizobium sp. SU303. The sequence continues at coordinate 1,311,690 of NZ_CP088095.1, forward strand.
CCCGGAAGCGGCATGAGCGATGGGGTTCAATCAAAGATGATCCGTTCAGTGGTTCGCGGGTTCGGAGCCGCACTTCCGAAGCGCGTAATGACCAATCGTGACATGGAGGCCATCGTCGATACATCGGACGAATGGATCGTCCAGCGTACCGGCATCCGGCAGCGTTATGTCGCCGGTGATGACGAAACGACGGCGTCGCTCGGCGAGGCGGCTGCGCGCGCAGCGCTTGCCAATGGCGGCCTGACGCCTGCCGATATCGATCTTGTCATCTGCGCCACCTCGACGCCTGACAACACGTTTCCGGCGACGTCAGTCAACATCCAGAACCGGCTCGGCATGAGCCACGGCTTCGCCTTCGACGTCCAGGCCGTCTGCACCGGTTTCGTCTATGCGGTGACGACCGCGGATGCCTATATCCGCGGCGGGCTGGCAAAGCGCGTTCTCGTCATCGGCGCCGAAACTTTTTCGCGCATTCTCGACTGGAACGACCGCACCACCTGCGTGCTTTTCGGCGACGGCGCCGGCGCGATCATCCTCGAAGCGACCGGCGGCGAGGGTACCGTTAGCGATCGCGGCGTGCTGACCGCACATCTGCGTTCCGACGGCTCGCACAAGGAAAAGCTCTATGTCGATGGCGGCCCGTCGACGACGGGCACTGTCGGCAAGCTGCGCATGGAAGGCCGCGAGGTCTTCAAATACGCCGTCGGCATGATCACCGATGTTATCCAGGCGGCTTTCGATTCGACCGGCACCACTGCCGATGACCTCGACTGGCTGGTACCGCACCAGGCCAATCGCCGCATTATCGACGGTTCGGCGAAGAAGCTGAACATCGATGCCGCGAAGGTGGTCATCACCGTAGACCTGCACGGCAATACGTCGGCCGCCTCGATCCCGTTGGCGCTTGCGACTGCTGCCGGCGACGGCCGCATCAAGAAGGGCGACCTGGTGATGCTCGAAGCGATGGGCGGCGGCTTTACCTGGGGTGCGGTTCTGCTGCGCTGGTAGGCACGAAACCTAAAAAACTGGCGGCGAACAAGAGCTTGACCGTAAGGCGCAAGACAAATACTCTTCGTGCGATTTCACAAAATATTTTGTATGGGCGGGGAAACCATGACCGGAAAAACAGTGACGCGAGCAGACCTGGCGGAATCCGTTTTCCGAAAGGTCGGGCTTTCCCGGACCGAATCTGCCGAACTGGTCGAAACCGTCATCGACGAGATCTGCAACGCCATCGTGCGTGGTGAAACCGTCAAGCTTTCCTCCTTCGCCACCTTCCAGGTGCGCGACAAGAACGAGCGGATCGGCCGCAACCCGAAGACCGGCGAGGAGGTTCCGATTTCCCCCCGCCGGGTCATGACCTTCAAGGCGTCGAACGTGTTGAAGACACGCATCCTCAAATCGCATGTCGCTCGCAAGATCAAGCTGAAGCCGCTGAATCCGGCTCCCTGATAATCGGCTTCCCGTTTCGGAAACGGCTTTTTTCTCTCTCGCGCTCTCCATCCTTGTGCGCAACGTCAAGACATGACTTGAATTGTCGGCGCCAAACCGTTGAAATATGATGAGTCGCCGTAGAATCGAGCCGCGAGGTCGCGTAGCAGCATGACGTTGGACAAGAGCCCCGATGCCTTTCGCACCATCAGCGAAGTCGCAGACGATCTTGATCTGCCGCAGCATGTGCTGCGCTTCTGGGAGACGCGGTTTCCCCAGATAAAGCCGATGAAGCGCGGCGGCGGCCGTCGCTACTATCGGCCGGAGGACGTGGACCTCCTCAAGGGCATCCGGCATTTGCTCTATGATCATGGCTATACGATCAAGGGTGTGCAGAAGCTTCTGAAGACCAATGGCAACAAGTTCGTCATATCGGTCGGCCATGGCGACCTCGCCAGCGTCGAGGCGCTTGCGTCGGGCGTGCAGGACACGGGTGCCGGGGAACCGCGCGTCGGCATGGCTGACGAAGACCAGATCGTCGGCCGCGCCAAGCCGCCGATCACCCGCCGGTTCTTCAATTTCGTCGCCGGAGACGACGAGCAGGAAGTCTCGATCGGCAAATCGAGCGTTGGCAAGGAAGACAGGGCGCTGCTGCAGGAGGCACTCTACGACCTCCTGGAATGCAAGCGTCTGCTCGATCAGGTGCGCTGAACAGGAAAGTCAGGCTTCGCTAAGCCGCTTCATCGCCTGTTCGAGTTCGCTGAGCTGGAAGGGTTTTTGCAACACGGGCAGCGTGCTTGGGCTGCTGCCATCAGGCGGTGTGCCGTATCCCGTCGCATAGAGATAGGGTTTTCCGCGTTCGTCGAGCAGCTTTGCGACCGGCAACGAACTCTGCCCGGCAAGCGAGACGTCGAGAATTGCAGCGTCGAACTCCGTATCCCTGGCGGCTGTCAGCGCTCGTTCCAGGTCGGGCGCGCTGGCGCAGACCCGGTAGCCGAGATCGGCAAGCATGTCCTCAAGCAGCATGGCAATCAGCGCGTCGTCTTCGACGATGAATATGTCTTTCATGATCCCGTTCACCCATTGCCCCTTGCTAAAGCATGTCGCGCAAAAGTGTGCTGCGGTTTTGCGATAACGACATGCGTAAAAACAAAGATCTAAAGCGCAAGGAGCGAATCTGAAAGATTGCGACACGCTTTAGGCATGAGGTTTATGTGGCCGCTTGCACGGCTCGTCAAGACGTCGTGGCCGGCAGTGCGAGAAACAGCATATTGCCGGTTGAAATTCGATATGCAAAAGCTGGAGTGCCGTCTCCGCAACGGCTCCTGCATAATTTCCTTAAATCGGAATCGATTTATGAATAAATTATGCAGCAATTCAAAGCGTTGCAGCGTCTTTTGCGGCTCTCGAAAAGACGCGCGGCGCTGTAAGAAGGGGTGTCGAATGGATTTGCTGAGTGCCACGGATTGGCTGCGTCACAGGCCAGGTTTTACATATCCGCTGGCCATTGCCTTCGTTGGCCTGACGTTTCTTCTGAGGCTTGCCGCCAGGGACACTCTCTCCGAGTTTCCCTTCCTGAGCTTCCTTCCGGCGATATTGCTCGCGAGTTTCATAGGCGGCGCCGGGCCGGGCTTTGTCGCGACCCTGGTTGCCGGTTTCATTGTCCAGCAGTTTTTCGTCGAGCCGCACAATGTTTTCTGGCCGGCCAGCGCCGCCCAATGGGTCGGGCTTTCCGCCTATCTCATCAATGCCGTGATCATCGTCGGGCTGATGGAGATGATCATCATCGCCCATGGCAGGCAGAGCCGCCTTCGCAGCGAACTCAACAGCTTCAACACGCGCCTCGAACAGACAGTGGTCCAGCGCACTGCCGAGCTCAGGCACGAGATGGAAGAGAATGCCGCCGCTCAGGCGCAGGTCCGCCAGTTGCAGAAGATGGAAACGATTGGCCAACTGACCGGCGGCGTCGCCCATGATTTCAACAACATGCTGGCAATTATCATCGGCAACCTCGATCTCGCCCAACGGCGCCTGACCGGCAGTGAGGATCCTCGCCTGCTATATTCCATCCAGAATGCCAGAGATGGTGCGCAGAGAGCGGCGGTGCTGACCGCGCGTCTTCTCGCCTTCTCGCGCCAGCAACCGCTCGCCCCGGAGGTGATCGACCTCAACAAGCTGGTCGGCGGCATGTCGGAGCTGCTGCGGCGCACGCTCGGCGAGCACATCCGGATCGAGACCGTGCTTGCCGGCGGCCTTTGGCCGAGCTTTGCCGATTTGAGCCAGCTCGAGAATGCCATCCTGAACCTTGCCGTCAACGCTCGCGATGCCATGCCTGGCGGCGGAAATCTGACGATCGAGACCGCCAATACCGAACTCGACGAGCGATATTCGCGCATGCATTCGGAGGTCGAAGCAGGTCAATATGTGATGATCAGCATCACCGACACCGGCACCGGCATGTCGCCGGAGGTGATCGAACGCGCCTTCGACCCGTTCTACACGACCAAGGGACCCGGCAAAGGCACAGGTCTCGGCCTCAGCCAGGTCTACGGCTACATCAAACAGAGCGGCGGCCACATCAAGATCTATTCAGAGATCGACAGCGGCACGACGGTGAAGATCTATCTTCCCCGTCATGTCGGCGCGGCGGACGCCCGCTTGAGCGCCGCCGGCGCCCAGCCGATTCCTCAGGGCAGCTTCAATGATACGATCCTGGTGGTCGAAGACGATGAGCACGTCCGCACCATGACCGCCGAAAGCCTGCATGAACTCGGCTACACCGTGTTGCAGGCGGCAAGCGGCATGGAGGCGCTTCTCCTGCTCGAAGAAAATCCGGACGTCGACCTGATCTTTACCGATATCGTCATGCCCCAGATGAGCGGGCGCCAGCTTGCCGATATCGTCCAGGAAAAATGGCCGACGATCCGGATCCTCTACACGACGGGCTACACCCGCAATGCCATCGTCCATAATGGCGTGCTTGATCACGGCGTTTCCCTGCTTGCCAAGCCCTTCAGCCTGGAGCAGCTCGCTCATAAGATCCGCGAGCTTCTGAATGTTGCGGTGAGGGTGGGAGACGAGCGGACGTGAAGCCGGAATACGGCCGCACGTCCGCAATTCTCTATCCGCGTTATTCCAAGACCTGGATGATGCGATGCGTCTTCGGTTCGACGATCACGCGCCGCTCGTTGACGACCGTATAGCCATAGCCGTCGACATCAGGCACGGTATGCACTTCGACAGTATCGGGCAGCGTCGCGCCGACCGCGATATCGCCGTCATAGACGACGGATGGTGTGTTCTGCTCCATCACATAGGTGCGCACCTCGCCGGGCAATACGACGGAGCCGGTCGGTGCGGGATCGGTGACGATGACGGTGCTCTGCGCGAAGGCGGCGGAGCTGATGGTCAGTATGGCGGCCGCAGCCAGCATGGTCTTGCGCATGGGATGTTCTCCTTTTCCTACCCCAGACATCAAGGCAACGCTGGCCATGCAGCATAGTTCCCCGCGGGCTTGTCCACAGCAGAAGACAGGCGCAATGAGAGCAATTAAGTTGTTACTAAATTAATTTCTGCATCATACGGTTGAGCTGCCTGAACAATGCTCGAAAAGAGTTCATCCGGTGATGTTAGAGCTCGCTTGTTTACTTTTCGCTAACCATGTTGGACGTTTATTCTGAACGGACGACCAACCGGTCGTTGATTCGGCGATCCGTCGCGTTTCGGCTTGCGAATGGATCTCTAGAAGACGATTGCGGCGGCTCGAGACATGCGCTTGCGAAAGACGATATTGCTGGTGGCCGTGGCGGGCACGATGGCCGCCTGCACATCGACAGGCGGTGTGCGCCAGCCGTCGGCGCCGGAAACCGTAGCGCCTGAAAAGGCGCTGGTCCTGCCGCCGCCGGGCGGTCCGTCGATCGTCAGCGTCGTCGAGCGCAAGCGCGGCAACGGCGTCGAGCAGACGATATCGCTGTTTACCTCATCCTCCGTGCCCGGTCAGAATTTCCTGAAAATCCAGTTCTTCGGCGCTTCGGGGGCCAATCCCGGCGCCGGCAATGCCGGCTTCAGCAAGATCAATGAGAGCGGCATTGCCCGCGAGGTGGCTCGTTCGGCCCCGGGCGTGCCGATGGCGATGTCGGCGACCTTCCTGCTGAACGCCTATGGCCCCTTCGGTTATGCTTCCGGCCGAAGCGGTGCCGGCGACACCTGCATCTATGCCTGGCAGCAGATCCGCTCGAGCGCTGCTGCCAATACCCAGGCGCGCAATTTCGGCATGATCCAGCTGCGCCTGCGTCTCTGCGATGCGGGTGCCAGCGAGCGCCAGCTGCTCGGCATCGTCTATGGCTACACCGTCACCGGCACCTTCGACGGCGAGGTCTGGAACCCTTACGGCAATCCGCCGCCTGCCGATGCTGCACTCGGACGCGCCGGCGCGCCGATCTATCCCGACGAAGGTGGTTACCGCGGCAGCCCGATGCCGATCGGCTACGAGCCGGCGCCTGCCATTGTCCGCCGGCCGCGGGCAGCTGTCGTTCGCAGCACCTCCACCGCGCAACCGGCTCAAGGCGTTGCACCGGTGCCCGCGCCCATCGGCCCGCGCGTGCCGCTGCCTGGCGAGGCGCCGCAGACGAGTGCAAGGCCGGATGCGGTCGCTGCGCCAATCGAACAATCGGTAAGGGCGATCGGCGTCACCGTCCCTTCGCCGGACTGCATAGGCGACGCGGCCATGACGGCCGCCTGCCGACGATAATGAGCATGCCCGCGGGCGCCAGATGGTGGTCCGGTTGAGCAATTTCGAAGGATCGTCAATGCGCAAAGCCCGCAGTGTCATCATATGGGCCGTGGTTTCGCTCTGCATGATCGTGCTGATCACGCTGCCGGTCAACCTGCAGACTCAGCTCATCACCAGCATCACGGTCGTGACTGTGATGGCGCTGATCAAGATCCTGAAGGGCGAGGGGACGTGGCGCCTGGTGGCGCTCGCCTTCGGCACGTCGATCGTGCTGCGCTATGTTTACTGGCGCACCACCAATACGCTGCCGCCTCTGAACCAGCCCGAGAATTTCATTCCCGGCCTGCTGCTCTATCTGGCCGAAATGTATAGCGTTGCGATGCTGGCGCTCAGCCTCTTCATCGTCGCGACGCCGCTGCCATCGCGCCCCTCGCGTGCCGCCAGGAATGAGCGTTTCCCTCATGTCGACGTCTTCGTGCCATCCTACAACGAGGATGCCGGCCTGCTGGGAAATACGCTGGCCGCCGCCAAGGCCATGGATTATCCGGCCGAGAAGCTGCATGTCTGGCTGCTCGACGACGGCGCCACCTTGCAGAAGCGCAATTCCGGCAAGCTGCTCGAAGCGCAGGCGGCTGCCGCCCGCCATGTCGAACTGAAGCAGCTCTGCGACGATCTCGATGTCAGTTACCTCACGCGCGACCGCAACGAGCACGCGAAGGCCGGCAATCTCAACAACGGCATGAAACATTCGACCGGCGAACTCATCGCCGTCTTCGATGCCGACCACGCGCCGGCCCGCGATTTCCTGTTGGAGACCGTCGGTTACTTCGAAGACGATCCGAAGCTCTTCCTCGTCCAGACCCCGCACTTCTTCATCAATCCCGATCCGCTGGAGCGCAACCTGCGCACCTTCGACAAGATGCCGAGCGAGAACGAGATGTTCTACGGCATCATCCAGCGCGGCCTCGACAAATGGAACGCCGCCTTCTTCTGCGGTTCGGCCGCTGTTCTGAGCCGCAGGGCGCTCGAATCCCAGAACGGTTTCAGCGGCATCAGCATCACCGAGGATTGTGAGACGGCGCTGGCGCTCCATGGCAGCGGCTGGAACAGCGTCTATGTCGACAAGCCGCTGATCGCCGGCCTGCAGCCAGCCACCTTCGCAAGCTTCATCGGCCAGCGCAGCCGCTGGGCCCAGGGCATGATGCAGATCCTGCGCTTCCGCTTCCCGCTTCTGAAGCGAGGCCTGACGATCCCGCAGCGCCTCTGCTACATGTCCTCCACGCTGTTCTGGCTCTTCCCATTCCCGCGCACGATCTTCCTGTTTGCGCCGCTCTTCTACCTGTTCTTCGATCTGGAAATCTTCACCGCCTCGGGCGGTGAGTTCCTCGCCTATACGCTGGCTTATATGCTGGTGAATCTGATGATGCAGAACTACCTCTACGGGTCGTTCCGCTGGCCCTGGATTTCCGAGCTCTACGAATATGTCCAGACCGTGCATCTGCTGCCGGCCGTCGTCTCCGTCATGATCAATCCACGGAAGCCGACCTTCAAGGTCACCGCCAAGGACGAATCGATCGCCGTCAGCCGTCTGTCGGAGATCAGCCGGCCGTTCTTCGTCATCTTCGCGGTGCAGATCGTCGCGCTCGTCATCACCATCTACAAAATCTATGCCGAGCCCTATAAGGCCGACGTCACGCTGGTCGTCGGCGGATGGAATCTCATCAACCTGATCATGGCCGGCTGCGCGCTCGGTGTCGTGTCGGAGCGCGGCGAGCGCGCCTTGTCCCGCCGCGTCCGCGTCAACCGGCGCTGCGAATTCGGCGCCAATGGCAAGTGGTACACGGCCTCGATCGAGGACGTCTCCGTCCACGGCGCAAGGCTTCACATCTTCAACAAGCAGCTCGACGAGATGCTGGTCGGCGCCGTCGGCGAAATCCGCTTCCGGCCCTATAGCGGCGCGGATCTGGAAACCCTGCCGCTCATCGTCCGCAACATCGAGCCGTCGGGCGACATCAGCAATGTCGGCTGCCAGTACGTGCCGAAAAGCGCGCTCGACCATCGCCTGATCGCCGATCTGATCTTTGCCAACTCCGACCAATGGACCCAGTTCCAGGCCTCGCGCCGCCGCAATCCGGGCCTGATCCGCGGCACCATCTGGTTTCTCGGCATGTCGTTCTACCAGACGAGCCGCGGCCTCGTTTACTTCTTTCGCAGCATGCGGCCGGAGCGAGAAGCCCAGCAGCAGGCGGCAAAGGTCAACGCCGGATGAGAAGGATCGTCGCCGCCTCGCTTCTCGTGCTGAATGCTTCCGCCTTCGCCCAGGCGCAGACGGCACCGTTCGACATGTCCGGCGAGCGGCCGCCCGGTGCGTCCGTTACCCCGCGTTTGACGCCGCCTGCGGCGGCTGCGCCGGTTCCCGTCACGCCGCCGGTCTCCGTCATACCCGCGCCCGCAACCTCGGCTGCTCCTGTTCCTCCGCCGGTCGTCGCTCAGCCGCAGCCGGCGGCGCCTGCGCGCCAGCCTGCCGCAGCGGCAAATAGCGTTGCGCCGCCGCGTTCCGGCGATGTCCGCCGCTTTGTCGTGCCCTTTTCGAAACTCTCTCTCGGCGGGGAATACGACCGCCGGTCATGGTCGGTCTATCTGACGCCGGAGCAGGCGGCGGCCAAGGCAAGCTTCACCTTCGCCTATCAGAATTCGATCGTCGTCGCGCCTGAGGCCTCGGCGCTGACCGTCTATCTCAACAATCGCCCGATCGGCCAGCAGCGCGTCGGCTCGCCGGATGGTCCGTCGACCGTCACGTTCGAGGTTCCGCCTGGTCTGCTGCAGCCCGGCGCCAATCTCGTCACCTTCGAAGCCGATCAGCGCCACCGCACCGATTGCAGTATTCAATCCACCTATGAACTGTGGTCGAATATCGATCCGGCCGGAACCTATTTGAGCTTTGCCGGCAGGGACGCCGCCCAGCTATCGAGCGCCGACGCAATCCGCGCCATCGGCGTCGACAGTGCCGGCGAGACCGAGTTCGACATCGTTGTCCCGGCGCTGGAGCAGCCGGGAACCACCAAACCGCTACTACGGCTGGCGCAGGGCCTGTCTGTGCTGAGCAGCATGCCGAACCAGATCTTCGCCTTCAGCATCGCTTCACTTCCGGCCGGCGGGCCTGGCAAGCTCAGCGTGCTCGTCGGTACCGCGGCGGAACTGCGGCCACTCTTTCCCGGCCTGCCACCCGGCGCCGAAAGTGCAGCACTCGCCGCTTTCGTCACCGATCCACGCAGCGGCTCGCCGGTACTTCTGATCAGCGGCCCCTCCTGGCAGGCGGTCTCCTCGGCGATCGATACCATCGTCTCGCCGACAGACCGGTCCTCGGATGTTCGCCGCAACGTGTTGACCACCGAGCGCTGGAGCGCGCCGAACGCGCCCTTGGTCTTTTCCGATACGAATATCGCCCTGTCTCAGCTCGGTGTGAAGACCACCGAGTTCTCCGGCCGGCGGTTGCGCACGAGCTTCAATATCGCCGTGCCGGCCGATTTTTATGCCAATGCCTACGGCGAGGCGAAGGTGCTGCTCGACGCCGCCTATACCGATAACGTGCTGCCCGGCAGCCACATCGATATCTACGTCAACGACAACATCGCCTCCACCGTCCCGATCACCAAGAGATCAGGTGGCATTCTCCGTCATCTGCCGATCCGCGTGACGATGCGGCACTTCAAGCCCGGTCTTAATTTAGTGGCGATCGAGGCGATCCTGATGACCGAGGACGATGCTGTCTGCGCGCCGGGCTCGACCGCCGGCGCCACCCCGCACTTTGCCCTGTTCGATACGTCCGAGCTGCAGATTCCGGATTTTGCCCGCGTCGGTCAGCGTCCGAATCTGGCCGCAATGGCCGGCACCGCCTATCCCTATGGTCGGGCTACGGAGCCGACGCCGCTCTTCATCGACCGCGTCGATGCCGACACGCTTTCGGCCGCCGCCACGCTCCTTGGCCACATGGCGATCACCGCCGGCCATCCGATCGCCATCGAAACCATCGCCTCGCCGAACATGATCGGCGATCGTGACGCGATCTTCATCGGCTCCATCTCGCAAATGCCGGCAACGGCGCTGTCGCAGACCAATATCGCCACGGCGAGCCAGGCCTCGTGGCGTCCCGTGCCGGATGCGCAGCCGGGCGTCGTCGATACCGGTACGGCCTTCGAGGAGTGGAATTCCAAGGTCAGCGGCGGAGTCTTGCGCAGCCGGATCACCGCTTTCCGCGAGTGGCTGTCGCGCAATTTCGATATCTCCCGCAGTTCGCTGCAATTCATGCCCGGCGCCGACCAGATTTTTACACCGCCCAACGCCGCAACGCTTCTGGTCGCCCAAGGCTCCAGCCCCGCTGGAGCCGGCGCCTGGACCGTGGTGACGGCGCCATCGGCGAAGGATTTGCGCGAAGGGCTCGAGGTTCTGACCACGCAACTGAACTGGCCGCAGATATCGGGCCACATCACCACCTATTCGAGCAAGACAGGCAAGATCGATGCGGTGCCCGTCACCCGCTTCGATTTCGTGCCGTCTACGCCCTGGTCGATTGCCAATTATCGCTTGATCGCGGCCAACTGGCTGTCGACCAATATTCTCTCCTATGCCTTCCTGCTGGTCGTATTCCTGCTGCTGATCGGCGTCACCACGTCGAGCATGCTCAAAAAGCTGGGCCGGTCGAAATGAGGCGATTGCGAACGCTCCTGCTGGCGGCAACGGTTGCGCTCGCCCCGGCGGCCCCGCCCGCCGTCGCCCAGCAGGCGATGATCAATGCCGGCGCATGGTCCGCCTATAAGGCAAGGTTTCTCGATGCGACGGGTCGCATCGTCGATAACGGCAATGGCAATATCAGCCATAGCGAAGGGCAGGGCTATGGCATGTTGCTCGCCTATCTCGCAGCCAGCCCCGCCGACTTCGAACAGATCTGGTATTTTACCCGCACAGAGCTGCTGCTACGCGACGATGGCCTGGCGGTCTGGAAATGGGATCCGAACGTCAAGCCGCACGTCACCGACACCAACAATGCATCGGACGGCGACATGTTGATCGCCTATGCGCTGGCGCTTGCGGGCACGGCGTGGAAACGCAACGACTATATCCTAGCTGCCTCCCGCATGGCGCAGGCGCTTCTTGCCGAAACCGTCGTGCATTCGTCCGGCCACACACTCCTGTTGCCGGGGAGCCAGGGTTTTGCCGCCACCGACCGTGAAGACGGCCCCGTCGTCAACCCGTCCTACTGGATTTATGAGGCGATCCCGGTGATGGCGGCGCTCGCTCCGTCGGATGCCTGGCAAAAACTGTCGGACGATGGCCTAACGCTGTTGAAGACGATGCAGTTCGGCCCGCGCAAGCTTCCTGCCGAATGGGTCAGTCTCAGCGGCCAGCCGCAGCCGGCGCAGGGTTTCGACGCCGAGTTTGCCTATAACGCCATCCGCATCCCGCTCTATCTCGCTCGCGGCGGAGTCACCGACAAGGCGCTGCTGACCCGCCTGCAGCAAGGGATGTCGCAAGACGGCGTTCCCGCCACCATCGATCTGACCACCGGCCGGCCGAAGGCTGTGTTGTCGGATCCCGGTTATAGAATTGTTAACGATGTTGTGGCCTGTGTAGTCGATGGGACCAAGTTGCCGGTCTCAGCCCTACAATTTGCGCCCGCACTCTATTATCCGTCCACACTTCAGCTGCTGGGGCTGGCCTATATCGGGGAGAAGCATCCGGAGTGTCTGTGAAGTCTTCTCTCGTGGCGGTTTCAGCGGCAGTCGTTGTGGCGACCCTCGTCACCGGACTGAAGGATCGTGCCGCTCTGCAGGAAAGGTTCGGCCTTGGGTCTGCCGGCAAGCCGGCGCCGGAGCTGATGATGATGGGCCGCATCAAGCCGACCGATGGTCCTGCCGGCAATCCTGAATTCAATGCGCAACTCGTCGCCGACAAGATAGAGGCGATCACTTCGCCGTCGCCAGCACTGGACACGTCCGAGCCGGATGCCGCTGCATCGCAGCCTGCAGCATCGCAGCCTGCAGCATCGCAGCCTGCGGCACCTCAGACGGCTGCTCCGCCGGCTCAGACGGTCGCCCAGCCGGCACCAGTCACACCCCCCATCGTTTCCGCGCCGCCGGCACCACAGCAAACGGCCGCGGCGCCGCAGCCTGCCGTCGATGAAAGTGCGCTTCGTTATTTCGCCAGCCGCGGCGACAAGGTGCGCCTGCAGGCCGAAATCTCCCGCCTTCAGGCGCTTTATCCGAACTGGGTTCCACCAGCCGATCCGCTCGCCGTGCCGCAGAATGTCGACAAGCAGCTCGAGACCATGTGGCAGCTCTATTCCGATGGCCGCTATGCAGAGTTGCGCAAGGCGGTCGCCGACCGCCAGGCAGCCGATGCCGGATGGCAGCCGCCGACCGATCTGCTCGACCGGCTCGACGTCTCCGAGGCCCGCGCCCGCCTCGTCAATGCTTCGGACCTCAGGCAATATGCGACGGTGGTCGATACCGCTGCCGCAACACCGAGCCTGCTCACCTGCAGCGAGATCGATATTCTCTGGCGCGTCGCCGAAGCCTTCATCCAGACGGAGAGGGCGCAGCGCGGCCAGGACGCTTATACCTATGTCCTGAAGAACTGCTCCAATCCCGCCGAGCGGCAGGCGACGGTCGAAAAGGCCTCGACGCTGCTTGCTTATCAGCCGATGCAGGCGCTGCTCGCGCTGGAGAGGCCTGCCGCCGACGGCAGCAGGGAATTCGATGCGATCCGTGATAACCTCGCCCGGCGCTTCGTGGCCGAAGGCAATGACGATCCGAATCTCGCCATTGCGCCCGATTACGTCGCCCGCCTCGAAAAGCTCGCCGGGATTGAGGGGCTTGCCTCCGACGCGCTGCTGCTCGGCTGGTACCAGCTTCGCCGCAACAACGATGCCAATGCAGAAAAGTGGTTCCGTGCCGCCCGAGCCAAGCAAGATTCGGCGGCCGCTTCACAGGGGCTGGCGCTGGCGCTGATCGCCCGCAAGGCGCCAGAAGAAGCCGAGGATGTGATGTTTCGCTGGCGCGCCGATTCCGATGATGCGACATCAACCTATCTCGCCGCTACCGCCAACCTGATGGCGCTGCAGCCGCCGGCCGATCTGGCCGAAGACGTGCTGCACCGCATCGCCACCGAGATCATCACCCGGAAATATGTGCCGACGGCGCAGCAATTCGGCTGGTATGCCCGCTCCCTCAACCAGTTCCAGACCGCTGCGCGCTGGTTCGAGACGGCGCTTGCCTGGAAACCCGATGACGAACCGTCCGCCTATGGCCTTGTCATCACCCGCGAGCAACTGAGCGACCGCAAGGGCGTGCTCGACCTCCAGCGCGCCTGGGCCGGCCGGTCGAGCCGGATCACCAACCTCGAAGACACGTCCTCCCTGATGCCGAATGCCCTCACGCCGCCGCCGGCGAAGGGAGGGCTTGCCGCACAGCAACCGGCTCAACCGGCGCTGCGTCCCCCGACCGAGCCGCTCCCGGCCGAGCGCCGCATCACCCTGCAGCCGGGGTCGGAAGTGGTCGTTCGCGCGGCAAGGCCGGCGATGGAGACGATGACCGTCCCGCGCGGCCCGCGCCAGACGCGCGGCTGCTCGACCACAATCGATGCGGGGCAGCTTAAGCCGGCCGACGCACTGTCGCGCGGCTGGTGCCTGATGGATATCAACCGGCCGATGGAGGCGATCTTGGCCTTCGAGGCTGCATTGCAGAGCCCGGCCCGCAAGGTCCGTGAAGACGCAGCCTATGGCCAGAGCCTTGCTTATCTGCGCGCCGGCCTCTCCGGCAATGCCGCCGTCGCGGCCACCAAGGCGCCGCAGAACCGCCAGCGCGCCGCCGAGCTTCAGGTGGCGATCCTCGCAGACCGTGCGCTTTCGGCCTTCGATGCCGGCCGTTATCGCGAAACCCTCATCCATCTCGATCAGCGCGCCCAGCTGCAGCAGGAACGCATCGACCTGATGGTTCTGCGCGGCTATTGCTACCTCAATCTCAAAATGTACGGCGATGCGACCCGTATCTTCGAAGCCGCTGCCGCAACCGGCAGCCGCGACGCCGCCCGCGGTCTTGCCGACGTCCGTAACGTCACGCATCCAGACACCAACAACTGACGTTGACGTCGTTTCCACTCTCCGCTACTCGCCTGCACAAAGGTCGCCCCGGCCTCATGCTTGCAAGGAAAAGCCCGTGCCCGCTCTCCATGACATCCTCGACAGAACCTATGACGCCTTCCTTTTCGACATGGACGGAACGCTGCTGAATTCTATTGCGGTCGTCGAACGCGTCTGGAGTGAATGGGCAAGGCGCCACGGCTTCGAGCCGGAGGTCTTCCTGAAGACGATCCACGGCATCCGCGCCTCCGATGTGATCCGCGGGCTCGGCTTGCCTGGCGTCGATCCGGCACATGAGGCGGATCTGCTGCTCGCCGAGGAAATGGAGGATGTCTCCGGCATCGTCGAGATCCCCGACGCCGTTCGTTTCCTCAATGCCATCGCCGATGGCAAATGGGCGATCGTCACCTCGGCGCCGATCGAGCTCGCCAGGCGCCGCATGGCCGCTGCCGGCGTCCCGATGCCGAAGGTCATCGTCAGCGGCCAAGAGGTCAAATCAGGCAAGCCCAGCCCCGAAGGATATCTGCTCGGTGCAAGTCGCCTCGGTGTCGATCCGAAAAAATGCCTGGTCTTCGAAGATGCGGTCGCCGGCATCCTCGCCGGCGAGGCCGCCGGCGCCGACGTCACCGTCATCACCGAAACGCACGCCACGCCCTTCGAAACGCCGCATTTTTCGATCGCCAACTACCAGGCATGGCAGCCTCGTCAAACCGCCGAAGGCCGGCTGAGGCTCGCGGCGATCTGACCATTCGCGCAAACCGCCTCCTTTTTCTTGGAGGCAAGGTTTTTCCGCTTGCATTGCACGCGCTGAAAAACTAAACGAAGCAAGCCGTTTCGGCAGGTCGGGGCGTAGCGCAGCCCGGTAGCGCACTTGACTGGGGGTCAAGGGGTCGCTGGTTCGTTATACGGATTCAACGATTGTGTTCAGAAGACCTTCGAATGGCGGTGACGGAATGTAGCGCAGCCTGGTAGCGCACTTGACTGGGGGTCAAGGGGTCGTCGGTTCAAATCCGGCCATTCCGAGATTTTTCAAAGAGTTAGGCTTAGACGCCAGCTCTTCTCAATTGAAGAGGCCGACGAGCGAAAGTGCTTCGTCGGCCTTTTTTATTTGCGTTGCCTTGCTTCCGGTCTGTGGTTATTTGAAGTTATCGCAATTGTTCATTGGCTTTGAGTTCAGGGACTTAGCGGCGTTTAGGTGTTCACTAATCTTGCGGCGGACACGAATCTGAACACAAAAAAGCATGCGCCGACTAGGCGCATTCCGCTTGATTGGGCTGATCAGGCTATCGATTCACTGTAACAGCCGGAGCGATCAGCCCAATTCATAAAGAAGACGGCCCTTTGGGCCGACCCAATGGCGGAGCCCGCGGACCCGCGACCGCAGGGAGTGGGCCTGTTCACTGGGATATCAACGGGGCACTCCCGACCTACGCAAAGCCCCAAGGTCTTAGCTAAAGTGTGGACTCATCATCTGCCCGTCTGGAAGTGTTCCATCTCACTCCGACGCCGAAATACCTGCCGGTGACTGGATCGCCCCATCCCGTGAATTCGACGCCCGCGCTCTCGTAGAAGCTCAAGAGAGTCTGGTGCGATTCCTCCCAATTTTTACCAGCCTCCAGGCTTTTCACCGTAGCCCGGCTCAAGCCGGCCAACTCCGCGATCTGATCCTGCCCTTTGTTCAACAACGCTCTCGCAGCCCGGAACGAAACACGGGAGTCTTCGGCGTGAAATTTCTCTTTCGCTCCTTTGCTGACATCTGGTGAGCTAGGGGCAGCCCATCTGGCTCCAGCGCGAGTTATTGTTCTCCCTATAGATGCCTCACCAAGAAGTTCGATTCCCTTCGAGGTATAGAAGTCAACCAATTCGAGGTTCGTGTTGGCGCGGGAGACGCTTGTTTCGACAACCGTGAGGTACCTATGTGGCACGCCGGCGCTCTCCGCAGCGCGCCGCTGCGGTAGGTTCAAAAGCGCGCGTGCGACCCGGAGGGCCTCGGGTGGGGCAGGTATCCTCATTCACCCGACAAAGATGTCTCCAATAAAATTGTCAATAAATACCGCATGGGGTCTTTTAATATGTCAGATGGAGTCTATAAGACTCCGTGCGCCCTATAAAAAGAGGGCAGTGATTCGGGGTTAATTATGCGACACGATGATTCTGCTTTTTACGCTTGGTTTGGAACGTCGGGACCGGTCCTCGTCGAGAAGCTGCGACGTCTCGCCGACGACCTCGAAAATATCGATCGGTGCGTCGATGCGATCGCACCGAAGGCGGCCATGAACAGCTGGGCTTTGGCGATGCGCTCGGTGCCTTGCCTGATCGGCCGTCCTCTCGCACATCCGAACATCTCAGACGGAAGGCCTGCGTACTCGAGCGAGCTCTTTTACCTCGACCCGGAACGCGGCATCGCGCGAACGATGTCTCGTTGGTACAGACTCGGAACGCGCGTGGACCCCGAATACTGGGAAGAGAGGCTCCGGGAGAATGGGCCGTCGGAGTGCCCGCATTGATGGACATCGTCGAATATCTCGAGGTTCTAAACGAGCCTCCGCCGCCGTCTACCAGAAAGCCGCCAGTCCCGTGGAAGCCAAGTAGCCCCGGCGACGATACCTTCATCACGCTGCCGGTCTTCATGGCCTTCTGCGGCATAGCCGCGGCGCTTCGGCGCTGGAACAAGAAGAACGCCAGGTTCAAGGGCATCGTTTGCCTCCAGGAGGAAGCCTGCCTTTCCGTCTATACGGCCGCCGCCCGAGTCTTTCTACACGGGGTCGCAGAATACAAGAAAGATGCCCGCCCATATGTCAGTGACTGGGGCGGACGCTACTCACACCGCGACCAGCTGGAAGTATTGCGAGTGGATCGAGCGATCTTCGTAAAGGAGCCCGGCAAAGCCTTGGACGACGAAGCGAGGCTCTTTGCGGACATTGTGGTCGATGTTCCGATGCGGAGCCGGGGGCATGTCGAGGCGGCGCTTAGACGCTTCGGGATGCCGGTCATCGAGAAGGATGTCGAACTTCTCCTTTCTGCGCCGTGGTCCTTGCTGGACAAGGCCTTTCAGGAAGGACGCCCGCCGATGCTTTCTCTTCGGAGGCTACAGCAACTCCCGTTGCCGTCGACGCGCTCCAGTGCGCCGGAACCCACGATCAGTGTGCCAACCCTCGCGGATATGCATGGATACGGTCCGGTCGTGCAATGGGGGTTTGACCTGGCGCGTGATCTGGCGGATTACAAAACGGGCCGCATCCGGTGGGAGGATGTCGACGATGGGGTCTTGATTTCAGGTCCGACTGGAACCGGAAAGACGACGTTCGTGCGTGCCTTGGCCAACACCTGCGGGGTATCCGTCGTCGTTGGGTCTTTCTCGACGTGGCAGAGTGCCGGTTCGCTCGATGACTTCTTGAAAGCCATGAGGAAAGCCTTCGAGGAGGCAAGATCGAAGGCTCCGGCAATCCTATTTATCGATGAAGTCTCTACCTTTGGTGATCGAAGCATCCGTGATCATAATAGGGCCTACATGACGGCCGCGATTGCCGGATTACTCGAACTCCTCGACGGCTTCCACCACCGCGAAGGTGTGGTGGTCGTGGCAGCCTGCAACCATCCGGACGATCTCGATCCGGCGATACGGCGCGCGGGACGGCTGGATCGTCAGTACCCGATCGCGCTTCCCGATGCTCAATCCCGGCTTTCGATTTTGCAATTCCACAGCGGGGTCGAGCTTGACCAACCTCAAGCTGAAATCTTCGATACAGCGACCGATGGTCTATCAGGTGCCGATATCGAACAAATCGCTCGAGGCGCACGACGAACAGCGCGACGCCGTTCGGAGGTCCTTGCGGGAACGCATATCATCGACCAATTGCCGGCGGTGACGGAACTTCCGGAAGACTTCGTTCGTGCTCTCGCCGTCCATGAAGCGGGCCATGCCCTCGTCTCGATCGAAGTCGGCCATGGAGAGGTCAGTGAGGTCAAGATTTCACGGTACCGGGCTGAGGGCAAATCCAGCCAACTTGGGTACGTCCAATACGGTCACAGTAGTGCCCGGCCAAAGACGCGGCCAGACTATCTCGCGGCGATCGCCGTCTGCCTGGCTGGCATAGCCGCAGAAACGGAAGTCTTCGGTTGTTTTGCCGACGGCGCTTCGGGATCGCAAACGGCCGACCTCAATAGGGCGACGGAGCTTGCGACGATGTTGGAAGGCTGCCTCGGGATGGGACACACACTCGTCGTCGAGGGTTCCCTTGAACAGCTCGAGCGACTGAGGTCCTACAATCCAGAATTCCGCAGGCGCATTCACGACGTTTTGCAGAACGAGTTCGATCGCGCGAGGTCCATCATTCAATCTCGTCGAGCCGCTCTCCATGCCATTGTAGAACGTCTTCTGGAAGCAAATGTCCTGGCAGGAGAGGAGGTCGCCGAGATCGTACGGCGGCACCGGATGCCAACGGTCAGCCTTGCGAAGCTGCCTCGTCGCAGCGCGGGGGCGTAGATGACGAGCAAGGGGAGGGGTAGGCGGCGCTATCGTCGTATCAAAACGGACCCCGACCGGGAGAAGTCGCTTGGGTCGGGTCTGGACGAAATCGGCTTTGACCCGCTGGGACGTCGCATTGTGGTCGGGAGCGCGCGTGACGCATATTGGCGACTGAAACACCCGACTCCAAGGGGTGCCTACTACCATCAGTCGACAGGCCGGATCGTCGTCGAGTTCGAGAACGGCTCGACCTTCACGGTCCCCGGACGATTCCTCGAGGGATTGGTCGAGGCATCCGAGCCTCACCTCGCAGAAGTCGAACTGCTTGGCGAGACGGGTCTCCACTGGGAGAGCCTCGATGTCGATCACGAGATTGGGCTGATGATCACCGGAATCTACGGCACGCCGAGTTTCATGGCGGAATCTGCGACGCGTGCCATGGAGCTGCACAACAAAAAGCAGGCAAACGATTTCGCCGCCTGGGCTCGGGCAGTTGCCGTATATTTGTCGTACGGATTACCTTACAAGGACGAGATAGGTTGGGAACATTACCACATAACCGCCTATGAGGTCGGGTGTGCGGCGCTTGTTGCACTGGGACAGGCGCACGAATTTGTCGGGGGAGCCAAGCCGCGGCGATTTCCCGAACGTCCCGAGCCGCCGCCAAGGTGGGACGATATCTCGACCGCGGTCATCTACGTGGCCGACCAGAACGGCGAACTGCGATTCCGGAAGTTGGACAGACGCGTTCTGTCGCTGAAGGCGGACGACCGCGATAGCGTGCCAGTAGCCAACATCGCCGCTGCCAACGGGGCCGGCCCGGCGTGCGCCACGGTCAACGCATACTCGGTTCTGGAGGCTCTCGGACTTATGCAAGCGGGGTGTTGGACGAAAGCTGCTGAAACAGTCCTCTGGCGGTACAATCCGTCGGAGTGGAACCTCCATTTCGCGAGCGATGCCAGATTTATCACGGCGGCTTTCGACGCCGCCGCGAATGTGCCGGACGACATCCGCTCTCAGATAGACGCGATTGTCACCGCCGCGGATGAGGAGACTTGGGTGGTTCAGACGCCGAATGGTGAGCACTCCGACAAGTCTGACCTGCCTCCCGATGCCGAAGCGATGCCGCCAGAAAAGCCCAGCGATCTGCGGAGCATGGCAGAAGATTTCCGACGCCATCGTCTCGATGTCTTGTTCTATCGCCGGTGGCGCTTGAGCGACGGTTGGCTCTCCGCTGACGAGGCGAAATCCGCATTAGAGATTCACCACGATGACTTGGCGAGTTCGATGAGAAAGGCGGTCATGGGTTGGCTCTACCCAAGCCAGCCACTCCTGGCCCTCTGATCCACTCGCTAGACCGAGTTCTCCTCTTTTTCTGCCGCAGTAGGACAACAGTCATGAAACTTTGGGTCCTCTCAGACCTCCATCTGGAATTCGGACAGCCTTTTTTGCAGACCGCACCAGCCGATGCCGATGTCATGATTTGCGCTGGCGACGTTCTGGACAAGGGCATCGTCCCGAGTCTGCAATGGCTCGCCGACACCGTGGCGCATGCTATCCCCGTGGTTTTCGTACCGGGAAACCACGAGTTTTATTCTGCGTTCGTCCAGGAAAGTATCCGGGACGCCCGCGATTTCGCTGGTCGTCTTCCCAACATTCATTTTCTTGAGAACGAGGCCGTCGACATCGGTGGTGTCCGGTTCATCGGCGGAGGACTTTGGACCGATTTTCGCCTGTTTGGCCGAAATCCGGAGGTCACCATGTCGTACGCCGCGCACGGGATGAACGACTATAAGAAGATCAAGTTCGCAAAGGCACCGTTTCGCAAATTCAAGCCGATCGACGCCTTGCGGAAACATCTTGAGACTCGCGATTTCATCGCCAGTCGATTGCGCGAAGGGACAGGGCTAACGACAGTCGTCGTTACGCATCACGCCCCGTCACCGCGTGCGATTGACCTCGGTTTCCGGCACGATCCACTCTCCGCTTGTTACGCTTCCGACTTAGAAGATTTGCTGTACGAGGTCGGGCCAACGTTGTGGGTACACGGTCACGTCCACCATCGAAATGACTACATGGTCGGCTCAACGAGGGTCGTATCGAATCCGAGGGGGTACCCTGACGAAATGACCGGGTTCGATCCCGCCTTTACCGTGGATGTTTAGCATGTCGGTCTCGGGCACCCAAATGCGCATTGGTGTCACGTTGTGAAAGACTTGAAGGGCGCGCCGTGAGGCTTCGGAGTGAACAACGGCGGTCGTCGTTTGCGGCGACACTGAATCCTATTCGGGAACGGGCCGCAACGTACGTACCGCCTTCTTCCGGTCGGCTACCAAATCCATGTCAAGCGCGCCCGCAAACGTAGCCTTGGCGGAATTCGTGAACCGGATGACCGATGCTCTATCCTCGAGTTCCTCCAGGAGTGTATCGACCTGAAACGAGCGGATTTTCCCATCAGCAACGACCGCAGCGTTACCGGTCGACGGAAAAACCCATGGCCCGATTTTTCGAAGGCAGCCCCTATGCCCCCGGCCCTTGCCAGCGTTGTGGCAAGCCATCGGAAGTCGTCCTCAAGATCGGCCAGAACGGCGAGGACAAGTATCTGCCGGATCGTCGGCTATGTCTCGCCTGCTGCGAGATCGAGAAAAGGGAACTTTGGGAAGGGGAATAGGGACATGACAGCCAGCCGGTTTTTGTGTTTGCCTTGGCCCGCTCGGCCGTCCCTGACAGAGAAACGGAGTTCGAATGTTTTTGTGGTCCGTGATCTGGAAAACAATCAGGCGGCTATTTCGTCGACCTTCCAATATGGAGCGGGCAAGGGTCGGGTTCGAGAAAGCGACTGCCGAAATAGCCGCCGAGAAGCGGTTTGGCGGTCCGGATCGACATTCCACCGAAATCGAAATCATGGAGGAGGCCACGGCTCTCACAAAAGCTGCCATGAAGGACCGCAAAAAGGTGTCGTGATGATCGTACCCAAGGAATATCCCAGTCTTGAAAGCCTATGCTGGAACAGGAGCAAGACGACGCCCATCGATCGGGAAACCGCGTGGGCGCTGTATCGGGCGAACTGGAGGTTCATCTATCAAGACGACCTGACGGCCGAAGAGCGGGCTTTGATCGAAAGTCTTGAGGTCGATTTCGGCAATGAAGAACGGCTGCTCGGTACAGACGGGCCGCCGCCTCCGTTCGCTCGTCGGGAAATCACACCGGAGGAAGCTGCCGAAATTCTCGGGATCGATCTCGTGCTGCTCGAAGCTCTGACCGACGGAGGGGACCTCCACTACCGACAGGCAGATGGCAAGATCACGTTCGACCTCTTCCAAGTCCTCGAATTGAAGAAGGAACAGGAAGTCACGAACGCTGCGCTGCTCGAAGCCAGCAGGCTGATGGAAAGCCTCGACGATCGAGATATCACCCCAGAGCAAGCCGCCGCTATCCTCGGGATTGATCTGGTGCTACTGGATCGCCGGGTTAGAGCAGGAAGGCTCGTGAGAAACGAGATCGATGGCAAGGCTACATTCAGCTTGGCTGATGTGATGGCTCGGAAAAAATACGAGGCTAGGCAGCGCGCCTTGATGATCGAGATCACGAAGCGCTCGAAGACAGCGATCCTCCGGCCGTTGCCGCTCCCCGCAAGCCGTGAACGTGGTTCAAAAATCCAGTGGGGGCTGTCCTCGGTCCTCGATCTCGCGAATTGCTTGATGATCCAATGGCCCGCCAACTGACAGAGAGGCCTACCTGACCGCACTGATGGTCTGTGAGGCCGTCCTACGTGGTAGTGAGGATGACACGGTCGAAGACGCTCGGGCAGCCTTCATCGACGCGGCGCACGAAGCGGGGTTGTCGGTATCCGGCGATGATGGTCCAGACTGGTTTTAGGCTGGATCGATCTGCTATATCGACCACATGAAATCAGACAATCCGCCGACCAAACATCACTACATTCCGGCCTTCTACCTGAGCCGCTGGGCTGGCACCTTGGGCAAGGTCACCGAGTTCGCGAAGGTTCACGGCGGGAAGATCGTCACCAAGCCGAAAATGCCCGAACGCACGGGCTACAAAGAGCGGCTGTATGAGATGCAAGGGGTCGAGCCTGAGTTAGCGCAACAGTTCGAAGAGAAGTATTTCAAGCCCATCGACACCATGGCGGCCGACGCGCTCGAAATGCTCTATCGACACGGGCATAATGCGGCCTGGACCGCCAAGAGCCGCACGGCATGGACCCGGTTCATGATGTCACTGCTTCTGCGCTGCCCTGAGGACATCGACGCGTTCCGGGAGTGGTGGCATGACGACTTCGCCAGCACTGACGCGGAGGCCGAAGCGCGGTATCAAGCAACGAGAACCCCAGGTGATCCTGCGACGTTCTCGGATTACCTCGACAGTCAGCCCCTCGCCGTCAAAGAGCGATATATGATCGAGATGCTCAACTCACTTCTTGAGCATGACAGTGTTGGGACGAACATCAACAACATGGAATGGCGAGTTCTGGAGACGCCTGCTTCCGCCCCTCGGCTGCTGACATCGGACAGGCCCGTCATCCGTTCGAATAGCCTCAAAGGCGAGCAAGGACATATAGCGCTGCCTATCGGGCCGCGCCTGCTCTTCATCGCTTCCCACGACACCCGCTTTCTAAACGGCCTGCTGCGGGCCGATCAGACCCGCCTCCTGAAGGAATGCAATCGGCAGGTCGTGGAGGGCGCTGTGCGGTTCGTCTACGCCGTCGACGAGGGTCAGACCCGGTTTATCGAAAATCGCTTCGGACTGTCGCCCCAACCTCGCCTGATCGAGCAGATTATCGATCGCAGACGCTCGGCTCGTTTAAATGGGGGCTAGCGACGGGCTCCATGTCGTGAAAATGATATCGGAATGGACGGTGGCAATCGCGAGGATGGATGAGCTGGTTTTCGAAGATTTTGAAGCGTCCTAAGAGCGACGATATCAAGGCTGTCGCGGCCTCGTTGTCGATCGACACCAGCGGGCCGGAGTTTGCAGACCTATATCCGACGCGGGATGCGGTTGAACACGCCATCACTGGAACGGAACGATTCAAGCCCAGCGACCTCGGATGGATTGCCGACATAGCCTTCACCCGGATGAACGACGGCATGAACTATCGAGGACCAATCCAAGAGATCACGCGATCCGGCCCGCCGATGGCCCCTGACGTCCTCAAGGCGCATGGCTTGAATGCCCGACGGAAGATCGGGACGCGCTTCGTCGAGGCCATAGCCGTCGGCACGGTCGATGAGGCTGTCGAGGCCTTGGACTTGGCGCTGCACACAGAGTGGTCGAAGGCCAATCAGCTGCACAATCTTCGCCGGATGCAGAAGTGCGGGATCGGGTTCTGCAAGTTCAGCGCGCCTGGTGGAGACGCCAACCTCCCCCTCGAGTCCGAATTGAATGGAAAGCGGCTCTCGATCGACGAGGCGATTGATCTAGTCAAATCGCGGCCGGCTGACATCCGACGATCCGTTTTCATGGGCGATGTGAAGTTTTGACGGCTCCCAACTAGTCAAAGTACCGCCGTCTACCTGTCTGTGCGGACACCTAAAACTCGCGGGAGGCGACATGAAACTGCTTGAGGCTATCACATCGATCAAGAACGCTATCGACGCATCGGCGGCAGCAAAGAGCGATAGCGCGTGGCAAGCTGCTGTCAGCGCGGCGGGCCTCGTCCTGGAGGACGGCGGCAGGCATGGCGGCCTGTCCATTGACGAGGACTATGTTGCGACGTTTGGCCCTCTCGAAGTGCGAGTGAAGCACACAATGCGCGACACCTCAAAGGCCTTTGCAGTCGGGCCGGATCGAACAAGAGTAAGGCTCGATCTGATCCATGATGGCAAGGTGCTTGATAGCTATACGAACGGCTACGAAGATTAGTGGCTGCTAGAGTGAAGATGATGGATTTCTTCGCTCTCGAATATAACAACGCAAGGATCGCGCATGAATCCCTTCAACAGAATGACCGTTGTTGCCGCATGTGAGGTGGTTGGCGATGGGAATTCGCATAACGACATGGAAGTCCTCGAAGCCCAATGGGGCATTTCAGGTCGTTGTAACGCATCGAGCAAGTCAGGGCGTGTGGCAGCGCTCGCGCGAATAGCAATTGATGAAGACCTTGAGGTGATGACGGAGAACGGCCGCGTCCCTCTCAGCCGAGCCGTCGTTGAATCGGCTCTCAAAGTTTCGGAACGAAACCGCAGCGAGGATAGCTGGACAAAGCTTGTTTCCGGTTTGCGGTTCGACGGATTCGAAATCATCGAAACTGAGACCGAAGTGCCACCGCGTATACGCGGGTCATTTCCACGGACAAAGACCGTAAGAACGCTTGCCCGAATGCTTCCTGAAGATGTTCCCGAGCTTGATTTCCGGGAGGCGGAAAGTGAAGTCGTCCAGCTTCTGGAGCGGCACGGATTTACAGTGGCTAAGGGGCACCTTCAATTGGCGCTTTCAGCCTTTGAGCGTGGAGCGTGGTCGTCGGCAAACGGGGAGCTGCGAAAACTTTACGAGAGCTATCTCGATGAGATTGCTGAAAAGCTTGGCTATCAGGGAAAAGATGACAGCAAAGGCAAACGGGATTTTCTCGGAACAGTGCAACCGCCCTTCCTGTTGGAGGATTACAATGAATGGAACTCTAACAATCAAAAACCCCAGTATATTCAGGGGTTGATGAGCAGGATGCATCCGCACGGAGGTCACGCTGGCCTCTCCGAAGAAGAGGATGCAACTTTCCGCCTTCAAATCACGTTGGTAACCGCGAGGCTGCTTCTTCGCCGGTTCGACAAAAGAACTCGTTGACGAGCGAGGCTCCGTGGAGATCATCCCTTTCCAGACCAATTTGGGCAGCTTCGAAACGTGGTCGTCGGTATACGACCTCGCGAACTACCTGATGTACCAATGGCCCACCCAAACCGATGTAATGATCTCAGCCCCGATTTTTAGGCTTTCTATTAGGCATCGGCTAACTGGAGATTGCTAAGACCGCCTTGGGTTTAAAAAGGGAAATGGGGTCTATGCGCGCGTTCTTGCAGCCATTGGAAAAATATTTGTCATTCGGGGCGATCGGTGGCCTGATCGGGGTTTGCAATGACATTGCAACACCTCTCGCGGGGTCGAACATCTACGGCGTGATGGCGGGCGTTGTTGCCCTTGTCCTCGGCTTTCTGGCTGCTGGCACGCTAGGCATTCGCAGCGATATAACCAAGGGTCTGCTCGGGGTCGGCGCGATCATGGCCGCGCTTAGCCTGTTCTTCCTGACGCAAGAGCCAAGCGGCCCAAATGAGGGTGATACTGGTTATTTGGCTTCCCGCTTCTCGATTATCGAAAAGGCGCAGGGCGAGCTTGTTAAAAGGCTCGGCGACATTCATGAAGAAACGGTGAAAATCGCCGACAACACGTCGAAAATTGCCGAAAATACGGACGATCTTCGCGGTTTCTCAATTGATGAAACCCGTTTCGTTCAAGCACTGGACAACGGCGACAAGCGCACGGTCGCATTGGCTTGCAAGTCCGGTATGCGGGCCTCAAGCTTCATCTTCCATGGCGGCATCCATGGCCGCGACGGTCCCGATGGCACCTATAGCGACGACATGGTGTCGTTCCTCATGAATCAGAGCTGCGTCAATGCCGAAAAGCTGTGTCCCGAACTGTTCCGTATGAAAACCTCAACCGACTTTCTGGCTGGCCCTGGGGCTCGGTTCGCGCTCCTTGATCGCGTTGGCCTCATCTGCGGCGCGAAAGTGCGAAAGCAGGTTGCTGACTGGCAGGAAGGCGATACAGCTTATCGTTGATAACGGAAATCAACCGCTCTCGGGGCGGCTTCTTCTGACTGCCGATAATGATCAATCTCACAAGAGCGCGCCCAATTGGGTTTCGCCGAACCGTGTTCAGGGGACGTCCTTCGCGGACGATGGCGATGTGAGTTCCTGGCGGTTTTATGCCGATGATCCCTTATCAGGAGCAGCATAAATTAGGCCACATCATTGGGACGGCCAGCTGCCGATCACGGAGAGAACCGCGGGCCGCGAGTGGCGGCGCGCAGCTATCAGCCCAAGGAGGCGTGAGACCAGGTATTCGACGTCGGCAGGCGGTCGCGAAGGTCTACAGCGACCTAGAATCCTCAAGGCGGATGACGAGGAGCGTGCGAACCGTCCGGCGATCCTTAACTTCGCAGGCCAATACCAAGCCAAGGTACTAGACCTCCCTTCCATCAACGCCCACGAACGGATGTAATTCCGGGCTATTCCCTATAGCGGCCGGAAGTGTATGGTCTGCCGATCCAACCTGACATGAGGTATTCGGACGATGCTGATCGCCGTCACGAGCAACAAGAGCGGTCGCCTCCCGGACAATCTTAAACCCGGTAGCAGCTGGCGCGAGGCTTTCAGGCAGTCCGAGGACCTTTTGACGGCTGCCGCCTTCGGACGGCTTACCTACCTGGAAGGCGGTGTACTCTGGAGCGTGCTCCGCTCTGCCTGTGGCAACGCGTTGCCCGACTTTCGCTTCGCCGAACTCGTCACGGCGGATTTTTGGCCATGGTGGAGCGCCGCGGGAGGAGAGGGCCGCGTGCAGCCCGACGTCGTGCTCGGTTTTTCCGTCGGCGATCCCGCTATCCGCATCGACATCATCGTCGAGGCCAAGCTTCGACCCCACTCCGCGCAGTCGGCAAGGCAGTGGCGCGGCCAATGGGAATCCTATCACGAGGCAAACGGAGAACTTCCGATGGCCGACGCAGTCTATCTGATGGCGATCGGCGGTCTCGGCGTCGACGCGGACAGGACTGCCGAGAAACTGATAAAGCAGAACGGCGACGATGGCGTTGAGATCAAGGCCGTTGCCGCCAGTTGGGACCAGATGCTCAATGCGGTCCACGCCCGCATCGGCGTTTCGAAAATCGTTCCCGAGAAACGTATCCTCTCCGATATCATCGAGGCTATCGCCCTTGCTGGTTACAGACGACTGACCCTTTTAGACAGTCTTCCGTCACTGCCGCTCCATGCGGCTGGCCGAAGCATGGGAGCATTGTTGGATTACGACTTCGGAGGATACGAATGACCGAAGTAAAAGCGAGTCTCGCGGATGTCAGGGCCGCCTATCGTTTGATCTGGGCCTACCAGAAGAGAGCGCTCGACACTGTCAGGTTGGTCCAGGAGCTATTCCGTGGCGTTTCCTTTAAGGCATGGCGCAGCAATCTCGGCAACGGGACACCGGCGAGCCATGTGACACCGTTCGGACGCGATGACGCTGACTTCCTACCGATCTACGGGACTTCCTTCCTGTTCGCCAAGCCATCAGTCTCACCCGGCCACCCTCGTGAAGGCGATTGGATGCTCGAAATCCGCATCGTTACCGATGACGGGATAAACAAGCACCTCGAACAAACCCCCCTTGGCGTGGACCCTTTCGACAAATCTATCTTCGTCGATCCGGCCGAGGCGAAGTCCCTCCTTATTTTGATCGTCTGGAAATCGGTCGAGGACCAAGACGAAGGCACGGACTGGGTCAAGGGTATCTGGAACTACAACGAGTGGCCGAGCGACGAATCCAAGGCGAACGGGGATGTCATGATCAACGAGTACGGATCGATCCATTCGTTCCAGGTCGAAGTTCCTCTGCACGACCTCGCGTCTCGAGCCGACATCGAGGCCTTCGTGCGGCGGTCCAAGCTAGTCTTTAAAGACAAGCTTGGCCTCGACATCGGGCTCTGACCGTTAACCCCTGAAATCGCGGACAGGCGCGGTGCCGTGCACGGCGCGCCTCTCGTCGATCACGCGAAACAGGTAGTCAATGGGAGGAAGGTTTTCTTCGTATGACCATCCGAAACTGCCGGAGGGATGCAGGATGTGGGTTGCGACCGCACCGTATGAGTCCGACCAGTTGATCACGTGGGCTTCGAAGGGGCGTTCGCCCACCTTGTAGGCCCCTTTGATCGCGATGTCGTGAGGCTTCTTCCTCCAGAGTTGGCGACCGCACACCAGCACGATCTCCGCTTCCACGCGCTTGACAAGCTCGCGGTACAGCTGGGGCGCAGCGCCGTCCCATACATGAGATGGAGGGCGTTGCTTTGGCTTCCTCGCGGCGATCACGGGGATGTAGTTGGCGAACACGACGCTGTTCCAGAACGATTCCCTGCCGATCCTATCGAGGCTCTGACCGAGCTGTCGCGTTACCAGGCGCTCGACCATCGAAAACAGTCGTGAGTGCGATCCGAGCGCGCCGTTGACGTGACGCCTGACGACCTCCTCGGTCAGACCCGGAACCTCGGTTCCGATCTCGGTTTGCTTATGATGGTGGGCCTCGCCGAGGACGAGCAGCCTCGCGCCTCCGAGCGAGTTCTCTTCGTATCCGTAGTCCTTACCTCTCCAATATTGCGGCATTCCCTGATTACTCCTTTAGGGGTTTTAACACCCTTAAACCGCTTTCTATGCCCGATCGCACCCATCGGTCTTGAAATCTTTTTCGGCTCCCTGGAAGCGTGCCTTCAAATGCAAAATCGGGATTACTTTCCAAAAAGGCTTTGCGGATTATCAGGTTGATCCCAGCTATGCTGTATGGTTGACACAAAACGGTGATTGAATGGGTGAGATGTTATCGCCAGCGGGAGAACTCAGGACACGCGAAGTTGTTCGAAGCGGCTCTGCATCCCCGCCTTCGATCTCGTCGTACAAGACGAATGACGCGAGGTCGATCCATTCCCTTAGCGTGGATATTTCGTGGTCATACCCCTCGGGGACATTGGGCTATGGATCAGAATGCCGTCGCATTTGGCGGCCTCGCGGATCGCTCGGTGGGTGTTCATCAAAGAGACGGCGACCTCCTCCATATGCCCATATGTCTCGACCATGGCTCCAAAAGCTGGGCCAAACGGAATACGAGGAGTATAAAAGGCACCTTTCTCGCGACCGAGCGCCAACGCGATTTTATCGAGAGCTTCTTCGCTGACCGTCTCGCCGCGCTCGACCCTTTCCACTGTCGAAACCGACACGGTGGCGAAGTCCGAGAGCGTCGAGACGACTGCGTGTGCGGAGAATGCCCGACCTTCACCAACCTGAAAATCCTTCAGACGCGATAATTGTCACAGAAGGGTTGGCCGCGTCCGCTTTCTCACCCACAGTTCCGACGTCCTCGCATTCCTCCCGTTTCCCGGCGGCAAGCACGTAGCCTTTGTGCGGGAAAGCCTTTGTCGGTGAGACCTGTCCTATCGGCGGGTTGTCATCGATGCATCGGATAGCTCACCCACAATACCAGTCACGTTTTGCTGGACTTCCGGAAACATTCCGTCAGGTTGATCCAACTCGGAAGGTGACAGGGTGGGACGTCTAACGTGGCTGGCGCGATTTATACTATCAAGCTCGGAGCGGATAACTATTTCAAGCAGGAATGCCAGCAGCTGAAGATTGCTGGGCTGATGCTGGACAAACCCTATTTCGACGCCTGGTCTGCGGGTGATCGTGATGCTCATCTCGCTGTTCACCTAGCGCGAGCAGACATGGAACAAAGCGAATCCACGATAAAGTCGGAGTCAACGCGGTGGTTCAACTACGCGACGAAGATCGCCAATAGCGTCGATGACATCTTCATCAATATCGATGGGGACTCCGTAACCTGGGCACGGTCAATATCCACGACGTCCAATAAGATGGTTGCCGGAGAGCCAGTTCTTGTGCCTCACACCCATCCGACCTCGGGAGCCGAAATCATCGCGGTCGGCGCTCGGGTCAACGGTTGGAGCGACTTAACTGCCAGCGGCGTGAAGCTCCAGCTCAAGACGATCCACAAGCGTGCCCAGGACTACATTGTGAAGTTGTCTGCGTTATCTCCAATCGCGGATGACGACATGAGGCTCTACCTCGAAACCCTGCTGATGGGTGGCGATGTTTCTCATTGGCACAAGCGGCCCGACTGGAAGCAGCGGCAAGAGGGCACGACAGGGAATTCGCTGGTCATGAATTCCTCGCTCCTTCAAAAGGGGATCACCGAATTGGTGATGTCCATCAAGGGAACGGTGGACTGGTCAAACGGGCAGCGGGTTCTCAATAAATTAAAGGACAAAAAACTCGAGGGCTGCACCCTCGAACAAATGGCAGCCCACTTGGAAAAACTGTGGTTCGAGCAGAAAGGCAATTGCAAGTTGACGGGGCTGAAAATGCACCTACCAGGTCAGCCTGGAGAGATCAAAGACCTCCTGGTCTCCCCGGACCGGATAGATAGCAACGGCCACTACACGCTCACGAATGTCCAGCTTGTATGCCGGTTCGCAAATTTCTGGAAACTGGCGAGCGATGATCAGCGGTTTCGCGACCTATTGGATATGGTCGTTCAACAGAAGATCGAAGACCTGGGAATTTAGCCCTTCCGCCTTCACACGATCGGCGGAAGGCGGGACTCGTGATTCAACGCGAGCGCTGTTCACCTTGCACCTTGACCACGCGCACTGCGCCGTTTCGAATTCTTCGCTGTGACAGAGATGGCAACAATGCGCCACAACCAGACGCGACGATTGCGCAAAAGCGTTCGAAAGTGGTGAATTGTTGCTGCGGTTGATATAGAAAACCTTCGGTTGTTGACGTTGCCCTAGCCGTGGTGAAGGCTAAGGACAAGTGCAGGCGCGTTTGAGGAATACATGTGAGCATAGTTGTATACGGAGAGCGAGCAAGCCGAACGCACGAAAACCAGATGCTCCAACAGTTCTTGGAGCGGTTGGAACCCCAGTGGGCGGCCAGCGACGATTGGATTGTCGTCATTGCCAACGCTTATTGGAATGGAACTGAAATTGACGCGGTATGTATCCTTCCGTCCGCGATTTTGGTTGCTGACTTCAAGAGCCACGGTGGCAAGCTGACCGGCACCGAAAATGGTCCATGGCAGGCTGACGGCATCCTGGTGAAAGGCGGCAGCAAGGCAAATCCATTTCAACAATTGCGCGACAACAAGTTCTCCGTGCTGAATTGGTTGACCTCCCGCACGTTGCTTCCAGGTCGCAACCTCGGCCATATCTCTGCCAGTGCCATGTTCTCTGGTCGTATCGTCGACGAACTCGAACTTCCGTCCAAGGTTCGCTCTTGGCTGTATCCGACGGACATCGACACCTGCACGACCTTGCTGAAAAGCCTCGGGTCTCCTGAGTTAAGGATCGAGCGAAAGGAAGCACAGGAAATTGTCCGTAGGCTAGGCGTCCCCATAATCGAGTGGACGTCCACACGGCCTTTCATCCGCTCAATCGAATCGAGCTTTGTAAAGCCCGAGCACCTGCCATCGGCAACTCCTCATCAGCAAGAGGCGCTCCAGGCGCTATGTAGCTGCGTTTCCTCGAACGAAATGGTTAGTTTCTCCGTTCTCGGTATGACCTCTACAGGCAAGAGCAGAGTTTTGGCTTTGGCAGTCGAGGAAATTAAAAGAACTGGAAAAAAAGTTATCGTTCTAGAGCCCAACCGCCGTCTTGCCGACGCGGCCGAGGTCGAATCCACCAGCATCTATTCTTATCTCTACACGGGGAGCACCGATGAGGAGGAGGACCAGGATGCTGAAGCGGAAGAGAAGAAGCTAAAAGTCATTCCGTTGCGACCGTGCGACGACCCGGAGGACTGTGTCTACCTGCTCGATGATGCCCACTTGCTGGGCAATTCCCGCTTCAACACGCCTGACGGAAAGCAATACGGTAGCGGCCACCTGCTGGTCGATTTTTTCGATTTCGCTGAGATCGGCAAGAGCCAGCGAAAAGTCGTTTTCTTCGGGGACCATTATCAGATGCAACGCTCCGCAGACGAGGAATCTGCGTTGCTTGGAGAATTCCAGAAGAGGCGGGGTTTTAGGCACCAGTTCTTGGAGCTCAACCAGGTGATCGATACGACTGGCGGCTCCGCCAGACTAGCGAATGCAGAACGCCTTGTGAACGCCATTCGTTCGAAGCGGTTCTCGGAATTGAACCTGTCGATGGACGACGGCTTCCGGCAGTCGGATAAACATGGCGCTGCTGTCGAAATGCTGGAGCACTTCCGTTCCGATCCGCTTTCAGCTTGGTATCTAGCCGAGACGCATGCCAAGACCAATGCATTGACCCTATGGGTGCGCGAGCGCCTTCACGGCAGGAAGCTTTTGGCCAGTGTCGAACCCGGAGATATGCTGGAAATCTACGTGAGGCCGGACGTTCGCGATCCCCTTGAACCGGGCATATACAGGCAAATTGACGGCAGGCATAAAGTGGTGCGGGTCGGCGAGAGAGTCGGATACTGCCAGGGTCTAACTTGGGCGACGAAAAATCCAGTCAGGTTTCATTCGATTGCTTGCAGTGTCGGGAACCTGAACGAGGCTAAGATAACCTTGCTCGAGGAGTTTCTGACGGCAGAAAAGCCTGAATTGGAAAAGGAGACCGCAGTCGCCGAAAGCGTATGGCGACGCGAAATTGAGAAGGACCGCAGACAAGCTTTGAAAGAAGGGCAGCAGGAAGTTTTAGCGCCAAAGCCTCAGCCGCCAGATTTCGTCTATGCACGATATGGCTACGCCTCTACGGTTCACCACGCTCAAGGCATGTCCCAGCCGATTTGCTACATCAACTGCGACCATGCCGCAGGCCGTCATTCGGAGGGATACTTTCGCTGGCTTTATTCTGCGCTGACTGTCGGGGAACGCGAGTTGGTGCTAATTAATTTCACTGAAATCCATCCGTTTGATTCCGCAACCTGGAATGCGAGTGCCGTCACGGTTGCCAAGGACATCGCGGTGGGCGCGGGCTGGTCGTTTGAACCCAATGGCATCGCCGCCGAGAGAGACTTGCAACGTGCTCTGCCGCATGGGCTTGATCAATCGAAGGACATTTCCAGGTCGGCTGCGATCTGGCTCCGGATAACCCATGCTGTCGAGAGTGTGGGTTGGCGGGTGGGTAAGGCAGATTGCTATCCACACCAAGAGCAGTACGGCTTGGTCGGACCAAACGGCGAGCAGTGCAAACTGCGTGTTTCATATAACGGAAGAAACTTCGTCACGGCCATGCATGTCGACGATCCGGCGTTCTGGCCACTACTGACCGAGGCGGCGGCAGGTTGTTTGCAGACCAATTCCCACACCCCGGAAGCAGATGACTTACTTCGATCAATCCGTTCTCGGTATAGCAGAAAGGGATGGCGGCTCGTTTCCCACACAGAGACTCCATATCGACTGACAGTCACCCTTGCGCGGAACACTGATGAGCGTGTCGTCATAGAGGTCAATTTCGATAAGCAGGGGTTGGTTTCCAGCCTGCGCCCACGCCAAGTGAGTGACCTGGGACTACTCGAAGAGATCAAGAGGATGCTCTTGTGAACGAGTGGGACGTCTTCAAGCAAATCAAAATCATCGTGACCGACCTTGTCGCAGGATTGGAGAGAAACCAAGCTGTCAACGCGCGTCATGTGGATGCGATAATGGATTGGATGAGGAAGTATTATCGGCTCCAGCCAAGCGTTCCGGATGTGGCCTGCTCCGCCATCCTCGGACAGTTGACGAAAGTCGGACCATACCTGCCTAAATTCCCCGACATTATCAGTTGGGTCGGAACCGGCGGCTTGAGATCGGAGGATTGGAAGCCCAACGAATTTGAAGGCAAGATGTATCCGTCCCTGGCAATAAAAATAGCCCGCGCATTATGCAAATGGGTCAAGACACATTCTGATGCCAGCAACAGCCAGACAGACATGGCGCTTGAATGGGCGGAACGCGTCAGGGAAAAGGCTACGGGAGATGATGCGCTCTGGCTGAATTGGGACGTTGCCATACTGTTGCGACGCAGGGGTGAATTCCAACGTGCCGCTGAGCTTTTATCTGGCGTCATCAAGTCCAAGCGCAATGAGTTCTGGGTCTGGGCGGAAGCAGGCCGGCTATATCAATCGGAACAATCGGAGTTGGCTTTGGCATGTTTCTGCCGCGCGCTGGAATGTCCCGCCGAACCGAAGTTTCTTGTGCGAGCTCATGAGGACCTTGCCGAATTGTTGGCAAGCCAGGACGAATATGCGCAAGCCAGTCTAGAGATCAATACGGCCATCGCGATCCGCGAAGCGGAGGGCTGGCCGCTTGGTCGCAAGCTCGAGGGTTTGCTTGCCAAACCTTGGTACGACCCGTCTGCAGAAGGAGCCGAGGAGCCAAAACCCTTCTATGCGCGGCATTCGTCAGCCGCGCTTGCCCTCTGCTTCGACGTTGTCGAAACGAAAGCTGCGACTTGTCTCGGCGTCCTCGTTCCGCATTCGCCCGCTGAAGCTCACCCGGATCGGAGGCAGAAGCTCTTGATGCGGTTCGCAATCAGGGACGATGAGGGCGTCGCCTTGAGCATGGTCAGTCCCAAGACTAGCAAAATGAGATTTGAGGCCGGGTCGCCGTTGACGCTCTTGATCGGTCGCCAGCATCGCGATGATCGGCGGACCATCATCCACGTTGCGACCCGTGGGGATGGGACAGAGTGGGATTGCCTCGAACCATCCATCGGTGTGGTCGTCCGCGAAGCGACCGACGACAATTCAATGAAGGTTTTCGTTGATGGCACGGGAGCTGAAGCGGCTGGGAGCGTCTTCGAAGACAAATCCCTACGTATCGGCGATTGCGTCCGATTTGGGGTAGCCAGAAACCCGAAGAACGATCGGTTGGATGCGTTCAACGTGAAGCGGCACGACTCGGCCACCAAGAGCGTAAGGCTTGTACAGGGCCAGCTCCGTCGCAATGACAAGGGATTTGCATTTATAGACGATGTCTTTGTCGCGCCCTTCTTGGTCGATTCAGTCGACAGTGCGACTGTTGACGTCACCGCGTTAGCCGTGTTTGGCAAGCATCCATCAAAAGGTGATCGAACTTGGCGCGCGATTTCCTTGAATGCTACGCCGCCCAGCGTTTGAAAATTCCGACCCAGTTGTGCCACTTGGTGGCCACTTACGGATAACTACAGCGCGTCCGTAACGAGCCTTCTGACGTTTTCATCCATTGCGAAACTTTGGAGACGCTCGAGCGTGCGAGGGCTGGTTACGACATCACGTCTAACGATGTCGAAGTCGAGGAGGTGATTGATAGCAGGTGTCTTCACGTTGACGAAGGCCATGGATTTCATCGGCCGGACAATCATGTCAGGTTGCAGGAATGGCCCCAAGGTCTCGGCCAGCTGTTCCGCATTTCTGGTGGTCACCGCTAGTTCACAACCGATACCCTTGAACTTGTGGATCAACCGAACGCTGCTGCCGCCGTACAGGGGAGGGAAGTAAATCCAGCTGCCGTCCTTTCCGATGACATCCGGCTTGATGAGACGGAGTTGTGGAAAGTCGGACGAGGCGACCGCCCAGTAATTCTGGTAGAATTCCATCATCGCGACATCGGGCGATTTCACATACCCCTTCCTGTAATCCGCTATCGCACTTTCGAAGACATGACGCTTGAAGGCGAACTCGGGATGACCCGCAAGGAAATCGACCACGATTTCGTAAGACAGGTTTGCATCAATTTGCGATGAATGTTCGGCCGCCAGAGATTCGTAGTAGAATCGCGGCGACATCAGGATCACTTTGAAGCGCTGCCACTGTCCATTCAGGATGCCTGCCTTGCCGCGCATGCGGTAGCGTGCGAACTGACGATCCATCAATGGCGCTCGGACCTTGTTCTCGACAAGGATGCCGCATCTGCCTTCAGCGCACTCCACCACCAACTCGATGTCGGTTTCGCCAAGCGAGGTTTCGGCAACCGATCGCCGGATCGCAACAGGGGCAGCATCGCGCGGTTCTGCGGCGACCGTCAGGATCATCTCGAGGAACTCGCGCGAACTATAAAGCAGGTCCATTGCCAAGACATCAGTGACGACCTCGTCAACCCGAGCAATGGTGTCGAATGTCAGGTAGCTCATGGTTGGCTCCAAGGTAATTGAGCGAACTTGACGTCAACAACCATCGAGCGCCCTTGTCCGCGATATCAATGTCCGACCGTACAGGTAAACGGTCTCTACATCTGCGCGGCCTCGGCACTGCCGACCCTGTGCCGTCCTGTATTCGTAGGATACCCGCACGGTGTCCTTCGTTGAAAGCGAGGTCCCCGTCAGCTTCATGGGTACAGACTGTCAATCGGCGTCCAAAATTGGCTCTGACGCAGTTTTGGTGGTGATGGATTTTATCCCGCGCCGATGACGCGGGCCTGGAGGAGGTCGATCTTTCCGCGGCCATACATCTGGCGTTTCACCAATTTGAGCTTGGTGATCTGCCCTTCGGTCTGGCCATTCGACCATGGCGACGTCATCGCGGCGCTGACGGCTGCACGGTCCTTGACGACGCCGTTAGCGAAGGACGCGACCAAGCCTGTTCGAGCTTTCTCCAACCATGGATCGAGATCAGTGATGGATTTCTTGCGGATCATCGTCTGGAAGGCGGCGATCGCTTCCCGCGCCTCAACGAGCAGCGGCCGTCGCGCATCAATGACAAGCCGAACAGGCTTTCCCACCAACGGCAGGTCAGCCAAGCGTCGTTGATATCGACTGTGGATTCGTTCCGACCTTGTTCCGCAGACCGGGCAAAGGCTTGCTGTGCTCGCCGGACGAATTGCGATCAACATGACCCCGTCATCAATGGCTGTATTGTAGACCACAAAACCGCGAGGAACGAGCGTCGACGACCGGAGCGAATGACCCATGGTGCTGATTCCTTATGTGAAACCAACATCAGCCAGCACTCGATTTCATCAAAAGTGAGTCAGAGCCAAATTTGCACGCCGGAACACATTCACTCGGCGGTGCGCGCTCGGCTGACTAGCCCTCGCGAAGTGGACTCGGCGGATATTACATGCACACCGCCACGCGCCAATTGTGTAATTGTCTTCGCGCACAACTTCCATCAATCAAGCACCCGATTCCCCTGCTCGTGTTCCGTGGAGCGCTCGACCCAGCATACCACACCCGATTTGGTTGGACGTCTCTGGGGACGACGCACCTTTGGCGTGGAGAAGCTTGCGACTTTGCTGGCAAATCCTCTTCCGAACGGGTATCTCGACAGAGACAGTCAACAGCACCGTCGCCCCACGGATGCAGTCGAGCCTCTCCTACGGTCGTGTGACGATACAGCTGGTGCATTCTCTACTCGCAGGCGCGCCGACCAGGAGATTAGTTTCAGCATCTGGCGCTGAACGACTCTTGAGCGCGCTTAGTACCCTTTCTTAGTGGCGGTTTCCGCTGGACGCATAGGA
This sequence comes from Rhizobium sp. SU303, assembly GCF_021052345.1. Lineage (NCBI taxonomy): Bacteria > Pseudomonadati > Pseudomonadota > Alphaproteobacteria > Hyphomicrobiales > Rhizobiaceae > Rhizobium > Rhizobium sp. SU303. The sequence continues at coordinate 1,349,634 of NZ_CP088095.1, forward strand.
CTATGAACTTGGCTCGATATAAAGCTGACATCGCGGGGGGGGCATTGAAAATTTACGAGTCACGCTTGGTCGCCGGGCTGCTCCTGGAAGAGGTCACCGCCGAGAAGTGGAAGAACGCAATAGAAATCGAAAATATTCTGCAAAAAACATCAATAAACACAGCGAAACGACAAGCGGCGCTTTTAAAATCGCGCCTGCAGAAACTTAATCGGGAAGGCTGGCAGCTCGTTCATGGCGGAAGCAAACCTGTGGCAACTCAAGTTGCTTTTGCGGCGGCAATCGCCCACAGCAACTTGCTTGCGGATTTCCTTGATATAGCGGTGCGTGACCGCTTCCGCACAAGCCACCGCACTCTGTCCCGAAACAACTGGGAGACCTTCGTTGCCGGATGCCATGAACGCGATGCAGAGATGTCCGATTGGTCGTCATCCACCGTGAACAAGCTCGGCGACACTGTTTTCCAGATTCTTTCGGAAGTTGGATTGTTGTCAGACGGGAAAACGACAATGTTGCAACCGGTCGCCTATGAACGAGCGGTGTTAGACATGCTCAAACGCGGCGGCTACGACCACGTGATCCGATGTATGCAGGTTTTTTACTAATGAGTCTTAGGCGGCGTTTAGACCAAATTAGAGACCGGGTCATTTCTCGAGATTTTTTAGAAGGCCGTGGCTTAGGCAAGGAGGTACCCTTCTATGCCTTCGACTATCCAGCGTCCGACGAGGAAGCCGTCGCATCTTATGTGACGTGGCTTGTTGAAGACATTAATCGCAAAAACGGCATATCGATCGTCGAGGTGAACCTTCTTGCTTTGATCCGCACGATGTTGATCGGCCGCGGAATCTTTGAAAAAGCAATCAACATGGAGATGTCCAAAGGGCCGAAGGGGCTTCTCAGTGCCCTGAAGGGGCCCTTGGAGTCAGGAAAGGTTGCAGACGCAGTCCTTGCAGCGAACGAATCCGCCGATGTCTTGTTCCTCACCGGAATCGGGCAAGCCTATCCCATGGTAAGAGCACACAGCCTTCTGAACAATCTGCAACCGCGTATCGGAAACACTCCCGTAGTGATGTTTTTTCCTGGGCGCTTCAATGGACTTTCGTTACAGCTTTTTGGCGACCTTCAGGAATCTTCCTACTACCGGGCATTTAAATTGGTGGACTAAAATATGGACATGAAGAACATCTTTGAAAAAGACATCAATCGCCCGATCAACGGCGTCATCAAGGCTGACCAGAGCAATGAAGCCTATAACGAACTTGATGAATATGTGCTAACCAAAGAGGTTGATGCCCATCTCCGCAAGTTCGTCGATGTATTTATTCGGGGCCTGGATAGGAAATCTGGGTCGCCCAATGAAATGGGCGTCTGGATTTCGGGTTTCTTCGGGTCAGGGAAATCCCACTTTCTGAAGATTCTCTCCTATCTCCTCGCCAACAAGCCAGTTTCAGATGATCAGCATTCGGCAAGGACCCCGCTCGAATTCTTCCTTGATAAAGTTACCAAAGATGCTGCTTTCACTGCTGATTTGAAGAGGCTCGCAGGGGCCAAAACGGAAGTCATTCTTTTCAACATCGACAGCAAGGCGGAGCAAAACCATAACCGGGATGCCATTCTTCAGGTGTTTCTCAAGGTCTTCAATGAGCATGTCGGATATTCCGGGGATCATCCGGAAGTTGCTCATATGGAGCGCTTTCTCGATGAAAAAGGAAGGTATGAGGAATTCATCGCGGTGCTGCGCGATGAATTCGCTTTAGACTGGCGAGCGGACAGGGATTCCTATCAGTTCTATCCCACTGAAATTGCAGGAGCACTAAGCAAGGTTCTAGGACAAAAGATCGAGGACCCCCAGGCGTGGATTGACAACCTCGAAAAGGGGCTGAGCCTGAACGTCGACAATTTCGCAAGATGGGTGAAGCAATACATCGACACGAAAGGCATGGCTCAGAGGCTGGTATTTCTCGTCGACGAGGTTGGCCAGTTTATTGGGGGCCAGTCAAAACTGATGTTGAATCTGCAGACCATCACCGAGAATCTGGGCACCGTTTGCGGCGGACGAGCTTGGGTCATCGTCACGTCCCAAGAGGACATGGACGCCGTTGTCGGTGTTTCTCATGACAAGCGACTCGGGACGGATTTCTCCAAAATCCAGGGCCGGTTCGCGACCAGACTTTCCCTATCCGGCTCCAACGCGGACGAGGTCATTCAGACTCGCTTGTTGAAAAAGACGGGCGAAGCGGCCCATGAGCTCAAAGCTCTCTTCAGCAGAAAGGGCGATATTCTAAAGAACCAGATCACTTTTCGCGATGCCGGTATGACCCTGAAAGGGTTTGCTGACGAGGACAATTTCGCGAAGTGTTACCCGTTTCCGCCTTACCAGTTCCTGCTGGTGCAGAAGATGTTTGAAGCAAGCCGCCAGTTTGGCGCGGCGGGAGGGCATCTTTCCAAGGGTGAGCGTTCCATGCTGGATGCCTTCCAAACGGCGGCGAAAGCGCTCCAACGGCAGCCCATCAGTGCGCTTGTCACACTGGACGCCTTCTACCCCTCCATAGAGAGCTTCCTGGAAGGAGTGGTGCGGGTTGCCATTAATCGCGTGAAATCCATCTCGGGCGCAACGACGTTTGATGAGCGTGTACTGAAAACACTTTTCCTGATCCGCTATATCGAGGAGGTCCCTGGCAACATCGACAACCTCATTACCTTCTTCCTTGATGAGGTTGATGCTGACAAGAGAGCGCTTCGGGAGAAGATAGAAGAGAGCCTGATCAGGCTTGAGAAAGAAACCTTGATCAGCCGCAACGGCGAACTCTATTTCTTCCTGACCAATGAAGAGCGAGACATAAATAAGGAAATAAAGTCACTCGATACCAGCCCATCGGAAACCCAGCGGCTACTTGGCGAGATTGTGTTCGAGGACGTGCTCAAGGACCTTCGGCGCTATCGATACCTGGTCAATGGCAAGGACTTCGACATCGTCAGGCTGTGCGATCTCATTCCGTCTGGCAACCGCTCCGAGGGCGGTTTGGTGCTATCAGTCGTCACCCCAATGGCGGTTGACTATTCCAGCTTCCATGACGCTCGATGCCTCCAATTGAGCATGGAAGGCGAGGTAGGCCAGGTGCTGATCCGTTTACGCGATGATGCGAAGCTGGCTGAAGAGATCGCAACCTACCTGAAAACCGAGGCTTACCTTCGCCTAAAGACGGATGGGTCCCTGTCCCAAACGGTGAAACGCATTCACGACGACAAACGTGCTGAAAACGCACAACGCAGAAAGCGGATTGACACGACGCTCACGACAATGATGGAGGAAGGAAAGTACTTCGTCCTCGGGAGTGAGAAGCTTTTCTCGGGATCGCCCAAAGCTGCGGTCGAAAGCGCTTTCCATTATCTGGTCGAGAATGCGTTCAAGAAGCTTTCCTACATCCAGAAGTCGCCGACCGCGCCACTTGAAGAAATCCGCCGTGTGTTGAGCGATTCCAATGGCGAGGAGCTCGATCTTCTGGGCGGCAGCCAGAACGGCAAAGCCCTCAAAGATTTGCTCGACTATATCGATCTTTTGAGCAGTCGCAGCAACAGCATCAATCTCGGCACAATGGTCAATGAGCGCTTTTCGCGGTTCCCCTATGGCTGGAAGGAGCTGGACACGGTTCTTTTGGTTTGCCGCCTTTACAAGGCCGGAGAGATCGAACTGTCGGCTGGTGGAGCCAAACTACAGGCAAACGAAATCTATGCGCAGCTTGACGGTTCCGCGAAGTGGAACCGGGTAACGATCTCGCGCCGCAAGACTGTCGAGAAGGCTGATATTCTAGCCGTACGCAAACTTGCTCGCGACCTCTTCGAGAAGACTGCCCCGGAAGGCGAAGACGACCTTTTCAAATACTTGAGCGAAATGTTTGCCGCTGTCGCATCGAACCTGCAGGCCTGGGCCGGTCTTGCAGAGAATGGCACCTACCCCGGACGAGACGAGATTGCTGATCTCCGAGGATTCATTGGCAAGCTGCAGTTAAACCGGGACAGCTATACCTTTCTCCGTCACGTGAAAGCAAACGGTGACTCCTTCGATAACTTCAGCGAACGCTATGGTCGCCTTCGCTCGTTCTATGAATCGCAAAAACCCCAATGGGATGCTTTGCGGCACGCTCATGACCGCGAGTTCAAGCCTAATGATTTCTTTCTGCGCAAGGACCCGGACGCCCGGGCTGCGCTCGTGGCTGTCCGGTCCATTTTACATGATCCCAAACCCTATGGACGGATTAAGGAATGTGCCCCGCTTATCGAGATTCTGAGGATCAGAAACGAGGCCGTAGTCGTAGAGCAGCGTGCGCAGGCGTTGGGACTCATCAATCCGCTAATCGAATCTGTGAAAGCGGACCTCGACAAAATCGGCGTTGAACCCACCTTCTCCAACACCTGCCTGAAGCCGCTGCAGGATATCCGCAAACAGGTTGAAGCAGAAGTGGACACCGGTCGAATTTCGACATTGGTGACGCAGGCTCGCGAAGCCGAAGACGAGGCGCATGACAAAATCGAGATTGCCGTCAATGCCGCCGCGAATCCGGCGAGCACCGTGCCGACGGACATAGCGGAACCTTCTGCGGCCCTGCCTGTCATTCCGCAAACTGTTATCAAGTCTCCAGAGCTTTTCAAACCGAGACGACAGATACGCGCGGCACAACTGAACAAGCGGCCGTATCTCGAGACACTGGCCGATGTCGACGCCTATTTGGCGGCTCTCCGCAACGAGCTGGAAGCTGCTCTGCTCGCCAACACCCGTATCGAAATTCTCTGAAAGTCGTCATGCCATGACCATCAACCGGACTGCCCTCAAAAACTATGCACCTCAGGCTCGGCTCGATTTCATCCAGGCGATGACTAACCGTGCCGCGCAATTCGGAATCACGAAGAGCGGTGTCTCCAAAGGAGAGCTTCAGGGTGAGCTGTTTATCGTTGAGGGTAAATCCTTTTCAAGAGCGGTAGGCAATCAGCGAGAAAAGCTGGTTGAGCGCATCAATCAAACGTCCTTTGAGCAGGTTATCGAGGCGGTCGCCTATACGTGGTTCAACCGCTTTCTTGCCATCCGCTATATGGAACTGCACGGGTATTTCGACCATGGATATCGCGTTCTTAGCCATCCCCAAGGCCATAAAGAACCAGAAATCCTTGAGGAGGCCTTGCACCTCGACCTGCCAGGCTTGAAGCGCGACCTGATTGTCGAAATGAAACTCATGGGCACGCAGGATGAGGCACTCTACCGCAAAATCCTGATCGCGCAGTGCAACGATCTCTATCGGGCAATGCCGTTCCTATTCGAGAAGATCGAGGACGAGACTGAGCTACTGCTTCCAGAGAATTTGCTGCAATCGGACTCGATCATTCGTAAGCTGGTCGGTGCGATTGATGAGGCTGAATGGAACGATATCGAGATCATTGGCTGGCTGTACCAGTTCTATATCTCGCACAAGAAGGACCAGGTTATCGGCAAGGTCGTCAAGTCAGAAGATATTCCGGCAGCGACACAATTGTTTACGCCGAACTGGATCGTCAAATACATGGTCCAGAATTCGCTCGGCGCGACTTGGCTCGGCTCTTACCCCGACAGTGCCATTAAAGGCACAATGGACTATTACGTCGACCCAGCGAAACAGACATGGGAGGTCAGTGAGCAATTGGCAGCGATTACGCCAAGATCGCTTGATCCCGAGGCGCTCACTCTAATCGACCCCGCCGTCGGCTCGGGCCATATTCTGGTTGAAGCCTATGATCTGTTCAAGGCAATCTACATCGAGCGCGGCTATACCGCCAAGGAGGCTGCGCGACTGATTTTGACTAAGAACCTTTACGGTCTCGATATCGATGACCGAGCAGCACAAATGGCGGGTTTTGCTCTGCTAATGAAAGCACGGGCCGATGATAGTAGCCTCCTGCGCGATCCACCAATGCTGAATGTACTGGCGCTTCAGGAAAGCAATGGGCTGAACGCGGATGTTATTATTGACAACCTAAAGACACAGGTCCGCATTGAACTCGTGCCGCCATCCGATCTGCTGCCGGAGACGTTGTCTCAGCCCATTCTGGCAACAACGCCAGACACCTGTTCCCCAAGAGAGGCTATTCAAGGCATTCGCGCCCTTTTGAAAGCTTTTCGGGACGCCAAGACGTATGGTTCGTTGATTACACTTCCGCATGAGGTTGTCGAGTCGTTGCCTTTCATCGAGGACCTATTCCAGGAGCCGGCCCCATCTGACTTGTTACGCCGAAAGCCATATCAAGCGGCTATCGAACTGCTACGCGTGTTTGTGCATCAAGCGAAGGTCTTGGGACGACTTTACGACTGTGTCGTTGCCAACCCACCTTACATGGGAGCGGGAGCTATGAACCCGAAATTGAAAGCATTCTGCACCAAAGAATTTCCGAGCCATAAACTAGATACATATTCGTCATTTGTTGCTAATTCCAAAAATAAAACAAAAGAAGGAGGAATATATTCTCTTATCGTCATGCATAGCTGGATGTTCGTATTCAAATACGAGTCGATGCGAAAGGATATTCTAGATAATAACACCATATTAAATTTGTCGCATATAGGAACACGAGGGTTTCCTGAAATAACCGGCGAAGTTGTTCAGGCCGTGGCGCTTTCAGTTCGCAACAATTCTTGTCGGAGATTTCTTGGGAAATACATTGACCTGACGCCTTATTCTGGGGAAAATAAGGGTGTCGCCCTTAGAAACCGAAGTGCAAGAGAGTATCAAAAATCAGCGGAAGAATTTTCTCTGTTGCCATCCGCTATACTTTGTTACTGGGCAACAGATCGCGAACTGGAGCTTTTCCGTCGGGAGCCCGCAATCTCATCTGTAGCTGAAGCACGGCATGGGATGGTTACAAGCGACAACGATCGCTTCCTCCGCTGGTGGTGGGAAGTTTCGACCGAAAAGATTCGCACCGGTTGCGACACTCGAGCGCTTGCGGCCGCTTCAGGCGGGAAATGGTTTCCATACAACAAAGGCGGTAGCTACAGAAAGTGGTACGGAAATATAGGACTCGTTGTAAATTGGGAGCACGACGGTGCTGAAATTTTCAAACTCGCTACCGATCTTTATGGCTCTCCGAGCAGAAAGCTTCCAAGCCAAGAGTTCTATTTTGCGCAAGGCTTAACATGGTCTGCGTTGAGCAGTGACAATGTTTCCTTTCGATTCAATGGTCCCGGTTATTTGTTTGACTCAAAGGGCAGTTCATTGTTTTTGTCGGACTTCGACGAGTCCAAAATGCTGTATTTGATGGCCTTTTTAAACAGTCGTAGTGCGGCGCGACTTCTCAATCTTCTATGCCCGACTCTCGACTACAATGCGGGTTCTATCGCGAAACTCCCACTGCCACCGGTATCGCCCAACCTAAAGGCTGATATCGTAGGCGCTGCGCGAGAAATTCGAGAAATGGCCAAGGAAGACTGGGATTTTTCAGAGATTTCTTGGGACTTTCAACACCTACGATTAGATTCGCGAAATGCCTCAAACTGGAGCGTGGCTTTATCGCAATGCCGCGAAAGCGCGCGGAGCCGGATGCTCGACGAAATCAACAAATGCGAGAACATTTTCCAAAGCGCTCTTCGATTAGACGACGATATCCTTCCCACTGAGGATGTCAGAGACCTCGGGTTTCAAGACACTAATCCTGCCGAAAACTTCAAATCGCTCGTCTCGTTTGCCGTCGGCTGTATCATGGGGCGGTATTCTCTGTCTGAGCCTGGTTTGATTTATGCCAAGGGGAGCAATGTTGGTTTTGAAAGCCCTCGCTACGGTGCATTTCCCGCTGACGTCGATGGTATCATTCCGACCACAGAGGAAGGATGGTTCGAAGACGACGCCGCCAATCGATTTGAGGAATTTCTAAGTGTCGTGTGGCCAGGTTCAAGCGTTTCAGAGAATCTTGCCTTTTTGATCGATGGCTTAGTCAAAGGACGGGCGGACGATCCCCGCGCCGATCTGCGGAGCTACTTCTCTAAGAGATTCTATTCCGACCATCTGCAGACTTATAAGAACCGCCCAATCTACTGGATGTTCTCGTCCGGTAAGCAGAAGGCCTTTGAATGCCTAGTTTATCTGCATCGCTACAATGAGGGCACGCTCGCCCGCATGCGCACCGAATATGTCACCCCGTTGATGGGCAAGATGCAGGCTCGTATCGAGGCTTTGGAAAGTGAGATCACGCAATCATCATCGTCCGCCGAGAAGAACCGCAAAAACAAGGACGTTACGAAATTTCGCAAGCAGCTTGAGGAGCTTCGCGCATTCGACGAAGAGCTGCGTCATCTTGCCGACCAGCGCATCGCACTCGATCTTGATGACGGGGTCAAGGTGAATTACGGCAAGTTTGGAAATCTGCTCGCGGCCACAGACAAGGTTTGCGGCAAGCGGGATGATGCGGACTGAATATGGACCTGACCCACATACAGAGCCACTTGAGACGCCTCTTCAATTCGGGAGGGCATGAGCACGCTGGTCACCGAGTCGTCTATTGGCACGATCAAGCTGGCGAGTTTGTCGAAGAGCTGGATAATATTGGCATCGGAGAGCTGCACGAGGACGGGGTCTGTCTCATTCACATCGACGGCGGCTCGACATTTAGTATTAAGTTTCGTGTGCTGATGGATGAACCGAACGCGCGTTTCGTCCTTTACCAAAGCGGCCCCCAAATCGACCCGGACAGCGACTTTCTCCTCGACATCAAGAAGTGGGCCGCCCCCTTCGCCGCGGATCGATCAACTATGATTCTTCGCGAACTTGGCCTAGTTGATGAGCTGGCTCTGAAGCCCTACATCGCAGACCGGACAAAATACTTTGGGAGCCGTGAGAGGCTGCAAAAGCTCCAAAGGTTCGTGACACCTGGGGATGACGAGTTTCAACTGGATTTGAAAATCTTAGCTGTGCTCGCCAAGGCGACGCAATCGCAGTTGAGTTTGATCCTTCGCAATGTGCTCTCCGAGGCCGATCCCGAGGATTGGGCCGCTGAGAACCGGGTCCTCGCCGAGTTCGAGCGTTTTGACATGCTGCCCCGTTTCTGGGAGTTCATCGCTCGCGAGTTTCGCTATCAGCACGACAAGCCTTCGGTACGTAATCTCCTAATGCGCTTATTTGTCACGGATTTTGCACGCCATGTTTCTGGAAGCATTCCCCAGGCGCTGCAACATCTGATCCTGCCCAATGGCGGCGGGGCGAACGCCGTGGTTTTCATGGATGGATGGCGCGATTCCAGTACCCATCAGACCGGCTACGATCATATGTCTGCCTCAATAGCGGAGGACCTTCGTATCCGCGATCACCTCAGCGGATTTTCATTGGTCGATTTGACCGCGGTCGATACCTTTATCGATGTCGAAAAACGGATCGCATCCCTTTTGACTCGCCAGATTGACGAGGCCGCCGAGACCGTGAACGCGGTGCAGGTGTCCGATCTGGCAAAAACGAGGCAGGACGCTTATTGGGCAAACCGGAACAAACCGACGACCCATGATGCACCGCGACGCTCACTGCACGCCGTCTATGACGCCCTGATACATGCATCGAACTTGCTTACCCTCAAGGGTGAGATTGGGTCTCGTATCCGCGGTAATTCCGCAAATGAGACTTGGCAGCTCTATACCGGTAAGCTCTTTCGCATCGACCAGCTCTACCGACTCTTCTCGGAGGCCACGGATATCGCCGAGGGTGAAGGATGGGACATTCTTAAAGACCTTCGCCAGCATGTCGAAGACGTCTATGGAAACTGGTATCTCGCCGAGCTAGGGAGCCTGTGGACGGGGCAAGTGCAGGACGACATGTTGCAGAGTTGGTCTCTCCCGGCGACGCTCAATCAATACGATTTCTTTCGTCGGGTCGTAAAGCCTATATTGGAAAACGACCCGGAACGCCGCGTCGTGGTTATTGTATCCGACGCATTCCGCTACGAAGCCGCCCACGAACTATTTCAAGTTTTGAACGGGCAGGATCGGATCAGGGCCAAACTGGACGCCATGGTTGGGGTGCTGCCTTCGTATACAGCGTTGGGTATGGCCTCGCTATTGCCGCACGAGCGCTTAGGTTACGCGTCAGACGGAACAGTCCTTGTTGACGGAAAGTCCTCAAGCGGGCTTGACGCCCGGAACAAAATTCTCGGATCGGTGTCGGGTGTTGCCGTGAAAGCCTCCGATCTAATGGATATGAAGAAGGACAAGGGGAAAGAGTTCTTTCGGCCATACCGCGTGATCTATGTCTATCATGATCAGATAGATCAGACAGCCGATCGGGGAAATGAGGAGAAGACGTTCGCCGCCGTCCGCACCTCGATCGAAGAGATCAACGCTTTGGTAAGGCGTGCCTTCACATTTAACTGTAATTTTGCGCTCGTCACCTCCGATCACGGCTTTCTGTTTCAAAACGAAGCGCCCGGCATTGCCCAGAAAAACGCAATCAAGGACAAACCGGCTGGAACGCTCATCGCGAAAAAACGCTACTTGATTGGCAAAAATCTTGGAACTGACCCCGGTGCAATGGCTGGGCATCTCTCCGCCACCGCAAAAGTGATTACTGATACCGAATTCTGGGTACCTAAGGGCATCAACCGCTTTCATTTCGTCGGCGGCAGCCGGTTTGTCCATGGCGGGGCGATGCCACAGGAAATCTGTGTCCCACTTTTGCGGATTCAATATTCACGGGGAGAAGGCAAAGAGCGTGAAAGAACCCGCGTAAGCAAGATTGGCCTCGCCCTTCTGCTCCATAGTAATAGGATCACGACTTCGCGGCACCGTTTTACAATTACGCAAACGGAAGCGATAACCGCGAGGCGGCAGGCCGTGACGGTGCGCATTGCACTCTTCGACGAAGATGTTCAGATTTCCAATGCGGAAATTCTCACTTTCGATTCGTCGGCTGCCGACATGAACGCTTGGAAGCGGGATGTCTGGCTCACACTTGTGAGCCAGACATTCGACTCGAGGAAGCACTACAAGCTCATCGTCCGCGATACCGAAGATCAACTCGAGTTGGTGTCTGCGAATGTCACCATAAGCCTGGCGTTTGACAATGACTTCTAATGAATTTTTGCAGAACGACGTTGATCAACTTCTGAACCGGCATTTCGCCGGCAAGGTCGTACGCAAGGATTTAACAAAGCTCGTCAAGGAAGGCGCAAACGTTCCAACGTATGTCCTGGAATACTTGCTGGGTATCCACTGCGCATCCGACGACGAGTCTACGATCTGGGCGGGCATGGATACGGTTAAGGCTATTTTGGCAGACAACTACGTTCGCCCGGACGAAGCTGAGAAGATTAAGTCCAAAATTCGCGAAAGGGGCAGTTTCAAAATCATCGACAAGGTGACCGTCCGTTTGAACGAAAAGCGGGACACCTATGAGGCTCTGCTGTCCAATCTCGGCGTCAAAGACGCTGAGATCAGTTCGCGTGACGTCAAGGCGAACGAGAAGCTGCTGGCGGGAGGCATTTGGTGCATCATCACCGTACATTACTTTTTCGAGGAGGGCCAAAAACGGTCGCCGTTTTCAATCGCTGATCTCAAGCCGATTCAGATGCCGAATATGGATATTGAGGAGCTCTTCGAGGGTCGCCGCGCCTTCTCCACAAAGCAATGGATCGATGTGCTCATCCGCTCTATCGGAATGGAGCCAACAGTCCTGAGCGAGCGTACCCTTTGGCACTTGCTCGCTCGCATGATTCCTTTCGTGGAGAACAATTACAACACCTGCGAGTTGGGACCCCGCGGCACGGGCAAATCGTATGTCTACGACGACGTGAGCCCGAACAGCATTCTTGTCTCCGGAGGACAAACAACCGTAGCCAATCTGTTCTACAACCTTTCGCGTCGCCAGGTTGGCCTCGTCGGTCTATGGGACGTTGTGGCTTTTGACGAGGTCGCCGGCATCAACTTCAAGGAATTGGATGGCGTGCAGATCATGAAGGGATACATGGCCAATGGAACGTTTGCCCGTGGCAGGGAGTCGATCGCCGCATCGGCAAGTATGGTGTTCGTCGGAAACATAAACCAACCCGTCGACACGCTCGTGAAGACCAGCCATCTGCTCGCACCATTCCCCGAGGCAATGATTGATAGCGCATTTTTCGATCGTTTCCACTCGTATATTCCGGGCTGGGAAATCCCGAAGATGCGCCCGGAGTTTTTCACTAACCGATATGGGCTTATCACCGATTACCTCGCCGAATTCATGCGAGAGATGCGCAAACGGAATTTTGCTGATGCCATCGGCCGAGATTTCAAGCTCGGAAACAATCTCAATCAGCGCGACACAATTGCCGTTCGCAAGACTGTTTCCGGCCTACTGAAGCTCCTGTTTCCTAACGGGGAGTTCCAAAAAGAGGACGTCCAAAGGTGCCTAGAGTATGCACTTGAATCCCGCCGGCGGGTTAAGGAACAGCTGAAAAAGATCGGCGGCATGGAATTTTACGATGTTCATTTTTCCTACATCGATCAGGATACGAGTGAGGAGCGCTTCATTGGCGTACCGGAGCAAGGCGGGGGAAGTCTAATTCCCGACGGTCCTTTAAACCCGGGCGTCCTACATACGATTGGTATTGGCAGTTCGGGGATGCAGGGACTTTATCGCCTTGAAACGCAGACGACCTCCGGAGGCGGAAAGTTCGCGTTGTCTGGCATGGGGTCAAATCAGGCGTCTAAGGAGGCCGTGAGAATAGGGTTCGATTATTTCAAGGCTAACATTACGAGGATAAGTGGAAGCGCCCGAGTTGGTGAACACGACTACCACCTCCATCTGGTCGAGCTACATAACAACGGCCCGACCACAGCCATAACCCTGGCTTCATTCATCGCCCTTTGCTCTGGGCTGACACAAAAACCGATTCAAAGTCAAATGGTTGTCCTGGGTGACATGAGCCTTGGTGGCAGCGTGAAGCCAGTTGAGAACCTTGCCGAGTGTTTGCAGATGGCCTTTGATTCCGGGGCTAAGAAGACTCTCCTTCCAATGGCCAGCGTTAGGGATATCTCGACGGTTCCCGGGGAGCTGTTTGCCAAATTTCAGGTTTCGTTTTATTCGGACCCGGTGGACGCAGCCTTCAAGGCTTTCGGACTAAACTGATACCTCATTGATTGGGCGGCCGGCTCCATATGCACCCTGGTGCCCGGGCCGATGCAATTTAGCCCTCGACCCGATGCTAGGCTGTTTGGAATTCTCGTTTATCGCAAATGACCTGCCACTGAACTTTCATCCAGGATGGATTAGAGTCTCGGCGTAACCGGTGTTTCCATCACACCACCGAATCCGTTCGTCCGTTGCAGAGATCGCGCCATCCCTTCATAGTTGCAGGCGTATGAGGGCGGATAGCGATGCTTAGAAGGAAATACGATGCGAAGGTGACACGAGAACTCGCGGTGATGAGGATCGTGTTTGCATTGATCGGGTTAGTTGCCTGCGTGGCTATCCTTGGTTTTTATCTGTGGCGGCTCCAGAATTTTGAGCGGTCCGTCGCAACGGTCGAAGCCGTTTGGGACGAAGAAGTGAATCGTCGCGGGACGACAATCGTAACGATGGCAGACCTATCTTTCTCAAGGACTGCGCCCATGGGGGAGGCAATTGCTTGCAGGCACCAGTTTGAGATCGGCACGCCTCGTGACGGTTTTAAAGTCGGAGATAAGCTTGACATTGTACCAGCAACTGGAACTTGCCAGAGGGTCGACATCATTGGCCGAAGCGGTGTGAACCCTTAGACTTTCGCGACGACTCTTCTGTGTGTCAGCGTCTTGGCGCTTTCCAAGGCAAGAGTTCCTCGATCCGGCTCTGCTTGTGGCCACTGACGATGGCGGTGAGCGTGGCGGTCAGGTAGGCCTGCGGATCGACGGCATTGAGCTTGCAAGTCTCAATGAGCGAGGCGATTGTCGCCCAGTTCTCGGCACCTGTATCATGACCCGCGAAGAGCGCGTTCTTGCGATTGAGGGCAATCGGCCGGATGGTCCGCTCGACGGCGTTGTTGTCGATCTCGATGCGGCCGTCGGTCAGGAAGAGCTTCAGACCATCCCAGTATTTGGCAATGTAGGCCAAGGCTTCGCCGAGTGGGGACTTAGTTGAGACATGGGCGCGGTGATGGACAAGCCAGGTTTGCATGTCGGCGACCAGCGGCGCTGACCGCTCCTGCCGTCCAGCGAGACGAGCCTGCGGATCACGGCCGCGCAGTTCGGCCTCGATGCGATACAGTTCACCGATCTGTTTGACGCCGTCCTCGGCAATCGGTGCTGAGCCGTTGCGGGTGATCTCCACCAGCTTGCGGCGGGCATGCGCCCAGCAATAGGCAAGCCGAATGTCGGACCCAACACGCTCTGGCGCGATCAGCCTGTTGTATCCGGCATAGCCATCGACCTGCAGGATGCCGGAGAAGCCCTGCAATATCCGTTCGGCATGAATGCCTCCTCGACCGGGAGCGTAGGTGAAGGCGACGCCCGGCGGAGCACCACCGCCCCAAGTACGATCATCTCGTGCCAGCGCCCAGAAGTATCCGGTCTTGGTCTTGCGGGAGCCGGGATCGAGAACCGGTACACGGGTCTCATCCATGAACAGCTTGGTCGAGCGCTTCAGGTCGGCAACCAGCGCATCGAAGACGGGACGCAATTCGAACGCAGCCCGGCCGACCCAGTCGGCAAGCGTTGAGCGATCCAAATCGATGCCTTGGCGGCTCATGATCTGGGCCTGCCGATACAACGGAAGGTGATCGGCATATTTGGAAACCAGCACATGGGCGACGGTCGCTTCCGTCGGCAGTCCTGCCTGGATCAGCCGCGCTGGAGCTGGAGCCTGAACGACACCGTCAGTGCAGGCGCGGCAGGCATATTTGGGGCGACGGGTAACAATGACGCGGAACTGCGCCGGGACCACGTCCAGCCGCTCGGAGACATCCTCGCCGATGCAATGCAGACAACCGCCGCAGGCGCAGATCAGGCTTGCTGGTTCGATGACCTCTTCAACACGGGGAAGATGCCTTGGAAGGGAGCCACGATTTGTCGCGCGGGGCTTGCTGATCCTGTTTCCAGGAGGACCGTCCGCCTCATCCTCGGCATGGATCGCTGCCATCGCCGTTTCCAGGTCCTCCAGTGCCAGATCGAATTGGTCGGGATCAGTCTTCTCGGACTTTCTCCCGAAGGCTGCCTGTTTGAAGGCGGCGACCAGCTTCTCAAGCCGTTCGATCCGCTCATCCTTGCGGCCAATCTGGGCGTCTTTACCTGCCTCGCTCAGCCGCGCCGCAATCAGCATCGCCTTCAGGGCGGCAACATCATCGGGAAGGTCGGCGGCATCCAGCATGGGCGAAAACTATCAAATCCTGAGCCGACTTGCCTGTGGAATTTGCCGTGCTGAGTCATCGTGCCGCAGCTATTCGATGGCCTCCGGTGTTCTCGTTTGGACGGCATGAACTCGCCGCCAATCAAGGCCTGCAAACAGGGCCTCGAACTGGGCATGTGTCAGCGTCATCAGGCCATCCTTGATGCCGGGCCAGGTGAACGTGTGCTCTTCCAGCCTTTTGTAGGCCATGACGATCCCAGAGCCATCCCAGTAGATCAGCTTCAACCGGTCCGTCTTACGTGACCGGAACACAAAGACCGTTCCGGTGAACGGGTCCTTGTGCAACTCGTTCTTCACCAGCGCCGCCAATCCGTCATGACCCTTGCGGAAATCCACGGGTTTGGTGGCCACCATGATCCGAACGCGGTTCGATGGAAAGATCATATTGTCGCCGCCAGGGCGCGGGCGATGGCAGCGATCCGGGACGCGGACGCACCTTCCTCCAAGCGGATCGTAACAGTGCCTACGACGATCTCGGGGCGACCAATCGCTTTCGGCGGAGGCACGGAAACTGGCGGATCAACGATCACCGCCGCGAACTCTACCGCATCCTCCGGTGCTGGCAGGATCAGCTTGCCCTGCCGAGCCATCGTCCGCCAGGTGGAAAGGCTGTTGGCTCGCAATCCATAGCGTTGCGCAACTTCATTGACCGTCGTACCAGGCCGCAAACTTTCCGAAACAATCTTCGCCTTGATCTCATCAGGCCAATGTCGGTGAACCTCACGTCCAGGCTTCCTGGTTGTGAGAAACTCCAATGAGGTCTCCATGGAGAAACTCCCGTTCTTCATCCATGAAAACCTCGATCACAGATCAGGCGGAGAAGGACAATGTGGAGACAGAACACCGGTTACGTCTCGGCGGCTTTGAATACGCCTGATAGTTGGTGCGAGTAGTCGTCGAGGCGGCGCTGGGGCGTGGGGATTCCGACCAGGACCAAAAGGTCCGCCGCTTTCGTTCGCTCCTACGAGTTCGGCACATTTTATGCCGGGACCAGCCTCGGCGAGCTGGAAGATGGCTACTACAGCGCCGGTGAATGTCCGAACAGCGTCGGCGGATTCGGTCTAACGAAGGAGGTCAACTCTCGTAGTAAATGAAGAGATTTTGGAATACCTCGAGGACGCCGTCCCTTTCGAAGCGAATGTTTCTCACGCGGTTCTCCACGAGATCGATCCAGACTTCATCCCCAGGTAACATGCGCGGCTCGATATTCCTGTAGAATCCGACGACCGTGGCAACATTGAGATTGTCGTGTCCATAATCTCCGTCAGCGATTTCCGCTAGCATCTTTGAGACACCCGTGACTCCCCATCCTTCCAGTGACCGGCCGCCGGAAAGCTCTGTAAAGTAAAGCAATTCGGACTCGATTTTCTTGGCATAGATTTCCATGTCGCATCCTCTTCGTGCGGCCATTGGGATTAGCGATATACCCGGTCGAATCTCCCTGCCGTTGTCGTCCTCCCATTGTTTTCAATGTCGAGTTTCTGAAGGTTCTCGATCTGGCGCGTTAGTTTTTCATTTTCGCTACGTAGAAGCTGCAGGGCTATGTCGGCCTCGGCGAGCCGGGTCGCAATCATCGCGCGGTCGGCCTCCGCGTCCTGCTTTGACCGGCGCAAAGAGAGGAGGGTTTCCTGCGCCGTCGACCCCACACGAACCGACAGCCCGTCTTGGGTTTGCTCAACTTCCGGCTTGTCGGCATGAGTTAGAATTTGGTCCCTGATGTGGGGGTAGGCGCAATCCTCCATAGAGAGAAGCGTCCTTGAATGGTCGCCAGCCTCTCTGGCTACCGACGAAAAGTTCAACGAGAGCTTTCCCTTTTTGGCAAGTTCCTTGTTGCGTTGATTCTCCGGTTTGCCTGTTACGATTCTTTCGATGGCGGCTTGAAACTCTTCAGTTAAATCACTCATGCAAACTCTCCGGTTTTCAATCCAAGCTTTCGAAGGATAGCCATGGCCCTGGACATGCGTTGACGTGCAATACCGGCGATAGCAGCCTCTGCAGCCGCGATGCTCGCATCCAATAGCTCCTTGTGTTCCCTGTATCTCGCCTTCCAGAAAGAAATGTGAACCTCGGAAATGACCAGATTGGAGCACGTGCAGCAAACGTCTGGGCAGCGCTCTTGCGCCAATGGCCGGCGTGCTGTCCGGTCGTGCGTGCCTTTGGCGATAAAGTGGCAAAGTGACGTATCAGACCGGAAGAGGCAGGTCCCGTACTCGCAGCGCCAAGCTCTTACATCATGTGCTTTCAAACTTTCTTCGACCGCTGCGAGCTTCTCACCCTCAGTTTCAAGCGTTTCGCAAACCGTTTTCAATTCGGCCAGCTCTCGCTGTATTATCCTCGCCATTTTTCCGGTGAAGGAACGCTGTCCAAGCATAATGTCCAAGAAGTCGCGAGAAGCCATCCGCAACCTCTCATTGTCGACAATCTTCAAGAGCGTCGGATTGCTTCCGAGGTAGGCAGTATCTGTCACATAGTCCGACAGGTGCTTGAAATGCTCCCGAACCGACGGCAGCGCGTCAGGATCGATACGGATGACATCCTTGGCGAATTTTTTTCTCCATTGGTGGGTCGTCACGTTCCAGAAACGAAACCGTTCTTCAACATCGACGAAGCGCTGTATGAACGATTTCTGACTATCACGAAGAACATCACTCATAATTGGAGAAAGAGTACCCGGCTCACGCGGTAGGCCGGACATTTTGCCGAAGGATACGATCAGGTCGTCTAAGCCGGCCAGGGTTCTCCAATACTCATAGAGTTTGTCTAATAATAATATTGCTTCTACAGCATCAGGAAAGTGATCTGATCCCACGGGGCGGATACCCGCCACCCACTCAACTTCTTGATAGCCCTCGGTTCCCTTGAAGACTTTCCCCCTAATGAAGAAGACTTCCTTCAGGCCGTCCATCGATGGTCTAACGGTTAAGCAGTGAGGCCACCCGTTTTGCTGCCTGGGATTCGCCTGCAAACCTGCGATCTCACTTATCCTGAAACCAACCAACGCTTCCAATGTCAGGCAACTGGCATCTCGCGTTGATTCATAGAGGTCCCTAATTTGCCGAGATGCAAACCAACGCGAGGTTCGTTCCCCCGCTTCATCGCTAACGGTTACCACCACTTCGCTCTTGATGGGTTCCCTCCACGGAGTAGCCAAGGTGCCGCCACCGTGGAAGGTGAAACCAATAACCCTCGCGTTGATGTACGACATATAGTTTTTTGACTTCCAGCCCGCGCAGGCGTCCCGAGCCATCTGTTCAACTTTTGCCAAGCGAAGGACGTCCGTGGATTTGTCGCGAATCCAATGCAACGCTTCCCTAATGCACGGAAGGTGGATTTGATCAGGTACCGACGGAATGCGTACTCTCGGTGATCGGATATATTGACGAGCGACCGCGGTGGCAGCCTTACCTTTCATAGGGTGAGATGAAACTTGAATTTGCGGAAAGCGGTCAAACAGCGGCGATTGTTCATACAAACGGGCTAGTACATCGATGTACGTAGCGAAAGTGTCGGTCGATACCGAACTTGAATCATCATCGTCGATGTACTGACCTGCTAGGAAATCGATATAGTCGGCGGCGCTATCTTCGTTGATCTCGCTGAGGTTTGAATAACCGGCGAGAAACATCCAGTGGATCAGGGAACGCATGCAGCGTCCTACAGAACACAGTCTGTCGGGCTTCAGATTAAGTCCGCGCGTAGCCCGTGACATCAGAGATATGACGATACGCTTTGCCTGCAGGAGCAGCCTACGCCAACGCGGGTGAGACGAGATTGCCTCTGGGATGTCCCGTACCCAGTTGAGAATCGAGTTTGTTTTACCTGCGGTCGTTGGCCCAAAGCGCCATATCGGTTCGTGAAAGTAGGAATAATCAGAGACCCGCGTGACCAACAACTGCGCATCATCGAGGAGACATATTTGCGTCGGCAACGCCCGCCGTTTCAATCGGTTTGACATCGTCAGTCCAATTGAGCCAGGGGTGACAATGAAAGGCCGAGAGAAGCCTCGATGATGGAAGCGGCGAACTTGGGTAGGAAAAAGTTCTCTAGCTCCTGAAGTTGTGGTAGCCAGTGCGCCGTCCACCTTGGGCCGTCACATGTATTGCGAGTTTCGCGAAGTAACTCCCTCAGCTGAAGTAAACGAAAATACGACTTAGGGTCACGGCAATCGACGGAGCTATTCGGACACGCGGGGCACCTTCCATATGCGCTGCACATTCGGCCGCGGCGCTGGCCAATCAGCGGAGAGTCAAACGGGTCGGTGCAAAAAAAGCCCGGCGTTACCGCGGTGCGTCCAAAGGCCGAGAGCGCCAGGCCGCGCAAATCGGACCGTCCGTCGGTGTCGAGCCAGCGTTGGATGTATCCCATATTGAGAGCTAGAGCTTCGGCGTATCTCGCTTTTTGGCCTTCGGTCACATACGATTCACGAGTCGTAGTGGGAGTTGTGTGACCCAGAGCAGCTTGTTGGGCGTTGATATCCTCTCCTGTTATCACCCCGACAATATCAGAGCCTGTCACTCGGAATTGCGCAAGTGTGAAGGGAGGCAGTTTATATTTAATTCTAAAATCTCGAAGAGTTGCGGTCCACCGTTTCTTAATTTCTGAGTATTGTTGGTATTTCTCCGAAGCACAGATGAAAATCTTCCCCGACGTTTTAGCGGAGGCGAAGCGCGCTGTGCGTCTCGAGTAGTGGTGCAGCAGCGCAATAAGTTGTTGAGGTTCGTAACGCTTCAAATCGAGATTGGAAAATTCGCGCGGCTGCTTGAAGCCTCCGCGCCCCTTGCCCGGGGATAGCTTTAATCGACCATTGGCAAGGTCACTGAAGACAACGTCATTCCAGACAGCATCAAAGATTGTCTCTGCGTTGTAGAATGATTCCATCGCTAGCAGCAGAATGATCGGTACGAGTGCCCGCGGTGTAAAATGGAGATGTGAAATGATCTCCGTACGACTGTAGGAGCGTAGCCTACGTACTGATACCGGAAACCGTTTGACCAGCGTCCTATGGGAAATCCCCTCGTCTTCGAGCTTGGCATATAGTGCCACCGCGGCGTCTAAATCGTCGTATCCGATGTTGATCAAGTCTGACAGATTTGCGCTCTGGGTGGTCGCCAGAATTTGTTCGCCTCTTCGCAGGAGACCAATTGTTGCATCTAATTCGGCGAAACAAGCATGCCGAATTTTCCCCAACGTCGCTGCGTCGAGGGGGGTCTTATGCTTTACCTCCCGCGAGGCTCGAGGATATGGGTTTCTCTTAAAGGGATTGGGCTTGCGACGACCGGCGCGGTCGGAGCGTCCCAGTATCCACTTAAAAGCTCGGCCAAGGTCATTGTAAATTCTCGCCGCGGTGAGAGCACTCAATGTATCGGTGAGCAAAGCCGCTGGCGGATTGATATCAACCCAGCCCCGAAGCCAATTTTTAAACAGATCGACAATATCGGCAGTGCAGTCCTCTATAGAGTTAACCTTCGTACCAAACGTATCCTCAAGGGTATTCAAAAAAGAGGCGAAATATTGGATGGATTTTTTCAAGTTGGTTCGCGTGCCTACATCGACGCTCGGTCCCCAATGAGCGCCATAGTCACAAATTTCGGACGCAAGCTCCGATCGTGCTTTCAATACGCTCAGGTCGATTTTCGATAGGCCGTTCGGCGCATCGTGGTCTACTATACTGACTATAAACCCTTTTTCCGCCCAAGCGGTTGTTTTTTCAGGGTTGTCTCTCCTCGGATTGAGCGGCGGCCTTGCTCTCAGGTGTGGCGCGGGACGGCGGGTGGGACGACGGCTCATTTTTCGCTACCGAATGTTTTGTCGATAGCGGCGAGCCAAGCCGAAACCGCGTCGGATACGGCCGAGCCGTTCACTTTCACGTGCCGTCCATATATCGTTCGTGTTGTGTCAGAATGCTCGTGGCCTAAGAGCATCTGCATCGTTTTCCAGATGTCTCCTTTTCCGGCGCTTGATAGCAGCTCCGCCATGAACGCCGTGAAAGTGTGGCGCAAGTCGTGAAAGGAGTACGCGTTGACCTTGTCGATGTATACGGCGCGCTCGCCGTCTTCTATGTATGGCTGTTCTGATCCATCGAACTTGAATTTTGTGACGTCCCGAAGGAAGCCAAGCGCAATGACGACTTTCCTGAAGGTCCTTGATAGAAAGTCAGGCGTCAGAGCATTTCCAACGTCTCGATTGTTGCAGTCGAGAGAGTTGAGAAAAATCTTCTGGGTCAGCTCGGAGCGGCGCTTTCCCCGTGCCACGGCTGCATCTTGAACGATTGTCCGCTCGTAGGAAACATAATGGCTAAGCAATTTTACAATGACCGAGGGAAAGATCACGATACGGTCAGGTTTGCCCTTGGTCTGCAGAATCTTCAGCTCAATGAGTTTATCGGGATATTCGTCATCAAGTTCGGCCTCTAGGTTTACCAGCTGCGTCACCGTCATGGAAAGCGTTTCGGCTATGCGCATACCAGTTGCTAGCGCGGTCGTCGCTGCGAGCCGTTTAGCCATCGAAGGTACGTCTGGGTTCCAATTCCGCGCCTTTTCCAAACTTGGGCCCAAGGCCGCTAGGATTTGCTGAAACCTTTTTTCCGGAATGCGGTTCACTTTGGCATCTTTAGCCGACGAGCGCGGAAGAGCTTCCTCCTCCCCAACTTCGTCAAGCCCCCCCTCCGGAACTACACGGTGAGGTATAAGCTTTTTTTCGTATGCCCACTTTAGAACGGCGATCACGGTACTAACTCGCCGGAGAGCCGTTCCGCGTTCAAACTGCCGCCGAGTACGGGCGGAAACGCCGTTCTGGTTTAGTTCACTGAACTCCAGGACGTCGAGCCAGTCAGTGTCCTCCCACCGCTTGTTTCTATAAGCGAGGAAGACCGTGAACTGGGTGCAGTCGCTGTTGTAGTCCTTCTGGGTATTTACCCAGGACGAACCTGAATATGGACGGATGAAATCGTGAAGGTAGCAGTTGACGATCGTGACCGGGGTCCAGTCGGAATAAAACAGCATACGAAAGCCGGGCCTGATCCGCGACGTCTTGCCGCGCAGCTTCACCCTGATCGGGGTCGCGCCGATCTCAGCAGCTCTTTCCGTGAAGATGATGGGGTCAAATCCAAGCTCGTGGCCGTCAGACAACGATACCTCCTGTAGTTCGCCACTGGAGGAATAGGATAGCAGTGCGCAAAAGGAAATCGTGGCATATGCCAGTGATTCTATGTATTTGAAAAAGCTAATATATGTTTTTTTACAAATGGAAGACGCCAACTTGTAATGGAAGACTCCAATAGGAGAATTTCTTGTTGATAACCGTCAATTCAAAGACCTAAATTAAATGACAAGACTCCAATGGTGCGACAATCTGTCGCAGGCCGTGCGAAACCTTCACGCTATTCGGGACCAGTGCCTCAGGGTCCAAGATGCGTGCATAGCCTGAAGTGGTGACGAGCTGCTGTGAACAATCGAACGCTTGGACTCCTTATAAGGTTTGAGTCCAGTCGCCCCGACCATTTATCCCCTTGAAATCCCAGTCAGAATGTCAGTTTTCTTCGTCCCGCTAGCGGCGGAAAGCGGAACGAGGCATTGGCAGAAATGCTAAAACGGGAGCCGAACGTCCCGAACGAAAATGTCATTTGTTCATGTTGCAGGCGAACTATAGCGCCGCCATTGCAAAGGGTGGTGGCCTTCGACCGCCTCTTCAGTGCGGTTTCTGAGCGATCGCGATCATCGATTTCGCCAGCAGCGGAATTCTCCCGACATATTCGAAGTCGACGTCTTCGAAGCCTGTTTCAAGCAGGAGGGTAGCGAGCGTTCCGGGAGACCAGAATTTGATATGGCCATGGTCCTTCAGAGGCATGAAATGGTCATCCATCTTTCCGCTGACGGCCAATGCCAGATTTTTCCAGTAGCCGTGAAAAGGCGTCGACATAACGGCAATGCCGCCAGGCTTCACCAGATCATACATGGTGGCCGAGAAAGCCTTGGGATCATAGACATGTTCCACCACTTCAAGGCTGATCACCGCATCGAAGGTCCCATACCGGCTGGAAAGATCTTCGTAGCCGGAACCGATTTCCAGCGGAAGATCGGGGTGGGCCGTTCTCGCTTTGGCGATGCCGTCCTTCGAGGGATCGACGCCGACGACGTCATATCCTTTTTCCGCAAGCACGGCTGCAGCACCGCCGGTGCCGCAACCGAGGTCGAAGACTGCGGTTTCATTTGCCTCTTGGAAACTGTTCTCGAGAACATCGACAACGGCCGGCAGAATATAGGAATGGGCAGTCGCCGGCTTGGCGTGTACATAGGTAGTAGCGTCCAGTTCGATAGACATTTTACCTCCTGAAAACCTGAAAGAAGTGAGCCGCCAATGGTACGGCGGACTTTGACGGGAGTGTGGTGTCGTTGTGGTATTAAGGTGATTAACGCCGAAGGTGTTCGCGGCCTGAAGCTGATTGACAGGGTGCCCTGAAGATGCTGAAAACGGCCCGCATTCATATTACCGCATTCTCGTGGTTCAAAGTGCCGCTGCATCCGGCTCCGCACGCATCGACCATTTAAACTAAATAACGCGATGAAATACCCTTTGAAGGTGCATCGCAAATAAATCCTATAGTTCTTTTTGGTACTGCCTCAGTTGGGAGAGGTGGTATTTGTTGCATTTTGTTAAGATTATACCCAGTTTGGAAGTTAACAGCCCATTTTTGGATTGAAAAAAACCTGAAGCCGCTTCGCATTCTCGTGAATATGTGTAGATTAACATTTATCCCTGTCACAGATAGCCTAGTCGAGCATGGCGCATATGAAGCACAATCTAACTTGCAGGCAGAGCCTCGCCAGCGCGTTCCAGGCTCTGTCGGACGAGGCCCTCAAAGCCGGCTGGTCGGAAGGCGATGTCGCCCTCGCGCTTGCTGAACTCGCCGAGGAGCGGGTGATCGAGGCTACCGCCAAGGTGATAACGGAAGGCTTCATTCCTCAGCTCGTCGCGGCCGGCGGTGGACGCAACAGCTAACGATCTTACACCAGCAATCCTGCCGCTTTCGCTGCCGTGATGAAGGAAGCCTGTGCTGCGCCGCGGGCTGCGCAGTCCGTCGAGCGCATCCAGGCAGTGCTGGCGCGCAACGCGATAATCGCGCCCACGCTTGCTCGGCCACCGCTTCAGATATTCGACGGCTTCCCAGACGGTCGAAACGATCAGGCTGCTGTTTGGAGAAATGACCCTGACGGGGAGGGAAAGCGTTTTCACTCACGTCTGCACTCACTGATTCCTGCTACCAAACGCGGCCAGAACGCGCGTGATAGAATTTTGTTCCATAATTTTGTTCCACAGAAATTTGCGCAGTTGCTAAACTTCAGACCCTCGCGCATAATGATTTTATGGTCGGTTGCGGAGGGCGGCTGGCGATGCAAGCGTGGATGCGTTTGCCCTCGGAGGAGATGCGGCGTGATGTTACGATCATCAATTCATCCGCATGATTTACCGCTGTTTTCGGAAGATCTCGATCTGCTTTCGCAAGTGCTCGACAAGGTCTGCGACGAACGCGGCCTCGCCAGGACGACGCCGGAGGCCGAGCGGATCGGTGCGGTCATCATTCAGCTCTACAGGCAAGGCGTGAAGGATGGCGGCAAACTCGCCGACCTTGCAAAAACCTATCTATAAAGATCAGTTCTGCTCGATCGAGACACCGTTCTTACCGATGCTCATCTCGATCCCCTGCGGCTTGCTTTCCTCGTGGAAGATATAGGCGCCGAGGCCGATGACGGCGACGACAAGAACGCCGATGATGACGTAGAGACCATTGCTGCGGTTCAAGAGACTGCCCCCGATATGTTATAGGCCCCGATATGTTATGGGACAGCGAAACGCCCGGGCGAGCGATTGGTTCCGTCAGTCGTCGTTGGCGGCGTTGAGGTTTTCCGGCCGGATGCCGTCATCGCTGGAGGTGCGTGCGCGTAACCGGATGCCGGGTCCGCCTTCATCCTGATTGCCGCTGGAAAGGAAGATGATGCCGTTCGCCTCGAGCGTGCTGCGTACGTCGAACAGCGCGTGCGGCTCGCCGGCGAATTCGCCATTTTCCAGCGCCATCACGGTCTCAACCGGCAGGCCGCTGGCGGCGGCGAGCTCTTCGATGCTCATTCCAATCATGGCGCGCGCGCCGCGGATCTGCGTTGCTGTTATCATGATGGAAAATCTAGCGCATTTCCAGCGCTTCTCAAGTGGCGACGCTGCACGTTGGCTCTCAGGCACGCGCTCTTCAAACTTCCCTCAATTTGACACCAAACAGATCGTCATGCATGCGCTCGACCGCGATCCCCATTCCTCCCATCAGGGCGGCGCGGTTCCCAAAGCGACTGATCTCAATGCGCGGCGGGTAAGGCGTACAACGCGGCAGGAAACCGCGGATGGCGTTTACGAGTTCCGGTCTTGCGCCGATGCTGCCGCCGGTGATCACCAGTTCAGGATCGAGAGCCGCTCCGATTGCAGCAATAGCGACTGCAACCAGCCTTGCCGTCTCTTCGATGGCAGCGGCGGCGCTTGTTTCTCCTGCATTAAACGCGGCGAAGAGATCGGCCACGGTGGATGCGTTGCGGCCGCCGAAACCGACGTAGCGGCGCAACATCGCGACGCTGCCGACCGCACTCTCAAAGGTTCCAAGCGTAAATCCGCCAGGATCAAAAGCATCTCCGCCGATCGGAAGATAGGCGATTTCGCCGGCCGCCCCACGCGCGCCGCGCAACAGAGTTCCGTTGGCGATGATGCCCATGCCGACGCCTGTTCCGAGAGCAACGAAAGCAAAATTGCTGGTTTCGACACCGTGTCCCCGCCATCTCTCCCCTTGCGCGGCGAGGTTGACGTCATTTTCAACGATCACCGGTATACCCATTCTGCCGCTGAAGACTTGCCGCAGATTTATGGCGTCGATGCCGGGGATGCTTGGCGCTACGTTGATATGTCCGGTGGCCGGATCGAGCACGCCGGGACTGCCTAGAACGACGATACGGAGTTTGTCGGCAGTCGTCCCGGCTGCAAACGCGAGTTCCACGATAAGATCGCTGAACTGATTGACGAGATGCATTCCGCCGCGCGGGTCGGTGGGTACTTTGGTTTCAGCAACCACGTTCCCCAACAGATCGCAAATGGCCGCAGCAATCTTGGTGCTCCCGAGATCGATAGAGACGGCCAGTCCAGCCCTGGCATTGATTTCATAGGTGATCGCATTCCGGCCCGGGCGACCATCAGTCTGCCCGACTGGTTTCAGCCATCCGTCATCCTCAAGGTCGCGCACGACATCGGAAATCGTCTGCTTTGACAAGCCGGTGAGCTTGGCAATATCGGCGCGAGAGATCGATCCGTTCGCGAACACGGTTCGGATGACGGCATTGGTTGAAATTTTTCGTGCGATCGGGGTCTGTGCGACAGAAGATGTCATTGCCATCCGGCTAGCTCAGTCCAATTAGTTCGGAGCGCATACTTAATGGACGCGATATTAAGTCACAACTAACGCGACTAACCGGAATTCAATACATCGAAGCAGGCAATTTGTCTATGTCCTTGACAAATGGGAGGCCAGCTGTAGGCTTGAATTAACGTGCGATGAAAATGCGCGATGAAATAAAGAGGGTCGATGAGAAGTATGTGCCATACCTATCGTCCGGTTAGCCGTGCGCCTGCCAAGATCGCCCAAAGAGGAACTGGCCTGGTCTTGACAGGCTATTTCCTTTTTCGCGTCCCGCGGACTCCTTGAACCCGGCTTCCGAGGATTTGCTCATGATGAAGCCCTCGACTGATGGACAGCTTTTCGCGAAGCAACCTGCTTTACTGCCGATAATGCTATCATGCCTTCAGACGGACGTTCATCGGGATGGGTACGCTGACCTCACCGCGTGGGGAGCAGGCAGTTTCGGGCGTGTGAGATTTTCTCCAATCAAGGGTGCTTATACCCGGGAGACAGGGCCTTTCCGTGGCTCGGAGAAACCAGGAAATGCTTCAACCCGATCCCTCGTCGATCCGCATTGCGAAGGCGACGGAGCCATCCTGCTCGAATTCGGAAAAGCCGAGGCGACGGTAGAAACCCCTGGCGCGTTCGTTGTTTGGGTCGACCCCGAGATGCACGGCTCCGACCCCGTGGTTTCGAAGCGCTTGAAGCTCCGTGGCGATCATCCTGCGCCCCCAACCGCTTGCCTGAAGTCCGGGAAGGATGTTGATGTGAAGATGCGCCGGGTACTGGTCTTGAAGCCACGCCGTTCCGCTGCGCGGATTTTGAATTCGTTCCATCACGTCGGCGTCGCGCGTACGGGTGGGTGCCAGTCCCGCAATCTGCTGGCGGACGAACGGCCACCAGTTTGCCTGCAAGTCTCTGTCGAACCTGCTGGTGTCCGGCACCCCGACGACATAGCCGGCCGGCCGGCCGTCCTGAACGAGAACAAAGGCAAAGTCCTTGGCGAATTTGAGGTAGGGTACCGACCAGATGTAGCCGGGCAGATGCGGGTCGCTATAAAGCGCGCTGGCATCCTCACCGCCATTCGCGGTTTTCAGGCAGATGTCGAAAAAGGCGTCCATATCCGCTTCAGTCGCGGGGCGGATGAAGCAACTGGTGTCCATCACTTTGCCACCTCCTGCGTGGCGCTTTGTCATTTTGGGTCGGGAGAGGAGCGGATGCATTGACGATTACCTCAGAATCGCCAGCCAGGCAAAGCTCTGGGGGAAGAAAACGTTCGGCCGCTGCTTGGCGCAAGGCCCGAACGGGGAGTGGAGAATAAACCAGATGAGGTGGAGCAGATGAAAAGAACCGTGAAATCGATCAGCATACTGCCGGCATACCGATTGAAAGCAGCTGTCGCGCTTGCTGGCGCGGCGCTTTTTTGTTTTGGCCTTTCGGCAGCCGCGCGCGCCGACGACCTGGCTGTGTGGGATGACCAAACCTATGAAGGTCAGAGTGCGGTCATAGAGCAGCTCAACAAGGAGTTCGAAGCTGCCCATCCCGGCGTCACGATCAAACGCACCGCCCGCACCTTTGATGACATGAAGTTGACGCTGAAGCTTGCGGTTTCGGCAGGTGATGGCCCTGTCGTCACGAAAGTCAATCAGGGTGCTGGTGACATGGGGGCGATGGTCAAGGAAGGATTGCTCCTGCCGGTCGACGACTACATCAAAAAATATGGCTGGGATAAGCGCCAGTCGGATTCCGTGCTTGCCCGAGACCGCTGGGAAGATGGAAAATTTGGGGTCGGTAAGACCTACGGCATATCAGGCCTCGGCGAGATCGTTGGCCTCTACTACAATAAAAAGATCCTCGCCGATGCGGGAGTAGCGCTGCCGCAAACCTTCGAGGAGCTGCTGGCCGGTCTTGATAAGCTGAAGGAAAAAGGCGTCCCACCCTTCATGATGGGCTCGGCAAAGCAGCATCTGGCCCTGCACATGATCGGCGCCATCGAGCAAGCGCATATCGACGCAAGCAATCGTGCCGAGCTTGACGATCTGATTTACGGCCGGGGCGGCTCCTGGAACACCAAGGGGAACATCGAATCCGCCAAACTCGTGCAGCAATGGGCACAGGGCGGTTATTTTTTCCCCGGTTTCGAAGGTATCTCGGGTGACGACGCCGTCCAGCTTTTCATTTCCGGGCAGGGTGCGTTTCTGATCTCCGGGACCTGGTATTTCGGTGACATGCAACACAATCCGGATATCGGCTTCATGGCCATTCCCGCCCCGAAAGGTATTTCCAAGCCGATGAGTGTTGGGGGCGTGGATCTTGCCTGGGCGATAACGAGCCTTGCCAAAACGAAGCCGACACAGGACGTAGCCGGCGCATACATCGATTATATGGTTTCGGAAAAGGCTGCTGAAACCTGGGCCAATGCTGGCTATCTTCCTGCAACGTCGCTCGCGGCTGACGCCAAGCCAAAGCTCACGCCGCTCCTCAGCTCCGGCATCGAAATGTGGAAGACACTCAACGCAAACGATGCTCTCGGCCATTACCCCGACTGGTCGAGCCCGACGATGCTGAAGACAATAGATGACAACACGCCGCTTCTTCTGTCCGGCAATATCACGCCCGAAGCCTTTGTCGATGCTATGGACAAGGATTATCAGGCGTACCTGAAGGATAAGAAATAAAGATTGCGGGCGCTGGTCACGGCCGTCCCCTGCGGTCGTGACCTCAGTCTCGTCGATCCAAATAAATGAGCACTGCGATCGGCTTGCTGCGCGATGACCACAGCTAGGTTTATGGAGTAATGGATGAAACGCTCCGCACTTGATGGCTCGCAACAGACCAATTTTATCTATTTATTGCCTGGATTGCTGTTCTACGCGGCTTTTGTCTTTGGACCGATCATCGCGGCTTTGGGTTTGAGCCTGACCAGCTGGGACGGCCTGAGCATGCCCAAGTGGGTTGGTCTCGGCAATTACGTCGATCTATTTTCTGACAGCCGTTTTTATATTGCCTTGCGCAACAATGCCGAGCTTATGATCTTCTACTGTGTCCTGCCGCTCGTGCTCGGCATAACTCTTGCTGCTTGCGTCTGGAATCTGAAGCAGCGCGAACAACTTGCGCTCCGGACCTTCCTGTTCCTGCCTTATATCATGCCGACCGCCGTGTTGGGCATCATCTGGGCATGGCTCTACAATCCTGCATTTGGCCCTTTCAATCAGTTTCTGAGAGCAGTGGGCTTAGGCGCCTTCGCACTCCCGTGGCTGGGAGATTTCAATTTTGTGCTTCCCGCGGTCGGGATCGTTGCCACCTGGTATTTCTTCGGTTTTTGCATGGTCATCTTCCTGACCGGAATTCAGCGCATCGACCCGTCTCTTTTCGACGCTGCCAAGGTCGATGGCGCTTCGGCGCGAAAAACCTTTTTCTGGATAACGCTGCCGCTTCTTTTGCCTGAGATAAGGGTGGTTTTGCTGCTGACGGTCATAGCGTCAATCAAAAGCTTCGACCTGATTTTTACAATGACCAGGGGCGGACCCGCCAACGCGACACTCGTGCCGAACATCTACATGTATCAGCTCGGCTTCGAGCTTAATCGGTTCGGCGCTGCGGCGGCCATCGCCATTGTCGGCGCGATACTCACATTCATCATCAACTATGCAATTCACCGATTTGTGGGATCGCAGAACAAAGGACGGGCTTGATGAGCCGTTGGTCTAACTTCTCCGCCGGTACGCTATTCCTTCGCCTTGTGCTCTGGCTTCTTGCTTTCGTAACGATCACGCCGTTCCTGCTTCTGCTTCTGACCTCGATAAAGAGCAAGGCCGACGTTCTGCAGGGTGCATTCGCGCTGCCGGCATATCCACATTTCGAAAATTACGTCGCTGCTTGGAATGCCGGACATTTCAACATTTATTTCTGGAATTCGATCATCGTTGTCATACCCGTCGTTGCTGCAAGCGTCTTTTTAGGCCTGCTGACTGGTTTTGCCTTCGCCTACCTGTCGTTCCCGTTCCGGCGCACGCTGTTCGCTATCCTGACGCTCGGCATGATGGTGCCGGCGGAAGCCTTCATCATCCCGCTTTATTATGAAATGCGGTATCTGGGATTGATCAATACCTATGCGGCTCTGATTTTGCCGCAGATCGCGATGTCGATACCGTTCTCGACGATCTTCCTCGCCAGCGCGATGCAGCAACTGCCGGAAGAAGTTCTCGAAGCGGCGGTTCTCGATGGCGCCGGACGCTTCTATATCCTGCGCAAGATCGTCGTCCCACTCATGGTGCCGGCAATGTCGACACTGGCGCTGTTCCTGTTCATATGGACCTGGAACGAGTTTCTGATTCCGTTCATCCTGGTCAACGACGACGACTATCGGACGCTGCCCCTCGGCATGCTGTTTTTCCAAGGGCGTTATACCGTCAACACGCCGGTTCTGACCGCCGGCGCGGTGATCGTCATCTTCCCGCTCATCGTGACTTATCTCGTTTTCCAGCGGCGGTTCATTGCCGGCTTGACGGCAGGAGCGACGAAATAGACAGCCGCCCATTGACGGCAAGACCTCACGCCGCCTCGCGGCGTCTTCGTTCACGCTTGTGGCGCACTTCCAGCGCCGCGCAGCCCCAGACCGTGCCGAGCAGCAGATAGACATGGCGCCAGTGGTCGATATCGATGACGTTGCCGATTGCCGCATGGCCGAGAACCGAGATCCAGGCGATCATCAGGAAGGGCTGCCACGGCCGGTCGAGCAGCAGATTCCGGAAACCGAGAGCCAGCGTCCAGAGAAGCATGCCGACATAGCTGACGAAGCCGAGCCAGCCATAGGAGGTGAGCGATTTCAGCCAGATATTGTGCTCGTCCTCGGGAAACATCGTGCCGAACACCAGCGGGCCGATGCCGAGCGGGCGCTCCATCATCATGGTGAAGCCGATCCGGTGGCGCTCGAAGCGGCCGAGATGTTCGCCGTCATATTGCTGTACCAGCTGGGCGCGTGCCGAAAACAGTTCGGCGACCTTCGGGATCTGCAGCGCCACCAGCAGCGATGCGATCAGCATGATGATCGCCGCCAGCGACAAGACCAGGACGCGCAAGCGAAAGGCGCCGCTGCGCTCCTTCAGCAGCATGATGAAGATCAACAGCACCACGCCGAGCGCGAAGAGCCCCCAGGCGGCGCGGGAAAAGGAGAGGAAAATGCCGAGCGCAAGCACGAGCAGGGCGGCGGCCTTCAGCGGCGATTTCTTCAGGTCGCCGACCAGGATACCGTGGACGAGATAGAGCGATGGCGGCACCAGGAAGGGCCCGAAGACGTTGGGATCCTGGAAGGCGCCCTTGGCACGGTCATAGAGCGTGAAGATTTCCGCACCCGGAAAGGCGTGGAAATAGCCGAGTATGCCGAGCGCGGAGGTGGCGACGGCTGCAAAGGTCCAGGCATTGAAGATCAGCGGCAGCCGCTTGTGGCTGTCCTCGATGATTGCCGCGTAGAAGACCGCCGTCAGCGCCAGGAAGGTCGACACCGCGATATACATCGGCGCCGTTGCCAGGTCCTTCATCTGCGTCAGCGACAGCATGCCGCCGATATTGAAGGTCAGCAACAAGGCGAGCAGCGGCGCCACGCTGCGCGAAATCCTGAGGCCCAGGATGAACCAGAGGCCGCTCAGCCCCGCCACCCAGAGTTCATAGGGTGCCGGCTCGTCGATCACGAAACCGGAAAGGAAGACGCCGAAGGCGACGAAGGCCGAGCCGATCAGGCGCAGCGTCATCCGCTGCGGTTGGGCGACACGGGGATATGTCGCCTCCATCGCGCTCAATAGGCGTTTTCCGTGTTGAGCAGTCGGATCGGCGTCAGGAACAAGATCTTGAGATCGAACCAGAGCGACCAGTTCTCGATGTAGTAGAGGTCGTAGGCCGTGCGGAACTTGATCTTCTCGTCATTGTCCACTTCGCCGCGCCAGCCGTTGATCTGCGCCCAACCGGTGACGCCGGGCTTGACGCGATGGCGGGCGAAATAACCCTCGACGACATCGGCGAAGGCGCGATCGCGCGCCTGGGCGAGAACGGCATGCGGGCGTGGGCCGACCAGCGAGAGATCGCCTCTCAAAACGTTGAAAAGCTGCGGCAATTCGTCGATCGAGGTCTTGCGGATGAAGCGGCCGACGCGGGTGACGCGTGGATCGCCCTTGGTTACCGCGGCCTTGCCGGTGGGGTCGGCCATGTTGGTGTACATCGAGCGGAACTTGAAGACGTTGATGATTTCGTTGTTGAAGCCGTGGCGCTTCTGCATGAAGAAGACCGGGCCTTCGGAAGTCGCCTTAATGGCGATCGCGGTGGCGATCATCAGCGGCCAGAGCAGTGCGAGCGCGACCAAAGTGAAGAAGATGTCGAAGCCGCGCTTGGCGACGGAATCCCAGTCGCGGATCGGTTTTTTGAAAATATCGAGCATCGGCACCGAGCCGACATGCGAATAGGCGCGCGGCCGGAAGCGCAGCCGATTGGCATGCGCGGCAAGGCGGATATCGACCGGCAGAACCCAGAGCTTCTTCAAAAGGTCGTAGATACGGGCCTCGGCCGACAGCGGCAGGGCGATGATCAGCATGTCGATGCGCGTCAGCCGCACGAATTCGACGAGTTCGGCCACGGTGCCGAGCTTCGGATAACCGGCGACCATGATCGGCGAGCGTTTCTCGCCGCGGTCGTCGAAGATGCCGCAGATACGGATGTCGTTGTCGGCCTGCTGTTCGAGGATGCGGATCAGGTCCTTGGCCGGCTCGCCGCCGCCGACGATGACGGCGCGGCGTTCCATGATGCCGTTGCGCGCCCAGTTGCGGATGCCGTAGGCAACCAGGAAACGCTCGGCCGCAAGGAAGAGCCCGCCTGCGGCGAACCACGGGATATAGGCATCGACCATCGCCCATGTGGTGCCGCGAATGAGCGCGAACAGGCCGACGCTCAGGAGAAGCGCGATCGTCCAGGAGGCGAGGATGCGTGGCATCAGCCGCAGCTTCGCCCGGAGGGCGGGAATGGTGTAGGTGTCGGCAAGCTGCAGGCCGATAACGGTCAGGGCCGAAGCGATCGCCGCCATGCCCGCCCGCATCGAGGTGGAATCGCTGCCGTCACCGGGCCAGAAATAGTGGGAGATCAGGGCGATCGCGAAGAGCGCCAGGAATTCCAGCAGCCGCAATTGGCCGATGATGATCACAGGCGAATTGGTTCCGTCGCGGAACTGCTCGGCGATCTGCCGGGCAAAGGGGTTGATTTCGGTCGGGTCGGAAGGCTTCTCCTGACCCGCGCCGCCGTGCGCCTCGACGTCGGAGACCTGCTTGCGCAGTGCTTCCACGTCGAATTGATCGCCTTTTTCCAGCTTGTTCATGGGGCTTTTCGCTCGTTGTCACCAAGCGAAATACCAGAAAGCCCCTAAGAAATATTTACGAGGCAACGGGCATTGCTTGGCCGGCAGCGGGATTGACGAGCTCATGGTACAATTTCAGGACATCGCGTGCCATGACGGCCGAAGAAAACACCGCCTTCACCGCCTCGGGCTTCGGCATCGTCCTGGCGTGCCAGTCGGGCGTGCTCAGCGTTTCCGCCATGACGCGGGCGAGATCGTCGGAATTGCCGGGCTCCACCAGTGCTGCGCTGTCGGCGCCGAGCACCTCGGGAATGCCGCCGACACGGCTTGCGATGATCGTCTTACCGGCGCCGAGCCCCTCGAGCACGATATAGGGCATGGCTTCGGCGCGCGAGGGAACGACGAGGTTCTGCGCCATGGAGAAGGCTTCGTGGACCCGCATGGCCGGCAGCATGCCGATGCGTTTGCCAAGGCCGCGTTCGACCATCATCTCACGGTAGCGGTCGCGATCCGGCCCGTCGCCAATCATCAGCGCCGACAGCGGCCTGCCGAGCAGCCGTTCGGTCTTGGCGAAGGCATCGACAAACAGATCGGGACCCTTGAGGTCCCGGAGCATTCCGACATAGATGAAATGCACGGCATCCGAGCGAGTCGGGATCGGCTCGAAATCGCGCTCGCCGATGCCGTTGTAGATCAGTCTCGTCTTCGTCCTTGGCCGTCCGACCTTGCGCGCATAGGTGTCGCGCTCATATTCGCAGATGAAGACCAGCGCATCGGTGAAATATTCCTGCAGGCGCTCCATCCGGAGGACGAACTGTCCGCTGAGCGAGGAGCGCGAATAATGCAGGCTTCCGCCATGCGCGGTATAGAGGCGGGCTACGCGATACCTGTTCACCCGCAACACTGAGCCGGCAAGTCGCGCGAGCACGCCGCCTTTGGCGCCGTGTCCGTGCAGCACATCCGGCCGCAAACTTTTGATTTTCTTGTATGTATCCCACATCGTCGCAATATCGGACGGGCTGATCGAGCGCCGGATCGGCACGCGCGTCAGGCCGAGCGAGAGATAGGGACGGATATCGTCGAACAGGCTGTCCTCGTACTCGCCGCCGGTCGAGCTGTCGCAGAGGATGCCGATTTCATGGCCGGCCTTGCTGTGCTCTTCGACGAGATCGCGGACATGGCGGAAAATTCCGCCGATCGGCGACCTGAAGCAATGGAGGATGCGGAGCGGCTGCTGTTTTGCCATCGTTCAGAAAAGCCGTTCGCGAACGTAGATCGTGTCACCCGCGATGATCGGCCCCGATATGTTGATGCGGCCGGTCAGCACCTGTCCGTTGATCTTGCGGGTGACGTCGACCATGCGCTGGTTGGCGCGGCTGGTGAAGCCGCCGGCAACCGCGATGGCATTTTGCACCGTCATGCCGGGAACATAGGCGTACTGGCCGGGCTGGCCGACTTCACCCATGATGAAGACCGAACGGTAGCGATCGACATCGATGGTGACGTCGGGATCGCGAAGATAACCCTGTTGCAGTTTCTGGGCGATCTGTCCCGAGAGCTGCTGCAGGGTTCGACCGCGGGCAGGGACCTGACCGATGAGCGGGAAGGCGACATAGCCGGCCTGGTCCACCGTATAGGTATTGGTCAGGCTCTGCTGGTCGAAGACGGTAATGCGCAGCCGATCGCCGCTGTCCAGCGTATAGGGCTGGATCGTGGCCTCGTTGAAGGCCTTCGGCGCAGGCCTGTATGTCGTGCAGCCGCTCAGTGCTGCCGTCATGGCTGCAAGGCTCAGGGCCAAAAGAATCTTGGGCTGGACGACAGACATCCGCTTGTGCTCACAAAAATGAACTCGGTGCAGTCGTTATCGATCCGTTAGGGTTAATGCCCGGTAAAGGGCGCTCGCAATTTCCCGGTATCCTTCATCGATCATCGCTCATTTCTCGGCGAGATCGCCATTAACCGTTGAGTTACCACGATCGTTTACGCTTGCGGCACCTTTGTTGTGGAGTAAGAGCATGTCCGGCGTAGCTCGTGATCAGGATGTGGACATCGACCTCGGCCAGTTGGTCCGTGCAGTCTGGGCGCGCCGTCTGCGGATTTTGGCAATCACCCTCGTGGGGGCGGGCGTCGCCTTTGCCGGCGCCAAGATCATGTCGCCGCAATATCGTAGCGAAACGCGCATCCTCATCGAACCCCGTGCGCCGGCCTTTGCCAGCACGCAGCAGGCCAATGACGCCAGCGCCGGTCCGCTGATGGATGAACTGAACATCGCCAGCCAGGTGCAGCTTCTACAATCGGCCGATCTCCTCAAGAAGGTCATCAACGATCTGAAGCTTTATAACCTGCCGGAATTCGACGATGCCGCCAGCGGCTCGGCCATGAGCAGTATCCTGGTGAAGCTGCACCTGAAGAAGAACCCACTGGAAAATCCGCCGGAAGAGCGCGTCATCGACGCCTTCGTCGAACGCCTGCAGGTCTATCAGGTGCCGGGTTCACGCGTCATCGGCATCACTTTCACCTCCAAGGATCCGAAGCTCGCCGCCGCCATCCCGAATGCCATGGCGAATGTCTATCTTTCGACCCAGAGCAGCGCCAAGCTCGATTCCAATTCCGAGGCGACCCGCTGGCTGGAGCCGGAGATCGAAGGTCTGCGCCAGAAGGTCAGCGAAGCCGAGAGGAAGGTCGCCGAATACCGCACGTCGCACGGGCTGCTGCAGACGAACGGCACGACCACTTTTCCGGCCCAGCAATTGAACGATATCTCCGCCGAGCTGACCCGCGTGCGGGGCGACAAGGCCAATGCCGAGGCGAGGGCGCAGGCGGTGCGCAATGCACTGTCTTCGGGCGAAGCCTCCGATACGCTGCCCGACATCATGTCCTCCCAGGCGATCCAGCGGCTGAAGGGGACGGAATCCGGCCTGCAGTCGCAGATCTCCGATCTGCAGACTAGCCTTCTCAATAATCATCCGCGGCTGAAAAGCCTGCGCGCCCAGCTCTCCGACATCCGTAGCCAGATTCGCCAGGAGACGCAGAAGATCCTGGCGAGCATCGAGAACGAGTCGAAGGTTGCGGATCTGAGGGCGAGCGAACTCGAGCGCCAGTCCGACACGGTCCAGGCCAACAGCGCCCGCGCCGGTGAGGACGAGGTCGGTCTCAATGCGCTAGAGCGCGAGGCGAACGCCCAGCGCCAACTGCTCGAAACCTATCTGGTGCGCTACCGCGAGGCCGCCTCCCGCGCCGACAGCAATTCGAGCCCGGCTGATGCCCGGATCGTTTCGAGGGCCGTCGAGCCGGTCGATCCTTATTTCCCGAAGGTGGTGCCGATCGTCGTCGTCGCTGCCGTCGCGACGCTGATCATGAGCGCCATCGTCATCATGCTGGCCGAGCTCTTCAGCGGCCGGGCTCTCCGCCCGACAGATGCCTCCCCGGAAACAATAGAGGCAGAAGCAGTCGTCGAGGAGAAACATGTGCCGCAGGCCGCTCCGATCGCCGCCGCCGCCGGAAAACCCGTTCAGCCGAGCATGCTCGCCGTCGTCGCGGACGAAGAGGATACAATCGAGGACGTGAAGGTTGCCGAGGAGGTGCCAGAGGACGAGCCGGAGGATGACAATGAATTCTCCGTCGCCTCAGTTGCGGATTATCTCACCGGCAGCCGCGCGCCGCTGGCAATCGCCATATCGCCGACTGGCGATAATGGTTCGGCGGCGACGGTTTCGCTGACCCGCATGCTCGCCGATGCCGGCCACCGCGTCATCCTGATCGATATGACCGGCTCCGGCTACCCCACGGAATTGATGGTCGAGGACCCGGCCGTCCTCGGTGTCACCGATCTGCTTTGCGGCGAGGCCGCCTTCGGCGACACGATCCACGGCGACCGCCTCTCCGATGCGCATCTCATTCCCCAAGGCCAGAGCGACGTGCGCCGCGCCATGCGCGGTGTCGACCGACTGTCGTTGCTGCTCGATGCACTCGCCGCCGCCTACGATCTTGTGGTGGTCGAATGCGGTTCGGCCGATGTCGCCGGCGTCTCGCGGCTGACGCGCAGCCGGGACGTCGAGATCATTCTCTCGCTGCCTGAGGTCGAGGAGACCATTTTCGTTGCTCTGATGACGGAATTCCAGGCTGCCGGCTATGAGCGCGTCGTGCTGATGTCGGGCGGCGAAGGGGCCGAGCAGGCACTCGGCCGGGCCGCCTAGTTTTTTGACGATCAGCCGATCCGTGCCCGGATGCCCTGGGCGAATTTATAGAGCTTCGGGCGCGCCTTGATGTGCGCCTTGCCGCGGGTGACGAGCCGGTGTGCGGCGCCGGCGACGACGCCGAACGGCGATACCGGCAGCACCACGTCGTAATGCGCGGTCTCGACCGGCGCCCAGGAACGCTTGTAGGTCTGGTCGCCAAGGCCAAAATCGAACAGCGCTACACCCTTGCCATGCAATCCCGAGATGGTCTGCCAATAGAGGAATTCGCCGGGGCTCGTATCCGGCACGAGCTCTTCATCGATTGCGCCGAACTGGCAGATGATATGGTCGCCCTTGCGCGAAATCCCTGAAATCGCGGCGATCTTACCCTCATGCTCTCCTTTGAGCCGGAGCATATGCATCTGCAGCCCGAAGTACTGCCTGGTGTCGTCCTGCTTGTCGATGAGACCGTGCAGGAAGGTCTGCGTTTCCCTGTCGGCAAAGACGTCGGGCAGGCCGAGGCTGGCGAAGCGGGCGCTTTTCAGGCGGAGGAAGATATCGAGCAGGCCGTGCTGTTCTGCCGATGTCTCGGGAATAACGTATTCGAAGCCGCCGGCCGCCTCGAAACGCTTCGACTGAACACGGAATTTCTTGCGCCGGTTCTTGGCGTTGAGCTGCTTCAGTGTGTCCTCGAAAGCGGGAAGGAACGGCAGCTGATAGGCGTGATTCTGGTTCTGCACCATCGGCAGCCCGGCGAGCGGGCTCTCTCGCCCGCGCCATTCCAGCGGAATGTTCTGCAGCAGCAGCAAATCGGCGCGGCCCTTCAGCGCATGCCGGAGCTGGCCGGCGAACTCATGGGGGTCGATGGTCCTGCCGGCTTCGGCAAAGCTCTCTGCGAATAGGCCGGTATTGATATTGCTGTGATCGGCGGCAATGAATCTCGCCGTCCTGAGCCCGCGGGACTTGACGATCTCGACCGGCAGAATGAAGGCGGTCTGACCCGCATGAGCGCCTTTGAGGATCGCAAGCGGCCGCTGGAAGGCGCTCACCCAGGCGGCGCACCAGTCGTAGCTCTGATGCAGGGACTGGAGGTTGTCGCGCTCCAGCGCCCGCCAGTCATCCTCCAGCGGCTGCATCGCGTCGAAGACTTCGGTGTCGAGTTGGGCCATGGCGAGTTTCATGCTCAGCTGGCGCAGGCGCGAAATGGCCGTATCGGCCAGCGCCGCTTCGTCGGACGGCTGTTCATGGACATCGAGCTGTTGCGTCTGCACGGTTTTCTCCGGTCAAGAATGCTGAACGGGAAGGTAGGTATGCCAGACGTATATTTGGTTTAACCGCAGGCGATGGGCGAGGTTTTCCGCAGATCACGGTTATTCGGCCGTTAATGGCCCTAAAGCATATCGCGCAAAAGTGTGCCGCGGTTTTGCGACAACGACATGCGTAAAAACAAAGACCTAAAGCGCGACAAGCGAATCTGAAAGATCGCGACGCGCTTTAGCGCTGCGGTGGTCCGGCCATCCATTTGATGATCACCATCGCCGGCAATACCCAGAGCAAGCCGGTGAGCAGGAAATAGAGCAGATGTCCCCACCAGGGCGCGTTGCCGAGCGTTGCCACCGCGATCGTATTGGCCACCAGCGCATAGACGACCACGAGCACGATGATAAGGATCGTGCCGATGAATTTGCGGAGGCGGACGGGCATCGGTTATCTCTCGGCATAGAGGGGACGAACCGGCGCGACGGCATGCCGCAAAGGTTCGGGGCTTGTTTTGCATGAGCCGGTGGGGCAAATCAACTGCCGGATAGAAGGAGACATCATGGCCGTCGCAAACCCGACCACGGAACAGGCGATCCTGAGCGAAATGCGCAAGCAGAATCGCGACCGCCGCGCCTTGCGCTTCTGGCTCGGCTTCGTGCTTTTGGCGCTCTTCTGTCTCGTGCTCGTCGGCGGCGCCACGCGGCTGACCAATTCCGGCCTGTCGATCACAGAGTGGAAGCCGATCCACGGAGTCATCCCGCCCCTGTCGGCCGCCGAATGGGAGGAGGAATTCCGCCTCTACCAGCGCATTCCTGAATTTCAGCAGCTGAACAGTTCCATGACCGTCGATGAGTTCAAGGGCATCTTCTGGTGGGAATGGGCGCACCGGCTGATCGCGCGTGCCATCGGCGTGATCTTCGCGCTGCCGCTCATCTATTTCTGGCTGACGGGGCGGATCGAGAAGCGTCTGCGCTGGCCGCTCGTCGGCATCCTGGCGCTCGGCGGCCTGCAGGGTTTTATTGGTTGGTGGATGGTGTCCTCGGGCCTTTCCGTCCGCACCGACGTCAGCCAGTACAGGCTGGCGACCCATCTCGTCATGGCCTGCCTGATCTTTGCCGGCTGCATGTGGATCATGCGCGGTCTCTCCAGACATTCCAACGATCCGGCGCCGACAAGAAGCTCGCGCGGTTTTGCCGCCGCGATCGCCATTTTTTCACTTTTCCAAATCTATCTCGGCGCGCTGGTGGCGGGGCTCGACGCCGGTTTCTCCTACAATACCTGGCCGCTGATGGACGGCGCCGTCATCCCTTCCGATCTGCTGATCCAGCAGCCCTTCTGGATCAATGCCTTCGAGAACCCGAAGACGGTGCAGTTCATTCACCGGATCGGCGCCTATACGCTCTTCGCATTGACGCTGATCAACATGGTGATCGCTCTGCGCGCAGCGCCAAGGACCACCCATGCACGCCGCGCGATACTGCTTTTCGTGCTGGTGACGCTGCAAGCGGCAATCGGCATCGCGACGCTGCTGATGCAGGTGCCGCTTGACTGGGGCCTGCTGCATCAGGCCGGCGCGCTTGTGGTTTTCGGCTTCGCCGTCGCCAACTGGCGCGGCTTTTACGGCGAATATCCGCACGGGACGATGATCGCCGAGCGCGATTGAGGCGAGTGGCCTTAACGTGGCGTCGGCGTGCCTGCGATTTCCTGTGCAGCCGCTCGAAGACGGTGGATTGAGGGCCGTGGGTGGGCTGTAGGCGTTCGAGAAGCCCTAGATGAAGAACGGGCGACGAAGCGCATGCCGACAAGCACTGAGATCATGCGGTCCTCTCGAAGCCGACTCAGCGCACGGATGTAAATCGTTCACGACAAACGGGCAATTTGCTGACTTAAACGTGTAATATTGCGTCGGTATATGCAATTGGGTAGGTTCGGTGAACGACGACAGCGTGGAGGGGGCGGTGTCTAATAATTATGCCGGAATGCGCAGAGCGTTGGAGGGGCAACCGAAGGGAACGATCGAGCGTTGCGCGCAGCGCCTTCTCGACATTCGCAAGACGCTAGCACCATTACGCACCCAGAAGAAAGACAGCTCGCTGCTGCTGGCGACCTGGAACATCCGCGATTTCGATTCAAATAAATTTGGCTTTGGTCCTCGCCTTCCGGAGACCTTTTATTATATCGCGGAGATGATCGCCTGCTTCGATCTGGTGGCGATCCAAGAGGTCAACCGCGACCTTTCGGCCCTGGAAAAGGTGATGAAGATCCTCGGCCGAGAGTGGGATTATATCGCAACGGATACGACAGCGGGCTCCGGCGGCAATTCCGAGCGTATGGCCTTCATCTACAACACTGAGAAGGTCTGGTTCCGCAAGATCGCCGGCGAAGTCGTGCTGCCGGAAGGTCATCTCGTTGTTTCCAGCAAAAAGGTGAAGGCGCCGAAAGGCCAGCCTGATGTCGAGCCGAAGACTGTCGAGATGGAGCAGCAATTCGCCCGTAGTCCGTTTCTCGTGGCATTTCAGTCCGGCTGGTTCCGTTTCAGCCTCTGCACGGTGCATATCTACTACGGTGCGGATTCGGGCGAGCAGTTGAAACGGCGTATCGGGGAGATCAAGCAGCTCGTCGAATTTTTAGCCGACCGGCAGGATCAAGCCAGCAGTCAGGAACTCGACCTCAGCGGCGCTGTTGAAAACTATATCCTGCTTGGCGATTTCAACGTCGTCAGCCCCGAACATGAGACAATGAAAGCCCTGAAGAGCCACGGCTTCGTGGTTCCGGCCGAGATCGACGGCAAGAAGGTGCGCAAGCTAGGCGACCATTTCTACGACCAGATCGCCGTACGCGTGAAGGACAAGCGCTTCAAGGTGATTACCGGCGGGCTGATCGACCTTTATGCCGACGTCTTCCGCTCCACCGACGAGGACAGGGGGCTCTATGCTGGATTCCTTCCGAAGAGCGATCCAGAAGCTGATCCGAAATTCAAGGCAAAGACGCCTGAGTCGCTCTACGAGAAATGGCGGACATGGCAGATGTCGGATCATGCCCCGCTATGGCTGGAGATCGATACCGATTTCACCGAGAGCTATCTTCAGGCGATTGCGGCCGGCGGGCAACTCGGACCGAAGCCGGCCTAACGCAGCACGCTGTCGAGCAGCGGCATGCCGATGATTGCGGCGGCGGCGATCAGGACATAGCAGGCGATGCGAAAGGTTCTTTCCTTAGCAAGCCCGAACAGTTTCGAGCCGCCGTAGAGCCCGACCACATAACTCGGCAGGATGACGACGGTGAGCGCAAAGACGGCAGGCACGAACAGTCCGCCGACATAATAGCTGATGGCGCTGAAGACCGACGAGATCGAGAAGTAGAGCACGACATTCGCCCTGACGCGGGTGAAGTCGCTCTTGCCGCCGAGCCAGTAGGCGACGACCGGCGGCCCGCCGAGCTGTGCGGCGCCGCTGAAAAGCCCGGCGATCAGCCCGACTCCGCTGGTGAGCGGTGCGGACGCCTCCCCGTGATAGCGCCATCCCGATACCAGCAGCGCAAGCAGGCAGATGGCGATGATCGTGATGCTCCAGCGCAAAAGCATCGGGTCGAGCAGCGCCAGCATCGCCGTGCCGGCCGGGACGCCGAGCGCGGCACCCGCAGCCATGACGAAAACCTCGCGTCGGTTGGCGCCGCGCCAGGCCGGCGGGATCATCCCGAGTGTGGCAATGCCGTCAATGACGAGCAGGATCGGTGAAATCAGCTTCGGCCCGACGATCGCGCCGCCGAGCGGAATGAAGATCAATGCGGCGCCGAAACCCGAAAAGCCGCGGGCAAGCCCGGCGATGAAGGCAAACGCCATCAGCGCATAGATGCCATGATCGGGCAAGGCTGCGGCAAACCATGCGCCGACGCCAGCGATAAGCGCATCCAGCGTCATGACATCGGCTCCGTGATTCGGGATGGGCAGCGAGGAAGGATCCGGTTTCATAGCCCAATCGTCATCGATGATCGAGCGCGAAAGCGATGCTGCGGCCGCCGATGCAAGCGGCCGCGGAAAGATCATGATGAAGACATCGATACAAAGCTCGAACGGCATCGACGCTGATGCCGTCGTCTGCGCCTTACGAGGCGAGCATCAGGTCCATATTCTGGACGGCAGCGCCCGACGCCCCCTTGCCGAGATTGTCGAGCAGCGCCACCAAATTGACCTGCGAAGCGCCTGGTGTGCCGAAGACGAAGAGCTTCATCGTGTCCTTGCCTTCGAGCTCGATGGCATTGACGCGGGGCAGGGCCTTGCTTTCGGCCAACGGCACGACACTGACGATATCCTGGCCGGCATAATGGGCGACGAGTGCGGCATGGATGCTCTCCATCGTCGTACCCTCGGCGAGATCGTCGAGATGCAGCGGCACCTGCACGATCATGCCTTGAGCAAACTTGCCGACGGACGGCGAGAAGATCGGCGCGCGGTCGAGCAGGCCGTGCACGGTCATCTCGGGCACGTGTTTGTGGGTGAGCGGCAGGCCGTAGAGGAAATGCGGCGCGGTGATCGCGTCCAGGTGATCCGGGTTTTCCATTTGGGCGATCATCTGCTTGCCGCCGCCGGTATAGCCGGAGACCGCGTTCACTGTAATCGGATAGCCGTCCGGCAGAATGCCGGCGGCGCGCAGCGGCCGGATGAGGCCGATCGCTCCGGTAGGATAGCAGCCGGGATTGGCGACGAAACGGGCGGCAGCGATCTTGTCGGCCTGCTGCTTATCCATTTCGGCAAAACCATAGGCCCAGCCGGGATTGACGCGGAAGGCGGTCGAGGTGTCGATGACGCGCACATTGTTGTTGGCCGAAACCATCTGAACCGCTTCCTTCGACGCATCGTCGGGCAGGCAGAGAATGGCGATGTCGGCGCCGTTCAGCATGTCCTCGCGCATGGCGGCGTTGCGCCGTTCGGCTTCGGGTATGGACAGAAGTTCGACATCGCGGCGGCCGGCCATGCGCGTGCGGATCTGCAGACCCGTCGTGCCGTGTTCGCCGTCGATGAAGATTTTCGGTGCCATGTTAAACCTGCGCTTTCAATGGGTTCTGAAGGTTTCCGGATTCAGTTTGAGGATGATAAG
Source organism: Rhizobium sp. SU303 (assembly GCF_021052345.1). Taxonomy (NCBI): domain Bacteria; kingdom Pseudomonadati; phylum Pseudomonadota; class Alphaproteobacteria; order Hyphomicrobiales; family Rhizobiaceae; genus Rhizobium; species Rhizobium sp. SU303. Next base: position 1,394,282 of record NZ_CP088095.1, read on the forward strand.
TCAGCCTTGTGACACGGCGATGGCGCGGCGCTCGGCATGAAGCCCCAGCATATACATCGCCACCGTTGCCCCCGCAATGGCGGTGATATCGGCATGATCATAGGGCGGCGATACCTCGACGACGTCGGCGCCGCGGATATCGAGCTGGTGCAGACGCTGCAGCACCGAGAGGATCTTGGCGCTCGATGGCCCGCCTGAAACCGGCGTGCCGGTGCCCGGCGCAAAAGCCGGATCGAGGCAATCGATATCGAAGGTGAGATAGGCCGGCGCCCCGCGCGTATGGGAGATGATCGCCGAGGCGATATCGCTGGCGCTCATCTCCTCGACCTGATGACCGTATAGAATATTGACGCCGCAATCCTCAGGCGCATGGGTGCGGATGCCGATCTGAATGGAGCGGTCGGGATCGATGATGCCTTCGCGGGCGGCCCGCGCCACGAAAGAACCGTGGTCGATGCGCCGTTCCTCGTCGAACCAGGTGTCCTGATGCGCGTCGAACTGCACGAGCGCCAGCGGCCCATGTTTTGCCACATGGGCTTTCAGCAGCGGCCAGGTGACGTAGTGATCGCCGCCAAGCGTCAGCAGGAAGGCGCCGCTGTCGAGGATGACATTCGCCTGGCGTTCGATGGCGGCCGGCGTGTCCTGATGATTGCCATAGTCGAGCAGGCAATCACCGTAGTCGATCACGGCCATTTCGGCGAAGAGTTCACGGTTGAAGGGATATTGCGCATCGTTGTCGAAGATCGCCGAAGCGCGCCGGATCGCCTGCGGCCCGAAGCGTGTGCCCGGCCTGTTCGATGTCGCAGCATCGAAGGGAATGCCCCAGACGGCGACGTCGACGCCGGCGAGCTCCTTGGTGAAGCGGCGGCGCATGAAGGACAGCGCGCCGGCAAAGGTCGGATCGCTGGCAGCGGAGGTGAGGCTGGTCGCCGTAAAGGCGTGGTCAATCGATCTGTTCGCCAAGGGGGCTCCTTTTTTCGGTCGTGAAAGGTCAAGGCGTCGACAACGCGTAGGCGACCGAGCCGCGAATTACAAGCGATCGGCGATGGAGTGGCGGGCAAAAGCACGTCGCGGTGCTGCGCCTTGGTAATGATGTGCGCGAGCGAAGAAAGAGAAACGCGGACCTGCAAAACAAAAAGGCCGGGTTGCCCCGGCCTTCGTAAATTCCGCCTGTCCGAAGCGATTAACGCTTGGAGAACTGGAACGAGCGGCGGGCCTTTGCCTTGCCGTACTTCTTGCGTTCGACGACGCGGCTGTCGCGGGTCAGGAAGCCGCCCTTCTTCAGCACCGCGCGCAGGCCCGGTTCGAAGTAGGTGAGCGCCTTGGACACGCCGTGGCGAACGGCGCCGGCCTGGCCGGAGAGGCCGCCGCCGGCAACGGTTGCGACGATGTCGAACTGGCCGTCACGGGCAGCCGCAACGATCGGCTGGCGCAGGATCATCTGCAGCACCGGACGTGCGAAATATTCCGCGAATTCCTTGCCGTTGACGGTGATCTTGCCGGAGCCCGGCTTGACCCAGACACGGGCGACAGCGTTCTTGCGCTTGCCGGTCGCGTAGGAGCGGCCGAGCGAATCGACCTTGCGGACGTGGGCCGGAGCAGCAGCTTCGGAAACCGTGCCGAGATCCTTCAGGGAGGAGAGGTCAGCCATATCAGGCGCTCCTTACGTTCTTTTTGTTGAGCACGGCAACGTCGAGGGCGACCGGCTGCTGGGCTTCATGGGGATGGTTGGAGCCGGCGTAAACGCGCAGGTTCTTCATCTGGCGACGGCCGAGCGGGCCACGCGGAACCATACGTTCGACGGCCTTTTCGAGGACGCGCTCCGGGAAGCGGCCTTCGATGATCTGGCGTGCGCTGCGTTCCTTGATACCGCCGGCATAACCGGTGTGCCAGTAGTAGACCTTGTCGGAATACTTCTTGCCGGTGAAAACGACCTTTTCGGCATTGATGACGATGACGTTGTCGCCGTCGTCAACGTGAGGCGTGAAGGTTGCCTTGTGCTTGCCGCGCAGGCGCATAGCGATGATGGAAGCGAGACGGCCAACGACCAGCCCTTCGGCGTCGATGATCACCCACTTCTTCTCCACCTCTGCAGGCTTCTGGGAGAAGGTTGCCATAGTGAATACTCTCTTTTGGGACCCTTGGCCCGAGGGCTTGAAGGGCGTTTCTTGTTGCTTGGATTGGCAGGCTTTAGGCATTGCCAAAAAGAAAGCAGCCCGGACAGGCTGCGTTCTGACGCGGTGTATAAAGGGAATGTGACATCGGGTCAATATCAACGTCCCGAAGGTTTTGAAAAATTGCCAAGTAAAAACAAATACTTATAGATGAGGTATTATGGTACCTCATATTTCTGCGGTCGCGAACTGCTGCGCCTGACGTTTTTCACGTCGTCTCTGCCGGTTTGAAATCGCATACGACGGTCGAAAGCAGCTCTCAGCCTTTGAACGCGCGCAGGCATTTCATCATTTCGCGAAGGCCGCGTGTCAGATGTTTGTCCCGGCGCAGAACCATGCCGAGGCGGCGCGTGAGCCGCGGGTTCAGCGATGAAGTCGCAACGAGGCCGGCGCGGTCGCGCTTCAGCGCCAGCCCCGGCAGGATCGACCAGCCGAGCCCCACGGCCACCAGCTCCTTGATCGCCTCGATGCTGCCGAACTCCATCGCAGGCCGGATTCTGGTATCCGGCGCAGCCAGCCACGCGTCGATCGCCCGCCTGGTATTGCCGCCCTCATAAAGCAGCAGCGTCCTGTCGCGCATGAAGGCGGCGTCCGGTCCGTTTTCGGGCATCAGGCTGCCCGCAGGAGCGACGGCTAGCAATTCCTCCTCATAGAACGGTTCGATCTCGAAGTTGCGTCCCGATGCCGGCAGGGCGACGACGGCGATATCGAGGCTGTTGGCTTCCAGATCACGCAGAATGTCGTCAGCGTCGCCGATGCGGACGGTGATTTCGAGGCCGGGCATGGATTTTCTGGCGACGGCGATGGCGCGAGGAAGCAGATGGATCGACGCCGTGCCGCCGCTGCCGATGCGCACGCGGCCGCTGGCGCCATCTCTATACGGCATCATCGCTTCTTCCGCGGCAGCCGATTCCTGAAGCAGCCGCCTTGCATGCACGAGCAGGTCGAGGCCTGCAACGGTCGGCTGCGCCCGCCGCCCGACACGCTCGATCAGCCGGACGCCGAGCCGCTGTTCGAGCCCCTTCACCTGCAGGCTGACGGCCGGTTGCGTCAGGCCTTCCTTGTCGGCCGCAGCCGTAAAGCTTCCGAGATCGGCGACGTTGACGAAGGCGGCAAGCTGATCGAGGTGGAGAGGCATACAAAAGAAATCCTTATGTGTATCATAATATCCATAAGCTTCTTTCGCGGCACCTTCCAGCGCATCTTTCATCCGTTGAAGAAAGGAAGAAGAGATGGCCGTGGAATTAAGCGGGATCGTTGACACACATCGCGATATCGTTCGGTCGAGACTTCACGGCATGGCGCGCTGGAGCCTGCGGCTGCTGATGATGATCGAACATTACCTCGAAAAGCGCCGCAGCCGCCGCACGCTTTTAGAACTCACCGACGACGAGCTTTGCGATGTCGGTCTGACCCGTGCGCAGGCAAGGGCAGAAACATCGAAGTCCTGGTTCTGGTCCTGACGGCAACGGTCTCTGCGGGAGTGCGGATCCTGCTCGAAATTTCCGGCGCTTTGTGGCAAAACGTCTGCCTGGAATCGAGCGCAGGGAGCAGCATCATGGCCGAAATCGTATCTTTCCGGAAGGACGCCGCCGGAGCGAAAGAGGGCGGTCTGCTGACCCGCTCGCTGCGCGACGGCGTGCTGCGGCTCGTGCTCAACAACCCACCGGCCAATGTGCTTTCGATCGCGCTTCTCGAAGCGCTGATGCAAGAACTCGAGACGGCCGGGGCGGAGCCGGATGCGCGCGTCGTCGTCATCGCCTCGACCGGCAATGTCTTTTCCGCCGGACATGATCTGAAAGAGCTGACGGCCCATCGCGCCGATGAAGATCAGGGTGCCGGTTTCTTCGAAAAGACCTTCCGGCTCTGCGCCGATCTGATGCTGAAGATCGCGCATCTGCCGAAGGCCGTCATTGCCGAGATCGATGGGCTGGCGACGGCTGCAGGCTGCCAGCTCGTTGCTTCCTGCGATCTGGCGATCTGCACGGACAGTTCGACATTCTGTACGCCGGGCGTCAACATCGGCCTGTTCTGTTCAACGCCGATGGTGGCCGTTTCCCGTGCCGCGCACCGCAAACAGGCGATGGAGATGCTGCTGACCGGCGAGACAATCGACGCCTCGACCGCCAAGGATTTCGGCCTCGTCAACCGTATCGTGCCGAAGCAATATCTGGCGCAGGTGGTTTCCAAATATGCGGCTGTGATCGCCAGCAAGTCGCCGTTGACGCTGAAGATCGGCAAGGAAGCCTTCAACCGGCAGCTCGAACTGCCGGTGGAGGCGGCATATGATTATACCGCCAGGGTGATGGTCGAGAACATGCTGACTAAGGATGCGCAGGAAGGGATCGGCGCGTTCCTTGGCAAGCTCAAGGCCGAATGGACAGGTGAGTGATCACGCCAGTTTCAGAAGCAGCCCGCCGATCGCGATGACGACGCCGGCGACATAGCGCCAGATGCTGGCTTTTTCCTTGAAGACGGTGATCGAGATCACCAGCGCAAAGAGGATCGCGGTTTCGCGCAGGGCTGCGACAGTCGCGACCGGGGCTTTCGTCATCGCCCAGAGCGCCAGCCCGTAGGACGCGATCGAGCCGGCGCCGCCGATAAGGCCGCGCCACCAGTTGCGGCGAACGTGACGCACTACTGCGAAAGCGCCGCGCTGGGACGCTGCCCAGGAAAACAGCAGCACCGGCGGCAGCAGCGACATCCACAATGTGTAGGAAACCGCATTGCCGGAGATGCGCGCGCCGATTCCGTCGACATAGGTGTAGCTGGCGATGACGCAGGCATTGACAAGCGAGAGGATAACGGCGCGGCTGCTGCCACGCCGCGCCTCCAGGGCGAGCGTCAGCACGCCGGCCGAGATCGTCATCGTGCCGGCAAGGGCGCCGCCGGAAAGATTTTCCTTCAGGATGAAGCCGCTCGTCGCGGCGATCAGGAGCGGTGCGCAGCCACGCATCAGCGGATAGACGAGGCCGATATCGCCGGCCCGGTAGGCGGCGGCAACCAGCTGAAAATAGGCAAACTGCAGGATGGCAGAAGCGCCGATGAACGGCCAGGCCGAGGCGTGCGGCAACGGCAGGAATGGCAGGAACGGCAGTGCCGAAACCGCGCCGCCGGCCGAGATCAGCGCCGCATCGAGGGACTTATCGCTCCCCGCCTTGATGATGGCGTTCCATGTCGCGTGCAGCAGTGCACCGAAGAGAACGAGGAGGATAACGTCGAGAGGCAAGGGAGTAATCCGGAAGGGATGAGGCGAAGCGGAACACGCCTCGCCCTGGGTATTTCAAATTCCCGAAAAGACAACTGGGATTTGCACGAAATTGCAAGGCAGGGGTCGCTTATGCGTTCATATGTCGAATGGCATCCTTTCAGTATGTTAACAATGGCGGCCCGTTGGAGCAATTTTTACGTGCGCGCGACATGCGTTCAATCCATACGATCCTTTCAACTATGAGATGTTTCTAATGGATGCGAGAACAAAGCGCGGCACTATCGCGAACAAAAAGAGAAATCAGCTTCCGGAATTCGAGAGCTGATTATTCTATGCTTCTGAAATATAGATATTATTCTATAGCTTTGACATAGGGGAAAACTAAAGCTTCTGATTGTGCAATCTTCAGGAAATCGCAGCGCGGAATTGAGCCCAAACCTTTCGCAAGCGCGAAAGACGTACAGTTTCGGCGGCGGTCACGACGGCGAAAACATCAAAGCTGATGATGCGGAACGAAGAGCATCCCGTCAAGGTTGTCAATGCTCTGGCAGTTCAGCACCTGGCAGTGCGGATTGTCTTTTGAGGGGATATGCGTCCATTCCGCATAATCGGTCGCGTCGCAATAATTGCTATTGCGGACATAGCGATCGTAAAGCGGCAAGCCACGGGGAGACTGGTAGCGGAAGATGACGGCGCCTTGATTGTGGATGGCGGCGCGCACGCTGGCACAGCTCATGTGAGCGGATTGTAGCGCGAGATCGCCAGCGCCGGCGATGCGGCGAGCACGAGCATGAGGGCAAGAGCGATTTTTTCATCGAATCATCCTCAAGGAGTATCCAATTCATATATACGGGAAAGACACGCAGCCGGTTTCACGGAAACGCAAAAAAACATGCCGGCTGTGCCGAAGGGAGTGGAGAAGCGGATATGAACCACGACGTCTACACGGATGATTACCTCGCCGGCATCCTGCATTCGGTAAAGACCATCGCGCTGACCGGCGCTTCGCCCAATCCGGCCCGGCCGAGCAATGGCGTCATGGGCTATCTGCTGTCGCGCGGCTACGAGGTCATTCCTGTCAATCCGGGGCAGGCGGGCAAACAGATCCAGGGCCGCACCGTTTATGCCCGGCTCGCCGATATTCCGGTGCCGATCGACATGGTCGACGTATTTCGCGCCTCCGAATATCTGGATGGGGTCGTTGAGGAGGCGCTGGCGCTGAGGCCGCTGCCGAAAATCATCTGGTCTCAACTTGGTGTGCGCGACGATGCGGCTGCGGCAAAGGCGGAGGCCGCCGGCATCCAGGTGGTGATGAACCGCTGCCCGGCGATCGAGTATCCTCGTCTTATTGCCTGAGTTGCGGTCCGCTGAGACGGATTTTCCACCGAACGCCCATGGGTTGAAATGGATCGCGATTAACTTTCGCAAGCGACCGGCTATGATCCTGCCCGTCAGCAACAACTGGAGGACGACATGGCCAAGAACGATCCGGGATTCAACACGTTGGCGATCCATGCCGGTGCGCAGCCCGACCCGGCGACGGGCGCGCGGGTAACACCGATCTACCAGACGACCGCTTTCGTCTTCAATGATTCCGATCATGCTGCCGCCCTCTTCGGTCTGCAGGCCTTCGGCAACATCTATACCCGCATCATGAACCCGACGCAGGCCGTGCTCGAGGAGCGCGTCGCAGCGCTCGAGGGCGGCACGGCGGCCCTTGCCGTCGCCTCCGGCCATGCGGCGCAGATGGTCGTCTTCCACACCATCATGCGCCCCGGCGAGAATTTCATCGCCGCCAACAGGCTCTATGGCGGCTCGATCAACCAGTTCGGCCATGCCTTCGAGAATTTCGGCTGGCAGGTGCGCTGGGCCGACACCGCCGATCCGGCAAGCTTCGAAAGCCAGATCGACGACAAGACGCGCGGCATCTTCATCGAAAGCCTGGCCAATCCCGGCGGCACCTTCGTCGATATCGCCGCCATTGCCGACGTCGCGCATCGCCACGGCCTGCCGCTGATCGTCGACAATACGATGGCAACACCCTATTTCATCCGTCCGATCGAGCACGGCGCCGACATCGTCGTGCATTCGCTGACCAAGTTTCTCGGCGGCCACGGCAATTCCATGGGTGGCCTCATCGTCGACGGCGGCACCTTCGACTGGTCGAAATCCGGCAATTACCCGATGCTGTCGAGCCCGCGGCCGGAATATAACGGCATGGTGTTGCACGCGACTTTCGGCAATTTCGCCTTTGCGATCGCTGCCCGTGTGCTCGGCCTGCGCGATCTCGGGCCGGCGATCTCGCCCTTCAATGCTTTCCTGATCCTGACAGGCATCGAGACGCTGCCGCTCAGGATGCAGCGCCACAGCGACAATGCGATCGCCGTCGCGAAATGGCTGAAGGCGCACAGCAAGATCGCCTGGGTGAATTATGCCGGCCTCGACGACGACCCGAACCACACCCTGCAGCAGCGTTACTCGCCGAAGGGCGCCGGCTCCGTCTTCACCTTCGGCGTCAAGGGCGGCTATGAGGCGGGCAAGACGCTGGTCGAGGGGCTGGAGCTCTTCTCTCATCTTGCCAATATCGGGGACACCCGTTCGCTCGTCATCCATCCGGCCTCGACGACACACCGGCAGTTGACCGACGAGCAAAGGATCGCCGCCGGCGCAGGCCCTGACGTGGTGCGCCTTTCCGTCGGCATCGAGGACGTCAAGGACATCATCGCCGATCTTGAACAGGCGCTCTCGAAGATCTGAGATCAGAGGGATCTACAGCGACCATGACAAATTTCATCACCTTCGAAATCGACGGCGTCCAACCGGAATTCGGCGCCCCCGAAGCCGATCGGATTATCTCCGGCGATCCGCATTTTCGCACCTGGAATCTGGAGGAGGCCGAAGGCGCCCTCTATTCCGGCATCTGGGAGGCGACACCGGGCAAGTGGCGGATCGTTTACGAGGAATGGGAATATTTCAGCCTGCTGGCCGGCCATTCGATCGTCACGGAGGACGGCGGTGAGCCGGTTCATCTGAAGGCGGGCGACCGGATGATCCTCAGGCCCGGCTTCAAGGGAACGTGGGAAGTCGTTGAAACGACTCGCAAGGATTATGTGATCAAGGTTTGAGCGGGCGCGAACGAAGCCGAGCCTGTCCCGTTTTCGGCTTCACCTTTGTCGTCACTTTCACGGCGATGATCCGCGACGGCAAGCAGGCAACGACGGTGTTCGTGACCCGTTGTCCCGGATTGAAATGCTTTTAACCAATCCCATTAATCGTGCCTACATCGACAAATGCTAAACCTTATCTGCAGCGCATTGCGGACATGATGTCTCCTGCCGTCCCACAGACATGGCCTTGCAATTTAATCTTTGCGGAATTTGCATGTCGTCGAATCTTGCAGGTAGGTACGTTCGGACCCAGACGTCTTCCATCATCGCGACAACGGTCTTCTTCCTTGTCGTCGCCCTCGTACTGACCGGCCTGATGGCACATGTCGTCGTCACGATGACCCGGTCGGCCAACGAGATCGACGATGCCAGGGCCAGTCGCGCCGCCCGCGCGGCGGTCGCAGCCTTTGTGGCTCGCTTGAGCGGGACAACGACGGACAATGCCATATGGGACGATGCCTATAGTGCTGTCTCATCTCCGGCCGCCGCGGATTGGGCCTATGAGAATTGGGGGAAAACCAGCGAGGATTACGCGCTCTATGACGGCGCGATCGTAACCGGCCCTGACCGGTCTTCGATCGTCTCGGCCTATGCCAAAGGCAAGCCCTTCCAGCCGGGCACTTTTTTTGGCGACGTCTTTTATCAGCAGATCAATGCGGCAGCGGCTCCGGCGAGGGCGCCGGTGGTCAATTTCATCAAGACCGAAAGCGGTATAGCCCTGATCGCCTCGCAGGCGATCCAGCCTTTCGAGGACGCCCCCAAGCTTCCGAAGTTCAGTGTGCTGAGTTTCTACAAGGAGTTTACGTCGGAGGTTATCGATACGCTTTCGAATGACCACGAACTCGAGGGGTTGAGCCTCGAGACGACGCCCAAGCCGGAATCCCTGAACACGCCGATCACCGACATAAATGGAGCCGTCATCGGCTATCTCGTCTGGCCCAGCAAAGCGCCGGGAAGTGCCGTGTTTCATCAGGTCTACCCCTATGTCGCAGCCGCTATCGTTATCCTCGCGCTGTTCCTGATCGGCGTTCTGCTGGTTGGCGCATCCGAGGCGCGGCGCCTGCGTCAACTGGCGCAAGTAGCGCTTTTCGAAGCCGACCATGATAGCCTGAGCGGCCTGTTGAACAGACATGGGCTTCTCAACTTGCTGGAAGAGCTGGAAAATTCGGCCTCTTCGCCACATCGGCTTTATCTGGTCGACCTTGATGGCTTCAAGGCCGTCAACGATGCCTGGGGGCATGCGGTGGGGGACGATTTGATCCGGCTGGTCTCGAAGGCGCTGACGGCCTGCCACCCTGAAATCATTGCCGTGGCGCGGCTGGGGGGCGACGAATTTGCGCTGGTGCACGTCGGTTCTGCCACATGCGGAGAGATGGAAAAGACGATTCTGGCGCTGTTTGCCGAACCCTTCAAAATCGACGGACGAACGATCGAAGTTGGCGCAAGCATCGGAGCCGCTGCTGGCGACGGCGACGTCCCACCCTTGGAGCTTCTCCGCAGAGCGGACATGGCTCTCTACCGTGCCAAGGCAAATGGCAGAGGCCAGGCAATCGAATACGACCCCGACCTGGACCGGGAGCGCCAACGGATCGCCGAACTGGAAGGCCTGTTGAAGAACGCTATCAGCAGTGGTGCAATCGAAGCCGTTTTCCAACCTCTCGTCTCTGCTTCGACCGGCGCTGTGACTGGTCTTGAAGCACTGGCGCGCTGGCGAACTGCAACCGGAAACATCAGCCCGGAGATTTTCATCCCTCTTGCCGAGAGGTGCGGCCTCATCGATGCGCTCGGCGTTCATATGCTGAGAACATCGATCGAGCATGCCAAGAGCTGGCCCGATCTGGCATTGTCGGTGAACGTTTCACCAATCCAGCTCTGCAATCCGGAGTTTGCCGCCGAAGTGATCTCTGTCCTGCAGGAGCTCGATTTCAATCCCAACCGCCTGACATTGGAGATCACCGAAGGCGTTCTGATGACAAATCCGGACCAGGCCCGGCGGTCGATAGACCAGCTGAAGCATGTCGGCATAAAGTTCGCGCTCGACGACTTTGGCTGCGGCTACGCAAGCATTGGCGCATTGCGGCAGTTCGGGTTTGATCGCATGAAGATCGACCGATCGCTTGTGTCCGCTCTCGACGAAGGCGCAAATGGCGCTGATGTTCTCCGGGCGACCATCTCGCTCGCGACCGCGCTACGAATTCCCGTTACCGCGGAAGGTATCGAGACTGCTCGCCAGGCGGCGATCTTGCGCGACGCCGGCTGCGATCAGCTTCAAGGATATCTGATTGGAAAACCTATGTCGGCATACGACATATCAAGCAGGCTGGAAGAAGAGTCAGCCGCATGATGCCGCAAAGATCGTGGCATAGGCTCGGTATTGACGGATCGTGACCGGCGGCGACCGTATTTTCCATTGGATAGTTTTCGGCTGTGGCCGGCTTTTTCTGGCGGCTCTGCTCGCCGCCGCGATTTCCATGGTTGGGGGCGCGGCGGTCGCCTTCCGGACCTTCGGCTTCGGTTTCCTCTACGGGTACAGAATGGGATCCGGTCGCGCAGCGGCGCGATCGAACTGCTCGCCGGCATTCCAGACATTCCCCAGCTCAGAGAAACGGATCACCACTGCAGATCCAGTCGGTCCAGCCCGTGGAAATGATAGACATCCTTGACCACCGGCGTCTTCGCCAACTTCAGGCCGGCAAGCCGCTTGAACAGGATCGGCAGCACGACGTTTAGCTCCAGCCGCGCCAGCGGCGCGCCGATGCAGAAATGGATGCCGGCGCCGAAGGAGAGGTTTGCCGCCTCGTTACGGTCCGGCTTGAAGGTGAGGGGATCGGTGAATTTCGCCGGGTCGAGATTGGCGGCGGCGAGGATGAGGCTGACCTTGTCGCCGCGCTTGAAGGAGACGCCGTCGATTTCTGCAGGCTCCAGGGCCCAGCGCTGGAAGATGTGGACCGGCGCGCAGATGCGCAGGGTTTCCTCGACGGTGCGCTCCGTCGTCGCCTCGTCCCGGAAGAGTTCCGCCGGATCGCAGCCGCTGTCGAGGATGGTGCGCACGGAGTTGCCGATCTGGTGCACGGTCGCCTCATGCCCGGCATTGAGCAGCACGATCGTCGTCGAGACGAGCTCCTCCTCGGTCAGATACTGGCCCTTGTGCTCGGTATGGATCATGTGGGTCAGCAGGTCGTCGCGTGGTTCGGCGCGGCGCTCTGCGATGACCGTCTTGACGTAGTCGGAAAATTCCTTGGCCGCCCGTTCGGCCTCTTCCTCCTGCTCGCGCGTACGGCCGAACATGTACATACGGACATAGGCGTGCGACCAGTTAAGCAGCTGCGGCCCCATCTCCTCGGGAATGCCGATCATCCGGGCGATCATCGTCACCGGGATGATGTCGGCAAAGGCCGAGAGCAGCTCGACCTCACGCTTCTCCGCGAAGCCGTCGATCAGCCGGTTGGCGAGTTCGGCAAGCTCCGGTTTCATCTTCTCGACATGGCGGGAGACGAAGGCGCGGTTGACGAGCGTGCGCAGCCGCGTGTGCTCCGGCGGTTCGAGTTCGAGCAGGGAATAACGTTCCGAGAGATCGAAACTGGCAAGATGCGGCATCGGCTCCGCAAGTCCAAGCTCCTCGCGGCTGGCGATATGCAGGATCTGCCGGCCGAAGCGCCGGTCGCGCAGCAGGCCGTTCACATGGTCGTAGCCCGTGAAGAACCACTGCTTCTGCTCGCTCCAATAGAAGGTCGGGCAATGGGCATGAAGTGCGGCATAGACGGCATTCGGATTGCCGTAAAAGGCCGGGTTGCGGCCGTCCAGCGAGACATGACGGTTGGCGCGGTCGATCGAGAGAAAGGATGGGATCATCATGCCCCGAGCCTTATCGGATTTGCCGGACCTCGGAAAGATGTGGGGGCAGGGATCCCGGACTACCCGGCCCGTGACAGGGTACCCATGCGTCGCAGCGCTTCGACCTGGTCGTCGACCGTTGGCACGAGTTCGCCGGCAGTGCTGCTCGGCGTGGCTGGTGCAGGGGCTGCGGCCTCCGCTTCGCCGAAGGTGACCGTGCAGTTGCGCCCCGCGGCCTTTGCCGCATAAAGCGCCCGGTCGGCGGCCGAGATCAGCTTGTCGATATTGGCTTCGATCGAGGAGGCGAGCGCGATGCCGATGCTGACGGTGACCGGAACGATCGCTTCGCCGGTGCTGACGGGAAGGCGGCAGAATTCAGTGCGGATCGCTTCGGCGATCGCCTCGGCTTCCGTCTGGTCCGCGACGGCGGCGAATGCGGCGAATTCTTCGCCGCCCATACGGCCGAAGATGTTGTTCGGAATGTACTGGCGGGCCATGCGCGCGAAGGCGGTCAGCACGGCATCGCCGGACTGGTGGCCGTAACGGTCGTTGACGCGCTTGAAATGGTCGAGATCGAAGAGAATGACCGCGACCTGGCGCTGCTCGTTATGAGCTCTTTCCTGGATGCCGTCGAAATAGCCGAGCAGGCCGCGGCGGTTGAGCACGCCGGTCAGCGAGTCGGTCAGGGTGAGCGCACGCAGGTGTCGTTCGGAGCGTTCCATGATCAGCCGGCAGGTGAACGCGAAAGCGATGGTCAGCAGGAAGGCGGTGGCCATGGCGGAAGCGCCGCCGAGATTCGTCGCCTCGACATCGCTTGGCATTGTCAGCGTCATCGTCAGCGCCGAGCCGAAGCACAGGCAGCCCTGGAGGACGAACACACCCATCAGCTTGATGCGGGTCCGCTCGCGGCGCATGTCGCCGGCGGCGACCGCCATGGCGAGTGCCGTCGCACCCGTCGCCGAAGCAAGGTTGTAGAGCACGACCCGGTTTGAATAATCGCTGTTGACCCAGGGCAGGAAGACCCCGGCGAGCCAGATTGCCGGCGGCAGCAGTGCCCACCATTCTATCCGCTTGCGGTCGAGTGCGAGAAAACCAGCCACCCAGGCGCTCTGGCCGAGCAGGGCGATGGCATTGCCCGCCTCTATGGAAAGCACGCTGGGGATTTCGCCGCGCAACGCGACCATCGCAAAGCCAATGCCGGTCAGCAGGAAGCCCAAGCCCCAGTAGAGATAGGCCTCGTTCCTGACGTTGTGGCGCCAGGCGACGAACAGCACCAAAGCGAGCGTCATGGCCTCGGAACACCAGATGGCGAGACCTGTAGCAATATTGAACACGGCAGCGACCCCTTGTCTGTCCGCTCACATCCTTGCCGATGAAGCTCGCCACTTCCTTAATGTCGCTGCGCTGCGGCATTGTTTTCGGCCGATATCTGCCGGTAGGCTTTCCGTTGGGTAAACGAGTATGAGCACGGTCGAATAGAGTAAGCCTTCCTTCATCCTGTCTTGGAGAAAAGCGGGGGAGACCGTAGCAAGGGCTCGCCGTTAACAAGCGTTTGAGGGAAAGAGGCTCAATGCATGTCGCCCGGAAGTGTGCAGCGGTTCCGGGATGACGACATGCATGAAAAGAAGGAGCTTAGCCGCCTTGCCCCGCCTTCTTAACGTTATCCTCATGCGTGTCTTGAAGAGGAGGGCCGGGACACTCTATGTAGGGGTAAGAGATTTTTCTTTGATTCCCGGCGCCGGCCGGCGAGACGTTGACAAAGGACGCACATGAGAAACCCAGTCGATACCGCAATGGCCCTCGTTCCGATGGTCGTGGAACAGACCAACCGCGGTGAACGCTCCTACGACATTTATTCCCGCCTGTTAAAGGAACGCATCATCTTCCTGACAGGTGCTGTCGAGGACCATATGGCGACGCTCGTCTGCGCCCAGCTGCTCTTCCTCGAGGCGGAAAACCCGAAGAAGGAAATCGCCCTCTACATCAATTCACCCGGTGGCGTCGTCACCGCCGGCATGGCGATCTACGATACGATGCAGTTCATCAAGCCCGCGGTCTCGACGCTCTGCATCGGCCAGGCCGCATCCATGGGCTCGCTGCTTCTCGCAGCCGGCCACAAGGACATGCGCTTTGCCACGCCGAATTCACGCATCATGGTGCACCAGCCCTCGGGCGGCTTCCAGGGCCAGGCTTCGGACATCGAGCGTCATGCCCGCGACATCCTCAAGATGAAGCGCCGCCTGAACGAGGTCTACGTCAAGCACACGGGCCGGACCTACGAGGAAGTTGAAAAGACGCTCGATCGTGACCATTTCATGGATGCGGACGAAGCCCAGAGCTGGGGCGTGATCGACAAGGTTCTGACGTCGCGCCTCGAAATGGAAGGCGAGCAGGCTAGTAATTAATAGGGATGGTGTTTTCCTCGCCACAGTTCTATCCCATTTGTGATTGAACAAGGGCTTTCATCCGGCGACGAAGACGCTAATAGTAACTATTAATGCTATGTTGAATTTTTATGACATAGCATTCGGCATTCGAAGGGGAATTCGTTGCCGCCGGGGCCAGGACATGATTGGTTGGGCCCGGTTCGTAGCCCCTGAAGCCCTTCTCGGCAAAGGCTCCGGAAACGGAGTGCCGCCAGGAGCTGATAGAGTGGACCGCGATTTCGCCTTGAAATGCGGCGTGCTGGAAGGAAAGTGATATGAGCAAGGTCAGCGGCAGCAACGGCGGCGACTCCAAGAACACTCTTTATTGTTCGTTCTGCGGAAAGAGCCAGCACGAAGTCCGGAAACTGATTGCCGGACCGACCGTCTTCATCTGCGATGAATGCGTCGAATTGTGCATGGACATCATCCGTGAGGAAAACAAGTCCTCGATGGTCAAGTCCCGCGACGGCGTTCCGACGCCCCAGGACATCATCAAGGTCCTCGACGAATATGTCATCGGCCAGCGGCAGGCGAAGAAGATCCTGTCGGTTGCCGTTCACAACCATTACAAGCGCCTGGCGCACGCCTCCAAGAACGGCGAAGTCGAGCTGGCGAAGTCGAACATCATGCTCGTCGGTCCCACCGGCTGCGGCAAAACCTATCTTGCCCAGACGCTTGCCCGCATCATCGACGTTCCCTTCACCATGGCTGACGCGACGACGCTGACCGAGGCCGGTTATGTCGGCGAGGATGTCGAAAACATCATCCTGAAGCTGCTGCAGTCGGCCGACTACAACGTCGAGCGTGCACAGCGCGGCATCGTCTACATCGACGAAGTCGACAAGATTTCGCGCAAGTCCGACAACCCGTCGATTACCCGTGACGTCTCGGGCGAGGGCGTGCAGCAGGCGCTGCTGAAGATCATGGAAGGCACGGTCGCTTCCGTTCCGCCGCAGGGCGGCCGCAAGCACCCGCAGCAGGAATTCCTGCAGGTCGACACGACGAACATCCTGTTCATCTGCGGCGGCGCTTTTGCCGGCCTCGACAAGATCATCTCTGCCCGTGGCGAGAAGACCTCGATCGGCTTTGGCGCTAGCGTCAAGTCGCAGGATGACCGCCGCGTCGGCGAGGTTCTGCGCGAACTGGAGCCTGAAGATCTGGTCAAGTTCGGCCTGATCCCTGAGTTCATCGGCCGCTTGCCGGTTCTGGCGACGCTCGAGGATCTCGATGAGGACGCGCTGATCCAGATCCTGTCCGAGCCGAAGAACGCGTTGATCAAGCAGTATCAGCGCCTGTTCGAGATGGAAGACGTGGAACTGAACTTCCACGAGGACGCTCTTCGCGAAATCGCCCGTAAGGCGATCGTGCGCAAGACCGGCGCCCGCGGCCTTCGCTCGATCATGGAGAAGATCCTGCTCGACACGATGTTCGAACTGCCGACGCTGGAAGGCGTGCGCGAGGTCGTCATCTCCGAGGAAGTGGTGCGCGGTTCGGCGCGTCCGCTTTACATCTATGCCGACCGGCAGGAAGAAAAGGCCAACGCTTCGGCGTGACCTTGTGACTTTCGCACCATTATTTTGAGGGGCTTGCCATAGGCGGGCCCCTTTCTATTTGAAAAACCATACGAGGCGCTGTTAGTATTTACCCGTGGGAACCGAAATTGCCTTTGCCGATGTTGCGCAAGGGATCGTGCTTGGCAATGATGCAATGTTTCCGTAAGCCTCTTGCTGACGTTTGTATTTTAGCCGGGTCGGAAGTGGTAAGCGCCGGTCCAGCCACGCGCTTCATAGTGTTGGCGTTCCGTTGTAATAAAGCTGTCACATCCGAGGGA
Organism: Rhizobium sp. SU303; assembly: GCF_021052345.1. NCBI lineage: Bacteria > Pseudomonadati > Pseudomonadota > Alphaproteobacteria > Hyphomicrobiales > Rhizobiaceae > Rhizobium > Rhizobium sp. SU303. The sequence continues at coordinate 1,410,925 of NZ_CP088095.1, forward strand.
CGCGGGCGTTAGCATGGCTTGAAAAGCGTAGTTAGAACCTCCACTTGTAGCAACAAGTGAGTGCCGGCCGGTCCCAAGCGGCCGTGCAGAGAGCCCGGCAACGGGACGATGGAAAGGACATAAAATGACGAAGAAAACGTCTGTAGCGAGCAGCACTGCCTACCCTGTTCTGCCCCTGCGCGACATCGTGGTTTTCCCGCATATGATCGTGCCGCTGTTCGTCGGACGGGAAAAATCGATCCGTGCGCTCGAAGAGGTCATGGGTTCCGACAAGCAGATCATGCTGGTGACGCAGATCAACGCCAGCGACGACGATCCGGATCCTTCCGCGATCCACAATGTCGGCACCGTGGCGAACGTGCTGCAGCTCTTGAAGCTGCCCGACGGTACCGTGAAGGTTCTCGTCGAAGGCCGCGCCCGCGCCGAGATCGACACCTATACCAGCCGCGAGGATTTCTATGAGGCGCTCGGCCATGTGCTCGAGGAGCCGCATGACGATCCGGTCGAACTGGAAGCCTTGTCGCGTTCGGTCGTCTCCGAATTCGAGAGCTACGTGAAGCTCAACAAGAAGATTTCGCCCGAAGTGGTCGGCGCCGCCAGCCAGATCGACGACTATTCCAAGCTCGCCGATACGGTCGCGTCGCATCTGTCGATCAAGATCACCGAGAAGCAGGAGATGCTGGAGACCACCAGCGTCAAGCAGCGCCTCGAAAAGGCCCTCGGCTTCATGGAAGGCGAGATCTCGGTCCTGCAGGTCGAAAAGCGCATCCGCTCGCGCGTCAAGCGCCAGATGGAGAAGACCCAGCGCGAGTATTACCTCAATGAACAGATGAAGGCGATCCAGAAGGAACTCGGCGACGGCGAGGAAGGCCGCGACGAGATGAGCGAACTGGAAGAGCGCATCTCCAAGACAAAGCTGTCCAAGGAAGCCCGTGAAAAGGCCGATGCGGAGCTGAAGAAGCTGCGCCAGATGAGCCCGATGTCGGCGGAAGCCACCGTCGTGCGCAATTATCTGGACTGGCTGCTCGGCATTCCCTGGGGCAAGAAGTCGAAGATCAAGGCGGATCTCAACAATGCCGAGAAGATCCTCGAAGCCGATCACTTCGGTCTCGACAAGGTCAAGGAGCGCATCGTCGAATATCTGGCCGTGCAGGCCCGTGCCACCAAGATCAAGGGCCCGATCCTCTGCCTCGTCGGTCCTCCGGGCGTCGGCAAGACCTCGCTCGCCCAGTCGATCGCCAAGGCGACCGGCCGTGAGTATGTCCGCATGGCGCTTGGCGGCGTTCGCGACGAAGCCGAAATCCGCGGTCACCGCCGCACCTATATCGGCTCGATGCCCGGCAAGGTCATCCAGTCGATGAAGAAGGCGAAGAAGTCCAACCCGCTCTTCCTGCTCGACGAGATCGACAAGCTCGGCCAGGACTATCGCGGCGATCCGTCCTCGGCCCTGCTCGAAGTGCTCGATCCGGCCCAGAACATGACCTTCATGGACCACTATCTGGAAGTCGAATACGACCTGTCGGATGTGATGTTCATCACGACGGCGAATACGCTGAATATTCCAGCGCCTCTGATGGACCGCATGGAGATCATCCGTATCGCCGGCTACACCGAGGATGAAAAGCGCGAAATCGCCAAGCGGCACCTGCTGCCTAAGGCCATCAAGGAACATGCGTTGCAGCCGGAAGAATTCTCGGTCAGCGACGACGCCCTGATGGCGATCAGCCAGCAGTACACCCGCGAAGCCGGCGTCCGCAACTTCGAACGCGAATTGATGAAACTCGCCCGCAAGGCGGTCACCGAGATCATCAAGGGTAAGACGAAGGCCGTTCATGTGACGGCGGCGAACATCTCCGACTATCTGGGCGTCCCGCGCTTCCGCCATGGCGAAGCCGAGGGCGAGGATCAGGTCGGCGTCGTGACCGGCCTTGCCTGGACGGAAGTCGGTGGCGAGCTGCTGACCATCGAAGGCGTGATGATGCCGGGCAAGGGCCGCATGACGGTCACCGGCAATCTGAAGGAAGTCATGAAGGAATCGATCTCGGCAGCGGCCTCCTATGTCCGCTCGCGCGCTGTCGATTTCGGCATCGAGCCGCCGCGCTTCGACAAGAGCGACATCCACGTGCACGTGCCGGAAGGCGCGACGCCGAAGGATGGCCCCTCGGCCGGCGTCGCCATGGCAACCGCGATCGTCTCGATCATGACCGGGATCCCGGTGGACAGGCATGTGGCCATGACCGGTGAAATCACCCTTCGCGGCCGTGTGCTGCCGATCGGCGGTCTCAAGGAAAAGTTGCTCGCAGCGCTTCGCGGCGGCATCAAGAAGGTGCTGATTCCGGAGGAAAACGCCAAGGACCTGGCGGAGATTCCTGATAACGTGAAGAACAACATGGAGATCATCCCGGTATCCCGCATGGGCGAGGTGATCAAGCATGCGCTGATCCGGCGGCCGGAGCCGATCGAATGGGACGGCACGGTGGAAACGCCGGTCATCGCAACGGTCGAAGGCCTCGATGAGACAGGCGCAACCATAGCGCATTGAGTGGCCTTTGCCACATTTATGCCCCATTGGGACAAAACACGCAAAAAGGCTGGCGGAAACGCCAGCCTTTTTTGTGAAAACGTCATGTAGACGCTTGCTTTTCCTTGATTTGCAGGGCTTTTGGGTTTTCGGCGGGCCTGATGAAACCTATTCTGCGCCTAGCTTACTTTTGAGTCGTTTCATACCATTTAGAAAGGGGTGGAAACATGAACAAGAATGAACTCGTGTCCGCAGTAGCCGAAAAGGCAGGACTGACGAAGTCTGACGCGGCTTCCGCTGTTGACGCGGTTTTTGACGTTGTCCAGGCTGAACTCAAGAAGAAGGGCGACATCCGCCTCGCGGGTTTCGGCAGCTTCACCGTTTCTCATCGTGCCGCATCGAAGGGCCGTAACCCGTCGACGGGCGCTGAAGTCGACATTCCGGCTCGCAACGTTCCGAAATTCACGCCCGGCAAGGGCCTGAAGGACGCCGTCAACGGCTGATCTGAGATTATCCACCAGCCGGAAACGAGACCGGCTGTGCAGGATTTGAGAGGGGTTCGGCTTTGCCGGACCCCTTTTGCGTTAGGGCATGATGCCGAAAAGTGTGAGCGGTTTTCGGACGACATCATGCTCTACTTTTTGATTTAGATTCGGATTCAGATTTTAGGCCGATCCGGCCTAAAATCATCAGGATCTAGAGCACTCTTGCCGCCGCGCGGGCTTTGATCTACGACGTTTCTGTTCTCAGGGCGGGGTGAAACTCCCCACCGGCGGTAAGGGTTTCGGCTCGAGCCCGCGAGCGCCTTTCCTCGTGCCAAGCGGGGGAGGGGTCAGCAGATCCGGTGCGATTCCGGAGCCGACGGTTAAAGTCCGGATGGAAGAGAATGAGCGTCGGCCGTGCGAAGGGCAGGGGTTGCCCTGCGCCGCTTGGTCGGAGTTCATGCGTCCTGATTTATGTTGGTCCCTTTTATGGATGAAAGACATGAATCAGACTTCCCTTGCAGTCGAGCCATCCCGCGCCCTTGTCGGCGCCCTCTGGATGGTGCTTGCCGGCATTGCCTTTTCGCTTCTAAACGTCGTCACCCAATGGCTGACGATGAAGCTAGGCTTTCCCTCGGCGTCGGCAGCGTTTTGGCAATATGGCTTCGCCTTCCTGTTTTCGCTGCCGCTCCTGAAGAGGCTCGGTCTCGCAGCAATGCGCACGCGCTATCCCTGGCGCCACCTCGCGCGCGTCGCGCTTGCCGCGCTCGGCGTCGAGGCCTGGGTCGCCGGCCTGTCCGTAGTGCCGATCTGGCAGGCGATCGCACTGGTGATGACCTCGCCCTTCTTCATCATTCTGGGTGCCCGCCTTTTTCTGGGTGAGCGCGTCGGCCCGGCCCGCTGGGCAGCTACGGCGGCCGGCTTCACCGGAGCGATGATCATTCTGCAGCCATGGTCTGATGGTTTTGGCTGGGCGGCTCTCTTGCCGGTGCTTTCGGCGCTGCTGTGGGGCGCCTCGTCGCTGATCACCAAGAGCCTGACGGGCATCGAACGGCCGGAGACGATCACCGTCTGGCTGCTCGTTCTGCTGACGCCGATAAATGGCGGGTTGGCGCTTGCGGCGGGCTTTGCAGTGCCGACAGGCGCAACCCTTGCCCTGTTCCTGCTGGCGGGGCTGCTGACTGCCGTAGCGCAGTATTTCCTGACGCTCGCCTATGCTGCAGCGGATGCCGCCTACGTCCAGCCGTTCGACGATCTGAAGCTGCCGTTGAACGTGCTGGCCGGTTGGCTGTTCTTTGGCTATGCGCCGGCGGGTTACCTCTGGGTGGGAGCGGCTCTCATCCTGTCTGCTTCGCTGTTCATCATGCGAAACGAGATGCGCAGGGAGCGCAAACCAGCCTGACATGATCTGACGCAAAATGCCGCATCTGTCATGCCTCTGTCATGCCGCTCCCGCAGAAAACTCCTGTTTCGAATGTTCGACACATGGGGGATTTCATGACCATTTCATCGCGCAAGGCAGCTCTTGCTGCCGTGCTTCTTACATCCGTTGCCTTTCCGGCCGCGGCCGAGCCGGTTTTCAACCGCATCGCGTCCTTCCCGGTCGCAGAGAACCTGCCTGTTGATAAGGACAAGCTTTCGGTGAGCTCCGCCGAAATCATCACCGCGACCGACGACGGCAACACGCTGATCTATAGTGACAGCCCGCTTGGCGCGATCGGCTTTATCGACATTACAGATGCCAAGGCCCCGAAGGCCGGCGGCGCGCTGATGATGGACGGCGAGCCGACTTCGGTCACCTCGAGCGCCGGCAAGGCGCTCGTTGCCGTCAACACCTCCGAAAGCAAGGCGAAGCCCTCGGGCCGTCTGGCGATCGTCGACGTGGCGAGCAAGAAGATCGAAAGCACGTGCGATCTCGACGGTCAGCCGGATTCGATCGCCCTCAACAAGGACAAAACGCTCGGCGCCATAGCGATCGAAAACGAGCGCGACGAAGACGTCAATGACGGCAAGATCCCGCAGATGCCGGCCGGCGACCTCGTCGTCTTCCAGGTCAAGAACGGCACCGTCGATTGCGGCACCATCAAGCACGTGGCGCTGACCGGGCTTACCGGCGTCGCCCCGGAGGATCCGGAGCCGGAATTCGTCGCCTTCAACAGCCTGAACGAGATTGCCCTGACGCTGCAGGAAAACAACGAGATCGTCATCATCGACGCCAACACGGCTGAAGTGAAGACGCATTTCTCCGCCGGCAGCGTCGATCTCACCGGTATTGACACCAAGCGTGACGGTGCCCTGAAATTCTCAGGCGAAGCCAAAGGCGTGCTGCGCGAGCCCGACGCCGTGAAGTGGCTGGACGACAACCGCCTCGTCGTCGCCAATGAAGGCGACTACCAGGGCGGCTCGCGCGGCTTCACCATCTTCGACAAGACGGGCAAGCTTCTCTACGAATCGGGCGCCTCCTTCGAACGCGCCGTCGCCCATATCGGCCACTATCCGGAAAGCCGCTCGGGATCGAAGGGCGTCGAGCCGGAAGGCCTCGAAGCCGCCAAGTTCGGCGACATCAAGTATTTCTTCCTGCTCGCAGAGCGCGCCTCGGTGGTCGGCGTCTATAAGGATACCGGCGCTGATCCCGAACTCGTCCAGCTGCTGCCATCAGGCATTTCGCCGGAAGGCGCGATCGCCATTCCCGCCCGCAATCTCTTTGCGACCGCCAACGAGGTCGATCTCGGCAAGGACGGCGGCACGCGCTCGCATGTGATGATCTACGAGCGCTCGGAAGGCGAGAAGGCCTATCCGCAGATCGTCTCCGCTGAAAAGGACGGCAACCCGATCGGCTTCGCAGCCCTTTCGGGTCTCGCCGCGGTTCCCGGCAAGCCGGGCATGCTCTATGCCGTCAGCGACAGTGTTCTCGGTTCGCAGCCGACCATCTATACGATCGACGCCAGCAAGAAGCCGGCCGTCATCACCGACGCCCTCGTCGTCAAGCGTGACGGCGCCCCGGCCCAGAAGCTCGACATCGAAGGCATCGCGGCTGCCGCCGGCGGCTCCTTCTGGCTCGCCTCGGAAGGCTACAGCGAGCGTCTCGTCCCGCACGCACTCTACAACGTCAACGCCAAGGGCGACATCAAGGCCGAGATCGCCCTGCCGAAGGAGCTCGTCGCCAACGAAATCCGCTACGGCTTCGAAGGCGTGACCATTGTCGGCACCGGCGACGACACCACGCTCTGGATGGCGGTCCAGCGTGAGTGGAGCGACGACGAGAAGGGCTTCGTCAAGCTCGTCTCCTACAATCCGAAGAAGAAGGAATGGGGTGCCGTTCGCTATCCGCTCGACAAGACGGAAAGCGGCTGGGTCGGCCTGTCCGAGATCTCGGCACAGGGCGACAGTGTCTACATCATCGAGCGCGACAACCTCGTCGGCGATGCCGCCAGGCTGAAGAAGCTTTACAAGGTGGCGATATCGGAGCTGAAGCCCGCCAAGCTCGGCGGCGAGCTGCCGGTCGTCAAGAAGACCCAAGCCCATGACTTCCTCGGTGAGCTGAAGTCTGCCACCAACGGCTATGTGCTGGACAAGCTCGAAGGCTTCACTTTCGACGCGTCGGGCAAGCCCTACGCGGTCACCGACAATGACGGCGTCAGCGACTCCTCCGGCGAGACCCTGTTCTTCCCGGTCGACCTGACCGCCACGAACTGAGCTTCTGATAGTTACACGACAGAAAAATGGCCGGGCGACAACCCGGCCATTTTGCCTTTCGGCCATTTGCATTTTAGAATATCGATGGCCTACCAGCGCTGGTGCACATGCGGCGCGATCAGCCGCTCATAGATCTCGCGCGTTGCCGCCATGACATCGGCTGACAGCGGCGCAAGGTCGGCGGCAGCCGCGTTGGCCCTGGCCTGCTCGGCATTGCGGGCGCCGGGGATGACGACGGTGACAGCGTCGCTCATCAGAATCCAGCGGAGCGCGAAGGCAGCCATCGTCGTGCCCTCGGGCACCAGCTTGCGCACCTCTTCCACCGCCTGCAGGCCGACCTCGAAGGGAACGCCGGCAAAGGTCTCGCCGACATCGAAGGCCTCGCCGTTGCGGTTGAAATTGCGGTGGTCGTCGCTGGCAAAATGTGTGTCCCGGGTGATCTTGCCGGAGAGAAGACCGCTGGCGAGCGGCACACGGGCGATGATCGCCACATTCCTGCGGCGCGCTTCCTGGAAGAAGAGGTGGTCGGGGCGCTGGCGGAAGATGTTGTAGATGATCTGGATGCTGACGACGCCGGGATATTCGATCGCCTTCAGCCCGTCTTCGACCTTTTCGACGCTGACGCCGTAACCCTTGATCTTGCCGGCCTTCTGCAGCGCGTTCAGGCTCTCGAAGATCTCAGGCTGGTAAAGCGCGTCGCGCGGCGGGCAGTGGAGCTGCACGAGGTCGAGGCTGTCGACGGCAAGATTCGTCAGGCTGCGGTCGATAAAGCCTTCGAGATTAGCCTTTGTGTAGCCTTCGGCGACATGCGGGTTGAGGCGGCGCCCCGCCTTGGTGGCGACCATCGGGCGGGCGCCGCCGCGCGTCTTCAGCACGTCGGCGATGATCTTTTCCGAGCGGCCGTCGCCATAGACATCGGCCGTATCGATGAATGTCATGCCGGCATCGAGTGCGGCATTCAGCGCCGCGCGTCCGTCGGCCTCGCTGATATCGCCCCAGGAGCCGCCGATCTGCCAGGCGCCGAAGCCGACATTGGTGACGGTGAAGGGCATCCGGCCGAAAGCATGGTGTTTCATGAAAAATCCTCCCTACTGCATGTCGCCCGGACGTGTACGGGAACAACGGCATGCATAAAAACAAAGAGCCAAAGCGCGTCGCATGATTCAAGCAAGATGCGACGCGCTGATGAAAGACACTGGCACTATCAGCCGTGTGACTTTGCGGCAATTGTCGATCCGGCTTTGATTGGTCGCCCCGATGAAATATCGTTCTGCTACAAGGCTTCAACCGTATGGATGGAAAAGGAAAGATCATGGAGATCAAACCCGTCGGCTCTCGCCCCTCGACAAAGCCACCGGCCGACTATTTCACCGGCGCCGTTCGCCAGGATCCGCTGATGGAAACACCGGCGCCGGCACGGGCGAGGGCGGTCTCCGTCACCTTCGAACCCGGTGCCCGCACCGCCTGGCATACGCATCCGCTCGGCCAGACTCTGATCGTGACATCAGGCAAGGGCCTCGCTCAGAGTTGGGGTGGGGACATCCGCGAGATCCGTGCCGGCGATACCGTCTGGTTCGCGCCGGGCGAAAAACATTGGCACGGTGCTGCCCCGGATACGGCGATGACGCACATCGCCATTCATGAGGCGCTGGACGGCAATCACGTCGACTGGATGGAAAAGGTCAGCGACGAGCAATATTCCGGCCAAGCGTAAAGCATGTCACGCAAAAGTCTGCAGCGGTTTTGCGGTAAAGACATGCGCGAAACCAAAGACCTAAAGCGCGTGAAGCGAATCTGAAAGATCGCGCCGCGCTTTAGACTGATCAGAGCCGCTTCAGGCAATAGGAAAAATGCGCGTGTGATTCGACCGTCAGGAACTCGAATTGCCAGCCGTAATCCTTGCAGAATTTGGTAACCGCCTCGACGACGCCGTAGACGATCGGCTTGACCGTATTGCCGGTGCAGAAATCATGCCCGGCAATACGCCCCGTCCGCTTCACCTTTTTTTCGCAGAGCAGGAGTTCCTGCCAGGTGAGCTCGAAGGAATGATCGGTATCGATATAGGCCCAGTCGAGGAAATCGTCCTCGAATTCGGCAAGCTTCTCGAGCGATGTGCCCTGCATCAGGTGCAGCCGGCCGGCCTCGATCTCGGCCGCGAAATTCGTGTGGATCGAGTCGAGCCCGGAACTGTAGCGATCCATCGACCAGGGATCGATGAGATAGAGCTGTGCCGGTCGGTTCTTTTCCAGGATCTCCGCCGTATATTCGCCAAAGGCCGCTCCCACCTCGACGCCAATGCCGCCGTTCGGAATCCGGTAGAGCAGCTCGCCCCGATCCGGCAGCAGCCGGGCGTTTTCCATATGATGGGCGCTGAGCGGGGTGCGCGGCATGCTCGCCCGGAGCGCCTGCCTTTCTTCACGTGTCTTCATCTTGATCTCGGGATTGCGGGCGACTGACGGCCCTGATGCGGTTTGACGGGAAGGTAGGAGCAGCCGGCACCGATGACAACCGCATGACAGGAATTTGCTTCTTTCGAACAAACCGCTAAGTTCCATCTGTGAACTGACGAAAAAGCCTCGGGAGGAGCGATTTCATGAGACGCATGTGGCCTGAAGAATTCAACGCCATCATCAGCGGAGCTGAGGAGGTGGTGTTGGAAACACCAGCCGAGGCCGGCGAAGCGCCGCTGCAGCGCAAGGCGCTGAAGGCGCGAATCACCATGCAGGATTACGAGCGGATCTGGCCGCTCGCCGAGATGCGCTTCCGGCTTGGCGAAAGAGATGGCAAGGCCATTACGCTGATCACCACCAACCCCCACTATCATCCCTGGCATCCGAAGGACGGCGGTAGCGTCGATTCTGTGTCGGACAGTGGCCGCCATTACAAGACGGATTATCTCGTCGTGCACTTCCTGCTCGACGACGTGAAGGAAACGTCTCCCGCCTGAGGTGCTGAGGCCCGGTGCGGCCGGAAGCCGCACCGGCGTCCTGTGGAAGCCAAGTTGATCCCGACGCTGATGACAACAGCGGCGATATCGCTAAGCTTGGCGAAACATATCCTTACAAAATTGGAGGTTCCCGTGACGGGTAATGTACTGGATATCCCGGTCAAGACTGTGGATGGTCGTCAAATGACGCTCAACGAATACAAGGGCAGGGTGATTCTGATCGTTAACGTCGCCTCGAAATGCGGGCTAACCCCGCAGTATGACGGGCTGGAAAAGCTCTATGGGGAAAAGCGCGAGCGCGGCTTCGTCATCGCCGCCTTTCCCGCCAACGACTTCAAGGGCCAGGAGCCCGGCACCGACGCCGAGATCCTCGATTTCTGCACCAGCACCTACGACGTCACCTTCCCGATCTTCTCGAAGATCTCGGTCAAGGGCGAGGCCCAGCACCCGCTTTACCGGCAGCTGACCAAGTCGGGTGTCGCGACGACGGGTGACGGACCAATGCGCGAACGCCTGAAATCCCATGGCATGACAGGCGGCGATGAGGACGATATCCTCTGGAATTTCGAAAAATTCCTGATCGGCCGCGACGGCAAAGTCGTTGCCCGATTCGCGCCCGATGTGACGGCCGACGATTCGCGGCTGGTTTCGGCGGTGGAGAAGGAATTGGCGAAGGCATGAATTGGAGGGTATGCGCGCGGCAAGGCATGCCCATCACCCCAAACACATGGTCACATCTGCGTTAGAGAAAATGAGAAGGCGCATCGGGCGCCGCTCATAAATGAAACGCGGTTTTGGAAAAACGAAAACGTATATTCATCGCCGCTTTGACCGCTGTCTTTGAAAGATGCGGGGAATCGGCTGATTGTGCTTAAGACGCCGCGCTGGCTGGTTTTCTTGATTTCCAGGCTGCAGGCTGAATTGTCTGCATCGACCGAAAAATTAATCGGCAGATCTGACGGCATTCTCAGGAGATAGGTCCTGGCTTCACGCGCCGGGGTTTCCCCCGAGGTCGTCATCGTCTGGTCCCCGGCAGACAGGAAAACCTCGAGTGCCGGCTCTTTGGCAATGCACGGCGGCGCAGCCACGCCTGCGAGAAGCAGCGTAGAGATGAAGGCAACGGTTTTCATGAGGTGTCTCCTGACAAAACACCTTGCGCAGATACTGGCCGGATTAGCGAGCTAATTCGGAAGCCTAATCTGATGAACAAGCAGCAGGAATGTTTGGAAATGGTGGGCGATGACGGACTCGAACCGCCGACATCCTCGGTGTAAACGAGGCGCTCTACCAACTGAGCTAATCGCCCATCGCAAACGAAGCCGGATCGGCCTGTCGCGTTGGTGGCCGTGATCTATGCGGATCGCGGCAAAACCGCAAGAGTGTTTGTGAAGATTTTTTGATTTTTTTGGTGGTGGTCCCGTGTCTGGCAATGCCGCTCAGGCCCGGCGCGGGTGTAAAAAAGTGAGGGGCGGGCGGCGGGCATGTCCGTTTCGAAGGCACTGTGTCGGCACCTGAGCACCGCCGCGGAAGACGGAAGTGCCGGCTTTTGTTCGTCTGGCACCCGACCCACCGAAACAATTCGCGGACTGTCATGGTTTTGTCTCCAAACCTGCTTGACACTAAAAGGCGAACCCCGTAGTTAGCCGCTCATCGAAACGGGCAGCCGTTTTGGAGAGGGTGCGAAGGCATCCGGACTGCTTGAAATGAATTGCGGGTGTAGCTCAGTTGGTTAGAGTGCCGGCCTGTCACGCCGGAGGTCGCGGGTTCGAGCCCCGTCACTCGCGCCATTTCAAGTCTTGTAAAACGCAAATGCGATTTGTCGTTTGTCCGGTTCTCTTTATCCTCGCGGCCGCAAAATGGCCGATCAATGCGCGGGTGTAGCTCAGTCGGTTAGAGTGCCGGCCTGTCACGCCGGAGGTCGCGGGTTCGAGCCCCGTCACTCGCGCCATTTCTTCCGAAAGCTATGCAGTTTCCAGTGGTCAGGCATGCAGGTTCAAACGGCTTGCACGGATTTGTCGCGACATCGTTGCATCTGCTTGATAATGTCCGCGCGACACGCGTCGAATTGCCTCTGTAAAAGTCTTGCGCCGGGGCCTCGGCTGCGCTAACCACGGCTTGTTGCAACGCACGTTCGCTTGCCGGGCATTTGCCCAAATGCGCCGCCTGGCGTCACCGGCAAGCAGGGATGAACATGATGACTGAACTGCTCAGTTCTTATATTCCGATCGCTATCTTCATTGCTATTGCGCTCGTTATCGGCCTGGCGCTGCTCATTGCGCCGTTCGCCGTGGCTTTCAAAGCGCCCGATTCGGAAAAGCTCTCGGCTTACGAATGCGGCTTCAACGCTTTCGACGACGCCCGCATGAAGTTCGACATCCGCTTCTACCTCGTGTCGATCCTCTTCATCATCTTCGACCTCGAAGTCGCCTTCCTCTTCCCCTGGGCCGTCTCCTTCGGCGCCATTGGCTGGTTCGGCTTCTGGTCCATGATGGTCTTCCTTCTCGTGCTGACCATCGGCTTTATCTATGAATGGAAGAAGGGAGCCCTGGAATGGGAGTAGCCCCTGTGAGCAATCAGCCGCTCGTCGCACAGCAGCCGAAGGGGATCATCGATCCCTCGACCGGCAAGCCGATCGGCAGCAACGACCCATTTTTCGGTGAGATCAATAACGAGCTCGCCGACAAGGGTTTTCTCGTCACCTCGACCGATGAGCTGATCAACTGGGCCCGCACGGGCTCGCTGATGTGGATGACCTTCGGTCTTGCCTGCTGCGCCGTCGAAATGATGCAGCTGTCGATGCCGCGCTACGATGTCGAGCGCTTCGGTTTTGCACCGCGCGCTTCGCCGCGCCAGTCCGACGTGATGATCGTCGCCGGCACGCTGACCAACAAGATGGCGCCGGCGCTGCGCAAGGTCTATGACCAGATGCCCGAGCCGCGTTATGTCATCTCGATGGGCTCCTGCGCCAATGGTGGCGGCTATTATCACTATTCCTATTCGGTGGTGCGCGGCTGTGACCGCATCGTGCCGATCGACATCTACGTGCCGGGCTGTCCCCCCACGGCAGAGGCGCTGCTTTACGGCGTGCTTCTGCTGCAGAAGAAGATCCGGCGTACCGGCACGATCGAACGCTAAGGGTTAAGGACAAGGCATATGAGTGAAGCCCTGACTGAGCTTGCGTCCTACCTTGGCGAAGCGCGCGGCAACCTGATCGCCGCATCGCAGATGAAGTATGGCGAGCTGACGCTGACGACGACCGGCGAAAACCTGGTCGCGCTTCTGACTTTCCTGCGCGACGACTCCAAATGCGGTTTCGTCAACCTGATCGATATTTGCGGGGTCGACTGGCCGCAGCGCGAGCTGCGTTTCGACGTCGTCTACCACCTGCTGTCGCCGAAGAAGAACCTGCGCATCCGCATCAAGGTCGCAACGGATGAAGATACGCCGGTTCCGTCCGCCTGCCCGGTCTATCCCGGCGCCGACTGGTTCGAGCGCGAGACCTGGGACATGTACGGCGTGCTCTTCACCGGCCATCCGGATCTGCGCCGCATCCTGACCGACTACGGCTTCGAAGGCCATCCGCTGCGCAAGGATTTCCCGACCACTGGTTTCGTCGAGGTTCGCTACGACGACGCGGCAAAGCGCGTCGTTTACGAGCCGGTCGAGCTGAAGCAGGAATTCCGCAACTTCGACTTTATGTCGCCTTGGGAAGGCACGGAGTATGTGCTGCCTGGGGATGAAAAGGCGAAGCAGTGAGTAGTGAATAGTCGGTAGTGAGTAGCGGGCAGATATCCGGGTGACGAACGGGAAAATCACTTCCTACCGTGACTTGAAAGTCTGGCAATTTGCTATCGAGCTGTCTGTTGTTTGTTATGAGGTGACGAGAACCTTCCCGCGGGAAGAGATTTATGGGTTGACCAGCCAGATTAGACGATCTTCTGCTTCCGTGGCCGCGAATATCGCGAAGGGCTATGGAAGAGAAAATCGAGGCTCGTTCGCCCAATTTCTCAAGATCGCTCAGGGCTCGTTGAAAGAATTGGAGACGCATTTGATCATCGCCGGACGAATTGGCTTTCTTCAAGCCTCGGCCTTGGACGAATTGCTCGACCGATGCGACGAAATTGGAAAGATGCTGGGATCGCTTATTCGAAGCGTTCAGCACCGGAAAGCTGATGAATAGTGAACGGTCGAAACTAATCACTACTCACTAGCCACTACTCACTCTAAGCGAGTTGATCGCCATGACCGAACATAACGTCCGCAACTTCAACATCAACTTCGGACCACAGCATCCGGCGGCGCACGGCGTTCTTCGTCTTGTCCTGGAGCTTGACGGCGAAATTGTGGAGCGGGTCGATCCGCATATCGGCCTTTTGCATCGCGGCACCGAGAAGCTGATCGAGACCAAGACCTATCTTCAGGCCGTGCCCTATTTCGATCGCCTCGACTACGTCGCGCCGATGAACCAGGAGCATGCCTATGCGATGGCCGTCGAAAAGCTGCTCGGCATCGAGATCCCGATTCGTGGCCAGCTGATCCGCGTTCTCTATTCGGAAATCGGCCGCATCCTTTCGCACCTCCTGAACGTCACGACGCAGGCCATGGACGTTGGCGCGCTGACGCCGCCGCTCTGGGGCTTCGAAGAGCGTGAAAAGCTGATGGTGTTCTACGAGCGCGCCAGCGGCTCACGCATGCATGCCGCTTATATCCGTCCGGGCGGCGTCCACCAGGATCTGCCCGAACAGCTCGTGCAGGATATCGGCGCCTGGTGCGATCCGTTCCTGAAGGCGCTCGACGACATCGACAACCTGTTGACCGGCAACCGCATCTTCAAGCAGCGCAACGTCGATATCGGCGTCGTCTCGCTGGAGGAATGCTGGGCCTGGGGCTTTTCCGGCGTCATGGTGCGTGGTTCGGGTGCGGCCTGGGATCTGCGTCGCGCCCAGCCCTATGAATGTTATTCCGATCTCGAATTCGACATCCCGATCGGCAAGAATGGCGACAACTACGACCGTTATCTGATCCGTATGATCGAGATGCGCGAATCGGTCCGTATCATGAAGCAATGCGTCAACCGTCTGCTCTCTGATGCCAAGACCGGTCCTTTCTCGTCGATCGACGGCAAGGTCGTGCCGCCGAAGCGCGGCGAGATGAAGCGCTCGATGGAAGCGCTGATCCACCACTTCAAACTCTATACCGAAGGCTACCATGTGCCGGCCGGCGAGGTTTACGCCGCCGTCGAGGCGCCGAAAGGCGAATTCGGCGTCTATCTCGTCTCCGACGGCACCAATAGGCCCTATCGCTGCAAGATCCGCGCCCCCGGTTATGCCCATCTGCAGGCGATGGACTTCATGTGCCGCGGCCATCAGCTTGCCGACGTCGCGGCCGTCCTCGGCTCGCTCGACATCGTCTTCGGCGAGGTGGACCGCTGATGCAGCTTCTGCCGCTGGCCGTCGCAATCCTTCTTTCGGCATCCGGGGTTTCGGCTCAGGAGTCCGATAGCCTCGGCACGCCGCTGGGCCACAAGGAAGAGACGCCGCCGGCGCAGCAATCGTCCATGGGCGAGCTTTTGTCCAAGGGCTATCAGATCAAGGCTGCCATTCCGAACGGCAGCAAATTCGTAGTGTTTATGCAAAAAGACCAGTCGGCCTATGCCTGCGAAATGCAGTCTTTGACCGCTTCGCGGTGTGGAACCCTAAACTGACAAGGCGTGAGAAAGAATGTCCGTTCGTCGATTAGCCGAAGATCAATTCCAGCCTGCCGCATTCGCCTTCAGCGATGAGAATGCGGTCTGGGCGGACAAGACGATCCAGAAATACCCCGCCGGCCGCCAGCAATCGGCGGTCATCCCGCTGTTGATGCGGGCGCAGGAGCAGGACGGCTGGGTCACGCGCGCGGCGATCGAAAAGATCGCCGACATGCTTGATATGGCCTATATCCGCGTGCTTGAGGTCGCGACCTTCTATACGCAGTTCCAGCTGCATCCGGTCGGCACCCGCGCCCATGTCCAGGTCTGCGGCACCACGCCCTGCATGCTGCGCGGCTCGGAAGCGCTGATGTCGGTCTGCAAGAGCAAGATCCATGCCCATGCCTTCGAGCGCAATGCCGAAGGCACGCTGTCCTGGGAAGAGGTCGAATGTCTCGGGGCCTGCGTCAATGCGCCGATGGTGATGATCGGCAAGGACACTTATGAGGACCTGACGCCCGCGCGTCTCGAAGAGATCATCGACGTCTTTGCCGCCGGCAATGGCGCCAGCATCAAGCCCGGCACCCAGATCGACCGGGTGTTTTCGGCGCCTGAAGGCGGCCTGACCTCGCTGACGACCGAAGAGCCGAAGGCAAGGACGCGCGCCAAGAAGGCCGATGCCGAAACCGTGTCGGCCCCAGTCGACCGCGCTCCGGTTCCGCCCTCCGAGGCCGCCCGCCCGAAGAGCACCGATGCAGAGACCAATGCTGCCCTGAAGACGCCGGCAACGGCGCCGAAGGCAGCTGCGAAAAACGCCAAGGCGGCCGAGCAGCAGCCGATATCAGGCACTGCGGCCGCCGAACCGGCGCCGAAAGCGGCCGTAAAGGCTGAGGCTGCTCCGGCGGCAAGGCCTGCCCTGACCGACAAGAACCGTCCGTCCGGCATCGAAAAGCCCGCCGCACCGGATGATCTGAAGATGATCTCGGGTGTCGGACCGAAAATCGAGGCGACGTTGAACGAAATCGGCATCTTCACCTTCGCGCAGGTCGCGTCCTGGAAGAAGGCCGAACGCGAATGGGTCGACGGCTATCTGAATTTCCGCGGTCGCATCGAGCGCGACGACTGGGTCAAGCAGGCCAAGGCGCTCGCCAAGGGCGGGGAAGCGGAATATATCAAGGTCTTCGGCAAGAAGCCGCGGTAAGAGGTGAAGCATGTTACAAGATAAAGACCGCATCTTTACCAACATCTACGGCCTCAAGGACAAGTCCCTGAAGGGCGCGATGAGCCGCGGCCACTGGGACGGCACCAAGCAGATCCTCGAAAAGGGCCGTGACTGGATCATCAACGAGATGAAGGCGTCAGGCCTTCGCGGCCGCGGCGGCGCAGGCTTCCCGACAGGCCTCAAATGGTCCTTCATGCCGAAGGAAAGCGACGGCCGACCGCATTACCTCGTCGTCAACGCCGACGAATCGGAGCCCGGCACCTGCAAGGACCGCGACATCATGCGCCACGATCCGCATACGCTGATCGAAGGCTGCGTCGTCGCGAGCTTCGCGATGGGTGCCAATGCGGCTTATATCTATGTGCGCGGCGAATATATTCGCGAGCGCGAGGCGCTGCAGGCGGCAATCGACGAATGCTATGATTACGGCCTGCTCGGCAAGAACAACAAGCTCGGCTGGGACATGGACATCTTCGTCCATCACGGCGCCGGCGCCTATATTTGCGGCGAGGAAACCGCGCTGCTTGAAAGCCTCGAAGGCAAGAAGGGCCAGCCGCGTCTGAAGCCGCCGTTCCCGGCCAATATGGGCCTCTACGGCTGCCCGACGACGGTCAATAACGTCGAATCGATCGCTGTTGCGCCGACGATCCTGCGCCGCGGCGCCGGCTGGTTCTCGGCCATCGGCCGTCCGAACAATGTCGGCACCAAGCTGTTCATGCTCTCCGGCCACGTCAATAAGCCGTGCACGGTCGAAGAAGAAATGGGCATCACCTTCCGCGAACTGGTCGACCGCCATGCCGGCGGCATCCGCGGCGGCTGGGACAACCTGCTTGCCGTCATTCCGGGCGGGGCATCCTGCCCGATCGTTCCGGCCAAGGACATCATCGATTGCCCGATGGATTTCGACGGCCTGCGCGGCGTCGGCTCTTCCTTCGGTACGGCGGCCGCGATCGTCATGGACAAGTCCACCGACGTCATCAAGGCGATCGCCCGTATCTCCGCCTTCTTCAAGCATGAGAGCTGCGGCCAGTGCACGCCCTGCCGCGAAGGCACGGGCTGGATGTGGCGCGTGATGGAGCGCATGGCCAAGGGCAATGCTCAGAAGCGCGAAATCGACATGCTGTTCCAGGTGACGAAGCAGATCGAAGGCCACACCATCTGCGCGCTCGGCGACGCCGCCGCATGGCCGGTGCAGGGTCTGATCCGTAACTTCCGTCCCGAGATCGAAAAGCGCATCGACCAGTATACGGCGAGCGCGCTTGATCACGGCGCGGTTCTGGAGGCGGCTGAATAATCATGGCGGACAATGCATCCAAGGGTAGGAAAAACGAAGAAGCCGCCGATTTCGCGGCGGGTTTCGGCCGTCTTGCTGCCGAGATGCTGGAAAATGCCCGGGCGATGCCGGTGCATCCGCTGATGGCGCATCCAGCTGCAGCCTTTGCCGCCGCAACGGCGATCGGCTTCGGTTTCTCGACCCAGATGGCAGGCGCCTTCTTCGGGGCCTTCCAGAGTGCCCTGGAAACCACCAGCAAGGTCGCTGCCGCCCTCGATGACACGCCGCCGGACGAACTGAAGCCCGATGTCGATATCCGGCCGGAGAATATTCGCCCGGTCGTGAAGGCGTTCACCAAGCCACCGGCCGCGCAGAAGGCAGGACCGAAACTGACGGTTGTCAAGCCGGTCGGCGAGCCGACGCCAGTAAGCCAAGCGAAGCCAGTCAGCCAGGCGAAGCCAGCCCGCCAAGCGAAGGCCAGCGAGCCAAAGCCGGCCGTGAAGGCAAAACCGGTTGCGCGGGGGAAGACCGACGACCTCAAGCTGATCGCCGGCATCGGCCCGAAGCTGGAGCAGGTACTGAACGCCAAGGGCATTCGCAGCTTCGCCGAGATCGCTGCCTGGACCGACGAGGAAATCGCCCGGCTCGACGCCGAGCTCGGCTTTAACGGCCGCATCGGCCGTGACGATTGGACCGGCCAGGCGAAAGTTCTGGCAGGACGGGGCCGTAGAAAGAAATGAACTGTCCGGCCGTGTCAATCGGCCGGAAAGATGGGCAGGTCGGCGGACGGGCGGGGGCCTCAGGATGCCGGTGCGGGTTCCGGATCTGGAACGCGCGACAGAGAATTTGGGCGACATCAGATGTCGGCAGGACGAAAGATCCGGCTTGGCAACGAGAGTGCTGCAAAAATAGGTTTGTTTGCCGTCATCAGGCAAACGGGAAACAGGACTGAGCGACGATGGCAAAACTGAAGATTGACGGCAACGAGATCGAAGTTCCGGATCATTACACGCTGTTGCAGGCGTGCGAGGATGCCGGTGCCGAGGTTCCGCGCTTCTGCTTCCATGAGCGCCTGTCGGTTGCCGGCAATTGCCGCATGTGCCTTGTCGAGGTGAAGGGCGGACCGCCGAAGCCGCAGGCTTCCTGCGCCATGAGCGTGCGCGATATCCGCGGCGGCCCGAACGGCGAACTGCCTGAGGTCTTCACCAACACCCCGATGGTCAAGAAGGCCCGCGAAGGCGTGATGGAATTCCTGCTGATCAACCATCCGCTCGATTGCCCGATCTGCGACCAGGGCGGCGAATGCGACCTGCAGGACCAGGCGATGGCCTTCGGCATCGACACCTCGCGCTATCAGGAAGACAAGCGCGCCGTCGAGGACAAGTATATCGGCCCGCTCGTCAAGACGGTGATGAACCGCTGCATCCACTGCACGCGCTGCGTCCGCTTCACCACCGAGGTCGCCGGAATTTCCGAACTCGGCCTGATCGGCCGCGGCGAGGATGCCGAGATCACCACCTATCTCGAGCAGGCGATGACCTCCGAGCTGCAGGGCAACGTCGTTGACCTTTGCCCGGTCGGCGCGCTGACCTCGAAGCCCTTCGCCTTCACCGCGCGCCCGTGGGAATTGAACAAGACTGAATCGATCGACGTCATGGATGCCGTCGGTTCGGCGATCCGCGTCGACACCCGCGGCCGTGAGGTCATGCGCATCCTGCCGCGCGTCAATGAGGCGATCAACGAGGAGTGGATCTCCGACAAGAGCCGCTTCATCTGGGACGGCCTGAAGACCCAGCGCCTCGACCGGCCCTATGTCCGCCGCGACGGCCGCCTGCAGCCCGCCACCTGGGCCGAAGCCTTCGGCGCCATCAAGGCCGCCGTCGGCGCCACCTCGGGCGACAAGATCGGCGCTGTCGCCGGCGACCTCGCTTCCGTCGAGGAAATGTATGCACTCTCCGAACTGGTGAAATCGCTGGGGTCGGTCAATCTCGACTGTCGCCAGGACGGGGCGGCACTCGATCCGTCGCTCGGCCGTGCAAGCTATCTCTTCAACCCGACCATATCGGGCATCGACCAGGCCGACGCGCTGTTGATCATCGGCGCCAATCCGCGCTTCGAAGCAGCCATCCTCAACGCCCGCATCCGCAAGCGCTGGCGCCGCGGCAAGTTCCCGATCGGCGTGATCGGCGAGCCGGGTGAACTGCGCTACAGCTATGATTACCTCGGCGGCGGTCCGGACACGCTGAAGGATCTGATCGACGGTACCCACGCCTTCGCGGATGTGCTGAAGAATGCCGCCAAGCCGATGATCATCATCGGCCAGGGCGCGCTCTCGCGCACCGACGGCGCCGGCGTTCTCGCCAGTGCTGCCAAACTCGCCGGCTCGGTAGGCGCGGTTGCCGAAGGCTGGAACGGTTTTGCCGTCCTCCATATCGCAGCGTCGCGCGTCGGCGGCCTCGACCTCGGCTTCGTGCCGGGCGCCAAGGGCGTCAATGCCGCCGAGATGCTGACGGCGATGGACGTGCTCTTCCTGCTCGGTGCAGACGAACTCGACTTCACTGCCAAGAAGGCCAAGCTCACCGTCTATATCGGCTCGCATGGCGATAACGGCGCGCATCATGCCGACGTCATCCTGCCGGCGGCAGCCTATACCGAAAAGTCCGGCACCTGGGTCAACACCGAAGGCCGCGTCCAGATGGGCAACCGCGCAGGTTTTGCGCCGGGTGACGCTCGCGAGGACTGGGCGATCATCCGTGCGCTTTCCGACGTGCTCGGCAAGAAGCTTCCCTTCGATTCGCTCAGCGAATTGCGTGTCCGGCTTTATGCCGCTTTCCCGCATTTCGCCGCCATCGACGAGATCGCTGAAACCGATAGCGCCCAAATTGCCGCAGTTGCGAAAAAAGCCGGCAAGATGAACAAATCCGGGTTTGCGTCGCCGGTGAAAGACTTCTATTTGACGAACCCGATAGCGCGTGCCTCGGCTGTCATGGCGGAGTGCTCGGCATTGGCCCGCAACAACTTCAAAGTCGCGGCAGAGTAAGGGCAGGGGACTATGGATTCTTTCTTTTCAAGCTATGTCTTGCCGGCGATCATCATGGTCGGCCAGTCGCTGCTGCTTCTCGTCTGCCTGCTCGTCTTCATCGCCTACGTGCTGCTCGCAGACCGCAAGATCTGGGCGGCCGTGCAGCTGCGCCGCGGCCCGAACGTCGTCGGTCCCTTCGGCCTGTTCCAGTCCTTCGCCGATCTTTTGAAGTTCGTCTTCAAGGAGCCGATCATTCCGGCCGGCGCCAACAAGGCGGTCTTCCTGCTTGCCCCGCTGGTGACGGTGCTTCTGGCGCTGTCGACCTGGGCGGTGGTGCCGCTGGCAGACGGATGGGTGATCGCCAACATCAATGTCGGCATCCTCTATATTTTCGCGATCTCCTCGCTCGAGGTTTACGGCATCATCATGGGTGGCTGGGCTTCGAACTCGAAGTATCCGTTCCTCGGCGCGTTGCGTTCGGCGGCGCAGATGGTCTCCTATGAAGTCTCGATCGGCTTCGTCATCGTCACCGTGCTTCTCTGCGTCGGCTCGCTGAACCTGACCGATATCGTCAATGCGCAGCATACCGGCCTCGGCACCATGCTCGGCCTGCCGGCGTCGTTCCTCGACTGGCACTGGCTGTCGCTCTTCCCGATGTTCATCATCTTCTTCATTTCGGCACTCGCCGAGACGAACCGTCCGCCCTTCGACCTTCCGGAAGCCGAATCGGAACTCGTCGCCGGCTTCATGGTCGAATACGGCTCCTCGCCATACATGATGTTCATGCTCGGCGAATATGCGGCCGTCTGCCTGATGTGCGCGCTGACGACGATCCTCTTCCTCGGCGGCTGGCTGCCCCCGGTCGATATCTGGATCCTCAACTGGGTCCCAGGCATCATCTGGTTCACGCTGAAGGCCTGCCTGGTGTTCTTCATGTTCGCGATGGTCAAGGCCTTCGTTCCGCGCTACCGCTACGACCAGCTCATGCGCCTCGGCTGGAAGGTCTTCCTGCCCCTGTCGCTCGCCATGGTCGTCATCGTTGCATTCGTGCTGAAACTGATGGGTTGGGCATGATGCTGCCCGCTCTCGTTTTCGGCAAAATTGGAGGTTGAAGATGGCAAGCTTGTCCGGCTCCATCAACTCGCTGTTTCTCAAGGAATTCGTCGGCGCGTTCTTTCTGTCGATGCGCTATTTCTTCCGCCAGAAGGCGACGATCAACTATCCTTTCGAAAAGGGTCCGGTCTCCCCGCGTTTCCGCGGCGAGCATGCGTTGCGCCGTTATCCGAACGGCGAGGAACGCTGCATCGCCTGCAAGCTCTGCGAGGCGATCTGTCCTGCCCAGGCGATCACCATCGAAGCCGGTCCGCGCCGCAATGACGGCACGCGCCGCACGGTGCGCTACGACATCGACATGGTGAAGTGCATCTATTGCGGCTTCTGCCAGGAAGCCTGCCCGGTCGATGCGATCGTCGAAGGCCCGAATTTCGAATTTGCGACGGAAACCCGCGAAGAGCTCTATTTCGACAAGGCACGGCTTCTGGATAACGGAGACCGGTGGGAGCGCGAAATCGCCCGCAATATCGCGATCGACTCGCCGTACCGCTGATTGAGATTTTGAAATGCCGCGGTGGAGCGCTGTTGCTCCTGTCGCGGTCAATATGCACAGGAGCTTTTCCGGTTAACGCCAGGGAGAGCTCCATCGGGCAGGGAAACTCCCGGCTGCCCGGGGGAAGATGAAAAAGGCACCAACATGGGTCTGCAGGCTCTATTTTTCTATCTTTTCGCCTTTGTCGCGGTGGCGTCGGCGTTCATGGTCATCTGGGCGAAGAACCCGGTTCACTCGGTTCTCTTCCTGATCGTGGTGTTCTTCAATGCGGCCGGCCTCTTCCTGCTGCTCGGTGCCGAATTCCTGGCGATGATCCTGCTTGTCGTCTATGTCGGCGCCGTCGCCGTCCTCTTCCTCTTCGTGGTGATGATGCTCGATATCGACTTCACCGAACTGAGGGCCGGCGTTCTCGAATATGCGCCGATCGGCGGGCTGATCGGGGTGATCCTCGCAGCCGAACTGATCGTCGTCATCGGCGGCAGCGTCATCTCGCCTGAGATCGCCAAGTCAGTCGCCATGCCGATCCCGGCGCTGAGCGAGCGCACCAATACGGCCGCCCTCGGCGACGTGCTCTATACCAACTACGTCTATTTCTTCCAGATCGCCGGTCTGGTGCTCCTGGTCGCCATGATCGGCGCGATCGTGCTGACGTTGAGACACCGCACCAACATCAAGCGGCAGAATATTCCCAGGCAGGTTGCCCGCACGCCCGCCACCGCCGTCGAGGTGGTGTCGGTCAAGCCCGGGCAGGGCGTCTAAGGCAGGTCAAGGAACAAAGAACATGGTCATCGGACTTTCCCACTACCTGACGGTCAGCGCCATCCTCTTCACGCTCGGCGTCTTCGGTATCTTCCTGAATCGGAAGAACGTCATCGTCATCCTGATGTCGATCGAACTGATCCTGCTTGCCGTCAACATCAACATGGTCGCCTTCTCCTCCTTCCTGAACGACATCGTCGGCCAGGTCTTCGCGCTGTTCATCCTGACGGTCGCGGCTGCCGAAGCGGCGATCGGTCTTGCAATTCTCGTTGTCTTCTACCGCAACCGCGGCTCGATCGCGGTCGAAGACGTCAATATGATGAAGGGCTGAGTGGCTCATGTTCCTCTATAAGGCTATCGTCTTTCTTCCCTTGATCGGTGCGATCGTCGCCGGCCTTTTCGGCCGCGCAATCGGCGCCAAGGCTTCGGAATATGTCACCAGCGGCCTGATGATCATCGCCGCCATCCTGTCCTGGGTCGTCTTCTTCACCGTCGGCATGGGCCATGCCGAAGGCGGTCCGATCAAGGTCGAGGTGCTGCGCTGGATCCAGTCCGGCGGCATCGACGTCTCCTGGTCGCTGCGCGTGGATACGCTGACATCAGTCATGCTGATCGTCGTCAACACGGTGTCGACGCTGGTGCACGTCTATTCGATCGGCTACATGCATACCGATCCGCATCGCCCGCGCTTCTTCGCCTATCTCTCGCTCTTCACCTTCGCCATGCTGATGCTGGTGACCGCTGACAACCTTGCCCAGATGTTCTTCGGCTGGGAAGGTGTCGGTCTCGCCTCCTATCTGCTGATCGGCTTCTGGTTCAAGAAGCCCTCGGCGACGGCCGCGGCGATGAAGGCCTTCATCGTCAACCGCGTCGGCGACTTCGGTTTCGTGCTGGGCATTGCCGGCGTCTTCGTGCTGTTCGGCTCGATCAACCTCGACACGATCTTCGCCAATGCCTCGAACTTCACCCCGCATGAAGGCGGCGGCGAAGCGGGCGAGGTGATCCTCAATCTCTTCGGCATGCAGCTCGACAAGGCGCACGCGCTGACCGGCATCTGCCTGCTGCTCTTCATGGGCGCGATGGGCAAGTCGGCGCAGTTCCTGCTGCACACCTGGCTGCCGGACGCCATGGAAGGCCCGACCCCGGTCTCGGCCCTTATCCATGCCGCGACCATGGTCACCGCCGGCGTCTTCCTCGTCGCCCGCATGTCGCCGCTCTTTGAACTGTCACCGGATGCGCTGGTTGTCGTTACCGTGATCGGCGCGATCACCGCCTTCTTCGCAGCAACCGTCGGCCTCGTGCAGAACGATATCAAGCGCGTCATCGCCTATTCCACCTGTTCGCAGCTCGGCTACATGTTCGTGGCGCTCGGGGTAGGGGCCTATGGCGCGGCGATCTTCCATCTCTTCACGCACGCCTTCTTCAAGGCGCTGCTCTTCCTCTGCGCCGGCTCGGTCATCCATGCCGTCGATGGCGAGCAGGACATGCGCTACATGGGCGGCCTGCGGCCGCATATTAAGTGGACGTTCCGTATGATGATTGTCGGCACGCTGGCAATCACCGGCGTCGGCATTCCCTTCACGCCGTTCGGTCTTGCCGGCTTCTTCTCCAAGGACGTGATCATCGAGGCGACCTATGCTTCGCATTCGCCGGTCTCCGGCTTTGCCTTCGCGTTGCTGGTCATCGCGGCTCTCTTTACGAGCTTCTATTCCTGGCGCTTGATCTTCATGACCTTCTTCGGCAAGCCGCGAGCTTCGCACGAGGTGATGCACCACGTCCACGAGTCGCCGCAGGTCATGCTGGTGCCGCTTTATCTCCTCGCGGTTGGTGCAGTTTTCGCCGGCTACTTCTTCGAAGGCCGGTTCTACGGCGAGGAATATGCCGAGTTCTGGAAGGGTGCGCTCTTTACCGGCGCCGAGAACGAACTCGTCGAAGAGTTCCACCATGTGCCGGCGCTCGTGGCTTTGAGCCCCTTCATCGCCATGGTTCTCGGCTTCGTCACTGCCTGGTACATGTATATCCGCTCGCCGCAGACGCCGCGCATCCTCGCGCAGCAGCACCGCGTGCTCTACCAGTTCCTGTTGAACAAGTGGTACTTCGACGAACTCTACGACTTCCTCTTCGTCCGCTCCGCCAAGGCACTCGGCCGCTTCCTGTGGAAGAAAGGTGATGTCGGCGTCATCGACACCTACGGCCCGAACGGAGTCGCCGCTCGCGTCGTCGCCGTCACCGATCGCGTGGTCCGCTTGCAGACCGGTTACCTCTATCACTACGCCTTCGCCATGCTGATCGGCATTGCGGCGCTCGTTACCTGGATGATGCTCGGGAGTTCCTTCTGATGACCGATTGGCCTATTCTTTCAACGGTCACCTTCCTGCCGCTCGTCGGCGTGGTGCTCCTGCTGCTGATGAACGGCGAGAGCGAAACCGGCCGGAAGAACGTGCTGTGGATCTCGCTGATCACCACCGTCTTCACCTTCGTCGTCTCGCTCGTAATCTGGATCGGCTTCGACAATGCCAATCCCGGCTTCCAGATGGTCGAGAAGCATAACTGGCTCGGCACCGGCATCGGCTATCACGTCGGCGTCGACGGCATCTCGATGCTGTTCGTCATCCTGTCGACCTTCCTCATGCCCTTCTGTGTGCTGGCGAGCTGGCTCTCGATCGAGAAGCGCCTGAAGGAATACATGATCGCCTTCCTCATCCTCGAAACGATGATGATTGGCGTCTTCGTCTCGCTCGATATCGTGCTCTTCTACGTCTTCTTCGAGGCGGGCCTTATTCCGATGTTCCTGATCATCGGCGTCTGGGGCGGCAAGGACCGCGTCTATGCGAGCTACAAGTTCTTCCTCTATACGCTGCTCGGCTCGGTGCTGATGCTGCTCGCCATCATGGCGATGTACTGGCAGGCCGGCACGACCGATATTACCGCACTGCTCGCCTACAAGTTCCCGCCGGCGCTGCAGACCTGGTTATGGCTTGCCTTCTTCGCCTCCTTCGCGGTGAAGATGCCGATGTGGCCCGTCCATACCTGGCTTCCCGATGCCCACGTTCAGGCGCCGACGGCTGGCTCGGTGATCCTGGCCGGCGTGCTTTTGAAGCTCGGCGGCTACGGTCTCATCCGTTTCTCGCTCGGCATGTTCCCGGTCGCGTCCGATTATTTCGCGCCGCTCGTCTTTGCCATGTCCGTCATCGCCATCATCTACACTTCTCTGGTGGCGATGATGCAGGACGATATCAAGAAGCTGATCGCCTATTCCTCCGTGGCCCACATGGGCTACGTGACCATGGGCATCTTTGCCGCCAACATGCAGGGCGTCCAAGGCTCGATCTTCCAGATGCTCTCGCACGGCATCATCTCCGGCGCGCTCTTCCTCTGCGTCGGCGTCGTCTACGACCGCACCCACACCCGCGAGATCAACGCCTATGGCGGCCTGGTCAACAATATGCCGAAATATGCCGTGGCGATGATGGTCTTCACCATGGCCAATGTCGGGCTTCCCGGCACGTCGGGCTTCGTCGGCGAATTCCTGACGCTGATCGGTGTCTTCCGGGTCAATACCTGGGTAGCGCTCTTTGCCGCCACCGGCGTCATCCTCTCGGCCGCCTACGCGCTCTGGCTTTATCGCCGGGTGATCTTCGGTGCGCTGGAAAAGGAAAAGCTGAAGGCGCTGCTCGATCTTTCACCGCGCGAGCAGCTGATCCTCTACCCGCTGGTCGCGCTGACTATCTTCTTCGGCGTTTATCCTGCTCCGGTCTTCGATGCGACAGCCGCCTCGGTGGATCTGCTGGTCAACAACTACACGGCCGCCGTGCACGCAGCGCAGAATGTTGCGCTGTCTATGAAATGATGACGGGACTTATTGGACATGACCGCTGAAACAATTCTCCTCAGTCTGCATCTTTCCGCGCCGGAGCTCATCCTCGCGGTCGGCGCCCTTGTCCTGTTGATGGTCGGCGTCTTCTCCGGCGAGCGGTCGGGCCTTCTCGTCACCGGCCTCGCCATCGTCCTGCTGCTGGCCTCGGGCCTGTGGTTGCTCTTCGTGCCCGCAGAAGGCCTTGCCTATGGCGGGGTCTACATGGCGGACGGCTTCTCACGGTTCATGAAGCTGGTGGCGCTGATCGGTTCGCTGGTCGCCATCTTCATGTCGATCGGCCACGCCAGAGAAAATCAGCTCGACAAGTTCGAGTTCCCGGTTCTCCTGGTGCTTGCGACCCTCGGCATCCTGCTGATGATCTCGGCCAACGACCTGATCTCGCTCTATCTGGCGCTGGAGCTGCAATCATTGGCGCTCTACGTCGTCGCCGCGATCAACCGCGACAGCCTGAAGTCGACCGAAGCCGGCCTGAAATATTTCGTCCTCGGCGCGCTTTCCTCCGGCATGCTGCTCTATGGCATGTCGCTGGTCTACGGCTTTACCGGCCACACCCACTTCTCCGAAATCGCCCAGGCGCTGTCCGTCGAGGGCGCGCGTTCGCTCGGCCTGATCTTCGGCCTGGTCTTCATCCTCGCCGGCATCGCCTTCAAGATCTCGGCCGTTCCCTTCCACATGTGGACGCCGGATGTTTATGAAGGCGCGCCGACACCGGTCACCGCCTTCCTGGCCGCAGCGCCCAAAGTTGCCGCCATGGCGATGATGACCCGCATCGTCATCACCGCCTTCCAGCCGGTTCTGGCGGACTGGCAGCAGGTCGTCGTCTTCATCTCGATCGCCTCTATGCTGCTCGGCTCGTTTGCTGCGATCGGCCAGAAGAACATCAAGCGACTGATGGCCTATTCCTCGATCGGCCACATGGGTTATGCGCTGGTCGGTCTTGCCGCCGGCAACCAGACCGGCGTGACCGGCGTCATGCTTTACATGGTCATCTATATGGTCATGACGCTCGGCACCTTTGCGATCATCATGTCGATGCGCCGCAAGGACGGCACCGTCGTCGAAAATGTCGACGATCTCGCCGGTCTCTCCACAACCAACCCGTTCATGGCCGTGGTGCTGACAGCGCTGATGTTCTCGCTTGCCGGCATCCCGCCGCTCGCCGGCTTCTTCGCGAAGTACTTCGTCTTCGTTGCCGCCATCGAGGCCAAGCTCTATGCGCTTGCCATCATCGGCGTTCTCGCCTCGGTCGTCGGCGCCTACTACTATCTGCGTGTCATCAAGCTGATGTGGTTCGATGAGGCGACCGGCGAATTCGCCCGTGTCTCCGGAGCGCTGCGTCTGGTCTTCGGTCTCTCCGGTCTGTTCGTCACTGCCTATGTCCTCATCGGCGGCCCGATCGGCGGCGCTGCAGAGCTTGCCGCCGCGACGCTCTTTTGATGGCTTCCGACGGACGGCGCCGGATATCGCTCGGCGATTTCAGGCACGAGGCTCTGTCGGAAACATCGTCTACCAACAGCGAGTGCCTCGCCCGGGCTCGGGCGGGCGATGGCGGCAATCTCTGGGTGACCGCCGAGAGGCAGACGGGCGGCCGCGGCCGCCGCGGCAGGCTCTGGGTTTCCGAACGCGGCAATCTCTACGCTTCTCTTCTCCTGATCGATCCAGCGCCGATGGAGCGCCTGGGCTCGCTGCCGCTGGCGATCGCCGTTGCCGTGCACCAGGCGATCCGCAGGGTGCTGCCACTGGGCGCCGAGCCGCTCGAGGTCAAATGGCCGAACGATATCCTCATCGGTCGAAAGAAGACCTGCGGCATTCTCGTCGAAGGCGAGGGGCTGCCGGACGGCCGTTACGCGCTGATCGTCGGCATCGGCATCAATATCTCGGTCATGCCGGACAATCCGCTCTACCCCGTCACCTGCCTGCGTCAGCAGGGGAGTGCGGCGTCACCGGAGGAACTCTTCG
Organism: Rhizobium sp. SU303; assembly: GCF_021052345.1. NCBI lineage: Bacteria > Pseudomonadati > Pseudomonadota > Alphaproteobacteria > Hyphomicrobiales > Rhizobiaceae > Rhizobium > Rhizobium sp. SU303. The sequence continues at coordinate 1,439,975 of NZ_CP088095.1, forward strand.
CGCATCTCTTCGCCGCCACGGCGGAAGTGCTTGAAATATGGGACAAGGGCCGCGGCATTGGCGAGATCACGGCGCTCTGGCGCGCGATTGCCTGCGGCATCGGCGAAAAGATTACGGTGAATTTGCCGGACCGATCGATTTCCGGACAATTCGCCGGAATTGATGATAATGGCTTGTTGATGCTCGATACCGGCGCTGGCAGGATAATGCCCATTGCTGCCGGTGATGTGTTTTTTGGATAGCGGAAAAAACAAAAATTATGGCGAAACAGGACGAACTGGTATTCCTGCCTCTGGGCGGTGTCGGTGAGATTGGCATGAATCTCGCTCTCTACGGCTACGGCCCGCCCGAGCATCGCCAGTGGATCATGGTCGATTGCGGCGTCACTTTTCCGGGGCCTGACTTGCCGGGCGTCGACCTCGTATTGCCCGATATCCGCTTCCTCGCCAGCGAACGAAAGAACCTCAAGGCGATTATCATCACCCATGCGCATGAAGACCATTATGGTGCGCTCGCCGACCTTTGGCCCGGCCTCAACGTCCCGGTCTATGCCTCGGGTTTTACCGCCGGTCTGCTCGAAGCCAAGCGCAATTTTGAGAAGGCTAAGATCGGCGAAGTGCCAGTGACGCCGTTCAAGGCCGGCGATACGATCAATGTCGGCCCCTTCAGCATCGAAGGCGTCGCCGTCAACCATTCGATACCCGAGCCGATGTCGCTGATGATCCGCACGCCGGTTGGCAATGTTATCCATACCGGCGACTGGAAGATCGACCACGAGCCTTCGCTCGGGCCTCTGACCGACGAGACACGTTTCCGCCAGCTCGGCGACGAGGGCGTGCTGGCGCTGATGTGCGATTCCACCAATGCGCTGCGCGACGGTGTTTCGCCCTCCGAGAAGGATGTGTCCGAAAGCCTGCGCAAGATCATCGAGAATGCCGAGGGCAGGGTGGCGATCACCACCTTCTCGTCGAATGTCGGGCGTATCCGCACCGTTGCCGAGGCTGCCGAGGCGGCCGGCCGCGAAGTGCTGCTGCTCGGCAGTTCGCTGAAGCGCGTCGTCGACGTTGCCCAGGATATCGGCCTGATGGAGGGCGTGAAGCCCTTCATCTCGGAGGATGAATACGGCTACATCCCGCGCGACAAGGTCGTCGTCATCCTGACCGGCAGCCAGGGCGAGGCGCGGGCAGCCCTTGCCAAGCTCTCGCGCGACGAGATGCGCAATGTGGCCTTTGCGGCCGGCGATATCGTCGTCTTTTCCTCGCGGGCCATTCCCGGCAACGAGAAGGCGATCCAGGACATCAAGAACGGCCTCGTCGAGCAGGGTGTGCACATCATCACGGATACAGAGGCATTGGTCCACGTTTCCGGCCATCCGCGCCGCAACGAGTTGCAGCGGATGTATGAATGGACACGGCCTAAGATCGTCGTGCCGGTGCATGGCGAGGCGATACATCTGACGGCCCACAAGGAACTTGCCGAGCAATCCGGCATTGCGCTGGTGCCGCGGGTGCGCAACGGCGACATCCTGCGGCTGGCGCCCGGTCCCGTCGAGGTGATCGGCGAGGCGCCGCATGGCCGGATTTATAAGGACGGCGCGCTGATCGGCGATTTCGACGAGATGGGTATCGGCGAGCGCAAGAAGCTCTCCTATGTCGGCCATGTCGCCGTTAACGTCGTGCTCGACGCCCGCTATGACATCGTTGGCGAACCCGACCTCATTTCGATCGGCCTGCCGACCTACGATGACGAGGGCGAGGATATGGAGGATACGCTCTTCGACGCGGCGGTCAGCGCCATCGAGAGCATCCCGCGCGCCCGCCGCAAGGATATTGACATGTTGCAGGAAGCGGTACGCCGCGCCATCCGCTCGGCCGCGAACAACACCTGGGGCAAGAAACCTCTTGTCACCGCCTTCGTCACCAAGGTCTGACAATGCTCGGCCGGGTCAACCATATCGCCATCGCCGTGCCGGATCTGGCTGCGGCGACTGCGGCCTATCGCGATACGCTGGGCGCTGCCGTATCGCAGCCGCAGGCTCTGCCGGAGCACGGCGTCACCGTCGTCTTCGTCGAATTGCCGAACACCAAGGTCGAATTGCTGCAGCCGCTCGGAGCTACCTCGCCGATCGCAACCTTCCTCGAAAAGAACCCGTCCGGCGGCATGCACCATATCTGCTACGAGGTGGACGATATCCTTCTCGCCCGTGACCGGCTGGTCGAGGCGGGCGCAAGGGTGCTTGGCGACGGCCAGCCGAAGACCGGCGCGCACGGCAAGCCGGTGCTCTTTCTGCACCCCAAGGATTTCTTCGGCACGCTGATCGAACTCGAACAGGCCTGAGCCCTGCTGCGGCAGAGTGACCCGAAGACGGTCAAACCTTTCGTTTGTTTTGAGTTGGTCGCCATTCCGCCGTATAAGGACGCGACACCAACGGGAACCATAATGCTCCAGATCTTTCTTCAGGGATTTGCCGTCTACTTCATCATCTGGTGGATGACGCTCTTTGCCGTTCTGCCGATCGGCCTGCGCACCCAGGCGGATGACAACGACGTCGTGCTCGGCACCGTCCCGAGCGCGCCCACCCGGTTTCGCGCCGTCTTCGTGTTTTCGCTGACGACGCTGATTTCGGCTCTGGTCTACGGCCTCTGGTATGTCTGCGACACCTATTTCGGTTGGGGCTTCGATGCCCTGCCGCAACTCGGCCCCAGCTTCTATTGAGCGTGGCTTTTGCTCAAACTTTGAGCAGATGTAAACCTATTGAAAGCGAACTTCGTCATACCAGCGTCATACTGTTGCGGCAAAGAGCTCTCGTAACGGAATGAGGGTCATCCCCTAACGGAAGTCGGCCGGATTTTTGGATGAGATGGAGGCCGAAAAGCCAAAAAAAAACAAGGCTAAAAGCCTTGTTTTAAGTATCGCGTGATCTGTAACCGTTGCCGGGGCTGCGACGAGCGCGCCTAAGATCTGATCCTCCCAAGACTTGACCGCGAATTCGGCAAGAATTTAACTTCCTGCCTGTTTTGTGAGCTAAAACTAGCTCAAACATTGGGCTTTGTCATCTGCTTTTTTTGCATTTTTGCTACACTCTAGCAAAATTTTTCTGTTGACAAGATTTTCGTTCAAGTCCTTATAAACACGCGCTTTTTCATGCCCTTTCATTTTGCGGGTGCGAACATGCGCTTCCGGGAGGTTGCCGGCATCCGTTGCGGGTTTCCTTCCTGCCGCGAAGCGGCTATGAACGCTCCCGACATTAACAATGGTCTTTCGATTCCGCCCGCTGCGGGATCTCAACTGCTCCGGAATCCGCCATGCGTCTGTCCCGTTTTTTCATGCCCATCCTTAAGGAAAACCCCAAGGAGGCGGAAATCGTCTCCCACCGGCTGATGCTGCGCGCCGGCATGATCCGCCAGCAGTCGCAGGGCATTTATTCCTGGCTCCCGCTCGGCAAGCGCGTGCTCGACAAGGTCAACGCCATTATCCGCGACGAGCAGAACCGCGCCGGCGCCATCGAGCTGTCGATGCCGACCTTGCAGTCGGCCGAACTCTGGCAGGAAAGCGGCCGTTACGACGCCTACGGTAAGGAGATGCTGCGCATCAAGGACCGTCAGGACCGGCCGATGCTCTACGGTCCCACCAACGAGGAGATGGTGACGGATATTTTCCGCTCCTCCGTCAAGTCCTACAAGGACCTGCCGCTCAATCTCTATCATATCCAGCTGAAGTTCCGTGATGAGATCCGTCCGCGCTTCGGCACCATGCGCTCGCGTGAATTCATGATGAAGGATGCCTATTCCTTCGATCTGACGCGCGAAGCGGCGGAGCATTCCTATAACAAGATGTTCGCCGCCTATCTCAGAACTTTCGACCGGCTCGGCCTGCGCGCCATTCCGATGCGCGCCGACACCGGCCCGATCGGCGGCAAGCTCAGCCATGAATTCATTATCCTCGCCGATACCGGCGAATCCGAAGTCTTCTGCCACAAGGATTTCGTCGATTTCGATATTCCTGGCGAACACACCGATTTCGACAGTGTCGAGGGCCTGCAGGCGATCTTCGGCAAATGGACCTCGCTCTATGCGGCGACCTCGGAAATGCACGACGAGGCGGCTTTCAACGCCGTTCCGGAAGGCGACCGCCTGTCGGCGCGCGGCATCGAGGTCGGCCACATCTTCTATTTCGGCACGAAATATTCCGAGCCGATGGGCGCGAAAGTGCAGGGACCTGATGGCAAAGAACACTTCGTTCACATGGGTTCCTACGGTATCGGCCCGACACGCCTTGTTCCCGCCATCATCGAAGCATCGCATGATGATAACGGAATCATCTGGCCGGCATCGGTCGCACCCTTCGATATCGTTGTGATCAACATGAAGGCGGGCGATCAGGCCTGTGACGATACCTGCGAGCTGATCTATGCCGCGCTGATCAAGGCCGGCAAGGATGTGCTCTATGACGATACAGACGACCGGGCCGGCACGAAATTCGCGACCGCCGACCTGATCGGTGTGCCCGTCCAGATCATCGCCGGCCCGCGCGCGGTCGCAAATGGCGAAGTGGAAGTGAAGGACCGCAAGACCGGCGCCCGCGAAACGATGACCATCGAAGCGGCGATCAATCGGTTCGTAGCTTAAGGAAACGGAGGCGAAATGGCAGAGGCAGCAGTGGACCGGAGTTCGAAATCCGGCTTGGGTCCGGCTGGCAAGCCATTTTCCACCTTTGAACGCCTCGTGGCGTGGCGTTATCTGCGCGCGCGCCGCAAGGAAGCCTTCATATCGGTCATCGCCGGCTTCTCCTTTGTCGGCATCATGCTCGGCGTTGCGACGCTGATCATCGTCATGGCCGTGATGAACGGCTTCCGTACCGAGCTCGTCTCGCGCATCCTCGGCATCAACGGCCACATGATCGTCCAGCCGGTCGACGGCCCCTTCACCGATTATCCTGTCCTCAGCAGCAAGCTCGCCGCCGTACCGGGCGTCAAGATGGCGCTACCGCTAGTGGAAGGCCAGGTGCTCGCCTCCGCCCAGGCCGGCGGCAGCACCGGCGCTCTGGTGCGCGGCGCCCGCGCCGAGGATCTGACCAAGCTCAAGACGGTCTCCGACAACATCAAATCAGGCGATATGGTGGGGTATGCCTCCGGCGACGGCGTGCTGATCGGCACCCGCATGGCCGACCAGCTCGGTCTGCGCGTTGGCGATCTCATTACGCTGACGTCACCAGATGGCGACATTACGCCGATGGGCGTCAGCCCTCGCATCAAATCCTACAAGATCTCCGGCCTCTTCGAGATCGGCATGTCGGAATATGACTCCTCGATCATCTTCATGCCGCTCGAGGAAGCGCAGCTCTATTTCAATGCCGAGGGGCTGGTGCAGTCGATCGAGCTCTTCGTCGACAATCCCGACGATATCGACGATCTGAGGCCCAAGGTGGAGGAAGCGGCCGGCCGCCAGATCGCCATCACCGACTGGCGCCAGCGCAACCAGACCTTCTTCTCGGCGCTGCAGGTCGAGCGCAACGTCATGTTCATGATCCTGACTCTGATCGTGCTTGTCGCGGCGCTGAACATCATCTCCGGCCTCATCATGCTGGTGAAGGACAAGGGCAGCGATATCGCCATCCTGCGCACCATGGGCGCCAGCGCCGGCGCGATCATGCGCATCTTTTTCATGACCGGGGCGGCGATCGGCATCGTCGGCACCATTGCCGGTGTGCTGCTCGGCGTTCTCGTCTGCGTCAACATCGAATCCGTCCGCCAGTTCTTCTCCTGGATCTCCGGCACCGTGCTCTTCAATCCGCAGGTCTATTTCCTCAGCCAGCTGCCGGCCGAGATGGATCTGAGCGAAACGATCTCGATCGTCGTCATGGCGCTGACGCTCTCCTTCATCGCGACCATCTTCCCCGCCTGGCGTGCCTCCAAGCTCGATCCGGTGCAGGCCCTGCGCTACGAATAAGGAATGCCGCCTTCATGAAACGCAACGTCGTTCTCCAGCTTACCGGCGTCGAGCGCCATTACGGGCAGGGCGGTACGCTGCTCTCGATCCTGAAGGGCGCCGATTTTTCGATATCGAAGGGGGAGATTGTCGCTCTCGTCGCCCCTTCCGGCACCGGCAAGTCGACACTGCTGCATATCGCCGGCCTGCTGGAGCATCCGGACGGCGGTGAGGTCAACATCAACGGCCATGCCTGTGACGGCCTGAGCGATGAGAAACGCACCGCCATCCGCCGCAGCGAAATCGGCTTTGTCTACCAGTTCCACCATCTGCTGCCGGAATTCTCGGCGCTCGAAAATATCATGATGCCGCAGCTGATCGCCGGGCTTTCCTGGAAGGAAGCCGGAGAGCGGGCCGGCCAGCTTCTCGATTATATGCGCATCGGCCATCGTGGCTCGCATCGCCCCGGCGAGCTTTCCGGCGGCGAGCAGCAGCGCGTCGCAATTGCCCGCGCCGTCGCCAATGCGCCGACTCTGCTTCTTGCCGACGAGCCAACCGGCAATCTTGACCCCGAAACGGCAAGCTACGTCTTCGACGCGCTGGAAGCGCTGGTGCGCCAGTCCGGCCTTGCTGCCCTCATCGCCACCCACAATCACGAGCTCGCCCGCCGCATGGATCGACGCGTGACGATTTCGGACGGCAAGATTGTCGATTTCTGAGTCCCAGATCAGATCAAGGGATGATCAATCCGCCGCGATAGTCGAGTTGATAGGCCTTCTGGCCATCGACCATGATGCATTCGTGGCCGACGAACCGCTCGCAGCCGCCTTCGCTGCTGTCGATATAGCTGCCGAACGGATGGTCGAATTCCATCCCGCCAAGAAACCGGCCCTCGCGGTACATCGCCGAAAGTGCAGCCTTGATCACTGCTCCGGCTGCTGTGCCGTCGATGAGCTCAGGCGCAATGACGCAGCCGAAATAATTCATCGCCCAGACGGGCTCGTCGGCAAGCCACACCACTTCCTGTCCGGCGAAATCGGTCCCGCCGAAATAGCTGTCGAGATAGCGCCAGTCGCCGCGTTCGTAACCGATATCGTGGGCACCCGGCCGACAGGGCGCGCGCGCCACGCCGCCGCCGACATAGGTCGCAGCCTTCGCCTCCACGAGGAATTCGTTCAGCCTCGCAATGTCGAGCATGTCATTCTCCTCTCGGCCCGATGCTGGCAAATATGCCGCGGCATGTAAAGAACAAAAAGGGAACATAGGTGAGAAATAAAGAGCCGCCCTGAGGAGGTCTGCTGCCTGAGCACCATGACCAATCTGCGGCGGATCGGGAAAGGGGCAAGGCTGCTGCCGATCACATCGAGCGCCGGACCTTAGCCGATTCGTCGCCTATTTCCTGGGATTTTCGAACACAAGAAAGAAGGAAAAGATTCCTGTTGACAACAGAACATACATGGAACAAATTGAAAACATAACGAGTAAAGGAGAGCCCGATGACTGACATGATCCGTGATATCGCAGCATTCACCTCCATCGCAATGTTCGTTGCCAGCTTCTCGCTCATCGTGATTGCGCTCTAAACTTTTCAGGGGATCGCATGGTAGTCATGCGGTCCGGACGCGGGACTTCTTCTGGACATCATCGCCCTCTATGCCGACAATGCGTCCGATTCATTCGGGTGATTGGGAAGGCATGTCATGGCGGGTACAGCAAAGGGTTCAACGGGTGAGGCGACCGGCGGCACGCCAGGTTTCATCCACCTGAGGGTCCATTCCGCCTATTCGCTTCTCGAGGGCGCACTGCCGCTGAAGAAGATCCTCTACAAGGCGACCAGCGACAGCCAGCCGGCGATTGCGATTACCGACACCAACAATCTGTTCGTCGCCCTCGAATTCTCCCAGAAGGCGATGGAAGACGGCCTGCAGCCGATCATCGGCTGCCAGGTCTCGATCGATATGGGAGACGGGTTGGAAACGGAAAAGCGCGGCGGCCAGCAGGCCCTGGTCAAGCTGCCGTCGATCGTTCTTCTTGCCGCGACGGATGCCGGTTACGAACGCCTGGTCGATCTCGTCAGCCGGGCCTATCTTGGCGGCGAGAGCAACCAGGCTGTTCATATCAGCGCCTCCTGGCTGGAGGAGGCAGGCACGGAAGGACTGATCGCATTGAGCGGCGCCTTGACCGGGCCGGTTGACGTGGCGATCAAGGAAGGCCATCCCGCTCAGGCGGAAGTCCGGCTGCTCACGCTGAAGCGTCTCTTCGGCGACAGGCTCTATGTCGAGCTGCAACGGCACGGCACTTACGACAAGCGGCACGAGCAGAAGATTATCGGGCTCGCCTACGCCCACGACCTGCCGCTGGTTGCGACCAACGAGGCCTTCTTTCCCACACGCGACGATTACGACGCCCATGATGCGCTGATGGCGGTCGCGCACAACGCCATCGTCTCCGACGACAGCCGCTTTCGCCTGACGCCGGATCACTATCTGAAGAGCCGGGCCGAGATGGTCAAGCTTTTCGCCGACCTGCCGGAAGCACTGGAAAATACGATCGAGATTGCCACGCGCTGCTCCTTCGCGCTGAAGACGCGAAAGCCGATCCTGCCACGCTTCACCGGTGCGACCGACGATGCCGAGGAGGCCGAACGCGCCGAGGCGAGCGAGCTGCGCCGCCAGGCGGTCGAAGGACTGGACATGCGGCTTGCAACGCTCGGCATGTCGCCGGGTTACGAGGAAAAGGATTATCGCGAACGGCTGGATTTCGAACTCAGCGTCATCGAGCGCATGCGTTTCCCCGGCTACTTCCTGATCGTTGCCGACTTCATCAAATGGGCCAAGCAGCATGACATTCCGGTCGGTCCCGGCCGCGGTTCGGGCGCCGGTTCGCTGGTCGCCTATGCATTGACGATCACCGACGTCGATCCCTTGCGTTTTTCGCTGCTCTTCGAGCGCTTCCTCAATCCGGAACGCGTCTCGATGCCCGACTTCGACATCGATTTCTGCCAGGACCGCCGCGAAGAGGTGATCCGCTACGTCCAGGCCAAGTATGGTCGCGAGCAGGTGGCGCAGATCATCACCTTCGGTTCGCTGCAAGCGCGCGCCGCCCTTCGCGACGTCGGCCGCGTGCTGGAAATGCCCTATGGCCAGGTCGACAAGATCTGCAAACTCGTGCCGAACAATCCCGCCAATCCGACGCCGCTGTCCAAGGCGATCGAGGAGGAGCCGAAGCTGCAGGAGGAGGCGGCGAAAGAACCGGTGGTCGCGCGCCTGCTCGACATCGCCCAGAAGATCGAGGGGCTTTACCGCCACGCCTCGACTCACGCCGCCGGTATCGTCATCGGCGACAGGCCGCTTTCTAAGCTGGTGCCGATGTATCGCGATCCGCGTTCGGACATGCCGGTCACCCAGTTCAACATGAAATGGGTGGAGCAGGCGGGCCTCGTCAAGTTCGACTTCCTTGGCCTGAAGACGCTGACCGTGCTGAAGGTCGCGGTCGATTTCGTCGCCAAGCTCGGCGTCAAGGTCGATCTCGCAGCCATTCCTCTCGACGATAAGAAGACCTACGAGATGCTGTCGCGCGGCGAGACGGTCGGCGTGTTCCAGGTGGAAAGTGCCGGCATGCGCAAGGCGTTGATCGGCATGAAGCCGGACTGCATCGAGGACATCATCGCGCTGGTGGCGCTCTACCGTCCCGGCCCGATGGAGAACATCCCGACCTACAATGCCCGCAAGCACGGCGACGAAGAGCTGGAATCGATCCATCCGATGATCGACCACCTGCTCAAGGAAACACAAGGCGTCATCGTCTATCAGGAACAGGTGATGCAGATCGCCCAGGTGCTGTCTGGCTATTCGCTGGGCGAAGCCGACCTTCTGCGCCGCGCCATGGGTAAGAAGATCAAGGCCGAGATGGACCAGCAGCGCGAACGTTTCGTCGTTGGCGCTGTCAAGAATGGTGTATCGAAGCCGCAGGCCGACAATATCTTCGAACTGCTGGCGAAGTTCGCCAATTACGGCTTCAACAAGTCGCATGCCGCCGCCTATGCCATCGTCTCCTACCAGACGGCCTATATGAAGGCGCATTACCCGGTCGAATTCCTTGCCGCCTCAATGACGCTCGACATGTCCAACACGGAAAAGGTCAATGATTTCCGTCAGGATGCCAAGCGCCTCGGCATCGAGGTGATCGCACCCTCGGTGCAGACCTCCTTCCGCCATTTTGAGACCGGCGACAACCGCATCTATTACGCGCTCGCCGCCCTCAAGGGTGTCGGCGAATCCGCCGTCGACCATATCGTCGAGGTGCGCGGCGACCAGCCCTTTGCCAGCATTGAGGATTTCTGCCTGCGCATCGATCCGCGTCAGGTCAATCGTCGCGTGCTTGAAAGCCTGATCTATGCCGGCGCCTTCGATTGTTTCGACATGGACCGCGCCCAGCTGGCAGCCGGCCTCGACCGAGTTCTCGGTTATGCCCAACGCGCCCAGGAGAACAAGCTGAGCGGCCAGTCGGACATTTTCGGCAGTACGCTGACGTCGGGGCCCGAGAAGATCTCCCTGCCGCCGTTCTCCCCCTGGCTCCCCTCCGAGCGACTGCTCAAGGAATTCCAGGTGCTGGGCTTTTATCTGACAGCCCACCCGCTCGATTCCTACAACAACATCCTGCAGAAGATGCGGGTGCAGACCTTTGCCGAATTTTCCGCCGCCATCAAACAGGGCGCGGCCAATGCGCGCCTTGCTGGTACCGTCATCTCGAAGCAGGAGCGCAAGACTCGCACCGGCAACAAGATGGGCATCATCGTCTTTTCGGATTCTTCAGGCCAGTTCGAAGCGGTGCTGTTTTCGGAAATGCTGAACCAGTATCGCGATGTGCTCGAGTCGGGAAAATCTTTCGTGCTGACCGCGACGGGCGAGGAGCGGCCGGAGGGCATCGGCCTGCGCATCCAGACGATCCAGTCGCTGGAGGAAAAGTCGCTGCAGATGCAGAAGGCGCTGCGCGTCTATGTCCGCGATTCCGGACCGCTGAGGATGGTCGCCGGCCATCTGAACGCCAAGGGTGACGGCCTCGTCTCCTTCATCGTCATCAAGGAGGATGGCAAACGCGAGGTGGAAGTGGCGCTGTCGGAGAAATACCGCATCACGCCGGAGATTGCCGCCGCCCTTCGCGCCGCCCCCGGCGTCGTAGACGTCGAGCTTGTCTGATCATCCGCGGGTGATGGTGATGAAATCCGTGCCTTCGCCGGTCTCCCGGCCGAGGCCGGTATCGGAGATCGTCAGCGTCGAGCCCGGCGCGATGAGGGCGTCGATCTTGCGGCGGGTCTCGTCGGGGATGGTAATCCGGCTGAGCGAACGGGCGATCGGTTTGCCTGTGATGATCGAGCTTTCCTGATTGGTGATGCCGAGCCGCTTCATCGTTTCGCGGGAGAGATTGTTCTCAAGCGTGATGCTGAGCCAGTCCGCCGTGCCGGCCTTTGCATCGACGGCATGCAACGTGAAGAAATGCGTGCCAAGCGCCAGTCCCGGATCGGCGATCGTCACCGGCGCTTCGAAGAGGGGCTTGAAAGCCTGCCGCACCATGATGACGCCGTTCGGCGGCTCGCCCTTGCCTGCCGCGGCATAGACTTCCCTGAGGAGCGTGTCTGAGACCAGGTTCCTGTCGGCGGCGAATTCCGTCGGCCGCAATGTCTTGAAAGCCTTGATCGCCTGCACGGTCGACGGACCGAGCAAGCCGTCCGGATTGCCGGCGGAAAAGCCGAGCTGGTTTAGCAGGGTCTGGATGCCGATCACCGTCTCGCGCAGTGTCCGTCGCGTAACGAGCATGCTGATCGGCTCGGACGGCGGCTCGGGTTCGGGCGCTGCAATCGGCGGCACGGCCGGCATCGGCATCGCAGCCGTGTCGTTCATCGCCACCTGTACCGGCTCCCCGAGGCCGTCGGGCATGGAGGGCCGCAACTCGACATCCGAAAGCAGCGGCATCGCCGCCGGTGCATCCGGATGGAAAAGCGTCGGATGGTCGATCGGTTGCGGCGCCAGTTCACCGTCGCTGATAATGACGGGGACACCGCGGTCGGTCATCCCATAGAGCATTTTTGCGAAGGTGCCGGGCATGCGCACGCAGCCATGCGAGGCCGGATAACGCGGCACCGAATTGGATTCGTGCAGCGCGATGCCGGACCAGGTCAGCCGTTGCATGAACGGCATGGGGGCGTTGGAATAGAGATTGGATTCGTGGTATTTCTGCTTTTCCAGCACCGAAAATATGCCGCTCGGCGTCGTGTGGCCGTCCTTGCCGGTCGAGACCTTCGAGGTCGCGACGACCTCGGTGCCATCATAGACCGCAAGCGACTGCTTGTCCTTCGAGACGATGATCTGCAGCGTGCGCGCATCCGCGGCAAGAGCGGGGTGCACGAGTGCGGTGGCCGACAGCAAGCCGAGGCCGAAGACGAGACGCGAGAACATGATACCCAACCATACGCAATACTTGCCCGGCACATTATGGGACGAAGTTTAACGAAGATTTTATAGGCTGGATCACCCGCAGGTTTCACGCGTTAGAGCGCCGCTCGTCTTCAGACGCGCTAAGGACGCTCTATCACTTTGAATCTGCGCATAATCCTTTCCGAAAATCGATTCCGATTTTCGGGGTTATGCGCTAGTGATCGCGCTTGCCGTTGCCGAAGGTGTAGCCGGTCTCGACCGTCTTATTGCCGAACTTGTCGCGCAGCTTGTCCATCGCCGCTTCGGCAGCCGCTCGCCGCCCTGATTGCTGGTCGATGAGATCGGGCGGATCGGCGCGGCCGGCATCGCCGAGATCGGTGACGCCGATGCCGAGCAGGCGGAACTTCGTACCGTCAGTCTCTTTTTCGAGAAGCTCGAGCCCGGTGCGGAAGATCCTGTCGGCAAGCTGGGTCGGGTCTTCGAGCTTGCGGTTGCGGGTGCGCGATTTGAAATCGGCGGTCTTCATCTTCAAGACCACGGTCTGGCCGGCAATGCCGTTTTTCTTCAGCCGCCAGGAGACCTTCTCGGAGAGGTTGCGCAGGATCGGCACAAGATCATCGTAACGCGAGATGTCATCGAAGAAAGTTGTCTCGGACGAAACGCTCTTGGCCGCATCATTGAGATGCACTTCGCGGTCGTCGACGCCGCGCGACAGCCGTGCGAGCCGCTGGCCGATGCTGCCGTAGCGGCGCATCAGGTCGTTTTCCTCCATCTGCTGCAACTGGCTGATGGTGCGGATGCCGTCCGCTTCCAGCGTCGCCGCAAAGGCCTTGCCGACGCCCCAGATCGTGGTGACGGGACGCGGTGCCAGGAACTCGACCGCTTCCTCTCGGCCGATGACCGAAAAGCCGCGCGGCTTCTGCAGATCGGAGGCGACCTTGGCGAGAAATTTGCAATAGGAAAGCCCGACCGAAACGGTGATGCCGATCTCTCTTTCGATGCGACGGGCAAATTTGGCCAGCGTGCGCGCCGGCGGATCGTGATGCAGCCTCTCGGTGCCGCCGAGCTCCAGGAAGGCCTCATCGATCGATAGCGGCTGCACCAGCGGCGTCAGATCCTGCATCATGGCGCGCACCTGCCGTCCGACCCGGACATATTTCTCCATGTCGGGGCGGATGACGATCGCTTGAGGGCATGCCTCCAGCGCCTTGAACATCGGCATGGCCGAACGCACGCCGTGAATACGGGCGATATAGCAGGCGGTGGAAACCACGCCGCGTTTGCCGCCGCCGATAATGACAGGCTTGTCGGCAAGCTCGGGATTGTCGCGTTTCTCGACGGCTGCGTAAAAGGCGTCGCAATCGATATGGGCGAGCGTCAGCGCGTAGAGTTCGCGATGGCGCACGAGGCGCGGGCTGCCGCAGGAAACGCAACGGCGCGCCTCGCCCTTCTGCTCAGCAAGGCAGTCGCGACAGAAGCCGGGTGTCTTGTCAGGCGCAGGCGTCATGATGAGAACAAAGATTGAACGGCCGGAGATTACGCCTTAAGCTTCCGAGTCTCAAGAGAGGCCGGGAGCTTTGCCTTTGGATAACGATCTTCGTTTCGAGCCGGTAACGCCAGAACGCTGGGACGATTTCGAAGTCGTGTTCGGGCCGCAGGGTGGCTTCTATAACTGCTGGTGCGTCGCGTTGCGCCTGCCGCATGCGGTGAGGACCAAGATGGCTGCCGACGAACGCAAGGCGCATATGCGGGAGCGGATCAAGGCGGGTCCGCCGCCTGGCATCCTCTGTTATGCCGACGGCGCGCCGGTCGCCTGGGTGCAGGTCGGGCCGCGCCACGACGTGCCGCAGTTCAATTCGCCGCGCACCGTCTCGCGGCCGCTCGATGAGGGCGATGCGCATGATCCATCCGTCTGGGCCGTCAGTTGCTTCTTCCTGCTGCCCAAACTGCGCGGCAAGGGAATGAGCCACCGTCTGCTCGCCGGCGCGATCGACCATGCGCGGTGCCAGGGAGCGCGGCTGCTCGAAGCCTGTCCGATCGATCATGTGAAGCAGTCGAAATCCGTGACGCTCTGCATCGGCTCGACGGCGATCTTCGATGCCGCCGGTTTCGAGACGATAGCTTGGCGCAAGGACGGCCGTCCGCTCATGCGGCTGGAACTGCGTGCGTGAAGGTGCCGGAAAGAAAATGCGCCTCGATCAGTTCGGCCGCATGCATCCAGTCGGTGGCGCGGGTGATGTCGTCAGCGGCGGGCGGTGCGAAACGATGGACGGGCGAGTTCGGCATCAGATGAATCAGCAGGCAATCAGCGACGTGATCCCTGACGGAATGCAGATTGCGCGCCATATCATCGATGAAGACGACGGGAAGGGAGCGGCTGGCATGCAGTGCGTGAACGATCGGCCCTTTGGGCTGCTCGGTGGCAAGCAGCGGAAAGAGCAGGCCCATCCTGTCGAGCAGGCGACGGCGCTGGTTCTGGAACCGCGGCTGCATGGCTGTCAGGAAAAGGACATCGGCCTCTTCCGAAAGCCGTTCGAGCGTTTCGACGACGCGGTCGAGCGGCGTCTGCCACAGCTCTTGCGCCTCGAAGAATTCCTCGATCAGCCGGCTGACCTCTTGATCCTCGATCTCCACGCCGTCGGCTTGCGAGACGATGTTGCCGTGCAGCCGGAACGATCGCGGCAGAAACGCGTGGCCCTGGCTCTGAAGGAAAAGCTGGAAGGGATCGATGAACTGAAGCACGACGTCGTCGACGTCGCAGACGATCAACGGCCGTTCGCCGAGGCGGATATGCGAGATGTCGAGTTCCCCGGCGGTCACGATCAGTATTCTCCGGAATCGAGGCCCGGCGAAGAGAAATGCCGCCAGGCCGCCGTCACTGTCTCCGGGCTGATCCCGCTCGCCGCGCAGAAGGCCATCGCCGTCGGTTCGTGGTTCATCAGGAAATCCATCAAGCCGGCGAGGAATCCGGGATCGTCGACGGCGTTGCGCACCTGGCCGGGCGCCACCCCTGTCAGGGCGAGGAAGCGGCCGAACATGTCGGGATCATCGGCAAGCCAGCCGAGCACGGCGATCGCTGTCTCGTGCGGGTCGGCGGCCTGTTGTTTCGAAGTCTTGAAGTTGCTTTGCATTTCGCTGGGTAAGTTACCTTTTCTTCAACCAAATACCGGTAGCGTGCGCTATCGGTTTCACGCAGCTTTTGTCCGCATGTGCCTTTGTCATGGGACGAACCGCTGCGCGAACGGACGTAGGGACAGCTTGTCATGCCCAAACAGGTGATGATTGTAGAAGATAACGAGCTTAACATGAAGCTCTTTCGCGACCTCATCGAGGCGTCCGGTTATACGACGATCCAGACCAGAAACGGTATGGAGGCGCTCGATCTGGCGCGCAAGCATCGCCCCGATCTCATCCTGATGGATATTCAGCTTCCCGAAGTCTCCGGCCTCGAAGTCACGAAATGGCTGAAGGAAGACGACGAGCTGCACGTGATTCCCGTCATCGCCGTTACGGCTTTCGCGATGAAGGGCGACGAGGAGCGGATCCGCCAGGGCGGCTGCGAGGCCTATGTTTCCAAGCCGATCTCGGTTCCGAAATTCATCGAGACGATCAAGACCTATCTGGGCGATGCCTGACGCATCGGAAAGACGCTGATGACTGCGCGAATACTGGTGGTTGACGATATTCCGGCCAACGTGAAGCTGCTCGAAGCGCGGCTGCTTGCGGAGTATTTCGACGTGATGACCGCAGCCGACGGTTACACGGCACTGGCGATCTGCGAGCGCAACCAGGTCGATCTCATCCTGCTCGACATCATGATGCCCGGCATAGACGGTTTTGAGGTCTGCGAGCGGCTGAAGGCCAGCCAGAAGACCGCCCATATTCCAGTCGTCATGGTCACCGCGCTCGACCAGCCGACCGATCGCGTACGCGGCCTGAAGGCCGGCGCTGACGATTTTCTCACCAAGCCGGTCAACGATCTGCAGCTGATTTCCCGGGTGAAGAGCCTGCTGCGGCTGAAGACGTTGAGCGATGAGTTGCGTATCCGCGCCGACACCGCCCATACGATGGGCATCGATGACCTCACACGGGCAGGCGAGGGCCGCGCCGACGAGACCGCTCAGGTCCTGCTCGTCGACGGCCGCGCCAATTCGCAGGAGCGCATCATCAAGGCGCTGAAGCCCGTCGCCGACGTGCTTGCCCTCTCCGATCCGCAGGCCGCCCTCTTCGAGGCGGCCGAAAGCGCGTTCGATCTCGTCATCGTCAACGCCAACTTCGACGACTACGATCCGCTTCGCCTCTGCTCGCAGCTGCGCTCGTTGGAGCGCACCCGCTTCTTGCCGATCCTGATCATCACCGAGCAGGGCGCTGACGAAATGGTCGTGCGCGCGCTCGATCTCGGCGTCAACGACTACATCATCCGTCCGGTCGATCCCAACGAACTGGTTGCCCGCAGCCTGACGCAGATCCGCCGCAAGCGCTATAACGACCGCCTGCGCGCCAGCGTCAAGCAGACGATCGAGCTTGCCGTGACCGATCCGCTGACCGGCCTTTATAACCGGCGCTATCTCGACAATCACCTGAACGTGCTCTTCAACCGTTCGATGGCGCGGGGCCGGCCGCTTTCGGTGCTGATCACCGATATCGACCGCTTCAAGCATGTGAACGACACCTACGGCCATGACGGCGGCGACGAGGTGCTGCGGGAATTTTCAAATCGCGTCCGGTCGACCATCCGCGGTGCCGATCTCGCCTGCCGCTACGGCGGAGAGGAATTCGTTGTCGTAATGCCCGACACCTCGCCGGAAATTGCCGCCGCCGTCGCCGAGCGCCTGCGTGCGGCGATCGAAAACGCTCCCTTCATGCTGAAACACGCCGGAGAAGCACTGAACGTCACTGCTTCCTTCGGCATCGCCTCGCGCATTACGTCGGTGCTGACCCCGGACCAGCTGATGAAACAGGCGGATCTGGCCCTTTACGAGGCCAAGAATACCGGCCGCAACCGTGTGGTCGCCGCAGCCGCCTGACGAATCACTTGCCGCCATACGCGCCATTTGCGGGTTTTCCACTGCGGTAAGCGAACTGTTACCGATTTTTAATCTTCGCCTGTGCACTGCGGGGCGAAAAAATTGCGGCCCAATAGCCCAAAAATGGATTTGCCGCGTTACCGCGGATGTGTTGCCGCGCGATAGTCTTGAGAGCGTCAGGCCGTAGCTCAATATGAAATGAAGACTATAAAAAACGCCTAGCGCCGACAGGGTCAAATAGATTGCGGCGGCGTCACCTCACGTAAGGGGAGGGGTGGCGTATGTTATTAAGTTATATTGTCGAATTTCTTGGAAAGAGCAGGTGCTACGCTTCGATCCAAAGCAGAGGCGACAAATCTTTGTATGTCCCAAATCTGGACTTTTAACCATAGAATCAAGATGAGAAAATTCATCATTAAGAATTTGTTGATTTTCTTTCATTTTTGCGCAAATTATCGCTCATAAGAGAAGCGCTCCCGTTGAGGAGTTGTCGATACCCCATGATGCTCAGGTCCGCCGCATCTCCTGGGTCGTGGGGTCGGTCGGCTAGTAGGCAAGTTATAGCGGTTCCTCGTGCCGTTTTGCATGCTGGCCGACCCCCTTTCACGAAAACGCCGCCACTTCCCGAAGATGGAAGGGCGGCGTTTTGTCTGTTTGCGCTATCATCGTGAAAACCACAAAGCCGGACAATAAAAAACGCGCAACCCGAAGGCGCGCGCTTTTTTGAAATCCCTCAGGCCAAGTGATTACTTGATCTTGGTTTCCTTGAACTCGACATGCTTTTTCGCAACCGGGTCGTACTTCGTCTTCGTCATCTTGTCCGTCATCGTGCGGCTGTTCTTCGTCGTGACGTAGAAGAAACCGGTGTCGGCCGTCGACAGCAGCTTGATCTTGATTGTTGTAGCCTTGGCCATGGTCGTCCTGCCTTTAAGAAAATGAAAGCCGTGGAAGCCGGATGGGCTCCACGGCAAATTCTGGCGCGAAACTACGAATCCCGCCCGAAAAGTCAAGCCCGTTTTCGAATGAACATCAGTCTGATGCCGGAAAGTAGCGCGTAAAGACCGAAGAAAGCGGCAATCGCCCAGGCAAAACCGTTATTTCCAGCGACATCGATCGCTGCGCCGATCGCCTGCGGCCCGGCCACGGTTCCCATCGCATAACAGAAGACAAAGGCGGCATTGGCCGCTGCAAGATCGGAGCCCGTCAACCGCGAGCCGAGATGGCTGAGGCCGACCGTATAGAGGCCTGAGACGCAGCCGCCCCAGAAAAGCAGGAGGCCGGCCATCAGCAGCCAGTTGTTGAGCAACAGTGGCAACATCATCGAGCCGATGAAGCCCATCAGCGCCATGCCGGCCAGAAGCGGCCGCTTGTCGGCGATGCGGTCGGAAAGCAGGCCGAGCGGGATCTGAAAGATGACGTTGCCGACGCCCATCATGGTGAGCAGCAGTGCGGCCTGCGATTCGGTGAAATGGGCGCGCACGGCAAAGATCGGAAAAAGCGACAGCCCACCGGCTTCGACCGCGCCGAAGATGAAGACTGCTGCCGTCGCAGTCGGCACCAGGAAAACGTAGCGCATGAAATGCAGCTCCGGTTTTTCCTCGAGCACCGGGCTTTCGTCGCGGGCGATGTAGATCGGGATGGCGGCAAGCAGGATGGCGCCGGCGCCGATCAGGAAGGGGAAGATGCCGTCACTGCCGAGGATCGAAAACAGCAGCGGTCCGGCCGCGAAGCCAAGAGAAAGCACCGTCGCGTAGATGCCGAGCACGAAGCCGCGCTTGGAAGGCGGCGAAGCGGCGTTGATCCAGAATTCGGAGAGGATGAACAGCGTCGTCGTCGCGCCATGGAAGGCGAAACGTAGCGGAAACCACATCCAGAAATCCTGGGCGTAATAGAAACCCAGCGCGCTCAGCGCCGAAATCAGCACGGCCCAGATCATTGTCGGCGCAACGCCGTATTTATGGGCAAGCTTGGTGGTGATCGGTGCGGCGGCCATCGCCGCGACCCCAGCCATCGCCGTGTTGAGCCCGATCAGGGTGGACGAGATGCCGCGTTTTTCGAGGATAATGCTGAGGAGGGGCAGACCGAGGCCGATTGCTATGCCAACGGCTGATATGGACGAGATGGCTGCCACCAGAGAAGGCCAATGGATTTCTTCGACATCGCCCGATGTGCCGGTTCTCGGCTGAGACATTTATCCATCCTTAGAGAGGTGCGCGAACGAATCGGCCGACCCGTCAGATAGATAGACACGGACGTGCCAAATCCAGGTGACGGATGCCGCTTCGCAGTATTTCCGATGTGAGTGACCATCTGCGGAATGTAAAGCCCGTTCGGGCAAGAAATGCTTACCATGTCAGGTCTTGAGGATCGTTGGCTCCCGCATTTGGGTGGTGGTCGGTGGAGGGCTGGCACTACACGTTAAATATGTCTGGAAGGTGAAGGCGCTAATTCGGCCGGCCGGGGATGTCATAATCGTCCGGACCGTCACTCTCGCCACCGAAGCCGTGCATGCGCAGCGCCCATTGCAGGCCGATGACCCCGCCCTTGATCGGCTGGATCGAGGCAAGCGCGGTGATGACGGTGATCGGCGCCCAGATGGCGAGATGCACCCAGACCGGCAGCACGAAAGTCAGCTCGGTCAGCATATAACCGCCGACCACAACGTGGCCGAGGACGAGGATGACGATATAGGGCGGCAGGTCGTCGGCGCGTTGGTGATGCATCGCCTCGCCGCAGGCCGCGCAATGATCGACCGGCTTCAGGAAGGCACGAAAGAGCTTGCCGTTGCCGCAGGCCGGGCATCGGTTCATCAGCCCGCGCATGATGGAGCGCCCAAGCGGACGCTCGATCTCGGGCGTATCGCCGTAGCGGACGGCCGGATCGGTCGGTGTGCTCATCGCATGTTCCTCTTCGGATCTAAAACATGTCGCGCGAAACTGTGCAGCGGTTTTGCGATAACGACACGCGTAAAAACAAGGACCTAAAGCGCGGGGAGCCAATCTGAACGATTGCGACGCGCTTTAGTGCCGTCCGCGCGGCGGCCTCGTTCCGGGCTTCTTGCGAACCAAGCCCCTGTCGCGGCGCCCCGCCTTGTGGAAGGAGCGCATCGCCGCCGGCATTTCGCGGCCCTCGCTGATCATCTCGAAACGCAACGCGCCGGCAAGCGGGATCGCTTCGGCAAGCTTCACGGTGACGCTGTCACCCAGGCGATAGCCGAGCCCTGTTCGTTCACCCGAGAGTGCCTGATGCGCCTCGTCATAGATGAAATAATCGCTGCCGAGCGTAGATATAGGAACGAAACCGTCGGCGCCATAGTCCGGCAGGGCGATAAAAAGCCCCGATTTCGTCACGCCCGAAACCCGCCCGGCAAATTCCTCGCCGACGCGGCCGCTGAGGTGATGCGCGATCAGCCGGTCGACGGTTTCGCGCTCGGCTGCCATGGCCCGGCGCTCGAAGGTCGAGATTTCGGCGGCGATATCGTCGAGCGCTGCCTCTTCTTCGGGCGTGATGCCGCCTTCGCCGAAGCCGAGCGAGCCGACGAGGGCGCGATGCACGATGAGGTCGGCATAACGGCGGATCGGCGAGGTGAAGTGGGCGTACTTCATCAGGTTGAGGCCGAAATGGCCGATATTCTCCGGTCCGTAGATCGCCTGGCTCTGCGACCGCAGCACCATCTCGCTCACCATGGTCTGATGCGGCGTGCCGTCCGCCTTCGCCAGAATGCCGTTGAAGTTGTTGGCGCGCATGTTGCCGCCCTTGGCAAGCGAGATGCCGAGCGTGGCCAGGAACTCGCGCAGGATCTCCTGCTTGGCAAGCGTCGGGCCGTCATGGATGCGGTAGATCAGCGGCTGACGCTTCTTTTCGAGCGTCTCGGCGGCGCAGACGTTCGCCTGGATCATCATCTCTTCGATCAGCTTATGCGCATCGAGCCGTGGCGGCACGACGACCCGATCGACCGTGCCGTCGGGCTTCAGGAGGATCTTGCGCTCCGGCATATCGAGTTCCAGCGGCTGGCGCCGGTCGCGTCCGCGCTTCATCACCTCATAGGCGTGCCAGAGCGGTTTCAGGATCGGCTCGAGCATCGGTCCGGTCTGATCGTCCGGTTTCCCGTCGATGGCCGCCTGCGCCTGCTGGTAGGAGAGCTTGGCGGCACTCTTCATCATGATGCGATGGAAAGTATGGCCGATCTTGCGGCCTTCCCCGGAAAAGCTCATGCGCACGGCAAGCGCCGGGCGGTCGACACCTTCTTTCAGCGAGCAGAGATCGTTGGAGATGCGCTCCGGCAGCATCGGCACGACACGATCCGGGAAATAGACCGAATTGCCGCGCTTCAGCGCCTCGCGGTCGAGCGGCGAATTGGGTCGGATATACCAGGAGACGTCGGCGATCGCGACGGTGACGAGGACGCCGCCGGGATTGTCGGGCGAGGGATCGGGCTCGGCATAAACGGCATCGTCATGGTCCTTGGCGTCAGCGGGGTCGATGGTGATCAGCGGCACGTCGCGCCAATCCTCGCGATGTGACATGCTGGCGGGCCTTGCGGCCTCCGCCTCGGCGATGACGGCCGGCGGGAAGACATGCGGGATGCCGTGCGCATGGATCGCGATCATCGAGATCGCCTTTTCCGAACCGACGGAACCGACGACGGAAAGCACCTTGGCGCGCGGCAGGCCGAAACGGCCGAGACGGGCGATTTCGACTTCGACCAGGTCACCGTCCGTGGCGCCGCCGGTGAAGTCGGGATCGATCACCATCTCCTCGCCGCGCCGTTCGATCGGCAGCAGCCGGCCGCCGCCGCCGGCTGCTATGCGGAAAACGCCCATCGAGGCGCCGCGGCGCCTGTCGATCACTTTGATGATCCGCGCCGTATAGGCCGGCCCGCCGCGATCGACAGCCGGGAAGATCTTCGCCAGGATGCGGTCGCCGAGCCCGGCGACGGGTGCCTTGCCCTTGCCCTGGCGGCCTGCGGGCGATTGCTGGCGGATGGAAACGGCGGGTGCTGCGCCCTGATCCTCCGGCCATTCCGCCGGCCGGCCGATCAGATCGCCGTCCTTGTCGCGCGTGGTGATATCGAGAACGGTGACAGGCGGCAGCGCACCGGGACGGATCAGCGACTTGCGGTTCTTCTGCAGCATGCCTTCCTGTTCGAGCTCCTGCAGCATGTGCTTGAGCTCGACGCGGCTATCGCCCTTCAGGCCGAAAGCCTTGGCGAGTTCACGCTTGGACGCTTTCTGCGGATGATCGGCGATGAAGCGCAGGATCACCTCGCGCGAGGGCAGCGCGCCGTGGACGATGTTCAGCGGCTCGACGGCGGGAGCATCCTTGCGGCCGATCTTGCCCGGACGCTTGCCCGCAGGGTTCGTTCTCTCGCGCGGTATCCTGCTCACGTCAGCCCTTTTTCGATTTCGCGGGCGCTTTCGCCTTCGTTGTTTTCGGCTTGGCGGCCGTCTTGGTGCTCTTGGCTTCGGCGGCTGCGGCCTTCGGCTTGGCTTTCGCCTTGGCCGCCTTGCCCACAGGTGTCTTTCCGGCCTTCTCGGCGATCAAGGCAAGCGCCTCCTCGACGGTGATCGCCTGGGGATCCTTGCCCTTCGGCAGCGTGGCGTTGACCTTGCCCCAGTTGACATAGGGGCCGTACTTGCCGTCGCGCACGGTGATGGCGCCGCCATCAGGATGATCACCGAGCGTCTTCAGCGCCGCCGGCGTGCCGCGCGCACCCCGGCCCGGGGCCTGTTTCGCCTTTTCGGCGATAACAGTCACGGCGCGGTTGAGGCCGACCGAGAACACGTCCTCGACGGTTTCCAGATTGGCATAGGAGCCGTCGTGCAGGAGAAACGGCCCATACCGGCCGATGCCGGACGAGATCATCTTGCCCGATTCGGGATGTTTGCCGATATCGCGCGGCAGCGAGATCAGCGCCATCGCCTTTTCATAATCGATGTCCTCGGGCTTCCAGCCCTTCGGCAGCGAAGCGCGTTTGGCTTCCTTGCCGTCGCCGCGCTGGATATAAGGGCCGAAGCGGCCGGAACGCAGCGTCAGTTCCTCGCCGGTGGTCGGATCGGTGCCGAGGTTCTTAGGCTCGTTGAGCGCTGCGCCGTCCGCTTCTCCGCCGTTTTCGGAGGAGAGCTGGCGGGTGTAGTTGCAGTCCGGATAGTTCGAGCAGCCGACGAAGGCGCCGTATTTGCCGAGCTTAAGCGACAGGTTGCCGGTGCCGCAGACCTGACAGATACGTGGGTCGCTGCCGTCCTCCCGTTTCGGGAAGACGAGGGGTGCCAGCGCCTCGTTCAGCGAATCCAGCACGTTGGTGACGCGCAGTTCCTTGGTGTCCTCGATCTGGGCGAAGAAATCCTTCCAGAAATCGCGCAGGACCTGCTTCCAGTTCAACTCGCCGGCGGAAATCCGGTCAAGCTTCTCTTCGAGATCGGCGGTGAAGTCATACTCGACATATTTGGTGAAGAAGCTCTCGAGGAAAGCCGTCACCAGCCGGCCCTTGGCCTGCGGGATCAGCTTGCGCTTGTCGATCGTCACATAGTCGCGGTCGCGCAGCGTCGCGAGCGTCGCGGCATAGGTGGAGGGGCGGCCGATGCCGAGCTCTTCCATCTTCTTGATCAGCGTCGCTTCCGAATAGCGCGGCGGCGGCTCGGTGAAATGCTGCGTCGAATTGATCTTCTGCTTGGCGAGCGCCTCGCGCGCAATGATCTCCGGCAGGCGGCCATCCTCGTCGCCATCGTCGCTCTGCTCGCCATCTTCCTTCTGGTCGGTATAGGCGGCGATGAAACCATCGAAGCGGATGACCGAACCGACGGCACGAAGCCCGGCCTTCTCGCCCTTGTTGTCGGCGGTGATTTCAGCTGTCGTGCGCTCGATCTCGGCCGACGCCATCTGGCTGGCGATGCCGCGCTTCCAGATCAGCTCGTAGAGCCGGATCTGGTCGGCATCGAGGAATTTGCGGACACGGTCGGGCGAGCGGTCGAAATCGGTCGGACGGATCGCCTCGTGCGCCTCCTGGGCATTCTTCGCCTTGGTCGAGTAGAAGCGCGGCTTTTCCGGCATGTAGCGCTCGCCGAACTGGTCGACGATGGCGCTGCGCGCCGCGTCGATCGCCTCGGGCGCCATCTGCACGCCGTCGGTTCGCATATAGGTGATGAGACCGACCGTCTCGCCGCCGATATCGACGCCCTCATAGAGCCGCTGGGCGATCTGCATGGTGCGCGAGGCGGAGAAGCCGAGATTGGAGGAAGCCGCCTGCTGCAGCGTCGAGGTCGTAAACGGCGGTCCCGGGTTGCGCTTGACCGGTTTCGCCTCGACCGTGTCGACGACATAGCTCGCGCCTTCGAGCAATGCCTTGAGCCGGCCGGCATCCTCGCCGTTGCCGATCGCGCGCGGCTGCAGCCGTTTGCCGTTCGCCGAAACCAGTCTTGCCTCGAACTCGTCGCCGCGCGGCGTCTTCAGGAGCGCCGAGATGTTCCAATACTCTTCGGAAATGAAGCGCTCGATCTCAGATTCGCGGTCGCAGACCAGGCGAAGCGCCACCGACTGGACGCGGCCGGCCGAACGTGCGCCGGGCAGCTTGCGCCACAGCACCGGCGAAAGATTGAAGCCGACGAGATAATCGAGCGCGCGGCGCGCGAGGTAAGCGTCGACCAGCGGCACGTCGATGTCGCGCGGATCGGCCATCGCGTCGAGCACCGCCTTCTTGGTGATCGCATTGAAAACGACGCGCTTGACCGGTTTACCGTTCAGCACGCGCTTCTTGTTCAGCATGTCGAGAACATGCCAGGAAATCGCTTCGCCTTCGCGATCCGGGTCGGTTGCGAGAAACAGGCCATCGGCGGACTTCACCGCGTCGGCAATGTCCTTCATCCGCTTGGCGGAGGCGCTGTCGACCTCCCAAAGCATTTCGAAATCCTGATCAGGAAGAACTGAGCCGTCCTTGGCAGGCAGATCGCGCACGTGGCCGAAGGAGGCGAGCACTTTGTATCCCGGACCCAGATACTTATTGATCGTCTTGGCCTTGGCAGGCGATTCCACCACTACAACATTCATGATGATTCTCTAAAAAGGAAACGACGCCAGCGTTGAAGCCAGCGCGACACACACCGCAACATGGATATCGGCCCTCCGACATGGACAGGGAAATCGCCGCGGTCAAGGGGTTTGCTACAATTTTACCTCTTGTGTCTTCTGCAGCCGAAGGGAGAGTGTCGATGGAATACAATCATAGATAGTCTATCGAAGGTTTTCGACTCACGGTTCGGCAATTCGCAAAGCCGCCGCCTGATGTCGTACCCAGGTTCAATCGGAAAGCGAGACGAGACCGCCATGATGCCGGTGCAGCCTGCCTGATATATCGAGTTCCAGAAGGATGAGATAGACCGCGGATGCCGACAGGCCGGTATGGCGGATGACGTCGTCGATCTCGACCGGCGTCGGCCCGAGCGCATCGATGATGCGGCTTCGATCGGAATCGTCTGGTGGCACCGACATTGGCTTGCCGTCAGGTGCCGGTTCCTCCGCCATCGATGATGGGAATAGGTCGAATTGCGCAAGCGGCGCCAGGGCCTCGACGACATCGGCGGGTGCGGTGACGATCGAAGCGCCGTCCTTCAGCAGGCCGTTGGTGCCATGGCAGCGCGGATCGAGCGGCGAACCGGGCACGGCAAACACCAGGCGGCCGAACTCGCCGGCAAGCCGCGCCGTGATCAGCGAGCCCGAACGCGTCGCCGCTTCGATGACGACGAGGCCGAGCCCGATGCCGGCGATCAGCCGGTTTCGGCGTGGGAAGTCGCGGGCGCGGGGTTCCCAGCCGAAGGGCATCTCGCTCACCGCCAGGCCATTGCCACCGGTTATCTCTTCGAGCAGGCCGATATTCTCCGGCGGGTAGGGCTGGTCGAGGCCGCCGGCGAGCGCTGCGATCGTACCTGTGTCCAGGCTTGCCCGGTGGGCAGCGGTGTCTATGCCGCGCGCCAGGCCAGAGACCACGGTGTAACCCGCCCGGCCGCAGTCGCGCGCCACCATCGCCGCGAATTTCGCGCCTGCGATCGAGGCGTTACGCGAGCCGACGATGCCGACCGCAGGTCGTCTGGCGGCGGCAAGCGAGCCCTTCACGGCCAGAAGCGGCGGCGCACCGTCGATCTGCTTCAGCGCTTGCGGATAGTCCGGCTCACCGATGCCGACGAACCGGGCGCCGAAACGACGCGCCGCCTCCAGCTCCCGATGCGCCTCGGCCTCGCTGGCGACGCGGATTGCCCGCGTGGCGCCGCCGCGCGCCGAAAGCTCCGGCAGTGCGGCAAGTGCTGCCTCGGCCGAACCGAAATGATTGATGAGGTCACGAAAGGTGGCAGGGCCGATATTGTCGGAACGGATGAGGCGCAGCCAGGCAATTCTTTGCCGCTCGGTCAGCACGACGCCTTTTGGTCCGGCGCTCAGCGCATCCATTATCCCTTTGCCCCGATCTTGCTTTCAGTCCCGCCCATCAGCCGCGAAATATTCGCTCTATGCTTCCAGTAGGAGATGAGGGTCATGATCGCCATGACAGCTGCAACCTTTTCGTTGCCCAATATCCACAGTGCAACTGGAATGACAAGCATGGCAACCAGCGCCGACAGTGAGGAGTAGCGGGTGGTGAAAGCGACCGCCAGCCAGACGGCGGCGAAGAGCACGACCATGATCGGGGCAACGCCGAGCAGGGTGCCGATATAGGTGGCGACACCCTTGCCGCCCTTGAAGCCGATCCAGACCGGGAAAAGATGGCCGATAAAGGCGAAGAAGCCGGCGATGATCGCGGCTTCCTCACCGAGGAAATAGCCGACGACCCAGGCTGCCGCCGATGCCTTCAGCGCATCGAGCAGCAGCGTCGCCGCGGCGAGCGTCCGGTTTCCTGTTCTCAGCACATTGGTCGCGCCGATATTGCCGGAGCCGATGCTGCGCACGTCGCCGAGGCCGGCGGCGCGCGTGAGGATCAGGCCGAACGGGATCGAGCCGAAGAGATAGCCGATAATGGCGGCGGCAAGCGCGATCGGCAGGGTGATCTGCCATGACATGAGATTGGATAACATATGCCCCCTCAGCCTCTCCGTGGCCTATCCTCGAGTCAGCCTTCTCCCGCTGGGGGATGGACGGCGATCGTGTCGGTTCTAAATTGCGTGGACAAGCTTTCCCGAGACGTATGTCGCGACCGCCCGCCCACTGAAGCGCGCATCCTCGAACGGCGTATTCTTCGAGCGGGAGAGAAGCATGTCTTTGGCGACAAGCCAAGGCTCATCGAGATCGATCAGCGCGATATCGGCCGCAGCGCCCGGCTTCAGCGTGCCGGCATTCAGGCCGAAAATCTCAGCAGGGCGGGTCGACATGGCGTCGATCAGGCGCATCAGGCTCACTTGGCCGCCATGGTGAAGCCTGAGCGCTGCCGCCAGCATGGTTTCGAGGCCGATCGCGCCGTCCTCCGCCTCGCCGAAAGGCAGACGCTTCGTATCGACGTCCTGCGGGTCGTGCGAGGAGACGATGATATCGATCGCGCCGCTCGCAAGGGCGTCGACCATCGCCACCCGGTCGTCTTCCGGACGCAGCGGCGGATAGAGCTTGAAGAAGGTGCGGTATTCGCCGATGTCGTTTTCGTTGAGCGCCAGATTGTTGATCGAGATGCCGCAGGTCACCTTGGCGCCGCGGTTGCGGGCGCGTTCGATCGCCTCGACTGATTCCGGCACCGAGATCATCGCGGCGTGATAACGGCCACGCGTCAGCTGCGCGATCCTCAAATCGCGTTCGAGCGGGATGAGCTCGGCTTCTTTTGGAATGCCGGAAAGCCCGAGCCAGCTGGCAAAAAGCCCCTCATGCATGACGCCGTTGGCGCCGAGATATTTGTCGCGCGTCTCGCAGGAAACGACGGCGCCGAATTCGCGCGCATAGGTCATGATCCGGCGCAGCACCTGCGTGTCGTGGACGCTGGAATGCGCATCGGTGAAGGCAACGGCGCCGGCCTGCATCAAGAGGCCGATCTCCGTCATCTCCTCGCCGGCAAGGCCCTTGGTGATGGCGGCTGCCGGATAGACGTTGACGGCGGCCGTATCCCGCGCCGTCTTCTTGACGAATTCGACGAGCGCGATGTCGTCGATGATGGGATCGGTGTCCGGCATCATGATGATCGAGGTGACGCCGCCGGCGGCTGCCGCCCGGCTCGCCGAGGCGATCGTCTCGCGGTGTTCGCCGCCGGGTTCGCCGACATGGACGCGCGCATCGACGAGGCCAGGCGTCGCGACAAGGCCCGTGCAATCGCGGATGACTGCGCCTTCAGGCGCGCCCTGGTTCTGCGCCTTGTGGCCGGCGGCGAGAATCACGCCGTCTTCGGCAATGATCGTCCCGACTTCGTCGAGATTGCGCGACGGGTCGATGATGCGGACGTTCTTGAGGACGATCGGGTTGCTCATGCCATCATTCCATCGCTTCGGGGACCCTGGTTCTGCGAGACGAGCAGCGTCTCCATGACGGCCATGCGCACCGCGACTCCCATTTCCACCTGTTCGGCGATGACGCTCTGCGGTCCGTCCGCCACTTCCGAAGCGATCTCGACGCCGCGGTTCATCGGGCCGGGATGCATCACCAGTGCATCCTCCTTGGCCGCCTTCAGCGTTTCGGCGTCGAGCCCGTAGAAGTGATAGTATTCGCGCACCGAAGGCACGAAGGCGCCGGACATCCGCTCGCGCTGCAGCCGCAGCATCATCACCACGTCGGCGTCCTTCAGCCCTTCCTTCATCGAATGGAAGACCTCGACGCCCATCTCGGCGATGCCGGCCGGCAGGAGGGTCGCGGGCGCGACGACACGCACGCGGGCGCCCATCGCGTTGAGCAGCAGGATATTGGAGCGCGCCACCCGCGAATGCAGCACGTCGCCGCAGATTGCTACGATGATGCGCGAAAGCTTGCCCTTGGCGCGGCGGATCGTCAGCGCGTCGAGCAGCGCCTGGGTCGGATGTTCATGCTGCCCGTCACCGGCATTGACGACCGAGCAGGAGACCTTCTGGGCAAGAAGGGCGGCCGCACCGGCGCTCGAATGGCGGATCACCAGGACATCGGGGCGCATCGCATTCAGCGTCATCGCCGTGTCGATCAGCGTTTCGCCTTTCTTGACCGAGGAATTGCCGACCGACATGTTCATGACGTCGGCGCCGAGCCGCTTGCCGGCAAGCTCGAAGGAGGCCTGCGTGCGGGTCGATGCCTCGAAGAAGAGGTTGATCTGCGTCAGCCCGCGTAGCGTCGACGTCTTCTTTTCTCTCTGGCGGCTGATCTTGACGGCCTCGTCCGCCTTGTCGAGAAGATAGGTGATATCCTGCTCGGTGAGGCCTTTGATGCCGATGAGGTGGCGGTGGGGGAAAAAGACCATGACCCTGCCTCTTGCTGTCTCTGGCGGGTCTATAAAGAGTGCTGCCCGCCGGGGCAAGCATGTGCTGTGGGCAAAGGCTTATGTCCCCATGCATTTTCGCCCGAATTCCGATAGAGCAGAATGAACCGAATCATAACTTCCGGTTTCCCTTTGCCGGGTTCTTACACTAGAAGCGAATTATGACCTCCGCCAACCGGACTGACGACAAACTCGCAGAACTCAACCAGCCGAGCCTGTGGTCCGGCATCAACGCCTATCGGTCCGATCCGCTGATCGTCGACCTGACGGCGGCCCTGCCGCGCGGCATCCGCGAAGACCTGGAAAACATGGGCCGCTACGTCACCTCGCCGGAGGCGCAGGAGATGGCGCGCATGGCAAACCAGGGCGCGCCGCAGCTGCGCACCCACGGTCCGCGCGGTGAACGCGTCGACGTCGTCGAGTTTCACCCCGCCTGGCATGCGCTGATGCGCCGCTCCATGTCGGTCGGCCTGCATTCCTCCGTCTGGGATCCCCAGGCCGATACCGAGGCCAAGGACGAGGCCCATAAGGTTCGCGCCGCGCGGTTTTATCTGACGTCGCAGCTGGAATCCGGCCATCTCTGCCCGCTGACGATGACGAGCGCCTCCGTTGCAGCGCTCTCGGCCTCGCCCGCGGTCCAGAAGGACTGGGCGCCGAAAATCCTCTCGCGCAAATATGATTCGTCGAACAAGCCCGCCATGCAGAAATCCGCTGTGACCATCGGCATGGGCATGACGGAAAAGCAGGGCGGTACGGATGTGCGCGCCAACAGGAGCGCTGCCGAAAAGGTCAGCGAGGGCATCTATCGGCTGTCCGGCCACAAGTGGTTCATGTCGGCGCCGATGAGCGATGCCTTCATTATGCTGGCGCAGACGAAGGAGGGCATGGGCTGCTTTCTGGTGCCGCGCCTTCTGGAGGATGGTTCCGCCAACGGCCTGCAATTCCAGCGGTTGAAGGACAAAGTCGGCAACCGCTCCAACGCCTCTTCCGAGGTCGAATTTACAGACACGTTCGGTTTCCTGCTCGGTGGTCCGGATGCCGGCATCCGGACCATCCTCGACATGGTGACGCTGACCCGGCTCGACTGCGCGCTGGCCTCGTCAGGCATGATGCGCGCCTCGCTCGCCGAAGCCGTGCACCACACCCGCGGCCGCAGCGTCTTCGGCAAGATGCTCGTCAACCAGCCGATCATGACGCGCGTGCTCGCCGACATGGCGCTCGATGTCGCCGCCGCGACGGCACTGTCCTTCCGTCTAGCCGACGCCTTCGACAAGGCGCGCGGCAATGCTGAGGAAGCGGCCTATGCCCGCGTCATGACGCCGGTCGCCAAATACTGGTGCTGCAAGATCGCGCCCGCGCTGATCTACGAGGCGATGGAATGCATCGGCGGCAA
Source organism: Rhizobium sp. SU303 (assembly GCF_021052345.1). NCBI lineage: Bacteria > Pseudomonadati > Pseudomonadota > Alphaproteobacteria > Hyphomicrobiales > Rhizobiaceae > Rhizobium > Rhizobium sp. SU303. Next base: position 1,471,150 of record NZ_CP088095.1, read on the forward strand.
CGGCTACATCGAAGAGCGCCCGATCGCCCGCCATTACCGCGAGGCTCCCGTCAACGCCATCTGGGAAGGCTCCGGCAACGTCATGGCGCTCGACGTGCTGCGCGTGCTGAACCGCGGCAAGGATCTGTTCGAAACGGTCTTTTCCGGCCTTGCCCGCGATCTCGGCCCTGCCGGCAAGAAGACGATCGACGTGCTGCGCGCCGCAATCGCGCTGTGCGAACAGGATGAGGGCGCCGCGCGCCTGCTCGTCGAGCAGCTGGCGCTCGCCGCCGGTGCCGCCGAACTCTATCGCCTTGGGGCAGGGCGCATTGCCGATGCCTTCATCGAGACACGTCTTGCCGGCGGCTGGCGCTCCACCTACGGCATGCTCGATTCCCGCTTCGACGCCAGCTACATCGTCGACCTGCTCTATCCCCCGGCCGCCTGATCGCCGCCGAGGGATGATGATCGCGCTTCGCTGCGTTGAGCCAAGCGATATAGAAGCGCTTTGCGCCGTCCTTACCCTCGATGGCGGTCGTTGATGCCGCTCATCTGTCGGGATGGTAGGATGGCGAGAGCACCTATTCTGCACTTTCATGGAGCAACCATCTGTCCGATCGGGCTCTCTGAAGTCAGGCGATCTTGAGGCCGAGATGCTCGGTCATAGGATCGAAGTCGCGATCATCGTGCAAGAGCGCATAGCCTTCCTCAATGCAGAAGGTGCCGATGATCACATCGATGGTCTTGCGCACCGTGATGCCGCGTTCTCGTAGCAGGCGATAGTTACGAGCCGCCTTGACGGCGAGGCTGTCGCCAAGCATCGGGCGGATTGTGAACTGGTGTAGGCTTTCTTCGATCACCGATGCATGGCGTTCATTGCGCGCGCCCTGAAGCACTTCCAAAAGGATCAGGTCCCCGACAACAATATCCAGCGGATCCTCGATGTTCTGCAGCCGCCATCTGGCGGCGCTTTCTATCCCACGCAGATGCGCAATCCAGACCGAACTGTCGACGACGATCACCGTTTATCGTCGGGCCGGTCGCGACGTATCACGTCGAGGTCGCCTTCCCAACCTATTCCTGCAAGGTTTGCGATGGCATTGCCTCGGCGGTGCCTCTCGACAAGATTTTGCAAAGCTTGTTCGACGGTGGCCTTTTTTGTCGCCAGTCCGGTGGCGGTCATTGCCGCGTCGAGCAAGGCATCATCGATATCTATATTCGTCCGCACGATTCGCGCCTCATGTGTATGAATAACACAAAATATACACATCTGCGCCAAGTTATTCAAGCTCGGCCACGAGCCCTCGTCATAAACGAAAATCCGGCCGCGTCGCCGCGGCCGGATTTCAGTGTTTACGTCCGAAAATCAGCGTTCAAAAGAAGCCACGGCGCTGCCACCAGCCGGCTTTCTTCGGCTTTCCGTCATCGCCTTCGCCATTCTCGACGCGGGTGGATTTCACCGTCGGCTCGGAGGAGGAGATGTTGGATTCGCGGTTGGCGCGAACCGGCTTTGCTTCTTCCTGAACGACCGTTTCGAGATCGGCGGAGGCTTCCACCAATTCCGGTTCGGCCTCGGCCACAGGGGCCGTCTCTGCAACCGGTTCCTCGACCGGCGCTGCGGCCGGTTTGCGGCGGCCGCGGGCGCGGGCGGGCTTTACATCTTCGGTTACAACAGGCGCGCTCTCGACGGCTGCCATCGCGGCCTGGCCTTCGTCGGCCTGTTCGGCAATCGCCTCGACCGCTGCGGCTTGGCTCGGAGTGCCGTCGTTCGAAACGTCGTCGCCTTCGTCCTCGTCGCCGCCATTGTCTTCACCGGCTTCGCCAGCTGCCAGTTCGGAGCCATCCTCGGCGCGATTGCGGCGGCCGCCACGCTTGCCGCGACGGCGGCGCTTGCGGCGCTGCGATTCCTCGCTTTCAGCGCGTGTCTCGGGCGTGGCCTCGGTGTTTTCATCACCTTCGCCGCCCTCGTCGTCACCTTCCTCATCCTCGTCGCCAGCTTCGCCTGCTGATACCGGCTGTTCGGCATTGCCGTTGCGGCCGCGGCGGCGCCTGCGGCGCTTGCGCTTGCGGTTGCCGTCAGCTTCGCCTTCCGCGCGTGCCGCGACGGGCCGCTCGGCAACGACCGGCTTTTCCTCGAGTTCCTCGTCTTCCTCCTCATCCACTTCGATGACGATATCGTCGTCGTCATCCTCGGGAATGGCTGCGAAGTTGAAGAGGGTTTCGATCTTGACCGGGTTTTCCACCGGCTCGCCGCGATCGATCGCGAAATGTTGCGCACCGACCGAGCCATCCGCATCGATGATGATCGCGACGCCGAAGCGGCTCTCATAATCGACGATCGTCTGGCGCTTGTGGTTGAGCAGGTAGAGCGCGATGTCAGGCGTGGTGCGCACGGTGATGTTGTGCGTGGTGTTCTTGAGCAGATATTCTTCGATGCCCCGCAGGACATGCAGGGCGACGGAGGACTGCGAACGCACATGGCCGCTGCCGCCGCAATGCGAGCAGACCTGCGTGGTCGATTCGAGAACCGAAGCGCGGATGCGCTGGCGCGACATTTCGAGCAGGCCGAAATGCGAGATCCGGCCGACCTGGATGCGGGCGCGGTCGTTCTTCAGGCATTCCTTCAGCTTCTTCTCGACAGCGCGGTTGTTGCGCTTCTCTTCCATGTCGATGAAGTCGATGACGATCAGGCCGGCAAGGTCGCGAAGGCGAAGCTGGCGGGCGACTTCGTCCGCAGCCTCGAGATTCGTCTGCAGCGCGGTGTCCTCGATCGAATGTTCGCGGGTCGAGCGGCCGGAGTTGACGTCGATCGAGACCAGCGCTTCGGTCTGATTCATGATCAGGTAGCCGCCAGACTTCAGCGTCACCTGTGGCTGCAGCATGCGGTCGAGCTGAGCCTCGATGCCGGAACGCGAAAAGATCGGATGGATGTCGCGGTAGGGCTGAACCACCTTGGCATGGCTCGGCATCAGCATCTTCATGAAGTCTTTCGCTTCACGATAGCCTTCTTCGCCGGAAACGATGACTTCGCTGATATCCTTGTTGTAGAGGTCGCGGATCGAACGCTTGATCAGCGAGCCTTCCTCATAGACGAGGCAGGGAGCTGTGGACGCCAGCGTCAGCGTGCGCACATTCTCCCAGAGGCGCATCAGATATTCGAAGTCGCGCTTGACCTCGACCTTGGTGCGGTTGGCACCGGCGGTGCGAAGGATGACGCCCATGCCCTGCGGCACCTCGAGCAGGCGCGCAATTTCCTTCAGGCGCTTGCGGTCGGCAGGGTTGGTGATCTTGCGGGAAATGCCGCCGCCGCGCGCCGTGTTCGGCATCAGCACCGAATAGCGGCCGGCGAGCGAGAGATAGGTGGTAAGGGCTGCACCCTTGTTGCCGCGCTCTTCCTTGGCGACCTGCACGAGCAGGATCTGGCGGCGCTTGATGACTTCCTGAATGCGGTACTGCTTGCGCGGCTTGCGCTGCACGCGGTCCGGCACTTCTTCCATCGCGTCTTCGGCGCCGACGGATTCGATGACTTCCTCTTCGCCGTGATCGTCATCGTCGTCGTCGTCATCGTGGCGACGCTTGCTGGTATCGACGTCCTCGGAAATCGAGTCGGTTTCCACCATCGCAGCCATCGCGCCGCCGGTCGAACCGTCATCCTCATTGTCGACGCTCGAAGCGCCTTCGGCTTCGACGTCTGTGGGAACAGCATCCTCGGTCGCGGTCGTTTCGACAACCGGTTCTACGACCTTCTTGCGGCTGCGGCGCGGCCTTGCCTTCTTGGCCGGCGCTTCCTCGGTGGCCTCGGGTGATGCCGCGGCCTCTACCGCTGCGGTCTCTTCCGTTACGGCAGCCGTTTCCGGCGCCTCTGCCGGAACGATGCCGACATCCGGCTGATCCTGTTTGGAAAGATCGACCATCGGTGCGGTTTCGACATGCTCGACATCTTCGTCGCGGCGATGCTCCTCGGCCTCGGCCCGAAGCAGTGCCTGACGGTCGGCAAGCGGTATCTGATAATAGTCGGGATGGATTTCGGCGAAGGCCAGGAAGCCGTGCCGGTTGCCGCCATAATCGACGAAGGCGGCCTGCAGCGAGGGTTCGACCCTCGTTACCTTTGCAAGATAGATGTTGCCGCGGATCTGCTTCTTGTGCTGGGACTCGAAGTCAAATTCTTCTATGCGGTTCCCGCGAACGACAACGACGCGCGTCTCTTCCTCGTGAGACGCATCGATAAGCATTTTGTCTGCCATGAAAGCTGTGCTCCTCGGCGTGGCCGCGAGAGCGCATTCCCGACTGCTGTTGAGACAGAAAGAATGCGGTCCACTGTGGCCGCGCCGGATAATGAAAGTCGCGCCTGATGCGAGGGGGAGGGCAGCAGCCAGACCGCAGCCGGAACCATTTCGGTCCGGGGCCTGTACACTTCAGATAAAACCTGCTGCGAAACCATCAACAACCAAGCGTGATCGACAAATACGAAGACCCGTTCGGGTCCGATGAGTTTGCTCCCTGAGAGCGTGGTGGCTGATCCACCAATGAATTCCGACAATAAGCCGGAAAATCAGGATCGAGTTCTAGGGATGAAGCGCATGAGACGGCGGACGATGACCGGTGTGGCGCCAGGTCCTGATCTGGCTGGCAGCCTTTGCGGCGACTCTATCCCGTCAACACTTTACCCTGAAATTCGTTGTATGTTTTCTGTGTCACAATAGCAAGGGGAAAGCCAAATGTGCCATAATATTGATGGATTTCGCAACGCATACAAGCTGGGATAAAGTGATCGCGATTCGGCAGGCTGCAGCGGGTGTTTCGTCACAGGACGTTGGCCGCAGCCGCGTCGGGTCCATCGCAATACAGATAGGGTGTGGCGGTTTATTGTTTAAGAGGGCTCGGATCGCGGCGAAATCCGCAGCGCCGCGATCGACATTCGCAAGGCGGGTTCTGGCGGCGCTTCTGGTCGCTAGTCTGCTGCCGGCCGCTGCCAGCTCTGTCGAGGCCGGGGATCCGCTGCTTGCCTATGGCGCGCGCATCGTCGGCGACGACGCAAGGACTCGCATCGTCATCGATTTCGATCGCGAGCCGCGTTTCTCCGTCCACTATATCGCCAATCCGGAACGCATCGTCGTTGACTTGCCGGCGACCGCCTTCGGGTTTCCGGCGAAGGATCTTGCCGCCCGCGGCCTGTTCAAGGATATCCGCTACGGCAAGATGGACGAAGAGAGCGCCCGCATCGTGCTGACGACGGCAGGGCCGGTGAAGCTGGCGCTTGCCAAGGTGCAGGCCGATGAGACGGGCAACGGCCATCGCCTCGTGCTCGATGCGGAGATGATCGACAAGAAGGCCTTTGCCGAACTGGTGAAGACGCAATCCTGGAGCGATCGGACTGAGGCGGCTCAGACGACAAGCGCCATTCTGGCACCGCAAAAGGCTGCTCCCGGCGATTTCGTCATCGCCGTCGACGCCGGCCATGGCGGCATCGACACCGGCGCGATCGGCGTCGACACCAAGACCGAGGAAAAACAGGTGACGCTCGCCTTCGCCAAGGCCTTCACGGAACGGCTGAACAAGGAACCGGGCATCAAGGCTTTCCTGACGCGCGAGGACGACGAGTTCCTGTCGCTTTCGCAGCGTGTACTGATCGCCCGCCAGAACCATGCCGGCCTCTTCATTTCGCTGCATGCCGATACGCTGAAACAGAAGGATATCCGCGGCGCGACTGTCTACACGATCTCCGACAAGGCATCCGACAAGCTCGCCGCCGACTTGGCCGAACGCGAAAACCTCTCCGACCAGATCGCCGGCAAGGAGACGGTCGCCGAGCCGCCCGAGGTCGCTGACATCCTGCTCGATCTGACGCGGCGCGAGACCCAGGCTTTCTCCATCTCGCTGGCCGAGAGTGTGCTGAATTCTTTCAAGGATCAGGTCGGCACCATCAACAATCCGCACCGTCATGCCGGCTTCCGCGTGCTGCAGGCCCCTGACGTGCCGTCGATCCTTCTCGAGATCGGGTTCCTCTCGAATGCCGAGGACGAGAAACTGCTGCTCGACGAGGCCTGGCGCGGCAAGATCGCCGGTCTCTTGACCGACGCAGTGAAGCGATACCGCGCCGCCGTCATGGCGAATGGCGGCTAACGGCCACCGTAAATCTGTAGCGGTTGCGGCACGGCGGCGCGGCCAGCAAAAACAAAAATTCATAAAAACAAAGATTTAAGTGCGCCGCATGAATCAAATTCTGAGCAAGATACCTCAGATTGGCGGCGGGAGCGGGCGTTGCTTGGATGTGACAGTTCTAATGAAACGCCGCCGTAGCGGTGAATGCGGCGCAGACAGCCCTATTTTGCTCACATTCGCGCCGTTACTCCGGCTTATGTTTCGCAGCCTGAGGCGCGGAATCGGCTTGTGGCGGTAGCGCTCATGGAGTAAGCCGCGCAACGTGCAAATTGCCTTGATCTTTGCAATCGTTGCGTCTGCGCCGATTGAAGATCGAAAAGACCGGTAGCTGAAATATGGTTAGACTTTTTGGATATTTCTTCGGAATGGCCTGCGTCCTGTTTCTGGTCGCGGCGGCGGGTATTGCCATTTATCTCGCCAATGTCGCGAAGGATCTTCCGGACTATGCCGTTCTGAACAGCTACGCGCCGCCGGTGACGACCCGCGTCCATGCCGGCAACGGCGCTTTGATGGCCGAGTATGCCAAGGAAAAGCGTCTCTTCCTGCCGATCCAGGCGGTTCCCGACCGTGTGAAGGCGGCTTTCCTGTCGGCAGAAGACAAGAACTTCTACAATCATCCGGGCGTCGATCTGACCGGTCTCGGCCGCGCAATCCTCGTCAACCTGCAGAATTTCGGTTCCGGCCGCCGCCCGGTCGGCGCCTCCACAATCACCCAGCAGGTGGCCAAGAACTTCCTTTTGAGCTCGGACCAGACGATCGACCGCAAGATCAAGGAAGCGATCCTCTCCTTCCGTATCGAGCAGGCCTACAGCAAGGACAAGATCCTCGAACTCTACCTGAACGAGATCTTCTTCGGTCTGAATTCCTATGGCATCGCCGGCGCAGCACTCACCTATTTCAACAAATCCGTCACCGAACTGACCGTCGCCGAAGCCGCCTATCTGGCATCGCTGCCGAAGGGTCCTGCCAATTATCATCCGTTCCGCCATCCGGAAGCTGCACTCGAGCGTCGCAACTGGGTGATCGACCGGATGGTCGAGAACGGTTATGTCAGCCAGCCTGACGGCGAGGAAGCCAAGAAGCAGCCGCTCGGCGTCACCGCCCGCACCACCGGCCCTTCGCTCTTTGCTTCGGATTATTTCGCCGAAGCCGTGCGCCGTCAGCTGATCGACCAGTACGGCGAAAAGGTCCTCTATGAGGGCGGCCTTTCGGTGCGCACGTCGCTCGATCCGCAGATGCAGCTCGCTGCCCGCAAGGCGCTGCAGGACGGTCTGGTCACCTATGATGAGCGCCGCGGTTTCCACGGCCCGATTAAGCAGATCGATGCGAGCGGTGATTGGGGCAAGGCGCTTGCCGATATTCCCACACTGTCCGACGTGCCGGAATGGCGGCTCGCCGTCGTGCTCGCCGTATCCGACTCGACCGTCGACATCGGCCTGCAGCCGGCCAAGGATGGAAGCGGCAAGGTTGCAGCCGATCGCCAGCGCGGCACGATCGACGCCAAGAACATGCAGTGGGCCTTCCGTTCGGCCGACGGCGCCCGCAAGACCACGAAATCACCGGTCGGCGCCGTGTCCCCCGGTGACGTTGTCTATGTCGCAAAGCTCGGTGACGACGCGTCTACCTCCTATCGCCTGCAGCAGCCGCCGAAGGTGCAGGGTGGCCTGGTCGCCATGGATCCGAAGACCGGCCGCGTGCTCGCCATGGTCGGCGGCTTCTCCTATGCCCAGTCCGAATTCAACCGCGCCACCCAGGCGATGCGCCAGCCGGGTTCCTCGTTCAAGCCTTTCGTCTACGCGGCGGCGATGGACAATGGTTATACGCCGGCTTCGGTCATCATGGACGCGCCGATCGAAATCGTCTCGGGCGGCCAAGTCTGGAGGCCGGAGAACTACGGCGGCGAATCCAGCGGCCCGTCGACGCTGCGTTCGGGCATCGAGCATTCGCGCAATCTGATGACGGTGCGCCTCGCCAACGATCTCGGCATGAACATCGTCGCCGAATATGCCGAGCGCTTCGGCATCTACGATCACATGCTGCCGGTTCTCTCCATGTCGCTCGGCGCCGGCGACACGACGGTATTGCGCATGGTCTCGGCCTATTCGGTCATCGCCAATGGCGGCAAGCAGATCAAGCCGACATTGATCGACCGCATCCAGGACCGCTACGGCAAGACGATCTTCAAGCATGAGGAGCGTTTGTGCGAGGGCTGCAATGCCGGCGACTGGCAGAACCAGGAAGAGCCGAATGTCGTCGACAATCGCGAAACCGTTCTCGATCCGATGACGGCGTACCAGATCACCTCGATGATGCAGGGCGTCATCCAGCGCGGCACCGCTGCCGGCAAGATCGATCTCGGCGGTCGCGACGTCGCCGGAAAGACCGGCACCACCAACGACGAGAAGGATGCCTGGTTCGTCGGCTTCACGCCGGATTTGGTCGCAGGCCTCTATATGGGCTTCGATACGCCGGGCCCGCTCGGCCGCGGCGGGACCGGCGGCGGTCTCTCCGCCCCGATCTTCAACGAATTCATGCAGGCGGTCGTCAAGGATACGCCGGAATCGAAATTCGTCATTCCATCAGGCATGAACCTAATCCCGATCGACCGCAAGACCGGCATGGCGGCTGGCGAAGGCGATCCGAACACCATCGTCGAGGCCTTCAAGCCCGGCACCGGCCCGGCCGACAGCTTCTCCGTCATCGGCATGGACAGCACCATGGCGCCGGAGGAAATCCTGAAGACCTCGCCGCAGGCGAACCAGGCCGTCCAGACCGGCACGCCCGGCCTGTTCTGACGAGACCTGAATTTTGTATGCCGCCGCGGCCCTTTACATCCGCGGTGGGCGTCTCTAGAGCAATTCCAGCAAAAGTGCATAGCGGTTTTGCCGGGAAAAGCGCAAAGCGACTTTCCCAGGAATTGCGCGAAACCAAAAAGATAGAGCATCTCCGTGGCTCAGAGAAAAACGGAAATGCGCTATCTCACCAGCACCTGAAGAAGACCGAGACAGAGAAGCAGGAAAATGCGAGCGGAAATCGAAAACGTGGTCGATGAAACCAAGCAGGCTATCACCCTGCTGAGGAGGCATCTTTGACTGGGACCAGGCGATAAGACGGCTGGACTGGTTGAACAACAAGGCAGAGGATCCGAACCTCTGGAACGACGCTTCCGAAGCGCAGAAGCTGATGCGCGAACGCCAGCAACTCGATGACGGCATCAACGGCGTCAAGCAGCTCGAGCAGCAGCTGAACGACAATATCGAGCTGATCGAGCTTGGCGAGGAAGAGGGCGACCAGAGCGTCGTCAAGGAAGCCGAAGACGCGCTGAAGGCCTTGAAGGCCGAGGCCGGGCGCCGCCAGGTGGAAGCCATGCTCTCTGGCGAAGCCGATGGCAACGACACCTATCTCGAAGTCCATTCGGGCGCCGGCGGCACCGAAAGCCAGGACTGGGCGAACATGCTTTTGCGCATGTACACCCGCTGGGCCGAACGCCAGCGCTTCAAGGTCGAGCTTCTCGAAGTCCATGACGGCGAAGAGGCGGGCATCAAGTCCGCGACCCTGCTCGTCAAGGGCCACAATGCCTATGGCTGGCTGAAGACGGAATCGGGCGTGCACCGACTGGTGCGCATCTCGCCCTACGACAGCAATGCGCGTCGCCACACCTCCTTCTCGTCGATCTGGGTCTATCCGGTTGTCGACGACTCGATCCAGATCGAGATCAACGAAAGCGACTGCCGCATCGATACCTATCGTTCGTCGGGTGCTGGCGGCCAGCACGTCAACACCACCGACTCGGCCGTACGCATCACGCATATCCCGACGGGCATCGTCGTGCAGTGCCAGCAGGAGCGCTCGCAGCACAAGAACCGCGCCAAGGCCTGGGACATGCTGCGTGCCCGCATGTATGAAGCCGAACTGAAGAAGCGCGAGGACGCCGCCAGCGCCGAAGCCGCTTCCAAGACGGAGATCGGCTGGGGCCACCAGATTCGCTCCTATGTGTTGCAGCCCTATCAGATGGTCAAAGACCTGCGCACCGGCGTCGCCAGCAGCGCGCCGGATGACGTTCTCGACGGCGACCTGAACGAGTTCATGGAAGCAGCACTCGCTCACCGCATCAGCGGCGCCGCCGACGCGGTCGTCGAGGATGTCGACTGATGCCACGGTAGCAGCAGGATCGAGACGCGAAGGCCCCGGAGACGGGGCTTTTGTTTTGCTCAGACTATTACCTTGATGGCGCTGTCGTGAAACAGCGCTGCCGACAGATGGGCAATCTCGTCATGAATGGCTGCGCGTTCGATGCCCGGGGGATCGGTAAAGAGTTCCGCCGCAAAGGCAAGGCCGAGCGCTGTGCCCTCTGGCACGAAAACATAGTGCCCAAGGCCGCCGCCGAAGATTTTAAGAGCGCCGCGCCGCAGCCGCGCATGCAGCCACGACGAACATTCTTCGGCCGGTGCCGCCCGGTCGGCATCACCTACCAGGATAAGGGCAGGCGCATCGACGGCTTTCAGGCTTTCCTCGCTGAAGCCGAGAACGGACCGGCCCGGCGCGCAGATGAGTGCGGCCTTGATTCTGTCGTCTCGGTAAGACTCCGACATCCGGGACCACGAATCGCGAAACACATCGCTGGTGCGCAGCAATGCCGGGATATGATCGGCAAGGTCGGGAAATTCCCTCGGTCCGCGCGCGCCACCCGGCTTCATCCTGGACGGTTCGAACTGCGAGAACTGGGCGACAGCGCCAAGCAGCAGCATCACACTATAGGCTCCGGCCGAAAATCCGGCTGCGAAGACGTTGTTCGTATCGATATGGCCTGAGAGATCGCTGAGCCACGCATCGCAATGGTCGAGCATGTAGCTTAGATCCGGCGCCCGCTCCCAAAGGCAGGCAAAGCCTTCAGCGCGATAGGGCTCGATGCCGGTATTGCCGTGATGGCTGACGCCGAGCGCGGCAAATCCGCGATCGACCAAGCGTCGCGCCAGCCACTCCAGTCCGGCCGCGGATCCGCCGGTGCCATGCGACAACAGGACGAGGGGATAGGGCCTGGCCTCCGGCCGGATGGGTGCGTCGCGGGCGACGGCCGCCCTCTGGAACCAGCTTCGTTCCGGGATGTCGCTTTGCGCGTCGTCGGCTGCGGGGTACCAAAGGGACCAACTGATGGGTCTGGGGCCGGCGGCGTCCCAGTTCGACCTTCTCTCGTCGTAGAGGACGCCGTCGCGAAAGCCCAGTTTCATCTCTTGGATGCCCTCTGAACACGTCCCAGCCGTCAATTCGTCGCCTTCTCGACGGTGATGTCGCCGAATTCGTCGATCAGCACGGTCCAGCCATCCGGCTCCGCGGCAGGGTCTGTCTTCAGATAGACCGTGGCGAAGAGCCCCGGCTGCTTGATGATGCCGTTCGAATTCTCGGGGCGGATATCGGTCACGTAAGGCTTCAGTTCGGCGAACTCCTGCAGCTCGATGGTCGAGGCGATCGCCGGGCCGGCCTCGGTCTGGGCAATCTGCTGCAGATAGACCTTCGAAGTCCTGTCCGGCTGGCGCACGGCAAAGAGCTTGTAGTAGCCGTGGCGCTGCGTCCCTTCTCCTTCGGGGTTAGCAACGCTCTCGGCGCCCGTCGGTGCTCGCTCGACCGCCGGTGCGTTGCCGTCGTCCTCCCAATAGCCGGTGCTGGTCGCGAAAATCACCGGTGCCGGCAGGAGGGCATCCTGCGCCGGCGCGGCCTCCGCCGTGGCGCTCCATCCCGCAAGCAGGAGGCTGGTCATCAATATCCGTCGCATTGCCATCGTCTCAATCCTTGAACTGCTCGGCGAGAATACGGTCGGACCAGGAGCGGTCGGGATCAGAAAGAATGCGCGCCGTGACATGCTCCGACTGGGCGATGCGGATATGCAGCACCGACTTGACCTCGGTATTGTCGGCCACCGCGTTGACCGGCCGCTTCTCCGGCTCGAGAATGTCGATATCGACGGTCACCTTGTTCGGCAGCAGAGCGCCCCTCCAGCGCCGCGGCCTGAAAGCGCTGACCGGCGTCATGGCGAGCAGCGGCGCCTCGAGCGGCAGGATCGGCCCATGGGCGGAAAGATTATAAGCCGTCGATCCGGCCGGTGTCGCGACCATCAGCCCGTCGCAGATCAGTTCCTCCAGCCGGACGCGCCCGTCCACCATGACCCTCAGGTTAGCGGCCTGATAGGACTGGCGAAAAAGATAGACTTCGTTGATGGCGAGCGCCGTCGAGTTGGTGCCGTCGGCGTTGGCCGTTGTCATCTGCAATGGCCGGAAGACGTTTTCGACGGCGACGCAGATTCGCTCTTGAAGCCGGTCTGTCCGATAATCGTTCATCAGGAAGCCGACCGAGCCGCGATTCATGCCGTAAACCAACTTGCCGGAGTTCATGGTGTTGTGCAGCGTCTGCAGCATGAAACCGTCGCCGCCGAGCGCGACGATGACGTCGGCTTCGTCAGCCGGTACGTCACCATAGATGCCAATCAACTCTTCGCGCGCGGCAAGCGCCTCCGTCGTTGGTGAGGCGAGAAAGGAAAGCGTCTGAAATGAACGGCCCATGCAATGCCCTTTATGATGCTGCCCTAGCTAAAGGATAAAGGCCTTGCGCGACAAGGACGTTTTCTATCGCGAAGCGTTTTGAGCTGCAGCCGAGCTGTCCGCGCAGACACGGATTTTCCCTTTACAGAATTATAGAATCTGCTAGTTGGGGCAACTAGCGCCCTTGTAGCTCAGTTGGTAGAGCACCTGATTTGTAATCAGGGGGTCCCGGGTTCGAACCCTGGCGGGGGCACCAGCCTACGCTCTGTGAGCTTCGGCTCGGCGAGCCGAAGAGAGCAGCTAAGCGGAGGCTGTCGCGTCGTAGTTCCGTCAGGAACGAAGGCGGACTGGTTCCAGAATGATCCGGCACCATCTTTTCCCCACGAGTCTGCTACCCCATAGTCTGGGGTTCGATGCTGTTTGGCTCAATCGCACCGGCAGACTTTTCAGAAGGTTTACATCGGTTGATGAACCGCGCGTGAAGGGCTGCTTCAGCGCCAATTCAGCCGCGCCCGCCTATCTTCGCCTCATCATCAATGAGGAAACAGCCATGAAGCTCGCACATCTCTTTCTTGCCGCAACCATTTCCGTCGGTGCGGCTTTCGCGTCCGTCGCAACGGCGGCCGCCATGCCGGCCGAGCGGCCGGCGGTGTCGACTGAGGGCGATATCGTTCAAATTCGTGATGGCTGGCGACGTGATCGCGACCGTGACGATCGTGGTTGGCGCCATGAGCGCGATTGGCGCCGGTCCGACTGGCGCGATGATCGCCGTCATTGGCGGCGGTGGCGTGCCGAGCGTTGGCAGGAGCGCCGCGAGTGGCGCGATCGCGATCGCGGCATGCCGTTCTGGCTCTACCGCAGCTGACGATACGGCCCGGATCATCCGGGCCGTTACTTTAATGAGTGACCGGCTCGTTGACGCTCGCCTCGATCCTGATCTCCGTCCGCGTTCCTGCCAGAATTATTGCACCGGTCCCGGCGTCGCGGGGCCGGGCACTATCGGTGACAGTGGATCGGGCTGGTGGACGGGGTGCGACGTGTCCACCCAGATGATGCTGAGGATAATCACGACGAAGACCGCGATGAAGAGGATACCGAAAATCAGCGGTCGAATGGCCATGATAGGGTTCGTTCCTTCTTGCTTCTGAGTGGGTCGCTGTGACCAATCATTGGCCGATCATAGTGCTCCGGGGTGTCATTCCAAGGCAAAAGTGGATTTTTCTGGCATCGGAGCCGGACTGCGGTAGCGGCGGACGAGCGAAAGCGGCCTGCCGCCTTCCAGAGCCGCGAGCGTGGGAATAAAACGGATCATGACAATTCCCCTATTGCCGCGACGACAGCGTCACGCGCCTTTTCAGACGCGCAAAGGACGTTGTAGCACTTTGAATGACTGCCTGCGGGCCAGCCTATGCCTTCAGGTGGATCCGCGCCGCATAAAGCGCGATTGCCGCTGCATTCGAGACGTTGAGCGATTTGATCGAGCCCGGCATGTCGAGACGGGCAAGTGCGTTGACGGTTTCCCGCGTCTTCTGCCGCAGTCCCTTGCCCTCGGAGCCGAGCACGAGCGCCACTTTCTGGCCCGAGAAGGTGCCTTCGAGTGGCGCCGGCGCTTCCGAATCGAGGCCGATGGTGGAGAAACCGAGCTTGTGCAATTCACCGAGCGCATCGGCGAGATTGGTGACCTGTATATAAGGTATCAGTTCCAGCGCGCCGGAGGCGGACTTGGCGAGCACGCCCGATTCGGTCGGGCTATGCCTCTGGGTGGTGATGACCGCTCCCGCATTGAAGGCGACGGCCGAGCGCATGATCGCGCCGACATTGTGCGGATCGGTCACCTGATCGAGGACGAGCAGGAGAGGGCTTTCCTTCAGCGCTTCGAGCCGGCGCACCGGAAGCGGCCGTGTTTCCAGCATCACGCCCTGATGGATCGCCTCGGGGCCGAGCACCTTGTCGATCTCCTGCGGCGAGACGATCTCGAAGGGAATGCCGAGCGCCTCGACGTCGACTTCGAGGCGCGCCAGTGCATTCTGCGTCACGAACAGCTTGATCTTCTTGCGCTCGGGATTGTCGAGCGCTGCACGCACCGTATGCAGGCCATAGAGATGCACTTGGTCGGGCGCTAGCGTTGGCGGCTTCCAGTCCTCGCCGCCGCGCTTGCGCTTCTGCGGCTGAGGTGTCGGAATCTCGCCGCGTTCGCGCTTGGCGTCGCGGTGGGCGCGCCGCAGAGTGGCGTAATGCGTATCCTTGGCGGATGGGTCTGTCGCGGTCTTGCCGCCGGATTTGTTGTCTTTGCTCATGCAGCTTTATAGCCATGGCGCTCGCTGCCGCATAGGCTTTCTTTCATATGCCGGCTTTCGGTGGCGAATGAAATTTTTCGTGTTTTTTCCGTTGTCATCGTGTTGACAGACTGAAATGCTCCGGTCATATACGCGGCGCAGACGACGGGCAGCAACGCTTCGAAGTCTGACGAACTTGGTCTTGCGATCCGGACGAAACTGGAGAGATGCCCGAGTGGTTAAAGGGGACGGACTGTAAATCCGTTGGCTCAGCCTACGTTGGTTCAAATCCAACTCTCTCCACCATTCGTCATCGGATCGGACCACCCCGCGGGTATAGCTCAATGGTAGAGCAGCAGCCTTCCAAGCTGAATACGCGGGTTCGATTCCCGCTACCCGCTCCAGTTTCCGTTACGCTACTTCATATGACCGCTGCAGCGGTCGTCCCTAGATGTCTCCGGCGCCGCCTGAGAAGCTGATGATTGCGGTTATCGGCTGGCAGGGAAGGGCGCTCGACGCCGAACGTCTATGGTGGGTCTCCGGCGGTCAATGCGATTTTCTCTAAGATTTCAGCGATTTTCGAGGGGGCTTTGGCGAATCGCCTTGCAGGCGGCGAATTGTCTCCCATATGCGCTGTCAGGCCAAGTTTGGCGTCTGCAATTAAGTCTTGCGCAATGTCGC
The DNA here is from genome assembly GCF_021052345.1 of Rhizobium sp. SU303. Lineage (NCBI taxonomy): Bacteria > Pseudomonadati > Pseudomonadota > Alphaproteobacteria > Hyphomicrobiales > Rhizobiaceae > Rhizobium > Rhizobium sp. SU303. Next base: position 1,486,781 of record NZ_CP088095.1, read on the forward strand.
CGAAAGCCTTAAACGGCGGCACTAAACCGGTTCGCCGGGGCCACCATTTTCGTTCACAGGAAGCATTCAAATGGGAAAGAGTAAGTTTGAGCGCAACAAGCCGCACGTCAACATTGGCACGATTGGCCACGTTGACCACGGTAAGACGTCTCTGACGGCAGCGATCACGAAGTACTTCGGTGAGTACAAGGCGTACGACCAGATCGACGCGGCTCCGGAAGAAAAGGCGCGTGGCATCACGATTTCGACGGCCCACGTTGAGTACGAGACGCCGGCCCGCCACTACGCCCACGTCGACTGCCCCGGCCACGCCGACTACGTCAAGAACATGATCACCGGTGCTGCCCAGATGGACGGCGCGATCCTGGTGTGCTCGGCTGCTGACGGCCCGATGCCGCAGACGCGCGAACACATCCTGCTGGCCCGCCAGGTTGGCGTTCCGGCAATCGTGGTGTTCCTGAACAAGGTTGACCAGGTTGACGACGCCGAGCTTCTCGAACTGGTCGAGCTCGAAGTGCGCGAACTGCTGTCGTCCTACGACTTCCCGGGCGACGATATCCCGATCGTCAAGGGTTCAGCACTTGCTGCTCTCGAAGATTCGGACAAGAAGATCGGCGAGGATTCGATCCGCGAACTGATGGCCGCTGTCGACGCCTACATCCCGACGCCTGAGCGTCCGATCAACCTGCCGTTCTTGCTGCCGATCGAAGACGTGTTCTCGATCTCTGGCCGCGGCACGGTTGTGACCGGCCGCGTCGAGCGTGGCATTGTCAAGGTTGGCGAAGAAGTCGAGATCGTCGGCATCCGCCCGACGACGAAGACGACGGTGACCGGCGTTGAAATGTTCCGCAAGCTGCTCGATCAGGGCCAGGCTGGCGACAACATCGGCGCGCTGATCCGCGGCGTTACCCGTGATGGCGTCGAGCGTGGCCAGATTCTGTGCAAGCCGGGTTCGGTCAAGCCGCACAAGAAGTTCATGGCTGAAGCCTACATCCTGACGAAGGAAGAGGGTGGCCGTCATACGCCGTTCTTCACCAACTACCGTCCGCAGTTCTACTTCCGCACGACCGACGTGACGGGCATTGTGACGCTGCCGGAAGGTACGGAGATGGTCATGCCGGGCGACAACGTCACGGTATCGGTCGAGCTGATCGTTCCGATCGCGATGGAAGAAAAGCTGCGCTTCGCGATCCGCGAAGGCGGCCGCACCGTCGGCGCCGGCATCGTCGCGTCGATCGTCGAGTAACTTTCGAGTTATCCGCAATTATGAAGACCCCGCTGGAAACAGCGGGGTTTTTCATTTTGATGGCTTCCTGTAGGTTTAACAGGTGTTGTAAAAATATCGTTAAATTGGCCTGTCACAGTATTTTGTTCATCTCACGTTCAGAAACCGGTTTGTGATTGGACCATTGTAGTCCAGACTCCTTCTTGCAAAGAGGAGAGCCCGGATGATTCCAAAGGCCACATTCGCTGCGACGATATTCGCGATGTATGTTTTCACGATGTTTTTCATCGCTGCAATACCGCAAGAAGTTGTTCAGTCTGCCGTCGTGCAGATTGGCGAGGTAAGTGTCGTCAAGTGACGACCTTTGCCGAACATCGCAGGGTTCTGCGATGATCGGAAATGATCGGCCAGGTGCTCCCGGATAGGATGCTCCTGGCGGCGCGGGGGTGAACCCTTGCAGGACGCTCGCTTGCTCTTCGCGCGGAAGCGTCTATCTATGCCTCCGATTTCATGACGCGGAGGATATTCCATGAAGAGACGTATTCTGTTCACCGGCGGTTCAGGCAAGGCAGGTCGCCATGCTGTGCCATGGCTCGTCAATGCCGGCTACGAGGTTCACAACCTTGATCTCGTGCCGCTGGATAGCCCCGGCGTCACCAATCTCATCGCCGACATCACCGATAGCGGTCAGGTGTTCAACGCGCTCTCGATGCATCGCGATTTTCCCGATCTCGATGCGGGCAGGGGCGTTCAGCCCTTCGACGCCGTCGTGCATTTCGCCGCCATCCCGCGCATCCTGATCAAGCCCGACAACGAAACCTTCCGCATCAACACGATGGGCACCTATAATGTCATCGAGGCGGCGGTGAAGCTCGGCATCCGGAAGATCATCGTCGCATCGAGCGAGACGACCTACGGCGTCTGCTTCGCCGAAGGCCATCGCGATTTCCACCAGTTCCCGCTGGAGGAGGATTACGACGTCAATCCGATGGATTCCTACGGCCTTTCCAAGGTGGTCAACGAAAAGACGGCGCGCGCCTTTGCCGAACGTTCGGGCTTCGACATCTATGCGCTGCGCATCGGCAATGTCATCGAGCCTGACGAATACGAGAAGTTCCCGACCTTTTTCGCCAATCCCGAGATGCGCAAGCGAATCGCCTGGAGCTATATCGACGCCCGCGACCTCGGGCAGATCTGCCATCTCTGCATCGAGAAGGACGGCCTCGGCCACCAGGTCTTCAACGCCGCCAACGACACGGTCTCGGCGAATACGCCATCGAAAGAGCTTGCCAAGCGATTCTTTCCGAACGTGCCTTTCACCCGCGAGATCGGCGAATATGAGGGACTGCTCTCCAACCGCAAGATCCGCGAGGTGCTGGGTTTTAAGGAAGAGCACGATTGGCGGAAATATGTGAAGGTCTGAACGGACCTTGGTTCCGCGATTGAAAGGCCGATCGTTCGCATATCAGGAGATTGGTTTTGAAAATCGAAAATCGTGCTTGCCAATCCCGTGTCGTCGTCTTAAAGGGAGCGCCATGCTTTTCAGCAGCGATTTGCGGGCCTTGGCCCTGGCGCTGAATGATCGGTATGAAGGGGTATAGCTCAGTTGGTAGAGCGGCGGTCTCCAAAACCGCAGGTCGTAGGTTCGAGCCCTACTGCCCCTGCCATTTCCTGGATGCGGGACAGCGCGGACATGCTCGCGGCATTTCCGGTCGGGGATTGATTGGTGGTAAGTAATTTCGTTAAACTTCGGTTTCCCCCTTGTGTATTCGGAAATCGGTGTTTATTTAGGGTTCAACAGACACGCGGTGCGTGGGGCTGATAGTTTCAGCTTTACGCGCCGTAATTGCGTGGGCAGTCGATGGCATCCAAATCCAATCCGTTTGCGTTTCTGCAGCAGGTTCGCTCCGAGACGTCGAAAGTTACATGGCCGTCGCGCCGCGAGACCATGATCTCGACGGTCATGGTGCTGGTGATGGTGGTTTTCGCCGCGCTGTTTTTCTTTGCCGCTGACCAGCTGATCGGCTGGGCTCTGAGCTTCGTGCTGAATACCGGCAACTGATACGGGTGGAGATGAAAATGGCGGCACGTTGGTACATCGTCCACGCATATTCAAATTTTGAAAAGAAGGTGGCTGAAGACATCGAGAACAAGGCTCGCCAGAAGGGGCTTGAGCACCTGTTCGAGAAGATCCTCGTGCCGACTGAAAAGGTGGTGGAAGTGCGTCGCGGCCGCAAGGTCGATTCCGAGCGCAAGTTTTTCCCGGGCTATGTCATGGTTCGTGCCAATCTGACGGACGAAGCCTACCACCTGATCAAGAATACGCCGAAGGTCACAGGTTTCCTCGGCTCCGACAATAAGCCCGTTCCGATTCCGGATTATGAAGCCGAGCGCATTCTCGGTCAGGTCCAGGAAGGTGTCGAGCGGCCGAAGGCCTCCATTACCTTCGAGATCGGCGAGCAGGTCCGCGTTTCCGACGGCCCGTTCGCTTCGTTCAACGGCACGGTTCAGGATGTGGACGAAGAACGTTCGCGCCTGAAGGTGGAAGTGTCGATCTTCGGCCGCGCAACGCCGGTCGAGCTGGAATACGCTCAGGTCGAGAAGGTCTGATTGCAGAAACTGGAAGCTGGCCCTTGCGGCCTGTTTCCTGCGGACGTCGTCCGCACCCGCGTGGAAGGTGAGGGGTCTTAGCCGGACCCTAAGGATCCGCACCACGCAACCGCAGCCGCCGGAGAGATCCGGCATCACGGGCCGGGCAACCGGCCGTTCATGAAAGGCAGAGAGATATGGCTAAGAAAGTTGCAGGCCAGCTCAAGCTTCAGGTCAAGGCAGGATCGGCAAATCCGTCCCCGCCGATTGGCCCGGCGCTTGGTCAGCGTGGCATTAACATCATGGAATTCTGCAAGGCGTTCAATGCCGCCACGCAGGAAATGGAAAAGGGCATGCCGATTCCGGTCGTCATCACCTATTACCAGGACAAGTCCTTCACCTTCGCGATGAAGCAGCCCCCGGTCAGCTACTGGCTGAAGAAGGAAGCGAAGATCACGTCCGGTTCCAAGACGCCCGGCAAGGGCGCCAAGGCCGGCTCCCTCACCAAGGCTCAGATCAAGTCGATCGCAGAAGCCAAGATGAAGGATCTGAACGCAGCGGATATCGAAGGTGCAATGGCGATGATCGAGGGCTCTGCCCGCGCCATGGGCCTGGAAGTGGTGGGTTAAGATCATGGCTGGTAAGCGCACGCAGAAGATCAACGAAGGTGTTGATCCCACCAAGCTCTACGCTCTGACCCTGGCCATTGGCATGGTCAAGGAACGGGCTGTCGCCAAGTTCGACGAAACCATCGAAGTCTCGATGAACCTCGGCGTCGACCCACGCCATGCGGACCAGATGGTTCGCGGCGTCGTCAACCTGCCGAACGGCACGGGCCGCACGGTTCGCGTCGCCGTCTTCGCTCGTGGCGCCAAGGCTGACGAAGCCAAGGCCGCAGGTGCCGATATCGTCGGCGCCGAAGACCTCGTCGAAATCGTCCAGGGCGGCAAGATCGAATTCGATCGCTGCATCGCCACCCCCGACATGATGCCGCTCGTCGGCCGTCTCGGTAAGGTTCTCGGTCCGCGCGGCATGATGCCGAACCCGAAGGTCGGCACCGTCACCATGGATGTCGCCGGCGCCGTCAAGGCTTCCAAGGGCGGCGCTGTCGAGTTCCGCGTCGAGAAGGCCGGCATCGTCCATGCCGGTATCGGCAAGGCCTCGTTCGACGCCAAGGCTCTGGAAGAAAACATCCGCGCCTTTGCTGACGCCGTCATCAAGGCGAAGCCGGCTGGCGCCAAGGGCAACTACGTCAAGCGCGTGGCGATTTCCTCGACCATGGGCCCGGGCGTCAAGATCGAGCCCGGCTCGGTCACCGGTGCTCCGGCTGCGTAAGTTTATGGCCGGGCTTTAAGTCCGGCGACTGAATTTCCGGCCTCGCAAGGGGCCGGAATATTCCGGAGAAATCCGGAATCCTGTCCGAGATTGCAGGTGGTTTTCCCTTAATCACTGTGCCTGCATGAGACGGGTAAGACCCGAATTGCAAGAAGTTCGCTTCTAGGAACTCGGTTCGAGCCTTGGATGCCTTGTGCCTCTTTAGCCTTGATTGGCGCGAGAGCGCGGGGGGACAGGATCCTCAAGCGTCGCTTGGGATCTCGCATGATCCCAGGAGGCAAAAGGCAACCGGCGGGCCCATTTTCGGTCCTGCCAACTGGAGATAGGCAGTGGAAAGAGCGGAAAAACGCGAATTCGTCACGGAACTGAACGAAGTCTTCAAGGCTTCGGGCTCAGTTGTCGTGGCCCACTATGCTGGTGCCACAGTCGCGCAGATGAACGATTTTCGTTCGAAGATGCGCGCAGCTGGCGGCACCGTCAAAGTCGCGAAGAACCGCCTGGCCAAGATTGCCCTTCAGGGTACGGAAGCGGAAGGGATGTCCAATCTCTTCAAGGGTCAGACGCTGATTGCATACAGCACCGATCCGATTACCGCTCCGAAGGTCGTCATGGATTTCGCCAAGACCAATGACAAGATCATTGTTCTGGGCGGCGCCATGGGAACAACCACGCTCAACGCCGATGCAGTCAAGTCGCTTGCGACCCTGCCTTCGCTCGATGAGCTGCGTGCGAAGCTGCTGGGCATGATCCAGACACCGGCTACCCGCATCGCTGGGGTTGTTGCAGCACCGGCAAGCCAGCTTGCACGCGTGTTTGCGGCCTACGCCAAGAAGGACGAAGCCGCGTAAGGCGGTTTTTCGCTGTTTATAATCAACCGGTTCGAACCGAACAAAAGGAACTAGTAAAATGGCTGATCTCGCAAAGATCGTTGACGACCTCTCCTCGCTGACCGTTCTGGAAGCTGCAGAACTGTCGAAGCTTCTCGAAGAAAAGTGGGGCGTTTCCGCTGCTGCTCCGGTAGCTGTTGCTGCCGCTGCCGGCGGTGCTGCTGCTGCTGTCGTTGAAGAAGAAAAGACCGAATTCGACGTCATCCTCGTCGAAGCTGGTGCCAACAAGATCAACGTCATCAAGGAAGTCCGCGCCATCACTGGTCTCGGTCTCAAGGAAGCCAAGGATCTCGTTGAAGCCGCTCCGAAGGCTGTCAAGGAAGGCGTCAACAAGGCTGAAGCCGCTGACATCAAGAAGAAGCTTGAAGACGCTGGCGCCAAGGCCGACGTCAAGTAATCTTGAACTGCTTTTGGGAGGCAGTATCTCTACTGCCTCCCATTTGCCGTTTTTCTGAACGAATTACCCAAAAGCCGCGTCGAAACGGCTTTTGGGTAATGGGTTCTTCAAAAGGATGGTCTCGCACCGAGGGCAGCACAGCAATCCGAGCTGAGCGTTTTCTGGGGTCGGACGAGATTGAACTACTCATTGATTGACGGGATCGACTGGCCATCGGTTCCCGTCCGTTGCAGGCCCGGGTGCAAGATTTTGAAGGAGCGACGATGGCTCAGACCCTTTCGTTCAACGGTCGCAGGCGCGTACGCAAGTTTTTTGGTAAGATCCCCGAAGTCGCAGAAATGCCGAACCTCATCGAGGTTCAGAAGGCGTCCTACGACCAGTTTCTGATGGTTGAAGAGCCGAAGGGCGGCCGACCCGACGAGGGTCTTCAGGCCGTTTTCAAATCGGTTTTCCCGATCACCGATTTCTCCGGCGCATCCATGCTGGAATTCGTGTCCTACGAGTTCGAACCGCCGAAGTTCGACGTTGACGAATGCCGTCAGCGCGACCTGACCTATGCAGCGCCACTGAAGGTGACGCTGCGCCTCATCGTGTTCGATATCGACGAGGATACCGGCGCGAAGTCGATCAAGGACATCAAGGAGCAGTCCGTTTACATGGGCGACATGCCGCTCATGACCAACAACGGCACGTTTATCGTCAACGGCACCGAGCGCGTGATCGTTTCCCAGATGCACCGTTCGCCGGGCGTCTTCTTCGACCATGACAAGGGCAAGAGCCATTCTTCCGGCAAGCTGCTCTTTGCTGCGCGCGTCATCCCTTATCGCGGTTCCTGGCTCGATATCGAATTCGACGCCAAGGACATCGTCTACGCCCGTATCGACCGCCGCCGCAAGATCCCCGTGACGTCGCTGCTGATGGCGCTCGGCATGGACGGCGAAGAAATTCTCGACACCTTCTACACGAAGTCGCTCTACAAGCGCGACGGCGAAGGCTGGCGCATTCCCTTCAAGCCGGAAACGCTGAAGGGTGCCAAGGCGATCACCGAGATGGTCGACGCCGATACCGGCGAAGTCGTCGTGGAAGCCGGCAAGAAGCTGACCCCGCGCCTGCTGCGCACGCTGTCCGACAAGGGTCTGAAGGCCCTCAAGGCTGCCGACGACGATCTTTATGGTAACTACCTTGCCGGCGACATCGTCAACTACTCGACGGGTGAGATCTACCTCGAGGCCGGCGACGAAATCGACGAGAAGACGCTTGGCATCATCCTGGCGAACGGCTTTGACGAGATCCCGGTTCTCGGCATCGACCACATCAATGTCGGCGCCTATATCCGCAACACCCTGACAGCCGACAAGAACGAGAACCGTCAGGACGCTCTGTTCGACATCTACCGCGTCATGCGTCCGGGTGAGCCGCCGACCATGGAATCGGCCGAAGCCATGTTCAACTCGCTGTTCTTCGATGCGGAGCGTTACGACCTCTCCGCAGTCGGCCGCGTCAAGATGAACATGCGCCTCGACCTAACCGTCGAAGACACCGTCCGCATCCTGCGCAAGGACGACATCCTGGCCGTGGTCAGGATGCTGGTCGAACTGCGCGACGGCAAGGGCGAGATCGACGACATCGACAACCTCGGCAACCGTCGTGTCCGTTCGGTCGGCGAGCTGATGGAAAACCAGTACCGTCTCGGCCTTTTGCGCATGGAGCGCGCGATCAAGGAACGTATGTCCTCGATCGAGATCGATACGGTCATGCCGCAGGATCTGATCAACGCCAAGCCGGCAGCTGCTGCCGTGCGCGAATTCTTCGGTTCCTCGCAGCTCTCGCAGTTCATGGACCAGGTCAACCCGCTCTCGGAAATCACCCACAAGCGCCGCCTTTCGGCTCTTGGCCCGGGCGGTCTGACCCGTGAGCGCGCAGGCTTCGAAGTCCGCGACGTGCATCCGACCCACTATGGCCGCATCTGCCCAATCGAAACGCCGGAAGGCCCGAACATCGGTCTCATCAACTCGCTTGCGACCTTTGCCCGCGTCAACAAGTACGGCTTCATCGAAAGCCCGTACCGCCGCATCGTCGACGGCAAGGTGACGAGCGACGTGCTCTACCTCTCCGCCATGGAAGAGGCGAAGTATTACGTCGCCCAGGCCAACGCCGAGATGAACGCTGACGGTTCCTTCGTCGACGAATTCGTCGTCTGCCGTCATGCCGGCGAAGTCATGCTCGCCCCGCGCGACAGCATGAACCTGATGGACGTCTCGCCGAAGCAGGTTGTTTCGGTCGCAGCCGCGCTCATCCCGTTCCTGGAAAACGACGACGCCAACCGCGCGCTCATGGGCTCGAACATGCAGCGTCAGGCAGTGCCGCTGCTGCGTGCCGAAGCTCCGTTCGTCGGGACTGGCATGGAGCCGGTCGTTGCCCGTGACTCTGGCGCCGCCATCGGCGCCCGCCGCGGCGGTGTGGTCGATCAGGTCGACGCGACGCGTATCGTTATCCGCGCCACGGAAGACCTCGAAGCCGGCAAGTCCGGCGTCGATATCTACCGCCTGCAGAAGTTCCAGCGTTCGAACCAGAACACCTGCGTCAACCAGCGCCCGCTGGTCACCGTCGGTGACGAGGTCAACCGCGGCGACATCCTCGCCGACGGCCCGTCGACCGATCTCGGCGACCTGGCGCTCGGCCGCAACGCGCTCGTCGCGTTCATGCCCTGGAACGGCTACAACTACGAAGACTCGATCCTGCTCTCCGAGCGTATCGTTGCCGACGACGTGTTCACCTCCATCCACATCGAGGAATTCGAAGTGATGGCGCGCGACACCAAGCTTGGTCCTGAGGAAATCACCCGCGATATTCCGAATGTTTCGGAAGAAGCGCTGAAGAACCTCGACGAAGCCGGCATCGTCTATATCGGCGCCGAAGTTCAGCCGGGTGATATCCTCGTCGGCAAGATCACCCCGAAGGGCGAAAGCCCGATGACGCCGGAAGAAAAGCTTCTGCGCGCCATCTTCGGCGAAAAGGCCTCCGACGTGCGCGATACCTCCATGCGCATGCCGCCCGGCACCTACGGCACCATCGTCGAAGTTCGCGTCTTCAACCGCCACGGCGTTGAAAAGGACGAGCGCGCAATGGCGATCGAGCGCGAAGAAATCGAGCGTCTGGCAAAGGACCGTGACGACGAGCAGGCGATCCTCGACCGTAACGTCTACGGCCGTCTGATCGAGATGCTGCGCGGCCAGGCCTCTATTGCCGGCCCGAAGGGCTTCAAGAAGGGAGCCGAGCTTTCGAACGCCGTCGTCTCCGAATATCCCCGCTCGCAGTGGTGGATGTTCGCGGTCGAAGACGAAAAGGTTCAGAGCGAACTCGAAGCGCTCCGCGGTCAGTACGACGAATCCAAGTCGCGCCTCGAACAGCGCTTCATGGACAAGGTCGAAAAGGTCCAGCGCGGCGATGAAATGCCCCCTGGCGTCATGAAGATGGTCAAGGTCTTCGTCGCCGTAAAGCGCAAGATCCAGCCGGGCGACAAGATGGCCGGCCGTCACGGGAACAAGGGCGTCGTCTCGCGCATTGTGCCGGTGGAGGACATGCCGTTCCTCGAAGACGGCACGCATGTCGACGTCGTTCTGAACCCGCTCGGCGTGCCTTCGCGCATGAACGTCGGCCAGATCCTGGAAACGCATCTGGGTTGGGCTTGCGCCGGCATGGGTCGCCAGATCGGCGAACTGATCGACGCATATAAGGCCAATGGCAACATTGAGCCGTTGCGCAAGACCATCGGCGATGTCGTCGGAGACGGCCCCAAGGCCGAACAGGTCCACGAGTTCGACGACGACTCGGTTCTGCGTCTCGCCGACCAGTGGAAGCGCGGCGTTTCGATTGCGACGCCTGTTTTCGACGGCGCGAACGAAGCCGACGTCAACGACATGCTGCGTCTGGCAGGTCTCAAGGATAGCGGTCAGTCGACGCTCTATGACGGCCGTACCGGTGAGCAGTTCGACCGCCAGGTGACCGTGGGCTACATCTACATGCTGAAGCTCAACCATCTGGTCGACGACAAGATCCATGCTCGTTCGATCGGTCCTTACTCGCTCGTGACCCAGCAGCCGCTGGGCGGCAAGGCGCAGTTCGGCGGCCAGCGCTTCGGCGAAATGGAAGTCTGGGCGCTCGAAGCATACGGCGCGGCCTACACGCTGCAGGAAATGCTGACGGTGAAGTCGGACGACGTCGCCGGCCGCACCAAGGTCTACGAAGCCATCGTCCGAGGAGACGACACGTTCGAAGCCGGTATTCCGGAAAGCTTCAACGTTCTCGTCAAGGAAATGCGCTCACTGGGCCTCAGCGTCGAGCTCGAGAACACCAAGCTTGACGAGGCGCAGGCAGCTCAGCTGCCCGACGCGGCCGAGTAAGCACTTGATAGGGCGTGCGCTGCCAATGCGGCGCACGCCGGTCCCACCGGGCGCCGTATCCGTGTCGGCCCGGAAGGGAAGTTTCGCCGCATCCAGCGGTTATTCTCGTTTAAGCGAGGGAGGCGGCTCCCGGGAATTTGCCGCCGATCATCGCATTTTGAGGGCGCTTTAGCCCATGAAGGAGACAGGCATGAACCAAGAGGTCATGAATCTTTTCAATCCGCAGGTGCCTGCACAGAATTTCGATTCCATTCGGATTTCGATCGCGTCTCCGGAGAAGATCCTCTCCTGGTCTTACGGTGAGATCAAGAAGCCGGAAACCATCAACTACCGTACGTTCAAGCCGGAACGTGACGGTCTGTTCTGCGCGCGCATCTTCGGGCCCATCAAGGACTACGAATGCCTGTGCGGCAAGTACAAGCGCATGAAGTACAAGGGCATCATCTGCGAAAAGTGCGGCGTCGAAGTCACGCTGTCGCGCGTTCGCCGTGAGCGCATGGGTCATATCGAGCTCGCCGCTCCCGTTGCCCACATCTGGTTCCTGAAGTCGCTGCCATCACGCATTTCGACGCTGCTCGACATGACGCTGAAGGATGTCGAGCGCGTCCTCTACTTCGAAAACTACATCGTCACCGAGCCGGGCCTGACCGCGCTCAAGGAGCACCAGCTCCTCTCGGAAGAAGAGTACATGCTTGCCGTCGACGAATACGGCGAAGACCAGTTCACCGCGATGATCGGCGCTGAGGCGATCTACGAGATGCTGGCCTCGATGAACCTCGAAAAGATCGCCGGCGACCTGCGCGCCGAGCTTGCCGACACCACGTCGGATCTCAAGCAGAAGAAGCTGATGAAGCGCTTGAAGATCGTCGAGAACTTCATGGAGTCGGGCAACCGTCCGGAATGGATGATCATGAAGGTCGTTCCGGTCATCCCGCCGGATCTGCGTCCGCTGGTGCCGCTCGACGGCGGCCGTTTCGCGACGTCGGATCTGAACGATCTCTACCGCCGCGTCATCAACCGTAACAACCGTCTGAAGCGCCTGATCGAGCTTCGTGCGCCTGGCATCATCATCCGCAACGAAAAGCGCATGCTGCAGGAATCCGTTGACGCGCTGTTCGACAACGGCCGTCGCGGTCGTGTCATCACCGGCGCCAACAAGCGTCCGCTGAAGTCGCTCTCCGACATGCTGAAGGGCAAGCAGGGCCGCTTCCGCCAGAACTTGCTCGGCAAGCGCGTCGACTATTCCGGTCGTTCGGTCATCGTCACCGGTCCGGAACTGAAGCTGCACCAGTGCGGCCTGCCGAAGAAGATGGCGCTCGAGCTCTTCAAGCCGTTCATCTATGCCCGCCTCGACGCCAAGGGTTACTCCTCGACCGTCAAGCAGGCCAAGAAGCTGGTCGAGAAGGAAAAGCCGGAAGTCTGGGATATCCTCGACGAGGTCATCCGCGAGCATCCGGTTCTCTTGAACCGCGCACCGACGCTGCACCGCCTGGGCATCCAGGCCTTCGAACCTATCCTGGTCGAAGGCAAGGCGATCCAGCTGCATCCGCTCGTCTGCACGGCCTTCAACGCCGACTTCGACGGCGACCAGATGGCCGTTCACGTGCCGCTGTCGCTCGAAGCCCAGCTCGAAGCCCGCGTGCTGATGATGTCGACCAACAACATCCTGCATCCGGCCAACGGCGCGCCGATCATCGTTCCCTCGCAGGACATGGTTCTCGGCCTCTACTATCTGTCGATCCTCAACCAGAACGAGCCGGGCGAAGGCATGGCCTTCTCCGATCTCGGCGAACTGCATCACGCCCTCGAAAGCAAGGTCGTGACGCTGCACACCAAGATCCGCGGCCGCTTCAAGTCGGTCGACGAGGATGGCAAGCCTTACTCGAAGATCTATGAGACGACGCCTGGCCGTCTGCTCATCGGCGAACTGTTGCCGAAGAACGGCAAGGTGCCCTTCGATATCTGCAACCAGGAAATGACCAAGAAGAACATCTCGAAGATGATCGACACGGTCTATCGCCATTGCGGCCAGAAGGACACGGTCATTTTCTGCGACCGCATCATGCAGCTCGGCTTCGCCCACGCCTGCCGCGCCGGCATTTCGTTCGGCAAGGACGACATGGTCATTCCGGATGCCAAGGCCAAGATCGTTGCCGACACCGAAAACCTGGTGAAGGAATACGAGCAGCAGTACAATGACGGCCTCATCACCCAGGGCGAGAAGTACAACAAGGTTGTCGACGCCTGGGGCAAGGCGACCGAAAAGGTCGCCGAAGAGATGATGGCGCGCATCAAGGCGGTCGAATTCGACGAGAAGACCGGTCGCCAGAAGCCGATGAACTCAATCTACATGATGAGCCACTCCGGTGCCCGCGGTTCTCCGAACCAGATGCGCCAGCTGGGCGGCATGCGTGGCCTCATGGCCAAGCCGTCGGGCGAAATCATCGAGACCCCGATCATCTCGAACTTCAAGGAAGGCCTGACCGTCAACGAGTACTTCAACTCAACGCACGGCGCCCGTAAGGGTCTGGCAGACACCGCCCTGAAGACCGCCAACTCCGGCTACCTGACCCGCCGTCTCGTCGACGTCGCGCAGGATTGCATCGTCACGCATGTCGATTGCGGAACGCAGACGGGCCTCACCATGACCGCCATCGTCGATGCCGGCCAGGTGGTTGCCTCGATCGGCGCCCGTATCCTCGGCCGCACGGCGCTCGATGACATCGATCATCCGGTCACGGGTGAGCGCATCGTCGATGCCGGCAGGATGATCCTCGAGCCCGACGTCGTCGAAATCGAGAAGGCCGGCATCCAGTCGATCCGCATCCGCTCGGCACTGACCTGCGAAATCCAGACGGGCGTCTGCTCGGTCTGCTACGGCCGCGACCTCGCGCGCGGTACGCCGGTCAATATGGGCGAAGCCGTCGGCGTCATCGCTGCTCAGTCGATCGGCGAGCCGGGCACCCAGCTCACCATGCGTACCTTCCACCTTGGCGGTACGGCAACCGTGGTCGACCAGTCGTTCCTCGAAGCCTCGTACGAAGGTACGGTGCAGATCAAGAACCGCAACATCCTGCGCAACTCCGATGGCAACCTCGTTGCCATGGGCCGCAACATGACCGTCCAGATCCTGGACGAACGTGGTGTCGAGCGGTCGTCGCAGCGCGTGGCCTACGGTTCGAAGCTGCATGTCGACGAAGGCGACAAGGTCAAGCGCGGCCAGCGCCTGGCAGAGTGGGACCCCTACACCCGTCCGATGATGACGGAAGTGGCCGGTACCGTTCAGTTTGAAGATCTGGTCGACGGTCTCTCCGTTCTGGAAGCGACCGACGAATCGACCGGCATCACCAAGCGTCAGGTCATCGACTGGCGTTCGACCCCGCGCGGCTCGGACCTCAAGCCGGCGATCGTCGTCAAGGATGCCAGCGGCAATATCGCGAAGCTGTCTCGTGGTGGTGACGCCCGCTTCTTCCTCTCGGTCGATGCGATCCTGTCGGTCGAGCCGGGCACGAAGGTCTCCCAGGGTGACGTTCTCGCCCGTTCGCCGCTCGAAAGCGCCAAGACCAAGGACATCACCGGCGGTCTGCCGCGTGTTGCCGAGCTGTTCGAAGCCCGCCGTCCGAAGGACCATGCCATCATCGCAGAGATCGATGGTACGATCCGTCTCGGCCGTGACTACAAGAATAAGCGTCGCGTCATCATCGAGCCGGCGGAAGACGGTGTCGAGCCTGTCGAATACCTGATCCCGAAGGGCAAGCCCTTCCACCTTCAGGAAGGCGACTATATCGAAAAGGGTGACTACATCCTCGACGGTAACCCGGCTCCGCACGACATCCTGGCGATCAAGGGCGTGGAGGCTCTGGCCTCGTACCTCGTCAACGAGATCCAGGAAGTCTACCGCCTGCAGGGCGTCGTCATCAACGACAAGCACATCGAGGTGATTGTCCGTCAGATGCTGCAGAAGGTGGAAATCACCGATGCAGGCGACTCGACCTATATCGTCGGCGACAATGTCGACCGGATCGAGCTCGAAGACGTCAACGATCACCTGATCGAGCAGGGCAAGAAGCCAGCCTATGGCGATCCGGTTCTTCTCGGCATCACCAAGGCGTCGCTGCAGACCCCGTCCTTCATCTCGGCCGCGTCCTTCCAGGAAACGACCAAGGTGCTGACGGAAGCTGCGATCGCCGGCAAGACCGACGGCCTGCAGGGTCTGAAGGAAAACGTCATCGTCGGCCGTCTTATCCCGGCCGGTACCGGCGGCACCATGACCCAGATCCGCCGCATCGCCACGTCGCGCGACGAGATGATCCTCGAAGAGCGCCGCAAGGGCACGGGTGCTGCCGTCGCCACGCCGATGCTGCAGGACATGGCCGAAAAGGCTCCGGCTGCGGAATAATCCGCGGCTGAAGTCGACGAAATGAAAAACCGCCCGGAGCGATCCGGGCGGTTTTTCGTTTTTAGTCTGCTCTGATTGGGAGGGCGGGGAGGGCGCTGCTTTCCGCTTATGCTGCCTGTGGCGACCGGCAGCGTCAGCGGCGGCTCCCTTCAGTTGAACCGGATGATCGCGACTTCGCCTTCGACGGCGCCCTGGTAGGCAGATGCGTGCGGCTCTTCGGCCGGGACCTCGGTCAGCATGCCGATCTGATCGAGATCTGCCTCGATGAAGCCTTCCTCGGCAAGGGCGTTCAAGGCCTCGCGTACGGCAGTGTCGTCGTCAGGCGCCTTCAGCATGATGTGCAGGTCGATGCCTTCGCTGGCGTCGGACTCGTAGCCCTTGCCGATGATGATGAAGATCATCGGGCCGTCGAAATTATTGTCGTTATCAGGTGTCGTGATCATCGCCTGTCCTTCGGCTCTTTGACGATTCGGTCGCTCGAATCCTGCTGTGAGGGCCGAACGCCGCAATTGCTGATTCCTTAACTGCTTTTGCTGCAATGCCCAAGTTTTTATCTTGGGGCACAGCCGTGAATTCGTCTAGAAGGATGAAACAGGGCGTTCGGCCCGCATATCAAGGCGATACGGCGAGTTTATTTCTTAACCGGCCTTGACGAGACGGGTGGAAACCAGTAGTACCCCGGCCATCAGATCCCATGTGAGGCTTGGCTGTTCGGGGCGACTCGCCCTGAAGTTCACCTCAAACAAGGTTCTAAACGCACGTTGAAGTCATGATGCTGCACGCACGACGCATATGCTATGCGTCCTCTGCTCCTTGTGGTCCATCTGCGGAAGCGGATTGGGCCATATTTTGCGCATTGACGGAAAGCGCGCGTCACTGCCGGAGACGGCGCGAGTTCAAGCCCGCAAGGGTACTGAGATAAAACGTAAGGGATGGTTGAATGCCTACCGTAAACCAGCTGATCCGCAAGCCTCGCCAGGCGAACGTAAAGCGTAACAAGGTTCCCGCACTCCAGGAGAACCCGCAGAAGCGCGGCGTTTGCACGCGCGTCTACACGACGACGCCGAAGAAGCCGAACTCGGCTCTGCGTAAGGTCGCAAAGATCCGCCTGACCAACGGCTTCGAAGTCATTGGTTACATCCCCGGCGAAGGTCACAACCTTCAGGAACACTCCGTCGTCATGATCCGTGGCGGCCGCGTCAAGGACCTTCCGGGTGTCCGTTATCACATCATCCGCGGCGTTCTCGATACTCAGGGTGTCAAGAACCGCAAGCAGCGCCGCTCCAAGTACGGCGCGAAGCGTCCGAAGTAATTCGGTTTTTGAATAATCCGGCGCTGCGCGAGGTCCTCCGCGTCATGAAGCGCCTTAACGGTTGAAGAGACAAAATATGTCCAGACGTCATAAAGCAGAAAAGCGCGAGATCAATCCGGACCCGAAGTTCGGCGATCTCGTCGTCACCAAGTTCATGAATGCCATCATGCTCGACGGCAAGAAGTCCGTTGCTGAAAACATCGTCTACGGTGCGTTCGACGTTGTCCAGGGCAAGGCCAAGCAGGAGCCGCTCACGGTTTTCCATTCTGCGCTTGAGAACATTGCCCCGCACGTTGAAGTTCGCTCGCGTCGTGTCGGTGGTGCGACCTATCAGGTCCCCGTCGATGTTCGTCCGGAGCGCCGCCAGGCTCTTGCTATTCGCTGGCTGATCGCTGCTGCCCGCAAGCGCAATGAAACGACTATGGTTGACCGCCTTTCCGGCGAACTGCTCGATGCGTCCAACAACCGCGGCTCCGCCGTCAAGAAGCGCGAAGACACGCACAAGATGGCTGACGCCAACCGCGCGTTCTCGCACTATCGCTGGTAATTCCGAACGGTATCGAAAGGCAGTCCACAATGGCTCGCGAATATAAGATCGAAGACTACCGCAATTTCGGTATCATGGCGCATATCGACGCCGGCAAGACCACGACCACCGAGCGTATTCTTTATTACACCGGCAAGTCGCACAAGATCGGCGAAGTCCACGACGGCGCAGCCACCATGGACTGGATGGAGCAGGAGCAGGAGCGTGGCATCACGATCACCTCTGCTGCCACCACGACCTACTGGAAGGGCCGTGACGGCAAAATGCGCCGCTTCAACATCATCGACACTCCCGGCCACGTCGACTTCACCATTGAAGTCGAGCGTTCGCTGCGCGTTCTCGACGGCGCCATCGCGTTGCTCGACGCCAACGCCGGTGTCGAGCCGCAGACGGAAACTGTCTGGCGCCAGGCTGAGAAATACAATGTCCCGCGGATGATCTTCTGCAACAAGATGGACAAGACCGGTGCGGACTTCTACCGCTCCGTCGAGATGATCAAGACCCGCCTCGGTGCAACGGCTGTCGTCATGCAGCTGCCGATCGGTGCGGAGACTGAATTCAAGGGCGTCATCGACCTGGTCGAGATGAACGCACTCATCTGGCGCGACGAGTCGCTCGGCGCCCAGTGGGATGTCGTCGAGATCCCCGAGGACATGAAGGCCAAGGCTGAAGAATATCGCGAAAAGCTGATCGAGACGGTCGTCGACATCGACGAAGCCGCCACCGAAGCTTACCTCGAAGGTATTCTGCCTGACAACGATCAGATCCGTGCGCTGGTTCGCCGCGGCACGATCGACGTCAAGTTCCACCCGATGTTCTGCGGCACCGCCTTCAAGAACAAGGGCGTGCAGCCGCTGCTCGACGCCGTTGTCGACTACCTGCCGTCGCCGATGGACATCCCGGCGATCAAGGGCATCGACTTCAAGACGGAAGCCGAAATCGAGCGTCATGCCGATGACAGCGAGCCGCTTTCCATGCTCGCCTTCAAGATCATGAACGACCCCTTCGTCGGTTCGCTGACCTTCGCCCGTATCTACTCCGGCAAGCTCGAAAAGGGCACGTCGGTCATCAACACGGTCAAGGACAAGCGCGAGCGCGTCGGCCGTATGCTGCAGATGCACTCCAACTCGCGTGAAGACATCGAAGAAGCCTTCGCAGGCGACATCGTGGCTCTCGCCGGCCTCAAGGAAACCACGACGGGCGACACTCTCTGCGATCCGCTGAAGCCGGTTATCCTCGAGCGCATGGAATTCCCGGAGCCGGTCATCCAGATCGCCATCGAGCCGAAGACCAAGGGCGACCAGGAAAAGATGGGCCTCGCGCTCAATCGCCTGGCTGCTGAAGATCCGTCCTTCCGCGTCAAGACCGACCAGGAATCCGGCCAGACCATCATCGCCGGCATGGGCGAACTGCATCTCGACATTATCGTCGACCGCATGCGTCGTGAATTCAAGGTCGAAGCAACCGTCGGCGCGCCGCAGGTTGCCTACCGCGAAACCATCACCAAGACACATGAGGAAGACTACACGCACAAGAAGCAGTCCGGTGGTACCGGCCAGTTCGCGCGCGTCAAGATCGTCTTCGAACCGAACCCGGACGGCGACGAATTCAAGTTCGAATCGAAGATCGTCGGCGGTTCCGTTCCGAAGGAATACATCCCCGGCGTCCAGAAGGGCATCGAAAGCGTTCTGTCTTCGGGTCCGCTCGCAGGCTTCCCGATGCTCGGCGTCAAGGCGACCCTCATCGACGGCGCCTTCCACGACGTCGACTCGTCGGTTCTCGCCTTCGAAATCGCATCGCGTGCCTGCTTCCGTGAAGCAGCCAGGAAGGCCGGCGCTCAGCTGCTCGAGCCGATGATGAAGGTCGAAGTCGTCACCCCGGAAGATTACGTCGGCGACGTTATCGGCGACCTGAACTCTCGTCGCGGTCAGATCCAGGGCCAGGAAAGCCGCGGTATCGCCGTCGTCATCAACGCGAACGTCCCGCTCGCGAACATGTTCAAGTACGTCGACAACCTGCGCTCCATGTCCCAGGGCCGCGCCCAGTACACGATGACCTTCGATCACTATTCGCCGGTCCCGTCGAACGTCGCAACTGAAATCCAGGCAAAGTATTCCGGTCAGAAGTGACCGGAATACCAATTGACCGATAACAAGAATTAGATCCCTTCGGGGACTAGCAAAACGGAGACCCGAAAATGGGAAAGAGTAAGTTTGAGCGCAACAAGCCGCACGTCAACATTGGCACGATTGGCCACGTTGACCACGGTAAGACGTCTCTGACGGCAGCGATCACGAAGTACTTCGGTGAGTACAAGGCGTACGACCAGATCGACGCGGCTCCGGAAGAAAAGGCGCGTGGCATCACGATTTCGACGGCCCACGTTGAGTACGAGACGCCGGCCCGCCACTACGCCCACGTCGACTGCCCCGGCCACGCCGACTACGTCAAGAACATGATCACCGGTGCTGCCCAGATGGACGGCGCGATCCTGGTGTGCTCGGCTGCTGACGGCCCGATGCCGCAGACGCGCGAACACATCCTGCTGGCCCGCCAGGTTGGCGTTCCGGCAATCGTGGTGTTCCTGAACAAGGTTGACCAGGTTGACGACGCCGAGCTTCTCGAACTGGTCGAGCTCGAAGTGCGCGAACTGCTGTCGTCCTACGACTTCCCGGGCGACGATATCCCGATCGTCAAGGGTTCAGCACTTGCTGCTCTCGAAGATTCGGACAAGAAGATCGGCGAGGATTCGATCCGCGAACTGATGGCCGCTGTCGACGCCTACATCCCGACGCCTGAGCGTCCGATCAACCTGCCGTTCTTGCTGCCGATCGAAGACGTGTTCTCGATCTCTGGCCGCGGCACGGTTGTGACCGGCCGCGTCGAGCGTGGCATTGTCAAGGTTGGCGAAGAAGTCGAGATCGTCGGCATCCGCCCGACGACGAAGACGACGGTGACCGGCGTTGAAATGTTCCGCAAGCTGCTCGATCAGGGCCAGGCTGGCGACAACATCGGCGCGCTGATCCGCGGCGTTACCCGTGATGGCGTCGAGCGTGGCCAGATTCTGTGCAAGCCGGGTTCGGTCAAGCCGCACAAGAAGTTCATGGCTGAAGCCTACATCCTGACGAAGGAAGAGGGTGGCCGTCATACGCCGTTCTTCACCAACTACCGTCCGCAGTTCTACTTCCGCACGACCGACGTGACGGGCATTGTGACGCTGCCGGAAGGTACGGAGATGGTCATGCCGGGCGACAACGTCACGGTATCGGTCGAGCTGATCGTTCCGATCGCGATGGAAGAAAAGCTGCGCTTCGCGATCCGCGAAGGCGGCCGCACCGTCGGCGCCGGCATCGTCGCGTCGATCGTCGAGTAATTAGCGGCTGGGCCACCTGGCCCAAGGAAAGGATAGGGACGCCGATCTCGGTGTCCCTCTCGATCTTTGAAACCGGTGGCCCGCTAACGTAACTGAAGGTAAGTCGTGTCCCTAAGCGGTGACACGCGGATAACAGACACAAGGATAAAGTCGAATGAACGGCCAGAATATCCGCATCCGCCTGAAGGCGTTCGATCACCGGATTCTCGACGCCTCAACGCGTGAGATCGTATCGACGGCTAAGCGCACCGGTGCAAGCGTCCGGGGCCCCGTTCCGCTTCCGACCCGCATCGAGAAGTTTACGGTTAACCGGTCCCCGCACATCGACAAGAAGAGCCGCGAACAGTTCGAGATGCGCACGCATAAGCGCCTTCTCGATATCGTTGACCCGACCCCGCAGACGGTAGACGCGCTGATGAAGCTCGATCTCGCCGCCGGTGTCGATGTTGAGATCAAGCTCTGAGACCTCGGGTCTTCGGGCTGAGTGAGAAGGATTGAACCGATGCGTTCAGGTGTGATTGCACAGAAGGTGGGAATGACCCGCGTCTATAACGACGCCGGCGAGCATGTCCCGGTAACGGTACTGCGTATGGAAGGCTGCCAGGTCGTCGCTACGCGCACTGTCGAAAAGAATGGCTATACCGCAGTTCAGCTCGGTGCCGGCCAGGCGAAGGTGAAGAACACGTCGAAGGCGATGCGCGGCAACTTTGCCATTGCCAACGTCGAGCCGAAGGCCAAGCTGACGGAATTCCGCGTGTCGGAAGATCAACTGCTCGAGGTCGGCACTGAGATCAAGGCGGGTCACTTTGCAGCCGGTCAGCTCGTCGACGTGACGGGCACGACGATCGGTAAGGGTTTTGCCGGCGCCATGAAGCGCCACGGTTTCGGCGGTCTGCGTGCCACGCACGGTGTGTCGGTGTCGCACCGTTCGCACGGTTCGACCGGCTCGCGCCAGGATCCGGGCAAGGTTTTCAAGAACAAGAAGATGGCTGGTCACATGGGCCAGACGCGCGTCACGACGCAGAACCTGGAAGTGGTTTCGACCGACGAAGATCGTGGTCTGATCCTGATCAAGGGTGCTGTTCCTGGTTCCAAGGGTGCTTGGATCATCGTGCGCGACGCCGTCAAGTCGGCCGCGAAGTAAGGGAGCCAGATCAATGGAATTCAACGTCAAGACCCTCGAGGGAAAAGACGCCGGGAAGGTTTCCCTTTCGGACGCGATTTTCGGCCTCGAGCCCCGCGAAGACATTCTCGCCCGCGTCATCCGCTGGCAGCTTGCCAAGAAGCAGCAGGGCACGCACAAGGCTAAGGGCCGCGCGGAAGTTTCGCGCACCGGCGCCAAGATGTACAAGCAGAAGGGTACGGGCCGCGCCCGCCACCATTCGGCTCGCGCTCCGCAGTTCCGCGGCGGCGGCAAGGCTCACGGCCCGGTTGTCCGCAGCCACGAGCACGATCTTCCGAAGAAGGTTCGCGCACTCGGCCTTCGCCACGCCCTTTCGGCCAAGATCAAGGCCGATGACGTCATCGTCATCGACAACCTGGTTGCCGCTGAAGCCAAGACCAAGTCGCTCGCGTCCGTTTTCGAGACGCTCGGCCTGACCAACGCCCTCTTCATCGGCGGCGCGGAGCTTGATGGCAACTTCAAGCTCGCAGCTCAGAACATCCCCAACATCGATGTTCTGCCGATCCAGGGCATCAACGTTTACGACATCGTGCGCCGCGGCAAGCTCGTGCTTTCCAAGGCTGCGGTTGAAGCGCTAGAGGAGCGATTCAAGTGACCGATCTTCGCCACTACGATGTGATCGTCTCTCCGGCGATCACCGAAAAGTCCACGCTGGTATCCGAAAACAACCAGGTTGTTTTCAATGTCGCCAAGCAGGCGACGAAGCCGGAAATCAAGGCTGCGGTCGAGGCGCTGTTCGGCGTCAAGGTCACGGCTGTCAACACTCTGCTGCGCAAGGGCAAGACCAAGCGGTTCCGCGGTTTCGTCGGCAAGCAGAAGGACGTGAAGAAGGCTGTTGTGACGCTGGCTGAAGGCCAGACGATCGACGTCTCCACCGGTCTCTGAGGTATAAGAAAATGGCATTGAAAACTTTCAATCCGATCACCCCGAGCCAGCGCCAGCTGGTCATCGTCGACCGCTCGGCCCTCTACAAGGGCAAGCCGGTCAAGGCGCTGACGGAAGGTCTGACCAAGAGCGGCGGTCGTAACAACCTCGGTCGCATCACTGCCCGCTTCATCGGCGGTGGTCACAAGCGCACCTATCGTCTGATCGACTTCAAGCGTCGCAAGTTCGACGTCGAAGGCACGGTCGAGCGTATCGAATACGATCCGAACCGCACGGCTTTCATCGCGCTGGTGAACTATGCCGACGGCGAAAAGGCTTATATCCTCGCTCCTCAGCGCCTCGCTGCCGGTGACAAGGTTATCGCTTCCGAGAAGGCTGTCGACGTCAAGCCCGGCAACACCATGCCGCTGCAGTTCATCCCGGTCGGCTCCATCATCCACAATGTGGAAATGAAGCCGGGCAAGGGTGGTCAGATCGCTCGTTCCGCCGGTGGCTACGCACAGCTCGTCGGCCGCGACCAGGGCATGGCGATCCTTCGCCTGAACTCCGGTGAACAGCGTCTCGTTCATGGCTCCTGCCTTGCTTCGATCGGCGCGGTCTCCAACCCTGATCACGCCAACATCAACGACGGCAAGGCCGGTCGTACCGTTTGGCGCGGCAAGCGTCCGCATAACCGCGGTGTCGTCATGAACCCGGTCGACCATCCGCACGGCGGTGGTGAAGGCCGCACCTCCGGTGGTCGCCATCCGGTGACACCGTGGGGCAAGCCGACCAAGGGCAAGCGCACCCGGTCGAACAAGTCGACCGACAAGATGATCATGCGCTCGCGTCATCAGCGTAAGAAGTAAGAGAGGAAGTCTCCAATGGCTCGTTCAGTATGGAAAGGTCCGTTCGTTGACGGCTATCTTCTCAAGAAGGCTGAGAAGGTTCGTGAAGGCGGTCGTAGTGAAGTGATCAAGATCTGGAGCCGTCGCTCCACGATCCTGCCGCAGTTCGTCGGTCTCACCTTCGGCGTCTACAACGGCAGCAAGCATATCCCGGTCAGCGTCAATGAAGACATGGTCGGCCACAAATTCGGTGAATTCTCTCCGACCCGCACCTACTACGGTCACGGCGCGGACAAGAAGGCGAAGAGGAAGTAACAATGGGCAAGGCAAAAGCCGAACGCCGGCTGAAGGACAACGAGGCGCAAGCAGTCGCCCGCACGCTCCGCGTCAGCCCCCAGAAGCTCAACCTGGTTGCTGCGGCTATCCGTGGCAAGAAGGTCGAGCGCGCACTCGCTGAGCTGGAGTTCTCCCGCAAGCGCATCGCAGGCGCCGTCAAGAAGACGCTTGAATCTGCGATCGCCAACGCCGAGAACAACCACGATCTCGACGTCGACTCGCTGGTCGTCGCCGAGGCCTATGTCGGCAAGTCGATCGTCATGAAGCGTTTCCACGCTCGTGGCCGCGGTCGCGCGTCGCGCATCGAAAAGCCCTTCGCGCACCTGACGATCGTCGTTCGTGAAGTGCAGGCAGCAGAGGAGGCCGCATAATGGGTCAGAAAATCAATCCAATCGGTTTCCGTCTCGGAATCAACCGTACCTGGGATAGCCGCTGGTTTGCGGACAATGCCGAGTACGGTCAGCTGCTGCACGAAGACCTGAAGATGCGCAAGTTCGTCATGAGCGAACTGAAGCAGGCCGGGATCTCCAAGGTGGTCATCGAGCGTCCGCACAAGAAGTGCCGCGTCACGATCCACTCGGCACGTCCGGGCCTGATCATCGGCCGCAAGGGCGCTGACATTGACAAGCTCCGCAAGAAGCTGTCGGAGATGACCAATTCGGAAACGCACCTCAACATCGTCGAAGTGCGCAAGCCCGAAGTCGATGCGACGCTGGTCGCTCAGTCGATCGCCCAGCAGCTCGAGCGTCGTGTGGCTTTCCGTCGCGCCATGAAGCGCGCCGTTCAGTCCGCGATGCGTCTTGGCGCCGAAGGCATCAAGATCACCTGCGCTGGCCGTCTCGGCGGCGCTGAAATCGCCCGTACGGAATGGTACCGCGAAGGTCGTGTGCCGTTGCACACGCTGCGCGCCGACATCGACTACGGCACGGCTGAAGCAGAAACCGCGTTCGGCATCTGCGGCATCAAGGTCTGGATCTTCAAGGGCGAAATCCTTGAGCATGATCCGATGGCTTCCGAGCGCCGCGCGATGGAAGGTGACGCCCAGGGTCCGGCAAGCCGTGATCGTGACCGCGACAGAGACCGTCGCCGCGACAACGCTTGATAGCGCGCGTGGCAGAGAAGTTCGGAGAATAAGAAAATGTTGCAGCCAAAGCGTACCAAGTACCGCAAGCAGTTCAAGGGCCGCATCAAGGGCGTCGCCAAGGGCGGTTCTGACCTGGCATTCGGCGAATTCGGCCTGAAGGCACAGGAACCCAACCGCGTCAACGCGCGCGAGATCGAAGCGGCCCGCCGTGCGATCACGCGCTATATGAAGCGCGCCGGCCGTGTATGGATCCGCGTGTTCCCGGACGTTCCGGTAACCAAAAAGCCGACCGAAGTCCGTATGGGTAAGGGTAAGGGCTCCGTTGAATACTGGGCATGCAAGGTCAAGCCCGGCCGTATGATGTTCGAGATCGACGGTGTCAGCGAAGAAATCGCCCGTGAGGCGCTTCGCCTCGGCTCTGCCAAGCTCTCGGTCAAGACGCGCTTCGTTCAGCGCATTGCAGAGTAAGGGATTGAGCTCATGAAAGCCTCAGACGTTCGCGCGTTCACCGCCGACCAACTCAAGGACGAGCTTGCCAAGCTGAAGAAGGAGCAGTTCAACCTGCGCTTCCAGAAGGCGACCGGCCAGCTCGAAAAATCCTCGCGCATCAACGAAGTCCGCAAGGACATCGCCCGCGTGAAAACCATTGCCCGCCAGAAGGCGGCAGAAGTTAAGGCCTAAAGGAAGAAAAATATGCCGAAGCGCATCCTGCAGGGCGTCGTCGTTGGCGACAAGAACGAGAAGACGGTAGTGGTTCGTGTCGAGCGTCGTTTCGCTCACCCGCTGCTCCAGAAGACCGTTCGTCGTTCCAAGAAGTACAAGGCCCACGACGAGAACAACCAGTACAAGATTGGCGATACCGTATCCATCGAGGAATGCGCGCCGATCTCCAAGGACAAGCGCTGGACGGTGATTTCCGCCCAGGGCAAGTAACAGAATTTTGCGCGAGGCCTTGCGTCTCGCCGAAATATCTGTATGAAGCAGCGTCAGAACGCTCGAATGCCGGGCGTTCTTTTGCTTTGAGCGCACGGAAGGTCCCGTTCGGGAAACCACCCTGGCACGATCGATCCCGCGCTATTCAGCTATTGCCGCGTCTGTGCTGCCGTCATGGCAGCTCGGCCGGCGAAAATTTTCATAAGCCGGAGTAGGGGGCTAGCCCAACCATTCCGGTAAACCAAGAAGGCGACCTGATATGATTCAGATGCAAACAAACCTCGACGTCGCGGATAATTCCGGCGCACGTCGTGTCATGTGCATCAAGGTGCTGGGCGGCTCGAAGCGCAAGTATGCCTCGATCGGCGACGTCATCGTCGTTTCGATCAAGGAAGCGATCCCGCGCGGCCGCGTGAAGAAGGGTGACGTGATGAAGGCGGTTGTCGTTCGCACCGCCAAGGACATCCGTCGTGCAGATGGCTCCGTCATCCGCTTCGACACCAACGCAGCAGTCCTCATCGACAACAAGAAAGAGCCGATCGGCACCCGTATCTTCGGACCGGTTCCGCGCGAACTTCGCGCCAAGAACCACATGAAGATCATCTCGCTGGCTCCCGAAGTACTGTAAGGAGCGAAGCGATGCAGAAGATTCGTAAGGGCGACAAGGTCGTCATGCTCGCTGGCAAGGACAAGGGCCGTACCGGCGAAGTTGTCCAGGTCATGCCGAAGGAAGATCGTGCCGTTGTTCGTGGCGTCAACGTCGTCAAGCGCCACCAGCGCCAGACGCAGACCCAGGAAGCCGGCATCATCAACAAGGAAGCCCCGGTTCACCTGTCCAACGTTGCAATCATCGACAAGGACGGCAAGCCGACCCGCGTCGGTTTCAAGGTTGTTGACGGCAAGAAGGTCCGTGTGGCCAAGCGTTCTGGAGAAGTGATCGATGGCTGAGGCAAAATATGAGCCGCGGCTCAAGAAGGAATATGTCGAGCGCATCCGCAAGGCGTTGCAGGAGCAGTTCTCCTACGCCAACGAGATGATGATTCCGAAGCTCGACAAGATCGTGATCAACATGGGTGTCGGCGAAGCGACCGCTGACTCGAAGAAGCCGACGGTAGCTGCCGCCGACCTCGCAGCGATTGCCGGCCAGAAGCCGGTCATCACCCGCGCACGTAACTCTATCGCAGGCTTCAAGGTCCGCGAACAGATGCCGATCGGCGCGAAGGTCACCCTGCGCGGCGCCCGCATGTACGAGTTCTTGGACCGTCTCGTGAACATCGCGCTCCCGCGCGTTCGCGACTTCCGCGGCCTGAACCCGAAAAGCTTTGACGGCCGTGGCAACTTCGCCATGGGCATCAAGGAGCACATTGTGTTCCCTGAGATCAACTACGACAAGGTTGATCAGATGTGGGGCATGGACATCATCGTTTGCACGACGGCGACGACCGACGACGAAGCACGGGCTCTTCTGAAAGAGTTCAGCTTCCCGTTCCGTCAATAACCGTAACGACGAGCGTAGAAAAGGAACCCGACATGGCGAAGACAAGCGCAGTTGAAAAGAACAAGCGCCGCCGTACTACGGTCGCTAACCAGGCCGCTAAGCGGGCTGGGTTGAAGGCGATCATCATGAACCAGGCTCTTCCGATCGAAGAGCGGTTCAAGGCCTCGATCAAGCTGGCATCCCTGCCGCGTGATGGATCGAAGACCCGTATTCGCAACCGTTGCGAAGTTTCGGGGCGTCCGCGCGCATATTACCGCAAACTGCGCATGTCGCGTATTGCGCTGCGTGAACTCGGCAATCTCGGCAAGGTGCCGGGTATCGTCAAGTCGAGCTGGTAAGGAGCAGGTTACATGACAATGACTGATCCGTTGGGCGATATGCTCACTCGCATCCGTAACGGCGCTTCCCGCCGCAAGTCGTCGGTCTCGACGCCTGCTTCGAAGCTCCGTGCACGTGTTCTCGATGTTCTGCAGTCCGAAGGCTACATCCGTGGCTATTCCGTTGTCGATTTCGGCAATGGCAAGTCGGAACTCAGCATCGAGCTGAAATATTATGAAGGCGCATCGGTGATCCGTGAGATCGGCCGTGTGTCCAAGCCGGGCCGCCGGGTTTATGTCTCGGTCAAGTCCATTCCGCAGGTCGCGAACGGTCTCGGCATCACCATCCTTTCGACCCCGAAGGGTGTGATGGCCGATCACCAGGCTCGCGAACAGAACGTTGGTGGCGAGGTTCTTTGCTCGGTCTTCTAAGATCGGGCAGGGATCTCCATAGCGAACAGACAGGATTGAAACATGTCTCGTATCGGTAAGAAGCCCGTTCAGGTGCCTGCTGGGATCACGGCTACGGTCGATGGCCAGAAGGTGACTGCAAAGGGCCCGAAGGGCGAGCTGTTTTTCGTTGCTAACGACGAAATCAGCCTCAAGCTTGAAAATAACGCCGTCGTCGTGACGCCGGTGAATCAGACCAAGGATGCGCGCGCAAAGTGGGGCATGTCCCGCACGATGATCGAAGGCATCTTCAAGGGCGTCAAGGACGGTTTTGAGCGCAAGCTTGAAATCAACGGCGTCGGTTACCGCGCCGCCATGCAGGGCAAGAACCTGCAGTTGGCTCTCGGTTTCAGCCACGACGTGATCTACGAGCCGCCGGTCGGTATCTCGATCGTTGTTCCGAAGCCGACGGAAATCGTCGTCAGCGGCATCAACAAGCAGCAGGTCGGTCAGGTTGCCGCCGAAATCCGCGAATATCGCGGTCCCGAGCCCTACAAGGGCAAGGGCGTCAAGTACGCTGACGAGCGGATCGTCCGCAAAGAAGGCAAGAAGAAGTAAGGATCACGCGAAATGGCTAGCAGGAAAGAAGCACTTGCACGTCGTGCCAACCGCGTGCGCCGTCATCTCAAGTCGGTGGCCAATGGCCGTCCGCGCCTGTCGGTTCATCGCTCCTCGAAGAACATCTACGCCCAGGTCATCGATGATGTGGCCGGCAAGACGCTTGCGTCTGCCTCCACCCTCGAGAAGGATCTGCGCGGTTCTCTGAAGACCGGTGCCGATACCGCCGCCGCTACCGTTGTGGGCAAGCTCCTCGCAGAGCGCGCCTCCAAGGCCGGTGTTACGGAAGTCGTGTTCGACCGTGGCGCCTTCATCTATCACGGCCGCATCAAGGCTCTCGCCGAAGCGGCCCGCGAAGGCGGTCTCACCTTCTGATCAGTTTCCGGCCGGACGCCTAAAGCGCCGGCCGGATTTTCGCCGGACCGCAGGCACTCTCCGAAAGGGGAGGCTGATGCGGTCCACATTTGTTTGCCGATTGCACCCGGAAAAGAAAAAGGAAGAGGACAATGGCACAGGAAAGAAGGCCGCAGCGGGACGACCGCCAGAGCCGTGAAGAGCGCGATAGCGAATTCGTCGACAAGCTTGTCGCGATCAACCGCGTCGCCAAGGTCGTCAAGGGCGGCCGTCGTTTCGGTTTCGCAGCACTCGTCGTCGTCGGCGATCAGAAGGGCCGCGTCGGCTTCGGCCATGGCAAGGCACGTGAAGTGCCGGAAGCCATCCGCAAGGCAACCGAAGCCGCCAAGCGCGAACTGATCTTCGTACCGCTGCGTGACGGCCGTACGCTCCATCACGACGTTCATGGCCGCCACGGCGCTGGCAAGGTTCTGCTGCGCTCGGCCAAGGTCGGTACCGGCATCATCGCCGGCGGCCCGATGCGCGCCGTATTCGAGACGCTCGGCATGCACGACGTCGTCGCCAAGTCGACCGGTTCGTCGAACCCCTACAACATGGTTCGCGCCACCTTCGACGCTCTGAAGCACCAGGTTCACCCGAAGGACATCGCAGCTCAGCGCGGCATCAAGTATGCAACGCTGCAGGCTCGTCGTAGCGCCTCCGGCAACGCCTCTGAAGAATAAGAGGAGTTTGACAGATGGCCAAGGCTACCAAGAAGGCTGAAGCGAAGACTGTCACGATCGAACAGATCGGCAGCCCGATTCGCCGTCCGGATGTCCAGCAGCGCACGCTGATCGGTCTCGGACTGAACAAGATGCACCGTCGCCGCACGCTGGAGGATACCCCTTCCGTTCGTGGCATGATCCGTGCTGTCCAGCATCTCGTTCGCGTCGTCGACGAGAAGTGAGACGGAGGAAACGCTCATGAAACTCAATGAAATTAAAGACAACGAAGGCTCGACCCACAGCCGCAAGCGCCTCGGCCGCGGTATCGGCTCGGGCTCGGGCAAGACTGGTGGTCGCGGCGTGAAGGGTCAGAAGTCCCGTTCCGGCGTCGCCATCAATGGCTTCGAAGGCGGCCAGATGCCGATTTATCGTCGCCTGCCGAAGCGCGGCTTCAACAACATTTTCTCTTCCGATTTTGTTGTCGTGTCGCTGGCCCGTATCCAGACGGCGATCGATGCCGGTAAGCTCGATGCCAAGACGACCGTTGACGCAGCTGCCCTCAAGGCTGCTGGTGTCATCCGCCGCGTCAAGGACGGCGTTCGCGTTCTCGCCGACGGCGAGATCAAGGCCAAGATCACCATCGTCGTTGCAGGCGCCTCCAAGCCTGCCGTCGAGAAGATCGAAAAGGCCGGCGGCACCGTGACGCTGCTTTCGGCTCCGGCCGCAGCCGAATAATAATCTGATGATATATCGCCCGGGGTGCTTCACACCGGGCGATTTTGCTCCCATATGTGGGCCTCACAAAAACTTGGCTGGCGCGCCCGCGTCATGCCGGTAAGACTCGAAAACAAGGGTGAGGCATGGGGTTGCGTTGCAATCCGTCCTAAGCCCGGTTTTGAATAATTTCATACTGATTCCGGGTCCGGTCTGTCCCCCAGAGACGCCGGAATTGGTAGCGCGGAGAAACGCATGGCTTCTGCAGCGGAACAATTGGCATCCAACCTCAATTTTTCGACCTTCGCCAAAGCCGAGGATTTGAAGAAGCGCTTGTGGTTCACACTGGCAGCTCTCCTCGTCTACCGACTTGGCACGCATATTCCGCTTCCAGGCCTCAATCCTGAAGCCTATGCCCAGGCTTTCCGCGGCCAGGCAGGCGGCATTCTCGGCCTTTTCAACATGTTTTCGGGCGGCGCCGTTGAGCGCATGGCGATCTTCGCGCTCGGCATCATGCCCTATATCTCTGCCTCGATCATCGTGCAGCTGATGACTTCGGTCGTGCCGGCGCTCGAAAACCTCAAGAAGGAAGGCGAGCAGGGCCGTAAGATCATCAACCAGTATACCCGCTACGGTACCGTTATCCTCGGTGCGCTGCAGGCCTATGGCATTGCCGCCGGCCTTGAAAGCGGCCAGGGCTTGGTCGTCGATCCGGGCTGGTTCTTCCGCGTCTCCACCGTTCTGACGCTGCTCGGCGGCACGATGTTCCTGATGTGGCTCGGCGAGCAGATCACCTCGCGCGGCATCGGCAACGGCATCTCGCTGATCATCTTCGCCGGCATCGCCGCCGGCCTTCCCACAGCTCTTGCCGGCACGCTCGAACTCGGCCGCACCGGCGCGCTATCGACCCCGCTGATCCTGCTCGTGATCATCGTCGCGATCGCCGTCATTGCCATCATCGTCTTCGTCGAGCGCGCCCAGCGCCGACTGCTGATCCAGTATCCGAAGCGCCAGGTCGGCAACCGGATGTTCCAGGGCGATACGTCCCACCTGCCGTTGAAACTCAACACATCAGGTGTCATTCCGGCAATCTTCGCATCGTCGCTGCTGCTTCTGCCGGCGACGATTGCGGGCTTTGCCAGCACCACGGCAATGCCCTCCTGGGCGACATCGATCGTCGCGGCCCTCGGTCATGGCCAGCCACTCTATATGGTGCTCTATGCGGCGCTGATCGCCTTCTTCGCCTTCTTCTATACGGCCATCGTTTTCAATCCGAAGGATACGGCTGATAATCTGAAGAAGCATGGCGGCTTCATTCCCGGCATCCGTCCGGGCGACCGCACCGCCGAATATATCGACTATGTGCTGACCCGAATCACGGTGATCGGCGCGCTCTATCTCGTCTTCGTCTGCATCCTTCCGGAGATATTGGTGTCGCAAACCGGCATTCCATTAGCCCTTGGTGGGACTTCGCTTTTGATCGTGGTTAGCGTAACTCTTGATACGGTTGCACAGATCCAGGGTCACCTGATCGCGCAGCAATACGAAGGCCTGATCAAGAAATCGAAGTTGCGTGGAGGAAAGAGGGGGCGATGAGACTTATCCTTTTGGGGCCGCCGGGCGCGGGTAAGGGAACCCAGGCCCAGCGGATCGTGGAAAAGCACGGCATTCCGCAGCTTTCCACGGGGGACATGCTGCGTGCAGCCGTTAACGCCGGCACCGATGTCGGCAAGCGTGCGAAGGCGGTCATGGACGCCGGCAAGCTCGTCTCGGATGAGATCGTCATTGCCATCGTTTCCGAGCGTATCGATCAACCCGATTGTGCCAACGGCTTCATCCTCGACGGCTTCCCCAGGACGCTCGTCCAGGCGGACGCCACCGAGGCGATGCTGAAGGCAAAAGGTCTCGACCTTTCGGTCGTCATCGAATTCCGTGTCAATGACGACGAGTTGGTTCGTCGCGTTGCCGGTCGCTACTCCTGTGCACAGTGCGGCAGCGTCTATCACGATACCGATAAGGTTCCGGCTGCCGAGGGCGTGTGCGACAAGTGCGGTTCCACGCACTTCAAGCGCCGTCCTGATGACACTCCGGAGACCATGACGGCTCGGCTGCAAGTCTACTACAAGGAAACCTCGCCGCTGATCGGCTATTACCATGCCAAGGGCAAACTCAAGTCTGTGGACGGCATGGCAGAAATCGATCAGGTGACCGGCGAGGTCGAAAGCATTCTTTCCAAGCTTTAAGGCTTTGAAAATAAACTTGGCGGAACGGTTGCTTTTCAGCAGTGATTCCGCTAAACACCGCGCCAACTCGCGACATTCCATGCGATCGGCGCGGATTTCCCAGGGAAGTCCGGGTGCGGTCGTTTTGACATGTTACGGACGTA
The DNA here is from genome assembly GCF_021052345.1 of Rhizobium sp. SU303. Classification (NCBI taxonomy): domain Bacteria; kingdom Pseudomonadati; phylum Pseudomonadota; class Alphaproteobacteria; order Hyphomicrobiales; family Rhizobiaceae; genus Rhizobium; species Rhizobium sp. SU303. The sequence goes on from NZ_CP088095.1 coordinate 1,519,477, forward strand.
AATCTGAACGGGCGGTTCTCAAGACCGCATAACGAAGCCCACTTGCCGGATGGCAACTGGAATGCAAGGAGAATAGGCGTGGCACGTATCGCTGGCGTCAACATCCCGACTGCGAAGCGCGTTGTCATCGCGCTGACCTACATTCACGGGATCGGTTCTAAATTCGCACAGGAAATCGTCGAAAAGGTCGGTATCCCGGCTGAACGTCGTGTGCATCAGCTGACGGACGCAGAAGTCCTTCAGATCCGCGAAGCCATCGACCGCGACTATCAGGTCGAAGGCGATCTTCGTCGCGATACCGCGATGAACATCAAGCGCCTGATGGACCTCGGCTGCTACCGCGGCCTGCGTCATCGCCGCGGCCTTCCGGTCCGCGGTCAGCGCACGCATACCAATGCGCGCACCCGCAAGGGTCCGGCAAAGGCAATCGCTGGCAAGAAGAAGTAATTTCCGGGAAACCGGGGTGGGGAGGCTGGCGGCTGCGCCGGCCTCTTTTGAGTTTGGAGCGGGACCATATAGGCGCCGTTCCGGTGTAGCCGCTGGCATTACGGCGGTGAAGAGATCAACGAAAGGAATACCATGGCTAAGGAAGCCGTCCGCGTTCGCCGTCGCGAGCGCAAGAACATCTCGTCGGGTGTCGCTCACGTCAACTCGACCTTCAACAACACGATGATCACCATCACCGATGCGCAGGGCAATGCGATCGCTTGGTCGTCGGCTGGCGCCAAGGGCTTCAAGGGCTCGCGCAAGTCGACCCCGTTCGCTGCCCAGATCGCTGCCGAAGACTGCGCCAAGAAGGCCCAGGAGCACGGTATGAAGTCGCTGGAAGTCGAAGTCTGCGGTCCGGGTTCGGGTCGTGAATCGGCTCTGCGCGCGCTCCAGGCTGCAGGTTTCATGATCACGTCCATCCGCGACGTGACCCCGATCCCGCACAATGGCTGCCGTCCGCGCAAGAAGCGCCGCGTCTGATCATCGCTCTCGTCACCGGTGAGCGCCTGCGCGCTCCCGGTGGTTTTCAAGCTCGGTTGCCACGATTGGATGGTGGCAACGAACGGAAGGCAAACTCATGATTCAGAAGAACTGGCAGGAATTGATCAAGCCGAACAAGGTGGAGTTCTCCTCGAGCTCGCGCACCAGGGCGACGCTTGTTGCCGAGCCGCTGGAGCGCGGCTTCGGCCTCACCCTCGGCAACGCGCTTCGCCGCGTTCTGCTCTCCTCGCTGCGCGGTGCTGCCGTCACGGCGGTGCAGATCGATGGCGTGCTGCATGAATTCTCCTCGATTCCGGGCGTCCGCGAAGACGTCACGGATATCGTGCTCAACATCAAGGAAATCGCCATCAAGATGGATGGCGACGATGCAAAGCGCATGGTCGTGCGTAAGCAGGGCCCTGGCGTTGTCACGGCTGGCGACATTCAGACGGTCGGCGATATCGAAATCCTCAACCCCGAGCATGTCATCTGCACGCTCGACGAGGGTGCCGAGATCCGCATGGAATTCACCGTCAACAACGGCAAGGGCTATGTTCCGGCCGAACGCAATCGTGCGGAAGATGCTCCGATCGGTCTCATCCCGGTCGACAGCCTCTATTCGCCGGTCAAGAAGGTGTCCTACAAGGTTGAAAATACCCGCGAAGGACAGGTTCTCGATTACGACAAGCTGAACATGACCATCGAAACCGATGGCTCGATCACCGGCGAAGACGCCGTCGCTTTTGCGGCGCGCATTCTCCAGGATCAGCTTGGCGTCTTCGTCAACTTCGACGAGCCGCAGAAGGAAACCGAAGAGGAAGCAGTCACCGAACTCGCTTTCAACCCGGCTCTCCTGAAGAAGGTGGACGAACTCGAACTGTCGGTCCGTTCGGCAAACTGCCTGAAGAACGACAACATCGTCTACATCGGCGACCTCATTCAGAAGACCGAAGCAGAAATGCTCCGCACACCGAATTTTGGTCGCAAGTCGCTGAACGAAATCAAGGAAGTTCTCGCTTCCATGGGCCTGCACCTCGGCATGGAAGTGCCGGCATGGCCGCCCGAGAACATCGAAGATCTCGCCAAGCGTTACGAAGATCAATACTGAAAAAACAAAAGGCAGGCTCTTTCGGCTGCCTTTCCCCGTCAAACAGCAGGCCGATCGCCTGCATGTGCCAGGAAACGGCAGGCCCACTTAGCGTAAGGGCACCTGCATTAAAGGAGAATAGCAATGCGCCATGGTAAAGCCGGCCGCAAGCTGAATAGAACTGCAAGCCACCGCAAGGCGATGTTCGCCAACATGGCGGCTTCGCTGATTACCCACGAGCAGATCGTCACGACCCTGCCGAAGGCCAAGGAAATCCGTCCGATCGTCGAGAAGCTCGTCACGCTCGGCAAGCGCGGCGACCTGCACGCTCGCCGTCAGGCGATCTCGCAGATCCGCGATGCCGCTGTCGTCGCGAAGCTGTTCGACACGATCGCAACGCGTTACGCCACCCGCAACGGCGGCTACCTGCGCATCATGAAGGCCGGCTTCCGCCAGGGCGACAATGCCGCCATGGCTGTGATCGAATTCGTGGATCGCGATGCCTATGCCAAGGGCGCAGCCGACAAGGCCCGCGTCGCTGCCGAAGAGCAGGCTGTCGCCGCTTAAATCCTCCGCTCCGGCGGAAACAGAACAGCCGGGCTGCAAAGCCCGGCTGTTTTTGTTTGTGCACGACAGCGCCGCGCTTCTTTTCAGATCAGTCGTTGAACCGGCTGAGGTGTAGATAGGACAGGTTCATTTGCGCGAAGTCTTTGAAAATCGTCGTCGAGTGCAGTTCCTCCGTCTCATAGCCCTGCTTGCGGTTATTGCGCTCGGGCTGGCGCTCAGACGGTTTGGCTATGCGGCCGATCTGCCCTTCATTGTCGTCAAATATGGTGGATCGGCACTCTGGGGAGCGATGGTCTATCTGCTCGCGGCGCTCATTGCCGCAAGGTCACGGCCGGCAGCAATTGCTGTCACAGCGCTGTTCATAGCGATCTCAGTGGAGTTGTTCCGGCTCTATCACACGCCCTGGCTCGATGCGTTTCGGCTGACCACGGCAGGCGCCCTGCTGCTTGGCCGGGTCTTTTCGCTTTGGAACATGCTAGCTTATGCAATCCGCATAGCCGCGGCCTGCGCCTTCGATCCGGCACGCCGGACTGCGACGCGTCTTCGCCGCTAATTCAATGTCTCGGCCGAAGCCACCGCGCGATTGCGTGGCCGTCCCTGGCCCTTCTTCCGGCTGCGCGCGATCGGCCGGTAGGAGCGGTAGAGGATCAGCGCGATGATCAGCCCGACATAGATATATTGCTCGAGATCGAGGATCTTGGTCGAGAGGGCGAAGTGCAGCGCCCCGCAGGCGGCGATGATATAGACAAGGCGATGCAGCCAGATCCAGTTCTTGCCGAGGCGGCGGATCGAGAGATTGTTGGATGTCAGCGCCAGCGGAATGAGCATCGCAAGGGCTGCCATGCCGAACATGATGAAGGGGCGCTTCAGCACGTCGTTGATGACGGCGGCAATATCCATCGCCTGGTCGAGCACCATGTAAACGGTGAAATGCATCAGAGCGTAATAAAAAGTCAGCAGGCCAAGCGCGCGGCGGTAACGCAGATAGTTCCAGCCGAAGAGCTCGCGGGCAGGGGAAACGGCAAGTGTTGCGATCAGGAAACGGATCGTCCAGATGCCGAGGAAAAGCTCGAAGGTCTTGACCGGATCGGCGCCGAGCTGATCGGTCGCGCCGAGATAGAAAGTCCAGGCTGCAGGCACGAGCCCGACGACATAAAGCAGCCAGACGGAGGCGGGCTGCCAGCGCTTCGGGATGGCGAGCGACAGTTCCGCCATCAGAAATTCGCCTTCAGATCCATGCCGGCATAGAGGCTTGCCACCTCGTCGGCATAACCGTTGAAGGGCAGGGTGGGGTGGCGGCTCGCGCCGAAGAAGCCGCTCTCGCCGATGCGCCGTTCGCTCGCCTGGCTCCAGCGCGGATGGTCGACCGCAGGGTTGACGTTGGCGTAGAAGCCGTATTCCTGCGCATTGGTGACCTGCCAGGTATTCTTCGGCTGCTGGTCGGTGAGCGTGATCCTGACGATCGACTTGATGCCCTTGAAGCCGTATTTCCACGGCACGACGAGGCGGATCGGCGCGCCGTTCTGGTTCGGCAGCGTTTCGCCATAGAGACCGACGGCCAGCAGCGTCAGCGGATGGCGCGCCTCGTCGAGGCGAAGACCCTCGACATAGGGCCAGTCGAGCGACTGGAAGAAGCCCTTCTGACCCGGCATCTCGTCTGGCCGCACCACGGTTTCGAAGGCGACGTATTTGGCGCTGCCGAGTGGCTCGACTTTGTTGAGCAGCGATGCCAGCGGAAAGCCGTCCCACGGGATGACCATCGACCAGGCCTCGACGCAGCGCATCCGGTAGGTACGCTCCTCGATCGGGATTTCCTTCATCAGCGCCTCGATGTCGAAGGTGCCGGGCTTGTTGACCATGCCGTCGACCTTGATCGTCCAGGGCAGCGGCTTGAAATCGCCGGAAAGAGCTGCGGGATCGCCCTTGTCGAGGCCGAACTCATAGAAATTATTGTAGGTCGTGACGTCCTTGATCGGCGTCGCCTTCTCGTCGACCTTGTACTTGCTCTCAACGGCGGAGAGGGCCGCAGCACTCGCCTTGCCGGCACTGTAGAGCCCCATGGCGCCAAGCGCTGCCGCGCCGAGGAATTCACGACGCCGCAGATAGATCTGGCGCGGCGTGATCTCTGATGAGGCGATCTTCGTTGGGTGATAGGTTGGCATGTCGAAATCTCCTGGGCGGATTTCTACAATATAGTCTTTAAACGACCCGCCCGCATGTTCAGATCAGTGTCTAAGCCTTGAATATTACAGACGTGAAGCCAATTTTTTGTGTTCGGTCGTGATGGAATAGGCTGTAACAAAACGTCGGGTCGAACCGTATATGATCGATGGGCCTCATGGTGCTTCTTCCCGGCGTACCGGATTTGGGCTTCCCGGTAGTGACAGCCCCCGTCGATTGGATTAGGACAATTCCAAAAAGCAGCGTTTGCCCGGCCTGCAGGCTCCATGCCGCCCGGCTTCGCCTGATAATTCCGACACGTTGAGGAAGACACCGATGCCAGTTTACCGTTCCAGAACCACGACCCATGGCCGCAACATGGCAGGCGCCCGCGGCCTTTGGCGCGCCACGGGCATGAAGGATTCGGATTTCGGCAAGCCGATCATCGCTGTGGTGAATTCCTTCACCCAGTTCGTGCCCGGCCATGTGCACCTGAAGGACCTTGGCCAGCTCGTTGCCCGCGAGATCGAGGCGGCCGGCGGTGTTGCCAAGGAATTCAACACGATCGCCGTCGATGACGGTATCGCCATGGGTCATGACGGCATGCTTTATTCGCTGCCCTCGCGTGAGCTCATCGCCGACAGCGTCGAATACATGGTCAATGCCCATTGCGCCGACGCCATGGTCTGCATCTCCAACTGCGACAAGATCACTCCCGGAATGCTGATGGCGTCGCTGCGCCTCAATATCCCGACGGTCTTCGTCTCGGGCGGTCCGATGGAAGCCGGCAAGGTCGTGATGCACGGCAAGACGCATGCACTCGACCTCGTCGACGCCATGGTTGCCGCAGCCGATGACAAGATCAGCGACGAGGACGTCCAGACCATCGAACGCTCGGCCTGTCCGACCTGCGGCTCCTGCTCCGGCATGTTCACTGCCAATTCGATGAACTGCCTGACGGAAGCCCTCGGCCTGTCGCTGCCCGGCAACGGCTCGACGCTTGCCACCCATCTCGACCGCAAGCGCCTCTTCGTCGAGGCCGGTCATCTTATTGTCGATCTCGCCCGCCGTTATTACGAGCAGGATGACGTCAAGGCACTGCCGCGCACCATTGCCTCCAAGCAGGCCTTCGAGAATGCTATGACGCTCGATATCGCCATGGGCGGTTCCACCAATACGGTCTTGCACATTCTTGCCGCCGCCCATGAAGGCGAGATCGATTTCACCATGGCCGATATCGATGCGCTGTCGCGCCGGGTGCCGTGCCTGTCGAAGGTCGCACCCGCCAAGAGCGATGTGCACATGGAAGACGTCCATCGCGCCGGCGGCATCATGTCAATCCTCGGCGAACTCGACAAAGGCGGTCTCCTGAACCGCGATTGCCCGACGGTCCATGCCGAGACGCTGGGCGATGCGATCGATCGCTGGGATATCACCCGCACCAACAGCGAAACCGTGCGCAACTTCTATCGTGCCGCACCCGGCGGCATCCCGACCCAGGTCGCCTTCAGCCAGGAAGCCCGTTGGGACGATCTCGACATGGATCGCGAGAACGGCGTCATCCGCTCGGTCGAGCATCCCTTCTCCAAGGATGGCGGCCTTGCCGTGCTCAAGGGCAACCTTGCGATCGACGGCTGCATCGTCAAGACCGCCGGCGTCGATGAATCGATCCTGAAGTTCTCCGGCCCCGCCCGCGTTTTCGAAAGCCAGGATTCGTCGGTCAAGGCGATCCTTGCCAACGAGGTGAAGGCCGGCGACGTCGTCGTCATCCGCTACGAAGGCCCGAAGGGCGGACCAGGCATGCAGGAAATGCTCTATCCGACGAGCTATCTGAAGTCGAAGGGCCTCGGCAAGGCCTGCGCGCTGATCACCGACGGCCGCTTCTCCGGCGGCACTTCCGGCCTCTCGATCGGCCACGCATCGCCGGAGGCGGCAAATGGCGGCACGATCGGCCTGGTGCGCGAAGGTGACATGATCGACATCGACATCCCAAACCGCACGATCAGCCTGCGTGTCAGCGAGACCGAACTTGCCGCCCGCCGCGCCGAACAGGACGCCAAGGGCTGGTATCCCACAGAAGTCCGCAAGCGCAACGTCACGACCGCGCTAAAGGCCTACGCCGCCTTCGCAACGAGTGCGGACCGCGGTGCCGTGCGCGATCTGAACGCCCGCTGACTCATCTGAACCGACGACCTACTGATTAAAAGTCAGGTGCTCTACCGACCGGTCGCTTCAGAGCATGATGCCGAAAAGTGTGAGCGGTTTTCGGACGACATCATGCTCTAACTATATAATGTAGAACAGGATTCAGATTTTAGGCCGACCCGGCCTAAAATCATCCTGTTCTAGAGCGGCCGGTTGATGTTTTTATAAGACTCGCCAAGTTGCTTCAGCCGCTCGTCATAGGCAGCCTTGATGCAAGTTGCATCTGCCCCGCATTCCTGCCGTTTCTTCAGCCAGGCCGTCTGTTCGTCCTGCAATGTTCCGCGCGAACCCATCGCCAGCAGGCCGGAGAGCAGCTCGAAAGTCGTCGCCATCTTCACGTCGGCGTCGTTGAGTGCGCGGTTGTCGCAGATCGCTTTTTCATCCGGCTTCAATTCTTTCGCATCGCAATCGAAGCTTGCTGCCTGCGCCAGGTTCGATGCAATGAGCAGGATCGCAAAGCCGAGGGCCGCTGTCGTCGTTCTTGTCGTGATCATTCATATGTTCCTATTGCTGCCGGTCAGGCTAGCTTCCGCAGTGCCAGAGCCAGGAAGATGATGCAGATGAGCCAGACGGCAAGGATGAAGATCAGTCCGACCCGGCTGGAGGGACGCTCGGTGCGCCTTGTCGCCTCCGTACGAAGCTCGTTCATCACCTCTACTGGCACGAGCCGGATCGCCAGCATGATACCGAGCGGCACGATGACAAGATCGTCGAGATAGCCGAGGATGGGGATGAAATCGGGGATGAGATCGATGGGCGACAGCGCGTAGGCGGCAACGGCGCCGGCCACCGCTTTGGCATGCCACGGTACACGCGGGTCGCGGGCGGCAAGCCATAGGGCCACGACGTCACGCTTCAGTGACTTCGCCCAGTTTTTGGCCTTTGATATCAGTTGCATGGCCAATCTTCCTGAATCAAATTCACAAGGGCTTCAACCGGTTTCCGAGACACCCTCTTGGCTTGTTCTTCCATGCTTCCGCCCTCTTTCCTTTCTAGCGTCGGGCCGCAGAACAGGATGATTTTAGGCCGGTTCGGCCTAAAATCTGAATCCTGTTCGCAATTAAATAGTTAGAGCATGATGTCGTCCGAAAACCGCTCACACTTTTCGGCGTCATGCTCTAAAACGTTCCTCTAGAGGATTCAAAAGGGATACCCATGCAAGGCCTGTTCAAGCGCGCCTCCGTCTCGCTATTCGCTCTCATGCTCGTCCTGCCGCTTGCTGCCCATGCGCAGACGGCAAAGACCGTACCTGAGAGCCAGATGCAGATGCAGCTCTCCTTCGCGCCGCTCGTCAAACAGACGTCGGGCGCCGTCGTCAATGTCTATGCGGAAAAGACTATCCGGCGGCAGTCGCCCTTTGCCGGCGATCCTTTCTTCGAGCAGTTTTTCGGCCAGCAGATGCCGAACCGTTCGGAGAAGCAGTCTTCGCTCGGCTCCGGCGTCATCGTCGAGGCGAACGGCACTGTCGTCACCAACAATCACGTCATCGAAGGCGCCGATGACATCAAGATTGCCCTCTCGGACGGCCGCGAGTTCCCCTGCAAGGTGGTGCTGCGCGATGATCGCGTCGATCTTGCCGTGCTGAAGATCGACGCCAAGGAGAGCTTTCCGGCGCTGCCGATCGGCAATTCCGATTCAGTCGAGGTCGGTGATCTCGTGCTGGCGATCGGCAACCCCTTCGGCGTCGGCCAGACGGTGACGAGCGGCATCGTCTCGGCGCTTGCCCGCAACCAGGTGATAAGGAACGAGTTCGGCTTCTTCATCCAGACCGATGCCTCGATCAATCCGGGCAATTCCGGCGGCGCCCTGATGAACATGAAGGGCGAACTGATCGGCATCAACACCGCGATCTTCTCGCGCGGCGGCGGCTCGAACGGCATTGGCTTTGCCATCCCTGCCAATCTGGTCAAGGTCTTCCTCGCGTCTGCCGATGCCGGGGTCAAATCCTTCGAGCGGCCCTATGTCGGCGCAAGCTTCGATGCGGTGACCTCGGAAGTGGCTGAGGCGCTGGGGCTGAACAAGGCCCGCGGCGCGCTCGTCGTCAAGGTTTCGGAAGGTGGGCCGGCGGCCAAGGCCGGGCTGAAGGCCGGCGAGATCGTCACCGCCGTTGACGGGATTTCCGTCGAGCATCCCGACGCGCTGCTCTACCGGCTGACCACAGCCGGTCTCGGCAATTCGGTCAAGCTCACCGTCATCGAGAACGGCCGCGAGGAGCAACTGCCGTTGACGCTCGCCCGCGCCCCGGAAACCTCGCCGCGCGACCAGCGCACCATCGGCGGACACACGCCGTTTACCGGTGCCGTCGTCGAGAACCTGTCGCCGCGTGTCGCCGACGAGCTGCGCATGCCGCCGGAATCGTCGGGCGTCGTCGTATCCGAGGTAAAGGAGGATTCGCCTGCTGCCCGTCTCGGTTTCGAACCGAAGGATATCATCGTCTCGATCAACGGCACCGATGTGAAATCGACCAGCGAACTGTCCGAGATCGCCGATAGCGACCCCGGCTTCTGGCGGGTCGAGATAGAGCGCGACGGCCAGCGCATCCGGCAATTTTTCCGATGAGCAACGATCTCTTCGCGCCGCGCATTCCGGAGGAGGTCGCTGCCAGGCGGCCGCTTGCCGACCGGCTGCGGCCGAAGACGCTTACCGATGTCACCGGTCAGGAACACCTGACCGGTGAGGATGGCGTGCTGAAAAGGATGATCGAAAGCGGCTCGCTTGGCTCGATGATCTTCTGGGGTCCGCCGGGCACCGGCAAGACGACGGTGGCACGGCTGCTCTCGGGCGAGGCGGGACTGGCCTTCGAGCAGATATCGGCGATCTTCTCCGGCGTCGCCGATCTGAAGAAGGTGTTCGAGACAGCCCGTTTGCGGCGTATGGACGGCCGTCAGACGCTGCTCTTCGTCGATGAGATCCATCGTTTCAACCGCGCCCAGCAGGACAGTTTCCTGCCGGTCATGGAGGATGGCACCGTCATCCTCGTCGGCGCCACCACTGAGAACCCATCCTTCGAACTCAACGCCGCTCTGCTCTCGCGTGCCCGTGTGCTCACCTTCAAGTCGCATGACGAGGAGAGCCTCGAGGAGCTGCTGAAGCGTGCCGAGGCGATCGAGCAAAAGCCGCTGCCGCTGACGGAGGATGCCCGCGCCAGCCTGATCCGCATGGCCGATGGCGACGGCCGTGCGGTGCTGACGCTTGCCGAAGAAGTCTGGCGCGCAGCGCGCGAAGGCGAGAGCTTCGACACAGAAGGCCTGACGCGCATCGTCCAGCGCCGTGCCCCGGTCTACGACAAGGCGCAGGATGGCCACTACAATCTGATCTCGGCGCTGCATAAATCTGTACGCGGCTCGGACCCCGATGCCGCGCTCTATTATCTCGCCCGCATGTTCGATGCCGGTGAGGATCCGCTCTATCTCGGCCGGCGGCTGGTGCGCATGGCGGTGGAGGATATCGGTCTTGCCGATCCGCAGGCGCTGGTGATCTGCAATGCCGCCAAGGATGCCTATGAGTATCTCGGCTCGCCGGAAGGCGAACTGGCGCTCGCCCAGGCCTGTGTCTATCTCGCCACCGCCCCGAAATCGAATGCCGTCTACACGGCCTTCAAGGCGGCAAGCCAGGCGGCAAAGCAGAACGGCTCGTTGCTGCCGCCGAAGCATATCCTCAATGCGCCGACCAAGCTGATGAAGGGCGAGGGTTACGGTGAGGGCTATCGCTACGACCACGACGAGCCGGATGCCTTTTCCGGCCAGGATTATTTCCCGGAGAAGATGGGCCGTCAGATCTTCTATGATCCGCCGGAACGCGGCTTCGAGCGCGATATTCGCAAGCGGTTGGAATGGTGGGCAAAACTTCGCAAGGAGCGTAATCCGCGCTGAAACCTGGCGAACCTCAGGAAGCGCGCGGCGTCTTCTGATTCGCCGGCGCGGCGATCACCTTGACGGAAGATTCCGCAAGCCCGTGATGACCTTCCATATCGACGATGACATGCCAGTGACCGCTTTCCGGAACCGCGATCTTGATCGGCGATTTGCGTGCCACGCCGCCGATATATTTGAAATCGAGAACCTCGGTGAACCGCTGGAAATTCGGGGCCGTCATCAGGCGGACATTGTTGACCGCATTCAACGACACCTCGATGATCGTCCCGGTGCGTTGTTCCCTGAGATCGTAATGGGTGAAGCGGAAATTCGGTTTCGGCATCGGTCTCGTGGCGTCTGAAGTCTCTGCGCCGGGAATTTTACCAGAATGTGGGTTAAGGAAAAGTTGGAAATCGGCCGTTCAGCTCATGTCTTCGTACTCCTGCTGCATGAAAACAGCGGGAGTACGGCAAGATTTAGTGGATATTCGCGGTGCCGCGCGCAAAGGGCGCGAATTCGAGCACCATGCCTGCGGCCGCCCTATGGATATCGGCGGAGGGGCAGTTGCATTCCCCAGCTGCGAAATGGAGGGCGGCCATGAAGAGCCCGCCGACGAGGCCTTCGCGGTCGTGGACGATCCAGCGGCCGCTTCTGTCGCGGCCGACGGTGAAGCGGGCGGAAGGCGAGGGTGCTGCAGCGGGAGGGCTGCGGCGTTGCTGTGCATTTGCCATTGTGGTGATCCTTCGGTCCTGATGCTTCAACGGGAGATGAGGTCGAACATCATCTGGACCAGGCCGGCAAAGGCCAGCGTCATCGCAAGGCGGGGCGCAATCGCGGCAAGGCCGGAGAGCATCGAATGGGAGGGATCGGCGGCGAGTGTGCTGAGGCGGCTGCGTTGCAGCGGGTCGCTCTCGGCACTCGGTTCAGTCAGGCGTGACATCGGTTTGTCCTTTCGAAGTCTCAACCGCCGCTTGATCGAGCGGCGGTGTCACGCTTCAAAAATAAGCTCGGGTGGATAGGGTTTCCATTTGGCGGCGAAAACGAAAATATAAAAATCTCATAGGGATAACGCCATCTTCGCGCTGCTTTCGTCAAGGAAGGGCGCAAGCGCCTTGCCGATGGCGAAACGCATCTCCGGCTCGGCAGCGACAAGCGGAAGGCGAAGCTCGGCCTCCAGGCCGCGCATCAGCCGGAGCGCGTATTTGATCCTCGCCGGATCGCCCTCCGGCCCGAGCGCTGATATCAGCGGCAGCAGCCGATCCTGCAGAGAACGCGCGGCCGCAAGGTTTCCGGCCCGCGCTGCCTGCTGCATCGAGGTGAAGAGCCTTGGCAGAACGTTGGCGCCCGGCGAGATCACGCCGTCGCCGCCAGCGATGGTGAAGGCGAGCGCGGAAGGGTCATGGCCAGAAAAGAAGCGGAAGCGCTGTCGCAGGATCGGCGAAAGCCCAGCGAAGCGAGCGATGTCGCCCGTCGCGTCGCGAATGCCGAGAATCTCCGGGATGGCGGCCAGGCTGCCGAGCGTTTCCGTCGAAAGATCGCTCGCCGTCTGCGTCGGCGCATTGTCGACGATAACAGGCAGTCCACTCGCCGCCGCCACCTGCTCGAAGTGGTGGATGATGCCTTTCTGCCCAGGCTTGGAATAATAGGGCACCGTGACGAGTGCGGCGGCGGCGCCGAGCGTTTCGGCCTCGCGAGTGAGCGCGATCGTGCTTTCGGTGGAGTTGGTGCCGGTGGCGGCGATGACGGGCACGCGGCCGGCGGCCGATTGGATGCTGAGGTCGATCACCTCAGCGCGCTCCTGCGGCGAAAGCGTCGGGCCCTCTCCGGTGACGGAGCAGACAGCAAGCCCGTCGACGCCGCTGAGGATCTGCCACTCTGCAAGTGCTCGAAGGGCCGGCCTGTCGAGGCCGCCATGGCGAAACGGCGTGACAAGAGCGGTAATCGCGCCGCCAAGACGCGGCATTCTCGCCGTTTCCATGGCGGTTCTCAAAGCGCGCCGAAAATGACGTAGAGTTCGACGCAGGCGAGCACTACGCCAAAAACGATCAGCGCCTGGGCGGTGCGCTTCTCGCGCATCTACCGGCTGCCGCGCTTGATCCTGGATGGGCGAAGGGGCTGAAAACCGGAGGACGTGACATTTCGCATGGCATTTGACCTTTGCAGTGATGGCGAAAGCCTACTGCTGCGGGCGATAGGAAATCCATTCGGAGCGGGGCACGAAAATATAGGAACGGCATAAAGGCCGATGCGAGAAATTTCGAAGCGTGCTGTCGGAAAGACATGAGCGCCGCCGTCCTTGCGGTATCGATGCAAACACGGAGCAAGGACATGTCGAAGATGACGCTGATTTCGATGATCGCAACCGTTGCCGCATTCCTGGCAGCGCCCGGTATATCAGGCGCCGACAGCAGCACGCGTGTTATCGAGGAGAAGAAGGCTGCAGCGCCGATTGTCAGGAAGGGAAGTCTGCCGGTCAACGGCATCGATTATTATTACGAGATCCGCGGCGAGGGCGAGCCGCTGCTGCTGCTTCACGGCGGCCTCGGGCAGATCGAGATGTTCGCGCCGGTCATGCCTGTTTTCACCGACCACCGGCAGGTGATCGCCGTCGATCTGCAAGGCCATGGCCGCACGCCCCTCGGCAAGCGGCCGATCGAGCTTCCGGCCATCGGCGCCGATCTCGCAATCCTGATGAAGCAGCTCGGTTACGACAAGCTCGATGTCTTCGGCTATTCCTTTGGCGGCGGGGTGGCGTTGAACATGGCGGCGAACGCTCCCGACCAGGTGCGCCGGCTAGTGATCCTCTCGGCACCCTATGCGCAGAACGGCTTCTTCCCGGAGATGCTGCCGCAGCAGGCGGCCGTCGGCGCCGCTATGGCCGACATGATGAAGGACACGCCGATGTTCCTCTCCTACAAGGCGGTGGCGCCTGACGTTTCGGAATTTCCGAAGCTGCTCGACGCCATGGGCGCGCTGATGCGCGAACCCGTCGATTATAGCGATGCCGTCGCCAAGCTCACCATGCCGGTTATGCTGATCTATGGCGATGCCGACATGATCCGGCCCGAGCATATGATCGACTTCTACCACAAGCTCGGCGGCGGTCTGCGCGATGCGGGCTGGATGCGGGAAAACATGTCGAAGAACCGGCTGGCGATCCTGCCCGATCTCACTCACTACGAGACCTTCGCCTCGCCCCTGATGGCGAATATGGCGATGACCTTCCTCGATGGCGGCGGCAAGGCGCCGAACTGGGCCGAGCAGGTTGGAAAGTAAGCGAAGGCGGCCTTTCCCGGGCGTCCTTCCTCCGCAATCAGCTGCCGCGCTGGTTTTCCCGATCCAGCTGGGTCACCAGCGCCAGGATCGTTTCCGAAACCGGCGTCGGCACGGCGCTCAGGCGTCCGAGTGCCACCACCATGCCGACCAGCGGCGTGATTTCGAGCGCCTTGCCGCCGATCAGATCCTGCAGCATCGATGTGCGCACGCCGCCGATATGGCGCGATTGTTCCAACCGCTGCTCGACGGTCATGCTGAACCGCGCGCCCAAGGCCTCGCCGACGGCGCGGACTTCACTCATCACCTTGCCGACCGTAGCCGAAAGGGCGGGATCCGCCATGATGTCGGTCATCAGCGCCCTGGTCAGCGCGCTGATCGGGTTGAAGGCGGCGTTGCCCATCAACTTGCTCCAGATCTCGCCGCGGATATCAGGAGTCGTCGTAATGTTGAGACCCGCGCCGGTCAGCACCGCGGCGATCACCTCGAGATCGGGCGAGATGTCGCCGGAGGGCTCGCCGAGCACGAAGCGGCCGTTGTGGGAAAGCTGGATCTCGCCGGGGTTGATCACCTCGGCACCCTGATAAGCGACGCAGCCGATGACCCGCTCCGGTCCGATCAGCCGCCAGAGCCTGCCGCCGGGGTCGAGCTCATCGAACTGCAGCTCGGCATGCCGGCTCTGGGTATCGCGGTGAAAATACCACCACGGGATGCCGTTGAGAATCATCAGAACGCGGGTGCCCTCCTTGAGGAGGCTTGCGATGCCTTCGGCAGCGGGTGCCAGCTGATGCCCCTTGAGGCCGGTGATGATGAGATCCTGCGGCGGCAATGTCCTGGGATCGTCAGTCGCGGTGAGGCGGACATTGAGCGGCCTTTCTGCATCGGCTTCGCGCAGGCTGATACCGTTGCCGCGAATGGCGTCGAGATGTGCCCCGCGCGCGACGACGGAGATGGTGGCGTCGTTTCCGGCCTGGCGTGCAAGTTTGGCGGCGATAGCGCCGCCGAGCGCCCCAGCGCCATAGATGCAGATGGACTTAATGGACATGCTCGCCTCTTCATGGTGGTGATCGAACCTAGATCTAGGTCATGAAAGGCGTAAGGCGAATGCTAATTTGCCGCAAGCAAGGCGAGCGGGCGCCAGGCGGCGAGCCTTTTCGACGCTCGCATGCTGCTCTTCGATTATCGCTGCCGAACGGCCGGTCCTCTTCTCGCTCGCCAACATGCTGGCGGACCAAGCTCTCTGATATCAGCGAGAAGCGTTGACAGGGAAGAAATCGGCGCCGTCAGCGCGATCCGTCAAGCTGACTGCCATCTGCACGCATGCCGGCGATCGTCTCAAGCGCTTTAAAATAAACCGCCAGGTCGCGGGCAGGATCCGCCGGGAGTGCGGCCGCACGAAACACCTTGCCTCCTGTCGCTTCGACCCCTCCGTCGACCATCAGGTTGTCGGCCATCCCGTGATTTTCGATCGCAATGCCATCCGGTCCGCGTGGGCGCCCGCTCGTCTCATCGATATCGAGCCCCGCATACCAGATCGAGCGAACACGCAGACCATAGTCGTCGGGGTGATTGGTATAGGCAAAGACCGCTTTTCCCAGTGCAATCATGAAGCCGATCTCGTAGACCGTACCCGGATCGGCGCTGACGCCTCGAAAAGGAGTGATGTTGGCAAGGCAGATCTCGGCTCGACGCATGGCGTCGTCGTTGCGTGCATAGATCTCTGCGGCCGTCCGCTTCACCGGCGTCTGGTTTTCGTCGCTGCCGGGACCGGTCGGCTCGAAGCCGAACTGGCGCGCCAATCGGCGTTTCTCGGCCATGATGGGCATGGCATCCGGAAGAAAGACCTCCGTGCCGGCAAGGTAAATGGTGGTCATCGGTATCCTTCACTCACAAGCAAGACGAGGCGCCGGGGGTAGGGGACAGCCAGGCACGTCGTCCATTTCCGACGGAAGCGCGGCAAATGGCAAGCCGTGCAGGCAGGCATTGTTCAATTTTTTAAGAGCAGTCTGACGAATCCACAGGGAACGGGCATCTGCCGACTTCCATTCCAGGCAGAGCGGAGGGACCTGCAGAGGAGCCGCCCTATCTCCGTCATCGAGCCGCCGCCTGATATGGGCGGCCTTCAAGGCGGCCATCGACCGCACCCGGGCCCGGACGTGTGCGGCGATGTTCGTGGAATAAAAAAGCTTGGGGTTCGCGCCTGTCACCCTTTTGACTCCGGTGGACGAACCGGCCAAAGATGCCGCCTTGGCCAGCATCGTCGGGAGAGGTTGATGAACGGTCGGATTTTGCCAGCTGGTATTCGAAGAGCCCCAAAGCGGCTCAAATGTCTGTTCCCCGCTTTGGCTGCGCTGATGCTGCTCGCCTCGGCGGCGGTCGGGCGGGACATTGGGCCGCAAAGCCCGGCCTCGCGCGAGCAGGTCGAAAAACTGGTCGACCTCTGGAAAGATCACTTTGCCGGCGCCGATAGCCTGCAGCAGCGGCGAACGGCCTTCAGGACGCTGATGGAGACGACGCCGGGGCCGACGCGCATCCAGGTGCGGCAGGTCGATGCCGACGGCGTCGACGCCGAGCTGATGTGGCCTGCCCGCCTTCATCACCCGATCGGCCAAAGGGTGATCCTCTATATTCATGGCGGCGGCTTTTCCAGCGGCTCCATTCGCACACATAGCCTGCTTGCCGGCTCGCTCGCCAAAGCCGCCTCCAGCGACGTTTTTCTCATCGATTATCGGTTGATGCCCGAATATGGCTATCCCGCGCAGATCAACGACGCGCTGACCGCCTATCGGTGGCTTCTCGACAATGGCTATCGGAGCGAGAACGTAGTCGTGGCGGGAGACGGCGCCGGCGGCAATATTGCGATCGAGACGGTGCTGCGGCAGATGCAGGCGGCAAAGCCGTTGCCGGCGGCTGTAATTGCGCTCAGCCCCATCACCGATCTTGCCGCGACGGGCGGATCGATGACAACAAATGCCGAAAGCGATCCCTTGGTCGGCAAGGCCTCGATTGAGGCCATGCGCAAGACCTATCTCGGAAGCCGGTCTCCGACCGATCCCCGGGTATCGCCGCTCTATGCAGACATGACCGGCTTTCCGCCGCTGCTGCTGCAGGTCGGCGCCGGCGAAGTCCTGCTGGACGACACGCTGCGGCTCGCCGACAAGGCGCGCCAGGCGGGGGTGGATGTCACCACCGAGGTCTGGCCGGGCATGCCCCATCAATGGCAGCTGTTTCCCTCTCTGCTCGACGATGCCGATCGGTCGAGCCAGAATATCGCCGAGTTCGCGATCCGGCATTTTGCGGACAAACCGCAGGAGTAGGGCCGCAGGACCAGGCGTCCTGGCACCTCCGTCATCGCATCATTGCGAGCGAGACGGTGACGGCGCCAGGGGCCGCTCGACCTCCCGGCCGACGCTGAGCGCCTTTCGCACATTCGGCTCCAGCCGCTCCATATAGGCGTGGTCGGGTGCAGCGCCCAGCGCATCCAGCATTTTCGAGAAGAAACACCGGGCAGCTGCCGCAGCCGTGACGTCGAAGACGTCGGCGTCGCTCAAGCCGTGCTTTTTTAGCCCGTCTATATCCTGCTGGGTCACCGACGTCGCATCGCGCGCAACCTTGGCGGCAAAAGCCATGATCGCGCGTTCGCCGGCATCGATCGGCGCCTTTTCCGTCTCGTTGACGACGGCCGTCAGCCCGTCGCTGGTGAAACCCTCGCGCAGCAGCACCGAGCCGTGCGCCAGCATGCAATACGAGGATTTGAGCTCCTTGGCCGCCGCCAGCGTTACCAGTTCATAGCGCCGCAAGCTCATATGGCCGCGAATGCTCGAAAGCAGCGCCACCCAGCTCTCCATCACCTCCGGCCGATGGCCGAAGGCCCGATACATGTTCGGCAGATAACCATAATTCGCCTCGGCCGACGCATACATCGACGTCGTCTTCTCGCTGGCGGATGCGTTGGGGGTGTGAATGAAAGCCATGGCATGATCCTCCTCTATTGTGAGAAGGATAGGGTAGATAAGCAGGACAGCAATCCTGAAACGTCAGGCAGCGTCATTGGTCGCGGAAGCGTTACCACTTCTCTTAATCGGAAGAGTTACGGTGAATGTCGATCCGCATCCTCTTGCGCTTCGAACCTCTATCGAGCCGTTGTGCAGTTCGATGATCTGCTTCACCAGATTGAGGCCGATACCGGTTCCGGCAATCCCGGTCGAAGTCCGGGCACGAAAATAGCGCTGGAACAGCCGGGGCACGTCTTCGGCATCGATCCCCACGCCATCATCGCTGATCGAAACTTTGACGTTTCCCGTCTCTGCCCATGCGGTGACGCGAATTTCGGAGGTTCCAGGCGCGTATTTGACGGCATTGGAAAGCAGGTTGGTAAAGACCTGTCCTAAAGTCCGGGGATCGGCATCGATGAACTCCGGCAGGCCGTCGATATCCAACACAAAGCTGTGCGATTTTGCGATCG
Organism: Rhizobium sp. SU303; assembly: GCF_021052345.1. Classification (NCBI taxonomy): domain Bacteria; kingdom Pseudomonadati; phylum Pseudomonadota; class Alphaproteobacteria; order Hyphomicrobiales; family Rhizobiaceae; genus Rhizobium; species Rhizobium sp. SU303. The sequence goes on from NZ_CP088095.1 coordinate 1,538,057, forward strand.
TCGATTGCCGCTCGCAACAGGTTTTTATCAATGATCTCAATGCGCAGGCGTCGTAGTTGATATCGATCTTGCCGGTATCAAGGCGTCCGGCTGACAGGATGCTCTCCATGAGATCGACAATCCGGGTCACCGATGCGCGGATTTGATCGACCTTGTCACTGAGAAATTCGGGCTCGACCGCCCCCCTTTTTCGCAACAGCCGCTGGGCAGCAGCGTCGATGATGGCAAGCGGGGTCCTGAATTCATGGGATGCCATCGCCACGAATTGCCGCTGCAATTCGTTGATGTTGCGCTCCTGCGCCAGCATGCGCTCGAGTTCCCGCGCCTGCCGCTCGACTTCCGCCGTGCGGCTCTGCACCGTCGCTTCGAGCTGATCGTGATGCCGGCGCAGCTCTTCGGCAAGTCGCACGGTCTTTGTCACGTCTTCATGCGTGGCCACATATCCACCCGTTTGCATCGGATTGTGGGTGATTTTGATAACGCGTCCATCGGCCAGGACGATATTTTGGCTGGCCGGCGCACCGCGTGCTGTCGCTTCGAAGACCACGTCAAAATAGGCGGCGGTATCGGCCGGCCCATTTCCCTCCCGGCTGCGATAGGCCAGGATATCCACAAGTGGCGTTCCCGGTTGCGTCAGCAGGTCCGGCAGATTGTACATCCGTGCATAGGAGGCGTTGCACAGAATGAGATTCTTTGACGAATCGAACATGCACAGCCCATGCGGCATGTTGCTGAGGGCTGCGTCGAACCGGCGATGTTGTTCGGTCAGGCTGTCTTCGACGCGAATGAGAGTCGAGATGTCTTCGTAACTGAGGATCCAGCCCCCATCCCGCGATGGGGCGCAGGTCAATGAGACCATCCCTCCATCGGAAAGGGCAAACTGAGACGTCGGCGCTCCAGCGGCCATCGACCGGCGGGATGCCACTGCACGGCAGTCTGCGGTGCCCGGCAATCCGTCGATATTCATGCCTTTGCGTATAGCGCCGTGCGGAAGACCGAGAATATCAAGCGTGCGCGAATTGAAAGCCGTCACCGTACCGGCAGGATCAAGCAGAACAATGCCCTGAGGCAGGCTCTCCAGAATGGATTCAAACGAGTGTGACATCATCCGGCCCTGCTTCAGATCTGGCGCGTTGCACGTATCCTTAGCATTCGTTAGAAACTATAAAGTTTCGCTAATGTCTATCGGTGGGAATTGCTCGATGGAAGCCTGGAGATCCTCCTGTCGTTTTGGGATGGGCGAACCAGCGTTCCAGGGATGTTCAAGCTTGCATCGAGAGGCGTGGGACGGCGCTCGACCCTCTTCCAACATGTCAACGAATTCGTGGAAAGCCGATATGTTTCGAGAGGGGATCGCGCGCTCGATTTTAGCCGAGTTTGGCGAGTTGCTCATCCAGAACGTCAAGGCTGTCCTCTCCGACCTCGTTGACGTCACTCGGCATGGGCTCACCGGTCTCCTGGTAAACAAGCCAGGCAACATACATGATTGCCGTCGTCAGCGCGTTCCAGCCGTCTTCGCTGGGCTTGCCGACCGCCTCTGAGAGCCGACGGAGCGTCCCGCGCTCATCGTCGCTGTAGATAAGATCGGAGAAGTATCGGCCCGTCAGGCGTCCGCCATCACCCCAATTGCGGATTGCCGCCAAGGCGGCTTCGGCTTCGGGCGCATGAGGTTCGGTGCGCTCGATTTGTGCGACCAAATACGCGGCGATGGCTGCCAAGCGCCGCGCCTGTTCGCGTGGCGGCAGAACGGTCAGCTCGGTGCGCAATTTCATGTCTCCATGGTCTCCACTGGGCTTGTCGCAACGTCTATTAACACAGAATAGAAGCCCTTCCTGCTTTTGCCGGAAGGTCCGCCGATTGCGCCGCATTGATCGCTTCGATGGAAATACCGGGCGAGCCTGAATCTTCCACATTTTTGCTGCCAACGCATCGGGCGGTTGTGCTCCACGCACGATTTTGCAGGCCGAAAAATATCGATATATGCCTCTCAGACATGGTCATATTTTAGATCGTTCCAATTTCCAGGATGAGATTCCAGCGGTCGGAGAAGGCCAAGACTTGCCAGAAACGAGCTGGTTTATAACAATCCACATAAATTTCTCTTGACATATTTGGAACGTTCCAAATATTTAATGATCAGTCGACGTTGGCGTCGGGAGGGGAAATGACAAAGGCGCGGGTGACCGTCATCGACATCGCGAAGGCTGCCGGCGTCTCGAAGTCGACGGTTTCGCTGGTGCTGCAAGGCTCCTCCCTGGTTAATGAGGGGACGCGTTCCAAGGTCAATACCGTGATGCGTGAGCTGGGCTACGTCTACAATCGCGGCGCAGCCAATCTTCGGCAGGCCAGTGCCAAATCGAAGATCATCGGGGTCGTCGTCAACGACCTGACGAACAGCTTCTTCGCGGAACTGGCGGTCGGTGTCGATATGGTCGTTCAATCGGCCGGGTTCGTGCAATTCCTGTCGAACACCAGTGAGAGCATCGACAGGCAGCGCGAGGTTGTCGCATCGATGCGGGAACATGGCATTTCGGGGCTCATCGTGTCGCCGGCGCGCGCCACCGATGCCGCAGACTTCAAACCACTCGTCGCCGCAGGGATTCCGGTGGTGGTCGTCGTCAGAAACCTGCCTGGCGCCAAGGTCTCGTCCGTCGTCTCCGACAACCAGGCTGGCATGAGGTCCGCGGTCAATCACCTGGCGGAGCTCGGTCACAAGCGCATCGCTTTTCTCGGCGGCTTTCCCGACACCGCTGTCTTCGACGACCGCCTTGCCGGTTACCGAAGCGGCATGGAGGCAGCCGGGCTCGACTATCACCAAGAATTTGTCATTTCGTCGGCGCCTTCGCGAGCCGGCGGGGTAGAGGCGATTGGAAGAGCAATCATCCTTGCCGACAAACCCACGGCAGCCGTCTGCTTCAACGATGCCGTAGCCTTCGGTGTTTGCGACGGATTGCGTGCGCGCCGTCTGGAGCCCGGCTCCGACTTCGCGGTCGTGGGTTTCGACGACGTCATCGAGGCTCAGGCGGCGGTTCCCGCGCTCACGACGGTTTCGGTCGATCCGCAGGGCATTGGGCGCCGCGGCGCGCAGCTGCTTCTGAAGCAGATCAATGCGGGCAAGGCCGAGGTGGAGACGGTGACAACAGCGGTTCGGCTGGTTGTTCGCGAGAGCTGCGGAGCCCGCAAGAGCGTAAAATTGAAACAGGACTCTGAGTAACGCCCATGAAGAAGCATCTCACCCCGACCGAAGCAGCCGCGCTGATCCCGGATGGCGCCGTTGTAACGGTGTCTTCCTCGAGCGGTCTCGGTTGCCCGGACCTCATGCTGAAGGCGATTGGCGACCGTTTCGATGCGACCGGCCACCCTCGTGATATCACGACCCTTCACCCCATCGCCGCCGGCGACATGAGCGGCATCAAGGGTGTCGATCATATCGCCAAGAAGGGGCTGCTCAAGCGCATCATCGGTGGTTCCTATCCGTCCGGCCCGTCGTCATCGGAGCCGCCGCTGATCTGGCAAATGATCACCAACAACGAAATTCCGGCCTACAATATTCCGTCGGGTATCCTCTTCGACATTCATCGCGAAGCCGCCGCGAAGCGGCCGGGCGTCCTGACCAAGATCGGCATCGATACATTCGTCGATCCCGAGCGACAGGGTTCCGCGATGAACGGCCTGGCTTCGGAGCATCCGGTGGTCAAGCGCGTGCGCTTCGAGGGCGACGACTGGTTGTTCTTTCCCTCGATCATCCCTGCGGTCGCCATCATCCGCGCCACCACCGCCGACGAGCGCGGTAACCTCACATATGAACATGAAGGCGCCTATCTCGGCGGCCTCGATCAGGCGCTGGCCGCACGCAATAACGGCGGCATCGTCATCGCCCAGGTCAAGCGGATCACCAAGGAAGGCTCACTGAAGCCTCATGATGTCCGGGTGCCTGGAATGCTGGTCGACTATGTGGTCATCGATCCGGAACAGAAGCAGACGACGCAGACGCAATACGATCCGGCAATTTCCGGGGAGATCTTCCGCCCGCTCGATAGCTTCAGCGTTCCGGAGTTCAATGTTCAGAAAGTCATCGCGCGTCGTGTCGCGCAGGAACTTCAGGCGGGAAGCTGCGTCAATCTCGGCTTCGGCATATCGGCCAACGTGCCGCGAATTCTGCTGGAGGAAGGGCTCCACGGCGCGGTCACCTGGGTCATCGAGCAGGGCGCGGTCGGTGGGGTGCCTCTGCTCGACTTCGCCTTTGGCTGCGCCTCCAATGCGGACGCCTATATGCCGTCTCCCTATCAGTTCACCTATTTCCAGGGTGCGGGCTTCGATGCATCGCTGCTGTCCTTCCTCGAGATCGGCAAAGACGGTTCGGTCAACGTCTCCAAGCTCTCATTCCGGCCGCATGTGACGGCTGGCGCCGGAGGCTTCGTCGACATCACGGCGCGGGCGAAGAAGATCGTCTTCTCAGGCATGTTCAATGCCGGAGCGAAGCTTGCGATCGCCGATGGCGCCCTTCTCATTGAGAAGGAAGGCAAGCTGAAGAAGCTCGTGAACGAGGTCGAACATGTCACCTTCAGCGGCAGGCGCGCGATCGAGCAGGGGCAGGATATCACCTATGTCACCGAGCGGTGCGTGATGAAGCTGACGCCTGGTGGCATCGTCCTCACCGAGATTGCGCCCGGTGTCGATCTCCAGTCCCACATCCTCGATCAGTCGGAATTTCCGCTGATCATGGCGCCTGACCTGAAGGTCATGGACGCCGCGCTCTTCGGGGAGGCAAACATCGGCCTGTCCCTTCCAGAAAAGAGGGCGCGGACACTGGAGGGCAGCTTCCATGGCTAGCGGAACAATCAGAATTGACGTCGATGGACATGTTGCGACGCTGACGATTTCTCGTCCGGAGAAGCTGAACGCGCTCGATCTCGACATGCTCAAGGCGTTGGCGGACGCGGCCGACGAGGTGGAGGCGAACGCCAATGTGCGCGCCGCCATTCTCACCGGCGAAGGAAAGGGCTTTTCCGCCGGCGGCGATATCAAGGCCTGGGGCGGAATGTTGCCTCAGGAGTTCGGTCATCTCTGGGTTCGGCACGGCCATCGCATTTTCGAAAGACTGGCGACGCTCCGGATGCCGCTGGTCGCGGCTCTGAACGGCCATGCTCTCGGGGGAGGCCTTGAACTTGCAGGGGTTGCGGACATTCGCCTCGCCGAGGAACAGATCAAGATCGGCCTGCCCGAGACCGGCCTTGGCATGGTACCGGGCTGGTCCGGGACCCAGCGTCTTGTGCGCCGGTTCGGGGCGCAGGCCGTCCGACGCATGGCCTTGGGCGGCGAGATATTCACCGCCGAGGAGGCACGCCTGCTCGGGATCGTAGACGTGGTTGTTCCCACAGGAAACGCGCTCGCGGCCGCCCGGGAATATACGCAGCGGATCGCCGCAAGGGGGCCGGCTGCGACCGAGATCGCAAAGTTGATGATCGCATCGGCAAACGGCGAAGACAATGGAACCGCGGTCGAAGCCCTGGGCTCGATCCTCGCTGCGAAGACCGGCGATCTGAAGGAGGGCGTCGCATCATTCAGCGAGAAGCGCCCGGCAACGTTCAAGGGAGAATGGTAATGACGGTTCTCGTCAACCCCACTGCGCTCAGCGACCACAAAGCGCGTGATTTCAAGATGCTCATCGACGGCAAATGGGAGGCAGGCAGCTCCGATCCGATCGAGCGTGTCGCGCCGAGCCATGGTGTCGTGGTCAGCCGGTTTCCGACCGGCAGCAAGAAGGACGCCGAGCGTGCGATTTCCGCGGCACGCAAGGCTTTCGATCTTGGGCCGTGGCCCCGAATGACCGCTGCCGAACGTTCCGCGATCCTGCTCAAGGCGGCCGATCTGATCGCAGCGCGCGCAGAGGAGCTGGCATTTCTCGATGCTATCGAGGCAGGAAAGCCGATCACACAGGTGCGGGGAGAAATTGCAGGCTCCGTTGACATATGGCGCTATGCGGCGGCTCTTGCCCGCGACCTTCACGGTGAAAGCTATAACACGCTCGGCGACGGCACGCTCGGCGTCGTCTTGCGCGAAGCGATCGGCGTAGTGTCGATCATCACGCCTTGGAACTTTCCGTTCCTGATCGTCGGCCAGAAGCTGCCATTCGCCTTGGCCGCTGGTTGCACGACCGTCGTCAAGCCCTCGGAATTGACCTCAGGATCGACGCTGGTGCTGGGAGAGATCCTGCAGGAGGCAGGCATTCCGGATGGCGTCGTCAACATTGTCACCGGTACGGGACCCGAGGTCGGCGCGGTCATGACGTCGCATCCCGGCGTCGACATGGTGTCCTTCACCGGCTCGACCGGCGTCGGAAAGCTGACCATGTCGAATGCCGCACAGACGCTGAAAAAGGTCTCGCTGGAACTGGGTGGGAAGAACCCGCAGATCGTGTTCCCGGATGCCGATCTCGATGCATTCATCGATGCCGCGGTCTTCGGCGCCTACTTCAACGCCGGCGAGTGCTGCAATGCCGGCTCGCGGCTGATCCTTCACAAATCAATCGCTTCCGATGTCGTCAAGCGGATTGCCGAGCTGTCGAAGGCGGTGAAGGTGGGCGACCCGCTCGATCCTTCGACGCAGGTCGGCGCCATCATCACGCCGCAGCATCTGGAGAAGATATCAGGATACGTCGCCGGCGCGAGGAGCAGCGGTGCCCGGGTCGCGCATGGCGGCGAGACGCTCGATCTCGGCATGGGGCAGTTCATGTCGCCGACGATCCTCGAAGAGGTCACCCCCGATATGGCCGTGGCGCGCGAGGAAGTCTTTGGTCCGGTGCTTTCGGTCCTGACATTCGAGACATCAGCCGAAGCCATCAGGATTGCGAATTCCATCGACTACGGCCTGTCGGCCGGTGTCTGGAGCCGCGATTTCGACACGTGCCTGACGATCGGCCGGTCGGTACGGGCAGGGACGGTTTGGATGAACACCTTCATGGACGGCGCCTCGGAACTTCCCTTCGGCGGTTACAAGCAAAGCGGCCTCGGCCGTGAACTCGGCCGCCATGCGGTTGAAGATTACACCGAGACCAAGACACTCAACATGCATATCGGCAAACGCACGAGCTGGTGGATGCCGCAGACGGAAAAGCTGGCTTAGGTGGCAGCGAGACTACGCCCGGGGAGGGCGGGTGATTGATGCGGGAATGGGTTCCGCATCGTCCAAATATAAGACTGGGAGGTCTTTTCGATGAACAGGTTTTTGACCACGACTGCAATGATCGCATTTGCTCTGGCCGGCGCTAGCGTCTCCGCCCACGCCGCCGACGTGAAAGAAGTGCAGATGCTGCACTGGTGGACGTCTGGTGGTGAGGCTGCGGCGCTGAACGTCTTGAAGGAGGATCTTTCGAAGGAAGGTTTTGCCTGGAAGGACGTGCCGGTTGCCGGCGGTGGCGGCGATGCGGCGATGACGGCGCTGAAGGCGATGGTGGCGGCCGGCACCTATCCGACAGCCTCGCAGATGCTGGGCTATACCGTGCTCGATTATGCCGAGGCCGGCGTCATGGGCGACCTGACGGAGACGGCCAAGAAGGAAGGCTGGGACAAGTCGGTTCCGGCGGCACTGCAGAAGTTCTCGGTCTATGACGGCAAGTGGGTTGCTGCCCCGGTCAACGTCCACTCGGTCAACTGGCTGTGGATCAACAAGGCTGTGATGGACAAGATCGGCGGCACTGAGCCGAAGACCTTCGAGGATCTGATCGCCCTGCTCGACAAGGCCAAGGCTGCCGGCGTCATCCCGCTGGCGCTTGGCGGCCAGAATTGGCAGGAAGCGACGATGTTTGATTCCATCGTGCTGTCGACCGGCGGGCCGGAGTTCTACAAGAAGGCCTTCAACGATCTCGACGAGGAATCGCTGAAGTCGGAGACGATGAAGAAGTCCTTCGACAATCTGGCGACGATCATCAAATATGTCGACCCGAACTTCTCAGGCCGCGACTGGAACCTGGCGACCGCCATGGTCATCAAGGGGGACGCGCTGGTGCAGGTGATGGGCGACTGGGCCAAGGGCGAATTCGTCGCCGCCAAGAAGACGCCGGACACCGACTTCCTGTGCTACCGCTTCCCCGGCACCGACGGCAGCGTGGTCTACAACTCCGACATGTTCGGCATGTTCAACGTTCCAGACGACCGCAAGGCGGCCCAGGTGGCGTTGGCGACGGCAACGCTGTCGAAGAGCTTCCAGTCGGCCTTCAACGTCGTCAAGGGTTCGGTGCCGGCCCGCACCGACGTTCCCGATACCGATTTCGACGCCTGCGGCAAGAAGGGCATCGCCGACCTGAAGGCAGCGAACGAAGGCGGCACGCTGTTCGGCTCGCTGGCCCAAGGCTACGGTGCACCGCCGGCGATCGCCAATGCCTATAAGGATGTCGTCTCGAAGTTCGTCCACGGCCAGATCAAGACCTCCGACGAAGCCGTCAAGCAGCTCGTCCAGGCGATCGACGACGCCCGCTGAGACCACTGTCGACTAAAAATGCTTCCCCGCGTGCTCCGCGGGGGAGCTTCAGGCTCCGCGCCGATCATGCAGGGATGATCATGCCCGGACAATGAGAGCCGATCATGCCCGATATCATGCGGGGCCGATTGCGGGAAGGAGATGACATTCCATGAGCACCGTTGCGACCACCGATCCGGTTCTGACGCCGAGGCAATCGACGGGGATCTCGTTGAGGGGCCGGCTGCAGGATGCGCTGCCGAAGATCGTGCTGGCGCCGAGCTTCGTCATCACCATCATCTTCGTCTACGGCTTCATCGTCTGGACGGCCTATCTCTCCTTCACCAATTCCAAGACCTTTCCCTCCTATGCGCTGACCGGCGCGCGCGCCTATCAGCGGCTGTGGCGCTGGACCTTCGAGAGCGATCCGCCGTCCTCCTGGTATACCTCGATCACCAACATGGCGATCTTCGGCTTCCTCTATGTCGGCATCTGCCTGGCGCTCGGTCTGTTCCTCGCCATCCTGCTCGACCAGAAGATCCGCGGCGAGAGCGTGTTGCGGCCGATCTTCCTCTATCCGATGGCGCTGTCCTTCATTGTGACAGGCGTTGCCTGGAAATGGTTCCTCGATCCCGGCCTCGGCCTGGAACAGACGCTGCACCACTTCGGCTGGACGAGCTTCCACTTCGACTGGATCAAGAACAAGGACTTCGTCATCTACACCGTCGTCATCGCCGGTGTCTGGCAGGCGTCCGGCTTCGTCATGGCGATGTTCCTGGCGGGCCTGCGCGGCATCGACGGCGAGATCATGAAGGCCGCCCAGATCGATGGCGCCTCACCATTCCAGCTCTATCGGCGCATCGTCATTCCGCTGCTGCGGCCGATCTTTCTGTCCGCCTTCATCGTGCTCGCCCATATGGCGATCAAGTCCTATGACCTGGTGGTGGCGCTGACCTCGGGCGGCCCGGGCGGTTCGGCCTGGCTGCCGTCCAACTTCATGTATGAATACACCTTCAAGCGCAACGAAATGGCCGTCGGCTCGGCCAGCGCCATCATCATGCTGATGACGATCTCGGCGATCATCGTTCCCTATCTCTATTCCGAACTGAAGGAGAAGGCGCGATGAGTGCGATCATCTCACCGACAGCCGACAGGGCGCAGAACAACAACAATACCCGCTGGATCGGCCGCACCGTCATCTACGGCCTGCTGCTGATCTTCGCCGTCCTCTATCTGATGCCGCTCTTCGTCATGCTGACGACCTCGTTCAAGACCATGGACGAGATCCAGAACGGCAACATGCTGGCGCTGCCGCAATCGCCGACCTTCGATCCCTGGATCAAGGCCTGGGGCGAGACCTGCGTCGGGCTGACCTGCGCCGGTATCAAGGGCTACTTCTGGAACTCGATTAAGATGGTGGTGCCGGCTGTGGCAATCTCCACCATCATGGGGGCGCTGAACGGTTATGTGCTGACCAAATGGCGCTTTCCCGGCCACACACTGGTGTTCGGGCTGATGCTGTTTGCCTGCTTCATTCCGTTCCAGTCGGTGCTGTTGCCGATGGCAACGATCCTCGGCAGTCTCGGCCGCTTCGGCATGACGCTGCAGAACGCCACGGGCTTCAACTTCGGCTTCGGCAATCCGACGGTCAATCTGGTCTTCGTGCATGTCGTCTATGGCTTGGGCTTCACCACGCTGTTCTTCCGCAATTTCTACGAGGCCTTTCCGACCGAGCTGGTCAGGGCCGCCCAGGTCGATGGCGCCAGCTTCTTCCAGATCTTCCGCCGCATCATGCTGCCGAACTCGCTGCCGATCATCGTCGTCACGGTGATCTACCAGTTCACCAATATCTGGAACGACTTCCTGTTTGCCTCGGCTTACGCCGGCACCGGGGAATCCATGCCGATGACGGTGGCGCTGAACAATGTCGTCAACACCTCGACGGGCGTCGTCGAATACAATGTCAATATGGCGGCTGCGATGATCGCCGCCGTGCCGACGCTCATCGTCTATATCCTCGCCGGCCGCTACTTCGTGCGCGGTCTGATGGCGGGCGCTGTCAAAGGGTAATCCATGGCCTTCCTCGAAATCTCCGGTCTCAAAAAGCGCTTCGGCGCCGTCGACATTCTCAAGGGGATCGACCTCGAACTCGAAAAGGGCGGCTTTCTCGTGCTGGTCGGCCCGTCCGGCTGCGGCAAGTCCACCCTGCTCAACACCATTGCCGGGCTGGAGACGATCACCTCTGGCGATATCAGGATCGACGGGCGCGACATCGCCGGCCTGCACCCCTCCAAGCGCGACATCGCCATGGTGTTCCAGTCCTATGCGCTCTATCCGAACATGACGGTGGCGGGCAACATCGCCTTCGGCATGGAGATCCGCGGCGTGCCGAAGGAGGAGCGTGCCAGGGCGATCGCCCAGGTCTCCGACATGCTGCAGATCGGCCATCTGCTCGACCGCAAGCCGAGCCAGCTTTCCGGCGGCCAGCGCCAGCGTGTCGCCATGGGGAGGGCGCTGGTGCGCAATCCGCAGGTCTTCCTGTTCGACGAGCCGCTCTCCAACCTCGATGCCAAGCTGCGCGTCGACATGCGCACCGAGATCAAGCGGCTGCATCAGCGCATGGGCACCACCTTCGTCTATGTCACCCATGACCAGATCGAGGCGATGACGCTGGCGACCAAGATCGCCGTGCTCAAGGATGGCGTGCTGCAGCAGTTCGGCACGCCGGCCGAGATCTATAACAGCCCGTCCAACATCTTCGTCGCCGACTTCATGGGATCGCCGGCGATGAACCTCTTGAACGCCACCGTCGAGAACGGCGCCGGCGGCCTCGAAGTCTCGCTGGAGCGGCCGAATGCCGCCCCGCTCCGATTGCCGGTCATCTCAGGCAATGACGGTCTGACCGCCTATACCGGCAGACAGGTGATCTTCGGCATCCGGCCGGAGGCGCTGACCGATCCCGATGGCGCCGACCGCAAGGCGCGCTCGCTGACCGAAGGCGATTGCCTGATCGAGGTGGTGGAACCGGCCGGCTCCGATACCTTCGCCGTCACCAAGCTCGGCGGCAAATCCGTCGTCGCCCGCCTGCGCGCCGATACCGGCATCGCCCCCGGACAAAACACCCGCCTCGCCTTCAATCTCGACAAGGCCGTGTTCTTCGATCCGGACACACAGGCGCGGATCGCGTGAGGGCCAGGTGCTAACATGAGCGGTTCACCTGACATCGTCATCATCGGTTCAGGCGTCGGCGGCGCGACGGTCGCGGCCGGCCTGGCGGTGACCGGCGCACAAATATTGATCCTCGAGGCCGGCGACCATATCGCCGACCTTCCTGTTAACCGCGACCAACGCGCCATCTTCCAGCGAGGACATTTTCGACCGAAGGAAACTTGGTACGAGGCGAACGGCAAGGGATTCAATCCCGGCAATTACTACAATGTCGGCGGGAATTCGAAGTTCTACGGCGCCGTGCTGTCACGTTATCGCAGCCAAGATTTCGACGTCATCGAGCATCGGGAGGGAGTGTCGCCGGCCTGGCCGTTTCCGTACGAGGTCCTGGAGCCGTGGTACTGCCAGGCGGAACGCATCTACCAGGTCCGCGGCAGTCTAGGTGAAGATCCGACGGAACCGCACCACTCGGCTGCCTACGAGTACCCGCCCGTCCCGGACGAGGCGCCGATCGCCGATATCAGGGCGCGCCTCAAGCAGAAAGGCCTGCATCCGTTTTCCCTGCCGCTCGGCCTCGATCTTGACGCCTGGCTCTCCAAAGCACGCACGCCATGGGATGCGCATCCAAACGCCCGCGACGGCAAGATGGATGCCGAAACTGCAGCCCTCGCAGTAGCGCTGAGACACGAGAACGTGCGGCTCGAAACCAATGCGCGTGTGATGAGGCTCGACACGGGAGCGGGGAGCCGGGTCGAGCGGGTGACCTATGTCAAGGACGGGGAGACGCTGACTGTTTCGCCTGAGATCGTGATCCTTTCTGCCGGGGCGGTGCAGTCGTCAGTGCTTTTGCTGCGCTCGAAAAACGACCGCTTCCCAAGGGGTCTGGCGAATTCTTCCGACCAGGTCGGCCGCAACTTCATGAACCACAATGCCTCCGCGGTGATAGCGGTCTCGCCGCGGTTCAGGAACACCTCCATCTACCAGAAGACGTTTGCCTTCAACGACTTCTACCTTTCCGACGGGGAGGGAGGGCCGCCCCTCGGTAACGTGCAGCTCCTCGGTCGCATCTCTGAAAAGGTTCTCAAGGGCTCCCTGCCGCAGGCTCCGGAATGGCTTCTGCGCTTCATCACAACCCATGCCATCGACTTCTATGCGATGAGCGAGGACGTTCCAAACCCCGAAAGCCGCGTCATGGTGGATGGAGATCGGATTATTCTCCAATGGCAACGAACCAACTGGGACGCCCATCTCGCACTTGTCGCCAAGCTGAAGGGGATTCTGAAGTCGATCGGATTTCCGATTGTGCTGGCGAGGCCGTTCGACAAACGTACGCCCTCGCACCAGTGCGGAACGATCCGCATCGGAAACGATCCCGCGACTGCGCCGCTGAACGCGTACTGCCGTTCGTATGATCATGAAAATCTCTTCGTCGTCGACGCCAGTTTCCTCCCCACCTCGGCCGCGGTGAATCCTGCGCTCACCATCGCCGCCCAAGCGCTGAGGGTGGCAGATCACATCGCGTCAAGGGACTTTGCAGGCATGACACAGGCGCTGGCGGTCGCCAGGCAGGATGCAACAGGACAGTAAAATGGGATTCGATTACATCATCACCGGCGCCGGCCCTGCAGGATGCGTGCTTGCAAATCGGCTGAGCGAAGACCCCGACGTCAGCGTACTCCTGCTCGAAGCGGGCGGAGGCGACTGGAATCCGCTCTTTCACATGCCGGCGGGCTTTGCCAAGATGACCAAAGGCGTCGCCAGCTGGGGATGGGAAACCGTTCCCCAGAAGCATATGAAGGGCAGAGTGCTTCGCTATACCCAGGCAAAGGTCATCGGCGGCGGTTCGTCCATCAACGCGCAGCTCTACACGCGCGGAAACGCGGTGGATTATGACCTTTGGGCTCGTGAAGACGGTTGCGAGGGCTGGGACTACCGCTCGATCCTTCCCTATTTCAAACGCGCGGAAGACAATCAGCGCTTCGCCGACGACTACCACTCCTATGGCGGTCCGCTCGGTGTCTCGATGCCTGCTGCGCCGCTGCCGATCTGCGACGCCTACATCCGTGCGGGGCAGGAGCTCGGCATTCCCTACAATCACGACTTCAACGGACGCCAGCAGGCAGGCGTGGGATTTTATCAGCTGACGCAGCGCAACCGCCGCCGGTCATCGGCGTCGCTGGCCTATCTCTCGCCGATCAAGGACCGGAAGAACCTGACGGTCAGGACTGGCGCGCGCGTCGCGCGCATTATCGTGGAGGGAGGCCGTGCGACAGGCGTCGAGATCGTGACCTCGCACGGCCAGGAGATCGTGCGCGCCGACCGTGAAGTATTGGTTTCCTCCGGCGCCATCGGATCGCCGAAGCTGCTTTTGCAGTCCGGCATAGGACCGGCGGACCATCTCAAGTCGGTGGGCGTCAAAGTGCTCCACGATCTGCCGGGTGTCGGCGGCAACCTCCAGGATCACCTGGATCTTTTCGTCATTGCTGAATGCACGGGCGATCACACTTATGACGGCGTTGCAAAACTCCACCGGACACTTTGGGCGGGGATTCAATATGTCCTGTTCCGGACCGGACCGGTCGCCTCGTCGCTCTTCGAGACCGGCGGCTTCTGGTATGCCGATCCCGAAGCCCGTTCTCCCGATATCCAGTTTCACCTCGGCCTCGGATCGGGCATCGAAGCAGGCGTCGAACGGCTCAAGAATGCCGGCGTGACGCTTAACTCAGCCTATCTGCATCCGCGCTCGCGAGGGACGGTGCGTCTGTCATCCTCCGACCCGGCTGCCGCTCCATTGATCGACCCCAACTACTGGTCCGATCCCCATGACAGGACGATGTCTCTGGAGGGGCTCAAGATCGCGCGCGAGATCATGCAGCAGGCGGCGCTGAAGCCCTATGTCATGGCCGAAAGGCTTCCCGGACCGAAGGTGATGACCGACGAGCAACTTTTCGACTATGGCTGCGCCAACGCAAAGACCGACCATCATCCGGTGGGCACCTGCAAGATGGGAACGGGACCCGACGCGGTTGTCGGGCTTGATCTCAAGGTCCATGGCCTGGAAGGCCTCAGGGTCTGCGACTCATCCGTCATGCCGCGCGTGCCGTCATGCAATACCAGCGCGCCGACGATCATGGTCGGCGAAAAGGGATCGGACCTCATCCGGGGCTTGCCAGCACTTGCCCCCACTATCTTCGCCTACGAACGCAACGATGCGAGGCCCCGGGCCCGCGCCGAAATCCGGTAAGCCATATCGAGAGGAGAGACGACAATGTCTGAAGTCAGAGTTGCAGTGCTTGGCGCCTCGGGCTGGATGGGAAAGGTCCACACAATGGCCTATCAGACCTTTCCGCATTTCTTCGGAGTGGCGGACGGAACGGCACGGATCGTCGCTCTCGTCGAAGGCCCCTCGAAGGCAGCCGGGGATCTTTCCGACAGGGCGCCGGGTGCAAGAATTCTTCAGGATTGGAATCTGGCGGTCGCTGATCCGGATGTTGATCTGATCGATATCTGCCTGCCTGACCACCTCCACTATGAGGTAGCCAAGGCGGCCTTGCTGGCCGGCAAACATGTCTATTGCGAGAAGCCATTGGCAAACACCGCCGCCGAAGCGCGGGAACTGGCCGAGATCGCCAGGGAAAAGGGTCTCATTACCCGAGTCGGACACGCCTTTCCCCGGAATCCCGTCCACGATCTGGCGAAAGACATCATTCAATCCGGCGAAATCGGCGAGATCAAACTGTTCCGCGGCTGCCAGCACGTCGACATGTACGGCGATCCGAACGCGCCCTTCATGTGGCGCGCCGATGGAAAGCTTGCGCCGACTGGGATCGTCGGTGATACCGGTTCGCACATCTTTAGCTTCATGGATTTCCTGGTCGGCCGCGTCAGTTCCCTGATCGCCGACAATCTCATCGTGACGCCGCGCCGGCCTGTCGTCGAAGGCCTTGCCTATGGCGAGCAGGTGAAACTGACAGGCAATGAGACCTGGGCTGATATCACCAATCCCGATGCAACCAATCTGCTGTGCCGGTTCGAGAACGGCGCCGGCGGGATCGTCGATTTCAGCCGTGTCGCGACCGGCCGCAAGTTCATGCAGACCTATGAAATCTATGGAACGAAAGGCAGCATCGCCTATACCTATGACGAGATAAACCGGCTGCGCTTCTACTCCAACGACGACCTGACGGGACGTCGCGGCTTTCGGGAGATCGACGTGGGTCCTGAGAACCCTACTTTCAGGGCATTCCTCCCCCTGCCGAATTTCGGCCTGGGCTACAATGAAAGCAAGATCATCGAAGTGGCCGAGGTGATCCGCTCGATCGTTGCAAACAGGCCGATGTGGCCGACATTCGATACAGGCCATCACATCTGCCAGATTGTCGACGCATGCATGGAGTCCTCCCGGCAAAGGCGCTGGGTCGACATCCCGCTGGGTTGAACGCCGATGACCATAGACGTTCCGCAGGAAATTCTTGACGCACTGACCGATGTCGACATGCCGCGGCTCCCAACCGAGCCCGGCCCTTCGGACGTGGTCCGGCTCGCCGGCGTCGAGGCGCCGATCTATCGAGCCGGTTGCGTTGTCGTCGGATCCGGCGCGGCGGGTCTGCGGGCGGCAGTGGAATTGAAGCGACGCGGCGATGACGTCGTCATCATCAGCCAAAGCGCGTGGGGTGGAACCTCGGCCTGTTCTGGATCGGACAAGCAGACCCTGCACACGGCAAATACGGCCGATCAGGGCGACAATTACAAGGCAATGGCGCGCGCCATCCGCAGCGGCGGCGCCATGGACGAGGACACGGCCTATGTCGAGGCGGTAGGCTCGTCACGGATGATGGCATCGCTCCAGTTCTTAGGTCTGCCGCTGCCGCAGGATCCGCTTGGCGGGACGCTCAGATATCAGACCGACCATGACGAGGTCGGCCGCGCCACCAGTTGCGGCCCGCGCACCTCGCGCCTGATGGTCAAGGTGCTGGCCGAGGAAGCGATCCGGCTCGGAGTGCCGTTTTACAACCAGACCACCGCGGTAAAGATCCTTACCGAGGGCGATGGCGCTGACCGCCACGTCGTCGGGATAGTCGTCATGCGCGCCAGTGATCGCACGGAGGACAACCCGCTGGGCATCGCGCTGTTCGCGAGTGGCGTGATCGTGCTCGCCGCCGGCGGGCCGGGCGAACTCTATCGCGACAGCGTTTATCCCAACGGCTGCTTCGGCTCCCTCGGATTGGCGCTCGAGGCAGGCGTCGAACTCGTCAACCTGACCGAAAGCCAGTTTGGGATCGGAACACGCAGGGAAGGGTTCCCCTGGAATCTGTCGGGCACCTACGTCCAGGCGATCCCGCATATTTACTCGGTGGACGCCGAAGGCGCCGAGCATCACTTCCTGGCAGAATACTATCGCAGCACGCAGGAACTGGCGTCGAACATCTTCCGTAAGGGCTATCAGTGGCCATTTCACGCGACGCGCATGCTCGACTTCGGTTCGAGCCTGGTCGACCTTGCCATCTCCAGCGAAACCGCCGCCGGGCGCCGCGTCTTCATGGATTTCAATCGCAATCCGCTACCCGTGCCGGGCGACCTGCCGTTCAGCCTGGAGAGACTGGATGAAGACGTCCGTCTCTATCTCGGCAAGGCCGGCGCCGACCAGGACATGCCGATCGATCGATTGAAGCATATGAACCCGCTCGCGATCGAGCTCTACCGCCGCTACAAGATCGATATCGCCGAGGAGCCGCTGGAATTTGCCGTCAACAACCAGCACATGAACGGCGGCATCATGGTCGACACCTGGAGCCGCAGCAGTCTCGGCGGCTGTTACGCGGTCGGAGAAGCGGCGGGCACACACGGCGTGACGAGGCCGGGTGGAGCGGCGCTCAATGCCGGGCAAGTCTTCGGTACGCGCGCGGCAGAGCACATCAGCGCGAGCGGCAGGACAAAGCGGTCGGCAGCAGAGGACAGAGCCGATATCGCAGAGGCGGGCATCGCCGACCTCCTTGCGGTCCTTCGGACCGAGAGCCCGCTCACCGTCAAATCGATCCGTTCGCAAGTACAGGCGCGAATGAGCGAGAAGGCTGGTATCATCTGTGATCAAGAAAGCGTAGGCCGGGCCTTGATCGAAGCGCGCAAACTGAACGCTGAAATCCACGCGAACGGCATTGCCTACGGTCGCGCAGCGGAGGCCGTTCGAGGCGTGCAATGGCGTCATATGGCGCTCGCATCGGAAGCCGTGCTCAGCGCGCTTGATTTCTTCATTCGCAATGGAGGCGGCAGCCGTGGCGCGCGGGCGATATGCGATGCGGAGGGCGAATCGCTTCCGCTGGCGCGCTCAGGACCGTTGCAGGATTATCGCTTCCGGAAGGAACGCGAGGCGCATCGCAAGGAACAGATCGTCGTTCGGCTCGATGGCGATGAGATCAGGCTTTCAACCCGTCCGAACCGCATGCTGGATGAAAGCGCCAAGTCCTTCTTCGAGCGAGACTGGCCAGCCTGGTTGACAGGCCGTATCTACGATCTGGGCGCGGACAAATGAGGCGATGCCGGTAGGCGTCACTTCGAGACGGAGCGGTGCGGCTGATCAATCGGGATTCGAAACCGGGGGCGGAACTCGGACGCGCTCGGTGTCGTCAGAGCCTTCGGCGATAGCTTCCTCGCTTCTGCGCACCCGCCTTGGCGGATCCTTGCCTTCGACCGGCTTCGGAGACAACTGGTCGTCGGCCTGGATCTCGTCGGTGTTCAGGTAGTTCTTGCTTTCGTCCATAGCGATTGCGTCCGGTTGGAAAATTGCGGGGCAGGAATGCCGTCCCGCGCTTTGGGCTAACTCTCGGCGACGTGACAGGTTCCCTCGCTCCCGAGCGGCTTACGGCTTACAGATCGGCCCCAGCGGAAACGTCGAGCTCGATCATGACGGGCGCGTGATCGCTCGTGTGCTCCCAGCTGCGTGGCTTTCGCCTGACGGTGGCTGATCGAAGCAAGGGGGCGACGGCCGGACTGAGCAAGAGATGGTCGATCCGAAGCCCCGCGTCACGTTCGAAGCTGTTCCGCCAGTATTTCCAGAAGGTGTAGATGCGCTCATCTGGATGCAGATGTCTGACGGCGTCGGTCCAGCCCTGGGCAACGAGATGAGCATAGGCCTTGCGCACTTCCGGCCTGAAGAGAGCGTCGTCCAGCCAGCGTTCCGGCTTGTAAACGTCGATCTCCGTCGGCATGACGTTGAAGTCGCCGGCCAGGATCGAAGGCACTTCGAGCTCGAGGAGTTCGGCGGCGTACGCCTGCAGACGGCGGAACCAGCGCAGCTTGTAATCGAACTTTGCGCCCGGAAACGGATTGCCGTTGGGAAGATACAGGCATCCGATCAGGATGCCGTCGACGGCAGCTTCGATATACCGGCTGTGAGTATCGTCAGGATCGCCAGGAAGACCGCGACGCGTCAGTATCGGTGTCTTGCCCTTCGCCAGGATGGCCACCCCGTTCCAGGATCTCTGTCCGTGCCAGATGGCGCCGTAGCCGGCCTGTTCGATCTCCTTTCGCGGAAACCTGGCATCGTCTGTCTTCAGTTCCTGGAGGCAGACCACATCAGGGACGTCCTCTTTGAGCCAGCGCAGCAGGATCTCCAGCCGCCCATTGATGCCGTTGACATTGTAGGTCGCGATTTTCATGAGCCCCCCGGGAAGCCCGGGCGATGCCGGGCAACATCTAAAAGCGCTCCTGAGTTTCCTCCTCAGGAAGTCCGCGTCCGCAATCGGCCCAATCAAGGCGGCTCTCCACACCGTAGTGTCCCGCCGGGCTGATCTTCTCCGGGCGGTCGAGCGAGCCGACGGTCACCCGGATCAGTTCGTCGCCATCGTACTGAAGATAGAGTGGTGTTCCGCACTTGCCGCAAAAGCCGCGCGTCGCGATCGGCGAGGATCGGTACGAGGTGGGCGTACCGGCCGTCCAGGCAAGATCGTCGATCCTCGCCTGGACCAGGACCGCGAAAGGGCCTCCGGTCGCCTTCTTGCACATGTCGCAGTGGCAGTACCCCGAATGCGGCGGATCACCGGCGAATTCGTACCGGCAGGATCCGCAAAGACAGCCGCCAGTCCAACGCGCTACCATGGCTGGCTTCTCAACGCGTCGCGCCGAAGACGAAGGCGATGCCGGCGACGATCGCAGCGGCTGTTAGCGGCTGCCGGCGTATGCGATCCTCGAGCTCATGAACGAATGTGCGTGCTTCCGCCTTTGCCAGGCGAGCCGATCCGGACGCCAGTTCCGATGCGGACTCGGCCACGCGGCTTGCTTCTCTCTGAAGAGATCGCATTCCTTGGCGGTCGACATCGGAGGCTTCCGAGGAGCGGGCGGTGTCGCCGGTCGAGCGTAGAGCTTGATCGACATACGGATATTGCTCGTCAAGCCTGGTGGGATCCGGCTCCCGCTTGACACGCTCAGCCGCCTCGACATCGCTGCGGCCGGCCGGAATAGAAGTGTGAGTGGCAGACACGGGGTCGGACGCAGGAAAAGTATCCTCGATTGCTTTGTCGAGTTCGCCTTTTCGCGCCTGCTTCCGCTGCTCTGCCTGTTCTTTTCGCATGGACTGGACTGCGGGGGATTCGTTTGGATTTGCCATGGAAGTTTCCTCTGTTGCACCCTGAACAAACAAAGCGGCGAAAAGCGGAGAAGTTCCATAGAATGCTTCCGCGCTTAACAGCGATGCACGAACAGCCCCTCGCAGAGGTGCGCTTGAGGTGCCACCATGCGACATTTTTCCGATGACAAGCATTACAATCGGCGAGCGGCGGACCAAAGTCTTGCCGCACCTACTACCTAGGTCGGTTGCATTCTTTACTCGGAACAGCGAAAAGTCTCATACGTCGTATTGCATGGGAAGCGGCAACGAACGGACGAACGAGGCTATGGCATGAGTATCCGGAAACGCGATTTTCTGAGATTGGGCGGCAGTGCGGCCGTCGCTCTCATCGCTGCTGCATCACCAGTCAGTTTGAATTTCGGCGGTTCCCTTCCTGTTCTGGCGGCGGACTTTGCGCAGGCAAAGGACGGCAACAACGGGAATGGCAACGGTAATGGTGGAGGGAATGGCAACGGCGGCGGTAATGGCAACGGGGGAGGGAATGGCAACGGTGGCGGCAGCGGCAATAGCGGTTCCGGGAACGGCAATGGTGGAAATTCCGCCGGTGGTGGAGGATCGTCTTCCTCTAGCACAGGATCGTCAGCAAGATCGGGCGCGAGAGCGACAGCAGCGTCCGATGGCTCCATCGACGTCCGCCATTCGAACGGCATCACTGAAACCCTGCAACGCGGTCGCTACGTTATGAAGGACTCGAAGGGCCGGACGATCATCAGTCGACAAGCAACGGCAAACGATGCCCGCCGGATGAGCCGCTTTCTTCGCTGACGCCTGATAGGCGGGTGATAATCCGTCTCAGCGCCGTTCGCGCCACTGTAGAGCCGCCTCGGTCCGGTTTGAGGCGCCGAGCTTGCTCAGGATTTGGGTCATATGGTGCTTCACAGTCTTTTCCTGCAGGTTGAGACGCAAGCCGATATGCTTGTTTGACAGGCCCTGTGCGACAAGATCCATCACCTCGCGTTCCCGTGGCGTCAGGCTGCTTTTGTCGGAGGTTCCGCCATTCAAGGAATTTTCCATGACTTTCGCCGACATGGTCGGCGAGATATATCGCGAGCCGCGCAAAACGGTTTGGATCGCTTCGGCCAGGCCACGTGAACCAACACCTTTGAGAACATAGCCCATCGCGCCCCGTTGCAGAGCTCCCAGTAAAGTGTCTACCTCCTCGGATACCGTCAACATCAGCACTTTCGTTGTGGGGCTACGCGCCAGGACGTCACTGATCGCCGACAGTCCGCCGCCGGGCATCGAGACGTCGAGGAGCATGATGTCGGGGTGGTTGTCCGAGGCGATCATCGCGGCGTCATCGCTGCTGGCCCCCTCGCCAACGACGATAAAGCCGCTGATCTCGGAGAGGCTGCGCGTTACACCCTCGCGAAAAAGCGGATGATCATCCACGACGCCGATGGTGATTGATGTCATTCCTACTCTCCCACTTCCATTGGCTCGAAGATCATGGTCACTGTCGTTCCTCCTTCGCCTGTCTTGATGTCGAAGGAGCCTCCCAGGCTGTCGACGCGCTCGCGCAACCCCACGAGGCCAAGGCTCGTTGGCCTCACCTCGGTCGGATCGAAGCCGTCGCCGTGATCGCTGACCTCGACACGGACATGACCCTTGTGCGAGACAGCCCTGACAGCCTGCTGAACTCCGCCGCCGTGGCGATAGGCGTTGTTCAAGGCTTCCTGAACGAAGCGATAGATACAGATCTTCACGGCGGGGGGAAGTTCCGGTCCATCCTCGTCGATAACAGTTTCGACAGGTGTTTCGGTCTTATGTTGATGCGCTTCGACGACCCGCGTGACAATCTCGGTGATCGAGGATTTTTCGATGTGTGGAAGCACCAGTCCGCTGCAGATATTGCGGATCTCCGTCATCGCTTCGGCAAGGCTCGAGCGTATCCAGGCAAGCTCCTTCTCACGCGCTTCGGGCTGGGTGGACGCATTGATCAACACGTCGCTGTCCAGGCGCAATGAGGCATAGGCGATGTGCTGGGCCGGACCGTCATGCAGATCGGCACCGATGCTGCGCAGATATGTTTCGTTCAGCGCCGCCGCACGCTGGGAGGCGCGCTGCAGGCGCCGCTGAAGTCCGCGGTTTTCCGCAAGCAGCGCAGAGAGTTCGGTGACCCGTTCTTTGAGATCCTTGCGCTGCGCCTCGATCGTGCGGCTACCCCGGAACACCAGAACGGAGAGAACAAGGAAAAAGGTCGCCGTGAGGGCGGCGACGGCGCCCCAGCTCCGGAGCCTGGCACGCGCCAGACTATCGCCCAGTCCTTCCGCTGACTCGTAGAACTCAAGGACGGCGACCGCCTGTCCGGACCATGGCTGGAGCACCGGGTTATAGATCTCCATCAGCGGCTTGCCGAGCGCGCGCTCCCTATCGCTTTCCGGATCGCTGGCGATTTCGTAGCGCGCGACGAGAGACCCTGCGAATGCCCTCTGCAGTTTGTCGCTGACGGCAAACGTCTTGCCCACCAGCTCCTTCTCGTTCGAATAGAGGATGGTGCCGTCGCTTCGCCACAGCTTGAACGAAACAAGGCGTTTGCCGAGTGCACCCTGACCGAGCGTCTCGTCCAGAGCCTGAGCACTCGCTTCATCAAGCAGTGATTCTGTTTGCATATCGGGAAGAAGCGGTGCGATCACGCTGTCCACATAAAGCGCCGTTGCCGCTCCCGAATTGTGGATGACGGTTTCCTCGATGAGGTGGCTCACGAAAAGGCCCACCACGAACATGGCGGCAATCGAAATGAGCCCACCCGCGATGAAGAACTGGGAGGCGAGTGAGCGGGCATTCCAGCGGCGAAGCCAATTCATGTTGATACCGGTAAGAGACAGCCCGAATAACCTACCGCGTCTTCAGAGTTTTCCAAACAGCATCAGGGCAAATTCCTCGTGTCGAACACCTCGGCGCCTCTTATGCTCTGGGTCAACCCGACGGTATCGCCGGACATGACCGCGCCGAAGACGTAGAGAAGGGCAGCCAGAACGATAACAAGTGCGAAAACAGACGCGTTGCAGGCGTCATTCACTCGGGATCTAGGACTCTGGGGCATGTCGGATCTCCTTGGTCTCCTTCGAAACGGAGCGATACCGGTGCCCGTTCCACTCCAGGGACTTCGGTCGGACAGGGCTGGGACCAAGGTCTGGCGCCCATAGACATCAACGGACTCAGTCATATTTCACGATCGACAGACCAAGGTTTGGAGGCTTGTACGTGACGATTTCCGCAGATATCGAAGGCGGCATCAGCTCCGCATCTGCCGTTTTTCCCGCGCCGTTCGAGGAAGACGTTGCCGGCTTTTACGAGGCCTTTCTCGTGCCCATACTTTTCGAGCCTTATGCGTCGGAGATGGCGATCGTCGCCGAACGATTGAAACCGGGCAGCGTTCTCGAGGTTGCTGCGGGGACCGGCGCCTTGACACGCGCTTTGCGGGCGACACTCGATCATGCAACGGAACTCGTTGCCACCGACCTCAGCCAGGCGATGATAGACGTCGGCGCACCATCGCTGACGATGTCGCGGACTCACTGGATGAACGCCGACGCGCAAAATCTCCCCTTCGCGCCGTCGATGTTCGATCTCGTCGTCTGCCAGTTCGGGGTGATGTTCTTTGCAGATAAGCTGAAGGCCTATGGCGAGGCTGCAAGAGTGTTGCGGAGCGGCGGTCGTTTCCTGTTTGCGACCTGGGATTCGCTTTCTGCTAACGATTTCGCAAGATATGTGGACGAATGCCTGACAGGCCTTTTTCGGTCCGATCCGCCGGACTTTCTAAGTCGGCTGCCATACTCCTATTTCGACCCCCATACGATCAAGGCGCATATGTCTTCGGCAGGATTTGATTCGGTTTCCTGCGATCGGATCGAGTTGACCTCCGTCGCGGCCGCGCACGACGTCGCTGCAGCCTTCTGTCAAGGCACTCCGCTCAGGGGAGAGATCGAAAAGCGGGCGCCGGGGCGCATTCTGGAGATCGTCGACGAAGTGGCAGAGCAACTGGAATCGCGCCACGGAGTGCGTCCGTGCGGCGGCATGAGTGCGTTGGTCGTCGTCGGCCGTGTGTCATAATTCTCGTCAGCGTACGGCGGCAATCATGCGGTTCCTCCATATTGAATGTCCAGACGTTCCCCGCCGAGATATGACTGCTCACCGGGGTCAGCTTGTGCGTTGCGCGTAGGAAGGCTCGCGCATGGCTCGGATGACGTGCCGTTCTATCTCCGAGCAGGTCTCTTCATATTCCCGCACCAGGTTCGGATTGAACCGTTGCCGTCGAACTGCGTCGCGCGCCTCGACGGCCATCTGGTAGGCTTCGAAGAGCTCGAGCTGCCACGGGTCGCGGGTTTCCATGATCAGCTTGCGCAACTGCGGCAGGCGCATCGCCAGGCGCCTGCGTCCCGCCTCCTGACGGTTGGATCGTGCCATCTCCTTCAGTCTCCTCTATGCCCGCGACGACAGGGCCTTCGATCGGCAATTAGCGCCGGCGACCGATATTGAAATGGGTTTTAGGACCAAAGGCCAGGCCCCATCGGACTGAGGTCCGGGGCGTGGAACGACCCTGCCTCCAGCTAGTTGGTTTGCCAGCGGTCAAGAAGGCCGCCTCGAAACAGAAGGAGGAGAAAATGCTCTCCAAGCTTATCGTCGGTGCGGCCACTGCCGCGACCCTCATGTCGGGCGTCGCATTCGCCCAGTCCTCGACCGTTAATGGTGCGGCGGGTGGTGCGGTTACCGGTGCGATCGTCGGTGGCCCAGTCGGTGCTGCTGTCGGTGGCGTTGCCGGCGCCGTTGTTGGCACGGCGATCGATCCGCCGCCGCAAAAGGTCGTCACCTATGTCCGCGAGGCTCCAGCACCATCGGCGCGCGTGGTCGTGAAGGAGAAGATTGTCGTCGGCCAGCCCCTGCCGGAGACGGTCGTCGTGACGCCTATTCCGGATGACCCGACCTATGCTTATGCGGTCGTCAATGATGAACGTGTCATCGTCGAACCGTCGTCCCGCAAGGTGATCCAGGTCATCAAGTGACCTGATGCGACGCAGCCACTGCCGCGTCATTGCTCCGGAAATCATCTTAAAACCTGAGAACCGCCGCACGACAGACGGAAGCGCCGTCGTGCGGCCAAAAAGCAGAGAGATTGTTATGAAGACCAAGACACTCGCAGTGCTGATGACGGCACTCTCGATCGGCGTTTCGCCGGTCGGTACCATGGCCGCCTCCGCGCAGGATGCACCGATCCTTCCCAAGAAGGGTGCTGCCGAAAACAACCAGTCCAGCGGTGGTGCGACCCAGCAACCGCATGCGGGGGGCGCCACCTCCTCGGGTGGCGCAGGAGCATCGAGTAGCCAGGATGCGCAGCAGCAACCTTCCGGCTCCGACGGAAACTCGTCGGGGGCGTCGACCGGAACCTCCACGGATGGCTCCTCGGGTCAGACGACAACTCAGCCCGGTGCCAAGACGCAGTCCGGAAGCTCGAGCGAAACCGGTGCCGCAGGCACGGACACCTCCGGCGGAAGCCCGGATGCTTCGAAGTCTTCCAAGTCGGGGCAGTCCTCGACGGAAAGCCAAAAGCCTGCCGGCAGCCAGGACACCGGCACATCGACCGGCTCCGGCGAGAGCCAGAAATCCGGCGACGCGAAGTCTTCCAGCGGCTCGACTGAGACCCAGTCGGACAGCAAGACCAACAACACATCCGTCGACAGCAACACTCAGAACACCACGAAGACCGAGACGAACAACACGACCAATGTGAACATCTCCGTCGAGCAACAGACGGAAATCCGCCAGGTAGTGAAGGAAGTTCAGGTCGAGCCGGTGCGGGAGGTGGACTTCACGGTCTCGGTCGGCACGACCATTCCGAAGAAGATCAGGCTCGAGCCGCTGCCGCCGCGGATCGTGGAGATCGTACCGCAGTACAAGGCCTACCGCTTCTTCCTCCTCGCGGACGGCCGGATCGTCATCGTCGATCCCTCTGCATTCACGATCGTCTACATCATCTCGGCATAACGGCCGGTGCCCGGCGGCGACCGTCGCCGCCGGGGCCGAGGAGAGGGAACATGATCTATTCCGAAGAGAAATCCGCAGGTCTGGCCGTGCCGCTGATCGCCATCCTGCTGGCGATCGCCGGCATTGTCGCCGTGCTTGTCGCCATCGGCGGCCGACATGATAGCACCGCCGCCCGCGTCTGGGTCCCGCAGGCTCAACAACAGGGGTCAGGACAATGAAAGCCATCGCATCCGTCGTCTTTGGAATCTTGAGCTCGGTCGGGGCCTGCATGGCTGCCGCATCTGTCGCATCCTACGTCGTCGCGGACTCAGAACCTCATGCCTTTAAAGACCTGACGTCGCGCGATCTGTGGACGACGACACCGGTGAAAGTCGATATCCGGCAGCAGCACTACGAGCGAATTCCGCCTCTCTACTCCAGCTACGTCACCGAGGCGCCTGCTATCACGACGTCAAGTGTGAAGCCGGTTCCCGATCGCCCGTCAACAGCCGAACTCCAGACACCGCAGCCAAAGCTTTCTGCCGAGCACCTTGCTTGGTGCGCGCAACGCTACCGTTCCTTCGACCCTGCGACCAATAGCTATCGATCCTATAGCGGCGGGATCCGCGAGTGCTCTTCGCCGTTCCAGAAGATCGTCGCCGAAGCCGATGAGGGCGTCACCACCAAGGTGAATGCACAGGCGGCGGCTCGGTGCGCTGCTCGCTACAAGTCGTATCGTCCGGAGGACAATACTTATCAACCATGGGAAGGACCAAGGCGCAGCTGCGACACTTCAGATCTCGTCGCAACGAGCGATTGATCGATCGGCTGTGGCGGCGAAGAGAGTACTGAACCGCACCGATACGGTCACTCAGACCAAAGTCCATGTTCCAAACGCTGTGGTTGTGATAACGGGTTGCATTCGAACGTCGGAGATCGGGGATGGCGACGACGCTGATAATGGAAATCCAGCAGGCGCAGATAAGGCTTCCGTTCTTGAGCAGGGCGGACCGTGGCGCTCTTATCGTTCGCATCCTGCGCGAGCTGAAGACGCATAGGCAGCAGGTCCTCGGCCATGTCCCGGCCGAGCGCTGCGTTTGGATCGACACGCTGATTGAGTCCGTGTCCTCGACGATATCGGAAATCGCCGCCATGCAGGACGCCGAGTTCAATCGAGTCTTGACCGAATTCGAAAAGCTTATGGCGACGCTCGATGGAATTTCGCATGCGGAGAAGCGGTCAAAGATAATTCATTGAGTGGGTCACCGAGAGGCGGCCAATTTAGCGCCCCAAGAAAGCGATCCCTGCGCGTCAGCGTTCCCTACTCAAAGGGCGCCCAAGAAAAGGAAGATGGCTATCATGCTCGATGGCGCAGGGCGTCGACGAGTGCCACGAAAGCCGGAGAGGACTGCCTTCTGCTGGGATAGTAGAGATGGTAGCCATCCCAGTGTGGCGAAAAGGCTTCCAGCACGCGTCTCAGGCGGCCTTCCGCGATATGAGGTAGCGCGACGTCTTCCGGTACGTATGCCAGGCCAAGTCCGTCCAGCGCCGCTTCCACACTCTGATAGGAGTTATTGAAGGCTAGCTGTCCCTCGACCCTGATCCTGATCTCTTTCCCGTTATCTTCGAACTCCCATGCCCAGAAGCCGCCATATGTGGGCAGGCGCTCGTTGATGCAGTTGTGGCGGACGAGGTCCTGCGGATGCTCCGGAACCCCCTTGACCTCGAAATATGAGGGTGCGCCAACGACGGCAAAAGGGAAATCAGGCCCGATGCGTGTCGAGATCATGTCTTTCGCCACCTGCTCCCCCATCCGGACGCCGCCGTCGAAGCGCTCGGTCACGATGTCAGACAGCCCATTTTCGCGTATCAGCTCCACCTTGATGTCAGGGTTGTTGGGCAGGAAACGCTGGAGCTTCGGCCAGATGATCCAGTTGATCGCATGGTCGGATGCCGTGATGCGGAGGTTCCCGGCTGGCTTTTCCCTGAATTCGGTGAGGGTTTCAAGTTGCGCCTCGATCTCGTCGAAATGAGGCCCCACGCCTTGGAACAACCGCTCTCCGGCGTCGGTGAGCGAAACGGCCCGCGTGGTACGGGTCAGCAGCCGAATTCCGAGCCGCGTTTCGAGCTGGCGGACGACATGGCTGAGCGCCGATTGAGACACGCCCAGCTTCGCAGCCGCTCGCGTAAAGTTCTTCTCTCGGGCGACCGCCAGAAAGGCCATCAGGTCATTGACGCTCTCGCGCGGCATTCACGAGCTCCTTCGGATCGAATGGCCGTTGTACTGAATTTGTTGAGGCTGGACATTGAAATCATCGTGAACACCCGCCCGGCTCTGTTCGCACTGGAACAAGTTGCGCCGCCGGCCATTTGTCGTCCATGAAAACAGCCCTGCCGATGTCGCTGCTTGCTCTGGCCTTCTCCGTTGGCGGTGCCGCCGCGCGGGAACTCCGACCCGAAGAAATCAATACCGCGTCGATTGCGTCCATCGGGACTGAGAAATCTGGGCCGGGAGATCCAGACCCGGCGATCGTTCGCCTTCAAGTCCTGCTCGACCGTGCAGGCTCATCTCCCGGCGTGATCGATGGCCTTTCGGGCGAAAACGTCGACAAGGCCGTGGCCGGCTTCGAGGCGATGAACAATCTTCCTGTCGATGGGAGGCTCGATCCAGAGGTCGCCTCCCGCCTGGAAGGCAATGCCCCGATCGTTGAGAGCTATGTCGTCTCGGCAGAGGATGCCGCGGGTCTCGTTGACAAGATCCCTGAAGACTATGGCGAGAAGGCAAAGATGCAAAGCTTGGGATATACGAGCGTTGCCGAGAAACTGTCCGAGCGGTTCCACATGGGTATCGATCTCGTGCATGGGCTCAATCCGGCTTCGCAGTTTGCTCCTGGCGACACGGTGTGGGTGGTGAACCCAGGTCCTCCAAGGGACGGAAAGGTCAAGAGGATCGAGGCTGACAGGAAGACGGGGCAGGTGCTCGCCTATGCCGCAGATGGATCGTTGCTTGCGGTCTATCCCGCAACGATCGGAAGCGAAGACAATCCGGCGCCGTCAGGCAAGCACAAGGTCAAGGGCGTCGCGAGAATGCCGGCCTATCGATATGATCCGAAGCGCAACTTCAAACAGGGAAAGAACGATAAGGTTCTGACGATCCCGAAAGGGCCGAACGGTCCTGTTGGTACGGTCTGGATCGACCTGACCGAGCCGACCTATGGGATACATGGCACACCGGAGCCGAAGCTTATCGACAAGGTGGGATCGCATGGCTGTGTACGGCTCACGAATTGGGATGTCGAAGAGCTGGCTGGCATGGTCAAGCCAGGCGTCATGGTGGACTTCGTCAATCGAAGTTCGGCCACGCCGAAGTGAGGGGGAATATGTTGAAAACCCGCACTCTTCTCTGCTTGTCACTGACGACCTGCGGCTCAGCGCCTGTGCATAGGCCGTGCCGCCTGCATGATCAGTTCGCTTGAGTCTTGTATGCGGCATCTTGCCGAACTGAAGCGACTCCCTTTACCGCGCGAAGCGCATCGAGCGCGTCAGGATTGACAGTACCGTTGACAATCATGAAGCGCTCGTGGCTTTGCACCTGTTCAAGGCCTTGCGACTTCAAGTCGCCGACGACCTCTCCCAAACTGCGGGCCTCGTTTTTGTCGATCCGAATGGTAACTTCAATCTTATCGGTCGTCATACCTCGCCGCATCCTCTTGCCTGGAGCAGGCCCTTGCCAACATCCCTAGCAGGGGAAGATAGAGGCTTTGTAAGCTGAATCAAGCGCGCCCACAGCGCCCATCCGCGAAACTTCGGATCAGACTGAGCAATAAGAGCGGCAACGCCGGCAACATGTGGGGTCGCCATGCTGGTGCCATCCCATCGGTCATACTTATCATCGGGCAAGCTCGAAAATATATCGACGCCAGGAGCGGCAATGTCCACTTCCTGACCAGGATTCAAACCGCCGCATGAGAACGACGCCGGCGCGACGGAGCGATCCACGGCGCCAACTCCGAGGATCGTGGACGCGTTCGCAGGAGAACCAACTGGCTCAATCTGTTGAGGACGAGAGCTTTCGTTCCCAGCGGCAGCAACAACTAAAGTTCCCGCGTCTAAACATACCTGCCCAATTTGCTCGTAGTCGTCACTCGGCGCATCTCCAATTTGCGTTGCAGCGCCTAGCGACATCGAAATAACATGGCAACCTTCATCCAGCGCCCATTCCATGCCGGCAATGATCGACCGGTCGGTGCCGAAGCCGTCGTCGCCCAGCACCTTTCCAGCGTAGATTTCCGCCTCATAGGCAACGCCGTAACGTGGGCCGCTGGTCGGTCGCAATGGACCGCATGCCGTCCCGATACAATGCGTTCCGTGACCGTGAACATCCCCTTCGGAACTACGTGTTGCAAAGAGCTTCTTGGTGACGGAACGGCCGACAAAATCCTGATGAGTTTCGTCAAATCCGGTATCCAGTACTGCTACCTTGATGCCGGCCCCGCTCAGGTCACTTTCGATAGCCCTGACAGCCTGCAGGCCCCAAGTGTTGCTGGTCTCGTCAAAGGCAGCCCGGGCCACAAGCCCCTCTGCCCCCTTTTTGCCCAATAAGCGATCGACCAGTTCGTTCACAGCGTCACGATAGCCGAGCAGGTAGTCACGGTCCAAAGAGGTTGCAACGCCGCCCACCGTTGCCTGTGCGAGGTCTAGCCGCTTCGTCTGCGGGCCGCCGAGAGCGCGATAGGATCGCTCTGGCCGTGCCGCGCTGACGACCTTCCGCTGCATGGCATTTTGCAACATGGGTTTCAGTCTTTCGCCATCCCGGCGCACAATTGCGATTCCGAAACGTTCGAAGTACTGAACATCAGCGCCGTCGAAATCATTTGGCACCGCCACGGCGCTGCGAAAATCTTTGGACGATGCGACACGGAAGCCGCCTTTTTCGAGTTGCTGTACACCCTCGCTCCTTGCTTTGGGTGTAAATCGCACCACCATGCCAAGACCCGATGTGCCGTCGCCTTGTGCGTTGACCCTGCCTCGCGTTGATTTCGCCATGATACCAACTCTCCCCATCTTTCACGGTTTTAAAGCAATACAAAAGCCGCAAGCTTGGCGCGGCATACCCCGTTAATCGAGCCGAAACTCGGGTTCGGGACAGCGGCGGAGCTGCTGGTGGATCGATGCGGATTGACCAGATGTTTTTCCGCTGACTTGCCGCCAGAACTCAAAGCTTCGCCAACCGAAAACTGGAGCATTCGGCAAGCAAGCATAATAAATTGTACCTTGTAGGTCGATTTCGGGATGTACTTCCCCTGGCCGGAAATCTCGGCGGCAAATATACATCTTATTGTTGAGTTAGCAAATGAAAATTCTAGCGGTCGTTCGCCGGCGTTTCATTGCTTTTCAGGTAGCCTATACTTCTACATCTCCTCCCCATTGTATTTCCTCGCTATTTTTGTGCCTGAGGTGGCTCTGTCCGATTATCGATACTGCCTTGCAATAACGGACTTGCGGCGAAAAGCGCCAGCGATACCGGCAATGGCACCTCTTACAACGAGGCGCCAACCGCGGGGCAGGGAATACGATGCGCAAAAAACGAGTGCGCTGAAACCGCACAGACATCGACTGAGCTTTACCGGTAATTTACCAACTTTAAGATGAATAATAGCCCAATATGATTAGTTGACTTCGCGTTCTAGGTGTATGAATTATCCCGCGGGCTGGAAAACGGAGGGTGTTGCCAATGGCAATCGTTTTTCAATCGCACGGGGGTGCGGAGAAAGAGCGCGCAGTTCCAGGGCCGAGCGTTCGGGCCGGGCGGCCAGCGACGGGTGACGTCGCGGTCGATGAAGAAGCTGACTTCGGATATTTCGTACCGCCATTAGATGCGCCAGAGAATTACCTTCCCAACACGGCGGAAACGCTTGGGGAGCTCGATGAGCTCGGCGAAATGATGATCGATGTTGTCGCGACGCCGACGAGCGAGGATCCGACGGAAGATTCCACGCTCCCGCCTGTCTTCACATATTGGGGACAATTCCTGGATCACGAGCTGACGGCCCGAACTGATCGCGAAGGAGCGATCTCGAGCATGGTCAACGCACACCCGCCTGTCGCCTCGTCGACAGTGGAGAGCCAGTTCAGAAATGCTCGCTCGCCCCGTTTCGATCTGGATAGTGTCTACGGCGGATCTGCCGTCGGCGAGGGGATAGATGCGGATGTTGTCAAAGTGATCTCCGGCCTTCGCCACCCCACGCTGACAAACAAAATGCGTGTCGGGACAGCCGTCGATCCGGGGCCACTTCCCGACAACCTCGACGAACATCGCGACCTCCCTCGCTACGGCCAGGTCCAGTCGTCTGTCCGGGAGGCGGCTTTACGTCTGGCTCAGGCCGCGATGACTCCCGAGGCGTTTCAGAAATTCTCTGATACCTTGCCCCAGCGGGCGATAATCGGGGACAATCGCAACGATGAAAATCTCGTCGTCGCGCAGTTCCATCTGAGCTTTCTCCGGTTCCATAACAAGGCCGTCGACTATCTTGCATCGCATGACACGGGCTGGATCGCCGATTTCAGCTCGGCGCAGGCTCTGACAAGACTTCATTACCAATGGTTGATTGTCGAAGGATATCTCAAGGGCGTTTGCGATCCGGTTGTGGTGGACCGCGTCGTCAACGATCGGGCATCTCATTTCTTCAAATTCAGAGCCGAGTTCGATGCCCGGAGGCAGAATACCCGGCTCGGCAATGCTCTGCCGTTGGAGTTCTCCACCGCAGCCTATCGGTTCGGTCATTCCATGGTCAGAACCTTCTATGACTACAACAAGAACTTTGGGCGGCCGGGCACAGGTTTTCTACCGCGCGCCACCTTGAGGTTGCTTTTCGAATTCACCGGCGGCGGCGGCAGGCTGGATGACGCGAAGAAGCTGCCCAAGAACTGGATAATCGACTGGACGCGCTTTACCGGAGCCGATCCCCATGATGCGGGCGATGGGGAGCCGGCCCGTCTTGCCAGGAGGATCGATACGGAGCTTGCTCCGCCATTGCATACGCTGTTCAAGGAGGGGGAGGACCAGGCCGACCAACAGCTCAAGGAGTTGTTCAAGAACCTGGCAAGGAGGAACCTTCGTCGGGGCTACAATCTCAGGCTCCCGACGGGTCAGGCTTTACACAAGCATCTCAACCAAATTGGCGCGGTGCAGTCCTCGCCGATCCAGGATGTCTCAGCGCTGTTCGCCGCGAAGCCCGATCTGAAGAACTTCCTCGCCGGCACCGCATCGCGTTTCCACGAACGTACACCGCTCTGGTTCTACGTTCTGGCTGAAGCCGAGGCTGCAGGCGGAAATCGATTGGGCGAAGTCGGGAGCTGTCTCGTGGCGTCGACCTTCGTGGGCGTGCTGCTTGCGGATCCGGACTCGGCTCTTTCGCGTGGGTTCACGCCCAATCAGAGCCCTCTCAAGATGCCGGACAACTCGCCGATCGACTCGATCACCAAGTGGATGCGGTTCGCAGCGGTCATGCAGTAGAGCTCGTAAGACTGTTGCCTCGCCGCACCGCGGCGAGGCAAGCCGTCCTATCATCCGCGATTCACGAAGCTTTGGCTTCGAAAGCGGGGGCGAAATCACCCAGCGATTTTGCCTTGAGGATCGTGGCCTCGATATCCTGTTCCACGATCGCTTCAAGATCGGCGAAGCTATCGATGACATAGTAGATCGGCTGGAGGATATCGATCCGGTAGGGCGTTCTCAGCACGCTCAGCAGATCGAACGGCCGGAATTCGCACGCCTTGCCTTCCATTGCCGCCTTCGCTTCGCTGGGCGATGAGACGATGCCCGCGCCGAAGCAACGGCGGCCTTGCGGCGTATTGATCAGGCCGAATTCGACGGTGAACCAGAAGATCCGGAACAGGTGCCATGAATAGCCCTTGCCGAGACGGACGGCCGTTTCGCCGAAATGCCGGACGAAATTGGCATAGCTCTGGTTGGTGAGCATGGGGCAATGGCCGAAAACCTCGTGGAACAGGTCCGGTTCCTCGATATAGTCGATATGCTCGCGACGGCGCAGGAAGGTTGCGAGCGGGAATTTGCCTTGCGACAGAAGCTCATAAAAGCGCGAGGGCGGAATGAGCGCCGGCACGCCTTCGACGCCAAAGCCGGTGGTCTCGTTCAGGCGTCTGTTGACGTCGAGAAGCTGAGGCACCTTATCGGGCTTCAGCCCCAGCATTTTGACGCCGTCCAGATATTCGCGGCAGGCGGTATCGGCCAGCAGCTTCATCTGACGCCGGTAGAGTTCGCCCCAGATCGCATCTTCATCCGGAGTGTAGTCATACAAACCGTCCGGGCTGGACAGTTTGGCGGTGTAGCTGCTTTCCTTGGTCATAGGCTGATCCTCCCAGGCACGGCGCTATTCCTGCCATTATGACCCGGGTTTGGAGGATTTTCTTTTCTTTCATGCTGGTTATCGCCATAATGGTGGCAAATATTCCCGAATGAGATGCGGAAAATGAAAGAAACTGGGAATTTCCGCCGCAAGCTTCTGCAACTCGTCCAGGCCGACGGCAGCCTGTCGCTGGCCGACCTGGCGGAAAAGGCCGGCATGTCGCAGAGCTCGGCCTGGCGGAAGATCCAGGAGTTGGAAGCCGACGGCGTCATCCGCAAGCGTGTGACATTGCTCGATCCTGGCAAACTCGATCTCAAGCTCTGCGTCATCGCGCATGTCACGCTGGAGGATCACCACGAAGAGGCGGTCGCGTCGTTCGCTGCGGTGGTGCTGGAACGGCCGGAGATCATGGAGTGCTACGCCCTGTCAGGCGCCTTCGATTACATGCTGAAGATCCGGGCAAGCGACGTGGAAAGCTATGAAGCCTTCATGACCCGCTATCTCATGCGCAACCCGCATGTGCGCACGGTGGTTTCGAGCTTCGTGCTGCGCGAGCTGAAATTCTCGACCGAACTGCCGATCTAGATATGACTGCGCAGGGCGATGCCGTCGACATCAGTGACCCGGCATCAGCACCGGAAAACCTTCGAATGTCTTCAGTGTGTCGAGCACGATCGACGTTTTCACGTGCTGCACCGACTCGTGGGGCAACAGAACGTCGTTGACGAATTTCGAGAGGTCGGCGAGCCCGCGGGTTGCGACCGTCAGGTGATAATCCATTTCACCGGTTAGCGCATAGGCTTCGAGAACTTCCGGCAACCCGTTGATCAGTTGCGAAAATCGGCGGGCATTGTCTCTGTTGTGGGTCGCGAGCGTCACGGAAATGACCACCAGCATATCGAGACCCAACTTCTGCCGATCGAGGTAAGCCCGGTAGCTGCGGATATATCCCTCAGCCTCCAGTCTCGTGCGCCGGCGCGAGCATTGCGACGGCGAAAGCGCAATCCGCTCCCCCAGCTCGTTGTTCGTCAGCCTGCCGTCCTTTTGAAGTTCCTGGAGCAGGCGCAAATCCAATTTGTCGAGTGGCTCATCCATTGCACGAAATCCCCAATACACTCACGGATCGTGCATAATCTCTTCTCGGAGCATAAAGAATGCAAGAACTTTGCACGCGTTTTGGGCCACACTTTGCATATCAAATGCAATCTCCTCTGGAGGAAAGAAAATGGGTCCGTTCCCGCATGACGCACCGCCCTCGGAAATCACCGCCGACAATCCGGCCGGCACCGACGGCTTCGAATTCGTCGAGTTCGCCCATCCTGAGCCCGAGACGCTGCGCGAGCTCTTCACACGCATGGGCTACACCGCCGTCGCCAAGCACAAGACGAAAGATATCACCGTCTGGAGACAGGGTGACATCAACTATGTCCTGAACGCCGAACCGGGCAGTCAAGCCGCGCGTTTCGTCGCAAATCACGGTCCCTGCGCCCCATCGATGGCCTGGCGCGTCGTCGATGCCAAGCACGCTTTCGACCACGCCGTATCAAAAGGCGCTGTTCCCTATGAAGGGGACGACAAGATGCTCGACGTCCCGGCGATTGTCGGCATTGGCGGCTCGCTGCTCTACTTCGTCGAGACCTATGGCGCCAAGGGATCGGCCTACGAGGCCGAGTTCGATTGGCTTGGCGAGCGTAACCCGCATCCCCAGGGGATCGGCTTTTATTATCTCGACCATCTGACGCACAACGTCTTCCGCGGCAACATGGACAAGTGGTGGGATTTTTACCGCAACCTGTTCAATTTCAAGCAGATCCACTTCTTCGATATCGATGGGCGCATCACCGGTCTGGTGAGCCGCGCCATCACCTCGCCCTGCGGCAAAATCCGCATTCCGCTGAATGAATCGAAGGACGACACCAGCCAGATCGAGGAGTATCTGAAGAAGTACAAGGGCGAGGGCATTCAGCACATCGCCGTTGGAACGGAGGACATTTACGACGCCACCGACAGCCTTGCCGACAACGGCCTGCGCTTCATGCCGGGTCCGCCGGAGACCTATTACGACATGTCCTATGAACGCGTGAACGGCCATAGTGAACCTGTCGAACGCATGAAGAAACACGGCATCCTCATCGATGGCGAAGGTGTGGTGAATGGCGGCATGACGAAAATCCTGCTGCAGATCTTCTCCAAGACCGTCATCGGCCCGATCTTCTTCGAATTCATCCAGCGCAAGGGCGACGAAGGCTTCGGCGAAGGCAACTTCCGGGCGCTTTTCGAGTCGATCGAGGCCGATCAGATCAAGCGTGGTGTCATCGGGACTGCAGCGGAGTAAACTCTCCAGCGCCGCGCATCTGTCAGACGCGTGGCGCTGGAGTTTTCGGGGAGGAGTGAGCATGGACCAGACATCGATCCAGGCGTCGGATGGTGAAGCCGCAACGGCAAACACGCTGAAATATATGCCGGGGTTCGGCAACGACTTCGAAACCGAGTCGCTCCCCGGCGCCTTGCCGCAGGGCCAGAACAGCCCGCAGAAGTGCAATTACGGTCTCTATGCGGAGCAGCTTTCCGGCTCGCCGTTCACCGCGCCGCGCGGGACGAATGAAAGGTCCTGGCTTTACCGCATCCGCCCGAGCGTGCGCCACACCCGCCGCTTCTCCAACGCCTCCTATCCGCTCTGGAAAACCGCGCCGTGCCTCGACGAACATTCGCTTCCTCTCGGCCAGCTTCGGTGGGATCCCATCCCCGCACCCGCGGAGAGGCTGACATTCCTCGAAGGGGTGCGGACCATCACGACGGCAGGCGATGCCACCACCCAGGTGGGCATGTCAGCCCATGCCTATGTCTTTAATGAGGACATGGTCGACGACTACTTCTTCAATGCCGATGGTGAATTGCTGATCGTGCCGCAGCTCGGCGCCATCAGAGTGTTCACCGAGATGGGCATCATGGATGTCGAGCCGTTGGAAATATGCCTCATCCCGCGCGGCATGATGTTCAAGATTCTGAAGGGCGGCGAGCAGACGGTCTGGCGTGGCTATATATGCGAGAACTACGGCGCGAAATTTACCCTGCCGGACCGCGGGCCGATCGGCGCCAACTGCCTGGCAAACCCGCGCGACTTCAAAACACCCGTTGCCGCTTTCGAGGATAAGGAAACGCCGTGCCGCGTGCATGTGAAGTGGTGTGGAAAATTCTACGTCACGGAGATCGGCCATTCGCCGCTCGATGTGGTGGCCTGGCATGGCAACTACGCCCCGTTCAAATACGACCTGCGGACATTTTCTCCTGTTGGCGCGATCCGCTTCGATCATCCCGATCCGTCGATCTTTTCGGTGCTGACCGCGCCGACCGAAGATGCCGGCACGGCGAATGTCGATTTCGTGATCTTTCCGCCGCGCTGGCTGGTGGCCGAGCACACGTTTCGTCCGCCCTGGTACCACCGCAACATCATGAGCGAATTCATGGGGCTGATCCATGGCCAGTATGACGCCAAGGAGGAGGGCTTCGTGCCGGGCGGCATGAGCCTGCACAACATGATGCTTCCCCACGGGCCGGACGCGCTGGCCTTCGAAAAGGCATCCAATACCGAACTCAAGCCCGTGAAGCTCGATCACACCATGGCCTTCATGTTCGAGACCCGGTACCCGCAGCAACTGACGAAATACGCAGCCGAGCTTGAGACGCTGCAGGATGATTACCTGGAATGCTGGGACGGCCTGGAACGCAAGTTCGACGGAACCCCCGGTATCAAATGATGCATCAAGTGAAGTCATCCTCCGGCACGGAATTTCGGACATGAAACTTGCAACGTCAAAAGACTCCACGCGGGACGGCCGGCTCGTCGTCGTTTCCCGCGACCTGACCCGCTGTTCCGAGGTCGGTCATATCGCCCGCACATTGCAGGCAGCACTCGATGACTGGGAGCATGTGGCTCCGAGGCTCGCGCTCATTGCCGAAGGCGTCGAGACCGGCGCCCAGCCGACGATCCGGTTTCACGAACATGACGCCACGTCACCTCTGCCGCGCGCCTACCAATGGGCCGATGGCTCCGCTTACGTCAACCATGTCGAACTGGTGCGCAAGGCACGTGGCGCCGAGATGCCGGCGAGCTTCTGGACCGATCCGCTGATCTATCAAGGCGGGTCGGACGCGTTCCTTGCGCCGCGCGACCCGATCTTGGCGGCCGACGAGGCTTATGGGATCGATATGGAGGGCGAAGTCGCCGTCATCACCGGCGACGTTGACATGGGTTGCAGCCCGGAAGCGGCGCGCGGCGCCATCCGTCTCCTGATGCTCGTCAACGATGTGTCGCTGCGCAGTCTGATCCCGGACGAGTTGGCGAAGGGATTTGGTTTCTTCCAGTCGAAGCCGGCATCGGCATTTTCTCCGGTCGCGGTGACGCCGGACGAGCTCGGAGACGCCTGGGACGGCGGCAAGCTGCATCTTCCGCTGCTGGTGAGCTTGAACGGCAAGCCATTCGGCAAGGCGAACGCCGGCATCGACATGACCTTCGATTTTGGCCAGTTGATCGCCCATGCCGCCAAAACCCGCAATCTCGCGGCCGGA
Organism: Rhizobium sp. SU303; assembly: GCF_021052345.1. Classification (NCBI taxonomy): domain Bacteria; kingdom Pseudomonadati; phylum Pseudomonadota; class Alphaproteobacteria; order Hyphomicrobiales; family Rhizobiaceae; genus Rhizobium; species Rhizobium sp. SU303. The sequence goes on from NZ_CP088095.1 coordinate 1,577,207, forward strand.
ACGATCATCGGCTCGGGAACGGTGTCCAACAAGCTCAACGGCGGCCCGGGCAAGCCGGTGGAAGAGGGAGGAGACGGCTACTCCTGCATTGCCGAAATCAGGATGATCGAGACGATCGAGACCGGATCGCCGAAGACCCCTTTCATGAAGTTCGGCGATCAGGTCCGCATCGAGATGAAGGATAAGGCCGGCCATTCGATCTTCGGAGCGATCGAGCAGACGGTCGAAAAATACCAGGGGGCCGACCCGCAATGAACGAGGTCGTTCTCTACGACTACTGGCGATCATCGGCGAGCTATCGCGTCCGCATCGCGCTCAATCTCCTGGGCATCGATTACAAGACCGTGCCCATCAACCTGTTGGACGGCGCACAGAAGACTCCGGAATATCTGGCCCTCAACCCGCAAGGGCTGGTGCCGACATTAGTGATCGACGGAAGAACCCTGACGCAATCGCTGGCAATCATCGAATATCTGGCCGAGCTTCGGCCGGAATGCGGATTGCTGCCACCTGACATTGCCGATCGTCAGAAAGTCCGCGCCCTTGCCTATGCGGTCGCCATGGACATCCATCCGATCTGCAACTTGCATGTCGTGTCGCATCTGATGACCGTGACGGATAAGCCCGATGCCCGCGAGGAATGGATGAAACATTTCATCTCCGACGGGCTGGGCAAACTGGAAGCGATGATCGGCGAAGCCGATGGCGCGTTCAGCTTTGGAGATGCGCCGACGATGGCGGACCTCTGTCTCATTCCCCAAGTCTACAACGCTCGCCGCTGGGGAGTAGATATGACCGCTTTCAGGCGCATCACCGACATCGACGCCAGATGCGCCGAACTGCCCGCCTTCCAGGCGGCGCATCCCGGCCGCGTGAAACCGTAGAAACTATGCATCCCGCCATGAAGAGAATATCGCAGCCTGGCCCAACCGCTTGCCCGCGTCATCGATCAGCTGCCAGACGGTGAAGTTGTCGACCCAGAAACGGCGGCCCGATTTCGCGACCCTGACACCGCGGCCATTATCGACAAAACCATCACGCGTGACGGCATCGAGCAGCCGCTGGCGCTCGGCGAGATCGGGCTGTTCAGCCGAAAGCCGCGACGGCAGCGTGATGAATTCATCCCAGCTGTATTCGAAGCAGGTCTGCGCCGTGCAGTTGGCATAGATGAAGCGCGGGTCGGGCAGGGTATTGTGGGCAAGGACCACGAAAGGCGCGTCGTTATAGAGCCAGTCCGGCCCTTGCCCGTCCTGGACAAGTCGACGGCCGGTGACGCGCAGGTAACTTCCGGTGAGGAGGAAGAAGAAATGGGCATCGCTCCTCAGGTCGAGGGCGTGATTGTCATAGGCAAAAGTCACGAACTGCCTCACGGGTCAAATGCTTCGATGCAGGCGACATAGTCGATATTCATCGCATCGGTCTACAGCGCAAAGAATGGCGGTCGCTGCGAGTAGTCTGCAATCTTGAATCCGGTGCCTGCAATCCAAATGAGATCGAGGAGCTGAAAAAGCTGGGAGGCAAGGTCGAGGTTCTCTCCGACCCCAAGCTTCACGGCAAGGTGTATTTGACGGACAGGCAGCTCGTTCTGGATTCGTCGAACGCCTCCAGCAACGGTCTCGTTGTCGAGGGGCCGGCGATTGGAGGCTGGGCGGAGGCGAATATCTCTACGAATGACAGGGGTCTTCTCGGCCAGTTACGCACTTGGTGCGACGAGCGTGTGCTTGCCGCGGACACTGTCACTGCGGAGAAGCTTGCGCTTGCCCGCGTAGTCTGGATGGCGAGACGAGCGGCGTCACCGGCGAACGGCGGATTATCTACCGACCTGGTCCTTGGCGTGTACGCCGATGATGCATACATTCCTGTCCCACTCACCACCGGAGCCGCTGCGAATGAACGAGCATGCCGTCAAAGTCCTGGATGCATATTTCGATGCCGATACGCTGTCTGTTCCGCATGCAGTACTGATAGAGGGCCGCTGGGGCAGCGGCAAAACGTTTTTCCTGCAAAACGTCTACGAGCCCGCGCGGATGCGAGAGATGAATGCCAAGCGTCTCCATCACACTCCGTTTCTGTTCGTGAGCCTGTTCGGCGCGACCTCGGCCGCCGACGTCGAAATGCGCATCTACAAGGCGGCCTGCCCCGGGGAGGCAATCGCGGCCGGGATCGCTGGCACCATAGCACTGGGGGTCGGGGAGTTCTTTCGTGTCAAGGATGCGACCAAGGGTGCGATGGACAAGCTCGGAAAGAAGGCGATCAAGCGTCTCAACGACTTTGTCTTCGTCTTCGACGATCTCGAGCGGATGGAAAAGACCGCTTTCGGGGAAGTGATGGGACTGGTCAACTCCCTCGTTGCAGAACACGGACGACGAGTCCTGCTCGTCACCGACGAGACCAAGCTGGAGGAACTTGTTGGAGGCGACATGTGGAAGGACCAGAACGAGAAGATCGTCGGCCGACGTGCGCATATCGAAGCGGACTACGAGAGTGTGATCCACAGCACAATAGGGAACATGCCGAACGGTTCTGCCAAGTCGTTCATGGGCGCCCGTATCGACGACCTCCTCGAAATCGCGATGGCCTCGGAGATCCAGAACCTCCGCAATCTGACATGGGCCATGCACAACGCCTCCGCTTTCGTGGACTGCCTCATCGGAGACGGCGAGATACCGGAGCGACACGTCGCCTCGACGATGGGCGTCGTACTCGCGACGACTCTGGGGATGCGCGGCGGCCTTCTCAATGCGGAAACGCTCGAGCGTCTTCCCGGGCTGGCGACGACGCTTGCCTTCCGGTCAGTTGGGAACAACCACGCGCCGTTGGATCCTCAGCTTCTGCAGGCCAAAACGTTTTCGGATAAGTTCGGCTCGCTCTCCCTCGACACGCCACCGATCGATTACGGTTTCATCAATGGCTTCGAACGCAGTGGGGTTATGGACCCGCTGCAAGTCAATTCTTGGATAAAGACCCAGTTCGGCTTTGGCAAAGAGCACGCCGAGCCGTCATGGCGGAGATTGTGGCTCAGCCACGAGCGACCGATGAAGGACACAGACGAGGCTGTTGCCATACTTGCCGGTGAACTGGCCAAGCGGGTTCACACGGATAACGGGCCAATCCTTCATTCCGCGGGGCTTGCGATCCGGCAATGGGGAATGAACGACCAACGCCTGACCGCAGGAGAGGATGTCGTTGCCTACTTCGAAAAGTACATCGACGAGGTTGCCGCGGCAGGACTTTTGGAGGCGATGAAGTTCGACCATTTTCCCGCAGGATTCGATAGCCATGGCGGACTCGGCTTCAGCTCCACTGAGACTGGGGAATTTCAGCACATAGCTACCTACTTGCGCGCAAAGTCCTTGGAAAAAGCTGCGGCGAAACGCCATGAGCGAGCAGTTTCGATCTTCGCCGAAGCGGAAGCAGGTGATTTCGAGGCGCTGTTCAAGTTCATCCGAACCGACGACCCAGAGCTTTCCCAGACCCCGGTACTGTTGGACATTCCGGTCGATCATGTCGCGGAATTCATGAGCCGGGACGTCCCGGAGCTATCCGCAGGTTCGAAGCTGCTTGCGTATCGATATCACCGAACGATGCCCGGGGATCCTGTGCTTGAGGAACTGCAATGGGCCCGCGATGTTTATGCTGCCGTTGTCGGAAAGCTTGCCCAGTGGCCGGAACCTCACCGGGCGATGGCGCTGCATTCGATGAACAGCCTCATTCGATACTACGAGCGGGACAAGCAACCTGAAGACAGGATCATCCCGCCACCGAAAGAGGCCGAGGCGGAAACGGAAATGCAGGACGCATAGTCGCCTCCCGTGCACAGAACTCGTGCCTCAAAATCTCGCAGCCTAGTTTGCAGCCGGACCCGCGCCGCACGTCCGACTATAGCTCTCCAGGGCGTCGGACACATAGGTTATCAGTAAGCGCTGCTTGCATCGCACCTTGACCACGCGCATTGAGCCGTTTTGAAATCCAGCGCTATGGGTCCGCTTCGGGTCGACATCAGCCGTGCGTTCGCTCCGAATAGTTCCAAGGCATTTAGGTCGTCGACCCGGCTCTGCTTGTGACCATTGACGATGGAGCTGAGCGTGGCGGTCAGGTATGCGAACGGTTCGACAGCGTTGATCCTACAGGTCTCAATAAGTGAGGCGATAGTCGCCCAATTCTCCGCTCCGCACCCTCGCTCGAAGTCTGATAGTTGGGGAGATCCGTTTTCGACGGCGACCGACAGCCGATTCACTAGCGAAGAATAGATATCTCTATTCCGATGGAACCGTTCTGTAATCTGGATGGGAACGCCTTCCTCATCAAGGCTCTTGAGCCTGCCCGCGCCGGTGAACCATTGAGGTTTTCCGAGATAACGGAGGTGTTCAGTGATCCTGGAATGATGCCGCACAACATCGAGTTCCGGCTTCGGCCGTGAAAATGTTGGCGGCTGCCGTCCGTGCGGTGTCATCCTTCTGGTGCGGACCTCACCTGAAACGGCGTCCGCAAATCAGGCATTGGTAGCGCGTGGGCGTGGGCATGACTGCTCGATCTCCGCTCGCGCCGGGTTGACCCCTCACGCCAACGTTGAACGTGCCACCAGCTCCGCCAGACGAGTCCGTGCTTCGCGTTCCGTTCGGTAGCTCTGGCAATCCGGGCGACGGCGACGACCTCCGACCGTGTATTCGACGGACGGTTTGATGCCGGATTGGAAGAAGGCGCGTTCCTCCCTTCCATCGAAGGTGCAGGTCCATTCGTTGTCGTTCAAGCGGATCCACCGCCGGGCCGGCCGCAGCCGCTCCAGCTCCTGCCGAAGGGCGGCAGCCGTCGGGTACCTGTCGGCAACGACGGGGTTTATCGCCTTCTTGATGATGCGCTTCAGCTTCGGCGGCATGTGATCGGCGAAGCCCAACAGGTTCACGAGCTTGCCTTCCTTCACGAGAGCAGGCCACGCCGCGCTGCTCAATATTACGTCCCATCCCGTCATGTTGTTCACAGCACGGAGCAGCGTCATGCCTGCGGCGAACACGTCGCTGGCGGCGGAGAACTCCCTGTTATTGATGGCCTCCGGCGAGGCGTGCGGACGGTAGAACAAGTCCGTGACCCTCACGCCGCTCTCCGGATGGATGACGGTGCCAAAGTCCGACAGCTTGGCGATCCCGCCCGTCAGCATGATGTTGCCTGGCTTGACGTCGCGGTGAACGATCCCGCGGTTGTGGGCGTGCTCGAGGGCGAACAGGATCTGCTTCAGGTAGCCGATGGTTTCGATGACGGGCACGAATTCCTGATGCAGCCGATCGGCCAGCGAGCCGCCTTCCAGGTACTCCATTTCAATGAGCACGGCACCGTCGAAGACGTCGGCGGTGAGCACCTTCACGACGTGGTCGTGGCCGCAAAGGCTCTGCGCCTGCGCCTCGACGACGGCGCGGTGCTCGACGGGATTGGCGACGCGGATCAACTTCAGGGCGGACTCGCGACCAAGGTTCCGATTGATCACGTGGAAGACGTCGCCGAACTGGCCGCTCCCGAGCGGCCGGACGATCTCGTACTTGTTCAGCACGATCTCGCCGGGCTGGAACGTCAGGGGGGCGACGGCCGACATCAGAGGCTCATCCAAGCGGCAAGGGCAGCCAGTTTGGCCGCGTTCGGCCAAGTCGCAGGGCGATCCACAATGCGCTCGTCGCAAGCCGTGAACTTGTCACCCGGATGCGCCAGCGCCTTCTTCGTGAAGGTGTGGATGGTCGACTGGTCAGCGGCCAGCCCCCGCTCGTGCGCAACCAGGGCAAGGATCCCGAAGGGGAACGTCAGGTAGGCGATCTGATCGGCCTTCTTTCCGTCCATCGACAGGCGGTATGCGAGGCCTTGCGGCTGCCGCGCCTCGATCAGCTCGTTGAACGTCTGTTTGAAGAAGTTTGCCATCTCCGGCTTCGGCTGGTCTACGTCGAATCGGTGGCGGTCGTGTACGACGTACCGCGGATCGGCTCTCGTGCCTTCCATCAGGCAGAAGTGCAACTCGCCCTTCTGAAGATTAAACCCAAGGATAGCCATCAGCCTGCCTTTCGATGGGAGGGTCGCCTTCTGCGCGAGCCCTGAACCAAAGGGCCCGAGCGAATGGCGGCCGGGCCCTTTTCTGGGATTTTATAAACTTAGGCGTTAGCGGCCAAGCTTCACGTCTCCTGGTCCAGCCATTGGCAAACCTAGTGGCGCGCTACAACGCCCGCTCAACTAGGTTGGATAATCCAGTTTAGTTGAGCGGGCGCTCGCATTTGGTTGGACACGACGCCGATCGATTTGAGATCTATTTGACTCTCTGCTGAGAAAACGACCTTGGTATTGGCCATTTCGCTTGTAACCTATTGATATTCGCTACAGGGATCCGAAAAACCGATCCAGAAGTGGCCGTATCGGAAGCTAAAACTGGCCAATTGAACACGGCATCAAAAAAGCCGGGCAGAACCCGGCTTCGTTGACTCTCTAATCAGTAGTTCCTTTAAACGCGCTCGATGTCCGACCTTAGGTAGAACGGCATCTCGGCCGCCACAAAGATCGGCTCAATTCCGGCATCGTCGAGATTGCGCTTCAGGTTCCAAGTACGTGTCCTTCTGCTGGTGGCGAAGTTGCCCAGTGACAGATACTGATTCATGAACGCCTCGAGCGCGCCGGGCTCGACCACAGTCTGCATGTTCCGCTTCACGGGATTGCGTCGCTTGACCGCCGGCAGCCGACCGCCCGCGATCAATGCCTTGATGATCTTGCTCGAGGCTGGAATGACCGTCTCGAGCTGACGGAGAGAGAGACAGCCATGATCGTCGCCGATTGTTTTTGCCTTGATCTCGTCCGCGTCAAGCCTGATGGCTGCGAGCCCAGTCTCGCCCGCAGCCCACGATACCTTCGCCAACGTGCCGCTGAGCACGAGTTCGATGACTTCGGCGAACGTGCAGCCCGCTTTGGACATGACCTCTCGGAGATCGCTAAGACCATTGTTGTCGGCGCGCGTGTCGGCGGCCTTCAGGCGGCGGAGCAGGGTATCGAGATCGTCCGGGGAAAACCTGCGGTCGACAGCAACTTCGGCTGATGCGCCATTGCCGCCGACGGGCTGGATGAAGCCGTGCTTCACAAGCATCTCGAATTGGACGCGCTCGGCACCAAGGTATGCTTTCGCGTCCGGCACATTGAGGCTGCTCTTGGCCACGAGGGCGAACCTTTGCATCGTTTTCGCGTCGAGTAGGATCCTTTCGAAGGTCTTCGACTTGTCTTCGGTCGGGATCAGCCCTTCGTTCACGAGCGTCTTCCGCAGCCGTTTCGGATGAACGCCGAATTCTACGGAGGCCGACTGCACGGAGTGAAGCCGCCTCTCGGTGACGGGACCGAAAAACTCGTCACCTGGCCCGAGCGGGAGACTGTCCAGGGCTACGTCCCGCATGATTTGGCGGATCGGGTCGAATGCCTTGTCCTCCGTTTCGTGCGCGAGGCGCTCGTAAAGACGGCCGAAAATCGAGCGCCCGCCCATGTCGCTCAGTTTTCCATAGAAGCACTTTACCTGTCTGCGCAGATAATTGCGGAAGTCCTGCTCCCCGCCGCGGAGGAGATCATAGCCAGCACCGGCACATGCCGACCATTCGTGTTCGTTCATGTTGGATGTGTGGAACTGGGTGCCGTGGCGCTCTGCTGTCCCGACAGTCTCGCACAAGCGAACGGCAACGTAGAGAGGTAGGCTGTCAAGCCACGCCGCTTCGGTCTGCTTTCCGCGGAGCCGTTCCTTCACGTATCGCTGGAGGCTGTCCGGCTTCATGAATTCGACGTCAGACAACATGCGTCTCACGTCGCCAAGCTGTGCGAGGTTGGCGGCAAAATCGTGGATGAAGACGGGAGGCGTGTCCTGATCACAGGTCACCAGTTGCACCCCATGGTCTTCGCAGCACCGGATCGATTTCACCAACCAGTCGATACGGCCGAAGGAGCGGAAACCGCGCCGACCACCTTTCATGCATTCGTCACCAAGCACGCAGTAGGGGCAGAACCTCAGCCGCTGCCGTTGCATGGATGCGCGGGAGAGGAGCTGTCCCGCAACCGTGCTGAAGCGGTTGTCGGTGGAGATGATCCCAGGAGTCAGGTATGAAGTTGGCACCCCAAGGACTGCGCTGAATTTGTCGATGTCATCTTTACATCCAACAGCCAGCCCCTGGAAGCGGAAACCGAGATCGACCCCGAACGAACGCGCATGACGGTACCCGCAGGCGGCTGCGAGACGAGAGCAGTAACTTGCGACGGACTCGTCAGCATTGAAGTTGATGATTTCAGACAGTCTGTTCATTGGGGACGTACTCCATATTTGGTGGCGTTCTTGCCCTTGGTCTTCAACTTGTTCTCTTCCCAAGCGCGGTCCTCGTCGCGCAGCAGAGCCGTTGCGGGATCCAGGTCCTGCCAGTTGGCTGCCGTGAAGACGTTCTTGCTGGGTCTGCATCCCGAGAACGACGCGTAGGTCTTTACGAAATCGTCGAGAAGCACGTACTGGCGGCCGTCCAGCATCGCCAGCTCGACCGCAGCCCGGATCATCTGCACAACGGATCCGAACTCCGCGTCGCCGGCGTGCATCAGGCGCTTCAGGAAGGCTCCTTGCTTCTTTTTCTCCTCCTCATGATCATCCGCACTTGTCTCCTCGAGATCGATCCGGATCTCCATGCCAGCGTGTTCGAGGACGATCGTGTTCAGGATGCTCTTGATCAAATCGGTGTTGCCCTCGGCATCGACAGTGTCGAACGGCACCACAGTGCGGCGATTGTAGAGCTGCTTGCGGGCGAGAAAGCTCGCGAGCGGCGGAACGCCGATCAGGATCAGCCGAACGGGCCAGTCCGTCATCTGGGTGAGGTTTTTGAACGCGTCGCCGATGACGGTCGCTTCCCGGACAGAGGCAGCCTCTATCGTGTGCTGCGCTTCGTCGATGACGACCCACATGACCTTGTGGACTTTCAGCAGGCGACGAAAAAGCAGCCATGCCTCGTTCTCGCGGATTCGGTCGGGCGGCGTATGCCCCAGAGCTTCGAGGCCGGCGATGGCAAGGAGGCGAGGCGTGCAAGGGGAGGGAGCCTCGATGAAGATGACGGGATGGATCCGCACCCCATCTTCATCGAAGTACGACGCCATCGCCTTGAGGTTCTGGATATGCTTCACGATCGACGTCGTCTTCCCTGCACCGGAGCGGCCGCAGACCGCCACGATGCGACGCTTGTCGGGTTTGCCCGTGATCGGGGTGGTCACGCTTGCGATGGAAGCCACAAGTGCATCCCTGAGGAGCTTGTCCCGATCCAGGGCGATGTACTCGCTGTAGAGCCGTGCGATGCGGTCGGCCACCGAAAGTCGGTCGGCACCAACCAGATCGCGGACACGGTCGATGGCGGCCTGGCTGCGCTTGGATTCGTAGTCTTCGGGCTGGGTCACGGCTTACTCCTTACTCGTCGTCGAAAATGTTGTTGCTGATGCGGAGGATGACGGTTGCGTCGTCGTTCGCCTCATCCTCCGGACTCGGTTCCTGCGGCCGCGGGAGTGCGAGCGGGGTGCCGAGGACCGGACGACCGCCGGCTTCGGCTTCCTCGCGGATGACTTTGGCGGTGCGAGTTTTCGCGTAGACGATCGGCGAGATGCGCAGCGCCGCGAACAGCTCGTCGGAGGGGCGCCATTCTCCTTCGGGCCGGGGCTCGCCCTTACGAGGAGCGTCGGTGAGATCGAACTCCCGGTCCATCTTGCGCTCGAAGCGCTGATAGTCCTCGTCGGTCAGGACTGGATTCACCAGCCCGGCCTCGAGACGCGCCATCTCGGCCTGCTGCTTCAGCCACGCGAAGGTGTCGACAAGGATCTGTCGCGAGGCCTTTGCGTTCTCGCTGTTGAAGAGCCTCAGCCGTTCGACCGCCGCAAGCCATTGCCAGATGCTGACACCTGCGAGTTCGCGATGAACGCAGGGGACCTCGATCCATCCGTTTTCGGTGAGGATCGAGACAGCGTCGAGGTTATGATTGTTCACGCGCCCCAGGACAGGCGTCTTCTTGGACTTGCGCCGGATCTGCTGCAGCTCCTTGCTCTGGAAATAGAGACCTGCGACGCGGTAGCCCTTCTTGGAGATGACGCGCTTCACATAGGTGCCGAAGAGATGGGTTCTCAGCGCTCCGGTGGGACCCGGCTGCACACCGTGGTCGCGCGCGAGTTCGAGCCAACGGTTGAAAGGCGTCGCGCCGTTCAGGCCCGTATGCGGAGCATTGTGATAACCGTCCACAGCCCAGCGGATCAGGCATTCGGCGACCAGATCCGCTACCGCGGCGGCATGGGCTTCGGAATCGTAGTCACCCTTTTCGGCGATGGATCCCCAAGTCCGGCCATCGAAATAGTTGAACATCTGATGGGAGCAGGTCTGGAACCAGCGCTCGACGAAGCCGCGCATGGAGGCCTCCCCTGCAGCGGGAAGGAAGACGGCGCAGCCCATGTCGTTGACGGCTACCCGGTAGGGGCGATGGGCGAAGTACACGGCGCTGTCGACCGCAACCGCTTCCCCGGTTCCGTGCTGCATCCACGGTGCCTGGCAGCCGAGGCGGCGGGCGATGTCCGTCTTGTCGCGCGTCGACATTTCCAGAGCCGTCATCGCCGACTTCAGAGACGGCGGCTCCGCGCTGACGTGCAGGGCGATAATGCAGCGGGTGGCAACGCAGATCATGGCGGTGATCCACAGTCGGATCCGCTTGATCTTCTTTCGCTCAGCCTTTGAGAGCGTCTTCCAGACGCCGATCTTCACCAGCAGGGTCTGGAGATCGATCTCGTGGTCGTCGCACTCGATACGCTCGAGAGCGCGGATAACGTCGATGCCGCCATGTTCGGGCTGCCACTCCTTGCGCGCGGTCTCCCGGCCGTCCCGGCCGAGTTCACGCCACATCTCCGGAAGCGCATTGTATCGATTTCGCAGCGTGTCCTCGCACGGGATGCGTAGCTGGTCCTCAGGGGCGCGCAACTTGTTCGCGGCCTCCATCAGTCCCACCATGCCCCTGTGGATCTCGGCAAGATCGGGCCCGGTAGTCGAGCAGGCAGCGCGGACGGCGTCGTTGAGATACTGAAACTCGTCCGGAGTGAAGTACTCGGGGCGCTCGCTGCGGTAGTTGTTCTTCAGGCACGTCGGATCGAACTGGTTCTCTTCCAAGGCGAGGATCCAATCTTTCACCGAGGAAGGACTGGGTTCCCACAGCTCGACCTTGGCCTTTGTCGTGTAGTTCACGCGACCCGTGGCCGTGGGCTTTCTGTTGGACCAGGCGGATCCATAAGAAATCTGCAACTCGCGCCACGCCCGAGCAATGATAGGGATTACGCGAAGGAGGGATTCTCGGGACTTGCTGACTGAAGGCGGCAGTGGAAGGCCATCGATGCGGGCCAGCCTCCGCTCTTCCCTGTTCTCTTCCCTCAGCTCAAGAAACTTGCGGACGACGAACTCTTTCCGAAGGACGTCTTCCTGGTCCTTCGGGGCAAGCACGCTTAGGCTCGATGCGCCTCGGTTTCGTGCCTTTGCCTTGTTTTCGGAATAGAACCCGAACTCGACCGTCATCGGGTTCTCGGCGCGGTTCAGGCGCTCGTTGAGGTCGGCCTGGGTGAAGCTGATGGTCGCGTTGGTCTCGTCCATCCGGCGGAGCACCGCGCCGGTACGGTCGCAGTAGAGGACGTTGTACTCGATCCCCAGATCCTTAACTCGAGCGCCCTCGGGGAACCTGATGAACGGGAGCGAGGCGGGGGCGTGCTGGAGGGCGAGAGCAGTTCGGATGTGATCCTGCATGGAAGTCTCCTTAGTGATTGTGGTTGAAGCGAACGAAGGGTGCGTCGATGAGCCTGAGGTCGGGTCGCACCGGAACGAGGGCCTCATCGTGGATCAGGCACCAGACAGCGTTTTCCGCCGCGGCCCTGTTCTCGAAGCCCGCAGTCAGAGTCATCAGGGAGACGGTGCCCTGGAACTTGGCGGCGTAGTCCCGGAGTCTTTCGTTGTCGTCTGCAACGGGGGAGTTCAGAGCGCGAAGCACGCTCTTTCCATTCCACCCGCGCGCGCCCGTGGCTTCTTCCTCGGTGACGATTGTGGCCTCGTCGGCGAAACCCTCCAATGACCCGAGGTTGATGCTGGCGATGGTTTCGGGAAGGCCGTCCTTTTCCAGAAGCCAGGACGGTCGCACGGCGACCACAATACGGTTTCGCGATGCGCACATCGTGGTCCGGTAGTCGATCGTATGCTTCTTCTCGCCGTCCTCGCACTGGACTGGAACTGCCGAAGGCTGGTCCTCGACTAGGGCGATGTGGCGAGACGCGCACAGCATGTATGCGAGGTTCATCTCATACGTGCTGCTGTACGAGATTGCCTTTCGGGTCTTGGGGTTCGTGATTGTGCCGCGCGCATGGCCCTTCGTGCGCGCCGGATACCAGCGGCTCGGGGTGGCTTCCTCGGTCGGCTGCCATAGCCATGGAATACTGACGAGGCCGGAGTAGTCCTCCTCGTCGTGCGGGTCAGCCTCGAAGGGCACGTAGCGGCCGGAGAGCGGACCCGCTGGCTTGAGGAACACGGTTTCGGTAGGTAGGGCAAGGAGAGTTCGGTCGAAGCCGGAGTCCAGTTCCTTCATATATCGGATGGCCTGACGAATGCGGGTCACGTGATGGTCCTTTGGACTCAGGACTCCGTCCCGGCGTCAGATCGCCGGGCGGAAATCCAGTTGATGGGGTGTTTCGGCGGCTTAGCGACGGCGCTTTGCTATTTTCGGGAGGCTCACGTATCCGGTGATGCAGCGGGTGCTCGGGTCAACGACTGCGACGAGACGCGGTGCCATGCGCTTGGCGCGGTTCCGCTGCTGGCGGGAGAGGACGGCCCATAGTCCCGTCGCCCGGAGAAGGAGTGGGAAGTCGAACGGAACTTCCGCGAGCCCTGGCGGGAGGCTCTGAAGAACGACGGAGTCACCAAATGTGCGCTTGTTGCTCTTGACGGCAACGATCGATGACGTTGTGTTCGTGTTCATAGTCGTCTCCTGTTCCATCATCTCGATCACTGACCGCTCATGCCCACCCAGCGCCATCCGGCGGCGAGGTCGAGAAAGTTCGTCGTCGGCCCACGCGAGACCGACATCGCTTCGAAGCCGTATGGAGGGGAGCAGCGGTTCGGGCGACGATCGTTCTTGCGGAAGCGGCGCACTACCTCGCGGAAGTGGGGGAATGAGCAGGCGCGAAGGCCGCGCTTCGCGCACTCTTCCTTCATCGCCGTGTAACCGCGGGAAGTCGTCTCCCAACCTCCGATGCGATGGCAGGGGCGGGCGAATTTCGCATAGAGCGAATACTCCTGCGGCGTGGCGTGCGCGAGGGACGCGACGATCGGGAGGGGGAGGGTGGCGGTGTACTCTGCAGTGTTCATCTCTGTCTCTACTCGGTGACTTTTGGACGTGCGCCATCAATCACCCCGGGCACGGGGCGGCAGGCATGGCTGAGGTTTCGAAGGTGCCGCTCGCGGCGTGAGCTAAATCAGGGCGGACCGCGGGCGGGTCTGGTCTTCATCAGATCAGGCATCGAACGTCTCCGAACCGACGTCGAGGAATTCGAGAAACATGCCGTAGTCGATGAGCTTCAGCTCATGGGCGCCGACCGCGCGGAGTACAGCGTTCATCGCTGTGAACACTTCGGCCATGACGGCCCAGACGTGCGGCTCGTCGCCAGGGAACTCCTCGGCGGTACGGAAGGCTTGCTTTAGAGCGCTGCACTCGAACATGAGATACTCATCGGGACGGTTCGACAGACCGGGAACTGTCCCGTGCGTCGCCACCTGGCGGGAGTCGCTGGCTTCACTCAGAAGCTTGACAAAGGGCATGTAGTCCATTGCAGATCTCCTTAGCTTTGAGGTGCGGTGGGGGCGCCAGCAGTGGCGATGTCGTCGATGCTCTGCCCGGCGTCGTGGACGATGTCCCAGAGACCGATGCCGCGGCCGTAGCGCATGTGATCGACATAGTCGGCCGGCAGGGTCCGCACGAGGCGACGGAAGTATTCGTATGAGGGGCAATTCAAGGCGATCCCCGTTAGGTTTCCGTCATGATCGAGCATCGCGCGCAGCATCTGGTAAAGGCTCCAGATGGAGGGGCGACGGGGGTGCGCATAGGCGAGGGCTGCAGAGCGATGCAGCTTTTGCTCGTCTTCGGAGAAACGTCCCATCAAACTCGGCTGGAGCCATTCACGGAGTCTGTTTCGGTAGTCGGGCTGGATCTTCTCGGAATGCGGACGCACGTGTTCGTTCTGCGGCATGGTGCAGCTCCTTTGCTGATGGTCGGATCGGTAGTGGGGATGGGCTTAGTGAGCAGTAGGCGCGGTGGTGTCGTGTGTCATCGATAGCTCCGTCTTCTCCCGATCGTGTAGACCGGATTCAGGAGGCCCACTGGACCAAAAGCGAGAATCTGCTGGCGGGATGTTTTTGGAAAAGTATGCACCAGGGACTGGCTTGTAGGATTCGGCACGCGGCGATCCTCGAGGCAACCTACTGTCTCGACCGGACGGCGGCGGGCGACCCGCTTACTTTATCGCGATGCCGTTGCGGGCCGCGAATATTCGCATGCACATGTTGGATCTCCTGAGCATGACCCATGGCGAAAGCGGCTATAGTTAACGATTAGTTCGCGCCTCTTGTCCACCAATATATTTCAACCGGTGGGTGTTGACTCCGGGTGGAACGGCGCCGTTTACTGGGTGCCCGCGCGTGCCCGTGAAGGACCGGCTGAAAATTCCTGCGCGACGCCCGGTTGTGTCGTGCGTGGCGTCCGGAGATCCTTTTCTCCATGTCGGAGGAGGACTTGATGGAACCGATTTTCATGAGGAAGCGCATGGCCCAGATCAGGAAGCACCTGGGACCGGTGTTGGAGAAGATGGGCTTGGAAGCCGCATGCTTTGATGAGAGGTGGCGTTATGTGGTGAACTTCCAGACGGATCGGAGCTTCTCGCCGATCGCGTTGGAGTTCACTCAAAAGAAGGATACCGACGATCGCAGGCCTCCGTGGTCGGAGGTTCGGATCCTGCACGCGGACTGGCGCAAGAAGAAGCTGGGCGATACCGGTTGGGTGCATCAGCGCAAGTGGGGGGAAAGACGCCTGCGGATCGAAGGCGATGTCGAAGAGATGTTCGCGGCGATCGCGCGCAAGCTTCGAACGAACAAGCTTGTTACGCTCGACAGGGAGGCGATGAAGATGGCTTGCGAGCATCTAGCCGACGTATTCTGGTCGATCGACGGGCGGATACCCGATCTGGCGGTCACAAGGATTGAGGACGAGTTTTTGCCGGGTCGTGAGGACGCGCAATTCGACGCCCTCACGTTCATCGATCACGGTGGACGGCGAATCCATCTATGCCTGCGCCAAGGTGACGGACGCGGCACCATCTACGCCGATGGCCAAGAGATCGCCCGCATACACACGGACGAACTCAGGCAGGTCGCCGAATATGCGGTCACATTGAGCACCGGGATCGATGTCGGCAAGGTTTCGCTCAGGCTCTAGCCAATCGAACACGCCTTCCGGGATTCCGTTGGGGAACAGGCGGTCCAACGCGGCGTGGTCCTCCGTCGCCTGGCGCTCCCGTTCCCACTGAATCCTTTGCAGCGTTTTTACCAAGGTCGTACGTCTCATGTGGTTCGGCTCCACCTCCTTGAGGAGGCTTCGGAGCCTGGCCTGTCGCTTCTTCATAGTCGGCTCGCTGGCAATGTCGGCGTCGCCGCGGAGCAGAGTTTCTATCTGGGTCAGTGTGTGTGCGCTTTGAGTTCCCGCGTTCAGTCGCAGATCCCCGACGCCGATTTGCCGCTCATTGACATTAGGCTTGGCCAGCGCTGCGTCGAGATCAAAGGTGATGCCCGTGAGCGCGGAGTAGATCTGCAGGGCCACGGCCTTCGCAAGGATTGGGGGCATCGCATCAGCGATCATGTCGATGTTGCCGCCGCCTTTGGCCCTGAACATCCAGCCCTTTGGAAATCCCTGGGCTCGGGCAGCGATCTCCCGGGTCATTTTTGGCCGGTAGTCGTCATTTTCATTCAGGAAATCCTCGACACGGGGTGGTGTCGCTGCGAATCCCGACCGATCGAATGGGTCGGACACCTTGGCCTCGGAATCCTTCTGACGCTCCGGCCGAGACTCCTTCCATTCCCTCGAAATCGTCGAGAGACGTGCCGTTCTCGTATACGATCGCCAAAGGGCGGCCCACTGGTCGTAATGCCACTGTGGCGTCTTCCTTGGGATCGTATGCTTCAGGTTGGCCGGGGTCTCGTGCAGAATGACAAGATCTCCGAGTGCGTCCTGGACATACCTGTCGATCGGCTTTTGAAGAGTCGGTGGGAGAAACGTACCAGGCTCGCCGAGACGAATGCCGACGAGGACAATACGCTCATCATCGCGCGGAAGGCCATAAAGCTTCATGTCGAGCAGATAGGATTCGACGGTGTAACCCAGATCACTGAGGCCGGCTTTGAATTCCGCGAGGTAGGCCACGTGAGATTCGAAGGCGAATCCCCGAGCACTCTCGATCATGAAGGCACGAGGTTGGACCACACGAACTGCGCGCAGCAGTTCCGGCACAAGATCGTCATCCCCGCTACGCTTGTCCTGTCCGGACTGCCTCGACACCATGTTGGAGGAGATGCCTCCCGCCAGGAGGTCAACGCCATGATGTCGGGCCAACTCGGCATCCGGAACATTTCTCAAGTCGGCGCAGCGGACCGGCCAGGTCGGCCAGTTGGCCTTGAGTGTGTTGGCACGCTTCCGGATCCTCTCGTATAGGGCGACATGCTCGAATCCTGCGGACATGAGCCCGATGGCCTGGCCGCCTGCGCCTGCGCCCAGCTCGAGGACACGCAACTTGCGGGGCGGACGGGAAAGACGACGCGACGGCTCTGCTTCAGGAGGCGACTGGGTGCAGATGTAGTTGAGAGCATCGATTATCTCCCAGGAAAAGATGTCGGCCGCGGCGATATCGAACGCGAAGCCTCCTTGGTGGCCGAAGCTCCCTGACGAAAGGCGCTCAAGAGCGCGATGAGATTGCTCCAGCGCAGATGCCTCCGAATCCTTGGGACCGAAAGCCTCTGGCGCGTCGCCTTTGCCAAGAATCAGTTCGAAGAGGTTGAGAACGGCCGAGGCCTTTGCAGTGACGTCCGCGTGAGCCTCGAAATATCCCGCCCGGTGCATTTCCATCTCAAATCCTTGTTGCGGGTCACCGGGTCCGAAGTGGTTAGCGAATTGTGCGGCGGCGTCGCGCAATTCATCCGCCCGGCTTTCGAGATTGCGAAGCAGGGCATGAACGTTGCGCGTTGCCAACGATTCGAGACTTGCTGACCTTGCATCCAGCGCGGCTTGTGCCGCTCCCTTCTCGATCCATCTGCGGTGACTTTCGAGGTGCTTCATCTTCGCTTCGCCGACCGGGAGGCCGGCCTTGATGGCACGGATTGCCTCTGCCCGATCCGCGTCCGATGCAGCAAAAAGCACTCGAAGGGTTTCCGCAGAGACAGCGTTTTCGAGAAGATCGGCATCTTTCTCGACAAGCTCCCCGACGGACCTAAAGAGACGGGCATCCTCTGGCGTGACGCCGACCTGCACCATCAGCAATGCCTCGGCGACATCGGGGCTCGCTTCGGTTTGAATCCGTTTGACGACCTTCGCCGCCTTGACCAGCAGCTTCGATAGCTTGTCCATGGTGCGCTTCAGCGTATCGGCGTCGTCCACAAGCTTCTGTTCGTCCGGAAATGTTTTCTCAGTCATGATGATCCCCTTTTAAGGGACCGGTAACATCGGAACGTTGCTGCGCGGAGAAGAGAGAAATTAAAATTGCAACCTTCCTCGCATTCTGGGAAGCGCCGCACTAGGTCATGTTGACAAAGTGGGGCAGCCAAATCTTCGCTGCGGCGATCGCCAGGAATGCCGCGAATGATGTTTTGGTCTTGTCGTAGCGCGTAGCGATGCGGCGGAACTGTTTGATCCGGTTGAACATCCGCTCGATGCGATTGCGATCCTTATAGGCATGATAATCGCAATTCGGTGGGTTTTTTCTGCTTGCTCGTGGCGGAATAACCGGGCGTGTTCCGTGGAAGAGAAGTTCCTGGCGGATGCTGTCGGCATCATATCCCTTGTCGGCGAGTAGACGACGAGGCCTGTTTACCGGCATTGCGAGAAGATCTGGAACGGCCAGATAGTCAGAGGCTTCGCCACCCGTCAGGACAAAGCCAAGAGGGCGGCCCTGACCGTCTGCTCGGGCGTGGATTTTTGTCGTAAAGCCGCCGCGTGATCGACCAAAAGCCTCCTTATGAGTCCCCCTTTAGCGCCCGCTGCCTGTGAATGGCCTCGAACTGTGGTGCTGTCCAGCATGTGCTGCCAATCATCTGTAAGGCCAAGCTCGACAAGCGTTTCCAAAAGTGCATCCCATACCCCTTGCTCGGCCCAGCGACGGAACCGGACGTAGACTGAATTCCACTTTCCGTATCGCTCATGCATGTCACGCCACGGGCAGCCGACCCGAAGGACATGCAACATGCCGTTCATGAACTGACGATTATCGTGCGAGGGTCGCGATTTACGGCCACGCTCTGCAGGAAGAAGTGGTTCCACGATCCGCCATTCTGCGTCGGTTAGGTCTCCACGCGCCATTGCTGCCTCCTAAAAAGCAGCCTTGAATCAGACCCTACCTGATTTGAAAAGGCACTTTGTCAACAGGGCCTAAAGCGTCGGGAGCACCTGCTCAACCGGATCCGGCGCTGTGCGGTCGAACGCCGGTAGTGGCACCTCGAACAGTGGCCTGACGCACCAGCGACCAGAGAAGGGATCATAGACCCCGGGAAGCGGAAAGCGCTCCGTGATCGCAAGGAAGTCCTCGACGTTGTTTGTGATGATTGGCGCCCGATAGAATAAGGACACCGCAGAGATCATCAGGTCGTGTCCGAGCCTGTTGTGCTTTTCCTTGCGCTGTACGGTCCACATGTGTCGAAGCGCGGGCACCGTTGTCATCCGGGCATAGATCGAGGCGATCTCCGGGGTCATTGCCATCAAGGGAAAGCTCGTGTTCAGAATCTGATCAACCCACTTGACGATGGCGCGGGCTTTTTCAGGATTTTCGGCCTCTTTGAGATGGGCTCCCCGAAGTAGCTCTGTTATGACAGGAAAGCAAATACCTAGGCGCTCGATTCCTATCTGAAGCAGCCAAGGACGAAGTCCGGCGGGCGATCGCTGCTTGCCCATGAGGCTGACGATGTTTGTATCTAGTAAAAGTACAGTTTTCGCCACGGCATTTCCTGTGGGCTGCTGCGGTTGTACGAATATTATCAACACATTGCCTCCCTTCGGTTGTATGGTGGGAGGCTAGGCCTTAGCTGACCCATGGAGGATCGTTTATGAAGCAACAAACTGCATGGCTCAGAAACGACGCCGAAGCACGTGTCCGAGAGCTTTTCGACGCCGCGAAGGCCGCGGGGCCACAAGAGGTGAGGGATACGGACGGAACCTTCAGCCTTACTTTCATCCCGGTAAAGGGAACACTCGAAGACCTCTTCTCCAAGCCGGGCCCCATTCCCGATGATGAGTGAATGCAACGTTAGCCGGTGACCGGGTTTTTGTACAAGTGCGAGTTGGGTGCCGGTGGCCTTAAAAATCCAGATCCTATGGCCGCAATATGTGGCGGCGCAGAGCCAGCGGCTGATGCCCGTTTAAAAGTGGTTGACGTCCGAAATTTCGTTCTCTAATTGTTCGCTTATGAGCAACTTCACCGCCCTCACTTTCCGAATACGAATAGGTTGACCGGGTCCGGGACGGATCCCGGTGCCGACACCAAATCATATTCATCGGAGGGTAGGTCATGACGACCTCAACTGCTCATGTCGCAGGCGATGACGCTTGCGATCTCCGCAATGCTTACAAACCTCGTTTCCCGTTCAACGCCGTCAAATGTATCGGTCGCACTCTGTTTAGATCACAGCAGGCGAGCGACTATGCCTGCCTGCTCGATCTGGATCCAGAAGTGATCTCCTGGCGTTGCGTAACAAAGCCAGTCACCAACGAGTCCACTGCTCGCAAGCCCCGCCATCACTTCATCGACTTCGCAGTCGAGACGGCGCAAGAGGCGCTGCTCGTGGATGTATGGCACGGAAAGCCAGACATCATCACCTGGCTTCCCAGCGTCGCATCCCGGAAGGGCTATCGCTACCAAGCGATTGCCATGTGCGACGTGGATCCCATCCGCCTTCAGAACGCGCGTGACCTCGTCAGATACGCGGATCGTGAGGTCACTCTCGGCGACCGCATCCGTATTCTGGCCGGCCTCGACGAGATGGGATCGCTCTCGCTCGCCGAATGCCTCTCCGCGGTCCGGGAGGGAACAGCAATGGGGTCTGTCGCCAGCATGATCCTGCGTGGCCTGATCGAGGTCGACCTGGACGAGAAACTGCTTGGTCCGGACACGATCGTCCGCCGCGCTCGTTCGTAGGAGTTCAGTGATGAAATCGGCAAAACCTGATGAGCGGAAGATTTCGCTCGAACTGACTACCTATGCCAATTCTCTGCGCATCGCGTTGAGGCGGTGCGGAATTTTTCTGAAGGGCGATAAGGTCGTAGGCTTGCTACTGCCGCCTGAAGCGGACCTCGAGACTTACCAGCGGGCCGTCAAATCGATCCTGGTTGGCGGCGGGATCCTCCACTACGCCGTCCCGCTGGTGCGCGTCAGCGCTTACAAGCGGGAGACGGACGCGGACGACGCAGTTAAGACAGTCTCGCTGAGCAACGCAGTTATCGTCGTGATCGCGCACGGTGCCGATCTGCCCCCAGAACTCTCGGTCTCACTGGATCGTCTCGAGCAGGTGACCGCGGTCAAGCCGTATCATTTGATCGCTGCGGCAAGAACGGTGCTCGATGCGGTAATCACGCGGGATCAGGCCACTGCGCTGTTCGCGTATCCTCTGCCATTGATGTTCGCAGCTCTCAGGCGGTCACGCCCGATCGAAGTCACCCTGGCGAAGCTGGCAGCTTCTAAGGATCTAGCGGTGGTGCCGGAGGTGAAGCTTGCGGTTGCGTGGGAGCCGCGGATCGAACAGCTTGCAGGCTATGGGAAGGCCACGGATTGGGCGCTGGACCTCGTCGAGGATATCGCCGCATGGAGACAGGGAGGCGTCGAGTGGCGCGATGTGGACGCGGGATTGCTGCTGAGCGGTCCGCCAGGCTGTGGCAAGACCCTGTTCGCGAGCGCGGTAGCCAGATCGTGTGAAGCTTCTTTCTTCGCGGCATCGAGCGCGGTCTGGCAATCCCACGGTCACCTCGGCGATATGTTGCGGGCGATGCGGAAGTCATTCAAGGATGCGATCGCTGCCGCGCCAGCGATTCTACTCATTGACGAATTCGATTCCTTTGGTTCCCGCAAGAACCTTCGAGGAGACAGTGCGGCTTATGGCCTTCAAGTCATCAATGCACTTCTCGAACAACTTGACGGTGCTGCGGCGCGCGAAGGCGTCGTCGTGATCGCGGCCACCAACAGGCCGGACGATATCGACGAAGCGCTCCGCAGGCCGGGTCGTCTGGATCGCCACATTGCGGTGGAGATGCCCGATCAGGAAGCACGTGAGCAGATCCTGTCGGCGCATGTCGGCGTGGCGTTGCCGCAGGACGAACTGAAAACGATCGCGGTGGCAACCAGTGGCTATTCCGGGGCTGCTCTGCGGCAGCTTACCCGTGATGCGCGCCGGATTGCTAGAAAATCCAGGAGGCCAGTGTGCGGTTCCGACTTCATTTCGATCGTGCCACCCGTTGCCGCTCTCACCCAGAAGGAGCGATGGCCAGTGTGCGTGCATGAAGCTGGACACGCGCTCGTTGGGCTCACGCTCGGTATCGGTGATGTAGAGGCCATCGTCGTTGCGCGTCAGGCTGCGCACCGGGACGAGAGCGTCGGCCACGTGGAGTGGCGCAGACCAGTTGTACGCAATCGGACGCTTCGGGCCTATAGGGACGAGATTGCGATGCTGCTCGGTGGCAGGGCTGCCGAAAAGGCAGTCCTAGACGAAATGTACGTCGGCTCGGGTGGCGTTGAGGGATCCGATCTTAATCGGGCAGCGGACATTGCGACAATTCTAATTGCCGGCCACGGTGTGCAGGCGCTTGGATACACCGACGTCTCCCGTTCACGAGATCTCGACCAGCTTCGACGAGCTGACCCTATCCTGCGAAGGCGGGTGGAGCGTCTGCTCGCGGAGGAGCTGACGCGAGCCGAGGAGATCGTCAAGGAGCGCGGGGCGGACGTGATGCGCATCGCGGAAGCGCTCATGGAACACGAGGTGTTGCCGGGCGAGGTGGTCAACAAGGTAATTCCAGGGAGAAATGCTCCGCCCTAGAACTGGCACCTGCACTTGGCTCTAGTCGCGAAAAGCGTGGTCACACACTCGCGAGCGACGATTTCGGCAGAGTGAGCCAACGGGCGGACTGGATCCAGTCGCGGGCTTAGCTCACTCAGCTACTCAACTCGGTTTCGCGCGAGGTGATTTCTTCGGGCTCCAATGGAGGCGCTGCAACGAACTTCCGTCCCCTGGATGTTTCCGGCCAGAGCATCGTCTCCCAATCCCAAGTCACGTCCTTGAGCGCCCCGTGGATAGCAAGGCCAAGCGCCTGCGCCATGCGCGGCGGCACCGCATTCCCAATCTGATCTGCCGTCGCTTGCTTGCCCCCAACGAATTCCCAGTCGTCCTGAAAGTCTTGTAGCCGGGCACGCATTCTTGCCGTCAATGCGGGCATGAAGCCCGGCTTCGATGCCTGCGCCATGGTAGGAGCCTCGTCTGGGAGGCCAGCGATATCGACACGCTTGGAGCCCCAGCGGGCAGCCTCCTTGGCACGCGGCTTGCCGCGGCGCGTGACAACGGTAGACGCTACGTCGTTGGCCTCCCTCCGCTCTCTGGCCCATTCGTAGGCTCCTTCCCAACCGTTTGCCGCCATCAGATCAACGAGGACGTCGCCGATGTTGGCACTCCGCTGTGGGAATTTCGGCGGCATTCGGAATCCCCGAGCAAGATCCTTGCGGATTCCGATGAACAGGACACGGCTTCGTTCCTGAGCCAGCCCATAGTCTTTTGCTTGGATGCGATGAATATCGACCTCGTAGCCAGCACGCTTGAAGCCACGGAGGATGTCGGCGACATGGTCCGAGTGGCGCGCCTGTAGCAGGCCATCGACATTCTCGAACAGAAACGCCTTCGGTTTGATCTCATCAACGATGCGAACGCATTCCGGGAGCAGGTCGCGCGGGTCTTCCTTACCGAGACCGTACCCGTCGGACGAATACGGCTGGCAGGGAGGGCCCCCGCTCACGAGGTCGATTTCAAGCTGGCGGTAAAGCCTGAAATCCATTGTCCGCACGTCCTCTCGGATGACCGTCCAATCACGGCGGTTGCGGCGGAGCGTGGCGGCAGCATGATTGTCGTATTCGACGAGCGCAACGTGCTCGAAGCCAGCGCGTTCAAGACCTAGCGACATCCCACCGGCTCCCGCGCAGATCTCGACGACCGTCAGGCGCTCGGCACCTGCAGGGAGTTCTCGAAGGTTTGCCCTATCCTCTTTGTGCCCGGGCAACGCTCGCCCCGTCAAAGCATTAAGTGACTGCAGCCACGGATGCGCCCTGTTGGGATCGAGCTCGCCGACGCCGCCTGCAAAGGGCAGGGTGCCTTCCTCGAGATGCATCAGGGCGCGGTACGCCACCGATAGCTCGTATGCCGCTGACTGAGGTTTAAGTTCCTCAGGAGCACGATGATCCGGGCCGAACAGATCTTCGAACCCAGTCCGCAGCTCACCGGCCTCGTGACGGACGTCGTCGGCCGCGAGTTCAGCAGCGTCTCGCTGATCGATGATGCTTGATACGAAGTGATGGAGCCGATCGAGGAAGGTGGTCGAGGAATCTTGGACTCGCTTGCGCGCTGCCGCCGACGCGATCTTCCGCCCCTGGTCGGCCATCACTGCCTCAGGGGTCAGCTTCGCCTCGCGCAAACGCTTCCGAATGGTCGAAATACCTTTGAGATCGATCCTCGCGCCGATTTCCATTCTCTCGAGCACTTCTGACCTAGTCTCTTCGTCCGCACCAACCAGCGCCTTTAAGACTGGAAACGAAACCCGGTGCTTCTCGAGCAGCTCCTCTCGGCCACGCAATGTGCTGCTGAAGCGCACATAGGTAGATAACTCGGACGCCGGCATGTTGCAGGTGACGCGCAAGAATTCGCGCGCTTCGCGTTCCGTCGTCTCCTTGGTGAGCTTCTCAACCTCCGCGGCCATTTCGAGGATTCGTGCCGCCATCTGCTTTTGGAGCGCGATGATCCGCTGCTTTGCTGCCGATAGTGCCTCTGCCTTCGAATTCATGGTACCCCGCAACGCTTACCTCAACCTGCAGATGTCTCGTACCGGCACAGATGTTAAAGGCGCGGGAAGGCATTCGTTCAAATGCGTTTGATTCGCGGATTCGGTCTCTGTCCGAGACTTCGCGGCTGCTCAATTTCGTCTATGCGAGAGGAGGGGCTGGTTGGATCGCCTAGCCGAGATTGACGTATCTCAGATCGATGGAGCCCATTCCATCGGCGAGCAGCCCACCAGGCGACGTACGTGCCAGCCACCTTGCTCGAGGACGGTGAATGTCAACTGGTCGTTGTTGCCAGGACGCGATATCCTTCGTCGCCTAGATAAATGCAATTCCATCATTGGCATGGAGATCCCCTCTCTGACTGATCAAGCGTGACCTGGATCGGGACGGACGCAAGCACTTCAAACCCCGGGGTGCTTGCATCAACTCACGGACCTGCGAGCGCAGCGTTCAACAGATTTGCCAATCGAGTGGCTGCTAGAGACACCTGCTGCTCGGACACGCTTCTCGCATTTGTCTCGTAGTCCGGCTTGGCGGTTGCCATCGACGTCGTCCGATTTGCCCTTGTGTTCGGCAGGTAGTAGAACGATCTGAAGATCGGGAGGCTGGCATGTCAGACAATGGATCGAACGATGCGCCAAAGGTCGACGCCGTCGGCTCAAGCGGCGAAACCTGGCAAACGAGTGAAACGGTGGGCGACGCGCTCTTGAAGGTCGGGTTCAAACCGTCGAAGAGTGGGCGCAAGATCGTGGGACAAGGAAAACGCCGGGAAACCTTGAGAAAATTTTCGAAGGATTCGCACAAGTAGGTGCCGTCTCGGATGTCCGGGTCGGCGATTCGTCCACCCTTGTCATTGGACCTGATTGAAACAGTGGGAACGGCAGCTCAGCCACGAGATGTCCCTCGGAGTCCATCCCTGCGCGGGCACGGCATCGCTCCATCGGCTCCTCCGCGAAGCCGAAGAGCGATCGCCATCTCGCGCCATGCTGCGGGCAGGGGCAGGTGTCGACGAGCCATGGCATAACGCTGATCGGGATCGTCCTTGATGCGGTCGAGGGCGTGCGACCGGAACTCGCCGTTCTCGGGCGCCGGGCACTGGAGCCTGCGTTATGATGGTGCCGTCAGGCTCTTCCCGGGTTGAGAAATCCCAAATGGCGCGGTCGAGCGCGCGAGCATCTTCGTTGGTTGTCGTATCGACCCACAGGATCTGTACTGTCACAGCAAGCTTGCCTGAATGGGATCGCCTTCCGAGATGATGCTGGATCCGTAAGGCTCTCGCGACGTGATCATGATCGCATCGTTCGGCGCCGGGCGTGCGAGATGCTGGGCTTCTTCCCAGGGAGCACTCATCCAGACATCCGTCTCCTCCTTCGTCAGCAGCAGTACAGGCATCGCCTTCCAGTGAATGGGCCTCACGATGTCGTTCGGGTTCGTCGTCAGGAAACCGTATAGGTCGTCTGTCGTCAGCCCGTCCTTCACCTTCCGTACGCTTGTCCACTGCGGCACGTGGATCCCTGCGAAGAACATAAGTTCATTGCTTTCGTCTCGCCCGAACCAGGCATTCGGGACTTTCCCTCCCGGCTCCTGATTGTCGGGATCGGGTTCAGCGAAAGTTGTCACCGGAACGATGCATCTATGCTCGACACCAAACCATTGCCTCCAGTGCTTGAGATTGAGCTTCCGGACATTTGTCACGCCGCGGTCAGGCTCCATCCGCAGCAGTTCGTCCATATCGAAAGACTTCCCCTTGGCCGCGAGTTTCGCGGCACGGCCTTCGACAGCTTCCTCTTGGACACGCGTCGGGGATGGCAGACCCCAGCGGGCATGGACGAGCTGCTTGCGGCCGTCTGCAGTGTTGCGGACGATCGGCCCCATCTGGTCAGGGTTCATTTGATAACTGGGCATCAAGTTGATCATGCTCTCGGCATCGATCGCCCACTTCCTGACCCAGTCTCTGTCATCCATGCGGTACAAGTTGCACATCTCGCCCGAACCTCCTCCGGCACGTCAGTTGCGAGCGCCAGAATCCTTGCCGTCGGTGACGTTTGTCAACCCAGGTCGGGTTCACGCTGGAAGGCAGTCAATGGATCTGTCCGCTTGCCTCTGCCTCATTGAGATTGATCGCGTGATCGGCGAAGGCGTCGAGGTTCTCGAAGAACTGCATGCCTGTGAGGAATTTATAGACCTTCGCGATCACATCCTGAGGATCTTTAAACTGGTACCAAAGGGGCGGCGTAGCGAGGTCATGCATTTCGCCAGTCGATTTCACCATCATGAGGGACCGGTACATTCCGCATCCGTCACCCGAGCGAACATCGATTGCGATATCGAACCTGCCCGACGGAGCGCCCGAGTGCTTGTTGTGAACATTTGCAGTCAGAAGCTGGATGTCGGGCCTACCCTGGATCGCCTTCACCATCTCGTCGTGGGCCTCGACTATTTTAAACGGGGCGACTGGCCCCCAATAAAGCTCGGTCATCGGAGCTACGGGCACACCAATGAGCACAGCTCCGCCGCCGTTCGAATGCTTCTGCATCGTCGTTCTCCCACCTGCATTTTTTTAAGATTGGCGACTTCTGTCACCTGGATGTTCTTATTATGTTCTGATATGCCTCGATGTCAATAGTTTTGACCAAAGAGTGATTCCGTTGTCGCCAACTTGCTGCTTTGTCTGGATATTCATGAAGTCGATGCGCAAGCTAATCTCGCTGTTTCCGTTGCTCTTGGCCGGGCTGGTTCTCTCATCCGTATCTGTCGGCGCAGAGCAATTTATCGGCCGCGCGTCGGTCATCGACGGCGACACGATTGAAATCGCCGGGCAGCGGATCCGGCTGAATGGGATCGATGCTCCGGAAAGCTGGCAGGCCTGTCGCGACGCGGCAGGGAGGCCGTATCGTTGCGGAAAGGATGCCGCGTTCGCACTCGACGAGTTCCTTTCGAAATCGCGCCCGATCCGCTGCGTGGGCCACGGCAAGGACAGATATAGGCGCGTTGTTGCCGATTGCTTCAGGGCAGATGGACAGAGCGTGAATTCCTGGCTTGTCAGGCGGGGTTGGGCGATCGACTGGCTCCGATACTCGAAGGGCGTCTTCCGGGGCGATCAGGCAATAGCCCAGGCAGCGCGTGCCGGGGTTTGGCGTGGGTCGTTCGAAATTCCATGTGAGGCGAGGGCAGCGCGCTTAAAGCGTCGGGCGGCCTGCTGATGTGCGGGATTCGCCGATGAATCCCGCCGACTTACAAGGGCCGCTGCGCGCCGCGGAAGTCGTTGGCCGGCATCCTGGAACGACCGATTTGGGGCCGATTGCGGACCGGCCGCTGTCAGATCGAGTTCAGAGTTTAGCTGCCATTCAGTAAGCGACCTCTTGGTGATCGATGATACATCAAATCGATATGTTCGTCTGGTCTTGGGGATAGAGGGTTGATATGCTTCCCTTCGGGGAGGTGTGGCGATGCTGGACGGGGACAGGGCCGTTTGCGGATCATGGCGTTTGCGCGTTGCCTTCCGGCTGTCCGCGATCCTGGTCGCCCTAGGCTGCGCCTTCCCCTTGTCCGGGACCGCGTCATCGGCACAAGCGGCCGATGTTCTTCTCGATCCGGCCCTTCGCAAGATCGTCGCCGATTTGCCAGCGGATTACGAAGCGCAGGATGTCTATGCGGCAGCACTCGCCAGGCGCGAGGATGCCGTCGCACTTGCAGGCAAGCTCATCGCCTCGGACGATCAGGAAGCCATCGAACTCGGCTGCGATGTCGCCACGCAGCTAGGACCGAAAGCTGCGCCCTTGGGCCGCGCGCTCGGTGACGCTCTGCTTCGGGTGAGAGCCTCAGGCGAAACCAATTCCGTCGTCTCCTCTGCCGTTGTCGAGGCCCTTGTTGGTATGGGGTCAGCGGGAACGGCCGAAGCACTAAGGCTGGCGAAGGGTGCTTCGCAAACCGATCGCTACGACGGCAGATCCGAGGGCTTCGAGGTGCTCGAGGGTCTCGGGCCGAAGGCGAGCGCTGCCGTTCCCTATCTCCTCGATGTGATCGGCGATGAAGTTCCTCCTGATGAGCCAGTGAATTACGTTTCCGACGCGGTCGAAGCGCTCGCTGCAATGCGCGAAGCGGTTCTCCCGGACCTTTGCCGGACGATTACCAGAGGGATTCTAGCAAGCCCGAAGAGCAGGGAGCGGCGGGCCGCCGAGGCGGCGCTCTGGGCCATTGCGAGATCGAAATACGAGGCGCCACAGCCGACGACCTGCATGGCTGAAGCTGCTCGCTCCGCCGATCCCCAACTTCGCCGCTTCGCTATAAGTGCAGCAGGTTCGCTCGGCGGTGGAGACGCCATCCGCATTCTTGCGCGAGGCCTGCTCGAGGATCCGGATCCTGACGTTCGGGAATCGGCGGCAGGCAAGATCAAGGAGCTTGGCGATCCTGCGCTGCCGTCCCTCGAACAGGCCATCCGCTCGCCGGTGCAGGGCGTTCGGGAAAGTGGATGGTTCGCTTTATCCTGGGTAGAGAAGACCCCGGCGAAGGAGGCGCTGCTTCGTCGCCTAGAGGTCGCGTCGGATCAATCCCTCCGCGTTAAGGCGAGCCTAATGGCGGCGCAACAGTTTGGCGTGGATGAGCAGGGCCTAACAAATTTGCCGGCGATTATGCGTTCGAACGATGAGCACGAGCGGTATCAGGCGGTTCCCGCGCTCTCCGCTGCTCCGAGAGGTCACCCCGTGACCGATCAGATTCTGGGCCTGGCGCTTGCCGATCCCAGCTCCTTAGTGCGGCGCAGCGCCTATGAATTCATCACGGAAAAGACGATCGCTTCGCCTAGAATTGGCGAGCCGCTCTTCGCATCGATCTCGCGCCGTCTCGATGCAGGTGACGAGGATGAGCGACGCGAGGCTGAAGCTCGCCTGGCAGCTCTTGCGCTCTTCGTCGACCGTGAGCGGGACAGGGTGCAACAGATGCTGAGTAGCGGAGACCTCGCAGCCAAGCTCGAAATGGCGGAAGCAATTAAGCTGGGTCAGGCGGGCGCAAGATTCGCCGACGATCTTATCGCCCTCCTCGGAGCGAAAGACTTCGACCTCCAGGTTGCGGGACGCGACGCGCTTCTGTCGGGCGGACCTGCCGTCGTCGCCAAGCTTCTGTTCCGGCTCTCTACCAGCGGTGCGGCGCAGGAAAAAATTCTCGAGATCCTGGCACTTGCCGATGCTGATGGAAAATCCGTCCCTGAGATCGTCCGCCTTGCACAGACTCCGGCAATGCAAGGCGGCGCCCTTGCTGCCCTGATGGCGCTGGGCGAGCGTTCCGACGCGGCGCGCTCGGCCCTCGTCCGGCTCTGGCCTACACTGCCTGCGGCCGCAAAGGTCTCGGCGGTACGTAAGGTGAAGCGCTATGGTCCCCTCGAAGGCGAGCAGATGATCGCGTGGGCGCTTGCTGAGCTTCGGCAACCCGATCCGGCCTGGAGCCAGGAGTTGCTGACAAGCTTGAGCCTACT
The DNA here is from genome assembly GCF_021052345.1 of Rhizobium sp. SU303. Classification (NCBI taxonomy): domain Bacteria; kingdom Pseudomonadati; phylum Pseudomonadota; class Alphaproteobacteria; order Hyphomicrobiales; family Rhizobiaceae; genus Rhizobium; species Rhizobium sp. SU303. The sequence goes on from NZ_CP088095.1 coordinate 1,607,037, forward strand.
CAACGTGACGGCAGAGCAGGTGGCGCTTGCCGAGACGCTCGAGCCGGAACTGCGTGCCAGCCTCATAGAGAAGCTTGCCTTCGATGCTCCCGAGCGAATAAGCCAAGCGCAGTTCAGCCGGCTCCTTGCCGACGCCGACACCTTTAATACTGCGCTCGACCTCATTGCCGATCTTCCGCCCGATGTTGCTGAGATGCTCGAATTGCCGGCACTACCTTTGCGCCAAGCGTCCGATCGCCCGCTCGTGGATCGCCTAGCGCTCGCCCGCGCTTCAAACGGATTCGCTTTAGAGCCGCGGCTCGCACTTTGGCAACAAGGGCTGGCGGACTCTTCCGATGCGGTCCGCATTGCCACACTGAACGCCATCGCTTCTGCTACGACGTCGAACCTTGCGGCCCTTCGCATAGGCCCGTCCAACGACCCGGCACTGCTTGCGCTTCGCTCCGTGACGGCTCGCGTCCGAACTCTGCTCGAAGGGGAGAGCGATCCCCAGGTGCTGATCCCGGCCATTCGGGCCTATCCGATGGTTGCCGATCCGTTCGACGAAAGCGTCAATAAGGTCCTGGAGTTCACCATACTCGCGAGCGACGAGGAGACGGCCAGTGTTGCCGTGCTCGCGCTCAAAAAGCTGCCCGGTGGGCTCGATACTCTCGACCGCCTGCGCTTCAAGGTGAATAACGAGATCATCGCCCGCTACATCGCCAAAGCCCTCGAACCACCGGGCATCGCCTACGATCGATCGCCGCCCTTCTACGGCTTCGACAGCGACTTCCCTCGTTTGCTCCCTTGGCCGCCGGGCAAGTTTACGGACCGGATCACGTTCGAGCCGAGCGAGATCGGCAGCCGCAAGACAACGCTCGGCTCGTTCCTGCACCGTTTGAAAACCGCGGCGCGCTTGGCCGGTTTCCCCGAGCCGAGCATTTATGCGATTCCAGGCGGGTTCGCTGCAGCCTTCGCACCGGAGCGTCTAGGCGTTCCAGGGAGCCAGCGCTGGAGCCTCGGCAAGCTTCCGCTCGTCACTGTCAATCCCGCGGACTATTTTCGTCGTCTGTTCCTCGGCACCGACGAGACGTATCGCTGGCTCGTCTTTTACGCGACCTCGAGGGATTTTGCAGCGCCGGGCACTCAACTCGAACTGGAAGAGGCTCGCGGCTGGGCGCAGATCGGCTACAGCGGGCTTCCCAGTCAGGTGGCCGAACAGCTTGCCTCAGGCTACAGCATCGGCGTCCTTTCCTATGACTTTTTGAAGGACGATACGTCGATCCGCGCCTTCGCGAACCTATCGGTGTCGCAACCCCTGCATGAGCACCTGCGTGCCATCGGACTTTACGACGCCTTGTTTTCACCACTTCAACTCGCGGAACGGAGGAACTGATGGCGACGCGTGCGGATTGGATGGATCTCGACAGTGCGCGAACTGAACTACTCGTGATCTGGCTATCAGGTGGGGGAGCCTTGTTCCTGATCCTCACCGTGCAGTCAATCTTCGGCCGCTACGGCACCGAGCTGCAGTCAGTCTGGTCGTGGTTCATCCCGAACATCCTACCGACCTTGTCGCTTATGGTTGGCGTGATCGGAGCAACCGCTCTTTCGTCGACCGCGCAACAACCAAAGCGCGTCAAGCGCGGCTTCTTCCGGCTCTCTCGTGCCTTGTCCATCTTCTATCTGGCGTTGATTGCGCTTACGATCATGCTTGAGCCCTTTACGAAAATACCGGTGCTCGAGCTCTATACCTCTTCGAACTACTTCCTGGGACCGATACAGGGTCTCGCGGTGGCTGCGCTTGGCGTATTGTTCGTGACGCAGGATTCGCCGAAGGGTGGAACGCGGGAAAAGGTGGAACTGGCGGATCCTTCGCGAAAAGGCTGAATGGATCGCGTCCTCTTCTACGCGTGGACCTCTGCACGAGAACAGTGATGATGGCACTTGAAGGCGGCGGACAATGGCGTTGCGTCGTGTTCCGGGTCGGCAGGGCTGACCTAGAAGCCGGCTTATCGTCCTTCTGCGACGCGAGGTGAGTACAAAGCCGTCGTCAGACATCCCACGCTGGATCTCCGTCGAAACAGAAGCTGGCAAGCCGCGGAAATTGCGGCGTACCACGCATCTGCGGGGGCTCGACATGCTGCTCTATCGATGTCTGCTTTCGGCCATCGGCAGAGCTTCTCTAGCTGGGTGTCCGTTTCTCACATTGTCCCGTGGGGGATCCCTTCCAGCCATTGCTCGGCGTCTAAAGCGCGAGCCGCAACTGCGGCGTTGCTTCAGATCTCCGCCGTTCCAGCGAAGACAGCGAAACGCCAAGCAGACGTATGCCTTTCCGCGGCGGGAAGATTGGCGCGAGAAGCAGATCGATCACCTCAAGATCGGTGATCGCCGGCAGTGCTGACGGAACAGTCTTGCTGCGGGTGATCTGGCTGAAGTTCGGCATACTTGACCTTGAGTGTCACCGTCTTGGCGCCAATTTCATTGGCCTCGCAGTAGCCCCAGACTTTCTCGATCAGCGGCTGAAGCCCTTCGCGCGCGGGCTCAAAGGAATGGATGTCCTGCGAAAACGTGTCTTCCGCTCCGACGGATTTCCGCACCCGATCCGGCTTGACCGGACGATTGTCGATACAGCGAGCAATCCCAAAGAAATACGGTCCCGACTTCCCGAAATGCTGAACCAGAAACTCGAGCGATTGCTGCTTGAGGTCAGCGCCCATCTCGATGCCCAGCCGATGCATCTTTTCGGCGGTTGCCGGCCCTACACCGTGGAATTTCTTGACGGGGAGTTGCTCGACGAAGGCGGGGCCGTTCTTCGGCGTGATGACAGCCTGGCCGTTCGGCTTGTTGAGGTCGCTTGCCAACTTGGCCAGAAACTTGTTGTAAGAAATTCCGGCTGACGCATTGAGCCCCGTCGCCGCCTTGATGCTCGCGCGGATCTCTTCGGCGATCTCGGTCGCAATCTCCATGCCCTTCAGGTTTTCGGTGACGTCGAGATAGGCCTCGTCGAGCGACAACGGCTCGATCATCGGCGCGTATTCGGCGAAGATCGCCCGGATCTGCAACGACACGGCTTTGTAAACATCAAAGCGCGGCTTGACGAAGATGAGGTCCGGGCATTTCCGCTGCGCAGTCACCGAAGGCATGGCGGAATGAACGCCGAACTTTCTGGCTTCGTAGCTGGCCGCTGCCACCACCCCGCGGGCAGCAGGACTGCCACGGCAACCGGCATGCCACGCAGCTCCGGATTGTCACGCTGCTCGACCGATGCGTAGAAGGCATCCATGTCGACATGCACGATCTTGCGCGGCCGCTCTCGGCTTTCTTCGCCTGTCATCATCTAGCTTCCATCAGGGAGATCATTACCCAAACATGGGAAATGTGCCCCGCACTTGTCACCCTCAGGCGTCTGCATGCGTTCGCAGCCCATAGCCATGCGTCGGCGGATTTCCGCGAAGCTGACGCTTGCGCCAAAAGCTTTCACCAACAGCCTGCGCTCATGCGCGCAATGGCGGTCGCAGACACGGCAGATGAGTTCGACCACCGGGACCTTGTGATCTTTCAGTCTCGGGGCCGCATTCGTCCACAAGCCGCGTTCGGCGCATGCGAAAATATTCCTTCTCCGCCATCCGATTGAATCCGCTGGCGATTTTTCTGCTTTGCACTGGTGCTCAACTTCAGCGGGTCACATGCGCATTGACTCAGTTGTTCTATGAGAACAAATACAGAACATATTACTGTTTCTCAAGCTGAAAACGGGTTGCCGTTGAAGGGAGATCATGAACTCAGCCGCCGCCACAAACGCCGTCCTCGACGGCCTGCGCGAACAGATTGCGCACCTGGAAAGCGCCAGTCAGCGCAAGCGCGGCGTTTTGCCTTTCGGCGTGGCACAGATCGACGAGCGGCTTCCGGGCGGTGGGTTGGCCTATGGGGCGCTGCACGAGTGTGCTGGCGGCGGGGCTGGCACCGTCGATGGGGCGGCGGCCGCCCTGTTCGTGGCCGGGATAGCCGCTCGCACTCAAGGCAAGGTCGTCTGGTGCCTGACACGTCCCGACCTGTTCTTCCCGGCCCTGGCGCAGGCGGGGCTTCATCCGAACCGGATCGTCTTCGTCGAGTCCGACAAGGAGGAGGACGTCCTTGCGAACATGGAGGAGGGCCTCTCATACGGCGGTCTCGGCGCGGTGATTGGCGAGATCGTCCGGTTGCCGATGGCGGCGTCCCGGCGGCTGCAGCTTGCTGCCGAGAAGACCGGCACGATGGCACTCGTAGTGCGGCGGTGGCGACGGCAGACCGAGGCCAGCGACTTCGGCCAGCCGACTGCTGCGACCACGCGATGGAGAGTGAGCGTCATTCCAAGCGAGGAACTGCCCGTTCCAGGCGTCGGGCGGGCGAGGTGGTTTCTTGAATTGATGAGGGTGAAAGCGGGTGAGTGCGCCGAGTTCGAAGTAGGAGCCTGCGATGCCGAGGGTCGTATCGATATTTTTTCCCGATCTGCCGACGGACAGGATCAGGCGGGTCGATCCCGCTATTTCCGTTGACCAGGCGATCGCCGTCATTTCGAAGAGCGGCTCCAAGCGCTGGGTGTCGGCCGCTGATCCTGCAGCCAGGAAGGCTGGAGTCCACGTGGGCATGCCGGCCGCAAAGGCGCAGGCGCTCTTCCAGGGCCTCCGGATGATCGACGCCGATCTCGCCGCAGATGCCGCGGCGCTCGAGCGCATTACCACGTGGGCGCTGAGCCAGTATTCCCCGATCGTCGCCGTCGACGCGCCGGACGGCATTGTCATGGATACGGAGGGCGCGGACCATTTGCAGGGCGGCGAGGAGCGCATGTTGACGAGCATCGCCAACCGCTTCCGCGCCAAGGGCCTGACAACACGGGTCGCCATCGCCGACACTTGGGGCGCCGCAAACGCATGCGCTAGAGCGATCAGCCGCGAGACCGTCATTGTACCGAGGGGCGAAACCGTTCGGGCGGTCGAGAAGCTGCCGATCTCTCTTCTACGGCTCCCTGAGAAGATCGTCGGCGACCTTCGGACGCTCGGCTTCAAGACAATCGGCGAGCTCGCGAATACTCCTCGCGCACCGCTCACGCTCCGCTTCGGCCCGGAGGTCGGCCGCCGTCTCGACCAGATGTTCGGCCGCACACCGGAGCCTATCGATCCCATCCGGACAGTCGAGCTTGTCGAAGTCAGCAGGGCGTTCGCTGAACCCATCGGCGCCGCGGAGACCATCAACAAGTATGTCGTCCGGCTGGTCGTCCAGCTTGTCGATGAGCTGCAGAGAAGGGGTCTCGGCGTCCGTCGCGCCGACCTTATTGTCGAGACGGTCGACGGCACCCGGCAAGCCATCCGCGCCGGGACCGCCAAACCCGCGCGCGATGTCGCCTGGCTGACGAAGCTATTCAAAGACAGAACCGAGAAGATCGAACCCGGCTTCGGTATCGAGAAGATGACGCTAGTGGCGGTCATGGCGGAGCCGCTGGAGGAAGCCCAGAAGTCGTCGTCGCTGGTCGAAGACGAAGTCGTGGACCTCACGCCGCTAATCGACATCTACGGCAACCGTGGCCAACGCGTCTATCGTGTCGCCCCCGTTGCTTCCGACGTTCCCGAGCGTTCGGTCCAGAGGATCGGTGCCGCATCTGATCCGATAGAGGCTGCCTGGGTCAATCACTGGCGTCGGCCCGTCCGCCTGCTTGCGCGGCCAGAGCAGGTCGAAGTGATGGCGCTGCTGCCAGACCATCCGCCCGTCTGGATCATGTGGCGGGGCAAGCGCCGGAAGGTGAAGAACGCCGATGGGCCAGAGCGGATTTTCGGGGAATGGTGGGAACGCAACTCCGAGATGGCGGCGGTCCGCGACTATTTCGTGATCGAGGACGAGGGCGGTGAGCGGCTCTGGATCTTCCGGTCCGGCGACGGCGTGGATACGGAAACAGGCAGCCATAAATGGTTCGTGCACGGGGTCTTCGCATGAGATACGCGGAGCTGCAGGTCACGACACATTTTTCGTTCCTGCGGGGTGCGAGTTCGGCGCAGGAGCTGTTCGAGACTGCCAAGATGCTGGGGATCGAAGCCATCGGCGTCGTCGACAGAAATTCGCTTGCGGGGATTGTTCGGGCGCTGGAAGCCTCGCGGTCGACCGGGATCCGGCTTGTCGTCGGCTGTCGCCTCGATTTACAGGACGGGATGTCGATCCTCGTCTACCCCACCGACCGCGCGGCTTACTCCCGGCTGACACGCCTCATCACGCTGGGTAAGTCCCGAGGCGGCAAGAACAACTGCATCCTGCACCTGGATGATGTCGTTGCGTATTCCGACGGCATGATTGGCATCCTTGCACCGGATCTGCCCGACGAGAGATGCGCGGTTCAGCTCAGGAAGATGGCGGAGATATTCGGCGACCGGGCATATCTCTCGCTCTGTCTCCGACGGCGCCCGAACGATCAGTTGCGGCTACATGACCTGTCGAATATGGCGACGAAGTTCAGGGTGAAGACGGTCGTCACGAACGACGTGTTATTCCACGAGCCGGGCAGGCGGCAGCTACAAGACGTCGTGACCTGCATCCGGCACAACACCACAATCGACACCGTCGGGTTCGAGCGCGAGCGCCATGCAGACCGGTATCTCAAGCCTCCCGAAGAGATGGAGCGTCTGTTCCCGCGCTATCCGGAAGCGCTCAGGCGCACGGTCGAGATCGTCGATCGCTGCAGGTTCTCCTTGGAAGAGCTCACCTATCAGTATCCAGAAGAGGCGATCGTCCCCGGCAAGTCGGCGCAGGAGTCCTTGGAGCAGTATGTGTGGGAGTGCGTACCGCATCGGTATCCGGAAGGTCTGCCGACCGATGTACTGAAGACGATCCGTCACGAGCTCGATCTCGTACAGAAGATGAAGTACGCGCCGTACTTTTTGACTGTTTTCAGTATCGTCAAGTTCGCACGGTCCCAAGGAATCCTGTGTCAGGGCAGGGGATCGGCCGCCAACAGCGCCGTCTGCTATGTCCTGGGCATAACGAGCATCGACCCGTCGACGAACGATCTACTCTTCGAGCGCTTCGTTTCTCAGGAACGTGATGAGCCGCCAGATATCGACGTGGACTTCGAACATGAGCGTCGTGAGGAAGTGATCCAGTGGATCTACAAGACCTACACCCGCGAGAAGGCCGCTCTCTGCGCGACGGTCACCCGGTATCGGGCGAAGGGCGCAATCCGCGATGTCGGCAAGGCGCTCGGACTGCCCGAGGACGTGATCAAGGCCCTGTCGTCGGGAATGTGGTCATGGTCGGAGGAGGTTTCGGATCGGAACGTCCGCGAGCTGAACCTCAACCCTGAAGACCGCCGTCTCGTACTTACGCTGAAGCTGGCTCAGCAGCTCATGGGCGCGCCGCGTCACCTCGGCCAGCATCCTGGCGGCTTCGTCCTTACCCACGACAGATTGGACGATCTCGTGCCAATCGAACCTGCCAGCATGAAAGATCGGCAGATCATCGAATGGGATAAGGACGACGTCGAGGCGCTGAAGTTCATGAAGGTCGATGTATTAGCCTTGGGAATGCTCACCTGCATGTCGAAGGCATTCAACCTCATCCGCGAGCACAAGCACGAAGATCTCGATCTCGCGAAGATCGAACAGGAAGATTCAGCGACCTACGCGATGATCCGGAAGGCTGACACCTTGGGCACGTTCCAGATTGAATCCCGCGCGCAGATGTCGATGCTCCCGAGGCTTCGACCGCAGACCTTTTACGATCTCGTGGTTCAGGTCGCGATTGTCAGGCCGGGGCCGATCCAAGGCGATATGGTCCACCCCTATCTTCGCCGCCGTGAAGGCAAGGAAAAGATCGAATACCCGACACCGGAGCTGGAGGCCGTTCTCGGGAAGACCCTCGGAGTGCCACTCTTCCAAGAAAGCGCGATGCGCGTGGCTATGGTCTGCGCCGGGTTCACGGGCGGGGAGGCCGACCAGCTCCGGAAGAGCATGGCTACCTTCAAGTTCACGGGCGGCGTATCGAGGTTCAAGGACAAGCTGGTATCCGGGATGGTCAAGAATGGCTACACCGCAGAGTTCGCAGAGAAGACCTTCTCACAGCTCGAGGGATTCGGATCCTATGGATTCCCCGAAAGCCATGCGGCCTCGTTCGCTCTCATCGCCTACGCCTCCAGCTTCGTGAAGTGCCATTATCCGGATGCATTCTGTGCGGCGCTCCTCAACTCGCAGCCCATGGGATTCTATGCCCCCGCGCAGATCGTCGGATGTGCCAGGAACCACGGTGTGGATGTTCTACCCGTCTGTGTGAACCGATCTCGCTGGGATTGCACGCTGGAACTCGTCGGCAACAGCGACCGACATGCCGTGCGTCTTGGTATGAGGATGGTTAAAGGACTGGCGGCCGCCGATGCCGCTCGGATTGTCGCCGCCCGGATGCATATGCCATTTGAGAGCATCGACGACATGTGGCGGCGTTCGGGCGTCCCGTCCGAGGCTCTGAAGCAGCTCGCCGATGCAGATGCCTACCTGCCGTCTCTGAAGCTCGAAAGACGTGATGCCATCTGGGCAATCAAGGCGTTACGCGACGAGCCGCTACCGCTGTTCGCTGCCGCCGCCGAACGCGAGATGAAAACGATCGCGGAGCAGCAGGAACCGGAAGTCGCACTCCGGCAAATGACCGATGGGCACAATGTCATCGCCGACTACAGCCACACGGGGCTGACGCTACGTGAGCATCCGCTCGCGTTCCTGCGGAGGGATCTGCAGAAGAAGAACATCGTCACGTGCTCGGAAGCGATGAACGCTCGCGACGGCCGCTGGCTGATGGCGGCGGGACTTGTCCTGGTGAGGCAGATGCCAGGGTCGGCAAAGGGGGTCATGTTCGTGACCATCGAGGACGAGACCGGGCCTGCAAACATCGTCGTCTGGCCGAGCCTGTTCGAGAAACGGCGGAGGGTTGTGCTGGGATCGTCAATGATGGCGATCAACGGCAGGATCCAGCGGGAAGGCGATGTCGTCCATCTCGTCGCCCAGCAGGTCTTCGACCTGTCCGGCGATCTCTCTGGACTGGCCGACCGCGACATCGACTTCAAGCTGCCGACGGGCAGGGGTGACGAGTTCGCGCATGGATCCCCGGGAAGCCCGGATTCACGAGACGGGCCGAAGCCAGTCCCGCGGCCGCGCGATATCTTCGTCAGGGATCTCCACATTGACACACTCAAGGTGAAGGCAAGGAATTTCCACTAGGCGCTCAAAAAGCTACTTCCTCGATCTGTGGTTTCCTGCTCCTGCAACTTTCAATAACGGGGTAGCTGGCGGCGCTCGCACCCACTGCGGGCACTGACATGCTTGGCCTCGAGACTCCTCAATCTTTGAGCCCAACTCAAACTTCTAATCCAGGTTCTTAGATTTGGTTGCGCAGCGGCCTGAACGAGTCGCGAAGCTCAGCCGTAAACAGCTCCGGCTGTTCCCAGGCGGCGAAATGCCCGCCCTTTTCCGGCCTGTTGTAGTGGATGAGCTTCGGATAGGCCTTTTCCGCCCAGCTCTGCGGCGCTTGGTAAATCTCATCCGGGAAGGCGCTGACGGCCACCGGGATCTTGATGCCGCGCGGATCGAAGAAACCGCCCGAGGGGAAATGCGCATTGTCCCAGTAGAGCCGTGCCGAGGAGATCGCCGTGTTCGTCAGCCAGTAGAGCGTGACATTGTCGAGGATATCGTCAGGCGTGAGGCCCTCCTTCTCGCCGTCGAAGGAACGGGCAATCATCCGGTAGCTGCGGATGTCATGGTCGAGCATCCAAGAGGCGAGGCCGATGGGCGAGTCGACGATGCCGTAAAGCGTCTGCGGCCGGTTGTTCATCTCGATCGCATAGCCGAGGCCGTTCTTGTAGAAATCGTCGAGCTGCTCGTAGGCGCGCTTTTCATCGGCCGAAAGATCTGCAGTGGCCGGGCTGCCGGCCGAAAGCGCCTTGGCGACATCAGCGGGCACGGTCGCTGCCATATTGGTGTGGATGCCGAGCAAGCCCGGAGGCTCCTGCACCGCCATCAGTTCGGAAACGGCATTGCCCCAGTCGCCGCCCTGGGCCACGTATTTCGTGTAACCAAGACGCTGCATCAGCACGGCCCAGGCCTTGGCGATGCGTGGCGGATTCCAGCCGGGCTGCTTTGGCTTGCCCGAGAAGCCATAGCCCGGCAGCGAGGGGATGACGACGTGGAAGGCATCGGCTTCCGTGCCGCCGAAGGCGGTCGGATCGGTGAGTGGCTTGATGATCTTCATCTGCTCGATGATCGAGCCCGGCCAGCCATGGGTGATGATGATGGGCAGCGCCTTCTCGTGCTTGGAGCGCACATGGATGAAATGAATGTCGAGACCGTCGATCTCGGTCATGAACTGCGGGAAGGAATTGAGCCGGGTCTCGACCATGCGCCAGTCATGGCCCTTCCAGTGCTTGGCGACTTTCTGGATCGTATCAAGCCGCACACCCTGCGTATCATCCGTCACCGTCTCGCGGTCCGGCCAGCGGGTCGCTGCAACACGACGTCGAAGATCCTTAAGCTGCTCGTCGGTGGCCGAAAACTTGAACGGTGTGATGTCGGGGGTTGTGGTCGAAGCGGCGAGTGTTCCTGGGAGCATACCCATCGCGCCTGCGGCTGCGGCGACGGCGAGAACTGTTCGACGTGTGACTTCGGGCTGTATGCGGGGCATGGCATCCTCCTGCGTGTTTGCTAGGGTTGATAGGAGGAAGGTCACACTGAACAGGCGTGGGGACTATTGCACCATGGTATCGCCGACACTTTAGTATGTACGATGTTCTTCGTTGCGCCTCTGCAAGCCTCGCAATGTAACAAAGCACCTGAGACCTTTACGAAGGTACAACATCTCGGATGACGAGATTGCTTCGAGTACTCAAAAAATGACCGCGCCTTGACTGTGGGAAAGTGAGGTATGGAAGCAGACCTCTGGAAACCTTTCGACATCCTGCCTGGGTTAGTCTGAGCAACAGGGCAAAAAGAGCTTCGGGAACGCGGCTGGACGGCGACAATTCATCCAAATGACATCGAGTGGGTCCGCGATAGTTGGCACGATGCGGTCGCCAGGGGTGGTTCCGCGGATTTCGAGATGCGCCTTCGTCGGAACTCGACATAACCGTCTGCCTTAATGTTCCAAACCAGGATTGGCAGCGTGTTCAAAAAATGTCCGGCATTATGGAGCAAACGCCCGGCACTTGCGCCATAATGCCGGAATTGTGTGACACTACTCTCCATGACCGAGATTGCGAGGGGACCGTCAGGTCACGAGGGAAGCGAGGCGGAGCGCATTCTGCAGCTCGTCATCACTGAACGGTTTGAACAGGCACCCCACCGCTCCGTCGCTTATCAGGCGCGCGCGCACCATCTCGTCAGCGAATGCGGTCACAAAAATGATCGGAAAGCGTAGATTTCTACGTCTAAGCTCGCGCTGCAATTCGGGACCGGTCATGCCCGGCATTGCCACGTCCAGGATGATGCCGTCACTGGTCTCCAGTGCCTGCGATCCGAGGAAGGCCTCCGCGGATGGAAATGCTTCCACCGACAGACCGAACGATCGGAGCAGGTCTGGGAGAGCTTCTCGTACAGACTCGTCGTCATCGATCACCGATACGAACTTTGATCGCTTTCTCATCGAACTGTCCCGGAGGGCGAGTGGGGCCTGTCTCGAACTTCAACGTCGCAAGGTTCTCCGGCAACGTCATATGTCGGAATGGCAAACGCAACTGTTGCGCCATGGCTATTGTTCGCTTTCGCCCACAGCCGTCCATTGTGGTTTTCGACTATGGATCGACTGACAGATAGTCCGATGCCCATGCCATCGGGTTTGGTGGTATAGAAAGCGTCGAAGATCCGTCCCATCTCCTGCGAGGCGAATCCGACTCCGTCGTCACTCACTGAAACCTGGACCTCACCTGTCGGATCTGCTTGGGTATTGATTATGATTTGCTTCGGCCTGTCGTTGATCCCAGCCAGAGCCTCGATGGCGTTTCGGAGCAGGTTCATGATCACCTGCTGGAGCTGGACACGGGCACCTGCGACGGGTGGCAGGTTATGGCCGAATTCTGTCGCGACTGACACGCGCGCCCGCTGGAGGTCGCTCAATGCCAAGGCGACCACTTCGCTTGCGATCTCGTTCATGTCGATCGGCTCGATGATCGGAGGTTTTCTGCTGAACAGCGCCCGCAGCCTGACGATCACGTCCGCGGCCCGGTTGGCATCGCGGATCATACGGCGAGCCGTGTCTTTCGCGACCTCCATGTTGGGCGGTTCCGTAGCCAGGACGCGAAGACACGTGTTCGCATTGGTGACGATCCCGGCAAGAGGCTGATTGACCTCGTGGGCGATCGACGCCGTCAGCACGCCAAGGCTTGTAACGCGCGTGACATAGGCGAGCTCGGACCGAACCTGGTTGAGTGTCTCTTCTGCCCGCCGGCTTTCAGTTACGTCCTGCACTGCGCCAGTCAGTTCCTGCTCGCCGTCCTTGTTTCGCTCGCTGTGAGCCAGGACGCGAACGTGCTTCATCGACTTGTCGGGCATAACCAGCGTGATGTCGTAGTCGAAGTCACCACTTCCTTCGCGCGCGCGTTCGAGGACGCGCTGCACCCTTGCAAAGCTGTCGTGATCTAGGCGCGACAGAATCGTGCGCAGCGTCACTCCCGTGGAAGGATCGATACCGAAGATGCGATAAGTTTCCGCCGACCAGGTGACCTCGTCGGTGCCATACTTGAGCGAGAAGCTTCCTGTTTTGCTGAGCCGCTGGGCGTCGGCCAGAAAAGCTTCGCTTCTGCGGAGATTTTCCTCGGTACGTTTTCGATCGTCTATATCCGTCAGCAGCCCATACCAACGCACGATCTGACCGTCCGTGTTTCGCAATGGCAACCCGCGAAGCTGAAACCAGCGCCATGTTCCATCATGCCGGAGGAAGCGGGTCTCGTAGTCATAGGGTTCTCCGGTCGCGATGGCTCCCATGAAACTGTCGATGCAGATCTGGAGATCGTCGGGATGGGTGATCCCATTCGTCGCCCAGTTGTCGAGCTCCTCGATAGGGCGCTGGAAATAGTCGATTATCTGCTGGTTGCCGCCAATCAGTTTGGCGTCCGGAGAAAAGATCGCAATCATTCCCGCTATGCCGTCGATGACCAATCGCGATTCGCGTTCACGTTCCGCCAGCGCTTCTTCTGCCTGCTTCCGATCGTCGATGTCCATGTGAAGGGCGTACCACCGGATGATCTTGCCATCCTCCGACTTCAAGGGATGTCCGGTGACCTGGAACCAGCGATATGTTCCGTCGGCGCGCCGCAGACGCACCTCTCTATCATACGGAGATCCGGATGCGACGGCATCCGACACGGCTGCGATCATTCGGGGCATGTCGTCCGGATGCACAACATCCGTGTTGCCCCAATCGCGCAGCTCCTCGAGCTTGCGTCCGTAGTACCTCAACAGCGGTCCGTTGATCGCCTCGACCTTTCCATCTGGAGCCAGGACGGCGATCCCGGCCGGGATGCTCTCCAATACCAGTTGCGCTTCGCGCTCGCGCATGGCAAGCGCCAATTCAGCCTTTTTGCGGTCATCGATGTCGACGAGAAGATGAAACCAACGTAGAATATTTCCGTCCCGGTCCTTGAAGGGCAAGCCAAGCACATTGTGCCAGCGATAGACGCCGTCCGAACGGAGATGACGGCTTTCGACATTGTAGAAGGTCGCGGTCCTGTGGGCCTCGAGCTGATCGGCGATGGTATGCTGCAGGTCTTCGGGATGGACGACCTCGATCGCCTTCCAGTTCTTCAGTTCCTCCAGCGTCATGCCGAAGTATTCGAGAGCAGGATTGTTCAATGCTTCAACGTCTCCAGTCGGTGTGGTGACCGCGACTGGAACAGGAATGCTATCCACGATGCGCTGAAAGTCCGTTTCGTGCTCGGTACGACTATCCGTGCTTGCAAGCTCACGTTCGTTGGCAAGACCATACCATTTCTGGACCTTGCTGTCTTTGAGCATGGGGTTGCACCGGACCCTCAGAAGGCGGCGCTCGCCGTCAGCCCGCAGGGTTGGGATATCCATCTCGAATGGCTCGTCCCGAGATAGCATCGATCGAAACCTATCGACGATCATCGACGCCTCCGCAGGTTCCCCGTGCACCGGCCATTCCCACGCGTTTGTCTCGGCCATCGGGACGCCGGAAAAATGGGCCAGGTCCCTATTCACAAAATCGATGCGTCCGTCCGGGAGAGCGCTGAACACCATCCCAGGCAGCGCGTCGAGAACCCGACCGAGTTCCGTCTGCATGCATGTCCTTTCAAGGGCTGACCTACCCTTTTCGTGCACTGTATGGTTTCCGCCACCTCTCGTACATTGTCCTATGGTGTCGGATGGGGCCAGACTATGCTGAGATTGCACGCGAGCTCACAGTCTCCTAGGCGAAAACCCGATCCAGCGTTTCCTGCAGGGCGACATCGCTAAACGGCTTGAACAGGCAGGCAACCGCGCAGTTCTGCATGAGGGGAATTCGATCGTTCTCGTCCTTGTGGGCTGTGATGAAGACGACTGGAATTCGGTCACCGCGACGGATCAACTCTTCCTCAAGTTCGGGACCGGACATGCCAGGCATAGCGACGTCGCGTATCAGGCAGTTCGTTCTTGATACCCATTCGGAATCCAAGAACTTGTCGGCAGAGGAGAATGCACGGACGTCGTATCCGAATATCCGGGTCAGGTCGGGAAGAGACTCTCTGACCGACTCATCATCAACGACAGACACCAGCGCGCGCTCGGTCGTCATTGTCGATGCGCCTTCGTCGCGCTGTGGCTGTCTTGCGTTCTCTGGGCCCTTAACGAAAAGCCAAATATTGCGCCGCCTGCGGCGGCGATCTGGGCTGAAGCATGCCGCGGCAGCGCAGGATTGTCTGCATGGATATTGTCCGGGTTCTGCGTCGTCACAATATCCCTTCATAAGCTGGAACATCTAATTTGATTGTCGTAGCCGGTAGCCGTCCGACCGTCGCTCCATGCTTTTGCGAGGACGATGTCGTCAACGCATTATGCATCACCCTGGCGGTATCCAACTATTGTGCAATGGTGTCGGTTTCAGCGGAAAATGAGCGAGCCCGCGATGCCGCTCGTCCCGGCTTGGCCTCATTCAGCGCCGCCACGCACAATTGTAATCAAATCGGGAGAGGACCGCCCAACTGCTCGCTCACCATATATTCGGCGTACCAGTCCGGCCATTCATCGTCGTGTTTCCCACCCATGCGTTTCTCATGTTCGCCATGGGCTTCGGCGGCACGACGAAGCGCGTTTGCAAGATCGGCGGCGGAGCTGAAGGCTGCACCCGTGGCTTCGATGCGGCCAGGAAGTCTCGCGGTCACTTCCTGTAAAAGCCATCCGTTTCCGTCAGGATCGCTGAAGGAGGCAAACGAGCCATAGCTGGCGCGAGAGGGGTGGGGGCCGGCAACGCGCCCATCGGTGCCTTTGTGATGGAACACGCCACCCGCGTCATGGAAGACCCCGCTCATTTCGGCGCCGCGAGCGGCGAGTGCCGCATGGGCCATCTCGATGTCCGAGACGATGAGATGGAGTCCTTGCGCTGATCCCGGGACGGCCGCAGTGACGTTCCTGCCGAAGATGACCGAGCAGGACGATCCTGGAGGCGTTACCTGGACGACCCTGAAGCCGTCTGCGCCAGAAACATCGGCGTCAAGTCTCCAGCCAAGGCCTGTGTAGAATGACTTCGCGCGATCAACGTCGGATACCGGTATCACAACGACCTCAAGCTTCATGTCGATGTCGTTCACGGCGGTGGCAGACTGAGTGCTGCGCTCCTGGACGGTCATTCACCTTCTCCCTCTGTGTGTCCCTGCGGACTGCTAGCAGACGGCGCTACGATGATCTCGCGCACCGGTCGCGTCCATTGTCCGATGGTGTCGGTTCCAATCTGCGATCGCTCACGAAAACCCCTTCCAAGGTATCGCCGATACCTTCGTCCAATGGATTCCGGGCGGAATCCGAACGATCCCTAAGGACGACAAACGCCAACAGTCGGGATGGGCAGCACGCCCGCGGACGCTCAGCACGGAGACGCTAGATGACGCAATCGTCCAAAGGAACAGCTCTGATTACAGGTGCATCTTCAGGTATCGGTGCGATCTATGCCGATAGGCTCGCCAGACGAGGCTATGATCTCGTGCTCGTGGCGCGCAGTCAGGATGGACTTACGAACGTGGCCGCAGAGGTTACTCGCGGGACGGGGCGCCGCGTGACGACGCTGAGAGCCGATCTCGGCGCCAGGGAGGACCTACTCAAGACAGAGGGGTTTCTTCGCAGCGACCCATCGATCAACATGCTCGTCAACAACGCAGGCGTTGGCGCGGTACAGCCACTCCTTGTGTCTGACGTTGAGGACATGGAGCGCATGATCAGGATCAACGTCACGGCGTTGACCCGCCTGGTCTACGCCGCCGCTCCTTCGTTCGTGGCGCGGGAGCAAGGTACTATCATCAACGTCGCCTCGGCGCTTGCTCTCGCCCCCGAAATTCTCAACGGCGTCTACGGCGCCACGAAAGCATTCGTTCTCGCGTTGACGTTCTCGCTGCACAAGGAACTCGCCGAAAAGAACGTTCGCGTTCAAGCAGTCCTTCCAGGGGCCGTGGAGACGCCCTTCTGGGAATCCGCCGGGGGGTCACTCGAGCACCTGCCAGACAGTATCGTCATGAAGGCCGACGACGCGGTGGACGCCGCTCTCGCGGGCCTGGATATGGGTGAGCTGGTGACGCTTCCATCCGTTCCGGACGCCGATGACTGGAACGCATATGAGGCGGCGAGGCAGAAGTTGATACCGAACTTGTCGCGGAACATTCCGGCGCCCCGATATTGCCCCGCAGCGATTCCCCAGGATGCCACGTTCCATGCCTGAGTTTAAGTTGCCGATCGCCCTCAAAGCGTGGATTTCAAAAGGACGGCAAGCAGTCGTCCTCGCCACGATGACAGGGGTGCTGGCATCATGCTCAAATGTGTCACGGACGAAGTCTGCTTTCGCGCCTTCCGAAGGTGGCGGAGGTCGTAACATGGGTGACCTCAGCTCTCGGAATTCCGGTGCGAGCTGCACGCCATCGGGATGCGGATCGGCGTCATGACGAAGCACCGCACCGATGAAGGAGATGACCAATGCCACTGGTAAGGATCCACGTCTTCAAAGGCGCAGCGTCGACGAACTTCAGACGCTGCTCGACGTCGCCAACGATGTCGTTGTCGAAGCGTTCGGCGTTCCGCGCCGAGATCGGTATCAGATATTGGAGGAGCACGAGAGATCGCATCTTCAAGTCCTTGATACCGGCCTTGGGATGGATAGGTCCAAAAGATTCGTTCTTGTCGAAAGCCTAAAACACCGCTCCTAAGCCGCTTCCCGCGTACCCGTCTGATTGAGGGGCCGACGCGGCGGTTCACGCCTGCCCGGCATCTTCGTCATCGCCCGAGTGCGCTTATGACCGTCTAAGTGACTCCGGAAGCAGCTCCGCCGGAAAGTCCTGGTAGGAAACGGGCCGCAGGAATCGATAAATCGCCAGTGTCCCGACTGAGGTCGATCTACCGTCTGACGTGGCCGGATACGGTCCCCCATGGACCATCGCCGGGGATACCTCGACCCCGGTTCCGAAGCCGTTGACGAGAAGTCGGCCCGCGAGAAGCTCCAACTGCGGGATGATCGTCGAGGCGGCCGCGATGTCCTCGGCATCCAAGTGCAGGGCGATCGTCAACTGACCCTCCAAGGATTCGATGACTTCACGTAGCTCCGTTTCGTCCTTACAGCGAACAATCAGTCCCGAGGCGCCGAAGATTTCTTCCTGCAGCGCGGGATCTCCGAGGAATACTGCGGCAGTCGTTTCGAAGAGCGCGGCCGCGGCCTGATAGGAAGTTCCGTTCTTCCCCGCAGCGACCCGCCAGACCGACGATGACGACGACAGCCTTGCCACACCCTTGCGGTAGGCCTCGCAGATGCCGCCCGTCAGCATGGTCTGGGCCTGCGCTTCCGAAATTGCTGCACCGGCACTTTCGATGAACGCATCGAGTCCAGGACCATCGACGGCGATGATCAGGCCTGGATTGGTGCAGAACTGGCCCGCGCCCAGGGTTAGGGCGGATGCGAACGATGTTCCGATCTTGGATCCGCGATTACGAAGCGCGCTCGGATAAAGAATGACGGGATTGATGCTGCTCATCTCGGCGTAGACAGGTATTGGTTGCTTCCGCTCCGAGGCGATCTTCATCAACGCGGTACCGCCGCGGCGCGAACCGGTGAATCCGACGGCACCGATCCGGGGATCGGCGACGAGGGTCTGTCCCACCTCGAATCCTGCATCGAACAAAAGGGCAAACGTCCCAGGTGGAAGACCGCATGCCGTGACGGCATCCACGACTGCTTTGCCAACGAGCGCGGACGTTCCGGGGTGGGCAGAGTGAGCTTTGACGACAACAGGGCAGCCGGCGGCAAGGGCAGAGGCTGTGTCGCCGCCAGCGACAGAGAATGCGAGAGGAAAGTTCGATGCTCCGAATACGGCGACCGGACCGAGAGCAATGTTTCTCAGTCGAAGGTCCGGTTTAGCAACAGGCTTGCGGTCAGCGTCGGCCGGATCGAAGCGAAGCTCCTGAAACTTGCCGTCGCGGACCTCTTTCGCGAACAGGCGCAACTGTCCGGCAGTTCTGGCGCGTTCACCTTCGATCCGTGTGCGCGGCAGGCCAGTTTCGTCCATCGCTCGCAGGATAAGGTCGTCGCCGAGTGAGATGATGCCTTCAGCGATGGTTTCCAGGAAGCGCGCCCGATCTTCGAGCGTCGTCTCCTTGTAGACCGGGAACGCGTCCCACGCCAAAGCCGTGGCCATCTCCACCTGCGCCTTCGTCGCGCCCGCGAAAGTCGGGTCCATTGCACCGCCGTTGGCAGGGTTTATCGCGGAAAAGGTCGCAGCCGCGCCACGCACGTTTGAGCCGCCGATGAGAAGGTCTCCGGAGAATGTCATGTGGATCCTTTCGAATTGGGAGCCATGACCGCCTCTCTGTACCATATTGGAGGATCGAAATAGATCGGCGGCAGTCGGCTGTCGAACTCACATAGGTGCCGGCGAAGGGCATGCCAACCCTGGAGGGTTAAAAAGTATTACTTTTCGATTTTGATGGGAGATTCGGCGTGCGTCCGCGAACGCTCGCCAGATGCTGATGCCGCCGAGATGCAAGCTTACGCCGCTTGTGTAAGGCCGATCGCTTCGATGGCTTCCGTGGTGTCGACGATAGCGCTGGCATAGTTGGGGAGGTTGACCTCCAGAGCGGCATGCATCATCTCCTGCGAGTAATCGGCCACCGCGTCCTTGACGACGGTCACGTCGTATCCGAGTTCGGCGGCGTAGCGCACGGTCGCCTCGATGCAGGTGTGGGCAACGAGCCCGATCACGATAAGCCTCTGGATTCCATGCCGCTTCAGCTCGAGATCGAGATCGGTGTTGGCGAAGCCGCTGGAGCACCAGTGTTCGGAGGCGACGACGTCACCCGGCTGTGGTACGAACTCGGCGCGGAATTCTCCGCCCCAGGTGCCGAACTCGAAGCTCTTGCGATGCCATGCCGCGCGCTGGATAGGAGCGATAAACTTCCAATTTTCGTAATCGCCGGCGCGATACCGATGATGCATAGCATAGAAGACGCGAAGCTTCGCCTCGCGCGCCGCGTTCAGCATTTGGAGCATGTGCGGTACGCAGTTGCTCGCCTCGGCCACTTCCTTGATCCTTGGCCAGATCTTGCCGCCTTCGGAAATGAAGTCGTTGTACGGATCGACCACCAGCAGACCTGTATTATTCCGGTCGAAAGACAGTTGGGTCATAGGGATTCCTCCGTTGATCAGGCCGCTTTCGTGGAGGCGGCGTTCTTCAGCGCCGCCCGCTCGATGCTTGCGGCAAACAGGGGAGTCTCGCCCTTGTTGTGTGCGATCGACATCGGTTGCCGCTGCGTCCGGAAGATCTCGAAGGGGATGCCCTGGCGGTCGAGGAAGGCCATCATCTCGTCCGTTGCATAGGACCTGACGCGGTTGGTGAATTCACATCGACCCGCGTCGAGTTTCTTGACGCTGAGTTCCCAGGTGACATGGATCGTCACGCGGCCATTTGGCGTGAACACGTCGGAATCGGAATCAAGGACGAGATGATCCTTCTCGCCGAGGGTTTCGAGGTAATGTTGGACCATCAGGCTTCCGCCGATCGTCTCGACATTGATCGACATGCGCGTGCCGTCGGGCGCCGTCGTGAAGCCCGCAGCGATGTGCGCCGGAGAGCAGCCCTGGTATTCCTTCTCCGGCAGGGTAAAGCACCACTTCGGAATATCCACCTGTTCGATCGGTGCGTTGATGATTGCCGAAAAGCTGGAATCGACGATCTGGTTTTCGATGCTGTGCATGTGACTTCTCCATCGCTGGTTGGGTTGTCGGTGCGGAAGATCTCCGCGGCTGGGAACCGCGCGATTTCTCTGAGGGGACGACTGGCAGGATGTGCGCCCGCGCGACCTGCCGTTCCAACGCGCGGGCGCGGCTTTGGCCTAGTTGTCGGCCAAAGTCTGAGTGTAGTGCCCGAGGCGCTCTTCGACGTCCGGGTTCGTCTGAAGTCCCATTTCCATCAGGCGGCCGATGTTCTTCTGCGCCACTGGGCGCTGGACGGACTGGATGAACGCGTCCCAGCCCGCTCCGATTTCCGGATCGCTCGGGAGGCTGGCGAAATCGACGAGGCGTTTCGTATCAGCGATCGCCTGACGGTCGAAACCAGAAATCCGGGCGGCGAGCGCATCGACGAACGGGTCCAGCTTGTCGTCGTCGAATGAACGGTTGACGTAGCCGTATTCCTCGGCAAGCTCGCCGTTGATGTCATCGGAGCCGAGAAGGACTTCGAGCGCGCGGCCGCGGCCTATCAGACGCGGGAGGCGCGCCATCGGACCGCCACCCGGAACGAAGCCGGCTCCGACCTCCCATTGAGAAAGAATTGCATTCTCCTTGCTGGCAAACCGCATGTCGCTGGCGAGCGCCAGTTCGCTGCCGACGCCCGTGGCTCGCCCGCGAATGAGGGCGATGGAGACAACGGGCGCCTTGCTGATGCGAACGAGCATGTCCGGCAGGGGGTGGAGGCCGGTCCTTCCATAGGGAAGGCTCGTGGATTCGGAGAGCGGCGGCGTAAAGTTATAGTGGGTGAGGAAGAAGCCCGGCACCGCGCTGTCAAAGACGACGACCCTCAGGCTCGGGTCCGCTTCGATCTCCGCGACGACCGCCTCCATCTGCGGAATGGTCTCCGGGCCGAATATGTTGAAGGGCGGATTGTCGAAGGTGACGCGCCAATATGCGGGTGTGCGCTTCTCGATCCGGATTTGGGGCTTCTCGCTCGCAGGCTGTGACTTGGAGTCGGTGGGACGATCTGTCGTCTCCGCGACCATCGTCTGCCCGGAAAGCGCGAGTGCCGGAAGCATGAGCACTGCCGCAGCCGTCAGGAACTTCGATGACGAGATAATTGCGCTCGTCGAGATGGGTGATCTGAGTTTCATGAATAACTCCATTCAGGTCGTTGGAATGATGTCGCTAGGATTCGATCTCGAGCACGAGTTCGATTTCGACCGGCATTCCCAACGGTATGCTGGAGACGCCAAGGACGATTCGGGGCGGAACCAATGACGTGCCAAACACGTCGCGCAGAAGCTCGGATGCCCCGTCGGCCACCTTCGGGTGTTCCTGGAAATCGCCGGGCGACGCGATGTAGACGCCGAGCTTGGCGATACGGCTGATCTTGTTCAGAGATCCGAGGTGTGCCTTCGCCGCGGCGAGCCCGCTGAGGCAGGCAGCACGGGCGGCGTTGTAGCCTTCAGGGACCGAAAGACCTTCGCCGACGCGCCCGTAGTAGACCGCTTCGTGTCCGATCACTGGGAGCATTCCGCTCAGGAAGAGAAGCGTGCCGACCTGGACCGCCTCGACATAAGCGCCGAAAGGTGTCGGCGGGGGAGGGAGCTCGATCTCAAGATCCCGCAATCGTGCGTCAGCGCCAGGGACTACCATTTTCCCAAATGTGCGCCGTTGTCGACGTGCAGCACCTCCCCGGTGATGTTGGTGGATTCCGTCAGATAGACGACGCCGTTGACGATCTCCGGGACGGCGGTGATCGTGCCCATTGGCGAGAGAGACTTCAGAAAGTCCTTCGGATCCTTTTCATGCATCGGCGTGTCGACGATGCCGGGAGCGACGGCATTCACCCGGATGTTGTCCTTGGCGAATTCCATCGCGAGGCTCTTCGTGACCGCATTCAGGCCGCCCTTGGTGATCATGGCGAACGACGCGGTCACGCCGGCGATCGGGTGGTCTGTCAGCGAGGTCGTTATCGTGACGACACTTCCGCCCGATCCCTGGCGGAGCATCTGCCGGATCGCGTGCTTGGTGAAGTGGATGAATCCTTCGACATTCGTCGCGGTAAGCTGCCGAAGGTCGTCGATCGTGTAGTCGAGGAACGGCTTGGTGAAGAAAATGCCCGCGTTGTTCACCAGCGCGTCGATCGATCCGAAGCGTTCGATCGCGCGTTGCGCTACGCGTCCGGCGGTCACTGGATCGCCCACGTCGCCATCGACCAGTTCCAGGTGTTCCGGAGCGTCCGGCAGCATTGCTTCCGTGACACGGCGCGATGTGCCGACGACATTGTAGCCTCGTTCGAGGAACGATCTGACCAGTCCTGCCCCAATCCCCTGGGACGCGCCCGTGATCAAGATTGTCTTCCGCGTGCTCATTAGCACCTCCATTGTTGGACCACGCACGATCCTCCGACCGCCGACGCGCGGCAGGTTCGCCAGGATCTTCAAAGTCATGTCTCTACTGTTG
The DNA here is from genome assembly GCF_021052345.1 of Rhizobium sp. SU303. Taxonomy (NCBI): domain Bacteria; kingdom Pseudomonadati; phylum Pseudomonadota; class Alphaproteobacteria; order Hyphomicrobiales; family Rhizobiaceae; genus Rhizobium; species Rhizobium sp. SU303. Next base: position 1,629,894 of record NZ_CP088095.1, read on the forward strand.
CGGATAGGAACGATCGTCGCCGCCGCCGTGACAACACCATCTCGCGGTTCATTGCTTCTAGCTATTGTACGAAGGTGTCCCGATACCTTTGGATCGGGTGCCAGATCATCAAGTGCAATAGACCCGCCACGTGCAAGGATCTAACCAGTGGTCGAGCCACACAATGGGATGGTGTGCGATATGACGAGCTGGCCAGACCGACGCATACTCGATCTTTTCGGTATTGAGCTTCCGATCATCCAGGCGCCTATGGCTGGAGCAACGACCATCGAGATGGTGGTCGCCGCAGGGCAGGCTGGAGGACTAGGCTCGCTGCCGAGTGCGCAATTGACCGTCGATCAACTGAAGACTGCGATCAGCAGCATTCGCGCCTCGATCAAGGCGCCGCTGAACGTGAATTTCTTCGCGCATCAAACGCCTTCCGTGGACGCGGTCGCTGAGATCCGATGGCGGGCGTTGCTGGCGCCCTACTATGTCGAATTTGATCTCGACCCTGCCGCTCCCGTTTCCGGTGCGGGTCGTGCGCCGTTCGATGAACGCTTCTGTGAGGTTGTCGAAGAGCATAGGCCGGAGGTGGTGAGCTTCCATTTCGGATTGCCTGCCAGGCCGCTCTTGGACCGCGTGAAGGCGGCCGGCGCGAAGGTCGTGTCCTCCGCTACGACTGCGGCCGAAGCCGCGTGGCTGGAGGCGAACGGGGCCGACGCCATCATCGCGATGGGTTCTGAGGCCGGAGGGCACCGTGGCAACTTCCTCACACAGGACATGTCCACCCAGGTCGGAACGATGGCGCTCGTTCCGCAAGTTGTCGATGCCGTAGCGGTTCCTGTGATTGCTGCGGGTGGTATCGCCGACGGCCGGGGCGTTGCTGCGGCCTTAATGCTCGGCGCTTCCGCCGTCCAGGTCGGCACGGCCTACCTTTTCTGCCCGGAGGCGAAGATCCCGGCGGTACACGCGCAAGCGCTCGCCGAGGCAGGTGATGACAGTACCGCAATCACGAACGTCTTCACCGGCCGTCCCGCCAGAGGTATCGTCAACCGCCTCATGCGGGAACTCGGTCCAATTTCAGAGGCCGTGCCAGCGTTCCCAACTGCCGGAGCCGCACTGTCTGCCGTGCGCGCGCAGGCGGAAAAGGCGTCACGGGGTGACTTCACAAACCTATGGGCGGGCCAGTCGGCGAGACTTGCACCCAGGATGGGAGCCTTCGATCTGACCCGGAACCTCTACGAAGCAGCGTTAATGGTGCTCGGGCGCCGAGCCTGCTCGCGTTCTGGCACGACGCTCTGGGACTGAGCGTCAGCAGCGCTCCGGTTGGCCTGCCGTTCACCGCGATCAGTTTCTTTGCCATGAACGAAGTGAGGCGAATCCGCGCGAGAAATCATGCCCGATACATGGGACTTCTAACGGCTGTCTTCGCTGTCGGACAGATCACGGGACCTCCGGTGGTGGGGATCATTCTGGCGCGGACGGCTAGCAGCGACGCGGGAGTCGGTCTTTCCCTCGGCCTCGCCAGCATCGCCCTGGTCGTCGGGGCGGCCATATTCGTCGCGATGATAATGCTCTATCCATCCGAAAGACGTCGAGCGCGAGGGTAGTGCACGTCGCCGCGCTAGACTGCCGGACGCTTCAGTCCGCCTCGACACTTTCTCCGAGGCTGAGCTTTGCAGCCATGTTCACCAGTTCCGGAAGGGTGCGGGCGTCCATTTTACGCATGACTTGGCCGCGATGCGCCTTCACGGTGATCTCGCTTATATCGAGCTCGAATGCGACCTGCTTGTTCAAGAGACCCTTGACCACGCGTATCATCACTTCGCGTTCCCTCTTTGTCAGCGTGTCGTACGAGCGCTGCAGCCGTCGAAGCTCCTCGTCGTTGCGTAGCATTTCTTCGCTCCGCGCGAGTGCCGATCGGATCGCCTCCAGAAGCGCCATCGTGTCGATGGGTTTGGTCAGAAAATCGAGCGCGCCCCCCTTGAGCGCCTTTACGGTCATCGGGACATCGCCGAAGCCGGAGACGAAAATGATCGGCATGCGATTGCCGCCCATGTTGATCACGGTCTGCAAATCGAGGCCGTTCAGGCCCGGCATGTTGACATCGAGTACGAGACAGCACGGAGCCGACGAGAGGGGGGTTGCAAGATAGGATTGGGCGGATTCAAAGAGCAGGGGCTGCCAGCCCGCTGATACTATGAGGAGCTCCAGGGATTCCCTGACTGATATGTCGTCGTCGATAACCACGACGGTTGGTCGCTTGATATCCCCACCATCGGGAAGCGCTGCATTCGTCATTGCCGAGATCATCCGATACATGTGCTTCGTCCCCAGAGAAGACAGCAGGCTCGTCGTCCAATCGAAGTATGTATATCACAACTCTCTCAACTTGCGGCGCGCGGCAGCGCAATGCGCTTGCTCCGACCGCCTGCTGAGGATGCGCCGTTCTCGCTAGAAGTCCATTGTACGATGGTATCGCCAGCGGCCTATCGGGATTTTGCCGCGGTGGGCTTGCGCCGACACCATCGTATAATGGATTACGCAACCATCGCTGCGCATGTTGCCTTCGTCGGCTTGGCTCTGGAGCGTGCTGCCACCTTCCTCCAGTCGACCGATCGACGCCGCTGGATTGGCGTAGCTCGCCACAGATTCCGCAAAGAGGTTTCGACATGAAGGAACGTTTTGAAGAGATCACGGGTGCAGAACAGAAGGCAGGGAACGGTGGCGCTCTGGATGCGCTGATCGAATTCTACAGGGCCTTCAATGCTGCCGATATGGTGGGGCTGGAGGCGATCTGGTTCCCTGGGGCGGCTCCCAGCATGGACAACCCTATCGGCGGAATTCGTCGCGGTTGGAACGAGATCGCTGAGGGTTATTCTAAGCTGTTCGGCGGCGCCGCAACGGTAAATGTTGCGTTCCATGACTTCACCAGCCAGGGCGGACGCGAGTGGCATCTGTTCGTCGGTCGGGAACGGGGTAAGTGTCAAACTGCCAGCGACAGTCTTGATGTCGCCTTCCGAACAACCCGCTGGTTCGTTCAGGTGGATGGCGGCTGGAGGCAACTCCATCATCATGGCTCTGTCGAAGATCCGGAGATGCTCGCAGCCTATCGAAACCTCATTTTCGGCAGCAGCAGTTGACCACAGCATCCACGTTGGCGCGTTGCCTTCGCAATAAGTGTTTCCACCGACGGTGGAAACACTTCGCTTCCTCAGGCCCACGGATCGGGAACATCCTGTGAGAAGGCGTCTGGTGACTTCTGGGGAAGGCTGTGGCTGATCCCCCGGCGATCAGGCGGTGTTGGTATCTTCCCTTGAGCCTCGTGTCATTCGATGACTCATTCAAGGACGTTGTCCGCGAACAAGAGGCGCTACATCAGTGCCGAGGAGTTCTATCGAGCGGCGCATCGCCTCGGTTTCCAGTGCTGCGGTGCTCATCTGGAAGGTGATGCGAGAGACTCCACGCAAGGTATTGTTCACATGCATAATCTTGGCCGCAACTGTCTCCGGACTGCCAACCAGGAACGCGCCACTTGGACCGCACATGTGCTCAAATTGCGCCTTCGTTGGCGGCGGCCATCCCCGTTCCCGTCCAGCGTCCGTGAACATCTGGAACCAGCCCGGAAAGAACGCTTCCCTGGCAGCCGTGTCCGTCTCTCCGACGAAGCCTAGGGCATGTACTCCGACCTTCTGGTTCTGCGCGGGATGGCCGGCGGCGAGCCACGCGCGACGGTAGAGTTCGACCAGAGGCAAGAAACGTTCGAAGCTTCCGCCGATGATGGCGACCATCAACGGCAATCCGAGTGTTCCGGCGCGGAGGAAGGATTCAGGCGTGCCGCCGACGCCCAGCCAGATTGGCAAGGTCGGCTGGTGCGGACGGGGAAAGACACCCTCGCCATTGATCGCAGGACGAAAGCGGCCCTCCCATTTGACATTGGGTTGCTCCCTGATCTTCAGCAAGAGGTCCAGCTTCTCGGCGAAGAGCGCGTCGTAGTCCCGCAGGTCGAATCCAAACAGAGGATAGGCCTCGACGGATGAGCCGCGACCGACCACGAGTTCAGCTCTTCCGCCGGATATCAGATCCAGTGTGGCGAACTCCTGGAAGAGCCGCACGGGATCGGCGGCACTGAGGACTGCCACGGCGCTTGTCAGTCTGATCGACTTTGCGCGCGCGGCCGCGGCCGCAAGGATGACGGCCGGGGCTGAATCGAGCGCGTTCTCTCGATGGTGTTCGCCCATTCCGAAAACATCTAGGCCGACTTGATCCGCGAGCTCAATCTCCGCCAGCACGCTCTCCATGCGGTCAATGGCTGACTGCAATCGCCCCGAGGCAGGGTCGGTCAAAAGCATTGCGAAACTATCGATACCGATTTCCAATCATCGATCCTTCCGGTTTGAGCTGGTGGTGTCGCCTACTAAAAATCCTTCCAGCTTAAGCACGCTCCTCGCCGTGCAATCGCGGAGAAGAGCTGTGCTATCTGGAAGTGCGTTCCACCATCACACGGCCGGCGGGTGTCCCACTAGGCACCATTTTCTGATCGATTTCATCGAAGGATTCGATACCTGGATTTTGACGGGTCACCATCGAACAGGCGTCGAGCCCAGACCGATGTGCGCGGAACTTGTCGGTTGATGCGTGCTCCCTCACAGGCTCGAGGCTGCGCCGATTTCGGTAACTACGCCCAGCCGTCCACATCGATCACGGCACTAGCGAACGATTCCGGGGCTTCTTGCGGCAGGTTGTGACCGATCCCGCCTGTGATCTGGCGGTGCTCATATTTCGACTTGAACTTGTCTGCGTAGGTTTTTGGATCTGGGTGGGGTGCCCCGTTCGCGTCACCTTCCATGGTAATCGTAGGCACGTGTATTTCGGGACCGGCCGCGAGCTTGTCTTCCAACTCGTCGAACCACTTCTCGCCCTCGGCCAGTCCGAGACGCCATCGATAGTTATGAACGACGATCGCGACATGGTCAGGATTCCCCAACGCGGCGGCACTTCGCGAGAACGTTTCATCATCGAACTTCCAATTTGGGGAGGCGAGCTGCCAGATGAGCTTGGCGAAGTCGTTCGTATATTTCTCATAGCCCTCGCGACCGCGATCTGTGGCGAAATAGAATTGATACCACCACTGAAGTTCGGCGGACGGCGGCAGTGGCATCCTGCCCGCGTTCTGACTTCCGATCAGATAGCCGCTGACCGAGACGAGGGCCCTGCAGCGTTCCGGCCAAAGGGCCGCGACTATGTCGGCAGTCCTCGCTCCCCAGTCGAATCCAGCGATCGTAGCCTCCCTGATCCCTAGGGCGTCCATGAGCTTGATCGTATCGACTGCAATTGCCGCCTGCTGCCCATTGCGCTTCGTCCGCCCGGATAGGAAGCGCGTGCCGCCGTAGCCCCGCAGGAACGGCACAATAACTCGGTGGCCTCGGTCGGCGAGCAGAGGTGCGACCCGCCCGAAGCTGTTGATGTCGTAGGGCCAGCCGTGCAGCAGCAACACTGGTGATCCGGTCGCCGGTCCCAGGTCGGCATAGGAGACAAGCAGGTCCCCTGCCTCGATACTCTTGTTTGCTTCGAGTATGGCTCCGGTAGCGGCCGTTGGTACGTCCACACGCGTGGTTGCCTGAGAGGCTTCAGCCATCTTTTCACCGAGGACACCCGCTGCGGTAATGGCGAGTGCAACGCCGCCAAAAGATCGGCGTGTAAGATTTGCGGGTTCGAAATTTGACATTGCGCCAGTCTCCGGTGGTGATTGCTTACCTTCTAGGCTGCGCTCACGATCCGGATTCCGAGCGTGTTGCGCTGACCTTCCGTATCGATATCCGTCGTCGATCCGTATCCGGGAACATTGAGACTGACCCGTGTAGCGCGCTACTGCACGATGGTATCGCCTATACAAACGTATCGCCTATACCAAGGTGCAACTGCCTTCCTGGTTGTCCCCCGACATAGTCTCCGTCGAAGCCGGCGGTTTCGGATCAGCCGCGGCCAGAAATCGGGAGCAGAAGATGATCTACCGAGACCAAGAACATCCTGGCTCAAGCTTTCCGCTTGTTATGATCGCAATTGCCATGGTGGCGATCGTCGGGGTTCTGATTGCCATCAGCGATCGGCCAGCGCCGACACGTGTCTGGGTACCATCTGCGTCCGTCGGTTCTGGAGCGAGTGTCGCTCTGTCGGACCTCAGTTGAGCTCTCGGGAGAATTAAAAATTTCTCTTGGAAGCTGGGAAGCTGCATTCAATACCTTGGTATCGCCGATACCAATGTTCAACTGCGCCATCGATCCATCGAGAGCATAGTCTGCGCCGCAGCCTCTTTCGGCTGATCAACCTGGAAGGAGATTCTCCGATGAAGATACTGATGGTTTTCACTTCTCATGACACGCTCGGCGACACGGGGCGCAAGACCGGCTTCTGGCTTGAGGAGGGCGCCGCTCCTTACTACGTGTTCCGTGACGCCGGCATCGATCTTACTCTTGCGTCACCCAAGGGAGGACAGCCGCCTGTCGATCCTAAGAGTGATCTGGCTGAGAACCAGACACCGGCGATGGCCCGCTTCAAGAAGGATCCCGATGCGCAGAAAGTTTTCGCCCACACAAAGCTGCTAAAGGACATGAGGTCGGAAGACTTCGACGCCGTATTTTATCCGGGCGGCCACGGCCCGATGTGGGATCTTGCAGAGGATCAGGATTCGATCAAGCTGATCGAGGCCTTCTACAATGCCGGAAAGCCTGTCGCGGCGGTATGTCATGCACCCGGAGTTCTGCATCGGGTGACCCACAAAGGCGCTCCTATTGTTCAGGGCAAGCGTGTAACGGGCTTCACCAATACAGAGGAGGAAGAAGTCCAACTCACTAAGGTCGTTCCCTTCCTCGTGGAGGATGAACTCACGCGGCTCGGCGGCCTTTACGAAAAGAGAGGAAACTGGGAGAGCTTCGCTATTACTGACGGTCGCCTAATCACGGGACAAAACCCAGCATCCTCGACCGCAGGGGCTCAGCGCTTAGTAAAGCTGCTGACGAGCGGCCACGCCTCAACCGCGGCCTGACTAATCAGGGGCGGCGTTCCAACCCCTGCTATCTTGACCTTCTCGAATGGGGCACTGGGTCCGTGCTCGGTGCCTTTGATATGAACCTGCCCCGTTCGAACACTACGCCCAGTGCCTGGCAAAATCGTCCTGGTGTCTGGGGAAGACGAGACTTCAGTAAGCCGCCCGCATAGAGCTTGGTAGGTCAGTTAAACGCTCTGGGCCAAGGGAGGGATTTTTGGTATCGAAAAGGCAACCGTTGTGCCCGGTCCATCGTTGGGCGTCGCCCACATGCTGCCGCCGTGGTTTTCGATGATCGACCGGCTGATAGAAAGTCCGATCCCCATTCCGTTACGCTTTGTGGTGAAGAAAGGTTCAAACAGCCTCTCCGCAGAGTCCGCGGCGATGCCGACGCCCGCATCCACGATCGACAAAGTGAGCATGTCCTCGTCGGGTGAAGTCAGCACAAGCAGACGGCGGGGCCGCCCCTCGATCTCAGCCATGGCTTCGATCCCGTTCAGGACCAGGTTCAAGATGACCTGCTGGAGTTGAATACGATCGCCTCTGACCGAAGGCAGTCCGGATGCCAATCTGGACTCGAGGACGATAGATCTTTCCCGCATATCTCTCGCCGATAATGCGATTACCTCGCGAGCAATTTCATTGAGGTCGATCTCCTCCATAGTCGGAGCCTGCCGACTAAACATAGCCCGAAGGCGCTTAACGACTTCGGTTGCGCGCATAGTGTCCCGGATTGTTCTCCGTGCAGTGTCTGCCGCAGTGGCGATGTCCGGCGGATCGAGCGCTAACAGGCGAACACAGGCGTTGGCGTTGGCGAGAATCCCCGACAGCGGTTGGCTCACCTCGTGGGCGATGGACGTCGTCAAGGCGCTGATAGTCATCGCGCGTGAAACATAGGCGAGTTCTTCTCTCGCTTTCAACAGAGCTTCCTCACCACGTCGGAGGGCGTCTTCCGCCCGTTTCGTCTCAGTGATGTCCTGTACAGTCCCCATGAAGATCGGGTGGTCACCCACGTAACGTGTCACTTTTGCAAGTCCGCGGATGAACCTGACGGAAGCGTCCGTCCGGATGATCCGAAAGACGAAATCGGAGCCCTCGCCAGTAAGCCCTCTCTGCATCTCGACATTGAAACGTTCCAGGTCTTCCGGATGGATTCGCTCCCTGACCGCATCGATGCTCGGCGCGAGCTTCGGATCGAGATCGAATATTCGATAAAATTCCTCAGACCAGATATTTTCGTCCCGCTGGATGTCGGATGTGAAGCTACCGGTCGAACTAATCCGCTGTGCTGCGACGAGCTGTGCCTGGCTCCGCTCGAACTGGGTCTCCCGCTTTACTAGCGCTTCTTCATGGCGCGTCCTGTCTATGGAAATCCCCGCTATATGCGCTGCACGGTCGATAATTTGCAGCTCGTGAGGTTTAAGTTCGGTATATTGATGACGGAGGATGGCAAAGATCCCAGCCGTGTTCCCAAAGGGCGAGAGAATGGGAATTGCATGACAATAGTTGAGTTTGTTGGCCAGCATGAACTGGCCCATGGACGTGTCGCGATGATCGCTTTCGCCTAGGTTTTGGATTTCAACGGCCTTCTTTGAAAGCGCTGCTACTGAGCACGCATTCTTGTCCGCAGCCACGCTCTTTCGGTCGAAGATCTCTCGGAATTCGCTTGGCAACCGGGGAGCCGCGCCCATTCGAAAGAACTTGCGATCGAGCGACAGCTCGAGAAAACAGCAAAGGAGATCGGGGATCAGATCGTCGACGACATTGCAGAGCTCTTGAAGAACCCTTGCTGATGGTGTGCCTCGGGCCACCATGTCGAGGATCTCCATTTCCTTCCCGAACAGGTAGGCGGCATCGCGAGAGTCCTGAACGTCGTTCTGAAGTACGACGTAGTTCGTCAGTTCGCCTGACTTATCGATAATCGGCACGACTTGCGCCTCAAGCGACCGGAGTGTGCCGTCGGCATGCTGTGCTTGGTATGAGACGACCGCTGTTTGCTCTCCCTCCATGTATGCCTTGAGCGGAAGCAGGATCTCATCGAATTTCCTCGACTCCATATCGGCCGAAGTCACTTGCTCCGAACCCTCAGGCCGAAAGCCGTACCAACGCAACGCCGCGTGATTGGCAAACTCGAGTTCCAAAGCAGGGGTGATCAGCAGCGCTGGAAGCGATAAGCAATTGAGGAAGCGCCGGAATCTGCTTTCGATTTCCTCTTGGGCCCGTTCGCTGGCGCTCTCGTGGAGTTCTGTCCCGAGCCAGCAGACCTTTCCACCATCCGCCAGCGGCGACGCAGCAAGCTCGAACCACCTGAACTCTCCATCGTTTCGTCGCAAACGGGCGTTGATGACCGTATGCCCTTCGGTCCACCGCGCGCTTCGACCGTACTGGACCGCGAATATTACGTCGTCCGGATGTAAAACGCTCGCCCAGTGTGATGAGCGGCTCAAGCCGAAATCTATACCAGCATATTCTCCAAAACGGGCATTGCAGTATGAGATTGTGCCCGTTTCGTCTGTCGTCCAGACCAGACCCGGCAGGTGGTCCAGGATCAGCGCCGCATCGGGCTCAGTCGGGGTTGCCTGCTCGTTAAGTGAAATGGACATCCGGCCGTCCCGTTACCTTCTTTGCCCGCACGCCGGGGCATTTTGCGCCTTGCCTAATCTGGTACACGCTGCGTGCGCGCCGTGGACAGGCGCCGCCCGACGATCAAGTCCTGCACTGAAATCATCCCCAGTGCGAAAAGGAGCAACCATATCGCTGCGGTCAGCGTTAAAGAGACCGATGTCCAGCCAAGCATCGATGACGCCAATATCGTCCCAACCGAGGTGGATATCTTCAGCACCGAGAACGTTTCGGCCCTCATTTCGGGCCTTACCAATCTGTTGATCTGCAAAGAGTAGTGAATACCGAGTGACGGGGCAAATAGTCCCACCAACGCACAGCCGACGATCGATAACCCAAAGGAATTTTGAAGTACGAGCGCGATACCAATGAGGATCGCCGCTAGCATTCCGGCGACCTGGTGCCTCGAAAAAGTTCGGTTAAGGAAGCTATTTACAATTGCGCCAATCAGGGAGGCCGCACACAAGGTTCCAGTGAACACTGCTCCATACCCCGCTTGGAGCCCAAATCCCATTGCAATTGATACCGCGCCAACCTCGATCGCACTGATTGCGGCGGAACTGGCGCAAGCGCACGCTAACCAAATAAGGACATCTGGAGATATCGCTTTTCTCTTCTCCGCCTCCTCGACCTTCACGTCGGCGGTCGGTGCTGACGGCAAGATGAAGGCAGGAAGCGCCCCTAGAACCGCGATAGCAGCTATCGCCAATGATGCGGAGACGGTCCCCAACGCCGCCGCCAGGATCGGCATGACCAGAAAAGCAAGTTCGGTTGCGAAAAACCCCCAAGCAAGGACTCTGGTCATCTGCGTCGGTGCGACAAGATAGTTCGCGGCGTCGCGCAGATGGCCGAAGGCTGCTCCTTGTACAAGCCCGGACGCAACTGCCGCAGCGATGAAAATCGAGTAGGGCGCGCCCATGCCACACGCTGCGGCGCCGCAGAATAGCGCCATGGTCCTGATGACAATGAGGATCTTGAAATACGCGATCGAGTTAGAACCGCGTCCCAACCGGGCAACGGGTATCGCTCCTGCCAGTTGCGCAGCGGTCATAGCTGCGAGCGCTGTAGCCCCGCCCGCTGCATTATCAGTGATCGAAAGAGCTGCCATAGCAAACGCGATCGACGCTCCGGCACGCGGCGCGCCAAAAAATCCGTATGCGACGACCCAGCGGAGAGACCGATGACGCTTCAAATCGCCCCCGTTCATTTGTCGTTAACTCTAGCCAGCCACGTCCGAACCGACGGACGTTGTCGATCTATCTCAAAACAGCCCGGCACAGGTGCATCTCGTCCTGTCATCTTGCTTGATGCCCTGCCGCGTGAAGTTGAGCTTACCGGAAACTGGCACCAAGCACATCATACTATGGTATTGCCCAAATCGTGAGGACAAGGTCGCTCTCTGCGCGACCGTCTCATGCTATCGGGCCAAGGGAGCGATCCGCGATGTTGTGAAGGCGCATGGCCTGCCGGAGGATGTCATCAAGGCGCTTGCGTCTGACAAGTGTCAGATGGCCGAGGTCGGCAAAGGGTGTCACATTCCTGACGATCGAAGACGAAACGGGACCGGTGAACGTGGTGGTATGGCCATTCGTGTTTGAAAAGCGCCGCCGCATCGCTGGGATCATCCATGATGGCCATCCACCGCCAATCGCTACCGCAGCAGACCCTCGCTATCGAACTCGTCCCACCCTCTCAAACCGTGCGCAGCATCTTCAGCCTGGGAACGCGGCAGCTTCGCCTGGTAGGCGGCGCGCCTCCGGTTTTCTGCTTTCGCCGCCGCGTCTTCCTCGCGCCATTCATCCACGGCCCCGCGATTGAGCAGGTCTTCGACGACCCGCGGATCGAATACGTGGAAAGTGATTCGTCGCGCTCGGCCCTGAAGCCTGACGGTTCGGGTTCCGGCGCTTGGAAGACGCCCGTCCTCCAACCAGCGCTTCCTTTCCGAGGAGGTTATTCCCAGGATGTCCTCGATCTCGCGAGGGATGATCGGAAGGTCAGCTATGCCTTGCAGTGATTCCGAGACAATCGAAGAGGTCGCGCGAAACGCTGTCTTCGAAGTTTCCGGCATAACGAGAGTAAGCTCGCCCGACTGCATATCCAGCGACTTCCTGACCGCGGGAGGCAGGCGAGACCGTATTTCCTGCAGGATTCCCTTCACCCTGACAGCCGATCCGAACGTCGCCTCCACCGGGAGCGACCCTCTTTGATCAGCTCAGGATCATCGCTCTGCGCTTTTGTCTTCGTCTTGGGCATACTGGAGATGGCATCGGGAAGGGCAAGCGTCAACGGGCTGCATGTCTTGCCATGGCGGATAATCAGTGCCGGGTACGAGCAAGGGCAGATCGTCGTCGAAATTCCCATTGCTGGCGGCATCGTAGGTGTTCACGCTCCGACCGCCGCCTCGGGTGCCGAACGCCGTTAACCGCACCATGATGGCGCGAGCGCGTTCGACCGCAGCCTCCTCATCTATATAGGCGGCATTGGCCACATTAACGGTAACGGCATCGCCGTCATCTCCAACGAAGTCGACGCGCCAACCGCCGTTCTCGTGGGCTACTTTGGTGTTCGTCAGATGCATGTGACTACCCGGACTTCCTGCCTTTGAGATCGGCCTCGACGCTCTTCCGGAGCGCATCCATGATGTTGAACACATTCGACTTCGGAGCAGCTTCGGCAGCTTTCCCCTTCGCCGTTTTTTTCGGTTTCAACGCCTTTTTCTTCTCATCGATGAGCTTCAGCAGGCTGGTCTGAATGGGATCGCTGACCATGTCCGGCGACCAGCGCGCGGTCTTCTGCTTGATGAGCTTCTGGACGAGCGGAATGAGATCCGGATCTGCTTTCTCGTCGATTTCCTCGAAGTAATTCTCCTCCGGTCGAACCTCGTCGCCGAAACGCAGCGTCCAGAGCACGATGCCCTCGCCGCGCGGTTCCAGGACGACCGCCCGCTCTCGGCGGCCCATCACGAGCTTCGACACGCCGAAAACCTTGTCGGCCTTCATGGCATCCCTGATCACCGCAAATGCCTCGTTGCCGACGGCGTCGTCCGGCATCAGGTAATGCGGCTTCTCAAGGTAGATCCACTCGATGCTGTCGGCCGGGACGAACTTGTCGATGTCGATCGTCTTCACCGTATCGAGCGCAACGGCATCCAGATCGTCCTCGGTGAGGATAACGTAGTCGTTCTCGCCGCGGGCATATCCCTTGGCTTCGTTCTCGTCCTTGACGGGCTTGCCCGTGACTGAATCGATGTACCGGGAGACGACGCGGTTGCCCGTCTCCTTGTTGAGTGTATGGAAGCGGACCTTCTCGCTTTCGCTCGTGGCCGGGGTCATCGCCACGGGGCACGTGACCAGGGAGAGTTTGAGATAGCCTTTCCAGTAATATTTCGGAGCCATGGCCTATCTCCCTAGCTGGCTTTGCGCTGCGGGGCAGCCTTTGAAGCGGCGGACTTCGCTGCCGCCCCGCGCGCGGCGCGCTGCCTCCCAGTGCCGGTGTTAGCGTTGGCGGCAGTGCGTTTCGGTTGGTCCGCAGCGGTCTTCATCATGCCTGCGCTCTCGCGGAGCGCGGCCAGCAGATCGTTGGGCTTCGAGACCTGCACCTTCTTCGGCTTCGGAAGCGACTTGCCTTCCAGCTTCGCCTTCACCAGATCCGCGAGGGCGGCTTCGTAGCGGTCGTCGAAGGTCGCCGGATCGAACTCGCCCTTCTTGGTGCTGATGATGTGCTTGGCGAGATCGAGCATCTCGCCCTGGATCTTGAGCTTGGGCATCTCCTCGAAGGCCTTCTCGGAGGAACGAACCTCGTAGTCGTAGTTGAGCGTGCTGGCGATCAGGCCCTTGCCGTGGGGCCGTATCAGCACCGTACGCATTCGACGGAATAGGACGGTGCGGGCGATGGCCGCGACCATTGACTTCTTCATCGCATCGCGGAGAGCCGCGAACGCGTCTCCGCCCATCTTGTCGGGCGTGAGGTAGTAGGGCTTGTCGAAGTAGACGTCGTCGACGTCGGAGCACGGGATGAACGCCTCAATCTCGAGCGTCTTGTTGCTCTCAGGGATCGCGGCGGAAACTTCCTCAGGATCGATGATGATGTACTGGCCGTTCTCGATCTCGAAGCCCTTGGTCTGGGCTTCCTTCGGCACCGGATCCTCGGTCTCGCTGTCTATGAAGATGCGGTTGACGCGATTGCCCGTGGCCTTGTTGATGGTGTTGAAGGTGATGCGCTCGCTGGTCGAGGCTGCCGTGTAGAGAGCGACGCCGCAGCTTACCTCACCGAACTTCAGAAAGCCTTTCCACTGTGCACGCTGTCCTGACGGCATGACAAATTTCTCCGAATCACTAATACGCGACTCAAAGACGTGTCAGGGTGATTCGTTCCGACACAAAACGAATCATTTTTCAATACTTTACGGAATTTCTCTCTCAAATTGATTCCGCCGTCTCCGCTGGTCGAATTGCGCCCGACAGTGGTGGAAAGCGGTGGAGATATGTTCAGGTCGAGAGCCATAGCGACCACCTTCCTCCAGCACAATGTCGGGCACCGCTTAGGGAATTCCGCAGCCGCTTCAAGTGCAGCATCATCATCCACTATCTCCCGGGAACCACCGGAATCGTTGTGAGTTTCTACTACGGACGTTCATTCGAAGGAGAAGCCCGATGGCACAGACACCGACATCCCGCGGCCGCGCACAGGATCGAGCCCGCGTGGCAGGCGGCCAGGATCACGAGGTCAAGTACGAAGCAACGAAGGAAGGCGTCTCGAAAGATGCCGTCAAGAAGGCCGTGAAGAGCGCTGGAAACTCACGGAAGAAGGTCGAGGCCGAGATTGGTCGCCGTTAGGCAGCCGAGCGGCGTTGCCCCGGCCACGGACGAGGCAGATCCCCGTGGATGTCCTGTCTTTCCTAGTCTGGATCATGGCGACGCCGCTGTGTCGTAACGAAGCAGTCATAGCCACGCAGGCCTGCCGCCTCCATGTCTGGGGTAACGCATGTCCAAGTGCATACAGGAAGACCACCTGCTGATGTCGAAGGCGGTCCGTGAATGGTATCGGTACTACGAGGTGGAATGGGACGATCAAGCGTCCTCGTTTTTGTGTGATGCCGCCATCGAACTCTACAACGAGGGCTGTCGCTCGGTAGAGGAGATGGCGACCGTTCTGATCGGCACTTACGTCGGGCTGGCCGCCACGCGCGTAAACGCGCCATCTTCGAGCTCAGTGCATTGACAGGCCAAATCAGATCGGGCTGAACTCGACGAATTCGCACTGCATGTGATCCGACCGCGTCTTCTTCCAATCGTAGACATATTCCCCTTGGTCGATTGCCGAGCAGCTCATTCCAGGCAACACGGTACCGGATGGATTGGTCGCCGCTTTCCGAGCGATGTACCGCCAGAACATGCCCGAGGTATCGGACTGGTCCTTCTCGATACGAGAGAGTTGGACGACACCGCATGGACCTTCGGGCTGGGATGATACGACCCAAGCACCACCATTCGCGAAGTCGGAGACCCAGACGAACTCCTGCGTGAACGGGTTCGAGCTGACCTGGCAGGTCCGAAGATCCTTCGCGTGGTCGGCCCTGGTGATCTTCAGGAAGTTCTCCTCGGTCGGATGATCGCACATGCCTGCGAGAGCGCGGAGCGTGTCGAGCATACTGGGGTTCGCCTTCGCGTCTTCTCGCAGACGGACCATGCCTTCCTTAAACTTCGCGGCATCCGTCGCGATTCCAGGATTGCGGGCGAGGGCGTCATCAATGGAAATCTGACCGGTGGCCATGCCGAGCCACGCGCCCATCATGTTGCATTCCTTGGGATCGGAGAATTCCTTCACAGCACCCGGATAGTTCTTGCGAGCTTCGTCAAGCTTCTTTTCCAGATCGGCTGCCTTCGCCTTCTTGCGAACGGCCGTCTGGAGGAACTCGCACCGGAGACGCTGCTGGCCCGCCTGAAGCTTGCAGCTATACGTCAGCGAGGAATCCTCCTGCTGGTTATAGAGCATGCCATTGGTAGGATAGTCTGTGGCGACGGCATCGAACGCCACCATTCCGACTGCAAGCATTATCAGCGTTTTCATCGATTTTCCCCCGTCCTCAACTTTGCTCCGGCAGGAAGGGGAATTCAAGCCTCAGGACACGCCGCATCTTGTGATCTGCTAAGCGTTCAACGAATCCTTGCTACGACTCGCTCTGGTGTCTAGCTTTTCGGTGCTCGCGCTGTCGTGCCGTTGCATAGGCCGCATCGCTGCCGCAACATTGTCTCCGAGCATGCTCTTCCTGAACTGACGAGATCCGACATGCTTGCTGAACGTCATGTGACACCGGAATCCAACCCCGTCGACGCAGCTTTGGCCTGGCACGGAGGGGATCCGCGTGCAACCATCGATGCTCTGCTCAAGGATCGTGAACGGCTGTGCGAACAGCTCGCAATCGCTCGGGCATGCATCAGCAAAGGCTATACGCGCGGTTGGCTGCCCGGCGCTGAATTCGAGGGATGATGACGATAACTGCGGAGACGAGTAGCGTCCCGGGGTTCGTCGCAGAACTCGTAAGGGCGGCGAATGAAGTCGACCGCCTGACCGCGGGCGAAATCGAGAGCTTGTTGCTTCGTGCGAGGGCAGCATTGAAAGGACGATCCCTAGCGCGTTTCTCCTCCGGCTGCAGGGATCGCCTTTGGTGTGCATTCGAACCCATTGCCAACTTAGGAGAAATGGTCCTAGATTGCGGTCAATTCTTCACCCGCAGTCACGAATGTCCCAGCCCGCAAAACGCAACTTCACCGACGCCGAACGCTATGCAGTTTGGACCGTGCATAGCGAGCGATGCTGGCTGTGCGAGGAACCAGTTTCGTACAACACCTGCGAGGTTGATCACATCATTCCGGAATCTCTGGAAGGATCCGATGCCCTTCAAGCAATCCTGGAAGGTTTCGGCCTTGGGGAGAACTTTGCAGTCAATTCGTGGGCCAACTGGATGCCCGCTTGCCGGAGGTGCAATGGCTCAAAGGGAAATAGGGTCTTCAAGGCAACCCCAGTCATCCAAATCAGGCTCGAACGCGCCGCTGAAAAGGCAGCACGCGCCGCCGAAGTTCACGAGAGGTATCTCACTGATCGAGCCATTGGCATCGCCACTGCCCGGATCACAGAAGCCTTGGTCAGTGGGAAACTACCGGACAAATACAGGAGGAAACTCGAGCAGCTCTTCTATCGTCATCACGAGGAGAACCGAGAGCCGGAGCAGAAGGGCAGGCCATTGGAGTTCGGCCCCGGTATGACCATCGTTAGCGAAGACGACCTGCGATACATGATCCGAGGGCGCACAGGGATTGTCGGGATGCGGCCCAAGGGCGATCGGCTCGATCCTAGTTGGGACTGTCCGAATTGCGGTCCGACCAGTTGGAATGGCACGCGGTGCACAAACTGCGGTCAGATGATTGATCCGGACTGATCACTTCAGATGTCCTGGTCACTAAAGACCTGAATGTCGGGTGTTGAAACCTGAGGCGTTCGCCAGGAGAAGAATGATCTGACGGTACCGCCGAACGGTGACCGACGGTGAACCGGACGTGGTGCAGAACGGTATCGCGCTCGGCTCTTCGACAAGCATTTGATCTCGCTGAGCGGCGATTACCGGATCCTCGTATCGCACAACGAGGTGCCGCTGGTGCCGCGGACACTGTTTGCGAAGCAGATGGATCGAATCCATTTGCCTGCGGATGGCAGGTTGTGGCCTCATCCGGCGTATGTTGCGCGGCACCGAGAGAGGTTTAGTTCGGTGTGAGGTAACCTGCGCTCATTCCCGAAGGGGGTTCTCCCGTGATGCAGGCGGGTGACACAGTACGCTGACAATTAAGCAATCTTGCAAGAAGAAGTTGAAATCCATGCCTCGATGGCTTTAGCTTTCGACCGCCTGGGGAATTCAAATGTTTGTCACTTGCCGAGTATTCGTTGCCGCGGGCCTGTCCATGGCCATCGCTTCACACTGCCTTGCCGACGAGCCCAGTTCCTCGGGAACGGGATTTGCGGTGACCACCGACGGGTGGATCCTGACGAACGCCCATGTGGTTCAGGATTGCGGGCGGATCGAGGTGAAGGGGAAGGGCGATGCCGCCGATCCCCGCATCGATAGGATCAATGATCTGGCCGTCGTGAAGATCGCGGCCGACGAGCCACTAAAGCCACTTGCATTCCGAAAGTCTCCAACGAGGCTCGGCGAGGACATCGTTGCAGTGGGATACCCTCTGGCCACGCTGCTCGCGGATTCCGTGAAGATCACCACAGGCAACGTGAATGCTCTCGCGGGGATCCGCAACGACACCAGATACATCCAGATCTCGACACCAATCCAGCCGGGCAACTCAGGAGGCCCTGTAGTGGACCGGAACGGATACCTTGTCGGCATCACGAGCGCGACGCTATCCAAGAAGACTGCAGATGAGATCGGTATCACTGCTCAGAACGTGAACTTCGCGATCCGCGCGTCGGTCGCCGAGTTATTTATGCAGTCTCAGAGCCTCGTCGATCAAGCCGCTGATATGACTGAGAATCCGACAGCCCTATCGACAGCCGATCTTGCTGATCGCGTTACGCCGTCGGTTTTCCAGATCCTATGCTATCCAAAGCCAGACGCGCGAGTAGCCATCACCCCGGAGTCGCCGAATTCTATCCAAACCCAGCCTCCCGCAAGCTCTGTCAACCTGCCGGCGGACAATGCGGCCACCGATGACGCGTCACTCGAAGTTCCCCGAGCCCGGAGCGGCTTCGTGCGTCATCCCAAGGGGATAGCGCCGATCAGATCTGCGGCCGACGGCGATGCGAAGACGATCGGACAGGCGCCAAACGGAAGTCCCGTGGAGGTCACTGAACTACTAGGCGACTGGTATCGCGTCGCCGTCGGAGGATCCAGCGGCTACATGCACTATTCCTGGGTGCGGGTGAACGAATTCGAGGAACCTGCTGGTGACGGACGCTTCGTGCAGGTCAAATCCTTCCGGACACTCGAAGACGCCCGCTCGTTCATCAAAGCCGCGTCGGTCCCGCTCGCGGCACACCTAGCTGCGAACGGCTGGATCGCCGTGACACTGCATGACGTCTACGGCGAGCAGGAAGCGAAGGACCTGTCAAACGCTCTCAAGACGCACGGGCTCATCGCGAAGGATGCCATGGTGACCTTCGGAAATACCTACGTCCGCAAGGTCTGCTGCGACTGACATCATGAGAGGACTGCCATGAATTTTTCATTTCGACATCTCGCCCTTGCTTGCTCAGTCGTCGTTGGAGCTGCCGCTCTCCCAGCCCTCGCCGCCGAGGATCATTCGATCTACTATGGATCTCGGGCGGGGATGCAACTGACGACCGTCTCGAAGACGGGGATCGGCACCGCAAACGCGGTGATCGTGGTCAAGCACACGCCGAAGGATGCAAAGGCCTACTGCGTGGGGTACGAGATGGACAATTCCATGGCATGCGTGAAGCGCACGATGGCCGAGGTCAAGGTCGGCGATCGTGTCACGGGAAATTGCTGGAAGCGTACCTGGACGGACATGTATGGCCAATCATACGCGTTCGAAGGGCCGATGAAGTCTACGGACAGCATGGCAGATTATGCCGTCCGGGATATGAAGTCCGGCGAAATTCTCGACGGCTCGTCCGCGTCCGGATACGGGGTCGCCCTCACCATCTTCGAGCAGCTCTGCCCGGACATTGCGAAATGAAGCTTGGGCGGCTCTCGACGGGCGTACTGGCCTTGGCGTCGCTCCTTTCGGTTCCCGCAGCATCGGCCGACTTCTCGTTCGAAGGCCTCAAGAACGGCCCGATAGCGGAGGCACGCTTCCGAATGCGGGGTGACATCGAGCAGGGCGACGTGCAGCGACTTGATGCGGCTCTTCAGTCGTCCGGTATCACTCACGCCCAAGATCCCTGGCGAAGGATTGTCGTGTCACTCAATAGTCCGGGGGGCTCCTACCACGACGGGCTTGATCTCGCGCTCGCGTTCCGCCGACGAGGTTTGGCCACAGTTGTCCGTTCGGGTAACCAGTGCTTGTCCGCTTGTGGCATTGCCTTCCTCGGTGGGACGGCCCTGCCAAAGGATCCGAACCCCGTCGGCGAAGACGATCCGCTCCCAGACCAGCTTCCCGAGCGGTCGCTAGAACCCGGAGCCGTACTCGGGTTCCATGCGCCGTATCTTGCTGTTCCCAGCGAGGACTATGACGCCTCCGTCGTCGCCGATGCCTATCGATCAGCCGTGCTGGGGATATCCAGGCTGGTCGCGATCGCTGACAGACTGTACGTCGTTCCTGCAGAACTGCCGAAACTGTTGGCGCCGACAAAAGACGAGCTCTTCGTTGCGGACGATGCCGACAGCGTACGCTTCCTGGGTATCGATTACGAAGACCGTTCGTATCAAATGCGAGACAAGCCCGGCATCACACGATCGATGATCGTGAACGGATGCGTGAACCGCTTCTACCATCTGAAGCGGCGCAGCAGCGTTGAAGGATTCTCGATAGCCAAGGCGACAACCAACGAATTCATCGAGGGATCTCAGCTTCTCGAGAATGGGGAGGACAAGATCGCCTTCGGCACACGTCCATTCAGACAGGGGACGATCAAGACTTGGGTGGCCTACCTGCCCATCGCGAAGACCTCAGACGGAAAGAATTTCGTGTGGTGCCTATTCGCACCGGATCCTTCCGATCTGAAAACCTTCTACAAGGCTGCCGGATCCATTGAAGAGCTCTTCGCCAGCTTCGGGGGCAAGGGTGATTTTATGACACTCACCACGGCGGAGGACATGATCTCACCAACGACGGGCGACTGGATCTACGACATGGTCCGAGACATCGATCTCGTTCCGCCGGACACCAAGCTCAACAAGGTCGCTAGCGTCCTCGATCAGTACTTCGCCTCCGAAGAGGTGCTGAAGTGGAGGACGCGTTGAACGGAGCTTACAGCACGCGCTTGTTCTTGGGCACCGCAGCCATCTTGCTATCGACAGCGGTGGCGGCACAAGCTGCGAACACTCCCTGCAGTGGCAGGAAGGGCGGTATCGCGGGATGTCAGGGTGACACGTTCATTTGCAACGATGGGTCGGTCTCCGCGAGCAAGCGATCATGTTCAGTGTATATGAGAGGAGCCGTCGGCCTGCTGGGCGGCGGTTCCCCGCAGATGGCGCCTACTGTCGGCGCAGATTGCTCCTGCCGATCCGGAGCATATTGCACAGGTCCCAGGGGAGGTCGGTACTGCATGACCGACGGAGGGCAGAAGAGCTACCTGCGGAAGTGATTGTGAGTTCTGGCCGAAGTGAGGAGGGAAACGAGGTTGAGAGCGGTTCTTGGCATTGACGCCGCTTGGACGGAGCGCGAACCGAGCGGTGTTGCCTTGATTGTCGATCGTGGCTCCGGCTGGCGGCTCCTCGAAGCCGCTGCGTTCGCCCGAGATGGGAAAGATGCGGATACTGTTGTTCGCCATCGAGGATCGCTTCCGGACGCGCCGTCGTTGCTCGCGGCAGCGCACGAAAAGCTTGGCGCGTCAGTCGACGTTGTTGCCATCGACATGCCTCTGTCACTGACCCCGATCATCGGCCGCCGTGCGTCGGACAACATGATCTCCTCCGAATGCCGTACAAGCATTCCAAGAGGCGGAAGTACTGGCCGGACGAAAGCCCCGCTGTCCGGCGGCAAAACCTCTTCGAAACCTGGAGGCGGATTCTCAGTAACCGGTGTTTCCATCACACCACCGAATCCGTTCGTCCGTTGCAGAGATCGCGCCATCCCTTCATAGTTGCAGGCGTATGAGGGCGGATAGCGATGCTTAGAAGGAAATACGATGCGAAGGTGACACGAGAACTCGCGGTGATGAGGATCGTGTTTGCATTGATCGGGTTAGTTGCCTGCGTGGCTATCCTTGGTTTTTATCTGTGGCGGCTCCAGAATTTTGAGCGGTCCGTCGCAACGGTCGAAGCCGTTTGGGACGAAGAAGTGAATCGTCGCGGGACGACAATCGTAACGATGGCAGACCTATCTTTCTCAAGGACTGCGCCCATGGGGGAGGCAATTGCTTGCAGGCACCAGTTTGAGATCGGCACGCCTCGTGACGGTTTTAAAGTCGGAGATAAGCTTGACATTGTACCAGCAACTGGAACTTGCCAGAGGGTCGACATCATTGGCCGAAGCGGTGTGAACCCTTAGACTTTCGCGACGACTCTTCTGTGTGTCAGCGTCTTGGCGCTTTCCAAGGCAAGAGTTCCTCGATCCGGCTCTGCTTGTGGCCACTGACGATGGCGGTGAGCGTGGCGGTCAGGTAGGCCTGCGGATCGACGGCATTGAGCTTGCAAGTCTCAATGAGCGAGGCGATTGTCGCCCAGTTCTCGGCACCTGTATCATGACCCGCGAAGAGCGCGTTCTTGCGATTGAGGGCAATCGGCCGGATGGTCCGCTCGACGGCGTTGTTGTCGATCTCGATGCGGCCGTCGGTCAGGAAGAGCTTCAGACCATCCCAGTATTTGGCAATGTAGGCCAAGGCTTCGCCGAGTGGGGACTTAGTTGAGACATGGGCGCGGTGATGGACAAGCCAGGTTTGCATGTCGGCGACCAGCGGCGCTGACCGCTCCTGCCGTCCAGCGAGACGAGCCTGCGGATCACGGCCGCGCAGTTCGGCCTCGATGCGATACAGTTCACCGATCTGTTTGACGCCGTCCTCGGCAATCGGTGCTGAGCCGTTGCGGGTGATCTCCACCAGCTTGCGGCGGGCATGCGCCCAGCAATAGGCAAGCCGAATGTCGGACCCAACACGCTCTGGCGCGATCAGCCTGTTGTATCCGGCATAGCCATCGACCTGCAGGATGCCGGAGAAGCCCTGCAATATCCGTTCGGCATGAATGCCTCCTCGACCGGGAGCGTAGGTGAAGGCGACGCCCGGCGGAGCACCACCGCCCCAAGTACGATCATCTCGTGCCAGCGCCCAGAAGTATCCGGTCTTGGTCTTGCGGGAGCCGGGATCGAGAACCGGTACACGGGTCTCATCCATGAACAGCTTGGTCGAGCGCTTCAGGTCGGCAACCAGCGCATCGAAGACGGGACGCAATTCGAACGCAGCCCGGCCGACCCAGTCGGCAAGCGTTGAGCGATCCAAATCGATGCCTTGGCGGCTCATGATCTGGGCCTGCCGATACAACGGAAGGTGATCGGCATATTTGGAAACCAGCACATGGGCGACGGTCGCTTCCGTCGGCAGTCCTGCCTGGATCAGCCGCGCTGGAGCTGGAGCCTGAACGACACCGTCAGTGCAGGCGCGGCAGGCATATTTGGGGCGACGGGTAACAATGACGCGGAACTGCGCCGGGACCACGTCCAGCCGCTCGGAGACATCCTCGCCGATGCAATGCAGACAACCGCCGCAGGCGCAGATCAGGCTTGCTGGTTCGATGACCTCTTCAACACGGGGAAGATGCCTTGGAAGGGAGCCACGATTTGTCGCGCGGGGCTTGCTGATCCTGTTTCCAGGAGGACCGTCCGCCTCATCCTCGGCATGGATCGCTGCCATCGCCGTTTCCAGGTCCTCCAGTGCCAGATCGAATTGGTCGGGATCAGTCTTCTCGGACTTTCTCCCGAAGGCTGCCTGTTTGAAGGCGGCGACCAGCTTCTCAAGCCGTTCGATCCGCTCATCCTTGCGGCCAATCTGGGCGTCTTTACCTGCCTCGCTCAGCCGCGCCGCAATCAGCATCGCCTTCAGGGCGGCAACATCATCGGGAAGGTCGGCGGCATCCAGCATGGGCGAAAACTATCAAATCCTGAGCCGACTTGCCTGTGGAATTTGCCGTGCTGAGTCATCGTGCCGCAGCTATTCGATGGCCTCCGGTGTTCTCGTTTGGACGGCATGAACTCGCCGCCAATCAAGGCCTGCAAACAGGGCCTCGAACTGGGCATGTGTCAGCGTCATCAGGCCATCCTTGATGCCGGGCCAGGTGAACGTGTGCTCTTCCAGCCTTTTGTAGGCCATGACGATCCCAGAGCCATCCCAGTAGATCAGCTTCAACCGGTCCGTCTTACGTGACCGGAACACAAAGACCGTTCCGGTGAACGGGTCCTTGTGCAACTCGTTCTTCACCAGCGCCGCCAATCCGTCATGACCCTTGCGGAAATCCACGGGTTTGGTGGCCACCATGATCCGAACGCGGTTCGATGGAAAGATCATATTGTCGCCGCCAGGGCGCGGGCGATGGCAGCGATCCGGGACGCGGACGCACCTTCCTCCAAGCGGATCGTAACAGTGCCTACGACGATCTCGGGGCGACCAATCGCTTTCGGCGGAGGCACGGAAACTGGCGGATCAACGATCACCGCCGCGAACTCTACCGCATCCTCCGGTGCTGGCAGGATCAGCTTGCCCTGCCGAGCCATCGTCCGCCAGGTGGAAAGGCTGTTGGCTCGCAATCCATAGCGTTGCGCAACTTCATTGACCGTCGTACCAGGCCGCAAACTTTCCGAAACAATCTTCGCCTTGATCTCATCAGGCCAATGTCGGTGAACCTCACGTCCAGGCTTCCTGGTTGTGAGAAACTCCAATGAGGTCTCCATGGAGAAACTCCCGTTCTTCATCCATGAAAACCTCGATCACAGATCAGGCGGAGAAGGACAATGTGGAGACAGAACACCGGTTACGATTCTCATGCTGCTGGATGTCAAGATCCAAGGCATCGGGGGAGCGTTGCCTTTGCCGTCTCGAGATGCACGGGGGCACGAATTGAAGGCATTCGAGGACGCCATCGACGCAGTCGTTTGTGCCTGGGTGGGAGCCTGCGTCACGGGTGGGCGGGCGAGAGCTTTCGGAGACCGAGAGTCGGGCATCTGGGTGCCCGTGCCTGATTGATACGACGCTTATCCTTGGCCTTCGGAGATCCTCCTTGATGACTGTCCAATCAGGGCGGTTCCAGCCGAGCGTGGCTGCAGTATGCTTGTCGTACTCGATGAGGGCGACGTGTTCGAAGCCAGCCCGCCTATCGACATCCCCCCGGCTCCTGCGCAGATCTCGACAACTGTCGGGCGCTCGTGACCTATCGGTAGTTCTCGAAGGTTCGCCTAATCCTCTTTGTGCCCCGGCAGCGCTCGCCCAGTCAGAGCATTGAGCGACTGCAGCCACGGATGCGCCCGGCCGGGATCAATCTCGCCGACGCCGCCTGCAAAGGACAGGGTGCCGTACTCTTGTGCACTGTTGTGTCCGGAACATTCAGCATGTCCACCGTGCGTTCGCGGCTATCGCCGGCCTATGGCGGTATCACGCGGCCTTGGGCCACCGCCGTCCGGTGCCCTCAATTCAACGGTTTTGTCGTTGACGACACGCATGAGAGAGGGGCGCCCAATCGCCCGCCGGAGCTGCATCAGGCGCCCATCGGCACTGACGCGCGGAATGCGGCCGAGCTGATCGAGAACATCGCCCATGTTATACGGCCAGCGGCTCACGTCCGCGGGAAGCAGCCGTTGAAGCACGTCAAGGAGCGCTTCCGGATACTTCTCGATGATCCCGCCGGTTTCAGAGGGGCTCAATGTGTACGCGTCGAAATTGTCGCACGGCACGAGCCTTCCCAGCACCAGGGCGGCCAAATCCGGAAAAAGATCGCCGGTCTTGAACAAGAATGAGCTGAGCGCGCGGGATACTTCCGCCGATTTGAGCGACTTCTGTAGGGGCCACACCTCCCGGAAGAACAGAACTGTCTTGTCGCGCGATACTGCACCTCTTTGAAGCCGACGTCCGAAGTTCCACAGGACCTGCACCCCAAAAGCCGTTCCGCCCTCGATGATCGCCTCGCGGAATTGCGCGTCGGAGAAAGGGGGGCGCTTCCATTCCGACCATTGAACCCAGGAGTACAGGAGGATGTCCGCGAGACTGTCAGTGATAGGTTTGCGCCGAGACCCTGCCGATACCCTCCGGACCATTGGGCCCACCATCCTGCGAAGCAGTGCTGGATGAGGCACCTTGCTAGCCCATAGGAAGCCATCCCAAAACGCGTCCCCGTCAGGACCTTCGGATATCATGCTGGGCGTCAGAGCCGCCTCTGCCCATTTGGCATCTATGTACCAAAATGCCGCGAAGTGGAATGCTGCGAATACAAGTGCCTGCCGCCTCAGGTCGCCCGGAAGAGAAAGAAGAGTGTCCATCTCGGTTTTCCAGCTCGCGTCGAGGCCGGAGTTGCGGGGATGCTTGCCAGCGATTCTCGAGTCCTGCAGAAGTATCTGCGTGAGTTTGCCGATCGGTTTGTTCAGGCCGTCGTCCGCCCAGTTCCGCTCAGAGTACCGCTCGCTGTCCGCGGCGGAGAATTCTTCCGCCGTCGCCAGCGTTTTCGCCCACAGGGCTTTGAAGGTGTCCGGCAGTTCCGCCCGCTTGCGATCAGCGACGCGCTTCATCCAATCAGAGACCGGGTAGAGTATCTGCGACAGATTTTCCGTCGTGAACATGGCAAGCCTCGCGCAGATCAGGCGCAGCATCCTTGCTGTATCTTCTCCCCTCGCTTCCGAGCGAAGGAAGCGGCTCCAGCCTTCGGCGTGAATCCGCCCCTGCCTTACCTCGTAGGACAGTGCTGCAAGCGCTCTGATCGGGCGCTTTTCGACCAATCCCGTGAAAGGCACGTGATGCACATGAGTCCGGTAATCGATTCCTTCGGCGGCATCCGCTCGGGAAAGGATGTCCTTGATTGGAATCTCAGCGAGTTCGCTCGCATCCGTGTCTGACTGGACGGAGAAAACACGCGGCTGGCTGTCCTCGACGGCGTCTTCGATATCGGGGAGGTTGCCTCCGAGCCGGGAGGATAGCTCGGCGATCTTTGCGTTCACGTCGAGGGCGAATTGCACGCCGTTTGCGACGAGCCAGCGCAGCCGTTCGACAAGAGCCATATCGGTGTATTGCTCGGCTCGGCCTGTGTTCTCCCATGGGAATCTCGTGGAAATCAATTTGCGCTCGACCTCAAGCCGCGAGGGACGTGGAAGGTCTTTCCACCGGCATCGAATACTCATAAGGAGATCGCGCTGGTGCAGGCTGCCCCAGAAGGCCTTGTCCGAAAGTTCAAGCAGCACAGATGCTGCCTCGTCAGCCGTGGTGACCGTCGGCTGACCGGCCGCCCAGATGCGCAGGCGGGCGAAGATGCCGTCGTCATCTCTGCTCCACGTTAGGAATTCTGCGTGCGCGGCAGCGGGATCGCCGGCAGCCAGACGTGTTGTCAGCCGCTGCATCTCCAGGACAAGGCCCACCATTCCGTGTCCGTGGACGTCCAGTGGCTGCCCATCTTCTTCGTAGGTGGTCGGCAGGTAGATCCAATCGCTCTGACGGACTTCTGCCTCAAGCGATTTTGCGTATTCCAGACTTTCGCGAATCCTTGCGACGGCCCCCTGCAGCATGTCGGCCGGAATTTCCATCTCGACATGTGGTCTCGGATATTCGATTTTTAGAGAGAAGACTGCTTCGTTTCCGGAAGCCGCATGTGCCCTAAACGGTGGCTCCACTTCGAGCCGGGGACGACGCGTATCAACCAGTCTTCGCACCAGATCGTCGGTCCAACCCAGTTTCTTCGCCTC
The DNA here is from genome assembly GCF_021052345.1 of Rhizobium sp. SU303. NCBI lineage: Bacteria > Pseudomonadati > Pseudomonadota > Alphaproteobacteria > Hyphomicrobiales > Rhizobiaceae > Rhizobium > Rhizobium sp. SU303. The sequence continues at coordinate 1,657,098 of NZ_CP088095.1, forward strand.
AGCCGAGATAGCGAGCGCGACCTGATCTGCCGAGACGCGACGGTCTGACCAAGATCTCAAAAGATATCGCCACCCTCGTGCGATTTCTTCTGGGAATCTTTCGGCGTCGTGGTCAAGCGCTGAAGCGAGCAACGTCTTCGCTCGAGGGTGGAGGTCGCGCTGCCTTACTGCCCACGCAAACGCGTCGGACTGGTGTGACACCCGCGCGAGCCAGACAGCGAGCAGCTCGATGCGGGTAGGAAGCGGACCCGCCTGGGCAGCCCAGTCGCCGTAAAAGATCTCCGATCGGCCCGTCGCAAGTACGGAATCCATCGGTTGTAGATCGAAACCGCCCCAACTCTCTTGTGGGATTTCTCGCGGCCTAGTGATGTAGGAGAATTCGTCCTCGTTTGGATTCGGAGGCGGCGGAGGGGTGTCATTGTCGAGTCCGAACCGATCGAAGGGATCCAGGCCGCCTTCCGATGAGTCAGAATTCTTTTCAGGCGCCCGGTATCGTTCCCTCGCATCGATGACCTGGAGCCACGCGCTTGGAAGGCCGCCCTCAGCGAGCTGGACCGTGCGGCGTACTCCTTCCACGGACGACAGCACATGAGCGACCTGACCCCGCTCGTGAGGTTGCAGCGCCGCTGGGCCCCGGGTGGCATTTGCGAGAACTGCGTCGTGCCATCCGTCGATATCGTTCGCGCGCTGTGCCCATGCCTCCAGAGTGGACCACATGGCCGTGTATCCGTCCGCGGGATCGAAAGCCATCGCGTGGACGCCTTTGTTTTCCCAGAGCGACGCAGCAACGAAGCTATCACCAGGCTGAAACGCATACATCCGTCCGACCGCGTGAGGTGCTCCCTTCAGCGCCTCAAGAAGGTATTGCACCGGAGGGTCGTCCGCCGAATACCCAAGGAACACGATGCTGAACCGAGAAAGGAGCGACTGGATGAATCGGGCCGCCCAGCCGTCAGCGAGGTAGGCACGGCCGAAGTCGCCGCTCGAGAGCACGAACCCTTCCTCGTCAGACCCCATATAGGCGGAATCGACACGTCCGTGCAGATGGATCACGCCGTTCAGCTCGGCTCGTTTTGGATCGGGAAGGTGAGCCGGTCCTAGCGAGGTGATGTTGGGATCGCAGTCTTCGAACAACCTGTCGAAGTTTGTCGTGATCAGTCTCACAACACCTGTCTTCCGACCAGCCAGATCCAGCACGACTTCATGTGCTGAACGGTCCGCTCCATCCCGAGGTTTCAAAGCCGCGGCCACCGCGGCGTGGATATCAGCGGTGTCGAATTCGCGCTCCAGGAGAGAAAAGATCCGGTCGGTCGCCACGTAGCTTCCGATGCCCTGGATTGGATCCAGTGATGTGGCGCGGTCAAGCAGCTTCCGCGCCGGGCTGCCTCCTGCGGGACCAAGCCGGTCCATCACCTTCCGGGCCAACTGGGTGAAGTTCGAAAGCCCCGCCCGGGCCTGCGACACACCGGCGCCGCAGAAGAACACCACCTCGCTCCGGTCTCGGGCGAGCAGAAGATCATCAGGAATCGATGGGCCGTGCGCGACGAATCTCATTCGCTAGATAAAGCAAGGGTTGCGTCGATTGTCGAGGTCGGTCCTCGGTGGACCACAGCCCCCGAGCTCTGCGTGGACTGTCGGATTTATCTCATCCGCCGGCGGCTCGTGACATGCGCGTCGCGTGCGGGGAAGATCAGCTACCACTATGTCCAGTCGCAGATGCCAGTTGCACGATACAACGGGAATGGCGAAATTGTAACGCCCGAGTGCCTCCCCGACCTCCGGTCAATTCAATTTTGACTTGCATTCGGCGCTGGTTAATATTCTATGTAACTATAGTATCGCATGGTCGAAGGGGGCGTTCCGTGAGATATTACCGAGGAGTGAAGTCAGCATCAGCGGTCCTTCTCTCGTTGTTGACTGGCTGCGGGCTGTACGTGCCAGAGAAAGACCTTTTTCGTGAGAATACCAAAAGCAGCGAGAACAATATGTCGCTGCAAGGTCGTGTAGAGGCAAACATACTTGCAAACATCAGATGCGAAGTAACCAAAGGTCTTTTCCGTGCCGTTGCTAACCATCAGGTCCCGTGGCTAGCGGGTTGGGGGGTGACAATCTCCCTCAACCTCACCTGGGAGGAGCAATCCAATATCAGCCCCGGCCTGAGCTATTCTGATTCCATCGGGGCTTCGAGCCTCTTCAATGTTGGCGGAGGTATCTCTGGCTCTGCACATGCGACGAGAACGGAGGCAATTACCCTGACTTGGGACAATGCTGTCCTTCTTAAGGAGGCTATCGCAACGCACAAGACGGATCCGGCGTTGGACTGCAGCGTTACCGAAAAAGGCGTTACGGTCGAAAGCAATCTCAAGATCGACGAATTCATCTTCGACAAGGCCTCGATTGCGGCAACACCTACTTCCACCACGCGCGGTTTCCAGTATGCGCCTTTCAGCACGTTTCAGGAAACACTCACTTTCGTGGTGGCCTTCAGTGGTGGCATCACCCCAACGTGGAAATTGAAGAAGTTCACCGTCAATCCTGACGGCTCGTTCTTCGGAGCAACGAGGACAAAGACGAGCAATATCATAGTGACGCTGGGACCGATCGCAGCTCCTGCGACAGCCGCTGGCATGGCGGAGCTGGGACTGCAGGCCCAGGTCCAACATCAGGCGGCGCTGCTCGGCGGAAGTACGGCATCGGCAATATTAAGTCAGTCACCATAACCGGGGAGGACTCAACGTGGCAGGCAATCAAGACGAGGCAACCGAGCCGGAAGGCAAGAAGCCGACTGTCGACACGAGCGTGTTTGTAAACTTCAAGGGCACCGAGTTTTTCCCATTGAACACTGCGGGCTCCGGTGAGAATCCATGTTCCGGAAAAACTAATGGAACGTCCTGCGGGCATGGATGCATCTGCTCAGTGCCATTACACCCTCCTGAAACTGCAGGAGATGGGAATTACCTTGGACCAGTAGCGTGGGCCGATCTACTGGTACAAGCACGACGAGACCCGCGGCTTCACGCCTGTGGAGGGGGAGAACAATCATTGCATATTTCGATGAAATTCATTGAAATATGCAGTGTGAAATGTTGACAAGATATCCCGCCGCCTACAATCATCGCGCGATGATGAATTCGCGAGACGAGAATGGAAAGTAAGAGAGAGAAATTCGTGAAGCTGGCGGAGGGTAGGACGCAGTCTGCTCTCGATGCCATTCGCAAGATCGGCAACCTTTCGAACCGTCGAGCCTATGACTTCGATGACGGGGACGTGAAAAAGATCGTCAAGGCACTCCGCGATGCCGCATCCGAACTCGAACGCAAGTTCGGCACCTCGGGCGCGTCCGAGAAGGACGTTTTCAAACTGTAGGATTCACCATGAGCTATGAGCGCCTGACGATCGAAGACGACAGGTTCCTGATCAATCGAATGATCGGGCAGGCTCCGCGTCACACTGTTGTCCGGGAGTTCTTCATGAACGCCCAGGAGAGCGCTTCGCTTGCTTCAGACGGACGGCGTATTGTCCGCATCTATCCCACGCTCATCGACGGCGTCCGAAAACTCACATTCTGGAATACCGGACCGGGTATGGATGCGAGCGAGCTCCGGAGGGCGACGAACATATCGGCTTCGATCAACAAGCAGATGTCGCTCAAGGGCAACTTCGGGATCGGGGCCAAGGTGTCCGGCCTCACGGTTTCTCCCGCTGGCATACGCTACCGCTCGTGCAAGAACGGTCTCGTCCACCAGGTCACGATCGGTTACGACGAAGAAGCTGAGACCTTCGTCCGCTTCACCTACGACATCGAGGGAAGGCAGGAGGCCGTCTTCGATGTCGGCTACGCGTTGCGCCACACCGTAGACCTGTCGTCCGACTGGACCGAGGTCGTCCTAATGGGCGAGGACGATGACCACGACACGGTCGCAGAACCAGTAGGCAAGGGTATCAGGGCCGACCGGAGTTATGTCGCTACGCAGATCTTCCGGCGTTTCGCCGAGTTTCGCCCCGGCGTTAAGGTTGCGATCGACGTGTCGATGACAAAAGGCGGCGGCAAGGACGAAACGGGAAGGACTCGGACGCTCAAGACGTTGCAGGAGGTCGTTCCAGCGCTTCCGAAGGCGGAAATCGTCTCGTGCCCTGAAACCGGGGTCAGGATCCAGTACATCCACGATCCCAAGCATCAGAGTTACAGTCACTCCATCAGCGCTTTGAACAATCCTACGACGTCTTCGACGACGTTCTGCGCACTCGTGCACAAGGGAGAGCGCTACGACTTCCGGACTGGTAAGAAGTGGTCCGCGGTCGCGCCAAACTACGGCGTTCCCTTCGGTTCAACCGTCCTCACTGTCGAGATCTATCTTCCGGACGACGACGCGCTCCCAAACCAATACCGTGATGCGCTCACGACGGTCGAGGAGCGGAGTCCCATTTCCACGGACGACTATGCGGGTAGGGTGCGGGAGCTCATGCCGGAGTGGGTGAAGGACGTTATTCGGGAAGCTCACCCGCCGCGCGACGAGAACCTCGACGATCTGCAGAAGGACCTTCAGAAACTCCTGGACGAGTTCCGTCTTCCGACGACCACATATGTCAAATCATTAAAGGCTCCTGATCGCACGGACGACAGCGATCTCGGTCTCGATGAGGCACGCCCGGCAGCCGTCGAACCCATCGATGACGAAGAAGATCGGTTCCTCCGCGGAGAAAGAAGTGGCGGGCAGCGAGCGACGGAGAAGAAGGTCCGCAAGGCGCCCGAAGGCGCTAGGCTTTCTAGGGAGGCTCAGGCTTTGGAAAGAGCGCCTACGATCGAAATCCTGGATGACCCGACAGAAATCGACGAAAAACAGATGAAGGGGCGCGCTGGGCGCTATTACAAGGATGCGCAGACCTTGTTCATCAATGGTCTTTATTCCGCAGTCGAAAGGATGACGGCGGAGCTCGAAGTCCTCTTCGCTGGACAGATGGAAGCTGAGGAGTTGCGCAGCATCATTCTGCGGGCAGCTCAGCGTTCGATGGCTTTCCGGGTGGGTAAGGCGACGTGCTTCGCAATCAGCAAAAGGCTGGTAGACGGATGGTCGCTTGAAGACCTTGATCGCGCCACATCGCCGGAGTCGCTATCCCTTTCTGCCGACGACTATCGGCAGAGCATGGGCGCAGCGCGGAAATGGATTGGCGCCGAACTCAAGATTCAGGGGCTCGCAATGGAAGAGATCGAGACCGTCTAAGGTGAAATCATGAGATGGGTTCTCGGGATTCATGCTGCATGGACAGCGCAGCGGCCAAGGGGAATCTGGATTCACATCGCCGGAGTGCCTCATTGATGAGTTTCCCGGCGGATCACGCAAGCCGGGACTATTTCGGAGATCGACGCACATTCACGAAAACACGAAAACACGGAGGGAACATCCGGGTTCGCCACTACGATAGTGTCTTTGCACTTCAAGCCGACCAAGTGGGGCTTCGCACGTCACAGCGGAGTCGCAAACATCCCCGCTGCGCTAGTGTTCTCGCCAGTAGAGATGGCTCGCGAGCTTTTAGATGGGAGAGTATGCCGGCGGCTGCGGTCTCGGCATGGGCGGTCTTGATCTAATCAGGGCGGGTACGAAGAAGTTCACACCTTGTCCGTGCTCTGCCTCTAGGTATTCAATTATTCTGGCCGTGATCTGAGCAGTGAGTGCATCGGACTTTTCTAATCCGAAAGCGGCTTGGATCACGCTCCCATTGATATCTCTTGTTTGGAGCTCGTCTTCGAGCCTCTTTCTCGCGTCTATCGATGCCGCCGGAACCACGATGGCCCAGGACTTGGGTGTGAATTCCCTTAGCCGGTCCAAGTTCGCAGCTACTCCGGCGGGTTTTTCAATCGATGATGTCACCGCGAAAGCGTAGTCGGGCTTTTGTGGGTGAAGATCGTTATACTGAGCTGCGAGATCGACAAACCAGTCGCCGTTCGCAGTCTGTCGTTCGATATTCCAGAAACACGAGATCGTAACCTTTGCCTTCCGCTCCGAAAGGAGATCGATAAAGCCTCCGGCAATCAAGTCGATGTCCTCCGGAGTGGCTGCGACGAGAATATGTTTACCTTCAATATCCGTTTCGTCGGTGATTACCAGCTTTACAAGCGCTCTGCCAAGTTCGCGAGCGACGCCTGGTACGTCACCAACAGACGACTTAACGAGGTTATGAACCTGTATCCGTGCCGGTATTTTTTCAAAGGCCATTCGCATTACTCACATCATCCAAGATCCCGCGGGCCAGATTCCAAACATCATCAAAGCACTGAGGGGGCTTCTTCACTAGCTCTCTGACAAAGATATCACCTGTGATGTCGCCTAAGACAACATGCAAATCGACCGGCACCCTTTCTTCTACGATGGCACGAACGCGCCCCTTATCAACGAAGAATTCCACGCCCTGCAAGTCATAGAGTATCTCCAGAGCCTCGCCGGTGATTTCCTCATCAGTCCACCTTGCGATTCTCGCAACTACACCATCTGCACTGGCCATCACCCAGGCGAAGCGATAGCTTTTGGCAGATTCCATAGCATTGAACACCCCCGTGAATGACCGGAATGCATTGAATGCCTTCGTTCGCTTGTCGTCGAAAACGAGGAAGGACTCAAAACCCCGGTCCGAGAGCGCGTCCTTCCAGTCTCCCCCAAAGAGGGCAGCAGCCTCTTCAAGAATACCCGGACGAACCTGTTCCAACGCAGCTATGGTGATCGTGGTGGGGAAGGGGCTGACGACGACGCGAGAAAGCGTTTCGGGGCGCTCATCAAGTACGCGTCGATGCTGAGTGGTAGAGACAACCAGTGTGTATTCTGCCTCCTTTCCCAGCCGACCGTCGAGGGCTATCTGCTTCGCAAAATTCCTCCCCACTGGCCTTTTACCAGTCAACCACTCAACGTCCTTGCCAGACTTCATTTCAAACCAGCGGATTCTTCCATCCTCGGAAATAGCGAAGTCATCTATGAACGATAGCACTTGCGCCGAGACAGCACCGCCGGAGGGGCCCTTGTCGCCCTTTACGACCGCGCTGCAAATACGCAGCAATTCATACGCCGCGGCACGCACCTCGAATATGAAGCCATCGCGAGAGGATCTTCCTCCAACGTTCTTGTTGGACAGGTACGCAAGATCTAGCTCGCTGACGTGGTCTCGAATCTCTTCTGGGTGGAAATACATCAACTGCCTTCGTTCGCCGATATGAATGTTTGTTAAAAGTCGCTTGCTTGAAGCTGCGCCGCGTCCATTCTTTGTGACGAGGGTGCCGCCCGAATCGATTGGCTTATGTCATGGGGCCGTATCGGAATCCTTTAGAAATGGTTGACCCTAAAATCAGGGTTACCGAGTCCATAAGAGCTGCGATGGAGCTGGCCAACGATTGGAACGCGTCTCGGAGCACTCCGGAAGCGACCCTGCGATGGACACGTTCCGTTAGGAGCCTTGCATCTCTGCGAGCTATCCAGGAAGAAGCGTCGCAGAGCCACGGCATCATCCTCCGTGGACGATGTCGATGGTCGGTCTGGATCCACCAAGTGCTCTGTTATGGTCGTAGATGCGCATCGGGAGATTTGCCTTCGGCATCCATACGCGGCCGAGCTCTATAGCCGCCGAAAGGGGAATGGCGGGAAACACATGTATGAGTTCGGCATCCGTATGGCGGTTCGCGATAGTCTCAAGAACCCTCCGGACTTCTCGGCGCCAGAGCGCCAGATCATCAGGCGTTCTCATAATGTCGTTGTGCGCTCCCTCCGCAGATAACGACCAGATGGATACGTCCGCCCCGAGCACGGCGGTGACACGATCATCGTCGACAGAGGCGCTCACGCCAAGTTTCAGGACAACCTGCTTACCACTCGACTTCGGCTGCTGGAACTCGAGCGAGAGAGCGGGTTCGGCAACGTCCCAAGCCCACCCTTTCGGCTCCCGCAGAAGCTGTCGAACATGTGCCTCCGAGATGTCGGAGATGAGCCGTCCAAGCTCGATCAGCAGCGGCATGGGCGCGAGGCCGAAGACTACGAGACGGTTAATTTCGCCACGCTCGAGACGACCTCTCACTCTCTGAAGAAACTTGTCGCGAAGAGTTTTCTGGTGAAGAGGCCAGTAGCTTGGGTCATGGTCGGGAATCCCGAGGTCCGGAATGTCCAGATCGATCATCCCGTCATGCGACGGGTAGAAGGTGGGAAGAAGCGCGCTTTTTATCGCATCGACGTTTACAGGAGACTCGTTGCTGCCGATTCCGGCCGCGTATCTGATCACGTGGCATGAGGCGTCAAGGAGGATCGAGGTCACTGTTTCGATCCTGCTCTCGTGGTCGGCCTTCATCTTTCGAAGCAGCTCGACAGGATATTCATGCCACGTCGAGCGGCCGTCGATCAGTCGATGATGGGTGTCGCATAGAAGCATCAAATTTGATGGGTCCTTGGCGAGAGCCGGGGACAGGACCGGGTCGCCGCGCGGGCCGCCGGGAGCGTCGGAAATAATGTGTGCGATGTACGCCGTGTTGAGATTCGACTTGCCGGAAGTTAAATCGCCGATGAGCGGCTTGTTGCAGAACGCGCATCTTCCCGCGGAACGTCCCCAGATGATCGCCTTCACGTTTGGGGGAATGCTTTCCCGGCGACGCGCACCCGATCGTTTGTCCGCCGAGCTTCCGTCCGGGTCATCCAGTTCAAGCGAGGTGTCGTCACTCATCTTTTGATCTCAACCTTGTCAGAAGTCCCATTATTGACTCCCAATTGCTGCGTTATCTGGACGGGCTCCGGTGCCAGGCCGTATTGATGGAAGGTGGCAGTCGCTACAAACTCGCCGGGAACATCTGACCTTACGACGAGGAGCACGGCGAACGGGATGTCCCGCTCCCCGTTCACCAAGTCCTCCATCGACTCCAGGTCCGTCATGCTTGGAAAGATCGGTAGGCGAGGGTGTGAATGCCATTCGCCGATGTAGTTGTAAGTCTCGTAGTCGTATCCGGTCCTCTCGAAGAATGCGTCTAGGAAGGCATTATGAAAGACGTGGTCCCGGACGAAATGTGCGCGTTCGCCCGTCAGTTCATCGACGGAAAAATCGACGATTTCGAATTGTCCGGGCACGATCTGCCGTGCCATCAGGATGCCGCCGATCTCACGGTCGGCTGCACGAACCAGCATGGTCTTCATCGTTTCCACGATCCCACCGGGAAGGATCAACTGCACGGTCACGATGGATTCTCGTCGAGGAGTTCGGACATCAGGGTTGCGATATCTTGGTCGTCATGTTCGGAAGCCGGCTCTTCCCAAGTCCCGGTTGGTTGCAGGTCGACGGGCCAGGTGTCGAAGGCAGCCTCGAATATCCATGCTCTCTTCAACCCGATGGCATAGGCGGAATGAGGGAAGGTTGTTTCCCCGCCTTGAAGAATGTCTAGGGCGAGCCGTGTTGCATGAGCGGCGATGACAGAGACATCGGCGTCGTCAGCGATGAACGGCGGTTCTTCGCCGCGGTTCATCTCATAGGCGTTTCGGGTCTCCGACTGCCAGGGAGTCTCATGGTCGTCACACCAAGTCGCGATCTGGTTCCTTGTCGCCAGCGGAGGGGGATCTATATCCGGCCGTGCCCTTGCAATGATCCCGCCGATCCCGCCGCCGAAAACCGAGGCCCAGATCATCGGCTTCCGGTGCCGCCTTGCCGCGCCCGCGCACAGATTGAAGGATGTCGGGTTCGCTGTCACATCGACGATAAGATCGCATTCGCCGATCGATTCGAGCGTGGATTCCATCCCAAGGGCGGAGGTCTGGCTGCCAAGCGCAACGCGGCGCGTGTCAATTTCGGTGTCGGTCACGATCTGGCCGATCCTGTCGGCCAAAGCGTCCACCTTGTGCCAACCGATCGCCCAGGCATCGAGTTCGTTCCGCACTAGGTTGCCCGTCAGGAAGATGTCTTCATCGACCAGGAGAAACTTCCTGACACCAGCGCGCGCAAGAGACGCTGCGACCTTGGATCCGATGGAACCACAGCCTACAATGGCAACACGATTGCGGGACACACTTTCGCGGTTTGAGGCGGAGCGCCGCGCCAGTTCCTCTTCCTCGACGATCCGATACGGAACAAGAAACGGATGGCCGGCTTTGCTGCGAACTATATCGAAGACGGTCTTCCGCCCGCTCTTTTCGAGGACGATAATGAACGGCCATTCTGGCCTTTCAAGAAGCGAGGCCAGTTCTGGCACGCGTTTGGCGAGGTCGTTGAATTCGCCCCCTACATGCAATGCTAGCACGCTCATGTCTTGCGCCGTTCGCAAAATGAAGCCGGTCCGTCTCCCAGGTGCATTCGGTGCTGGCTGGGGCGATATCCAAACCTCGTTGCCCTGTGCACCGATCGATCTCAGGTGCGCCACCCGTTGCGTTCTGCGCGCGGTAATCGTCAGGGATATCTCCAATACCGCCTCTGGGAGTTGTCCGTCGAGCGAAGCCCATGCACCCTCCGGAACCATCAGGCGCCAGGTCTCGAAGCGCAGTTCCCCGGCAAGCGACGAACGGTGTTCCGACGGCACAGCGGCGGCCTCTCCGTCGGAAGGGCGCTCGCCAGCAATCAGACCGTGGGCGCTTTCCACCATCATCGCGCCGGTGACAGAGGGATCCCAATTGTCAGGGCGCCACTGGAGGCAAAGTTCGCCCCCGGGACCATACTGATGGTCGGAGAGCCTTAGCTCGCCGTGCGGCAAGACAATCGGCGGGGTGTCAGGGAACGTCGTTGGATAGATCACTACCAGCGGGAATTTCTCCCCGCCATGCACAATCTCCACGTCCACGCAGAGCTGGAAATTGGCGAGGTGTCTGATGCGCACGCTCGTCAGCCAGTCATGTTCCTCCTGGAGGGCGACGAACGCTGCCTTCTCCGCTCTCGCCCTGCCCTGATCCGCCCACCACCAGATCATGCGTAGCCCTTAGGCGTCGTCGGTCGTCGGTCGGCATTCGCGAAGCTGGGTGCAGCGACAGTTCCTGCGCCCACCGCGGACGCGCCTGTCGCTGCACGCAGCAGGCGTGACCCTCCGGTGAGCCGGTCAACGGCGCCAGTCGCGGCCCGGTATCCCATTCTCTGATAGACGGCGTCGCTCATATCCTTGTAGGTCGTGGCCAGAGCTGCCGCCCTGAAGTCTGCGCGTGCCTGGCGTAGCCAGTCGAAGAATGCTTCTGCCTTCTGTGGCTCACGTTCCCACTTGTCGGCGAAGTTCTCGAAGGGGTCAGTGGGGTTCGCTATGATGTACTTCCGGCCGTCACGGACGATGAACTGATCCATGCGATCTAGGATCGCGAAAAGGGCGCTGGAGATCGTATCCTGGTTCTCGTACGCATGAGCCGCAAGCGTGGTTATGATGATAGAGATCGGCCGCATATCCAGATCGCGGGCGAACATGTTATCCCTGTGACGCTTGAGGATCATGATTGCCGACTGAAGAGGTGTCTTCACTTTAAAGTCCGGCAGATCTTCCACACTCGCGCGAAAGCCTTGCTTCTGCATGGTCTCCAGTATCGCCCGCTTGCGGCGCTCGAACACCACTGCTTGTCGGGAAGCGAACCAGTTGGAATACCCCTTGGGATTGGAGCGCGGCCAGTCCTCCGAGAGCACCCAATAGTTCGGCTCCCGCTTGTCCGTGATTGAGATTGCGGTCGATGCCCACCGCGTGTCGAGCATCCGAGCTTCGAGAAGGCTCCGCTGCTGCTCAGTGTTCGGAACGGCCGGAACCACGTCCATGTGGAACTGAGCGCCATCGGCATAGTCCAGAACCCAGCAGCGATTACCTTCCCGAACGGGTTTCTCCATGCCCTTGGCATCGTGATAGGCCTTGATCTCGACGCCGAGCATAGCCTTCAGTTGTTGCTGGGTCTTGTCGCGTTTGGTCAGAGAGCGAAGCTCCACGACCGAGTCGACATCATATTCTTCCGCATCAGTATGCGGGCGGATTGCAGTTCCAAGTCGGAACGACCCTTGGCAGTAGACCTGCGGGTCGTATCGACGGACGGTGCTTTCAGGACGATGAAGCCATTCGCCGAGTGAGGTGTAGCTCGTCTGCGCCTGCTCATATCTGTGTTCCGGAACCTCAAGCTCTTTCACCAGAGCTTCGAGGAATGCCTCGATGGTATTCACATGCATGTTCATGACTGGGAGACCTCATGGGTACGCGTGAAATAGGTGACCTGATTCCAACTATGCCGTTTGTTTCTTGATTTGTTCCTTCTGGCATTTTCCGGGCACTGGAAAGTGCCCGGAACCGTGACTATATGGCGTTGGCCAGTTTTGTGGCCGTGAATGGCCAGTTTTAGAGGTATTTGGCCAGAATTAGCGTCGATTTCTCATCTGCGCGATGGAACTCAGAGAGTCTTTAGCTGCACCCGCTCGTAGCACCACACGTGTCGCACTTCTCACAAGTCCCATTCCGCACCATCGTGAAGTTCTGGCACTCCGAGCACATGTTGCCGGTATAGCCCTGCATGATCGAGCGCTGGCGGCGTTCGGCTTCCCGCTTCTTGGCTTCGGATTTCGCCGTTGCCGCGTCGGCTGCCGCCTTGTCGGAGAACAGGGCCGTTGCGTCGCTGGTGAGTTCCTCGGTTACCTCTTCGGCGATCTCTTCCGCCAGCTCCTTGGCGCGCTCCTCGTAGTCGCGCTTGAAGGCGACGATTTCGGAGGTGGAGATGGCAACCGTCGGCTCCAGCTTGCGGGCAGCCGCGCCTGCAAAGGCAGTCACGGTGCCGGTGGAGGCGGCGCGGGCAGGGGCGGCGGTCGCCGCACCCTTGGGTTCGCCTGCCTGGCGTTCGCCGCCGGTGCCGGACACCAGTGTCGGCTTGTAGCCGCGGGTCCAGCCGGTGGAGAGCAGGTTGGTCTTGCCTTCCTGGATGCCCTTGCCGAGCGCGGTGTTCGAGAAGTCCGACGTATCGACATGCGCCAGGTCATGGCGGCCGAGATAAGAGACGGCAAGCTCGCGGAAGACATAGTCGAGGATCGAGGTGGCGTTCTTGATCGCGTCATTGCCGATGACCATGCCGGCCGGCTCGAACTTGGTGAAGGTGAAGGCCTCGACATATTCCTCGAGCGGCACGCCATATTGCAGGCCGAGCGAGATGGCGATGGCGAAATTGTTCATCATCGCACGGAAGGCAGCGCCTTCCTTGTGCATGTCGATGAAGATCTCGCCGATCCGGCCGTCGCCGAATTCGCCGGTGCGGAGATAGACCTTATGTCCGCCGACGGCGGCCTTCTGGGTATAGCCCTGGCGGCGGTTCGGCAGCTTCTCGCGTTCGCGCGAAACTCGTTCGATCACCCGTTCGATGATCTTCTCGGTGACGGTGACGGCCTGGGCGGCCAGCGGCGCCTGCAGCAGTTCCTCCAGCGCATCCTCGTCGTCCTCGTCCTCGATCAGCGAGGAATTGAGCGGCTGCGACAGCTTCGAGCCGTCGCGATAGAGCGCATTGGCCTTGAGGCCAAGCTTCCAGGACAGCATGTAGGCGTTCTTGCAATCCTCGACGGTCGCCTCGTTCGGCATGTTGATCGTCTTGGAAATCGCGCCGGAGATGAACGGCTGGGCAGCCGCCATCATGCGGATGTGGCTTTCCACAGAGAGGTAACGCTTGCCGATCTTGCCGCAGGGATTGGCGCAATCGAAGACCGGCAGGTGTTCATTCTTGAGGAAGGGCGCGCCTTCCAGCGTCATCGCACCGCAGACATGGATGTTGGCGGCTTCGATGTCCTTCTTCGAGAAGCCGATATGGTCGAGCAGGCTGAAGCTCATATCGGCGAGCTGTTCGTCGGAAACCTTCAGCGTCTCCTTCAGGAAGTCGGCGCCGAGCGTCCACTGGTTGAAGACGAACTTGATGTCGAAGGCGCTCTTCAGCGCGGCGTTGACGGCTTCGACCTTCTCGTCGGTGAAGCCCTTGGTCTTCAGCGACGACGGATTGACGGCCGGCGCCTGGTTCAGGTTGCCGTGGCCGACGGCATAGGCCTCGATCTCGGCGATCTGGCTTTCCGAATAGCCGAGCGTGCGCAGCGCGTCGGGCACGGCGCGGTTGATGATCTTGAAGTAGCCGCCGCCGGCAAGCTTCTTGAATTTGACGAGGGCAAAGTCGGGCTCGATGCCCGTGGTGTCGCAATCCATGACGAGACCGATCGTGCCGGTGGGCGCGATGACCGAGACCTGGGCATTGCGGTAGCCATGCTGTTCACCAAGCTCGAGCGCCTTGTCCCAGGCCGATTTGGCGTGGGCGACGAGATCCTGGTCCGGGTTTTCCGAATGGATCAGGGCGACCGGATTGATCGACAGCGCTTCATAGCCGGAGCTCTCGCCATGCGCCGCACGGCGATGGTTGCGAATGACCTTGAGCATGCTCTCGCGGTTCGGCGCGAAGTTCGGGAACGGGCCGAGCTCGGCAGCCATTTCGGCCGAGGTCGCATAGCAGATGCCGGTCATGATCGCGGTCAGCGAGCCTGCGATGGCGCGGGCTTCAGCGGAGTCGTAGGGAATGCCTGACGACATCAGCAGGCCGCCGATATTGGCGTAGCCGAGGCCGAGCGTGCGGTATTCGTAGGAGAGTTCGGCAATGCGCTTCGACGGGAACTGCGCCATCATCACCGAGACTTCGAGCACGACGGTCCACAGGCGAACCGCGTGTTCGTAATCGGCGATGTTGATGCGCTTGGTAGCCTTGTCCTTGAACTGCAGCAGGTTCAGCGAGGCAAGGTTGCAGGCCGTGTCGTCGAGAAACATGTATTCCGAGCACGGGTTCGAGCCGCGGATCGGGCCGCCGGCCGGCGAAGTGTGCCAGTCGTTCATCGTCGTGTTGAAATGGATGCCGGGATCGGCCGAGGCCCAGGCGGCATAGGAAATGGTTTCCCAGAGATCGCGGGCCTTCAGCGTCTTCATCACCCGGCCGTCCTTGCGGGCGGTCAGGTTCCATTCGCCATCATTCTCGACGGCGCGCAGGAAGTCGTCCTTGATCGAGACGGAATTGTTGGAGTTCTGGCCGGATACCGTGAGGTAGGCTTCCGAATCCCAATCCGTGTCGTAGGTCTTGAATTGGAGATCCTTGTAGCCCTGGCGGGCGAACTGGATGACGCGCTGGACGTAGTTCTCCGGAACCTGGTCCTTCTTGGCGGCGCGGATTTCGCGCTTCAGGGCAGGGTTCTTGTTGGGATCGTAGCAATCACCATTGTCGCCGCCTTCGCAATTGAAGCAGGCCTTCATGATCGCCTTCAGATGCTTGGCGACAACCTTCGAGCCGGTCACGAGAGCCGCAACCTTCTGCTCTTCCTTGACCTTCCAGTTGATGTATTCCTCGATATCGGGATGGTCGATGTCGACGACCACCATCTTGGCGGCGCGGCGCGTCGTGCCGCCCGATTTGATGGCGCCGGCCGCACGGTCGCCGATCTTCAGGAAGCTCATCAGGCCGGAGGAGCGGCCGCCGCCGGAAAGCTTTTCGCCTTCGCCGCGCAGCATCGAGAAGTTGGAGCCGGTGCCGGAGCCGTATTTGAACAGGCGCGCTTCACGCACCCAGAGGTCCATGATGCCGCCTTCGTTGACGAGATCGTCCTCGACCGACTGGATGAAGCAGGCATGCGGCTGCGGGTGTTCGTAGGCCGACTTGGATTTGGTCAGCTTGCCGGTGAAGGGATCGACGTAGAAATGACCCTGGCCGGGACCATCGATGCCGTAGGCCCAGTGCAGGCCGGTGTTGAACCACTGCGGCGAGTTCGGGGCGACGCGCTGGGTGGCGAGCATATAGGCAAGCTCGTCCTTGAAGGCCGATGCATCTTCCTCGGAGGAGAAATAGCCGCCCTTCCAGCCCCAATAGGTCCAGGTGCCGGCAAGACGATCGAAGACCTGGCGCGCATCGATTTCCGAGCCGGTCTGCTCGTCCTTCGGCAGGTTCTTCAGCGCAGCATCGTCGGGAACGGAGCGCCACAGGAAGGAAGGAACGTCGTTTTCCTCGACCTTCTTCAGCCTGGTGGGAACGCCGGCCTTGCGGAAATACTTCTGCGCCAGCACGTCGGTCGCGACCTGGGAGAACTGCGCGGGAACGTCGATGTTCTCGAGGCGGAACACGACCGAACCGTCAGGGTTCTTGATCTCGCTCGTCGCCTTGCGGAATTCGATATCCGCATAGGCGCCTTGGCCGGCCTTCGTGAAACGACGTTCGATGCGCATGGTCTTGACCTCGTGTTGGCACCCGGTCCCCACGACCTCAGGCGCAAAATTCCTATCCGGCGGCACTTTGTCGTCGTGCAGCCAGTCTCGTTTCCGTATTGTGACAGGGGTGTCATCCGGAGATGTCCTTCCTGTATCTTGTGGTGATGGTGGCTGCAAACACTAAATATAGTATTAACAGCTTATTATCGCCAGCCCCAATGTCACTTTTTTTGGAGGCTGAAAACCGCGCAGAAATCCTGTCTGGCCTGGACCGTTCTCGGTCCATCGCCCTGATTCCGCGTCCTAATTTTCAAAAGGGAACCGGGCTCGTTACCTCCGGTCCTGTCGCCGCCGCAACATCAGGATCAGTAAAGTTTGAAACAGCTGATTCCGTCAAGGGCTGGCTTTTAATTCATTGCTAACCACAACATGTTGTGGATGCGCCTGTGGAGATTGGGGAAAGCCGGGGAGCGCTGAAATTACAATGGCTTGCAGGCGTTGCCGGCTAAGGAAAACCTTAGAATGGCAAAAAAGCGTCGTGCGGCAAATCTTGTGATGGCATTTCCGGCGCAAATCGGCATGCCGATTCGCCGGTGAAATCCGCGCTCCTAAAGCGCGTCCTTATCGCAAAACCGCAAACTTTTGCGCGACATGCTGTTAGAGCGCATCGATGGCGATGGTGACGATGGCGACGCCGATTGGCCTGTTCTCTTTGTCCATGACAACGAAGCTCGCCTGCGTCTCGAGATTCTGGGTGGATTCATTGCGTTCCGCCCGGTCGATGAAGATCTCGCGGGAGCCGTTGGCGAAGGTTCTAAGGTATTTCTCCTCGTCGCCCTGCCAGAAGTCGGCGGTGATGGTGCTCTGCCCGACATTCAGCCCATGCGAGTCCGTGACGAAAAATTCGAGAATCGCGCCCTGCGAGGCGTCCTGTTTTTCCCTCAGGTAATGCGACACGGATTTGTCGAGCAGCAGCTTGACCATCTGCAGGTGGTGCTGATCGACCTCCGACCGGTAGGTTTCGTCGAGCACTCGCATATCCATTTCGCTGACATTGCCGAATTTTGCGTTCTGCTCGGCGATGGCTTTCAGCACCAACGGCGTTTCCACTATCGGCCGGATCCGCTTCTCGACATAGTCCCGCACGAGGGGAATATAGGCAGGCTCAGCGCGGACAGGCGCCAGCGGCAACAGAAAGGCCGCCAGGCCGGCAGTCACAACCGCTCTTACATACCCCCACCGCGCCATCTTGTTTCCTTGTACCGTATCGATCATTGCACGCTTTAAGCGCAATTTGACACGATTCGCACGCCCTGCAGCGCCGCGCGTCTTTTCAAGAGCCGCAAAGGACGCTGTATCACTTTGAATTGCTGCATAATTTCATCCTTCAATCGATTCCGATTGAAGGAATTAGGCCGCAGTCTATGAGCAAAAGATAAAATAGATGTGCAGATCCCGATAGCGGATTCAGGAAACCTCGCCGACAAAATCTGGAACAATTTCAAGTGGTAAATATGAGGGTGGCGCGCTTTGATTGGTGGCGATCAGCCGGCACCCTTGGCGATCGGCTCCTGATAGGTGAAGCCCATGTCCCACGGGAAGTAGATCCAGGTATCCTGGCTGACCTCGGTGATGAAGGTATCGACGGTCGGCACGCCCTTCGGCTTGGCGTAGACGCAGGCGAAATGTGCTCTCGGCAGCATGGTGCGCACCTGTGCGGCGGTCTTGCCGGTGTCGGTCAGATCGTCGATGACCAGCACGGTTTCGCCGCCATTCTCCATAAGTTCGGGCGCTATTCCCTTGAGCAGCACCATGTCGCCCTGGTTCACATAGTCATGATAGGACGCGACGCAGACGGTCTCGATCAGCCGGATGTTCAGCTCGCGCGAGATGATCGCAGCCGGAACGAGGCCGCCGCGGGTGATGCAAACGATCGCCTTGAACGTCTGATTCAAGCCGGCAAGCCGCCAGGCAAGGGCGCGCGCATCGCGGTGGAACTGATCCCAGGAAACGGGAAAGGCTTTATCGGGAAGGGACATCGGGCTGCTCCGCGGCATGAAAAAACGACACGCCGTTTGCCGGCGACCGGATGGGCTTGAAGCGGCGATTGGCAAAACGCAAATCGCGCAGCCGGAACTGCGCGAGATGGGGCCGAGGCTCGAAGCTGTCATCGGTCGCCGCAATTAGCGGGATTTGCCGGCAAAAGGCAAGAGCAGCCAATCAACGCGATAACAGGGTGAGCGCCGTCATCGATTGCAGCAAGGTCTTGGTCGTGCCGCCGAAGATCATCTGCCAGAGCCAGGAATGCGTATAGGCGCCCATGACGAGAAGATCGATGCTGCTGTCCGAAAGCCGGTTCTCGATGACATGCGATGCGCTCTTATCCACACTCTGGGCCGTCGAAAGCGTCGCCTTGACGCCATGACGCGCAAGCGTCGCGGCGATGTCGGCGCCAGCGGTCAGCGGCGATTGCAGCGCCGTGTCGGCCGGATCGACCGAAAAGATCTCCACCTCGTCGGCGGCTTTGAGGATCGGCAGTGCGTCGAAGGTTGCGCGCGCCACCTCTTTCGATCCGTTCCAGGCGATCAGCACGCGCTTGATCGGCTTCGGCTGGCGAATGATATAGGGGATCATCAGCACCGGCCGTCCGGTTTCGAAAAGGAAACTGTCGACGTCGACGTGGCTGTCGGAAGGTCTGGCCGGGTCGGCCTGCGAGGCGATCAGGAGATCGGCGCTGCGCGCACTTTCGATCAGCGGTGCGGAGCCGTATCCGGTTGATGTGGCAAAGCTGCGCCATTCGAAGGAGGCGCCAGCCGCCTCCACTTTCGCCCTGAAGATACGCTCAACCGCAATCGTTTCGCTATGCGCCATGTCCTGCAGCGCCTGCACGGCAACGGGATCGGGGATTTCCATCGGCGCGACCAGCGGCACGGCGGAAATGATTTCGGCATGCAAGCCGATCACATGGGCGCCGCTTTCAGCGGCGATGGCAAAGGCGAAATCGGCAACCGCAGCACTATTGTCTGATGTATCAAGAATGGCGAGAATGGTTTTGTAAGACATATCAATTCTCCTTGCGCTGAAATGGCTTGCGCGAGGGAAGGAATGCGCCGGACCGTTCTCCTGTTCCAGTTCCGGCTTTGCCCTCAAGCCTCGGCAGAATGGTTTTCGGCGATGTCCCTTCTTTGGCGGATGGCGTCGATCATCGCCTGCACCTCGGCGCCGGCCGCATCGATTGCCGCCTGCGAGCGGCCGCGCACGACGATCTCGGTCGAAAATTTCTGGCCAATATAGCGCGGGTAGG
Source organism: Rhizobium sp. SU303 (assembly GCF_021052345.1). Taxonomy (NCBI): domain Bacteria; kingdom Pseudomonadati; phylum Pseudomonadota; class Alphaproteobacteria; order Hyphomicrobiales; family Rhizobiaceae; genus Rhizobium; species Rhizobium sp. SU303. The sequence goes on from NZ_CP088095.1 coordinate 1,676,555, forward strand.
AGCCGATGCTGGTTTCCGGATGTGCTTTCTGGATCGCGGTCAAGGGCGTGCCGATCTCGCCTTCTCCGTAAGGGCAGGCGATGGCGAGCGAGAGCACCGGCGTGCCGGTTCGAAGCGTCGGCAGCACATTGTCGACCATTGCCTGGAAGACCTGCGGCACGCCGGCCATGACGTAGACGTTGCCGATGATGAAGCCGGGCGCCGTCGAGACCGGATTGGGAATATGGGCAGCCCCGCGCGGCATGCGCGCCATGCGCTGGCGCGCCTCGGTAAATTCCATCTCGCGGCGCCGGTACATCTCGGCAAGCAGCGTCATTGCTGTTTCGTCGTATTCGCAGGGCACGCCGAAAGCCTTGGAGATCGCATCGGCAGTGATGTCGTCATGCGTCGGCCCGATGCCGCCCGAGGTGAAGACGTAATCATATTTGCCGCGAAGCGCGTTCAGCGCCTCGACAATCGCGTCCTCGTCGTCGGCGACGATGCGCACTTCCTTGAGGTCGATGCCGGAAAGCGTCAGCAAATCGGCGAGATGGCCGATATTTTTATCCTTGGTACGGCCGGAGAGAAGTTCGTCGCCGATGGCGAGCATGGCGGCGGTGACGACGATGTCTTGGCTCATGGGATGTTCCGTGATGTGAGGCTGGGGAATAGGTAGCGCCGTTCGCTCGCTTTGCAAACCCAGAGCATGACGCCGAAAAGTGCAGCCGGTTTTCGGACGACATCATGCGCTAACTCTTTAACTCGGGCGATGCGTCATTTTTGCCGAAATGAAAACCGCAAGCGAATTTTCGTCTCCGGGTGGTGAACACTGAGTTCTTTAGCACGGGGCTTTGTTCAAACAGGCGCGCTGATAGAAATCGCGTCGGACACGAAATTCAACCCGATGTTTCAAGGAAGATAGAAGATGGCGAAGGTTCTCGTCCTTTATTATTCGGCTTACGGTCATATCGAAACCATGGCCTATGCGGTTGCCGAAGGCGCGAAGTCGGTCGGCGCCGAGGTCACCGTCAAGCGCGTTCCGGAACTGGTTCCGGAAGACGTCGCCAAGGCTTCCTATTACAAGGTCGACCAGGCGGCTCCGATTGCCACCGTCGACGAACTGGCGGACTATGACGCGATCATCGTCGGCGCCGGCACCCGCTTCGGCACGGTCGCCTCGCAGATGCGCAATTTCTGGGATCAGACGGGCGGCCTCTGGTTCGCCGGCAAACTCGTCGGCAAGCTCGGTTCGGTCTTCACCTCTTCGGCCACCCAGCACGGCGGCCAGGAATCGACCATCCTCGGCTTCATCCCGACCTTCCTGCACCAGGGCATGGTCGTTGCCGGCCTGCCTTATGCCTTCCAGGGCCAGATGGGCACCGAGGAAGTCAAGGGCGGCTCGCCTTACGGCGCCTCCACCATCACCAACGGCGACGGCTCGCGCCAGCCTTCCGAGATCGAGCTGGAAGGCGCGAAATACCAGGGCGCCCACGTTGCCAAGCTTGCTGCCAAGCTCGCCTGATCTTTGATGCTGAAATAATGAAGGCGCGGCGGGCATGGGCTCGCCGCGCCTTTTCTGTTTTTTCCTGCGACAGACTGGGCAGCGTTCATCGGCGAGGGCTCTCGGGAGGGAAATGCCTGGCCGATCATTCGTCAGTGCTGCAGCAAAACAAGCATGATTTTTACGCCTTGCGGCTCTTCCCATCGCCCATGACGCAAGATATTGAAAATGCCGCAAGCGGGCGTGGCGAAACTGGTAGACGCAAGGGACTTAAAATCCCTCGGCCTTGGCTGTACGGGTTCGACCCCCGTCGCCCGCACCACCTTCATAATCCTGTTTGAATAGGCCTGTATTGAATCTGCTTGTATTTTGTGCATAAAAGCAAGTTATCGCTTGACAAAGGAATTTCCGGCGTAACGATTGCGCCGCGACAGTTGAGTAAGGGTTGTCTTGTGGGAGTAAGACGATGGTTTACGATTGGAGTGGGACTAAGGTTCGGCGCATCCGCATCTTCAAGACCAGTGTCGCACTTGTTCTGGGGACTGCGATAGCCGCGATACCACTGTTCTTCTGGGCAATGCATTTGCAGGGTTTCTAGAGCGTCCTTAGCGCGTCTAAGATGACGCGCTAAGGACGCTCTATCACTTTCGATCTGGACAGATCCCGAATTCGATTTTCGGGATTATGTGCGGTCTGTTCCTGATAGTGATCATCGCTCTGTGAGCGGAAGCGCGTTTGGCGCTTTGGTCTCGCGCCACCTGTTGATCAGCCAGCCAGCCAGCAGCCCGAGGGCTGCGCCGGCGGCCTTGATGCCGGCATCGTGCAGGCGCGGATGTCGTGTTGGTGCGAAATATTGCAGATATTCGATGGCGACTGCACCGGCAATCAGCAGCACCGCCACCATCTTCCACTGTTTGGGATAGGCGAGCGCGAAGGCGAGGCCGACGAGAACATAGGCGCCCCCGCGGTCGGTATCGACCGTCGTGACCGTTTCCGGCCTCAGCCCGATTGGCGAAACCGTGACGAAGAGGATGAGGGCGAGCAGCAGCCAGGCGAGCGGCCTTGCAAATTTGAAGATCATCATGGCTTGATATTAGTGGCTTGGTTTTTCATTAACAGTAAAAATCAGTTCATCTGCCGCCGATTTCGCAAGTGGCTTAGAAAGGCTTTCCCGGGAGCGAACCGGAAATGGCCGAAACGGGCTTTCTTTTGCCGGTCGGCCTATGCCATAGCGGCGATGGCTAATCATGAGAATGGACCACGCCCGTGACGAGACTTGATGTCGAAAGCGCCGAAGAGGCAATGCGCAGCCTGTTTCCGGCAACGCCGCTACAGCTCAACGATCATCTGTCGGCCCGCTACGAGGCCGATATCTGGCTGAAGCGCGAGGATCTGTCGCCGGTGCGCTCCTACAAGATCCGCGGCGCCTTCAATTTCTTCCGCAAGGCGATCGGGCAGGGTGCCGCCGGCAAGACCTTCGTCTGCGCCTCGGCCGGCAACCACGCCCAGGGCTTTGCCTTCGTCTGCCGCCATTTCGGCGTTCCGGGCGTCGTCTTCATGCCGGTGACGACACCGCAACAGAAGATCGACAAGACCCGCATGTTCGGCGCCGAATTCATCACCATCCGGCTGTTCGGTGACTTCTTCGACCAGTGCTACCAGGCCGCCCGCGAACATGTGGAGGCGGTCGGCGGCGTCATGGTGCCGCCCTTCGACCATGCCGACATCATCGAAGGCCAGGCAACCGTCGCCGCCGAAATCATGCAGCAGCTGCCGGAAGGAACGGTGCCCGACATGGTCGTCCTGCCGGTTGGCGGTGGCGGACTGGCCGCCGGCATCACCGGCTATCTCGACGGCACCGTGCCGAAATCGGCTTTCGTCTTCACCGAGCCCGCCGGCGCGCCGAGTCTCAAGCGCAGCATCGAGGCCGGCAAGGTGACGACGCTTGCCAAGGTCGACAATTTCGTCGATGGCGCTGCTGTCGCCCGCATAGGCGACCTGAATTTCGCCGCTCTTCGTGACTTCCCGGCAAGCCAAGTGCAACTCATGCCGGAGAACGCCATCTGCGTTACCATTCAGGAAATGCTGAATGTCGAGGGCGTCGTGCTGGAGCCGGCCGGTGCCTTGTCGCTGACGGCGATCGCTGCGATGGACGGCCAAGCGATCCGCGGCAAGACCATCGTTGCTGTCGTGTCCGGCGGCAATTTCGATTTCGAGCGTCTGCCTGACGTAAAGGAAAGAGCCATGCGTTACGCAGGGCTGAAGAAATACTTCATCCTGCGGCTCGCCCAGCGCCCCGGCGCGCTCCGGGATTTCCTCAATCTGCTCGGCCCTGACGACGATATCGCCCGCTTCGAATATCTGAAGAAATCGGCGCGTAATTTCGGCTCGATCCTGATTGGCATCGAAACCAAGGCGCCTGAGAATTTCGCTCGGCTGATCGGAAATTTCGAAGCAGCCGGCATGGGTTACGAGGATATCACCGAAAACGAGATCCTCGCCAATCTGATCATTTGACTTGGCGACAGCGATACGGTCGTGCTAAAGGCGGAGTATGGCTTCGTTCATTTCAAATATCTTTTCGATGTTCTCCGGCGGCGGCAAACCGGCTTCGGAGGCGGCAGGCCCTTCCGGCGAGCCGCAGCTTTACGGCGATTGCACGATCTATGCCGAGCCTCGCAAGGAAGGCGGCCAGTATCGCCTTGCCGGCCGCATCGAAAAGAAGGTTGGCGACGAGGTACTGGTGCGCAATTTCATCCGCGCCGATCTGTTTTCCTCCTCCGATGACGCGCTCGAATGCACGGTGCGCAAGGCGCAGCAGATCATCGATCAGCATGGTTCGTCGCTCTTTGGCGACGGCGAGAAGCTTCGTCAGGTTTGAAATAGATACCGCCGGACAGGTATTTGATGCCGGCCACAATTATTCTTGTTTTTCAATCGCCTGATCTGGACGTCCATCGGCGAGCGATCCTGCTCACGCAATCTTAAAGGATTGCGGTGAAAGGTATCGCCTGCAGGATTTGCGGGACGCCCTCGTGTTTGACTTTTTCGGACGATCGACCAAAGGATCCGCTGTCGCGATCGTCGCGCCGGCAGGGTGCTGGGGGCTGATGTCCGGAGCCGAGGTATTGTGATGGAGACACTCAACCTCGCTCTCTTCGTCGTCGAAGCCATCGCCTACTTCGTGCTGATGGTGACGCTTCTGCATTTCCGTCACCGGCTCGGTCTCGGGGTTTTCCTGACGGCGCTCGGCGTCATGCATTTCATGGAGACCTATCTGGCGGCGGTCTTTTACGTCTCGCTGCCGTTCGGGGATGTGTCGCCGGGCTCATCCGTCTTCTTCTCCGGCAAGCTGATGATGATCCTGATGCTTTACCTGCAGGAAGATGCCGCGACGGTGCGCCAGCCGATCTATGGTCTTTTCCTCGGCAACCTGCTCACCGTCGGTATTGCCTGGGTGCTACAACTGCACCAGCCGCTGCAGATATCGACCAACCACACACCCGATGTCGATTTTCTCAAGGAGATGGGCTGGCTGATGGTCTGGGGCACGGCGCTGCTCTATGTCGATTCGCTCGGCATCATCCTGCTCTACGAAAAACTCGGCGATTTCTTCCGCCGCCGCGTCGTCCTGCGTTTCCTGATTTCGGGCTTCGTGCTGCTGACCTTCGACCAGATCGGCTTTTTCGCCGCGCTGCATTACTTCCTGGATGTGCCGATCGCCGCATTCTGGGGCGGATGGAAGGCGAAAATGCTTGCCGTCTGCCTCTACGCGGCGATGTTCGCATTCTATGAATATCGTATTCGCCGCATCGGCGCAGCCGGGTCCGCACGTTCGATCAGCGACGTGTTCGGTGACCTGACGTTCCGCGAGCGCTACAACGATCTTCTGGAGCGCACCGGCCGCGACATGCTCACCGGTGTCTACGATCGGACGCGCATGGAAATGGAAGCGCCGCTGATGCTGCTCGAGGCACTGAAGCAGGGGTCATTCGCCACCGTCCTCATTATCGACGCCGATCACTTCAAGGATGTCAACGACGGCTACGGCCATCTCCAGGGCGACGAGGTGCTGAAGGCGATCGCCGCCCGATTGGGCACGACGTTGCGCTCGAGCGATCGCGTCTTCCGCTTCGGCGGCGAGGAATTCGTTGCCGTCTGTCCAGGCACCGATCACGAGGAAGGTCTGCTGCTTGCCGAGCGCCTGCGCTGGACGATCGCAACCAGCGTCAAGACGCCGGATGACACGCCGATCACGGTCAGCATCGGCGTTGCGACTGCCGACGAGGACGGCGTCGATTTCACCGCCGTGCTGACGGCTGCCGACGGCAGGCTCTACGCAGCCAAGAAGAGCGGCCGCAACTGCGTCGTCGGCCGCTCCGGCGTGGTGAAACTCAGCTGAAACTCATTCAGGCAGCGCGGAAGATCTTGGCGCCGGAGGGGGCACTCGTCATGCCGCCGTCGACAGTGATCTCGATGCCGGTGACATTGGCCGAATCATCCGAGGCCAGGTAGAGCGCCGCCTTGGCGATTTCGTCGGCTTCGCTCATGCGGCCGAGCGGGCTCATGCCGCCGATGCGGGCCTCGAGCGCCGACATGGCGTCTTCCGTCTGGGCCATCGGTGACCAGATCGGCGTCTTGGTGCCGCCGGGCGTTACCTGATTGACGCGGATGCCGCGCGGCGCGAGCTCGGATGCCATATTGCGCGTCATTGCCCGGACTGCCGCCTTGGTCGCCGCATAGGCCGACCAGCCAGGAGCGCCGAGCACCGCATGTACGGAACCGTTGAGGATCACCGATGCGCCGTCATTGAGATGCGGCAGGGCTGATTGCACGGTGAAGAAAACCGCCGTGAGATTGGTGCTGATGATCTGGTTGAACTGCTCCGGCGATGTCTCGCCGAGCGGCGTGGCGCCGCCGATGCCGGCATTGGCGAAGACGATGTCGAACTTGCCGACCTTTGCGGCGGCTTCGGCAAACGCCTTCTCGGTGGCGGCGGCATCGGTGACGTCGACCTTCAGTGCCAGCACACCGGCCCCGAGCGCCTTTTCGGCAGCCGCGAGCGTTTGCGGGTTGCGGCCGGTGATCACAACACTGGCACCCTCGTCGATGAAGACCCTGGCGGTTGCAAGACCGATGCCGCTGTTTCCGCCGGTGATCAGGGCGACCTTGTTTCTTAGACGCATGATTCATGCTCCTCTTGGAATTGGCTACGATCTAGATTATGATCGTTATCCACAAGGATTATGATGATAATCTACATGAGTCAAGAGGAGCATGATACCGAAAAGTGTAAGCGGTTTTCGGCCGACATCATGCTCATTCGATTGGTGCCGGGGAGATGTCCGATGGGGCGTTCGCAGTTGGAGAAACAGAAGACGCACGAGAAGATTGTCGAGACCGCGTCGAAGCGGCTGCGCGAGGAGGGGCTCGACGGTATTGGCGTCGCCGATCTGATGAAGGAAGCCGGACTGACCGTCGGCGGCTTCTACAAGCATTTCGCCTCCCGTGACGATCTGGTCGCCGAGGCGATCCAGTCCGCTTTCGATTCATGGGGACGCAAGCTGGAGGCCGAGGGGGTGAACCCGGCGGAGATGACGGCTGCCGAAGTCGCCGATCGTTATGTGAGCGCCTATCATCGCGACAATCCCGGTGAGGGCTGCCCTTTTGCCGCGCTGACCTCCGATATATCCCGCAGCGGCGAGAAGGCGCGGGGGATCGCCACGGACGGGCTCAGGCGCAATTTCGCGTCACTGGCGAGCAAGGCTGCGGGAACGGACGATAGCGAACGGCGGCGCAAGGCGATCATGGCCTTCGCGATGATGGCCGGCGGCGTCGGCCTTGCCAGGATTTCGTCCGATGAAGAACTCTCGGCCGAAATCCTGGCGACGGTCCGGGATTTTGTCGCCGATATCGACAAATGAAAAACGGCCGGCAAACGCCGGCCGTCCGTGAAGCATTTGGGAGCTGATCAGGCCGCCAGTGCGATTTCCTGGACGCGTGACTTGGCGGCGTCGATCGCCTTTTCGGCAGCTTCCGGACCGAAGGCCAGGCCTTCGACATAGATGGTCTCGATATCGCTGATGCCGAGGAAGCCGAGAACCGACTTCAGATACGGCACGGCATGGTTCAAGGGGGCGGCCGGTCCCTGCGAGTAGACGCCACCCGAGGCGAGCACCACATAGACCTTCTTGCCGGTTGCGAGGCCAACCGGGCCGCTTTCCGTGTACTTGAAGGTCAGGCCGGCGCGGGCAACGTTGTCGATCCAGGTCTTCAGCGACGAATAGATGTTGAAGTTGATGAGGCCGGTGCTGATGACGATCGTGTCGGCGGCGAGCAGTTCGTTGACAAGCTCGTCGGAGGTCTTGACGGCCACGGTTTCCTCAGCTGTGCGGGCCTCGGGCGGCTTGCGGATCGCGCCGGTGAAGAGGTCATCGATATGCGGCAGCGGGTTGGTGGCAAGGTCGCGGCGAATGACGACGCTGCCTGGATTCTGGCTCTTCAGCTTTTCGGCGAGATCGACGGCGATCGGCGTCGAGAGCGATTCGGCACGCGGGCTGGACGTCAGAAGCAGGATGGACGACATGGTGCATTTCCTTTCGAATGGAATTTGACGGCCCGTTGCTGGGAGGTGAGCCGCAGTCTCGATGAGGAAAATAGGTCTGGCCTGCTATCGAAAAAACGGTGATAATGTAGATCGAAACTATCGATGGAATGGATAGAAGATGCTGCCAAACCCCACTCTGGACCAATTGCAGGTGTTTCTGACCGTTGCCGAGACCGGTAGCTTCTCGGCCGCTTCGCGGGCGCTGAACCGGGCGCAGTCGGTCGTCAGCTATACGATCGCCAATCTGGAGGCGCAGCTCGAAGTCCCGCTTTTCGAGCGTTCCGGCGCGCGTCAGCCGAAGCTGACGGAGGCGGGCAAGGCGATGCTGGAGGATGCGCGGCGCATTCTGGGCGACCTGCAGGTTATGCGGGCGCGCGTCAAGAGCCTGAGAGAAGGGCTCGAAGCGGAGGTTTCCGTCGCCATCAGCGTTATGGTGCCTTCGCGAGCCCTGGTGGACGTCCTCCGCGAATTCCGGGAGATGTTTCCATCCGTTTCGTTAAGCCTCAATGTCGGTGAGCTCGGAATGGTCATGGATCTCGTCCTCAGCGGCAAGGCGACGATCGGGATTGGCGGCGCGGTCGTCAAGCAGGACGATTCGATCGTCACGGAGCGGATCGGTCATTCCTTCATGTTGCCCGTTGCCGCGCGCAACCACCCGCTTGCCGGGATCGGCCGGCCACTGACGCTCGGCGACGTCCGCGAGGAAGTGCAACTCGTCGTCACCGATGCATCGGGACGGACGAAGGGGCGCGATTTCAACGTTCTCTCCTACAAGACATGGCGCGTCAGCGATATTGCAACGAAGCACCAGCTCATCAGGGCCGGCCTTGGCTGGGGCGGCCTTCCGGCTTCCGTGATTCATGACGATCTGACGAGCGGCAGGCTCGTCCATCTCGATCTGGATGCCTATGAACAGGGAGAGTATCCCATATATTCGGTCCGTCAGCTCGCTAACCCGCCCGGACCTGCCGCCACCTGGATGATCGACGCGTTCCGCACGCGGCTTTCCGCCTGCCCGAGCCAAGTCGATTTCCATGCTCAGATAGCGGAACTGCAGGAAGCTGGTACGCCGCTTGCGGCCGAATGACGAAGGCGCGAGTGCCGCGCCTTCGCTGATATTGTCCTCGGCCTAAAGAACAAGCCTGAACTTCGAGAACCCGTCTGCCCCTTCGCCGGCATCCTCGATCTTGACGCTCTTGAGCTCGGCGAGGAACTGTTTCGCCTTCGGGCCGCTTTCGAAGGTCGCGGTCGTGCCGGGGAGCGGCTTGAAGGTCCAGTTGGCGTCGGCAGACGGATTGATCGTGCCCTGATCATGGATATAGCGGACGATGACGTCGCGGTTGGTATCCGGCGCCTGGAAGATCACCTTGTCCGCGGTGATCTCAGGGAAATTGCCGCCGCCGCCGGCGCGGTAGTTGTTCGAGACGACGACGAACTTCTGAGCCGGATCGATCGGCTTGCCGTTGAAGGCGAGGTTCTGGATGCGGTTGGCGTCCGGATGGATCGGCTTGCCGGATGAATCATATTTCGGCGGCTGCGACAGGTCGATCTGGTAGGTGACGCCGTCGATCACGTCGAAATTGTAGGACGGAAAGTCATTGTTGAGCAGCGCTGCATCCTTCGAGCCGGCCTCGATGTGATTGAACATGCCGGCCGACATTTCGAGCCAGTTCTTCACCTGGGCGCCGGTGATGGCAACGGCCTGCACCGTGTTCGGGTAGAGATAGAGGTCGGCGACGTTCTTGATGGCGATATCGCCGGCCGGAACATCGGTATAGTAGTCGGCGCCGCCGCGACCGCCGGCCTTGAAGGGGGCCGCCGCCGAAAGCACCGGCAGGTCCTTGAACTCGGTGTCGGCGAGCATCTGCTTGATGTACCAGGTCTGGGCTTGGCTGACGACCTGCACCGAGGGATCGTCGGCAACCAGCGCGAAGTAGGAGTAGAGCGGTGCGGAGGTCTTGCCGACCGGGGTGCGGACATAGGCAAGCGTCGCCTCGTGCTCGGCCTTGGCGGCCTCGACCACTTCCTTCTTGTCGGCGTAGTCGGCAACCACTTTCTTCTTGTCGTCGCGATGGAAGATCGGCCGTGCTTCCGAGGTGAAATCGACGATCTTCCAGCTATTGCCGTCCTTTTCGAGCAGCAGGTCGATAAGGCCGAGATGTGAGCCCCAGAAGCCCGCCATCACGGCGGGCTTGCCATGCAGCGTGCCCTTGACGGGGTCGGCATTGGCCACACCGTCCCAGCTCTTCGGGCCGGGGAAGACGAGGTGCTGGTGGCCGGTGAAGATCGCGTCGATCCCGTCGACGGCGGCGAGATACAGCGAGGCGTTTTCCATCTTTTCGGAGGGTACGCTGCCATCGATGCCGGAATGCGAGAGCGCAATGATGATATCGGCGCCGGCTTCCTTCATGGCGGGAACCCAGGCCTTGGCGGCCTCGACGATGTCGCGCGTCTGCGCCTTGCCTTCGAGGTTCTTGATGTCCCAGAGCATGATCTGCGGCGGCACGAAGCCGATGAAGCCGATCTTGACGGGGCTCTCATTGCCGGCGCCGTCCTTGATCTGCTTTTCGACGATGATGTAGGGCTTGAAGAAGAGATCGTCCTGCTTCGGGTCCGAGGCGAGCTGGCCCTTGGTCAGGTTGGCGCAGACGAAGGGGAAGTTTGCGCCTGCCAGGACCTTGAACATGAAGTCGAGGCCGTAGTTGAACTCGTGATTGCCGAGCGTGCCGACCGTATAGCCGAGCGTGTTCATCGCCTTGATCACCGGATGGACGTCGCCGTCCTTCATGCCGTGCTGATAGGCCATGTAATCGCCCATCGGATTGCCCTGCAGCACATCGCCATTGTCGATCAGCAGCGAGTTGACGGCCTCTGTGCGGATCGCGTCGATAATCGTCCCGGTGCGCGACAGGCCCATCGTGTCGTTCGGCTTGTCGGCATAATAGTCATAGGGGAAGACGTTGACGTGAATGTCGGTCGTTTCCATCAGCCTGAGATGCGCCTGATTGGCGTTGGCGCGGGCGCTGAAAGGGTGCAGCAGCACCAGGGCGGAAGTGGCGGCAAGGCCGCCGAGCAGGGAACGGCGGCTCATTACACCAACATCGAAAATGGAAGACATGGAAACTCTCCTTCAAAGATCATGCATCGTCCGGCCCGTCAGAATTAGGACGATTTGACGAGGAGTACACTGCGAAAATGACAGGACGTCAAAACAATCCAGCGGGAGAGCGGCATGGTCGTGAAATACAATTTATGGTACAGTGGCGGCGGCTGGAACCATTGGGGAGATGGGATTATGAACAAGGTCGTTATCGCTTTGGTCGGAGGTTTCGGAGGCATCGCACCCAGTCTGGTCGACAAGGCGCAGGCGCTCTACAGCGGCGATGTCGAGAAATGGCTGACGACGACGGCAAACCCTTGGATCTCAGTTGCCTGCGCGCTTGCCGCCATCGTCGTCTTCTTCATTATCGGCGGTGCTATCGCGCTGATCTATCGCGAACAGCAGTTGCAGAAGGCGCTTCTTCTTGGCATCGGCGCGCCGGCTCTCATCATGGCCGCTGCACAGGGGAGTGCAGCCAACCCGCGGCCGATCGAAGTCAGCTCGGCCGCCAGCTTGTTCGGCATCGTCGGCGTCGCCCATGCTCAGGACGGCACTCGCTCCCTGCCGCCGCGGGTCGAATTGAAGGTCAATCCCGGCTGGACGCAGGGCGAATGCCAGACCTGCGATATCAAGTTCCTCGGCGGAGACGGCCAGATAATATCAAGCGAGCCGCTCTCCAGCAGCCAGGCGCCTGGCGCGGTCAACGTGCCGCTCGGCACGGAAACGATCCTGCTGTCCGGCGCCAACGCCAATACCGCCACCGTCGACGTCAGGAACCTCGGCGCCAGGCTGCCGCAGACGCAAGGTTCGGTCACCCTCGACGTCAACGTCAACCGCCGCTACTGGAACGATCTCAGCCGTTCATTCGGCGCCAAGGCAGTGCAGCCTTACGATTTCAGCGTCGACGTTGCCAAATGAGGCATCCGGTCGCTATTGGTGCTGGCTTTGGCCAGCTGGCGTACTGCCAGCACCGGCCGCATCTCCTTATGGAAAAAGCGGAAATAGGAGGAAATCTGCGCCCGCGCATTCGAATTCACGTCGAACTGGATGCCGACGCGGCCATTGTGCTTCCAGCGGATGATGCCTTCGAGCAGCCCGAGGTTTTCGGCCTCGATGCGCACCTTGCTGCCGGAAGCGGCATGGAGCGGCCCCTTCATCTCCAGGGCGGCACCGGTCGGCGATAGGTCGAGGATGCGGGCATCCACCTGGCTGTTCAGGTATTTGACAAGGCCGAAAATGCGGCAGTTTTTCCGATCAGTCTTCCGGGCCGTGATTTTCAAGTTGCGGGTCATACTGTCTCCCTTGGTATAGCGAGGGAGCATAGCGCCGGAAAATTGAAATGGTTTTAGGGGCTTGGCTAAAATTGCAGTGAAACATCAATTGGCAGCAGTGGCCCTGCTTCCGACCACATGCTCGCGCCAGACCGTGAAAATGCCGGCGGCAACCACGATGATCGAACCGATGATCGTGTTGAGACTGAGCGTTTCGTCATAGACCGCCATGCCGATGACCGAGGCGTAGACAAGTGACAGATAGGTCAGCGGCTGGACGGCGGCGGCATCGAGAACATCATAGGCGCGGATCAGGAAATAATGGCTGGAAATGCTGGTGACGCAGACGAGCGCCATCCAGCCCCAGTCACCCGGCGACATCCAGCTCCAGTAGAACGGTCCGATGAGCGTCATCGTGACGCCGCCGACGACGCCGGTATAGAAGAAGCTGGTCATCGACGCATCGTCGCGGCTGACCAGACGGGTCGCGATGACGTAGAAGGCGAAGTTGAAGCAGGAAATGACGGCGAGAAGCAGCTTCACGTCGAAAAATTCGCCTTCCGGCTCCAGGATCAGCAGCACCCCGAAAAGCCCGGCGCCGATCGCTGCCCACCGCCGCCACCCGACCCTCTCGCCGAGGATCGGCATCGCCAGCAGCGCGATCAGGATCGGCGTCGCGGAAAAGATCGCCTGTGAACGGGCAAGGCCGATCATCGCAAAGCAGGTGATGGCCAGTACCACCTGGACGGCAAGCAGCACGCCGCGGGTCACCTGCAGGAGGGGGCGTTTGGTGCGGGCGGTCGCCTTGATGCCGCCGCGCATCTTCGAAGCGAGGATGATCGTGAAAAGCGCAAAGGCCCAGTAGCGGATCATCGTCACGAAGATTGGCGGATAGGCCGTCGCCAGATGTTTCGAGATGGCATCCTGCAGGGAGAAGATGGTGATCGCCAGCAGCGCGAAAATATAGCCTTGGGTCTTCGATGTCATGATTTGCCAGTGAGTGGGAAAACGCCTGCGCGCACCAAAAGTCTGGGCAGGCTTTCGGCAAAGATGCAAGGCCTCAAAGGCCGACATTCGGCTTGTCGATGATTTCTCTGAGCGCGAAGCTCGAATTGATCTTGACGACGTGGGGCAGGGCCGACAGCCAGTCGCGGTGGATGCGCTCATAGTCCTCGAGGTCGCGGGCTGCGACCCTGAGGATATAGTCGTATTCGCCCGACATCAGGTAGCAGACGAGCACGTTCGGGCAGAGCTTCACCGCTGCCTCGAATTCCGCCAGCGTCTTGGCGAATTGGCCGGAGAGCGAGATATGCACGATGGCGATCATCTTGTAGTCGAGTGCCTTGTGTGAAAGCCGCGCATGGTAGCCGCCGATGACCCCGCTTCTTTCCAAGATGTCGAGCCGGCGCGAACAGGCCGAAGGCGACAATCCGATTCTTTCGGCAAGCTCGGCATTGGTGATGCGGGCGTTTGCCTGCAATGCCCGGAGAATCGCAAGATCGATGGTATCGAGATCGGCCATTCGAAGAACCTTCGAAGAAAGATAGGAGAGGCGCAATAATCGCCGAAAAATCGCGTCTTCGCAAATCGTCTTTGCAAGGACATTTCACTGCCTTGATGGTTGGATTCATCATCTGAAAAAATCCGCGGCCGCGGAGATAAAATGAGAGGAACGCGCATGCGTGTCGGTTGCCCGAAGGAAATCAAGAATCATGAATATCGCGTCGGCCTGACGCCGGCTTCGGTGCGCGAATATGTTGCCCATGGCCACGAGGTCTGGGTGGAAACCAAGGCGGGCGTCGGCATCGGCGCTGATGATGCCGCCTATGCCGCGGCCGGCGCCAAGATCGCCGCCTCCGCCAAGGATATCTTCGAAAAGTGCGACATGATCGTCAAGGTGAAGGAGCCGCAGCCCGCCGAATGGACGCAACTCCGCGACGGTCAGCTTCTCTACACCTACCTCCATCTGGCGCCGGATCCCGAACAGACCAAGGGTCTCATCGCCTCGGGCGTCACCGCGATCGCCTATGAGACGGTAACCGACGAGCGTGGCGGCCTGCCGCTGCTGGCGCCGATGTCGGAGGTCGCCGGACGCCTGTCGATCCAGGCTGGAGCGACCGCCCTGCAGAAGGCCAATGGCGGCCTCGGCGTCCTGCTCGGCGGCGTGCCCGGCGTGTTGCCGGCCAAGGTCGCGGTCATCGGCGGCGGCGTCGTCGGCCTGCATGCGGCCAGGATGGCTGCCGGCCTTGGCGCCGATGTCAGCATCCTCGACAAGTCGCTGCCGCGACTGCGCCAGCTCGACGATATCTTCGCAGGCCGCATCCACACGCGTTATTCCAGCATCCAGGCGCTGGAGGAGGAAGTCTTCTCGGCCGATCTCATTATCGGCGCCGTGCTGATCCCGGGCGCTGCCGCTCCGAAGCTGGTCACACACGAGATGCTGTCCGGCATGAAGAAGGGCTCCGTCATCGTCGACGTCGCCATCGACCAGGGCGGCTGCTTCGAGACCTCGCACGCGACGACCCATTCCGATCCGACCTATGAAGTCGACGGCGTCGTGCATTATTGCGTTGCCAACATGCCGGGCGCCGTGCCAGTCACCTCGGCGCACGCGCTGAACAATGCCACATTGGTTCATGGCCTGGCGCTTGCCGATCGCGGCCTGCGCGCTATCGCCGAAGACAAGCATCTGAGGAACGGCCTCAACGTCCACAAGGGCCGCATCACCAGCAAGCCGGTCGCCGACGCGCTGGGCTACGAGGCTTTCGCGCCGGAGAGCGTGCTGAACGTAGCGTGAGAGACCTGACTATAGGTCAGATAGAAGGGCCGGTCTCCACAAAGGCCGGCGCCTTTACCTTGTCGATCCGGCATTGGAAGCAGTTGTTGCGCGCCGAGCGCACATGCACATAGGCGATATCAGATCGTCCCAGCAGCTCTTCGCTATAGGCCGGAATATCGCCGACAGCAGTCACCGCGCCGGTGCCGTAGACGATGCGGTCATTTTCGTTATAGCCGCGGACGATGAAGTCACGGCTCGTCGTCAGCACCGGCGGCATGATCTCTTCGGCGGCATAGCGTGCACAAGGTTGCTTGTGCAGGAAGACCGGGCCGGTTTCGGCATAGGGCTGCAGCTCGGGGAAGGGCCGGTAGGCGAAGACCAGCAACGCCTCGCCCGCATCGATATTTTCGAGGCAATGGCGGCAGGGATGACCGGGACCATCGGAAACGATCGTCTCGGGCAGCCTGTCATAAGCGTCGCTGCCGCCGTTCCAGAGGAGTTCGGCGTCGATCGTCGGCATGGCGACAAAACGAATGGCGGTCATGGCAGATCTCCTTTGTGATTGCCATGAAATGCACCCGGACGAGTGTGCAAGCCACCCGATTCTTGCGCGCCGCAGGCAATTGGGCGATCGAGAGAAACGCGGAATATGCTTCGTCCTCAAAGCGCACGCTTCCACCCTCCGCGTAACCTCAGACACTGCGGGAGTGCGGTCACCACGGGTCGTCCCCAAGCGGGTCGATGTCTGTCATGGACCAGCTTTCTTCTCGCGGTGGACTGTTGTCGGCTCGATCGTGTCTACCGTCGCCGCCGGGTATGTATGGCGTCTTCATACCGTGGTACACGATCGGGTGGCACAGGATCGGGCCGCTGCTCGGTTTTGAGAGGGTGCGCTGGCTGGCGGCCTCACGAATTTCGGTTTGGAGGGACAAATGGTGGCCGAGGAAGCAGCATTGAACTTCGCGGACTTCTATGATGCCGAGCTTGCTCTTCACAACGCGCATTTTCGGGTCGCCGCCGCGGTCGGGCGGTCTGATCGTGTGCTCGATATCGGCTGCGGCGCCGGACAAACCACACGTGACGCCGCTCGCGCTGCGGAAGCAGGACGGGCGCACGGGATAGACCTGTCCGCCACGATGCTGGAGATTGCCCGTCGGCGCAGCGCCGAGGAGGGATTACCGAATGCGACGTTCGAACTGGCGGACGCACAGAACCATGTCTTCGCAAAAGGGGAATTCGACCTTTGCATCAGTCGATTTGGCGTCATGTTCTTCGCCGATCCGGCGGTGGCTTTCGCCAACATCGCCAACGCCGTACGCCCGGGTGGGCGTTTCATTTTCATGGTCTGGCAGGGCAGAGACCACAATGAGTGGGCGACCGCTATACATAAGGCGCTTGATCCGGATTCAACCGGTCCGGTTGCGGCCAGCAAAGCCTTTTCGCTGAGCGAACCCTCGGTAACGTCTGGACTGCTCGAAACGGCAGGGTTCACTGCCATCGAGTTTCGTGAAATCAACGAGCCTGTGTTCTACGGTCAGGATCCCGAGATTGCATTGGCGACGATTCAGACATTTGAAAATGTGAAGAACGCCCTCGATCGTCCCGCCACGACAGCCGAAATACGGGCGCGGCTGCTCGACATGCTGGAGGAGCACCAGACACCCCACGGAATTCAATTCGATTCGCGCGCATGGCTGATCACCGGCCGCCGGTGCGGCGACAGTCCCCCGCGCGTCAAGTGATTTCCGCTCAGCGTGAATGGCATTTGCTATCGAATTCCGCAAAACTGCATGACGAAAAGGAGAAGCCGATGCCCGATGTCGATCTCGCGCTGCTGGCGCAACAGAATGCAGAAATACTGGAAGAGCTGAGAGCCCTGCGGCGGGAAGTGGCGGAACTGAAGGAGCAGTCGGGCCGCACGCTCGATTTTGAGCGCCGCAACGATCCGCGCCGCCCGAACAGCCTGACGCAGCGTTAATCAGCTCTGCTTACGTCAGGAAGGCATCCGTCAGCTTTTCCGCGCAAGCTCCAGAAGTTCCTTGTCACTGAGCGGCCGGACGATGCCGGTGCCTGTCGAAACCGGGGAGAAGCCGTACATCTGGTAGAGCTGCAGCGCACGCGGATGGTCGAGGTTGTTGGTGGTGGTGGTAACCCGCTTGGGATTGAGCGACCAGATGGCATAGAGCGCCTGCAGCAGGAACCATTTGCCGATGCCGAGACCGAGTGCATGTTCGATCAGGCCGAAATGGCTGAGCTCGATCATATCCTCGTCTTCGCAGAAATATTCGTAGAAGCCGGCGGGCGCGCCGTTCACGTAGAGAACGCTGATATTGTTACGCTTGTCGTTCAGCGTCTCGGCAAGCTGCTCGTCGCTCATGCGCAGCCGATCCACCCATTGCCAGCGCGCGCCCACCTGCCGGTAGAGATAGCGGTAGAAGGGCAATGGGATCTCGGGAGCGCGCATGATCGCCGTCTGGATGTTGACGGGCACCGGCATGCTCGCCTTCGGCGGCGCCGTCATTTCGAGCCGGGTGATGTGAGCTTTCAGCGAAGCGGGTGCCTTTCCCATGGCGATCAGACTTTGACCGGCGTCGGCGGACCGGCGACGATGGGCGTATCGTCACGGCTGCCCCATTCGCTCCACGAGCCGTCATAAAGCTTGTTGTCGTGATGGCCGAGCGATTCCAACGCCAGCGTGATGATCGCGGCGGTGATTCCCGAGCCGCAGGAGGTGACGACAGGCTTTGAAAGATCAATGCCTGCATCCTCGATCGTCTGCCTGAGTTCGGGCAGCGATTTGAAACGGCCCTGGCTGGCGAAGACGCCGGAGGGCAGGCTGCGGGCGCCGGGCATATGGCCGGAACGCATGCCGGCACGCGGTTCAGGTTCGACGGCGGCGAAGCGGCCGGCGCTGCGGGCATCGGCGATCTGCATCGCGCCACTGGAGACGATATCGCGCATCGTATCGAACGTCACCACGCGGCTTTCGTCGAAGTCAGGCGTAAAGGTCGCCGGCACAGGATTGGGTGTTTCGGTTTCAAGTGGACGGCCCTCGGCCTTCCAGCCGTCGAGACCGCCGTCGAGCACGAAGACGTTTTTCGCGCCCATCACCCGGAACAGCCACCAGACGCGCGGCGAGGCGAACAGGCCGATACCGTCATAGACGACGATCCGATCATTCTCGCTGATGCCGAGCCGGCCGACTTCAGCGGCGAAATATTCGGGCGAGGGGATCGCGTGCGGCAGCGACGTCGAATGGTCGGCGACCTTGTCCTGGTCGAAGCGGATGGCGCCGGGAATATGGCCGGCCGCATATTCGGCATCGGCATCGCGCTTCTGCGCCGGCAGATAGAAGGAAGCGTCCAGCACCCGCAGATCAGCTTTCCCGAGCTCGGACTGCAGCCAGTCGGCCGAAACGACGAAACGGCTCTTGGTCTCACTCATGATGGTCTCCCTTGATGGTCAGGCTTCGTCGCCGGGCGTGCCGAAGCGGATGCGGAAGCGCCGGTTCTCTTTGCCCTTCTTCTCGATCTTGGCGATATGGATCCGGCCGACTTCCTGAGTCTCGGAAACATGTGTGCCACCGCAGGGTTGGCTGTCAATCGAGGAGTTCTCGCCGATGCAGACGAGGCTGACGCGCCCGAGCCCGATCGGCGGGCGCACGTTCTTCGATTTGACGATGTCGGGATTGGCCACAAGCTCCTCGTCGGTGATCCATTGCAGAGTGACCGGATGGTTCTGCTCGACCAGTTCCATCAGCTTGGCCGTCACCTCGTCCTTGTCGATCGTTTCGGCCATGTCGAAGTCGACGCGACTTTCCTCCTCTCCGACGGCAGCGCCGGTGATCGGATAGGAGCAGACGACGGAAAGCAAGTGGCAGGCCGTGTGCATGCGCATCAGCCTGTAGCGGCGCGGCCAGTCGACATGCAGCACCAGCATCTCGCCGACCACGGGCCGCGGCGCACCTTCGAGCGGCACGTGGATAATGACATCTTTGCTTGGACCATGCTTCGTCTGGCCGAGCGCGATCTTGCTGCCGTCGGCGCGCTCGAGCTCGCCGGTGTCGCCGGGCTGGCCGCCTGATGTCGCATAGAAGCAGGTCTGGTCCAGTTCGATGCCCCCGTCTTCATGAACGGCGGTGACGACCGCCTCGCAGGTCGAGAGATAGAAGTCGTCACGATAGAGGGCACTGACGGGCATGAGGTCTCACACGGGCTCGTAGGGAACGTGGATATCGGGCGACTTGGCCATCCAGCCCGGAACGGGCAGTCCCTTCGAGGTCAGGAAATCCGGGTTGAAGAGTTTTGACTGATAGCGGTTGCCGTAATCGCAGAGGATCGTCACCACCGTGTGACCAGGTCCGAGATCCCGGGCGAGGTTGACCGCGCCGGCAATGTTGATCGCCGTCGATCCGCCGAGGCAGAGGCCCTCGTTCTCGACGAGGTCGAAGAGATAAGGAAGCGCTTCGGCATCCGGGATCCGATAGGCATAGTCAGGTGTGAAACCCTCGAGATTGGCGGTGATGCGGCCTTGGCCGATGCCCTCGGTGATCGAGGATCCCTCGGATTTCAGCGCGCCGTTCTGGTAGAATTCATAGAGTGCGGCGCCATCGGGATCGGCGATGCCGATCTTGACGTCTGCCTTGAAAGCCTTGAGGCCGGCGGCGACACCTGCCAGCGTGCCGCCGGAGCCGACCGAGCAGATAAACCCGTCGACCTTGCCGTCGGTGTCTTTCCAGATTTCTTTTGCCGTCGTTTCGACATGCGCCTGGCGGTTAGCGACGTTGTCGAACTGGTTTGCCCAGATCGCCCCGTTCGGCTCGGTCTTCGCCAGCTGCTCTGCCAGCCGCCCGGATACCTTCACGTAATTGTTCGGGTTCTTATAGGGAACGGCGGGCACTTCGACGAGTTCGGCGCCGAGCAGCTTCAGCGCGTCCTTCTTTTCCTGGCTCTGCGTTTCCGGGATGACGATGACGGTGCGATAACCGAGCGCCTTGGCGACCAGCGTCAGCCCGATGCCGGTATTGCCGGCCGTTCCCTCGACGATGACGCCGCCCGGACGAAGCAATCCCTTCCGCTCTGCGTCGCGGATGATGTAGAGCGCGGCGCGATCCTTGACCGACTGGCCGGGGTTCAGGAACTCCGCCTTGCCGAGAATGGTGCAGCCGGTCACCTCTGAGGCGCCCTTGAGTTTGATCAGGGGCGTGTTGCCGATGGCGTCGAGGACGGAGGGGTGGAAGGTCATGGAATCTGCCTCTATTCGAACTCTTACTTTAGGAACGGTCTTTTCCCTTCACAAGGCTGAGTTGGCAAGAAAAGCTATTCCACACCTCTGTCGGCCGCGATAAAATTTGGCTTTCCTCCTCCGAAATGATGCATGGCCCGCAATCCCGCCGTGTGAGGGGTGATCCGAAGATTGACTTTCCCCGTACGGATGACGACAAAGCGAAAACGGAACGCGGCAACAGGGCGTGACCGAAACAAACATGGTTCACGAGCAGATCGACACGATCGATGCATTGATGGCGCATTATGTTGCCGGCTCCTTGCCCGAGCCGGCGCGTGTGCTGGTCCAGTCTCATCTTGAAATGAAACCGGATAATCGCAGCCTGGTGAACAGCCTCGAGCTGCTGGCAGGCGAAGCTCTGGAAAACGCGCCTGAAGTCGCTATTGCCGATCGCGACGGGCGACTTGCGGCGATCTTTTCCTCTGCGTCTCCCGTCCCAGCGCCAAAGACGGTCGCGCGATCGGAAAACGCGCTATTTCCGCAAGCGTTGCGCGCCCTCTTGGGCTTCGAGGCCGAGGATGTGCCCTGGCGCCGGCGGTTGCCCGGTTTCAAGGAATATTCGCTCGACATGGATGGCTGCGAGGTCAGCCTGATGTGGATCCGGCCGGGCCGCGCCTTGCCGGCGCACACCCATAAAGGCATGGAGCTGATTCTCATTCTCGACGGCGCCTTCAACGATGAACGCGGTCGTTTCGGTCCCGGTGATATCTCCATCGCCGACGAGACGGTCGACCACCGGCCGGTCGCCGAAAAGGACAGGCCGTGCATCGCCTTTGCCGTCTCGGACGGATTGGTCAAGCTCACCGGATCCTTCCGCCAGATGATCGGCGACCTGATCGGCTGAAAGCAGCCACAATAGTGTGATAGAGCCGTAAATCCGGAGGGGTTGAGGAACTTCCGGACCTGTTTTCGCATTGATCAGGCAGCCCGGAGGAACATGTCATGCGTGATTTCATTGCCCATCCCGAACATGGAATCGTCTGGATTTCGGGCGCGAGTTCAGGCATCGGCCGGGCGCTTGCACTGAGGCTCGCCGGCGAAGGATACAAGGTCGCCGTCACGGCCAGAAGCCATGAAAAGCTGGTCGAACTGCAAGCCGAAGCCAATGGCCTCTCGGGCAGTATCATTGTGCTCGACGGCGACGTCACCAATGCCGAGGACATGGAACATGTCATCGCCTCCATCGAATATGAGCACGGCACGCTCGCCATGGCGATCCTCAATGCCGGCGTCAACCTGCCTGTTCATGCCGAGGATCTGAAACGCGCCAATTTCGAGAAGAGCTTCGCCGTCAACCTCTCCGGCGTCGTTAACTGTCTGCTGCCGGCGATCCGCCATATGAAGGCGAAAGGGCAGGGGCAGATCGCCATCGTTTCCTCCGTCACCGGCTACGGCGGCCTGCCGACGGGAGCTGCCTATGGCGCCACCAAGGCAGCGCTGATCAATATGGCTGAAAGCCTGAAATTCGATCTCGACAAGATGGGCATCCGCATCCAGCTCGTCAGCCCGGGCTTCGTCGACACGCCGGCGACGAGGAAGAATGCCTTTCCGATGCCGGCTCTGGTATCGGTCGAGGAGGCGGCCCGGGAGATTGCCGCCGGGTTGAAATCGCAGGCCTTCGAGATCACCTTCCCGAAGCGCTTCACCGCTATGCTGAAGCTCGCGCGCCTGCTCCCCTACAGCGTTTATTTCACGCTGGTGAACCGCGTGACCGGCTGGCGGGACCGGCCGCCATCGGCTGGTCGCCATCCAGTGACACCGCATGCGGCGGAATGATCAACGGCGCGAGAACACGACCTGGCGCACATCGATATTGCGGGCACGGAAGCCGGCCTCGCAATAGAACAGATAGAATTCCCAGAGCCGCTTGAAACGCCCGTCGAAGCCCATCGGGCGGATGCGTTCCCAGACCGACCAGAAACGCTCGCGCCATTCGGCAAGCGTGCGGGCGTAGTCGAGCCCGAAGCCGAAGTCCTTGACCAGCGACAGATCGACCTTGCCGGCAAGCTCGGCCAGATGGTTGCGCGTCGGCAGCATGCCGCCGGGAAAGACATATTTCTGGATGAAGTCGGGGTTGCTGCGATACTGGTCGAAGGATTCCGGCCGGATGGTGATGATCTGCAGGCCAGCCTTGCCGCCCGGCTTCAGACATTGCCTGAGCTTGGAGAAATAGGACGGCCAGTATTTCTCGCCGACCGCTTCGAACATCTCGATCGAGACGATCCGGTCGTAGAGCCCTGCTTCATCGCGGTAGTCCTGGAAGCGGAATTCCACGCGGTCATCGAGGCCGGCCTTGCGAATGCGCTCCTCGGCAAAGGCGAGCTGCTCGCGGCTGATCGTCAGCCCCGTGACCTTGCAGTTCAGCTCGCTTGCGGCAAATTCGGCAAAACCGCCCCAGCCGCTACCGATCTCCAGCACATGATCGCCGGGCCCGATGCCGGTCGCCTCGGCAAGAGCCCGGTATTTGGCGTTCTGGGCCGATTGCAGATCGTTGGCGCCTGTGGAATAGAGCGCCGAGGAATAGGTCATACTCGGATCGAGCCATTCTCTGTAGAAATCGTTGCCGAGATCGTAATGGGCTGAGATGTTGCGCTTCGAGCCCGTCTTGGTATTGGCGTTCATCCAATGGCGGACGCGCTCGAAGAGGCGGCCGACGCCGCCCTTGCCATGCGCATAGCTGTGCGCGGCCTCGCCGTTGACGAGGAAGAGTTCGAGAAAGGCGGTGATGTCGGGGCTGTCCCAATCGCCGTCCATATAGGTTTCCGCGACCCCGATCGTGCCGCTTGTCAGCGCTCGATAGGCAAGGTTCCAATTGTTGAGGCTGAGCGCCGCCTTCGGCCCGGGCTGCTTGCCTTCGATCAGCAGCCTGCGGCCGTCGGGGAGGGTGACGGCAAGCGAACCGTGCTGCATGCGCAGAAGTCCGCGCAACGCCAGCTTCGCCTTGAAGGGCAGCCCCTTCGCCAGACGAGATATGTTTTCCCCCGTCAGCGTCACCGCGTCACGGGCCAGCAGATTCCAGTCCTGCGCCTTGCTCATCTCTCCTCCTCCAGCATTTTTTTGCCGGTTAGGGACGGCGATACATTCGTGACGATGCGCTCGACCGGCCCCCGGCCATTACATTGAAGGCTAATGTCATTCCGCCGCGTCCGCAAGCGGGCGGGTTGCCGGATGCTGACTTCTGGCGGAGGCCCCGGACGCCTGACGTAGCGCGCGCCCTTTTGTGGCGCTGTAAGCGGCGAGCGCCCGGCGGGCGTTCGCGTGATCGACGATCGGTTTTGGATAGGTTGGCGCCAGAACTGGCGCATGCCGGCATCGACGATCGGATAGCCGGTCATGCCGCGGCGCCAAAGCCGTTCCCCACTTGTGTTGTTTGCAGTCTGCTCCGGAGTACGGAACGCCCGGATCAAAAGTTTCATCCGGTGGAAAAAAGCTTTCACGGCTGTCGGCGGCATGAAAAAGGCCGGTGTGAACCGGCCTTTTTCTGAAAGCGGGAGTCTGTAGCTTAGTTGTCGTATTCGCGGCAGGCTTCGCTGATCGATGCGCCGCTCTGACCGCCGCGCGTGTCGACGCCGGACATCTGTTGCGGCATGCCGGGGCATTCCATCGTCTGCGGTCGGCCGATGCTCTGTGTCGTCGTCGGATCGACCGGCGAGACGGGTACCGGACGAATGCCGTTGTCATCGTTGGTGTAATCGGATGAATAGGTGCCGGAACCGGGATCGGTCGAGCCGCCATTCGTTGGCCCGATCGGACTCGGGTTAGACTGGGCAAAAGCCGACGACGCCATGCCGATCGCGAGCAGCGAAGCGGCAATAAGGGATCTAGACATACGATATCCTCCTTGGATTTTCATCTTGGATGACCCTGGGGTAACTGCCTGATGGAATCATTGTTCCGAAATTTGCAGAAAACCTGCATTCAAGCTCTGCGGCGTGCCCGGCATGGTTATGCGTAAACCTTAACGGGCGATGTCGCTGGATCGGCGCCAGCACATGTCCTACTTGCATGCGGAGATACTAAAAAACCGTGGCATGAGGCCGCTATGTTCATCTCCTTTCGCGAAGCCGCAGATCTCGGTCTCCAGATCGTACTTGCACTCACCTTGACGATGAGTGGCATGGCGGTCGCCTCCTACGCCGTCAGGAATGACAAGGCTAAAATTTCAGCGATCGACTCAGCCGTCCCTCACTCTGGACCGCCGCTCCGATGCGCGTCGATCCGGCTACGCAGGCCTACCTGCGCACCGATGCTTCGGCCGCACTGGAATTCGCCGATGGTGCCGACGACCTCTGCCACGACCCGATCGGCCTCCGGCTTTCCTGCGACTTGATCGTCACTTCCGGTACGGCGGCTTTTTAGGTGAAGGCGGTCGGGAGGCGTCACCGCCATTCCCGAAAGCTTGCAAAACCCAATGATTTGCCGTTTCATCGCGACAGCGACCACCATTCGACTCTTTCCCTGAAGGATCAGCCTTTTGTCTATGCCGATGCCCCGCGGCTTCGAGAAGCCCTTTGCCGCCTTCCTGTTCGATATGGACGGCACCATCCTCAATTCGATCCGTGCGGCCGAGCGTGTATGGAGCGACTGGGCAAGGCGTCACGGGCTCGATGTCGCCGCCTTTTTACCGAAGATGCATGGATCTCGCGGCATTGACACGATCACCCGGCTGAACCTGCCTGGAGTCGATCCCGAACATGAATCGAAGCTGGTGACCGAGGCCGAAATCGCCGATGTCAGCGACGTCGTGGCCATTCCCGGCGCCGCGACCTTTCTGAGTTCACTGCCCCCGGATCGCTGGGCGATCGTCACCTCCTCGCCGTTGCGCCTTGCTCACCGGCGACTGGAGGCAGCAGGCTTGCCGGTGCCGAAATTCATGGTGACGGCGGAAGACGTCAAGGTCGGAAAACCCGACCCGCAATGTTATATTCTCGGCGCCGAACGCCTCGGCGTCAGCACGCAGGATTGCCTTGTGTTCGAGGATGTCGCAGCCGGCATTGCCGCCGGCGAGGCGGCGGGTGCCGATGTCATGGTCATCACGGCAACACATCACCAAAAGATGGAGACGCCGCACCCGACTCTTTCATCCTATGACGAGATCTCGGTCCGCATCTCCCCCGATCACAGAATGCTTATCGTCCCGAACGCGGCCTGACAGGGCTCCGGCTGCGTCCTGCTTACATTTGCGCTGTTCACTCCGCGGCTGCGGCAAGACAGCGATCGATGATGCTGCCGATTTCGCTGCGGCAGGAGCCGCAATTGGTTCCAGCGCTGGTTTCCTTGCCGACCGCCTCGACGCTGTGACATCCGCCGCGCACGGCAGCGGCGATCTGGTTGACCCCGACACTGAAGCAGGAGCAGACGGTTGCGCCCGGATCCGGCCTTCCGGCGCCGGGACGACCCGCAACAAGCGCAAAGCGTTTCCTGAGGTCGCCATGCGAGGCAGAGAGCTGCGAGATCGCCCAGTTGCGCGCGACAGCGACGGGCTCGCGTGCCAGAAACAGCGCCGCAAGCAGGACCTCGCCATCGAAGAAGGCGAGCCTGAGGTCGCCGGATTGCCGGTCGGCATAACCAAGCGGTTCGATCTCGGCCGGAAGGGCGAAAACCGCCCGGCACCAGGCCGTCCAGTCTTCGACGTTGTCGCCGAAGGCAAGCTCCAGCCGCCAGCCACCGGCGGCTTTCGCCAGCGCCCAATAGGCCGCGTCAGGCGTGGCGGGTTTTGTGGCGGAGACGGCGAAGCCGTAATGCGCGGCGCGGAACGGCCGGACGGCGACGGCAACGTTCTTCGACGCCGGCTGACCGGAAATGGGGTCCGTTATCGGCGCGACCACGGCGTCGATCCGTGCTCTTGCGGCGAACTGGTCGTTCCAGTGCATCGGCGCAAAGATGCCGCCGCGCGCCTGGCGATCGGTCACCAGCGCCCGCACGATTGCCTTGCCGTGCGGGCTGTCGATCTCGACGAGGCCGGCGCTTGCTATACCGGTCTCGATCGCGTCGCGCGGATGGATCTCGGCAAAGGGTTCGGCGATATGGGCGGAAAGCCGCGCGCTCTTTCCTGTTCGCGTCATCGTGTGCCACTGGTCGCGGATGCGCCCGGTATTCAGCGTGAAGGGGTACTCGGCATTGGTGCGATCGGTTGAGGGCGGTTTGACCGCGACGAAGCGCGCCTTGCGATCGGGATGGAAGAAACCACCCTCGGCGAAGAAGCGGGTGATGCTCGGTTCTGTCCCTGCCGCCTGCGGCCACTGGAAGGGCGACAGCTCGTCATAGGCGCTGCCGCTCATGCCGGCGCGCGCGCCGATGTCGAAATCGCGGCTGCCGTTATTTTCGAAGGCGGAAAGCGCGGCGTGCTCGGCGAAGATTGCCGCCGGCACATCAAAATCGAAGGCGGCGGCAAATCCCATGCGGCGTCCGACCTCCGCAAGCTGCCACCAGTCGGCCCTTGCATCGCCGGGGACGTCGAGAAACGGCCGTTGCCTTGAAATGCGCCGTTCGGAGTTGGTGACGGTGCCATCCTTCTCGCCCCAGCCGAGCGAGGGCAAAAGCACATCTGCGTGCCGGGTCGTATCCGTCTCTTTGAGGATGTCCGAGACGACGACGAAGGGACAGGCGGCGATCGCGTTTTCGACACTGTCGGCATCCGGCATCGAGACGACGGGATTGGTCGCCATGATCCACAGCGCCTTGATGCGCCCGTCGGCCACGGCTTGGAACATGTCGACCGCCTTCAGGCCGGGTTTCGCGGCGATGACCGGCGAGTTCCAGAAGCGCTGCACGCGGTCCCGGTCCTCGGCATTCTCGATCGCCATATGGGCGGCAAGCATATTGGCGAGACCGCCAACCTCGCGCCCGCCCATGGCGTTCGGCTGGCCGGTCAGCGAAAACGGTCCCATGCCGGGGCGGCCGATGCGGCCGGTCGCCAGGTGGCAGTTGAGGATGGCATTGACCTTGTCGGTGCCGGAGGAGGATTGGTTGACGCCCTGGCTGTAGCAGGTCACGACCTTCGGCGTCGTCTCGAACAGGCGGAAGAACTCCCTGATCTGCATGGCGGGCAGGCCGGTCCGTTCCAGGAGATCGTTGATATCAAGCGCGGCGGCGGCGGCAAAAGCGTCGCCGAAACCTTCGGTATGGGCGCCGATATAATTCTGGTCGATTGCCGGACTTGTCGCGAGATGAGCAAGCAGTCCCATGAACAGCGCAACGTCGCCATCAGGACGGATGGCGAGATGCAGGTCGGCGATGTCGCAGGTCATCGTCCGGCGTGGATCGATGACGACGATCCGCATGTTTGGCCGCGCCGTCTTTGCGGCGGCAAGCCGCTGGTAGATGACGGGATGACACCAGGCAAGGTTGGAGCCGGTCAGGACCACCAGATCCGCAAGTTCGATATCCTCATATGTCCCGGGCACCGTATCGGCGCCGAAGGCGCGGCGATGCCCCGCCACGGAAGAGGACATGCAGAGCCTTGAATTGGTGTCGATATTGCCGGAGCCGATGAAGCCCTTCATCAGCTTGTTGGCGACATAGTAATCCTCGGTCAGCAACTGGCCGGAGACGTAGAAGGCAACGGCGTCAGGCCCGTGTTCGGCGATCGTTTCAGAAAAACGGCGGGCGACCAGATCAAGCGCTTCGTCCCAGCCGCTCTGTTTGCCCTCGATCTCGGGATAGAGAAGCCGGCCATCGAGATCGATAGTTTCGGCAAGGGCTGAACCCTTCGAGCAGAGCCGGCCGAAATTCGACGGATGCTCGGGATCTCCTTTGACGCTGACTGCGCCTGCCTGGTCGACCGTGGCGATTACGCCGCAGCCGACACCGCAATAGGGACAGGTGGTCTTGACCTCCGCCGCCATCTATTCCGCCGCCATCATCAGGCTTTCCAGAGCGATGAACAGCCTGCCGTCTTCATTCAGCACCTGGATCGTCCGAACCTCGCCTTCATCGGCGCCGAGCGCCTTGCCTGTTTCCAGCGAGATAACCCAGTTGTGCAGCGGGCAGGTGACTGACTTGGCGTGGACGATGCCCTGGGAGAGCGGGCCGCCCTTGTGCGGGCAGTGATCCTCGATGGCAAAGACCTCGTTTTCGGCCGTGCGGAAGACGGCGATCTTGCCTTGCGGCGTCTTCACGCAGCGCGCCCCGCGCAGCGGGATGTCGGAGATGTCACCGATTGCGATCCAGTTCATGTCCATCTCCTTATTCTGCAGCCTGCGGATAGCCGATCGTCGCCATCGGCTTGAACTCATGCTTGTCCTTGCCGGAGACACGCTCCGACCAGGGGTCGACCTGGGCAAATTTCTGGGAGAAGACGAAGCGGTCGTAATAGGCTTTGCGCTTTTCGGCATCGCCCATGATCTGGCGGCGGATTTCCTCCAGGCCGATGCGCTTTGCCCATTTGTAGATGCGCTCGAGATAGCGGGCCTGCTCGCGGTACATCTGCGTCAGGGCCACGATATACTCCAGCGCCTCGTCCTCGGTCCGGACAAGCCCGAGGACCTCCGTGCCCTTGATGTCGAGGCCGGCCGCACCGGCGAAATGGATCTCAAAGCCGGAATCCACGCAGATCACGCCGATGTCCTTGCAGGTTGCTTCCGCGCAGTTGCGCGGGCAGCCGGAGACAGCCATCTTCAGCTTGGCCGGCGTCCAGGAGCCCCACATGAACCTTTCGATCCGGATACCGAGGCCGGTGGAATCCTGGGTGCCGAAGCGACACCAGTCCGAGCCGACACAGGTCTTCACGGTGCGCAGACCCTTGGCATAAGCCTGGCCGGAGACGAAGCCGGCCTTGCCGAGATCGGCCCAGACGGCGGGCAGGTCTTCCTTCTCGATGCCGAGCAGGTCGATGCGCTGGCCGCCGGTGACCTTCACCATCGGGATCTCGAACTTGTCGACGACATCGGCGATGGCGCGCAGCTCGTTCGAATTGGTGACACCGCCCCACATGCGCGGAACGACGGAGTAGGTCCCGTCCTTCTGGATGTTGGCGTGCACACGTTCATTGATGAACCGCGACTGGTAGTCATCGGCATATTCGTCCGGCCAGTCGCAGACGAGGTAATAGTTGAGCGCCGGCCGACATTTGGCGCAGCCGCAGGAGGTCTTCCACTCGAGTTCCTGCATGACGGCAGGGATGCTCTTCAGACCCTTGGCCTTGATCAGCCGGCGAACGTCGTCATGGCCGAGTTCGGTGCAGGTGCACATCGGCTGGACGGCAGTCGGATTGTAGCTGTCGCCGAGCGTCAACGCCATGAGTTGTTCGACGAGACCGGTGCAGGAACCGCACGAGGCGGAGGCCTTCGTATGGGCGCGTACGTCGTCGAGCGACGTCAGCCCTTTGCCTGAAATCGTCGAAGTGATCTTGCCCTTGCATACGCCGTTGCAGCCACAAATCTCCGCGTCATCCGGCAAGGCTGCAACGGCCGCCATAGGGTCCAGCGGCGACCCTCCCTGATAGGCCTGTCCGAAGATCAGCGTCTCGCGCATCTCCGAAATATCGGTCGCTTTCTTCTTCAGGTCGTTGAACCAGGCGCCATCGGCGGTCTCGCCGTAAAGCACGGTGCCGATGATCTTA
Source organism: Rhizobium sp. SU303 (assembly GCF_021052345.1). Classification (NCBI taxonomy): domain Bacteria; kingdom Pseudomonadati; phylum Pseudomonadota; class Alphaproteobacteria; order Hyphomicrobiales; family Rhizobiaceae; genus Rhizobium; species Rhizobium sp. SU303. Next base: position 1,706,640 of record NZ_CP088095.1, read on the forward strand.
TTGTCCTTGAGCACCAGACGCTTGTAGACGCCGGCGCTGGCATCGCGCAGCACGATCTCCTCGCGGTCGTCGCCGTCGGCGAAATCGCCGAGGGAATAAAGCTCGATGCCGGTGACCTTGAGCTTGGTTGGCGTATCCGCGTGAACGAAGGCGGGCGAGCGATCGCCGGAGAGATGCGCGGCGGCGATACGGGCCATTTCATAGAGCGGCGCAACGAGGCCATAGACCATGCCGCCCACCTCGGCGCATTCGCCGAGCGCGAGAATATTGCCGTCCGAGGTCTGCATGCCGGCATCGACGACGATGCCGCGATTGACCGCAAGGCCGGCATCCTTCGCCAGACCGACACTCGGACGAATGCCGACGGCCATCACGACCAGCGTTGCCGGGATGATGCGGCCGTCGTCAAGCTCGATGCCCTCGACCTTGCCGTTGCCGAATATCGCCTTGGTATTGGCCTTGCAGATGACCTTGATGCCACGTTCCTCCACAGCCTTCTGCAGCAGGTAGCCGGCGGCCGGGTCGAGCTGGCGTTCCATTAGCGTCGGCATGACATGCAGCACGGTGACGTCCATGCCGCGCTGGGCTAGACCGGCCGCTGCTTCCAGGCCAAGCAGACCACCGCCGATGACGACAGCTTTTTCGCGCGACTGGGCGGCAAGCAGCATTGCCTGCACGTCGTCGAGATCGCGATAGGTGATGACGCCGGGCAGATCCTTGCCGGGAACAGGGATGATGAAGGGCACGGACCCGGTTGCGATCACCAGCTTGTCGTAGCTTTCGGTGACGCCGTGGTCGGAGGTGACGGTCTTGGCGGCACGATCGATGTTGACGATCTTGTGGCCCTTGTAGAGCATGATGCCGTGCTTGATGTACCAGCCATCGCCGTGAATGATGATCTGCTCGTAGTCCTTTTCTCCGGAGAGAACCGGCGACAGCATGATGCGGTCGTAATTGACGCGCGGCTCGGCATTGAAGATCGTAACTTCATAGCGACCCGGCGCCTGCTCGAAGAGGTGCTCCAGCATGCGCCCGGGCGCCATGCCATTGCCGATGATGACAAGTTTTTCGGTCATATTTCCAGGTCCTTAGATCAGGTTGCAGCAACGGGCGCCGAGTGCCCTTGGCGCGACAGTTGCTTGACGGACAGGTGCATCCAGATGAGAGAGATCACGACGATCGCAAAGAGCAGCAGGAAACAGCTGGACCAAAGGCCGGTCATGTCCTTGAGGAGGCCAAAGGCAATCGGAAGGATGAAGCCGCCAAGGCCGCCCATCATTCCGACGACGCCGCCGACTGCGCCGACGTTTTCGGGGTAATAGGCCGGAATGTGCTTGTAGACGGCAGCCTTGCCGAGGCTCATGAAGAAGCCGAGCACGAAGATGACGACGATGAAGATGACAGGGGTGATACCGAACGCCGGACCCGTCCCGGAGGCGTCGGCGGCCGGCAGCGAAAGGATGAGGGTGGCGACGGCCGACACGGCAAACATCGTATACATCACGCTGCGTGCGCCCTTCTTGTCCGACAGCACGCCGCCGAAGGCGCGGAAGATGCTGCCCGGGATGGAGTAGGCGGCCGCGATCATGCCGGCGGTTTCCAGGTTGAAGCCGTAGACGCCGACCAGATAGCGCGGCAGCCACAGCGACAGGGCGACGAAGCCGCCGAAGGCGAAGAAATAGTAAAGCGAGAAGCGCCAGACCTGAACGTTCTGGAGTGGCGCGAATTCCTCGACGAAACTTTTGGTGGCAACGCGGCGTTCGCGGCGGAGACGGAAGGCCGGATCATCGGTCGTGGCGAACCAGAAGACGATTGCCATCAGCGCCAGGCCGACGGCCCAGATCTCAGCAACCGCCTGCCAGCCCCATGCGATCAGCACGAAGGGGGCTGCGAATTTGGTTACGGCCGCGCCAACGTTGCCGGCACCAAAGATGCCGAGCGCGGTTCCCTGCTTCTCCGCCGGGAAGAAAGGCGAGACATAGGCGACACCGACTGCGAAAGAGCCGCCGGCGAGGCCGACGCCGAGGCCGGCGATCAACATCTGCGTATAGGTCTGGGCGTAAGAGAGCAGAAAGGTCGCCAATGCAGCGGCCAGCATGGTGAGGGTGTAAACGAGACGGCCGCCGTAACGCCCCGTCCAGATGCCAAGAACGATGCGCACAAGCGAACCGGTGAGCACGGGGGTGCCGACCAGCAATCCGAACTCGGCCTCGTTCAGGCCGAGATCCTGCTTGATGCGAATGCCGATGATCGCGAAGATCGTCCAGACGGCAAAACAGAGGGTGAAGGCTACAGTGGAGATCCACAATGCCTTGGCTGGCTCGCCGGCGGACATGGGCTGTGATTTCTCGATGACAGACATAACTTCTCCGAGGCCCGACAAGGTCGTGCCGATCCATCGCTGAGGGTTAAAACAAAAAGCCGCTGGTCAGGACGCGCATACCCGAGGCGCGCGAAATATCCTGATCAGCGGCTTTGCTGGTGGCGCCCGCCGTTGGACGCCGAATTCTTGGGCCTTCTGGCCCATTTGCCTGGAAGCAATCCGTTGGCCGGATTGCTCAAGCTAAAACCTACCTCTTCATCCGAAGAGCAATCTCTGTGTCTTCCGTGAGCGTCCATCGCGCGCTCACTCTGCGCTGATCGTCATTGACCGGCGCTATAAAGGTCATGCAAGCTGCGTGCCAGTTTGGTGATTTACGTTCAAGCCGCTGAATAAAAATGATATTTTACGAAACGCACCGCCTGCTTGTTTTTCGGGCCGCCACCCGCTCATGCAAATATTTTGTGCGCTTGTCGTGAGGCGGGCAGATGCTTGCTGGCGTTTTGTGCAGGCCGGCATCGGTTAGACCTCGTCGTCGGAAACGAAGGCGAGGGCGCTTTTGACGGCAAAACCTGCGACATAGTCCGGCAGCCTCGCCGGGTCGAAGACGTGGCCGTCCATGAAACAGTCGCGCTCGTCACTGCCTTCGATGCGGATATCGGCATCTTCAGGTGCTTTGTCGTCACCGAGAGCCGTGCGATAGAGATCGGGGCGGTAAGCGGATGCTGCGGCCCTCGCCATGTTGAGGCTGATCTCGGCCTGTCCCCAGCGGATCATCTGGCTGTAAATCCACAGCGCCTGGCTTGGCCGGGGATAGTTGGCGAAGCCGGAATGGAACATGAAATAATCGGTGATGATGCGGCGGTTACCCTTTGCGTCGAGGCTGAATTCGCCGGCGAGCACACGGCGAATGATTTCGACGGGGGCAGCGATATAGCGCGGGTCGGCAAGAGCTGCCGCCAGCGCATCGTGATTTTCCGGCCGGTCGCACCACTGGGCTGCCGCGTCGAGCGCCACGATCAGCCGGGAAACGGTTTCCGGATGGCTTTCCGCCCAGTCCGGCCGCATGCCGATCACCTTCTCCGGTGCCGACGGCCAGATATCCTGCTTGGCAGCGACGATGCGACCGACGCCGCGCTCCGAAGCGACCATGTTCCACGGCGCGCCGACACAGAATCCGTCGATCGCACCGGCTGCCAGCGCATCCGAAGTCATGGGCGGCGGCACGACGACGAGCTTGACATCCTTGTCGGGATCGATGCCGCCGGCCGCCAGCCAGTAGCGGAATTCGTAATTGTGCGAGGAGAAGGGATAGGTGACCCCGAAAGTCGGCAGCGGCTCGCCGCGGGCCTTCATTGCCGCCAATGTTTTTGCCAGGGCGCGGGCATTGTCGAGCGCGCTTGCCGTTTCCGGCAATCCCACATCATTCCGCATCCTGTCGAAGAGCCGCGTCGACAGCGTGATCGCGTTGCCGCCGCGCCCCAGCGAAAATGGCGTGATCGTCGGTGAGGGATTGGAGCCGAGGCCGAGCATGGAGGCGACCGGCATCGGCGACAGCATGTGGGCAATGTCGAACTGGCGGAATGCCAGGCGGTCACGCACATTCGCCCAGGAGACGTCCTTGACGAGGTCGAGCGTCAGGCCTTCCTTCCGCGCGAAGCCGAATTCTGCGGCCGCAATCAGCACCGATGCATCGACGAGCGGAATGAAACCGGCCCGCAGTACTTTCGGTCCTTCATTGTTCACCCGCACGGGCGAGGGCATGTCGCCGCCGGAGTTGGAGGTCGTTGTCATCATATCCACTCCGGTTTCCTCCGGAAATTCATCAGGTCGGCCATTACATCAACAGCCCCGCGGCAGTGACGACGCTTTGGGCGATTTCCGACATCTTCTTCTTTTCGTTCATCGCTGTCTGGCGCAGCAGGGCGAAAGCCTCTTCCTCGGAGAGGCCGCGCATCTTCATCAATATGCCCTTGGCGCGCTCGACCAATTTGCGTTCCTCCAGCGCGGAGCGGGCATCGGCAAGCTCCCGCCGCAGCCGGTTAAAGGCATTGAAGCGGCTGACGGCCATGTCTAGGATCGGTTTGACGCGTTCCTTCTTCAATCCGTCGACGATATAGGCCGAGACGCCGGCATCGACAGCTGCCTCGATCGAGGCCGTGTCGGAGCGATCGACGAACATGGCGATCGGGCGGCTGACCGTGCGCGTCAGCTGGAACAGATGCTCCATCATGTCGCGGTTGGGATTTTCGATATCGATGATGATCACGTCGGGCATCAGCGTTTCGATGATTCGCGCGATGCCGTTGACCTCGTGCACCACAGTGACGCGCACATGCCCTGCCTCGCGCAGGCCTTCTTCGATGATGGAGGCGCGAATGGCATTTTCGTCGATCACCAGAATTGTCAGATCGAGATGCGTCATGACTATATTCATGACGCAGTGCAGCAAATTTGGCAAGCGCGCCAGCCTGGAAAGTGTGCAAAAACTAAGCATGCACAATATATGATCAGATTGCCGTGCTTTCGCGCGGAATCAAGGCAAAGCCGAGGTCGATCTGCTCGGCCCTCGATACCACGGAGGAATTCAACGCGGCAAGCACCCTTTCGGCCGCGAGTTTTCCGGTTTCGAAACGCCGAGTCGCGATCGAGGAGAGGGAGGGTGCGGCGCAGGCGGCGAATTCCAGGTCGTGAAATCCGATGATCGAGATGTCATCGGGCACACGGATGCCGCGTTTGCGGCATTCCTGCATGGCGCCGAGCGCCAGATTGTCGTCAGTGCAGAAGATCGCCTCGGGCACGTCGCCACGTTCATGCGTCATGGCGAAGAGGTCGGAGCCGAGTGCCACGGAGCTATGGCGTGGCCTCTCGGCGATGATCTCCTGATTCGGCAGCTCCGCCTCCCGCATCGCCAGCCGGTAGCCGTCGAAACGCGATTGGGCGCGGTGGTCGAGATTGCCGGTCAGGAAGGCGATTCGGCGGAAACCCCGTTCGATCAGGTGCTGCGTCGCCGTCTGCCCGGCATGCTCCTGCGACATGCCGATGTTGAGGTCGATCGGGTTTGGAGAAAGCTCGAAGGTCTCGACAACGGGCAGACGAGCCTGGGCGAGAAGCTGACGCGAGAGCGGCGTGTGATGAGTGCCGGCGATGATGATCGCCTCCACCCTTTGCCCGAGTAATGCCTTGATGGCGTTTTCCTCCTCGATCTCGGAATAGCGGCTGTTGACGACGATCACCTGGAAGCCGGCGGCGACCAGCACCTCGTGAAGGGCAAACAGATATTCCGCGAAGATAACGTTGTAGAGGGTCGGAACGATGACGCCGATCGCATGCGTGCGCGAGGAGGCGAGGCGGCTCGCGGCAATATTCGGCACATAGCCGAGTTCCTTGACGGCGGCATCGACGCGCAGCCGCAGGCCTGGCGAGACCGCATCGGGCTTGCGCAGCACCCTCGAAACCGTGATCGGGCTGACGCCGGCAAGATTTGCCACGTCATCAAGTGTTATCCGCCGCATGCAAGTCCCGCCATTCGTCCCATAATATTGATTCTCATATTCTTTAAAAATAGAGAATATTCGCTCATTGCTGTAGTTGACAGCGCTAGCAGATACGATTTGACAGCGCTGTCAACTATGTTAACCTAAAATTGTACCGGAAAGGGACGGGGTGGAGCCTTCCGGGACCAAGTATGCAAATCAAAGCATAGGAGAGGCGGCTCGGTCCGCCTGAGGAGGAGAACATTCATGTTTAAGGTGAAAGAAGCCAAATTGGCTCGCATTGCCGCATTTTCCGTATCCGCGCTTGCCCTGCTCTGCGGCGCGGCCAGTGCGGAACCGAAGGTCGTGTCCGGTCCGGCCGCCGAGCCCGGCTGCATGGTGCCGTGGGCAGCCGATACACAGTTCCTGCAATATCCGAAGAAGGACGGCCCCTATCGCATCGCGCTCGCCAACGGCTATATCGCCAACACCTGGCGTATCCAGATGGTGCAGACGGCCAAGGCCTACGCCGCCCAGCCCGATGTCGCGGCCAAGCTGAAGGAGTTCAAGGTCGTTTCCACTGGCGAGGATGTGCCGGCGCAGATTTCCGCCATCAACAACTTCATCGATGCCGGTTATGATGCCATCGTCGTCAACGCGCAGAACCCGACCGCCTTCGGGCCGGTGATCAAGCGCGCCAAGGAGGCCGGGGTCGTCCTCGTCGCTTTCGACAATATCCTGGACACCAAGGACGCTATCAATGTCAACGTCGACCAGAAGGGGCTCGGTGTCCTCTGGGCCGACTGGCTGGTGAAGCATCTGCCGAACGGTGGCAAGGTGCTGGAAGTGCGTGGCGTCGCCGGCACCTCGGTCGATACGGATCGCCACAACGGCATCCACGAAACCCTGGACGCCTCGGGCAAGAAGTTCACGGTAACCGAGGTCGTCGGAAAATGGGATGACGGCGTTGCCCAGAAGGCAACCGCTGACGCGATCGCCACCAACGGCCCGTTCGACGGCATCACTGCCCAGGGCGGCGATACCGGCGTCGTGCAGGCGATGATCGATGCCAAACATCCCTTCGTGCCCTTCGGCGGTGAGACGGAAAATGGCTTCCGCAAATTCTGCGCTGCCCATGCCGCCGACGGCCTGAAGTGCTCGTCCGCCGGCACCGGCCCGGCCCAGGTCGCCGTCGCCATCAAGACGGCGATTGCAGCCCTTGAGGGTCAGGTCGTGCCGCAGGCCGTCAAGCTGCCGACCGCGGTTGTTTCGGATCCTGATTTCAAGGAGGGCGAGGATTATTATCCCACCCAGTCCGACAACTTCTTCGTCGGCAATTCCTTCCCCACCTGCGGCATTAATTTCAGCGCTCAGGAAATCATGGGGCAGTCCAAAGAGAACCAATAGCAGCCGTCCTCCGGATCTGATTGCGGGTGTTCGCACCCGCAATCTCGAAGGTGATAGACCGAATGGAGGCTGGATGCATGACCTTGCCCGAACCGCTTTTCCGCATGGAAGGCATATCGAAACGCTATGGCGGTGCCGTCGCGCTTAAGGATGCCGATATCGCCATCCGGCCGGGCGCGATCCATGCCGTCCTCGGCGAGAACGGCGCCGGCAAATCAACGCTGATCAAGATCATGGCGGGCGTCGTGGCGCCTGATGAAGGACGCATGCTGCTCGACGGTAAGGAGATCGCCTTCGCCTCGCCGGCCGCCGCCAATGCGGCGGGCATCGTCTGCGTTTTCCAGGAGCTTTCGCTGATCCCCGACCTCTCGGTCGCCGACAACATCGTCATCAGCAATCCACCGCTGAAATTCGGCATGATAGACCGGCGCAGGCAGCGGCGGATCGCCGAGGAAGCGTTGGCGCGCGCCGGCGCCTCCGACATTCATCCGTCCGCCTTGGTCAAGGACCTCCCTCTGTCCCGGCGGCAAATGGTCGAGATCGCCAAGGCGCTTGCCCGCAAGCCGCGGCTGATGATCCTCGACGAGGCGACCTCGGCGCTGACGCAGTCGGATGTCGAAAAGGTCTTTGCCGTACTGAAGCGCCTGCGCGCCGAGGGAATGGCGCTAATCTATATCTCCCACCGCATGCACGAGATCGCCCAGCTGGCCGATGAGTGCACGGTCTTCCGCAACGGCCGCAGCATCGAATCCTATCCGGCCGGCACGAAGACCGACCAGCAGGTGGTGGAGCTGATGATTGGCCGCGAATACAGCAATGTCTTTCCGCCGAAACCGGCGCGTCGCGGAGAGGTAAAGCCGGTCCTTTCCTGCCGCGACCTTTCCTGGGGCGATAGGCTTTCCGGCATCACCTTCGATATCAAGCCCGGCGAGATCATCGGCGTCGGCGGCCTGGACGGGCAGGGACAGCGCGAATTGCTGCTGGCCCTCTTCGGCGTGCTGCGCGATGTGAAGGGTGAAGTCGTAATCGACGGCAGGCCGGTGACGCTGAAAAGCCCGCGTGATGCCAAGTCCGGCGGCATATCCATGGCGCTGATCCCCGAGGATCGGAAGACCGAAGGGCTGATGCTGCCGATGACCGTGCGCGAGAACCTGTCGATTGCAGCCCTCGACCGCGTCTCGCGCAACGGCGTCATCGATCGGGCGGCCGAACGACGCGAGATCGACGATCTGTTCAAGCTGTTGGCGATCAAGGCCGCGACGATCGACATGCCCGTTGCCGCGCTATCCGGCGGTAACCAGCAGAAGGTGGTTATCGCCAAATGGCTGATGAACAGGCCGCGTATCATCCTGCTCAACGATCCGACGCGCGGCATCGACGTCGGCACCAAGCAGGAAATCTATCTGCTGCTGCACAAGCTTGCCGATGCGGGCGCGGCGATCATCTTCTACTCCACCGACTACGATGAACTGATCGGCTGCTGCGACCGCGTGCTCGTCATGTATGACGGCCGCATTATCCGCGAGCTCGAAGGCGCCGAGATCAACGAACACGAACTGATCGGCGCAGCTCTCAACATCGCCCGCGACCACGCAGCGCAAAGGATTGCCCCATGAACAAGCATGCTTCCGGCGACCGGCGGTTCTGGTATGCGCAGCAGAAGGGAACGCTGTTTGCCGCACTCCTCTTCGTCGCCATGTTCGCTCTCTACGTCTCGAACCACCCGGCGGGCTTCACGCCCAACGTCGTGCAGACGGCTTCGAACAAGGCGACGCTGCTTGCCTTCGTCGCCATGGCGCAATGCCTGGTCGTCATAACCGCCGGCATCGATCTCTCGGCCGGCATGGTTCTGGTCCTCTGCAATTGCCTCGCCTCCTGGCTGGTCGTCGGCACGCCGCTGCAGACGGGAACTGGCATCGTCGTGGTGCTGCTCGCCGGGCTGGGCTGCGGCATGCTGAACGGCCTCATCATCATCTTCGGCCGGCTGCAGCCGATCGTGGCGACGATCGCGACCAGCGCGATCTTCTATGGGCTGGCGCTGTTGCTGCGACCGACGCCCGGCGGCTCGGTCAACGAGGATTTGGCCGATGCCTTCACCTCGAAGCTCTTTGGGATCGTTCCGGCAAGCCTCGTGGTTCTCCTCGCCTCCATTGTCGTCATCTGGGTTCCGTTCAGCCGCTCGGCGATCGGCAGGGCGGCCTATGCGGTGGGTTCGGCCGAGAACGCCGCCTATATGTCGGCAATGCCGGTCAAGCGGGCGAAATTCACCGCCTATGCATTGGCGGGACTGCTTTCGGCGATCGGCGGGCTCTATCTCACCTTTTTCTCCTATACCGGCGAAGCGGCGTTTGCGAGCGGCAACGCCTACACGCTCTATTCGATCGCGGCGGTGGTGCTCGGCGGCGTTTCCCTTGCGGGGGGCAAGGGAAGCGCCGTTGGCGCTGTCTTCGGAGCCTTGGCCTTTCGCACGATCGGCGACCTGCTCTTCGTCTTCGATTTCGATCCGCTTTGGCAGCCGCTGTTCCAGGGCGTGGTGTTGATGCTGGCGATCAGTATCGGCTGCATCGGGCTTGCGAGGGTCCGCAATCGGCTGGAGTGGTTTCAATGAGCGAGGAAGCGTCCCTCATGCGGCAGCTTCGAGTGCCCACACGCCTGCGCGGTATCGATCCGGCGGTGGCGACAGCCTTCGGATGCATCATCCTGCTTCTGCTCGCCGGATCGATCTATTCGCCGAATTTCCTGTCGCCGGATTATCTGCTGCAGCAGCTGAAGGTGGCCTCGTTCCTCGGCGTCATCGCCACCGGCATGATGGCGGTCATCCTGCTCGGCCAGATCGACCTTTCGGTGCCATGGGTCGTGACGACAGGTGCGATGATGGCCTGCGCCGCGACGGCTTACGGTACGACCGGCTCGGTTCTGGCGATCCCCTTCGGCATTTTCTGCGGCGCTGCGATCGGTCTCGTCAACGGCCTGGCGGTCGCCTATCTCCGCATTCCCTCGATGATCATCACGCTGGCGACCAATGCCGTCGCGCAAGGGCTGATGGTCGTCTACACCGGCGGCTTCTCCCCGCAGGATTCGGCCACCCCGGCCATGCGGTTCCTGGCAACCGGCTACACAATCCCGGGACTCCCTAACGGGGTTCTCGTCTGGCTATGCGTGGGTTTGGCCGCGGTTTTCATGCTGACGCGGACGACGTTCGGCCGGTCGCTCTACGCCATCGGAAACCGGGAGCGCGCCGCCTACATGTCCGGCATCAATACTCGTCGCATTACGCTTCTGGCTTTTGTTATTTCGGGAGGGCTCAGCGCGCTCGGCGGCGTTCTGCTGGCGGGTTACGCGTCAAAGGCGTCGCAATCCATGGGCGACGCCTATCTGCTGCCGTCGATCGCGGCCGTCGTTCTCGGTGGCACGCATGTGCTCGGCGGCAAAGGTTCCTACCTCGGAACGGTGGCGGGTGTCATCCTGATCACCCTGCTGCAATCCATCCTCTCGGTGATGCAGATCGAGGAAGCCGGCCGCCAGCTCATCTACGGCGCCGTCATCATCGGCATGCTCCTGCTCTACGGCCGCCAGAAGCCGGCCTGATCGGCCGCTGTCGATACTTTCATCTTTTCCAGCATCCGCTGCTTGAGGAAACCTATCGTTTCGGCGAAAAGGAGCTGCCGCGGTTCGATGTCAGCAGGGAAGTCAGAAGGTACGTTTTGTGGCCACCAGCGAATTTCATTCGATCGAACGGACCGCTCTGGATGATGGACTTGCGGCGCGCGCCTTGAGGGCGATCGAAGCGGTTCTCGGCATTGCGGCGGCACTCGTTCTCGCCGCGCTGCTCTCCATGGTGCTCGTCACAGTCTGCCTCCGTTATTTCTTCAGCGCCGGCTTCATCGGCGCCGAGGATCTCGGTATCTGGCTGCATGTGGGTCTGATCGCGCTCGGAGCGCCGCTCAGCCTCAATAGCGCGCTTGCCATGCGCCTCGACGTCTTCGTCAAGATGCTGCCGGAAAGCCTGCAGAAGGTCACGCCGATCGGCTCCGATGTTTTCACCGTGCTTTCGGCGCTGATTCTGAGCTTCGGCGGCAGCGAGATCATGACGATGCTTGGCGGCGTGTCGCCGACGCTCGGCGTGCCGGAATGGATCCGCTTCGGCTTTCTCGGCGCCGGTGGCGCGTTGATCCTCGTCGTGCTGCTTCTGCAGCGCATCGCCGAAGGCAAGATCCTGCCGGTTTTGCTCTCGCTTGCCGTCGGTGTCGCGCTCTATGCCGGCATCCCGCATGTCTCGCTCGATCTCGACTGGCCGCCGAGCATCTTCCTCGGACTGATCGCCGCGGTCGGTCTCGTGCTTGCTGCGCCGCTGCCGCATGCCTTTCTTGCCGCAGCCTATGTCGTCATCGCCTTCGGCAGCAGCCTGCCCGAGCCGGCGATCGTTTCCGCGACCGTCACCGGCATATCGAAATTCCTGCTGCTCGCCATTCCCTTCTTCCTGCTCGCCGGCGGCCTGCTGACGGCCTCCGGTGTCGCCAACCAGCTTGTGCGCTTCGCTGCCGCCATGGTCGGTCATCGCCGGGCCGGGTTGGCGCAGACGACGCTGTTGACCAGCGTTCTCTTTTCCGGCGCCTCCGGCTCATCGGTCGCAAATGCCGCCTTCGGCGCATCGACCTTCCAGCCCGAGCTGGTCAAACACGGCTACCGGCCGGCACAGGCAGCGGCGATCATCGCCTCGACATCGGTTCTCGACAATGTCATCCCGCCGTCGATCGCCTTTCTCATCCTTGCGACGGCCACCAATCTTTCCGTCGGCTCGCTGCTCGTCGGCGGCTTCTTTGCCGGCGGATTGATGGCCATATGCCTGGCGGTCGCAATCCATCTGACGGTCAGCGAACAAGTGCCGTTGCCGCGCGCAAATGCGAGACAGCGCTGGCAATCGGCGGTCCAGGCAATTCCAGCTTTCGGGCTCGGCATCATCGTCGTCGTCGGCATCCGCATCGGCATCGTCACGACCACGGAGGCCGCAGCACTTGCTGCTTTCTACACGCTGCTGCTCGGCATCGGCGCGCGCCTCGGCGTTCTCTCGCTCTATGCCGCCTTCCGTCAGGCAGCAGTCGAAGCGGCGGCGATCGGCCTTCTCATCGGCACGGCCGGCCCCTTTGCCTTCCTGCTGGCGGTCGACGACGTGTCCGGACTGATCTCGCACCTGACGACGGCGCTCGGCGGCAGCGCGCTTGCGGTCGTCCTGCTGTCGAACGTCATCCTGCTGGTGGTCGGCCTCGTTCTCGACATCGGCGCCGCGATCCTGCTCTTCGGTCCGATCCTTCTGCCGGCAGCGGTCGCCGCCGGCATCGATCCCATCCAATTCGGCGTGATCATCGTCGTCAACCTGATGATCCATGGACTGACACCGCCGCTCGGCATGCTGATCTTCGTCGTCAGCGGCGTCACGCGCATTCCCGCCTCGGAGCTCTTTCGGGCGGTGGTTCCCTATCTGCTCGCTCTCCTGGTCTCGCTCGCAATCCTTTGCGCCTGGGCCATCATCTTCTCGTAAACAGGACAACCCCATGGACAAATTTAATCGACGCAATTTCCTGAAGACCGCAGCTCTGGCTGGAACGGCGCTTGCAGCGCCCGCCTTCGTTCGCAGCGCCGCCGCCCGCACGACGACGATCACGATCGCCTCGCTGCTCGGCGACGACAAGCCGGAAACGAAGATCTGGGTGAAGATCGGCGAATTGGTCGAAGCGAAACTCCCCGGCCAGTTCAAGTTCAATATCGTCAGAAACGGTGCGCTCGGCGGCGAGAAGGAAGTGGCCGAAGGCGTGCGCCTCGGCTCCATCCAGGCCAGTCTTTCGACGGTTTCGTCGCTCTCAGGCTGGGCGCCGGAACTGCAGATCCTCGATCTGCCCTTCCTCTTCCGCGATGCCGACCATGTCCGTAAAACCGTCGGCGGCGATGTCGGCGCCGATCTCAAGCAGAAACTGCAGGCGCAGAATTTCGTCGTCGGCGATTTCATCAATTACGGCGCCCGCCATCTCCTGACCAAGGAACCGGTGACGCGGCCGGAGCAGCTCAAGGGCAAGCGCATCCGTGTCATCCAGAGCCCGCTGCACACGAAGCTCTGGAGCGCATTCGGCACGACGCCGATCGGCATTCCGATCACCGAGACCTACAATGCGCTCGCAACCGGCGTCGCCGACGCGATGGATCTGACCAAATCGGCCTATGCCGGCTTCAAGCTCTATGAGGTCGTGCCCGATATGACCGAGACCGGCCACATCTGGGCATCCGGCGTCATCTATTATGCCTCGACCTTCTGGGGTGGCCTCGACGACGAGCAGAAGGTGGTGTTCCAGCAGGCTTCCAGCGAAGGGGCTGCCTATTTCAACCAGCTGATCGTCGACGACGAATCCAAATCCGTCGAGACCGCGCTTGCCAACGGCGGAAAGCTCTTGAAGCCGGAAGCCTTCGACGAGTGGCAGAAGGGCGCCCAAGGTGTGTGGAACGATTTCGCGCCTGTTGTCGGCGGCATCGACAGGATCAAATCGGTCCAGGCCGCCTGAGCGAAGGGTAGGGCGGTTCTCCTGCAGCTCGTGACGAGACCGATGGAAAAACCATCGGTCTCTTCATCCCGCGCACTTGCCGGAAAAATAATGCCGGAGCAGGCCGGAAATCGAAAGAGCATGCCTTCGGTGATTGTGGTATATGACTTACTTAAAATCCTGGAATGGGAAGTTTTTACCTTCGGCCGGTGCGATCCTGTTGACCGCAATCTCGCGACCGCTTCCGGCGGACGGATCCCATGGCCTCGATTTGAGATAAACAACATTGAACACAAGGCTTTGGAGGGCCGACCATGAGCTTACGCATCAACGATATTGCCCCCGATTTTACCGCCGACACCACCCAGGGACCGATCAGCTTCCATGAGTGGATCGGCAACGGCTGGGCCGTCCTGTTCTCGCATCCGAAGAATTTCACGCCTGTGTGCACGACCGAGCTCGGTGCCATGGCCGGCCTGGCCGGAGAATTTTCCAAGCGTGGTGCCAAGATCATCGGCATCTCCGTCGATCCGGTGGAAAGCCATGCCAAGTGGAAGAACGACATCAAGACCGCCACCGGCTTCGACGTCGAATATCCGCTGATCGGTGACAAGGACCTTAAGGTCGCCAAGCTCTACGACATGCTGCCAGCCGGCGCCGGCGAGAGCTCGGAAGGCCGTACGCCTGCCGATAACGCCACCGTGCGGTCGGTCTTCATCATCGGACCCGATAAGAAGATCAAACTGATCCTGACCTATCCGATGACGACGGGCCGCAATTTCAATGAGATCCTGCGCGCCATCGATTCCATCCAGCTGACGGCCAAGCACCAGGTGGCGACACCGGCGAACTGGAATCAGGGCGACGACGTCATCATCACCGCCGCGGTTTCCAACGAAGACGCAATCACGCGTTTCGGCTCCTTCGATACGGTTCTGCCCTATCTCAGGAAGACCAAGCAGCCGACGGCTTGATTGCTGCTTTCAAGCCATTCCCAAGCCGCCGCGGCCGTATGGCCCGGCGGCTTTTTCGTGCAGGCATTCTGGAAGAATGTCGCCCCGCTGCGCCTTGCTTTTGCGCAATTCCGGACGCAAACCGCTGCGCACTTTTGCTGGAATTGCTAGGCTCAATCCGGAACGGGAAGGGCGCGCTGGTTGTAGAGGATCTTGCGGATGCGCGCCTGTTCCTCTTCGGAGAGCTTACTGTTGTCGGTGCTAAGATCGGCGCCGACCGCCAGGCCGCGCTGAACGCCGGGCCTTGCGCCGACCTCCTCGAACCATCGCTTGAAATGTTTGAACTCGTTGATGTCCTGACCCTGTGCCTGCCAGTTGACGGTCCAGGGATAGCTGACGATGTCGGCGATGGTGAATTCGTCGCCGGCAAGATAGCGCCGGTCGCGTAGCCGCATGTTGAGAACGCCGTAAAGGCGGTTGGCTTCGTCGGTGAAGCGCCGCACCGCATAGGACTGGTCGCCTTCGCGATCGCCAAGGCGACGGAAATGACCGGCTTCGCCGAGTTTCGGCCCCCCTGGTTCGCCATCTGCCAGATCACCCATTGCGTGACCTCGTATTTGCCGCGCAGATCCTGCGGCCAGAATCTGCCGGTCTTCTCGGCGAGGTAGAAGAGGATCGCGCCGGATTCGAAGACGCTCAACGGATCGCCGCCATCGGCAGGTTCGTGGTCGACGATGGCAGGCATGCGGTGATTGGGGTTGAGTCTGAGGTAATCAGGCTTGAACTGGTCGCCTCGGCCGATATTGACCGGCACCAGCCGATAGGGCGTGCCCGTTTCCTCCAGGAAGATCGAAACCTTCTTGCCGTTCGGCGTCGGCCAGTAGTGGAGATCAATCATCTGCTTATCCTCGTTCGCTTAGGCATTCCTGATGAGCAGAATAGCGTTGCGACCATGGCAGGCCGAATATGTTTGTTCCAAAATCGATGGCGAAATTAAAAACCTGTGAGCGTTCCTGGCGCCAATTCGGGTGCAGATATGGAAATGGGGAAGCGTCGCGCTTTGATCGATGGTATCTAGAATCGAGCGTCGAGATGGAAGTTCGAACCCGCCGAGATCCGATGATACGCCGAAAGCGTCAGTCCGACATTGCGAGGAGATCGGCGAAGGCCATGCTTTGGCTCTGTCTTCTGTTTCCCGCCGTGGACACAGTAAAGGCCCAGCCTGAGGGGAGCGCCGGGCCGCCGGTCTGCTTGTATTCGGGACCTTCGGCGGCGGGATCGGGTGAGACGCTCTGCATCCGGAAAGACAGTTTCAACTACGACCTTTGCGTCGCGATCGAGCATTTCGCCAGCGCCAATCGATTGCCAGCGGATTATTTCGCCCGTCTCATCTGGCGAGAAAGCACCTTTCGCCCTGATGCAGTCAGCTTCAAGGGAGCCCAGGGGATTGCGCAGTTCATGCCCGGAACGGCGAAACTGCGCGGTCTCGAAGACAGCTACCAGGTGTTGGAAGCGCTCCGGAAATCGGCGCAGTATCTCGACGAATTGCGCAATCGTTTCGGCAATCTCGGCCTTGCCGCCGCCGCCTATAATGCCGGTGAAAACGGCCTTGCCACTTACCTTACGTCAGGCAGATTACCTTACGAGACGCGTGGCTACGTCACGGCGATCACCGCGCATACGGTCGAGGAATGGAAGGATAACCCACCGGAAGATGCGGCCGCCCCGCTCGACAAGGACAAGTCCTTCCTCGATGGCTGCGTGGCGCTTGCGGAGAGACGGACGTTGAAGGACACGCCCTGGCGTCAGGAGGGCGAATGGGCTCCCTGGGGCGTCCAGCTTGCGGCGAATGCGAATGTCGCGGTAGTCAGGCGCATGTTTCTCGATGCCGTGCAGGATCTGCCCGCGCCCCTGAATGCGGAGCAGCCGCTGATCCTGCGCCAGCGCGATCGCAGCTTCGGCTTTCGCCCGCGTTATGCTGCCCGCATCGGCCGGCAGACACGCATGGAAGCCAACGACCTATGCACCCAGATCCGCAAGCATGGCGGCACCTGTCTTGTTTTCAGGAATCGATAGCGGGCCTGGTCCAGCCCCTTGATCACGAAAAGTCTGCTTGCAGGATCACCTGAGCGCAGCATATTCGACACGGAAATGCAAAAGGAGGAACGATGATGCGGGTTTTGGTAATCGGAGCAACGGGCCATGTCGGAACCTATCTCGTTCCCCGTCTGGTGGAAGCCGGTCACGACGTCGTCACGATCAGCCGCGGCACGGCAAAGCCTTATACGGCAAACCACGCCTGGGCTGCCGTCGATCAGCATCAGATGGATCGGGCTGCGATGGAGCGGACGGGTGATTTCGGCCCGGCCGTACGTGCATTGAAAGCCGACATCGTCATCGACATGATCTGCTTCTCGCTGGAAAGTGCCGAGCATCTGGTGACGGCGCTGTCGGGGCATATCGGTCACTTCCTGCATACCGGCACGATCTGGACGCATGGCCATTCGACGGTCGTACCCACGCTGGAGGAGACGCCGAAATTTCCCTTCGGCGACTATGGGACGCAGAAGGCGGCAATCGAAACCTATCTGCTGCAGCAGGCAAGGCTTCACGGATTTCCGGCAACCATCATCCATCCCGGGCACATTGTCGGTCCCGGCTGGACGCCGCTCAATCCGGCCGGCAATTTCAACCTGCAGGTCTTTTCAACCCTTGCCCGCGGAGAGACCCTGGCGCTGCCCCACTTCGGCTTGGAGACCGTTCATCACGTCCATGCCGATGACGTGGCGGCGATGTTCATGGATGCGATCGCCAACTGGAATGCGTCGACCGGCGAAAGTTTCCACGCGGTTTCGGAGCAGGCATTGACCCTTCGCGGTTATGCTGAATCCATGTCTCGCTGGTTCGGGCACGAGCCGAAGCTCAGCTTCGCCCCATTCGACGCCTGGGCCGAAAGTCAGACGGCTGAGGATGCGAAGGCGACCTGGGAACATATTGCCCGTAGCCCGAATTGTTCGATCGCAAAAGCCGGACGCCTGCTGGGTTACACTCCGAGATACACGTCCCTGCAGGCGGTGCAGGAATCGGTGGGTTGGCTGGTCGAACAGGGGCGGATCGAGACCTGATCCGCCAGCGCCGCGCAGCGGCCGGCTGCTCTTGTTTTACGCAATTCCGGACGGAAAACCGCTTCGCACTTTTCCTGAAATTGCTCTAACGGATCAGGATCGCCCTGAAATCATTGACATTGGTTCCGGTCGGGCCGGTTTCGAACAGATCGCTGGTGGCCGCAAAGCCCGAATAGCTGTTATTGCCGTCGAGCAGCCGGCGCGGATCGAGCCCGGCGGCGCGCAGGCGCCTCACCGTGCCGCCATCGGCAAAGGCGCCGGCATTATCCTCCGAGCCGTCGATCCCGTCGGTGTCGGCGGCGAGGACATGAATGCCCTCCTGTCCGTCGATCGCAAGCGCCATGGCGAGCGCGAATTCGCCATTGCGTCCGCCCTTGCCACCCCTGGCTCTCAGCGTCACCGTCGTTTCGCCGCCAGAAAGGATGACGACCGGCTTGGAAAACGGCCTGTTCCGGCCCAACACCTCGCGGGCGATCGCCGCATGCACCAGCGCCACGTCACGCGATTCCCCCTCGATCGCATCTGAAAGGATAGCCGGCTCGATCCCCTGCGATTTTGCCAGGGCGGCAGCTGCCTCCAGCGAAACGCCGGCGGAGGCGATGATGTGATGCGCGTGCCGCAAAAACACCGGATCGTCCGGCCGCGGTGCATCGGCTTTCGGCGAGTTCAGATGGTCGAGTGCTGCCTGCGGCAGCTGCAATCCGTATTGCCTGATGATGTCGAGCGCATCGTGCCGTGTCGAACCATCAGGCACTGTCGGCCCGGAGGCGACATGAGCCGGGTTGTCGCCGGGAATGTCGGAGACGATCAGGCTGATGACGCTCGCTTTGGTCACTGCCGCAAGTCTGCCGCCCTTGATGGTGGAGAGATGCTTGCGCACGACATTCATCGCCGAAATCGGCGCGCCCGAGGCAAGCAGCATTTCGTTGAGCGCAATCTCGTCTTCGAGGGTCAGCCCGTCCGGCGGGGCGGGCAGCAGCGCCGAGCCGCCGCCGCAGATCAGCGCGATCACCAGATCGTCTTCCGTCAGCCCGTTCACCGTCTCCGTCAGCCGCTTTGCGGCGGCAAGGCCAGCCGCATCCGGCACCGGATGCGCTGCCTCGAGGATTTCGATGCCGCGTGTCTCGCAGCCATAGCCGTAACGGGTGACCACCACACCTTCGAGCGGTCCGTCCCAGACGCTTTCGAGCGCCCGCGCCATTTGCGCCGCGCCCTTGCCGGCGCCGATCACCACGGTCCTTCCCTTCGGCCTTTCAGGCAGATGCGCCTGGATGCCGGTCAGCGGATCGGCGGCGCGAACCGCCGCGTCAAACAGGCCTTTCAGGAAATCGCGGGGAGCGGTTATGGTCATCGGTGGTCTGCTGCCTCGGTGTCGATGGTAATGTGGGGCGCTTGCTGCACCATAGCCTACTGCATAATGCAGCAATTCAAAGTGTTACAGCGTCCTTTGCTGTTCCCGAAAAGCTACGCGGCGCGGTATACTTGCGTCAGTCGGCGAGGGCGGCCAGGATGCGGACCCAGGATCGTATGCCTTTATGAAAGCTGGAGAGATCGTATTTTTCGTTCGGGCTATGGACGCGGTTGTCAAAGCGGGCGAAGCCGACCAGGAGGGCATCGCATCCGAGCCGGCGTTTGAATTCGCCGATGATCGGGATCGAGCCTCCCGTGCCGGCAAGGGCCGCTTCGCATTGCCATTCCGTCGAAAGCGCCTGAAGCGTTCTGGTGAGAAACGGACTGTCGATCGGCATGACCGTTGCCGGCGAAAGCCCGTAATCCTTGAAGCTGACCGAACAATCCCTAGGGATACGTGCGCGCACGTGCCGCTGGAAGGCATCGCGGATCGCCTTGGGATCCTGTCCTTCCACCAGGCGAAACGAAATCTTGGCGCTTGCCTTCGCCGGAATGACCGTCTTGAAGCCTTCGCCTGTATAACCGCCGCTCATGCCGTTGATCTCGCAGCTCGGCCGCGCCCAGATCTGTTCGAGGACGGAACGGCCTGCCTCGCCGGCCGGATCTCTGAGGCCAATATCGCCGAGAAAGGCCTCCTCGTCGAAGGGCAGCCTTTTCCACAGCGCCTTGATGGCGTCCGGGAGCTCTTTCACGCCATCATAGAAACCCTCGACCGCGACGCCGCCATCGGCGCGCCGCAGGCTCGAAACGACGTCTGACAGCACCTGCAGCGGATTGCGCGCGGCATTGCCGAACATACCGGAATGCAGGTCTTGATCGGCGCAGGTGACTTCGATTTCCGTACTGAAGATACCGCGCAGCATCGTCGTGACGGCAGGCGTTTCGCGATCCCACATATCCGTGTCGCAGACGAAAACCGCATCGGCCTTCAACTCGTCCGCCGTGGCATCCAGAAAGGGTGCGAGGCTCGGGCTGCCGGCCTCTTCCTCGCCTTCGAACAGCATGCTCACCTGCACCGGCAGTTTTCCGGTGACGCTCTTCCAGGCGCGGCAGGCTTCGACGAAGGTCATCAACTGCCCCTTGTCGTCGGACGCGCCGCGCGCGACGATCGCGGTATCGCCGTTCGGCAAGGCTTCCATGCGCGGCTCGAACGGATCGCTCGTCCACAGCGCCAGCGGATCGACCGGCTGGACATCGTAATGGCCGTAAAACAGCAGATGCGGTCCGGATGCCGCCTTTTCATGGGCGACCACCATCGGATGGCCTGTTGTTTTGCGCACCGATGCCTCGAAGCCGATAGCAACCAGGTCCCGGCTCAGCCATTCGGCAGCAGCCCGGCAGTGATCACGATAGGCCGGGTCGGTCGAGACGCTCGGAATGCGGATCAGCTCGAAAAGCCGCGCCAGGCTGTCATCGAGGCTCCGGTCCACATAGGCAAGAACGGCATCGATGTCCTGATGGATGATACTGGTCATCGTTTCTCCTCAGCGGCTCAATCTTCCGGGTCGAGAATACAGCATTGCTCGGCCACAGGTGTCAGCACGGCGGACGCCCCTGTTTCCAGCGGATCGGACAGCGCCCCATTGGCGGTGATCTCTCCAGCTGATGTCATGCATTTGTACTGATAGGCCCGGCCGAGATAGGTGCGCGTGCCGAGCACGGCGGTGATGCCATCACCGTCACGGCTGACGGCAAGACCGTCTGCGCGGCAGGCCAGCACGAAGTCGTCCTTGATCGGCCCGAATGTTTCCTGCGACAGCTGCAGCCGCGCTCCGCCCGTTGTTTCGGCGGTCACAAGCGCGCCGTTGCGCGCGGTCACCTTCATGCGGATCAGGTTCTCGAATCCGACGAAGCGGGCGACGAAAGCATTGGCCGGCTGGCGATACAGCACCTCAGGCGCATCGAGTTGCATGATGCGCCCGGCATTCATGATCGCCACCCTGTCGGAGATCGAGAATGCCTCCTCTTGGTCATGGGTGACGTAAAGCGACGTCGTGCCGTTGGCGCGCTGGAGCTGCCTGATCTCGACGCGCATGTCGATCCTGAGCTTTGCATCCAGGTTGGAAAGCGGCTCGTCGAACATCAGAAGCGGCGGCTCGATGACCAGTGCTCGGGCGAGCGCCACGCGCTGTTTCTGGCCGCCTGAGAGCGCCGACGGCAGGCGGTCGGCGAAGGCCGAAAGGCCGACGCGGTCCAGCATGGCCATCGTTCTTTTCGTCCGCTCCGGCTGGGGAATGCGGCGCTGCCTCAGGCCGAAGGCAACATTGTCCTGCACGCTCAGGTGAGGAAAAAGCGCGTAGTTCTGAAAAACCAGGCCGATGTCGCGCGCATGCGCGGGAAGTCCGGTCAGGTTGCGCTCGCCGAGCTTGATGCTGCCGCTGCTCGGCTGCAGAAAACCGGCCACGAGGCGCAATGTCGTCGTCTTGCCGCAGCCGCTGGAGCCGAGCAGGGAGACCAACTCCCCGGCCATGACTGAGATCGACAGGTCTTTGAGCACCTGGGTGCTGCCATAATGGGCGGAGATGGAATCGATGGTGAGGGATACGGTCAAGATCGTTCTACTTTGTCAGGAAGGTGAGGCCGAGCGTGGCCTCGACGACGGCCATGACGCCGACTGTCACGAACATCAGCAGCACCGAGACCGATGCGATCGTCGGATCGAAAAACTGCTCCATATGCGCAAGGATCTGGATCGGCAGCGTTGAGATACCCGGCCCGGTCAGGAAGACCGAAACTGACACGTCGTTGATCGAGGTGATGAAGGCGAGGATGAAGGCGGCAATGACGCCGGCGCGGATATTCGGCAGGACCACGGTCAGGAAGGTTTTCAGCGGTGGGCAACCCAGGCTGATCGCCGCCTCTTCGACGGAAAAATCGAAGGCCGCCAGGCTGGCGCCGACGACACGCACCGAATAGGGCAGGATCAGCAGGGCGTGACCGACCAGCAGGCTGATGAAGATCGGCAGCCCGAGGCCAATCGTGACGGATTTCATCAGCGAAAATCCGAAGACGATCTCCGGCACCAGGATCGGCAGGACGAAGATGGTGGAAAGCCAGCGCGGCAATTCCACCCGATAGCGGTTGATCGCATAGGCCGCCGGGACGCCGATCAGCAGGGAGAGTGCCGTGCCGAGAAAGGCGACCTGCAGGCTGGTGATCGCGGTCGTGCGGAAGGCCTCGATTTCGAAGATATTGACGAACCACCGCAATGTCAGGCCCTGCGGCGGGAAGGTCAGATAGGTCGTGTCGCTGACGGCGGCACCGATGATGATGACCAGCGGTGCGAGCAGGAAGAAGAAAACGCAGGCCGCAAAACCGGCGAGGATCGGGTGAACGCGCCTGTCCATCACACCGCCATCGGATTGAGCCGGCGTGCGATGCGGCTCATGATCAGGACCACACCGAGCGTCAGCACCACCATGATGGCGGCGATCGTCGATGCACCCACCCAATCGAAAGTCACCATGGCGCGCTGGTAGAGGAAGGTCCCCATCATCATCTGCTTTTCTCCGCCGAGCAGTTGCGGTGTCGCATAGGAGGTGAAGCTGCCGGTGAAGACCAGGACCGCGCCGACGATGAGGCCGGGTGTCGCAAGCGGCAGGATCACCTGAAAGAATGTCATCAGCGGCCTCGCGCCGAGCGAGGCTGAGGCATCGATCAGATCGCGCGGGATGCCTTCAAGCACGCCGACCAGTGTCAGGATCATCAGGGGAACGAAGAGATAGACCATGGCGACGATCACCGCGCCTTCGGTATAGAGCATCGAAAGCGGCTCCCCGATAATGCCGGTCGAGATCAGCATGGCGTTCAGGATGCCGTTCTTCCCGAGAATGATCAGCCATGCGAAGGATCGGACGACGACACCTGTCAGCAGTGGAAAAACCGCCGCGACGATCATGATGCTCTTTGCGCGACCGGGCATCTGCGCGATCACATAGGCGGTGATGAAACCAACGGTGAGGGAGATCGCCGTCGTAATCAGCGCGACCTCCAGCGTCCGATAAAGAACCGCCCGGCGAAAGCCGCTGCTGAAGAATGTCACATAGGGCGCAAACACGCCCTTCGGTTCCGCAAACGTCGCCGCAATGGTGATGGCGACGGGAATGATGAGAAGCACAACGACGGCAATCGTCGCCGGCATCGTCAATCCCCATCTGGCAAAATGCTTCATCTTAAAACTCGTGGCATGTCCTGATATCAGGAGCGCCGCATCTCGGATTCGGATGTGCGGCACTTCCAGGTCTGGCCCAGGACTGGCAATGAGCCGGCCTCAGGTCGGGATATCGCGCAGCTTACTGACCGAAGACTTCGTTCCAGCGATCGATCCAGTCGGCCTTGGCAGCGTTCATCTTGGCATAGTCGATGCGGGTAAGGCCTGCCACCATATCCGGGCCATAGGTCCAGATCTTCGCCTGGTCCGGCGTCAGGCTGACCTTGGTCGAGATCGGTGCATCGACGCCTTGTTCGGCTTCAGCCTGCTGGACTTCTTTGGACAGGATGAAGTTGATG
This sequence comes from Rhizobium sp. SU303, assembly GCF_021052345.1. NCBI lineage: Bacteria > Pseudomonadati > Pseudomonadota > Alphaproteobacteria > Hyphomicrobiales > Rhizobiaceae > Rhizobium > Rhizobium sp. SU303. The sequence continues at coordinate 1,730,370 of NZ_CP088095.1, forward strand.
AACTGATGGGCGAGTTCGACATTTTCCGAACCCTTCGGGATGTTCACGGTATTCAGCGTGGCGATGTCGCCATCCTTGAGCTTGGCCCATGTCATCGTCGGAACGGCCGCCTGCATCGATGCCAGGGTAAAATCCTGGGCCAGCGCAACGCGCACTTCGCCTGTTGATATCAGGTTCACCAGCTCCGAGCCGGTGTTGTAGTTCTTGACGACATTGGGCTTCAGTGCCTCGATTTCCGAGAAGGCCTTGTCGGTGTCTTCATAGGCATCCGCGCCGCCATGCTTGCCGGCTTCCAGAACGACCAGCGGGCCGGCCGTAGTGGTGATTCCGGGCAAGGAGACGGAGCTCTTCAGATCATCGCGCCACAGGTCGCCCCAGGCGGTGATCGGTGGGTTGACCTTGGCGGAGTCATAGACGATGCCGACGCGTCCGATCGTATAGGCCGGGCCGTATTTGCCCTGAGGCGCCTTGCCCAGTTCGTAGATATCCGCAAGGTTCGGGATCTTCGACGCATCGATCTCCTGGAACAGTCCCTGTTCGATGCCGAGCTGCGAGAAACTGTCGGTGAGATAGATGACATCGACGCCCTTGCCATCGCGCAATTTCAGCTTGTTGAGCCGGTCGGCATTGTTGCCGGTTTCGAACACGATCTCGCAGCCGCAGATCTTCTTGAAGGGCGTGATGATGTTCGCATTCATCTTCTCGCCGTTATAGCCCCACCAGGAGATGGTCAGCATCTTCGATTGCGCATGGGCCGCGGCGGTGTTGCCGACGGCGGCAAGCAGCGCAAGAGACAGGATTTGGGCAAAACGTCTGGCCTTCATGAGCAATGTCCTTCTGTGAAAAGCGGCGTTGGCAATCGGGATCATACCCCCCACGATTTGAGGGATACTATTTTTTGATCGATCGGGCCGCAAGCTCAATAATTGGGCAAATACGATCTTGTGCGGAGAATTTTCCGGGACCGGACCATCAGCTAACTCCCGGTTGATGGCGTCTGGTCATCGCTCACAAAACGTGTGGTCCATCAGCGCTTTACACATCCGGGCATGGTCTCTACGGTCCGGCGGTTCCAGCTTCTCACGGGCATTCCATTCATGGCCACTTCGCACACTGTTCTTCCTGATGATCTGCTGATCAACGCGTCCGACGAGGTTCTGACGCGCCAGGATCTCGTGCTGACGGCGCTCGGACGCCGGCCCGCCGACAGGCTGTTGCGCGTGGGAAGGTTGCTCGATGTCCATTCGAGGACATGGCTTGACGATCAGGAGATCGTCATCAAGGGCCGCCGTATCGCCTATGTCGGCCCCGCCGGCAGCTACGAAGGCGAGGTGAGCGAGCGGTTCTCGGAGCCGGATCTTGCGGCCGTGCCGGGCTTCGGCGAGGCGCACAAACATATCGAAAGCTCCCATTTGACGCCGGAGTGGGAGGCGGCTTTGGTGATGCCGCATGGCGTGACCTGGACATGCGAGGCGAGCCACGAATTTTCCAATGTCAACGGCGCCCGCAATCTGGAATTCTGGCTGGAAGCGCGCCGGCGCGGATCGCCGATGAAAATCTTTCCCCTGCCTGGCTCCGCCGTCCCTCCGACCGCCTATGAATGGGGTGGCGGCTGGTTCGGCTACGACGAGCAGAAGGCCTTCCTTTCCGAAAGCCTGATGGTCGCCGGGCTCGACGAGGTCATGGACTGGCCGTCCATATCCGATCCCGGCAATCCTTCCTACGATCGGCTGTGGGGCATGATCGGCGCGACCTTCGAGCAGCGCGGCGTGGTCGAGGGCCACGGTGCCGGACTGAGCGACATGGCCTCGATCAATGCCTTTGCCGCGGCAGGTCTCGCCTCCGATCACGAAGGCTGGTTTCTCGATGAAATCTGGCAGAAACTCCTCCACGGCCTTTTCATCGAGCTCAGGCCGCATTCCCTGCCGGAGGTCATCCGCGGTCTGATCGACAAGGGGCTGACGGACTGGTCGCAGATCGCTCTGGTGACCGACGACCGCAGCGCCTCGGACACGCTGAAAATCGGTGCGACCGACCACAATGTCCGGCTCGCCATCGAAAACGGCCTTGCACCGGAAATCGCCATTCAATGCGTCACCCTCAATCCGGCGCGCCATATGCGGCTGACGCCCTGGGTCGGATCGATCGCGCCGGGCCGTTTCGCCGATTTCGTTCTTCTGGACGATGTCGCCAGCCTGTCGATCGAAAAAGTGTGGGCCGACGGGAGGCCTGTGTCCGAGGGTGCGACATTCATTGGCGTGCGTCCTGAAATCGATTGGCCGCAATGGGCGACGCGGACCGTGAAAATAGACCGGACGGTCACGGCTGACGATTTCCGCATCGAGGCGCCGCCGAACCGGACCACGGTCAACGCAGCACTTTTGCGGCCGTTTCACTGGCACGACGATTTCATCACCATGGAATTGCCGGTGGAAGAGGGCGCCGTGCAGCGGGATCCCGCGCGCAATGTCACCAAATTCTCGATTGTCGACCGGTTTTCCGGAGAGGCCAAGGTCTCCAGGATGTTCTGGCTGGGCACCGGGCCGCGCACGCCGGAGACGGCGCTCGCCTCCACGCTCGGGCACGACAAGCACAATATCTGGACGGTCGGCTCGTCCGACGAGGCGATGGCGATATCAGTCAATGCCCTGAACGAGCAGCAGGGCGGCTGGGTGCTGGTATCCGGTGGCAAGATTCTCGCCCGCGTCCGTTACGAGGTCGGCGGCCTGATGACGGCGCGGTCGGCCGAAGCGCTCGATGCGGAGATGCAGGCTCTTTATGCCGCCGGCGCCGGGATCGACTGGATGTACGAGCCGACTTTTTCGCCTCGATGGTGGCCGGGATTTCCCGAACGCCTGTCGTTTGCGACGCTAACTTGCTCGCCCTGGCGCTGGGTGCTGGTCGCGCCGTCTGAGCTGGCGCCGGAGGGGTTCGTGAACGTGCTCACCGGCAAAACCCATCCGATTGTCTGGTGACATTGCGGCCCGCTAAATTTCCACCTGATTGATCTTCTTACTGCAGCAAATAGAAAGCATTAACCATAGTCCCGTAGACAACGAACAGGATCAAAGGAACCTGTGTTCGATGGCTACTGAAATGACCCGCCGGCCTGCCGGCGCCAATGAAGGCAAGATTATTGCCTTTCCCGCTTTAACCGGAACTGCCAATGTCGAGCGCTGCGCTCGCGAACTCGGCCGGCGGCACGGCGCAGATGCGATAGAATTCTGGAAGGCCGAATGCCGCAGGCTTGCCGATCAGCTTCTGGCGGCCGGGATGCCGGAGAGCGATATCGGTCAGCGGGTGCTGCAGTTTCAGCAAGATGTCCAGAGCGAACTTGTCTTCAACCATCAAAACGGACCACTGCCCAAGTCTCAAAACCGATAATGGCGATCTCGCGGGATTCTGACTGCCGTCATATGCCTTGCGATTACCGCATCAGCCCGGCGGACCGGAGGGCATCTTCAATAACCTTCTGAATGCCGCCTCGGTCGCTGCCTGCGCCGAATGGGCCTGCGGCGTTTTCGGGTTGCGCAGCAGAGGCTTTTGCATCGCGCCGTTTTTCAAATGAGGGCACCAGACCCCAGGACCTGGCAATTTCGACGGTCGAGGAAATTCCGACGTCAAGCATGAAGGGGCCGCTTGCCCCGTAGCCGGTGCCGACATCGAGCGGCGTGCCGTGATCCATCCCGGCAATCGTATGGAGCTCGATCACCTCGACACCGTGAGCATCGGTCCAGACCTTTCGCTGATGTCGTCCGATATCTTCGACACGCCCCGGCGATGCGTCGACGCCGTGGATATTTCTCCATTGCTCCACGATCGCATTCGCATTGGATGACACGACGGTCCTATCTGCGGTTCCCTGCCAGAGTGATAATGTCGGCCACGGGCCTTTATGGCCTGAGGCGTTTCTCAACCGCAGTTCAAGCTCTTTGCCAGTCGGGCCGCCATGGCCACGCATCCGGTCGAACGCCTCGGGAATGGTTGCGGCACTTGCATATGGCAGGCCTGCGATGATCGCGCCGCCTGCAAAAACCTCGGGATAGGTCGCAAGCATGGCTGCGGCCATGGCGCCGCCGGCCGAAAGCCCGGTCACGAACACGCGCCTGCTGTCGATACCGTGTTCCGCAACGACTTTTGCGATCATCTGGCGAATGGAAAAGACCTCGCCGTGATCCCGGCTTATGTCCTCCGGGTTAAACCAATTGAAGCAGAGGTTTGGGTTGTTTGCCCGTCGTTGTTCGGGAAACAGCAGCGCGAAGCCATAGTCCTCGGCCAATCGCGACCACCCGGACCCGATATCATACCCGGCGGCAGTCTGGGTGCAGCCATGCAGGACAACGATCAGCGCCATGTTTTTCCCGCGCTTTGACGGCAGATAGATGTAGCCCCCCAAAGCGCCCGGGTTTGAGCCAAATGCGTCCAAGGCGACGAGATCGGGGTTGTCCTGCGAGGGTCGGGCGCGAAGGGTTCCTCGCAGCGCAGCAAGGCGTGCGAGGGTGTCTGACATAGATCTCATGAAAGTCTCCGCCAATCAGCAGCCGGGATGGCGGTGATGCTAAACTAAACGCGTCAGTCTACCAAAAGGTTGCTGCGCTGCACAATATTTCTGGCGCGTTTTTGGTTGGGCGGGCGCACTTCTCCTGAGCGAACCAGCTAAGTTATTCAGATAACCTATTTTTTTTGCCGGCAAGGGGAAACATCCGTGAAGGTACGGGTTATCAGCGACAATCTTCTCCACGGGCAGCGAAGGAGGAGCGTCGGACCTCTTGATTGACCTCGGCGGCGCGAGGAACTTCGGCCCGCATGTAGAGTTGATGTTGTCGATTGACAGCATTGCGACCCAACGAGGCTTTACAGATGTCGAACAAATCCAACTTCTTCTCTTCGTTTGCGACCACCGTCGCCGATCTCTCGGGAAAGCCGTTCACCTTTGTAGCGGCTTTGGCGCTGGTGCTTGTCTGGGCGGTTTCCGGCCCCTTTTTCGGCTATTCAGAGACCTGGCAACTTGTGATCAACACCACTACCACCATCATTACCTTCTTGATGGTATTTGTGTTGCAGAACAGCCAGAACCGTGACGGAAAGGCTCTGCAGGCCAAACTTGACGAACTCATCCTGACGAGCCAGGCGGCCAATAAGTTTGTCGGCATCGAAAAGTTGGATGAGGGAGAACTCAGGGAAATGAGCAAGACCCTTGCCGAGAAAGCAGAATGCGTCGAGGACAAAGCGGATGAGAAATCTGCCGCAGAGGCAGCGTCAGCCTAGGACATGTCGCGCAAAACTGTGCAGCAGTTTTGCGATAACGACACGCGTAACAGTAAAGATCTGAAGCGCGAGGAGCGAATCTGAAAGATTGCGACACGCTTAGGTCGAGGTCTCTGAGGTTTGGCCGTGGTGTAGCTGGCGCATTCCCTCTATTGCGTCGGCATCTTTCTTCTCAGCCGCAATCCAGTGGTTTCCTGCTTCGCTCGATCGGATCAGTTCGTCGAGCTTGGCATGGAGCGCCGTCATGTCCCGGTTTTGGGAGTGCTGCACCAGCAGCAAGATAAAAAATATGATGAGGGTACCGACCATATTGGTCAGCAAAAACCACTGCCTTGGGAAGGAAAAGCTGAGACCCACTGCCGCCCAAATGGCTGCGAACGCGATCAGCGTGACAGGAACCACACGATGGCCTGCCCATAAGACGGCCAAATCAGAGATCTGTCGAAAGTGCGAGCGCATACGGCTCTCCACAGCGCGTAAAACTGGAGATGGAGCAGCTTCCATCACCTCAGCTCAATAAATAGGGCGCCGCAAACGACATAAAACCCGCGTTTCCGCGGGTTTTATTCTGACGACTAGCCACTCGTGCCGTTATGGCGACGAGACGTCAATTCAATTTGACCGATGGCTCCCGGCCCCAGACACGCAGTTTGCCAAGCGCCTTGATAAAAGCCGGAACGTCTTTCGCCGCTCCGAGCGCCATCACGCCCTCATCCAGTGAATCGGCAATTCCGGCCTTCTGCATAAGCGGCAACGCCGTTTCCACATAACCGATGAACTTGCAGTGTACGAAGGCGTCCGCCACGAAATCGCGGGCCGTTGCCTCCTTCAGCAGATCGCCGGTTCCCTCGGCTGAGGGGAGGAGGGCGACGGCGTCGTAAAGTACTGAAGGTCCGCCGTCGATCATCTGATGCGCCTCGATCCAATTGCCGTCCGAGAGTGTCACACCCCCAATCTTTGGTGCGATCACTTCGAACGCTGCCTTCTGCTCGGTGACCTCGGCAAGCAGCGCCTTGAAGATGGCGGCATCGGTGCCATCGCTGACAAGAATGCCGAGTTTTCGTCCTTCGAACCGCTTCGGACCGCGCTCTATGATGCTGAGCGCCGGCGACGGCTCGAGATCTTGCCGCGTCGGCATGGCGGCGTCGGCAGGCTTCGGCATCGATTTGAAGCCGAGTGCGTGGCCGACCTTGCTGGCCAGCGTCTCATCGATATTCATCAGATGCGAGACCATACGCTCGCGAATGACTGGCGTTTCGACCTTGCTCAACTCGAAGATCAGCGCTGCGGCGATATGGCGTTGCTCCGGTGGAGTCTGGCTGACGTAGAATTGCCGGGCCTGGCTGTAATGATCGGCAAAGCTTTCCGGGCGCAGCCGAACCTTGGGACCCTGTTCTTCGGCCGGGAAGTGGCGATAGCCCTGAACCGGCGATTCCCGCGGCCCCTGATTCCAGGAATTCGGCTGGTAATTGACGCGTCCGACAGGATTGCGCATCGCCATATGGCCATCCTGCTGAAAATTGTGGAAGGGACACTTCGGCGCGTTGATCGGCAGGTGGGTGAAATTCGGACCGCCCAGACGTTTCAGCTGCGTGTCGAGATAGGAGAAGTTCCGTCCCTGCAGAAGGGGATCGTTGCTGAAGTCGATGCCAGGGGGCACGTTCTGCGTCATGAAGGCGACCTGCTCGGTCTCTGCAAAAAAGTTGTCGGGCATTCGGTCGAGCACGAGACGGCCAATCGGTTTGACCGGAAGGATCTCCTCGGGAATGATCTTCGTTGGATCGAGGATGTCGAAGTCGAACGTGTCGGCGAAGTCCTGATCGAAAAGCTGCACGCAGAGTTCCCATTCGGGGAAGTTTCCCGACTGGATCGACTGCCAGAGGTCGCGGCGATGGAAATCCGGATCCGCGCCATTGATCTTGACTGCCTCGTTCCAGGCGACGGACTGCAGGCCGAGTTTCGGTTTCCAATGGAATTTGACGAAGGTCGATTCGTCCGCTGCATTGACGAAGCGGAAGGTGTGAACGCCAAAACCCTCCATGAAACGGAACGATCGCGGAATGGCGCGGTCCGACATCACCCACATGATCATGTGCATGCTTTCGGGCGTCAGCGTGATGAAATCCCAGAAATTGTCATGCGCCGACTGCGCCTGCGGAAATTCCTTGTCGGGTTCCGGCTTTACAGAATGGATGACATCGGGAAACTTGATCGCATCCTGAATGAAGAAGACCGGGATGTTGTTGCCGACGAGGTCCCAATTCCCCTGCTGCGTATAGATCTTGACCGCGAAACCACGCACGTCGCGCGCCAGATCGAAGGAACCTTTGCTACCGGCGACGGTCGAAAACCGAACGAAGGCCGGCGTCTTTTCGCCCGGCCGCTGGAAAAGATCGGCCCGGGTATAGGCGGCCAGGGATTCATATGTTTCGAAATAGCCATGGGCGCCGTAACCGCGCGCATGGACGACCCGCTCGGGGATGCGCTCGTGATCGAAATGAAAGATCTTCTCGCGAAAATGGAAATCATCGATGAGGGCAGGGCCGCGGGCACCGAGACGAAGCGTATTCTGATCGTCTGAGACGGGTCCGCCCTGAGCTGTGGTCAGCACCGGCTTGCCGTCTTCGGCAAACTGATGAAGCTCGCCGCCTGCACCCCGGTGCAGTTTTTGATCATGGATCGTTGCGTTGTCCGAGGGCGAGGTTTGGGAGGTCTTCTTGGCCATCTACATTCTCCGGAAAAGGTTTGACCTAACCGAAGCTCCCCAACGGCGACATGTTCCGCCCGATGCGAAATAAACCGCCATGGGGAAAAAGCCTTGCAGCGCACGATCATCCAACCGCAGCAGAGCCTGGGATGGCCCCGCATTATTGGGGCGCGGGCCTTTCGACCCCGCGCCCCCATTTCCGTCGATCCTGGGCCCGGGGCCTTAAATCCGAGGCGTGACGAGAAGGTCTTCCTCTTCGTCGCGTTGCGACCCGCCAAAGGCTGCGGCGGCAGCAGCGATGAAAGCCCCGATCAGAAGTGACAACGCGCCGAGCAATGCCGTGGTGGAGGCAGCCTTGCGTGCCTCATCGGCGGCTTTCTGGGCGGCGACCTTGGCGTCGTCGATGCGCTTCAGCACGGTGTCGACGCGGGTGCGCGCATCGGCTTCGGAAAGACCGGTGCGAGCAGAGACGATGGTGGCAAGATAGGCCTTGTCGTCATCCGGGATCTGGCCCTCAGCGGCGCCGTTGAGGAGGATGCGGGATACCTCCGCCGTTGCCGCGGCGTCATTCGAGGTTGCAGCCGCGCGAGCCTGATCAGGACGCAGCAACGCGTCGGTAAAATAGGCAGTGGGCAGATCCATCGGCGACGCTGTCGACGATGCTGCTGCCGTGCCGGCGGCAGTGGCGGTCGAACCCACAGCTTGCGCGGCGGAGCCCACGGCCTGTGCGCCTGCACCGGCAAGCGAAGTCAGCGACGACGCCAGAAACCCGGCGACGAAGATTGTCGCCAGCGCCCAGCTGATGAAGCCATGCGCCGTATCGCGGAAGAACACCTCATCGGTGTGGACGGCCGCCCACTTCGTGCGCAGGCGGCCGGTGATGTAGCCTCCGAGCCCGGAGGACAGCCATTGCACGACAACCAGCCAGATCGCCGCCGTCACCCCGACCGTACCGAGCGAACTGCTTTGCCCCGACCAGGGCGATACCATCGTCAACCCGACCCCGGATCCAAGCAGCAAGAGAATGAGGGTCACTCCGATGGCGGCAGCGGCGCCCCCGAAGATTGGCCCCCATGTTATGGCGGATTTGGAGGATTCGACCGGGGTAGCAATCTCCCCGGAACCTGTCATTGAAACCGACATGATCTCTTCCTATCGCATAAACAGAGCGAGAAGGATGATGATCGGCAGTGGAACACCAAGCAGCCAAAGAAGAATACCGCGACCCATGAAAGACCTCCTGTCAGAAACTGACGTTACGTGGTTGGTGCCACTCAACTTTGAACCGCGGTCTTTGTTCCCGGCCGGCTTTTATCTGGGATGATGACCCGAGATCGGACTGTTTCACCAGGGGACTGAGCCGCTCGTGCGGTCGAGCTTCCTGCTTGCGGTTTTCGGTCGGAACCTGAGACTATTCGGCACGCAATCGCCGTCAGTCACGCGGCAGTTTTTGGAGTAACAACAGATTGTCGGAGCGGTTGCCACATCCTTGACATTTGAGCCGCTTGGCAAGGTTGGCGAGAGATAAGTCATGGCCGTATCGGCGGGCAATTTCCCGCCCGTCGATGGATGTTTCGTGACGACAAATGCGGCAACGGCCATGGAGGACGTACCACTGTGGCAAGGTCGCCAGCGTTTCTTTCTCAATTTCGACAGCGTGGCGACCAGGAGATGCGAGCTCAATACTGCGGCGATGTTTCATGCCCGTTCGACAGTCTGAGTCCGTCCAGCTGTCATGCCACAATTCATCCCTCTTTCCGCGAAGGCAAGCTGAAGTCGCAGGTGATGGCAGTCCACCAGCAATGTCGTGATGGCGGCTCGGACGTCACCATCATGAAAGGCGACAACTGCATCGACTTCACCTCTCAGCGTTTCTTCTGCCAGCTTTTCAGCTATCCGCGGACGCACGACCTCGATCTCCTTCAGAGTTTCCACCGCAAGTTTTCAGATTGACGGCCACCACGCCGATGTTCTTATTATGTTCTGTTTGGTTTGCGAGTCAAGAGAGGCCGAGGCGGAGGTTTCGGTAGCTTTCGAACGGAAACAATCTCGAGAGCATTTGGCTGACGTTGCAGAAATTAACGAGGTCGCAAGAAAATCTTGCGCGTTCGGAGCTAACGCCGACCAGGGCGCGCGCCTATATCTTGAGCTCAAGATGATCTGGGAGCAATGAGTTCTGGGAAAATTTCCCCAATATTCCGAAGGGGAGAGGCTCTCATTGCTCCGTAGGCTGGAGAGACGTTCATGAACAGATTTCGCGTATTTGTAGCAGCCGCAGCAGTCAGCCTTACCGTCATGACCTCGGCTTGCTCGACACCACCGAATTCATATGGTTCGGCATCAGGATATCAGCCGGGCGATTCAATGAACCCGGCCTGTGCGGATGGATTTCGACCCGGCGACGGCCGTTCATGCAGCTATTAGAGACGGGTGTCTCTCGGTATGAGCAGGCTATGGCTGGCCGCTTCAGCGCTTAGATGCGAAACGCCGTCGCCCGCGAGACATCGTGGCGGATCATTTCGCCGGCCGGCGGCCCGCAACACAAGCGCGCCGTCCGGTGGTTTTATCGAGCAAGCCTGCTCTCGTGGTTTGTTTGGTGCGCGAAGGCGGAACCGTCCGTCATGGACCTTTCCTACTTGTTTGTGCGGCCGCGCTGTTTGGGGTTTACGCCGCCAATCGGTTGGTGTCGTTGGCCACATCGCCTTCTTCAGTGTTCTGCCCGGCAATATCGTCGGCGCCCGTGTCACGATGCAGCCCCTTCGATTGTCCGATACCCGGATCTCGCTCGAGATCTGCATCGGTAGGGCGAGTTGACTTGGGATGTTTGGAAGTCATGATTTTCCTCCGTTTCATTGGCTAGATGCAAAACAGCGGCCGGCTGCGACAGTTCCAATGAAAACGGAATTGAGCGGGCATATTGGGTGTAATCAGAACACCTACGGGCGGCTGATCGCCTCCAGACCAGCCTGTCTAAAGCGGCGTGGTCCCGCTTTGTGTGCCGTTTAACGAAACTGCTGACCTCACCTTGTTCAAAATCTAGGTGCTGCGGCCATTATGCACAAATGCCAGTTCACCGTGGGCGCACGAGGTCGTGGATCGTCGGCGCCTATAGGTTCAGGTTCGCGCGACTTCGGCAAGAGACAGCAGCCGAGGCACTGCCAGCGCTATTATTTTTTCCGGGGGTCACCTGGCAAAGCATCGATGAGTTGATGCACTTTTCCGGTGGCGAATACGATGTCCTCGCGCGGCAGGTGGACTGTTATCTCAATCTCTTCCCACCTGCCGCCATGATCTTTTGCGAACCTGACGGCGGCTTCCAAAGAGGTGAATTGCACGGCCGGTGCGTTAGCGGTCCAGAACTGCACGCTGCAGTCCGCCGCACTGTAATCTAAAAATGCTTTTTCGGGATCGAGAGCCATGGTGTTTGCTGTACACCGCCAGCGGTTGGTTGGCCAGCGAATGCCTACCCGTCGTAGATGCTGCCAGCCGTTCATCGGAGGTTAATGCTCATTAACCCAGAATCGCAGCCTGAAAGGATGCGCCGATGAAGATGCTTTTTTCCGCACTTGCAGCCATGATCTTGTCTGCATCTTTCGCCCTGCCGCTAAACGCCACCCCGATCGTTGTGCCGAATGCAGTACATATGCACACCCTCGACGTCGAGCAGGTCAAACACCGTCGCCACGGTAATGGACATGCGTATGGCCACTGGAAGAAACACCGGTACGCTTACCGCGACTGCCGGTATTACGGCTCGTGCTATCGTCCGCGGTATTACGGCAGTCGCGACTATTACGGCTATCGCGACCATTACCCCTATCGTCGTCGGTCAGGTGTGACCGTGTATTTCGATTTTTAGCCGGCAGTAGCGAGAACGGTCTTGGAGAACAAGAAAGGGTCGGGCGAATGCTCGCGCCGACCCTTCTTTGATTGCGTCAGCACGGTGCCAGTACATCCGTGGTCACCAGCAAAAGCGATCTGATAGATTGAATTTATGCGCCTCGTGAATTTTCGCAAGGATTAGGGGGTGCTGATTTAGGGTTAGGTGAGGGGAGGCGCAATAACCACGGTACGACGAGATGTACGACACGCGCTCTGAGGGCGCTAGTTGCCTTGGCTGATCATTCCAGTCGATCATCGGGGCGACCGCAGAACCTTAGTGTCATATTTTTCCTATATCGACTGCTTTCTCAAATGTGGTTCGATGCACCAACGGGAATGTTCCGCTGACCCCTTCGGTCCCGTCCTTACCCAAAAAAACGAAACGCTGACGTCCGCTGCCATCAGTTTTGATCGCATGTGCTTTGCGCTCCGGGCGCATTTCAAAAGCGGGAGGGAAAGTAGGGCAGAAAGCGCCTGCATTCGGAGTTATCAACGAAACAGGCGCTCAACTTGAAAAAAATGGCTCCCCGGGCCGGATTCGAACCGGCGACCTGTCGATTAACAGTCGAATGCTCTACCGCTGAGCTACCAGGGATCACTGCTTGGCGCGGTGTGAGTGGGCTAATACAAACGCTTTCCCGATTTGCCAAGCGGTTTTTTCAAAAAAATGAAATGAACTTGTATTTGGGACGCCTGCGCCCATCTCTGGGGAATGGCAAACGTGAATGATCGTCAGGAGACGAGAGGCGGCGAGAAGCGCAAGGCACAGGCAGTGCGCTTCGGCATCGATCATGCAAGCGGCAGGCTTGTTCTCGGCTCTTTCAGCATCGGCATGCCGCGCTCGCGCATCGCCCGGATGGCACTCGGCATGGCCCTCATTTTCTGCGGCGTATTGGGTTTCCTGCCCATCCTGGGTTTCTGGATGCTGCCGCTCGGCTTCCTCGTGCTCTCGCACGATCTGCCCTTCGCGCGCCGGCTTCGGCGGCGGCTGGCGGTCTGGTGGCACAGGCGGCGGAAACCGGCTGACTGATAGCCACCCCGGGGGCTTCGTGGAACTGTGGATCGCTTTTCGCATTCGAGGTTTATGCAGTGTAAAATGCGAAAACGCACCACGATGGTTCAGGTGAGGAAATGAAGGCATTTTTTGTGGTCGCTCTGTCGGCAGCGACGGTTCTTTCAGGCATTTCCGCCGAGGCCCAAGCCATCGACAGCCGCGGTTTCGACGCGCGCGGCGTCTGCCGCCGTCCGGAAGGCTGTGTGGTCGACCATGGTCAAGGCGGCAGCTACAACGGGCCGCGCAACTATCGCAATTTCAACGGTCGTAACGATCGCGACGACAGGAATGACCGCGAGCGGGACAATCGTCGCTACCGTTCTCAGAACAGGAGCGACAATTTCGGCACCGGAACCAGCCGCCTTGTCGCAGGCCCTGAGATTGAGCTGGGCGCGCAGCTCATCCACATTCGCGTCTAGTTGGACCTGAGTTCGCTTTCCTCGAAAGTGCCACCATGGTCCGGATCGAGTCCGGTCGCCATCAACAGGCTGCAGGCGGCAAGGAGGAGCACGAGCTTGACTGCGTAGGACGCAACGGAGACCGGTTGTCTATGCGCCTGTGATACGCGACACGGCGCTATATAATATTTGTAGTAGAAATGCGGATCATCCGTTTCCAGCAGGTTTTGGTAGACGTGCGGCGGAACATCCGCATGTTTCACCGGCGCGGAACCGGGAAATTTTACATAAAGATCCCGGGTTTCGGCATCATATGCGGCACGCACGCGCTTCGATTTGAGGGCAGCCCAATCCATCGCCAGCTCCTATACCCTCCCGGGCATAATTGAGGCCCGGACGAGGATCGAAGTCAAGTTAAGAATTTGTTTCAAATGCCATCATTGCCGGGAAATGGGGCATCGTTGCGGCCATGGAAATTCCAGCCTGCGCCCGCGCCGTTCCGGGACGGAAAAATGGCCTTCTCGGCAGCAGCGGAATGGCGTTTTTCCGAAATGCCCTCTTGCGATTTCCTTACGATCATTCTAAACGCTCGCCACGGCTCAGATAACGAGCGCGTGAGGCCTCGTGGCGGAGTGGTGACGCAGAGGACTGCAAATCCTTGTACCCCGGTTCAATTCCGGGCGAGGCCTCCAACATCTTTTCACCATAGCGATAACCAATTGTAAAACCTCGATAATTTTCGAGGTGTGGCAGTTTGGACTTGAACCGTTCCGCCACACCAAAGGCGAGGTGTGGCAATGTGTTCCCGGTTTATCCATTCGCCACGTCGCTTTCTTCGATGATCGCGAGCAGCTTCGTGCCGACGCCGTCCCAGTTGATTCGTGCGACAGTTTGTCGCGCCAGGCGGGCGCGATCGGCATTTCTCGTATAAATTTTTGAGGTCTTTGCATCGCGCCAGCCGAACATCGCCTCGAGCATGCTGTCGGTCGCCTCGTTGTGCGCAACGTCTGTCGCCAAGCCCTTCCGGACAGAGTGCGCCGTGAGATGCGGCAGACCAGCCTGGCGGAACCAATCCGAGATCCTGTTTCCCAGCCCCTTGATCGAGAACGCCTTGCCGAACTCGGTGACCAGGTAGGTCAGCGCCGTCACCTTGTGCATGGCGAGCACCGATTCGAGAATCGGGTGAATGGCGATCTCGATGTCGTAAGGCTTGCGATTGCGGTTCTTAAAGAGCCGCAGCTTGAACATGTCCTTGCGTCGGTGTTGCGGACCGAGCTGCGAGGCATCGGATACTCGGAAGCCGGTGAACATCAAGATGGCGACACACAGAACGGCCTTGGAACGAATTCCGTGGTGCTCGATGTATTGGGCGAGGTCCTGGGGCGTCGCCGTCGCATGGCCATCGGTGTGAATGGCAAATGGGTCGACAAGGCGCGCGACATTCGGAACGATGTGTTTGCCGTCCTTCTTCGTGTCGAAGACCTGGCGCAGCACCTTCAGGCGTTCATCGGCCGCGAAGGGTGTTTCCTTCTTACGGTCGCGAAGCACCTCGATATTGTTGTGATCCATGTGGGGCAGGGGCATATCACCAAATTGAAGCTTGCCGCCCGGCTTCACTGGCTCCAGCCACATCGCCTCCATGATCTTTCGCCTGGCGGTCTGCGTCGAAGTGTCGAGCGCCTTGAAGGCGTCCGAGCGCATGTACTCCATGCAGAGCCAGCGGAAGGTGTTCGGCTTGACGATCGACGATATGGTGCGTGCGCCGGTCGGCTCGCCATCGGCGGCCGGGAGAGCGGCATTGCGGGCTTTCCAGTAGGCTTTGGAAAATTCCTCGCTGTCGATGTCCTCGGGCAGCCGGCAGACGCGCTTGCCGTCGATGCGCAGATAATAGCGCACGGTGCCATGCCGGCTCTTGTTCTTTTCGACATAGGGCAGATCGATATTGGCCACGTCGTTCATACGGACGCCCTCCAGCTATCGCCGTCGTCGACGTCCTTCTCTCCCTTGCTCGGCGGCACGCCGTCTTCCGGCCATTCCGACATCGATGCCTCGATCTCGGAAACCAGCCAGATCTTTCGGCTGTGCCACACTCTCGGCTTAGGAAGAAATCCTTCCGCGACCATAAGGTCAACTGTATTCGCGCTGAAGCCGATCGCAAGCGCGACCTCCGACCTGTTGAGGCCGATCCGCGGGACCTTGCGGGCGATCGAGGTCGCATCGCTACTCATCTGGCGCGGCCCTCCGCCTCGATACACATCAGCCGTGCCGCCAGCAGCGAGCCAGAGCGGCACGGGGAGGAAGAGATGATGCTGCGGCCGTCCGCCCAGAAACACGCGCCACAGACGAACCTCACGGTCGCTAGCGGGAAGGTCGATCCCTTCGTCGCTGGCGTCTCGGCTGCGATATCGGATCCACACACCGGGCACCGGCTCATAGACATCAGCTTGTCGACATATGCTTCAGTCGTCTCACCCATGGGCGATCCTCCAGGCCGAGGCGGCAAGCCGATCGATGGCCGCAATGAGCTCCGCCATCGTCATCGTCTCCGGGTCCTTCGGCTGGACGGCGGCGAGACGCCGTATAGCGAGGCGCATTGCTATTTCGTCCGCGAAAGGGTCGCGCTTCGTTTCGGCTTTGTTGGCGGAGGGCATCGCTACTCTCCCGCCTGCGCCGATTTCCAGAGAATCGGCTGTTGATCGCGAGGGATGCGATGGGCGCCGCGCGCCATCGGGTGCTTCGGATAACCATCCTTGGTCAGGCCAAGGCAGGCGGCGAGCACCGGCTTATTCGTGTGCCGGGCGATGATGAAGGCGCCGTCGATATAGCCGCTATTCTCAGCGCTGATCGGTGCGGCGTGGGCCATCATCTCTTTCGGTGAAGAGGAGCGGAAATCGAAGAGGTTGACGATCAGGATGCCGCCATAGCCCCAGAGCTTGGCAAAGTGGATCAGCGCCAGCACGGTCGGGTCGTTCTTGCGATGATCGGCCCTTGATGGGTTGAGCATACAGACCACGAGGATCGGAAGGGTGTTATCCCAGACGCGGCGCAGCTCGGGGCGGTAGAGCGGTTCGGGCTCGCCGGAGAGAACCGCGGACATGATCATGGCGGCGGCTGGTTTGGCATCCGTCTGGAAAAGGTCTGTCTGCATCAGAACAGGCTCCCTTGTGCGGCTACCGGCCTCGCTGCGGGCTCCGGTGCAGCGATCATGCGCGGCCGCCATTCGAAGAAACCAAGCGCGCCCTTGACCGGGATCGGCTCGGCGAGGATCTGCTGGTCGGCAAGCACGAAACCGTACTTGCCGAAGAACCATGGGCTCGAATGGCGCATGGTCACGTCGACGATGCGGGCGACGCCGATGATGGCACCGAAGGCGAGGTCCTTTGCCGGCAAAGTGGACGGCACCTGGTTGACGTAGTCGCTCACGACATTGCTATAGTCGGAGTGGTCGTCTTCGAAGTTGCGACGATTGAAGGCGCTGGAGTGGATGCAGACCCATCCGCGGTGGCGGGTGTTCCACTTGCGGTTCTCGATATCTTTCCAGCCCTTGACGATCGCGTGCGCCCACGGCTGACGAGTCGACAAAGCGAGATCGGGCAGGCTGGAAATGTCGCCGGAGTAGAGCGTTGTCATCGAGAAGATCCTCCCGCAGCCATCTTTGCAGAGGCCCAGAGAACGCAGCCGAAACTGTATTTCGTTTCCAGCTCGGCCTGCTTCTCGTCTCCCAGTCGGACATAGGTCGCCTGCGCGATCTTGGTGCCGTCGCGATCTTCGGTGGAAGCGTAGTGGCAATTGCCCCATACGCGATCAGTGCTGCACCACGCCGAGCAATTCTCACAGCGTTTTCTGGGAATTGTGGCCGTCATTGATCTCTGGCCTCCTGAAACATATCAGGCATCGCCTCATAGACTGCGTGCGCCATCTGCTCGGCCTTAGACTGATCGAACCAATCATCGGTTCTCAGGCTGCTCTCACAATCGATCCAAAAGCGGCGGCCTCGTGAAGCTGTCCGAATGGACTTCAACGCCTGCTGGACGTTGTCCGGGCCGAGCCCGCCAGCGTAGCCGATGAAGGTCTTCGCCTTGACGCAGATCGCGTCGGGCGTTGACCAGGTCGTTTCGGCGATGCCCTGGCCGCCGCTGCGATCTTGCAGAAGATGAATGCCAGAAACTGCTGGAAACTCGTTCCCGCGCCACTGCATAACAACCGGGGTTCCGATGTGCACGCTGAAGCGCCAAAGGTTTAAGATGGCTTTTTCATCTGCCTCGGCAGAATTGACCTGCACGCGGCCGACATCTCTGAAATCAATGATGTCGCAAAGTTCCGCCCACTCCTGGCTATGCACCATGCGGGCGTACCTGCCGCATAGGTGATAGGCGAAATCGCCGGAATGGGCCTCGCTCATCAGGCGCTTGATGACATCACGCTTAGGGTAGCGCGGGGACTGGTCGACCTTGGGAGATCGGAGGATTGCGAACTCGAGACCGCTGTAACCGTTTTTGAGCACGAGCTTGCGGAGCATGGCCCTGATCCATTTCGGATCTGTTTTGGCATCAATGCCCGTCATGGTGAGAACAGGAAGGGTCATTCGGTGGCCTCCGTTGCGGCGGCGCGGTCAAGGCGCTCAATCTCGGCGATGATGAGGGCTGCAGCGCGCACCAGATCCTCGCGAGGCGACTTAGGTTTCCACCAGTCGCGGCTCCACGATTGCGGCCAGAGCTTAGGGATCGCAAAAGCCGCTCCGGGCTTCCGAGCAAGGATTGAGGGCCGAGCCGCGCTTTCACAGTAGCTGCCGGCCGCGAGCGCCATTGATGCGTCCATGTGCTGATCGTCGTGCTCTGGCGTCCAGCCCTCCGCCTCGACTTGGCGCCGACGCTCGCCCGCTACATCGAGAAGGGCTTGAGACCCAACCACTTGAGGCGCAGTAGCTTGACGCGAAGAGATCATCAGATCGTAGCAACCGTTGATAATCGCACCGCGATCCTCGCTGCTGACTAACGACGAGACGCCATCAGAATGGCGGTTGCCGGCCAGTCTAGAGAGTGCCTGGATTAGATCGGAGGTTCGCACCCCATGCTGCTGAGGCGGTGCTAGCGGTACGGAGATGGAGCGATAAACGACCAGCCTTCCTTCCGCGACGGCCCGATCGATGCCCTGATGCATTCCGGCTGAAATGCCCCGATCGGTGTACACGATCGTGGCTTCGGCGAATTTGCCCCACAAGAGGCCGGCCTCAATTCCACGTTGGCGCTGGATCGGATCGCTATCGTCCAGAACTCCGACCTGAGTGTAGAGCAGGTGGCTGGCGAACGGCGCCTCGCCGCGCTCGAGGCAATCCCACATCGCGGCGCGGGCATAAGCCGTGTTTGCCTCGATGTCGCCCGCATAGGGACTTTCGATGATGACAAGCCGCATCAGCCATTCTCCTTGATGTGGTAGCCGTGGCCATGGGCGACGTTCCACTTGCGGGATCGGTTGATTGCCATCTTGCGGTCGACCTCCTGAAGGAGATCGGCTCCGAAGCGATGCGCAAGGCGAAACAGGATGATGACGATGTCGGCGGCCTCGACCACCGCTTCCGGGTCATTGTCATCGATTGCCAACGCCATGAGCAATTCCGACATTTCCTTGTTGGCTCGTGCTGCAACGGAAATATTGCTGCCGGCCTCGCCGAAGGTCGCGCTGATCCACTCGTTGATTGTGGCCTGCGTTTCCTCGTCTGCATCGTTGAAGGAGATATCCTTCATGGCAAAGAAGCGCGCCGCGCCTTTCTCAAGATCATGCGCGACCAGGTGCCATTGCGGTTCCGGATGCCAATCGGTAGGGCCGAACTCAATGCGGATCGGCAGCACCCGCCGAAGCGCGGTTTCGCCTCGCCAGTTCTTGTAGACGAAGGACAATGCCCGGGGCGAAGAGCGGGCAAGATCGTCGATGGCTTCAGTGCTCATCATCATCTCCTCAGTTGATGCGCATCGGCATCAGCACGATCAGGTTTTCGGGGCTGCCGATGGTGGATCGCAGCACGGCGGGCGCGCCTGCTCCTCCGAGCGACATGGTGATGTTTTCGCCGCTGAGATGCGCTAAGGCCTCGGCGACGTATTTCGCGTTGAAACCGATCGTCAGGTCGGCCTGACCCTCGAAGGCGAGTTCATCCTCGGCGTCGCCGGCGTCGGGATTGGAGACCTTCAGGCGGAGCTGCTGGTCGGCGAAGGTGAAGGAGACGCCGCGGCCGCGATCACCGGCGACGGTCGCGACGCGGTCGACCGCTTCGCCGAGCTGTTTCGCCGGCAAGGTACAGACCATGGTGCTTTCGGCCGGGATGACCCTGAGATAGTCGGGAAAGTTGCCGTCGATCAGCTTCGAGGTGACGATCGCCGAGCCGCCGACGACGCGGATCAGGTTCGGCGTCACCATCAGATCGATATCGCCGGCGTCGGGCAGGATCTTCTGCAGCACGCGGACGGCCATGCGAGGGATGATGACACCGGGAAAGCCGGCCGATATGTCGGCCTGCGTCAGCCTCTTCACCAGGCGGTGACCATCGGTCGCGACGAAGGTCGCATCCTCGCTGCCGTCGACCTGGTGGAAATAGATGCCGTTGAGGTAGATGCGCGTTTCCTCGGTCGAGATGGCGTGACTACAATCGCCGATCGCGCCTGCCAGTTCATCGGCCGGGATGGAGACGCGCACGGCGCCCGTCGCCATCACCATTTCGGGGAAGTCGCCGGCGGGAAGAACCTGCAGGACGAATCTCGAGCGGCCGGATTTCAGGACGATGCTGTCCAAGCGGTCGGCCTTGGCGCGCTCGACCGATGCCTCGGCGCCGTCGGGCAGCTTGCGGACGATATCGGCCAGCAGTGCTGCCGGAACCGTGAAGGGCTCGAAGCCGGGGTCGATCGAGACGGCCTTGAAATAGCTCTTCGCCTCGATGTCGAGATTGGTCACGCGGGCGATCAGCCGTTCTTCCTCGCGCTCGATCAGCACGTTCTGCAGAATCGGGATGGTGTTGCGCTTCTCGACGATGCTGCCGGCAAGCGCTAAGGCGGACAGAAGGGCGGACTTTTCAGCCTTGAACATGGATGACCTCTCGGATGGGAGGTCGGGCGGTCAATGCCGCCCGACGGTTTGTCAGGCCTGCATTTCCGGCGCGCCCTGGAAATAGGGCAGACCGGTGTCGGCGCCGGCGCGTTCCATGTCGCGCACCACCTGCTCGGTGATGTGGACATCGGGGCGATAGAGCTGGCAAATCCAGAAGAGCTTGCCGCTCGACAGCCGGTAGCGCAGGCGGACCGGGATGCGGGTCGGCTCGCCACGGAAGAAGGGCGGGACCGACAGGATGAACATGCCTGGCACGTCGAGCTTGTTGCCGTTGGCGTCGCGGTGCTCTTCCTCGAAATTGATCTGCGCCGCGCCCGACTGGAGCGAGACGACATTCTTGACCTTCATTTCCGAGGCGACCTGCAGGCCGCGCGAGAGGGTGACCATCTCGTTCGGATAGGCGACGCGGAAGGAGAACTTGTGCCGCCAATCCTCTTCCTCGATCTCGTCGGGCGCGGCGAGATCGGCGATATGATCCTCGATGAATTCGGCGAACTGCGTCTGGTCGAGCGCCTTGCTGTTGATGCCGATCCATGCTTTCCAACTGTCGGAGAGCGGGAATTCATAGTGGATCCGATGCTTGCCATTATCGGCCGCGCCGCCATTGACCTTGGCGTGATAGTCGATCACGGCGGTCAGCGAGGGCTTCGTCCAGTCGGTATCGGCGAAGATGGCGGAATGCTCGGTTTTGTGCCGTTCGACCAGTTCGATGAAACTTTCGAGCGTCAGGACCTTGGCCGTGCCGGACTTGCGAGCGGGGGTCAGGCGCCATTCGTCGACGAGCTGCTTGATGCTGGCAGCCTTGCCGGTTTTCGGGTCGATGAGGACGGGCACTTCCTTGGGAAGGCCGGACACATCGGTGGGCGTGGTGATGATATCGATGCCGAAGTCTGCCTGGACGGCGAGATCGGCGATGGCCTTGACGGCTGTTTCGGATAGCTGATCCACTTTGTTTTCCTCTGGTTGAAGGGCTTACTGCTGGGTCCGGTCGATCACGCGAGGACCGGGAAACATGTCGTGCTGCTGGGGATGCTCGGTCGAAAGCTTGCCGCCCTCGATGGCCCAGTAGACGTTGGACTTGCGCGGGATCTTCGGCAGCTTCGGCGGCGGGAGATCGGCGGTGACCTCGACGACGCCGTTCTTGATCGCGAAGTTGAGGACAACGGAGACCTGGCCCTTGAAGGTCGCCTTCGGCTGCTCGTTGGAATGCTCCAGAAGCTTTTCGACGACGATCTCGATCTTCTCCGTCAGTTCCTGATTGAGCTCGCCTCGTTCGAGCATGCCAACGAGGGCCTGCGCATCGCGTATTGTCTGCATGGGGCGTCCTTTCAGAGAGCCGGTGTTGAGATGAAGAAATCAGGCGGCGGCGCGGTAGCCTTTCAGCTCCGCGGCCGTCACCAATCCGTTGCTACGGGTCAGCTGACCGGCCGCGATCTGACGCAGGCGGCGTGCGATCTCGCGCTTGCCGTTTGAAGGACGTCCGCGGTTGGTCGAGCGGCGGCGCTTCGGTGGCTTTGAAATCGTGGGGACGGCGCTCAAGACGGCACTCTGCTTTGGTGCGGTCGTAACGACAGGTGCATGTATGCCGAAAATGCCTGCCAAAGCAGCGAGGGAGATTCCGAGATAGGCGTTACGTCTCATGGTCTTGGTCTCCGATTGAGAGGATCAGCGCCACTCGGGCGCGAAGGGAATGTCGTCGTCGAGATCGCGGGAGAAGCTGTTTGCCGGTGCGCCGCCACCTTGGCTGGCGTTGCGCGTCGCGCCCGCCGAGCGTTCGCCGTCGAGGCCATAATCGTCTGGTTCGCCGCCGGGCTGGTAGCCGCTGCCCTGCCGGCGATCGAGGAGCTGGAGATTGCCGTGGAAGCCCTGAAGCACGATCTCTGTCGTGTAGCGGTCGTTTCCGGCCTGATCCTGCCACTTGCGGGTGGCGAGCTGGCCTTCGAGATAGAGCTTCGAGCCCTTCTTCACATACTGCTCGACGACCTTGCAGAGGCCTTCGTTGAAGACGACGATCGTATGCCACTCGGTCTTTTCCTTGCGCTCGCCGCTGGTCCGGTCGCGCCAGCTTTCGGACGTGGCAAGGCGCAGACTGGCGATCGGTCGGCCGTCCTGCGTGCGACGGATCTCGGGATCGGCGCCGACGTTGCCGATAAGAATGACCTTGTTGACGGAGCCTGACATCAGAACCTCAATTGGAAATCGCGCGGCCGGTGGCGCGCTGGAAAAATTCGATGAAGGCGACCTCAGCCTTGGAGGCAGGCCATGGATGCAAGGTGCCGATCGTCAACGGCGGGGCGACCTTGGGAAAATCCGCTGCCGCATGTTCGCCGAACAGCGTGATCGCCTCGGCGCGTGTCATGCGAAGGTTCATCATCTGCAGGGCTGCGCGCGTCTGTTTCGTCCAGGCATCGGGGGGCTGCATGCCGGCTGCCTGATAGATCGCGAGATCCCAAGCGCCTTTGATCTGGCTGACGATCAGATCGAGGTCGGTACCGGACTTGACGTGCATCAGCTGCTCAGCCGGGCGGCTGCGGCCATCGATGAACAACTGGTGGCCGTCGCGTAGCAGGAAGAGGCCGGCAAGCCGCATATCGCCGGTTTCCCGCAGGATCGCCTGCGCGCCCTGGACGGCATGCTGCGCCGCAGACAGGGCGTGCGGACCTTCGTTCCGCGCGCCGAAGCGCGCCTGCTTCGACAGGGTCGACGCCATCAGCCGGAAATCGACGGCGGCGGGATCGACCAGGCCGATATCGATACGGCGGCCGAGGCCGATATTGGCGAAGATCGGATCCTTGGTCAGGCGCACGGCCATCATGCTGCCGGCTCCCACTTGCGACCGGAGAGACGTGCGGCACGGTAAGGGCGCCATTCGGGCCACTCATGATCGATGACATTCCAGTCGCCGCTCAACCAGGCGGGCAGGAATTCGACCGCGGCAAAGAGATCGTTCGTCGCCGGCTCGAGTACGTCCGTGACGAAGTCGACCGCGATCCGCATCTCCATCCGCTGTGCGGCCTTGCTGTCATGAAGGGCATAGTCGCGCATGCGAATGCTGACGAGCCAGAGCATCATGAAGATCGCGGCAAGGCCCCATCCGGCGATCGTGGCGATCTCGATCATCAGACGCGCTCCTGCCAGGCAATCTGCTGTTCGACCTGCGACAGTCCGTGATAGGTCGAGACGCCAAGAGCCAGCAGCGACAGCAGCGCCATCGCCCATGACATGCTGCAGATCAGCGCGACCAGCCAGAACGGCGCCCGCGGCGGCCGCGAGAGCGGGATGACGCGCAGCGGCTCGACGCGCGCACTGAAAGGCGTGAAATGATCCATGGAGAAGCCCTCTCATCGGTTTGGAAATGGCCGCATCCAAGGACGGGCCATAGCCAAGCCGATCGCGGATCAGCCTGCAGCGTCTTCGTCCCGGGTGTCGTTTGCCGCAGCCGCATTTTCGGCGGCTTCACGCTCGTCCTCGATCTCGGCCGGCTGCACTTCGTGGATTTTCAGGTCCATGTCGGAATGGCAGATGAAGTCCCGGTTTTCCCCGGCTGGCACGCGGCCGCCGTAGTGTTCGATCTTTTCACCGGTCTTCGGATGAAAGGCAGAGACGTCGACGGGCCAGCCATGGTTGGCTTTGACTATGATGGTGGTTGTCATGCGGTGAACCTCTCACTTTGCTGAAACCGGAGATCGGTTTCGCAATGGCGACGCCCGAGGGGTGACGGGCGCGCCATGACGAAGCCGATCGAGGATCAGGCGACGCGACGCGTCGACAGGCGATCGGCGAGGTTCTTTGCTTCGAGCTGGTAGCGGGCGATCTGGCGGGAGGTGAAACCTTCGGCACGCAGGTCGGCATAGGTGCAGCCGGGATGGGCGCGCATAAACGACGCCATTTCGCCGGCGACGTCGCGGCCGATGGCTGCGTGGGCAAAGGCGGATGTGTAGGGAAGGGTGTGCATGGTCGGTTCCTTTCCGAGAGGGTCACTCTGCTGCCCGGCGCAGCGCTGAGCATTGAAAGGAATATCGCGTTAAACGCTATATTTTGTCAAGCGGGAATATCGCGTTTAACGCTATATCCAAGTTTCGCTAGCATTGCCAATATGTTGTTGAACGCGACGGAGGGCTTATGCCGCGATTCAACTATCGATTTACCAAGGCTTCGACAGGGCGGGCCAACAAAGCGTCGCGCTCGGCTTATGACGAAGCCGAGTTGCGTGCGGCACTGTCGCTGGAAGGCATCCAACCGATTGATGTGGAGATGGAGCCGCCTGAGGCTTCGACTGAGCGTCAGACGGATTATCTTCGAGACCTGGGTGTGTCATGGTCCGGATCGCTTACTAAGCACGAAGCCAGCGACTTGATCACGAATGCGCAGGAACGGAAATCGCCGATGCAGCCATCGCTCGGTCGCCTCGCGCGGCATTACCGGGTCGAGGTGACGCGCTATACATCGAAGGAAAGTTTGTACAGGCGGATCTGTTCGCAGGTCTCGTCAAATAGTGACGGCCGTGAGCTCGCCGAGTGGTTCACATATCGCGTTTATCGAACGGGATGCGATAGGCATGGCGCCATGATCGACCATCCTGGGGATGACCGTCTGCGCACCGCGACGAATGCTCTCCTGCAAGATGACGCCGGGATGCGGTCGCTATGGAGAGCGGCGCGGGAAACAGACAGCGGCTTTCGATGGTTCGGTAGCTTCGAAGGCGACGACGGCCAACGGATTACCGGGGACAGCCGGAACACCGCATGCTTCAAGCTCGCTTACGGCGAACTCCTACGAGCCGGTTTGGTGCCAAGTTCACCAAGATCAGATGGCGTTGTCAGTTCGGCAATTCGCAGCAAAATCAGTATCTCGAACGGCGATGAAACTGTACCGGCAACACCCAAAAGCGGGTGTCTCGGCTCGCTTATGCTTCTCGTCGCTGCCTTTGCCGGGACGGGCTATCTCTTTTTCTAAGGCTCTCGCCTGACAGAATATACGACCCTGCCGACCACGCGGATATTGTCTCCCTCGGCTCCGCTTACATCGATCGGCTGTTGATAGCGAGGATCATCCGATTCTGGCAAAAGCCACATTTTGCCGGTGTCGTCCTGCCAGAGCTTCTTGATCGTCGCTTCGCGCAACCCGTCCGAGCGTTCGATCTCAATGATGTACCGGCGGCCGACCTTGAGATCCTCGGCTGTCTCCAGGACGCTCGTGTAGATGACGGCCGATCCATCCGGGTAAACCCGGTTCATTGACGGCCCCTGCGTCTCGGCCGCATAGAGCGATACGCCGCGGAATTCCGGATCATGTGGCACCGCGACTTCGTACCAATCGTCCTCGGACCATTCGAACGATTCTTTCCAAATGCCGGCTGCCACGTGCTGTTTGACGGTCACGGTTCTCGCCTGCCCATGACCTTCCATCAGGTCGACGACTTCGCAGTGGAGCACATCGGCGATTTGTTGCAGGCGGCTCATCGAAATGTCCGCTGTTTCGTTTTCGAGCTTGTTGTAGTTCGACAAATGAATACCGAGCGCATCCGCAACCTGCGACTGCGTTAGCCCCTGACTTTTGCGTACCTCTTTGATTCTCAACATAGTTCTGAATTTACCGTTTAACGAGATATTGCGATATCGCGTTAAACGCTAAATTCCACTTGACAGGGATATCGCGTTTAACGCTATATTCGCTCCATGAACATGAAGCGTTGGCGAGAGATGCGGGGATTATCGATGGCGGAAGCGGCAACGCTGCTGTCTTTGAAATATGCCGGTTCCTATCAGCGATACGAGACTGGCGAGAACAGGCCGGATGCGCCTTTGACGGTTCGCATCATTGCCACGACCGATGGGCAGGTCACGCTCGACGATCTGCATCAGCAGCGGCTTGATTGGCTGAAGCAAAATCGACCTGACGCGCTTGCCAACTTTCCTGAAGTCATTTCGGAGGCCGCGGTATGAATGCGCGTCCCTCACATTCGCTCCCAGTGCGCCTTCCTCACTTGGCGCCAACTCCGGCCGACGCGCGGTTCTCCAGGCGCGTCGGTCGGCTTTTCTTCCGCAGGGTAGGGAAGCGGTCATCACGCGTGGCTCATACCCACGAGATCGCAGGTTCAAATCCTGCCCCTGCAACCAGTTTCTGCCGTCTCGCATGCGGACCCCCGTAAGCCGGACCGCGTCAGCCATCTGACGCCTCGCCAACATTGCTAGCGACCGATCGTCCCCGCGCCAACGAAGTTCGGGGCCGGAAAACTTCGTTGACTTTTCGAGGGGGAAGCCCATGCGCGCTTCGCACGAACATCACTGGACCAGACTGAAGGCCGCGACACGCGCCGCAGTCGGCCAGGCCGGCACGGCCGAGCAGCTTTCGCAGTTCACCCGGGTCAGCGAAGGCCAGGTCAACAAGTATGTCGGCCCCAACTATCCCGACTACATGCCGATCGACGTGGTGCTCGATACCGAGCTTGCGGCCGGTGCGCCGATCATCACACAGGCGCTCGCCTCGATCCAGGGTTATCGGCTGGTTCCGATCGACGGCGCTGTCGAAGCGCCGATCGGCGTCAGGGACACGGTCAAGCTGCTCGAAGGCCTGATGACCGTCGTCAGCGCCATTCATGCCGCGATCGCCGACGAGACCGTCGACGAAGGCGAAAAGCGCGAAATCGAACGCAAGCTCAACAGCCACATGATGGACGTGCAGGACGTGCTGTCGCGCGTCCGGCGGGTGGAGGGCTGAGCCGATGATGTTTTCGGAAAAGCAAGCTCTTCGGGAGAAGGCCAGAAAGCTGACCAAGAATATCGCGGCGGTCGCGGCTGCCCACAACATCACTGTCCAATCGGTCATCACCTCCGACAGAACCCACGAATGCCCGTGCTGCCACCGCGTGCTGGCAGTTGCCGAAGTGATCGAGCGCTACTGCGCCCACTGCGGCGACGTCGCGCCGAAAGAGGTTCGCTTCTGATGGATCACGGCGCACCGACACAGAAGTCCGATCGCGATCGCATCCGCCAGAAGCGCGGCGCGGCTAACAAGGAAATCGCCAAGGCTGCGCGCCGCGCCGTCAAGGCCTGGAATGATGGCGGCGACGGAGCCTCCTTGATCGCGGCGCTTGCGCAGATCGTGAAGAAGGCGGACGCGTCATGAACAACAAGAAGTCCGTCTGGACACCCGAACGCCTCGACCTTGCGGAAAAGCTCTGGAAGGATGGCAACTCCGCCACGGTGATCGCCGCGCGGCTTCCCGGCATCAGCCGCAACGCCGTCCTCGGCGTCATGAACCGCGAGCGTGCACGCTTTCCCTATCGCGGCGGACCGGCGGGCGGCGGGCGCAACATTCCGATGTCGCCGAAGGAGAGGGTGCGCAAGGTCGCGCCTGCCAAGCCGGTGCAGGCGCCCAAGCCGAAACAACCGCAGTTCGAAGCGCCCAAGGCGACCGCGCGACTTGCCGATCTCGGCATCATCGCCCGGTTGCCCAAGCCGACGGCCGAGGCCCGCTTTCCGCATCGCGGCGCGGTGCTGAAGGGCGGCGCGCCCAATGGGGTTTCTTTCTCAGCGCTCACTCATTGGCAGTGCGCCTGGCCGCTGACGAATTTCGAGGATGCGGACGGACCGGACATGCCGTGCTGCGGCCGGCGTCGTCGCGGGCAGGATGCGCCGAACAGCGCCTATTGCGCCGAACACGCAGCGGTAGCGCGCGGTGAGGGCCGATAGGATGGATTACGGCTCGTTCCTGCACGCGAAGATCCAGATGGCGCCGGAAGGCGGCTTCGAGCTTTCCGACGACGACATCAATCCGCTGCTCCTGCCGCACCAGAAGGCGATCGTCAAATGGGCGTGCCGCGGCGGACGGCGGGCGATCTTCGCCGCCTTCGGGCTCGGCAAGACTATGATGCAGATCGAGCTGCTGCGGATCATCGCGCATAAGTGCGGCGGCATGGGCCTGCTGGTGGCGCCGCTCGGCGTACGACAGGAGTTCAAGGGCGATGCCCATGTTCTGGCGACGGGCGAGCATCCGCGCATTACCGACGAACAGCGCAAGGTGCTGCGCGCCTGGCTGGCGCTACGGCCGGACCGGGCTCCTCACTTCACCTTCATCCGCGAGACGGCCCAAGCCGACGGCAAGGGCTATCCGCTTTACATGACCAATTATGAGCCGGTGCGCGACGGCAAGCTCGATCCGCGCGTCTTCGCCGTCACCTCGCTCGACGAGGCCTCGTGCCTTCGCGGCTTCGGCGGCTCGAAGACCTTTCGCGAGTTCATGCGGCTGTTCGAGGGTATCCGCTACAAGTTCGTGGCGACGGCGACGCCTTCGCCCAACCAGTTCATCGAGCTGCTCGCCTATTCCGCCTATCTCGAAATCATGGATGTCGGGCAGGCGAAGACGCGCTTTTTCAAGCGCAATTCCGAGAAGGCCGACACGCTCACCATCCATCCGCACAAGGAGCGTGAGTTCTGGCTTTGGGTGGCGAGCTGGGCGCTGTTTGTTCAGAAGCCGTCCGATCTCGGTTTCGACGACGCCGGCTATGACCTGCCGCCGATGCGCATCCGCTGGCACGAACTGCCGTCCGACCATACCAGCGCCGGCCTGGAACGGAGTGGCCAAGGCAGGCTTTTGCGCAATGCCGCCGCCTCGCTGTCGGATGCGGCACGCGAAAAGCGCGACAGCCTGCCGGTGCGGCTTGCCAAGCTGATGGAACTGAGGGCGGAAAACCCCGATGCCCATCGCATCATCTGGCACGATCTCGAGGCGGAGCGCGAGGCGATCGAGAAAGCCATTCCCGACGTCGTCTCCGTCTACGGCGCGCAGGGTCTGGATGAACGCGAACAGGCGATCATCGACTTTTCCGAGGGCCGTATCCGCGAGCTGGCAGGCAAGCCGCAGATGCTCGGGTCGGGGCCGAATTTTCAATATGCCTGCTGGTGGGAAATCTTCTTCGGTATCGGGCCGAAGTTCAACGATTTCATCCAGGCGCTGCACCGCTGCTACCGCTTCATGCAGCCGCACGAAGTGCTGATCGACCTCATCTACACCGAAGCCGAGCGGCCGCAACGCGAAAACCTCGAAGGCAAGTGGCGCCGGCATACCGAGGAAATGCAGATCATGACCGGGATCATCAAGGAATACGGCCTGTCATCGGCCGCGATGGCCGATTCTCTGACGCGTGCCATGGGTGTCGAGCGCATCGAGGTGAAGGGCGAGGGTTATCGCCTGGTCAACAGCGACTGCGTTGTCGAATGCCAGCGGATGGAGGCTGACAGCGTCGATCTGATCGTCACCTCTATCCCGTTTTCGACGCAGTACGAATATTCGCCGAACTATGCCGATTTCGGCCATACCGACGACAACGACCATTTCTGGCAGCAGATGGATTTCCTGATCCCGGAGCTGCTGCGGGTGCTTTCGCCGGGGCGCATCGCCGCGATCCACGTCAAGGACCGGATCGTGCCGGGCGGCATGACCGGGCTCGGCTTCCAGACCGTCTATCCGTTCTCCGATGACTGCGTCGCCCGCTTCAAACGGCACGGCTTCGCCTTCCTGTCGCGCAAGACGATCACGACGGACGTCGTTCGCGAGAACAACCAGACCTATCGGCTCGGCTGGTCCGAGCAATGCAAGGATGGTTCGCGCATGGGCAACGGCATGCCGGAATATCTGCTGATCTTCCGCAAGCCGCCGTCAGATTCCTCGAACGGCTATGCCGACCGGCCGGTAAAGAAGGCCAAGCGTAAGCATGTCAGCGAGACCAGGGAGTGGGAAAATCCAGCCGGCTATTCCCGCGCCCGCTGGCAACTGGACGCGCACGGCTTCATGCCGTCATCCGGAAACCGCATTCTGCAGCCGGAAGAACTGTTCGGGCTCGACGCCAGCCAGATCTTCAAGCTCTGGAAAAAGTATCAGCTCGAAGCGGTCTATGATTTCGAGCATCACGTGATGATCGCCGAGGCGCTGGAAGAGCGCGGCATGCTGCCCTCGACCTTCATGCTGCTGCCGCCGCACTCCAAGCATGACGACGTCTGGACCGATGTCACCCGCATGCTGTCGATGAACACGCTGCAGGCAGGCGCCGGCCGAGAGCTTCACCTCTGCCCGCTGCAGTTCGATATCGTCGACCGCGCGATCGCGCAATATACCGAGCCGGGCGAAACCGTGTTCGATCCTTTCGGCGGGCTGATGACGGTGCCCTACCGGGCCTTGAAGCTCGGGCGGAAGGGTGCGGCAGTGGAACTCAACCCCGCTTACTTCCTCGACGGCTGCAAATATGTCGAGGCTGAAGCCCGCGCCAAGGCCATGCCGAGCCTCTTCGATCTGATGGATGCGGCGGAATGAGCGAACCCATCCGCCTCTTCATCGTGACCGATAATCCGGAGCGGGCCTGCCTGTCGGTGATGAGCTGCTTTCCCTCTGATTGCCCGCCGTTCGTTCGCATCCTGACGGAAGCCGCCGCGATCCGAGAGATTCCTGAAGGCGCCCGCTGCATCGGCCAATGGTTCGCCTGGTCGGATCGCCGGCCCGATGAAGCGCAGATGGCGTGGGAGTGGCGCAAGGGCGCCGGCGACATCGAGGGCGTCAGCGAGACCTTCTTTCAGCGCATCGACGAGTGGAACGCCAAGCGGCGCGAAGCGGAGGCGAGGATCCTCGCCGAAGCCGTTGCCGATCTTTCTGACGCTCCCGTCACCTCGTTTGCCGATTTCGCCAATGCCAACGCCGCGGCAACCGCCGTCGCGTCGGAAAATGTCGCCGTTTTCCCCAGCCAGCCAAGGGTGTCCAGATGGAAGTGATGATGTTCGGCCCGACGGCCGTCACGCGTGATGGCCTGATGTCGATGTTGCCGCATGAACGCAGCGAATGCCTCGCACTGATGCGCGAGCGCGGCAAAAGCGATCTGGCGATCGGCACGATCCTCGGGATCGGCTCTCAGGTTGTGCAGCGCCTGATCGAGGCAAAGCACGTTTACAGCATCCCGAAGGCAGCCGAAGAGCGGATGCAGCAGGAAGATATCCCGGCGGCAGTGCTGGAGAAGATCGACATCAGCCGCAACGGCCTGCTGCTCCTGCGTCGCATCGGCCGCGAGCGGCAGGGGTGGACGGCCGGAAAGGCGAAAGTCTCGACCGAGACCGGGCTTTACGAGGTGGCGCTCGAGCGGGCGATGAACGAAGTTCTCGACCGCGGCCTGGTCGTCAAACTTGGCACCATGGGGCGGGGGCAGGCGCCGACTTACTGCGTGACGCCGCAAGGCCGGACATTGCTGAACACGGCGGCGTCTCCCGCGACGGCGGAGGCATGAGGAATGCTCTCCGATTCGATCCGCATCCTGCGGCAGAGCAAGGAAAGGGAAAGCGGCAAGGTCGGCGAAGCCCTCATCCTGCGCGGCTTCGAGATCGAGGCGCGCAACATGGAAGAGCGGCTGCAGCAGATCACCGGCCGCCCCCACGTGCCGCTCGACGGCAATCTGGTCAGCCAGCCGGAACGCGAGGCGGTGCTTCCATGAAGGACGCCCGCACCCGCATACTGCTGATCGTCGCGCCGACTATCGTCGAGTGCTATCGCACGGCGCGCGAATTCGGCCTCGACCTTTTGCAGGTGGGTTCCATGCGGTGCGTGACCAAGCCGCATCACCTGCGCGGCTGGAGCCGCGCGACCCCTTTTATCGCTCTTCATCGCGAACGCTGGCCCGAGGACCTCGACCTGGCGCTCGACGCGTTGACGAGGCTCGGCCAGCTGCGGATCGCCAATGACGAGGATCTCTCGCCGTTCATGGAAAGGGTCTCCCATGCTGGATAGGGCCGATCCAAGACGGGCAACATCATCCGCCATGAGCGGCAAGATGGACGATCGCCAGGCGCTGGCGGCCATCGTGCTGTGGAATTCTGGACATTTCGACACGCTCGATATCGGCAAGCTGCTCGACGTTGGCGAGGATGCGGTCTGCCGGACGTTGAATGCGGCGCGGACGATCGTCGCGGGGGGGGGGCTGATGGCCGCTAATGCCACTGTCACATCACGCCGCCTCGAGGCCGATCACCAATCGCTTGCCCATGGCTCTAAGCGCGCTGACCAACATCGGCAGCTTGGTGATGACATCAGGGTCGAGCAGCCGGCGCGCCTCCTTCTCGTCCTTGCCTATGCGGCGGGCCAGCTCGCTGCGCGAAATACCAGCCTCACGGAAGGTCTCGATGACGGCGATCTTCATGGCAATCTCGGGCTCCGGCGCGATCATCGTTTCGCCGGCCGTGGGCTCCGGAAGCGCGCGGCCCATTTCCAGATAGGTCAGCAGGATGACGCCGAGTGCGTCGGCGGCCATGGCGCGGGCATCAGCCATATCGTCGCCCTCGGTGATGGCCTCAGGCACATCGGCGAAGGTGACGGTGAAGCCGCCTTCCTTTTCGGTCGGCTCGAAGGTCGCCGCGTAAGCGTAAGTCTTCATGGTTCGGTCTCCAATGCGGCCATGATTGGCCTTGTTCGACATGGGCAAGCGGTCTCGCCACGAAGGTCCGGGGCTCAAGTGAGCCCCAGACCTTTTTTTATCTTCGATGCCGTCTTCGGGTCTATCTCCCGGCTCGGGAGGGTCGT
Organism: Rhizobium sp. SU303; assembly: GCF_021052345.1. Lineage (NCBI taxonomy): Bacteria > Pseudomonadati > Pseudomonadota > Alphaproteobacteria > Hyphomicrobiales > Rhizobiaceae > Rhizobium > Rhizobium sp. SU303. The sequence continues at coordinate 1,763,329 of NZ_CP088095.1, forward strand.
GAAGCGGTCTCCGATCCAGACCGTCGCATGCCCGCCCTTGCCCTTCGATTTGCTGACCCGGAAGGAAAGGCCTCGCTCTTTTGCTTCGTCTCTGAGTTCAGCGATGAAGCGATCCCGCTTGTCCATGTCCGTCTCCGTTTCAATGAGGACATATTCGGATATTTTTATCCGAATGTCAAGCGGTCTCGGATATTTTTATCCGAATTTTGAAGGTGCAAAATGAGCGGACGTTTCGACCAGCCAACCCTGTTCGGTGGGGCACAGCGCCTCGTTTATGACGAAGCGGTCGAACTCACGCTGCAGTCGATGCAGGCCTACGGCCCGACGCATGATCATTGGGTATTCGCATTTTCCGGCGGCAAAGACAGCACCGCAACCTTGACTGTTATTGTGCACCTGGTCGAGGCCGGACGTCTGCCGCGGCCGAAATCGATCTCAGTGCTATCGGCAGACACGCGCATGGAGCTGACGCCACTAACAATTGCGGGCAATCTCCTGATGGAACGGCTGCGGTCCATGGGCATCTATTGCGAGGTCGTGACAGCTCCGCTCGACAAGCGCTTTTTCGTCTACATGCTCGGCCGAGGTGTGCCTCCTCCGAATAACAATACGCTGCGTTGGTGCACCCGACAGATCAAGGTTGACCCGATGACGGCGGCGCTGGAGCGTCGGATCGGTGAGCTTGACGGGTCGATCCTAATGATAACGGGCGTGCGTCAGGGGGAAAGCGCGATCAGGGATGGCCGAATTGCCATGTCCTGTGGCAAGGACGGCGCTGAGTGTGGCCAAGGCTGGTATCAGCAGGTTTTGCCGGAAGCGAAGGGAATTCGCGGCAAGATCGCAACCCTTGCACCGCTTTTGCATTGGCGGGTTTGCAATGTCTTCGACTGGCTCAAGATCTATGCACCTATGGCCGAATACGGGGCATGGGAAACGTCCATGGTTGCCGATGCCTACGGTGGTGAAGAGGCAGAAGAGATCAATGCCCGCACCGGCTGTGTCGGCTGCGCGCTAGCATCGGAAGATCTCGGGCTAAAGACTGTCATCCGCATCCCTTACTGGTCGTACATCGAGCCACTATTGGGCCTCAAGCCGCTATATCGCGAGCTTCGACAGCCGACGAATCGGTTGCGGAAATCAGGCGTTGAGAGGCTTAAGGACGGCAGCATAGCCGCCAATCCGCAACGGATGGGGCCGCTGACGATGGAGGCTCGCCTCTATGCTCTCGATCGGGTCCTCTCGATCCAGGCCGAATGCAACGAGGCCGCCATCCGTCTCGGTCGCCCGCTCGTCGATATACTCAATGCCGAGGAAGAGGCTCGGATAAGAGAACTGATTTCGCTGAACACCTGGCCCGACAAGTGGGATGGCGAGGAACCTCGCGCCGACACGCCCCTCGATGCTGTCTACGCTGACGGTTCCGTGCAGCCTCTTTTGATGTGAGGATGGTATGAGCAATCCGATCATCTCCGAATTCATCGAACGCGCCCACAATGTGACGGTCGCCGAAGCGGTCGACCGGCTGGGGCTGGCGATCAAGCGCGGCGACAAGGGCCAGCCTTGCCCGCATTGCGGCGGCAAGGATCGGTTCTCGGTCAATCTCGCTAAGCAGGCATGGAACTGCCGTGGCTGCAGCATCGGCGGGCGCACCGGCGTCGGGTTGATCGGCTTCGTGCTCGGCCTCGACCTGCATAGGAAAGCTGAGTTGCTGGAAGCCTGCGCCAAGGCGTTGAACGAGGATCTGCCCGACGAAGCGGAGCGGGAGACGGATGAAGAGCGGGCCACGCGGCAGGAGCGCATGGCGAAGGCGAAAGCTGAGCGTGAGGCGAAGGAAGCGGCCCGGCAGTTGGAGCAGGATAAGTTCCGTCAGAAGGAAATCGACAAAGCGCGGGGCATCTACCTCAATGCAACGATCGCGCCGCACGCTGATGACGAACTCCTGCGGACATACCTCGCCTCACGGACCGGCTTTGCCATGTCCGACCGCGTCTTCGAATGCCTCCGCTTCAATCCCCGGCTGACCTATTGGCATGGCGTCGACGAGCTCGGCCGACCGGCTGCAATCTACTCAGGGTATGCGCAGGTTGCGCCGTTCGTCGACCTGACGGGCACGGTCATCGGCAGCCATCTGACGTGGATCGACATGACGCGCGCGCCGAAGTTCCGACCGGATCTCGGACGTGACGACAAGGGCGATCTTCTGCCGACGAAGAAGATGCGCGGTGCCAAGAGCGGCGGCCTGATCCCGCTCTGCGGCGATATGGAGGCCCGCCGGTGGGTCGGAGGTGAAGGAATCGAGACGGTGCTTGCCGTCGCCGGCTACGAGCGCTTCGACCCCGGCACCTTCTATTTCGCGGCCGGCGATCTCGGCAACCTGGCGGGACCGGCCGATCGCGGCGCGGGAAAGAGCGAGGCTCATGTGACGGCGAGCGGGCAGAAGGTCCGCGTCTATCCGTTCCCGAAGCCCGATCAGGCGCCGTCGGATGCAATCCAGGTGCCGGACCATGTCAAAGGCCTCGTGCTGCTCGCCGATGGCGACAGCGAATTCTACTTCACCGCGGCTGCGATGGCCCGGGCGAAAGCCCGGCTGTCTGCCTCCGGCCGCGACATCAAGATCTGGTGGCCTCCAATGGGTATGGATTTCGCCGGTTTACTTTCGGGAAGGGCTTGAGGGCGTGCTGGAAACTTTATCGACTGACATGCCGGGCGGTCTCCGCGAGATCGTGCAGGAGGCGCTTGCCCAACGTGGCGAGATTGACCCCGAAACCCCACCCCTCTCTGATGACCATGCCGAAACTCTCGACAATGGCGCGGCGCCGCCAAGCGACGGCGAAGGCCTAAAGGAAATCCTCGAATATTGCGCCGGGCTTGACCATTCCGACACGGATAACGGCAAACGGCTTCTTAAGCACTTCGGCAAGGATCTGCTGGTCGTCAGCCAGGAGAAGGCAAAGAGCGCGCTCTATGCCGTCTGGACCGGCACGCATTGGGATGTTGCCAATGGCGGGCCGAAGTCTCTGGCGATCGTCCAGCAGCTCGGCGACCGGATCATGCAGGAGCGGCATTACATCAAGCCGACACAGAAGGAGCAGGACGCCATCGATGCCGGTAAGGCGGCATCCGATGCCGAGGCGGCGGGCGAGGACATCGACGTCACCAAACGGCGATTGGTCGCCAACCGGGAAAAGGCGCTGGACGCATTTTCCAAACGGGTGAAAAGACGTCTCGACCATGCGGTCTCTTCGAAGAACGTCGCGCGGATGAATGCCGCGCTCGCCTGCGCCGCGCCGCATGTGATCCGCTCGCCTGATGACTTCAATGCCGATCGGATGCGATTTGCTGTCCACAACGCCACGATCAGATTCGAGCGAAAGATGGAGCGGCGCGCCAACCCGAAATTCACCAACGCGGCCGAGACGCCGAATGTGCCTGCGATGGTCGACGTCTGCACCGATGCCGAGGTAAAGGTCAAGCGAGGGCACGACCGGGAAGATCTGATCACTCATGTCGTGCCGGTCGATTACCAGCCGAAGGCCCGGTGCCCGCGCTGGGTGAGATTCCTCGAGACGATGCTGCCCGATGCTGATGTCCGGCGCATGGTGCAGGTGTCGTCAGGCCTCGGCCTGGTCGGGATCACTGTGCAGAAGCTATTCTTCCACTATGGTGACGGTGCGAACGGCAAATCCGTCTACATGGAAACGCTCTGCCGGCTGCTGGGCGAGGTGGCGGTGACGCTGCCGGCGACCAGTCTGATCGGCGAGAGCGGTTCGTCGGGTGGCGCCTCTCCCGATCTTGCCCGACTGCTCGGCCGACGGCTCTTGCGCGTCAAGGAGCTGCCTGAGGGCGAGGACCTGAAAGAGAACCTGGTCAAGGAACTGACCGGCGGCGAGACGATCACGGCGCGCGACCTCTTCGCGGGCTACATGGATTTCGACCCGATCTTCATCGTCATCATGAGTGGCAACGGTTATCCCCGCATCACCGGCAATGACGATGGCATCTGGCGGCGAATGGCCGTCGTTCATTGGCCGGTGAAGGTGCCAGAGGCCGAGCGGCGCGAATTCGACGACATGATCGGCTATTTCCGGCCGGAATATCCCGGAATCCTCAATTGGCTGATCGAGGGGGTGCGCATCTTCCTGCGGGAGGGTCTCGTCATCCCAGACGCCGTGCGGACGGCGACGCAGGAGTATCGCGACGACATGGATCGAACGTCGGCCTTCGTGGCGCGCTGCGTGGTGCGTGATGAGACGGCGGAGCCGCTGCAGGCCAAATATCTCTATAGCGCCTATTGCCGCTTCACCGAAGACGAGGGCGGCAAGCCGATCAATGTGACCGCCTTCGGGCGGGCGATGTCGAAAAAGTTCAAAAAGGATACCACGCAGCGGCTGCACTACTACCTCGGCCTGCGGCTTCGCGACGTTCCTGCACCTCAGAGTGCTCCCATGCCAGAGCCGCCGCCCGGCCGCTTCGATGATGATGCGCCGTTGCCGGAGGTTTTCTGATGTTCCCCGCAACCCCACCCGACATCTCGCCGCCGTTAAAACCCCCGCGCGCTGCGATAGTTGCGATAGTTTCAGCGGCAGTTTTGCGACAGTTGGGGCGGGGGAAGGGGGAGCAAAATCAAAGGCTTGCGATAGTTGCGATAGTTTTGGCGCGCATACGCATGCGTAAAACGGCGGGGGTTTGGGGGATGAATTAAATCTCCATGTTAATGCGTAAAAACTATCGCAACTATCGAAGTCATTGAAAACAAACATAAAAACTATCGCTAAAACTATCTCTAAACTATCGCAAACTATCTCCAAAGGGTTGATGATGAAAAAGGTGACCATTGAACAGCTTCTGAGCTGGGCTTACTCGCAGGAGCTCTGCAAGGTCGGGGCACCGATGGCGGACACAGGGCATGGCTTCAGCGCTGCCTGGAGCATGATGAGCGAGGTTGCAGCGCTGGGAACGCTGATCGACCGCAATCCGAACGTCTATGGCGTGATCCCGGATTACATCGCGGCCGCCGCCGATCCTCATCCCGACGCGGTCAAGGTCGGCGACGCCGTACGCGCCATGCAGGAGTTCGGCAGCTTTGATTACAGTGGCGAGGGGACGTGGAACCCGTTCCCTGAGTGGGATGATGATCTCGGATTGATCGCCGCTGAGGTTGCCAGCGTCGATGAGACGCTGCGGTTGAAGGGTGAGCGGCTGAACGGCCGGCATGTGGTCAATCTCGTGACCAGGCACGCCATCCTCGGTCGCGGACCGGATTGGACGGCAGAGCAGCCGACGGTGAGGATGGTGATGAAGTCGGGCAAGCCGGCATGGTTTGTCGCCAAAAAAGGCCGCGATGCGCTGAACCGGGTCTATCACTACGAGGCAGACGGCTTCGACAAGAAGAAGCAGCGGCCGATGAAGGGCGCATACCGCAAACACGAGCTTTCCACATCGATCCGCGCCGCGATCCTCTCCAGATTGGACTGGCAGCTCTGGCAGGATGCGCTCCAGCACCTGCATTTCGACCTGTCTGGCCGGCTAAAGGCGAATGATTTGCTGCCCTTCGTGCCTGACAGGGCACCATGGGCACGTCTCGCATTTCGTAGCACCTCCTCGCAAACCATTGAAAAAGGCTGAGAAAATATTCGGAACTGCCTCTTGAGATGCGGCACGGTGTTGACTACCCTAAGGACACTGAAAAAGGTTAGAAAAACCCGCTTGGCGATGGCCCGGCGGGTTTCGCGTTTGCGGAGGCTGTGATGTGAAGCTTGTCGTCACATGGGCTGATGTCCGTGGCCTGAGAAAGCTCGAAAAGGGCGTTCGCTGGCTGAATGAGAACTTCCCGAAAGTTCTCCCTCGGATTATGAACCAGGTGGGCGATAGGGCGCGCACTCGCGTCGTCCGGGCGCTGACCACGCAAACAGGACTGAAGCGGGATGTCATCCGCCGCGCTGTCGACAATTCAAAGCGGGCCTTCACTGGTCAGCTCATCTACGATCTCAGGTCGCGAGGCGGTAATGTCCGCCTCAAGTATCTGAACCCGAAAGAGACTGAAGCAGGTGTGGTTGCCACGCCGTTCAGCAAGCGGACGCTGTATCCCGGCACCTTCATGCGTGGTGGGGCTTTCCCAGATCGCAAGATCGTGCGGCGCTTCGATGGTCACGTCTACTATCGCCTCAACCGATCGGGAACGCGCATCACCTTCGCGCGTTCGGGCGTCATCATCCCGAAAGAGATGATCATCGGCGCCACGAAGGAAGCCTTCGAGGGCGAGGTGCAGACGACCCTGCCGATGCGCATCGACCAGGTGCTTCGGAAGCTGCAGGGCTGATACCCCGAAGGGGCGAGGGCGGGGGCACCCCCCCCCCATTCAGGGACCGTTTCAACGATCCGACAGCCGGACGGAAGCGCGCGACTGCGGCTTTTCGCCAGTGTGAAACTTCGAAAGCGGTACACGTGAGAAGCGTGCACGCACACGTGTTATGCACGGATTGATACACGATGGACGAAGAATGGATTTCGATCACAGAAGCGGCTGCGAGGCTGACCGCTGACGGTGATCAGGTCGACCGTTCGACCCTCTCGCGATATCTGAAGCAGCACTCCGAAGCGCTGTCGCTCAAGCCGGATGGCAAGTCGAACCTGGTCGATTACATTGCTCTCCTGGCGCATCGCCGGGAGAATATTCGTATTCGACCGGCCTCGCAGTCGTCTCGTTCGGCAGCAGCAAAGCCGGGGCCGACATCGAGGCAAACCGGCACGCAGTCCGATGGCACTGCGCGAAAGGTTCAGGCGGAGGCCGAGATGCGCGAGATGGATCTCGCGGAGCGTCGAAAGGAACTGACGCCGGTTGCGGAAGTCGACCAGGCCGGGCGTGACGCCATTGCCATGATGATGTCGGCTTTCGAGCGGGCGATCGAGACGGAGGCGGCCTCGCTTTCGCTCCGGTATGGATGGGAAGAACGCGTGGTGCGCATTGCGCTGAAAGGCTTTTCCAGGGAGGGGCTGAGCGTCTTCAATCAGAACGTCCTGAAGAAGCTGGATGCGATGCGGCGTCGCGAAGACGCTGGAGAAGATCCTCGTGATCTGGACGCAGCCGAGCTGCCGCTCCAGTGACCGTGCATGATATCCGGACACGGTTTCCGGAGCTTCCGAATGGAGCGGTCGCGATCTTCTCTGGCATGGCCGCTGCGAGCCGGCCGAGCGAGGAGCTGACGATCAGCGAATTTTCCGACCGGTACCGGAAGGTTTCGGCGGAATCTGGCTCGCCTTGGCCCGGTGATTTCCGGACCGATCGCGTGCCTTATCTGCGGGAGCCGCAGGACTGCCTGCATCCGGACCATCCGGCCCGCCGTATCTCGTGCCGCTGGGCGGCGCAGCTCGGCAAATCGACGGCGATCGAGAACTGGTTTTGCTTTGTTGTCGATCAGTCGCCAGGCTCGATGATGATCGTGCTGCCGACGCTCGAGGAGGCAACGAAGTTCAACCGGGTCAAATTGCACCCGACGATCGAGGCATCGCCCCGCATCCGTCACAAGGTGCTTCCCGTCAGCAGCCGGGATGAGCAGGGCAGCACGACAGCGTTCAAGCGGTACGCCGGCGGCTTCTGCCAGATCGTCAATGCAGGTTCTTCCAAGGGCCTGCAGATGGTGTCGATCAAGTATCTCGCCATGGACGAGGTGACCGGATACCCGAAGGACGTCGAAGGGCGAGGCAGCCCGCGGGACCAAGCGCGCGCCCGACAGAAGATGTACGGCGACCTCGCGAAGGAATGGCAGGGATCGACCCCTGGCGTCGCTGGCGAGTGCGTCATCAGCGACGACTTCGAGGCCGGCGACCAGCGATATTATTACCTGCCGTGTCCGCACTGCGACACGTATCAGGCTCTGACCTTCGACATGATGCGCGGGCCAGATCACGATCGGCCGACGCATCTGCGTTGCCTGTCTTGCGACGAACCGATCCTCGACGGTCACAAGCCGGACATGATGAGCCGGGGGCATTGGATCGCTCGCCGTGTTCGCGAGTTCGAGCCGGCCGTGCCTCTGGCGATAGCGTCGAGTGACATAGCCGACTGGATCTGCGCGCCTTGTGAAGGTAGATGCCGGGACTGGCAACCGAGCTATCATTTGTGGGCAGCCTATGCGCCCCGCGAAAAGCTTGCTGACATCTGGCAGCGGTGGCTCGATGCGCAGGGCGACACGACCAAAATGCGGACATTCTGCCAGCAGGATCTGGCGGAACCGTACGACCCGGCCGGCCTGACCGTTGATTGGGAAAAGATCGTCGAGGCTGTCAAGCTGCAGGTGTTGCCGGCGCGTGTGATCCCTTCGTGGGCGGCATTGCTTGTGTCTGCCGCCGACGTCCAGGGTTATGGCATCAAGTGGACGGTTTATGCGATCGGTCCGCGTGATCAGTATCAGCTGATCGACCGGGAAGTGTTTGCGGGGGCACCGGACCAGAGCGACGAGCCCTGGATCAGCCTATCGGACGCTCTCGGTAGAACTTATCCGACAGAGAGCGGAAACGCGGAGAAGGGCATCGACCTATCCGGTGTCGATTCAGGCTGGGCGACGGAGCGCGTCTACCGGTTCTGCGCGGGCCGCCCGAACGTTTACGCCCTCGATGGCCGTGAGCCCATTGGCCTCCCTTGGCTCGGAACGCCGGTCAAGAGAGACATCAAGGACCGGATGAAGAGGGTGGTCGCCAAGGCGCTGCTCTATCCTGTTGGCCTGTTCGATGTGAAGACGGCTGTGACGGCCGCCATGGCGAACCTGGTGCAGGGGCGCGGGGAAAGCGCTCAGTGGCCGCGCAACACGATACATCTGCCGGCCGATCTTTGCGATGAAGAATTCGCCAAGGAACTAACCGGCGAAAAGCTTGTGGACGCAGAGGAGGAGGCGAGGGCGAGCATCACCCGTCGCGCCCGCCGCATGGTCAAGCCCAAGGCCGGCAAAAAGTGGATGAAGATCATCGGTCGGAAGAACGACTGGTTTGACGCCACGGTCTACGCTTATGCGCTCGGCTGGCACCTGCAGAACAAGCGCCGGCTCAATCTTGATCGCTGGGCCGACCTGGTCCGCGAGCTGCACGGTACGCCGGAGGAAGAGAAAGATCTCTTCACGGTTGCCGATGAAAATCCATTCGGCAAGCAACCGAAGCCGACAAAACCAGCTGCCCCTTCGTCCGGCAGTCCACGCAAACGCAAGAAATGGGGAGCGTATTCTTGACGGAAACCAAACCCCGTTACCGCGTGAAAGCAGTCGGCGTTCACACGCCGGGCACGCAGCGGCCGCCGGCGCGGCGCCACACGGCCCGGTATCTCCGCGGCGACAGCGCCGGCGTGTTGGCAATGCGCAAGGCGATCACGCGCGACGCAAAGCGGGACGTCCGCGAGGCGGCCGATCGGGCATCTGCGCTCGCAACCGACTTCCTACACAATAGCGGCTGGATTGCCGGTGCTGTCACGCAGATCTTGTCGGACACGATCGGTGATGAGCTCAAGCTCAACTGCCGGGCGCAGTTGAAGAAGTTCGGCTATACCGATGTGCAGGCCGCCAAATGGTGCCGTCTGGTCGAGCGTGAATGGCGCCGCTGGGCTTGGAACCCGAAAGAGTGTGATCTCGCTGGCAAAGCTACCGTCGCCGAGATGGTCGAGGCTGCCGTTCGCTCGTATCTGGTCACGGGTGAGGCTTTTGGCATCCTCGACAACATGCCGCTGCGTGAGCAACGACGCCTTGGGTTGAAGACCGGAACCAAGGTTTCGTTGATCGCTTCACATCGGCTACCGAGGGTCACGCGCGAGATTGAAGGGCTTGACCAGGGAATTTTTCACGACGGGTACGGCCGGGCGGTGGCCTATCGCTTCCGGGTTCGTGAAGCCGGCATTGAAAGCGATCACGATATCGATGCTGCCGATGTCATCCATGTCATGGATCGCGGCGAGAACCTGAACAGCGCCCGCGGCATCTCGGTTCTTGCTGCCGCGCTCAAGGTGATCGCTCAGTCGGATCAGCTTGCAGATGCGACGTTGGCGACCGCGCTGATGCAGACGATTTTCGCAGCGACGATCAAAAGTCCCGAAGCGAGTGCCGAGGCTTTCGAGGCAATCTCGACGCTGACGGATATACCCGAGCCGAAGGATTTCGACGCCAGTGACGGCTCCTGGGACGAATTCCTAAGCGGCCTGCAGCATGATCTTTTAGGCGTTTGGGATGCCCGCCTCGGGGCTCTAAAGGAAAAGGGCATATCGATGTCCGATTCCGCACGGGTCAATCATCTCGGCCCGGGAGAAGAGTTCCAGATGCACACGGCGGCAACGCCAGGCTCTCAGTATCTGCCGTTTTTCCAGAACCTGTTGCGGGAGGTCGCCCGGTGCCTGGGGATCACCTTCGAAAACCTGACGATGGACCATTCGTCGGCCTCCTATTCCTCAGTCCGTATGTCGGTCGCCAGCATCTGGCCGATCGTGCTGCGCAGGCGCACTCGCATCGCCATCCCATTCGTCCAGGGGATTTTCGAGCGTTGGCTGGAAGAAAAGATCTTCCGCGGGCAGATCCCGTTCAAGGGTGGATTTGCTGCGTTCAGCCGCGACCGCGAAAGCGTCTTTCAGGCGGAATGGAGCGGCCCCGCCGCGCCTTCGGCCGACGACTATAAGGCTGCCATGGCTCAGAAGATCCGCCTCGAGATTGGGACGTCAACGTTCTTCGATGAGTGCGCGATGATGGGAAAGAACGGCGAGGAGCAGATCGTTCAGCTCGGCCGAGAGATCAAAATGTTCGAAACCGCAGGCGTTCCACATCCGTTCGGCCGTTCCAAGGGCGGGGGAGGCGGTCCAGATGGCGGGGCTGCGGATGGTAATCGCGAACCTGTCAAGGAGGCCGCGTGATGGCAGATGATCCGGTCTCTATCGAAGTAGACTGGTGTGCCCGAGCCATCAAGCTGCGCAAGGTTGAAGAGGCTCTGCTGAGTGGCGAGATGGTCACCGAAGCGCGCTTCGGCGAAGACATGGCCAAGTATGCAACCGCCAAGCTCGATGACGTGAAACGCGCGCTCGAGGAGGCAATCCGCAACTGTCAGATTTCTCGCGGCGAGGCGCCCAAGCGGAAGCGCTATGCCATTCGCGGGATAATGCGCCCCTACTGAGGTTTTCATCATGGCTGCAATTCTTGAAGACGGAAAGCTTCGGCTCTCCGGCTATGTCGGCGACTATTTCTTCGAAGACGGCTTCACCTCGAGTGATGTGGTGCTGGCGCTTGCGCAAATCGAAGATGACGACGAGCTGGTCGTCCACATCAATTCCGGCGGCGGTATCGCATCCGAAGGGGCTGCAATTCACGCACTGCTGTCGGCGCGCTCGGGAACTACCGACGTCGTCGTTGAGGGCATCGCGGCTTCGGCGGCCTCCCTTATCGCGATGGCCGGCGAAACCGTGACGATGTCGGCGGGCGCCGTGATGATGATCCATGATCCGAGCGGATACACGTTCGGCACGTCGCAGGATCACAGCAAGACCATCGAAGGTCTCGAAGCGCTGGCGACCGCCTATGCCCGCGTCTACTCCGCGAAGTCGGGGAAAACTCCCGAGGAATGCCGCGAGATCATGAAGGAAGAGCGATGGCTGACGCCGCCAGAGGCGGTCGCTGAAGGCTTCGCAGATGACACGACGGAGACCGTCGCTGAACCTGTCGCGGCTTTCGATTATAGGCTTTTCGCGCACGCCCCGAAGAACCTCGCGGCTCTCGCGAGAAAGAAGAATTGGTCGATGTCGACCAAGATGGCGGCTCCCGCCGCAACTACCCGTCCAAAAGAGGAGCCCTCCATGACGGATAAAGAACGTGCGGATCAGCTTGCCGCCGAAAATGCCAAGCTGAAGACTGACCTCGCTGCAGCAACTGCGAGCGTCGATGTTGCCGTAAAGGCAGACCGTGAGCGCCGTAGCGCCATCATGAGCCTCGACGAAGCCAAAGGTCGCGAGACTCTTGCCGAGCACCTTTTCAATACCGGCAGCACCGTCGACCAGGCGAAGGCGACGCTCACCGTCTCGCCGAAAGCTGTTGCGGCCGAAGGCGACGAGGATGAGCAGGAGTTCCAGCCGCGCCGCATGAACGCGCAGGGTCTGAACAAGACGCCTGTCAACACGAAACCCGGTGACAAGACGACGGCGCGGGCGGTTCTTTCCGCCTCAGTCGAACGTCTCAACAAGCGCCGCTAACAGGAGATCACGCCAATGCCCGTGCTTACTCAGGGCCTTCGCCCGACCGGTCACTATCTGGTCTCGGAAGCTAACGGCTTCCGCTCCCGTGAAGTTGGCGTCATCGCCAGCGGAAGTGGGAAGCTCGACGCCGGCGCAGTCCTCGGACAGGTTACTGCGACGAAGAAATTTAAGCCGCTCGCGCCCGCTGCCTCGGACGGTACCCAGAACGCGGCTGCGATCCTCTACGAGGCCTGCGACGCAACCTCCGCGGATGTTCGCCGCACCATCACCGCTCGCCACGCCGAAGTGCAGGCCGCCGTCCTCGTCTGGCCGGCCGGTGCGACGGACAACCAGAAAACCGCCGCGCTCGCCCAGCTGGCCGCGCTTGGCATCGCGTCCCGATAAGGAGGGCATTTCATGGCCTTAGTTGCTGACATTTTCAACCAGAATGCCTGGGGTCTGATCGAGGTGCAGGAGGAGATCGTCGACCGTGTCGACTTCAAGCCTCAGCTCCTCGGTTCGCTCGGGCTCTTCGCACCGATCTACTCGCGGTCGCGCACTATCGCGATCGTTGACCGGAACGGCACCCTCACGCTGATCCCGACGAGCCCGACCGGCGCGCCGCCCGAGGAGCTTATCCCGAAGGGCGCGAAGGTCAGGACCATGGAGGCGGTCCGGCTTGCCAAGGGCTCGACCATCTATGCGATCGAACTCGCTGGCATCGCAGCACTGCCGATGGACGATCAGACGATCGAAGTCGCAGATGAGGTGACGAGCCGGACGGCCCAGATCACCGACGACCTTGAACTGACCTGGGAGCATATGCGCTTCGGCGCCATCCAGGGGAAGGTGCTTGACGCCGACGGCACCACCGTCCTGGTCGACTGGTACACCTTCTGGGGTATCGCAGAACCGGCGGAAATCGACTTCGAACTTGATGTCGAAGCGACTGACGTTCGCAAGAAGTGCCGTGATGTGAAGCGCGCAATGCAGCGTGCAGGAAAAGGCATCTGGACGCCGGGAACGAGGGTCGGCGCACTGGTCGGTGACACTTTCTACGACAGCCTTGTAAACCACAAGCAGTACAAGGAAACGAAACTCAACACCGAAGGTGCGATGGACCTCGAAGGCATCGAAGGCTATTCGGCCGTCGTGTTCGAAGGGATCACCTTCATCAACTATCGGGGAACGGATGACGATAGCACGATTGCTATCGCCACCGACAAGGCCCGCTTCTTCCCGATTGGCGCACGCAATGCCTTCCAGGTCGGTTGGGCTCCGGCCAGCGAGTTCAAGCCTTACTTGAACAAGCGCGGCCAGGAGAAGGTCGGACTCCTTCTTTCCGACACTTCGGGTCGCGAAGAATGGGACCGCGTCGAGATTTACAGCTACCCGCTGTTCATCGCCACGCGCCCTGAAATGCTGCTCCGCGCGAGAGCTACCTGACCGGCAGGGGACCGCTCAGTAAACCCTCGTAACGAAGGAAGAATGCAATGACCCAGCATCAAGTAACCGAAGCCGGCTTCTATAACGGCAAGTTTCTGAAGCCCGGCCAACACTACGAAAGCGATGGAATCGAAACGGATACCACCGAAGTCAGCGACAGGCTGACGAAGGATGAGCTTCTCGCCATCGCCGCCGATCGTGGCGTTGAAGTCAACGCCAGCATGACGAAGGCGGAGATCATCGCCGCTATCGAAGCAAAGGCCTAATAATGCCAGTAGCCGCACGGTTCCACGAGCTTCGCGATCGCGTCGTCGCGACTGTCGACGCGAAGCTCGCGGAGCCCGTGCGGCTATCGTTCATGAAAAACGGACAGACCGATCCTGATCGGCCGCAGCGCCAGATCGACGCCATACTGAGAACTGGCGAGGAAAAGCCGGTTGGTTCGGATGGCGGGTCCGACAAGGCATGGCGGACGAGGATTGCGGCCGGGCAGGCGGAGCTCAGGGTCGACCGGGCGAAATATCCCGATGTCGACTTCGAAAAAGGCGATGCCATCCGGGCGATTTCGCGTCCCGGCGAGCCGCTGTTCGAAGTGCTTTCGGTCAATCGGCGTGATCACTCGCGCCTTATCGTGAGACTGGGGCAGAAGTAATGAGCCTTGTGCGCGCCGCGGTGCGGATCTCTGCCATCTTGGCGCTTCGCGGCGCCACGATGGTCGGCGATAACGTGCTTGATAGCCAGATCTTCGCGCTGCAGTCGAATGCCAGCGGTGGGCTGAGGCTGCCAGAGGACGATCCGTTTATCGCTGTCTATACCGACGACGCGACCACAAAGGACATCAGCGCTCCACTCAGGGCGATGGTCGTCAATGGCGTGACGTCGATCCTCTTCGAGGCGGGCATCGCGGCGACCATGACCGAGGTCGATCCCGATACCGATGAAAGCCGAATCGTGGGCATTGGCTTGCCTCCGACCGACGGGCCAATGGAATTCTTCCTCGATATGGTCATGCGCCAGATCGGGGACACGATTGTCGATCCGCAAAATGTCTGGGCTCAGATTTACATGGGCTTCATTTCGCGTGTCATCCAAGTCGATCGGGCGCGGGCCGGCAGCGACCAGGACGGCGTGCGCGTCGCCGGCCAGCAGCTGCGTGTTCTGGCGGAGCTTCTTCCCGACCCCGTCAAAGGGGAAGAGTTGCGGCCGACGTCGTCTATGTCGCGGTTTCTGGCGTTGAAGGATACGGTGACGCAGCCGGATTTCCGGGCGCAGATGGAAATGATCGAGGCGCAGCTTTCGGGGTCCGATCTGCCTTGGCATATTATCCAGCGGCGCTACGGCCTGACCGGCGCCGAAGCGGAGGCTTTGCAAGTCGTGTCGGCCGACCCCGATGGCGGCGATATTTCCGTCGTCAGCGTCGAGGCATCACCTGCCGAACAGGTGCAGCCTTGATCCCTGGGGACATTCCGGGTCAGATCGCTGACCTTTATGGCCGCCTTGGCGAGATCGAGCGGCGGGCGCGTAATCGCAAGCGCACGGGCACCATCGACCAGGTCGATCACGAGAAGGGGCTCTATCGCGTCAAGCTGTCGGGGCAGGGCGGCAAGCCCTTTCTGACCGACTGGATCAAGCCGAAGCAGCTCGGCGCAGGGCTGGTCAAGATCGACATCCTGCTGAAGCAAGGCGAGCAGGTCGACGTCGTCTCGGAAAGCGGCGACCTGACCGACGCGCAGATCGACCTCAGCGCCTATTCCGAGGCCAACCCGCGGGAAAACAGCGACACTCCGCTGCTAATCCATATCGGCGGCGCCGTGTTTAGCATGAGCGCGGACGAGATCGTTCTGAAGGCCGGCAAGATCAAGCTGGAAGGCGATACCGACATCGGAGGCGGATATCTGAAGCATATCGGCAAGAATGTCGGCCATGATCATGAGCATACAGACGTCGTCCAAGGCGGCGACAATACCGGTCCCCCGGCTTGAGGATATCCGATGACCGATTCGACCGGCGTCAACGCTGAGACTGGCGCTGCGCTCAGCGACTGGGATCACACCCAGCAGTCGATCAGCAAGATCCTGACGACACCGATCGGCGCACGCGTCATGCGCCGTGATTTCGGCTCGGACCTGCCGGACCTGGTTGACCTGAAAATGACCCGTCGGAACATCCTTGCGATCTACTCCGCTTCTGCGGCCGCGATTGCCCGATGGGAACCACGCTTCCGAATGCGGCGCGGCCAGGTGCTGTCTCTTGCCGCAACCGGGAAAGTCGAGCTCGTCATTCTCGGTACCTACTTCCCGCGCGGTCACCTCGGTGATTACTCGATTGCCGAGGATCGCTCGACGCGCATCGCCTTCACGATCTGATCGGACGCCAGCATGATCGATATTTCCGCGCTTCCTGCGCCTCAGATCATCGAGGAGCTGGACCACGAGGCGATTGTCTCGCGCCAGAATACCATCTTCCAGCAGCGATGGGCGGAAGTGCGCGCGGCCAATCCCGACGCGAGCTTGCCGGTCTATGATGTCGTTCTGCTGGAAACGGATCCGCCCGTCATCTTGAACGAAGCGGAGAGCTATCGCGAAACGCTGATGCGCCAGCGCGTCAACGAAGCGATCCAGGCCTATATGCTGCCGCGTGCGGTCGGTTCCGATCTCGACATGCTGGCAGCGTTCTACGACGTGACGCGGCTTGCCGGGGAGAAAGACGACCGTCTTCGGGCGCGCGTCGTGCTTGAAATTCAGGGTCGCTCTACGGGCGGCACCGCGCCGCGGTATAAGGCGAGAGTCATGGCAGCCGATGTCAGGATCGCCGATGCCATCATTTACACCGTCGGTCGAAGCCCTCTGATCCACGCGGCGATTTTTTCGACCGATGCCGATGGCGTCGCGTCGCCGGAGCTGCTGGCGATCGCCGACGCCGCGCTGCAGGCTCCTGATGTCAGGATGGTTAACGACACGATCGTCACGGAAACGGCGGTTCGCACGGTGGTCAATATTTCCGCCGACGCCTGGCTGCTGCCCGATGCGGATGCGGCGACGCTGGAGCGTGCGCAGACAGCACTGCGCACGGCCTGGGCGACGGAGAATACACTCGGTCGAAACCTTGTTCTTGAGTGGTGGAAATCCAAGCTGATGATTGCCGGCATGTACAAGATCACGCCACTGTCTCCTCTCGGTGACGTGGTTGCGTCCCCGGCTGAAGCGATCTCGCTCGGAACCATCACGCTGAACTTCCGCGGGCGGGATTTCTGATGGAAGGATCGTTGCTGCCGGCCAATTCCGGCCTGCTCGAAACGACATTCGAGACTTCGCTCGGTGATCGCTGGGTCGATATCGGCGGCGCGGTCGCCGCCATCAGAACCGCGAAGCTCGTTTCGCCGCCGCCATCGTTTCTGCCGTGGCTGGTTTTGGAATACGGCCTCGGAGAGCTGACGCCCTTTGTGCCCAACCTCTACAACCTCGTTGTCGATCGGGAAGGCGTGAAGTGGCAACGCCTCCGGGGAACACCCGCTGCGGTCGCCAAAGGTCTCGGCTTCATCGGGTATAGCGCCACCCTCGAAGACGCCTGGTATGGTCGGGCATTCTGGAATTCGACGCAGCTGCGGTTTCCCGCGTTGCCGGGTACCGACGATCCGGACCTGTCTCGGATCGAAGGCATCACGCAGTTGTCGCTGGCCAAGCGTTCGCTCCTACGGCGTGGCGTCTACCAATACGATGCGCAAGCGATCGAGCTCGACCGCTCCCGTCTCGATGACGGACTGCTGGAGCGTGAGAGCGGCGTCGCGGTGACGGCGGCCGGAACCCTCTGGTCGTTCGGCAGGACCTCGGAGATCGATCACGTGCTGACCGAGGCCGAGGGGACGGCCATCGGCAACTGGATTGATCCACCAGTAGGCGACAGCCTGCTCTGGATCGAAATGAACTATCCCTGGGCTGACGCCGATTTCGGCTGGGCGGACAGCCCTGTCGTCGCCCGTCAGATCTTGATGGCATCCTGGTTCGAAAGCCGCAGCCTGTATGTGACCTTTCGCGATGCTGAAGGAGACATCATCGGCCATCGGCGGTGCCGCGCCGTGCGTGCCGTCAATCAAGGTTTCGGAGCGGGTTATACCTTCGGCGCCGCGACATACCGCCCGGCATCCGCCGGCACGATGCTCTACATCGAGGCGATGACGGATTTTGGCGATGCTCAAACTGTCGTCGCGGCCGGCGTCGAGCTGACCATCGCGCCGACGTTGGCTGCCGACATTCCACCGGGCCGGCTTTGGCTGGAGCCTGACGACGTGCTTGGCGGCGACGCGATCGCCGTCGGCACGATTGCCCTTCCGTTGCGCACCACGGTGCGTGACCAGATCAAAATATTGATGAGGTTCTGATGTACGAACACGAGAGCGGCCTGCCGAACGCCTTCGACAGGGCGGTCGGCAAAGGATCGTGGCAGAGCGTCGTCTTCTACGGCGATCGCCCGTTCCTGCAGGGTCCGGAGCTTCAGGAATTACAGACCATCGCCCGCAGCCGTCACAACCGGCTTGGTCGACTGGTCGCAAAGGACGGCAACAGAATCGATCGCGCCGACGCCATCGTCGACGTCGAGGCTGAGACCGTCACCTTGAGCGCCGGCAGCATCTATGTCGAGGGTGACGTTTTCCCCGTCCAGGCGGCTGTCTTGACTGACGTTTCCATGACCGGCCGCACTGAAGTCGGCGTGCGTGTCACCAAATCCTACATCACCCATGAAGACGATCCGTCATTGCTCGGTATCGTGCCGGGATCGCTTGCAGAAGGTGAACCGGGCGCAGCGCGCGAGACTGTTTCGATAGCCTGGGCATGGGTCGACGATGATGGTGATGGGCAGTTCTACGCCGTCTATACGCTCCAGAACGGAACGATCCTCGACCAGACCGGCCCCTCCATTCTCGAGCCGGCCATGCAGGCGCTGGCGGCCTACGACCGGCCGAACGGCAACTATATCGTCAGTGGTTGCCGTGTGACCGCGCTCGGCGCTGACAGCGGCGATCAGCTGTTCTCGGTCGAGCAGGGTGAGGCGAACATCAACGGGTGGAAGCGGACACGCTATGCGGCGCTTCGCCATGCCGAGCCGGAAGCCTGGGAAGAGCTGGCGATCCCGGGGGAAACGCACACTTATACAGGCGGGGCAGCCGTCACGTTTAATGTCGATGCTGCTCCGATCGGTGTGATCAACTCGATCCTGCTAACGAAAGAGAAGACGGTCACGGTGACACGTGGCGCGATTGTCAGCGGCGCCGATGGCCTTCCCGATACGAGCGTGATTTCGGTTTCGCTGGTAGTGCAGGGGGGCACGACCTATGTGGCCCCCGCGGATTATACCCTTGTCGGCAATACGATCGATTGGGCACCAGCGGGTGCAGAGCCCGCCGTCGGGTCCGCCTATCAGGTGACCTACCGATATCGCGCCCTGGTCGCGGCCGACAGCTTCACCGACACGTCCGTTACGGTTTCGGGCGGCGCGACAGGGGGCGATATCATCATCGCCTATACGCAGAAGCTTCCGCGCATCGACCGGCTTTGCCTGCAGCAGGACGGATCGCCGCTATACGTCAAGGGGCTGCCGGCCCGCAGCAATCCGCTGGCACCCGGCGTTCCGGCCGACGTCTTGCCGCTCTGCCGCATCACTAACAATTGGATGACCGCCCCGGTTGTCGAGAATGACGGCATCCGCTCGCTTCCCTACTCGGAAATGTGGCGCTACTTTAACCGCATTCTCGATCTCGACCGGCTGGTGCAGCTCGAAAGGCTGAAGAGCGGGATCGACAGCCGCGAGCCCGTTGCCAAGCGCGGCATGTTCGTCGACCCGTTCATCGACGATAGCTATCGCGATGCGGGTCTCGCGCAGACAGGCGCCATCGGCAACGGCCTGCTGGAGCTTTCCATCACGCCGACCTTCTACCGCGCCGATCTCGAAGCGCCGGTCATGCTCGACTGGACGGAAGAGGTTATCATCTCGCAGGTTCTGAAAACACAGTGCGAGAAGATCAACCCCTATGCCAACTTCACCCCGCTTCCGGGCGCGCTGAAGCTGACGCCGGCCGCCGACTTCTGGACGGAATCTAGAACGCAGTGGCTGTCGCCGCAGACGAACGAATTCAACCGCGGCACGCGGCGGAACAACGGACCGCTTCAGGAGGTCACGACAGATAATCAACTCGTCGATCAGCGCGTCGAGCAGGCGGAATTCCTGCGCCAGATCGTGGTGGCCTTTGAGATCAGTGGGTTCGGAGCGGGTGAGATCCTTGCGACCCTCACCTTCGACCAGATCGACGTCAAGCCGGCAGGCACGCAGACGGCCGATGCCAACGGAAAGATCGCCGGCACCATCACGATCCCGGCCAATGTCACGGCCGGTACCAAGGAAATGCGGGCCGTAGGGCAGGGTGGAACAGAAGCGATCGGTCTCTTTACCGGACAGGGGACGATCGAGGTCGATGTGATGCGGCGCGTGACGACGGTCAACAACTGGACCCGCCAGCAACTGACGGTCCGTGCCGGCAGTGGCAACGGCGGCAGTTCCGACCTCGGCGGCGGTGGCGGCTGGGGCGGCGCCGATCCGCAGGCGCAGCTGTTTGCGCTTTCGGAAACCCGGCAAGTGGTTGGCGTCGATTTTCATCTCTGCAATATTGGCGATACGACGAAGCATTTGCTTGTCGACCAGGTCTCGACCGACACGGGCTATCCGACCACTGACATCTCGGCCGAGGCCGTCGTCTCTATGGTCGGTGCCGTCGTTGGATGGAAGTCGGCACGCTACAATCTACCGCTGACGACCCCGAGCGATCGCAGCCACGCCTTTGTGATCAAGACTGACGACAACGAGCACTCGATCTCGATCGCCAAGCTCGGAGGTTTCGACGCGGATCTTCAGAAATGGGTGACTGTCCATCCCTACGTCACCGGCCCGCGTTTCTCTTCCGTCAACGCGGCGACATGGACGGCGCATCAGGACGAGGCTCTGACGTTCAGGATCATGGCAGCGAAATTCGCGGTCCTGACGAAGACGGTCGAGCTCGGGAGTTTCGACCTGGTCGATTGTTCCGACCTGCAAGTGCGGGCCGCGGTAGAATTGCCGTCGGCCGGCTGCAGCGTCGTTTTCGAAATCGAGCGCACGAACGGGACCATCTACCGGCTGTTGCCTTTCCAGGTGCTCCCTCTGCCGGAGTTTATCACCGAGACGGTCGAGCTTCGAGCCGTGCTGACAGGCACGGCCAAGCTTTCGCCGATCCTTTACGCGCCGGTCGAACTGGTTGCGGGCGAGATCGCGGAAAGCCTGACCTATGTGACGCGCGCTTTCGATCTCGGAGCGGCCGTCCGCATCACCAGCTACCTGAAAACCTTTCTGCCGGGCGGAGCGGCGATCAGCATGACTTACTCGATCGACGGCGCCGCCTTCGTGGCACTGCCGCTGGTGGACACAGATCCGCTGGCCTATCCGCTTTGGACCGAAAAGAAGTTCGAGGCGACGGCGGTGACTGGAACGCTGGCACGGCTGAAGATCGAGGCGACGGGCGGCCCGGATGCGCGGCTCATGATCGGCGATTTCGGCGCCGGCATTTTCTAACGGGGGATAGGCTATGGAACAGACGCCGAACTTCAATATCCCCATCCCGGACCCGGACGCTGATCCGCTGCGGAACATCAATGAGGAGTTTCTGCGGCTCGCGGCAGCGTGGTTGATCGCAGACGCCGTGCTGAAAACCCATGCTGATGGGCTTGCCGGCAAAGCGAACAGCAGCCACGGCCATCAGATGGGCGATATCGCGGGCCTCGTGTCGGCGCTCTCGGGCAAGCTTGACAGCAATGCGCAATTCAGCCTCGACGATCTGAGCGATGTCGACGGGGCAAGCGCCGCAGCGCTGAATTACGTGTTGGTCAAGGGGATCAACGGCATTTGGCGGGCTTCGTCCGCTATCGCCGCGCTTGGACCGCACCAGCATCAGCGCAGCGATATTGTCGACCTGGACAGCTATGTCGACGGCAGGTTCAACGCCCTGATCGGCGGCGCGCCGGACGCCCTCAACGCCGTCTATGAGCTGGCGGCTGCGATTGGCAACGATCCTAATTTCGCTGTCAGCGTTTCACAGCAGATCGCAGATGTTAAGGGCCTTGTCCCAGACCATTTTATAGGCTTCGAGGCGTCCTACGCCACAGCGAATTCCATCGTTATTGCTGCCGGAGCAGGGGTCCTTGGAGGAAAGAGACTCTCAACGATCGCGCCAACGACAATCAGTTTTGCTAGCGTCTTTGGCAGCGGGAACGGCTGCTTGGATACGGGTGTCATCCAGGCTTCCAAAACCTACGCGATCTATGCCGTCAGAAATTTATCCGACGGAACAACGAAGTTCGTTGCCTCCCTCAGTATGACCGAGAGCGGTGTCGCGGTTCCGGCTGGCTATGAAATGCTTTCCGGTGGCAGGGTCGCTCTGATCGTCACGAATGGTTCTGGTCAGATAACCAGCTTCAAACAGCAGACCAACAAGGTGTCGTTCCCCAACAACGTGGTCATCAGCACACTAAATGCCGGGGCTCTTGGTGCCCTCGTTGTGTGTCCAGCGATCCCGGTAGGCATTTCCGTGGATGCTCTGGTCAGCGTTGATGTCCAGATCGGGACGACTAACGCGGATGCTGTGGCGACTGCAGGGGACGCCATTGGCGTCGGCGCATCGATCGCCCCCAGCGTGATTGTTAGAGCAAGAACGGGCAACGATTATCCTGACAGCAGCTACTCGAATGTGGGGAAGTGCCGAACGGATACATCGGCGCGCATTGCGAGAGCAGCATCGGTCGCTGGGGCGGGCGTCGGAACGGTGTCTGTAAACTTTAGTGTTTGGGGATGGGATGATTGGCAGTGCAAGCGGCTGCCTTGGGGATAGAAATATGACATCTATTTGGACAAGAGAAGTGGATGGCAAGGTCGTCGAGATATTGGGCGCGGCGCAGCCTGGCGTGAAAGCGCGAGACGAAAACGACCCACTTGTCAAAGCATTCCGCAATCCACCGCCGACCGGTTTTGCTATCGGTAGAGAACGCGATCGTCGGCTGGGGCTCGGCTTCGATTATGACTTCGGCGATGAGCGTGGTGTCCATCACTTCGCTACGACCGAGGAAGACATGAAGGGCTGGGATCGTGTGACCAAGCTCAAGGATGCGTTGCTCCAGTCCGGCGATCAATCGACGAAGATCAAGATCAGCACGGCGACCGGCCGGGTCGAGGTGACCGCCCCGGAATGGGTCGAAATTCTGCTCTACGCTGCGGCGAACTTTGAACAACCGCTCTGGCAGGCGAGCTTCGATCTGCAGGACATGAACCCGATCCCCACAGACTACGCGACCAATCCGGCCTATTGGCCGGCCTGACACCAATCAACGACATCGCCAACCTCTGCCAAAGGAGACCCGCAGTGGCCGACCTATCCTATTACCATGGCGTAAATCTTGCCGAGAGCCCGGACACACCGTCCGTTGTGCGCGTCAGCAATTTCGGCGTCACCTTTCTGAACGGCATCGCGCCGAATGCCGACCCGGCGGCCTTCCCAATCAACGAACCGAAACTGGTCACCTCGCTTGGCGGCGCGGCCGCACTGGGCATGGCCGGTAGCCTGCAGGAAGACGTGATCACGTATTTCGGCGAAGGTGGTTCGATGTTGATCGTCAACCGCGTGGCCAGCGACAACGACGCTGCGGTACAGCAGGCAAACCTGATCGGCGATCCAGTCGCGCGCACCGGCCTTTACGCTGCGCTGCGGGCAAAGGCATTGCTCGGTGTCACGCCACGCGTGCTCATCACAGCCGGTGTGACGGGGGTATGGATCGAAGGTGGCCTTACATCAGTGGCGTTGACCAGCGGCGGGCAGAACCTGACGGAAGCGCCCGTCGTCGCGTTTTCCGGCGGCGGCGCGGACGCCGGCAAGGTTTTGCCGACGGCGGTCGCGGTGATGGGGACGGGCGCGGACGCCGGCACTGTCGTCGGCATCACGATCACCGATGCTGGCAAGAAGATGAGCGCGGCTCCAGCCATTGCTTTCACCGGCGGTGGCGCCGATCCCGATAAGGCATTGCCGATCGCGGTCGCCAATATCGGCGACGTGGCCAACCCCTTCATCTCGGCGCTGAACACGATCCTGCCGCCGCTGCGCGCCCGAGCTTACATCGCCGGCCCCAACACGACGAACGATGCGGCAGTGCGCTTCCGCAACACGATCAACGGCGGGCGTATCCTTGTCATCGATCCGCTGACGCTCAAGAATGTCGATGGAGTGCCGGTCGCAAAGCCGGTCGCGCCGGTCTTTGCCGGCGTCCGCGCGCGCGTGGTTGCCTCGAGCGAGGGCGTTTCGGGTTCGGTGTCCAACAAGATCATCCGGACCATCGACGGCGTGGCGCGCAGCATCACCTACCCGGTCGACAGCAATTACCTGAACGAGCGGCAGGTCTCGACCATCATCAACGAGCGCGGCGGTTTCCGCACCTGGGGCAGCCGCCTCTGCACCGATATTGCCCTTTGGCAGTTCGACAGCGTCCGCGCCACGGCCGACATGGTCAACGAGTCTCTCGAAGATCTCTATTTCCAGTATGTCGACCGCAAGTTCACCAAGGGCAACCTGAAGAACATGATCGAGGACGGAAACGCCACGCTTCGGACCTTCAAGAATAATGAGGACATCCTCGGAGGCCGCGTCTGGCTTTCCGACCTCAACACGCCCGATCTGAATTCGAACGGCAAGGTCTTCCTGAATGTCGAGTTCGAGCCGGTCGGAATCATGGAGCAGATCAATCTCACCACCTTCCGCAACATCCTCTACTACCAGCTCCTGCTGGACGAGGTGCGCGGGGCAATCGAAAACGGTCCGCTGACGCTGGCGGCATAAGGAGCGCATTCCATGGCAGAAAGCAACAAACCCCGGTCCATCATGCGCGACTGCACGCTCTGGGCCGACCGCGAGAGCAAGCTCGGCCAGATCGGCGACATCACGCTGCCGGTCGTGCAGAAGAAGCTCGAGGAACTTCGAAACGGCGGCATGATCAAGCCCCGCGACATCATGCTCGGTTACGAGAAGCTTGGCTTCAGTTTCAAGATGCCGGGCCTCGACCCGCAGATCGTCAAACTCTTCGGCCTGAAGCCGGGCGTCGAAACACCGTTCATCATCACGGGCGCTCTCGTCGACGAGGATGGCACGGTTCATTCTGCGGTCGCAACGGTGCGCGGCTCGATCAACCAGCTCGATCACGGCAACTGGAAGCCAGGCGAGCTGTCTGAAAACGACAACACGGTCTCGGTCAATTACTACAAGCTGGAAATCGACGGCGAAGAGCTGATCGAGATGGACGACTTCGACGTCAAGATCGGCGGCGTCAGCCAATATCAGGGCATTCGTAACGCGCTGCTGCTCTAGCGGCCGCTTCCAGTATCCCAATCCGCAGAGGCCGCCGTGAGCGGCCATTTCTTTAGGTGAACCATGACTGACGATACCGTCCAGCATACGCTCAAGAAGCCGATCGAGCACGGCGACAAGACCTATTCACAACTGACGTTCCGCGAGGCGACCGTCGGCGACATCATGCTTGCCGAGCAATTTGCCGGCGGTCAGGTTTCGAAGTCCGTCGTCATGCTCGCTTCGATGGCCGACGTTCCGCTCCCCGCCTTCAAGAAGATCTCGGCTCGCGAACTGAACAAGATCCTCGATCTTACGAAGGACTTTCTGGGAAACGAGGACAGCACGACTGGCGAATGATCGCCAGCTTCGTGTCTCATTTCAATAGCACATCGCTCGATGAGATCGAGCGATGGCCCCCGGCCAAGCTGCTCGCATACTTCGACACGGCCGCCGATCTCCGTCGCATTCTCAAAGGGTCGTAACCATGGCAACGCAGGAATCGAAGCTTCGCGTCAGTCTCATCGACGATGTGACGCGAAAGTCGAGAGGCATTGCCGCGGCTCTCGGAGACCTTCAGCGCCGGGCTGCCTCTCCGCTTGGCGGTTTGGCGGCAAAGGCGGTGGCTTTCGGTGGCGCCTATCTCGGCGTCAACGCAGCGATCGAGCAGGGGTTTAAGCCGGCAGCAGACATGCAGGCTGCGATGACCGAGATCGGCATCAAAGCCGATCTGTCGAAGACGCAGCTTGCCCAGCTGCAGGCTCGCCTGCAGAAGCTGGCACCTGGTGTCAACCAGACGACGCAAGCGCTCACTGGAGGCATCGACACGATGCTGACGATGGGTCTGGCCGCCAATGACGCGAGCACGGCAATCCCGGCCGTCGGCAAGGCTGCGACGGCCACTGGCGCTGCCATCAACGATCTCTCGGCCGCTTCGGTTTCCGCCATCCAGAACCTGAAGGTTGCGCCTGGGTTGATCCAGCAGATGCTGGATGGAATGGCGGCTGCTGGCAATGCCGGCGCTTTCGAGCTGAAGGACATGGCGCAGTATTTCCCGCAGCTGACGGCCTCGGCGCAGACGCTCGGCATGGAGGGTGTGCCAGCCATTAACGATATTGCCGCAGCTCTGCAGATTGCCCGCCGCGGCGCGGGCGACGCATCGACCGCGGCGAACAACCTCAGCGACTTCATGGGCAAGATCATGACGCCGCAGACCATAAAGAACTTCAAGAAGTTCGGCGTCGACGTTACGAAAGAACTTCAGAAGGCGCACAAGAAGGGCGTGTCGCCAATCGAGCATTTCATCAAGCTCATCGACGAGAAGACGAAGGGTGGCCAGGGCGACCTGCTGACCCAGATTTTCGGCGACAAGCAGACGCTGGATTTCATTCGGCCGATGATAGCGGGCTTCGACGACTACTTGCGCATTCGCGAACAGGCAGATCGCGCCAATGGGACCGTCTCTGAAGCCTTCAACCGCCGCATGCAGGATGCCAACCAGAAGATCAAGGCCGCCCAGATAGGCCTTTCCAACCTCGGCATGTCGATCGGCGCCAACTTTCTCGGGCCGGTCGGCGAGGGTGCTCAGTATCTTGCAGATATTCTCAACACGCTGGATGAGCGTGCGACGATCTTCGACAGGATCGGCGTCGGCACGCAGGGATTTCTAAATGGTTTGGGAATTAGCGGTGGCGAGCTGAAGGGTATCGCGAAAGAGGCTGAGGAATTCTTCTTTGGTGTGAAGGATGCGAGCCGGGCGGCAGATGAATATGGCCGCATCTTTCACCGCTTTCAGGAGTGGGGCCAGAATATCCGCAGCTTCTACGACCAGGTGAAAGATAACCCGATCGTTAAATTCCTTGAGCAAATGTCGGGCTACGGCTTTCAACTCGTGCTGTGGTCGGCAGGTTTCTCGATGCTCGCCGGAACCATCATGAAGCTCGGCCGGGCGATTGCCTTCCTGACGGGCATCACAAGCGCCATCGGCATCATCAAAACGCTCGGCAAGGTGGGCGGGATCGTCGCCGGCGCGAAGGCCACTGCCGGCGCTGGTGGCGCGGCAGGCAAAGCGGGCGGCGGCTTCTGGGGGAACCTGCTGCCGATCCTTGGGCGACTGAGCACGGTTGCCGGTCTCGGGGCCGTGCAGACAGCCTCCTCTCGGAAGATGACGCCTGAAGAGCAGCAAGGCGTCATCGACAGGGCGGGAAGGGAATGGATCAAAACCCATCCATTCATCCCGCAGCGCCCGGACACCTATACTGGCTCGGAAACGCAACTCAATGCGCAGCGCGGGACAGCATATTCGCCGCTTCAGCAGGCCGTCGACAGCAGCAACAGTCCCGTCAAGCTTGATCGCTCGACGATCGTCGAGCTGATGAAGCCGAGCGGTGTGCAGGATGTGAAGATTACAAATCCGACCCGGCCCAATGTAACGATCCACGCCCCGATTAACATCACCGGCGTCATCGATCCGAAGGCCGCGGCGGACGCTGCAATCGATCAGCTCGGCAAGACTGCAAAAAGCGCTGTCGAGGAATCGTTCGGCGGTGGCGGGGGCTTCTGATTTCTCCAACAGGTGACAAGCTATATGACCGGCCAGACTTCCATGATGCTCGGTGCCTTCGCCTTCGAGGCCCTTGGCTTCGGTTATGAAGGGGTGACCCGCAGCCTGCAAACGCCGTGGGCAAAGGTTCAGGTGGCACAGCGGTTCAACGTCCAGCAATGGATGGGTCCGACGTCCGACACTGTGACCATTCGGGGCGTGCTTTTTCCCGTCGAGCTCGGTGGGCAGTCTCAGTTGGAGGGGCTTTCGGCCGCTGCTGTATCGGGCACGCCGATGTTGCTTGTGACGGGAGATACTGTCGAGGGCGTCATCCACGGAACATTCACGGTGCAATCTGTCGACGAAGACCGGAGCTTTCACACAGCCTTCGGCATGCCACAGCGCAATTCCTATTCGATCGTGCTTGAGCGTTATGGCGACGAAAACGCCGTGCCGGGCCCGATCTCCATCCTGCAACCCATCCTCGATCTCTTCGGATAAGCCATGCCTGGAACCTATACGACCAAACAGGGCGAGACCGTCGACCTCGCCTGCTGGCGTTTCTATGGCCGCACGGCCGGAACGACAGAAGCGGTGCTTTCGGCCAACCCGGGCCTTAGCGGTAAGGGACCGGTGCTGCCCATGGGCACCGTGATGGTGATGCCAGACCAGCCGGCGCAGCCCACTGCTACCAAGCTCGTTTCGCTCTGGGATTGAGATGCATCCGAAAATCGAAGTTACCATCGACGGCCAGCCGGTCGCGGGCCTCTTCTATGAGCGGCTATTATCGGCCACTGTCATCGATAAACAGGGCGTCAAGGCAGACACCGTCTCGATCGAGCTGAACGACGGCCCGCCGAATTTTCTTGCCATCCCGCGAACGGGCGCCGTGATCAGCGTTGCCATGGGCTATGGCACGGCGCGGCCGCTCGGGCGGTTCATCGTCGACAAGGTGTCGCCGAAGTGCCTTCCTTACTCGATGTCGATCTCGGGCAAGAGCGCGGATTTCCGCTCTGGCAAGCTGAAGGAGGCAAAGGAGAGGCACTGGGATAATGCCAGCCTCGGCGACGTGGTCGAGCAAATCGCGGGCGAGAACGGGTTATCATCTGCCGTCGATCCTTCGCTCGCGAGTTTCCGCTACACCTGGCTCGGCCAGCAGGATGAAAGCGACCTGCAACTGCTGCACCGGCTGGAGAAGCGGCACAATGGACTGATGTCGATCAAGGGCGGCCGAGTGGTATTCGCCAAGCGTGGCGCGGCCCGATCGGCCAGCGGCGCATTCGTTGGCACGGTGATCATCACCCCCGACATGATCGTGCAGGGGAGCTGCAGCTTCGAGGCGAACGACCGGACGAAATATCGCAAGGTGGTCGCCTACTATCAGGACAGGGACAAGGCGCAGCGCGTCGAGATAGACGCAGACGGCGACGCTGACGGCGACAGCGTCTACCGCATTCCGGAACCGTACGGGACTCTCGAGGAGGCGGACAAGGCGGCGCAAGCCAAGGCCAAGGCCTTGAAGCGTGGTGAGGGCTCCAGTTCGGTGACTGTCGTCGGCGATGCGACGATCATCGCCGGCGCGCCACTGCTCTTCCAGGATGTCAGGCCAGGCCTCGATGGTGTTCCCTACATCATCGACACGGCCACGCATGCCTATTCCAAGGCCAGCTATACGACCGGCCTCAGCAACACGCTCTACGACGGCAAGTCCGCTGGCGAGGACGGTGACGATGGTGAGGCTGGGGAGGGTTCAAGCGGATCCCCTTCGGGCGGCAAGGTCGCGCCGAACAGCCCGGCCGGGACACCGGCAACCCCTGACAATTGGCAGTTCACGCGCCGCAACGGGCGGACGGACGAAA
Source organism: Rhizobium sp. SU303 (assembly GCF_021052345.1). NCBI lineage: Bacteria > Pseudomonadati > Pseudomonadota > Alphaproteobacteria > Hyphomicrobiales > Rhizobiaceae > Rhizobium > Rhizobium sp. SU303. The sequence goes on from NZ_CP088095.1 coordinate 1,792,764, forward strand.
ACTGAGGACCCCCATGGTTGATCTATCCTACTTTCACGGAGTGAAGGCCGATGAGAGCGGCGAAGCTTTGTCGTTCTCGCTTGGTTTGCTCACCTCACCAGAGCTTCGCGACAAGTTCGGTCAGGGCTTTGAGGTCGACACTCCATCAGCCATCGATCTCTCGACCAGTTCAGTCAGTGAGCGGGCGGGTGCCGGAACCATCATTGGCCGCTTCAGCGTCGTCGACGATAGCGAAGGCGGATGGAGCTACGCGCTCGCCGACGATGCCGATGGCATGTTCGCGATCAGCGGCGATTGGCTGCTCGTCGGTTCCACGCCGCTGAGCCACGACGATGCGCCCACACCCGTCATCACGGTCAAGGCCGCCCGTGGCGCCCGTCTCTTGGCTGCAACTATCCAAGTTTCGGTCGAGCCGACTGCGGCGCCGCCAGTGGGCCGCTCTCTCGACTTCAGTTCCACCCAAAACTCCTACTTCATTGGACAGGTGATTTAAATGGCACAGGTACCTTCTATCTTCGTCCTCGACAAAGACGGCGTTCCCCGCGAAGTCGCTACCTTGACCGCGATCGCGGCATTGCTCGGAGAATCGCAGGATATACCCTCGGAGTACACGCTACTCGACCGGGTAAAGGCGATCAGCACCGCGCTCGGAGCAACGCTGGCGGTCAATCAGGTTAGCGTTGCGCGAAGCGTCACGGCGACAATCACCCGTGCGGCGAACACTAATGTCTATGATGCCGGTGACATCGTCGGCGGCCCCATCACGTTTACTGCGGCAGGAAAAGCTGGTGGCGCGCCCGCTCTGATCAACAGCGTCCAGTTTAAGATGAACGTCGCCGCCGTTCCAGCCGGCCTCGGCGCGTTCCGTCTGCACCTCTACAGCGTGACGCCGCCATCCAACCTGGTTGACGGTGATCCCTTCGACCTACCTATCGGCGACGACCCGGCCTATCTCGGCTTCATCGATATCCCGAAGCCGATTGATCTCGGCTCGGCGCTGTATGTCGAGGTCAACAACATCGGAAAGCAGGTGAAGCTGAATTCCGGCAATGTGTACGCCTATCTCCAGACGATAGCTGGTTTCCCGGGCGGGTCGGGTGACGTCTATAAGCCCACCATACATACGGCCGAGGTCTAATCCATGGCTCTGACCAATCGTCAAAGGCGCATCCTGATGGCAGCCGCCCATGCTCAGGCGGCTGCCACCATAGTCCCAACGAACTTCCAATTGGTGTCCACCTTCACTGGCGTATCGAACATGGCGGCCACAACGGTCGGCTCGTTCACCCGGAACATGGGGAGGCTCGGCCACTTTACCGGGAACGCCAATATTCGGCGACTGAAGTTGGTCGATGCCGGATGGAGCATAACACCAGGCTCGGGTCTGGAAGCTAACCAGCCGTCCAACGCGCAGACTTTTACGCGCGCATTGGAGCGAACAGGCGGCGGTCGCAGCCGCTTCCTTTACGACGGTGTAGAAAATTTCAAAATTGCGGCTTCAGGTGAGACCATCTTCTCCGAAGATCTTGGTGACCTCATCACCATCCCTGCCAACACACAGTTCTGGACGCGCCTAGAACGCATCAATCTGCTCTCTACTGACAAGCTGAACGGAATCGATCGTGTCGGCCTCGACGACGATGGTTGCCGCACTAACGGCGCTTCGCAGCTCATGGCGAGCGGCGTCATCAATACGGCGGGTACTTCCGGCGGACCTGTCTATTGGCCGACCATGCTTCTCGGAATTCCTGATCGGCCACTGGCAGCAGTCGGATGGCGTACGGACAGCATCGGCAACGGGCAGGGCGACAGCAACAGCTCAGGGTCGGCCGGTCTCCTCCACCGGGCCTTCAATAATGTCAACGGCTATAAAGTTCCGTGGCATCGGCAGACTGTCGGCGGCGCAACGATGGTGAATTGCCAAGTCGCGGTTTCTCCGAAGACTACTGCTCTGTGGCAGTACCTGACCGACATATTTTTCCACCTCGGCACGAACGATATCGTTTTCACCACTGATCTTGAGGTGTTGAAGGCCAGGTTCGTCAACATGGCGAGCTTCGCTCACAGCGTTGTCGGACCTTATGGCTATCGTTTGAGGGTGCACGCCTCATCGATCATTCCTCGAGGTGGGTTCAGCGCGGCGCAAAACACGCTGCGCACTGGATACAACAACTGGCTCGCATCAGGCGCAAACGGATATTGCGATAAGTATTACGACATTAACGCAGCCGCGGGTGATTTCACCACATATCCCGCCGATCAGGTTCATCCCGGCCCAACAGACCATGCAAACATGGCCGCCGTAATAGCCTCGGAGTTTGTGCCGTACCTCGATCCGCTCTTTGAAGCGCGCCTGGCTGCATAACTGCCGCGCGTTCAACGCGACCTCCGAAACTTTTCAAGAGGAAGATTCAATGACATACCGCATTCCGCTGGATTGGCTCCAGTCGGTGAAGATGAGCCGTGTCGTTCTGCACTGGTCGGCCGGGGGCTGGAAGGCCTCCGAACTCGACAAGGAGCATTATCACTTCATCGTCGAGAACGATGGCAATGTTGTTCGCGGCGATCATACCATTGCCGACAACGTCAACACCGCCGATGACGACTATGCCGCTCATACGCGCGGCTGCAACACCGGCGCGATCGGCGTTTCGATGGCCTGCATGGCGGGGGCGGTCGAAAGCCCGTTCAACGCCGGCAAGTTCCCGATGACGGAAACGCAGTGGAACCGGGCGATGGAAGTGATCGCTCACCTGGCGAGCTTCTACAGGATCCCGGTCACGCCCAAGACCATCCTCAGCCACGCCGAGGTGCAGACCAATCTTGGCATCCAGCAGGCCGGGAAATGGGATGTGGCGCGGCTTCCGTTTGATCCGAAGACGGTCGGCGCCAAGGCGTGCGGCGACAGGATGCGCGGCCAGGTGCAGGCGCTGCTGTGAGGGAAGTGCGCTACGGTGGCCCGCGGCCGGCGAGGCTGAGGGAAGCAAAAGCGAGCGGGGAGCCGGGATGGCAGTGGCGCAAGGCTCTGATCTTCCCGAATGTGATCGTGTCCTTCTGGATGCTCTACCTGCTGAAGGACGCGGCGGACACTCGCGTCAATGAGACGATCGCCTGGGGCATGACGCTTAACCTCATCGCCTCGGTGTTCTTCTTCACCGGCTTTGCGACCGCTCAGGACATCACCGCAATCTTCGCCACCAGAACGGGTTTGCCCTACGCGAACCCGCCTGTCGCGATCGACGGCGAGGCGACGCAGGATCAATCGGTAAAGGATGAAGTGGGATGATCGGTCTATCAAAGCCTATCGCGATCGGCCTGGCCGCGTTGGCGCTCGTGCTTGTCATCTCGGGTCTCGTCTACGGCTCCATCCGGGAAATCCGCTCCATGGTCGACAATGCATCGGCAAATGCCAAGGCGCTCTCCGACCAGACATGGACGGCGAAGATCGAGAAAGCCAATGCCGAGGCCAACCAAAAGATCGCCGACCAGGCCAAGGCGGTGATCGAGATCCAGGCGGACGCGGCCGATCGCGTCAACGCCGCTTCCCAGCAGCTCGAAGAATTGAGGAAACGCAATGCGGCTCTGCCTCATGGTGGCGATGTCGGTCTTAGCGCCGATCGTGTCCGCCTGCTCCCTGACTAATCCAAAACCGGAGCCGATCGTCATTACCCGGACCGTGACGGTGGTGCTGCCGCCGGAATGCCGGAAGGCAACGCCGGCGCTTTCGCCGAAGCCAGATCGGGACATGACGCAGGAAGAGATCTTCAACGGATGGTCGGCCGACCGGACGGCCCGCAACATCGGCGAATCCCGCCGCGCCGCCTGCGTGGCGGCCGTCGACGCGGCTAAGTAACGAGGCCGGTCGCGTGGAAGAAGTCGGCATCATCAAACTGTTCACTGAGTATGCCTTTACACAAGGCGTGCTGGGCTTCACGACGCTTCTTTTCCTCTGCCTGTTTCTGCTCTCGCACCATGGGAGGGGCAAGGACAGGAAGCGTTACGACAGCGATATCGCCCATATGCGGAAGGAATTCGAGGCGCTGACGGAAAAGCGCCTGGCTGAATATCAGAAAGTCATTGATGCGATCACCGATCTCACGGCAACGCAGAAGCTGCAATTCGCAGTGAATGCGACCGTCGTGCAGGCAAAGGAGAGGGCATGAAGCTACTCCCGTTCTTCAGGCACCGCAGCGATCAGAGGGCGCGCCCTCTGCTTTCCGAAGACGCCCGCCAGCAACTGCTCGAGGCCGAGGGCAAATTCGCCGAGGCCTTGGCGGACCACGCTGTGAAAATGGACTGGGCGCGGCGCATCGCCCTGGCCACCCTTGAAAAACTCGATGAAAGGCAAGCTAAATGAAACGACTGCGCCGAAGCCTGATCGCCTATCTGTTCCTCGCCGTGACACTACTCACTTGGCTTTGTGCTTCACTCTTCTCCTGGTACGAATTTCAGGAGATCGCCTCTGCGCTGGTCATGGGCTCATGCCTTGTCGGCATGGTGCAATGGTTCAAGCCGGCGGCGAGGTCGATGCGCGATGGCCAAGACTATGCCGATTTCTTTGCCTTCAGCATCTTCCAGATCCTGTTCTTCATGTCAGTGCAGCGGCTGTGGGGCAATCTGCTCCGGTGGACCGGGCGACCGGATTACCTGGTCTATTCGCCGGTTACCGGCATCATCATGATCATGGGGGCTTTCTCAGTCTTCTTGATGATCCTAGCGCGGGGGACGGAAGGCGGCCACGTGCCGCGCGACAACATCACCCGGGCGATCGTCGCCCTTATCCTCTCCGGTATCATCGCGGCGACGACGCTTATTGTGTTCTCGGATCGGCTCGACGAGCTCGGGCGGCTCGATGCGCCGCTGATGCGGGTGCCGCAGGCGGCGCTCGTTGTTTCGCCCTTTCCGACGTTTGGGGACCCGTAAAAGGCAGTCGACCTACTCTCAGCAGACTGCGCTCGACAAACTTCAGAACATCGTTGCTCGGCTCTTTTAAGAAAGGGCCGAGCTTTTTTTGCGTTTGCTCTCAACTTCTGTCCGCTTGTGGATCAGGCGGGCCTTCAGTTTGTCGATTTCGGTAATCACGTCCGTAAAATCTTCGTCGCTGGAGAATATATCTGAAAACGACGCCTCCAAGCGAGCGACAATCTCTGCGTTCAAAGAACGCTTCGATTTGCGTGCGGCTTCTTCCACGCGCGCCCTTAGCTCCGGCAGCAATCGCAGGCCAAACGGGGTGACGTTTCCGATTTTTTCGCTGGGCGATTTCTTGCTGCTCATAGCAACACTTTGTAGCGAAAGTGCAGTTGACATCAATCGCTTCAAGGTGTTGCTATGGCGACACTGTGTTGCTAATTTAGAGGTGGCCTATGAACAGCAAAATAACGCCGTTTGGGCTGAGGATGCCAAGCGATATCAATGAGTGGGTAGAAGCGGAAGCGGCCCGGAATCTGAGATCGAAAAACTCCGAAATCGTCATGGCGCTCAAAGAGAAAATGGAACGTCAGAAAAAGACAAAGGGCGAAGCGCCGGCCTAGGAACCTGCTTCGCCCTGAATTTGGTCATAAATCAGTAAGGAAGTACGACATGCAAAAAATACACGAAGCTGTGCCAGATGGCAACAGACGGCGATTTCTGGCTCTTTCAGGCATGGCGGCAATGGCCGTGGCGGTACCGGCAATGGCGGCTCCGCAGACAAGTGGATTTCTTGACCAAACCATTATCTGGCTTCGCGATCGCTTCATGCAGGAGGCGCAAAGGTTCCTCTCCGGGAACACCATGAACCTCGGCTCGGCCGAGAGGATGGGCCGTCTTGCTCGCGTCATGTCCGAACTGCCGGCGCGAAGCGACAATGCCATCGCGGCCAAGCGCAGCGTCTCAGAATGGGAAGGCCGGATAGAGGGTGGCTTCGTCTCCTACGATGCGATGACGAAGTTTGCCCTGGTTGCATCGATTCGCCGTGACGAAACGGGAGGGTCGGCTTAAATGGATCGCATTCCGTTCATCATCGAGCAGCTGAAGGAAGCCAGGCACATTGCCGCCGACAATCCGGGTGGTGAGATGGTCGTCTATCTCCTCGACATCGCGATCGTCGAGGCCGAGGAAGAACAGCGCCGCCGCTCAGATCAAGATGAGGAAGAAGGCTGACAGCCCTCTATCAATCACCGATTTTCTCGATATTCAGCGCGCGATTATTCGGGCGGCGAATCTTGAACTCTTCGGGGAAATGCTCCCAGCACCACCACTGGGGAGGCTCGTCTTTCGCGGCGCTGCGGCCGAACCCGCCCCACTTGTCGCAGCCGGCGTGCTCGCAGTAGTGGACATACATTTGTGGCGCCATGGTCAGCGCCGGTTTATCGGTATCGTTCATTCTTCTTCTCCATCCAGAAAGTGGCCAAACCTCAATTTCGCGACCTTCGCCCCGCATGCGCATTTCAGGCGCATTTCGATTTCCTCGATAAGCGCGTGCCTCAAACTGTCGGGCAACGTCTTGCGATCGAATTCGCGCATTACGCCACAGGCCGTACATTCAGCCATGATTTGCACATGCTGCGGGCAGACGTTGATGTAGCCAGGCGACCAGTCTGGGGTCTGATGAAAGCGGCGCATAGTTTCGTCCTCGCAAAGGATCGACCGCCGCATGTCGATGGATTTTTTAGTTTCCCGCCAGAGCGTGTTCCTAATATGTTCTTGCCGTCGATCGAGTCAATAACACAAATTGGGCAATTGCTTTTTAAGGTATTGCTGATGGGATAGGCGGCATGACAAAGCCGCCGAAACCAAAGCCACTCCTGCAGGATGCTGACAAGCCGGTTCGATCCCGGCCTCGCAGATCGCGAAATCCCGCACAGCCGAACCTCCCCCTCGACCCTATGCCGGATCGCATCGATCCTTGCCTTGCGCTGCTGAAGGCCAGGCCGCCGAAGGGCGACGACTGGGTTTATGAAATTAAATGGGACGGCTACCGCCTGGCCGTCCATATCGAGCCGTCCGGGGTACGCATCCTGACGCGCGGCGGCCACGACTGGACAGATCGTTTCCCTGCGATCAAACAGGCGGCGTTGTGGCTTCCTGTTGGCACGGCGATCCTGGACGGAGAGGCGGTGGTTCTCGACCAGCAGGGCCGGTCGGATTTCGGCCTGCTACAACGATCGCTCGGTGGTCGCGGCGGCAAGAAGAGCTCAAGCGACGCAATCTTCATGGCTTTTGATCTGCTCTATTTCGACGGCCGCGATCTCAGAAACTCCGAACACGACATGCGCCGGCATCTGCTCGAGGATCTGGTGCCGGCAGAAGGGCAAGGCGATATCCGGCTTTCGGAGGAGATCGATGCGGACGGTGATCAGTTGCTGGCGAGCGCCTGCGAACTTGACCTTGAGGGTATCGTTGCGAAGCGACGGCGCGCGCCCTATCGCCCCGGCCGGGGCGGCGACTGGATCAAAATTAAATGCGTCCAGAGCGACAGCTTCATCATCGTCGGTCACGAGATATCGATGGCGGCGCGGGGCCATATCGGGTCGCTGCTGCTCGCCGCCCGCAAGGGCGACGACTTGGTCTATGTCGGTTCGGTCGGGACGGGTTTTAAGGAAAGCGAAGCATGGAAGCTGCGCGGCCTGATGGACAGGATCAAGCGAAAGACCCCGGCGATCAAGTATGTCGGCCGGCGGAAGAATGTCGTCTGGCTGCAGCCGACGTTGATCGCGGAAATCGAATATCGAGCGTGGACGGACGACGGTCAGCTGCGACACTCCTCCTACAAGGGGCTTCGCGAGGTGCAGGACAACGCCGCGATCTACGAGATGGAGTAGGGTTCAAGTTCTGGTGACGAATGCCAGGATACGCGACAGGATGCCGAGCTTTACCGGGACGCCGATTGTTTCTTTGCCGAGCTTTGTAAGCCGCCAGCCGGTCACGTAACTCCACCCGCCACCTGGACTATGAATGGTGACGAGGCCAAGATCGCAGGCGCGGTGTACAATGGTCTTGTCGTAATCTTCCCATTCCCCATCAGTCATGAGACAGCAGAGATCGTCTTCCTTCGCCGTCATGTACAGAAGCTGGATAACTTCCTCGTCCGGCGACGCTATAGCGGCCGCCGGGGCCATGCCCGCGTGATTTATTATGTTCATGAATTTGCCCCACCCTAAGTAATTAGCTACAGCCTAAGCGCGAAATTTGCGCAAGAACTATTTTTGGACTTTTGTGACAATGGTTACCAAACGCGCGGTTGTTCAACAGGTGTTTGGGTGTGGCAGGGTGTGGCAGCTGCCGTTGATTTCTAATGAGAAATATTTCAGCGGAGGTGTGGCGATAGTCGCGGTAACTGTTTGACTTTGCCCGCTTGCGCCCTTCCGGGCGAGGCCTCCAACATCTTCCACATGACAGAGTTGTCCGAATACTGCTGGCTCAGCGGTGCCGCATCGGCGTTATCGATCCTACCAGACCCGCGGCCGGGCGAAAAATCGAACTGCGGATTGATGCCCGTGAGGCGGTAGAGCGCCTTCAGATAGCTATTTTCGGATCTCCGCCTGATATTCCACACCGCTCAATCGCGGCCCGTCGGCGATTCGCAACCGGCGCCGAGAAGCCGCCGCATGCCCTGCGCGAAATGCGGGTGAAGCTGCGAGTGCGCAGCTGCTGTATTTGATCAGCAGCAGGCGCGCATCGGCGTTGTAATGAAGCGCTTCTATGCCGCGCGATTGGATCAGAGAGGTTTGCATTCGCACACCCATAGCGGAAGGCGAGGTGCCGCAACAGAATGGTTGACATACGTTAATGCGCGTGCGGCTGTCGAGGGCTGGATTTGAAAGGAAACGAACACATGTCAGAGCTGCGTCTGCCGGCATGAGATTGCCTCAGACGCCGTCCCGGATATTTGAAGCGTGCCTCGGCGTCTATCGTCGCCAGGTCGTTTCGCCGTCCAGCAGCCCGCAGCAGAAGATGCCGATGAGCGCTGCGACGATGAAGAAATCGAACAGCGTGAAATATTCGAAAATCGCAGACATGGCCTGCTCCTCCTATTTCCTCCATTGCAGATCATAGCATGAAGGGGCGGAAGGTTCCACGCTGGAGTTGCAGCGTCCCTCCTGCTCCTGTGGCGCGGAAGAGGCGCCGGCCGGATTCTTTTCGCCGACGGCTGCCAAGCCTTGAAAGCATCCGTGGCGGAGATTAAGAGACGAGGGACAGGAACCGCTTTTCAAGAGCGAGAGGACATGATGGATTTCGAAGCAGCGCGCGCAAAGATGGTCGATACCCAGGTTCGCACGACGGACGTTACCTCGCATTCGGTGCTGACGGCGTTTCACACGGTGCCGCGTGAGGCTTTCGTGCCGGAGAAGGCGAAGCTGCTGGCTTATATCGACAACGACGTCGAGATCTCCGCAGCCGCACCGGGAAAGCCGGCCCGGTTCCTGATGGAGGCATCGCCGCTCGCCAAGCTGCTGCAGCTGGCGGCGATCACCAAAGACGACTTCGTGCTCGAGGTTGGCTGCGGTACGGGTTATGCCTCGGCGCTCTTGTCGATCATTGCCGGCTCCGTCATCGCGCTCGAATGCGACGAGACGCTGGCCACTGAAGCGAAGGCGCAGCTTGCCGGCTACGCCAAGGTCGAGGTGGTGACCGGCCCGCTCGAACAGGGCTACGCTGCCGGCGCTCCCTATGATCTGATCTTCATCAACGGCGCAGTCGAAGAGGTTCCGGCTGCCCTTCTCGGTCAATTGCGCGATGGTGGCCGTCTGATCACCGTTGAAGGTTACGGCAATGCCGCCCGTGCCAAGGTCTTCGTCGCCGAGCGCGGCGCCATTTCGGAAAACGTCTTTTTCAACGCCTCAGTCAAGCCGCTGCCGGGCTTCGCCAAGGCGCGCGAATTCGTTTTCTGACATCGTTCTTGTCTATGACGTTCAGCGACGGGCGCCATCGGCGCCCGTTTTTTGTCAACGCCGCTGGAAAGCCTTCACAAACATCACCTACCCTGACGCCGCCACGGCGGATCGGACGGATGTTATGCGCTTCAACTTCGGTTTTATGGGATGTTCCGCCGCAAAATCGCGACAGGCTTTGCGGGTGGAAAACATCAGGTAACAAAACTGTGCATGGCCGCATTCATTTGATTCGCGATGATTTTTTTCACGTCTGGGGTATTCTAAGGTCGTGGTGATTCGGATGAACGCTCCACACCATCCGGTCGTTGTTTTGGAATAACGGGGATAGATATGGCTCAGCCAAGTGTAGCGCGTGAACCGTCCATGGAAGAAATTCTGGCGTCCATCCGCCAGATCATCGAAAGCAATGAGCCCGGCGCCGGCAAGGCGATTTCCGCATCCCTGCCGCCGGTCTACGGTGCCGACGAGGATGACAATGGCTCCGAAATTCATCTGACGGTCGACGATACCTATGCCGGCGTGGAATTCCCCGAACCGGTCATGCGCTCCTCCGATCCGCGTTTCGTCGCCGCCAATTCGGCCGGCACCGCCCCCGAAGCAGAAGTGCCGGCCCGCGCTCTGTCGCTTGCCGATGTCGCCGCCCGCGTGCGCGCCGCCTCCGAGCGCAGCGCCGTGCAGGCCGGTCAGGCCCTGCGCGAAATTCCGAGCGGCTTCCGTCAGCCCGAACCGCAGCCGGCTGTGATGCCGGAACCGCCGCGCGCCGCGGCACCGCAGCCGCAGCCACCACAGCCTGTTTTCCCGGATGCCGCAGCGCCCATCCAGCCTGCTGCGATCCAGCAGCCGGCCGAGCCGATGTTTACCGAAACGCAAAGGCTTGCCGTCGCCGAGCCTGCGCCTGCCGTCGAAACAGCGCTGCCGGCCATGGAACCCGCTCAGTCGTCGACCGAGCGTTTCCTGCCGAGCGTTATGGACGAGGTCCAGCCGACGCTGCTTTCGGAGGGCGCTGGCCTGCAGATCAGCCGCTCCTTCGAGGAGCTTGCCGCTGCGATCGACGGTGCCGAGCGCCGCTCGCTGGACGAGATTGCTGAGGACATGCTTCGCCCGATGCTGCGCGAATGGCTCGATGATAATCTGCCGACACTGGTCGAGCGGTTGGTGCGCGAGGAAATCGAGCGCGTGGCGCGCGGCCCGCGCCGCTGATCGGATTGCTTTTTCCTGAAAAGCCGCTCCGGTCTCCGGGGCGGCTTTTTTATTGACTTGGCCGTGACCATCCTATTTACAAACGCCACCCTCGAACCTCGAAATTGGTCAGAAAATGCTCGACAAGACCTATGATTCCGCTGCCGTCGAACCGAAAATCGCCGCGATATGGGATGAGGCAGACGCTTTCCGCGCTGGCGCGAACGCCAGGCCGGGCGCCGAGACCTTCACCATTGTGATCCCGCCGCCGAATGTCACCGGTTCGCTGCACATGGGTCATGCGCTGAACAATACGCTGCAGGACATCCTGGTGCGCTTCGAGCGCATGCGCGGCAAAGACGTGCTCTGGCAGCCGGGCATGGACCACGCCGGCATCGCCACGCAGATGGTCGTCGAGCGCAAGCTGATGGAACAGCAGCTGCCGGGCCGCCGCGACATGGGCCGCGAAGCCTTCATCGACAAGATTTGGGAGTGGAAGGCGGAATCGGGTGGCCTGATCTTCAACCAGCTGAAGCGTCTTGGTGCGTCATGCGACTGGTCGCGCGAACGTTTCACCATGGACGAGGGCCTGTCGAAGGCGGTTATCGAGGTTTTCGTCGCCCTCTACAAGGAAGGTCTGATCTACAAGGACAAGCGCCTGGTCAATTGGGATCCGAAGCTGCTGACGGCGATTTCCGATATCGAAGTCGAGCAGCACGAGGTCAAGGGCAATCTCTGGCACCTGCGCTATCCGCTGGAAAAGGGCGTAACCTACCAATACCCGATTGCATTCGATGAGGAAGGCAAGCCGACCGAATTCGAGACGCGCGATTATGTGGTCGTCGCAACGACACGCCCGGAGACCATGCTGGGCGATACCGGTGTTGCCGTCAATCCGAAGGACGAACGCTATCAGGGCATTGTCGGCAAGCATGTCACTCTGCCGATCGTCGGCCGCAGAATTCCGATCGTTGCTGACGATTATGCCGATCCGGCTGCCGGCACCGGCGCGGTGAAGATTACGCCCGCGCACGATTTCAACGACTTCGACGTCGGCAAGCGCGCAGGTCTTCGCGTCATCAATATCATGAACGGCGACGGCACGATCACCATCAAGGACAATGAGGACTTTCTTGAAGGTCTCGACAATCCGGCGGCGTTGCACGGCGCCTGGGACCGCCTGGAAGGGCAGGACCGCTTCTATGCGCGCAAGGTCATCGTCGAGATTTTCGAAGAGGCCGGCCTCGTCGACAAGATCGAGCCGCACAAGCACATGGTCCCGCACGGCGACCGCGGCGGCGTGCCGATCGAACCGCGGCTGACCGAACAGTGGTACGTCGATGCAAAGACGCTCGCCGAACCGGCGATAGCCTCGGTCCGCGAAGGTCGCACCAGGATGGTGCCGAAGAGCTGGGACAAGACCTATTACGAATGGATGGAAAACATCCAGCCCTGGTGTGTCTCCCGTCAGCTCTGGTGGGGTCACCAGATCCCCGCCTGGTACGGCCCGGACGGCCAGGTCTTCGTCGAAAAGACCGAGGAAGAGGCGCTGCAGGCGGCGATCCAGCATTACCTTTCGCACGAGGGGCCGATGAAAGCCTATGTCGAGGACCTGCTTGAAAACTTCAAGCCGGGCGAAATACTGACGCGTGACGAGGACGTGCTCGACACGTGGTTCTCCTCAGCACTCTGGCCTTTCTCGACGCTCGGCTGGCCGGACGAGACGCCCGAACTGGCGCGTTATTACCCGACCAACGTTCTCGTCACCGGCTTCGATATCATCTTCTTCTGGGTTGCCCGCATGATGATGATGGGCCTGCACTTCATGAAGGATGAGGACGGCGAACCCGTCGAGCCCTTCCAGACCGTCTATGTCCACGCGCTGGTGCGCGACAAGAATGGGCAGAAGATGTCGAAATCGAAGGGCAACGTCATCGATCCCCTCGAACTGATCGACGAATACGGCGCCGACGCGCTGCGGTTTACCCTGGCGATCATGGCGGCGCAGGGCCGCGACGTGAAGCTCGATCCGGCCCGCATCGCCGGCTACCGCAATTTCGGCACCAAGCTCTGGAATGCCACGCGCTTCGCCGAAATGAACGGCGCAAGAAGCGACCCGCATTTCGTGCCCGAAGCCGCCGAGCTCACCATCAATCGCTGGATCCTGACGGAACTTGCCCGTACGGAACGTGACGTTACGGAAGCACTCGAGGCCTTCCGCTTCAACGATGCTGCCGGCGCGCTCTACCGCTTCGTCTGGAACGAGGTCTGCGACTGGTATCTTGAACTGTTGAAGCCGGTCTTCAATGGTGAGGACGAGGGCGCCAAGGCGGAAGCCCAGGCCTGCAGCGCCTATATTCTCGAAGAGATCTACAAGCTGCTGCATCCCTTCATGCCCTTCATGACCGAAGAGCTTTGGGCCCATACCGCAGGCGAAGGCGAAGAGCGCGACACATTGGTCTGCCACGCCGAATGGCCGGCGCCGTCTTATGCCGATGACGGGGCCGCCGACGAAATCAACTGGCTGATCGACCTCGTCTCCGGCATCCGCTCAGTGCGCGCTGAAATGAATGTGCCGCCATCGGCGACAGCCCCACTTGTCGTCGTCAAGTCCAACAACCTGACGCGTGAACGGCTGTTCCGCCACGACGCCGCCATCAAGCGCCTTGCGCGCGTCGAGGCGATATCGCTGGCTGACGATGCGCCCAAGGGTGCCGCTCAGATCGTCATCGCCGAGGCCACCATCTGCCTGCCGCTCGGCAATCTGATCGACCTTTCCGCCGAAAAGGCTCGTCTGGAAAAAGCGATTACCAAGATGGAGAGCGAGATCTCCCGCATCGACGGCAAGCTCTCAAACGAGAAGTTCGTCGCCAACGCCAATCCCGAAGTCGTCGAGGCCGAGCGTGATCGCCTCGAGGAACTGAAGGGTCAGATCGCGAGCTTGAGGGGCGCTCTTTCCAGGGTGAGCGAAGCCGGGTAAGTTTCACCGGCCCTATTTGGTAAGTTATTTCAAAGACGCGCCCTCTGCCGGCGCGTCTTTTGTCGTTCTGTGCGCATGCGATTCGCGCCTGAAAACGGCTGATTTCAGGCGCGCAGCCTGTGGATTGTGGCTGAACGGCCATCCAGCGGGCGAAAACTGCCACTGTTGTCGGATTGATACAGCTGCTGCAATGTTTGGAATGAAAACCCAAAAGACCACCTGGAATTCGATAAGTCTGGAATAAAATTTTATTAACCAGGTTTTTTGACGTGTCCGTCAATCTCTTTACGTAAGTTAGCCGCTGCAATGCCTGGGAGCGCTACCGTGGCGCGCGTTGCCATATCGAGCGAACGCTTACTAAAGTGGCGTCACATTAATTGCTGGAGTGGGGGAGACACAATGGCATCGCGTAGGTTTTCCAAGGGCGTAACGTCGCTCGTTCTTCTTTCGTCGCTTGCATCGCCGTCCTTCGCCGGCGGTCTGGAGCGCGGCGGATATAATATCGATCAGCTGTTCGACACGTCGCCTTTCTCATTTCAGTCCGGTGTGACCTACGTCACACCGCAACGCAGGCTGAAGGACGTCCGAGATACGGATACGTCGGTATCCCCAGGCGGCGGCAATCTGAACAGCCGTCCAAACACAGCTGACGATACCTCAAATTACACCATCCCTTATATTGGCTTTAAGGCTGGTTTTGGCGATGCAATCGACTGCCTGATCGACTATTCCGAGCCCTTCGGCGGGCATACCGACCCCGGTCTCAACTGGGCCGGCGCCAACAATAACATCGAGACAGAGATCAAAACCCGCAACTATGGCGGCACCTGCTCCTATCGTTTTGATGTCGGCCCCGGGCAGCTTCGCTTCATCGGCGGCGCTTTCTATCAGGAAGTCGAAGGCTTCAAGGAACGTCTGGTTTCAACCGTTCCGCTTCTGGTCGGTACCGGCAACGGCGTCGGCCGCCTCGATCTTGAAGATAGTGGCTGGGGCTGGCGCGCCGGTCTCGCCTACGAGATTCCGGAATATGCAATGCGAGCAAGCCTCGTCTATAACAGCCGTGTAAAATACGACAATCTGACTGGTACGGTGGATCTGACGCAGGTGACCGCGCCATTCGCACCGCTGAATGGCGCTCCATACGGAAGGATCACGGACGTCTTTGGCTCTGCCGAAGCGCCGGATTCGCTTGAGCTTAAGTTGCAAAGCGGTATCGCTCCGGATTGGCTCGCCTTCGGATCGGTAAAGTGGACGAACTGGAGTGTTCTGCAGTCCGTGCCTTTCTGCCCAAAGTCGACCAAGGGCTTGGTCGCCTGCACCTCCGGCGGTGCGACGGAGCTGACCTCGCTCGACCTTCTTTACCAGGACGGTTGGACGATCACCGGTGGTGTCGGTCACAAGTTCAACGAACAGTGGGCAGGTGCGGTCAGCCTCACCTGGGATCGCGGCACCAGCCAAGGCTATGGCGCGCAAACCGATAGCTGGACGCTCGGACTCGGTGCAGCCTTCACGCCGACCGAACATATCGAATGGCGCGTCGCCGGTGCCGTGGGCGTGTTGACGAGCGGTTCGTCTGGCGTTGTGACCCAGAACGGCGTCACGTTTGGAGATGATGTCTCCTATTCCTTTGGCAACGATCTGGTTGCTGCGCTGTCGACGAGCCTAAAGGTCAAGTTCTAATTCCCCGATCTGAAGAATTGAGGAGCCCGGCAGTGCCGGGCTCTTCTTTATTCGCGTCCGTTAATCATGCCATTTCCGGTCCCGTTTTGTGACGATTCAGCAACACATTTTTACGACGTTTGGCGTATGGTGGTGGTAGGGCGAATTTGTCCATTTCCCGCCACAAAGAGGGCGCAGCGATATTAGCGGGTGAGGCATGGCAGGCGTACGGTGCGTGTAAATAGTAGCATGGGTCGATTTTTTTCCGGTAACATGAAGTCGTGCGGCGCGATTGGCGACAATCGTTTGTTTGCGGCCGTTTCGCTTTCCGAACAAGGCTGTTCCGGCCGCCGATCCGACCTCGCGATGAGGTCGTCGATTCATGCATTGTGGTTATTTTCGACCCGCTCAGCTGAGCAGCCCGGCCTTACCGAAAATGTCGATACCGCTTTCGTCACATTTACTGTTTACGAATGCGATAAAGGCGGGAAGGCGGATGCCGCACCTGCCGAAAGAGTGCCACAGAGATTGCAGTCGAGCCATGCCGGGAGCCGGGTGGTTCTGAAGGATGGGCTGAGAATATCGCCTTTGAGAAAAGGCCAGTGGGCTGAATGCGACGCGGGTAAAGGAGCCATGGAGCTCGCCGCGGGATCGCTCGCCTCGAAGAAATACATCCGCGGGATGCACGGCATGAGCCGCCGTTGCCGCCTGCCTGGGATGAGCGAAAGAAATCGGTTGAAATGGTGACGTCCGAGTTCAAACTGTTCAAATTCATGCTGGTGGGCATGTCTATAGCGCTGGCGCTGTCCGGTCCGTGCCGCGCATTCGACATCAAAGGTGGCGTCAGCAAGGAATCCGGACCCTTCGATCTCTTCAAGTTCGGCTTCAAGGCCTATAAGAACGGCCAGAAGGAAGAGGCGGTCGAAGCCTATAAATACGCCGCCGAAAAGGGGCATACCGGCTCGCGCTGGGCGCTCGCCAACATGTATGCCGATGGCGACGGTGTCACGCAGGACGATTTCGAAGCCTTCAAGATCTACAGCGAGATCGCCCAGCAGGGCGTCGAACCCGGCTCGGAAGACACCGGCTTCTTCGTCAACGCGCTGCTCTCGCTCGCCAACTATTACAAGCACGGCATCGCCGGCAGTCCGGTCAGGACCGACCTCAGCCAGGCGCGCCAGCTTTATTTTCAGGTGGCTTCTACTTTTGGCGTGCCCGAGGCGCAGTTCCAGCTGGCGCAGATGATGCTGGCCGGCGAGGGTGGCAATTCCAGCCCGCAGCAGGCGAAGAAATGGCTGAACCAGGCCCGCAAGAGTGGCCATCCCGGCGCCATGGCGGTCTTCGGCAATATTCTTTTCGACGAAGGCCAGACGGCCCGTGGTCTGGCGCTGATGACGGCGGCACTCGACCGCTGCAAGCCCAAGGACTGCGGCTGGATGGAAGCACTGCAGGAGCAGGCCTTCTCGGTTGCAAACGAGTCCGACCGCCGCACTGCGGTGTCGCTGTCGCACACGATCGCGAGCGGTTCGGACGATTGAGGTAGAAGGCCTCAGGCTGCGAAATCGAAATAGGCGATGACGGGCACGTGGTCGGACGGCTTTTCCCAGGCCCGCACATGTTTTTCGATCGCAGCCGACGTCATCCGGTCGGCAGCTTCCGGCGACAGCAGCAGATGGTCGATGCGGATGCCGTTGTTCTTCGGCCAGGCGCCGGCCTGATAATCCCAGAAGGAATAGAACTGCGTCGCATCCGTCGTGGCGCGCACCGCATCCGTCAGGCCGAGATTTTCGAGCCTGCGAAACGCCGCCCGCGTCTGTGGGAGAAATAGCGCGTCGTTTTCCCACACCTTGGGATCGAAGCAGTCGTGCGGTTCCGGGATGACGTTGTAATCGCCGGCAAGGATCAGCATCTCCTCATAGGCCAGCCGTTCGGCGGCGAACGTGCGCAGGCGCTCCATCCAGGCGAGCTTGTAGGGATATTTCTCCGTTTCGACAGGATTGCCGTTGGGCAGGTAGATGCAGCAGACGCGCAGGATTCGCGTATCGGACAGAGTGAACGCCGCTTCGAGGAAACGCGCCTGTTCGTCCAGCGGATCGCCGGGCAGGCCGCGGTTCACTTCGAAAGGTGAATTCTTGGAGAGGATCGCCACGCCGTTGAAGCCCTTCTGGCCGTGCGTCTCGACGTGATAGCCGAGCGCCTCGATCTCCAGCCGCGGAAAACCCTCGTCGACCGTCTTGATCTCCTGCAGGCAGACGATATCCGGATCGGAATCCTTGAGCCATTGCGTGAGATTGTCGATGCGCGCCTTGACGCCGTTGATGTTCCAAGTCGCGATCTTCATCTCTTCGCCCTGTTCGCTTCGTGCGCTTCTTTTATCGCGGTCTTTCGTCGCCGGACAAGACGATAAACCGGCCGGAAGGAATTCTTCGGCCGGTTTGATGGGGAGTATATGCGTTTAGACGTTCAGATCGAGAAACTGGTGCCGCAGCCGCAGCTTGCCACCGCGTTCGGGTTCTTGATCTGGAAGGATTGGCCAAGCAGATTGTCGACGAAGTCGATCTCCGAGCCCGCCATATAAACCAGCGAAAGGCTGTCGATCAGCACCTTGGCATCGTTCTTTTCGACGATGATGTCGTCGTCGGCGGCGCTGTCGGCAAGATCGAACTTGTAGGAAAAGCCCGAACAGCCGCCACCTTCGACGGAAACGCGCAAGGCGCTCTTGCCGGCTTCGGCGCCGACGATCGCAGCGATACGCTTTGCCGCCGCATCTGAAAGGGTTACACTCGTATCCGTCATGTTTCCTCCTGCCGGGGTCAAGATCCGGAGAGAATGGGTTTTGGCACTTGAATGTTCAAATGCCTGATATCAAAGAAACTTACCATGATATTCGCGAAAAGGCGATGATGCGCCGAAGCGATTAGGAAAGCGCCTCTTTGCCGTTCATCGGGCTATAGGTATGAAGAGCGTCAGGCGGCGTCAATGGGCAGATGCAGCAACATGCAGGATGACGGTGAAGAATGACGATCGATACGCGTGCTTTGGGTTTCGGCAGCAGTGAGAGGGCGGTTTATGCGGCCGACCCCTGGACGACGCGCGGGCGGCTCTATCAGGAGGACGGAAGCCCGACGCGCTCCGATTTCCAGCGCGACCGCGACCGCATCGTCCACACCACCGCCTTCCGCCGGCTGAAGCACAAGACCCAGGTCTTCATCGCCCAGGACGGCGATCATTACCGCACCCGGCTGACGCACACGATCGAGGTGGCGCAGATCGCCCGCGCGCTTGCCCGCGCCCTGAAGCTCGACGAGGATCTGGCCGAAGGCGTAGCGCTCGTGCACGATTTCGGCCATACGCCGTTCGGTCATACCGGCGAGGACGCGCTGCACGAGGTGCTGCTGCCCTATGGCGGCTTCGATCACAATGCCCAATCGCTGCGCATCGTGACCAAACTGGAGAGGCGTTATGCCGAATTCGACGGCATCAACCTGACCTGGGAAAGCCTCGAAGGTCTCGTCAAGCACAATGGTCCGCTTCTGACGGCTGATGGAGTCGGCACCCGCGGTCCCGTTCCTCAGCCGATCCTCGATTATTGCGAGCTGCACGATCTCGAGCTTGCAACCTATGCCAGCCTTGAAGCCCAGGTCGCGGCGATCGCCGACGACATCGCCTATAATACCCACGATATCGACGATGGCCTACGCTCCGGTTACCTGACTTTCGACATGCTGGAGGAAATCCCGTTTCTTGCCGGGCTGATGGCCGAGGTGAGGGCGCGATATCCGCATCTGGAGCCGAGCCGCTTCACCCATGAGATCATGCGCCGCCAGATTACCCGCATGGTCGAAGACGTGATCGGCGTGGCACAGCAGCGCCTGTCGCTCCTCCGCCCTGAGAATGCGGCCGACATCCGCGCTGCCGACCGGGTTATTGCCACCTTTTCCGAGGGAATGGCCGAGACCGACAGGCAGATCAAGGCCATGCTCTTCAAGCGCATCTACCGCAATCCCGATATCATGCGCATCCGTGCCGGTGCCGCCCAGATCGTCACCGATCTCTTTGCCGCCTACATGGCAAATCCCAAGGAGATGCAAAGCCATTACTGGGTCGATCATATCGCCGGCCTGTCCGATGCGCCGAAGGCCCGCCATGTCGGCGATTATCTCGCCGGCATGACCGACACCTATGCCATCAGCGCCCACAGGCGGTTGTTTGACCACACTCCGGATTTGCGATAGGCAGCGGTCGCCCACGCCGAGGGCCGATTTGAGCCTTTGGCACAGCCTATGCATGGAAGAGTGCGATGAACCTTTTTACCGACTTCGAAGCCAGGATCAAAACCGCCCTTGAACAGATCGATCTGGTCAGGGAAAAGCGATCCGAGCTCGATTTCGGCCGCATCACCGTCGAGCCGCCGCGTGACGCGAGCCATGGCGATGTCGCGACCAATGCCGCAATGGTGCTGGCAAAACCGCTCGGAACCAATCCGCGCGCGCTGGCCGACGTCATCATCGCCAAGCTCAAGGAGGATGCCGACGTCGCCGATGTCTCGGTCGCGGGTCCCGGCTTCATCAACATCCGTCTCGCCGTCGGTTACTGGCAGCGGTTGCTCGCCTCGATGATCGGCGCCGGCACCGATTACGGCCGCTCGACGCTCGGCGAGGGCAAGAAGGTCAATGTCGAATATGTCTCGGCCAATCCGACCGGCCCTATGCATGTCGGCCATTGCCGGGGCGCCGTCGTCGGCGACGCGCTCGCCAACCTGCTCGCTTTTGCCGGTTACGGCGTCGAGAAGGAATATTACATCAACGATGCCGGCTCGCAGATTGACGTGCTCGCCCGTTCCGTCTTCCTGCGCTATCGCGAAGCGCTCGGCGAAAAGATCGGCGAAATCCCCTCGGGTCTCTATCCCGGCGACTATCTCGTGCCCGTCGGCCAGTCGCTTGCCGCCGATTACGGCGTGCGGCTGCACAACATGCCGGAAGACCAATGGATGCCGATTGTCAAGGATCGCACCATCGATGCGATGATGGTGATGATCCGTGAGGATCTGGCGGCTCTGAACGTCCATCACGACGTCTTCTTCTCCGAACGCACCCTGCATGCCAATGTTGCAGCTGCGATCCGCACGGCGATCAACGACCTGACCTTCAAGGGCTATGTCTACAAGGGCACGCTGCCGCCGCCGAAGGGCCAGCTTCCCGAGGACTGGGAAGATCGCGAACAGACATTGTTCCGTTCGACCGAGGTGGGCGACGATATCGACCGGCCGCTGATCAAGTCGGACGGCTCCTACACCTATTTCGCCGCCGACGTCGCTTACTTCAAGAACAAGTTCGACCGTGGTTTCGACGAGATGATCTATGTGCTCGGCGCCGACCACGGCGGCTACGTCAAGCGCCTGGAAGCGGTTGCACGCGGCGTTTCGGATGGTAAGGCGAAGCTGACGGTGCTGCTCTGCCAGCTCGTCAAGCTCTATCGCAACGGCGAGCCGGTGAAGATGTCGAAACGCTCGGGCGACTTCGTCACGCTTCGGGACGTCGTCGAAGAAGTCGGCCGTGATTCGGTCCGGTTTATGATGCTTTATCGCAAGAATTCCGAGCCGCTCGACTTCGATTTCGCCAAAGTGACCGAGCAGTCGAAAGATAATCCTGTTTTTTACGTGCAGTATGCGCATGCTCGCTGCATGTCGGTCTTCCGGCAGGCGAGGGAGGCTTTTCCCGACCTCGATGTCTCCCACGAGAAACTGGCGAAAACCGTTGCAGGCATTGGCGATCCGGCCGAATTGCAGCTTGTCGCCAAGCTCGCTGAATTCCCGCGTATCGTCGAGGCGGCGGCCCAGTCGCAGGAGCCGCATCGTATCGCTTTTTACCTCTACGACCTCGCCAGTTCCTTCCACGCGCACTGGAACAAAGGTAAAGATCAGCCGGAATTACGATTTGTTAATGATAAAAACCGAGAATCAAGTATTGCCAGACTTGGGCTGGTGTACGCCGTCGCGTCGGTTTTGAGGTCGGGACTTGCCATTACAGGCACTGCCGCACCGGACGAAATGCGATAACGTCACCATTTCCCCACAATGCGCTGGCATTTGAGCGTTGGCGTTTGCGAGTGGGAATAGGCATGGCTGATAAACAACTTGCGTATGATACGCGCGGAAAAAACGATCTGTTTGCCGACGATGATCCGTTGGCAGAACTGGCCCGTATCGTCGGCTTCGAGCCGCGTGTTGCGGCGAATACCGTGACGGAGACCGCACGCCGCGAGCCCGCCCTCGATCTCGAGGATGAGCTTGGGCGCGAGTTCGACCGCTACGACTCGCCACGTCCGCTTGCCGAACTCGACCGGCCCGCCGAGCCGATCTCTGATGACATCACGCCTGAAGATTACGTCGAGCCCGTTCTCGATGCTTCTTCCGCTGCCGAACATGCGCAGGCTCCTGAGCCGGTTTCGGTTTCCGTCGCCGCTGTTGAGGCTGAAGAAGCTTTGCCCGCCGCAGGAAATGGGGACGCATCTGTCGCCGACTGGGCGGAGCAGCTTTCTCCCGAGCCCGACGCGTCGGTGCAATCGGCCTTCGGCGGTGCGCGCGACCTGATCGAGGAGCTTGAACTGTCGATCGGCGCAGCACCGGTCTCTTCGCTGGTGCAGCCCACCAAGGCGCCGCAATGGTCGGCTGCCAGCATCAGGCTGCCGCTTGCCAATTTCCATGCCCCGAGGCGCGAGGAACCGGTTGTTTTGCCGGAGCCTGTGGCCGAAACGGTCGCCGCACCGGTTGCTGAAGCGCCATCCGCCGATCTTCCTGTGGTCGAGGCTCAACCTGTCGTCGAGCCGCCGGCGCTTGTCGCCGCTGTCGAGCCTTCCGAGGAATTCGAATCCGCTTCTCCGTCACTTGGCTTTCCCGCCGAACTCGACCGCCATGATGAGGTGATCGCGCCGGAAGAGACCGCCGAGGCCGAAGAATTCGTCGAAGTCGAGGAAGAGCTGGAGGATTTCGGGTCCGACGCCGGTTTCGATCTCATCGCTGCCGCCGTCGAAGGCGAGATCCAGGCCGATGCCGCGCTGACCGAGGTCGTGCCGGATGTTCCGCATACCGCCGGCACATTCGATCTCGACGATCTGCTCGCCGACGTCTCGCGTTATCCGGTGCCGCAACGTGCCAATCCGGCGCCCGTCTCGCAGCAACCCGCATCGATCGAGGCAGCGGCCGCTCCCGTCGCTGCCGCACCTGTTCAGTCCGAGGTGATCGCGCCCGCACCGCTCGCCGTAGCACCCGTCCGGTCTGCCCCGATCGAGCCGGCTCCGGTCTATGCAGAAGCCGCAAGGCCGGTCGCGCCGCAGCTTGCCGATGTCGTTACGCCTCAGTCTGCCGCAGCGGCGTATTCGCCGACGCCGCAGCCGGCACCGGAAGCCGACGACCCCTTCGCCGGCCATGATTTCGAGCTGGATCTTGCCGGCATCGAGCTGGAACTGACCGATCTCGATTTCTCCGAGCCGTCCGAGCCGGCACCGCAGCCAGAGCCGCCAGCCCCTGCTCCCCAGCAGGCCGCTGCCGTCGCTCCTCGCCCCGCTCCGGTTTTTGCTCCTGAGCCGCCGGCTCCTGCTTTTGAGCAGGCTGCTGCCGCTCCTGCACGGTCCGCTCCGGCCTTCGTTCCCGAGCCGCAGGCTCAAGCTCCGGCTCCGGCTTTCAACTGGACGCCTGTCTCCGAATCGACCGAAGACCTGCCATTCGATCCGGCGATGATCTCCGATCCGGAGGATCGTCCCGAGGCCGTCGACGACATGCACGTGCCGGCGCTGCCGCCGGTCGAGCAGCCCGCGCCGGTCGCGAAATCTGCGGATTTCGATTTCGATCTCGACGCCGAGATCGCCAGCTTCTTTGAACCGGCCAAACCGCGGCAAACGCCGACGCCGGTCCGGGATACGGCCGCCGCCGCTGCAAAGCCGGTCAAGCCCACCATCGCCGATGGCCTCGATGATTTCGAACGGGCGCTGGAGGAAGATTTCCGCCGCAGCGTGCGCGAGCCGGTCGAGCGCCGCGAGACCTCCGAGGTCCGCATTGAATCGGCAAGCCAGGCCGCCGATTTCAGCCGCGCCCGATCGATGCGCCAGTTGCTTGCCGGGGCCGTCGTGCTCGTGGTCTTTGCCGGCGTCGGTTATGGTGTCTATTCCTCCGTCTGGAACGGCGAGGGGCTCGGCATTGTCGCGTCCGGCGAGCCTCGCGTGATCACCGCCGACAAAGAACCGGTCAAGGTCGTTCCGGAAAATCCTGGCGGCAAGACCGTGCCGAACCAGGATAAGGCCGTCTACGACCGCGTTGCGGGTTCTGCCGAAGAGCCGAAGCAGAAGGCGCTCGTTTCTTCCGATGAGGCGCCCGTCGATGTGGTCCAGCGCACGCTGACACCGGAAGCGCTGCCCGAGGACGACGAGAACGCCAGCGTCGACGATCAGGTCACGCCGACTGCGGTCGGTGAGACGGAGGATCCGCGTCTGCTGCCAACCCAGGACAACGCCGACAACGCTTCGGCAACCAACACTGACAAAACGCCGTCCGTTTCGCCGCGCAAGGTCCGCACGATGATCGTCAAGCCTGACGGTACGTTGGTCGCCCGCGAGGAACCGGCGCCCGTCGACGAGCCGACACAGTCTGCCCAGGTGACGTCCGCTGCCCAGCCGATGCCGCCGGCTCAGCCGGCGTTGACGGCTCCGTCGACCTCGTCCGCGCAATCGACCCCGGCTGTACCTCCCGTCGGTGGAACGGCCGCAAGCTTCCCGGCAAGCGCCGAGGTTGCTTCCGCCGATGCGCGTTCTGCAGCCCCCGTCGAAACCGCGCCGGTACAGCCGCCGCTCGCCGGCAGTGCCGACGCGCAGGCCGCAAACCCGGCTCCGGTCGCGTTGCCGGTGCGCCCGGTCAAGACCTCGGGGATTGCCGATACCGCTCCCATTCCGACAGCGCGTCCGGCCGACCAGCCCGTCAACGTCGTCGGCACCGTGACCGAGAAGGGCAATGTCCGCCCGACCGCACAGCAGCCGAAGACGACCGAGGTCGCGGCCGCAGCACCAGTCGCTGCAAAGCCGCAACAGGCTGCATCCGCCGGCGGCTACGGCATCCAGATCGCCTCGCTGCCTTCGGAAGACGAGGCGACCAAATCCTATGCCAACCTGTCCAAGAAATTCGCCGGCGTGCTTGGCGGCCGCAGCCACGAGATCCGCAGGGCCGATATCGCCGGCAAGGGCACTTTCTACCGTGTCCGCATACCGGCCGGTTCCAAGGATGAGGCCGCAGCACTCTGCGAACAGTATCGCGCGGCGGGCGGAAGCTGCCTGATCTCCAGGTAGGATCGCGTCTTTGAATATCGGAGCGGCGGGCCGGATCGGCTCGCCGCTCTTTTTTGTGCATCGAGCCCGACCTTGCTCGCATTTGGCCGGGCGCCGTCTATGATTCTTGCATGACCGAATCAAAAGCGATGATCCTTGGCTGCAGCGGCCTTGCCCTCACATCCGAAGAGAAAGCCTTTTACCGGGGCGAGCGACCCTGGGGCTTCATCCTCTTCGGGCGCAACATCTCCGAAGCACGGCAGATCGCCGATCTCGTCGCCGAACTGCGCGACAGCGTCGGTTGGCATGCGCCGGTGCTGATCGACCAGGAGGGCGGCCGCGTCCAGCGCATCCGCCCACCCATTCTCACGCGTTATCCTTCCGGCCAGGCGCTCGGCGATCTCTATCGCCGTGATCGCGCACTCGGCCTGCGCGCCGCCTGGCTGATGTCGCGGCTGCACGCCTTCGATCTTTCGAGCCTCGGCATCGATGTCGATTGCCTGCCGGTGCTCGATGTGCCGGTCGAGGGCAGCAGCAACGTCATCGGCGACCGCGCCTATGGCAGCGATCCGGAGACCGTCATTGCGATGGGCCGGGCGGCTGCCGAGGGGCTGAAGGCTGGTGGCCTGTTGCCCGTGATGAAGCATATGCCCGGCCACGGTCGCGGCTTTGCCGATTCACATCTGGAACTGCCCGTCGTCACCGTCCCGCGCGATGAGCTGGAGCTCCATGACTTCCCGCCCTTTGTCGCGATGAAGGACGAGTTGATGGCCATGACCTGCCACGTCGTTTTCGCCGCCATCGACCCGGACAATCCGGCGACGACCTCGCGCAAGGTGATCGACGGCATCATCCGCGATCACATCGGTTTTAACGGTCTGCTGCTCTCCGACGACAGCTCGATGAACGCTCTTTCCGGCACGATCGGTGAACGTGCGGCGAATATCATTGCAGGCGGATGCGATATCGTGCTGCATTGCAATGGCAATATGGACGAGATGCGGGAGGTTGTGGCAAATGTTCCACCGCTCGCCGGCATATCGCTTGCCCGCGCAAAAGCGGTGGAAGCGGGCTTCGCGGCGCCGGATACCGCCGATGAAGCGGAATTGAGGGCGGAATTCGAGGCAATGTTTGCAACGGTCTGATCGTAAGGGAGCAGCTAGGTGAACACGGTCAAGGGCACGGAACGTCCGCAGGCGGCAACGCCGATGGACAAGCTGTGGCAGGATAACGGTGCCGAGCGCGCCAGCCACGAGCCGGCGCTGGTGATCGACGTCGCCGGCTTCGAAGGCCCGCTCGACCTGTTGCTCTATCTCGCCCGCAACCAGAAGGTCGACCTGTCGCGCATTTCGGTGCTGGCGCTCGCCGAGCAATATCTGCTGTTCATCGAAAGCGCCCGGCGTATCCGCATCGAGCTTGCCGCCGATTACCTCGTCATGGCAGCCTGGCTTGCCTATCTCAAGTCGAAGCTGCTCATTCCCCAGCAGGTCAAGGATGACGGCCCTTCCGGCGAGGAGCTGGCGGCAACGCTCGCCTTCCGCCTGAAACGCCTCGAAGCCATGCGCCAGGCGGCAGACGGCCTCGTCAACCGCAATCGCCTCGGCCGCGATATCTTCGTGCGCGGCGCGCCCGAGCATATTCCCGACCGGCAGCAATCCGCTTATGCGGCGAGCCTTTATGATCTCCTGACCGCCTATGCGGCGCTGCGCCAGCGCCATGCCGTCACCCAGGTGACGATCGAGCGGCGCACCGTCTGGTCGCTGACCGATGCCCGCGAACTGCTGACCAAGATGATCGGCGAGGTCGCCGACTGGACGGCGATGGAACATTATCTGCTGCGGTATCTCGCAGCGCCCGAAGAGCGCGTCACGGCAATCGCCAGCGCCTTTGCCGCCTCGCTGGAGCTGGTGCGCGAGGGCAAGCTCGAAATCCGCCAGGACGGCGCCTTTCAGCCGATATACATGCGCCGCGGTCCGAAACATGCCACGCTGCAGGTGGTCGAACAGGAGCGGCCGGCTTGATCGATCTGAAGGGCGAAGCGGATTTCGAAGGCGATTTTGAAGACAGGGCCCCCGACCTGCAGGCCGAGATCGAGGCCGAGCGCATTGCCGAGGCGCTGGTTTTCGCCTCCTCGCAACCGGTCTCCGAAGGCTTCCTCGCCGAGCGCCTGCCTGAGAAGACCGACGTGCACGCGATCATGCTGCGCCTGAAGGAGCAATATGCGCCGCGCGGCGTTAATCTCGTGCAGGTCGAAGGCGCCTGGGCCTTCCGCACCGCCGCCGACCTGTCCTTCGTCATCCGCCGTGATGACAATGAGGTGAAGAAGCTTTCGCGCGCCGCACTGGAAGTGCTGGCGATCATCGCCTACCACCAGCCGGTGACGCGTGCCGAAATCGAGGATATCCGCGGCGTCCAGACCTCGCGCGGCACGCTTGACGTGCTGATGGAAGCTGGCTGGGTGCGGTTCCGTGGCCGCCGGCGCACACCGGGCCGGCCGGTGACATTGGGCACGACGCGCGATTTCCTCGACCATTTCGGGCTCGAAGAGCTGCGTGACCTGCCTGGTCTCGAAGAGTTGAAGGGAGCGGGCTTGCTGTCGGGCCGCATTCCGGCGAATTTCAACATTCCCTCGCCGTTGATGAACGACGAACTGACCGAGGACGAAGACCCGATCACCCAGATGGACCTCGAGGAATTGGGGTTGCTGGCACCGCGCGGCACCCCTGAAGATTGAGGGGCCTGCGTCTTGCTTTTGCCATGCATGGCGAAAACAATAGTGGCCACCACTTTTCGATGGGTCAACGGCTTGTCACAAAGGGCGATACCGTGACATTAAGCTCAATCCAAAGGGCTTGATGTTGGAAACGGTGTCGGAAATCCTTACATCGTGAGAACATAGAAACAGGGAGTTAGCGTAATGGGTGGTTTTAGCATGTGGCACTGGTTGATCGTTCTGGTCATCGTGCTGTTGTTGTTCGGTCGCGGTAAGATCCCGGAACTGATGGGCGACGTTGCCAAGGGCATCAAGAGCTTCAAGAAGGGCATGACGGACGAAGACGCGCCGGACACGGCAAAGACCGTCGATCACAAGGCCGACGAAACGAAGTAACCAAGTCCGGGAAAAAGCGCAGCCCCCGCGCTTCCCGTCCAGGAGCCTTGCATGTTCGATATTGGCTGGACCGAGCTTTTGGTCATCGCGGTCGTACTGATCGTGGTCGTCGGTCCCAAGGATTTGCCGCCGATGCTGCGCGCTTTCGGCAAGATGACGCAGCGCGCCCGCAAGGTGGCGGGTGATTTCCGTGCGCAGTTCGATGAAGCGTTGCGCGAAGCCGAGCTTGACGATGTCCGCCAGACGATCAGCGACGCCCAGAAGCTCAACCCGGTCAACAGTCTGCGCGAGGCGATGAATCCGCTTCGGCAGATGGGCAACGAGATCAAGGCCGACCTGCAGAAGGCGACCACGGTCACGGAAAACAAGACCGAGGTGCCGCCCGATGCTGTCGCAGCCTCGACGCCGTCGATGAGCCTGCCGGAAACGCCGCCATTGGTAACGACACCTGCGCCGTCGGAACCCGTCGCAGCAGCGATTGTGCAGGCCGATAGGGTTGCGGCCAAACCGAAGCCCGTGCGCAAGCCGCGCGTCAAGTCTGCCGACCAGGTCGATGCTGCGGCCGCCGTTGCCGTGCCTGTGGAAAAGCCGAAACGCATGACGGCAGTCAGGAAGCCTGCAACGCCGAAGAAGCCTGCGCAGACAAAGAAGGACGAGGCATGAGCGGTGATATCGAAGACAAGCCGCAGCCGTTGATCGAGCACCTGATGGAGCTGCGCACGCGGCTGATGTGGTCGATCGGCGCATTTTTCGTCGCCTTCATCGCATGCTTCTTTTTCGCCAAGGATCTCTTCAATTATCTGGTCATCCCATACAAGACAGCGGTCCAGTGGGCTAATCTCGACGTCGAGAAGGCCCAGCTCATCTACACCGCGCCGCAGGAATTCTTCTTCACCCAGGTCAAGGTGGCGATGTTCGGCGGCCTTGTGGTCGCTTTCCCGATCATCGCCGCCCAAGTCTACAAGTTCGTGGCGCCCGGCCTCTACAAGAACGAGCGTCAGGCTTTCCTGCCGTTCCTAGTCGCCTCTCCGGTTCTGTTCCTGATGGGCGGTGCGCTCGTCTATTTCTTCTTCACGCCGATGGTCATGTGGTTCTTCCTGTCGATGCAGCAGGCGCCGGGTCATGACGAGATAGCGATCTCGCTGATGCCGAAGGTCTCGGAATATCTGAGCCTGATCATGACGCTGGTCTTCTCCTTCGGCCTCGTCTTCCAGCTGCCTGTCATCACCACGCTGCTCGCCCGTGTCGGTCTTCTGACGTCGCAATGGCTCGCCGAAAAGCGCAAGTTTGCCATCGTCCTCGCCTTCGTCGTCGCCGCCGTGCTGACGCCGCCGGACCCGATGTCCCAGATCGGCCTTGCGATACCGACGATCCTTCTCTACGAGATTTCCATCTATGCGGCGCGACTCGTGGAGCGCCAGCGTGCCCGGCAGGCGGTCGAAAAGGAAACCGGATCCGCAGACGTTGCCAAGACGGACAGCGTCTGAGCGGCAATCCCGGAAATCCCTTCATGAAGGCCGCCGACTGCGTAATCCTTAAATCGGAATCGGTTTAAGGAATTAGGCAGCAATTCAAAGTGTTGCGGTGTCCTTTGCGCGTCTGAAAAGACCGGGCGGCGCTGTAACATCCGGTCGAGGCCAGATCAGGCTTTGGCCGGGCCACCTCTGTTGCAACGACCTGGAACGACGATGCTCGATATCAAATGGATCCGTGAGAATCCCGAAGCGCTCGATGCCGCCCTAGCCAAGCGCGGCGCGGAGCCTCTGGCCCAAAGTCTCGTTGCCCTCGATGAAAAGCGCCGCTCAGCCGTGCAGAAGGCGCAGGACCTGCTGTCCCGCCGCAACCTCGCCTCCAAGGAGATTGGCGCGGCGATGGCCCAGAAGAACGGCGAGCTGGCCGAGAAACTGAAGGCCGAGGTCTCTGAACTCAAGACCCTGCTGCCGGCGATCGAGGAAGAGGACCGGCAACTGACGGCCGAACTCAGCGACGCGCTGTCGCGCATCCCCAACATCCCCTTCGACGACGTCCCGGTCGGCAAGGACGAGCATGACAATGTCGTCACCCGCACCGTCGGCGAAAAGCCGCGCTGGAACCACGCACCGAAGGAGCACTTCGAAATCGGCGAAGCGCTCGGCTATATGGATTTCGAGCGCGCCGCCAAGCTCTCCGGCTCGCGCTTCACGGTTCTGACCGGGCCGCTCGCTAGGCTCGAGCGCGCGCTCGGCCAGTTCATGATCGATCTCCACACCAGCGAGCACGGCTATACCGAAGTCAGCTCGCCGCTGATGGTGCGCGACGAGGCCGTTTATGGCACCGCCCAGCTGCCGAAATTTGCCGAGGATCTCTTCAGGACGACTGATGGACGCTGGCTGATTCCGACGGCCGAAGTGACGCTCACCAATCTGGTGCGCGAGGAAATCCTCGATCAGGAAAAGCTGCCGCTCCGCTTCACCGCGCTGACGCCATCCTTCCGTTCGGAAGCAGGCTCCGCCGGCCGCGATACGCGCGGCATGCTGCGCCAGCATCAGTTCTGGAAATGTGAGCTCGTCTCGATCACCGATGCCGAGAGCGCCGTTGC
The DNA here is from genome assembly GCF_021052345.1 of Rhizobium sp. SU303. Lineage (NCBI taxonomy): Bacteria > Pseudomonadati > Pseudomonadota > Alphaproteobacteria > Hyphomicrobiales > Rhizobiaceae > Rhizobium > Rhizobium sp. SU303. The sequence goes on from NZ_CP088095.1 coordinate 1,823,456, forward strand.
CGAGCATGAACGCATGACCGCCTGCGCCGAGGAAGTGCTGAAGCGCCTCGGCCTGCATTTCCGCACCATGACGCTTTGCACCGGCGACATGGGCTTCGGCGCGCGCAAGACCTACGATCTCGAAGTCTGGCTGCCGGGACAGAATGCCTTCCGTGAAATCTCTTCCTGCTCGGTCTGCGGCGATTTTCAGGGCCGGCGGATGAATGCGCGCTACCGCGGCAAGGACGACAAGAGCAACAGGTTCGTCCACACGCTGAACGGTTCCGGCACGGCCGTCGGCCGCTGCCTGATCGCCGTCCTTGAAAATTATCTGAACGAGGATGGTTCCGTCACGATTCCGGACGTTTTGCTGCCTTATATGGGCGGATTGACCAAAATCGAACGGGCGGCCTGAGGCGATGCGCATCCTGCTTACGAATGACGACGGCATTCACGCCGAAGGTCTTGCCGCGCTGGAGCGGATCGCGCGCACGCTGTCCGACGATGTCTGGATCGTGGCGCCCGAGACCGACCAGAGCGGCTTGGCCCATTCGCTGAGCCTCTCCGAACCTTTGCGGCTGCGCAAGATTTCCGACAAGCATTTCGCCCTGCGCGGCACGCCGACCGATTGCGTCATCATGGGCATCAGGCAGGTGATGGACATCAAGCCGGATCTCGTCCTGTCAGGCGTCAATTCGGGCTCGAACGTTGCCGACGACGTGACCTATTCCGGCACGATCGCCGGCGCCATCGAGGGAACGATGCAGGGCGTGCGCTCCTTCGCGCTGAGCCAGGCCTATCTTTATGAGGACGGTGCACGCATCGTGCCCTGGGAGGTCTGCGAGACGCACGCGCCGGCTCTTCTGGAAAAGCTGATGGTCCTGGACCTGCCGGAGGGCACGTTCCTCAATCTCAATTTCCCGAACTGCCGTCCCGACGAGGTCGACGGCGCCGAGGTGACCATGCAGGGCAAGCTCGCCTTCAATCTGCAGGTCGATGCCCGCTCCGACGGCCGGGGATTTCCTTACTACTGGCTGAAGTTTGGCGAACGCGCCGGCGCCTTCGTCGAAGGCACCGATATTCACGCCCTGAAGCATAATAAGATTTCGGTAACGCCTTTGAAACTGGATCTGACCGATTATTCCGTGACGGACCGCGTGGCGCGGGCCTTGGGATACGGAGCACAAGTTTGACGGCAAGACTGGCGGAGAAGGAGGGCTTTGCGGCGCTCGTCCTCAGATTGCGTGCCGAAGGCATCTCGGACCTTGATCTGCTGACGGCGGTCGAGCAGACGCAGCGTTCGTTGTTCGTGCCGCCGCAATTCGCCGACGACGCCTATTCGAGCCGGACGATCCCGATCGAATGCGGTTCGTTCCTCGAGGGCATCGATTTTGCCGTCCGCATCCTGCATCACCTGAAGCTCAAGCCCGGCCAGCGCGTCCTGGAGATCGGCACTGGAAGCGGCTTTACCGCCGCCGTGATGGGGCGCCTGGCAGAGCGTGTTCTGTCCATCGACCGCTACAAGACGCTGACTTCAGCCGCGCAGCGGCGCATGGAATCGCTTGGTTTGCGCAGCGTCGTCATCCGCCAGGCCGACGGCAGCGCCGGCATGCAGGGTGAGGGCACCTTCGACCGCATCCTGGTGACGGCCGCCTTCAACGCGATGCCGCGCTTTTATACCGACCAGCTCGTTTCCGGTGGCTCGATGATCGCGCCGCTGATGATTTCCGAGAACGAGTGTCGAATGGTGCGGCTGACGAAAACCGGCAGCCGCTTCGAACGCGAGGAGTTATTCGAGGCGCCTTATCTGCCGATCGTTCCGCGCCTTGCCTCGCTGCTTTAGGCACTGCGATTTTTCACCTGTAAGCTATGGTTATCAACTTCTCAAAAAAATCGCACTGATTCCAGCATCTTAACCGCGTGGTAATACTAACGCGTTTTAATAGACTCACAAATGGTTGCGTTCTCAGTGGGTCGAGTCATGCGTTTCAGTCTTTCGCCAAAGTTCGGGAAGTCGGCCGGTAATCTTCTGGTTGTTAGCCTGCTGGCAAGTGCCGCAACGGGCTGCAGTTCCGATGTGACACGGTTTGGCGGCTTGTTTTCCTCCTCCGGGCAGGACCAGATCACCACAAGTTCCATTCCGCGTAGGAATATGAACGGTTCTCAGGGCGATCCGGTGCCGCGCGCCGATCTTAGCAGTTCGGCCGTTGCCGGCCAGTCAGGCTATGGCGGCGGCAATGACGCACTGAACCAGCCTTATCCGGCAAGCCCGGGTTACGATCCCACCCGCACGTCGAGCTCGAGCGCACGTCTCGCTTCCGCGCCGGTCTCGGTGCAGCGTTCAGAGCTGGCCGCGCCGACGGCCGCGGCACCCTCCCGGCAGCGGGAAAAGGAAGTCGCGCTCGCGCAGCCTTTCCCGGCTGCGCCGCAGGCTGAGAAGCCTCGACTGGTAGCGCCGGCCGCGCCGAAGGTCACGCCCGATACGCTGACCACAGGCACGACGCCCAAGATTTCCGGCTGGTCCGCGACCAACGCTCCATCGGTGACGCTGCGTCCGGGTGAAAGCATTGCCACGCTCTCGAGGCGCTTTGGCGTACCCGAAAAAGAAATTCTGCGCGTCAACAACCTAAAGACGGCATCTGCCGCCCAGCCTGGCCAGGCGGTCCTCATCCCGACCCTCAACGGCGGCAATGCCGCCAAGGCGGCGTCGCAGGCGGCTGATCTTTCCAAGCCCGGCAAAATGCCGGCGCCGAAGGCACCTGAGCAGAACGTCGCCGTCATTCCAGGCGCCAATTCCGCCCGCGACAAGACGCTGGCGAGCGGCGATGTCACCGGCAAACTTCCCACCGGCGCCGGCAAGGATCCGAAGGCGCCTGCCGGGACCTATGTCGTCAAGCAAGGCGATTCCCTGGCAAAGATTGCCAAGGCAACCGGTAGCAATGTCGACGACCTCAAGGCCGCCAACAATCTTTCGGCCAGCTCGCTCCGCATCGGTCAGGCTCTGAAGATCCCGAACGGCACCGCCGATAATATCAACACCGCCTCGATCCCGGCTGAGAAGGTCGATGCGAAGCCGGCCCAGCCGGCGGCTGCCCAGCAGACGGCTTCCGCGCAGCCCGCGCCCTACAAGGCGCCGGCCGCCACCCAGACGGTCGACGATGCCGAGAAGAAGTCTGATGTCAGTTCCGCGGCACCGGAATCGACCGGCATCGGCAAATATCGCTGGCCGGTGCGCGGCCAGGTCATTGCCTCATACGGCGCCAACGTCAACGGCAACCGCAATGACGGCATCGACATCTCGGTCCCGCAGGGCACGTCGATCAAGGCCGCCGAAAACGGCGTCGTCATCTATGCCGGCAACGGCCTGAAGGAACTGGGCAACACGGTTCTCGTCCGCCACGACGACGGTACCGTCACCGTCTACGGCAACGCCGATACGCTGAGCGTCACCCGCGGCCAGAAGATCCAGCGCGGCCAGACCGTCGCCGTCTCCGGCATGAGCGGCGACGTCAAGCAGCCGCAGGTCCATTTCGAGGTGCGCAAGGATGCGTCCCCGGTCAACCCGATGACTTTCCTGGAATAGGTACAGCGTACCAGGAAACGCAAAAGCCCGGCCGCCAGCCGGGCTTTTGTCATTTGATGGATGCGGCCCAAAAGTGGGCAGCGGTTTTCGGAGAACGACGTGCATAAACGCGTCGCATGAATTCCGATTGGCGCGACGCGCTTCAGCCCCGGTCGATGTGAACCCGCATGCGTCCGGCCAGGTCCTGAATATACTGCCACGCGACGCGGCCGGAGCGTGCGCCGCGCGTCGTTGCCCATTCCAGCGCTTCGGCATGCATCTTGTCGCGTTCGAGCCCGAGCTCGAAGTGATCGGCATAGCCGTCGATCATGCCGAGATAATCCTCCTGGCTGCATTTGTGGAAGCCGAGCCAGAGGCCGAAGCGGTCGGAAAGCGAAACCTTCTCCTCGACCGCCTCCGACGGATTGATCGCCGTCGACTGCTCGTTTTCCATCATGTGGCGCGGCAGGAGATGGCGCCGGTTGGAGGTGGCGTAGAAGAGCACATTGTCCGGCCGCCCTTCGATGCCGCCGTCGAGTGCTGCCTTCAGTGACTTGTAGGCGGTGTCGTCGTGATCGAAGGAGAGATCGTCGCAGAAGACGATCACGCGGTACGGCGTGTCCTTCAAGAGGTCGAGCAGATTGGGAAGGCTGGCGATATCCTCACGATGGACTTCGACCAGTTTCAGTGAGGCGCTGCTTTCGCGCCGGACATCCTCGTGCACGGCCTTGACCAGAGAGGATTTGCCCATACCGCGCGCGCCCCAGAGCAGCACGTTGTTGGCGGCATACCCCTCGGCGAAACGCACCGTATTCTCGTGCAGGATGTCACGCACGTGATCGACGCCGCGGATAAGCGTCAACGCCACCCGGTTCGGCCTTTTGACCGGCTGCAGGTGCTGGCGCAGTGGCGCCCAGACGAAACAGTCGGCCGCATCCCAGTCGTTGAGGGTGGGTGCCGGTCCGGCAAGACGCTCGACGGCGTCTGCGAGCCGCTTCAGCTCGGCAAGCAGGGCTGTGTTGATTTCCTCGGTCATCGGTGGCCTCCTGATTTCTCACTGCGGCAATCCGCTTTGATCTTTCGATGACGCTAATGCATGTCGCCCGGAAGTGTGGGGCGGTTCCGAGATAACGACATGCTTGAAAATAAAGGAGCTAAAGCGCGTCGCATTGATCAAGTTCGATGCGACGCGCTTTAGCATGGCGTTTTGACGGCGGAAAGGTTATGAGGCAGCGGAATCGGTACTGTTTCCGGCTGTTTCTGTTGCATTCATCGAAGCCGTAACTATAGTCCGGCAACCTGAAAAGAGAGGCGGAGTTCCGCCGCCCAAGCCTGAGGAGTTTAGCATGTTCATCACCCCGGCATTCGCCCAGAGCGCGACCGATACCGCAACGGGATTCGGCGGCTCCGGTTTCGAAATGATCATCCTGTTCGTGCCGCTGATGGTCGTCTGGTACTTCCTGCTGATCCGTCCGCAGCGCGCGCAGGCAAAAAAGCGTGAGGAGACCCTGAAGGCGATCCGTCGCGGCGACCAGGTCGTCACCGGTGGCGGCCTCGTCGGCAAGGTCACCAAGGTGATCGACGAAAAGGAAGTCGAAGTCGAGATCGCTGACGGCGTGCGCGTGCGCATCGTCCGCAGCGGCATCTCCGAAATTCGCGTCAAGGGTGAACCGGTCAAGGCCGACGCGGCGTAACAAGCGATAACCGCAGGACCGCCGGATCGGAAGATCGTCGAGAGAATGTTGCATTTTTCCCGCTGGAAAACACTTCTGATTTGGCTGGTCGCGTTTGCGGCCATCGTCATCGCTGCGCCCAATCTGCTGACTGAGGCGCAGCGATCTTCCTTGCCGGACTGGTTGCGGCACGACCGCGTAGTGCTTGGTCTCGACCTGCAGGGCGGCTCGCATATCGTTCTGAAGGTCGAGCGTTCCGATATCGTCAGGGACCGCCTGGAAGAGGTGGTCGCCAATGTGCGCAACGCGCTACGCGGCGCCGGCATCCGCTATACCGGGCTGACCGGCAATGACCAGACCGTTACCGTGCGGATCACCGATGCGGCCCAGACACAGGCGGCGGTCGATCTCCTGAAGCCTTTGACGACGGCTGGTGGACATTCGGGACCTGAGGTCGCCCTGCAGCAGGGTGACCAGGGGCAGCTCTCGCTGCAGATTTCCGACGCCGGCATTACTGCTGACCTCGCTTCCGCCCGGACCCGCTCGCTCGATATCGTTGGCCGCCGCATCGCCGGATTGGGCAATGATAATTTCCTCGTTCGCCCCGATGGCGCCGACCGCATCGTCGCGCAGGTGTTGGGATCGATCGATGCGGAGCGGCTGAAGAACATCCTCAACCAGCCGGCCAAACTTTCCTTTCATCTGATCGACGAAAGCATGTCGGGGCAGGAGGCGCTGAACGGCCGCTGGCCGGCGACATCGCAGGTGCTCTATTCGCTTGACGATCCGCCGGTGCCGTACCTCGTCGACCGCACAGCTTTCATCACCGGCAGCAACATGGTCGATATAGAGCCTGTCGTCGATCCACAGACACAGGACACCTCGATCGCCTACCGTCTCGATGCCGAAGGCACGCAGCGGCTGGCGCAGGCGACGGGGCAGAATATCGGCAAGCACCTTGCCATCGTCTTTGACGACCAGGTGATGTCGTCACCGGTCATCGATGCGGCGATCACCGGCGGCGAGGGCCGGATTTCGGCAAACTTCTCCGAGGGTGGCGTCCGCGACCTTGCGATCATGCTGCGCGCCGGCGCCTTGCCGGCGACGCTGACCAGCGTCGAGGAACGCAGCGTCAGTCAGAGATTCGGCGCCGATTCCATCTTCAACGGTCTCGTTGCCGGCCTCGTCGCCGTCATATTGGTCGCGGCATTGATGATCGCGCTCTATCGCATCCTCGGCCTCATCGCCGTCGCCTCGCTCTTCCTCAACCTGATCCTCATCGTCACAGTGCTCAGCCTTGCCGGCGCGACGCTCACCTTGCCGGGGATTGCCGGAATCGTGCTGATCGTCGGCATGGCGGTCGACTCGAATGTTCTGATCTATGAGCGAATCCGCGAAGAGGAAAAAACCACCCATTCCTTTGCGGAGGCCGTCGGACGCGGTTTCTCGCGCGCATTCGCAACCATCGTCGACGCGAACGTCACGATCTTCATTGCCGCCATCATCCTCTTCTTCCTCGGCAGCGAATCCATCCGCGGTTTCGCCGTGACGCTCGCGATCGGCATCCTGACGACCGTTTTCACGGCTTTCACGCTGACACGCTCGATCGTTGCCGTCTGGTTGAGAAGGCGCCATCCCCGGCATCTGCCGAAGAGCGTTCTGACGCACCTTTTCGAACACGCCAATATCCGCTTCATGGGGATCCGCCGTTATGTCTTTACGGCGTCGGCGGTCATCTCGCTGATCGCCATGGCCGCCTTTGCCACCGTCGGCCTGCATCTCGGCATTGATTTCACCGGCGGTTCGCTCATCGAGGTGACGGCGAAGCAAGGCAATGCCGACATCGCCGATCTCAACGCGCGCCTTAATGATCTCAATCTCGGTGAGATCAATGTCGAGCGCACGGGCGGGCCGGCGAACGCGCGGATCCGCATCGCTTCCCAGGGCGGCGGCGAAAATGCCGAGCAGTCGGCGGCGACGCTGGTGCGCGGCGAGCTCCAGGAAGATTATGATTTTCGCCGCGTCGAGGTCGTCGGCCCTGCCATCTCGGGCGAATTGACGATGATGGCGACGCTCGGCGTGCTTGCAGCACTTGCGGCGATCCTGATCTACATCTGGATCCGCTTCGAATGGCAGTTCGCGGTCGGCGCCATCGTCGCAACGCTGCACGATGTCATAATCATGCTCGGCCTCTTCGTCCTCACCGGCATCGAGTTCAACCTGACGAGCGTCGCCGCCGTGCTGACCATCGTCGGTTACTCCCTGAACGATACGGTCGTGGTCTACGACCGAATGCGCGAAAATCTCAAGCGATACAAGAAGATGCCGCTGCCGATCCTGATCGATGCTTCGATCAATCAGACGCTGTCGCGCACCGTTCTGACCGCGGCGACGACGCTGATCGCCTTGCTGGCGCTCCTTCTCTTCGGCGGTGAAGTCATCCGTTCCTTCACCTTTGCGATGCTCTTCGGCGTTGCTCTCGGCACCTTCTCTTCGATCTATATCGCCGCTCCTGTCTTGATCGTCTTCCGGCTGCGGCCAGAGGCTCCCGACGGGGAAGAGAGCAACAAGACGGATGCTGGTGTAAAATCCGGTACGGTGGTTTGAAGACATGGCAAAAGGCATAGAAATCCGCGCCGCACATTTCCCCGGGCGCGCTCCGATCGATGCATACGGCAATGGCGGCTTTCGTTTTGCCGACATGTCGCATCGCGGCTCGATCCTTTGCCTGCCCTCCGGCATTCATGGCTGGGATATGGACATGTCGAAACCGCTGTCGCCTGAAAATTTTCGCCGGGTGCTGGATGAGGCCGCCGATATCGAGGTTCTGCTCGTCGGTACCGGAACCGAGCTTCGCCGTCTGCCCGAGGAATTGAGGCTGGCGCTGAAGTCGCGCGGCATCTCCTCCGATCCGATGAGTACCGGGGCTGCAGTGCGCACCTTCAATATCATGCTTGCCGAGCAGCGTGCCGTCGCCGCGGCGCTGATTGCGGTCTGACGATGGCTGAAGCGCATATTGCGACCAACCGGGACATCTGCCTGGCGATGCTGCGTGACAGCGATCGCGACCGCTATCTCGCCTGTCTGCTGTCGCCGGAGGAAAAGCGCGGCGCGCTCGCAGCTCTTTACGCCTTCAATGCCGAGCTTGCCCGCATCCGCGATCTCGTCCACGAGCCCTTGCCCGGTGAGGTGCGGCTGCAATATTGGCACGATCTTCTGGAAGGCAGCGCACACGGCTCGACGGCGGCCAATCCCGTCGCCGCAGCCCTTCTGATCGCGATCGAAACGCACCACCTGCCGCGCAAGACGCTGATCGACATGATCGAGGCCCGGACCTTCGATCTCTATGACGATCCGATGGAGACACGTCTTTCGCTTGAAGGCTATGCCGGCGAAACGGCATCGGCGCTGATTCAACTCGCAAGCCTGGTGCTTTCGCCGGAGGAAGCCGCACGCTCGGCCGACGCCGCCGGCCATGCAGGCGTCGCCCAGGCGGTCGCCGGGCTGTTGCTGCTGATGCCGCTGCATCGCCGTCGCGGCCAGATCTATATTCCGCTGCAGATCCTTTCCGCCACCGGTCTCGACCGCGATGCCTTCCTCGCCGGCGAAGACAGGCCGCGCATCTCTGCCGCGATCGAGGCCTTCGCCGGCCTCGGTCGCGAACATCTGGCAAAGGCGAGGGCTGCGGGGCCGATTGCGCCGGCCGTCTTTCCAGCCTTCCTGCCGGCGACGCTTGCCGAACCGGTGCTCGTCAAGGCGCAGAAACGCGGTGCCTTGCTGCTCGACCGGCCGCTGCAGCCGCCGCAATGGCGCCGTCAACTGCGGATGGGGCTGGCTGCCGCACGCCGAAAAATCTGATATCGGTCAAATTCGCGCAAGTCTCGCGCGTTACAAGGCTTCCACCGCTACCCTTTGAACGGAGACTCGGCGTGGGCATTATCGTCTGGTGCGTCCTTTTCGCCATCGTCATTTTCTTTGCTTTCGTGGCAACGCGCATGGCCGCGCAGAACAAGGAAGATGGCCTGCATGACACGGGCCTCGCCATCATCGAGTTCGGCCGCGCCTTTCCGAACGAGGCGATCCGTCAGCTGCAGGCGACGGAAAACGGCCAGGCCGTCTTTGTGCGCCTGCACGACAACAAGGCCGGCTTCATGCGCAACATGTCGCGCCATTTCTCCTGCCACGTGATCGAGCCGGGTCGGGTGCGCGTCGTCGGCTCGGAAACGGGCAGGGGATTGGTGATCGACTTCCTCGATGCACCCCATCACAACGGCGGTTTCGAATTCGCTTCCGCCAAGGAAGCCTCGGAGGTTTCGCTCTGGCTACTCGGCAATTATATCGCCGAGCCGGATAAGGACCTGCCGCCCGGCAATATTTCGGCGGCGAACAAGCAATAATACATGTCGCCCAAAAGTGTGCATCGGTTTTGGGAGGACGACATGCATAAAAGCAAAGACGTCAAGCGCGACGCGCTTGAAAGCGCCGATCAGGCGCTTTCGGCAATCGTCGATTCTTGACCGAGCCAGGCCGCGCAGTCGGCAAGCGCGCGACGTGCGATCAGCTGCCGCTTCATGACCGTCTTGTCCTTGCCGCGGAAGCGCTTGACGCCTTCGGGCTTGACGATCGAACCCGGCTCGAGCTCCGGAAACAGCCCGAAATTGATGTTCATCGGCTGGAACGATCGTTTGCCTGGCTCCTCGTCGGTGACGAGGTGCCCACCGGTGATATGACCGAGCAGCGAGCCGAGCGCCGTCGTCGCCGGCGGTAGCGAGACCGCCTCGCCCTTGCGTTCGGCGGCGGCGAAACGCCCGGCCATCAGCCCGACGCTGGCGCTTTCCACATAACCCTCGCAGCCGGTGATCTGGCCGGCAAAGCGCAGGCCGGGCCGCGATTTCAGCGTCAGCGACGGATCGAGCAGGGTGGGGGAGTTGATATAGGTGTTGCGGTGCAGACCGCCGAGACGGGCAAATTCCGCATTTTCCAGACCCGGGATCATCCGGAAGATATCCGCCTGCGCGCCATATTTCAGCTTCGTCTGGAAGCCGACCATATTGTAGAGCGTACCGAGCGCATTGTCCTGACGCAGCTGCACGACGGCATAGGCCTTGACCGTCGGATTATGCGCGTTCGTCAGCCCCATCGGCTTCATCGGTCCGTGGCGCAGCGTCTCGCGGCCGCGTTCGGCCATCACCTCGATCGGCAGGCAACCGTCGAAATAAGGCGTGCCCTCCCATTCCTTGAAACCGACCGTATCGCCGGATATCAGCGCATCGACGAAGGCATTGTACTGCGCTTCGTCCATCGGGCAGTTGATGTAATCCTTGCCGGTGCCGCCGGGGCCGACCTTGTCGTAGCGCGACTGATACCAGCAGATATCCATATCGATGCTCTCGCGGTAGACGATCGGCGCGATGGCGTCGAAGAAGGCAAGCGAATCCTCGCCGGTTTCCGTCTGGATGGCGCTCGCGAGCGACGGCGCCGTCAGCGGTCCGGTGGCGACGATGGCTAGATCCCAATCCTTCGGCGGCAGGCCGGTGATCTCTTCACGCACGACGGTGATGAGCGGGTGGTCATGGACCGCTTTGGTCACCGCCTCGGAGAAGCCATCGCGATCGACGGCGAGCGCACCGCCGGCCGGTACCTGGCACCGATCGGCAGCGGCCATGATCAGCGAGCCCGCCATGCGCATCTCGGCATGGATGACGCCGACGGCATTGCTGGTCGCATCGTCGGAACGGAAGGAATTGGAGCAGACGAGTTCGGCAAGGCCGTCGGTCTTGTGCGCATCCGTGCCGCGCACCCCGCGCATTTCATGCAGGATGACCGGAACGCCGGAACCGGCGATCTGCCAGGCGGCTTCCGAACCGGCAAGCCCGCCGCCGACGACGTGGATGGGGGAATAGGAAGAGATCGTGTTCATTCCGGGCTGATATCATGTCGGCAGGTGCGATCCAACACCCTGGAATCAAAAACGGCGCCCTGGGGCGCCGTCTTGGAAGCATCGTACTCGCTATTAGCGGAACGAGCGGGATGCGATATTCCGGATGTCGTAGCGGCTAACGCCGATATCGGACAGGGTCTGGTTCGAAAGGCCGCCGAGTTCATTGAGCGTACGACGGTAGCTGAGCCAGCTTCTTGCAATGCGGATCGGGTTCATTGTCTTCTTCCTATGTCCGCGGGACGGCGGGATCGCCTGTCTCTCTGCGGTTGATGTTTATATAGGCGAGAACCGTCCGATTGTGCAGTGCAAATAAAAGGCGTCTGCCATGCAATTGTGCACTATGATGCTCTTCAATTAAGCAGAGGATATTTTTTGAGCGGGCTAACGAGTGGGAAAAACCTGCAACTGCCGCGGCCACCACGTGCAGACAAAAGAAAACGCCCGCTGTGGGTACAGCGGGCGTTTCGATCGAGAATAATCGTGCTTGGGAGGAGCAGTGATCGCCTGGAATTAGCGGTGAGAAGCCTCACGGGCAACGCGATGGATGTCCGAACGGTCGATGCCGAGATCGTGCAATTCGCGGTTGGTCATGCGGCCGAGTTCCGTGACGGTCTGACGATACTTGCGCCAGTTATTGAAAGAGCGAGAGAAGTTCATGTTAAGCCCCTTTCCGAGGGTTTCATCCGCCAGCAGCCACCGATCGGCGCTGACCTCTATTTGATGACCCGAATATATGTTGCAACGCGAAAGACTAAAACAGACAAGTTTTCAGATCACCTATGCGAGCTATGCAATGCTCAAAGGGTATTTGACGCAGACTTACCATTTTTTGGTCAACGAATAGGCAGAATGACTTTTGAGAAAGCAGTTCGATTGGGAGAGGCGAATGGGGTGCCATAACAGAAAACGCTGCTTCCTCCGGTGATTCCGCCCGTGCTTCCGCTGCAAAGAGGCGTTCCGTTTCGCATTGGAAGTCGCCCACCCCCTCGCGGGTTGGTGGGGCGGCGTGACGACAATGTGGCATGACGGCGCCATGCGCCGAAAATCCTCTCACTGCCAAGGCTTTAATGAAGCCTTGGCTAAACAAAAACGCCCGCCGGGGGAGGATCCGGCGGGCGTGTTATGGTGACTGACAACTGGGAGGAGGAGTGTTGTCAGTCTATCGCAGCGCGCTGGGAGGAGGAGTGCGCAGCTGCGAATCTCGTCACGGACAAGGCATCCGCGGGCGTCCGGCTAATGCCGGGCCGGGGCGCCATCCCGTGCTTCGATGTGTTGATCAATAGTATGACTAATGAGTATTGTGCAGTGCAATAATTTCATGGGGGATATGCAGAGATCGCATACCTCTCCGTCCATAGGCTTATATTAGTGCTTCTGACGTTAGCGGCCGGTTAACACTCGATACTATTTAGACCAATGAGGAACTTGTATATTTGTCGCAAGAGCGTTTGCGAACACCCGTGCTGCGTCTATAACGGCGTGAGCTGCAGCGCCGCAGTCGACGTTGCGGAAATCGAGGGGTTGAGCATGTATCGCGGCAGATTGGAGCGGGATCTCTCGCTCTGGGTGGGCAAGGGCCTGCTCGGGCAGGAAACGGCAGGTGCGCTTCTCGCCGAATATGACAGCCGCCCGGCAAGCTTCAGCCTCGGCAGGGTGCTGATGGCGCTGGCAGCGGTGCTGCTTGCAGCTGCCATCCTGCTGGTCGTCGCCTCCAACTGGGAGGCCATCCCGCGCCTGGTGCGCGTGGGCGGCATCCTTGCCCTGATCTGGTTCGTGCATATCGCCGCCGCCCGGATGCTTGCCCGCGGTGCGACAGCGGCCGCAGGCGGGTTGCTGGTCATCGGCGCGATGAGTTTCGGCGGCGCCATCTCGCTGGTCGGGCAGATGTATCACCTCTCCGGAGACGAGCAGACGGTGATGTATCTGTGGTTCGCGATCGCGACGGTCTCGGCGATCCTGTTCCGTTCAGCCGCCGTGACCGTCGTCGCCGGCTTCCTCTCCTGGGCATCCTTCGCCGTTTATCTTCAGAATAACGACACGCATTGGATAGGGTTCGACCCCTGGATGGCGCCCGCCATGGCGGTGATCGTCATCGGGCTGGTGCGGTATACCGGCGCCGAGCGGGCCCGCCATCTGGCCTATCTGCTGCTGATCGGCTGGCTCGCCTGGCTCTATACTCTTTATGAGGAAATCACCGTGGCGCTTGCCTTTGCAATCGGCGGCATGGCGGCCTTCGTCCTGACGGCGTTGCCGCTCCGGCCAATTGCCTCCTTGGTAAGAAGCGCCGGCGCGGCTCCTGCCTTCTACAGCTTCCTCGTCGCCGTAATCGGCTTCCTGCTGCTGCATATCGAGATCGAGGATGGCTGGGGGCTGGTGGTGCTCGGAGTGGTGACGCTTGCCGCTTCCGTGCTGGCGATCGTCCTGCGTGGCAGGGATAATGGCGCGGTGCGATATCTCGCCTACGCGACCTTTGCCGCGGAGATGCTCTATCTCGCTTCCGTCACTGTCGGCTCGATCCTCGGCACGTCGAGCCTCTTCCTCTTCTCCGGTCTCGTGGTCGCGCTGGTCGCCTGGATGGTCATCCGTCTCGAACGGCGTTTTTCGGCGAGTGCACGGGGGGAGCGGGCATGAATTCGTTCATGGCAAAGCTGCAATCCGGCAAGGGCTATTTGCTTTCGGCCATCATCGTCGCGGGTCTGCAGACCCTTATCCTCGGCACGATCATCCAGAGCCGGGCGTCGATCCTCAGCGATGGCGCCGAAGTGCTGCTGAAGACGGCGCCCGTCGATCCGCGCGATTTCCTGCGCGGCGACTATGTCGTCTTGAACTACGACATTTCCTCGGTGCCGGTGCAGACGGTTTCCGGCGGCATTCCAGCTGAGGCCGGCGAACGGGTGTTATGGGTCCGGTTGAAGAAGCAGGAGGACGGTTTCTGGACGGTGACCGAATCGTCCTTTCACGAACTGCCTCCGCAGCCGGAGACCGTGATCTTGCGCAGCCAGCCATTTTATAGCGGCGGACTTGCCGTCGGCGACAGCATGCGTGTCGAATACGGCATCGAGCGCTACTACGTTCCTGAAGGCGAGGGCAAGCCGATCGAGGAGGCCCGCAATGACGGCAACGTCGCCATTGCAGTGCGTGTCTCGCCTGATGGAAGCGCACAGATCCGCAGCCTTCTCGTTGACGGCAAGCCGGTTTACGACGAGCCGCTTTACTGATCTCGTCACACTTCGGGGCAGGGCGGCTCCAGGGCCGCAAATCCCCTGTCATTTGCCGTTCATTTTTCCTTTGCCTCGACCAAATCGGGTGATATAGAGACGCCGCGCTCCGGAAGGCCTCATGCGCAGGCATAAGCATGCGGTTTTGTGAACGCGGGTATGGTGAAATTGGTAGACACGCCAGATTTAGGTTCTGGTGCCGCAAGGCGTGGGAGTTCAAGTCTCTCTACCCGCACCAAGCTGTTTGCAGGCGGGAGACTAAGAATCGGTTGTTCCAGAACAATTGAGAGTTGTCCCGAATAGCCCGCGAGTGCCATTCCGCTTTGGGCGGAATGATATGGAATTGGGAAAAGCCACGCGCGGCAGGATCGCCGGCGTCGTGCTCATCGAAACGAACGGCGTCTGGGCACGGCCGCCACGAAATGAAGGTAGGAAGACATGCAGGTTATCGAAACGCTCGCTGAAGGGCTGAAGCGCGAAATCAAGGTCGTTATCCCGGCCAAGGACATGCAAGACAAGATGAATGAGCGTCTTGCCGATGTGAAGGACAAGGTTCGCATCAACGGCTTCCGTCCGGGCAAGGTGCCTGCCGCTCACCTGAAGAAGGTCTACGGCAAGTCGATCATGGCCGACCTCGTCAACGAGATCGTCCGCGAGCAGCCGGCCGCCATCCTGTCCAGCCGCGGCGAGAAGTCGGCCACGCAGCCGGAAATCGCCATGACGGAAGACAAGGACGAAGCCGACAAGATCCTCGCCGCCGAGCAGGATTTCGAATTCACGCTCTCCTATGAAGTGCTGCCGCCGATCGAGCTGAAGTCGGTCAAGGGCATCAAGGTCACGCGCGAAGTCATCGACATCTCGGAAGACGAAGTCAACGAGCAGGTCCTGAAGGTCGCCGAGAGCGCCCGCGCCTACGAGACCAAGACCGGCAAGTCGGCAAACGGTGACCGCATCACCATGGATTACGTCGGCAAGGTCGACGGTGAAGCCTTCGAAGGCGGCACCGACCAGGGCGCCGAACTGGTGCTCGGCTCCGGCCGCTTCATTCCGGGCTTCGAAGACCAGCTCGTCGGCGTCAAGGCCGGCGCCGAGAAGACCATTACCGTGACCTTCCCGGCTGATTACCCGGCCAAGAACCTCGCCGGCAAGGAAGCGACCTTTGACGTGTCAGTCAAGGAAGTCGCCGCACCTGCCGATGTCGAGATCAACGACGAACTCGCTTCCAAGCTCGGCATCGAGTCCGCCGATCGCCTGAAGGAGATCGTCCGTGGCCAGATCGAATCGCAGTACGGCTCGCTGACCCGCCAGAAGCTGAAGCGTCAGATCCTCGACCAGCTCGACGAGATGTACAAGTTCGAGACCCCGAACTCGCTCGTCGACGCCGAATATAACGGCATCTGGAGCCAGGTGAACAACGACCTCGCCCAGTCCGGCAAGACCTTCGAGGACGAAGACACGACCGAGGAGAAGGCTCGCGAGGAATACAAGACGCTCGCCGAGCGCCGCGTTCGCCTCGGTCTCGTTCTCTCCGAAATCGGCGAAAAGGCCGGCGTCGAAGTCAGCGAAGACGAGATGCAGCGCGCCATCTATGATCAGCTGCGCCAGTATCCGGGCCAGGAAAAGCAGATCCTCGAATTCTTCCGCAGCCAGCCAGGTGCCGCCGCTTCGATCCGCGCACCGATCTTCGAAGAGAAGGTCATCGATCACCTGCTGACCGAAATCGACGTCACCGACAAGAAGGTGACGAAGGAAGAGCTGCTCGCCGAGGAAGAAGGCGAAGCGAAGGCCGAAACCAAGAAGGCAGCACCGAAGAAGAAGACTGCCGCCAAGGCCGAAGCAGCTGACGCCGGTGAAGGCGAAGAAGCCGCGCCGAAGAAGAAGGCTGCTCCGAAGAAGAAGGCGGCTGACGAAAGCGCCGAATAATCGCTTTTCAGTTCAGAAGTTTGGAAGGCCTCGCCATCGTGCGGGGCCTTTTTCTGTTATCCAGAGCAGTTCATTCTCGCTGCCTACTCCATTGTGCTTATTCATCCGGAACAACAAGGAGTTGCATCAAAGTATAATTAGATGCAGATTTCGCTGATGGTGGGAGGGACCTGAAAATGACTGCAAAGCATGACATGAAGAAGCTCGTGGAAGAAATCTATGCTGTGCGTGACCGTGGCGATGTCGAAGCTACGCTGGCGCTGATCGGCGAGAATTGCACCTTTCGCATGGTCGGCAATACCCGGCTGGCGCCTTTTTCGACTGAATCAAGCGGGCATGCTTTTCGCCAGGCGATAACCCAGCTTATCACTGTATGGGATCTATCGAATATCAGGACGGCCGGCATCTATGTGGACGAAGATGAGCAGATGATCTTTGCCCACCGCGAAGGCGAGGTCAGGCACATCCCATCGGGCGTGAGCTTCCATACGGAATTCGTCGACAAGATCCATTTCCGCGATGGGAAACCGGTCAAGATCGTCGAATTCGTCGACACGCTGCAAGTGGCCGAGACGACCAAGATGATCCAAGTCGCATAAACGGCCAACAAAATCGAAGTCTTCAAAGCGCGTTGTCAAACGTGATTCATGCGGCGCGCCTTAGCGACATGCATTGGCTTGGAGTTTGATGCCGCCATGGTTCGGGCATCAGCCGCCGTTGCAACAATCGCCGCTCAATGCGCTGTCAGTTGCGCGACTTTCCTGACATGGCTGACGGCTGCGGCGCCGCCGGCGGTCTGGGTGAAGAGGTGGAGCGTTTCCTCTTCGTCGTCGGCGACCGGCGTCAGGGCCTGATCCATGTAGGTCTTCGACTTCGTGTCCCTTGAAATCAAGAACGCCGAAATCGTCAGGCCAATGATCGTGCCGGCGAGCGAAGCATGTTTGCGGAAGGTTTCCCAGGCAAAGCGCGGCCAGAAGACCAGCGGATTCTCGCGCGGCAGATCCGGGCGCCGCTCCGACGGCGTCTTCAGGCGCAGCAGGCCGCTTTGCAGCGGGTGCACGTTTTCCAGCGGCACGGTGGTCGCGAAGGAGACCAGAACCTTGACGAGCCTTGCGAGCGGTACGCCGGTTGCCACGGCGCGGCGCAACAGGGTCTTCATATGATCGGGCGAATAGTAGAGCGACCAGGCCTCGTGGTAGATGTCTTCCCATTCCTGCTTGCTCATCTTCGGATGCGCGGTGCAGACATGCTCGACATCGTAGATGTTGAGATCGGCATCCATGTCGACGCCCTTCTTCCACAGGACCTGATGGTCCTCGGAGCCGGGCAGCGGCGTCAGGATGAAGAATTCGATGACGTCGAGCGGCAGCTCTTCCTGGATGATCGCGATGTCGCGGCGGATCGATTCCGGCGTATCGGCGGGGAAGCCCAGGATATAGCCGGCGAGCGTCATGATGCCCTGCGCCTTCCAGGCGAGCAGCATCTTGCGGTATTCGGTGATCTTGTTCTGGTTCTTCTTGGCGGCGGTCAAATTGTCCGGATTGACGTTTTCGAGGCCGATGAAGACGCGGGTGACGCCGGCGCGCCTGGATTTCTCGATGAAATTGGGGATCTTGTGGCAGAGCGTGTCGACCTGGATCATCAGGCCGAGCGGAATGCCGTCCCGTTCCTTGAGTTCGATCAACCGGTCAAAGATCGCTTCCCAATCCTTGTTGCGGGCGAAATTGTCGTCGGTGATGAAGAATTTGTGGATGCCCTGCGCCCAGTTCATCCGCACCAGCTTTTCGACGTCGTCGGCCGAACGGAAGCGTGACTTGCGTCCCTGCACGTTGATGATGGTGCAGAACGAGCACTGATAGGGACAGCCACGTCCGGCATCGAAGCTGGTGCTGAGCCCGAGCGTGCGCTGGATATTGTCCTTCGGCAGGAAGGGAACCGGCGTGCCGCCGATGCCGGGAAGGTCGTTCATGAAATTATAGAGCGGCTTCAGCTCGCCGGCGGCGGCATCGCGCAGCACCATGTCGAGCCGGCCCTCGGCCTCGCCGGCAAACATCGAGATGCCCATGTCGCGGCAGGCGTCAAGCCCGACCGCCTTCCCATCCAGCATCGACAGGCAGCCGGAAACATGAAAGCCGCCGATCGAAACCGGCAGGCCGGCATCGCGGAAGGGACGGGCGATATCGAGGGCGCGCGGATATTGGTTGGTCTGGACGCCGACGAGCGCGATCATGCCGAAATTGTCGTGACGCTTGAACTGCGCCAGCAGTCCGGCGATATCGATCCGCGTATTGGTCTCGTCGATCACGGTGATATCGATCGCCGTATCGTCTCCGAGCACCTTGCGTTCGGCGCATTCGGCGGCAATGCCGTAGAGCGCCGCCAGCGAATTGGAGGGGATCATCGCCCGCCACCAGCGGATGACGTAGCCGTCGTCGTCATAATGCGACGGCTTGATCAGGATCAGCTGAAAACGTCTGCGCGCAGCTTCCAAGACATGGGACAAGAGTATCTATCTTTCTTTAGAAGCTTTGCCCGAAGGCAAAATGGCGTTGAAGACACATACAAGCACGACGTATCAATGCGATTTAGGAGGTCAAACTAAGGCGTAAAAAAACGGCATGGCGCGCAAACGCTTCGCGAAGTGTATCATTACTCAATATACTACCCGATATCGAGCAGTAATGCGCGATGATCGGAGACTTCGGGCGCCTCGACCACCTCGAACTTGGCAACCTTCACCCCTGGCGTCACCAGCATGTAGTCGGCAAAGCGGCCCTGCTTCAGATAGTAGGAGGTTCGCGTGTCTACAAGGCCGTTTCCGGTGACGAGGTCGGAAAGCCCGAGTCTGGCGAGAATCGCAAAGGTCGCGCTATCAGGCAGCACGTTGAAATCGCCGCAGACGATGAGCCCCTCGTCGCCGGGCCAGACGCCCTCGATGAGCTTGACCAGCGCTGCAGCCTGCTCGTCGCGCGCCGGGGTGTCGCCCTTGCCTGCGGGATCGCGCAGGCCATGCATGTGGGCGATGGTCATGGTAGCAGCGTGCTCATGGCTGAAGAGACGGATGCAATGGGCGTTTCGCGGCCGAGGATGTTCGCCCCAGCCATCGGCGGAAAAACGGCCATGCACGAAGTCCAGCCCTTGGGCGGTGACGGAATGCTTTTTGCGCACAAAGGTCGCCAGCCCGAATTCGGCGACAATGGCAGTATCGCCGTCGAAGAGTTCGCCTCTCGATGTCGGGCAGAAGAAGCCGTCGTGGCCGGGCAGGGCGGTGCTGATCTCGGTAAAGAGATTGAAGCGCTGCAGCAGCTCGACGTCGCCGTCCCGATAGACTGACCAGCCAGAGCGGGTGCCGGGTGCGCGCAAAACCTCCTGCAGGCACAGCACGTCGGGATCGGCCGCCGTCACATATTCAATCAGCGCCTCATGAAGCCTGCCGCCCCATGCGTTCAGCGAGATGATGCGCAATGCATTCGGCTCCGTTTTGGCGGCCGGTCTGAGACGGCCGTTCCCTCGACGACGCGACGGACTTTAGAGTTCCGACTTGATGTCGCCCATTCGGTTCCAGGCATCGAGGCCGGCGATCTTGTAGGCTTCGGCGAGCGTCGGATAGTTGAAGGTGTTCTCGACGAAATATTCGACGGTCCCCTTGAGATTGAGCACCGCCTGGCCGATATGCACCAGCTCGGTGGCGCCTTCGCCGACGATATGCACACCGAGCAGGCGGCGGGTCTTCAGCGAGAAGATCAGCTTCAGAAGCCCGGTGTCGAGGCCCATGATATGACCGCGCGATGTCTCGCGGAAGCGGGCGATGCCGCATTCATAGGGAATACCGCGCTCCTTCATCTCTTCTTCGGTCAGGCCGCAGGTCGAAATCTCCGGCACGGCATAGATGCCGTAGGGAAAATATTTCGGCGGCTCCTTGGCGACCGCGCCGACCGCGACGCGGGCGGCGATGCGGCCCTGTTCCATCGAGGTCGAGGCAAGGCTCGGAAAGCCGACGACGTCGCCGGCGGCGTAGATGTTGGCAACCGATGTCTGGAAGGTTTCCGGATTGACCTTGAGACGGCCGCGGCTGTCGGCTTCGAGGCCGATGGCCTGAAGGTTTAGCGCATCCGTCGCCCCCATGCGGCCGGCGGCGAAAAGCACCATGTCGGTCGTCAGGCGTCGGCCGCTGTCGAGCGTCAGTTCGACCTTGCCGTTTTCGAGCCTCTCCACCTTGTCGGCCTTCTGGCCGAGCAGCAGCTTCATGTTGCGGTCGCGCAGCTGGTAGGTAAAATCCTCGATGATTTCCTTGTCGATGAAGTCGAGCATTGTCGCCTTCGGGTCGATGACGGTGACGGCGGTGTCGAGCGCGCTGAAGATCGTCGCATATTCGATGCCGATGACGCCGGCGCCGATAACGACCATCGATCGCGGCAGGTCCTGGATGTCGAGCAGTTCGTCGCTGTCGAGAACGGTCTTGCCGTCGAAGGGCATGTAATCGGGGCGGAACGGCTTTGTGCCGACGGCGAGCAGCACGCTGGCGGCGGTGACCTGCGTGGTCTCGCCGTCATCCTTGATTACCTGCAGCGTCGACGCATCGATGAAGCTCGCCTTGCCGCGAATATGCTGCACGCGGTTGCGGGCGAACTGGTGTTCCAGCACCTCGACCTCGTGATTGAGCGTAATCAGCAGGCGGCGGCGCAGGTCATCTGCACTGATCTCTTCCTTGACGCGGTATGACCGGCCGTAGAAGCCGCGTTCGCGCCAGCCGGAAAGATTAAGCGCAGTCTCGCGCAGCGTTTTGGAAGGGATGGTGCCGGTATGCACGGACACGCCGCCGACGCGTTTGCCCTGCTCGATGACAAGCACTTTCTTGCCGAGTTTTGCCGCCTGGATCGCGCCGCGGCGCCCTGCGGGACCGCTGCCCACCACAACGAGATCGTACTGAAGCATCATCAAGCCCCGGATTGGAAAGGAATCATATTGCGACGCAAAATGTCGCCCGTCCATCGTTAGCCGGTCAACGTTACAGATTGTTTTACGGCCACCTGATTGGTCCTGACGGGTACTTTTTCGGGCAAGTGAGCCCTGCGAGAAACAGCTTTACGTCTTGGGCCGTAGCCGACGAATACCGGCAGGGTCGCTTGCCATGCTCGGTGGCTCGACGGCTTTTCATGCACGGGTGATGTAGTCCGCGGAAATATCGCCCACCTTGGTGACGCCGAGCAACGCCATATTGCTATGCAGTTCCGTCTTCAGGATATCGGCCGCCTTGAGCACGCCTGGTAGGCCCGCGACGGCTGCGGCATAAAGGAACGGCCTGCCCACGAACACGAAACAGGCCCCGAGCGCGAGGGCCTTCATGATGTCCGTTCCACGCCTGAAACCGCCATCGACCATGACGGCAACGCTGTCTCCAACACGGGACGCAATCTGCGGAAGGACCTGAAGGGGAGATGCGGTGCCGTCGAGTTGGCGGCCGCCATGGTTGGAGACGATCACACCATCCACCCCGGTGTCGACAGCCCGAGCCGCGTCGTCGGGATGCATGATCCCCTTGACCACAAGTTTGCCGGACCACCTGTTGCGTATCCGCTCAAGATGGTTCCAGTTGAGATGGTCGCGCCTGCCGAAGTCGCGCGTGACATTCGAGGAGATAATCGGCGCGCCTCTTGTGGCATAGGAATTTTCAAAATGCGGAATGCCGTGCCGGACGATCGTGCGCAGGAATGTGCCGGTAGTCCAGCGCGGGTGCGAGATGCCCTGCCATGCCAGGCGGAGACCGGGACGCAGAGGCGTCGAAAATCCTGCCCTTACATTGTTTTCACGATTTGGCAGCGTGGCCGTGTCCACGGTCAGCAGAAGCGTGCCCAAGCCGGCCGCGCCGACGCGATCGATGAGAGCGTCGATACGGTCGGGTTCGCCGGGGAGATAGGCCTGAAACCATGCTTGCGGCGAAACCGCAACGATCTCTTCCAAAGGGATAAGCGATGAACCGCTTATGATCATCGGGATTCCCGATTGATCCGCTCCTTGCGCGAGCACGATGTCGCCTCGATAGGCCATCAGCGCGCTGATACCCATCGGCGCTATGCCGAATGGTGCGGCATGGGTCTTGCCGAAGAGGCTCGTCTCGGTGCTGCGTTTCGAGACGTCCCGAAGGACACGAGGCCGGAAGGCATAGGCTTGGAAAGATTCTGCATTATGCCGTAGCGACGCATTGGTCTCGGTTGCGCCGGCGATATAACCGAACAGGGGCTTTGGCAGATGTCGCCGCGCCTTTATTTCAAAATCGTCGAGGCAGAGCACGTCGCGACAGAGCCGGGTCGATCGATCGGTGTTGCCGCTGCGGATCGTCATGGAGCTTCATCTTCTCGGTATTCGGGCGGGCATTGTCCAGGCTGTGGTGCAGGACTGCATACAATCCCGCACCACCGACTGCTGTCAACTCCAGCATTCCCCAGTCTTCTCGCCTCAGTCTTCTCGCGGGATGGACCAGGGCATGGTCGATGCGCCGGGGCTCTGCATCTTGCCGGCGATCAGCCGCAGTGTTTGTTCAGATCAGCTTCAGCCCCTTCAGGCTGACATGCCCATCCTTGCCGATGATGACGTGGTCGTGGACGGTGATATCGAGCGCCTTGGCGGCATCGATGATCACCTTCGTCATGTCGATGTCGGCGCGCGATGGCGTCGGATCGCCGGAGGGGTGGTTGTGGACGAGGATCATCGCCGTTGCCGAAAGCTCGAGCGCGCGTTTGACCACCTCGCGCGGATAGACCGGCGTATGGTCGACCGTGCCGCGGCCTTGCACCTCATCGGCGATTAGTACATTGCGCTTGTCGAGGAAGAGGATACGGAACTGTTCGCGGGTCTCGTGCGCCATGGCGGCATGGCAATACTGGATGACCGAAGACCACGAGGACAGAACCTGTTTGCTTCTGAGTTCGCTCTTCAGCGTCCGGTGGGCGACAGTCGAGATCAGCTTCAGGTCGAGCGCCACCGCCTCACCGACACCCTTGACCTCCATCAGCAGCGCCTGAGGCGCACCGAAAACGCCAGCGAGCGAGCCGAACCGTTCGATCAGCGCCTTTGCGATCGGCTTGGTGTCACGCCGCGGGATCAGGCGGAAAAGCAGCAGCTCGAGGATTTCGTAGTCGGCAAGTGCTGTGTCGCCGAGCTCCCGGAAGCGGTCACGCAACCGCTCGCGATGGCCGTGATAATGCTCTTGGCCGGCAAGCGAGGCGGGCAGGGAGGTCCTGGCATTCGGCCCGGACGGCTTTTGCGGCTGGCCTGCAAAGAACGAACGTTCATCGGCAGCAATCGGCTCTTGCGTCTCGAAAGGCAGTTCGTCGGAAGATGTCGAAACAGGCCCCTTCGCCATCGGACCGTCACCCGTTGTGCGACGGCAGGCCGGGGCGGTCGAGCCCGCCAGGCGACAGCGTGAAGATCTCGCAGCCGTCGGAGGTGACGCCGACCGTGTGTTCGTACTGCGCCGAAAGCGAGCGGTCGCGGGTGACGGCCGTCCAGCCGTCGGCCAGCACCTTCACATGCGGCCGGCCGAGGTTGATCATCGGCTCGATGGTGAAGATCATGCCCTCGCGCAGCTCCGGCCCCTCGTTGGCGCGGCCGTAATGCAGGATATTCGGCGAATCGTGGAACAGCCGGCCGACACCGTGGCCGCAGAAATCGCGCACCACCGAACAGCGCTCGGCCTCTGCATAGGTCTGGATCGCCTCGCCGATCGCGCCGGTGCGGGCGCCGGGCCTTACGGCGGCAATGCCGCGCATCAGCGATTCATAGGTGACCTCGAGCAGCCGCTCGGCGGAGCGCTTGATGGTGCCGACGGGATACATCCGGCTCGAATCGCCGTGCCAGCCGTCGAGCACGAAGGTGACGTCGATATTGACGATATCGCCGTCGCGCAGCGGCTTGTCGTTCGGAATGCCATGGCAGACGACGTGGTTGATCGAGGTGCAGGTCGATTTGGTATAACCGCGATAGTTCAGCGTCGCCGGATAGGCGCCGTGATCCATGCCGAAATCGAAGACGAACCTGTCGATCTCATCGGTCAGCAGGCCGGGCTTGACGATGTCGGCAAGCGCATCGAGGCAGCGTGCGGTCAGCTGGCATGCCCTGCGCATGCCCTCGAATGCTTGCGCGTCATAAAGCCGGATGGCGCCCGTATTCTTCGGGGGCGCAGTAGAGGCTTCGATATAGTTCACCATTGCAGGGCCTTAGCGGAGATTGTTAGATTTGTTCATAATGTAGCTATGCCGGGTTCGTCCATCACGATCAACCGCCAGGACGAGATTTCTAAGCGGATCCGATCCGCCCAACGTGCAGTCTTCCGCATCCGTTCGATGGACAATCAACGGTCCGGCTCGAATATCCACAATCTTCCCAAAGGGATAGGATTGATTGCGTGAAGCCTGCCAGCTACTCACCGATTGGTGACAGCGGGGAAGGGTCGACATGCTGAATGAAGCCGTAAATCTTGAAAATTCACCCGGGACCGGCGAGGGGCCGGAACGGCGCGTGCGTGATCGCGGCGCCACCGAGCGCGCAATCCTTGTCGCCGCCAAGGGGCTGCTCGCCGAGGAAGGCTTCCAGAATTTCGGCATCAATGCGGTCGCCCGCCGCGCCGGTTGCGACAAGCAGCTGATCTATCGTTACTATGGCGGCCTCGACGGCTTGGTCGAGGCGATCGGCACCGATCTCGGCACATGGGTCAAGGATCGCATTCCGGAAGACGCCGGCGGCATGTTCCTGCTCACCTATGGCGACCTGATGGAGCGGCTGTCGCTTCTCCTCCTCGACGCCTTGAGAAACGATCCGCTGATGCGCCGCATCCTTGCCTGGGAGATATCGGAAAACACCGAGCAGGTGAGGCGCTTGTCCGAGGCGCGTTCGAAGGCGCTCGCGCTCTGGCTGGAGCGCATGCGCGGCTCGTTGGCGCCGCCGAAGGGCGTGGATGCGGCAGCCGTCAACGCCGTCGTCATCGCCGCGATCCAGCACCTTGTGCTCGCCGCCGCAGCCGGCGGGCAGTGCGCCGGCCTGTCGCTGAAAACGCCCAAGGACTGGGAGAAGGCAGCGACGGCGCTGAAGCGCATCGTGCGCGGCGTCTACGGCTGATATCTGCTCATCCACAGGGGGCGGGCGTAGCATTAACCTTAACAAATGGTTTACGTTGCGTGGGGCTGGTTAACCCGACAGTGTGGTCTCAGCAGAGATTGTATGAGTAGAAGACCCGAGTTGACGACCATGGGAACCAAGATCGCCAAGGCAGTGTTTTTGGTGGCGGCGATGATGTTTTTCGCAGTCCTGGCGCTGGATATCGCAACTCCGACGCTCGTGCTTTGTATCATGGCTTTGTCGACCTGGTTGGTCTCTCTTGATCTGCCTGTCGCGCGCAAGCATGGAGGAGAGGCCGCATGAAGTGGTTTCTGATCTTCTGGGCCGGCCCCATCGTCTTTTTGGGCGGATGGTACTGGCTCTCCTATTACGACATGAGTTTCGGCATCTTCATGCTGAGCCGGCAGGTCCATGACCTGACCTTTGAGCTTTACGGCAAGGCGCTCGGCATTCCGCCGGAGACCATCCCGCCGCTCGTTGCCCGCGCGATCGCGGTGGACAGCCTTGTGGTCTTCGCCATTATCGGCCTTCGGAAGCGCAAGTCGATCATCGCCTGGTGGAAGGCGCGTCAGGCGCTGAATTCATCTCCATCAGACCTTGCCAGCAAGGAAAGCCTGTCAAGCGCGCCCTGAAGGATGAAGCTTGCCGCGGCCGAATCGATCCGTTCGGCCCGCTTGGCGCGGGAGACGTCCATTTCGAGCAGCGTCCGTTCGGCGGCAACCGTCGAAAGCCGCTCGTCCCAATAGACGAAGGGCAGTGACGTCTTCTGCTCCATGTTGCGCACGAAGGCGCGCGTCGCCTGCACGCGCGGACCCGCCGATCCATCCATGTTCATCGGCAGGCCGATGATGAAGCCTGCGACCTTTTCCGATTGTGCGAAATCCAAGAGCGCCTGGGCATCGATGGTGAACTTGACGCGGCGGATCACTGTGCGCGGCGTGGCGAAACGCCGCCCGAGATCGGACATCGAAAGCCCGATTGTCTTGGTGCCGAGATCGAGGCCGGCAATCGCCTGTCGCGGGACAAGCGTCTCGGCCATTTCCTCGATCGTCAGCACCGTCATCGCCGTTTCATCCCGTCAAAACAAATTGAAGTCGCCGCCGCTTTTCTTTGCGGCCGCATAAGATATGTCCTTAGGGCATGACGCCGAAAAGTGTGAGCGGTTTTCGGACGACATCATGCTCTCATTCTTTGATGTGGCATCGAAACCGGCTTTGCATCACGTAATAAAGGAGACATTTCATGAAGATCACCTGGCTCGGCCATTCCGCCTTCCGCATCGAGACATCAAAGGCGAAGATCCTGCTCGATCCATTCCTCAGCTATAACGCCTCCTTTTCCGGCCAGGATGTCAAGGACGTGTCCGCCGGCATCACCCATATCCTGCTGACGCATGGCCATGGCGACCATGTCGGCGATACCGTGGCACTCGCCAGGGAAACCGGCGCCGTCGTTCTTGCCAATGCCGATCTCGCCGCCTGGCTTGGCTCTAAGGGCGTCGACAAGATCGAGATGGGCAATACCGGCGGTACGATCGCGCTCGGCAGCTTCTCGGCGACCTTCACCAATGCGCTGCACTCCTCCGCCCAGATCACCGAGGACGGCGTCTCGCATGCGCTCGGCAACGCCAACGGCCTGATGCTGCATTTCGACGACGAAGCCTCGATCCTTGCCATGGGCGATACCGACATCTTCTCCGACATGGCGCTGATCAACGAATTGCACCAGCCTGATATCGGCTTCGTGCCGGTCGGCGACCGCTTCACCATGGGCGGCGCTGTGGCCGCACTTGCCTGCCGACGCTATTTCAACTTCAAGACCGCGATCCCCTGCCATTACGGCACCTTCCCGATCATCGACCAGACGGCGGAAAAATTCGTTGCCGGGATGGATGGATCGAAGACGGATGTGAAGGCGATCAGGCCTTCCGAGAGCCTGTCGATCTGACGAAACCCCGTTGCACACGGCGGACATGGCCTTTATAGCGGGTAGGAAAAATCCTATCCGGAGAATGCCATGTCCGTCGATCTTGCCACCGTGAAGCGCGTCGCCCACCTTGCCCGAATTGCCGTCTCCGAGGACGAGGCAAATCGCATGGTCGGCGAGCTGAACGGCATCCTTGGCTTCGTCGAGCAACTCTCCGAAGTGAATGTCGACGGCGTCGAGGCGATGACGTCGGTGACCCCGATGGCGATGAAGAAGCGGACTGACGCGGTTACCGACGGCAGCAAGGCAGCCGATATCGTCGCTAATGCGCCCGTCACCGATCACAATTTTTTCCTGGTGCCGAAAGTCGTCGAATAAGGCTTCGAAGCCTCTCTCCGACCCTTTTGCCATTCCAGATCTGAAGCGAAAACACGATGAACGAACTCACCAGCCTGACCATTGCCGAAGCCCGCCAGAAGCTGCGCGCCAAGGAAATCACCGCGATCGAACTGACCGAAGCTTATATCTCGGCGATCGATGCGGCCAATGGCCGGCTTAACGCCTATATCAAGATCACGCCTGATCTCGCCCGCGTCATGGCCAAGAACTCCGACGAGCGAATCGCCGCCGGTAAGGCCGGCGAACTCGAAGGCATTCCGCTCGGCATCAAGGATCTCTTTGCCACCGTCGGCGTTCACACCCAGGCCTGCAGCCACATTCTCGATGGTTTCGAGCCGCGTTATGAATCGACCGTCACGCAGAACCTCTGGGATGATGGCGCCGTCATGCTCGGCAAGCTGAACATGGATGAGTTCGCCATGGGCTCCTCAAACGAGACCTCGCATTACGGTCCGGTGATCAATCCCTGGCGTGCCGCAGGCTCCAACCAGCAGCTCGTGCCCGGCGGTTCGTCGGGCGGCTCGGCCGCAGCCGTCGCCGCGCATCTTTGCGCCGGCGCGACCGCGACCGATACCGGCGGCTCGATCCGCCAGCCGGCCGCCTTCACCGGCACCGTCGGCATCAAGCCGACCTATGGCCGTTGCTCGCGCTGGGGCACCGTCGCCTTCGCCTCTTCGCTCGACCAGGCAGGCCCGATCGCCCGCGACGTACGCGATGCCGCTATCCTTTTGAAGTCGATGGCAAGCGTCGACGCAAAGGACACGACATCGGTCGATCTGCCGGTGCCGGATTACGAAGCAGCTCTCGGCCAATCGCTGAAAGGCATGAAGATCGGCATCCCGAACGAATATCGTGTCGACGGCATGCCGGATGAGATCGAGACGCTTTGGCGCCAGGGCATCGCCTGGCTGAAGGAAGCCGGTGCCGAAATCGTCGACATCTCGCTGCCGCATACCAAATACGCTCTTCCAGCCTATTACATCGTCGCTCCCGCCGAGGCATCTTCGAACCTCGCGCGCTACGACGGCGTGCGCTACGGCCTGCGTGTCGACGGCAAGGATATTGTCGACATGTACGAGAAGACGCGTGCCGCGGGCTTCGGCAAGGAAGTCAAGCGCCGCATCATGATCGGCACCTACGTGCTGTCGGCCGGTTATTACGATGCCTATTACATCCGCGCGCAGAAGGTGCGCACGCTGATCAAGCGCGATTTCGAACTCGCCTTCGACGCCGGTGTCGATGCCATCCTGACGCCGGCAACGCCGTCGTCGGCCTTTGGCGTTGCCGATGAGAACCTCGCCGCCGATCCGGTGAAGATGTATCTGAACGACATCTTCACGGTGACGGTCAACATGGCGGGCCTGCCCGGCATCGCCGTGCCCGCCGGTCTCGACCACAAGGGCCTGCCGCTTGGCCTGCAGCTGATCGGCAAACCCTTTGACGAGGAAACCCTCTTCAAGACCGCCCATGTCATCGAGCAGGCAGCCGGCCGGTTTACGCCGGCCAAGTGGTGGTAACGGATCTAACGATCCGAAGAATAGCGGCTGCCGACCACGAAACGGTCGGCGCCGTCGGCTTTGCCGCTTGGGCCGCAAGCGATGCCTTCGAGGACAGCTATCTCGATCCCGATGTGATCACCAGGGTGCGGCACGAGTTCGCCATCTTTCCCGAGGAAACGAAAGGCGAGATCTTCGTTGCTGAACGGGGCGGGACGATCGTCGGCTGGGGCGCGCGTGAAAACCAACCGAATTATGTGTCCGACCTCTGGGTGCATCCCGACCATCAGGGCAACGGCGTCGGCCGGGCTCTCTTGCTTCATTTGTGCGAACTGATGGCGGCAGAGGGGCTGGCGACTGCCAGGCTCGACACGCATGCCGGGAATAAGGGCGCAATCCGCCTCTACGAGCGCTGCGGCTTCACCATCATCTGGCGTGGCCGCGAATTTTCCGAGAGCATGGGTGTCGAACTTGAAAAGGTGCATCTGGAGAAACGGTTTGCTGACCAATAGCAGGAACCAGAGGAGGTCTTATGGCGAACAGTGATCTTGCGCAATTGATCGAGGCAGTTGATCGCCTCGCTGCCGGCGGTTTCACCATGGGCGCGGATTGGCAGGCGGTGCACGACATCTGCCAGCGCCACGAAGGCGAACAGCCGTTCGACTGGGGGCACGCCCTTTGCCATCGCATCGAGGGCGATGACTGGAACGCTGATTACTGGTATCGCCGCGCCGGCAAGAGGCGCGGCACGGGCACGATGGCCGACGAGTGGTCGGCGATGCGGACGGAACTCTCTGCAAAGGCTTGAGGCGATACCCCCGATCGCGCCCGTTCGAGACGCGATCGGGGGTGCCGCTATTACCTGTTGTTCAACTGCGACCTGACCAACCTCAGCCCTCTTTCAGTGATCCGGTAAGGGTGGCCGCCAGAGGACTTGATTGCCCTCAGCCGCTTCAGCCTGCGGAAGAGATCGAGGTCGACGCCAGGATAGAGCCAGCCGTCGCGGGTGAAGCAACTGACTGCCTCGATTTTCCTGTTGTCGTCGCGGGTAATTTCGATGCGGCCACCTTGGGCCATGAGATGCAGGATGCGCTGCTCCGTGCGAGAAACGTCCATATGTTGAGATCCGGTATCGCGCCCGGCAGGGCGCACAAAAACGATCTGGCGCTCATTCGAACGTCAGGGCTTCGTTTTTTCGGGCCCATGCGCGCAAGCGAACTTGCGGGCAGGGCCTTTACCGGGTCTCAGGCAGGCTCAACATAAAACACCTCGATAAGACCTATTATTCAGCGCGGAAAATTCGGTCAAGAGCGTACTTGCCTCTGAAAGCCAGTCGAAAACCGCGGTTTCGGTCGATCGTTCCGTCGCAGCTACTGGTAAAATCCGCGACTCAATGGTCTAGTTGACGGCTAACGCGGAGGTGTCGTTGATCCACATTCGCAATGCCCGCGACGGTGAAGCGGAGCTATTGAGCGAGATCGGGCTGAGGGCCTGGCAAAAGGCGATGGCGTCGATCGGCGAATCGGACGCGATGGTCGACGCAGCGCGCAACGCCTTCCGGAACTTCGTGGAAAACGACTGGCTGACCATCACCGTCGTCGAGCAGAACGGACAGGTCGCAGGCTGGGCGGCGCGCGAGGGATTGGACGAAACCATCTCGGATTTCTGGATCGATCCCGCATTCACCCGCCAGGGCCTCGGTTCGGCCCTTCTCGTCCGCATCGAAAAGGAAATCGCCGATCAGGGCCTCGAGAAGGCGGCGATGCAGACCCATTCCGGCAATAGCGAGGCGATCGGCTTCTTCCGGAAGCACGGCTACAGCATCCACTGGCTCTCGGTGGCTTACAATCCGAAGCTCGATCGCGACGTACCCTCCGTTGGACTGACGAAACAGCTCGTTTCGGACGGCCAAAGTGGGTATGGCCTGGAATTCTGACGCTTCAAAAATGCTGAGGAAGCAGAAGGCTCCATTGCGGCACGAAGACCAGGATTGCCATCACTGCGCCATGCAGGATCAGGATCGCCGCCAGGATTGACCGGAAAGGCTCCTTTCTCGTCTTGTGCCGCAACAGCTGCTGTGCCGCCACCGCGCCAAGGCTGCCGCCGATCAGCGCAAGTAAAAGAAGCGTGCGCTCGCTGATGCGCCGCCTGCCGTGACGAGCCGCCTGCTTGTCCCTGAAATAGATCGAGAATACCAAAAGGTTCAGCGCCAGAAACAGTAAGGCCCATTTGATAATATCGGTCATCGTCATAGGGGAACCCTACCGCGGCTCCGTTAATGGACGGCAAAACCGCAATGCGCGCCATGGCGAAAGCCTTGCACCGGCACGCCATTTCCTTTACCTCACCAGTGGAAAAGAACAGCCTGCAAAGAGCATCAGATGACCCTTGTCGACGTCCGCACACCTGATCCGAAACGCTTCATCCCCGGCGCCACCGGCGACTGGGAAGTCATCGTCGGCATGGAAGTCCATGCCCAGGTGCTGTCCAATTCGAAGCTTTTCTCCGGCGCCTCGACGGAATTCGGCAAGCCGCAGAATTCGAATGTCTCGATGGTCGACGCTGCCATGCCCGGCATGCTGCCTGTCATCAACGAGGAATGCGTCAAGCAGGCGGTGCGCACCGGCCTCGGCCTGAAAGCACAGATCAACAAGCGCTCCTTGTTTGATCGCAAAAACTATTTCTATCCCGACCTGCCGCAGGGCTATCAGATCTCGCAGTTCAAGGATCCGATCGTCGGCGAGGGCAAGATCGTCATTTCGCTCGGGCCGGACCGCCAGGGCCAGTTCGAGGATATCGAGATCGGCATCGAGCGCCTGCATCTGGAGCAGGATGCCGGCAAGTCGATGCATGATCAGCACGCAACCATGTCCTATGTCGACCTCAACCGTTCCGGTGTCGCGCTGATGGAGATCGTCTCCAAGCCCGACATGCGCTCGTCCGACGAGGCCAAGGCCTATATGACCAAGCTGCGCTCGATCGTGCGTTATCTCGGCACCTGCGACGGCAACATGGACGAGGGCTCGATGCGCGCCGACGTCAACGTCTCCGTTCGCCGTCCGGGCGAGGATTTCGGCACGCGTTGCGAGATCAAGAACGTCAACTCCATCCGTTTCATCGGCCAGGCGATCGAATATGAAGCCCGTCGCCAGATCGGCATTCTGGAGGACGGCGGCAAGATCGATCAGGAGACCCGCCTCTTCGACCCGAACAAGGGCGAGACGCGCTCGATGCGCTCCAAGGAGGATGCGCACGACTATCGCTATTTCCCCGATCCGGACCTGCTGCCTCTCGAATTCGACGATGCCTTCATCAATGCGCTCGAAGCCGATCTGCCGGAACTGCCTGACGACAAGAAGGAGCGCTTCGTGCGCGAGCTCGGCCTGTCGATCTACGACGCCTCGGTGCTCGTTTCCGAAAAAGCGATCGCCGATTATTTCGAAGCGGTCGCCGCAGGCCGTGACGGCAAGACGGCCGCCAACTGGGTGATCAACGATCTGCTCGGCGCGCTGAACCGCACCGGCAAAGACATTGAGCAGACGCCGGTTTCGCCGGCCCAGCTCGGCGCGATCATCGATCTCATCAAGGCCGAAACTATCTCCGGCAAGATCGCCAAGGATCTCTTCGAGATCGTGCTGACCGAAGGCGGTGATCCCGCCGAGATCGTCGAAGCGCGCGGCATGAAGCAGGTGACGGATACCGGCGCGATCGAAAAGGCCGTGGACGAGATCATCGCCGCCAATCCCGATCAGGTCGAAAAGGTCAAGGCGAAGCCGACCATGGCGGCATGGTTCGTCGGCCAGGTAATGAAGGCGACCGGCGGCAAGGCCAACCCGCAGGCTGTCCAGGCTCTCGTCAAAGCGAAGCTCGGCATCGAGGAATAAGCGGTGTATTTCGTCCGCACTGCCGGCGAGCGCGACCTGGAGAAGGTGCGCGACCTGCTGGCGGAGAGCTTTCATGCCACCTATGACGGTCTCCATGGCCGAGCCAGGGTAGATGACCTGATCGCCCATCTCTTTTCGCCGGCGGCGCTGAAGGCGCGGCTGGTGCGAAAGGATGCCGAGTTCCTCGTTGCTGACGACGGCCGCAATATCGGCGGCATGGGGTATGCGGCCATGTCGCAGGAACTGACTAAGACGGTGATGCTGCATCTCCTCTATGTCAGCCCGGCGCTGCAGCGCCAGGGCATCGGCCGCGATATCTTCGCCGAGCTCGAAACCTGCTTCCCGGATGCGGAGATCATGCGCCTCGAAGTCGAACCGCAGAATGCTGCGGCGATCGCCTTCTATCGCACGCATGGCTTCACCGAAATCGGCCGCAACGAGAATAGCGGAGCCGGACAATCCGGCATTCCGGCGCTGATCTTCGAAAAACCACTCGAAGGGCATTGAGAGACTATGGCGGCCGAGTTGCCCGACATTCTCATTCGTCCGGCCCGCCGGGGAGATCTGCCGGCGCTGGTAGCTATGTTTGCCGCCGATGCGCTCGGCGGTCATGGCGATACCACGGAAGCTGAAGCCTTCCCGGATTATCTCAGGGCCTTCGCCGTCATCGAGGCTTCGCCTGACCAGATGCTTTACGTCGCAGAGCGTGGCGGCGATGTCGTCGGCACGTTCCAGACGATGGTGACGACCTCGCTCACTGGCCGCGGCTCTTCGGCGATGATCATCGAGGCGGTGCAGACGCGCGCCGATATGCGCGGGCAGGGGGTCGGCGCGCTGATGATCGAATTTGCCATTGCCGAGGCAAAAGGCCGCGGTATCGGGCGGGTAGCGTTGACCTCGAATGCAGTGCGCAAGGATGCCCATCGTTTCTACGAAAGGCTGGGCTTCAAGCCCTCGCATCTGGGCTTCAAGATGGCTTTGAAATGACCCATGGCCGTCGTGGAATCGCTGGACAATTCGGCTTGGCGACGGCATAAGCGAGGAAACGAATTCTGGTTTGGCTCGCATCTGGCGGGCACAAGGAAAAGACATGTGGAATCTTCTGGTTCAGACCTTTACCTGGTGGAACGGTCAGACGATGGGCACGCGTTTTGCGACCTGGCGTTTTGGCAAGCGCGTCGGCGAGGATGAATTCGGCAACGTCTACTACGAAGGCGGCATGTCCTCCTACGGTCTGCCGAAGCGTTGGGTGATCTACAAGGGTTATGCCGAAGCCTCCGCCATTCCGCCGGGCTGGCATGGCTGGATGCATCATCGCACCGATGTTCCCCCCTCCAAGGAGACCTACGTCGCCAAGGAGTGGCAGAAGCCGCACCGTCCCAACCATACCGGTTCGCCGCAAGCCTATCGTCCGCCGGGTTCCATCGCCGTTCCGGGCGAGCGTCCGCGCGTCACCGGCGATTACGACGCCTGGACGCCAGGCAACTGAGACGGCTCGACCGGGCGATCTCAAGACCCGGCTTTTGGCCACAATTGACCTTTACCCGCAGGTTGGCCGCGCTTGACCGCGGCCGTGAACTGAAAATGTCTGGAGACGGGTACATATGAAGCTCTTCACGCGGAACATGGTCCTGCGTGCCGCCGGATCGCTGCTGGCGCTCTCGGCCCTGCTTCCGCCAG
Source organism: Rhizobium sp. SU303 (assembly GCF_021052345.1). Taxonomy (NCBI): domain Bacteria; kingdom Pseudomonadati; phylum Pseudomonadota; class Alphaproteobacteria; order Hyphomicrobiales; family Rhizobiaceae; genus Rhizobium; species Rhizobium sp. SU303. The sequence continues at coordinate 1,858,251 of NZ_CP088095.1, forward strand.
TTGCGGCAAATGCCGCACGCATCGAAAATCCGGTTGCCGTCTTTTCCGGTCTCGACAAGATCACCGGCCGCATCACGACCTTCGACGTCTATGTCAATGAGACGGTACAGTTCGGTGCGCTGCAGGTGACACCGAAGGCCTGTTATTCGCGCGACCAGACAGAAGCGCAGAAGATCGACGGTTTCGTCGAGGTCGACGAGATCACCCTCGACCGCAAGATCCGCCGCATCTTCACCGGCTGGATGTTCGCCGCCAGCCCCGGCCTCAACGCCGTCGAGCACCCGATTTACGACGTCTGGCTGAAAGACTGCAAGGCAAACTCGGATGTCCCGGCGCCTGACAGCGCCAAGGCGAAGTAACTGCGTCTTCGCTGGTTTGCTGCATCCTCCTCAACCCGGCGTGTGGTGATCCACAATGGGCAAGAGCGATATTGTCTGCCGGATTTTACTCTGAAAACGGTCCTCAGAATTCCAGATGCGGCGATTCCATCGCCGCGGCAAGCATAACGGCATAATCGGTCTTCGGAACGTCGATCGCTCCGAACGTCTTCAGGTGCTCGGTGGTGAACTGCGTGTCGAGCAGGGTGAAGCCCCGTTCCCGCAGCCGGTCGACCAGATGCACGAGGCAGATCTTCGAGGCATCCGTCCGGCGCGAAAACATGCTTTCGCCGAAGAAGGCCGAACCGAGCGAGACGCCGTAGAGGCCGCCGACCAGTTCATCACCCTCCCAGGCTTCGACGGTATGGGCATGGCCCATGTCGAAGAGCGTCGAGTAGAGCGATCTGATCGTCCTGTTGATCCAGGTGCTCGGGCGCCCGGACGTCTCCTCCGCACAGGCAGCAATGACCTGATCGAAAGCGTGATCGAAACGGATCTCGAAGGGTTTCTTGCGCACCGTCTTGGCAAGGCTTTTCGACACATGGAAATGGTCGAGCGGCAGCACGCCGCGCAGTTCCGGTTCGACCCAGAAGATCTCCGGGTCGTCGGCGGATTCGGCCATCGGGAAGAGGCCGATGGAATAGGCGCGCAGGAGAATGTCAGGGGTTATGCCTGGTGACTTCCTGCGCGATCCTGCCATTCCTGTCCTATGCCGCCGGTGTGTTGGCGAGGTAGTCTTCCAGCCAGTGGATGTCGTAGTCGCCGTTGGCAATATCCTGGTTGGAGACGAGATCCTGGAACAGCGGCAGCGTCGTATTGATGCCGTCGACGACGAATTCGTCGAGCGCCCGGCGCAGGCGCATCATGCATTCGACGCGGGTACGGCCGTGCACGATCAGCTTGCCGATGAGGCTGTCGTAATAGGGCGGGATCTTGTAGCCCTGATAGGCACCGGAATCGATGCGCACGCCGAGGCCGCCCGGCGCGTGGAAATGCGTGATCGTGCCGGGCGAAGGCACGAAGGTGCGCGGGTGCTCGGCATTGATACGGCACTCGATGGCGTGACCGGAAAAATGCACTTCATCCTGCGTCACCGAGAGACCGCCGCCGGAAGCGACGCGGATCTGCTCGTGCACGAGGTCGATGCCGGTGATCGCTTCGGTGATCGGATGCTCCACCTGCAGGCGGGTGTTCATTTCGATGAAATAGAACTCGCCGTTTTCGTAGAGGAATTCGATCGTGCCGGCGCCGCGATATTTCAGCTTCTTCATGGCGTCGGCGCAGACCTGGCCGATCTTCATGCGCTGCTCGACGTTGAGTGCCGGCGAATTCGCCTCTTCCCAGACCTTCTGATGGCGGCGCTGCAGCGAGCAGTCGCGCTCGCCGAGATGGATGGCATTGCCTTCACCGTCACCGAATACCTGAATTTCGATGTGGCGCGGCTTGCCGAGATATTTTTCCATGTAGACGGCATCGTTGCCGAAGGCGGCTGCCGCTTCCGTGCGCGCCGTCGACCAGGCTTCGATCAGGTCGGCCTCGCTCTTGGCGACCTTCATGCCGCGTCCTCCGCCGCCGGCCGTGGCCTTGATCAGCACGGGATAGCCGATTTCGGCGGCCGTCTTCAGCGCATCCTCTTCGGTCTTCACTTCGCCGTCCGAGCCCGGAACGACGGGAATGCCGAGCTCGAGCGCCGTCGTCTTGGCGGTGATCTTGTCGCCCATGATGCGGATATGGTCCGCCGTCGGCCCAATGAAAGTAATGCCGTGGGCTTCGAGGATATCGGCGAACTTGGCATTTTCCGACAGAAAGCCGTAGCCCGGATGCACGGCGTCGGCACCGGTGATCTCGCAGGCAGCGACGATCTGATGGATGTTGAGATAGCTCTCGCGCGAGGAGGGCGGGCCGATGCAGACACTTTCGTCCGCAAGGCGCACATGCATGGCATCGGCGTCGGCGGTGGAATGAACCACGACGCAGGCGATGCCGAGCTCCTTGCAGGCCCGAAGCACGCGAAGGGCGATTTCTCCGCGATTGGCGATGAGGATTTTCGAAATCATGGGCATCGGCCTATTCGATGACGACGAGGGCTTGGCCGTATTCGACGGGATGTCCGTCATCGACGAGGATCTCGGTCACCTTGCCTGACTTCGGCGAGGGGATCTGGTTCATCGTCTTCATCGCTTCGATGATGATCAACGTCTGGCCTTCCTTGACGGTTGCGCCGACTTCGATGAACGGACGCGCCCCCGGTGCCGGCGCCATATAGACGGTACCCACCATCGGTGCATTGACGACATTGGCCGGGTTACGGCTGGGAGCTGCGGCAGGCGCAGCAACGGCTGCCGCAGCGGCGGCTGCGGGCGCGGCATAACCAGGTGCTGCGATCGGAGCCTGGACATATTGTGGCGTGCCGGCGCGCGAAACGCGGATGCGCAGATCGTCCTGCTCGACCTCGATCTCCGTCAGATCCGTTTCGTTGAGAATATTAGCGAGATCGCGGATCAGTGCCTGGTCGATACCCGATTTCTTTTCAGCCATGGTGTTGCCCTGTCTTCTTCTTATGCCGTGATGTTCTTCAGCGCGTGGAGCGCCAGGATGTAGCTGTGAGGCCCGAAGCCGCAGATCACGCCTTTGCATGCCGGCGCGATCATCGACTTGTGGCGGAATTCTTCCCGTGCATGCACGTTGGATATGTGGAGCTCGACGACGGGAATGGAAATAGCGCGGATCGCATCATGCAGCGCGACCGATGTATGCGTATAAGCGCCTGCATTGATGGCAACGCCGACGGACTTTTCGTCGGCCTCATGGAACCAATCGACGAGCGCGCCTTCATGGTTGCTCTGGCGGAAATCGATATCGAGGCCGAGTTCGCGGCCTGCGGCCTTGCAGTCCGCCTCGATGTCCTTGAGCGTCTTGCCGCCATAAATGCCGGGCTCTCGTTTGCCCAGCATGTTCAGGTTGGGGCCGTTCAGGACAAAAATCGTTTGCGTCATCGAATGTTCCGTAAAATGTACGACGGCAACCTATAGACTCCGCGAAGGCTGAATGAAAGCCCTTACGGATTGGCCAGCGGCAATCGTGCCACATTTGTCCACATGGTTGAAACACTTCGATTTTGGCGATTTGATGGGCTGCCGGCTGGCGACTGGTTTGCTCAGCAGGCGGTCTTGCCGCAGCTGCGCATGTTCTTGACCTTGGCTTCGAGATCGTCCAGCCCGACGGCGCCGGGCACCAGTTCGTTGCCGATCACATAAGAGGGCGTGCCGCTGATGCCGAGACTGGAGGCGAGCTGGTAGGTCGCCTGGACGATCCCGTCATTCGGGCTCTTTGCCATCTCGGCGCGGATCTTGTCCTCGCTGACGCCGAGCGAGGCAGCGACCGCGACCGCTGTTTCGTCAGAGGCACGGCCTTCGGTGCCGAGAAGGGCGACGTGGAAATCGGCATATTTCTCCGGTGCGAGCTTCCGGAAGGCGTCGGCCACCTTGTGCGCGGCGACCGAATCCGGCCCGAGGATCGGGAATTCCTTGAGGACGAAACGGACGTTCTTGTCCTTCTTCAGTATGGCCTGCATGTCGGGAAGCGCGTGCCGGCAATAGCTGCAATTATAATCGAAGAATTCGACGACAGTGACATCGCCCTTGGGATTGCCGAGCGTGACGTCGTTCTTCGATTCGAAGATGTCGGTGCTGTTCTCTTCGATCGCCATATTGGCCTTCACCGACCGCTGGGCCTCCTGCTTCTTCTGCAGCGCATCCTGGACTTCGAGCATGATCTCGGGGTTCTCGAGCAGGTATTGCTTGATGAATTCGCCGAACTCCTTCTTCTGCTGGTCGTCGAGCGCTGCCGCCGGAAGCGGAAGGGCGATCGATGCGGCAAGCGCCAGTGCGGTGAAGGTCTTCGGGAAGAATGCCATGATATCCTCGTCATCGGCGATATTGTCGTCTCTTCATCGAGAAGACCGTCGCCGGATTAATGGACTTGAATGCGTCGCGTCAAGGTACGGTGCGTTCGGTTCTGCTCAAACCGGAATTTTCATCCCCGCGCGGCCCTCGCGGGATTGTGATGAGCCGATTAATGCGGCAATTGTCGGGCCGTGATTGAAGAAGCTGAGCGAGAAACGATCTTGTTTTCCATATCGAAACGCAGCGAAGTCGAGCCTTTTCACGCCATGGACGTCCTGGCGGAGGCGACGAAGCGGCGCGCTGCCGGCCATCCGGTGATCTCGATGGCAGTCGGTCAGCCCTCGCATCCGGCCCCTCAAGCGGCCCTCGAAGCGGCGCGCACAGCCCTTGCCGAAGGCCGGATCGGTTATACCGATGCGCTGGGGACGGCACGGCTGAAATCGGCGCTCGCCTGGCACTACAAGGATCGCCACGGCCTGGAGATCGATCCCAAGCGCATCGCCATCACCACCGGTTCCTCGGCCGGCTTCAATCTCGCCTTCCTGTCGCTCTTCGATGCCGGCGATGCGGTGGCGATCGCAAGACCCGGTTATCCCGCCTATCGCAATATCCTCGGTGCGCTGGGCCTGAAGGTTCTCGAAGTGCCGGTAACGGCCGAGACCCACTTCACGCTGACGCCGCAAGGCCTCGAAGCTGCGCAGAAGGAAAGCGGCATCACGCTGAAAGGCGTGTTGCTCGCAAGCCCCGCCAATCCGACCGGCACGGTGACCGGCCGCGATGGGCTGAAGGCGCTTTCGGATTACTGCGCGGCCCATTCCATCGCTTTCATCTCCGATGAAATCTACCACGGGCTGACCTTCGCCGGCGAGGAGGCGAGCGCGCTGGAGCTGACCGACGAGGCGATCGTCATCAACTCCTTCTCCAAATATTATTGCATGACCGGCTGGCGAATCGGCTGGATGGTACTGCCGGAACGCCTGGTGCGGCCGATCGAGCGGGTGGCGCAGAGCCTCTACATCTCCCCGCCCGAGCTCTCCCAGATCGCCGCCACGGCTGCTCTCAGCGCCGGCGCCGAACTCGATCGTTATAAGGCAAGCTATGCCGCCAATCGTGATTTGCTGATGCGGCGCCTGCCGCAGATCGGGTTTTCGATCGCCTCGCCGATGGACGGCGCTTTCTATGCCTATCTCGACGTCACCCGCTTCACCAATGACAGCATGGGCTTTGCCAAACGCATGCTCGCGGAAATCGACGTCGCCGCCACGCCCGGTCTCGATTTCGATCCCCTGGAGGGAAATCGAACGCTCCGTCTGTCCTATGCGGGCTCGCAGGCGGAGATCGCCGAGGCGGTGGAGCGAATCGCAGCCTGGTTGAAGTAGCGTCCGCTGCCGGGCAAGCGGCAGTGCGCTCTCCAATCCTCAGCTGCGCCGCGAAAACAGCGAGGCAAGCGTCGAAGACGGTTTGTTGTTCAGGCGCGGCACCACCACGAGCTGCTTGATGTCGCCGCGCTTGTAGGCGGCCAGGAAGCGGCGGTAATCCTTGAAGGAGACGCAGCCGTTCGAATCGCCGTTCTTGCCGAGCATGTAGGTGTGGGCGAGCAGGCCGACACGGTCATAGATGGCGTCCGAACCCTCGATCGGTGTCAGCCGCAGCGCCTCAACGCCGTGGAAAAGGCTCTCGCGCATGGTAAGAACATAGGTGTGCGGCGGCGTCGGTCCGCGCATCTTCTTGTTGGCGAAACGCGGCTTATCGCGCATCTTGCCGAGCCCTGAATGGGCCTCAAGCCGCTCGCCGTTCGGCAGATAGACGGTGCTGTTTTCGATATCGTAGATCGCCACGCCTGCGCGCAGCTTCGGCGAGAAGACCGGCTTGTCGTAGCGCGGCACAGCATCGTCCTCGTCATCCTCGATCGGCGCGTTCGGCTGGGCGTAGGCAAGCACAGGCTCGCCAGAGCGCTGAGACCCCTTGGAGAGCGGTGTCGGTTTGCCGACGAGTCCGTCAGGACGCGCCATCGGCAGCGGCACCGAATCCTCGTTCGGCGCCAGCACGAGATCGAAGGGTGGCGCGTCTTCCGCGGCGGCGACAACCACCGGAGCTGGTTCCGATGCGGGAATGGAGGCCGTTTTGAGGGGAGATGCGGTTGGCTCGACCGGAGCCGGCGCGATTTGCCGGGATCCGGCATCGGCAAGAGCAAGCAGGGTCGGGAGTTCGGCTGCGGCGACGGCTTCTTTCGACGGAACGATGATCCGGTCGCCGTCGTCTTCGTCCGTCTCTGCCGAGGCGAGTTCGACCGGCGCCGCCGCGATCACATCGTCCTTGCGGAATTTGGCGCTGTCGGAGATCGCCGCCACGACCGGCTGTTCGGCAGCCATGGCGAGCCGGTTGTTTTTGGCGAGAACCGCAAGCGCCGTTGCCGCGGCGGCGGTCTTTTCGGCATGGGATTGAATGAGGCTCGCCGTCAGCGGGACCTTCGGCTTCGCATCGAAGGCGGCCAGCCGGTCGGCCTTGCCGACATGGATCAGCCGCTCATGGCGCGGTGACGGCGCCACCTTCGGCGCGGTCGCCATCTGTGCTAGGCGATCCGGCGGAGAATAGGGAGTGGCAATCGAGTGCATCGTCGCGAAGGTCGCGATCAGCCATGTGGAGGTCAGACATCCGGCGCCGACAACACCGTAAAGGAAACCGCGAGATCTGCGCCAACGGAAAGCAGATCCGCCAAGAGGGGTGACGTCATCGAACGTCCCGACCGCACACGCCATACTACACTCGTCTTTCAAACTCGCTACGCAGGCCGGCGGCACTGACTGACTACACTTCGCCGGGGCCGGTACAGGCGCAAATGGGCCGAATTTAGACCACCCACGACGTCCGACTGTCTCGCAAGGATGACGAATTATGGTTTCTAATTTGTTTACGCGGCGTCGCTCTGTCTCTCGACGTCTCAAAAAGAGATGTGTCGGGCCTTCTCAGGCGCGCTCCATCACATAACTTCCCGGCGCTTCCTCGATCGCGTTCAACGCATCGCCGCCAGGTTTGCGGGCCGGCACGCGTCTGCCGTCATGCGTCTCGATCCAGGCCTGCCAATGCGGCCACCATGATCCCGGAGTCTCCGTCGCCTGCTCGAGCCAGGTCTCGTAGTCTCCCTTGGCGGGGCCGCCCGTCCAGAATTGATACTTCTTCCTGTCGGGCGGATTGACGACGCCGGCGATGTGTCCGGAGCCGGTCACGACGAATTCCACTTTGCCGCCGAAGAACCGGCTGCCGAGGAAGACGGACTTGGCAGGGGCGATGTGATCCTCGCGGGTGGCGAGATTATAGATCGGGATCTTGACGTCCTTCAGCGACACGGACTTGCCGTCGAGGATCATCTCGTTCTGCGTCAGCGCATTCTTGAGATAGCAATTGCGCAGGTAGAAGGCATGGTTTGCCGCTGCCATGCGGGTCGAATCGGCGTTCCAGAACAACAGGTCGAAGGGCAGGGGATCCTGGCCCTTGAGGTAGTTGTTGACGAAATAAGGCCATATCAGCTCGGAGGCGCGCAACATGTTGAAGGCCATCGACATCTTCGTGCCGTCCAGATAGCCGGCCGCCTGCATATGCTCTTCGAGCGATTCAAGCTGCTCCTCGTCGACGAAGACCTTGAGGTCGCCGGCATGGGTGAAGTCGACCTGGGTGGTGAAGAGTGTGGCGGTCTTGATGCGCTTGTTCTTCTCCTTGGCATGCAGTGCCAGTGTTGCGGCAAGCAGCGTGCCGCCGACGCAGTAACCGACGGCGTTGACGTCCTTTTCGCCAGTCGCCTTCTCGACCGTTGCCAGCGCGAAATCGATGCCCTCGCGGGCATAGGCCGCCCAGTCCTTGTCGGCGTGGCGCGCATCCGGGTTGACCCAGGAAATGACGAAGACCGTCTGCCCCTGGTCGACGCACCATTTGATAAAGGATTTTTGCGGGTTGAGGTCGAGAATATAGAACTTGTTGATCCAGGGCGGGCAGATCAGCAGCGGCCGCTTCAGCACCGTTTCGGTCGAAGCCTCGTACTGGATGATCTGGCAGATGTCGTTCTGGGCGATCACCTTGCCTGGCGTCAGCGCCATGTCGCGGCCGACGGCGAATTTCGTCATGTCGGTCTGGCGAAGGCGAAGGTCGCCATGTCCGGCAGCGATATCCTCGGCCAGCATCTTCATCCCGCGCACCAGATTGGCGCCGCTGGTCGCGATCGTCTCGCGGTAGAGCTGCGGATTGGTGGCGATGAAGTTGGTCGGCGAAAGCGCTGCCGTGATCTGCTTCACGTAGAAGCCGGCCTTGTGTTTGGTGTGCTCGTCGAGGCCCTCGGTCTCCGACACCATCTTTTCCACCCAGTCGGTCGTGACGAAATAGACCTGGCGGAGAAAATCGAAGAACGGATTCTTCTCCCAGTCCTCGTCCGAGAAACGCTTGTCCTTGCGGGTGTCCGGCTCGGGAGGCGTGGGATCGCCCTGAATGCCGCGCGTGCCTTGCATGCGCTGCATCGAGCGCATCCAGATGCCGAAGAACGAGGACATCAGCTGCGTCTGCGCCTCGAAGGTGCGGCGCGGATCGGAAATCCAGTATTCGGTGACCTTGGAAAGCGTCTTGACCATGTCGGTCATCGGATCCGCGGCGCTCTCGGTGATCTCGCCGCGTTCGCGCGGCGCAAGCCAGGCAGACGCTGCTTGTCCGAGATTTTCGAGCGCCCGGGCGAAATTCATCGCCATGGCCTCAGGATCCTTCAACAGATAGGGATCGAGATCGGTCGCGTCGAAGCCGGCCTTGCCGCCATTCTCCTGCTTGCTGTCGGTCACCATTTCCTCCGGCGGCAGCACCACTCTTTTTATCCATTCGTTGTACATCGTGATCGAACGAGAAAACAAGTTCCACCCGCATCGGCTCATGCTATTGCTTTGTGGCTGCGACAAATTTAACAGTCGAAGCAGTCAAAACTGGATTTTTGAGGCATGACGAAGAACGGCATTCGGCACATCGCGAACTTCAACCGCACCGCACTGATCTGCGCCGCGGCGGCGATGGCTCTTGCCGGATGCAATCTGACGGCGGAACAAAAAGCCGCAGCCGCCGCCAAGCGAGCGGCGCCGACCGCCGTCGTCATGCCGGCCACCAAGGGCGAGGCGGCCGAGGGCGGCCTTGCAAAATATCCGGATGGCTATCCGAATTTCGGCGCTCCGCTGACGGCCGCCAATGTCCAGATGAGCGATGAGCAGGCGGCCGAACTGCAGCATCAGCTGACGGCACTTGCCGCCCGGCGCAAGGCAGGCGCGCTTTCGGAAGCCGAATATCAGGCCAAGGTCGCCGAAATGCGGCGTCTCGCCGCCGAGCACGGCACCGATACGCTGTCTCAAATCTCCAAATAAACCTTGCCTTTCAGGCAATTTGGACGCAAAGCCTTCGGCAAGGATCGGAAGATACAATTTTCCCGATAAAGCGCGTTCCGCGGCCTTTCCGTCAAAGATTCGCCGCGTCGCTTGGGTTTGATGAATACGGCGTTGCGATTCTGAAGTTCGTGTCGCAGCCGCCGGGAGACGGAACGAACTTCGACTGCGGCCCGAAATGCCGCCTTTCCATGGGGAATGAGATGGAAGAGTTTCACAAAGTCCGGCGTTTGCCGCCTTATGTTTTCGAACAGGTCAACCGTTTGAAGGCAAGCGCGCGAGCGGGCGGCGCCGATATCATCGATCTCGGCATGGGAAACCCCGACCTTCCCACTCCCCAGTCGATCGTCGACAAGCTGTGCGAGGTCGTGCAGGATCCGCGCACGCACCGTTATTCCTCTTCCAAAGGCATTCCGGGGCTGCGCCGCGCCCAGGCCGCCTATTATGCCCGCCGTTTCGGCGTCAAGCTCAACCCGGATACGCAGGTGGTCGCCACCTTGGGCTCCAAGGAAGGCTTCGCCAACATGGCGCAGGCAATCACCGCGCCTGGCGACGTGATCCTCTGCCCGAACCCCACCTATCCGATCCACGCCTTCGGCTTCCTGATGGCGGGCGGCGTGATCCGCTCCATGTCGGTCGAGCCGGATGAGAGCTTCTTCGAACCATTGGAACGTGCCGTCCGGCATTCGATCCCGAAGCCGCTGGCGCTGGTTCTCAATTATCCCTCGAACCCGACGGCCTATGTCGCGACGCTCGATTTCTACAAGGACGTCATCGCCTTTGCGAAAAAGCACGACATCATCGTGCTTTCCGACCTTGCCTATTCGGAAATCTACTTCGACGGCGCCCCGCCGCCGTCGGTTCTCGAAGTGCCGGGCGCAATGGACGTGACCGTCGAGTTCACCTCGATGTCGAAGACCTTCTCCATGCCTGGCTGGCGCATGGGCTTTGCTGTCGGCAACGAGCGGCTGATCGCGGCGCTCACCCGCGTCAAGTCCTATCTCGACTATGGCGCCTTCACGCCGATCCAGGTGGCGGCGACGCATGCGCTAAACGGCGATGGTTCCGACATTGCGGAAGTCCGCAACGTCTATAAACGTCGTCGCGACGTCATGGTCGAAAGCTTCGGCAAGGCCGGGTTCGACGTGCCGCCGCCGGCTGCGACGATGTTTGCCTGGGCGAAGATCCCGGAAAAGTTCCGTCATCTCGGTTCGCTGGAATTTTCCAAGTTGCTGGTCGAGAAGGCCGACGTCGCCGTTGCCCCGGGCATCGGCTTCGGCGAAATGGGCGACGACTACGTCCGTCTGGCACTTGTCGAAAACGAACACCGCATCCGCCAGGCTGCGCGCAACATCAAGAAGTTCATGTCGACGGCAGACGAGACGATGCACAACGTCATCTCGCTGAACGCACACCGCTAATCCAACCGTTGGGCAGCCGCGTCATGCGGCTGCCGCCACACAGACATTTCAGGATCGATCCATGGCAGATGCCCTCAAAATCGGCATTGCGGGCTTGGGCACCGTTGGCGCCTCGCTTGTCCGCATCATTCAGCAGAAGAGCAACGAGCTTGCCGTCACCTGCGGGCGTCCGATCACCATCACGGCCGTCTCGGCACGTGACAAGGCGAGGGACCGCGGCATCGATCTTTCCACTGTTACCTGGTTCGACCGGCCGGAAGAGCTTGCCGCAAAAGGCGATATCGACGTCTTCGTCGAGCTGATGGGCGGCGCTGAAGGGGCTGCCAACATCTCGGTGCGTACGGCACTCCAGCGTGGTCTCCATGTGGTGACAGCCAACAAGGCGCTGCTTGCCTATCACGGCGTCGAGCTTGCGACGATCGCCGAGGAGAAGGGGTCGCTGTTGAACTTCGAGGCGGCAGTCGCCGGCGGCATCCCTGTTATCAAGGCGCTGCGTGAATCGCTGACGGGCAATTCCGTCTCGCGCATCTATGGCATCATGAACGGCACCTGCAATTACATCCTGACCAAGATGGAGAAGGAGGGGCTTTCCTTCGCCGAATGCCTGAAGGAGGCGCAACGGCTGGGTTATGCCGAGGCCGATCCAGCCTTCGATATCGAGGGCAACGACACGGCCCATAAGCTTTCCATCCTGACGACGCTCGCCTTCGGCAATCAGATCGCGGCCGACGACATCTATCTCGAAGGCATCACCAACATCTCGATCGAGGATATCCACGCCGCGGCCGAGCTCGGTTATCGCATTAAGCTCTTGGGCGTTGCCCAGCGCACCGATACAGGCATCGAGCAGCGCGTCCATCCCACAATGGTGCCGGTCGATTCGGTCATCGCCCAGGTCGACGGCGTCACCAATGCGGTGGCGATCGAATCCGACGTGCTCGGCGAACTGCTGATGGTCGGCCCTGGCGCCGGCGGCAATGCCACGGCCTCGTCGGTGCTTGGCGATATCGCCGATATCGCCAAAAGCCAGCCAGGCGCCCAGCGCGTGCCGGTGCTCGGCCATCCCGCAGCGACGCTGGAACCCTACCGCAAGGCGCAGATGCAGAGCCACGAGGGCGGCTATTTCATCCGCCTGACCGTGCTCGACCGCACCGGCGTCTTTGCCAGCGTCGCAACCCGTATGGCCGAAAACAACATTTCGCTGGAATCGATCGTCCAGCGCTCCAAGCAGCACCTGGCGCCATCGCACCACCAGACGATCATTCTCGTCACCCATGCGACGATGGAAGAGTCGGTGCGCAAGGCGGTCGTCTCGATCAAGTCGGAAGGTTATCTCTTCGGCGAGCCGCAGGTGATTCGCATCGAGCGGCCGAAAGAGGAAGGCTGAGCCTTTTTCCCGTCCCGGAGGACCGTTGAGCCGCCCTGTTCCTGCAGGGCGGTTTTTTCTGTTATCTATTCCACCTTCCCTTAGGGAAGCCTATATTAACAGATGCCGAAATATTGATATAACTAAACCTAAGATGGTGAGTCGTCTGGGTGGAGAATTTCATGAGCAAGGACAGCCACGCCGGGAAGGGGTATGGCTACCCGAGCGATGTGCCGCCGAACCCTCCTGATATGCCTGAGGAAATCCTCAAGCCGGCCTACCGTGAAATTCCTGAAGAGGTCTCTGATGAGGCGGATGACGAGGAAAATACGGAAGGCCGTAACTGGGCCATTCTGCTGACGCTGTTTTCGTTCCTGCTGGTGCAGTTCGCCGGCATCGCCATGATCATCTGGGCGGTGTTTTGGTAAAAACCCGTGTCTGCAAATCCATCGCTATGTTATCTCCGCTGCTCCTGTAGAAAGAGCAGATGAAGTCAGCGGAGTGTGGCATGGCAGATCTCGTCGATCCGGTACAGCGCGCGTTTCTCGGCGTGGAGAAATCCGCGCTCGACAATCGCTGGGTGGCGCGGCTCGACCAGGCAGGGCAGAACCGCGCGCTGGCCATGTCGCAGATCCACGGACTGCCGGATCTGATCGCCCGGGTGCTTGCCGGGCGCGGCGTGACGGTGGACGAGGCGATCGAATTCCTCGATCCGACGATCCGCAGCCTGATGCCCGATCCCCATAAGCTGACCGACTGCGAAAAGGCCGCGACCCGCCTCCTGCGCGCGATCGAGCGCGGCGAGAGCGTCGCGATCTTCGGCGACTACGACGTCGACGGTGCCGCCTCCTCGGCGCTGATGTTTCGTTTTCTCAGCCATTTCGGCGTCAGGGCGACCATCTATATTCCCGACCGCGTCTTCGAAGGTTACGGCCCCAATCCGGCGGCGATCAATCAGTTGGTCGACAATGGCGCTCAGCTGATCGTTACCGTCGATTGCGGCTCCACCAGCCACGAGGCGCTGGCCGCCGCTGCCGCGCGCAATATCGATGTCGTCGTCATCGATCACCACCAGGTGACACATGAGCTGCCGCCCTGTCATGCGCTGGTCAACCCGAACCGCGAGGACGATCTCTCGGGGCAGGGGCATCTTTGCGCCGCCGGCGTCGTCTTCATGGTGCTGGTCGCGGCGCTCCGGCTGCTGCGCGCGGCCGGCAACAAGCGCATCCTGGCGATCGACCTGCTGCAATGGCTGGATATCGTCGCACTTGCGACGGTCTGCGATGTCGTGCCGCTGAAGGGCCTCAACCGGGCCTATGTGGTGAAGGGCCTCGTCGCTGCCCGCCACCAGAGCAATGCAGGACTGGCAGCGCTCTTCCGCAAGGCGGGGCTCGCCGGCCCGGTGACACCCTATCACTTCGGCTTCCTGATCGGCCCGCGCATCAATGCCGGCGGGCGGATCGGCGACGCGGCGCTCGGCAGCCGGCTGCTGACGCTTGATGACGCCGGAGAGGCTGATGTGATCGCGCAGCGCCTTGACGAGCTCAACCGCGAACGCCAGGCGATGGAGGCGATCATGCTGCAGGAGGCCGAAGCCGAGGCGCTTGCCGAATATGGCGACGGCGAGGGCGCCTCCGTCATCGTTACCGCCCATGAGAAATGGCATCCCGGTATCGTCGGGCTGATTGCGGCGCGGCTGAAGGAAAAATTCAAACGGCCCGCTTTCGCGATTGCCTTCGATCCCTCCGGCCGCGGCACCGGCTCGGGCCGCTCGATCAACGGATTCGATATGGGCAGGATGGTGCGGGCTGCGGTTGACGAGGGGCTGCTCGTCAAGGGCGGCGGCCACGCCATGGCCGCGGGTCTGACGGTCGAGCGCGCCGATCTTGGCAGGCTAAGGACCTTCTTCACGGAGAAGGCCGCAAGAACGGTTGCCGGCCTCGTCGCCAACGAAACGCTGAAGATCGACGGCGCGATCGGCGCAAGCGGCGCTACCCTCGAACTCATCGATCGCCTGGAGGCCGCCGGCCCCTACGGCTCCGGCCATGCACAGCCGCTTTTTGCCGTGCCGGCGCATAGGGTGCGAGACGCCCGCCTGGTCGGTGAGAAACATGTGAAGGTGACGCTGGAGGCCATGGACGGATCGCGGCTCGACGGCATCGCCTTCCGCGCCGCCGATACGCCGCTCGGCAATCTTCTCGTCAATTCACGCGGCGCCAGCCTGCATGTCGCCGGTTCGCTCGGTGCCGACCATTACCAGGGCACACGCCGCATCCAGTTGCGCGTCTGCGATGCAGCGCCGGCGAAATAGAGTGGTCGCGCAAGAGCGCTGACGATGGGAAGTGTCAAGGGAGAGAAAGTGGTACGCCCTAGGGGAGTCGAACCCCTCTTCCCAGAATGAAAATCTGGTGTCCTAACCGATAGACGAAGGGCGCTTCCTTCGTGGTGGCGCCCTTATAGTCAGCACCTTCGAAGGCCGCAAGCGCCAAGGCGCGAAAAAATCATCGTTTTCGCCGATTTATTTGCCGCTGTGGAAAATCGAGGCGCAGGCTACGGCGGAGCGGAGAAAAATCAAACCGGCGGTCTAGAATGGGCGGCGTCGCGCGAACCAGAAGGGTTCTCCTCAAGGGGACTGATAGCGCCGGCCGACGTCGATTGAATGACGACGGCCTATCATCGGGATGGCACGCCCTAGGGGAGTTGAACCCCTCTTTACAGAATGAGAATCTGTCGTCCTAACCGATAGACGAAGGGCGCAGGCAGCCTCGTTAAAATAGGAGCGCGCGCCGGCTTCTGCAAGCGGAAGTGATGGCTTCTATATGGAGAGAAAGTGGTACGCCCTAGGGGAGTCGAACCCCTCTTCCCAGAATGAAAATCTGGTGTCCTAACCGATAGACGAAGGGCGCTTCCTTCGTGGTGGCGCCCTTATAGTCAGGCGTTTTGAATCTCGCAAGCGGAATTGCGGTTTTCTTTCAAAAAAATGACAGGAAATCCGAGTGTGTTCGAGAGGCTGATTATTGAAGCTGAATCAATAGGCTGCCGCCTGTTTCTTTAACGAGACGAGGTGCAGCTGCCGTAACGTAATGCGGAAATCGCGCGGCCGTCAGATCGCTCTTGCCGTCGCTATCGGTGTGCGCTTGCCGCCGCAGCCCCAGTTCCAGTCACGGGTTTTGCCGGTGTCGAGGTGAACCGAATCCGTGTGGCAGTAGGTGCCGACGCCGCCGCGGTCCGGCAAGGAGCGGATATAGGCGGCGATATCCCATTTCGTCACGCCGTCGATCTGGATGTCGGCCGCCTCGCAGCTCTTGTGCATCGATTCGTCAGCGCCGCCGACGAGGCGGTTGTGCTCTTCGTCGCGATAGCCGGAGGTGACGATAACAGGCCGGCCGAAATGACTTTCGACCATCTTGATCACTTTCAGCAGGTCGGGCTTGAAGCAGCCGACCTCGACCTTTTCGTTCTGGAGATGCAGCCCGTTCGGCGCGATACGCGTCATGCCGGGCAGGGCCGCCTTGTGCAGCAGGCCCGAGAGGCTGCCGAGCAGGTTCTGCTTCGGCGCGCTGTAGAGCGCGTTCATCGTCGAGGTCGGAATGCTGCCCGTCGCCAACGACGCTGTCTGCACGGGTGCAAGCTGCGTGCTGTTATTCTGCGAGGATTGCTGCGGCAGCACCGGCTCCGCCGGCTGTTGGGGCACGGGCGGCTGGCTGTAGACGCTGCTTCGCGCCGGTGCTGCACCTTCCACCGGCACATAGGCCTGCGGCTGAATGACGGTGGACGTGCTGTTGTTCTGCGGCGCCGGCTGGTGATCGGAAAAGATGCTCATCGCCTGCGCATTGATCCGGGTCGACTGCAAGACGAGCCCGCCGATATTGGCAGGCGCCGCCGTTGCCGAGCCGGCGGGCGGGACGGCTGCATTCGGATCTTGTGCCACGACCTGAGGC
This sequence comes from Rhizobium sp. SU303, assembly GCF_021052345.1. Classification (NCBI taxonomy): domain Bacteria; kingdom Pseudomonadati; phylum Pseudomonadota; class Alphaproteobacteria; order Hyphomicrobiales; family Rhizobiaceae; genus Rhizobium; species Rhizobium sp. SU303. The sequence continues at coordinate 1,874,663 of NZ_CP088095.1, forward strand.
GCGCCCTGGACGCCGGAGACGTTGACGAGCCGGGGATCGCTATAGACCGAACGTGGGGCAGGGCTTGCGGGCGCTGCCGTGGCCAGCTGCGGTGCTGCGGCCGGCACAGCCGGAACCACCGCCGCCGAATCGAGCGCCTTCTTGTCCGACGCGCAGCCGGACAGTGCCAGCACCGAGGTGGCGATCAGCAAAGCGCCCGTCACGGGCATCCGCATCTGCATCTTATGCAAGCGACAGTCTCCAGTTGATCCGGAAAATAAGCGAAAAACGCTTCTCGTCCGCTTCGAGTCGTCAGGAGATTGCCTGCGGCGTCGGATCGCGGCAAGCGCCGAGGCGCCGGCCGGACCCGAAATCGAAAAAGCCGCAAGCTTCGCAAAAGCCTTGCGGCAAAAACCTTACCAGGCGCCGGTATTGCCCATCGAGGCCCAGGGTTCGGCGGCCGGAAGTGGGCTGCCCTTCTGCAGGATTTCGATCGAGATGCCGTCGGGCGAGCGCACGAAGGCCATGTTGCCGTCGCGCGGCGGCCGGTTGATGGTGATGCCGTTGTCCATCAGATTCTGGCAGGTCGCGTAAATATCGTCGACCTCATAAGCGAGGTGGCCGAAATTGCGTCCTCCGCTATAATCTTCCGTGTCCCAATTGTAGGTCAGCTCGAGGCAGGGGGCTTTTTCGCTGCGCGCACGGTCGAGATCGTCGCGAGCAGCCAGGAAAACCAGGGTGAAGCGGCCCTTCTCGTTTTCGTGGCGGCGAATCTCCTCCAGCCCGAACAGCGTGGTGTAAAAGGTGAGTGAGGCGTCGAGGTCTTTGACGCGCACCATTGTATGAAGATAACGCATTCTATTTACTCCTTTATTGGGGCTAGCTTTTTTCGGCGAGCCGAGGTCAGCTTCGGGCAAGTCATCTTTATAAAATGTGCACCTGGGAATAACCGAAAACTAGGACTTGCGCTTATCCGTTACCAAGATGTTAATCTTGATTTCAAGAATCAGTTAACCGTAACAGTGTGACGCGTATTCGAGGGGCTGGCGACAATGGCTGACAGGATTTCATCGAACGAATACTCCGATCTCGACGAGCTATCAGGAGAGGCGGTCGATCTTGTTGAAATCACCGGCGTCGTCAAGTGGTTCGACGTCGCCAAGGGTTTCGGCTTCATCGTGCCCGACAACGGCATGCAGGATGTTCTCCTGCACGTGACCTGCCTGCGCAGAGACGGTTACCAGACGATCCTCGAGGGAACGCGCATCGTCGCCCTCATCCAGCGCCGTGAGCGCGGCTATCAGGCTTTCAAGATCCTCTCGATGGACCAGTCGACCGCGGTTCATCCCTCGCAGCTGCCGCCGGTGCGCACCCATGTGCAGGTCACCGCGACAAGTGGCCTCGAGCGTGCGCTGGTCAAGTGGTTCAACCGCACCAAGGGTTTCGGCTTCCTGACGCGCGGCGAGGGCACCGAAGATATCTTCGTGCACATGGAGACGCTGCGCCGCTTCGGCCTGACGGAGCTCCGCCCCGGCCAGGTGGTTCTCGTCCGCTTCGGCGACGGCGAAAAGGGCCTGATGGCCGCAGAGATCCACCCCGACGTTCCGAGCCCGGCAAGCCGGTCGCACTGAATATGCGCGGCCTAATCCTATTTGATGCTATCAGAAGCGCCATCCTGGCGCTTTTTTTCATGGTCGCGCTGCCGGCCTTGGCTGACGAGCAGATGCGGTTCGACAAGGAGCCGCTGCTGATCCAGACCGCTGCGGGCAAGGTGCTGCATTTCACCGTCGAAATCGCCTCGACCCCGGATCAGCGCGCCCACGGCCTGATGTTTCGCAAGACGATGGCCGACGATGCCGGCATGATCTTCGATTTCGACCAGCCGCGGCGCGTCACCATGTGGATGGAAAACACCATCCTGCCGCTCGACATGCTGTTTGCCGACGACACCGGCACGATCCGCCACATCAAGGAAAAGGCGGTGCCCTATTCGCGCGACATCATCGATTCGATGGTTCCGGTGAAATACGTCGTCGAACTCAACGCCGGAATCGTTGCCAAACTCGGAATCAAGCCCGGCGACAGGATCGTCAGCGCCACGACGACCAAGAAGGCGAAGTAACGGCGCGCACGACCGCAAGCTACGCTGCGGCGGTCAAGGAATTCAACAATATCGGGATATTTGAATGGTCGGAGTGGAGAGATTCGAACTCCCGACCCTCTGGTCCCAAACCAACGACCCGGACGCCCCAAACGAGGGTTCTATTGCCATTGGCCAGAGAAATTGCGGAAAAGATGGGCGTTGATAGAAGAGGAGGTATCATTTGTGCGAAGGCGTTCTCTTTCTGTCCACGGTAAACGGTGGCATTTCGGCGGCGGTGCTCATGCGGGATCTTCATCATCAGTGCTGTCTATACGTGACTGGCCTGGGCGCTTTTGACGGCTCTGCTCGTCCATTCGGCCAGCTTTTCCTCTCGAGAACGCATGGTCTGCTTCGCTATGAAAATCCGGATGATGGTGACCATATACCTCTTCGATAATCTTCTCTGTTGCAGACAGGTATTTTGCCACAAGAGAAATTGAAACGCCGGCCTGCATCAACCACGTCGCGCAGGTGTGTCGCAGAGTATGGCGATTGACTTCTCTTCGTCGCTCCTTGTCGAAAATTTTTCCCTTAAGAGTATAGAAGCCCTTTCTTGGAGATACTGGTCGTCCACGATACTCAACAACATAACGCGATCCCGGACGGCCAGGAGCGCCTTTGTGCCATCGTCGCATGTGCATGAGGAGAGGGCGGGGAATGCGAACCGGATCTGCTCGCTTGTTGGCCGGTGTCATCTCGCCGTCGGCCCGGCGATAGAATACACCGTTTTCGAGATCAACCCACGGGCGGCCCGGCTCCCTGATGTAGCTCGCGCGTTCGATCCTTTCCGAGCGAGTTCCTGTATAAAGTCCTGTAAGAATGAACCGGGCTATATGAACCGTGTCTTTGCGTCGGTACGCGGAAAGAACCAACAGCGCGATTTCACGCCGCGTGTAGAACGTAACGCGGGATTTGGCTTTAGCGGGCATAGCATAGTCAAGTGATCTGCCTCCCTTATCCACTTTTCCTTTCTTTTCGCCAAAATTTATAACGGCTCGCAATACTTCGAGTTCGGACCTTACCGAATGTTTGTTTCGGCCCCTCTGGTATTTGAGTGACGATTCTTCATTAATCTCAGCAACGTTCTTGCCGCCCCAGAATGCGTTCAATCGTCCTATTTGGACAAGAAGCGCTCTCTTTCTTTCCGGAGGCATGCCTGCGATCCAGTCCTCTTTGCGCTTGAGATAATACGCAATGAGGTCCGCTATAAGGACATGATTTGCTTGGTTTGGTCCGGTCAGTGATTTTGCGGCATGCTTTGCTATGTTGTAGTCATGAAGCTTCAGCTCAGCCGCCGCAAAATCATCGACACCGCATCCTGTGGCAACGTGTCTTTCACCATCCCGAATGATCCAGGTTGACTGGTGCGTGACACGACCTCGGCGGTCGTATCTGACTTTTCTGAGCAAGAGATGTGGTTCCTTTTTACGTCGCGGCATGATTCTATCCACTCCTTGACTATACGTTTCGATAAAAAGAGGCGTCGATTGATCGTTATGGGAATCATTTCCCGTCTGCGAATGGCTCCTCTCAGGACCTTGACGTTGATGCTGAGTGAGGGGCTGGGATGATCATTTGTGGAGCCTAGAGTGCCTCCGAGTTCGGCCAGGCAGACTGCTTGCCGAAGCGTAATCGGAGCATCCAGATCCGCCGATTGGCGTTCAAGAGACAAACTGCCGGCTGCTCCAGCAGGCGGAATTCCCAAACGCAAGAGAATGGATTGAATAGCGGCTATTGCTGCAACCAGGTTGGCAGGTGTCCATTCCTTTTCACTATCGAGCGGTCGCGCTACACCACTCGTCGCGTCGTGCCGTGTAGGCACGGACTTCCCATCATCGAAGCCGTTTGTCACGGTCAACCTCCGAATTGTTTTCGTTGTAATGCATGGCTACCGCTGACAACCGCAGGCGCCAAATGTGCATCTCCAGGATGTGCAAAAGGTCATGAAATGTAAACTAGCCCTATGGAGCTAATCCTCCTGCTATCACTTTGAAACAATTTCATAATTGTTGACAACGACACACCTTTGACGCGTGTTCACCGCATGCCAATTGAATCCTTGCTGAGTTAATTGTACGTCCTTAGATTGATGCTTCATTTTGCTCACAGCATGAGTATTTTGGTCAGGCCGTGAGCAAAGTGCTCAAACTAAGGATTCGTCGGTGGTGCTGGCATCCAGAAGCAAGAGAGCTCGAAACACCGCATAGTTTTCCCCTGAGGTTCGCGACCTGCAATCTTAAAAGACACCTTTTGGTTGATAACTCGTGGTCGCCTACATCCCCGCATCTGGAGCTGGCGGTCTGTCGGATGATGCCCGAATCTTTTGCGCGACGCCTTATTGGGGGGCTCTTCGATCCTTGCCCGCCTAGACACCGCCGGATACGGAGTGGTCTGCGTCAAGATGCGGCGCGTCATTTCGCCAGCGCCCGGACGACGTAGTAGTCACGGACCTGGTTCGAGTGGCAGTGCGTCGGGATCCGGGCCAGGGGCAGATTCTAGCGCTTGGCACGGTCACCACCGCGAAGACGTGTTTGCGGACGTAGCGCAGGACATCAGCGTGCTGCTCGTGCGAAAAGGCTGCCGAACGCGCTCCGTGAAGATGTCAACCGAATCCTTGACCAGCAATATCCCGCGCTACTGCCATATTGATCGAACATTCTGCCCTACTTGGTAGGATCGCTACCGAACTGTTCGAGAGAGAAACACTGACAGTGGAGGACATCGACGAGCTGATCGCGGACAGTGTGGCGGAGACAAGGCAAGCAGATATGCCCGCAATATCGGTACACGGAGCATAATCGCCATTCCTTACTTCAAAATCATCAGGAATGTTGACCGTCAGGTCGTGCGCTTTTTGAGGGCTTCACGCGGCCGGCCCTGTGTCACGAGCTTTCGTGGCTTAGCCCGTTCCGCACGAGCTGAGTCCTCTCGCGATACCATATCCGCACGATTGCCGTCACGCTTCGCATCGGACCCGAGTGCCGGTCTGTCGGCGGGGACGTGCGGGACATCATCCCCTTCGTTGGCAGCCATTTCACAAGCCTCAAGAATAGAGCCAAGACGTCGGCATAGTAGCTCGTTCCAAGCTTAGGCGCCATCATTCCGTAGGTAGCAGTCGCGCACCGTGGCGGTGCGCCAACGATTTCACATCCCGCTACGAGACTGCGGCCGCTACTCACTGAAGTCGACGAGATACTCGGACCCTGGCCGCAGGCCGGTAAGAACCAGATGTTCTCGCGCGCGGGTGCACGCTACGTAGAGCAGCCGCCGTTCCGTCTCGTATACGTCGTCAAGCTCTGCCTCGTCGGCGGCATCCGCTACGCGTTCGTCGAAAGGTAGAATTCCTTCATCACAGGCCATTACGACTACGGCGCGAAATTCCAGACCTTTCGCCAGGCTCATCGGCGACGTGGCAACGCCGGCAGCCTCATCAATTCCAGGCACGCTTGCTCGGGCACGCGGGATCAATTGCGGTGTCCGTACGAAGACGCCAATCTCATGAGCGGCGATACCTTCGGCCAGCCAGGCTCCGATTGTCGCGCGCACGTTGTCGGCTTCCTCGCGCTCACTCTCGAAGGTTCTGATCTCCGGCGGCGGGCCTGAGAAAACGGAGACGATACCTCTTCGCTCGTCCTCAAGCCCATCGGTGTCCCGTAGAATGTTGGGCAAAAGCTTGTCAGCGGCCCGCCGGATCTGCTGCGAAGTGCGATAGCAGACCTTGAGCGTATGCGACCTGCCGCGAACGTCAATGCCCAGCCCAGCCCACGAGAAGGGGTGCTGGAAGATGCGCTGGCCGACATCGCCAGATAGAAAAATGGCATCCGTAGTGGCTGGAGCTAGAGCTGCAAAAAATCGGAGCTCGGCTGGCGCAAGATCCTGTGCCTCGTCGATGATGATGTGGTCGAATGGTTTCGACCTGCGGTCGAGGATTGAACCAGCAACACTTGTAAAGACCTCAGACCAGGTGGTGTATCGCTCAGACGATAAAGAAGCGCGTACCGACGCAAACACGGGCCAGAGCCGCTCCCGCTGATTCGGACCCAGTCGACTTTTCCGCCCCATTCTCTGAACGGTCGCATAGGCCTCCGGCGACGTGATCCCCCAGGCGTCGATCACATTGGTCCATTCCGACAGAAGGAAGCGATCCGAAAACCCCTTCAGATCGGTTCTGCTCGCGGCATCGTGGAGCCGTTCCCTCAGCATCGGTTCTGACGCAATCCGCGGGCGGACGCCATGTTCTAGCTGATGCATCTGCTCCGCGATCCCGCGAAACGAGGCAGTTGTGATGCGAGGTACGATGCCGCCAGTCTCCGGCGCGAGCACGAGAAGCTTTTTGGCCATCGAATCAGCGAGGGGCTGCGAGAAACTTGCCAACAGGATCCGAGCATTCGGGTTCTGCCGGGCCAGCCGGACCGCACGATGGATCGCGACGATCGTTTTACCTGTCCCGGCCGAGCCCGCTACGCGGGCAGGTCCCGCGAAGGTTTGGTCAACCAGCGCCCGTTGCGAGGGATGGAGGAAAACACCCCATTTCTCCCAGGGAAAGGCGAGTGCCTGCTCCAGTTCATCCTGGTCAGCAATCGGACGAATCCTGCGCAGCGCATCTGGGTGGGAGAACGGGTCTGCGGCGGCAAGGGTCGGCGCCGGCAATGTTCCAGTCGCCGCATATTCGAGCAGCGCTTCTGAGGCCTCCGCCGGGAGGTGCGCTGCAAGCGCGAAGAAGACATCCTCGTTGGCGCCGCGGACATCCGCGAGCCAGTCTTGCGGGACACCCGCTGAAAGAAGCGCATCGTCATCGAGAGATGCGAACAGGGACGGAGACGGAGAAACCGTCTTCGGTTGCCTCGCGGGCTCCGGAAAGGCGAAATCGAACGTCGCCGGCGGTGCTACGTCCTCGACGCGCTCGCGCACTTCGACGATTTGTATCGCGCCAGTCCGCGGATGCGCCTCAATACGCCGGCGCTCTGCCCACGCATAAGCCGCGTCGTGATGGTCGACATAGGCGACCAACACGCTGTCTCTCGTCCTGTGGACGATCAGCCTTAAGTCCCGATTGACACGAGCCGACCAGAAGTTCGGATCCTTGCTGTTGTCAATGCGATGGAGCTGCAGCCCATTGCCGGACGGATCCATCTGCAAATCAAACACACTCGCCTTGACTGCCTTCTGATCCACGCTTGATAGTCGGTTGAACGAGGCCGTGAATGTCTCTGCAATCAGGAAGTTCACGTCACCACCTCACTTCCATTGTGCGCGCAGCCGGTCGAGCTGTTCACTCCAGAATTCGATCTCATCAATAAAGGAATATCCGAGCGATCGCGAAAGGTCGAAGAAGCCCTTGCCCGGTTGCAGATCGTGCTTGTGAACGACCAGCGCGGTGATAAGTGGTCGTCCGCCTTCGTGCTCATCAGTGGAAATTTCGCCAAGAAAGTGGGCGAGCCGAGGGTCGTGCGGCTCCATCTGGACCGCCGAAATCTTACTTGCCAGTTCTGAGTAGGTGATCGGGTCGCAGCGCTTCGCTCTTTGCCTGAGAATGGTTAGGGCCTCGTCCTTTGCCTTCTTCCAGGCCATGGCACTAAATCCGTGATTGAAGTTTTCCCGCTGCATATTCCGCTAGGCCCATTGATCAGAAAGGTTGTGACGAGTTCCGAGCATATAGAGGCCACTATGCACGTCCAGTATACTCCAATCCGATTTACCCTTGAGGAGTTCGTGCATCAGGGCGTTATTTTCGTAGATGGCGCCCGGCTCGAATGCCTCGTCGTCAAGTGCGTTGCCCGCAGGTTTTTGAGACAACAACTTCGCCTGGTGTAGCAGCGCGAGACCCATATAAATCGGTCCTCCTGGCGGAAGCATGACTTCCCGGTTCTTAAGCGTGGAAGCCAGGGCAGGCTCCGAGAACAATGCCACCATAAACATTGCTGTCGCATTCCAACTGCCTATGTAGCGCGGCCGCTCTTCTGTTTTTGACAGTATCGGCTGGAGCCAACGCTCTTGCGCGCGGCCATAGCTCGCAAGATCATCTGGCAAATCTTTGGGCAACCTGACCTTTTGAAACATCGCATAGCCGCCAGTGAGAGACTGTTCGATTGGGGTCGGACCGCGCTCAAGGTGAAATGTCTTCGCCTTGCCAAGTGACGTAGCATCAAGTTTTGAAAGGACCTTCGTCGCGTGGTCTGTAAAGTCGTCGTGTATCTGGGCTAGATGCCCCCATCCTAGGCCGACGGCGAAGCAGACGTGCCACGGGTCGCGATCAGGAAACTTGGCCAATTGGTCTGTGATTTCATCGAACGCGAACTTGTTCAGCTTCTTACTGCCGTCGTGAAGGAGTTGCTGGACTTTTGATCGTGCTGGGCCTCCGCCGATGCCGCCGCCCTTCGCGCAAAGTTCGTTGAAGGTTGTTTGGACCATATTGAGCGGCTTTGCGATCTTCATGTTCAAACCCCGAACACCTTCATCACTTCATCCCCGAAATGGTTGATGACCTTCACCGCAATCTTCCCCGTTGCCGGGCGTTCGAACGGGCGTGACGTGTCCGAATAAAGCGTTGCCCAGGCGTCCTCGTCGATATCAGCCTTGAGCGCCGTACGCAGGCTCTTGTAGGGGTCGTTGGCGCCGAGAAAGTAGGCGTGGCGGACGAAGAAGCTTTCCTCATTGTAGTCCGTGTCGACGAACCAGGCGGCAATGCCGGCGGTGTCGTTCGAGCGGATGTCGCCGGTGTTGGGGTCGAACACGTCGACGCCGTTCACCTTGACGCGGATCTGCGGCCCACCGTCGTCGAGAATGTCTACGTCCGGCTCGCCGAAGACGACAAACATGTTGCCGCGCCCAGTGTTCTTCAGCTCCTCCGACATGTGCATGTCGGGGTTTATGCGGGCCTTGAGAATTCGCAGGCTGCCCAGGCTCCCGAGTTCCGACGAATGGGCGTCGAAGTTGAATGCGCAGGCAATCAGCACGTCGAATCGGCCATCGACCGCCTCGCGCGCGGCGGCGACGATATCCTGCCGCCCAACCGTGCCGTATTCCGGACCAATGAGGATCGCGGCGCGGCGTTCCGGTCCGTTCTCGCCCTCGATGAAGGTGCCGCTCGCCCCAATGAACTTGCCGCCTGGCCAGGGCGTCAGGCTATCGAAGGTGATGCGGTCAACCCTATCCTGCTGCTTGACACCCTCCGTCCTGAGATAGTCGATGACAATCGCCGCGAAGTCCTGTCCAGCCAAATCTGCGTCAGCAGCAGAACGCTGGCCTTCTGCGGCCTCGACGTCAGCGACCAGTTCCTCCTCGCTCGCCGGCAGCACGCGATGAGGCGAAAGGCTTTCCACGGTGAAAGGCCCGGCGACGCGGACGCGATTGCTGTCGGCATAGGGCTTGTCGTAGAGATATTCGACCTCGGCTCGCGCAGCGATTGAGGCGTCGATCTCGGTCTGTCGGGCGATTCGGGCTTCCCACCAGGCATTGTGGACACCTCGAACATTGTCGGACCACGACCTCTCTGGTTCTGGCGGGACCTCCCATTCCTGCCAGTCCTTGCCGACAAGCTGGTTCAATTCCGCACGACGCGGCTCAAGCACCGCCTGCCACTTTTCCCAGATGTCGTCGATCAAGGGGTTGCTAGCAATCGACTTCAGCGTGATGTGCGGCACGCGCTCGTATACGAATCCTTGGCGGATATCGTTGCGAATCGGCGTGTCCGGCTGCGGGCGCTGGGTTAGTGCCGTCTCCTTTGTCCGTCCTTCGCGGCTGTCGGCGAGTAGATACCAAGGATAGCGCGCCGCCATCAGTCGCGTACGTGCTAGCGCTAACGCGACCCGGCTCGTATCCATCGTGATCCAGCGTCGGCCCCACTGCTCGGCGACATAAGCTGTAGTGCCCGAACCACATGTTGGATCGAGTACAAGATCGCCAGGATCGCTGGCCATCAAGATACAGCGCTGTACGACGGTCAGCGCCGTCTGAACGACATACACCTTGTCACCGCCGAATTGATTCTGCCCTACAGTATCCCCCCACAAGTCTGACAGCGAATAGGCGCGAAAGTCATCAAGATATCGGACGTAGCCAAGATTGTTCTTCCCGCTAAGCTCTATACGTCCGGCTCGACCGAGGCGACCCATTCCCATTTCGTTTGTCTTCCATCGAACTGACATGGACGGCCTGACTGTCTCGCCGTTGATCTCTACGGGAAACCATGAGGCAGCGCCTTCGCCTTTAGCACGTCCCATGCTTTGGCTTGTGATATTGTCGCGGAAGTAAACTTTCCAGCCATCCGGCAGCGTAGTTTCGCCCGATAATTCCTTTGCGCTGAGTACGCGTCTCTCCCCAAACATGGAACGGGCGTTTCGATACCCTGTGCCGCCCTTCTCGCCGGGGCGTTTCTCCATCCAGTATGGTCGAAATTTCAAAGCTTCTTTTTGCTTCCCATACCAAAGAATATGGTCGAGTGTAGGGGCAATGTGGTCACCTGTAGAACTGCTCGTCTTAGCGAACATGATCTCAACGACAACGTTCTCCTCTCCGAAAATCTCATCCATGATGGCACGAACTCGGTGAGCGTTCTCTGCGCCAATCTGTACAAAGATGGACCCACTCTCTGTTAGCAGATCGCGCATCGCGGTCAGGCGGTCGCGCAGGTAGGTGAGGTACGAGTGAATGCCGTCCTTCCAAGTGTCGCGAAAAGCCTTTACCTGTTCAGGCTCTCGGCTGATGTCGGTTTGTTTGCCGTCTTTGACGTCACGGGACTGCGTCGAGACCTGCCAGTTCGAGTTGAACTTGATGCCGTAGGGCGGGTCAAAGAAGATGCATTGCACCTTGCCGCGCAGGCTCTCGCGCTCGGCCAGGCTCGCCATCACCTGCAGGCTGTCGCCAAGGATCATGCGATTCGACCAGTGCTGATCGTGCTGGTAAAACTCCGCGCGCTGGTCGGGCTCGATGCCGTTGAAGTCGGCGAAGAGGTCTGGCGCGTCGGTCTGCGCCTCCCTGTTCGCTGCCGTCCGGCGCTTCAGGTCATCGATGATCGCTTTGGGATGGATCTTCTCCTGAATGTAGAGCGGCGGCACGTTGACGACGAGGTCGGACCAGTCCTGCCGATCCTTGCCACGCCAGACGAGTTGCGCGTCCGAGAGCGTGAGCCGCCCCGTCTCGGCCAGCTCCTGCATCTGCTCGTCGGAGATGGTGATAGTCGCACCGTTCCAGATAAACTCGGGCCTGCCCGGCTCCTCCTCCGTCCGTGTCGTGCCAGGGGCAAGCGGCCGCGCCCGCGCATAGTGCTTCGGCGGCATCGGCGAGGTGTCCTCGTCACGCCGAAAGAAGCTCTCCATCTCCGCCGTTGGAATGTTGATGCGGCTGGCGCCAGCATGCTTCAGCGCATCGATGATGTGGGGGGATTTGGGTGTACGGGCCATTAGGTCAACCTCGCTCCAGGGGAGCCATAAAATGTCGGATTCCGTGAAGCTTTACCAAAGCGGCGATCTCGCCGGGCAGTTCGTTCTCGGTGACGAGTAGCGCCTCGACAGGTGTGGCCTCGCGAACATCCATGGCTTGCCGCACCGCGCGATACTTGACGCATTGATATACGCCGCGTCGCAAATCTACGTCGTTAGAAATACGGGACTTGACCTCGACCACGATGGTGCGATCGATCAGCTTGTAAACCACATCGATCCTGTCACCAGAGTCCAGATCAACTTCAGTGTCAGTCGTCGCCAGAGCGAAGGCGTTGTCGACCAATCCGGGATTGTCCTTGATCCACAGCCGAAGGGCCTTGTGATACGGTCCCTCGCCACCGCTGCCATAGTTTCGACCGGTCTGGATACCGTCCTTTTCGGTACCTCGCTTGCGGTCGTCGCGCTCATTCTCAATCGCGCGCTCATCAAGAGATGTCCCGAAGACCCTCCGGTAAAGATCAGCCCAATCGCCTGCGGAAACCTTGTAGACTTCGCCCGCTGCTCGCTCGAAACTGTGCTGCCAAAGGCTTGGGGAGCGCTTCTTGGCGTCGTCGCGATCAAGACGCTTCTCTTTAAAGCGGCGTGCCATAAACGAGCCGGCGCCCTTGCTGGGCTGTCGATCCTTTTGGTTGACCGCAAGGACGTTGATTAGAGGAGCGGTCGGCTCGACCTTTTGGATCTTGCCCATCAGGGAGCCGACGACAAAACCGAGGCGCGTCCTAAAGATAGTGGAGAAGCCTGCCTCGTTTTCGAGCTTCGCGCCAAGTTCTCCGTAGGTCATCGTTGAACCATCCAAGGCAACGGCGATTAGAAATCGCATAGTCGGCGCAAGCCCATGTACGATCAAGTTATCGTTTGTCGCCGCATAAGGCTTTCGTTCAACCATTCTTCGCCTCCAGCAACCTTACGACGAGCGCGGAGAAGTCGTCCTCCATCACCGTCCAGTCCCGAAACTCAGCAAACTCCCAGCGACCGAAGCCACCGAGGGCATTGACACCCTTCACCCAAAGGTCTCGAGTCGTCTGAGCCTTCGCCTTGTCAGCTTCATCGCGAATGCCCTTGACCTCCAGGATGATATTGAGCGGTTCCCCGCCGCCGTCATCGAGCCGCACAAGGAAATCCGGGACGTAGCGGCGCAAGACGCCGCCATCGAGATATGGAATTTCGAAGCCCATCGCCTGGTTCTTGGCATAGGCCACAGCGCGCGGGTGCCCTTCCAGCGTCAGCGCGAGCTGTTCCTCCCAGGTTGAATCGAGGACGACGTGGCTGATGTGGCTCTTTGCAGGCCGAGCCCCAGTCGTCCAGCATGGCTTTGATGTGATGAAGTTTACGTGCCGCGTGGACCCCTTGGGATTATACGGATCCAGGACCGCAAGGATTCGACCTTCGCCGCCGCGCGTGAGCGCAATGTCAATCTTCTCCGCTGCGCGGGTAAGCTGGTCTTGGTAGAGGATCGCCCCAACCGGTACGCCCTTCGTGACGAGGTAACCCTCGTCCAGCCACCGGCGCGCCAGCCGTTGGATTTGCGGAAAGAGATGTTGTTTAGGAAAGCCGTCATCGTCACGGAAATGCGTGTAGAGAAGGTGCTTCGCAAGGTTAAAGCTGATCTCCGATGGTCGCAGACGCTCGAGAACGGCCGGCGTAATCGTAACGCCGGCACCGACAATGCCTTCCATGACGACCGAGGTCGGTCCAATGTCTTCAGGCGTTATTACCAGGCGGCTGTCGTCGTTGAAGACGGCTTCCAGCTTCTCTGATGGCAGTTCGCGCCGGTAACCGCTGACGCGCGGGAAAACGATCTCAAGGCTTGCCCGCTCTTTGATCGCGTGCACGCGGGTCACGGGTTTCGGCTTCGTCGGCTTTGCAACCTGTGGAGCAGATGCGAAGTCGAAGGGAATGCCCATGATATCGGCGTACTCGACGTCGAACAGGCCAGTGCGCGGGTTCAGCTCGTAGGACTGGCGGCGCAGCCCCCGACCGACCACTTGCTCGCAGAGGAGCTGCGTGCCGAAGGCGCGCACGCCCAAGATGTGGGTGACGGTGTTCGTGTCCCACCCTTCCGTCAACATCGACACCGATACGACGCAGCGGATTTGCTCGCCGAGACGGCCGGGACGGCCGACGGTGTTCATCACCTCACGCAGCAGTGCGCTCTCGTCTGTCGCGGCACCGATGCTGCCGGCGCCTTCCCGGTCCGCCATCTCGCGCCTGAACTGCTCGATCTCCGCCTTGGCGGCCTCGTGGAATCCTTTGTCCAGCGCATCCCCGGATTCGATCTGGCGCGAGTCGATGAGCAGTGTGCGCGGGCGTGGCAACCTAGCGCCGTTTTCATCATAGTTCCGGAACAGTTCGAGATGTCCTGCATGGAAGGCAGCGCGTTCGCCCTCTTCGGCGTCGCCTCGCTCGAATCCTGCGATCCATTCGAATACGAGCTTGGAGATTGCGGTGTTCTGGCAGACCACGATGAAGACCGGCGGAACCTCAATTCCTTCGCGTTTCCAGCGATCGAACTCGCCCTCGTAATGACTGTAGAGGGCAGTCAGGGCAGTCCTGAGCTGGTTGGGAAGGTCGAACGGGCTGAGCTTGTTCGCGCCGGCTGCGGTTTTGGGAAGGTCCTTTCCGATGTGTTTCCAGAGATCGCGGTAAATCACGGAGTCGGTCTGCACGAGATTGTCCGTCACTGGAACGCGCGGAAGTTTCACGATGCCACATTCGATCGCGTCGATCAGGCTGAAGTCGGAAACGACCCACGGAAACAAAAAGCCTTCCGGATATCCCGATCCTTTCAGGAAGAATGGCGTCGCGGAAAGATCGTAGACAGCGCGAACACCCTTCGACAGCTTTCGGTCGAGGGCTTCGATACCATTAATCCAAAGACGCGCTGCCTCCTCGTTCTCGGCTGCCTCTTTCTTATCATCCCCAGTCAGGGGGCCTTCGGCGTCTCCATCCACCTTGTGGCGATAGCAGTGATGCGCTTCGTCGTTGATTACATTGACGCGGTCGAAGTTCAGCAGTTTTTCGCACGCCCGCTTGAGCATGTCGGCATCCGTTTCGGTGGTCTTCACCGGCTCCGGCGAATTACCCTGTAAGAAGCTGCGGGCAACCTTGGGCAGCGCAAGCGTCTCGCGGTGCTGGAACGCGTGGTAGTTTGTGATGACGATCTCGGCCCGGCGAATGTCCGGCAGCATCTCTGGCGGCACGATTTCGCGGGTCTCGTAGTAATTGTCCGCTTCGCTGGGCAGGAGAACCCGTAGCCGGTCGCGGATGGTGATGCCCGGCGCGATGATGAGAAAGGCGCGCGAAAAATCTTTCGAGGCGCGTCGGACAGCATTCACTGTCTGCCAAGCGATCAGCATCGCCATCACAGTGGTCTTGCCGCTGCCCGTCGCCATCTTCATCGCCAGCCGGAATAGCGCTGGATTGGCTTCCGCATTGGCGGCAGCAATGTCATTGACGAAGGTCTTCGTGGCGGCTCGCTTGGGGGCCACCTCTGTCAACCAGATGATCGTCTCGACTGCTTCAACCTGGCAGAAGAACGGCTTCGGCCCGTTGAACTGGTGCGTCCGCCAATGCTCCAGCAGTCGCTGCGTCGCTGCCGTTACCCCCCAATCGGCCGGATTATGTAGCTTACGCCAAGTGTCGAGATGTCCCCGGATCGCGTTGATCAACGCGTTCTCATTGTACGACTCCAGATCCAGGGACGCCTGGGATGCCGCCGCCTTCTTACGAGATGCCGGAACTGGGACAATGAATCGGGAGGCGCGACGACCTTGCCGGGGCTCGCCGTCGAGAGGCTGACCGTTCTTATCCAGCGGATGATGGAATTCCGGGGCGCGGTAGGGTGAATTAAGAATAGGACGTTCGTAAAAGCTGCTCACTACTAACGCCCCCGAGAACGTCGATTTCGATTGTGGTGTCTCGGTTGCAACTCGTAACGTTGATACGGGGCGACGACCAGTGGGAATTTGAATGCGAGAAGTCCGCATGCAAGTGTGAAAGAAGTCCTTCACGATAACCAACTTCTCAGAGCTGCCCCGTATTGATGGGAATGCCCTTTAGTATTGAATAGCGTCATCACCAACACAAAAGCAGGCGTAAGATGATGAGTATGCAATGGCTTTTGGCAAAAGCGCCAGGTTTTCACGAATTGCCGGAAGCGGATCGCGCCGCGATCTTTAGCTTCACATTCCTATGGAGCCTGTTCGAGTCCCAGGTCATGGGCAACTTCGCGCGCGCCGACTTGATCTACACGAAAGCCGACGAGTGGCATGAAGCGGGCACGCTCGATGCCGATCAGTACGCACCGGAGCTGGCTTATTTCCGGCAGCACTATTTTGCCAACGGCACCTTCACTCACCACTTTCCGCACCTGAACTTGCGACCCGCAGATCAACCCCTCGTCAAGTCGGTGCTTGACGGCAGCAACAAAGATCCGCGTGATCGGCTTCTCACCGTAATGATTATCGTTTGGCGGTTCCGCAACAACCTTTTCCACGGCGAGAAGTGGGCTTATCTGCTCCGCGACCAACTCTCGAATTTCACTCACGCCAATGCGGTTTTGATGCGGCTCCTAGAGCGGCACGGGCAATTGGCCGCGTAATCGTCATTTATTTTCGCAACTAATGGACACTCACTGTCCCTTCTGCAGTTCCTACGTCTTTTCTGGCGAAGCGTCCCTACAGGTTGTAGAAATAGGCCCAGCATGATCTAGTTCGACCCGTCTCACAGCCTGCGGATGTCCGGAATGAACGACGATGATGTGAAATTCTTCGAGCTCCGGAAAGAGGGCAGAACCTACCTGACCTCTGTCTTCACGCATGGATCGATAAATCCCGAACGACGTCGCAATATTCGCTGGGTTCTTGAAGGAACCGGTCAAGTCCTGCTCGGGGAGATCGAAGGTGCTTTGTGCCTGCGCCTGACGGGCGAGAAGAGAAAAACGCAAGTGACGGCGCTCGTCAGTCAGGATGATGGCGGCATACGGCGCGTCACGTTGCAGACGTTCCAAAGTCGAACCGGCGACTGGTATCGGGGATACGACGAGCATTCGTTCACTTTCAGGTCCGGCGAATTCGCAAAACTCGTTTCGTTTTTGGAAAGCATCCGTTTCATCGATCGGTCGAACGAGGGCCGGTTCGATATCCGCGACATCTCCGTCGGCCACGGTTCGAAGATTATCACCGACGCCTCAGACGAGGCGCTTCTTGCCCGGATCAAGGATCTGGATCACAAGCAGCGGGAACGTCTCCTTCGTGGCATACAGGCGGACCTAAGCCAGACCGAAATCAACCTACTTCTTGGGCGTAGGCAAGGTCTCGAGGAGTTCGAACGACAGCTCGGGGCGGACCTGTGGGCGGAAGCAAGCTGGCAAGACTTCTTTGAACGTCAGAGTTGGGTCTTTGGTTACGGTCTGGACTACAGGATCATGCGGCCGTTCGACCGTGAAATGGTAGTCGGCGCAGGGGGAACAGATGATCGCGACAGGCCGACGGTCGATTATCTTATGAACTTCAACGACTACTCCGTCCTCGTAGAGATCAAGCGTCCCGACACTCCGATCTTCCAACAACGCCGGTCCGGACGCGCTGGCACGTGGAGGTTCAGCAACGAGTTCATGGACGCTATCTCGCAGGTACTCGAGCAGAAGGCCGAATGGTTGGTACAGGCGCAGACGGGGCAGAACTATGACAAGTCCGGTAATCGTCGTCACACCACGAGAACCCGCGATCCGAAAGCGATCTTGGTCATTGGGCGTCGTCGCGACATCGAAGGCGATGGAAGCGCTCGCGACGCCGGGGTTAGACGCGACACTTTCGAGCTTTTTCGGCGCGACACTCGAAATCTGGATATCGTAACATTCGATGAATTACTCGACCGTGCGCGGTTCATTACCAGAGACTGATACCGTATGACGTTCCGCCACTCGAACCCCAGCTCGCGGAGGAACTGCTCGTTCAGGGCGGGTATCTTTAAGTGACAAACCGTAGGTTCTTCGAATTCTTTCAGCACGAAGCCGGCATGGAGGCGCCCGCGTACCTCCTCGACGGCGGCGATTAGTCAGAACACTGTCGATCGCGTAACTCAAAAGACACTCCGCCCAACATTCGCGCCTTCTGGCTTGCCATGTCAAAGTTGAGCTTGGATTGCGCACTGCAACCCATTGACATGTATTTTCGTCGCCTTCAAACCGATGTTCAGGGTGAAGTCATGTAACTGATCACGCGCATCTGGGTGGCTCTTAATTTTAATGTCAGTGCTTCTGCGCACGATCTCGTCTTTTCCTTCGGGTAGGACCACCAACGAGTTGTTTGCTCTGCTGGACGTGGAATTCGATCCTCGCAGGCGTACAGAGCTTTATGCGGAACTCTCCGCCCTTACTGAGGCCGGCAAGATCAGTCGGGATCGAAACGGCCGTTGGCGAAGTGTCGCCTCCTTCGTACGGAAGGTAGTTGCCGCAGAGAACTCGGACGGAAGAGAAGCAGCGACGGCTCACCGTTCGACGCTTCTGGCAGCCGATGCGATTTATCGCTCCCGCGTTCAGGAGGCCATCGCTGAACCTGATGCAATCTCGGTCGGCGTGGATCCCAACGCGTTGCTGCGATACTACCGGTCCGCACTTCGGTCGGATCCGAGAGGCGCGATCGCGCAAATTCCGGATCGCCACGGCGTTCAATGGCACCTCATAACGGGCTTGGGGCCGTTGACGCCCGAAGATGGCGAGCAGCTCTCAATATCGGTGGTACTCGATGACCTAGCCGACGAGTTCAGAAAAGCTCTTCTCAAACGCGAAGCGAACGATCAGGCTCTAGCCATCGGCTGGCCCATCGCCGTCGGTCGCAAGCAGGGAGCGCCCATCATATGGCCGGTCGGACTGGTAAGCGGCGAATGGCGTCGTGAGCCAGGCCATATCGAGATCGTCATCGATACCGACGACATCGTACCCAATCCCGATTGGATAAAAGGTGCGGCCCGCAGGGCGGGCTGGACGGAAGCCAATCTCCGCGAGGTCTTCACTCAGCCCGAAGGCATTGGCTTTCGACGCGACGAATTCCTGAGCCGGCTGCGTGAGGCCGTCGCCGGAGACTTCAAGGGAGCCGTTTCCGGAAAGAAGCTGAAGACAGAGCTCGATACCGAGGCCGTCGGGATCTATGACATCGCCGCCATCTTCATTCCCACCGACAACACGTTTACGACTGGCGCTGTACGCGATCTTGATGCGATTGCGACGTGGTCGACCGAGCGCCTCAGCAGAACGGCGCTCGCTCCCATTTTGGGGATTCCGCACGACATTGCAGGCATCGCGCCGCCAGTTGTGAACGTCGGTTCGTTGAACCGGGAGCAGATCCAGTCCGTTCGACTTTCAGGCACCTCGCCACTTACAGTAGTGACGGGTCCGCCCGGCACCGGCAAAAGCCAGGCGATCGTGTCTATGGCGGCTTCCGTCCTCGCGGCGGGAGGAAGCGTGCTCGTCGCTTCGAAGAACCATCAGGCGCTCGACGCGGTGGAAACCCGCCTGTCCAGCATGGCCAGTGAGGCCCAATTTCTAGTCAGAACTCTCGATCCCGCGAGAGAGATCGACCGATCCTTCCATGACGTCCTTACTACACTGCTTCAGGAGCCGTCGGGAGGTGGGGCAGAAGTCGACCGCGTCCTTCGCTCGAAGCTGACGAATCTTTGCCAGGCCCGCCTCCGGGCGTTGGATCAGCTCGACGAGCAGGGGAGATTGAACAGTGTAGTGGCCGATCTACTCGAGCGGATCGAGAGCCGAGAGATCGATGCGCGCGGTAGAACGCCGACCGAGACGAAAATAGCTTCTCGCATCGGCATGCTACGACGCCTGCTGCTCGTCCTTCAGAGGATCCTCGGCAGATCGCCTCCTGCCGTTGACCATGGTGAAGCAGATCTTGAAGCCGCCGATCTTCCACGGCTGCTGCATGCCTTGGCGAAGACCAGGGAAGAGCTCGCGGTGATAAATATAAAGGCGGATCCCGTCGCCCTGACCGAGGAGATCGCAGCAGTTGTCGGCGCCATCCTGCCGCGAATCCTTTCCAACCGAGCCGCTCTGCCGGAAGAAGAGCGGCTCGAGCTCGGTGAGGAAAAGGCCAATCTTGAGCTGATGCAGAATTTCCGATCGCTTCCCGCCGGGATCGCGAGCAAGGTCGTAGCGCGCAGGCCGCTATGGCTCGCATCGGTGCTGGGCGCCCCGCGTCGAATACCTCTCGTCGAGGGCCTCTTTGATCTCGTCATCTTCGATGAAGCCAGTCAGTGCGACGTCGCGTCGGCACTGCCCTTGTTCGCACGTGCCAAGCGGGCGGTCGTCGTGGGCGACGACAAGCAGCTTTCGTTCATCAGCCAGCTCGGCGCGGCGCATGACCGCAATCTCATGCAGGCGCAGGGACTGGTCGTGGCGAGCATGGGACGTTTCGCGCAGAGCAAGCAGTCCCTTTTCAATGTAGCGAACCTGATGCCTGGAACGTCCAAGGTGATGCTGCGCAACCAGTATCGGTCGGCTCCTGATATAGTCAGCTACATTAACGATCAATTTTACGGAAAAATGCTTCGGGTAGCCGGCGATGAGAAGACGCTGAGGCCCCCGGTCGGGCAGAAACCTGGTATTGAATGGGCAGACGTGAAAGGACCGACCACGCCGATGGTTGGCAACGTGAACGTCGCCGAGGTGGCGGCCATCACTGCGCAGGTGGAAACACTTCTTCTGAAGCAGGGTTATACGGGATCCATCGGAGTGATCGCGCCCTTCCGTCCGCAAGTGCAGGCGCTAAGCGAAGCCATCGGCGCAGCCCTACCTGCTGATCTGCTAAGCCGGGCGGAGTTTCGCGTGGGGACAGTGGATTCATTTCAGGGGCAGGAGCGAGACCTCATCCTCTTTTCGCCTTGCCTTGGCTATGCGAGTGCGACCAGCGCCCTGACATTTGTGCAGAAGGACTGGCGAAGGCTGAACGTTGCAATAAGCCGCGCAAGGGCTGTTGCTCATGTGTTCGGAGATCTTTCCTTCGCCCGTTCGGGCAAGGTGAAAAGCCTCCAGAAACTTGCAGCATATGCGACTGAGCCGAGGCCGCGCGTGGCGGAAGGGACATTCGACAGTTCCTGGGAACACATCGTGTATCACGCGCTGAAGGCCAAGGGCCTGGAACCCATTGCTCAATACGAGATCGCCGGGCGCCGTCTGGACTTCGCGCTCTTCGGCGCCGGCGACATCAAGCTCGACCTGGAAGTCGACGGACGCCGCTGGCATGCGGACATGGACGGCAAGCGGAAGCTCGCCGACCACTGGCGGGATCAACAACTCAAGTCCATGGGATGGCGCGTGCGCCGCTTCTGGGTGGATGAATTAGCTAGGAACTTGGAGGAATGCATTGAGCTCGTCGCAGAAGACCTTTCATAAGTCGCGGCGCTTCAGCTACGTCTCGGCGGCGCTCGGCCTCATCGCCATCGCCGGCGTCGGCGCGGCGATCGTTCAAGTGGATTCTCTCGAGAAGACCTACGGCGCGATCCGCACCGACATTGCGAGGTTCAACAAAGAGCGTGACGATGCTCAGATCCGTCGCGACGGAATTCTCACGGACGTTTCTGAAAGGACGTCCGAGGCCGAGGCGTTGCGAAGAGCGATCGCAGTTCTCAACGCAGAAAAGGCGAAAAGCGCGGCAGACCTCGCCGATCAGGAAGAGAGGATCGCTAAGGCGTCCGACACACTGAAAGACATCGAAAGTCGATCTGCGGCCGCAAACGACGCCATTGCGAAAGCCGCTCAGGCTACCAAAGAACTCGCGGACCTTCGGGCGCGAAGCTCCGATCAGGAGAAGACGATCACGACCAACCAGAGCCGGCTGGACGAACTGAACGACGGCATCGAAGTCGCGGAGAAAAAGAAGCAGACCGCCGACGACGCCGCTAGCTCGTCGGAAAGAGAGCGCGACCGCCGTCTAGCCGAAGTGAAAGACCTAGGCGAGCAAATCGAAGATCTCGACTCCAAGAAGCGGGAGCTAGCGGATGCGGAAGCACGCAGGAAATCTGCACAGTCAGATCTTGGTGAAGCAACTAAGAACATTGCCGACAAGACCAGAGAGGCCACGGCGCTTCAGGCTCAGCTTGGCTCCTTGCAGCAGCAGATAACGAAATCCAAGGACGCCTCGTCTTCGATCTCGGCGGATCTTGCGAAGCTCGAGGAGCAGAAGTCGGGTCTCGAAAAGGAAATCAACCAGCTCGAGTCCAGCAAGGCGAAGGCGACGGGCGATCTGGCGGCGCTTCAAGGCGAGGCCGAACGTGCGAGAGCCGACGCCGCGGCAGCAGAAGGCCGCGCGAAGGTCGCGCAAGACATGTTGGCGCAAGCTGGTCGGGATCTTCCGACTGTGAAAGCTCAGCTCGATTCGATCAAGTCCGACGTCGGCTCTGCGACGGCGCAACGCGATGCGATGACTAGCGAGGTGTCGAGCCTGAAGGCGGCGAAAGCGAGCTTTGCGCTCGATAGGGCGGAGGTCGATCGCACGTCGGCCGAGAAGATGACCCTTGAGGGCGCGGTCGCCGATCTCGAGAAGCGGCGTTCCCAGATGTCTAAGGATATCGAGATTGTCGAGGGCGAATTGACGAAGTTGAAGAATGAGCTCGCCGAGCTGAGCGGGCGGCGCGGAAGCCTCTCGCAGGAGGTCGAGACGTTGTCGGCTTCAAAGGCGGCGTTGCAGCCGAAGACTGCGGAATAGGGACAGGCCCAATGCTCACGGAAAACATACTGCTTCTAGTCCTCACCGCCGTCGCGCTCGTCGCTCTGATCGGCGCCCAGACTGTCCTGGCAATCTACCATGATCGCGCAGTTTCGGCGGCCGGCCCTACGATGACCCTCGAGTCACTGATTGCAAGCATCGACCAGAAACGAAACGCCCTCTCCGATATCGAAAACGATCTGGCGGAGCGGCGGAAGGCGCTGGCGAACATCGCCGACGTCCAGGCCGACTACGACGCTACGAAGCGGCAATTGGACGATCTCAAGACGGAGTGGCTTCAGCAGGACGAGCGACGCGCGGAAGTGCGGGCGGTGCGCGAAGAAATCGAAGAGAAGATCAACGAAAAACTCGCTGTCGAGTCCGACCTGGCAACGGGTCGTGCCGACCTCGAAGCCGTTCAGGAGCGGCTGGCGGCGGCCGAACGCCTATTTGCCACGAACGACGAGATGAAGCGGGAGCATGCGGCGCTCGAAGCCAGGCTGGGAGAACTTCGGTCGGAAGCAGCCCGCCTCTCCGAAGCGCAGGAGCGAGTGCAATATCTTGAGGCCACGGCGTCGGAGCTCGCACGGGCCGTGGCACAGGACGAGGGAAGGTTGGAAGTTGCAACCCGCGAACTAGCGGTCGCGCGGGAAGCGCTGGCTGCGGAACAGCAGGCCGTCGCGACCGTGCGTGCTGAGCTTACGCAGGCGGCGGCCCGAGCAGCCGCGTCAGAAGAACGAGCCATGGCCATCGAAAGCGAGATCGGCAAGCTCGACGAACGCAGGTCCTCGCTCATGGCCCAGCTCGCGAGGCTTGAGGATAACATCGGCGAGGCGGCAGGTTCTGGCTCCGGCGGAGAAGATGACGACGACCGCATCAAGGAGCTGATCGCTCTTCCGCCGGTGCTCGAGCACATGAAGATCTGGCCCGAACGAGCGGGCGAGAACGAGGACGAAGCCATCACCCGCGTCAAGCGACGTCTTAGCGAAAACGGGTTGCAATACCCCGACCGCACCGTCATGGCGTTCCATACCGCGATGAAGACGAACGAGACCACGCAGATGGCCGTCCTAGCAGGGATTTCCGGCACGGGCAAAAGCCAGCTTCCGAGACAATACGCCGCCGCGATGGGGATCGGCTTCCTACAGGTGCCCGTACAACCCAGATGGGATAGCCCGCAGGATCTGATGGGGTTCTACAACTACATCGAAAAGCGGTTCCGTCCGACTGATATGGCTCGCGCACTCTACCAGCTTGACACCATAAACAATACCAAGAGTGAATTCCAGGACCGGATGATGATGGTCCTTCTGGACGAAATGAATCTCGCCCGCATCGAATACTATTTCTCGGACTTCCTAAGCCGGTTGGAAAGCCGGCCGAGCAGCGACAGGACGGGCGAACGGTCGCTCCGCAAGGATGCGGAAATCGAACTCGAGATCCCGATGCCGCGCGGCAAGAATCCGCCACGCATCTTCCCCGGATACAATCTGCTGTTTGCGGGCACGATGAACGAAGACGAGAGCACGCAATCCCTGTCGGACAAGGTCGTCGACCGGGCCAACGTCATCAGGTTCGCGGCCCCGAAGCGAATTCATACGAGCACCCCGTCAGGGAAGTCGCCGGAGCCCGAGGCACTGTCGGCCAGGCGTTGGCGAAGCTGGGTCCGGTCGGTTTCCAATGTTGAAGGTGACGCAGCGGTTACATCACGTATCGAGCGCATGGTCGAAGTCATGACGGACTTCAAGCGGCCCTTCGGGCACCGTCTCGGCCGTGCTATCATGGCCTATGTCTCCAATTATCCTGGCCGCGGCGGCGACGTTCGCATTCCTCTTGCAGACCAGATCGAGATGCGTCTTTTACCCAAGCTGCGAGGATTGGAGGTAGACGCCAACGACTTTGCTTTCGGCAAGCTCAAGTCCTTCGTGTCTGACGATCTGCAGGACGACGCGCTTGCGCAGGCTATCGAGACCTCGATCCAGGCCGCGCGGGATAGCGCCGGTCAGTTCGTTTGGAATGGGGTCAGCCGCTGATGCTGCATCTGGCTCGTCCGTGGGATCGTTCAGGGTTGGAAAGCTTCGGACCCAGCGATTGCCTGGTTAGCGAAATCGCAGGCGACGCTCCGCGCAGGGGCGGGCATGCCCGCCTGATGCGCACACAGTTGCGCGACGGCGTGCGCGAGCTGATTCTGCATCCCTATCCCAAGGGAGGCTACGCGCTCAATCCTCTCCGACAGGGATTTCCAGTTCGTCCGCGAACGGCGAAAGAGCATGAGACGCCGGAAGAAGTCAGGGCGCGCGAGCTGCTTCGCAGGATGAACGAAGTTCTTGCGCGTGTGCAGGAACTCGGGGAGGCGTTGGAGGACCCGATCGACGTCTGGTCACGATTGCGGCTCGCGTGGGAGCGCGCCGAAAATGAAGAAGATCCACGAATGGCGGAAATCGTCCGTCAGGCCGAGGACGTGCTTCCGACACTGAAGGCACTCGAGCCGCGCATTCGTCGGGTGCTTCGGCGGACCCGCGAGCTCGTTCCGCTCGACCGCGTACAGGAGATGGATAGGGCGTCGATGCGCTGGCTGGTGCGCCAGCCTGGCCGTAACATCGCCGAAAGAGCGGGGGCCAGCCAGCGAATTCTCGCAACCGTTCGAAGGGAGAACTTCGACACGCCGGAAAATCGCGTTCTTCATGCGTATGTCCGCCTCGCTTCGGACGTCGCCAGAGAATGGATGCAGGAGCATCCCCGCGCCAAGGCAAGCAAACGTTATATGGAAGTCGACGCGTTCGGCCGTTTCTGCAAGACGTTCGCCCGCATGCTCGCGGAACTCGAAGTCCGCGTCGCCGACACCGGAATCGTTCCGAATTACGTCCTCATGCAGGATTCCGGCTATCGGGCCATTCACGAGGCCTGGCGGCGGTTGCTGGAAGAGGACAAGGTGCTCGACGACCTATGGGCGTGGCAGGCCGAGACATGGACGGATTTCGCAGTCCTCGCCATGGTACTTGCCATCGACGAGCTTGAGGAGTCCGAACTCGTCGCGCAGTCGCCGATAGTTTGGCGCGCGGAGGCGTCGCTGGGCCGATGGTTCGAGCAGGACCGTCCTATAGCGGTGTTCTGGCTCAAGAACACCGGGCGCATCGTCGAGGTCCAGGCCCGGCCCGAAGCGCCCGGCACGCTTCTAGCACTGGCGCGAGCTCACGTCTCGCTGCGCATCACTGACATCTCGCGAGTGGAGCTGCCAAGGCGGGTGGCGGTGTGGACCCCACACACGATGGAAAGATTTGATCTCTCGGAAGCCGTCCTTCGCGCAAACGATCGCCTGGCTGACATTCAACCGTTCGGACAGACGGAAGTTCTTCGTAACGGACTAATCCTTACGCCGTCCCATGGACAATTCGAGAAGCACTCCGCTACCGGCCCGCGGACCCATGTAGACGCAATTGCATTCGAAGCGTTCGGCGATGGTCTTCGAAGCGGACTGGAAGCGATCAGAGCGTTCGCGCGCAGCGAGATTTATAGAGCTGGACCATGAAGAAGCTCACCGGCTTTGATTTGAATGGCTGGCGCGACTCCGCGGCGCGGAACTGGGTGGTGCTGGCCGACGGCGAAGAGCGGGAGGTGCCGTCGTCGATCGTGGACGGCGGTCTGAACGGTGTTGTGGTTCTGACTGGTGCAAAGGCCAATTCAGGCTTCGTCGGGGGCGCGCAGGGAGCGCTTGCTCCGCACGGTCTTGGAGACGGCTGGGGAAACGTGGGCGAAGCCGGCAAACGTGTGAGGGTGCGAAGCCTTATTTCCGGCGAGGGGTCCGTCGAGCAGTTGTCGGCAGCGTTCAGAGGCATGGCACCACAAGCAGACTTCGGCGTCGGCAGCCTGGACGATCATCCAGGCGTCAGCGAGCTGCAGCAGGAGCGATTGCTTGCCGCATTGCGAAAGGCGCGAAATGCCACTCCGCTGCTGGTGTGGCGCTCGGTGCTAGCCGCGTTGCACGCCATTGAGCTAGGGGCGATCGAGCATGGGCAATTGGTGGGGATCGTCAGTCACGTCGCCGACGGCTTCACTGTCCAGAAGCTTCGTATCCGCCGGGAGAACAGCCGTGGTCAGTCCCTTCTGGCGCCCGAACGACGGGCGGTGGGAAAGCTGATGGCTTCGGAACTTGGATACGACGGTCTTGCTCTTCGAGCCAGGGAAGCGGTGCTGAGCGCCTCGCAGAGCGATAGATATGAGCATCTGGAATGGGCTCACGCGCACGGTCGTCTTACCGTAGGCCTAGGGGCTTCCCCTGAAGTGCTCCGTTTGAAGAACGGATCCTGGGAAATTCTGGATCCGCCATTGGAAATGCCCGTCGGCAGTCTCCCGGCAGCTCCCGATATGTGGCAAGAATTTCAACGATGCGACGTCGTACTGTTCGAGACTCTGACCGAGGGCGCACTGAGCGACGGTCTCTTTGCACGTGCGGCTAACGCCGTGGGAAGATCGCCGCTGCGTTTGACCGCGACCGCGGTCGCACAGGGAGCGTTGACGGCGGCTCGACGCCTTAGCAGACGCGAGCCGGTGTATTTCGACTTTCTACCGCAGATTTCGACAATCGTTCAGCGCCGCGACGCAGCGGAGAACTTTGATCTCATCGACCCCGAAGCTACGCTGCCAGCCGGGTCAGTCTATCGAAGTCCGTTGCCCGCGCGTCTGGCAATTCAGGCGGGCCAGGACCGGTTTTCGATCTTCCTACGCAAGGAAACTGCGGACCTTCCTCGAAAAGCCGAAGTCGTCATCGGTACGAAAGTTAATGAAGCGACCCCCGTCGATCTATGGGTGGAGCAGAGCCCGGCGTCTGGCCGTGCCAAGATCCTCGTACACGCGCAGAAGCTCGGCAATCAGTTCCAAATCGACTGGGACGGCGCTGCGGAGCTATCGACCCGATGGGAGGATCTCCTCGACGGGTTCAAGAGATCGCAGCCAACGGTTCCCGGACGTCTCGTGCTACCGTGCGGGCCAGATTCCTGGAACGACAATCCGCGCGGCGACGGACTTCTTAAGCTGCTGTCAAAAAATGTCACGGCGAGCGCGGTAGACTGGACGGCGTTGGCAAAACGCTTGGCAGCGAGGCCTGGCGGGCGTTACGCGATCTCCAGCGACGGCGAGATTCCTCCCGGAATCGGGCAGGAGGCTGTCGCTCAACTGGACACGCTTATCCTGCGAGCGGTGGAGGATGTCCGCCACAAGATCGATCAGTGCCAGGACGGAACGGATTCCCTCAGGTTCTTGACTTGGCTCTTCCGACGCTGCCCCGAGCAGGTCTCCGCCTGGCTGTTAGATGCGTGGGATCAGGAGGAGCGAGGAGGTCACCCGATCTTCAAGATGGGCAGCCACTGGAAACTAGCGTACCAGGGACTGGGTCGTATCGCCAGCGGCGAGGTCGTCGAGCTTCAAGCCATCCGCACGATGCTTTCGAGGACAATAGATACGTGGAAATGGCAGAGGGAAACGGCTGCGATGGCGTTTCTCCTGTCGCGTTCCGAGATCGCCCCACGGCTTGTCAACAGGACCGAAGCAGAGCGGATTGCGAAGCGCGTCCTTCGAGAGTTCAAGGAAAATCTGGGCTCGACATATACCCGTTTCCAGTATGCTCCGCTTCTTCTGGTCGGTCTGCTGCGTTATCGGCTCCGCGAGCCATTCGCACTCGTCATCGGCCAGGACCCCATGGCAGATCGTCTTGGTCAGGCTGTCGAAGCAACGCTCGATGATCTCGCCCACAGAAGTAGGGCAAAGCCCCTCGCCAAATACGGTCGTATCCTCGAGCAGACGCTTGAAGAGCTGCGCGGAGAGGGCTCGAATCCCGAACTCCTTCTCGATATTTTTGGTGGCGCAGAAGAAGACGAGCCGGCCGGATAGTAGCCCGCAAGTCTGCTTAGTCTCTAAGAAAACTGTGCCGCAATTGGTTAGAGCCGGCTCATATGGCTGCAGGGAGAAACGCGAAGTCCGAATCGCCTCCTCGAAGGTTACGCTGAGCGCACGGAGGTATCTCTTTTTTGCTTTACGGTGTTGCTCCTAGCCTTTCCGTCACAAGATGGATAACGGACGCAACTCAGGAACGGACCATACCGGCCGCTTCGCTCCACGAACCAGCCGTCTTTGCATTGCGGGCATTTCGGGGCATTCGCCCCACATCCACATGAAACCTCCTGTGACCCGACTTTCGGCCGGGGCAGGGCGGTGCCGCAGGCTTGGCATGCTGGTAGCACGTTGTCGCAGTGCTGCACATGCTCGCAACGATACCACATGCGATCATCTTGGCCCCGCGCGACAAGCAACCGTCCACCGCACTCTCCGCACTCTTGCGTCTTCTCAGGTCCCGACGACGCCGCCCCAACGCCGTACGCGGGGTCGTTTCGCAATTCGGTCACGAAGGACGAAGGACGCGAAACTGAGGCAAGGATGGTCAGGGTCCGGCGCGCCCGCGTCATCGCGACGTACATCACGCGCCGCTCCTCAGCGTTCTCGAAAGATTCCTCTTCGGGCGAGACAAGGGAGAGCAGGGCGTCGTCGACGGTCTCCGAGGGAAACCCCATGCGACCGCTGTCGGCCTTCAGAAGAACAACGTGGTCGGCTTCGAGTCCTTTCGAGGCATGGATCGTCTTGAAGCTGATGCGCAATCGCGGAAAGCGTCGCTGAACATCCCGCATGTCGGGTTCGAGAAACCTATAGCGCCCTAGCAGCAGTACGCTGGCCGTGTCCGCGACGCCGCAGCCGGTTGAAATCGACGCAAGGATCTCGAAGAGCTTTCGCCCATCGTCACCCGCTGCTGCCGTAACTATCTTGATCGACGGCTCAGTCGCCGTCCCAGCGGGAACGATCTGCTTCTCGATCTGCGCCGGGTTCTTGAGGACGAAGGTCCTTGCTGCGAACGCTGGTCTACGGATCGGAAGGTGCGTCCTAGATCGACCGTGCGATGCACGCCGGTCTCTCCGTCGAAGCTTCCACCGAACTCGTCGCCGAAGTGGCGCATCAGATGGATGTCGGATCCCGCAAAACGGAAGATCGACTGCCAGTCGTCACCGACGGCGAAGATGCGGACGTCTGGATGTTGGGCCTTCAATGCCTTCACCAGTCTGGCCCGGCTCTGCGAGATGTCCTGGAACTCGTCGACCAGGATGTGACGGAACGGGCTGTGATATTGGCGGGCCTCCGCATATTGCGCGGCCCTCAGGATCATGTCTTCGAAATCGATGCGTCCCTTCAAGCGCTTCTCGTATTCTTCGAACACCGGTGCGAAGACCGAAAGGAAGGCTTCCGCGCGAGCGCCCTGCTTTAACCTCTCCGCTTTCGCTGCGCAGCCGGCAATCGCGTAGCCGCCGCTCTTGTACTTGCGAAGGAAAGTGCCGAGTAACTGCGAGAAGGTGTCGACCTGACTCAGTTCGACGACCCGGTCGAAGATCTCCTCGACCGGGCGGGGCTTGAGCGTCACATGATGCTGGAGCTTCTCCGCCAAGGCGGTCAGCAGGCGTCCTTCCTGCCGCTCGTAGCTGTAGGTCTCGATGAGCGTCGTCTCGTGCGTAGCGTGGATCTCGCGCTTCCACTCCATGCCGGCGAGATACTTCTCGCGATCGACGAAGGGCGCCGTCATCAGCCGTTCAACGCCGTCGGATGCCGTCTGGCGTCTCACGCCAAAGTGCTCAACGTAGACGCCGCTTTCAGTGAGGCGGAAGTCGGGGCAATAATCCCGGAGACCACCGCCGGAAACCTTGTGTTCGTAAAGTGGCTCGTATTCGTATTCGACGCCGTTCTCGTAGAGCCAGTTCGCGATCTGCAGCTCTTCGTAGCTTTTGACCTTTTCACCCTGGAGGGTACGCAGATCCTGCTTCTCGATGTGCATGTAGTAGTCGTGCTTGGTCTTGAAATCCCACTCTGTCTTGGTCTCTACCAGGAAATGGGCGAACCATTTGATGATCGCTTTGGCGATCTCGGGATGGCTCCGCACGAGATCCTTCAAAATCTGTTTGATGGTGTCGATGAAGGCAGCATCGTCGGTCGCGTGATTGGCAAGAGCAGGCTTCGATCCTTCGACCTCTCCGATGATGTCGTACGCGAGCGCGTGGAAAGTCCGCGCCACCAACGGCACGCCAGATCGCGCCTCGACCCGCTCCGACATCTCCTCGGCGGCGTTCTTCGCAAACGCCAGTAGCAGGATTTCCTCAGGCTGACGGATGCCGGCCTTTGCGAGATAGGAGGCCTTGGCGGTTATCACGCTCGTCTTTCCGGAACCGGCACCCGCAAGGACCAAGGTCGCGTCCTCGTCGACGACAACGGAGAGCCGCTGTTCCGGTGTCAGCGGCTTGCTTTCGATGGTGTCGAAGAAGTCCTTCCAGGTTTCAAGCTCGGCTTCGACGAACTTTGAGACCGCAAAGGCTCGCGCTGTGCGGGGATCGGCGACGAACTTCCTTACGAAGGCGACGATATCGGCCGCTTCCCTTCCGATAGCGTGCGGCTGCAGCCTCGACAACAAGGTCGCATCGAGGGACCTCGCGTCTTCCAGTACAGATGTAAGACTGCAGGCCGCGGGGTAGCGGTCGGGAGAGAGCAGCCCGAATATTACAGAATGCAGCCGGAAGAACCGATCCGCCTCACTGGAGAGAGCCGAGACGTTGTAGTCCGTCCAGGCGGTCTCGACCTCGTTCGAGAAGTCGACGGCGCGGGAATGTTGGGCGCCACGCAAGACGACGTCGTTACCTCCCATCACGGGAATAACCAGCGTTGTCCCAAAAACTCTTTTCCGCAGGATTGGGGAAGATGTGACGCTGGCGAGAGATACCGACGTCGTTCGGCCCCGCTGGGTGAATGTCAGGTGGTGCCCGTCAAGTTCCACCGCCCGAACCGTGCTTCCGAAAGGATTCGAGAGAAGGCCAAGCAAGGTACGTTGATAGAGTCTGGGCAATGTCGTGCCTTGATTGATCGCCGAGGTTTCGCCTGTGCTTGTCCGAGGCGCAACGAGCGAAACGTTGCTCTGATGCGGGTGTAGGCTACTGGGCCAGTAGTTAATATCAGGCCAATGATTGTGCTCTCGCAGGGAACAATCCTGGATCGAAGATAGGATTCTCATGCCCGACACGCTCCACATCGACGCTGATGGCTCCTTCGATGCCGCCTCCCTGACCGGAGGATGGGCGGTCGTAGCGCTAGATGGCGACCAACGGATGCATGCAGCTAGCGGTTTCGACACCGGCCTTTCCAATAACACGTTCGAAGTATTGGCCGCCGTGAAGGCCCTGTCGTGGATCGAAGCGGAAGCAGCGGGGCGGGCGGTCACCGTCTGGACGGACTCTAACCATGTCGTCGAGGGATGCCGCCGATGGAGGGCCATCTGGCGAAACAACGGTTGGAAACGGATCGATCCGAACCTGCGAGCCAGGCGGCGATCGATCCCGGATGCGCATCTCTGGCAACAGCTCGACGCCCTGCTGCAGAACAACTCGATTGTAGAAGTCGAGCTGTGCAAAGGCCATTCTGGAATCCTTGGCAACGATCATGCCGATGCCCTGGCACGGAACGTCGCTCGCATTCGATCTCTCGAGGATGATCAGGCGGTGAACCGTCGGCGACGATGTCAGCGCCGGTGACGAAGGCGGCCTCAGGGCAGGCGAGATAAACAATGACACTGGCGACCTCGTAGTCCGTGCCTTAGCGGCCGATCGCCATGCCGAGACTGACAATCTTCGAGAAAGATGACGTCGCAGCGTGTTTCGGCGCCGTCATCGGGCGCACCCAGCACCAGCACGCAGCTCGAAGTAGGCGTCGGGGTCAGGTGCGCCATTATGCCGGGCTGGAACTTCGGGAATGACGGATGGGGCAGGGCGATACCGAACCTCTCGTCTTCCGCCTTCAACTTCGCGACAGAGAGCGGCTTCAAGCCGAGCAGTCCGTCGACAAATTCGTTGATGCCTCCGGCCTGGAACGAGCCCGTTACCTTGGTACGATTTCCGCTTTCATATCCGAGGTCCCGTTTTTGAGCGCCTTTTCGCTTCGCGTACTCGTCCATATCCGGACCGATTTCTCGCTCGAGGTATCGGGCAAGGTCGTCTCCGGAAAGGCCGATCGTCGTCGCCTCCCTAATCGTAAAGTTGAGCGACTTGTTGTGCAGGTCGGTCGTCCCATTCGAGAATTCCTTGCGCAAGCGCTTCAAAATCTTTCCGAGCGGTGGAAGGCCCTGATCTGGAAGGGCTTGCGCTGGTCGTCGAGCCTGATGATGTAGATGAACGCGGGTGTAGGACTCTGGGCCAGACGCTCGACGACGGACAGGCTCACCGTCACGCCTTTTGTGGTGTTCAGGATCGTCTTGATCTGGATCGAACAAGCCATCGAGGCGGATGGCTTGTCGAATGACACGGTTTCACTGCGCCGGGCGAGCTACGCTTCGCCGTTCGCCATAAATGGGAAGAAAGCAGCTAGGATTCAACGCACTAAAGCTGCGGTCCCCACCATGGCAAGTCGCTTGGGCCTCGGATCATTTGCACCAATGGATCCGGCCTTTCCGTAGCCAGAAATGAGACTTGCAGCCGGTTTTCCGCCATACTGACGGATGAAGCGTCGGCCGGCTTCGCTCGTCGACGGCGACGTCCCACCTTGGCCTAGCTTCTTCGATCACCATCAGCTCGATTTTTTCGCCGCAGCCACATGGGCACCGCATGCCCACGCTCCAGTCGTCGCCGTCTTCGCGCAGCAGGACGAGATCGCGGCGAGGCAGCGCCTCCGGAAGACCGTTGCCTTCGACGACGAGACGACGTCGGGCCGGACCGTATCGGTCCCACAGCCGGCGAAACCAGGATATGAACGTCATGCCGTGCCCTTCCTTACCAGACGGAACTGCGGCATGCCGAGCAACGGTTCGGCGGCGCCGCGCCCAAGAACCGGGTTGTCCTTCTTCTCGAAGTCGTCTTCCGAGTAGTGCTCCTCGTCGCAGGCGGCGAGACTGAATTCCGTCCTCGCGTAGTTCCTGTTCGCTTCCTGCCGATAGGGGAAGGCGCGCGCAACGAACTCGTTCATCAAGGCGGATGCCGCCCGCATGTTGAGCGTGATGACTGAAGGCGCCTCTTCAAGGATTCCCTTGATGTAGCCGGCGGCGAGCTCGTCCTGATATGCGGCAGGATTCGACCGCTGGAGATGCTCGGCACGCAGACCCTCCGGTGTGTAGACTCCACGATCTGAGAGCGTCGATCCGCCCGGCTGCACGTAGTCGATCCTGCCGCTGACATCGGCGATCGCGACCTTTCCCTCGTTGGTGAACGTAGGGATCGTCACGCCAACGTCAAACAGCGGCAGCAGGAAGGCCGAGGCGAGGAGGTCGGCGTACATGCGGCCTTCCTTGCTGTCGACGCAGCAGAACAGGACGTCGCACTGGCCGACTGCTTCGATAGCCTCGCGCGTGCCCAGGGTATCGAAAATTCCGAAGGCGACGCCGTCGCCGCGATGACGGCTAACCGTATCCGCGAACATTTCCACTTTCGGTGCCGCCTGATCAGCGTCTTCCGACGTCGAGTTCAGGATTCGGTTGAGATTCTTCCGCTCGATCCTGTCGGGATCGACGAGCGTGACGGAGCCGAAACCGAGACGAGCGACCTGCTCGGCAGCGATCGAGCCGGTACCGGAAACGCCGACGACCGCGGCGGACAGCCGAGACAGTTCAGCCGTCATCGCCCCGGTGAAAGCGAGGGGGCGGCCTGCCGGAATCCCGTCGACGACGTCGTTCCACCAGTGGCGGATGTCGTCGCCCGCGACCGTTACGAGGTCTACCGGCCGAGACGTCATGTCGGGACGATAAAGCCGCGCGCGGATCGCACCGTCGGGCGTCATGATCGCCGACCCGTGGCTGGTCCCGAACGCTTCCAACAGGCCGGGGATCACTCTCGCGTCGCTCTCGTCGTCGACGCGGGAGAATTCGAGCCAGCCGACTGGATGGGAATGCAGCAGGATGATGACGAGCTCCTCCGGCTCTGCGACGTCGATCGCGTCCTCGATAAAGCTCCCTGGCCATACGATAGCGTCCGGCTTTCGTACCGGACAGGCTTCGTACGGGACGAGGATGGTATCGCGGACAACCAGGCGCTGGCGCGGACCGGGGGACGGCGCGCAGATCAGAATAGCCGCTGCCTCGTTCCCGTCGGCCATCAGGTGGGCATGAAGGGCAGCATGGGTGACGCCGGCCATGGCGAGAGTGCGTTCGGGCTTCATTCGCCGACCTCCCTGACGAGCGCGGATTCGACAAGGGCGAGGTGCGTCACCACGTTGTCGCGGAGCGGGTTCCAGGGAACGATCGCGCCGCGATGCCTCGACCAGCGCTGAAAATTCAGGCCGCCGATCGCCTGGGTCGCCTCCGTGTTCGGGATAGACGCGCCGGACGACCGGACGACCGGCGGATAGCAGTAGAACATGTCGATCTCGGCCTGAGGGTAGGTGGGCGGCACCAACAGTGCGAGGGTCGTGCTGCCGGCCGTGTACGCGTCGGGAAGCGGGAAGTCGTTGATGACAAGCCACCTGTTCCCGTCACTGACGCGGGTCTCCCACTGGAGACCGAGATCGTCCAGATAGGATTCGTCCGGCTCCAGGAGAGCGAAGTCGCGAAGAGGCGCGTGGCGCGCCGCCCCGTTGTTCACGTCCTTTGCCGTCAGGCGGACCTTCTCGATGCCCGGCGTGCGAAGATCGATGTCGTCACCGACGGAGAGCTGACGCTTCGGCTGTCCGGCGACCTTCAGGATGATGATCCAGGCGTCGGGATCGAAGCCGGTGCGCGTCAGAGCGTCGACGACAGAGATCACGTGCGTCAGCGAGGTGATCTTCCTGCCCTGGACGTTCAGTTCCCAGACCTCGGGCTTGCCGCTGCGGAAGCGTTCGACGCCGGAAGCCTTGATCTTCACGACGTCGGCGTCTGCGACCGCGTGGTCGGGCTCGTTCGTCCGTTCGAGATAGATCGCGCGATCGGCGGGAATCCTTCCCAGCTTCCGGATGATCGAACCGGAGATCGTATCCGCAGGCCAGTCGAGTCCTTCGCCTTCGATGCTAATGCGGTTGGTGCCGTCGGCTTCCGCTACGATGAACTTGCGGCCCTTGTCCAGGTCTGCCTCTTCCTGGGTGCGCAGTTCCTCGAGATCGCCATCGTCGCGCCACTGGAAGACATACGCAGGCTGCTCCGGGGTGAACCCGAACACCTTCGCGATCTTGCCACCCGTGGGCGTCGTCGTATCCGAAGGAAAGTCGTGGAAGTTGAGGTCGAGCCCCGCGATTTCGATAGTGGTCTTCTTGTCGGGGGGCGGTTCGTGATGTTCGATAGTCATTGTGATGCGTCCTGTTGTTCGGATGGACATCTCGTCCACCACATTTGCGCGCACCACTCGTCGATTCCGACATGAAAAAAACTTTGTCGGAATCCGCGTTCTCGCGCGCAAACTCAGTGCCAGAGAGAAGGAGGACTCGGAGCGTGGATATGGAAAAGAGGAGGAGCAGGTGCATCGACCTGTCGAAAAACACTACACCGCGGACGAAGCCATCGAAGCGTTCCGCGCACTCTCGAGGGAGGAGCAGCGCAACCTGGTGGGGGTGG
This sequence comes from Rhizobium sp. SU303, assembly GCF_021052345.1. NCBI lineage: Bacteria > Pseudomonadati > Pseudomonadota > Alphaproteobacteria > Hyphomicrobiales > Rhizobiaceae > Rhizobium > Rhizobium sp. SU303. Next base: position 1,910,525 of record NZ_CP088095.1, read on the forward strand.
CTCGGATCGGCCTGGCCGGGACTGGGTTCGCCACGCCCCAGGAACTCATAAGCGAAGCCTACGTCAGGATCGCCGACGGCCGGCGCAAGTGGCGGAAGGACAGGACCTTCCATCAGTTTCTTGCTGGCGTGCTGCGCAGCCTCGCAAGTGACGGCGACTTTCTCCCGGAGGAGAGAAAACTCGTGCGCCGCAACGAGGGCTCGTCTATCGCCACGTCCGAGCATCTGGACACTGTTGCCCTCGAGGAAGACGAGGACGAACAGGCCCGTAAAGCGATGGGCGAGGAGGCTCTGTCAAAGATCGAGGCACGTTTCGCCGGAGACGAGGAAATGGAGCTGCTGCTGCTCGGCCTTCGCGAGGAACTGATCGGAGAGAAACTGCAGGAGTTGATCGGCGTCGACGCCAAGCGCCTTGAGGCGCTGCGCACCCGGTTGACGCGCGAGCTTAAGAAACTCGCTGCCGAATACGGCAAAAAGGAAGGAACATCGTGATGAGCGACACGAAAAAGGACGCTCTCGATAACCTCATGGAATTCATCCTGTCGGACGATACGCCTGTCGGCGCCGAGGACGAGGACGATCTCAAGATCTTCAGCGACGCAGTCGAGCAGGCAGAACTCAAGCTTGCCAAGTCTCGTCTCGAGCGCGCTCGTGCGGGCGCCTTTTCCAGCAATATGTCTGGAAAGGTGACCAGTCTGGATATCGAAAAGGCGCGAAGGTTATACGAGCGAGCAAAAGCAGGCGATACGACGGCAGGCCTGACTCTGGCGGCCCGTTTTGGCGACGGCTCCATGGACGGGGATCTCGACGCGATATTGGAGGACCTGGCGGAACTCGAAGGCGACGACGATGCCGAGGATTGATCCCCTGCCGAAAAATCTGTCGCCTGACGCCCTGCTTCGATCACTCGGGATCACCGAGCCTCGAGACATCGACGTCGAGGCGATAGCCTACTACGTCGGTCTCCGCATCAAGCGCCGCTGCCTCAACTGCTGCGAGGCGATGATCACTGGGCGTGGCAATAAGGGCATCATATCGGTCGTGCCTGGCGGGATGCCGCAGCGGGAACGGTTCTCGATCGCCCACGAGCTTGGCCATTGGGCCCAGCACCGCGGAGAAACCATCGCATGCCGGTCGAGCGACATCGGCAAGTTTTCCAACAAGAACGAACAGGAGCGGGCGGCCGACTTCTATGCCGCTAACCTCCTGATGCCGCTGGCGATGTTCAAGACTGAATGCCGGCAGCATCGCCGACTGGACCTGAAGGCCCTCAAGGCGGTGGCCGGCGTCTTCAATACTAGCCTCACGGCGACACTTATCCGAATGATCGACAGCGGCAACTACCCGACTGTCATCATGATCAGCCACGGTACGGGCGGACGGAAGTGGCACAAGCTCGCGGCGGGCATCCCAGGCTACTGGCGTCCTAGGGACGATCTCGACGTGGAGAGCTTCGCTTTCGAACTTCTGCACAATCCGGATTCGAAGGACGAGGGATTTCCCAGGAAGATCGGCGCGGACGCTTGGTTCGACAACTGGTCGGCCGAGAAGTACGTGATAACCGAGCAGTCGCTCAGAATTCGGGGCGAGGGCGTCGTGACGATCCTCGACCTCGACCCCAAGATGATCCCGTAGAAGAGCGGCCTCGAAGGCACGATCAACTGATAGCAATGGCCTTCGAAACCAGTGTCCACACGAATGGCATCTACAAGACTGACGAGCTCGGAGCACGCGGTTGTCGCCTCGGAGGAACCGCGTGCTTAGGGGTAGAGAAAGGCAGACGCGACCAGCGATCACGAGGACGACATGAACTTTCGTTCGCGCCTTTTCAGTTCTTGGAAAACAGCGCGGGACTTGAAGGGATCGACACCTTCTGAGAGCTGGAGGACATCGGTACCTTCGAATATCCTCACAACCTCGCCAACGTTCACGCGAGAGGCAGCTTTCGGAGCGGCTGCCTGTCGAAATATTTCGAAGTTAGCCATGCATCGATGCGATCAGATGGCTACAAGGTCTCAGGAGGTCGCATGACGGAAGAATGCGTGAGCTCGGCCATTGCCGCTACGATACGGCGGATGGATCCACGCCACTTCCCAGCCTGGGGGAACGTGGGAAGATTGTCTTGATGATCCGACGGTTGTGGCCGTTGAGGTTGACCCCAGCAGCATCGACGTAGAAGACGGGTCTCGGTTTTTTCGGCCGGGCAAACCTTCTGATCAGCACCGGCTTCTTCACATTCGAAGGCAGGAAGGCTACGTTCAGGGCCTCGCTCGCCCTTCCGGCCGATGTCAGGGGGGCGATCGGGGAGACGGGCAGCGTCGTAATCGACGAAGTCGAACTTCGTCTCGAAGGCTGACATCGGGGACCCCTCGATGACCAACGAGTGGACAGCGCTGGGCGTCTTGCCGAACATTAACATCGAAGCGTCCTGTTTCGGGGGCGAGTAGCAGCCTCTATGCCATTTTCCACTTGAACGTGCGGTCTGTTGGACCGATCGTGCGCCGGGGAGATTCCAAAATGTCATTGAGAGTATTACAGGACTCGCCGGTCCTTAAGCCGCTCGCTCGCGTAGGCAAGCGCCTCGACGTCGATGTGGTTCTGTTCGGCTCGGTCGCTACGCGGGCGCTGCTGTTCGAAGCCGCCGGCGCACCTGCGAAGAACTTGTTCGAACTCGCCGAGCATGTAGCCGACATCGACGTCGGACACACCGGCCCGCCGTCTCTTAACCCGAAGTTCGCGCAGGCAATAATCGAGGAGATGCCTCTGGCTCCGTGGTTCCGGTGGTCGATCGTCGACCGTGAAGGGCTTGCCGCTCTCGACAGTCTCGGAAAATACAACGTCGCCGTTCCATTACGACAATTCAGGATTGGAACCCAGCGTCTTTTCGATCCGGTTGAAAAGGACGAACTACTCGAAAGAGCCTTACGGGGTGACCTCGACCTGCTGCCCAATCCTCGGTTCGAAGAGTCGCCTCGCGCGTCCTTCGACTCGGAATCATCTGCAGTACTAATCTATGTTGACGCCGCGATCGACGTTCTCCAGGCGTACTCTCGGCGAGTGCCAACGGTTCCTCACGGCGGCCCTGGGAAGTCGTCGCCCGCCACCGAACTGGTGGCCACGGGCGTTCGTCGCCTCAAAGAGATGACCGAGCCGCAGCGAACGATTGCTTTGCGACGAACTTGGTACCGCTTCGCGGGGACGGCACTACGAGTGTCCCCCTCCGTCTGGCGACGCGCGGTAGAATTTTTTGGTTTGGAACCTCTGGTCGAACTTCTTGATCAAACCGACTACTCCGCCTCGCAATTCACTGAAGCACGCGTCGTCCCCATCGTTTCGACCTATCTCGGTAGCGGCGAGTACCGTATGCCTCCAATGATCTTCGGTGAAGACGCCAGCCGTGACTGGAACCTGGCGTTCAAATGGGCTTTGGAGAAAACGTCTGAGCTATCACCAGGCGACGGCTTCCTGGAACCCGTCGTACTGGCTCCTGGTAACGAGGTAATCGGAGGTCAGCTCGGAATCACCGTCAGAAAGGGCGCGAGCGCGTCCTCAAAGCCTATGGGGTCATACAAGCAAGAATTCTTCCATGTCTCGCTGCCGCTCCCGGTGATGCGGTCGAACGTCAGCCCAGCAAGCCTGACCGCGGTCGTCGTCGGCCATGGACCGGATGGCTCCTCGATTCTTCCTGCCTTCGCATCGGTAAGCACAGCGATGGCATGGCCATTCGACCGCTATTCGAACGAAGCATCACACGGCGGCCGATGCACTGTCCGGATCAGCCTTCCCGAGATGCGTATGGACATTCAAATCGTCGACGTCTTCCTCATCAAGGGGGAATTCTAGTGGCGACACGTCCTCGTCTTGGAAGATGGCCCGACCAACCGATTATCGCGACAAACGATCATGTCGTGATATTCGTGCACGGTATACTATCGGATTCGCGAACCTTCGGTCAGATGCTACCCACCATTCAGGCGCTCGATGTGATGAGTCCCTTTGACCTCTGGACATTCGACTACGATTACCGTCAATCGCTCGCTACGAGCGCAGACCATCTTGCGGAGGCCATCGAGCGTAGGGCGTTTGGAAAGCGACGCGTCGACATCGTGGGACACAGCATGGGGGGCCTCGTCGCACGCCTTGCCGTGCTGCGCCGGAATCTTCCGATGGTGGCGAGGATAGTGACCCTCGCGACGCCAAACCACGGGACGATCAGCGGCGAGCAATTGAATCTCCTTGGACAGATGACGACCCTTGGGCTCAGACGCCTGGACCCTGTGTTTCCGCGAGCTTCGGGGATCATGGATCTGACGAACGCCAATTCCATTATTCGCAACGCACTTAAGGAAATGCACAAGGTCGAGCCCGGCCGGCTCGACGGCAAGACCTACGTCAGTATTCCCGCGCAATACTTCCACACGAAGCGGCAGGCCGGAGATCGCCTGCCATCGATGCTCATGGGGAGCGTCTCGCTCGGACGGAAGCTCCTCAATATGATCAGTAGCTTTCGGGTCACGCTGAGGCCGGTTCACGACGGGATTGTGGAGGAACGGTCCAATCAGCTTCATCCGGCACCGGTCGGCTCGAGCAACGAGGGGGCCTATATGCAAAGCCGCGACGAGGCCGGCTCCCGGATGCTTCACGTCACGCATGAGGCCGCAGAAGCGTGCGACCACGTTACCGTTGTCGGGAGCCGAGAAGTTGCTGTCCTGCTTCGCGCTATCCTGCTCGCGGACAGCCTCGACGAGACGGGCGTCGACCCATTTCTCGAGGAACCAAAGGGCTTGGTAAGTTTCAGACCGCTCGTCAAATAGCCGTTTCGCATCCCGTTGCACCGACGCTTCGATCCCGCAAGAAACGGACGGCAGGGCGTTGCTTCTCGCTCCAAGATCCTTAAGCCCCTCGCCAATCTCGGAATGCCCCACCAATGGTCCGCCATATTGAGGCCGCCATGACGAAAGCAGCAGCGGGATTTTTCATCAACGGGCTCTTAATTCATGGCCGCGACACGCGTTTGGCGAGGCCATAAGCGCAGCCTATAGGGCATTGTCAATTGATGGCGATGTCTGCTTCTGGCGCATTCGAGACGCCAACCGGCGTCTCCCTTCGGCCCTTTGCAGTCTTTGACGCTTGTGACGAATCATCAGGCCCGCTAGCTTCCGCTGCACAGGCTTGGCCCGCGCCTCCTCCCTCCTTTCGGGGAAGTATCGCACATACGGGGTGACATCATCATCACGGAATTATGTAGCAAGTGCCACCAGAACTCCAAAAGTGAGAACGCTGCCCGCAATCATAGGCCAGGTTCATTGCCGGGCTCTTGAATGGAGTTCCAGAGGGTGGCCGGCGTAAAATCATAGCCCAAGCGCATCCATTGCATTACATCGAACGGGTGCGCGACAATGAGATCCGCACTGCCGATCTCATATCTTAAAGCCTGTAGGGTTCGCTGGCCCGAATGAGTAGTGTTGACCACTTGCGTGTCTACGACAGAAGCGTCCTTGGTTGCAAAATCCCTCAAATTGTCCGTAACAAGAATGTCGGCTTCGGCGCCAAAGGCTGTAGCTAGCACGCCTGCATCCTCTGCGTCAGACATGGCGAAGCGCTCTTCTCCGCCCAAAATAAGATAGGGATCGAGCGAATCTGGCCCATATTTCATGATGTCGATAATGGAGTTGGTATACGCCTTAATGCGGTCTTCCGTGAACTGCAGCCGACGGAGAACCGTCTCGAGGGTTTCGACCATCTCGAACGAGATGACTAGCTGAGCTCTGTCATCTATGCCCCATTTTTGGCTGCTAACCATCGACACCAGAGTCTGGATTGCAGTTCCTTTATGGCCACGGTCGTGCGCCATTATGTTGCCGACGAAGACGTTGACATCGAGCAGCACTCGGACAGGACGATCCATGTCTTACTTCCGGTGTGCTGCGGCACGGGCGAGAGCCGTCGCTTCTTCCAACATGTCGATCTCGCTGGAAACTTCTTCTGTCCCCCCGAAGCGGTGCTCGGATGCTAGGTCGGTGGTTGCCTTCTCAAGGCGAACTCGCGCCGCCGCTGCCATCATTTCACGGCCAAGCCTGTTGATAGTGTCCTGGTCGTTCTGTGCGTTTAACTCGAGTAGGAAATCACGGACACCCTTGGGCAGCCCAACGAATACTGCGATTGCGCTGGAAACCGCATTCGATATGGACCTGTTTTCCATCGAGGCCACCGCCTTCAATTTCATCGCCGTTTTGCCATCGACATTCGCCGAAACTGTAGAGGACATCGCAGACTCCTATAGAAATACACCATTCCTATATACCTTCTGAGGCAGTGAATTTCAATAGGAGTTCGCGTCAACATACCTAGCAACGAATGTCATATACTCACGCCTCAAGACCCGCTTCGTTGGTGGCAATTGCTACATCATTCCGCATCATCATCGAACCATCTGTTCGGGCGTCGCATAAGGAGGGGTTGCGTTTTGGCTCGGAATGGAGGTCTTTGATGAAACTTTCTGCCCCGATCTTCCAATTGAAACGCCGAGCCAAGCTCATGGCTCGGAATAGTAACGTCCCGCTGCACGAAGCCCTGGATCAAATTGCGCGAGAGGAGGGGTTCGCAAGATGGAGCCTGCTTTCCTCTCAAATCGCGGCGGGATCACTGTCCAAAACAATACTGTCCCGACTGAATGATGGTGATCTGCTGTTGGTGGCCGGTCGGCCGGGACATGGCAAGACCGCGCTTGGCCTTCAGCTTTTGCTCGACGCCGCCCGAGACGAGAGAAAAGCGGTATTATTCACGTTAGAATTTACCGAGCAGCAGGCACGCAAACACCTTCAGTCTTTGGATGAAGGCTCTCACGGCGTTGGCGACGGTCTGGAAATCGTGACGTCGGATGAAATCAGCGCGGAATACATCATCCGCTATTTGTCGGGGTCGAGGCCAGGAACCGTCGCCGTGATCGACTATCTGCAGATACTCGACCAGCAGCGAAGCAAACCGGCGCTTTCGGACCAGGTCCTCGCTCTTGGAGATTTCGCCAGAAAAACTGGTGTTGTCCTTGGGTTCATCTCACAGATTGATCGGTCGTTTGATCCGGAGAGCAAGCGCCTGCCGGATATCCGGGACATTCGTCTACCCAATCTCGTCGATTTAGGGCTCTTCAACAAAGCCTGCTTCCTGCACAACGGCGAGGCTCAGCTTCAGGACGTGGCTTAACGTGTTCGACTGCCGTGACGCCGCAGACGCGGCAGTCGATCTTGCGATGACCAGTTCTGGCGCGAAGCCGCCGAAGGGTTCGTCTGCAGTCGGCCCAAAGTAGACATACAGGAACCGACCACAGAAGCCGGCTTCGCCCCTTTTCGGGCGTCGGCCAATATCCTGCCAGAATTCGCAAAAGCCAATCATACCCGCCCCAGCATCGCGTATTGGAATCGATCGGCTATCATAACTAGCAGAGATGAGGCGAAATCGATGTGGGTCTCGACATCCATGGAAGTGAGGTCGGGGGAGTCCCCATGAGCAACCGCGTGACGCCATCCCACTAGCTCTTTGTCTAATCGGTTCCTCACCCGCTGCATCGCAGAGAGATCAAAGCTGAGCAGCGAGTAGTTCTGCGATAGACGAGCGAAGTCCAAGTTTGATCTTGCCTCGACAATGCTAGTATCTATAGCGTCGAACCCGCAGTCGATTTTAATCTTGAGGTTCTCAACGAACTTTTGGCGTGCCTCCAACGAATGATTTCTATCCCTCATGCTCTCGAAATCACTGTGGAGGGCACTCACCAAAAGCAGCCAGTCGGAATCACGAATCCTGCCGCCCTTTTCGATCAGAAACCGCATGTAGGTTCGCACGCACTCGTTGTAGAAGCCTTCCCAGTTTGCATACGCAAGGACCACGACCGCCTTCGAAGCCACTCCATAGATGTCGCTATCAGTCATCCGACCGAAGCTTCGCTTGACCTCTGACAGCTCTTTGGCTCTTCGAATTCGTGCAAGATCGATCTCGTCGAAGAAATCGTCCAGTTTAGTCATTTGGCTTGAACCAATCATTGCCGAAGGGGATGGTGCGCTGCAGCCGCACAGTGCCTCGGAGACCGGACGCACTCATCTCTGGCACCTGCGGTTGTTGCCAGAACGAGGTAATTCTTTCTTTTAGGAAGCCATCGGCATCGGCCAACGCAGTGATGGCTGCCTTGTTACGAGAGATACCGACTGCGATTGCTTCCAACGCTCTGAGAGAAAAGCGTGGCGCCACACCACCCGCAGCTTCCGGCGGCGGGAAGAGTGCACGTTCTCCAAATGTCCTGTAAAGCGATTCCACCATCCATGTGATGGTGCTCATGACATCGTCTTGTCCCTTGGTTGTCAGGATATCCACGATGGCTGCATCTAAGAATTCTTGAACATCGAGTGTGCGGTCGAACTCCGTGAACGTGTGTACGATCAATCGTACGACGTACTCGACATCTCTTTGATTGCCTTCCTGCTCGGGAGTGATCTGAAATACCTTCCGGAAATCCTCTCGTTGGGCGAACTTCCTGATTGCTTGCACAAATTCAGCGTTGGCCAAGACCATCGAGCATGTCCTGACCTCTTGCTCGTTCGCATAAGCACCGCCTCGATTCAGCCGCTGGAACAGGTCGAACTTTGTTTTCGGGTCGCTGGGGTGCTTCAGGATCTGAAACTCCACCCTTGCACGTCGGAAGAAAAGCTGAAGGGCTTTGTCGATCGCCACCTCTCCCTCAGCCTTCTCCTCCCAGAATAAACCCTGCAAGGACGGCAGATACTTGGTCTTCTGGAGTTGAGAACGCTGCAGCTTCCCAGTCTCCAGATTTTTCAGCACGCCCATGAATTCGAGAAGCGTTGAGATGCGTTGCAAGCCGTCGATAAGCTCCCAGGTGCCATCCTCGTTTTCGTAGACGAAGACAGGAGGTATTGGGATGCCGATTAGTATCGATTCAACGAAGTTAGACTTTCGATCGTTGGTCCAGCGGAAAAGCCGCTGGAAGTCGGGGAGGATGTTGAGCTCTTTCGAAGTGTACATATTGCTCACTTCCCCGATCGTTATCTGCACAGCGTCGGTATTGACTGACCGCTTAGCTTCTTCGATTTCTTCTTTAAGCAACTCTCGTCCCCTAATTTCTTGAGCTAGGAAGTCTGTTTGACCCGATTCATCAACTTCTGCAACCCTGGCTCGAAAACAATCCTAAGCATCCTTGGTTGACCGGGCGAATTTCTGTTTTCGGGCATTCAAACCTTTAAAGGAGAGTGGCAGAAACCGGCCCCCAGTCGTCCACTCATTTTAAGTCAAGGGCTCACGTCCGCTTGTGTGAAGGGTTTCGGCCGTCATACGTTCCGAGGTTGGTGGCATTTGCTGTGCCGCTCCTGGACGCCGCGCCCTGAGATATCTGCCTTCTGTCGCGATGTATTCTCATGCGTCTGGAGAGACCGTGACCTTCACGCCGCTGCGCCTTTGACGATGCCCTCAAGCTCGTCGATGACATCGTCGAGATCATGTCCGTTGCCAGCTTCGACGTCTCGCCGGGCGCGGTCGATTTCGATCTCTCTTCCTTCTGCGGCCAGATACGATTTCAGCGCCCGGACGAACACCCAGCGCCGGGTGCGGCCGCAGATTTCCGCGATTTTCTCCATCTCCGCAAGGACGTCGGTTGGAAGGCGCATGGTGATCGGATCCGAAAGCTCTCGATTTGACACGTCTTTACACTGGCGTCGGCCTGTCGCAGGCATATCTCGAACGGTACCAGGACTTCGGACAGTTCCTCGACGACTACAAGGACAAGGAGCGGCAGGGAATGCCGCGGACGCTTCCGCCGTTCGTGTACATGCTCCTGCACTCGTTCTCGCACCAACTCATCCATTCACTCGCCGACGCTTCGGGCCTCGATCGCGATGGAATCGGCGAATACATCTTCCCGGCGGACCTCGCCTTCACGATCTTCCGGAAAGGGATGAACCCGGACCCCTGAGGCCGCGATGGACGGAAGCGACGACAACGGTGGCACAGAGATGCCATCTAACGAACAGCCGAGTGGGCCCAATGTCGGACAGGCCCAGTCGCAAACCCATCGCCGAATCTATACTAAGCGATGACCGAGTTCGACGCCGTGTAGTCGGGCAAGGTCGACCTCGCGAGGCGTTGAAACGACGCGGCAAGAATCCATGAATTCTTGGAAACTTGCACCAGCGCCTCAGCGCGAATCCTTAATTGTTGACAATGATTTCCATTTGAAGACTGTTCGAATCTATGGATTCGATGTCGGACATAATGAGCGCGCTACGCGCTGCGCGAGCGCTGCTCGGCCTTAGCCAGGAAGAGCTTGCGGTAGCCGCGGGGGTCAGCCGTCAAATCATAATCCGCATCGAAAGATGTGACGGCAATATCCTCGCGGAGGCGATCGATAAGGTCCGAGCCGCGTTGGAGGCCGACGGCATTGTCTTCGTTGAAGGAAATGCGGAGCGTGGGCCTGCGGTCGCGCTCGTACGGAATCGCGGCGCAAAGAATCGGCCTACCGTAGATTAGGTAAGTTGTTGGAGCCCCCGGTATTTACGCCGTTAGCAAAGATCGTCGCGACGTCATCAGGACCAAGCATGCCTCGATTCATGAGTTCTGCTGCGATTTCCTCAATTCTGGTCGTGTGCTCGGCGACGATTGCCATTGCTCTCGAATACTGTTCGTCAAGGATTCGACCAACTTCTCTGCGGAGGTCTCCGGGCAGCCCAGAGGTCCGGGTCGCATCCACTCTGCGGGATTCGAAGAGGAATGGCAGGCTTCCTCCTAAACCGTAGGAGCAGAGCATGCGTGTGGCGATGACCGTTGCTGTCTCGAGGTCGCTTCCGATCGACCCGCTGAAACCATTTGATCTCGACCCTAGGATGTGTTCCTCGGCGGCCGCGCCGGCCAGCGTTCTGCAAATCAGATCCTCGAAATCTTCACGGGTCTGGAGGAGTTGGTCGTCGCCGGAAAGCTCATATCGCATTATACCAGGTGCAAGCTCATTCTCTCGGAACCAGCGGAACTTCCTTTTGAACGACAAAGTAACGCGGCAGCCAGGTGAGAGGATACAAGCGACCACGGCGTGGCCGGCCTCATGAACCGTGACACGTCGGGCATTTGAACTTGAAAGCTCCTGCAACGGAGGTAATGAGGCGATGACGTCATCCACCTGAACCGCTCTTTGACTTAGGCGGCTACGCTGTTTCGCCTCCCTCGCCAACATCTCCAGATCTGCGCCATTCCAACCTTCGAGATCGGCTGCAGCGATCCTGAGCGCTTCATCCGAACTTTTGATTGCAAGGTGATAGCGCAGGATGTCAAACCGCTCATTGGCGCCTGGGAGGTCGACCTTTATATGCCGCTCAATACGGCCGCTGCGCAGAAGAGCCGGATCAATGACCTCCGGAAGATTCGTTGCTGCGACGACCACCACCTGGTCCCGACCTTCCGCGCCGTCAATGCACTCGAGAAGGTAGTTCACCACCTGACGGGAATAGTTGACGTGATCGCCGCTGAACTTGGTTCTGTCACCAATCGAATCCAGTTCGTCCAAGAATATGATTGCTGGCTGCTGAGCGCGAGCGCGGTCGAAAGTCTCCCGCATCGCGCCGAGCAGGTCCCCAAGATGTCCATACGATTGCCAGCGCGATACAGAGGCGCTTATGAGAGGCAGACCCGCGGACTGCGCGAATGCATGTGCGAAGAGTGTCTTACCCGTTCCTGGTGGACCATAAAGAAGGACGCCGCGGTCCATATCGACCCACGCCAGTTCGCCGATCCTGACTCGGCCCAGATCGGCGATGAAGGTGTTGGCCCAGTCTTTCGCTTTTCCATATCCCGGAAGCTCTTCAAGTGATGGCGCGCTCGCGGCGGCGCCCTGGGCCGTTGCGATTAGATGTTGCGCTTCTGCTGCCGAGAGCCGGCGTTTGCAAACGACGGGAACCAACAGTGGAAAATCCAGCGTCGCAACTATCGTAGCAGTTTCCTCATCGAAAGGCTGTCGCCCAAGCAGTCGACGTACGGCGTGTATGTGTCGCACCTTGGGGCGGGCCAAATCAACAATCGCGTCCGCCGAAATAGCCAGATCGGGCGGAACCTCGGCGCGAGAGCGGGCAAGTACAATTATAAAGTCGTATTTCCCATGCTCCTCCAAAATTGGATTTGCAATTTTGGATTTTTTTCGGTGCGAAGGGAGGTCCAATACATGTACCAGTTCCCTCCCGTGCGATCGCCGGTTCCAGGTGTCGGTCGATCCCATCAGTAGGAGCTCTGCTGCCTTTCGATGAGCATCGGTGACTTCTGCGCTGCCGGTCACCACAACGACGGTCGCAGGGTGTCCGTTCATCAGGGCGTGTTGTGTCCGCAACGTCTTCCGAAGCGTGGAATAGGCTAAGAAAAGCGCTGGAATTCTGCGAACTGCATTGAAGACCTCGGGGCGAATGTTCCTGGACTCGACGGCCGCTGCGGCGATCGCTCTACCTGCCATCGGAGGAACTCCAGACTTTGACCGAATCTTCTGCGAACGCGGAAGGCGTCCCGAGCCTGTACCACCGATCCATTGATCTGACCGCTCCGCCTTGGATCGACATCAACTCTATTGGGGTCGTGAAGCTGAGCCACTCTGCCGCCTTGGGATCGAACCGCTTCGGATAATGGATGTATCCGGTCAACATCGGCGCCATGTAGGTTTCGATAGTCCATTGCTCAACGATTGCAGACTCTGCTGGATCAAGGACCGGCAGCGAGCGCTCGGACAAGATCAAGCTTAAATCAGCAATGAGAGTGGCTGACGAATTAATCCGTCCGACGATGGCACGGATCGACGAGTTGCCCTTCGGCTCTCCAAATCTGAGAATTTTCATCAGCTAATCCTTCGAGAATCAGAAACATTTTGATCACAACGTGATCAGAATGTTCCTCAAACCTGATTATTTGTCAACATTCCAGGGTGAGCGCGCCGAATGTCTGCGCTAAGCCACAGTTAAGGAATGGCGTGGTCCTCGGCGAAGAGTCGTGACGACGGGGTAAGAATGCGGAGTTTCAAAGCTTCGTTCGAATGGCTCTATCTGGGGCGGAGCGACACAAGCGGACGGGTCACGCCCCGCGTATTTTGTAATCAAGCCCGCGCGGCTCCTCGCGATTGATGGCCTGAGTTGGGCCATCCTCTCCTGCTGTTGGCTTGAGACGGAAGGTTGGGTATGGCCTTGCTGCCCGAATGACACTGGCGTGCCTAATTGAGGTGAGGCGCAAGCATCGGGGCGCTAGCAGAGAAGGCCTTGGCTGCCAGCTACGAATGAGGGGAGAGCGTCTGTTTCGACTAAGCTGAGAGCAAAAGGGATAGACGAGAACGTTGATCCGGGGTCTTACGTCCACCAAACGGTGGCGGAACCGGTGGCGGCTTTCGGTGGCGCCTGCTGGAGCGTCAACCGCCCAAACCGCAAAACTAAGGAAGATTGATGGTCGGAGTGGAGAGATTCGAACTCCCGACCCTCTGGTCCCAAACCAGATGCGCTACCAGGCTGCGCTACACTCCGTGCCGTGAATGGCAGGGGAGATACACGGTTCACTTCGCCGTCGCAACCCATAAATCCAGCTCTGGCCGAAGATTCCTCGCCGGACCTGTGGATGCAAGACAGAAAAATCTTGATGGGCCGCCAGCCTGCTTGCCGGGCGCATGAGTTCGGTCTGCCTGGCGCAATTGTACGTCAGCACAAGGCTACCTTAGCCGTGGGCGATCAGGCCGATATATTGGGCGTAGCTGATGACAATGTAGAAGAACGCCGTGATGCTAGCGCCTATGACAATGGCATTGAACTCCGCCGAACGTCTCATCATGAGCTGCAAATCCACTGAAATCGATTGAGCCGTAAACTAGTGCTGAGGGAAGGCAGCGGCAATCAGGTTGTGATCACAAGGTGAGACAAGCGGAAATATTGCGAAATCCGGCCGGCAATCACCGGATTTGAAAGGGAGGCGGTGTCGACCGTTATGCGAACGGAGTCGGCAGCCGTGTCGCACACCGCCTTTTTTCTTGAAAAAGCGGGGATTCGCGGCTAAGCAAAATTCATCTCTTGGCATTATCCTCAGCGATGATGCTAAGGCCCGAGAACGGGCCGGCAACGGGATTGAGACCATGAAAGGCGGGCGCTGCCCGCATAGTCGGAGACGCTGCAGTCATGTCTGCCAAGATCTATCGTCCAGCCAAGACCGCCATGCAGTCCGGCAAGGCCAAGACCCATCTCTGGGTGCTTGAATACGATCAGGAGTCGGCGCGCAAGATCGATCCGATCATGGGCTACACTTCCTCGGGTGATATGCGCCAGCAGGTGAGGCTCACCTTCGAAACGCAGGAACTCGCCGAAGCCTACGCCCAGCGCAGCGGCATCGAATACCGCGTCATCGCACCGAAGGATCCGGTTCGCCAGGTCGTCGCCTATCCGGACAATTTCCGCTATACGCGCACGCAGCCCTGGACGCATTGAGATTTCTGGTCCAGATATGCCGCATCCGGTCGCGCTCGTGAGACGCGGCCGCCGGACGGCCCCTTAGCTCAGCTGGATAGAGCACCTGCCTTCTAAGCAGGTTGTCGCAGGTTCGATTCCTGCAGGGGTCGCCACCATTTCAAGTGTCCGTACCGAAGAGATGGGTAACAGCTGGTTTCGGCCTCTGGTGCGGACTCATGTCTGGTCCAGCGGCCCGAGCGGACATTGTCGCTATTCTCGCCGAAGCAAGTTTGTGAGCTTGTTCATATTTCGTTCCCATGGTGCTACTCTCACCCTCAGTGACCGCGAGGGGGCATTTATGGATCAAAGGGCCAAATTCGAGCGACTGAAGGAACTTCACCAGGGGGATAGCGCCTTTGTCATCCCGAACCCATGGGACGCCGGTTCGGCTCGCCTTCTCGCAAGCCTTGGCTTCGAGGCGCTCGCGACCACCAGCGCGGGTTACGCCTTTTCCAAAGGCAAGTTGGATTCATTCGCGAGCCTTGGACGGGATGAGGTTCTTGAGAACGCTGCCGAGATCATCCGTGCTACGGATCTTCCTGTCTCTGCCGACCTTGAAGATGGCTTCGGTGCGTCGCCAGAAACCTGTGCGGAAACCATCCGCTTGGCCTGCGAAACCGGACTTGTCGGCGGATCGATCGAAGACGCAACAGGGAATTCTGCTGCCCCGATCTACGAGCTGTCGCAAGCCGTCGAGCGCATCCATGCTGCAGCAGAGGCTGCACGCGGTCTGCCTTTCCTACTCACGGCGCGGGCGGAGAACTATCTTTGGGAGAGACCCGATCTGGACGATACCATCGAAAGGCTGCAGGCGTTTTCGGCCGCTGGGGCAGATGTACTTTACGCCCCCCGGCTTGCCTGATATCGAGGCAATCAGAACCGTCTGTGCAGCCGTGGACAAGCCAGTCAACGTGGTCATGGGTTTGAAAGGGCGAAAATACTCTGTTGCCGAACTGTCGAGCGTCGGCGTGCGCCGCGTGAGTGTCGGCGGCTCTTTCGCGCGGGCCGCGCTGGGTGCGTTGATGCGCGCCGCTATGGAGGTCAAAACAGCCGGTACGTTTGAGTATGTCGACGACGCGCTCTCCGCTGCATTCGCCAGCCAACTGATGTCACGGGAGAAGCGCCAGGACAGGCTATGAGTTGGGCAGAACCAAAGTCGAGAAGCAAGCTTTCTTCAAGGGACCGCTGCGGCGGTTAGTTTGTCGTCAGCAGGACGACCCGGACGGAACGTCACGGTGACTTTCTTCGCGCGGATGAAACCATCCAGCCCGTAACAGGGTCGGAGCTCGATTTCGATGTCTTCTGGTCCTTTTGGCAGGGCATAGTAGCTGGCTCGACCGCGATCAGCTGCATAGCGGAGGACGAGACCGTTGATCACGTTCTGACGGCTGAAGCCGTCCAGCTGCAGGTCCATAATATCTTCGAAGGTGAAGGTGACGACTGCGTGCTTGTCGAGGACGCGATAGCCATCTTGATCAACAGCGTCGGTGCCAATCCAGCCGTGAATCTTCAGCTCGCTTATGCCAGTGCGATTGAGAGCGAGACTCAAAATTTCCGCGTCATGAAAGGTCGGCTTTTGGCCGAACCACGCCAGCAGTTCCGGACCTCCGGGCATCTTCTCGTAGGTCATCTCATCTCACACGGCAGATTGGTGATGCCACACGATAGCCATTTCAGATGAATTGGCAATCGGCTCTGAATGCACCGTGTCCGCCGCCTGCTGGGCGGCGGCTTCGTCCCAAATGAGTTGCCGCCGGCTTGCGAGCCTGACACTGCAAGCCGGCGGCGCATTCTATTTAGCGACCTTGAAAAATCTTGATGAGCTTCGGGGTGGGCCGGTGACGTTTGATGTCAACGACGTCGTCATAAGTGGCGCGACCGGAAGCGATCGCTGCGACAAATCGATTGCAGCCAACGCGCGCAGCGTCTTTGTCCGAGGTGTTTGTCAAAAGGCCGAAGTTGCGAGTGGTCCTTCCGTCGAAGCCCCTCACGCATTCTTTGACGGCTTCATTTCTCGCTCTCGAGCTGCCCTGCAGCAATGTGACGAGAGCATCATAGTCCTGACGCGTCGGCGTGCAGGCCGTAAGCAATCCCATGGCAATCAATACTGTTAAGATACCAGCGCGCATTATTATATTATTCCCTTAATGACCCATTGATCGGCGTTCGGTGTTTATTTCGATTCGTGTGACGCGGGAAAGACCATGTGCGAAATTGCGAAGGTCGATCAGAAGGCAGAAATGCCTTGCTTCAAACGCGCTTGAAATGGCGAAGCCAGGAAGATACGCGCGGCTCGAATTCTGCAGTCGTTCCGTTATTCGCCAAAGCTCAGGAACGCGGTGCCCATATCTGTTCGAGCGGCGAATTTGCACTGCTCGAGCGTTTTCCGCAAATTCTTCCCTGGAATCTGCTCGAGCGTTCTCAGTGAACGACCGAGAGGTAGCGGATGCCGGCTTCATCAGCCGCTCTCATCAGCGCTTCCCGTGCGGCATTTGGGGGCGTCGTGCCGCGGATGGCGTCGAGGCATGTCCTCACCGCCACGACATATTCCTCGCCGTCATCGCCGGGCCATTGGGAAATGAGCATGGTGGCTGCGTCGCCGAGGGTCCTGACGACGCTGTATTTTTCCTGGCCGCTCATGAGGATCCTCAGTGCGGGAAACTGATGCGATGTGTACCGATTCATGACATTTGGTCCTTGCATCATAAACATATTAGTAACTCTGCAAGAAGTGTTCCAACCAGCGCTGCAGGATGATTATCCTCTATGAATCGGCAAAAGCAGTCGGCAACGCCTCTCCAGGCAGGAAGCCGGGAACTTGTTTTAAACACATTGCCGTCATATTGATTCATCTATCGAAATTGCTTGTCGAGCTTGGTTGCGCCTTGGCGTCCCAGCTGATCTTTCCTTTCAAAATCGATTTCTGCGCCGTCCGGCAGCCGCCGGAGGGTGATTGTCATGCCGGTTGAGGGGGGATCGTCATGAACGCAGGCAATTCTTTGATCGACACAAGCCTCCGCCCACACCCATCGTCGCTGCCTGATATGCCTTCGGTCTTTGACCGCGGATGTCAGCGGCGGCATTCCGGCTGGGTTTTCCAGCCATTGAGGAGAATTTCATGAGCAAGACCAATGCAGAGGCACTGTTGCGCAAAGCGCAGCGCCAGGTTGCCAATACCAGCGGCGGTGGCCATCTCGGCGGCACCAACTTCGGTCAGGGCAATGATGCCAAGACCTCGTCCGGAAGCGGCAATCGCCCGGCGGGCAAGGGTCGGCCGCCAGCTGGCGGCAAACGCTGACTATAAAGCCGCGCGTCTTTTCCGATTTAAGGAACTATGCAGAGGTTGCAGCATCGCGATTGAAGACAGCCCCGCCAAAATGGCGGGGTTTCTGTTTGACAGGCCTCTGAAGGGCGCGGCTCTTCTCAGCGATCCAGGAAATGATCGAAGTAGACCTGGGGGATGGGGTAGGCGTGGACGCCTCTGTCGACGAAGCTGCGCCTATAGAGGCAATTTCTGAGAGCCGCGTTGTAATAAAGGCTTCGCGGGTCCGGCGAGCCTCGTCGCCATGAGCTTGCTTCCGGCACGCAGCGTTGGAGTGCCTTGTCGTATCGAGCCAGGAGGACCGGGTCCGTATCGACCCGAATGCCGCTGTAGGATTGATAGTTTGAAGGAGATTCTGCGGCCGATATACAGCCCAGGCTCAGTGCAACACCAACGACTGCCATCAATCTCATCGGATTTAATTCTCCCCTGATCGATTATCGAAGTATCGAGCCAAACATTATTGGTTCCAGCGCCTGCGGGCAAGGGACGCCTTGTTCCGGCGTCCGCATCTGCCCGAGACGTTGCCCGCATCGCTGCCGCCACAGAATAGCGGCAGCGATGCGTCATCGATCAATCCAGGAGATCGGCCGGGACTTTGCCGCCATTTTCCGAAAGCCGCTTCATCAGGGCCTTGTGCAGCCACATGTTCATTTTTGCGGAATCGTTGGTGTCGCCGGTATAGCCGAGTTCAGCGGCAAGTTCCTTGCGTTCGGTCAGGCTCGCATCCATCCCGACGGCTTTCATCAGGTCTACGATCGAGCGGCGCCAATCGAGTTTCTGACCGCTCTTTTTCGCAGCCGCATCGAGGATCGGGACGATATCGACTGTGGCTGTGCCTGGTGCGGTGGCCGTGGGGACCGGCTTGCTCTGCGGGGCAGGGGCCGCGGGCGCCGGACTGGGGGCTGCCGACGGTGAGGCAGGCGCTGGCGCCGGCTCTGTCTTCGGCGCGCCGGCAGCAACGGGTTCGGCTGCTTTCGCCTCTCCGAAGATTGCATTTTTGATCTTGTCGAAAATACCCATTTTAAACCTCCAGTTCCCTCAGATGAGAACATGCAGAAACATGGACTTCCCGCTTGATATATCCAGGCGGAAAGGGAGTTATTTTTAGCATGTTCAATCGCTGGTGGAAAAGCCAATGCGCGCGACATCTGAGGTCGATCATAGGGAAAAGCTGCCATACGATTATTCGCCGACGGCTGAAGATTGCTGGCGCCATCGGAGGGAATACTTCAGCAGTCCTCCGACTGTTAGCAGACATGCCCGTTTTTGGCACAGTCGGTCGGTCGATTCGGAATTCAATAACCGTGAAACATCATTGCACGCCGCCGAACCGACTTTGCCGCGCCATACTGTGAAACCTTCGTCATCTCTTCACGTTGCCTTGCCATGGACGTCCTGTAGTTGCAGGCGTCCGATCGATCGAAGGCACGCGCGTTCCTCGATTTTCGACTGCCGGGCAGATCGTTCGGCGGAATGGAAACGGAGGAAAACATGACCCATAACCACAATAGACTCTCCTTTGCAGTCTTCGCATCTACCTGCGCCCTCCTTGCCATGCCGGCAAGCGATGCGCGTGCGATCGATGTCGGTGTGTCGGTGAATGCAGGCAACGCCGTCAGCGCCGATGTCGGGGCTTCGATTGGCGGCGGGAGCGGCATCAGCGCCGATGCCGATGCTTCCGTTGGCGGCTCGAGTGGCGTCAATGCCGATGCGACCGCCAATGCCGGCAGTGGCCGGGGCATCGACGCCGATGTCAATGCCAGTGTCGGCGGTGGCAACGGTCTCGACGCAGACGCCCACGCCAGGATCGGTGGCGGGCGTGGCGTCAATGCCGATCTCAACCCACGCATCGGCGGTTCCGATGGAATCGATGCCAACACAACGGCCTCGGTCGGCAGCGGTAATGGCATCGCCAATCTCGCCATAGGCGGGGTAGACGAAGCTGGCGGCGGAGCCACGGCTACGTCTGGCAGCACCCTCAGGCCCTCACAGGCCCGCACTCTGGAGGCCTTCCGGGCGAGGCCTGTCAATGAGCAGCGCAAGATGCTCGTCCGTTGCGCCGACATCTCCGGCTCCGGCGGTGATTCCGGTCTTGCCGGTCTCTGCAGTCTGCTGCAGGCGACAGCCTCCCGCTGAACGTGAAAGACCCGCCGACCGGGAGGCGCGGCGGGTCTTTTCAAAGGACGCTTCGATTTAGTGCAAGATCTGGCTGAGGAACAGCTTGGTGCGTTCGTGCTGCGGATTGTCGAAGAACTCGGCCGGCGAATTCTGTTCGACAATTTGGCCCTGGTCCATGAAGATGACGCGGTTGGCGACCTGGCGGGCAAAGCCCATTTCATGGGTGACGCAGAGCATGGTCATGCCTTCCTCTGCAAGACCTACCATGGTGTCGAGCACTTCCTTGATCATTTCGGGGTCGAGCGCCGAAGTCGGCTCGTCGAACAGCATGATCTTCGGGTTCATGCACAGCGACCGGGCGATCGCCACGCGCTGCTGCTGGCCGCCGGAGAGCTGGCCCGGATATTTGTTGGCCTGCTCCGGGATCTTGACCCGCTTCAGGAAGTGCATGGCCACTTCTTCGGCTTGCTTCTTCGGCATCTTGCGGACCCAAATTGGTGCCAGCGTGCAGTTTTCCAGGATCGTCAGATGCGGGAAGAGGTTGAAGTGCTGGAACACCATGCCGACTTCGCGCCGCACCTCGTCGATCTTTTTCAGATCGTTAGTGAGCTCGGTGCCGTCGACGACGATCTTGCCTTTCTGATGCTCTTCAAGGCGGTTGATGCAGCGGATCATCGTTGACTTGCCCGAACCCGACGGGCCGGCAATGACGATGCGCTCGCCGCGCATGACCTTCAGGTTGATGTCGCGCAGCACGTGGAAATCGCCGTACCACTTGTTCATGTTGACGATCTCGACCGCCACTTCCGTTGCGGAAACGGTGAGCTTTTTCGCTGGAGCTTCAGCCATGACTATTTTCCCTCATTCTTATCGTTGTAGCGTTCTTATCGTTTGTGGCCGGTATCGAGATGGCGTTCCATGAAGCCTGAATAACGCGACATGCCGAAGCAGAACAGCCAGAAGATGAAGCCCGCGAAGATCAGGCCCGTCATTGGCGTGACGGCGCTTGCCCAGTTGGCATCGGAGAAGTTCAGCTTGACGATGCCAAGCAGATCGAACATGCCGATAATGGTGACCAGCGACGTGTCCTTGAAGGTTCCGATGAAAGTGTTCACGATGCTCGGGATCACCAGCTTGATGGCCTGCGGCATGATGATCAACCGGGTCTTCTGCCAGTAGCCGAGGCCAAGCGAATCGGCGCCTTCGAACTGTCCCTTCGGGATCGCCTGAAGGCCGCCGCGGATCACTTCCGCCATATAGGCCGACGTGAAGATCGACACGCCGATCAGCGCCCGAAGCAGTTTGTCCACGTTCCAGCCTGTCGGAAGGAAAAGCGGCAGCATGACACTTGCCATGAACAGAACGGTGATCAGCGGAACGCCTCGAATGACCTCGATGAAGGTAACGCAAAGCATCCGGATGACGGGCATCTTCGAGCGGCGTCCCAGCGCAAGCAGAATGCCGACGGGTAGGGAGACGGCAATACCGACAAAGGACAGGACGAGCGTCACCATCAACCCGCCCCAGAGTGGAGTTTCCACCACTTCGAGGCCGAAGCCGCCGTGAAGAAGCCAGAAGGCGACGATCGGCAGGACGGCGAACAGAAGAATGGCGTTCAGGCCCTTGCGCGGCGCCGACGGGATCAGCATTGGAACCAGCAGCACAATGAACAGGATCCCGACGATCGCCGGCCGCCAACGCTCACCGAGCGGGTAGCGGCCGAAGATAAACTGATCGTACTTGGCGCTGATGAAGGCCCAGCATGCACCGCTCCAGCCGTCAGGCTGGATGCCGCCCTGGAGCGTCGTCGCGCAGAATGTGCGGTCCGGACCGGACCACACGGCCTGGATGAACAACCAGTTGACGAGCTGCGGCACGGCCCATGCGATGAGCGCAAGAGCCAGAATTGTCAGGATCACGTCCTTCGGAGTTGCCAGGAGATTGCGACGTATCCAGGCGACGGCTCCCCTCTCGCCGGGCGGCGGCGGTTCGGCGGCAAGGATGGACGTTCTGACGAAGGGTTTATCAGCAACCGACATCTTATCTCTCCACCAGTGCCATCTTGGCATTGAACCAATTCATGAACAGCGACGTGAGAATGCTCAAACTGAGATAGACGATACCCCAGATGCAGACGATCTCGATCGCTTGACCGCTCTGATTGAGGATCGTGCCACCGACGGCAACGAGATCCGAGAAACCGATCGCGATGGCGAGTGAGGAGTTCTTGGTCAGGTTGAGGTACTGGCTCGTCAGCGGCGGGATGATGATGCGCAGCGCCTGCGGCACCACGACAAGTCTCGTCACGCTCGACGGATGCAGCCCCAGCGCGCCGGCTGCTTCGGATTGTCCCTTTGGAACGCCGCGAATGCCGCCGCGAACGATCTCGGCGATGAACGAGGCGGTATAGAAGGACAGAGCGAGAAACAGCGACATGAATTCGGGGCCGACGACGGAGCCGCCCGTGAGGTTGAATTTTCCGGCAACCGGAACGTCGAAGGTGAGCGGAAAGCCGGAGATAACGAAGACCAGCAATGGCAAGCCGACGATCAGCGCGATCGCCGTCCATACGGTGTGGAACGGCTGGCCGGTTGCGGCTTGGCGTTTGTGGGCCCAGCGCGCGATGATGATGGTGGCGACAATCGCAATCACGAGGGCGATGCCGACCGCTATCATGCCCGTCTCGAAGATTGGCTTCGGGAAGGCTAGTCCTCTGTTGTTGAGGTACATGCTGAACGGCAGACCCACCGACTCGCGCGGCTGCGGCAACACGGAGAGAACGCCGAGATACCAGAAAAAGATGACGAGCAGCGGCGGAATGTTGCGGAAAACCTCGACATAGACCGTGCAGAGCTTGGCAATCAGCCAATTGCGCGACAGCCGGCCGATCCCGATCAGAAAGCCGATGATGGTCGCCGTGAAGATACCGGTCACCGCCACCAGCAAGGTATTCAGAATACCGACGAGAAGTGCGCGCGCATAAGTCGAGTCACTCGAGAAGCCGATCAGCGACTGGCCGATTTCGAAACCGGCGCGACCGCGAAGAAAGCCGAAACCCGATGCCGTATTGCTGCGGGCAAGGTTCACGGCCGTGTTATGGGCCACCCACCACACAAAGCCCACGAGAACGACAATTGTTAGAACCTGGTAAAATATGCTCCGGTATTTCGGGTCGTACATTGCCGACCGGAAACTCCAGCCGGTGCCATGCAAAGGTGTCCTATCCACAGCCTCATGCGTCATACCGCGCCAATCCCCTTGTGCCCGTTTTCGGGCTTTCTTTTTTAACTTTTGGAAGCGGGAAGGCGGCTCGGCCGCCCTCCCGGTAGTTCATGCCAGTGCTCGATTAACGAACCGGCGGTGCGTACTGGATGCCGCCCTTGTTCCACAGAGCATTCAAGCCGCGTTCGATCTTGAGCGGGCTGCCCTGACCGATGTTGCGCTCAAAGATTTCGCCATAATTGCCGACGCCCTTGATGACGTTGGCGGCCCAGTCATTGGTCAGGCCGAGATCGGTACCGATCTTGGTGTCGGTCTCGCTGCCGAGGAAGCGCTTGATATCCGGGTTCGGCGAGTTCTTCATCTCGTCGACATTTGCCTGGGTGATGCCGAACTCTTCGGCATTGATCAGCGCATAAGCCGTCCAGGAAACGATGTCGAACCACTGATCATCACCCTGACGGACGGCCGGGCCAAGCGGCTCCTTGGAGATGATCTCAGGAAGGATGACGTGTTCGTCGGGATTCTTCAGCGTCAGACGCAACGAATAGAGACCGGATTGGTCGGTCGTGTAAACGTCGCAACGACCGGCGTCGTAGGCCGCGTTGACCTCAGGAAGATTTTCGAAGACGACCGGATTGTACTGCAGATTGTTCGTCTTGAAATAATCGGCAAGGTTCAGTTCGGTGGTGGTACCCGACTGCACGCAGACTGCGGCGCCGGAGAGTTCGAGAGCCGACTTCACGTTCAGGCCCTTGCGCACCATGAAGCCCTGGCCGTCATAATAGGTGACGGGACGGAAGTTGAAGCCGAGTGCGGTGTCGCGATTGATCGTCCAGGTCGTATTGCGCGAGAGGACGTCGATTTCGCCGGACTGCAGAGCGGTGAAACGTTCCTTCGCGTTTGTCGGCGTATACTTGACCTTGGTGGGGTCGCCGAACACGGCCGAAGCGACGGCCTTGCAGAAATCGACGTCGAAGCCGGCCCAATTGCCGGAAGCGTCAGGTGCGGCAAAGCCGGTAAGGCCGGTATTGACGCCGCACTGAACGAAACCCTTTGCCTTGACGTCTGAGAGAGTGGTGGCGGAGGCGGCCGAGGCGCCAACTGCCAAAACTGCTGCGCCGATGGCGGCCGACAGGAGCTTATTTTTCATTTTCCCAACCTTTTCCGTTGTCTTATCTTTTCTTGTGGAGAGTGCGTGCCGACAATCCGTGCCGCCTCCCCATTGTCTCGACACCCTCCCGGCGCGAGTGACCCTATCACAGTCGCAAATGTCACTACGGTCAAGTGTCGCGCCCAATAATTGCGGCGAAATGCAACATTTTGGCAGATAGCGCTGCATTCATGGGCGGTTGACTAGGAAATAGGCGTCCTGTTGCGGAAAAATAACGCGAAAATCGAAATTTCCATCATTTCGGATCGTCGCCTCCAACCGATCCTCAAGGGGTTGACCCGAAACGGTCGGGCGTCCAAAAGTCTGGTTTCGCGACCTTTCGCAAAGGCTATCCCCGACATGAAAGACAAAGACAGCTTGCTGCAGAATGCCGGCATCAATACCCGCCTGACCCATATCGGCAACGACCCCTTCGACTATCACGGCTTCATCAATCCGCCGGTCGTGCACGCCTCGACGGTGTTGTTTCCGAATGCGCGGGCGATGGAGACGCGCACGCAGAAATACACCTACGGAACGCGCGGCACACCGACGACGGATGCGCTCTGCGAGGCGATCGACGCACTTGAAGGCTCGGCCGGAACGATCCTTGTGCCGTCGGGCCTTGCGGCCGTCACCATTCCGTTTCTGGGTTTCGTCGCTGCCGGCGATCATGCGCTGGTGGTCGATTCGGTCTATGGCCCGACGCGCCATTTCTGCGACACGATGCTGAAGCGCCTCGGTGTCGAGGTGGAATATTACGATCCGGAGATCGGCGCCGGCATCGAGACGCTGTTCCGGCCGAACACGAAGCTCGTCCACACCGAGGCTCCCGGCTCCAATACCTTTGAAATGCAGGATATTCCGGCGATCTCGGCGGTTGCGCATCGCCATGGCGCCGTCGTCATGATGGACAATACCTGGGCGACGCCGGTCTATTTCAGGCCGCTCGATTACGGCGTCGACATCTCGATCCACGCATCGACGAAATATCCGTCCGGCCATTCCGACATCCTGCTCGGAACGGTTTCGGCCAATGCCGAGCACTGGGAGCGGCTGAAGGAAGCAAACGGTGTGCTCGGCATCTGCGGCGCACCCGATGATGCCTACCAGATTCTGCGCGGATTGCGCACCATGGGCCTGCGCCTCGAGCGGCATTATGAAAGCGCACTCTCGATCGCGGAATGGCTCGAGGGCAGGGACGACGTCGCCCGCGTGCTGCATCCGGCCCTGCCGAGTTTCCCCTCGCACCATCTCTGGAAGCGCGATTTCAAGGGTGCCAGCGGCATCTTTTCCTTCGTGCTTGCCGCCGATGGTCCCGAAAAGTCCAGAGCAAAGGCGCATGCCTTCCTGGACGCGCTCAGGATTTTCGGTCTCGGCTATTCCTGGGGTGGCTTTGAAAGCCTCGCCTTGCATGCCTATCTCAACGATCGCAAGGTCGCCAAGGCGCCGACGGACGGTCCGGTCATCCGCCTGCAGATCGGCATCGAGGACGTGGCCGACCTGAAGGCCGATATCGAACGGGGTTTTGCGGCGGCAAGCGCGGTCTGATCAGGCACGCTCATCGTCGCTTGCGGCGCCTCAAGGCAGATCGACAGCCCGATAGCCGTAGATCCAATCGAGATCTGCCGCGAGGCTTAGCGGCGGCTTGAGGCCGAGCACGAGATCGCGGCCGATCCGAATCGGCCCTTTCGCATGATAGGCGAACCGGTTGAAGGCGCCACGCTGGCGAAGCTTCGCAATGCGCGGCGCCCGATGTCTTTCAAACCGCGCCAGCGCTTCCGCCACGGGACGGTTCGAAAGAAACGCGGCCAGTTCGTAGGCATCTTCGATCGCCATCGCCGCTCCCTGGGCGGCAAAAGGCATCATCGCATGCGCTGCGTCGCCGATCAGAACCGTCTTTCGGCCATCCTGCCATGCGCCTGATGTGGTTTCGAACAGCGGCCAGAACGTCAGCTTCCTATTTCTGTCGAGCAGCGAGACGATCGCGGTGTTCCAGCCGGAAAGGCGCGCCCGCAGTTGCGCCCGCTGCTCGGCCGTCGCTTCGCTTTGCCAGGCCTGGGGCGCGATATTGCCGGCCGTGATCGCCACCATGTTGAAGCTGCCGGTCTCCCTCAGCGGATAGCAGACGAGATGCGCCGAACCGCCGAGAAAGGCCGAAACGCTTGTCCGGTCGAGGAAACCGGGCGCCTCCGTTTCGGCAATGGTGAAGCGGTAGGCGATATTGCCGGAAAAGCGCGGCGAGGGGCTGCCCGGCACCGCTTGCCGGAGCTTCGACCAGACGCCGTCGGCGCCGATCACGACATCGGCCGCCCGCTCGAAAGGCGGTAGGGTCAAGTCCATCCGCACGCCGAGGTGAAGCCGGCAGCGCGGATCGGCCGCAACCGCAGCCAAAAGGGTTTTCTGCAATGTGGTGCGATGCAGGACGCCATAGGGAGCGCCCCAGCGTTCCCGCGCGAATTTGCCGGCCGGCACGGCCGCGAGCTGGCGGAGCGACCCACCCGATATCAGCCGGATCGCGTCCGGCTCGAGCCAGACCTTTGACAGTCCTTCAAGGATACCGAGTTCGGCAAGGATGCGGGAAGCGTTCGGCGAAACCTGCAATCCGGCGCCGATGTCGGTGAGTTCGCCCGCCTGCTCGAAAATCTCCGAGCTGATACCGCGGCGCGAAAGCGCAAGGGCAGCGGTCAGCCCTGATATCCCGGCGCCGATGATGGCGGCATGTTCGACCGGCATTGTCCGTCCGATCCGGATCTGGACGCGTTACGCCGCCTTCACGTGGAAAACGCAACCGGCCGGATTGGTCTGGCTCGGCTTGAGCGTGGAATTGAAGCGATAGAGCGACGAGCAGTAGGAACAGACCTTCTCATTGTCGTCGCCCATGTCGATGAAGATGTGCGGATGATCGAAGGGAGCCGAAGCGCCGGTGCACATGAATTCCTTGACGCCGACTTCGATAACGCGGTGACCGCCGTCGTTCTGGAAGTGAGGAATGTTGTGGCCGGCCATGTCGCTCTCCGAATGCTTTGAAATGTGCGCGAACCTTATAAGCCTTCGCCGCAAATGTGTAGAGCCAAAGCGCCGCGCCAGGCACAGTTTTTAGCCACAGTTTTTGGCTTCACGATAAAGGGCCGCTCGATTATGGTCGCGCCAAAAAGGAAGGCCCGATGAACCTGAATACGCCGACATTTTCGAGCTTCACCCATGACAGATTGCAGCTCGCCTTCTTCGATGAGGGCGATCCGGCCGGCGTCCCCGTGTTGTTGATCCACGGCTTTGCCTCGACCGCAAACGTCAACTGGGTGCATCCGGGCTGGCTGAAGACGCTCGGCGATGCCGGCTACCGGGTGATCGCCATCGACAATCGCGGCCACGGCGCAAGCGACAAGCCGCACGATGCCGAAGCCTATCGTCCCTGGGTCATGGCCGGCGATGCGATCGCCTTGCTGGATCATCTCGGCATCCCGGAAGCCAATGTCATGGGCTATTCGATGGGCGCGCGCATTTCCGTTTTTGCCGCGCTTGCCAATCCGTATCGCGTCCGTTCGCTGGTGCTCGGCGGCCTCGGCATCGGCATGACCGACGGCGTCGGCGACTGGGACCCGATCGCAGATGCGCTGCTGGCTCCCTCGCTGGAGGCGGTGACGCATACCCGCGGCCGCATGTTCCGCGCCTTCGCCGAGCAGACGAAGAGCGACCGCGTCGCGCTTGCCGATTGTATCCGCGGCTCGCGCGATCTCGTCGCCCGCTCCGACATGGCCAAGCTGGACATGCCGACGCTGATCGGCGTCGGCACCAAGGATGATATCGCCGGCTCGCCGCAGGAATTGGCGGCGCTGATGCAAAATGCCGAAGCGCTCGATATTCCCGGCCGCGATCATATGCTCGCCGTCGGCGACAGGGTTTTCAAGCAGGCGGTTCTGGCCTTCTACGCAAAGGTCGCCCATCGCTGACAACATCGTGATGCCGAAAAACCATACTAAAAAACCATGGCGACGGCACCCATTTATGTTATTGGCGTTTTCCTCTATATATTGGCATTCCGAAAACGGCATTCCTTCCGGCAACGAGGAGAGCGGCGATGGTCGCAAAGACTGACATTCGTGCTTTTGACACAGGCCATCCGCTGAAGGTGATGGATCCCATCTGGGACAGCCTGCGTGAGGAAGCCCGACTCGCCGCCGAACGCGATCCGGTTCTCGCCGCCTTCCTCTATTCTACTGTGATCAACTACCATTCGCTCGAGGAATGCGTCATCCACCGCATCTGCGAACGTCTCGATCACCCCGACATGCAGGCGAACCTGCTTCGCCAGACCTTCGAGGAAATGCTCCTCGACTGGCCGGACTGGAGCTCCATCCTGCGTGTCGATATCCAAGCGATCTACGACCGCGATCCCGCATGCCTGCGCTTCATGGAGGCGGTACTTTATTTCAAGGGCTTCCACGCGCTGCAGACGCATCGTCTCGCCCATTGGCTGCTGAACCGCGGCCGGCGTGATTTTGCGCTTTATCTGCAGAGCCGTTCCTCCAGCGTCTTCCAGACCGACATCAATCCGGCCGCCCGTATCGGCAAGGGCATCTTCCTCGATCACGCCACCGGCCTCGTCGTCGGCGAGACGGCCGTCATCGGCGACAACGTCTCGATCCTGCACGGCGTCACACTCGGCGGTACCGGCAAGGAGGGCGCTGACCGCCATCCGAAGATCGGCTCCGGCGTCATGATCGGCGCCGGTGCGAAGATCCTCGGCAATATCGAGATCGGCTATTGCTCACGCGTCGCCGCCGGCTCCGTCGTCCTGAAGGCGGTGCCGCCCAAGAAGACGGTTGCGGGCGTGCCGGCCAAGGTCGTCGGCGAGGCCGGTTGTTCCGAGCCGTCGCGCAACATGGACCAGGTGATCGGCGCCGATATCTGAGCGCCCGTTGGAAACAAGGATAGGAAAAGTCGGCGGGATCCGAGCGGGCAGGGCCATGAGCAAACGGCAACCTTGCCTTTACACCGCTGCATTTCCTGTGCAAGAAGCGGCCAATCAAGACCGCTTACGGAGATGACAGAGTGAAGCCAGAAGAAATCAAGAAGCTCGACGCCTATTTCAAGCGCATGTTCAACCCGCAGATGATCGTCAAGGCGCGTCCGCGCAAGGATGATTCTGCGGAAGTCTATCTCGGCGAAGAATTTCTGGGTGTCGTCTATATCGATGACGAGGACGGCGACCGCTCATACAACTTTTCGATGGCGATCCTCGACGTCGATCTCTGATCGCGCTCGAATGCTTCAAAAGGACCGAACGGCGCAATCCGTTCGGTCTTTTTTGTTTTTCGATTCGGAGTGAGAATTTATTCAAAACTTCTGGTTGCGGCATTCTGATATATTTTAGCAAAATCAGTTAAAGACGTACGTGCCCTGACGCGCGGACTTTGTTATATGATTGTCATGCAACTACTGGATGTTGTGCAGCGCACAAGACTACTTGACTATTTTTGCATTGCAGCTACCCTGCCGCCACCAACAGCCCAACGGAGGATGGCTTATGTTCAACTTTGAAGACGCCAACAAGAAGAGCAAGGAAGCCGTCGACACGGCGGTGAAAACTTATTCCGACACCACCAAGGGTTTTCAGGCGATCGCCGCTGAAGCCACGGAATATTCGAAGAAATCCTTTCAGGACGCGGTGACGCATTTCGAAACCCTGGCCGGCGTCAAGAGCTTCGAGGCCGCTTTCGAGCTGCAGACAAACTACGTCAAGGCGTATTTTGAAGGCTTTGTCTCCGAGACGACGAAGCTCAGTGAGATGTATGCCGATCTCGCCAAATCAGCCTACAAACCCTATGAAGCGCCGGTCGCCGCTGCTGTCGTCAAGACCGCCAAGTCGGCGCCCTCGGCGACGCCTGCTGCTGCATGAATCGATTTTGACGGCGCAACCTGCGCTACATATTGAAAAACGAAGACCGGCTACGCATCTGTGGCCGGTCTTTTTGTTTCCGCTTTCGCTGCAGCGCCCGCATGGGATCGACCAGGGACTTTTTTGGTCTTTCCCGTGCATGCCGGCCATTTCTTGATTGCAGTGTCTGACAGGGGGCTTAAAATCAGCCTATTATGAACTAAGTTAGTGTTTCAGATATTCGGCGGGAAAAGCACCCTCCCATGCTCCGCCGGATTGCTTGAGGAATGAATGACAATGATCGCAAAGCCGATCCGGATGCAGAACGACAGCGAAAGGAACGGGGACAACGCAAATCGAACCTCGGTCATCACACGCACCAAGCCGAAGACCAAAAAGCCCAACCTCTATCGCGTGCTGCTTTTGAATGACGACTACACTCCCATGGAATTCGTCATCCATATTCTGGAGCGTTTTTTTCAGAAGGATCGTGAAAGTGCCACCCGCATCATGCTTCATGTCCATAACCACGGCGTTGGCGAATGCGGAATATTCACATACGAGGTAGCGGAAACGAAGGTCAGCCAGGTGATGGACTTCGCCCGGCAGCACCAGCATCCGCTGCAATGCGTCATGGAAAAGAAGTGAGGATCTGAACGTGCCAACATTTTCGCCTAGTTTAGAGAAGGCGCTCCATCAGGCACTGACCTTTGCCAACGAGCGGCACCACGAATATGCGACGCTCGAGCATCTGCTGCTTGCCCTGATCGACGATGCCGATGCGGCCGCGGTCATGGGTGCCTGCAATGTCGATCTCGACACCTTGCGCAAGACGCTCGTCGAATATGTCGATAACGAACTTTCCAACCTGATCACCGGTTATGACGAGGATTCGAAGCCGACCTCCGGCTTCCAGCGCGTCATCCAGCGTGCCGTCATCCACGTGCAATCGTCTGGCCGCGAAGAGGTGACCGGCGCCAACGTGCTCGTCGCCATCTTCGCCGAGCGCGAAAGCCACGCCGCCTATTTCCTGCAGGAGCAGGAGATGACCCGCTACGATGCCGTCAACTATATCTCCCACGGCATCGGCAAGCGGCCGGGCGCTTCGGATGTGCGTCCCCCGCGCGGCGCTGAGGACGAAGCCGAAAGCAGCAAGCCGACTGCGCGCGGCGGCGAGGAAGAGGGCGGCCCGAAGAAGCAGCAGGATGCGCTCAAGGCCTATTGCGTTAATCTCAACGAGAAGGCCAAGGGCGGCAAGATCGATCCGCTGATCGGCCGTCACGCCGAGGTCAGCCGTACCATCCAGATCCTGTGCCGCCGTTCGAAGAACAATCCGCTCTACGTCGGTGATCCCGGCGTCGGCAAGACGGCGATCGCCGAAGGCCTTGCCAAGCGCATCGTCGAAGGCAAGGTTCCCGAAGCCCTCGCCGATGCGACGATCTTCTCGCTCGACATGGGCACGCTGCTCGCCGGCACGCGCTACCGCGGCGATTTCGAGGAGCGCCTGAAGCAGGTCGTCAAGGAACTGGAAGAATATCCGGGCGCCGTGCTCTTCATCGACGAGATCCACACGGTGATCGGCGCCGGCGCCACCTCGGGCGGCGCGATGGATGCATCGAACCTGCTGAAGCCGGCCCTGTCATCGGGCGCGATTCGCTGCATCGGTTCGACCACCTACAAGGAATACCGCCAGTTCTTCGAGAAGGATCGTGCGTTGGTCCGTCGTTTCCAGAAGATCGACGTCAGCGAACCGTCGATCGAAGATGCGATCGAGATCATGAAGGGCCTGAAGCCCTATTTCGAAGAGTATCACCACCTTCGTTATTCGAACGATGCCATCAAGTCGGCCGTCGAATTGTCGGCCCGCTACATCTCCGACCGCAAGCTGCCCGACAAAGCGATCGACGTGATCGACGAAACCGGTGCGGCCCAGATGCTGCTGCCGCCGTCCAAGCGCCGCAAGCTGATTACCGAAAAGGAGATCGAGGCGACGGTCGCCACGATGGCGCGCATTCCGCCGAAGACCGTCTCCAAGGACGATGAAGCCGTGCTCGCCAATCTTGAGCAGGAACTGCGTTCTGTGGTTTACGGCCAGGATATCGCGATCGAAGCTCTTTCGACCTCGATCAAGCTGGCGCGTGCTGGTCTTCGCGAGCCGAACAAGCCGATCGGCGCCTATGTCTTCTCCGGTCCGACCGGCGTCGGCAAAACCGAGGTGGCAAAGCAGCTGGCATCGTCGCTCGGCGTCGAACTCCTGCGCTTCGACATGTCGGAGTATATGGAGCGGCACACGGTCTCGCGTCTGCTCGGCGCGCCTCCCGGCTATGTCGGCTTCGACCAGGGCGGTCTTCTGACCGATGGCGTCGACCAGCACCCGCATTGCGTGGTCCTGCTCGACGAAATCGAGAAGGCCCATCCCGACATCTACAATATCCTCTTGCAGGTCATGGATCACGGCACGCTGACCGACCATAACGGCAAGAAGATCGACTTCCGCAACGTCATCCTGATCATGACGACGAATGCGGGTGCGTCGGAAATGGCCAAGGCGGCGATCGGCTTCGGCTCGTCCAAGCGCACCGGCGAGGACGAGGAGGCGCTCACCCGCCTGTTCACGCCTGAATTCCGCAACCGTCTCGACGCGATCATTCCTTTCGCGGCGTTGCCGACGGCCGTCATCCACAAGGTCGTACAGAAGTTCATCATGCAGCTGGAGGCCCAGCTTTCCGAAAGGAACGTCACCTTCGACCTGCACGAGGATGCGATCGCCTGGCTGGCGGAAAAGGGTTACGACGAGAAGATGGGCGCCCGCCCGCTTGCTCGCGTCATTCAGGATACGATCAAGAAGCCGCTTGCCAACGAGATCCTCTTCGGCAAGCTGAAGAAGGGCGGCGTCGTCAATGTCACCGTCGGCCCGAAGGAAGACGGCAAGCCCGGCATCGTGCTCGAAGCCATCTCGGAAACGGCGCCGATCAAGCCGAAGCCCGAAGCCGAGGTCGTGCATCCCGAAGCCGAGGATGGGGATGACGGCGAGCTGAAGACGAAGGCAGCCCGCAAGACGCGCGCCAAGGCGGTGCCGCAGGCCGAGCCTGAGGTCCGCGACGCCCCGAAGAAGGGAAGCGCGGTTCCGAAGGTTCCACGCAAGAAGTAAGATACTGTCACCGAATTGGAAAAGGCCGCGTCACCCGCGGCCTTTTTCGTTTCCGGATCTGTATGCCCTTTTCAGAGCCTGGTGTAGTCGATCTCGAGAAAGTCGGCGACCTCGGGCACCCAGCGGTCGCGCACGAAGGCGACATGCAGGGGATGGAGGTTGTACGTGTCGTAGCCAGCCTGATCGTCGAATTCCATCGAAAAGCCGAAGGTAAAATCGTTTTTTGGACTCGTCTGCCGAAGCTGCTCGAAGTTCCGCACGCTCGGGATCTTGGCAAGCACCAGCGCGTCGGCGAGAAACGACGTTTCTTCAGCCGAGCCGGCTTCGTGCTTCAGGCGGAACGCGACAGTATGGCGGATCATGATCTTGTTCCTTCAGAGGTGCGAACGAAATTCAGTAGAAGAGCGTCAACGGGAACGATGGGATGGGTATGCCGGTCATGAAGGATACCGCAGCGGATTGACGATATCGAACCCGTCGAAATCTTTCTCGTTATCCGTGACGACAATGCATCCGTTGGCCTCGGCGACAGCCGCGATGATCATGTCGAGGCCGCTGCGTGGCCGGCCTTTGGCCCTTCCATCAGCCATCAGCCGTGCCCAGATCAGGCCGGCCTTCTCGTCGAATGCGAGGATACGACCGGCAAATAGGGCGTGCGGACCTTCGGGCCCTGAAAACCATGCCTCCAACTGATCGCGCTTCTTGCCGGCAGGCTTCTCAAGAACGCCGCTTCGGATCTCGGCGACGGTAAGGGAGGAAATAAAGAGGTCTGTGTCGGTCTGAACGGCCATCCAGGCCAGCAGGGGCTCCGATGGCGCGGGCTTGGTGACATTGCTGAGAATGTTCGTGTCGAGCAGATAACGCATCAAGGGTCGACTTTGCGACCTTCCTCGCGAGGGCGCGTGAGGTCGAGGTCAGCGCCGACCATAGGAGAGCGGCGAAGCGCGGCCAGAATGCCGCCTTTCGGAGCAGGCTCGCCGGCAATCGATTGACTGACGACCGCACGCAAACGCGAGGCATCCGGACCTTCTTCCGCAAGGCGCCGAGCAAGGGAGCGGATAAGATCTCGGTCGCTGTCAAGCGCAATCACCTCAAAGCGCGCCATACCACGCTCGCCGAGGCGGGATCGATAATTTTGAATGGCACGCTTTTGCGAACTGGTCACGATGCACCTTCAGCTTATTTCCGGTAATATATCCAGAAAATCACCGTTCAGCAAGGATGGACTGTCAGTGGGACGTCCGCCCACCAGTTGTTGACCTTACGCGAGTGCTGCCCTGATCTTTTCGGCATTGCCGGCAAGCACCGCACCGTCCTCCATCTTGCCGGAATGCGGCTTGAGGGCCATGCCTTCATGCCGCGGGATGACGTGGAAATGCAGATGGAACACCGTTTGCCCGGCGGCCGGCTCGTTGAACTGGGCGATAAACACGCCATCGGCGTCGAAGACCTCCTTCACCGCATTGGCGATCTTCTGGACGACTGATATCGCGTGGGTGAGGGTGGCTGGATCGGCATCGAGGAGATTGCGCGACGGCGCCTTGGGAAGGACGAGCACATGGCCCGGCGCCTGCGGCATCACGTCCATGAAGGCAATGGTATGCTCGTCCTCGTAAACCCGGTGCGAGGGGATTTCGCCGCGAAGGATCTTGGCGAAGATGTTGTTGTCGTCATAAGCGGCCGGGCTGGTCATCACGAAATCTCCTCGTTTTTCAGAGCGCCGTGCGTCTTTTCAAACGCGCTAAGGACACTGTCGCACTTTGAATCGCTGCACAGTTTTATCCTTAAATCGATTCCGATTTAAGGAATATGCGTCGTCGAGCGGGTAACGCAGCCGGTGCGGCGGCGTCAATCCTCCTGCTGACGCTCGCCCTTGCGGAAAGGACTGTGCTCGCTCAGCAACTCGCTCATCTGTTCGACATCGGCGCGCTCGCGGGCGAGATAGTCGCCGATCGCCCGGCGAAGGCCGGCATGCGCGACATAATGGGCGGAATGCGTCGTCACCGGCAGGTAACCGCGGGCGAGCTTGTGTTCGCCCTGCGCTCCGGCCTCGACCCGTTTCAGCCCTTTCGAAAGGGCGAAGTCGATCGCCTGGTGATAGCAGACCTCGAAATGCAGGAAGGGATGATCCTCGATGCAGCCCCAGTGACGGCCGTAGAGCGTATCGCCGCCGATGAAGTTGATCGCGCCGGCGATATAGCGCCCGTCGCGCTTGGCCATGATCAGCAGGATATCGTCGGCCATGCGCTCGCCGATCAACGAATAGAACTTGCGGGTGAGGTAGGGCCGGCCCCACTTGCGCCCGCCAGTATCCATGTAAAACTTGAAGAACTGGTCCCAGATGCGTTCTGTCAGGTCGCGGCCGGTCAGCCAGTCGATGCTGATTCCGTTTTCGAGGGCGGCGCGGCGCTCTTTGCGCAACGCCTTGCGTTTGCGCGAGGCAAGCGTTTCGAGAAAATCCTCGTGATTGGCATAGCCGTCATTGATGAAATGGAACTGCTGGTCGGTGCGGTGCAGATAGCCGTCCATCTCGAAGACGCCGATCTCATCATCCGGCACGAAGGTGATGTGGGCCGAGGAGATGCCGAGCCGGCGCACCACCTCCTTCAGGCTTTCGGCGATCGCGCTCTGGATCGGCAGTCGCTGCAGCCCTTCGGCGACAAGAAGCCGCGGGCCCGTCGCCGGGGTGAACGGGATCGAGCACTGAAGTTTGGGATAATAACGCCCGCCGGCCCGCTCGAATGCGTCGGCCCAGCCATGGTCGAAGACATATTCGCCCTGGCTGTGGTTCTTGAGATAGCCGGGCAGGGCGCCGATCAGTTCGCCGTGCCCGGTCTCGAGCAGCAGATGGTGGCCGAGCCATCCCGTCTCTGCGTCGGCCGAGCCGGATTCTTCCAGCGACGATAAAAAGGCGTGCGAAACGAAAGGGTTGTAGGCAATCGTAGCGCAGGTCTTCGAGGCCCCGGAAAGCCTGGACCAGCTCTCCGGGGAAATCGCGGTGAAGGAGCGTTCTACGCGAATGGATAATTCATCAGTCATGGGACAAATGCGAAGCCTGTGGGAGGAGAGTCTCGGCTCTGCCTTACAGCGCCGCGCGTCTTTTCAGATCCGCAAAGGACGCTGTAACACTTTGAGTTGCGGCATAATTTTGTCCTCAAATCGATCCGGTTTAAGGAATTATGCAGCAGTTTGCGCATGATCTTGGCCAAAAAGCGAGCGTCAAACAGTCCCACGCGGATCGAAGCCTTCGAAGGTCATCTGGTCTGCATTGGCGAATGTGCGTCGGCGCGCCTCTTCGTCACGCACCGTCCAGGTGATGACGGGAATGCCCTTTTCGCGTTCGCCGGTGATGAAGGCATTCGGCAGGTCGTCATAATAATAGGAGATGAAATCGAGACCGATCTCCATCGCCTTCGCATGCGCCTTTAACTCTTCCGGCGTGTTGCCGTTGGCGGTCAGCCCGAGCGGGTAGGGTGAGCCAAGCGCCTTCAGATCGCGCAGCAGCCAGTGGTCGAAGCTCATCAGCGCCACCTTGCCCTCATAGCCTTCGAGGACCTCGAGCACAGCTTCGGCGAAACCTTCGTCATCGGCCTCGCGCCCCTTGAGCTCCAGCACCAACGGCACCTTGCCCTCGACGAGATCGAGGAGCTGGCGCAGCGTCGGCACCTTGTCGCTTGTGCCGCCAACGGCGATCAGTCCGAGTTCCCGAGAGGTGCGCTCGCGGATGTCGCCGTTGAGATTGCACAGGCGCTGCAGGTCCTCGTCGTGAAAGATGACCGGCACGCCATCGGAGGCGTAATGCAGGTCGCATTCGATCGCAAAGCCCGCTTCGACGGCGCGCGAGAAGGCCGAAAGCGTGTTTTCCCAGACATGCGTGTTGAGGTCGTGATAGCCGCGATGGGCGACCGGCAGTTCCCTGATCCAGGCAACATTGGTCATTCTGCGATTTCCATGATAGCGTCTATCTCGACGGCGGCATTCAGCGGCAGGGCCGCCATGCCGACGGCAGCGCGGGCATGTTTGCCGGCTTCGCCAAGCACGCCGGCAATCAGGTTCGAAGCGCCGTTGATGACGAGATGCTGCTCGACGAAGTCGGGCGCCGAGGCGACGAAGCCGTTCAGCTTGATGACGCGCCGGATACGGCCGAGATCGCCGCCAAGTGCGGCCTTCGCCTGGGCAAGGATGTTGATGGCGCAGAGTTCGGCGCCGCGCTGGCCCGTTGCAACGTCGACTGTCGTGCCGAGATGGCCCGAGACAGCGATCTTGCCGCCTTCGAGCGGCAGCTGGCCGGAGATGTAGAGAAGATTGCCGCTGATGACATAGGGAACGTAATTTGCAGCAGGTGCTGCGGCTTCGGGAAGGGTTATCCCCATCTCAATCAGGCGAGCCGCAATTTCATCGGGCATTTTCGTCTCCGCTTTTGTTGTCAATTCTTCAAAAATTATGCATCAAGACTAGATTCTTCAATATGACAGTTTCGAGCCTCGATTTGGCCGAAAGCGTTCTTATAACATGGCGACCGAGTCCAACAGGAGTTAATGAATGTTCCGATCGAGTCTTGTCGCTCTGCTTCTCGCCAGCGTTTCCGCCAATGCATGGGCGGCTGCGCCCGCGGTTAGCGCTGCGATCGCGACCGGCCTCGTCGCACATCGCGCGGTCTACGATCTGGAATTGAAGGATGCCTCGGACCGCTCCGGCATCGCCGGCATGTACGGTCGCATGGTCTATGAGTTCGACGGCAGCTATTGCCAGGGCTTTACCACCAATTTCCGCTTCGTGACCCAGATCGACACCGGCGACAGCGTGCGTGTCAGCGATCAACAGACGAAGACCTTCGAAAACCTGAAGGACGGCAAGTTCACTTTCGACACCAAATCCTTCACCGACGAGCAGCTCGATAAAGAGGTCAACGGTGCGGCGCAGGACCAGCCTGATGGTGTCAAGGTCGATCTCAAGCAGCCGGCGAGCCGCGAGCTGCAGCTTTTAGAAAGCCGTTTTCCCACGGAACATATGCTCGATGTGATCCAGCACGCCAAGGACGGCAAGCGCTTCTTCGAGGCGCGCGTTTTTGACGGTTCGGACGACGGCGACAAGTCGCTGGCGACGACGACGATCGTCGGCAAGCAGGAGACGCCGATCGCCGAGGAAGCCGATGCCGGCAACGCCGGCGCCTTCTCCAAGACGGCCTTCTGGCCGGTGACGATCGCCTATTTCAACGAAAGTGCGAAATCGGATGCGTTGCCGGTCTACCGCATGTCCTTCAAGCTCTATGAGAACGGCATTACCCGCGATCTGACGATGGATTACGGTGATTTCGTCCTGAGCGGCAAGCTCGCCAAGCTGGAGCTGCTGGACCGCAAGGCCGAGGTTTGCAAGTAGGCGACGGGCTCTCGCCTGTCATAAAACTGTATCATAAAATTCACTATGGTTCGGCGATCAGCGATGACTGAGTCGCCGTCTGTCGTCCTGCTTTTCGGGTCGGTGCGATCCTGGCGGCCAAGCCATTGCGATGACGTTTATCTGCTGGACTGCGTAGCCATTACGCATCGCAAGCTTGAAAGCCCGAATCATGGCCGACACCGATCTCGCGACTGTTCAGAATGCCGCCCTGCCGGTTGTTGTCGCCGATCCGGCGGAAATTGCCCGCATTTCGGATAGCATCAACATCACCGACCGTGCCGGCATTTCGGTCTATGGCGACCGCGCCCAGCAGGCGGTCAGCGATTATGCCGACAGGATCCTGCGCGAAGTCCGCAACAAGGACCTCGGCGATGTCGGCCGCCTGCTGACCGACATCATCCTCAAATCGAAAAGCCTCGATCCGGCATCGCTGAAGGATAAGGGTTTCCTCAGTCGCATGTTTCTCTCGGCCAAGGCCAGGCTCGAACGCTTCAAGGCGGAGTTCGAAGACGTGGCCGGCCAGATCGACCGGATCGGCCTGGAGCTCGACCGCCATAAGGATACGCTAAGGCGCGACATTGCGCTGCTCGACGACCTGCATGAGGAAACCAGGCAATCGATCATGCGGCTCGAGGCCTATGTTCAGGCCGGCAAGACTTTCGCCGAGCGTTTCCGCAGCGTCGATCTGCCGACGCTGAAGGCGCAAGCCGAGGCGGCGGCGACCGGCCCCGGCGGCGGCATGCTGGAAGCACAGACCTATCAGGACAGCCTGCAGGCGCTCGACCGGCTGGAAAAGCGGGTCTTCTACCTGCAGCAGGCCCGTCAGCTCGGCATCCAGCAATTGCCGCAGATCCGCATCGTTCAGGCGGGCGATGAGACGCTGATCGAGAATCTGCAGGCGACTTCGGCGCTGACGGTGCCGGCCTGGAAGCAGAAGATGGTGATCCTGCTCGGCTTGACGCGGCAGAAATCGGCGCTCGACCTGCAGAAGGCGGTGACCGACGCCACCAACGACATGATCCGCCAGGCGTCCGAGATGATGAAGGACCAGGCGATATCAATCGAGCAGCAGTCGCAGCGCGGCATCGTCGATATCGACACGCTCGCCAAGGCGAACAGGGATCTGATCGATACGATATCAGGCGTGCTGCAGGTTCAGGAGGAGGGACGCCGCAAGCGGGCGCTCGCCGAACAGCAGATGGAGCAGATGACGATCGAACTCAAGAAGGCGATGACCCAAGCGTGATCGGCAAGATGACGATGCGAGCACTGCTTTCAGGCCTGGCACTTCTTGCCGCTCTGCCCCTTGCCGGCTGCAATCCCCTGGGGCCGGATTTCTCGATCGTATCGGGATCGGAGAACACCGTTCTGCAGCCGATCGTCGAAGAATTCTGCAAGCAGAAGAACGCCACCTGCACCTTCAAGTATGAAGGCACGCTCGATATCGGTCTGGCGCTGCAGAGTGACCAGGGCGTCGCGCAGGATGCGGTCTGGCCGGCCTCCAGCGTCTGGGTCGACATGTTCGACACCAAGCGCCGCGTCAAGAGCCTGACCTCGATCGCCCAGACGCCGGTGGTCTTGGGCGTGCGCAGGTCGAAGGCCGAGCAGCTCGGCTGGATCGGCAAGGACGTTTTCATGAAGGACATTCTCGCTGCGGTCGAGAGCGGGTCGCTGAAGTTCCTGATGACCTCGGCGACGCAATCCAATTCGGGCGCCAGCGCCTATCTTTCCATGCTGTCGAGCGCGCTCGGCAACAAGCCGGTGATCGAGCCCGGCGATCTCGACGACAAACACGTCCAGGAGAGCGTCCGGTCGCTGCTGTCAGGTGTCGTGCGCTCTTCCGGCTCTTCCGGCTGGCTTGCCGAACTCTATGTCGAATCCGCCGGCAAGGGCACGATCTATGATGCGATGTGGAATTACGAGGCGGTGCTGAAGGAAACCAACGACAAGCTCGCCGCCCTGTCGCAGGAACCGCTTTACGCGATCTATCCGGCCGATGGTGTGGCCATGGCGGATTCGCCTATCGGTTTCGTCGATCATGGCCGCGGGCCGGAAGTCCAGACCTTCTTCAACGATCTGCTCGCCTATCTGAGCTCGGCCCCCGTGCAGCAGCGCATCGCCGATACCGGCCGGCGCATTCCCTTGACCGGCGTTGCCGCAAAGCCGGAGCCAAGCTGGAATTTCGATCCCGCCCGGCTGGTGACGGCAATCCGCATGCCGGAGGCGGGCGTCATCCGCCAGGCGCTCAACCTTTATCAGGCCGCGCTGCGCAAACCGTCCCTGACCGCGCTCTGCCTCGATTTTTCCGGTTCGATGCAGGGTGACGGCGAGGATCAGCTGCAGAAGGCGATGCGTTTCCTGTTGACGCCCGACGAGGCGAGCAAGGTGCTGGTGCAATGGTCGCCCGCCGATCAGATCATCGTCATTCCCTTCGACGGCAGCGTGCGCAACACTTTCATGGCGAGTGGAAATCCGCTGGAGCAGGAGGGGCTGCTGAACGAGATTTCCCGGCAGAAGGCCAATGGCGGCACGAACATGTATGCCTGCGCCGCACGGGCTCTGCAGCAGATTGCCCGAACCGACGGGCTCTCGACTTATCTGCCTGCCATCGTCATCATGACCGACGGCAAGTCCGATGATCAAAGCCAGCCCTTCACCAGAGAATGGAAGGCGATGGAGCCGCATGTGCCGATCTTCGGCATCACATTCGGCGATGCCGACAAGACCCAGCTCGACAGTCTCGCCAAGCTGACCTCGGCGCGCGTATTCGATGGCGGTTCGGATCTCGCCACCGCCTTCCGCACCGCGCGAGGCTACAATTAGGACAGGCATGCGCAACTGGCTCGGCAATGACGGCAACTGGATCGTGGCGGGACTGGCGGCGGCAATCACCGTGCCGCTCTTGAGCTTTGCCGCCGGCATGCCCTTCTGGATCGCCGCCATCATCGCCCTTCTGGTCTTTGCCGGCCTCGTCATTCTGCTCGCGCCGCGCCGGCTGTTCGAAGGCCTCGATATCAAGAGCATCGGCAGCGGGCGCGTCGCCTTTGCCCGCGACCTGCTAGAGGCCGCCGTTCCCTTTGCACAGAGGCTGGAGACTGCCGCCGACACGATAAGCGATCGTCAGATGGCAGCCGCAGTCCGGCATCTCGCCGAAATTGCCGCCGATGTCTTTCGCAAGGTCGAGGCCAAGCCCGAGAGCGCCAATGCGGTACGGCGGTTCCTCTCCTATTATCTGCCGCGTGCCGCCGAGGTGGCGGAAGGTTTTGCCGTGATCGAGGCCAAGCGCGTTCCAGACCCCAAGCAGCTGGAAGAGGTGCGCGGCGTGCTGGTCAAGCTTGAAGAGGCCTTCGTCCATTATGCCGACAGCCTGGTCGATGAGGAACTCGGCACGCTCGACACCGATCTGCGCCTCATCCAGGCATCGCTCAAAGAGGATATCGGACGCTGATGGCCCTTTCTCGTCGCGCCTTTGGAGTGGGACTGCTCGGAGCCGGCGTCGTCGGCACCGGCGGTTATTTCGCCGTCCGTGATCGGCCGGAATTGCAGGGCCTGCTCGGCAGCCGCACGACGCTGTTCGGCTTCGTCGGCGGCGAGAAGGAAGCCTTCCTGGCCGATCCCGACGTCATCAAGGCGCTCGGCGGATACGGATTGACGGTGGGCAGCCGTGTCGCCGGCTCCGTCGAGATGGTCCGCGAACAGGCGCTGCTGTCGCAGCATCCGCAATTCCTCTGGCCGTCCTCCTCGATCATGGTCGATATCGCCAGGCAGAACGGCATTTCCATCCGCAACGACCGCGTCGTGCTGAACACGCCGATCGTCGTCTATTCCTGGCAGCCCGTCGTCGATGGACTGATGAAAGCGGGATTGGTGACGGTGACGAACGAAGGCCATCATCAGCTCGACCTCAAGGCTTTGCTGGATGCGATCCTTGCCGGGTCCGACTGGTCGAAGCTCGGCGTCAATTCGCTCTACGGCCGTGCCCGCATCGTCTCGACCGATCCCAACCGCTCCAATTCCGGCTTCATGTTCGCAGGCCTGGTGCTCAGCCTTTTCAGCGGCAATGTCGCGACTTCAGGCGATCTCGCCACCTTCGGCGGCAAGGTGCAGGCGATCTTCCGCAACATGGGCTTCAAGTCGCCGTCGTCAGGCAAACTTTTCGACCAGTATCTCGCAGGCGGCCTCGGCGGCGAGCCGATGATCGTCGGTTATGAGAACCAGTTGGTCGAATGGATCCTCGCCGATCCCGCACGCTGGGACCGCATCAAGGCGAGTGCCGGCGCAAAGCCGGTGGTGCTCTATCCGCGCCCGACCGTCTATTCGGCGCATCCGCTGATCGTCGTCGACGAGAACGCCAACCGGCTGATCGAAGCGCTGGTGAGCCCGAAGCTCCAGGAACTCGCCTGGACGAGACACGGCTTCCGCGGTCCGCTGGGGACCGCCACC
This sequence comes from Rhizobium sp. SU303, assembly GCF_021052345.1. NCBI lineage: Bacteria > Pseudomonadati > Pseudomonadota > Alphaproteobacteria > Hyphomicrobiales > Rhizobiaceae > Rhizobium > Rhizobium sp. SU303. Next base: position 1,953,718 of record NZ_CP088095.1, read on the forward strand.
GGCAACGCCGACAGTGCGATCGGCACCCTGCTGCCGGCCGAGGTCGATGCCATCCTGCCGATGCCGGATGCAGGCGTTATGCTGTCGCTGCTGCCGACACTGGCAAGCTGAGCCGCCAGGTTTTTTCGGCATAAGCCTTGCTTTTGCGCCAAATCGAATGTATGGGCACCGGCATTCCACACGTAAGGCATGGGATCGTCCGGGAGAAATCCGGGCTGTTCCGCCCGGTGGCATCCTCGAAGAGGGTGCTGTTCGCCTTGCGGAGGTTCAACCGGAAAAGGAGTAACAAGGCATGGCATTGCCTGATTTTTCTATGCGCCAGCTTCTTGAGGCAGGCGTCCACTTCGGCCACCAGACTCATCGCTGGAACCCGAAGATGAAGCCGTATATCTTCGGCGATCGCAACAACATTCACATCATCGATCTGGCCCAGACCGTTCCGATGCTGTCGCGCGCCCTCCAGGTCGTCAGCGACACCGTTGCCCGCGGCGGCCGCGTTCTCTTCGTCGGCACCAAGCGCCAGGCGTCCGAGATCATTGCCGACAGCGCCAAGCGCTCGGCCCAGTACTACGTCAACTCGCGCTGGCTCGGCGGCATGATGACGAACTGGAAGACGATCTCCAACTCGATCCAGCGTCTGCGCAAGCTCGACGAGATCCTGAACGGCGAAGCCCAGGGCTTCACCAAGAAGGAACGCCTGAACCTCGAGCGCGAACGTGAAAAGCTGGACAAGGCTCTTGGCGGTATCCGTGATATGGGCGGCACGCCCGACCTGATGTTCATCATCGACACCAACAAGGAAAAGATCGCGATCGACGAAGCCAAGCGCCTCGGCATCCCGGTTGTCGCCATCATCGACTCGAACTGCGATCCGGACCTGATCGACTATCCGATCCCGGGTAACGACGACGCATCGCGCGCGATCGCTCTTTACTGCGAGCTGATCTCCCGCGCCGCCATCGACGGCATCGCACGCCAGCAGGGCTCTTCCGGCCGCGATCTCGGCGCATCCTCCGAAGTTCCGGTCGAGCCGGCTCTCGAGGAAGCAGCCGAAGGCTGATGAAAGCGGGCGGATCGAAAAGGTCCGCCAATGCTTGCAGAGACTGGGAAAGGCCGCTCGCGACTCATCGAAGTTCGGCGGCCTTGCCTGTTTCAAGGGGAGGGCGTCAGGCTCTCCGCCCGATAAGTTTCGTTATGGCGCGTCTTCATCACGCTGTCATACATACAGGTACATTTCGTGCCTCAATCCGGTGCCGAGCCGCGCTTTACGGCCCACCGTATGAACCGACAAGAGGAAGCTAATGAGCGAGATTACGGCTGCAATGGTGAAGGAACTGCGCGAAAAGACCGGCGCAGGCATGATGGACTGCAAGAAGGCTCTTGCTGAAACCGGTGGCGACATGGAAGCGGCGATCGACTGGTTGCGTGCCAAGGGCATCGCCAAGGCCGACAAGAAGTCCGGCCGCACCGCTGCCGAAGGCCTCATCGGCGTTTCGAGCCAGGGCACCAAGGCCGTCGTCGTCGAAGTCAATTCCGAAACCGACTTCGTTGCCCGTAACGATGCCTTCCAGGAACTCGTTCGCGGCATCGCCAAGGTCGCCGTCTCGACCGACGGCACTGTCGATGCCGTTGCCGCTGCGATCTACCCGGCATCCGGCAAGTCCGTGTCCGACACGATCAAGGATGCGATCGCAACGATCGGCGAGAACATGAACCTGCGCCGTTCGGTTGCTCTCTCGGTCGAGGACGGCGTCGTCGCCACCTATATCCACAATGCTGTTTCCGACGGCCTCGGCAAGCTCGGCGTTCTCGTTGCGCTGAAGTCTACCGGCGACAAGGAAGCCCTGAACGCCATCGGCCGTCAGGTTGCCATGCACATCGCCGCCACTGCGCCGCTGGCGATCCGCCCGGAAGAAGTCGATGCCGCCGTCGCCGAGCGCGAGCGCAACGTCTTCATCGAGCAGTCGCGCGCTTCCGGCAAGCCGGACAATATCATCGAGAAGATGGTCGACGGCCGCATGCGCAAGTTCTTCGAGGAAGTCGCCCTTCTCTCGCAGGCTTTCGTCATCAATCCGGATCTGACGGTCGCAGCCGCCATCAAGGAAGCTGAAAAGGCCGTCGGCGCGCCGATCGAGGTTGCCGGCATGGCCCGTCTGCTGCTCGGCGAAGGCGTCGAGAAGGAAGAATCCGACTTCGCGGCCGAAGTCGCTGCTGCCGTCAAGGGTTGATCTTCCAGCCATAATTGGGAAAACACGAAGGGCACCGCGTGACAACGCGGTGCCCTTCGTGTATCGGGCATTCACGGCAATTTACGAGGAGCCAAGATGTCTTTAGAGCCTGTCTATAAACGTGTTCTACTCAAGGCTTCCGGCGAAGCGCTCATGGGTGGCCAGGGTTTCGGGATCGATGTGACGGTGGCGGACCGCATTGCATCCGACATCGCCGAGGCACGGCATATGGGCGTGGAAGTCGGCGTCGTCGTCGGTGGCGGCAATATCTTCCGCGGTGTCGCGGTAGCGTCCAAGGGCGGCGACCGGGTGACTGGCGACCATATGGGCATGCTCGGCACGATAATCAATGCGCTGGCGCTGGCAACCTCGCTGCGCAAGCTGAACATCGATACGGTGGTGCTTTCGGCCATCTCCATGCCCGAGATCTGCGAGAGCTTTTCGCAGCGCGCAACCCTTTATCATCTGTCGATGGGACGCGTGGTGATCTTTGCCGGCGGCACCGGCAACCCCTTTTTCACCACCGATTCCGCCGCAGCACTTCGTGCGGCCGAAATGGGTGCGGAAGCGATCTTCAAGGGCACCCAGGTGGACGGCATCTATACCGCCGACCCGAAGAAATATCCCGATGCGACCCGCCTCGACCGGCTGACGCACCAGGAAGTGCTGGACAGGGGGCTTGCGGTGATGGACGTTGCCGCCGTGGCGCTCGCCAGGGAGAATTCCATTCCGATCATCGTCTTCTCGATCCACGAGAAGGGTGGTTTTGCTGAAATCTTGACGGGCGGTGGTCTCAAGACCATCGTCTCCGACAACTGATATAAGCTGCGCTGCGGTTTCGGCGCAGCCCTCGCCAGACGGGAGCATCCATATGAGTGAAGGTATCGACATCAAGGAACTGAAGCGCCGCATGGACGGCGCGATTTCCGCATTCAAGAGCGACATCGCATCGCTGCGCACCGGCCGTGCGTCGGCCAACATCCTCGACCCGGTGACGATCGAGGCCTATGGTTCGCGCATGCCGCTGAACCAGGTCGCCAACATCACCGTGCCCGAGCCGCGCATGCTGTCGGTTTCCGTCTGGGACAAGTCGATGGTCAGCGCCGTCGAGCGCGGCATTCGCGAATCCAATCTCGGCCTCAACCCGATCGTCGATGGCCAGAACCTGCGCATTCCGCTGCCGGAGCTGAACGAGGAGCGTCGCAAGTCGCTCGTCAAGGTGGCCCACGACTATGCCGAAAAGAGCAAGGTGGCGATTCGCCATGTCCGCCGCGACGGCATGGACGGCCTTAAGAAAGCCGAAAAAGACGGCGTAATCGGCCAGGACGAGAGCCGGGCGCAGTCGGAACGTGTACAGAAGATGACGGACGAGACGATTTCCGAAATCGACCGCTTGCTTGGCGAGAAGGAAAAGGAAATCATGCAGGTCTAGTGGATCTGTGCCTTTGCCTGGAAAGACCGGACGGGAAATGTCGGAATCTGTATTTGTGACTGTGCCAGAGCATGTTGCCATCATCATGGATGGCAATGGCCGTTGGGCCAAGCAGCGTGGCCTGCCGCGCACGATGGGCCATCGCAAGGGCGTTGAGGCGGTGCGCGAGACAGTCCGCGCCGCCGGTGCGGCCGGCATAAAATATCTGACCCTCTTTGCCTTCTCCTCGGAGAACTGGCGCCGGCCCGAAGCCGAGGTCTCCGATCTGCTCGGCCTGCTCAAGGCTTTCATCCGGCGCGACCTCGCCGAACTCCATCGCCAGAACGTGCGGATCAAGGTGATCGGCGACCGCCACAGCCTGCGCAGCGACATTCTGGGCCTCTTGCTGGAGGCGGAGGAGACGACCAAGGACAACACGTCACTGACGCTCGTCATCGCCTTCAACTATGGTTCGCGCGACGAGATCGCCCGCGCCGTCGTCAGTCTCGCCCGCGACGTCGAGGCCGGCCGGCTGAGAGCGCAGGATATTACACCGGCGCTGATCAACGCCCGACTTGACACGGCCGGCATTCCCGATCCGGATCTCATTATCCGCACCAGCGGCGAAGAGCGGCTTTCCAACTTCCTTCTCTGGCAGGCCGCCTATTCGGAATTCATCTTCCTTCCGGAATATTGGCCGGATTTCAGCTCCGAGATCTTCCGCTCGGCGCTTGAGACATTCGCCTCTCGTGACCGGCGCTTCGGCGGCCTGTCGTCGCAGGCGGCTGCGGTCGGCACCTGATGCAGCAGGAACTGAAGCTCCGCATCGTTTCAGGACTGATTCTTGCGGCCATCGTTCTTGCAGCTACCTGGTATGGCGGCCTTGCCTTTCGTGTGCTGGCGGTCGTGATCGGCCTGCTGATCTACTATGAATGGTCGAAAATGACAGGCATCGCGCGGGATTGGGTCGCCAATGCCGTCGGCTGGATCGGCGAGGCGGCGATTGCCTTCCTGGTGCTTGTCGGCAATTTCGAATTCGCCGCCGGCATGCTGGCCGGCGTCACCGCCGTCGGCATCGCCCTGATCATCTTGCAGGGCACGAGCCGCTGGTTGCCAGTGGGCCTGTTTTATGCCGGCGCCACCGGCCTCGCGCTTGCCGCGATCAGAAGCGATGACCGGCTTGGTCTTTACGCCATGCTCTTCGTCTTTGCCGTCGTCTGGGCAACGGATATCCTTGCCTATTTCGTCGGCAGGGCGCTTGGCGGACCGAAGCTTGCCCCTTCGATCTCGCCCGGAAAGACCTGGTCGGGTGCAATCGGCGGCGCCATTTCGGCGGTCGTAGCCGGCGTCGTTCTCATCCATTTTCTGCTTCCGGGCGCTGAAATCATCGCCGCCGGTGTGGCGTTCGTTCTCTCGGTTTGCAGCCAGCTGGGCGATCTTTTCGAATCGTTCATCAAGCGAAAATTCGGCGTCAAGGATTCGAGCCGTCTCATTCCGGGCCATGGCGGCGTCATGGACCGTGTCGACGGACTGATTTTCGCCTGTTTTTCGGCGTTCTTGCTTGCTGGGGTTTTTTCCCTGATAAAGGGGGCCGGAATGACGTCGCTTGGCGCGGCATTGTTCGGGTTCTGACAACACGGCAGTCTGACGGAAAGGACTCATGGAAACGATGAGCGGCATATACGCATTTCTGATGGGGAACATCGTTACCTTCATCCTCGTGCTGTCACTGCTCGTCTTTGTGCATGAGATGGGCCATTACCTCGTCGGGCGCTGGAGCGGCATTCGCATCCTTGCCTTTTCCGTCGGCTTCGGTCCGGAGATCTTCGGCTTCACCGACCGCCACGGAACGCGCTGGAAGATTTCGGTGATCCCGCTTGGCGGCTACGTCCGGTTCTTCGGCGACGAGGATGCCTCGAGCAAGCCCGACACCGACAAGATCGCCGCCATGTCCGAGGAGGACAGGGCGCGCTCCTTTGCCGGCGCCAAGCTGTGGAAACGCGCTGCAACCGTCGCGGCTGGCCCGATCGCCAATTTTCTGCTGGCGATCGCCATCTTCACCATTCTTTTCTCGGTCTATGGCCGCACGATCGCCGATCCTGTCGTTGCCGAGGTCAAGCCAGACGGCGCAGCCGCTGCCGCCGGCATCCTTCCAGGCGATCTGCTGGTCGCCATTGACGGCGGTAAGGTCGAGACCTTCGACGACGTGCGCCGCTATGTCGGCATCCGCCCGAGCCAGAAGATCGTCGTGACGATCGAGCGCGCCGGCCAGAAACTCGATGTGCCGATGGTGCCGCAGCGCGTGGACCAGACCGACCAGTTCGGTAACAAGGTCGAGCTCGGCCAGATCGGCATCGTCACCAGCCGGGAGGCCGGCAACTTCCGCCTGAAGACCTATACGCCGCTGCAGTCGCTGCGCGAGGCTGTGATCGAGACCCGCGACATTGTCACCGGCACCTTCAAATATATCGGCAACATCTTCAGCGGAACGATGCGCGCCGATCAATTGGGCGGGCCGATCCGCGTGGCGCAAGCTTCGGGCCAGATGGCGTCGCTTGGGATAGGCGCGGTGTTGCAGCTGGCGGCGGTGCTTTCTGTTTCGATAGGATTGCTTAACCTGATGCCGGTTCCGGTACTTGATGGCGGCCACCTGATGTTCTATGCGGTGGAAGCGGTGAGGGGGAAACCGCTCGGCTCTTCGGCCCAGGAAATTGCATTTCGCATCGGCCTGGCGATGATACTGACATTGATGGTTTTCACGACCTGGAACGACATTGGCTCGTTGAGAGGGTAAACGAGCAAGGCGAGGCTAATTACTATTTATTTACGATGTTTCAAGGCTGTAGTGGCGAATGGGTCACGCTTGCAAATGAAGTAAACAGAAATTAACGACCTGCCTTGCTTGTATGTCAAAAGCGGGTAAAACGACACACGTGACCGGAATCGGGTTCTCCTGGAGCCGGGGACGAGGGAAACAAAAGGTAATGGGTGAAATGAAGGCTGGTTCAAAGTTTTTGAACGCAGTATCGGCGGTTGCGCTGTCTGCTGGTGTTGTTGCTTCGGGCGCAGGTGCTGTGACGTTCGTTTCCGCTACGGCCGCTGAGGCCGCGGTTATCCAGCGCATCGATGTGCGCGGCGCAAGCCGTGTCGGCGCGGAAGCGGTCCGGTCGAACCTCACCATCGCTCCCGGAAAGAATTTCTCGAACAGCGATATCGATGCCTCGGTCAAGCAACTCTACGGCACGGGTTATTTCTCCGACGTCAAGATCTCGGTCTCCGGCAGCACGCTGGTCGTCAATGTTCAGGAAGCCCAACTGGTCAATCAGGTCGTCTTCAACGGCAACCGCAAGATCAAGGACGACAAGCTCGCGACGATCGTCCAGACCCACGCTGCCGGCCCCTACAGCGACACCCAGATCCAGGCCGACATCCAGTCGATCAAGGAAGCTTATGCTGCCACCGGCCGCAGCGAGGTCGAAGTCACGACGCAGGTGGTGCCGCTCGGCGAAGGCCGCGTCAACCTTGCCTTCGTCATCAACGAGGGTGACCGCACCAAGATCGATTCGATCAATTTTGTCGGCAACAATGCCTACAGCGCCGGCCGCCTGGCTGCCGTGATCGCCACCAAGCGTTCGAACTTTCTTTCGTTCCTGACCCGCAAGGACGTTTACAACGAAGACAAGCTCCACGCCGACGAAGAAGCGCTGCGTCAGTTCTATTACAATCGCGGCTACGCCGACATGCGCATCGTCTCTTCCGATGCCACCTTCGACGACGCGACCAACAAATACACGCTCACATTCAACATCGAGGAAGGCCAGCGCTACGACTTCGGACCGGTGACCGTCCAGTCGACCGTCGAAGGCGTCGGCTCAGAGCAGCTGCAGCCGCTGGTGCGCACCCGCGAAGGTCAGGTCTACAACGCCAAGGAAGTCCAGAAGTCGATCGAGGCGATCTCCGATCAGGTGGCGTCTGCCGGTTATCCCTTTGCGCGCGTCACGCCGCGCGGTAATCGCGACCTCAACAACAACACGATCGGTGTCGAGTATCTGGTCGACCAGGGCGAGCGCGCCTATGTCGAGCGCATCGAGATCCGCGGCAACAGCCGCACGCGCGACTACGTCATTCGCCGCGAATTCGACATGAGCGAAGGCGATGCCTTCAATCAGCAGATGATCACCAAGGCCAAGCGCCGCCTCGAAGCGCTCGGTTACTTCTCTTCCGTCAATATCTCCACCCAGCCGGGCAGTTCGCCGGACCGCGTCGTGGTGGTCGTCGACGTGCAGGATCAGTCGACCGGTTCGTTCGGTGTCGGCGCGGGTTATGCCGCCGGCGGCGACGGCCTGCTGCTCGAAGCATCGATCGAGGAAAAGAACTTCCTCGGTCGTGGCCAGTACATCCGCATCTCGGCCGGTGGCGGCCAGGAAGGCTCGCGCGCCTACGGTGTCAGCTTCACCGAACCCTATTTCCTCGGCTATCGTCTGGCGGCAGGCTTCGACGTCAACCGCAGCGAAACGTCGAGCAACGACGACTATGACTACGAGGAAACCAGCGTCGTCCTGCGTGTGACCGCGCCGATCACCGAAGATCTGGCGACGACCTTCCGTTATAACTACAAGCAGATGAAGTATGACGGCGATACCTCTGATCTTTCGGCGACCTACGCCAATCTGGTCGACGAGAGCCCGTGGACACGCTCTTCCGTCTCGCAGACGCTGACCTACAACACGCTTGACGACACCGTCCTGCCGCGTGAAGGCATCTATGCGACGGCGACGCACGAACTTGCCGGCCTCGGCGGCGACTCGCAGTTCTACAAGATCTACGGCAAGGCCCGTTATTACCACCTGCTTGCCGACGATGCCGATATCATCGGCTCGCTCTCCGCTTCGGCTGGTTATGTCGTTCCCTTGGGCGACCACCTGAACGTCTTCGACCAGTTCACGCTGACCAACGGCGATATTCGCGGTTTCGAGAACAAGGGTATCGGCCCGCGCATCACCGGGGACCACGATGACCCGCTCGGTGGCACGACCTATTTCACGGCGTCTGCTGAAGCGACCTTCCCGATGCCGGGCTTCCCGCGTGACTTCAATCTGCGAGGCGCAGTCTTTGCCGATGCCGGCACGCTGTTTGGCAATGATGTCGAGCTTCTCGGGTCCGATCAGGCCGAGGGCACCAGCGCTTCTCTGCGCGCTTCCGTCGGTGTCGGTGTCGTCTGGCAGTCTCCGTTCGGTGCATTGCGTCTGGATTACGCAATCCCGGTCCTCAAGGAAGACTTCGACAAGACGCAGAACTTCAAGTTTGGCATCAACAACCAATTCTGATATCGGCAGTCCGGAACTGTAAGACTCAATTCCGTTCTGGAGCATTGCCGATGGAGCAAAACGTTTTTTTTCTGCCCCATGAAGGTCTGAAGCTCGCTGAGCTGGCAGAGTTTCTTGGGGCGGAACTTGCCAATTCCGACTATGCCGATGTTATCGTCAGGTCCGTTGCCCCCATCAGCCGGGCCCGGGCGGGCGATGTCTGTTATATCCTGTCGCGTCGTAACCGCGATGAACTGGCGACATGCGAAGCCTCGGCAGTGATCTGCGACAAGGCGCTCGCCGATCTCGTACCCCCCCATATCCCGGTCATTCTGTCGTCCAATCCACATGCGGCTTTCGCGATGGCGGGCGGCCTGTTTTATCCCGCGGCATTGCGTCCGGTCGTCTTTTCCGGTGAAAGCGAGATCGCGCCAAGTGCGGTGATCGATCCGAGCGCCAAGCTTGAAAAGGGCGTGATCGTCGAGCCGCTGGCCGTCATCGGAGCGCATGCCGAGATCGGCAAAGGGACGCGCATCGGCGCCCACAGCATCATCGGTCCGAATGTCAAGATTGGCCGGGATTGTTCGATTGCGGCCGGCGTGAGTATTCTCTGCGCGCTGCTCGGCAATGGCGTCATCATCCACAACGGCGCCCGCATCGGCCAGGATGGTTTCGGTTATGCGCCGGGCCCGCGCGGCATGATCAAGATCGTCCAGATCGGCCGAGTGATTATCCAGGATAATGTCGAGATCGGCGCCAACACCTCGATCGACCGTGGCACCATGGACGATACGGTCATCGGCGAAGGCACCAAGATCGACAACCAGGTACAGATCGGCCACAACGTTCAGATCGGCCGCCATTGCGCCATCGTTGCGCAGGTCGGCATTGCCGGCAGCGCGAAGATCGGCAATGGCGTTCAGATCGGCGGCCAGGTCGGTATCAAGGGGCATGTGACGATCGGCGACGGCGTGCAGATCGCCGCCCAAAGCGGTATCATGACCGATCTTGCCGCTGGCGGACAATATGGTGGTACACCTGGGCGTCCGCTGAATGACTATCTGAGAGATGTCGCGCAACAGATGTCAAAGACGAAGCTGCGCGGGAAGAAACCTGGAGGCGAGCAAAATGACTGAGGAAGCCACGACAACGCTTTCTTCGGCTGACATCATCGAGATCATGAAACTGCTGCCGCATCGCTACCCGTTTCTGATGGTTGACAAGATCATCGAGATCGATGGCGACAACACTGCGATCGGCATCAAGAACGTCACGGTGAATGAACCGCATTTCACCGGTCATTTTCCGGAATCTCCGATTATGCCCGGGGTTCTCTTGATCGAGGGCATGGCTCAGACCGCAGGTGCGATCTGTGCCAAGAAGGATGGCCAGCCCGGCAACCTCGTCTATTTCATGACCATCGAGAATGCGCGCTTCCGCAAGCCCGTCGTCCCCGGCGATCGTGTTGAATTCCATGTCAGGAAGCACAAGCAGCGCGGCAATATCTGGAAATTTCATTGTGACGCCAAGGTTGACGGCGCGCTCGTCGCCGAAGCCGATATCGGCGCGATGATCGTTCGTAAGGATCAGGCATGAGCACTATCGCCGAAAGCGCCCGCATTCATCCGATGGCTGTCGTCGAGGACGGCGCTTGCATCGGTGAGGGCGTCAAGATCGGTCCCTTCTGCCATGTCGGGCCGCACGTCGTCCTGCATGCGAATGTCGAGCTTTTGTCGCATGTGGTCGTCACCGGCCGCACCGTGATCGGCAAGGGCACGCGCATCTTCCCGATGGCGGTCGTCGGCGGCGATCCGCAGAGCGTGCATCACGGCGGCGAGGAGACGACGCTGACGGTCGGCGCCAACTGCACGATCCGCGAGGGCGTGACGATGAATACCGGCACGGCCGATTTCGGCGGTCAGACGATCGTCGGCGACAACAACCTCTTCCTTGCCAATTCGCATGTCGCGCATGACTGCCGGGTGGGCAACCATGTGATTATGTCGAACAACGTCATGCTCGCCGGCCATGTCGTCATCGAAGATCGCGTCATCCTGGGCGGCGGCTCGGCCGTTCACCAGTTTACCCGCGTCGGCCGTCAGGCCTTCGTCGGCGGGCTCTCGGCAGTGAGTTACGACGTCATTCCCTACGGCATGCTGAACGGCAATCCCGGGCTGCTGAGCGGCCTCAACGTCGTCGGCATGACGCGCGCCGGCGTCGACCGCGCCGTCATTCACAGGGTGCGGCGCGCCTACAAGTCGATCTTCGAAGGACCGGGCTCCGTCCGCGAAAACGCCGCCGCCATCCGCGAAGAATATGCCGATTGCGAGCAGGCGGTCCACATCCTCGACTTCATCGCCGCCGACAGCGACCGCGCCTTGTCCTCGCCAACCCGGGGGCAGAAGGGCTAGTCCGTGACTCTTTCCGGCGATACCGCTGCGGGCCGGCTGGCGATCATCGCCGGCGGCGGCCTTCTGCCTTCCTATGTCGCCGAAGCTGCGCGCGCGGCGGGCGAAAATCCCGTCATCGTCGCGCTGAAGGACGAAAGCGACCGGCGCTGGGAAGGGTATGACCATGCCGTCATCGGCGTCGGCGATTTTGCAGCTCTCGAGGGCCTCTTGAATCGCTACGGCATCGGCCGTGTCGTCATGTCCGGAAGCGTGCGGCGCCGGCCGGAATGGCGCGAGGTGCGCCCGACGCTGCGCACGCTGATGAAGATGCCGGCCACGATCCGCACCTTGCTGTCCGGCGGCGACGATACGGTGCTGCAGATGGTGATCCGGCTGATCGAGGGAAACGGCCGCCGCGTCGTCGGCGCTCATGAGATCGCTCCCGACCTTCTTGCCTACGTCGGCCCGCTTGGCGCTGCAGCGCCTGGCGAGGAAGACCGGCGCGATATCAGGCGCGCAGCCGATGCCGCTGAGATGCTGGGCCGGCTCGATGTCGGCCAGGGCGCCGTCGCCATCGGCGGGCGCATCGTCGCGCTGGAGGGTCTTGAGGGCACGGACGAGATGCTGGAGCGTGTCGCGGGTCTCAGAGCCGCCGGGCGCATCTCGCCGCGCCGCCGTGGCGCACTCGTCAAACTCTGCAAGCCGCAACAGGATATCCGCGCCGACTTGCCGGCGATCGGCGTTTCCACGGTCCTGAACGCGAGGAAAGCCGGCCTTGCCGGCGTCGCCGTCGAGGCCGGCCGCTCGCTGGTGCTCGATCGCGCCGCCGTCATTAAAACCGCCGATGAGGCCGGGCTTTTCGTCTGCGGCATCGATCGCGGCCTGCCGGCATGGGGGCTCGAATGAACGGGGCGCCGCTGAAGATTGCCGTCATTGCCGGCGAGGTGTCGGGGGATCTGCTCGGTGCCGATCTCATCGCCGCCCTGAAGCGGATTCATAGCGGACCGGTGGAACTCGTCGGCGTCGGCGGCGAGGGGCTGCAAGCGGAAGGCTTGCGATCCCTGTTCGATTTCTCCGAGCTGTCGATCATGGGCATCACCCAGGTGCTGAGCCGGCTGCCGAAGCTCTATACCCTGATCCGCCAGACGACGGCTGCCATCATCGCCGCAAGGCCGGATATTCTTCTCATCATCGACAGCCCGGACTTCACCCATCGCGTCGCCAAGCGTGTCCGCACCGCGCTGCCCGATCTGCCGGTTGTCAATTACGTCTGTCCGAGCGTCTGGGCCTGGAAGGAATATCGCGCCACGCGCATGCTCGCCTATGTCGATCATGTGCTCGCCGTCCTGCCTTTTGAGCCGGCAGTCATGCACACGCTCGGCGGGCCCGAGACCACCTATGTCGGCCATCGCCTGATCGCCGACCCGGCGCTGCTCGAAGCGCGGCGGCTGCGCGCCGGGCGCGCATCCGTCGAGAGAGCGGGCAAGACGATCCTGATGCTTCCGGGGTCAAGATCCTCCGAAGTCGCCAAGCTCCTGCCGTTCTTCGAGGATGCCGCCAAAGAACTTGTCGCCCGCAACGGCCCGATGCGCTTCCTGCTGCCGACCGTGCCGCACAACGAAGCGCTGGTGAAGGGTCTCGTCGCAGGCTGGGCCACGCCGCCTGAAGTGGTGGTCGGGTCGGCGCAGAAATGGAAGGCCTTTGCCGAAGCGGATGCGGCGATGGCAGCCTCCGGCACGGTGATCCTCGAACTCGCCCTCACCGGCGTGCCGACGGTGTCCGTTTACAAGACGGATTGGATCATCCGCCTGCTGAGCCTGCGCATCAAGGTGTGGACGGGCGCATTGCCCAATATCATCGCCGATTATGCCGTCGTGCCGGAATATCTGAACGAGATCGTCCGCGGCGCCAGCCTGGCGCGCTGGATGGAGCGGCTGTCGGCTGACACGTTCCAATTGAAGGCGATGAACGAGGGTTACGATCTCGTCTGGCAACGCATGCAGACCGAAAAGCCGCCCGGCGAGCACGCTGCCGAGATCCTTCTCGACGTGCTGAAAAAGAAAAAACCCGGTCGTTTCTGATCGGGTTTTCTTTTTGGTTCTTTTAAAGCGATCAGCGCTTCGAAACCGGGATGTAATCGCGCTTCGGTTCGCCGACATAGAGTTGGCGCGGACGGCCGATGCGCTGTTCCGGATCCTCGATCATCTCGTTCCACTGCGCGATCCAGCCGACGGTGCGGGCAAGCGCGAAGAGCACGGTGAACATGGTCGTGGGGAAGCCCAGCGCCTTCAGCGTGATGCCGGAATAGAAGTCGATGTTCGGATACAGCTTCTTCTCGATGAAATATTCGTCGGTAAGCGCGATGCGCTCCAGCTCCATCGCCACTTCGAGCAACGGATCGTCCTTGATGCCGAGTTCGCCGAGCACTTCATGCGTCGTCTTCTGCATGATCTTGGCGCGCGGATCGTAGTTCTTGTAGACGCGGTGACCGAAGCCCATCAGGCGGAACGGATCGTTCTTGTCCTTGGCGCGGGCGACATATTCCGGAATGCGGTCGACCGTGCCGATTTCGTTCAGCATGTTGAGCGCTGCTTCGTTGGCGCCGCCGTGAGCGGGGCCCCAGAGGCAGGCAATGCCGGCGGCGATGCAGGCGAACGGGTTGGCGCCCGACGAACCGGCGAGACGGACGGTCGAGGTCGAGGCATTCTGCTCATGATCGGCATGCAGGATGAAGATGCGGTCCATGGCGCGGGCAAGCACCGGATTGACCACATATTCCTCGCAAGGCACGGCAAAGCACATGCGCAGGAAGTTCGAGGCATAGTCGAGGTCGTTCTTCGGATAAACGAAGGGCTGGCCGATATGGTATTTGTAGGCCATGGCGGCAAGCGTCGGCATCTTGGCGATCATGCGCAGGCTGGCGACCATGCGCTGGTGCGGATCGGTGATGTCGGTGGAGTCGTGATAGAAGGCCGACAGCGCGCCGACGCAGCCGCACATGACGGCCATCGGATGCGCATCGCGGCGGAAGCCGGTGAAGAAGCGGCTCATCTGCTCGTGCACCATGGTGTGGTGCGTCACGCGGTAATCGAAATCCTTCTTCTGCACGGTGGTCGGCAGTTCGCCGTAAAGCAGGAGGTAGCAGACTTCGAGGAAGTCGCCGTGCTCGGCGAGCTGCTCGATCGGATAGCCGCGATGCAGCAGGACGCCTTCGTCGCCGTCGATGTAGGTGATTTTCGATTCACAGGATGCGGTCGAGGTAAAACCCGGATCGTAGGTGAAGGAAGCGGTGTTCTTGTAGAGGGCACCGATATCGATGACGCTCGGGCCGATCGTGCCGCTTTTGACAGCAAGGTCGACAGACTTGTCACCGATTTTTATTGTAGCGCTTTGATCCGTCATGCTGATCCTCCGAAATGGCGGTGGCGCCATAAAAGCGCCATAGGGGTTAAGCGTCCTCACCGATAGCTATATGATCGCGAGGCTAATGCCAAGTTACCGTGACGGCATTTTGTGCATTGCGGTATCATCTTTTAGGCACTGCAGCGATGAGCCGCACGCATATCGGAAGCCGATGATTCGACTGGTCTTTTGGCGCTCGCGATTTTCCCTCGTATTTCAATCGATTATTCTTGCCGGATTTGATTGGAGGTTGCATTCTGGCCGCCTTCGCAGCCGGGCTTGGGCGGTTCATGCAGGAGTTGACGACAGTCGAATTGCGGCCGGAAGCAGGCGAAGGCGCTGCTAACACTTCCAATTTTTCACCACCTGTCGCGGTAACGCGACCGACACGGACGCAGTCGGCGACACCATTGCGCCACCGGCTGCCGGCCGCAGCTTCGCAATTGCTACGGGCCGGCATGCGCATGCTGGGCGAGGAGGCGGACCACGGCCGCCTGCTGCTGTTCTCGCCGGTCTTCCTCGGCGCCGGGTCAGCCGTCTGGTTTCTCGCGGCATCGGATTTTCCTCTCGTTGCATCGCTGCTCTGCCTGTTGGCGCCGACCGTGGCAGTTTTCATCGCCAGCCGCAGCCGGGCGGCGGTGCGGGCAACGCTGCTGGCGCTTGCGCTCGTGGCCTGCGGCATGGTCTCTGCGCAGCTCGAGAGCTGGCGGATTTCCACTATGATCCTCGATTCCGCCGTGACGACGACGGTGACCGGCCGTGTCGAGCGGCGTGAAGGCGACGGTCGCGGGCGGTGGCGCTACATTCTTGCCGTCACCGGCACTGAGGCGCCACAGGTGAAGCGGCCGCCCGAACGCATAACCGTGATCGCCCGCGGCGCCGACGCGGCCTTCGAGATCGGCGATATCATCAGTGGCAGGGCGCGGCTGACGCCGCCGGCAGGCCCAGCGCTTCCCGAGCTCAACGACTTCTCCTTCAGTGCCTATTTCGACGGCATCGGCGCGAATGGCTTCTTCTACGGCGCACCGACGAAGGCCGATCTGCAGGCAGGTCCCCAGGCTGCGAGATCGACGCCGGAAGCTTTGCTCGAAGGACTGTACCGGCTGCGCAGCGGCATCGGCGATCGCATACGGTCGATCCTGCCCGGCGACACCGGTGCTTTTGCCGCCGCTCTCGTGACGGACGAGCGGCGGGCCATCTCGGATGCGACGACGGAGGCGCTGCGCCAGTCCGGCCTGGCTCATATCATCGCCATCTCCGGTCTCAACATGGCGCTGTCGGCCGGCATCTTCTTCGTCGGTTTCCGGATGCTGCTCAGCCTTTTTCCCGGCGTCGCCGAGGCCTATCCGACAAAGAAGATCGCTGCCGCCGGCGCGCTCATCGCCGTCACCGCCTATTTCCTGATCTCCGGCTTTGCGGTCTCTGCAGAACGCGCCTTCATCATGATGGCCATCATGTTGATTGCGGTCTTCTTCGACCGGCCGTCGATCAGCTTGCGCAATGTCGCTCTCTCCGCTCTCGTCATCATCGCCATTTCGCCGTCCGAGGTCTTGGGACCGAGCTTCCAAATGTCCTTTGCCGCGACATTGGCGCTGGTCTCGGGCTATCAGCTGTGGAAGGACCGGCGCGTCCGCGAAAACGCCTTTCTGAAGCTGCCGATCATCCGGCCGTTCGTTACGGTTGCCGGTTTCTTCGGCGGCGTCTTCCTGACCTCGCTGATCGGCGGTTTTTCAACCGCGCTGTTTTCGATCGAGCATTTTCATCGCCTGACCGCCTACGGCCTGCCGGCAAACCTCGCGACGATGCCGATCATCTCCTTCATCATCATGCCGGCAGGCCTGCTGGCGATGCTGCTCATGCCTTTCGGTCTGGATGTTTGGGCTTGGAAGATCGTCGGATTTGGCCTCGATTTGGTGATCGCGGTCGCAAAGACGGTGTCCGGCTGGGGTGGCAATATCGACGTCGGCCGCTTGCCCGCCTGGTATTTCGCCGTCGCCGTGGCAGGCTTTCTGCTGCTGACGCTGCTCCGCACCCGGTTGCGCCATGTCGGCACATCGATCATCGCGGTCGCAACACTCATCCTGCTGCTTCTGCCGGTTCCCCGGCCGCCGGATCTGGTGATTTCGGAGGATGGCAGTCTCGTCGCGGTCGTCGAGGCGGCGGCAATGGCTTCCAACCGTGAAAGACCGCCGGACTTCATCTTCGACCAGTGGCAGAGAGCGCTGGTCCTGCCGAGGCATGATCCGCCGAAGATGCTGGATGGTCCTGCTATCCCGCCTGAGGGAGAAGACCGCCGCGTCAGGCTTTCCCGCGATCAGCAGAACGAAGCAAGGACCGCGATGCGGACGGCCGCAGCGGGCGGTGACGCAAACCGCTTTTCCTGCGTCAAGAAGGCCTGGTGCATATCAAGGCTTGGCAATGGTCGGGTGGTAACCGTCATCGACAACGCCGCCTATCTCGGCCCGGCGTGCGACGCGGCCGATATCGTCGTGACGTCGGTCCGCCTTCGCTTCAACAATTGCCGTTCAGGTGCGACGCTCTTCACCGGTGAGACGTTGCGCAGGACCGGTTCCATCGAGTTGCGCTTCACGGACACCGGCCTGGAGGTCGCAACCGCATTCGATGTATTGTCGCGGCCATGGATGCGCCATCGTGCCTATGACTGGCGCAGCAACAGTTTTACCGAATCCGGCCTGGCCAATGTCAGTGATATCGGCGAATGAGACCGACGAGTTTACCCTGAACCTTGACACGGTCCGGCCCGAAAATCCGGGTCTCGTAAGCTGGGTTGGCCGCTTCCAGCGCGATCGAGGCGCCCTTGCGGCGGAAGCGCTTGAGTGTCGCTTCTTCGTCGTCGACGAGAGCAACGACGATGTCGCCAGGACTTGCGGTGCTGCCGTTGCGGATGATCACGGTGTCGCCGTCGAAGATGCCGGCGTCGATCATCGAATCGCCCTTGACCTCGAGCGCATAATGTTCACCGGAGCCGAGCATGTCGGCCGGAACGACGATGTCGTGGGTATTGTTCTGGATCGCCGAGATCGGCACACCGGCAGCGATTCGGCCCATGACCGGCACGGAGACCGAGTTGGCGTTGTCGGCGACGGGTTTTGCGGGAGCAGGAGTAGCAACCGGCTGCGGCTTGCCGAGGCTGCCCTCGATGACGCTCGGCGAAAAGCCGCGCCGGGGCTGAATGCTGGGGCTGTAGGCCTCCGGAAGCTTGATGACCTCGATCGCGCGGGCGCGATTCGGTAGGCGGCGAATGAAGCCTCGCTCCTCAAGCGCTGTAATCAAGCGATGAATCCCGGACTTGGAGGCGAGGTCCAGGGCATCCTTCATTTCGTCGAAAGATGGCGGAACGCCGGATTCCTTCATGCGCTCATGAATGAAAAGGAGAAGCTCCTGTTGTTTGCGCGTGAGCATCGACGTTGTGACCTCGTGATTGAAACAAATCCAGAACAGACACTATATGTTCCATATGTGTTCCGCAAGTAGCTAAATTTCCGTAAAACTTGGCGCCAACTCGTTGAGATTTTTATTTTCATTCGCCGGATTGGGACACATCTCTTGCGTTGAGGGGCGCGCCGTCGCAAATCTCTTGCCGTTTCCAGGAGGGACATCATGAACGAGCATTCCGCCAAACCGCACCCGCTGGATCATGTCGTGCTGCCGGTCGTCAACATCGATCTGGCGCGCGAGAGGCTCGGCAAGCTCGGCTTCACCGTTGCCGCCGATGCGCGCCATCCCTTCGGAACGGAGAATGCCTGCGTCTTTTTTGCCGACAAGACCTATCTGGAGCCGCTCGGGATTGCGAGCGTCGAGGAGAGCGAGGCATCGGCGCGGCAAGGCAATGTCTTCACTGCCCGCAACCAGGCCTTCCGTTTCCGCTGTTGCGAGGAGGGGCTTTCGGGGATGGCTTTCGGCAGCAAGGATGCCGGCATCGATCATCAGAATTTCGTCGGCAACGGATCGAGCGCCGGCGAGATGCTGCAGTTCACCCGGCCGATGACGATGCCGGACGGTTCCGAGACGATTGCCGGCTTCAAGCTGGCTTTCGCCGGCGACCTGCGCGCGCCCGATCTCCTGCTTTTCACCGTCGAGCGCGTCAATCCGCTGCCGGCCGACCGCGCCGCGCTGGAGACGCATGCCAATGGCGTCACCGGCATAGTCGAGATCGCGCTTTGCACGCCGGAGCCGGCCGCCTTCGCTGCCTTCGTCAGCCTTGCCGTGGCGCAATCGGCAGTCGAGAAAACCGGTTTCGGCGTCGATATTGCGGCATCGAATGCGAAAATCAGCCTGATGACGCCGGAAGGGCTGGAGGCCTATTTCGACATCGCCGTCTCATCCGCAGATCGCGGCCTGCGCGGCCGGGCAATCCTCTTTGCTGTCGCCGATCTTGCCGTGACAGAAGCGCATTTGGCTGCTAACGGGGTGACATACACGCGCAAGAACAATCGCATTCTGGTGAAGCCCGCGCCCGGGCAGGGTACGCTCTTCGCCTTCGAGGAAACACGATGAGCACTGATACGAATTCCGAAGTCAAGATCGGCGAAGGCCAAGGCCAGGTCATCTTTTCCAATACCGGCCGCCTGTCGCTGATTGCCGGTCCCTGCCAGATGGAGAGCCGCGACCACGCCTTCATGGTTGCCGGCACGCTGAAGGAGCTTTGCGGAAAGCTCGGCATTGGCCTCGTCTACAAGAGCTCCTTCGACAAGGCGAACCGCACCTCGCTCTCGGCTGAACGCGGTATCGGAATCGAAAAGGGCATGGAGGTCTTTGCCGACCTCAAGAAGGAATTCGGTTTTCCCGTCCTGACCGACGTTCATACCGCCGAGCAATGCGGGGAGGTGGCAAGGGTCGTCGATGTCCTGCAGATTCCGGCCTTTCTTTGCCGCCAGACCGACCTTCTCATCGCCGCCGCCAAGACCGGCCGTGTCGTCAATGTCAAGAAGGGCCAGTTCCTCGCTCCCTGGGATATGAGGAACGTCCTGAAGAAGCTCAATGCCAGCGGCAATCCGAACGTGCTGCTGTGCGAGCGCGGCGCCTCTTTTGGCTACAATACGCTGGTTTCCGACATGCGTTCGCTGCCGATCATGGCGGCGATGGGCGCGCCCGTTATCTTTGACGCGACCCATTCCGTGGCGCAGCCGGGCGGGCAGGGCGAATCCTCCGGCGGTCAGCGGGAATTCGTGGAAACGCTGGCGCGCGCAGCGGTGGCTACCGGTATCGCCGGCGTCTTTGTCGAAACCCACCAGGACCCTGACAACGCCCCTTCCGACGGCCCCAACATGGTCTATCTCAAGGACATGCCGCGGCTGCTTGAAAAGCTGCTTGCCTTCGATACGGTCGCCAAGGCTTGACGTTCAACAGTCTGACATGATCGTGCTATAGGCCACATCGGAAGGCTGGTTCGAAGGCTGGAAATTGCAGCATTGTAATTTGCACGCCTTCGACTAAGACAGGTTTCGAACCGACTTATCACCCACCGAGCAGGAAGAACCCATGACTGCAATCACCGATATCATCGCCCGCGAGATTCTCGATAGCCGTGGCAACCCCACCGTCGAAGTCGATGTCTATCTCGAAGATGGCAGCATGGGCCGCGCGGCCGTTCCCTCGGGCGCCTCGACGGGCGCGCATGAGGCGGTCGAACTGCGTGACGGCGGCAAGCGCTACCTCGGCAAGGGCGTCGAAAAGGCGGTCGAAGCCGCCAACACCGAGATCTTCGACGCGATCGGCGGCATCGACGCTGAAAATCAGATCCAGATCGACAACATCATGATCGAGCTGGACGGCACGCCGAACAAGTCGCGCCTCGGCGCCAATGCCATCCTCGGCGTGTCGCTCGCCGTCGCCAAGGCTGCTGCCCAGGCGTCCGGCCTGCCGCTCTATCGTTATGTCGGCGGCGCTTCCGCCTGCCTGCTGCCGGTGCCGATGATGAACATCATCAATGGTGGCGCCCATGCCGACAACCCGATCGATTTCCAGGAATTCATGATCCTGCCGGTCGGCGCCGATTCGATCGCCGAAGCCGTGCGCATGGGTTCGGAAGTCTTCCATACGCTGCGCAAGGAACTTGCGAGCCAGGGCCACAACACCAATGTCGGCGATGAAGGCGGTTTCGCCCCGGGACTGAAGAGCGCGCCGGAAGCTCTCGACTTCATCATGAAGTCGATCGAGAAAGCCGGCTACAAGCCGGGCGACGACATGTGCCTCGGCCTCGATTGTGCCTCGACCGAATTCTTCAAGGACGGCAAATACGTTCTCGAAGGTGAAGGCCGCACGCTGGAATCGGGCGCCATGGCCGAATATCTGGCCGAGCTCGCCGCCAACTATCCGATCATCTCGATCGAGGACGGCATGGCAGAGGACGACTGGGATGGCTGGAAGACGCTGACCGACCTGGCCGGCAAAAAGACCCAGCTCGTCGGCGACGATCTCTTCGTCACCAACTCCGCCCGTCTTCGCGACGGTATCCGCATGGGCGTCGCCAACTCGATCCTCGTCAAGGTCAACCAGATCGGCTCGCTGACGGAAACGCTCGATGCCGTCAACACGGCGCACAAGGCGGCTTACACCGCCGTCATGTCCCACCGCTCCGGCGAGACCGAAGATTCGACCATCGCCGATCTCGCGGTCGCCACCAACTGCGGCCAGATCAAGACGGGTTCGCTGTCGCGTTCCGATCGTCTTGCCAAGTACAACCAGTTGATCCGCATCGAAGAAGGCCTCGGCCCGCAGGCCCAGTATGCCGGCCGCTCGATCATTCGCGGTTGATCGGATCTGATCTTCAACGCTTGACCCGCGCCTTCCCGGCGCGGGTTTTTTATTGCCCGTTTTTTAGAGTCAACGAACGGTTAATCTCTGCGCGCTAGATTGAACGAATTGGTAATGCGTTCAAGAGCATGCGTGTATGTGGACAAAGCATCATAAGAAGAGAAGAATCGGTCGCTTCGTCATTCCGGCCATGACGGTCGCCTTCCTTTCCTACTTCGGTTATCATTGCATTCATGGCGATTACGGCCTGCGCGCGACGGAGACGTTCGAGCGTCAGCGTGTCGCGCGTGAAAAAGAGCTTGCCGTCCTGAAGGCAAAGCGCGAACATCTGGAAAATCAGGTCGCGCTCTTGAGTGATGGCTCGCTCGACAAGGATATGCTGGACGAAAAAGCGCGCTATCAGCTCAATATGTCGCGCGCCGACGAGATCGTCGTATTCAACCACTATTCCAATTAACCGGAAACAGGTTAATTGGAATTTTCATAGTTTTTCCAATAATTTAGCACCGAATACGAGCCATGCAATTATGGCATTGCTGTGGTCATATTTCTTCCCTATGGTACGCGCCACCAAGAAACGACAAACCCATAGGGAGGGTTGAATGGCGCCGCGAAAGACCGCGACCGTTTCCAGCCGCAAAACTGCAGCAAAACCGGCAGCCAAAGCATCGAATGGAGGCCCGGTAGCCGACTTCGATCGCGATGAAGAGCTGAAGGCTTATCGCGAGATGCTGTTGATCCGCCGCTTCGAGGAGAAGGCCGGCCAGCTTTACGGCATGGGCTTCATCGGCGGCTTTTGTCACCTCTACATCGGTCAGGAAGCTGTCGTCGTCGGCATGCAGATGGCGCAGAAGGAAGGCGACCAGGTCATCACCGCCTATCGCGACCACGGCCACATGCTGGCAACCGGCATGGAAGCCCGCGGCGTCATGGCGGAACTGACCGGGCGTCGCAGCGGCTATTCCCACGGCAAGGGCGGCTCGATGCACATGTTCTCGAAAGAGAAGCATTTCTACGGCGGTCACGGCATCGTCGGTGCCCAGGTCTCGCTCGGAACGGGTCTTGCCTTTGCCAACCGCTACCGCGGCAATGACAATGTCTCCATCGCCTATTTCGGCGACGGCGCTGCCAACCAGGGCCAGGTCTACGAGAGCTTCAACATGGCTGCTCTCTGGAAGCTGCCGATCGTCTATATCGTCGAGAACAACCGTTACGCCATGGGCACCTCGACCGCCCGCGCCACCGCGCAGTCGAACTACTCGCTTCGCGGATCCGGCTTCGGCATCCCCGGCATTCAGGTCGATGGCATGGACGTCCGCGCCGTCAAGGCGGCGGCCGACGAGGCGCTCGAACATTGCCGTTCCGGCAAGGGCCCGATCATTCTCGAAATGCTGACCTATCGTTATCGCGGTCACTCGATGTCCGACCCGGCGAAGTATCGCTCCAAGGACGAAGTGCAGAAGATGCGCTCCGATCACGACCCGATCGAACAGGTGAAGGCGCGCCTCGTCGAAAAGGGCTGGGCTTCCGAAGACGATCTGAAGGCGATCGACAAGGATGTCCGCGACATCGTCGCCGACAGCGCCGATTTCGCCCAGGCCGATCCGGAGCCGGATGCATCCGAGCTCTATACCGACATTCTGCTCTAATCGGGGAGGGAACCCATGCCTATCGATATCCTCATGCCCGCCCTCTCTCCGACCATGGAAGAAGGCACACTGTCCAAATGGCTGAAGCAGGAAGGTGACAAGGTCACCTCCGGCGACGTGATTGCCGAAATCGAAACCGACAAGGCGACGATGGAAGTCGAAGCCGTCGATGAAGGGATCATCGGCAAGCTGCTCGTCGATGCCGGCACGGAAGGTGTCAAGGTCAACACCAAGATCGCCGTGCTGCTGCAGGACGGCGAATCGGCCGCGGATCTTTCCGCCGCCAAGCCGGCCGCCGCACCAGCTCCGGAAGTTGCCCAGGAAGAGAAGCCGACCAACACCGGTTCTGCCTCCGCACCGCTTCCGGCGGAGCCGAAGGCCGTCGTTCCGAACGACCCCGAAATCCCGGCCGGCACCGAAATGGTGTCAACGACCGTGCGCGAAGCGCTTCGCGACGCCATGGCCGAGGAAATGCGCGCCAATGAAGACGTCTTCGTCATGGGCGAGGAAGTCGCCGAATATCAGGGCGCCTACAAGGTCACGCAGGGGCTGCTGCAGGAGTTCGGCCCCCGCCGCGTCGTCGATACGCCGATCACCGAGCATGGCTTTGCCGGCGTCGGCGTCGGTGCCGCCATGGCCGGCCTTCGCCCGATCGTCGAATTCATGACCTTCAACTTCGCCATGCAGGCGATCGACCAGATCATCAATTCTGCCGCCAAGACGCTTTACATGTCCGGCGGCCAGATGGGCGCTCCGATCGTCTTCCGCGGCCCGAATGGTGCTGCGGCTCGCGTCGGCGCCCAGCACAGCCAGGATTATGCAGCCTGGTATAGCGCCATCCCCGGTCTGAAGGTCGTCATGCCCTACACGGCATCCGATGCCAAGGGCCTGCTGAAGGCTGCGATCCGCGATCCGAACCCGGTCATCTTCCTCGAAAACGAAATTCTCTACGGCCAGCACTTCGATGTGCCTAAGCTCGACAATTTCGTCCTGCCGATCGGCAAGGCGCGCATCCATCGTCCGGGCAAGGACGTCACGGTCGTCTCCTTCGGCATCGGCATGAGCTATGCTACCAAGGCTGTCGCCGAACTCGAGAAGCTCGGCATCGACGTCGAACTGATCGACCTTCGCACCATCCGCCCGATGGACCTGCCGACCGTGATCGAATCGGTGAAGAAGACCGGCCGTCTGGTCACCGTCGAGGAAGGTTATCCGCAGTCCTCCGTCGGCACCGAAATCGCCACCCGCGTCATGCAGCAGGCCTTCGACTATCTCGATGCGCCGATCCTGACGATCGCAGGCAAGGACGTTCCGATGCCTTACGCCGCCAATCTCGAAAAGCTCGCTCTTCCGAACGTCGGCGAAGTGGTCGATGCGGTGAAGGCTGTTTGCTACAAATAAGGGGAGGGTGTTTCGATGCCGATCAATATCACGATGCCCGCCCTCTCTCCGACCATGGAGGAAGGCAACCTTTCGAAATGGCTGGTCAAGGAAGGCGACAAGGTCAAGTCCGGCGATGTGATCGCCGAGATCGAGACCGACAAGGCGACAATGGAAGTCGAAGCCGTCGATGAAGGCACGGTTGCCAAGCTCGTCGTTGCGGCCGGCACCGAAGGCGTCAAGGTCAATGCGCTGATCGCGGTTCTCGCCGCCGATGGCGAGGATGTCTCCGCTGCCGCAAGTGGTGCGGGTTCCGCCGCCCCAGCGCCGAAGGCAGACGGTGCGGCCGCGCCGAAGGCCGAGGCTGCCCCGGCTCCGGCCCAGTCCGCTCCGGCTGCAGCACCCGCACCCGCCGCTATACCCGCATCGGTTTCGGCTGATGGCAACCGCACCTTCTCTTCGCCGCTTGCCCGCCGTCTGGCCAAGGAAGCCGGTATCGACCTTTCGGCTGTCGCAGGCTCCGGCCCGCACGGTCGCGTCGTCAAGAGCGACATCGAGGCGGCCGTTGCCGGCGGTGGCGCCAAGGCTGCCGCTGCGCCTGCACCCGCTGCCACCCCGCAGGCTGCCGCGCCGGCGTCGGCCGCTGCTGCACCGAAGGGCGCTTCCGAGGAGGCCGTGCTCAAGCTCTTCGAACCGGGCTCCTACGAGCTCGTGCCGCATGACGGCATGCGCAAGACGATTGCCAAGCGTCTGGTCGAATCCAAGCAGACGATCCCGCATTTCTACGTCAGCGTCGATTGCGAGCTCGATGCGCTGCTGGCGCTGCGCGCCCAGCTCAACGATGCGGCCCCGCGCAAGGATGGCGGCGCTCCGGCCTACAAGCTCTCGGTCAACGACATGGTCATCAAGGCCATGGCGCTGTCGCTGCGCGACGTTCCGGATGCCAACGTCTCCTGGACCGACAACAACATGGTCAAGCACAAGCATGCCGATGTCGGCGTCGCGGTCTCGATCCCCGGCGGCCTGATCACGCCGATCATCCGCAAGGCCGAGCAAAAGACGCTGTCGGTGATCTCCAACGAGATGCGCGATCTCGGCAAGCGCGCCAAGGACCGCAAGCTGAAGCCCGAGGAGTATCAGGGCGGCACCAGTTCCGTCTCGAACATGGGCATGATGGGCGTCAAGGTGTTTTCAGCCGTCATCAACCCGCCGCATGCGACGATCCTCGCGGTCGGCGCCGGCGAACAGCGGGTCGTCGTCAAGAAGGGTGAAATGGCGATTGCCACCGTGATGTCGGTCACGCTCTCGACCGACCATCGCTGCGTCGATGGCGCGCTCGGCGCCGAACTGCTCCAGGCCTTCAAGGGCTACATCGAGAACCCGATGGGCATGCTGGTCTGATAGCGGCACGAGGCGGAAATGACCAAGACCGTTCTTTGCTATGGTGACTCGCTGACCTGGGGTTATGACGCCGAGACGATCGGCCGTCATGATTACAAGAATCGCTGGCCGAGCATGCTTCAGGCAGCGCTCGGCGGTGACGCGCGTATCATCGCCGAAGGCTTGAACGGGCGCACCACCGCTTTCGACGACCATCTCGCCGATTGCGACCGCAACGGTGCGCGCATCCTGCCGACGATTTTGCAGACACATGCACCGCTCGACCTCGTCATCCTTCTGCTCGGCACCAATGACATGAAGCCGGTCGTGGCAGGCTCGGCTTTTGCCGCATGCCAGGGCATCAGCCGGCTCGTGCGGCTGATCCGCAATCATGCCTGGCCCTTCGAATTCGATGGGCCGGAGATTCTGATCGTGGCGCCGCCGGCGATCCGCGCGACGGGCAATGTGCCCTTCGCCGCATCGTTTCCCGGCGGCATCGAGGAATCGGCAAAACTTGCAACGCTTTATCGTGATCTTGCCGACGAACTCGGTTGTGGCTTCTTCGACGGCAATTCCGTCGCCAAGACCACACCGATCGACGGCATTCACCTCGATGCGGAGAATACGCGTGCGCTTGGGCGCGGGCTGGAATCGATCGTGCGGATGATGCTGGGGATCTGAGCATGACCTCCTTCATCGCCCTCCGGCAGGCCTCACGGCGGGATGCTTCGGAGTTGGCGATTCTGGCGGATATCGCATCGCGCGGTTTTGCCTCCTGGCTCTGGTTTGCCGGTGTGAAAAACGGCGTGAGTGACACGCCGCTGGAGCTGGGCCGGCTGAAGATGGGCGAGGAGGAGGCTGTCGGCGGCTGGCGGGATGCCGTCATTGCCGAGGCCTATGGCGAGGTCGCGGGTGTGGCGATCGGCCATGCGCTGGGTGAGGGGATAGGCGATATCGAGGCGACGGTTCCGGCGACCGCACCGATGCTTGCCTTGCAGAAGGCGGTGGTCGGAAGCTGGTTCATCGGCAGTCTCGGCGTCTATCGCCATCTGCGCGGCATCGGCATCGGACAGAGGCTGCTCGACGATCAGATCGACAGGGCGGATCGGCGGCCCGTCAGCCTGATCACCGCCAGCGACAACGAAGCGGCTTTGTCGCTTTATGGAAGAAACGGATTCCTGGAGGCTGCGCGCGCCGATGCCGTGCCGCTCTTCGAAAACAGCAAGAGACATGCGTGGGTGCTCATGACCCGCAGCGCAGCGTAACAAAGGCAGGAAACACATGGCTGAATCCTACGACGTCATCATTATCGGCTCCGGCCCCGGCGGCTATGTCGCCGCCATCCGCGCCAGCCAGCTCGGCCTCAAGACTGCGATCGTCGAGCGCGAGCATATGGGCGGCATCTGCCTGAACTGGGGCTGCATCCCGACCAAGGCGCTGCTGCGCTCGGCCGAGATACTAGACCACTCCAATCACTTCAAGGATTACGGCCTCGTTCTCGAAGGCACGGTCAAGCCGGATGCCAAAGCCGTCGTCGGCCGCTCGCGCGCCGTCTCCGCCCGTCTGAATGCCGGCGTCGGCTTCCTGATGAAGAAGAACAAGATCGACATCATCTGGGGCGAAGCGAAGATCACCAAGGCTTCGACCGGGACCCAGGCGGGCGAGATCGTCGTCGGCAAGTCGTCGAAGCCGGTCGTCGAGCCGCAGCATCCGCTGCCGAAGAACGTCAAGAGCGGCGAGGGCACTTATACCGCCAAGCATATCATCATTGCTACCGGCGCCCGCCCGCGCGCGCTGCCCGGCATCGAGCCGGATGGCAAGCTGATCTGGACCTATTTCGAGGCGCTGAAGCCGGACGTGCTGCCGAAGTCGCTGATCGTCATGGGCTCCGGCGCGATCGGCATCGAATTCGCCAGCTTCTATCGCTCGATGGGCGTCGATGTGACCGTCGTCGAGGTCATGCCGACCATCATGCCGGTCGAGGATGCCGAGATAACGGCGATCGCCCGCAAGCAGCTTGAAAAGCGCGGCCTCAAGATCTTCACCAGCGCCAAGGTCTCGAAGGTCGACAAGGCCACGAACAGCGTTACCGCCCATGTCGAGACGGCCGATGGCAAGGTGCAGCAGATCACTGCCGACCGGCTGATTTCGGCCGTCGGCGTTCAGGGCAATATCGAAAACCTCGGTCTCGAGGCGCTCGGCGTTAAGACCGACCGCGGCTGCGTCGTCATCGACGGCTACGGCAAGACCAATATCGCCGGCATCTATGCGATCGGCGATGTCGCCGGCCCGCCGATGCTGGCGCACAAGGCAGAACATGAGGGCGTCGTCTGCGTCGAAAAGATTGCAGGCCTGCCGAATGTCCATCCGACCGACAAGGGCAAGGTCCCGGGCTGCACCTATTGCAATCCGCAGGTCGCCTCCGTCGGCATCACCGAAGCCAAAGCCAAGGAACTGGGCCGCGACATCCGCGTTGGCCGCTTCTCCTTCGCTGCAAACGGCAAGGCGATCGCGCTCGGCGAAGACCAGGGCATGGTGAAGGTGATCTTCGACAAGAAGACCGGCGAACTGCTCGGCGCCCACATGGTCGGCGCCGAAGTCACCGAGCTCATTCAGGGCTTCGTCGTCGCGATGAACCTCGAAACGACCGAGGAAGAGCTGATGCACACGATCTTCCCGCATCCGACTGTGTCCGAAACGATGAAGGAAGCGGTGCTCGATGCTTACGGCCGTGTGCTGAACGCTTGAGAATTTCCGAAGCTGCCCTTTATCCCGGGGTGGCAAAGCCATCCCCAGGGGTGGAAAAAACGAAAGGAAATCATCATGTCTATGGAGACGCAGGCGTTGCTGGTGTTTTTGCTGATCGGCCTGGTTGCAGGCTTCCTTGCAAGCCTGGTCGTCGGTGGCGGCGGGCTGATAAGATGCCTGCTGAGCGGCATCATCGGCGCCTTCGTCGGCGGCTATCTGTTCAGCACGCTCGGCATTTCGCTGGGCATTGAAAACGCGCTGGTGGTGCAGATCATCCACGCCACCGTCGGCGCCATCATCGTGGTTCTGATCGCGAGAGCGGTCGCTTGAAGCGTAACTGAGGGCCAACTTGAGGGTAGGGGAAGGCATGGAAAGCGTCGGCTGGATTTCGGCAATCATCATCGGCGGGCTTGCGGGCTGGCTCGCTGGCAAGCTGATGGAAGCGCGATACGGGATTTTCCTGAATATCGTGCTCGGCATTGTCGGCTCGGTCGTCGCAAGCGCCATCCTCGCGCAGTTTCATCTCGAGGTGGTCGGCGGGCGGCTCGGCTATTTCGTGACGGGTTTCCTCGGCGCCTGCTTGTTGATATTCCTTGCGCGGCTGGTGCGGCGCTAGATCCGAATGAGATTTGCCGCATAGGGGCGGTAGAAAGCTGAAACTGCAATGGTGACTATCCTCGATACGATCAATCCCGACGCCAAGCGCGTGCGGCATCCGGAGAAGGCGCATCGGCCTGATACGGAAGTCATGCGCAAGCCGGACTGGATTCGCGTCAAGGCGCCGACCTCCAAGGGTTATGCCGAGACGCGCGCGATCGTGAAGGAGCACAAGCTCGTCACCGTCTGCGAGGAGGCCGGCTGCCCGAATATCGGCGAGTGCTGGGACAAGAAGCACGCGACCTTCATGATCATGGGCGAAATCTGTACCCGCGCCTGCGCCTTCTGCAATGTCGCCACCGGCAAGCCGAATGCGCTCGACATGGCCGAGCCCGAGAACGTCGCCAAGGCGGTCAAGGAGATGGGCCTATCCCACGTCGTCATCACCTCGGTCGACCGTGACGACCTGGAGGACGGCGGCGCCGAACACTTCGAAAAGGTGATCTGGGCAATCCGTGCGGCCTCACCGATGACGACGATCGAGATCCTGACGCCCGACTTCCTGAAGAAGCCGGGTGCGCTGGAACGCGTCGTCGCCGCCAAGCCCGACGTTTTCAACCACAATATGGAAACGGTGCCCGGCAACTATCTGACCGTTCGCCCCGGCGCCCGTTACTTCCATTCCGTTCGCTTGCTGCAGCGGGTGAAGGAACTCGATCCCACCATGTTCACCAAATCGGGCATCATGGTCGGTCTCGGCGAAGAGCGAAACGAAGTCCTGCAGCTGATGGACGATCTGCGCACCGCCGATGTCGACTTCCTGACGATCGGCCAGTACCTGCAGCCGACCCGCAAGCACCACAAGGTCGAAAGCTTCGTCACACCCGACGAGTTCAAGTCCTACGAGACCGTCGCCTACAGCAAGGGCTTCCTGATGGTCGCCTCGAGCCCGTTGACACGCTCTTCTCACCATGCCGGCGACGACTTTGCCCGGCTAAGAGCGGCGCGCGAGAAGAAGCTATTGATGGCGGCCGAGTAAGAGCCGGCATTTGCTTTTTGTGTCGGCCGCGGCGATTTTCGCCGCGGTTTTTCTTTGGGCAGTCGATGGGGATGTCTTATCAGGATCTCACGGCTCTGGTCGAAGTGTAACCCGCAAGAGTCGCCGGAAGATGGCCCAAATCCCGGAACTCTAGTTATCCCACTACCCGCTCATCAATGAAGACCGGCTCCCGTTTAAGGCTGGATCAACACTCCGTTTCAGCAGCCATAGAATTGAGTTTCTGTTGCCATTCGATTTTGCGCGCTACACGAAGCCGACCGTATCCTGGCGAGCGGCTGTCCCGGCAGCGGCAAGAGCACGCTTGCAAAGCGGCTCCCGCGAGCGAGCGGCCTTCGCTACGTCTCCATCAAATCAAAAATGCAACTGCAATGTAGCTCAGGGCCGGCGGATCGCCCATTGCAGCGCGGGGTAGCTGCCGATCATCTCGAACGCGCCAGCGCCGACTGCTTCGCGAACGGCGACCGCGACGCCGCTATGGGTATGATCGAGAGCGTCATGCCAATCGTCGCCGGCGATGATACCGCTCGATTTGACTTTACGCCGCAGCACTTTGAGCTCCTCGGCCGTGCCATCATAGGAGTGCGAAGAATCCAGATAGACCCAGTCGAGATGGTCGTCAGGAAGTTGCTCAAGGAAAGGCACGGAATAGTCGACATGGACCGATACGTTTGCGCCTTGCGCAGACCTTTTGATACGTCGCGAGGCCACATGGTGGGCGCGGCTCGTCGATAGCCGGCCATTGGCGGTATAGATGCCCCAGTCCGGATAAAAATTTCCGAAAATCAACCACCAAGGGTCGACGAAATAGGCGGACTTCGGTTTGGCCCGGTCAAGCAGAATGGTCGAGAACAATCCGGTGAACACGCCAAACTCTGCGCCGACACCACCCTTGGGGAACAGATCACAGAGGAATTGCCGGCTCCTCAATCGGTGGTCGGACAAAAACTCAGCCTGTAAAAATTTCGAGTCTAACGGTATGCTCCCGGCCGAAAGTATATCTTGTGCGTTTCTGATAAAATGCTCTGTCAGGAAGCTCATTCGTGCCACACCTATAATTTTCGGCAATGTATATGTTGTGAATATTGGGCAGGCAAGCGATATTATTATACGGGTTCTAGAGTATGTATAATTATACTATTTCAATAAATTGAGTATAGACGGCATATAAAGAGCATTGTATAGGATACTCATTTTATTTCTATTTGCTCACCATGGCGAGTGAGACGCAACAGCCTTCGGATCATATTTGATACGGCATGTTGCGTGGTCAGCTTCGAAAATATCATCGCCATCCGGATCCTCGAAGAACGTTGGATCATGGACGGCACGAACCCGTCTTCCTTGGACATTCGGTTGCCGCGCACTGATTTCGTCGTCTGGGTCCGCATGCCGCGGCTTGTCTGCATCTGGGGCGCAATCAGCCGGTGGGCGAAATGGCTCGGCCGCACTCGTCCCGAAATGGCGCCGGGCAGTATCGAGAAGGTCGATTGGGAATTCCTCCGCTTCATCTGGACCTTCGAGGAGAAATTCGCGCCGCGACTCGTCGCGGGCATCGCCGCACATGGCCCCGAAGTACCGGTTCTTCAGCTAAAATCCCAGGCCCAGATGCGCGAGCTTCTTGATCTTCTCGGCCGGCCCGCTTAAGTGCCGCCTATGCCGCAATTCGAAACGCACCGTCCCGTCCCGCACACGCCCGAGCAGATGTTCGATCTCGTCGCCGATGTCGAGCGTTATCCGGAATTCCTGCCGCTCTGCGAAGCGCTCGCCATCAGGAGCCGCAAGGAGCGCGACGGCAAGATCCTGCTCGTCGCCGACATGACGGTCGGCTACAAGGCGATCCGCGAGACCTTCACGACGCAGGTGCTGCTGAACCGGGCCGAACACGTCATCGAGGTCAAATATATCGATGGCCCGTTCAAATATCTCGACAATCGCTGGCACTTTGCCGAGACGCCATCTGGCGGCTGCACCGTCGATTTCTTCATCGACTACGAGTTCAAGAGCCGCATCCTAGGCGCGTTGATGGGCTCGATGTTCGACCGCGCCTTCCGCATGTTCACCGAAGCCTTCGAGACGCGCGCAAACAGGATCTACACGCCGGCCCGATGAGCGAACCCGCCTCAGGCAGCAAGGAGCGAGCGCACCATCTCCAGCGCCGTCCTGATCGTTGCCAGTCGAACCTCGCTGCGGCCGATATCGCCATAGAGCATTTTCCGATGGATGAGCGTGCCGGCGCGCGACTTGGCGGCGAGATGCACGAGGCCGACCGGTTTTTCCGCCGATCCGCCGCCGGGGCCGGCAATGCCGGTGACGGCAACGGCGATCTCGGCGCGTGAGCGGAAGAGGGCGCCATGCACCATCTGCCGCGCCGTTTCCTCGGAAACCGCCCCGAAACGCGAAAGCGTTTCCGCCTGCACGCCGAGCATCTCCATCTTTGCGCTATTCGTATAGGTGACGAAGCCGCGGTCGACGACGGCGGACGAACCCGAAATCTCCGTCAGCGCCCCGGCGATCAGCCCACCGGTGCAGGATTCGGCGGTCGAGACCATCAGCCCTGCAGCCGTGAAGTCGCGGATGATCGTCTCCGCCGTCGAAACGATATCCTGAGGAAAAAGGCTCATCATTTCCTTCCGCGATAGACGACGGTCGCCGTGGCGATCGCCGCGATGCCTTCACGCCGGCCGACGAAGCCGATCGTCTCGTTGGTCGTCGCCTTGACCGAGCAACGCTCGATATCGATGCCGAGATAGTCCGATAGTTTCGCCCGCATGGCGTCGCGATGTGGGCCGACCTTTGGCGCCTCGGCGATCAGCGAGACGTCGGCATTCATGATCGTGCCGCCGCGCTCGCGCACGATCCGGGCGGCATGCTCGATGAAGATTCGCGAGGCTGCCCCCTTCCATTGCGGGTCGGATGGCGGGAAATGATCGCCGATATCGCCGGCGCCGCAGGTGGCGAGCAGCGCGTCCGTCAGCGCATGCAGCGCAACGTCGGCATCCGAGTGACCTTTCAGCTTCTGGTCATGCGGAATGAACACGCCGCAGAGCGTCACGCCATCGCCCGCTACGAGTTGGTGTACGTCGTAGCCGTTGCCGGTGCGCACGTCAGGGAGCAGCGAAGACGACAGCTTGCCGTCGGCCATGGCGATATCGTCTTTGACTGTCAGCTTGACGTTGTCGGCCGTGCCCTCGACGATCGTCACCGGA
Source organism: Rhizobium sp. SU303 (assembly GCF_021052345.1). Classification (NCBI taxonomy): domain Bacteria; kingdom Pseudomonadati; phylum Pseudomonadota; class Alphaproteobacteria; order Hyphomicrobiales; family Rhizobiaceae; genus Rhizobium; species Rhizobium sp. SU303. The sequence goes on from NZ_CP088095.1 coordinate 1,987,252, forward strand.
ATGCCTAGCCATTCGGCGATCGAGGCATCGTCGGTGAAATCGCTTCGTCCGCTTGCGGCCGCCTTCTCATGCGCCTCGAGGATCGTTTCGAAGGCGAAAGATTGCGGCGTCTGCGCCGCGTAGAGATGCTCGCGTGAAACCGTTGTCAGCACTGTGCCGGCGCTGTCGGCGCGTTTCAGCGTATCGGTGACCGGGATCGCCGGCAGCACCGCCTGTGCGCCGGCGTCAAGGCTCTTGGCGATGCGGTCCAGAAGCGCATGATCGAAGAACGGCCGCACGGCATCGTGGATCAGAACATGGCTGATTTGCTTGTCCTTGAGGTATCTGAGGCCGGCAAGCACGGATTGCTGCCTTGTGGTGCCCCCATGCACCGTTTCGATCGGCGTTGCCGAGATGATATGGCGGAAGGCTCTCGCATACAGCGCCTCGTCATCGGGATGAATGACGACGACGATCTCAGTTGCTGCTTCCCATGTCATGAAGTTTTCAAGCGTATGCACGATAACCGGCTTGCCGCCGATCATGCGATACTGCTTGGGGCCTTCCTTGGAGGATCCTGCGCGCTCGCCGCGGCCAGCCGCCACGATGACAATTCCAGCGGATATCGGTTGCTTAGAAGGCATTTGCAGCATAAATCCCCTAAAATATGCGGAATTGACCCGAGTGCTCTAACGTCTTGCTTTGGCCTTTTCCAGCATCTGCCCGAAAAATATCAATTCCCCTCTCAGCCCCCTTGGCAAGTCAGGGAATAATGGCTAAAAATAATGCAGTTCTATTGTGTGCCCGAAAGATAATCATTTGATTTCCCAGGACCTCGCAGCGCCTTTTCGAATCGGACCCGTGTCCGTGCGGAACCGCGCTGTGCTGGCGCCGATGTCCGGCGTCACGGATATGCCCTTCCGCGAGCTTGCATGGCGCTTCGGCGCCGGCCTCGTCGTCACCGAGATGGTGGCGAGCCGCGAACTGGTCAATGACACGGCCGAATCCTGGTCGCGGCTCAGTGCTGCGGGCTTCCGGCCGCATATGGTGCAGCTTGCCGGGCGCGAGGCGCACTGGATGGCGGAGGCGGCCAAGATCGCCGCCGATCACGGCGCCGATATCATCGACATCAACATGGGTTGCCCAGCAAAGAAGGTTATCGGCGGTTATTCGGGTTCTGCGCTGATGCGTGATCCCGATCACGCGCTCGGCCTCATCGAGGCGACGGTCAAGGCGGTCGACATTCCGGTGACGCTGAAGATGCGCCTTGGCTGGGATGAGAATTCGATCAACGCGCCTGATATCGCCCGCCGCGCCGAGGCGGCCGGCATCCAGCTTGTGACCATTCATGGGCGCACCCGCATGCAATTCTATGAAGGCCGCGCCGATTGGGATGCGATTCGCGCCGTCCGCGAGGTGATCTCCATTCCGCTGATCGCCAACGGCGATGTCGAAACCGCGGGCGATGCGCAGGAAATATTGCGCCGATCCGGCGCCGATGCCGTGATGATCGGCAGGGGCTGCCAGGGCAGGCCGTGGCATGCCGGCGTCATATCAGGTGCGCCCCCACCGCAATCCCCGGAGATCGCCGAGATCGCCGTCGAGCACTACCGGATGATGCTGGATTTCTACGGCGAAGCGGTGGCGATCCGCCACGCCCGCAAGCACCTTGGCTGGTATCTCCAGCGTTTCGCGCCTGATCTGTCAGGCGCTGAAAAGGCGGAGATCATGACCTCGCGCGATCCGCGCGAAGTGGCCGCGCGCCTTTACGATGCGCTGGCTGTGAATATTGTCGACAGCCGGGAGGCGGCATGATGAAGGATATGACATCTCCGTCCGATCATGCCGGCGGGACCGTCGCCATGGCCGTGCTGAACGCCATCCAGAACCCCGTCGTCATGGTCGACGAATCCGGCTTCGTCGTTTTCGCCAATTGGGAGGCGGAGGCCTTCTTCGGCGCCAGCGCCTCGCATCTGGCGCGTTACCGCATCTCGACCTTCATTCCCTTCGGCAGCCCGCTGCTCGCCCTGATCGACCAGGTGCGCGAGCGCAAGGCGCCGGTCAACGAATATCGCGTCGACCTGAGTTCGCCCCGCCTCGGCCAGGACAAGCTCGTCGATCTCTACGTCGCCCCTGTGCTCAGCGAGCCCGGCGCCGTCGTCATCGTCTTTCAGGAACGGTCGATGGCCGACAAGATCGACCGACAGCTGACGCATCGCGCCGCCGCCCGCTCGGTGACCGGCCTTGCCTCGATGCTGGCGCATGAGATCAAGAATCCGCTCTCCGGCATCCGGGGTGCTGCCCAGCTGCTCGAACAATCTGCGGACGACGACGATCGGGCGCTGACCCGGCTGATCTGCGACGAGACCGATCGCATCGTCTCGCTGGTCGACCGCATGGAAGTCTTTTCCGACGAACGCCCTGTCGACCGCATGCCGGTCAATATCCATTCCGTCCTCGATCATGTGAAGGCCGTCGCCAAGGCGGGTTTTGCCCGCAACATCCGCGTCACCGAGAGTTACGATCCGTCGCTGCCGGCCGTCTATGCCAATCGCGACCAGCTCGTCCAGGTCTTCCTCAATCTGGTGAAGAACGCCGCCGAAGCGGTCGGCGATCGGCCGGACGGCGAAATCATGCTGACCACGGCCTATCGCCCTGGCATCCGTCTTTCGGTCGCCGGCACGCGCGAAAAGATCTCGCTGCCGCTGGAATTCTGCGTCCACGACAACGGCCCCGGCGTCCCCCTCGATCTGTTGCCGCATCTCTTCGATCCCTTCATCACCACCAAGCCGAACGGCAGCGGCCTCGGCCTGGCGCTGGTCGCTAAGATCATCGGCGATCACGGCGGCATCATCGAATGCGACAGCCAGAACAGCCGCACGACATTCCGCGTTCTCATGCCGGCGTCGAAGGACGCCTCGCTTGAAGACGCCTCTATAGCAAGCTCGACAGGACCTTCTCGATGACAGCCACGATCCTCGTTGCAGATGATGATGCGGCCATCCGGACCGTGCTCAACCAGGCTTTGAGCCGCGCCGGCTATGACGTCCGCATCACCTCCAACGCCGCTACCCTCTGGCGCTGGATTTCGGCAGGCGAGGGCGATCTGGTCGTCACCGATGTGGTGATGCCCGACGAGAACGCCTTTGATCTGCTGCCGCGCATCAAGAAGGCGCGGCCCGACCTGCCGGTCCTCGTCATGAGCGCCCAGAACACCTTCATGACCGCCATCAAGGCCTCGGAGAAAGGCGCTTACGATTATCTGCCGAAACCCTTCGACCTCACCGAGCTGATCGGCATCATCGGCCGTGCGCTGGCCGAGCCGAAGCGCAAGCCCGCCAAGCTCGAAGACGACATGCAGGACGGCATGCCGCTCGTCGGCCGGTCGGCGGCGATGCAGGAAATCTACCGTGTGCTCGCCCGCCTGATGCAGACGGACCTGACGCTGATGATCACCGGCGAATCCGGCACCGGCAAGGAACTCGTCGCCCGCGCGCTGCATGATTACGGCAAGCGCCGCAACGGCCCGTTCGTCGCAATCAACATGGCGGCGATCCCGCGCGACCTGATCGAATCAGAACTCTTCGGCCATGAGAAGGGCGCCTTCACCGGTGCGCAGACCCGCTCGACCGGCCGCTTCGAGCAGGCCGAAGGCGGCACGCTCTTCCTCGACGAGATCGGCGACATGCCGATGGATGCCCAGACGCGGCTCTTACGCGTCCTGCAGCAGGGCGAATACACCACCGTCGGCGGCCGCACGCCGATCCGCACCGACGTGCGCATCGTTGCCGCCACCAACAAGGACCTGAAGCAGGCGATCAACCAGGGCCTCTTCCGCGAAGATCTCTATTACCGCCTCAATGTCGTGCCGCTGCGCCTGCCGCCGCTGCGCGATCGCGCCGAGGACATTCCCGATCTGGTGCGCCATTTCATCCAGCAGGCCGAAAAGGAAGGTCTTGGCTCCAAGCGTTTCGATCAGGAAGCGCTCGAACTGATGAAGGCCTATGCCTGGCCGGGCAACGTCCGCGAGCTGGAAAACCTCATCCGCCGCCTGATGGCGCTCTATCCGCAGGAAGTGATCACCCGCGAGATCATCGACGCTGAATTGCGTTCCGACGTGCCCGACAGCCCGATCGACAAGGGGCCGATGCGCAGCGGCTCGATGACGATCGCGCAAGCCGTCGAAGAGAACATGCGCAGCTATTTCGCAGGCTTCGGCGACAATCTGCCGCCGCCCGGCCTCTATGATCGCGTGCTGACGGAAATGGAATATCCGCTGATCCTCGCCGCCCTGACGGCGACACGCGGCAACCAGATCAAGGCGGCCGATCTTCTCGGTCTCAACCGCAACACCTTGCGCAAGAAGATCAGGGAACTTGGGGTCTCGGTCTACAGGAGTTCCCGCACCGCCTGAGCCTGCTCGGGGGCGCGATAAAAAGAAGGCGGCGGGCCCTCATGTTTGCCCACCGCCCACCCCTCCCGGCGTCCGCCGCCACGGTCGGGAGGAGAGATGAGCCTATCTGAGCCAGGCCATGGTTTATATCCAAGCAGACAAACAAAGATGCGGTGTCATTCGACAGTCACATAAGCATTTGTGAGGAGTGTTTTGTCGAGAGGCGAATGTCATTGAAGTTGCTGCGATCATCGTCGCCGTGCCTGTGGATGAGCTGTGGATATCCGGTGGACGACAGGATCAATCAGCGGGCGATAATGTCGCAGATGCCAATCGCATGTTGCCTATCCGTTCCGAATCTCGTCATTCTGCCGTTGCTGCTGTCGACCTCCGCCGCAAACGTCGTCGATTGCATGCCACGGGCGCTCCGGCTGATGTCGTGGAGCGCCCTTTTCTTTACGGTCGGGGCTGACGCGGACTGCGACATCGTGTTTTGGTCAACTTGGCCGGCTGAGCCTCGCATATCGTTACGCATGCCATAGATTACGCCAATCGGTCGTCGATCAATCGGGCGACGCCGACCCCGGTGACAGGCCGGCACATGTTCATAATTTGCGGGAGTTGCATGATGGAATATCGACGTTTGGGAAAGTCGGGTCTGCAAGTGAGCGAGTTCTCCTTCGGCTCATGGGTGACATTCGGCAAGCAGGTCGATGGAGGCGACGCCGTCGACCTCATGAAGCTTGCCTATGACAACGGGGTGAACTTCTTCGACAATGCCGAGGGATATGAGAGCGGCAAGTCCGAAATCGTGATGGGCGAGGCGCTCAGCAGGCTCGGCTGGAGCCGCGACAGCTTCGTCGTCTCCAGCAAGGTCTTCTGGGGAGGCCAGAAGCCGACGCAGCGCGGCCTGTCGCGCAAGCATGTGACCGACGCCTGCCACGCAGCGCTCAAGCGGCTTCAGGTCGACTACCTCGACCTTTATTTCTGCCACCGCCCGGATATCGACACACCGATCGAGGAAACGGTCCGGGCGATGCACGATCTCGTCGCCCAGGGCAAGGTGCTCTATTGGGGCACGTCGGAATGGTCCGCGCAGCAATTGACGGAAGCCTATGCCGTTGCCCGGGACTTGCGCATGACGCCGCCGACCATGGAGCAGCCGCAGTACAACATCTTTGAACGCCAGAAGGTCGAATCTGACTATCTGCCGCTCTACGACCTGATCGGCCTTGGCACCACGATCTGGTCACCGCTCGCCTCGGGCGTCCTGACCGGCAAATACAATAATGGTGTGCCGGCCGACAGCCGTATGAATCTGCCGGGCTATGAATGGCTGAAGGAAAAGTGGTCCAGTGATGCCGGCCGCGCCCAGCTCAAACAAGTTGGCGAGCTGGCAAAGCTCGCCGACGAGATCGACCTATCGATCACGCATCTCGCCCTTTTGTGGTGCCTCGCCAACCGCAACGTCTCGACCGTCATTCTTGGAGCCTCGCGCGCCAGCCAGCTGCAGGACAATCTTGCGGCCCTCTCACACCGAGATAAGATGACGTCTGACGTGCTGGAGCGGATCGACACGATCGTCGGAAACAAACCCGAAGGGCCACGGCGCTTCTAGAGAAAACAAACCTTCCTCGGCGGGTCAGATTAAGGCTTTCGAGAGAGGCACGGCTTGACAATGTGACGAGGCGCGTTGCATTTTCGCCACAATGCGTTGCTTAAAGGTCACGCAAGGGTTTTGGAAATTCGCTCCCGATCGAGTCGTTGCAGCGCTGGCTTTTTTAAGCCGGCGTTGCTTGGTTTTCGATCGGATGGCGAGGGCGGCGGGTGCCGTCTGAAGAGAGGCCGAATGACGCAGGATGGGGTATCGCCGGCGGCAGGCGAGACGGTGACGACGGTGACCGACCGCCGCGCCCTTTTTGCCGTGCCCGGCCTGGTGCTCGCCGGCGGCGCGCTTCTCTGCGCCACGGCCACGCTTTTCGTGCTGCTCGGCCTGACGCCGATCGCCCCGACGTCCCATGTCGTCATCACCTCGGTGATCGTCAATTCCTTCTTTGTCCTGACGCTGCTCGCCTTGATCGGGCGTGAGGTGGCAAGGCTGCTCAAGGCGCGCACTCGCGGCCGTGCGGCAGCCCGCCTGCACATCCGCATCGTCGTGCTCTTCTCGATCGTCGCGATCACGCCGGCGATCCTCGTCGCCATCTTCGCCAGTATCACGCTGAATGCCGGTCTCGACCGCTGGTTTGCTCTGCGCACCCAGTCGATTGTCAGCTCGTCGCGCAATATCGGCCAGGCTTACATGATGGAGAATGCCAGCTATCTGCAGGGGCAGACGGTCTCCATGGCCAACGACCTGGAGCGCAACCGCGCACTCTATAGCCTCGACAGGACCGGCTTTGCCGATCTGATGACCCGCCAGGCGAGGGGCCGCGGCCTGCTTGGTGCCTTCCTCGTCGAGCGCGACGGCTCGGTGATCGTCCAGGCCGATATAGCCACTGAAAAGCCGCTGCCGGCCATTCCGCAGGACGCGCTGGAAAAGGCGGCTGCCGGCCAGCCGACGCTGATCCCGCCGGGCGTCACTAACCTCGTCGGCGCCATTATCAAGCTCGATGCCATCCAGGGCACCTTCCTTTACACGGTGCGCGCCGTCGATCCCAAGGTCATGGGCGCTATGCGCATGATGGAGGAGAACGCCACCGAATACCGCTCGATGGAGGCCAATCGCTTCTCGCTGCAGGTCGCCTTTGCCGTGCTCTATATCGGCTTCGCGCTAATCGTATTGCTGGCGGCGATCTGGACCGCAATCGCCGTCGCCGACCGCATCGTCCGGCCGATCCGCCTGCTGATCACGGCGGCCGACAGCGTTGCATCGGGCAATATGGATATCGTTGTGCCGGTGCATGCCGTCGACGGCGACGTCGCCAATCTGTCGCGCACCTTCAACAAGATGATCTCGGAAATCCGCACCCAGCGCGACGAGATCCTCGAGGCCAAGGACGAGGTCGACGACCGCCGCCGGTTCATCGAGGCGGTGTTATCGGGTGTCACTGCCGCCGTCATCGGCGTCGAGCAGGACCGCCGCATCGCCATCGTCAACAGCTCGGCCGAGACGCTGATGTCGCTGTCGGCCGACGAGATGCTCGGAAAGCAGCTGGTCGACATCGCGCCGGAGGTCGATCACGTGCTGACCGAGGCGGCGGTGCGTCATCGCGGCGACTTCCGCAAGCAGATCGCGCTGGTGCGCGGCGGCACTGTGAGGACACTGAGCGTGCAGGTGACCCGCGAGGAAGTGCGCGACATGAGCGAGTCCTACGTGATCACGCTTGACGACATCACTGATCTCGTCATCGCCCAGCGCTCGACCGCCTGGGGCGACGTGGCAAGGCGCATCGCTCATGAGATCAAGAACCCGCTGACGCCGATCCAGCTGTCCGCCGAGCGCATCCAGCGCCGCTACGGCAAGCAGATCGACCCGGATGACCGGACGGTCTTCGACCAGTGCACGGATACGATCATCCGCCAGGTCGGCGATATCGGCCGCATGGTCGACGAATTCTCCGCTTTCGCCCGCATGCCGAAGCCGACCAAGGAGCCGAGCGACCTGCGCAATATTCTGCGCGACGCGATCTTCCTACGCGAAATGGGCAACCATCACGTCACCTTCGAGCAGGATTTCGGCGACCAGCCGCTGGAGGGTCTGTTCGACAGCCGCATGCTCGGCCAGGCTTTCGGAAATCTCATCAAGAATGCCGTCGAATCGATCGAGGCCGTTCCGAGCGACGAGCGGGACGAACGCAAGGTTCTCGTCCGCGCCGCACTCGATACCGGCCGCGATCGCTTCACCGTCGACGTGATCGACAATGGCCGCGGCCTGCCGGTGGAGAACCGTCACAGCATTCTGGAACCCTATATGACGATGCGCGAGAAGGGCACCGGCCTCGGCCTCGCCATCGTCAAGAAGATCATCGAGGAACATGGCGGGCAGCTCGAGCTGCATGATGCGCCCGCCGATTTTGACCGGGGAAGAGGGGCCATGATCCGCGTGCATCTGCCACGCCTGGATCCGACGCCTGCTGCTCCCGCAGCCAATGACAAGGAAAGCGTTTATGGCCTCTGATATTCTCGTCGTCGACGATGAGCACGATATTCGCGAGATCGTTTCCGGCATTCTCTCCGACGAAGGGCACGAGACGCGCACGGCTCATGACAGCGACAGCGCGCTGGCGGCGATTTCCGATCGCGTGCCGCGGCTGATCTTCCTCGATATCTGGATGCAGGGCAGCAAGCTCGATGGTCTGTCGCTGCTCGACGAGATCAAGACCCGCCATCCGGAACTGCCCGTGGTGATGATATCAGGCCATGGCAACATCGAGACCGCCGTCTCGGCGATCAAGCGTGGCGCCTTCGATTTCATCGAAAAGCCCTTCAAGGCCGACCGGCTGATCCTGATCGCCGAACGCGCGCTGGAGAATTCCAAGCTGAAGCGCGAGGTCTCCGATCTGAAGCGCCGCACCGGCGACGCGCTGGAGCTGATCGGCACCTCGGTTGCCGTTTCGCAGCTGCGCCAGACGATCGAGAAGGTTGCACCGACCAACAGCCGCATCATGATCCTCGGCGCGTCGGGTTCCGGCAAGGAGCTGGTGGCGCGGATGATCCATAAGAAGTCGGCTCGCGCCAACGGCCCCTTCGTTGCGATCAACGCCGCCAATATCACGCCCGACCGCATGGAAGTGGCGCTGTTCGGCACCGAGGGCACGCCCGGCCAGGCGCGCAAGATCGGCGCGCTCGAGGAAGCCCATCGCGGCATCCTCTATCTCGACGAAGTCGGCGAAATGCCGCGCGAGACGCAGAACAAGATCCTGCGCGTGCTGGTCGATCAGCAGTTCGAGCGGGTCGGCGGTTCCAAGCGCGTCAAGGTCGATGTCCGCATCATCTCCTCGACCGCCTACAATCTCGAGAGCCGCATCGCCGAGGGATGGTTCCGCGAAGATCTCTATCACCGCCTCGCTGTCGTGCCGGTGCGTGTGCCGGCACTTGCCGAACGGCGCGAGGACATTCCCTTCCTCGTCGACCAACTGATGCGCCAGATATCCGAGCAGGCCGGCATCCGTCCGCGCCGTATCGGCGACGACGCCATGGCCGTGCTGCAGGCGCATGACTGGCCCGGCAACATCCGCCAGTTGCGCAACAATATCGAGCGGCTGATGATCCTTGCCCGCACCGACGGCCCCGATGCGCCGATCACCGCCGACATGCTGCCGACCGATCTCGGCGACATGCTGCCCAAGGTGTCCGCCAAGAACGACTATCACATCATGACGCTGCCGCTGCGCGAAGCCCGCGAGATGTTCGAGAAGGATTATCTGATCGCCCAGATCAACCGCTTCGGCGGCAATATCTCGCGCACCGCGGAATTCGTCGGCATGGAGCGTTCGGCGCTTCACCGCAAGCTGAAGTCGCTCGGAGTCTGATCGTTTCCGGCGCGGCCGACGCCGCGCCGCGTCCCATATTGCTTCCCGGAAGACCAGGTTTCCCATGCCGAGAATTGCCTATGTGAATGGCCGTTACGTCAAGCATTCCGATGCCAGTGTGCATATCGAGGATCGCGGCTACCAGTTTGCCGATGGCGTCTACGAGGTCTGCGAAGTGCGCCACGGCTATATCGTCGACCTCACGCGCCATCTGAACCGTCTCGACCGATCGCTTAGCGAGTTGCGCATCGCCTGGCCGATGGGCCGGGCGGCGCTGACGCAGGTCATTCGCGAGACGCTGCGCCGCAACCATGTCCGCAACGGGCTTTTCTACATGCAGGTGACGCGCGGCGTCGCCCGCCGCGATCATGTCTTCCCGGCCGAGGGGACGCCGCCCTCGCTTGTCATTACCGCCAAGAGCACCGATGCCAGGATCATCGCTGCCAAGAACGCTAACGGCATCAAGGCGATCACCCTTGTCGACAATCGCTGGGATCGCGTCGACATCAAGTCCATCGGCCTGCTGCCGAATGCCATGGCCCGCCAGCAGGCGAAGGAGGCCAGCGCCCAGGAAGCGATCTATGTCGACGGCGACGGCATGGTGAAGGAAGGGGCGGCGACCAATGTCTGGATCGTCGATCCGGACGGAACGCTGGTCACGCGACCGGCCGAACACGGCATCCTGCGCGGCATTACCCGCACCACTCTGATGGATGTCGGAGCCAAGCTGGGATTGACGATCACCGAGCGGAACTTCTCCGTTTCGGAAATGCTAGCAGCCCGCGAGGTCTTCCTCACTGCAGCCACAAGCATTTGTTTTCCAGTCGTTTCCGTCGATGGCCAGCCCATTGCCAACGGTCATCCAGGCAGCGTTTCGCAGAAAGTCCGCGAGGCCTTTTTCGACGTTGCGGAAAAGATTGCGATTTGATACCAAGATTTGCTGGACAGGTGGAATGAGGATGCCACCGGTCTTCGCATGGTGAGGTTGATTGATATTCTACCGGCCAGATCAGGTCGGCAATAAAGAAAGAAGCGGCGCGATGGCGGAACGTTCTCAGAATCTTCAGGACTTATTTCTCAATACTGTTCGCAAGCAAAAGATTTCCCTGACAATCTTTCTGATCAACGGCGTGAAACTCACGGGCGTTGTTACGTCTTTTGACAATTTCTGTGTTCTTCTTCGCCGTGACGGCCACTCGCAGCTCGTGTATAAGCATGCGATATCGACGATCATGCCGGGCCAGCCCATGCAGATGTTCGAGAGCGAAGAAGCCGCGTCCTAACAGGATCAGCCGTCATTTCGACACGCGATACCAAGAACGATTCGATCATCCCTGAGGCCGCCAAGCACAGGGACGACATGCGCGCGACCGTCGTCGTGCCGGTTCTGAAATCGCGCAGTCGCGGCGGCCAGAGCGAATCGGCCTCGACCCGCACGCCGGAAAGCCGGCTCGAAGAGGCGACGGGCCTTGCCCAGGCGATCGATCTCGATGTCGTCAATGGCTCGATCGTCCCGGTCAATGATCCGAGACCGGCCACGCTGCTTGGCACCGGCAAGATCGAGGAGATCAAGGCGCTGCTCGACGAGCGCGATTCCGGTCTCGTCATCGTCGATCATCCGTTGACGCCGGTGCAGCAGCGCAACCTCGAAAAGGAATGGAACGCCAAGGTCATCGACCGGACGGGTCTCATCCTCGAAATCTTCGGCCGCCGCGCCTCCACCAAGGAAGGCACGCTGCAGGTCGACCTCGCCCATCTGAATTATCAGAAGGGCCGCCTGGTCCGAAGCTGGACCCACCTTGAACGCCAGCGCGGCGGTGGCGGCTTCATGGGCGGCCCGGGCGAAACCCAGATCGAAGCCGACCGGCGGATGCTGCAGGACCGCATCATCAAGCTCGAACGCGAGCTGGAGCAAGTTGTGCGCACCCGCCAGCTCCACCGCGCCAAGCGCCGCAAGGTGCCGCACCCGATCGTGGCGTTGGTCGGCTATACCAATGCCGGCAAGTCGACGCTCTTCAACCGCATCACCGGCGCCGGCGTGCTGGCCGAAGACATGCTCTTTGCAACCCTCGACCCGACCCTTCGGCGCATGAAGCTGCCGCACGGCCGCACCGTCATCCTCTCCGACACCGTCGGTTTCATCTCCGACCTGCCGACCCATCTGGTCGCCGCCTTCCGGGCGACGCTGGAAGAGGTGCTGGAAGCCGATCTCATCCTGCATGTCCGCGACATGTCCGATGCCGACAACCAGGCGCAGAGCTCCGACGTGATGCGCATCCTGAACGATCTTGGCATCGACGAGGCCGAAGCCGAAAAACGGCTGATCGAGGTCTGGAACAAGATCGATCGGCTGGAGCCCGAGGTGCACGACACCATGGTGCAGAAATCGGCCGGCGCCAGCAACGTGGTCGCGGTTTCCGCCGTCAGCGGCGAGGGCGTCGACACGCTGATGGAAGAGATCAGCCGCAGACTGTCAGGCGTCATGACCGTAGCAACGATCCGCCTTCCGGTCGACAAGCTGGCGCTGCTGCCCTGGCTTTACGATCACGCGATCGTCGACAGCCGCGAGGATAATGAGGACGGCACGATCACGCTCGATCTGCGCCTCTCCGAAACCGAGGCAACCGAACTCGAACGCCGCATCGGCAACGGACAGAAGTCTTCAAAGGAAGATTGGGAGCGGTAAGGCATTCCCTTCCCCCCGGTGGGAAGGGAGATGTGGCAACGTTCCGCTTACTCAACCCCCGACGTCATAGCTCTTTCAATCGCCTTCGCCGCCTGCCAGATTTCTTCCATGCGTTCGAGAGTGGCTGCCTCCAGCGTCTCGCCCTCTGCTTCAAGAACCTGTTCTATATGGCTGAAGCGACGCCGGAATTTCGTATTCGTGCCACGCAGCGCCTGTTCCGGATCGGCCTTCACATGCCGGCCGATATTGACGACTGCGAAGATCAGGTCGCCGAGTTCGTCGCTGACTTTTGCCTGATCGCCTTCGCGAAGGGCTACCCGCAATTCGCCGATCTCCTCCTCGATCTTGTCGAGGATCGGCTCGGGCGCTGACCAGTCGAAGCCGACCTTGGCGGCGCGTTCCTGCAGCTTCAGCGCTTCCGTCAAAGCCGGGAAGCTGCGCTGCACCGAGCCGAGGAAGCCGCTATTGAAGTCCTCGGTGATGCCACGCGGTGACCGTCGCTCGGCGCGCTCGCGTTTCTCCGCCTGCTTGATCTCGTCCCATTGTCTCTTCACCGCGTCCGGCGTATCCGCCGCCGAGCGGGCAAAGACGTGCGGGTGGCGACGGATCATCTTGGCGGTGATGGCGTTGACCACGTCGCCGAAGGAAAATTCGCCGGCCTCCTCGGCCATGCGTGCGTGAAAGACCACCTGCAGCAGCAGATCGCCCAACTCGTCGCAGAGATCGTCCATGTCGCCACGCTCGATTGCGTCGGAAACCTCATAGGCCTCCTCGATCGTATAGGGCTTGATCGTCTCGAAACTCTGCACGATGTCCCAGGGGCAGCCGGTTTCGGGATGACGCAGCGCCGCCATGATCTCGATCAGCCGCGAAATGTCTTTGGAAGGTTGCATGTTGCCTCGGTTCAGGGGGCTTCAGTTCGATGGCCTCAGTTCAGCGGCCCTCAATTCAGGGGAATGTCGTTGGCGCTCTTCGATGACTGGTAGCTGGTCGATAGCGCGTCGTAGCGCGCCTTGATGCGGGCGGTCTGCGCCTTCAGCGCGGTCTTCAACTGAGCCTCTTCGGTCTCGACGAGATCGGCAATGGCAAAGCTGTTCCAGAAGGCGTTTTGCCTGCGGTAGCCGCCGGGTTCAAGCCCGAAGACCTCCTTCAGGATTTTCAGGTCGTGCGGAATGGCAAAGGCATCGCGCGAATCCTCGTGGCTGAAGAAATAGTAGAAATTGTCGAAGCCGGCCCAGGTGATCGCCGACATGCACATGGTGCAGGGCTCGTGCGTCGAAAGGAAGATCAAATCCTTCGTCGGCGACTTGTCGCCAAGCTCGTAGAAGCGCTTCAGCGTATGGACCTCGCCGTGCCAGAGCGGATTTTCCAGCTCGTTATTGGTCTCGGCGACGACGAGCGAAAGATCGGATTTCCTTAAGATCGCCGCACCGAACACCTTGTTGCCAAGCAAAACGCCACGCTCCGTCAGCGGCAGGATATCGTCTTCCATGACCGAAAGCAGGCGGGAGGCAATGGTCTTATCAGGCATGAGGACCCTCCAGTTTTCCTCAGTCTATCGCCTTGGCGGTGCGAGTGAAATGCGTCAAGCGCCGGTGGACGTCTTTTGTCACAGGCTTTATACTGCGCTGCAGCAAGCGGGCTGAGAAATATGCGGCTTTTGGGCCGCACGGGTGACTTTTCTCAAATCATTGACGGCACGAGCAAAAGAATACCCGCTTGCTTGGGCTTTCGAATTTCTGTTCCTTCAATCCCTTGTCGATCAAGGGCATATTCCGGCAACCTCGAAGTGGATTGATGATGCCTCCCAAGACTGAACAGCTTTCGGTATTTCCCGCCTTCTTTCGCGTGGAAGGCCAGAAGACGGCTGTCTTCGGCAATGGCGACGAAGCTTTCGCCAAGGTGCGGCTGTTGCTCAACACGCGGGCGCGGATTGTCGCCTATGCCGACCGGCCGGAAGCCGATTACCATGCCTTCCTGATTGCCAACCGGATCGAGACCGTGCGCGCTGCCTTCTCGGCCGAACAGGTCGAGGGTTCAGCACTCGTCTTCGCCGCAACCGGCAATGAGGCCGACGACCGCAGCATCGTCGATGCTGCCCGCGCTGCCAGAATTCCGGCCAATGCCGTCGATCAGCCGGATTACTGCGATTTCTTCACGCCGGCACTGGTCAACCGCGCGCCAGTCGCCGTTGCGATCGGCACTGAAGGGGCAGGGCCGGTTCTGGCGCAGATGATCCGCGCGCAGATCGACCAGCTTCTTTCGCCCTCGCTCGGCCGCCTTGCCGGGCTGGCGACGAGCTACCGCAAGGCCGTCGAACAACTGATTCCGAAAGGCGTCTCCCGCCGGGTCTTCTGGCGCCGTTTCTTTTCCGGTGCCGTTGCCGATGCGGTCGCCAACGGCAACCTGCCGCAGGCCCGCCATGCCGCCGACCGGCTGCTGCACGCGATGGACAAGGTCGCTGGCCACGTCTGGCTGGTCGGCGCCGGACCGGGTGCCGAAGATCTGCTGACGCTGCGCGCCCAGCGCGTGATGATGGAAGCCGACGTCATCGTCTATGACGCGCTGGTGCCGCAGGCCATCGTCGATATGGGCCGCCGTGATGCCGAGCGGCTCTCCGTCGGCAAGCGCAAGGGCTGCCACTCGAAGTCCCAGGAAGAAATCAACGACCTGCTGGTCGATCTCGGCCGCCAGGGCAAGCGGGTCGTGCGCCTGAAATCCGGCGATCCTCTGGTCTATGGCCGGGCAGGCGAAGAGATGGCCGCACTGCGCGCTGCGGGCGTCACCTATGAGGTCGTGCCCGGTATCACCTCGGCTTTCGCCGCCGCTGCCGATTTCGAGCTGCCGCTGACGCTGCGCGGCGTCGCCTCCTCGCTGGTCTTCACCACAGGCCATGATCTCACCGGCGATGTACTGCCCGATTGGGCAAGCCTTGCCGTTTCCGGCGCGACGATCGCCGTCTATATGGGCCGCACGGTTGCTGCCTCCGTCGCTGAGCGGCTGATGCAGGCGGGCATTCCCGCCGAAACCACCGTCGCCGTCATCGAAAATGCCAGCCGCGCCGATCGCCGCCTGCTGCATGGCACGCTCGCCGACCTGCCCGATCTGCAGCGCCGCGACGAGTTGACCGGACCTGTCATGGTCATCATCGGCGATGCGGTCGCCGGCGCCAATTTCGAACTGTCCGAGCCACTGGTGCGCGCAAACGCCCGGCTTGAGGAACTTGCAAGGAGCTGAATATGGGTGACAAGGTTCTGACCGCCAACCGGCTGACGGACGGCATTGCCGTCTGGCTGGATGCAAACGGCAAGTGGTCCACCTCGCTGCAGGAGGCGCTCGTTGCCCGTCATGCCGAAGCCGTTGCGGCGCTGGAGGCGATCGGCAAGAAATCCTATGCCGACAACGAGGTCGTCGACGTCGCCGTCGTCGACGTTCAGGAAACCAACGGCATTCTCTGGCCGCTTCGCCTTCGCGAGCGCATCCGCGCACAGGGCCCGACCATGGAATATGCCCCGGGCTACGCTCCTGCCGATCCCGAATTCATTGCAGTCTGAGGAAGACGATGTACCGTTACGACGAATTTGACCATGCCTTTGTTACCGAGCGCGTCGAGCAGTTTCGCGATCAGGTCCAGCGCCGCCTTTCCGGCGAGCTCGCCGAGGACGCGTTCAAGCCGCTGCGCCTGATGAACGGCGTCTACCTGCAGCTCCACGCCTACATGCTGCGCATCGCCATTCCCTATGGCACGCTGAGCTCGCGCCAGCTTCGCATGCTCGCCCATATCGCCCGCACCTATGACCGTGGCTACGGCCATTTCACCACGCGCCAGAACCTGCAGTTCAACTGGCCGAAACTGTCCGACATTCCAGATGCGCTGGCCGACCTTGCCAGCGTCGAGATGCATGCGCTGCAGACCTCGGGCAACTGCATCAGAAACGTCACGGCCGATCACTTCGCGGGTGCCGCCGCCGACGAGGTCGCAGATCCGCGTCCTTACGCCGAAATCCTGCGCCAGTGGTCGTCGGTCCACCCGGAATTCTCCTTCCTGCCGCGCAAGTTCAAGATCGCCGTCACCGGCGCCGAGCGCGACCGCGCCGCAATCCAGGTCCATGATATCGGCCTGCATGTGAAAAAGACCGACAAGGGCGAGATCGGTTTTGCCGTCTATGTCGGCGGCGGCCAGGGCCGTACGCCGATGATCGCCAAGCTGATCCGTGACTTCCTGCCTGAGGAAGACCTGCTCTCCTACACCACGGCCATCGTGCGCGTGTACAATCTGCACGGCCGCCGCGACAACAAGTACAAGGCCCGCATCAAGATCCTCGTGCATGAAACCGGCACCGAGGAGCTGACACGCCAGGTGGAGGCCGAATTCGCAGCGCTGAAGGATACCGAGCTCAAACTGCCGGAAAAGGACGTCCAGTCGATCGCTGCCTATTTCGCGCCGCCTGATTTGCCCCAGCGGGCCGAAGGCTGGGAAAACCTCGCCCGCTGGAAGAAGGCCGATTCCGGTTTCTCCCGCTGGGTCCAGCAGAACGTGCAGCCGCACAAGAACCCCGATTACGGTATGGTGACGATCTCGCTGAAGCCGATCGGCGGCATTCCGGGCGATGCCTCCGATGCGCAGATGGATGCGATCGCCGATCTCGCCGAGGAATATGCCTTCGACGAAATCCGCGTCAGCCATGAGCAGAACCTGATCCTGCCGCATGTGGCACTTGCCGATCTCGAAGCCGTCTATCGCAGCCTCGTCGCCATCAATCTCGCCGAAGCCAATGCCGGCCTGATCACCGATATCATTGCCTGTCCCGGGCTGGACTACTGCGCGCTCGCCAATGCGCGTTCCATTCCGCTGGCGCAGGAAATCTCGCGCCGCTTCGGCAATGCCGAACGCCAGGCAGAGATCGGCGAGCTGAAGATCAAGATCTCCGGCTGTATCAATGCCTGCGGCCATCACCATGTCGGCCATATCGGTCTGCTCGGTGTGGAGAAGAAGGGCGCCGAACTCTACCAGATCACGCTCGGCGGCTCCGGCGACGAACATACCTCGATCGGCGAGATCATCGGCCGCGGCTTCGAGCCGGACCGGGTGACGGATGCGATCGAGACGATCGTCGACACCTATCTCGGCCTGCGCCTCGATCAATCCGAGAACTTCCTTGCCGCCTATCGCCGCGTCGGACCGCAGCCTTTCAAGACCGCGCTCTATGGCGCGGCGGCCGAAGCGGCATAAGGAGGGGATGATGACGAAGATCTGGAGAGAAACCGGTTTTGTCGAAAACGATCCCTGGGTGATCGAGACCGACGAAGTAAAGGCGACCGAGGAGCAGAAGCCGCTGCTGGGTCTCGACGAACTGATCGCCAAGGCCGACGAAAGCAACGATGTCGGCCTCGGTGTGCTGATCAAGCCGGCCGACGACGTGCGCCGGCTGGAGCCTTACCTCTATCGCCTCGAAATCGTCGCCGTCGCCTTTCCGGCTTTCAATGACGGCCGCGCCTTCAGCCATGCCTCGCTGCTGCGCCAGCGCCTGGGTTACACCAACGAGCTGCGCGCCGTCGGCGATGTGCTGATCGATCAGATCCCGCTGATGCTGCGCGTCGGCATCGACAGCTTTTCGGTCAACAATCCCACGGCGCTGAAGCGTCTGGCCGAAAACCGTCTTCCCGCCATTCCCCATCATTATCAGCCGGCAGTGCGTGACGCCGAAGCCGGCAAGGGCTATAGTTGGCGCCGTCAGGCGAAGCCGGCCGCATAAGCGACCGGTCCGCCTTATTACGATGGCGGAACGATAGCATGAAGACATTCGAAGTGGCGGTGATCGGTGGCGGTCTAGCCGGCATGATCGCCGCAATCGCGCTGGCACGCGGTGGTCGCAGCGTGGCGCTGGTTGCCCCCATTGCTCCGAAGGAGGATCGGCGCACCACGGCGCTGATGGATCAGTCGATCCGCTTCCTCGACCGCCTGGCCCTCTGGGAAAAGCTTCGTCCCGCAGCCGCCCCTCTCACCAGCATGCGGATCGTCGACGGCACCGACAGGCTGCTGCGCGCGCCGACCACCACCTTCCGCGCGGCCGATGTCGGCCTGGACGCCTTCGGCTACAATTTCCCCAACAGGGCGCTGATCGATATCCTCGAGGAGGCCGCTGCCGGCGAGGGCAATATCACCCGCTTCACCGGTATGGCCGAATCGATCGAGATATCAGCCGTGTCAGTCTCGATTACCCTTACCGGCGGCGAGACGCTGTCGGCCGATTTTGCCGTCGGCGCCGATGGCCGCAGCTCGAAGCTGCGCGAGACCTCAGGCATTACCGTGCGCAACTGGTCCTATCCGCAGTGGGCCATGGTGCTGAATTTCGCCCATTCGCTGCCGCACCAGAATATCTCGACCGAATTCCACACCAAACACGGCCCCTTCACGCAGGTGCCACTGCCGGGGAGCCGCTCCAGCCTCGTCTGGGTACAGGATCCCGCTGAGGCGGCAAGCCGCCTGGAATTGCCGCTTGCCGAACTCGGCGCTCTTGTCGAGGCGCGCATGCAATCCATGCTCGGCAAGGTTGATGTCGAGGAGGGCGTCCAGGTCTGGCCGCTGTCCGGCATGATGGCGCATCGTTTCGGCAAGGGGCGCGTCGCGCTGATCGGCGAGGCTGCCCATGTCTTCCCGCCGATCGGGGCGCAGGGGCTGAACCTCAGCCTGCGCGATATCATGGCGCTTGCCGATATCCTTTGCGACCGGGCGGAACTGCCGGTCCCGGCCGACGCCGGCGAAAGCTTCGACCGCAAGCGTCGCGCCGATATCATGACGCGCACGGCCAGTGTCGATCTTCTCAACCGCTCGCTGCTTTCGGATTTCCTGCCCGTCCAGATGCTGCGGGCTGCCGGCCTGCATATCCTCTCGGCGATACCGCCGCTGCGCAATATCGTCATGCGCGAAGGCATCGAGCCCGGCCTCGGCTTCCGCGATATTCCGGATGCGCTACGGGAAAAGCTGAAGCGGAAGAAGGCCTGAGCGGATTACGATCAGCCAGAGCGAAACAGTCACCACCGAAAACACCGTCGTGATCAGGATCGTCGCCGAGGCGCGCTCCTGCCAGACGCCATATTGCTGACCGATGACGAAGACATTGGTCGCGGTCGGCAGGCAGGCGAGCAGCACGGCGGCCTGGATCCAGACCGGCTCGAAACCACCCACCGCCGTCAGCGCAATGAAAACCGCGATCGGATGCAGGATTAGCTTCGCCGGCACGATATAGGGGATTTCTGCCGGGATCCGCTTCAGAGGCCGCAGGGCCAGCGTCACGCCCATGGCAAAAAGCGCGCAAGGAGCCGCCGCCTGGGCGAGATAATCGACGAGGCGCTGAAACGCCAGCGGCTGGTCGATGTGCAAGGCGGCCACCGCAAAGCCTGCCGCCGTCGACAGGATGAAGGGATGCAGCGCGACCTTCCGGACGATATCGGCGACAAGCTGGCCTGTTGAACGCTTGTCGTCGCCGGCAGCCGCCATCAGTGCCGGCGCCACGATGAAATGCAGCGCGTTTTCGAAGCAGATGATCAGCGCCACCGGGACGGCAGCGCCTTCGCCGAGCGCTAATAGCGCCAGGCCAGGTCCCAAATAGCCGATATTGCCATAGGCGCCGGCAAAGGACTGGATGGTGCAATCGGCAAGCGAATTGCCGCGCACCAGGCGGCCGATGGCGAAAAGCAGGATGAAGACTGCATAGGTCGCCGCGATATCGGTGGCGATAAAATCGACGCGCGTCAGTTCTTCGATCGGCGTGCGCGAGACCAGCTTGAAGAACAGAGCGGGCAGGGCGGCATAGATGATGAAGGTGTTCAGCCAGCCGAGCGCTTCGGCCGGCTGCTTCGTCGCCTTGGCGGCGATGTATCCGATCAGGATCAGGCCGAAGAACGGCAATAGCAGGCTGACGATTTCGGCCAAGAGGTCTTCCAGGGCGCGGGGATGATCGGCGGGTCAGGATCTGACTTAAGCAATTCCAACGAAACTGTGTAGCTGTTTTTGCGCCCGGAATTGCGTAGAAACAAAGCAATTCCAGCAAAAGTGTGTAGCGGTTTTGCGTCCGGAATTGTGCAGACACAAATCGATAGAGCGTGGACTCATTTACGCGATGAGTACACGCTCTAAGATCCCAACCCGACAAGCGATCAGTAGTCCCAGAAGGCCGCCACCCAACGAAAGGCGTCGCCGTCGACCGCCACCCGGCCGACGGACGGGAACGGCAGGTGCGTCGCCACCAGCTGCTCGCCGGTCCCCGCCAGTTCCCGCAAAAGACGAACCCGAACGCGCGCCGCCTCCTCGGGGTCATGTTCGAAACCGTTGAACCAGTCGGGATGTTCAAACCCGACCGCGAACACGGCGTCGCCGGCAAACATCAGCCTGTCGCCGCCGGACGCCACGCGGATCACGCTGTGCCCGGGGGTGTGGCCGCCGGTGCGATGGACGACAACGCCCGGCGCCACCTCGTACTCGTCATCGAACAGCCTGAAGTGGCTGCGATACCCTTCGGCGAACCGCTTGGCAGTCGCCCGAAGCGCGTCCGGGAACCCCGGCGGCATGGAGACACGGGAAAAATCGGGCGCCTCCCAGAATTTGACCTCGGCCGCCGCCACGTGGATCCGCAGATCCGGACGCAACTGGTCCTTCACCCCGTCGACGAGCAACCCGCCAATATGGTCCATGTGCATGTGGGTCAGCACCACGTCGGTCACCGACGCAAGATCGATGCCGGCGGCTTCCAATCGCTTGATCAGCTGCCCCGCCCGTGGCAGATGCAAGTCTGGGTCGATCCCCAGCCCGGCGTCGAGGAGTATGGTCTGGTCGCCGCTGCGTACCACGACCACGTTCAGCGCCCAGTCGAAAGCATCCGCCGGCAGGAACATGTCTTTCAGCCAGGCCGCTCGGACGGCGGGATCGATGTTGTGTCCCAGCATCGCGGTAGGGAGCGGTAGCACTCCGTCGCTGACCACCAGCACCTCAATCTCGCCGACCTGCACCGCGTAGCGCGACGGAACCAATTCGTCGAGCCGAGGTCTGCCGGTGTGTGCGGTGTTTTCCAGGCTCATCTTTGTTTCAAGGTTCATGTTCGTCTCCTTCTGACCGCCGCCTTAAACACGGCATCGACGACGCTACATGGAGCCGTGTTTGCGATCGATTGGTCGAGGGATAAGGGCGGGTGGGGCCGAGGGACAGGGCAAGCCATACCACGGCATAGGTGCAGGCCTGGCTTTTTACTGCCGGCGTGGTGCTGATGGAGGTGGAGCCGATCAGATCAGCGAACGCGGCAAGCCTGCTACCGCCATTTCTCGATGAGAAATCCCGATGGTCCTTGAACGGGATCGGTGTGGGGTAGGGGTACTGACGAGATTTTCGTCAGCGTTTCGCTTGAAGCAGCCGAAGTCTGAATGTCGGCATGCTGTCCCTTAGGATAAGCGCCGATGACCTGGAAGTTCGACGTGCAGCCGAGATTCTGATGCCCTGTCCCGGCTGGTAGCACCATACAGTCTCCGGCCGCCACCGCTATTGCTTGCCCCCCGGGACCACCAATCAGCAGCGTGGCGCTACCAAGTGCAATTCTCAGCACTTCATGGGCACCGGAATGGTAGTGCTGATAATCGAAGACACCGTTTGTCCAGATGCCTGTCCAACCGTTTGCCGCGAAGCGACGTTCGAAATCGGTCGGTCTGCCGTCAGCAAACAGCCCTCTGTAAAGCAATACAGGAAGATGCGGGTTGTTCGGGACCCAGTCGCTCGGCCCGAAAAGGATCGTCTCGATGTTCATGCCGAATTCCCAAGCTAGTCGTCGATTGCCGCGACGCGACGGCCATCGAGCCGTCGACGTTGTTCGCCAAGTCTTTCGCCGCGTTTTCCATTGAACTCATCTGCGCTGATGTTCTCAAAGCTAAACTTTGGCGGTCGCCAGCGGTTCCTTGACGTGCCGTGGTTTAGCCGGGCCAACGGACCATGGCGGGCCGAAAGATCGAGGCTACTTCGAGCTCCGTATTTTCGACAAGCGACTGGTCTGCGAAACGGTAAGAATAGGAGGACTTCGGAGGCTGCCAAATAGCCCGCCACTGCAGCGCATTGCGGAGACAACTTCCGACGAAGACGGTTCAGTGGCCGGTCGGTGGAGTCCGTCAGAGCGTGTCGATCAGGCCTCCGTCCACGCGCATCGAAGCTCCAGTCGTTGCGGACGCCAAAGGGGAGGCCAGATAGGTTACGAGATTGGCAATTTCCTCGACGCTCGCGGCCCGTTGGATGATCGAACCGGCGCGGTGCTTCTTGACGAAGTCCGCCGCCACCTCCTCGATCGGTTTCCCCGTCTTCGCACGTTCCTCGGCGAGCATCGCCTCGACGCCTTCCGAAAGCGTGGGGCCGGGAAGGACGGAGTTCACGGTGACGCCCGTGCCAGCCATGCGTTTAGCAAGGCCGCGGGCAACCGCGATGTCTGCGGTCTTGCTGACACCGTAGTGGATCATCTCGACCGGAATGTTAAAGCCGGATTCAGACGCGATGAAGATGACGCGGCCCCAATCGAGCTTCTGCATGCCCGGAAGATATGCGCGCGAAAGCCTGACGGCGGACATAACGTTCACCTGCCAGTGTCGGTCCCATACCTCGTCGTCCGCATCGAAGAAGTCTAGCGGCTGGAAGATGCCCGCGTTGTTGATGAGGATGTCGACGTCAGGAACTTGGGCGACAAGAGCGTCACATCCGCCAGCGGTCGCGAGATCCGCTGCCGCCGCGGTCACGCTTCCCTTGGCGCCTTCGCCTTTCAGGCGGTCGGCGGCCTTTGCGGTCTTTTCTTCGGACCGGCCGTTGACCACCACGTCCGCACCCGCCCTCGCGAGCTGGCGGGCGATTGCGTATCCAATGCCTTCAGTGGATCCGGTAACCAGGGCGATCTTGCCTGTGAGGTCGATCTGCATCTTCTGCTCCTGTGAGGTTGGATGACAGAACGTATGAACTGGCGACCGATCTCGCAACAGCCCACGATGCGGATAATCCTCTCGCGACAGGATGATGTCGGCGGCAGCGGCGTGCTCCCCGGTATGGGCGGGCTGCAATCCGACGGACCCGATTTGAAATGGTGCGCCAGGGCGGCGCAAACCAATGAGCTGGCACAACAACATCTGCGGGGCTGCGCTCCAACCTGAAGACGTGGCTCGCTTGCAAGATTCCACGTTCACTGGTTGTCCCAATACGATCTTGGGCGCCCTCTTAGAGCAATTCCAGGAAAAGTGCGAAGGCGGTTTTCCGTCCGGAATCGCTTTAAAACAAAAAGTTAGAGCGATTCTGCGTTTCCGAAAGCTGAACCGCTCTAGACAACGACTGCGTGCGAATTTCTGGCGTATCGTCTAGCCAGGGTCGACAGTCACGATCCCTCGTCCGGTATGTTCAAGACCTCTCCGCACGCCTTGCAATGAACGGCGTCCGCGTCATGGCGTTGAAGGCCGCATCGGTGGCAGGAATAGGTCACCTTGTGAGGGCGGACCACTGCCTGAGCAAGCCTGACGAAAAGGGAAATGCCGACGATCATCGTCACAACGGAAGTGAGCTTGCCCAGCGTTCCCGGAAGCGTGATGTCTCCGAATCCCGTCGTCGTCACCGTCGCGACCGTGAAGTATAGCGCATCGACGAATCCTTCGCCTCCCTCCCTGTTGTAGAAGAAGGACGTATAGACGAACCCGGTTGCCATGAAGAGGAACACAAGGAAATTGATTACCGCCCGGACGACGTCGAGAAGGTATGAATAGCCGGCCTTGCGCAGCAAGTCCCTAAGCAGCGGACTCCTGCCGATCGCCCAGAACCGCATGATCCGCAGGAAAGCGAAATTGTAGAGCAGGTCCGGCAGCAACAGCGTGGCCAGCACCACAAAGTCGATCCAGGTCATCGGCCGCCGAAACCACTCGCGCAGAGAGAATGCGGCGATCGCCCGGCCCACCATCTCGGCGGCGATCCACACTGCTATCGCATAGTCGATGATCAGATAGGACGGACCGGATCGCAGGTACGGGCCGAGCAGGAAGAAGGCGAGAATGGCGACGTCAATGGCAGCAAATACCAGCCGAAAGGCGACCGCCTGCCTGCCGTCGGCCCTATCGAGCTTGCGCAGCACCTGACGAAGCGAATTCTGCCGAGAGCCGTTGTCGGATTCGAAGGTTTTCATCCAGGGAATCTAGATCCCTCATTGGCGTCTGCAAGTCGCCAAGAAATCGACTCCTCGGGGATTTCAGGCGACGGACCATCCACCGTCCACCAGCAGATTAGCGCCGGTGATCAGGCTCGCAGCCGGTGATGCAAGGAAGACGACGGCACCCACCACATCATCGGTTTCGCCGATCCGGCCGAGCGGAATGTGAGCGAGCGTCGCTTCGAGATTGTCGGCATCGGATAGAAAAGGTGCTGTGCCATCGGTGTGAATGAAGGTTGGCGATACGGTATTTACGGTGACGTTATAGCGTGCCCATTCGGCTGCAAGGCAACGCGTGAGGTGATTGATGGCCGCCTTGCTCATGCAATAGATTGCCTCGCCGCGCAGTGCCACGGTACCGGCCTGTGAGCTGATGTTGATGATCCTGCCGCCGTTGCGCTTGATCATGTGACGGCCCACAGCCTGCGTCATCAGAAAGGTACCCTTGATGTTGACATCGAGTATCTCGTCAAGGTCCTTCTCTTCGACGAGTTCCGCGAGATTGCCCGGAGCCACGCCGACATTGTTGACGAGGATGTCGATCCGGCCGAACGTCGCAATCGCCGCGCCAACGGCTTGCGCGATATGGGCCTTATTGGGAATGTTCAGTTCAACGGGCAGAACTTTTCGTCCCGCGCCCTCCAGTTCAGCAACCAGGCCCGCCGACGCTGCGACATCGCGGACTCCCAAAACGATATCGGAACCTGCTGCGGCACAGGCAAGTGCGCAAGCTCGACCGATCCCACGGCTTGCTCCCGTCACTAAGGTCACCTTGCCCTCAAGGCTGAAGTCCGGCGCATTCCTCTGCATCACGATGCCTCCCTCGATGAAGCTCATTTATGGCAGGGTCGGTGGGCGGATGCCAGATGTTCTGCGAGTGCTGAGGAGTGCCCTTTGACAACTGGGCTATCCCGCAACGTGGGACGCTTTTCTCGAAAGGCCCCGCAAAAAGCCGCATTGCCCGTCGGTTCGTGCACACGACGAGCGACGGCGCGGGAGGAAACGGAGGAGCCCACGCACCACCTGTCACATGTATGGAAAGTCGGCAGCCGGTGGCCTAGCCGCTCTGCATCAAGATCGGAAAGGTCTGCTGGAACCAGATCGCAACATTGCTGACCCATCCGAACAGGAAGGCGAGGCCGGCCCACCTCGAAAGCTCGAACCCAGCGACCGCGAGAAGGATCGCTCCGGCGACGGCCTCGATCGATTTGGAGGCCGCCGCAAGCAGCCGCGGTCTGCTGCGCATCAGTCGCCCGAGTTGCTCCCTGAAGGCGACCGCCAGAAGTGCGACCGCCGATAGCGTCAGGCAGACGCCGATCATCATCGACACCGCGAAGAGCAGTCCCGTGACGACGACCTGGTGGATTATCGCAAAGGTCATC
The DNA here is from genome assembly GCF_021052345.1 of Rhizobium sp. SU303. Classification (NCBI taxonomy): domain Bacteria; kingdom Pseudomonadati; phylum Pseudomonadota; class Alphaproteobacteria; order Hyphomicrobiales; family Rhizobiaceae; genus Rhizobium; species Rhizobium sp. SU303. Next base: position 2,013,369 of record NZ_CP088095.1, read on the forward strand.
ATGAAGAGCGTCAGAGGACAGGGGATGAGACCGGCAAGGAATCCTACGACGACGCCTTCGCTGCTCGAATGGGTGTGGGCATGGCGGAACAGCGCGCTGCCGAGCATCCACAGGCCGATCACGCCGAGCAGTCCACGGCTGAGCGCCTGGAGGGCGGGAGCCGAGCCCGCGTCGACGAAGGAATGCGAGACCAGCGGCAGGGCGAGCAGCGCGATCAGGACCGCCATGGACACATGCGTGAACGACAGCGCCATCGACACCAGCAGCGCCTTGTGCGCCTTCATCGAAGAGCCCGTGAGATAGGTGGCGAGGACCGACTTGCTGTGACCGGGCGTCAGGGCATGGACTGCACCGAAGGCAATTCCCATCGGCAGGAATGCCAGAAAGGCGAGCCAGCCGCCGCCCTGCGCGAACGCCTTGATGTGGTCGGCGAAGGCCAAATAGATGTCGCGCTGGAATTCGACGATCTGCTGCCAGGGCATCAGGCCAGTCCCGTGGTTGCCGCTGCCAGCACGATATAGCGTCCGGCCTTGGCGATCGCCACCAGGAGGACGAAGTTCGGGAGCGGCTCGCGCAACACGCCGGCGACGACGGTGATCGGATCGCCGACGATCGGCAGCCAACTCGCCAGCAGCGACCACTTGCCATATCGGCTGTACCATCGCTGGCCGCGTTCCAGCGCGCCGGGTTTGACAGGGAACCGGCGGCGGCTTCGAAAGCGTTCGATCCATCTGCCGAGAAACCAGTTGACGGTGGATCCGAGGACGTTTCCGGCGCCCCGAGATCGATAATCCGCGACCGTCGAGCTAGGGAAGCCGTCTCCCGCGCTCGACCATTCGTCCAAACTTCAGCAGCAGGCGCTCAAGGTCCGGCTCGTCTACGCGGCGGGCGGCCTCAATCGGCGTCAGCCACACGGAATCTCGCTCCGCCATTTCGGGAAAGCGCTTTCGGCTACGGCGGACCTCCAGTAGGAAGACGGCAACGACGGGTCGCGCTCCACTTCCGTCCTGCATCAGCTTGTCATAGAGGAACTCGCCGAAGGGCTTCTTCTTCGCCCTCCCGATCACGCCAGCTTCCTCCCAGGCCTCACGTTCTGCCACCTTGCGCGGCTTCAGACCTGATATCGGCCAGCCCTTTGGGATCATCCAACGTCTCGTCTCCCGCGTCGTGATGAGAAGCACCTGTGGCCCCTTGGGCGTGTTTCGGAAACACAATGCACCATACTGCTGGATCGGCTTCGGATAGACGTCAATCTCATTCATCGTGTCTGCTCATGTTCATCGACGTTCTCGACCGTGGCGGATAGACCGAGGTTCCTTCGCTCAAGGTTCGTGGCGTCCTCATGTCAGCGCCAGAAGCGCTTCGTGTCGATGACCTCATCTACTGAGGACTGCGCCATGCGGATCAACGCATTTTTGTCATCGTGGGAAACGACAGAATCTCGAGCAGGGTGGTCGGCCAGTCCATGCTGCTCAAGCACGTCCGGTCCCATAGCCAGATCGTTCAACGCTCCAAGATGGTCCTGCAGCTCCTCCATCGCTGCGATAAATTTCCGGTGCCGACGGGCGCCGCGCTTGTCGTCGAACAGAGATCCGAAGAATTCAGCCGCGTAGCGAAGCTTTTTGGCGTCCTTGCGAACCTGGTGACGATGCTCGTCGTCGGTCTCGGCCAGCGCACTGCCATGCTTTTTTAGCTTCTTACGCATCTTGTCGAGGGCCTTCGCGGCGAACTCCGAAGCCGATGTGTCTTCGGAAGCCGCGCTGCCGCCAGCGCGATCGAGGTCACATTGAAGCCATTGGTTGAAATCGATAGTGAGCGCGCGCGCTCGCGCCGACCCCAGAGCCTCGACAGCGTCGCCGTATGCCGTGTTGCGGGCATCCTTGAGCTTGGCCCGAAGGTCGGAGTCCTCCGCCTTCATCAGCAGGACGTCGAGATTACGCGCTTCACCTAGGACGCCAGCGAGCCAGCGAAGCTCCCCCTGCAGCCTACTCGGCTCGTCGCCCGTCAAGAGCGGTTTGAACAGCGAGAACGCAGAGCGGAGACGCCGCAGAGCTACCCGCGCCTGATGAAGGGCTTCCGAATTTCGTCGCTGGAGAAGGATCTCTTCGTTGAGACGGAACTGCCGAAAGCAGGACGCGGCGATCTCTCGAAAGGCGGCAGATGCCTTGATGTTTCGGTCGAGATCGAGGCGCTCTGCCTTGAACATGAATTGCTGCCTGTCCAGAAGCGCGAGGCCCCGTTCTGACTTGGACTGAATGCCGAACCGGAAAGGCGCGATCGCGTCGATCTTACGAATGAAGATGAACAGGTCTTTCGGATCGCCGTCCTTCAGTTCAACCTCGATTTCCTGAACAGGCGAGCGCCTGTTGCCAGACACTACGTCTCCCCGATCGACGACCACCTCCAGCCGAGAGCCGTTCAACTCGATGTTCCAGACGCGGCGCTCAATGAACACGGTGAAAGCGGCTTCCACCTCAAGTTCCGGTCCGAACTCGCTTATGAGGGGGCTCGTATGGTCGAGGACCGGTTCATTGCCTTCAATGGGAGTCTCCCATTCTGAACGGACAAACAGTGATTTCGCCGGTCCGGATGCCTTCACAGTCTGGACGTGGGAAGCGCCGGTAGAGCGGACACGCAGAGAAAACCCTTTCTCCGACAGCCGACGATCGTCCGTCTCGAAATAGGTCGAGGACTGCTGCAGTGCCTCGTCAGGCTCTCCGAGAAGATCGGAACCCAAAAGGCTCTCAAGGGCTTCGTTAGAGAGGTCGAGCTTGATTTCGATTTCTGATGGCAAGGCAGGCTCCATTCTGATTGGACGCTCATCAACGCTGGAGGTTCCGTCATAGTTCGGTCGCGTCACGACGTGATGAAGCAAACTGGACTCTTCAACGTTGCCCAGCTAGCTTGCGCGGGCTTCGAAACCGGAGGCGGACGATGCTCAACGAAAACGCCCAGACGGAACTTACGAAAACCGGGTCTGGTCGCGATGTCGCGCAGGCTGGTGCTCTGTGCTACCGTCGGAACGAAAACGGTCGAGTTGAGATCCTTTTTGTGGGCAGCCGACGGAACGGTCGATGGGGCATTCCGAAGGGGCGCGTCGAAAGTGGTGAGGCCAGCAGCGCCGCGGCGCTAAGAGAGGCGTTCGAGGAGGCTGGGGTCGTAGGCGTCGTGGACGAGGCCGTATTCGGTACGTTTTCTTATCGCAAGGACACGAGTCCCAACCAATACCACGTGGCCGTCCACCTTTTTAAGGTCTCGAGGATCGCGGACAAGTTTCCGGAGAAGCATGTCCGTAAGACACGGTGGTTCCCCGTGGAGACCGCGCTACGGGAAGCAGCGCAGCCGGGCTTGCGGATGCTACTCGCAAGTTTCAGGTCGATGATCGGGGACCGCTGACTTGGCTTCCCAAGGTAGGGCGCCTGCAATCAATTTGATAGTCAACGATCCGGTCGCGGCCATTTCATCGCGCTGACATTGACGCCCAAATCCGTCGAGGCCTGGCAGCAGAGCTCCATTCAACGTCACGAGCGCGCTCGATCGTGCCTATCATTCTATTCGCAAAAGCCCAGCGTGCGTTCCTGATTAAACTCCGTGCTTGGTTCCCGCGACCTCATTCGCCATTGCCGTTTCGAACCAAAGCGCCAAATCGGTGAAGTGGCGAGTTCCCTGCGGACTTTTCATCCGAAGCTCAGCCAAGAGGAACGCAGCATGGATGCAAACAGCGGGCTCATCGGGGATAAGGTTGCCGCAAAACGTAGCCAGGAGGACGCAGCCGTCGTTCCGCGCGCGATAGAGAACCACGGCGTCATCGGCGATTTGGCGACGATCGCGCTTGTCGCTACCGACGGCACGATCGATTTTCTATGTTGGCCCGATTTCGACAGTCCGACAATTTTTGCTGCGCTGCTTGACCCGGAACGTGGTGGCATGTTTCGGATCGCTCCGGAGCTTGCCGACGCCCGCGTGACGCAACAGTATCTTCCGGATACGAACGTCCTCCTCACACGTTGGATGGGCGACAAGGCAAGCGGCGAACTTACTGATTTCATGTACGTGAAAAACAGCCGTAGCGACGGCTCGAGCATGGTTGTACGGCGCTTTCGTGTGACGCGCGGGAGTTTGAAGTTGCGTATGTCGTGCACTCCTCGGTTCGAATATGCGAGAAGATAGCTCCCGGCGAAGATGGAAGAGGGCGCTGTAATCTGGCGGCAGGCGAACGGCGAAGTTCTACGACTCTTGGCTGGTGTGCCACTCGTCGAGATCGATGGCGGCGTTATCGCCGAGATCACCCTTCAAGCTGGAGAGGGCGTCGATTTCATTCTCGACGACGGTGACGACAATGCGGAAGAAGCGACCACGGAGGAGATGGAAGATCAGACGGTCGCCTTCTGGCAGAACTGGGCGAGACAGTCGACGTATCGCGGACGCTGGCGCGAAATGGTCAATCGCTCTGCACTGGCGTTGAAGCTCATGACCTCGCGCAAGCACGGGTCGATTGTCGCCGCCGCAACCTTTGGCTTGCCGGAAACCCCCGGTGGCAGCCGCAACTGGGACTATCGCGCCACCTGGATACGCGACGCCTCCTTCACAGTGTATGCATTGATGAGGCTTGGCTATCGCGACGAGGCGATGGCATTCAACGACTGGATCGGCCAGCGGGCGTCGGCATGTGACGCCGGCGGCGGACTGAAGATCATGTATGCGATCGACGGCGGCGAGGTGCCTAATGAGGCCAGCCTCGAGCACCTGCACGGCTATGGCGGTGCGACGCCCGTCCGGGTGGGAAACAACGCTGCAGAACAGTTTCAGCTCGACATCTACGGTGAGCTTCTCGACTCGATCTATCTGAGCAACAAATACGGCCACGCAATCTCTCACGATCACTGGGAGGGGGTTCGAAAGGTTGTGGAGTTTGTCTGCGATCACTGGGAGGATCCTGACGCCGGGATTTGGGAGATGCGCCGCGAGCCACAGGAGTTCCTCCATTCCAGGCTCATGTGTTGGGTGGCGGTCGATCGGGGAATACGTCTCGCGACCAAGCGATCCCTCGCGGCGCCTTTTTCCAAGTGGCATGACGTCAGGAACGACATTTACGAAGACATTTGGAAAAACTTCTGGAACGAGGAGAAGGGGCACTTTGTGCAGACAAAGGGCGGCGACACGCTTGACGCCTCGCTGCTGCTCATGCCGCTGGTGAGGTTTGTCAGTGCCACGGACCCGAGGTGGCTGTCGACCTTGACGGCGATCGGCGACCAACTAGCGGACGACGGTGTCGTGCACCGATATCGAAGTAATGACGGCCTGGACGGGGAGGAGGGCGCCTTCTCAGCCTGCTCATTCTGGTATGCAGAGTGTCTCGCACGAGCGGGGGACACCAAGAAGGCTCGCAGGGTCTTCGAGTCAGTTCTGAATTATGCCAACCATCTCGGACTATATGCCGAGGAGTTTGATACCAAGGCGCAGCTCGCTGGCAATTTCCCGCAAGCCTTTACTCATCTCGCTCTCATCAGCGCAGCGTTCTACCTAGATCGCGAGCTCGACGATCGCAATAGCCAGGAATGGCGGCCGTAGAGCCGACGAATACCGCTCCGCGTCCGAGTGGGGGCGGCCTTCAGATGGTAGCAAAGCACTTCCTCGGAGGACAGTAGGATCGCGCCCGGCCGGCGCCACCGAATGTATTTGCGCTGGCGTTGGCAGTTTTGGCTGCCTCGGAACTTTCAATGTCCCCAGTCGGTTCGTACTGTTGTGGAGGAACCAGCCATGTCCAAAAAGAATAATGCCCCATCGAAAAGGGGCAATCCTAAAGAGCAGCCTGTCAATCGCCCCGACTATAAGGAACCGCCGGAGCCTGACGATCGTAAACACCCGGCCCGTGATACAAGAGAGGCGCCGGTGCCCAATCCAAACGGCGAGCCTGTCGAGAAACTTTAGCGACTGCCAGACCCGTCATTAATTGGCTTTAGGGTCAGCCTCGGTGTTGCTTTGAACAAGCGAGATCCGACCGTTTCGCACGATGACACAAAGACCGATCCTTGGGACCGGCTTGAGCGATAGATATGGACATTAGCTGGGATTACGAGACGAATTTGGACATTCCCGAGCTGAAGTCGGCAAATGCGAGACGAAGACGCACGTCCGTACAAAAGGCGCAACTAAACGCCATCGCTGAATCTGACTTTTTTATGAGAGTAAGTTGCACGGAATTGTGGGCGCGGCGCTATTTCTGACGAGCCCACGCAGCACCTGCCACATGGCCTGGAAAATCGGCAACCGGTGGCCTAGCCGATCTGCATCAGGATCGGAAAGGTCTGCTGGAACCAGATCGCAACATTGCTGACCCATCCGAACAGGAAGGCGAGGCCGGTAAGCACGAGGAAGACGCCCATCACCTTTTCCACCGTGCCGAGATGGCGGCGGAAGCGCGACAGGAAGCGCATGAAGGCGCCTGAAAAGCCGGCGGCGATCCAGAAGGGGATGGCAAGGCCGAGCGAATAGATGGCGAGCAGCCCGGCTCCGGAGCCGACCGTCTCGCGCGAGGCGGCAACGCCGAGGATGGCGCCGAGCACCGGGCCGATGCAGGGCGTCCAGCCGAATGCGAAGGCAAGGCCCATAATATAGGCGCCCGTCAGCGTCGCCGGCTTGCCGCTGCTCTGGAAGCGCGCCTCACGCGCCAGCACCCCGATTCGAAAGAGGCCAAGAAAGTTCAGCCCCATGACGATGATGATCAGCCCGCCGATCTTCGACAGGAGGTCGAGATGCTGGCGAAGCGCCATGCCGATGCTGGAAGCACCGGCGCCGAGCGCCACGAAGACGGTGGCAAAGCCGAGCGTGAAGAGCAGTGCGGAGAAGAACACGCCGCGCCTGACGTCCGGCGCCACCACAACCGCACCGCCCCCGCGAAACTGCTCGACTGAAATGCCGGCCATGTAACAGAGATAGGGCGGGACGAGGGGAAGCACGCAGGGCGACAGGAAGGAAAGCGCCCCGGCAATCAGCGCGCTCCACAGGGAAATATCGGCAATCGACACGCATTCTCTCCGGCTGCAATCTGCGTGATGTTCCTAGCTTTGCGGGCCGGGGATTGCCAATCACCTTTTTGCGCGCGCAAGAAATCTGTCTCCGCTCTCGCAAGAAATCTGTCTTTGCACGCAAGACATTTGTCTTGGCGCGCGCAAGAAATGTGCCGGGTGCGAAAAAAGGCAAATTTTTCGGTTGACCGCAATGGGTCGCCTGCCTATGTTCCGCCCACTTCCAGCCGGGGTGGGCACACCCGCGGAGAGGGAGAGCGTAGCTCAGCTGGTAGAGCAACTGACTTTTAATCAGTAGGTCTCGGGTTCGAACCCCGACGCTCTCACCAACGATTTCAATGGCTTAAAGCCTTGGATTGGCCTAAATATCGGCTACAATACCCTCACACATGTCTCGCACAGTCCGGGAGGGTAAAGTGACCTCGCATATGGTATTCGGCGACAAGGTTCGAATCTATCGTCGCGCCCAGAGCTCCCTGTGGCAATGCCTCCACCTATTTGGAGGGCCGGGAGTGGCGCGTGAGCACCAAAACGGACAGTCTTGCGCTGGCCAAGGAGTTTGCCGAGGACTGGTATCTTGAACTCCGGGGCAAAAGCCGGGTGGTCAGCTGAAGCAGGAAAGAACCTTTGCCGACGCTGCCAAGCAGTTCGTTCGGGAATATGTGCCACTTAATGTACGGCGGCCGAAAAGGTTGGCTGCGGCCGACTAAAGCATGTCGCGCAAAAGTGTGCAGCGGTTTTGCGACAACGACATGCGTAAAAACAAAGACCTAAGCGCGACAAGCGAATCTGAAAGATCGCGACGCGCTTTAGGCCGTAAGTCACCCGCGGCGCATACCTCGGGCCGGCATGCCGCCGGGGGCGGGTGCGCCGTGACTATGCCCTGTGCGGCCTGTTTGGTGCGGACGGCGAGCAGTAATCTCCGCCGCCGTCCAGCTTGTCCCCCAAGTGTTATAGGCGTTCAGCCATCATAGTGGCCCGAAAGTGCCGCCTCGGCAGACTTAACAACCACGGCGATATTCACGCCTTTCGTCAAGGTTGTCCCAGTCGCGCGAAGATCGGTCACCACTTTCAGGCCGCCCGATTTGGGCTCCGGGAGCGGTACGACGGTGCCGTTGTCCAGATCAGCGATCCAGAGTTCGTCTCGGCCGTCAACACTAATAACAACAACTGTAGCCATGTTATTCCCTCCAACGATTGATGTTTAAAATCCAGCTTTCTTCAGGCCTTCACGATAAAGATCTTTATGCCATTGCTCTTTACTTGGAACCGCGGACAACCACTTGTCCACATCGAAGTCCGGATTGCCTTCGCGAAACCTCCGTACGAAGACCCGCGCCTTGTCCTGACGGCCCAACATGGCCCAGTTCGCGGCGGACAGCCTGTCCGCCAAATTGGGATCGGCCATCTGCCCAATGTAGTCCAGCGAAGCTTCGAATTCGCCGAGCGCATAGTTTGCTCCCGCACCGGTCCAGAAATAGGTATCGGGACCGAGCGGGTTCAATTCAATTGCCCGCTCGATCTTTCGCAAGGCCATGGCGGGAAGCGAACAATGAACCAACGTGTCAGCGTAGTCGGCAATCACGTCAGCGTAGTGCGGAGCAAGGCTCTCCGCCACTTCCATTGCCTCGGCGCTTTCATCAAACGCCCCCTGCAACAGTTTGGCGACCCCGAACTCGCGATACCCATCGGCGAAGTCCGGACGTGTCTCGGTGGCCTGCTTAGCCAAGCTCTCCGCAGTTTGCAAAAGCTCGATATCACCTCGGGCCGTCAGCAACCATTCCTTGGAGTAAGTCCGCGCCATCGAACTCAGCGCCGGCGCGAAATTGGGGCTGACGCTGAGTGCGGCTTTCATTTCCTTGCGCGCACGCCGCAGATTCGGAAGCGTCAACCGCGCCAGGTGCCGCCTGCCGACAAGATATCGATGGTAAGCGATCGGGTTTAGATCTTCGCGCAATGCCTCATGGCGCTCGATTTCACTGGACACGGAGAGCGCGATCCGTCGGGCGACAGTTCTCCGATCTTTGACGAGATCCATATGATCAAGGCTGAATCTTTCCGCCCATACAATTTGATTTTGGTCGAAAAAGATCAGTTGGGCGAACAGGGTGACTTCATCGCCCGTATTGCTGATCCGGGTATCGAGAATATAATTGACGTGATGACGTTCAAAGAAGGCCTTCTGCGTCTCCACGTGGTGGCCGATTTGAACTGCCGAATAGGGGGCTATGACCTCCAGGCTGTTGAAGGCGCAAAATCCGATTGTGATATCTTCGACCAAAGATGCGGCTAGAAAACCGACTTGGGGTCGGGCGGATTGGTTCTTGGGCGGAAGCAGCACCAGGCGGGGAATTGCAATCCGGATATCTTGCGGCTCAAGGGGAAAAGCGGTCTCGAGTTTCGGCTTCGAAGGCGATGATGTCGGACGGAAGGATATGGCGTCACCGTCGGGTCTGGTGCGCGCTGCGGTCCCTCGCAAAATCGCATTCCGCCGCTGTTCAAAATGGTTCCGAAGGGACGCAACCTCGTCTTCCGCCTGGAATATCTCTATGAGCATTTGCAGCGTATCGGGATCCTTCGGCTCCGCCCGAAATAGGATAACTGCAGCCTTCCTCAGGAGTTCGGATTCCGTCGGCGATTGTGCCAGTCGGGACGCCGCTCTCAACGTATTTCCGAGAAGTGCGATGTGGCTAATTTCGCGCTCGGCAAGCCACAGTTGAAACCGACGGCTATGACTGTGAACCGACTCCAGAAAAGGCTGGTTCATGAGCTTCACGAGAAGCTTAAGCCGGGAGAACGGTTCAACCTCTTCCTCCGTCCCGGACAGCAGAATATCGGAAGACAGAGACTCCCGGTCGACGGTGACCATGTTGCCCTCGGATGAAAGGATATTTATCCCGAGTTCAATTTGACGGGCCTTCATTCTCGAAATCAACTTACGCAAAGTCGCAAGCGTATTGTCCCTATCGGCCTCGCCCCACAGAAAGCTCACCAATGTTGTTCGATCCGCGCAACCTTGATCGGTCGTGAGTAAATAGGCGAGAAGCAGCAGGCCTTTCTCAGGAAACGCGACCACATTCCCGGCCTCGTCAACGAGCTGCAACCTACCGAAGGTCTTCAGAACAAGCGCCATTTTGCCCTTTAAGTCATCACATGTTTCTGCGCCTGCATGAAAGTGCAGTGTGCGTATTGCACCAGCAGAAGTCGCAAACCGTATCTTCGCGGTGGCACTTTGTCTCAATGTGCTATGAAATTCAACAATGCGTGGAAAACGTTATGCTATGTTTTCCAGGTTAACGGCAGAACTGAATTTCGCAATCGCCTTATCCAAATTATCTTTAGAGGAGAAGACGATGATTATAGGCGTGAAGGGTGCGAAGACGGCCTTCGGCTTGTCGACTTCGATGCGGGCACCGTCACTGCGACGGCCGGAAAACGTGAAGACTATGTCATTTCAGCCACCGGCCCGGCACCCACGGACAACGATGTGCTCGATTTTGCGGAGTACTTCGAGACTAAAGCGGAGGCCTTTTCCGGTCACTTCTGGACTACGCCGGAAGTTGACCTTGCGGTTGGTTTCGAGCCCAAGGTAGCCGCCTTTTCAGGCCGGCCATGTCTACCGAACTCCGGCGGTCGACGTTCCCGCTACCAAGGTGAACTAAGTAAAATCTCCGGCGGAATCTGGTCTGCATAGCCTTCAAACAAGGTGGCGTGCGCCCGGGTTCCACCGCATTCGGTTACGGTGGCGGTATGACTTCTCATGCACGATTGACGTCCTATTCCGACCGCAGTTGCTCACCGTATGAGACCCTGGCACGTATAACGCCCTCGATGATGCGGTAAGAGCCTGTTCTCTGAACATGCGGCTTATGCCGGAGCCTTAGGACACACTCACCTTGCCAGGGCGGGAGGCTAAACTTCGGCACTTTTCCGCGCCAGGTCATAGAACCCGGCTTAGCCTTCAGCGACGTCGTCGCCGCGCGCAATGCGCCTGACTTCGCCAGCCGCTGCGTTAAGGATGTCTCGTGAAAGGTTCTCGTCTTCCATGATCCGCGACAGCGTAACGGCGCCCACCATGAGAGACAGTATGGCCATCGCCCTGCCGCTGGGACTAGAACTCGTGTCGCTGGCCATCAGTTCATCCAGAACCTCGAAGTGAGCCCGGATCCCGTCTTCAAATGGGCGCCTGACCTCTTTGCTCTGGCGAGCCGCGTCCGATCCCAGCGCCACAAGTGGGCAGCCTTCTGACTTTTCGCCTCTGTGGTCCGATGAAAGGTAGAACGCCATGACTGCCTCAAGGGGATCGGAGCTGTTTGCAGCCGCTGTAGACCACCTCCGTGTCGCGCTTTCCATCGCACGCCGCGATGCTAGTGCGGCGAGGTCGTCCTTCGACGCGAACTGCTTGTAGAAACCTCCCTGGGTCAGGCCGGCCCCTTTCATCAGATCCTTTAGCCCAATTCCATCGAAGCCATGTTCTCGGAACAGACGGCTTGCGACGTTGATCACCGTTTCGCGGTTCTCCTCAGCCTGTGCCCGGCTCACTCTCATATCGACCTCCGATTAGATTTTGTTTGACATCTATAACAAAAATAGATTTAGATCGCAATCTAAATAATCCATGTCGCCCGTCAAGAAGAGAAACTCAAAATGAAACGCAAACTTGTCCTGACTTTCGTAGGTCTCGTGGCAGCGGCCGGCGCAGCCGGGGCCTTTTTCGTGGTTTTTGAACCCACCAAGCAGGAAGCGGTGGCCGCTGATCCAAGAGCAGCGTCACCACTCGTAAGAATGGTGGAGGCAATCACCACCGGTGCGGCTGAGCGCTCTTTCACAGGCACTGTCGCTTCCCGGGTACAAAGCAACCTTGGTTTTCGTGTTCCCGGCAAAATCGTTGAGAGGATGGTCGACGTGGGGCAGCAGGTGAGGCAAGGCCAGGCGCTTATGCGCATTGACGAGACCGATCTCCAACTCGCGCTGACAGCAAAGCGTAATACCGTTACCGCAGCACGCGCTGTTTTGGTCCAGGCGCAAGCAGACGAAAAGCGCTATGCGGCGCTGGTAAAAAATGGCTTGGCAGCTACTCCGCAGCGTTATGAACAGGCAAAAGCAGCGCTCGACACAGCCTCTGCTCAGCTTGCTGCGGCAGAAGCCGACGCCAAAGTGGCTGAAAATGGGACTGCATACACGCTTCTTGTTGCCGACGCTGATGGAACCATAACCCAGACCCTTGGAGATCCGGGACAAGTCGTGGCAGCGGGCCAGACCGTCGTTCAACTGGCGCAGGCGGGCCCGCGCGAGGCTGTTGTCTGGCTTCCGGAGACTCTGCGGCCCAAGATTGGCTCCGAAGCGCAGACCAGCGTGTATGGAGGCGGAAGTCTAAGCGGAAGGGCCAAACTTCGGCAGATCTCGGATTCCGCCGATCCGCAAACCCGTACCTACGAGGCGCGTTATGTTCTCGAAGGCGATGCGGCTTCCGCCCCGCTTGGCTCGACAGTGACGATTAGAATTCTCGATGCTGACCGCCAGTCGGAGGTCGCTATACCAGTGGGCGCAATTCTGGATGACGGTAGTCGCACCGGAGTGTGGGTCGTCAACGGCACAACATCAACGGTGAAGTTCACCCCGGTCAAAGTTCAGCAGATTGGCGAGGAGATGGCATTCGTCACGGGAATTGGAACTGGAGAGCAGGTTGTAGCACTGGGCGCGCATCTCCTCGCCGACGGCGCGGTCATCAGGATTGCCTCGCAGCAAGAGGCGAAAAAGCAATGAACTTCAATCTGTCAGCCATCGCCGTTCGCGAACGCGCCATCACCCTGTTCTTTATTGTGCTGCTGGCCGCCGCTGGCGCCTACGCCTTCGTCAAGCTGGGGCGCGCCGAAGATCCGTCTTTCACAATCAAGACCCTAACTGTTACTTCGGTCTGGCCAGGTGCCACTGCCCGTGAAATGCAGGACCTTGTCGCCGAGCCGCTTGAAAAGCGCATTCAGGAACTCACATGGTACGACCGCGTCGAGACGACAACCCGACCGGGCTACGCCTTCCTGACGGTCACCCTCAAGGATAACACCCCGGCAAGTGCCGTGGCAGAAGAATTCTATCAGGCGCGCAAGAAGCTTGGTGACGAAGCCCGCAATCTCCCTCCGGGCGTCATGGGGCCATTCGTCAACGATGAATACTCCGATGTGAGCTTCGGTCTCTATGCATTGAAGGCAAAGGGACTGCCGATGCGCGATCTCGTGCGGCAGGCAGAGGTCATCCGGCAGGACCTGCTGCATGTTCCTGGCATCAAGAAAATCAACATCGTCGGGGAACGTCCCGAACAGATTTTCGTCGAGTTCTCCTACGCGAAGCTCGCGACACTCGGCATATCTGCGCAAGATATCGCTGCTGCTTTGCAGCGACAGAACACAGTCACACCCGCCGGCTCGATTGACACACGGGGGCCACAGGTCTTCATCCGGTTCGACGGAGCTTACAACAGTGTGCAGGCCGTTGCCGACACGCCGATCGTGGCCGCTGGCCGGACTTTGAAACTCTCCGATATCGCGGATGTACGGCGCGGTTATCAAGATCCTGCCACCTACATTATCCGCCATGAAGGCGAGCCAACAATTATGTTGGGTGCCGTAATGCAGGCGGGATGGAACGGACTTGATCTCGGAAAAGCGCTTGAGGCTCGATCCGCCGCGATCGCGGAGACACTGCCGCTGGGGATGACGCTCACCAAGGTCAGCGATCAGGCTGTCAATATCGATGAGGCCGTCGGCGAGTTCATGCTCAAGTTCGCCATGGCGCTTGGCGTCGTGTTGTTCGTAAGTCTAGTCGCACTCGGCTGGCGCGTCGGCATTGTCGTCGCGCTTGCTGTGCCGCTTACACTTGCTGTGGTCTTCCTCATCATGCTGGAAACCGGGCGGTTCTTCGATCGCATCACGCTCGGCGCTTTGATCCTTGCGCTGGGACTTCTTGTGGACGATGCCATCATCGCCATCGAGGTGATGGTCGTGAAGATGGAAGAGGGCATGGACCGCATCAAGGCGGCCGCCTATGCCTGGAGCCATACTGCGGCGCCAATGCTGTCGGGCACGCTGGTGACGATCATCGGGCTGATGCCCGTGGGGTTCGCAAAATCAACGGCCGGCGAATATGCCGGTAACATCTTCTGGGTCGTCGGTTTTGCCCTGATCGTATCCTGGATCGTGGCTGTTACCTTCACGCCCTACCTTGGCGTCAAGATGCTGCCGAACATCAAGCCGGTCGAGGGCGGTCATCACGCCATCTATGACACGCCGAATTACCGTCGTCTGCGTTCCGTCATCGAGTTCGCTGTCCGCCATAAGTTCATGGTCTGCGCCGTGGTAGGCATCACCATGGCCGTTTCGGTTGTTGGGATGGGCGGCGTGAAACAGCAATTCTTCCCGACATCGGATCGCCCGGAGGTACTGGTTGAAGTGCGTATGCCCGAGGGCACCAGCATCGAGGCGACGACATCCGCGGTGAAGAAGGTTGAAGACTGGCTACAGACCCAGCCCGAGACCAATATCGTCACAAGTTACGTAGGGCAGGGCGCACCCCGGTTCTTCTTTGCTATGGCACCGGAATTGCCGGATCCCGCCTTCGCCAAGGTCGTCGTTCTCACGCCGGACGCCCATGCGCGCGAAGAACTGAAGCACCGCCTTCGTGCCGCTATTTCGGAGGGTCTTGTTCCCGAAGCTTCTGTGCGCGTCACCCAGCTCGTGTTTGGTCCGTACACGCCGTTCCCGGTCGAATTCCGGATCATGGGGCCCGATCAGGATGAACTCTATAAGATTTCCGAGCAGGCTCTGGCGATCATGAAGACCGTTCCCGATGTCCGCCAAGCCAACCGTGACTGGGGCAACCGAACACCTGTTCTGCGATTTGTCCCCGACCAGGAAAGGCTCAACCTGATTGGTCTTTCTCCATCGGAGGCTGCCCAGCAGATGCAGATGCTGCTCACCGGCATCCCTGTCACGCAGGTGCGTGACAACATCCGCAACGTGCCTGTCGTTGCTCGAAGTGCTGGCGAAAACCGCCTCGACCCGTCACGACTTGCCGACTTTTCGCTGATGAGCCGGGATGGCCGCCAGGTTCCCCTCGATCAGATCGGGCATTCCGAGATCCGGTTCGAAGAGCCGATCTTGAAGCGTCGTGACCGGACCCCGGTCATCACTATAAGGTCTGATATCAACGAGGCGACGCAGCCACCGGAGGTTTCGCAACAGGTAATGAAGGCCCTCCAGCCGCTGATCGCATCGCTTCCGGTTGGATACCGTATCGAAATGGGCGGCAACATCGAGGAGTCATTGAAAGCCAATGTTGCGCTTGCGCAGGTTTTCCCGCTGATGATTGCTGCCATGTTGATCATCATCATCCTGCAGGTTCGCAGTCTCTCGACAATGACAATGGTGATGCTGACCGCACCGCTAGGTCTTGCCGGGGTGGTTCCGACCTTGCTGCTGTTCAATCAACCCTTCGGCTTCAACGCCATCCTCGGCTTGATCGGGCTCGCAGGCATACTGATGCGAAACACGCTTATCCTGACAGAGCAGATCAAGGAGAACCAGGCGGCAGGGCTCGACGACTACCATGCCGTGATCGAAGCGACCGTCCAGCGAACAAGACCTGTTATCTTGACTGCACTCGCGGCGATCCTGGCATTCATACCTCTGACCCACTCAGTGTTCTGGGGCTCGATGGCCTATACCCTGATCGGCGGAACGGCGGCAGGCACCGTGATGATCCTGCTCTTCCTTCCGGCCCTCTATGCTGTGTGGTTTCGGATCAAACCACCCAAAGCAGTTGAGAAAGAGGAAGCGGTCGAACATCAGGCGCGGCCGATAGCGCTGGCCGCGGAATAGGGGCGTCCGTGCCACGTATCGTGATCCCACAGGGCCGCACGGGCACTGAAGTCGAAATGTGGCGCGAGCGTATCCTCGATGTGGCGGAAGAGCATTTTCGCCGCATCGGTTACCAGAAGACATCTGTCGCAGATATCGCATCCTGCCTCGGGATGAGCAGTGCCAACATCTACCGGTTCTTCCCGTCGAGGGCAGCGATCAACAAGTCGATCTGCGGCCGGTTCATCGCGAAAGCTACTCGGTTGGCGGATGCAGTCGCCCGGCAAGAGGCGCCGGCTCACGAGAAGCTCGAACGTCTTTTCAAGCTGCTCCATGAGGAGAGAAGAAAGAACTTCGTTGAAGAGAAGCCGGTCCATGACTTGATCGTCGCTGCAACGGCGGAGAGCTGGCCAGTTATTAGCGCCCATAGCGCTCGTCTTGTGGCGATCATCGAAAATATTATCGAAGAAGGGGCAGACGCCGGCAATTTGAATGTCATCGATGCAGCCATAGCTGCCCGAAGTGCAATGAATGCGTTCGTGCCCTTTTACCACCCGGTCCTTGTCGAGGAGCGGGTTCGAAACG
The DNA here is from genome assembly GCF_021052345.1 of Rhizobium sp. SU303. Classification (NCBI taxonomy): domain Bacteria; kingdom Pseudomonadati; phylum Pseudomonadota; class Alphaproteobacteria; order Hyphomicrobiales; family Rhizobiaceae; genus Rhizobium; species Rhizobium sp. SU303. The sequence continues at coordinate 2,029,834 of NZ_CP088095.1, forward strand.
CCGGGAATGCTGAAGAGGGCCTTGGTGAACAGATCTCGTTTATCCTGCAAGCGCTTAGTGGGAATGACGAAAGTCGTTGCTCGCGCAACCAACAAAGTCGACCTACATGCCCAGCATCGCACGAGGGAATACGTCGCTCAGGGGGCACTGCCCACCTCGTTCGTAAAGCTTAAAAATCTCAAAAGGAGGGTCGGCTGTGCCGCTGATCAAAGAAGCGATCGCCAGTGATTGAGAGTTGAAATAGGACGGTCGCCCGGCCGCTACCTTTAGCCGTGCAGACGGCAGATTTGGTCACACCTAAAAATAAATACAAATAACTAGCTAGTTTCAATAGGATATAGCGCGATATATCAATCTATGTGTAAACGGTGTCAGTGATTGGAGCCCTTTTACGCACTTTACGGCACACGATTGGCACATGACACATGGGCATGTAAAACAACCGCCGGCTGGTGAGGCCGACGGCTGCATACCGTATGGAACGCGCCCGCAGCGCAGGAGCGCTTCGGGCTCAAGGCTGCCCAGCGGCCTCGACCAGAAATTCACTCATCTTTGCTGCCACGTCCTGCTCGCTGACGTTCTGCCCAGCCGCTTGAAGATCCGATATAGCTTTCGAGAGAACTCCGGCGTCTCCACCCCCTTTAAAGCGGGCATCAGTGATTTCAGCGCCGTAGCCCGCAACATCATCCCGACCAATGAGGCCTGCAATCCATTGCGCCAAAAGCCTGTCCATCCGAGATTTGAGCTTGATGGACCTCTCGGCGTCTTGGAAGTATTGATCCTCCATCGCCTTTTTGCGGTCTCCTAAGTCGGCCATCGTTTTTCTCCCTGATTTGTGTCATCTCCGCCTACAGAGTATTTTAGCACATTAAACGCCACGCCATCTGATTTAACTTGATTTTTGGCGTTCACGACGAAGTCATCATCTCTTTGGACATCGTGTGTCACGGGATCCTATCCACACCTGCCGCAAGCCCGAGCCTCACGAAGCATCGCTTCTCGTAATCATGAACGAGTTGGCAACGCCGGTATAAATTTCACGGAAAGAGGGGTGGTATTTCGAGAATTCCCACAGGCCGACTAGCCTTGGCCATAAGAGTAACACCAACTGATTTGCAGCGATAAGTGTTTGTCATTATTAGCCTGATTCAGCACGGCGATTTTAGATCAACAGTCGCATTAAGGCGGCCTCGTCCTTCACCCCATGCTGGTACGAATGGATAACCCGCTGAGCCAGATCTTCGCGCTCGGTGTCTGTTATGATTTGTCGCACCGAGCTGATGTGGTCAAAGACTCTCTGGCAGAGGGCAACTTCTTCGTCGCTCAACACGGTCTGAGCGTCGGCTATCTTGGATCGGATCATGACCGCCCTCACTTCCTTCGGATCGATAGAAGGGTGGAACATCTGCTTTTTAAGCGAATAAAGGGAGACACAAGGTCGTGAAGCCTCGCGCCTATTTTCGGGATGGGCCTTTGTCCCATCTGACAACTAGTGTTCGCTCGGACCGCTCCACACATATGCGGAAGCCGGCTTTCTCCGGGCATTCCAGATCACTTCGTACCCGATCTTCTCAAGCGAGAGTAATGCGCCAAGCCTTTCTTCATCCGACAGGCTCCGCAAAGAAACGTTAAGTGCGTCAAGGCAGCCTAAATTGTAGAGATTGACGAATATATTGAGTGACATTGTTCATCTCCCATTGACATAGTATAACACTGGAAAAATGATTTGCATCATGTTTAGATTAATATTTTCACATCTATTATCGTTTCAAAAAATGTTTGCGATTTTCTTGATTGGGGTGTGGGTTTGATTGGACGCGGGCAGAGCCTTGCATCTTTGCCGCAGGAATTGACCTTCGCACTGTCCTATATCGCACATTGAAATCTCCAGAAGTTGGCATAAAATCAGTGCGTTGTGGTTACGTGTCACGTCAGCATCTGGGAGGATTGCGATGTTTCAAGGTATGCACGGCTCAAAGTCGGCTCTGGGTCCAGAAGACCTCACAATGATCAAAGACATCTATGACGAATGGTGCGCCGCTCGCTGCTGCTCCAAGGATAGCCCAAGTGCAATCAAAGCAGCTCAAGAGTTGATCTCCATGTTCGAGCATGGGGTACGGTCGAAAGACGATCTCCGCACTATGGTCGGCACAATAGGTGCCCATTTGCTCAAACACTGAACTAAGCCGATGGCGATCGGCTGCTGGCGAGCACTTGCGCGCATGGCCTGGGCTGTCGTTCACGTGCGTCGATGCAGGTAACGCGACGGTTTGTAAAATTGGCTCAGACACAGGAACCAACTTCCACTGCAGTCCGTTTTCTCCTCATCAACAACTGGAGAAATCGACCATGGATTGGAATCGTATCGAAGGAAACTGGAAGCAGGCGAAGGGCAAGGTCAAGGAGCAGTGGGGCAAACTCACTGACGATGATCTTGACCAGATCGCCGGCAAGCGCGACCAGCTGGAAGGAAAGATCCAGGAGCGGTACGGTATCGAAAAGGACCGTGTTAAACGCGATATCGATGACTGGACCGGTCGCCAGACTTGGTAATGCCTGAACAAAAACCCGGTGAAAGCCGGGTTTTTGCTGCCGAAGGAGCTAACGTGGTTGATGACTCTCGGATGTCATGAATATCCGCCAAAAGCCAGGAGAAGGGCGCCGATCGCGATAAGGGCCAGCGCCGGCCAGTTTTGGGATATCCCGAGGAACCTGAGGCCTTGGCGTCGTGGTTCCAGCGTGGTGCCGCCTTGCGGCATTCGATGCGGATTACTCGGTTTTCGACCAAGCGCCGATGTAAAAAGAAAAAGAAGTCCGCCGATGATAAGAGCGGCTCCGATGAGGATTGCCCACATGATGGCCTCCGCTAGCGATGAGCATGTGGATTAAACCAAATCCGGACCTGATCGTTCCGTGCGCGGCTACTCATCTGAACAACCGCCGCGTCGGAACCAAAGCCATCGCATTGAATTTGACCGCTGAGTAATCTTGGAGATCCCTGATGGACGAGACACCGAAGACGGCAATACGCGGCATGATGTTCTACGTCCTCGCTCTTCTCGTCTTGGGCGTTCTAGCTGGTGCCGCGTACACAATCTATGGCCATCCCGCCGATCCGTCTGAGCGATCGGCGGCCGATACGATTCCGCAAAAAGCTCCGGCTCCGCAGTGAGATACGTCGTCCCGCAATTAATTGATCTCCTTCGAGAGAAACGACCCCGGACGGCATCTGCCAGATCCGGCGCTCACCCGGTCAGGTCGTATTGAAAAGCCTGGGCTCCGCAGCGAGAGACCCGCAAGTGGCCACGAAAATGGCTTTGGAGAGCAAGCCCGAAATCCTGCCGCAAGTCCTTCCAACCAGTATGGAGCTTATATTTATAGGGAGAACAACCTGCGACAGAGAAAAATCGGCAGCTGTGCAGGACCGATTGGATGGGAGGAAGCAGTGGGGGCCAGCTCTGTCTGGACCCTGAATGAGTGCGTCGAAACAGGGGAGTTTGCGGATGAGGGACCATGCAGTCGTGGTATCAGGGGCAGGGCCGACGGGCCTGATGGTGGCAGGCGAGATGGCCTTGGCAGGCGTCGACGTCGCCATTGTCGAGCGCCGCCCTGACCAGGGGCTTGCCGGTACGCGTGCCGGCGGTCTGAGTGCGCGCACGCTCGAGGTTCTCGATCAGCGCGGCGTCGTCGACCGGTTCCTCGCGGAAGGGCAGATAGCTCAGGTCACGGGTTTCGCGGTCACGCGTCTGGATATCAGCGATTTTCCAACCCGGCACAATTACGGGCTGGCGCTGCGGCAGAAGCATATCGAGCGCATTCTGGCCGGCTGGGTCGGCGAGCTGGCGGTGCCGATCTATCGCAGCCTCGAGGTAACGGGTTTCGCCCAGGATGACAGCGGTGTCACCATCGAACTCTCCGATGGGGCCTCGCTCAGGGCCTGCTATCTCGTCGGCTGCGATGGTGGCCGCAGTCTGGTTCGCAAGGCTGCCGGCATTGCGTTTGAAGGATGGGATCCGACGACCGGCAACATTCTCGCCGAGGTGGAGATGGAAGAGGAGCCGCCATTGGGCATCCATCGCACGGCCCTTGGCATCTATGCCTTCGGCAGGGAGGAGTATGAAATCCACGACGGCAAGATCGTCTTTGCCAAGGAAGGTCCGATCGGCGTGATGGTGCCGGAGAAGAATGCCGGCGCCACGACCGAACCGACGCTCAGTGATCTCAGGGAAGCCTTCCTCGCCGCATTCGGAACGGATTACGGAGTCCATCGCGTCAACTGGATTTCCCGGTTCACTGACATGTCCAGGCAGGCGACGGCCTACCGCAAGGGCCGGGTACTCCTCGCCGGCGATGCCGCCCATGTGCATTCTCCGGTCGGCGGGCAGGGCCTGAACACGGGTGTGCAGGATGCAGTCAATCTCGGTTGGAAGCTGGCCCAGGTGGTGAAAGGAAGATCGCCTGAAGCCTTGCTCGACAGCTATCACGCCGAGCGGCATCCGGTTGCCGCCCGCGTGTTGCGCATGACGATGGCGCAGGTGGCATTGCAGCGGACCGACGATCGCACCGAAGCCCTGCGTGACGTCGTGACGGAGCTGCTTGGCATGGAGGAACCGCGCAGACGCATCGCTGCCGAAATGTCCGGATTGGCGATCCATTACGATTTCGGCGAGGGGCATCCGCTGCTTGGTCGCCGCATGCCCGACCTCGACGTCACCACGCCTGATGGCCCTCTGCGTCTCTTTACGCTGCTCCAGGATGCGCGGCCGGTGCTCTTGAACCTCGACGCGCCCGGCAGCTTCGACATCGCGCCCTGGTCAAACCGCATCAAGTTGGTCGACGCCGGATATGACGGCGCATGGGAGCTGCCGGCGCTGGGCCTAGTTTCCGCGCCAACGGCAGTGTTGATCCGGCCCGACGGATATGTGGCGTGGGTGGGTGACAGGACGCAGGATGGTCTGCAGGAGGCGATGAATAGCTGGTTCGGACCACCCGGCTAAAGCTGACGAAAGCGCTTGCCTAGAGCATGATGCCGAAAAGTGTGAGCGGTTTTCGGACGACATCATGCTCTAACTCTTTAATTTAGAACAGGATTCAGATTTTAGGCCGAACAGGCCTAAAATCATCCTGTTCTAGGCGGCAAGCGAGATCGAACCACAAACCGATATCGTCGCGGGATCCGGCATCGGTTTACCGCGGCGTTCCCATGTCCGGCGGCTGATGCCGAAAGCCTCCCAGGGGCGCACTTGGCTGAAAGAACTGGCGAGATAGTCGGCTCTGGAAAGCGCGCCGGCGGCACGGCGCTGCTCCTCTTTTCGGCTTCGGTCCCGCTGCCGCCGCTTTTCCTTTTGAAGTTTTGCTCGTTTCTGTTTCGGCACATCGAATGCACCGATTGTGCGGATATCGAGGGCGCTCCGTTCTGAGTAGCTGAGGTGCAGAGCATGGCCGAGCGCGTCGGCCGACAAGTCAGAAAAGCGCACCTTGGTCCGCTCGTAGATGATCTCCTCTATCTCGGCTTTCCTAGCCCAGGGAAGCCATCGCGCCGCCCAGCCGAGGACCACGTCGACAAACTCTTCCTTGAACTCGACAAGGGCGAGGCCGGCGATCACCTCGACGTAAATCAAGGCGTCATCGGCCTCCGGCACGATCTCTCCATGGCGATGTCTGATCAACTTTTCGATCTCGCACATCCGGCCGCGGAAATGGTTCCAACGGCTGGCCCGCATGCGGCGCTGGACGGCCTTGTAACCGAGCAGGCAGTCGCCGATCTTGATGGCCGTAACATCCCGCGCCAAGCCCTCCCGCCGATCGGCTTTTGCAATCCGCTTTTCCGATTGAGCCGCTTCATCTGCGCCAATAAGACGAGCCATCGAATTCCCTTACCATCTGCCTTGGAAGTGTAAAGGAAGGGTCGGGGGGTGATCATCTACTTTTTGCAATCCGGCGAACATCGTCGCACAGGAAAGCTTCAATCCTTGGACAACGCACTGTAGTAGGCCGCGAGCGCCTGAATATCGTCGTCGTTGAGACCAGCAGCAGCCCTGGTCATCACACCCGCATAGGCGCCGCCGCCACGATTTCCGCTGTGGAAAAGACCGAGCTGGTTTTCAAGATAGGGTATCGGTTGGCCGGCAAGGCGTGGATAGGCCTCGTTGACACCGGCAGCATCGTGGCAGGCGGCGCAGGCTGCGATGCCACGCGTCCGGTCACCACGTTCCGCAAGGAGCTTGCCGCGAGAGAGTATTTCCGAAGGCCGGCCTGCTTCAGTGGGTCCGCTCTGGCTGGCGAAATAGCTGGCCAGCTTTTTCCGGTCTTCGCTCGATGTCTGCGAGAGCGCAACCTTCATGACGCCGCTTGGACGCTTGCCGGCCGCGTAAGCCTCAAGACTGTCGCGAAGGTAAGTCTCCGATTGGTCTGTGAGGCGCGGAATGAGGCTGGTTTCATCGGGGCCTGCCGGCGAATGGCAGCCTTCGCAGCTTTTCACGATCGCAGCGAAGTCCCGGGATGCCGTCGCGGAAAAGCCGGCGAGCCGCTGATAGGCTGCTTGGTCGAGGCTTGGATATTCCCGCAGGAAGGCGACCATGGCCCAGACCTCGTCATCCCGCTCCATCGACGGCCAGGCGGGCATGCCGGTGTAGCGCACGCCATGTTTGACGATCTCGAAGAGCTCGGCATCATTCCATGTCGCGTTGACATGCTGCAGGTTGGGCGGAGGAGGAAGCATGTTTTCGACAGCGGCGGGTCGCGGCATCGCCGGTGAACCATGGCAGCCCGCACATCCGGTTTCGTAGTGGCCTGCGGCAAGCGGCAGCATCGCCGCCGTAAACCGTGGCGCATGCCCGCTGAGCGCTGCCGTGCGCACGGATGACCGCATCACCCAATGCAGGAACCAGTCCGTGACGCGCCAATGCCCGGTGCTTGCACGAATGTCGATGATGCCGGCCCAGGCGACGAACAGGCTCGCTGCAGCAAGTACTGCGGCGCCGGCAGATATCCGTCTCAACCTTATCCGCATTGGCTGCCCCTCGAAGACGTGGGCTTAAGAACGTCGGCAAGCAGGATGATGGCGCCGAGCATGTAGGAGGCTGCACCGACCAGGAGCATGACGACACCGCCGAGTTGCTGATCGGTGTCGCGGCTGAGCGCGAAGCCGAGACAGGTGACATCCCCGACCCCATAAAGCGGGCGGGGCGCAAGTGTCAGCAGGACACCGAGCAGCGTCATGTGGATCGAGGTGAAGAGCAGGCCGATAATGCCCGCCAGCCGCTGGGTGCCTTCCTCATGCCGCCGGAAACACGCGGTCCACAACAGAATGCCGGCAAGAAGGAAGCTTGCCTGTTCTAGAAGCATCGCATCAAGCCGCGTTTCTGCCAGCCGACGGAGCGCCGGCATATGCCAGAGCCAGACGACGAGGAGCTCGGCGACCGAGGCGAGTAGCGGCCCGAACCAGGGGAGATGGACGGCGGGATCGGGCCGCCTGCCGCTGACGGCTATCGCCAGCAGCGGAGCTGCGATGGCGACGGTCGTCATGTGCACGATCATATGCGCCGTCAGCGATCCGTCGTTCCAACTCGTCGCAAGAAGCGTCAGCGCAAGACAAAGGGCAAAGATGCCGGCGACAAGAGCAAGGTTCTTCATCTTGCGCAGGCCTCGATAAAAACCAGCGGGACCGATACGAAGATGACCGCGACGAAACTCAGGCCCGACAGCAGCAGTGTTGCAAAGCCCTGGAACAGCAGCCGGTCTTGCCTCGTCGGTTCGTCATGGGGCGGATCGCCGCTGCCGAAGCCCCATTGCCGCCAGGCGAGCCAGGCGGCACCGAGAATGGCAAGCAGCGCGAAAACCGTCGCAATGGACAAGGTAAAGCGGAGCATGCCGAAAGAGAAAGCAATTTCCGATGCTTTCGCGCAATAGACGGCGGCTGCGACATAACACACAAGAAAGTGCAGAGCCCAGACGGCCGGCCCGGTGAACAGGGTCCAGAGCGTTTCCACCTCTTTTGGGATCAGGCGCATCTCGTCACCTCAACTCTGGAAACAAGCCCAGCACTCCGAAGGAAGTGAGGGCGGTGATGACCAGGAAATGCCAGTAGAGCACGACATTGTGCAGATCGGCGTCATATTCCGCCGTCAGACGACCCGCAAAACTACTCGCCAGACAATAAAACTGCATGATCACGGCAACGAGACCATGAAGGACCGTCCAGAGTACGATGACCCAGACGATCGCCGGATAGACATGCGCCGTCGGCTGCATGTCGTACAGATAGGGACCGGCCAGACCGGCGGCGCAGGCGGCAAGTGTGAGGATCGTGGAGGTGAGGAGGCAAAGGCGGACAGATGCCGTCCGGCTCTTCGAATTGATATACCGCGCAAACAGCATGGCCAGCCAGGCAAGGGCAAAGAGCGCAGCCGCCACCAGCGGCCAGAGCCTGCCCGGACCAGGCAATCCTGCCGTAAAATCGGGGTGGATGGTCCAGTAGAAGAAATAGCCGAACATCAAGCTGGCATAGGCCGTGCCGTCTCCGGCCATGGTGATGAACACCGCCCACCAGCCGACCGAAGCCGGGCCGGAGGCATAAAGGGGAACCTGCTTGCCAAGCCCGATATCCCTGAGGTTTTGCCTTGGTATCTCGTTGGTTCCCGTCCAGAGCCAGATCAGGATGGCGACAAGTGTCACGGCGGCGCAGAGCGCCGTCAAGATCCACCAATGGAAGGTCAGTGCGATGAATGCGCCGCCAAGTGCCAAAGCGGAGATGATGGTCAGAAGCGATGTGCCGCCGACCCGCAGGCATTGCAGCGGTTCGGCGTCCAGAACCGACGTCACAAGCGTTTCGCGCCGACCATCGGCCGCGTCCGGCAGATAGTACCGACCCGCCTTGATGCCGTCGATCAGCTCCGGCTGGTCCCAGAGCGGATACCGGCTTTTGATGATCGGAATGGACCGCACGCCCCAATTTTCTTCCGGCTCGCTGATCCACTCCAGCGTTCCGGCATTCCAAGGGTTCATTTCGCCTTTTGGTTCGCTATGTTTCGGACGCAGAATATCGATGACGATGATGGTGACGCCTGCGGCAAAGATGAAAGCGCCGATGGTGGAGACGAGGTTCAGGAGGTTCCAGCCGACATCGGACGGGTAGGTGAAGACCCGACGCGGCATGCCGCGCAGGCCGGTCAGGTGCATGGGGAAGAAGGCGGTGTTGAAACCGACGAACATGAGCCAGAAGGCGATCTTGCCCCATCGAGCCGAAAGTTTTTGTGCGTTCACCAGCGGATAATAATAATAGATTCCGGCAACCACCGGAAACAGCATGCCGCCGATCATCACGTAATGGAGATGGGCGACGACGAAATAGGTGTCATGCGCCTGCCAGTCGAAGGGCGCGAGCGCCACCATGACGCCGGTCAGCCCGCCAATGATGAAAATCGCCAGTCCCCCGGCGCCAAACAGCATGGGAAGGGAGAAGATCACCCGGCCGCCCAGCATGGTGGCGATGAAGACAAAGATCTGCACCCCGGTCGGGATTGCGACAGCCTCGGATGCCGCCGAGAAGAAGGCCAGTGAAATCTGCGGCAGGCCGGTGGTGAACATATGGTGGACCCAGAGCCCGAAGCTCAGGAACCCCGTGCCGACCGCAGCCAGCACGATCCAGGAATAGCCGACGATCGGACGCTGCGCGAAGGTCGGAACAATCATCGCCATGAGCGCGATGGCGGGCAAAAAGATGATGTAGACCTCGGGGTGGCCGAAAATCCAGAACAGATGCTGCCAGAGCAGCGGATCGCCGCCACGGGCTGCATCGAAAAAAGGCCAGTCGAACATCCGCTCCATCTCGAACAGGATGTCGCCGGCAATCAGCGGCGGGAAGGCGAAGAGGATCATGCCCGCCACGATCAGCAGGTACCAGGCAAAGAGCGGCATCATATTGATCCGCATGCCCGGCGCCCGGCATTTCATGATGCCGACGATGAGCTCGACCGCTGCGGCGATGGAGGCGACTTCGATGAAGGAAAGGCCGAGCAACCAGATATCCGCGCCGATGCCGGAATATTGCTTGTCGGTGGCAAGCGGCGGATACATGAACCAACCCGCATTGGGCGCCGCCCCGAAAAATATCGACCCGCAGACGAACACGCCGCCGAGCGCAAAACTCCAGAAGCCGAAAGCCGAAAGCCGCGGAAACGGCAACTCCCGCGCGCCGAGCATGGAGGGCAAGAGGAAGATTGCGACGGCCTCGAAGATCGGAACGGCAAACAGGAACATCATCACGGTGCCGTGCAGCGTGAAGGCCTGGTTGAAGAGATCGGCGGAGAGAAAATCGTTGTCGGGGACTGCCAGTTGCAGGCGCATGAGCAGCGCAAGGATGCCGGCAAACAGCATAAAGATGAAGGCGGCCGATCCATACCACAGGCCGATCTGAGTGTTGTTGACGGAGGTCCAGTAACGCCAGCCTTTTGGATTGGCCCATACGCGCCGAAGTTCCGCTTCCTGGGCGGCGGATGTTTCGGTTGAGACCGAAGCAAGGGGTTCCGTCATTCGAGCCCCCCGAGATAGCGGGCAATTTCTTCGATATCATCTTCAGGAAGCATGTTGAAAGCGGGCATCTTCGCGCCCGGTTTCACCGATGAGGGTGAGCGAATAAAGCGGGCGATGTTCTCCGGCGTGTTGGCAAGCGCACCTGCGCCGATCGAGAGGCGGGCGCCGATCAAGGTGAGATTCGGGGCGGTCTGGCCGGCGATCTGCAGTCCACGGAGCGAATGGCAGGCCACACAGCCATGACGCTGCAGGAGTTGTCCGCCTTCATCCGCAGCGCTTGCCTGGCCATCGATCAGGCGGCTGCGCCAGGCGTTGTAATCGTCCTCCTCCATGACGACGACCGAGAAAGCCATATAGGCATGCGAGGCACCGCAAAATTCGGCGCAGGGGGCACGATAGCTGCCGGTGCGCGTTGGCGTCAGCGTGAGATAATTGGTCCGGCCCGGAATCATGTCCATCTTGCCGCCAAGCGCCGGAATCCAGAAGGAATGAATAACGTCGGTTGCTTTGAGAGAAAAAGTCGCCGGTCGGCCGACGGGCAGGCGAATTTCGTTGGCAGTCTCGAAAGCAGGCTGGTCGCCGACGGCCGGATAGCGAATGCGCCACCAGAACTGCTCTCCCGTCACTTCGATCGCCCCATCCTTTTCTGCAAGCGGGTTCCAAGGCCGTATCGCCGGCATCAGCCAGACTGCGTAGCCCAGCAAAAGCAGAAGGACGACAGTCGGAAAAGCAACGCCACCCCAGGCAATGAGCGCGGCGGCCTTCTCCGCCGGCCATGCTTGCCTTCGATGGCGGGCAGCGTGAAGGAACAGGAGGGTTACGCCGAGCCAAATCGAAATGCCGCCAATAACCATGACGACGAGCAGCCGATAGACCGCCTCCGATTCCTCGCCGGCGGGACTAAGCGCGGACTGCTGACCGCTACAACCCGCAAGAACGAGTGCACTGAAAGGAATAAGACATCGCAGGATTATCGGTCTCCCTTTCCTCCAATGCTCAAGCTCTCCGATATGGAACGCGTATGTCCGGTGGCAAGTGGCTGATGCTTGTCGGGCGGCAACTGGCCGGTATGGCCGATGCTGTGATAATTCCTTCCGTGAAAAAGCCAGCTCGGCCTTCTCGAAACCTGTCAGGGGGCGTGGGCGGGTCAATCGCGCTTCATGAAGTGTTTTCAACCAGGCGCGTGCCCCGGCTTCTCTCGTCCATACGATCGCCGGGAGAATAAAACGCGGTTGAGCCGCCGCATGCCATCAGCACGCCTGCAATCAGCGGAAGCCGAAGAAACTCAAAATCGCGAGCACGATAACGACAGCGCCGACAATCCAGATCAAATTGTTCATGGGAAACCGTTCTCCTGTTGAAGGTCGGGCCATTGTGACCCGATCACTTAACGGTGAGGCAGGGCTTGGAGTTCCCAATCACTTGCATCGCCGTATCATCCCGCCTCCGGCGAAATTTCCGCCTCTATGCCTTTCAATAGCTGCACGAGCGAGCATTGCCGGGTCTGAATCCGCCCGCGCATGCCGGGTTTATCGATGTATCCCGCTGATATTGAAAATCCTGGTGATCCTGCCTTGCAGGCGACGTGCAGGAAGACGTGAACGCGGACACACCGATCAGCACCGCCGCTACCAATGGAAAAAATCGGTTCATCTGAACGTCTCCTCACAAGCTTGTCATGGTCGCAATCTACCATGCCAACGCGAGCCTATACGAAAACTTCTGGCCCGCTAGATCACGCTCACCTGAACCGAAACATTCGCGCGATTGATCAATCAATCTATAATCGTGATGCGTCGTGGCCTGCCGATGATTAAATTCACGTAAGTCTAAGCTGATCGGGCTATTCCGTCGCTATGGAAGTAGTTTCGCGACGTTAATAGTCAAGCTGGCGCGATTTCGACTTGAACAGATTGCGGTTTTTGAGTAAAATTACACCATAAAAAAGTAATATAAATGGGAGGATACTATGTCGTCAACTCGGTTTGATCCGATTCTGCTTCATCGTCAACATTTCATCGATGAGGTCACGTGCCTCGATGAAATCTTCGATGTTCTGGACGGGTGGCCGGAGGACAAACGGGGTTTGGCATATGAAACGCTGTTGAAGGCGTGCAGAGATACGGCCAACGGGCGTTTCCCGCTGAGCGCTGCGCGCGAGAATTTCCGGCGCTTTCTGAAGATGTCGGGCGTGCTTGCCAAGGTCGAGGGTGGTCCCAGGTTCGACGGACTGATGAATCATCAAATTGGTAATGCTTAATCAGATATGGCTGTTGGGGGGCCGCCTGCATGGCAGGCGAGGGCGCGCCGTGACATCAGTTGCGGCGCGTTCTGGTTTCGATATCTGATCGGATGATCGCCTATTTCTTGGCCACAAAACGCCGCGGCAAGCCCTGCCAAGAGGCAGCCGCTATTTGGATGTCGGATCCAGCAGATATTAGTTTACGCCCGCACTCGCCCAGTCGCATCGAAAGACCAGCATAGGCTTCGAAAATCCCTTGAACCGTCGGCGCGTCGCGTGAGCGAAGAGATCGGCGGCGCCATATTCCCGAAAGATATTCTCCGAGACGAGGATCTGGTCGCTGGAGGCTGCCGCGCAGAGACGCGCGGCAAGTTGCACGGTCGAGCCGAAGAGGTCGTTGCTGTCCTCGACCGGCTCGCCGCAATCCACTCCGATGCGGATATGGATAGGCTCGGTGTTTCCGCCGTTGTAACGCTCGAATTCCCGCTGGATCGCCATGGCGCATGCGACCGCTGCCGTTGTCGCGGCGAAGGCCGCCATGATGCCGTCGCCGGTGTGTTTCACTTCTCGGCCTGAATTCTGGCTGAGGCATCTGCGCACGATAGCGTCATGGGCTCTGACCATTTCGGTCGCAATGCGGTCGCCGAGGCGCGATGTCATTGCTGTCGATCCGACGATGTCGGTAAAGAGGATTGCCCGGTGACCGGGATCGACGTCGCTGGACGACTGGCCAGGGGCCGGCTCAGGGTCATGAATTCGGCCAAGAAAAGCCTCGACCGCCGACAAGGCAACCTCGACGATCTCGCCGGCGACGAAGCCATGGGCCTCGCGATGCACACATTGCGCAGTCTCCGCATCCGGCGCATCCACGAGGCAAAAGGCGGTCCCGCGCCGCTGATCGAACCAGTAGGTCAGGAACTTGACGCCATACTTGTCCTGAATATCGAGATCCATGCGATGCGCCCGGGCAACGTCGGCAGCTGTGGTTCCTTCAAGAAAGTGCCGGTCCATGAAAATAGGCATCGCGCTCCTCCCAGATCCGCGTGCAGATAGATTTGGATTGTACGACCCGGATGAAACTCCGTCCACCTCTGGTACAATCCATTAATGATTAGAGAGCGTCCGGCGTCGGGCAAAGCATATGAGTTGCTGTAATTCTTATAGAGTATAAAAGGAAAGACTGAGACGTAATCAGCAGGCGCGGGACTGGGAGCCCGATATTTACCATAATCGCTCGCTTAAAGACTGATCGGAGGGCCCCAGTTCAAGCTCCGTGTTCTCAAACCGGGCCGGCTGCAGGGATCTGGAGGGGACGAAGAGAAACGTCTACACTGCGAGCATCGCTGACCAAGATCAAATCCCGTGAAGCCGCACTTCGGCTGGTGACGCGGCCTACCAACGGCACGCAAATTGCATCGTACCGATGAGCTCCACCGAAATTGGGAAAAGCTGTAGCAAAGTGAAACAGACGGCACATTTTCGACCGGTTGGCTTGGCCTCAATGGGGCTCGGGCATTATGCTGTTATTAACTCTGTGTGGGACGCCGCGCGAACGCTCCTGCGCGATTGGCCGGTAGACGACGGCGAAGAATATTTCGAGGCCGTCAAGTCGTGCCTGGATGCGATTATTGGCGATCTCCCACCGGAACACGTGCGGGCGGCCTTCATCAGGGCGGCACAGGAGGCGGGCATTGCCGTCATAGAAGCAGCGGACTAAATACTCTCCGGCGCTTCCACACCTATTCCTCAAAGCCATATCGACCCGACGCTTGACTTTTCCTGCCGAAGTTCTAACTTAGAACAAAACAGGAACATTGGAGATGATCATGACGCATACGGAACAGGTGATCGCCAACGCCCTCGCGCTTGTCGAAGCGTCCCGCGCAGCCCGCGAGCGGGATCAACAGCGGCGTGCCGCCTGGCAGAGGAAGGTCGAACTCAGCCGGCCGATGCCGCCATTGCCGCGCCCGGTTCAATTGCCGTTGGCGCTGAACTGATGCAGCCGACAAAAGCCTTGGAACCCCATCGGGCACGCCCCGAACAAGCCGGGCTCGAACAAGCTTGGCCCGATCAAGCCTGGGAAGTCGAAGCCGTGCTTGCCTGGCATGACGACAATGCCAAGGCGGCGATACGCTCGCTGCTCGATGACTGCAAACATCTCCGCCAGCAACTGGCGCTGGCGGAAAGCGTGATGAGCCGCGGGATGGCCCGCGGATGGGCGCCGCGATACGAGCGGGATGCCCTTTGAACGGCCGACCTTCGCCAAGGATGTCGAGCCGGTTAAATGACGGAACTGGAACAGGTGTCAGCCACCTGCCACCCTGATCTGCCCTCCATCCTGGGAAGCCGGCTTGTGGCATCAGCATGTCCGCGCCGTGACTTTGGAACGGCAAGTTTGGTTCTGGCTAGTCGGCCGGCGTCACGCGGGTCCAGAAAGCGTTGAACACGACCGAATCGAAGAAGGCCGAGGCGCGGACGATACGGCCGTCGCGCATGTCGAGAAACCAGGCATAGGTGTTGGCGTAGGGCTCCCCGTCGCGAGCGATGCCGCGGGCGTCGAAAAAGACGATCACAGTGTCGCCGTCAACATAGACGTTGCGGATCGCGGGCTTCAGCGGCGCCTTCATGCGGGCGTTAAACGGGCGGATCACCTCGCGCAAGAATGCCTCGCGACTGGGATAGGTCTTCGATGCCAGCGAATAGCCCTCGATCGTCCAGCGGGCGTCGTCAGCGAGGAGGTCATAAGGACTGCCTGTGCCGGCCGCCCAAGCTTCGAATCCAGCCTCGACGGCTGCTTTGTTGCGGCGCTCGGTTTCGGTCAGCGCGTGCGGTGCGGCACGCACTTCCATCCCACCCAGAGCCAGTATGGTGGCGGCGATGCCGAGGGCAGCGTTGAAGATGCGGCGGACAAAGGGTGCCGGGCTGCGGACAGTTGCGGTTGCGATGATGGACATGGTTTCCTCCAAGGATCGGTTTGGTGGCGCGACACCGCTGGCCGGGTGTCACTTGCAGAGCTCGCCGCCAAAAATTCTGCTTAGATCTGGTTTTCCCAGGCTTTCAGCTGATGCTCCTTAAGCATGTCCTCGACGACCTTCGGAACCACGTTGCGGAACCTGCCGGTGTCGGCCGGGACGACGTCGATCATACGGTCGATCATTTCCTTCGGGTCCATCTTACCTTCGGGGGTGGCGAAGAAATCGTCGAAGCCCTTGCGCAGATCTGCGCGCTTGGTGAAGTTCTTGCTGTCGTCCAGCCAGCGGAACGGATTGTCGGCCATGGTCTCATTGTAGCCGGTGTAGTAGGCGCCCGGATTGATCGTCTGGATCTTGATGCCGTACGGGGCGAGTTCCTGCTGCAGCGCTTCGGCGATCGATTCCAAAGCGTGCTTGGTGGAGACATAGGTGCCCCAGTTGGCCGGAGTGAAGAGGCCGCCCATAGAGGACGTAAAAACAACCTTGCCCTTCTTGCGTTCGCGCACCCATTTCTGGACGACGCCCTGGGTCAGCACCAGCGGCAGGAAGACATTGACTTCGTAGTTCTTGCGAACGAGCTCGATCGGGATTTCCCAAACCGGACCGGCTTCGCCCATGCCGGCATTGTTCCAGAGCACGTCAAAGTCCCAGCCCTGCGCCTGCTTGATGTCATAGGCGTCGGTGAGGTCGAGACGCTCGACTCGAACGTTCTTCAGTCCGAGGGCGGAGACCTCCTCACGCAGCGGCGTGACCTGCGACGAAACCTGTGTGGTTGCGATAATGCTGTGGCCCTTCTTGGCCATGCCAATGGCGGCAGCCTTGCCGAAGCCGGAGCCTGCACCAGTGATCAAAATGGTCTTGGTCATGCGACATTCCTTTCGATACTTTAGGGTTGGTCAAAAGCAAGGGTTGGCACGTCACGCGACGGCTGCAGCGGCTGCCTGCGCGATTTCCAGATCCTGCGGAACCGCTCCGCCGGAAACGCCAACGGCGCCGATCACCGTGCCGTCGTGGGCAAAAAGCGAGATGCCACCGGGAAAGGGAGCCAGGCCGCCGTTGGATAATTCGAGGGCATGGGCGGGAGCGCCGGGCTTGCAATATTCCCAGACGGCCTCGCTTGTGGTTTGAAACAATACGGCCGTCCGGGCTTTGCCCATAGCAAGGTCGATCGAGCCGAGCACGGCGCCGTCCATTCGGCTGAACGCCTTGAGATGGGCTCCGGCGTCCAGGACCGTGATATTGACCGGCACGCCGATTTCTTTAGCCCGCGCCTCGCCTGCGGCGATGATCTTGCGCGCTTCGTCAATGGTAATCATCTCCCTGCCTCCTTTTTCGTTCGAGGATGAGTGCTCCCCGTTCGATGAGACAGGTGTAGGCCGGAAATGGTTTTGCAGTATTTTCAGCTCTTGCTGCGCTATGCGCAAATCTTGCGCTCCGGCGTGCGTGCACAAACGTCGAACTCTGTCCGACAGGCGGAAACCGCTAACCGGTGACGAGTGCGCGGTATTGGCCGGGCGTCAAGCCGGTCATCTTGCGGAAGACGCGCGTGAAATTCGCCTGCGAGCCGAAGCCGGTATCGAGCGCGATCTCCACGAGCGAGGATCCCGCAAGCCGCAGCTTTTCCTTGGCCGCCTCGATCCGTCGCTCGGTGACGTAGCGATGCGGGGTCAGGCCGGTGGCCTTGCGAAACATACGGGCAAAATGAAAGGAGCTAAGGCAGGCCTCGGCAGCAAGGTCATTCAGCGAGATCTCTGCGGCGATGCGGGCTTCGATGAAATCGAAGACGCGTTGCAGCCTTTTTGGATCGATGGTCGGGACCCGCACGGCAGGATGCCACCGACCAGACGAATAGGTGCCGAGCAGGTGCGCCACCAGCGCCATCTGAACGCCGTCGAGGAAGAGTCGATCGGTCGGCTCCAGGCTTCTGTTCAACAAACCGCGAAAGAGTTGGCCGATATGCAGCACCATGGGATCGGGGACGCCGCCCGCATAGGCGAGCTGCACCTTGGCCGGGTCGATGTCAAAGTTCGAAAGCGCGCTCTCACCGACGAGCGACGGCGGCAGGAAGATGTGCAGGGACTCGGGCATGGTGCCGATGATTTCTACATCGCTCTCATGGACACCCGCCGGACATATCCAGGCGACACCGGGGCGAGCGATGGCCTCCTGCCTGTGACCGTCACCGGTCCACCTGATCTTCGACTGACCCGAGAGCAGGACGGCTATTTCCGTGCATTCGAGTGTAAGGTCGACTTGCCAGCCCGGATCGAAACGCCTGAGCTCGACCTGCAGCGACGAGCATTCAACGAGCCCGCCCACTCGCTTGCTGGTCCGATACTTTCTGTCCCCTTGCGATTCCACGAAAGTCATGTCGCATCCACGCCGTGAAGATAGATATAAATTCGAATTGTTCAGTCTCGGCGGGTCAATCACGACCGCCACGCCACTGTCAATCTGCAATCATCCTTGATGTATTAAATGAATAGCTTCCAGGCGCGCCGCATTGCTGTCAGGAGCCTGGGTATTACGATCAGGATTTTGGCTAAATTTCAGGGGAGCGCAAGTCCTATGGAACAAAGCGATACCGCAGCCCCTTGTGCCTTCAGTCAATTCACGCCTGCACTGACGCCTTTGCGGATGACCGAGCGCCGACGAGGGCAGGGACCCTCCTCCGGGGAAAAACTGGAGTTGAGGCGATGAACTGGTGGCAGCCTTGCGCAGGCGCGCCCGCAATGGTTTGGTAGCGTCCTGCATTCGCAACGTTTTCCGGTGATTCCCGATGTTCGATATTCTATTGCGTGGTCTGGCGCTCGGCGCCGGCGCAACAATCCTGATGGACCTCTGGGCAATCGTGCTCACCCAGCTCGGCCAGGCGGCCCCAAACTGGGCACCTGTGGGTCGCTGGTTCTGGCATCTCGGCCGCGGCAAGGTTTTTCACCAGAGCATCGCCGACGCCGAGCCCTATGCCCATGAGCTGGCGCTCGGCTGGATCAGCCACTACGCCGTCGGCATCCTCTATGGGGTGATCTTCGCCATCATCATGGGCTCGGCCTGGCTGGCGGCCCCGACATTTCTTCCCGCCTGGATCTTCGGTATCGTCACCGTCGGGGCAGGGTGGTTCCTGTTGCAGCCCGGCCTCGGCATCGGCTGGGCCGCCTCCAAACATCCGACCCCGAACAAGGTCCGGTGCTTCAACCTTCTCGCCCATACGATTTTTGCGCTGGGGCTCTACGGGACGGCATTGATCATCGGCTGAGACCAGCCAGAACCCCTCCCCACAAGGGGGAGGGGCTAAGATGCCGCGCTGCTTGCGATAACCTCCATCGTAATAATCCGTAGAACGGTTACAGCGAGCAAGCGCTCGCCTTTCGTCGCTGGCGCGGGCCGCAGTTTAGGGGCCTTTCTTGGATCCGCACGAACCAGACAGCCTCACCTTACCGCGCCGCCCAGTTGGCGCCGCGGCGGAAGATGGTCTTCATCTGGGGAACGTCGAATTCCTTGGCCTGATGGCCGAGCGAGGAATAGAAGACGCGGCCCTTGCCGTATTTCCGCTTCCAGACGACGGGCATGACGACGCCGTCGATCCAGTAGGCGTGTTCGCCGGTGAACTTGGTCGTCGCCAGAACCTCGTTCGACGGGTCGACATGCATGTAATATTGCTCTGAGGTATATGGGAAATCGGCAATACCCTCCATGAGCGGATCGTCGGGACGGGTGATGTTGACGGTATAGTCGATGATGTTGCCGGGGTGAGCCACCCACTGGCCGCCGATGATGAACTGATAGTCGACGGAGTCGCGGAAGGCGTCGCCCGCGCCGCCGTGATAGCCGGCGATACCGACGCCGCTTTCGATCGCGGTCGCGAGGTTCTTGACCTCCTCCTTCTCGATCTTCGACATCGTCATGATGGGTACGACGAGGCTGAGATCATGAACGGAAGGGTCGGCAAGCGCCTCGGTGCCGTGCTCGAGATAGACCTTGAAGCCGTCCTCCTCGAGCATGGTCTTGATGATTTCGGCGCACTCCTGCGGCTCATGCCCGCTCCAGCCGCCCCAAACGATCAGTGCTTCACGCATAGTCTTTCCTCCTGAAACTTATTTCGCCAACCGTCCGTCGACGATGGAATCGGACAGCGGGGCAGGGCGCTCCGTTGCCGTGGTGATCGCGACCGTCCGGCCGGTCGCGGCGGCGGTGTGGAATGCTTCCATGACTTCGAGCACATGCAGCGCCAGATCGCCATTGGCGCGGTGCGGCCGGTTGGAGCGGATCGCATGCGCCATGTCGGCAACGCCGAGCGAGCGATAATTGCCGTCGGCATAGGGTGCTGTGACCGGCTGGTCCTCGAACGGACCGCCCTTCTTCAGATATTCCACCGGGCCGCCGAACCTGTTGGGATCGGGAACGATCAGCGTGCCCTCGGTTCCGTAGACTTCCAGCGGCACATGCTTGTGGCCGGCTACATCGAAGCTCATGGCGATCTGGACGACGGCGCCGTTGGCAAAGGCCATCATGCCGGCGACATGGGTCGGCACATGCACGGGAATGCGTTCGCCGTTTCGCGGTTCGCTGGTGATCAGCCGCTCGGCCCGCGGCGTCGTCGCAAAGCCTGCAACCTGCGCAACCGGCCCGAGAAGATTGACGAGATCGGTGATGTAGTAAGGCCCCATATCGAGCATCGGCCCGCCGCCGACTTCGTAATAGAAGGCCGGGTTCGGATGCCAGCGCTCATGGCCCGGGCACATGAAGGTTGCCGAGCCGCCGACCGGCTGGCCGATGACGCCTTGGTCGATCAAGCCACGCGCCGTCTGGTGGCCGCCGCCGAGGAAGGTGTCGGGGGCAGCGCCGATGCGGAGATTCCTCGCCTTGGCGGCTTCCGCCAATTTTTTCCCTTCCGCGAAATTAATCCCGAGCGGCTTTTCCGAATAGGTATGCTTGCCGGCATCGAGCGCCTGCAGCGCCACGGCGACATGGGCCTTTGGGATCGTCAGGTTGACGATGATTTCAACCTTGGGATCGGCGAAAAGCTCCTCGACGGTCTTGACGGGAACGTTGAATTCCGCAGCCTTTGCTTCCGCCAGCTCCCGGTTGAGGTCGGCGACGCCGCGGATGTCGAGGATGGGAAAGGATGCCATCGCCGTGAGATAGGCGCCTGAAATATTGCCGCATCCGATGATGCCGATACCGACCTTGTCCATGAATTCCTCCATTGATCGTGCCATTGATTTTGATTGTGCCGCCCGTCAGAGCGCCGGCCCCGTCGTGCTCCAGGGCGATTCGTAAAGCTCGTAGAGCGCCACCGCTGCCGCACCCTGCGCCCAGAAATCATCGGTCGAATCGTCGAAGACGAGTTCGCTCACGCCGCGCAGCGATGGCGGAATGGCGAGCGTATAGGCATCGCGCAGGCTGTTGAGAAAGGGTTCGCCGAGCGCCAGGCTCGACCCGACCAGGATGACCCGCGGCGGCGCAAACAGTGTGACGATATTGGCAATGGTCAAACCGACCGCTTCGCCGGCGCGGATCGCGGCGCTGATCAGCCGGTCGTCATCGGCCTTGATTAGCGCCTGGGCATGGTTCATGCCACGGCCGAGGCGGATGGCTTCGGCAAAACGCCCGTCGGCCTGCTGTTCACCGAGGATCGCGCTTTCGCCGGCCTGGCTGAAAAGCCGGACGACGCCGTTCGGTCCCATGCCGAGCACCAGGTCGCCGAGATTGTGGCTGAGGCCGCCGGCGCCACGAAACAGGCTGTTGCCGTGCAGGACGCCGAGCCCCAGCGTTTGTTCCAGCGAAATCAGCACCATATCTTCGAGATCGCGCGCCTTTCCGAACCAGTGATGGCCAAGCGTGATGGCGTGGGCGTCGCTTTCGACAATGGTCGGCGTTGCCAGCCGCGTCGACATCTCGGCGGCGAAATTGACATTGGTGTCGCGAAAGATCGGGCTGCTCCTGATATAGCCGGTGCGGTGCTCGATGACGCCGGGAAAGCCGAGGCAGACGCTGTCGACATCCTCCAGCGAAAGTCCGGCATCGACGACGCAGCGCCTGACTCCGTCCTCGACCAGATCGGCGATGACGCCGATCGGCTGCCGGTCGATGCGGATCGGCAAGGCGAGCTTCGACAGCACATCGCCGCGGAAATTGGTGACGACGAAGACCATCCTGTTGGCGGCGATCTTGGCGCCGACCACGCGGGCGGCATCGGGATTGAGCTCCAGCATGACCCGCGGCCGTCCGCGCACGGCCTCATTGCGGATATCGCCTTCGTGACGCGGCAGGATCAGCCCGTCGTCGAGCAATGAGGCGGTGATGGCCGAGACGGTCGTGGTGGAGAGTTCGGTACGCTCGCTGATCTCTATCCGCGAGATCGGACCATGGCGCCTGATGGTATCGAGCACGTTCAAGCGATTGATCGCGCGCATTAATTCGGGATCTGCGGTCTTCATGGGAACTAGCCAGGCGAGCGTTTCGTTGGGGCGGAACCCAAATATTTTTAACGGGTTACGAAATAAATAGCAGGGAATTCAGTGGTCCTGTCAAGCGCATTTGATAAAAATAGAGGCATTGGGTTGACAATATGCGTAAGCTCCGTTGAATTAATCCGCATAGGGGAAAAATTGTGAGGACAGGACCCCTGGGAGGAAGAATCATGACTTTTAGCTTCAATCGCGCCGCTTTTGGCAGCAGGCGCATCGCATCCATGGCCGCGGCTGCCGGCATGTTGCTGGCCGGAGCAGGTGCCGCTTCGGCGGCGACGGTGGTCAAGTGGCTGCATCTCGAGCTCGACCCGAAATATGTCGCGGCCTGGGAAGACATCGTCAAGAAATACGAAGCCCAGCATCCCGACGTCGATATCCAGATGCAGTTTCTCGAAAACGAGGCCTTCAAGGCTAAGCTTCCCACGCTGCTGCAGTCCGACGATGTGCCGGATTTCTTTTACAGCTGGGGCGGCGGCGTCTTGAAGCAGCAGTCCGAGACCGGCGCGCTCCAGGACGTGACGGCGGCCCTCGATGCCGATGGCGGCAAGCTGCGCAGCGCCTATAGCCCTGCTTCGGTCAGCGGCCTGACATTCGAGGGCAAGACCTGGGCTATTCCCTACAAGGTCGGTCTGGTCAGCTTTTTCTACAACAAGGAGCTGTTTGCCAAGGCCGGCGTCAAGGCCGAGGACATCAAGAACTGGGCTGATTTTCTCAGTACCGTGAAGAAGATCAAGGCCGCCGGCATCGTGCCGATTGCAGGCGGCGGCGGTGAGAAATGGCCCATCCATTTCTACTGGAGCTATCTTGTCATGCGCGAGGGCGGACAGAAGGTCTTCGAGGCGGCCAAGACCGGCGAAGGCGAAGGTTTCCTCGATCCGGCGGTCATCAAGGCAGGCGACGACCTCGCCGAACTCGGCAAGCTCGAACCTTTCCAGCCTGGCTATCTCGGCGCGAGCTGGCCACAGACGCTTGGCGTGTTCGGTGACGGCAAGGCTGCGATCATCCTCGGCTTTGAAAATACCGAGGCCAACCAGCGCAAGAATGCCGGCGACGGCAAGGGTCTCGCACCCGAAAATATCGGCCGTTTCGCCTTCCCGGCGGTCGATGGCGGCACCGGCAAGCCGACCGATACGCTCGGCGGTCTGAACGGTTGGGCCGTTACCAAGAAGGCATCCAAGGAGGCGCTCGATTTCCTCGCCTTCCTGACCAATGCGGACAATGAGCGGGCGATGGCCAAGGCCGGCATGCTTCTGCCCGTTGCCGTCGGCGCCGGTGACGGCGTCACCAACCCGCTGCTTGCCGAATCGGCAAAACAGCTGGCCGGTTCGACCTGGCATCAGAACTATTTCGACCAGGATCTCGGTGCCGCGGTCGGCCGTGTCGTCAACGACGTGTCGGTGGAAATCGTCTCCGGGCAGATGAATTCCAAGGACGGCGCCCAGATGATCCAGGACGCTTTCGAACTGGAACAATAACCAGCGCCTGCAGACCCTTCCTGGCGCTCCGTTAAAATTCGGAGCGCCAGTATTGCTGCCGACGAGATGCGAAAGCAGGACCCATGGCCAATATTTCAGTCCCATCGATAACCACCGCCGCAAGGCCGGCAACAAGAGCCGCAAACAGCAAGAGCTCGGTCGCCCATGACCGGCTGGCAGTGCTGTTGATCTTCCTGCCGCCCGCGCTCCTGCTGTTCACGCTCTTCGTGATCATCCCGATGGGCGAGGCGGCTTGGTACAGCCTCTACAAATGGAACGGTTACGGCACCCCGACCGAGTTCATTGCGCTGCGCAATTTTCAGGTTCTGTTCCGCAATGCGGCCTTCACACAGGCGCTGATCAATAATGGCCTGATCATCGTGATCTCGATCTGCATCCAGGTGCCGCTTGCCATCTGGCTGGCCACCATGCTGGCGCACCGCATTCCGGGCGTCGTCGGCTTCCGCCTGATCTTCTTCCTGCCCTATGTCCTTGCGGACGTTGCCGCGGGCCTAATCTGGCGCTTCGTCTATGATGGCGACTATGGCCTTTTTGCCGCCGTTTCCAACTTCTTCGGCTTCGCCAACCCTTACGTGCTCGCCGACAAGGACGTGGCGATCTATGCCGTGCTTGGGGTGATCGTCTGGAAATATTTCGGCTTCCACATGATGCTGTTCATCGCCGGCCTGCAATCGGTCGACAAGAGCGTGCTGGAGGCGGCCGAAATCGACGGCGCCACCGGCTGGCAGAAGTTCCGTTACGTCACGCTGCCGCTGCTCGGCTCGACCTTGCGTCTTTCTATCTTCTTTGCCGTCGTCGGCTCGCTGCAGCTCTTCGACATGATCATGCCGCTGACCGGTGGCGGGCCGTCCAACTCCACCCAGACGATGGTCACCTTCCTCTACACCTATGGCGTCATGCGCATGCAGGTCGGCCTCGGCAGTGCCGTCGGCGTCGTGCTCTTCATCATCTGCGTGACGCTCGCCTTCGGTTACAAAAGGATATTCATGCGCCATGACTGATATGAGCTCTTCCATCCGCATGAGCACATCAACACGCGTCTATCTCTACGTGTCGCTGAGCCTGATTGCCGCGATCGTGCTCGTGCCGTTGCTGACGACGGCGCTCGGCGGCTTCAAGACGCTGGGCGACCTGCGCACCAATCCCTTCGGCCTGCCGACGGAGTGGCAATGGGCAAACTATACCGATATTCTTTTCGGTGAACGCTACTGGTTGCAGATCGGCAATTCGCTGGTGATCGCGTCGCTCACCGTTCTCCTGACGCTGATCGTCTCGTCGATGGCGGCTTTCGCCTTTGCCCATGTCCGGTTTTTCGGATCGTCGTTCCTGCTCAATTATTTCCTGCTCGGCCTGATGTTTCCGGCGGCGACTGCAATCCTGCCGCTGTTCATCCGCATCCGCGATCTCGGCCTGCTCGATACCTATTGGGGCGTGGTGCTGCCGCAGGTGGCCTTCGGCCTCGGCATGAGCATCCTGCTGTTTCGAAACTACTTCCGCAATCTTCCGGAAGAATTGTTTCAGGCGGCCTTTGTCGATGGCTGCGGCTATCTCCGCTTCTTCTGGCATATCTCGCTGCCGCTTTCCCGCCCGATCGTCGCCACCGTCAGCATCATCTCCTTCGTCGGCAGCTGGAACAGCTACATCCTGCCGCTGATCATGCTGAACTCGGAATCGAAATATCCCTGGCCGCTCGGCATCATGGTCTATCGCGGCGAGTACGGCACGGAGTGGCAGCTGGTGCTGGCCTTCATCACGCTGACCATCCTTCCCACCATTATCGTCTTTTTCGTCGCCCAGAGACACATCATCGCCGGTCTGACCGCCGGTGCCGTGAAGTCCTGAGCCGAACCGTTGGAGTACAATCATGGCATCCGTTGAACTCACCGATATCAGCAAGACCTATGGCGCCGTCAATGTCATCCACGGCATCTCGCTTCATATTGAGGATGGCGAATTCGTCGCCCTCGTCGGGCCGTCCGGTTGCGGAAAATCGACCCTGCTCAGAATGATCGCCGGCCTTGAGGAGATCACCGATGGCGAGATCGCCATCGGCGGCAAGGTCGTCAATTCCATGACGCCGCGCGAACGCAACATCGCCATGGTCTTCCAATCCTACGCGCTCTATCCGCACATGACCGTCGCTGAAAACATGGGCTTCAATCTGAAGCTCGCCGGCGTTGCCAAACCCCAGATCGAGGCCCGAGTGGCCGAAGCCGCCCGCATGCTAGATCTCGCCAACCTCCTCGACCGCAAGCCGGCCCAGCTTTCCGGCGGCCAGCGCCAGCGCGTCGCCATGGGTCGCGCCGTCGTGCGCAATCCCGCCGTCTTCCTGTTCGACGAGCCGCTCTCCAACCTCGATGCGAAACTTCGCGTGCAGATGCGCTCGGAGATCAAGACGCTGCACCAGAAGGTCAGGACGACCTCGATCTATGTCACCCACGATCAGATCGAAGCGATGACGCTCGCCGACCGCATCGTCGTGCTCAATCAGGGCAGGGTGGAGCAAGAGGGCACGCCGCTCGAACTTTACAGGAAACCCGCCAATCTCTTCGTCGCCGCCTTCATCGGATCACCGGCGATGAACATGCTCGAAGGCACGGTCGACGGCGAAAACGGTGAGCCAGCCGCCCGTCTCGGGGACGGCACGGCAATCCGCATCGCACCCGACCGCAAGGTCAAGGCCGGCCAGGCCGTCACCATCGGCCTGCGCCCCGAACATCTCGTTCCCGGTGTCGCCGCCGGTACGCCGCTCGCCGGCCGGACGATGCTGGTGGAACCGACAGGCGCCCAGACCCATGTCGTCTTCGATCTTGCCGGCCAGCAGGTGACCGCCATCGTCGACGGCGAATATCCCGCCCGTTACGGCGCCGTGTTCGAGGCAAGTATTACGAGTGATCAGGTGCACGTCTTCGACCGAGGCACCGGCGTGGCGCTCTAGGCGCAACAGCCGTTGGAGCAAATGCGACTCAAGTCGAGGGAGTCATATGGTTTGGCGGCGTAACGTGCTAAGTTGAGCGCCAGTCGGAGGTGCTTGACATGGCACGCTTCATTGGAGCCGCCCTCACTCTGTGCATCGTGACACTGTTCGCAGCGCACGGATACGCCGGGGAAGTCCGGCCGAAATTTCCCTCAGACGAGACATTGACAGTGCCGTCGCTCACCCTGACGGACGAGCAGTTCTTGCTGGGGAATACGGCGAACGGAGTTGCTGTGACGCTGACTGGTCAGCTCAGATTTCCCAGTTGGAATGAGCATCTGCCAGCCGTCATTCTGCTCCATGGCTCCAATGGTGCTGCCAACAGCACGCCAGCAGTCCGATGGGGCGAATTTCTCAACAGAATGGGCATCGCCACGTTCCGCCTTGATAGCTTCAGCGGACGAGGCATAGACCAGGTCGAGACAGATCAGTCGCGGCTGAGCTCCTTCGCACAATTCTACGACACCTATCGCGCCGTCGACGTGCTCGCGGCCCACCCACGGATCGATCCGTCACGCATCGCCGTGATGGGCTTCTCGCGCGGCGGCACCGCAGCGCTCTATACCAGCATGCGGCGCTTCCAAGCTCTCCATGGGTCAGCAAAGGCGCGAATTGCCGCACATCTTTCGTTCTACCCTGCGTGCAACTTTCACTTCATTGATGAGCTCGACATTGCAGACGCACCAGTCCGCGAATTCCACGGCGCGGCGGACGACACGACGCTGGCTGTGTCGTGCCTTGATTACATCACGCGTCTCAACGCCGCCGGAAAGGACGCTGTCATGACCGAGTATCCCGGCGCGCACCACGGGTTCGATAACCCCGATGCGCGGTTTGTTTCCGTTGCCCAAAGCGCACAATCCTCTCGCAATTGTCAGCGCCGCGAGGAAGACGGCAAGATAATCAATGTCGAGACTGGCAAACCCTTCACCTTCAATGATGCTTGTGTGGAACTCGGTTCAACAGTGGGCTACGACAAAGCTGCGACCGAGGCAGCGCAAGCCACGGTGAAGAAGTTCCTGACAGGAGTATTTCGCCTCAACTGATCCGATGGTTAAGCATCGAGAGCGGGCTGCTGAATGCAGTGCGATGAGCCCTGTTGCGCATTCATACTGTAACCAGTGGGAAGGGAGGCGTTTCGTTCCGGGTCGCAGGATTGCGCAATCGCCGTGATTATAGTGAGATGCAGAGAGCTTATCCGGTCAGGCGAAAGCGCGACAACAGGGTCGCAAGCTATGGCACCGAGACGAAGGATGACTTTAGAACTGGACGCTGAAACGATTTCGCGGCTCATCCAGCACATTGAGCCAGATCTCACCGTCAGCGGTTTCTCCCGGCTGGAGGGCGGCAGCACTGAGGTCTACAAGATCGATCTTGCGAATTCCGATTATGGGTCGCTGGTTCTCAAGATTTATCCGGACAAGCCCGAGTGGGGACCGTCTAAGGAGGCGCTCGTAGCGGGCTGGCTCAAAGAATTGAGGCTGCCGGTTCCCACCTGGCTGCGCGTCGATGAATCGCGGTCCCTTCTGCCGCTACGCTATTCCTTGTTGACTCATCTGCCCGGCCGCTCGCTTCGTCACTGGATGGCGGAGCCTGATATCAAAAGCGCCTATCGCCAGATGGGGGAGCTTCTAAGACGCATTCATGCGGTACCGATGCCTGGGTATGGCTACGTGCATGGCCAGGGCATCGACGAACCGGTACACACTAACGCAGATTACATGACGGCAGCGTTTGACGATGTGTTTCGGCGGTTTCGCGAGCTTGGCGGCGATCCCGAGCTGGCGCGTCGTTTGCAACAATTGGCCAAGGGCAGCTTCGATCTTTTCGACGCAAGCGACAGTGCAGTCCTCGCCCACGACGATCTTCATCAGGCCAATGTGTTGGCGTTACGTGACAAGGCTGGCCGACTTGAATTGAGCGGGCTTGTCGATTTCGGAAACGCACGCGCTGCGGACAAGCTCTTCGACTTGGCCAAGGCCCTTTTCTGCTCTGCACATGAAGACCCGCGCAGCTATCAGCCCATCTTGGAAGGCTACGGGTCGGTCGATCACCCGGACACCGAAAGGGCGCTTCGTCTCTACACTCTTTTCCACCGGGTCAGCATGTGGTGCTGGCTCACGAAGATTGGCGTAGACGCTGCAGCCGAGGCCGGCCCCGGCGGAATTATCCGCGATTTGCGCGAAATGGTGATCTAGCAAGGCAAGTCAGAAGGAGGCCGCCGATGTCGAAAGTATTCGAGGTTTAAAACGGCCGGAACTTCACGGCTGCGGACCCAGCCGACAGTCTCTGCGAGATTCTGCCACCGCTTAACCGTCGGTTGAAGCGGAAGTTATGGGCAGACGATCG
This sequence comes from Rhizobium sp. SU303, assembly GCF_021052345.1. Lineage (NCBI taxonomy): Bacteria > Pseudomonadati > Pseudomonadota > Alphaproteobacteria > Hyphomicrobiales > Rhizobiaceae > Rhizobium > Rhizobium sp. SU303. The sequence goes on from NZ_CP088095.1 coordinate 2,058,876, forward strand.
AGAAGTCGGGTCCATCTGGTCTGGCAAACCACGCCCACGAACACCGGAACTGGATCCGCTCCGGGAGGCTGGACGATCAAAAGACGAAAACCTAAAAGAGATTAAGCCCAAACCCGCCTCTTGAACGAGGAGAAAAAATGAAACGCATCGAGATGGAGGTGAGCGGCGGCTGCCAGTGCGGTGCCGTGCGCTACCACGCAACCGCTATGTTTGACAATTCGCATCTCTGCCATTGCCGCATGTGCCAGAAAGCCTCGGGCAACGTCTTTGCCGCGCTCGTCGCCGCGCCCGATGATGCGCTCAGCTGGACACGCGGTAAGCCGAGCGTCTGGAAGAGCTCGGAGCTTGTCGAGCGCGGCTTCTGCGCCAATTGCGGCACCCCATTGTTCTTCCACCACCTCGAAAACGGTCGCACCAACCTGATGATCGGTTCGCTCGACGATCCGCATGCCTTCTCGCCGCGTGCCAATACCTGCACCGAGAACATGGTGGGATGGTTCGATACGATCACGGGCATCGAAAATACCGGTGCGACCGAAGACAACGGTGCCGACTGGGCCGCGGCGATCAAGGAGAGCAACAACCAGCACCCCGATCACGACACCACCTCATGGGCGGTGAGGGGGCGTGATGGCTGAGTCCTATTCCGGCAGTTGCCAGTGCGGCGCTGTCTGAGGCCATGGCGCGTGGGCGGTGGCGGGGGCTCTGCTCGAGCTATTCGCCGCGGCCAGAGACGCGTTAAGACGGCCAGTTTGAACGTCGCTAATATCACGGTGTTGCCGGTGATATGGGGTCAGCGCTGCAAGTGCGACCCTGCGACTGGGATCGTTGCACATCGATGCTACCGACCACCGCTAGGCGGGCGATAGCATCGGTTGAAGAGGGCTACTTTGCTCCTGCGGCCGCTTCTATGACCGCAGCCACTTCCTTGGCGTGCGAGGCCAGCGAGGCGTGGCTACCCTCGACCGTCGTCACCTTGGCCTTCATCCGTTCGGCAAAGAAAGCCTGTGCGTGGGGATCAAGGACGAGGTCCTTGGAGCTCAGGACGTACCAGCTTGGCTTGTCGTGCCATGCCGCGGCCTCAGCAGGTGCATCGAAGGCAGTGTGGTTGATCGGCATCTGGTGCGCTGCCAGATCTTCACCGATCTTCTTGGGCAGGTCGCCCGCCACTGCACTGGGGAATACTGCAGGATCGATGGTCAAGTAACCCTTTGCGTCTGGCCGAATGGCCGCCGCTCCGGGGGTTGCCGGACCGCTGGCTGCCAATGCTGTGATGGTTTCACCTTTCTCGGGCGCAAAGGCTGAGACATAGACGAGTGATGCCACCTTGGCGTTGTCGCCCGCCTCGCCGATCACCACGCCACCCCAGGAATGGCCCACCAGGACAACCGGGCCATTTTGCGCATCCAGCACCGCATTGGTGGCAGCGACGTCGTCAGCAAGCGAGGTCAATGGGTTCTTTACCGCAGTCACCTTGTAGCCCTTGGCGGTCAGGATTGCAGCGACGCCGTCCCAACTGGTTTCGTCGACGAAGGCGCCGTGGACAAGAACGATATTCTTAATTGTTTGATCCGGGAGAGCCGGCTGGGCCCTTGCGGGTGCAGCACCAAGCATGGCGGTCGTTAACATCAGAGCGGACATAAGAAGAGATTTCATTTGGAGCTCCTATAGGGCGCATCAGCGCGATTGCTTAATTCGGATAATCTGCAATGCTGTCACCTACACGACGGCAGGAGACCAGGATGGCCTTGCCTTCGCGGAAAGGCTTGAACTGCCGGATAATTCCTCTTTGAAGACAAAACCAAACTAGGGCTTACCGAGATGGATCACCATGACCCGAGCCCCGCAATGCATGCTCCATCGTCCAAAAATGCGATCATGCTCGCCTCTCGGGTGGATCTGCTCTCCCAGATTTTGGCCATGGTCAGCCTGCATGGCGAAATCGTCTTTACGGTCGAGCTCAGCCAACCATGGGCGCTACGCTTTCATCCGGGAGCGGCTTATTTCTTCATCTTGCTCGAAGGGGGCCTGACGGTTGTGAACGATCAGGGCCATGCCTTGCAGGTGGCAACTGGCGATCTGATCATGCTGCCGCGAGGCCTTGGGCACGGCTTGAGCGATGGCGAGTGTGCATCTGAGGCTGACCTGGCAGCCCTGATGGCGGCGCAGGTTACCGCCGAAAAACTCAATGTCTCCCACGGCGGAGGCGGCCAACAGACCAAGCTTATCGCCGGAGCCTTTCGGTTCGAAAGCGCTTCCGTGCCCTGGCTCGTATCGGCACTGCCATCGGTCATTCACATTCCAAAAGCCAGCGGCGAGACCGCCGGCTGGGCCGAGGGCCTTGGCTACTTCATGATGAAGGAAGCCCAGGAGGTGTATCCCGGCGCGTCCATCATGATTTCACGGCTGATCGACGTGCTGGTGATCAGTATCCTGCGGAGCTGGGTGCGGATCGAGCGGGGCGGCAATGTCGGCTGGCTTGGAGCGCTCGGGGATGCGCGCATCAGCCGCGCGCTCAAGGCCATCCACGACGAACCTTATCGGCGCTGGACCGTGCTCGATCTGGCTCGCGTGGCGGGCCTGTCCCGGTCAGGCTTCGCGGCGCGATTTACAGCATTGGTGAAAGAAGCGCCACTTTCCTACCACAGTCGCTGGCGGCTGACGCTCGCCTTGGGCTTGATGCGCCAGCCTGATGCCAAGGTTGGGTCGGTCGCCAGGCAAGTGGGCTATGATTCCGAAGCAGCCTTCAGCCGAGCCTTCAAGGCACAGTTTGGTTTTGCGCCCATGAATGCCAAATCGACAACTATTCAGGATCGATGATGGTGTAGATCCGGCGCAATGCATACCAGATTATAACGCGCGAATGTCCGACGTGGGGTCGAATGCCGAATGTCAGCTTCTGCTGAACTCGCCCCGATAACAGACGCGCCGCTTCCGGCCCCGTAGCGGTCGTCTATCCAAGCCGAGCCGATGTCCGTCGTTGGTGCGAACAGCCGCCGGGCCACCCCGGCGGCCTACTGCCGCGATATATTATTCCGCCGCGATCCGTGTGACGCCGTTGGCCTGGACGATCTTTTCCAGCAGCGCGAGCTCTTCCTGGGTAAGATCCGTCAGAGGCGGGCGCACGGGGCCTGGGTTCTGCCCGAGGACGCGAAGGCCGGCCTTGATGATCGAGACGGCATATCCCTTCTTGCGGTTGCGCAAGGCGACGAAGGGGAAGAAGAAGCCCTTGAGGATCTCGTCGACTGTTGCCTGATCGCCGGTGCGCAAGGCGCCGTAAAAGCGCTGGGCGAGGGCGGGGACGAAGTTGAAAACGGCCGATGAATAGGTTGTCACGCCTGCGGCGAAATAGGCTTGGGCATAAACCTCATGGGTCGGCATGCCGCCGACATAGACGAGGCGGTCGCCAAGCAGGGTAGTGATCTCGATCACCTTGTCGACATCGCCGACGCCGTCCTTGAAGCCGATCAGGTTCGGGCATTCCTCCGCCAGGCGCGCGATGCTGTCGGCGGTCAGAATGGCGTTGTCGCGGTTATAGACGATGACGCCGATGCCGACCGATTGGCAGACCGCCTTGACGTGGGCGATGAGACCCGCCTGTTCGGCAAACATCAGATAGGGCGGCAACAGCAGCAGTCCGTCCGCGCCGGCCTTCTCGGCCGCGACGGCGATCTCGATTGCGAGCGACGTGCCGTAGCCGGTTCCCGAAATGATCGGCGTCTTGCCCGCCGACGCCTTGGCGGCTCGGATCACCTGCGGAATCTCGGCCGGATTAAGCGAGAAAAATTCACCGGTGCCGCCGGCGGCAAACAGTGCAGCAGCGTCATAACCTGCAAGCCACTCGACATGACGGCGATACTTGGCTTCGTCGAATTTGAGTTGATCGTCGAAATGGGTCACCGGAAACGACAGGAGACCACTACCGACGGCCTTCTTCAATTCAATCGGGTTCATCATGAAGTCCTATTTTTTAGGTGTTGAAAACCGGCTCACTCGCTCTCGAGCACTTGCAGAAGTGCCGCGATATAGCCGTAGCAGAAGGCAAATGCGGTGGCGGTTGGATCCTTGCCGCTGACGGTCGGCACATGGTCGGGCATCAGCATGTATTTGAAACCAACCTCCTTGTAGATCCTGGCCGAGCGGACCATGTCCATGTCGCCTTCTTCAGGGAAGGTCTCCATGAAGGACAGCTTACCGCCGCGAATATTGCGGAAGTGAACATTGAAGATCTTGCCCCGCTGGCCGAACCAGCGGATGACATCGTCGATTTCCTTGCCGGGATTTTCCAGCATCTCGCCGATCGAACCCTGGCAGAAATTGAGGCCGTGATACGGGTTTTCGCGCATCAGCACGAATTTCTTCAGGCCTTCCACCGTACCCAGCACACGCGTGACGCCGCGATAGCCCGGCGGCGTATAGGGATCGTGCGGATGGCAGGCGAGCCGGACGCGGTTGCTTGCAGCGACAGGAACGACGCGTTCCAGGAAATAGTCGATCCGCTCCCAGTTTTCGTCCTCGGAAAGCACGCCGGCAAGACCGGGCTCGGCCTGCTGATCCGTCTTGTCCCAACGGAAGCTCGCATTCAGCGATCCGCCGCGTCCCGGTTCATCCGGCGTACGGGGAATGCCGATCAGGTTGAGATTGTACTTCACCGCAGGAATGCCGGCGGCGGCGGCATTCTCGATCAGCTTGCAGACGGCGTCGATCTGTCTGTCGCGCTCGGGGCCGGCAAGCAGGATATCGGGATAGGAAGCCTTCTCGATCGGCTGCGAGGGCAGGGGCAACTGGATCATGTCGAGGATGAGGCCGAAGCTTTCGACCTTGTCGCGATGCCGCTCAAGATCGGAGAGCGTCCAGCTGCTCGGCTTTCCCGGCGGGTCGGCATTGATATGCTTCACACCCAGTTGCGCGAAGATACGATAATCGTCGTCATCCCGCGCTGCGACCTGTGTTCCCAGATACATTTGAGTCTCTTTCGAAATTACATAATGTCATATGACATAATATGAATTTGGAAGAGTGTCGAGCCCTATTGCTGCTCGGCGAGCATGCGGTAGCGGCGTTGGCTGGCCAGCATATGGGCCCGCATTGCCTGGCGCGCGCGTTCGGGATCCTGATCGGCGATCGCCGACAGGATTTCCACATGTTCGGCATAGACCTTCTGAAGATAGCTGCGGTCATTGGCCTCAGGCAGCGTCGGAAACTGGCCGCGGGGGATGGCTCTGGGGCCGAAATGGCGCAGGACATCGACATAGAATCGGTTGTTCGTGGCGGCGGCAATCGCCATGTGGAAGGCGTAATCCGCTTCCACGGTTTGCTGTCCGGTTTCGATCAGGTGCGCCATTCTGCGGTTGGCCTCACGGATTGCCGCCTCCTGCTCGGCCGTGCGGCGATAGGCGGCGATTGCCGCCGCTTCACCCTCGGCCGCCATACGAAACTCCAGCAATTCCAGGGTTTCCGGAATGCTCTTGATTTCCACCGGCGTCAGTGACAGGACCGAATGCGCCTTCGGGTCCGCGACGAAGACGCCTTTGCCCTGGATCGGCTTGACGAAGCCTGCAGACCTCAGATCGGCAATGGCCTCGCGCACCACCGTGCGGCTGACGCCGAATGTCGCTTCAAGCTGCGGCTCGGTCGGCAGCTGGTCGCCGACCCGTAGCTTCCCCGTCTCGATCTGCGCCCGCAGCTGATCGATGACCTGCTGCGCCAGTCTTTGCCGGCCACCGCCGAGTGTCGTCATTGTCCGTTCCCCCAATCCCTTTGCATCAAGTCCCCCGCTCGGGTCTTGCAAATCATATCAGACTTCGATAAATCATAATACGACATACGGGCGACATAATATGTCTTTTATAGTAGTCTAGGGAGGACTGACAATGAAGCATTTTTCTAAGGGCTTGTTCGTCGGCGCCGTCGTTGGCGCTCTGACGATCGCTGCACCACAGATGCAGGCCGCCACCCCGCAGGACCAACTGGTGGTCGGCACATCGCTGGCGCAGGTTCTGTCGCTGGATCCGCAGCAGGCGACCGAAGGCAAGGCGGTCGAGATCATGTCGAATCTGTACGATCGGCTGGTCGCCAGCACGGCTGATGGTAAGATCCTTCCGCAGCTAGCGGAAAGCTGGAAGGTTGACGACAAGGGCATCACCTTTACGCTGCGCAAGGCCAATTTCGCCTCCGGCAACCCGGTCACCTCGAAGGATGTCGTCTATTCATTGGCGCGGCTCCTGAAGATGGACCAGGCCGCCGCCGCCAACCTCAAGCGCGTCGGCTACGACAAGGATAATGTCGAAAAGCTCGTCAAGGCCGTCGACGACCAGACGGTGCGGATCGATCTCTCCGATCAGGTGACGGCCGAGCTTCTACTCTACCGGTTGACGACGACGACGACCAGCGTGGTCGACAGCGTCGAGGTCGAGAGCCATGCCGTCGACAACGACTACGGCAACGCCTGGATGCGAACCCATTCGGCTGGCTCCGGTCCGTTCACCCTCAATCGCTGGTCTCCGAACGAACTGGTAATCCTCGATGCCAACAAGGATTATATGACCGGCGCGCCGAAGATGCGTCGCGTCATCGTCCGGCATGTGCCTGAAAGCCAGGTCGAACGGCTGATGCTCGAACGCGGCGATATCGATATTGCCAGCGCGCTGACCGCCTCGGATCTCGCGACGTTCCAGGACAAGAAGGGCTTTGCTATCCAGCGTATTCCGACGGGCGGTTTCTACGTGCTGTCGATGAATGCCGGCAACAAATACCTCTCCAACCCGAAGGTTCGCGAAGCCATTGCCTATGGCATCGACTACAAGGGCATCGAAAAGACCATCATGGGTCCTTACGGCCGGGCCAGAAACGTTCCCGTTCCGGAGAATTTCGAATATGCCATCCCGAATCCCGATTGGCATCTCGACGTCGAAAAGTCCAAGCAGCTGCTGAGCGAGGCAGGCTTCAAGGACGGCTTCTCGCTGTCGCTGAAGACCATCGCGCAAACGCCGCGCATCGATCTGGCCACCGCCATCCAGGCATCGCTTGCCCAGATCGGCATCAAGATCGACATCCAGCAGGGCAACGGCTCGGAAATCATCGCCGCCCATCGCGCCCGGGATTTCGATTTGCTGATCCCGCAGACCAGCGCCTATATGCCGAATGTCCTCGGCTCGATGGAGCAGTTTTCCTCCAATCCCGACAACTCGAAGGAAGCCAACAATGCCGGCAATTTCGTCTGGCGTTCGGGCTGGGACATTCCCGAGCTGACGGCCTTGACGGCCAAGGCATCCATGGAGCCGGACGCCAAGAAGCGCGGTGAACTCTATGTTCAGATGCAGAAGATGTTCGTCGACCAGAAGCCGGCGGTGCTTCCGCTCTTCGAGCGCTTTGAACCGATCGTCCTGTCCACCAAGGTCGAGGGCTATGTCGGCCACCCGTCTCAGCTGACGCGTCTCGAGAACGTGACCAAGGTCGAAACCCAGTAATACTCCAGGACAGCCGATCATGAAGGAACTCTCCGTAGCCGAATTTGGCCGACGCCTGGCGCATTTACTGGTCAGCCTGTTCATCCTCTTATGTGTGACCTTCGTGATCGGCCGTATCCTGCCCACCGATCCGGTCGGCGCGATTGTCGGCGAGCTCGCCGATCCCGCTGCCTATGCGGCGATGAGGGCGCGTCTGGGGCTCGATCTGCCGATCTACCAGCAGTTTTTCCTCTATCTGAACGGTTTGGCGCATGGTGATTTCGGCACCGCCGTCCTCACCGGCAATCCGGTCTCTGCAGACCTCGCTCAAGCCTTTCCGGCGACGTTTGAACTTGCGACGCTGGCGGTGATCATTTCGACCTTCGTCGGTGTGCCGCTCGGGCTGGTCGCAGCACTGTTTCGCGACAGCTTCATCGACAAGACGGCCCGCGTGGTCGCGCTCGTCGGTCATTCGATCCCGGTTTTCTGGTTCGGCATCGTCGGGCTCGTCATCTTTTATGCCGGCCTCAACTGGGTCGGCGGGCCGGGCAGGATTGACGTCTTTTACGAAGGCCTCGTCACGCCGCACACCGGGCTGTTGTTGATCGACAGCCTGCTGCAGGGCGAGACGGAAATCTTCTGGAATGCGCTTGGCCATATCATTCTTCCGGCCGTCATCCTTGCCTATGCGGCGATGGCCTATATCACCCGCATGACGCGCAGCTTCACCCTGGAGCAGTTGAGCCAGGATTATGTCATCGCGGCCCGAGCCAAGGGGGTGAGCCCCCTCGGCACGATCTGGCACCACGTCCTGCCGAACATTGCGGTGCAGCTGATCACCATCCTTGCCATTTCCTATGGCGGCTTGCTCGAAGGCGCTGTCGTGACCGAGATCGTTTTCTCCTGGCCGGGCATTGGCCAGTACATGACCAACGCGCTGATGATCGGCGATATGAACGCCATCGTCGCCGGCACCATCATTGTGGGATTCATCTTCATGTTGTTGAACTTCCTGGCCGACGTCGCTTACGCCGTCTTTGATCCGCGCATGCGGGAGGCGGCCCGATGAGCGATGTCATCCGCAGCGAGATAGAGATCCGCCCTCCAAGTGTGTCGACCCGTATCGCGGCTTCGTTTGCGCGCGCCGGCCGCAAATTGGCTGCCGAGCCGCTTGGTCTCGGAGGCTTCGTCATCCTCGGTCTGCTTTGCTTGATCGCGATCTTCGCGCCGCTGCTTGCGCCTTACGATCCGGTCGTGCAGAGGCTTGGTGATGCCTTGCAGCCGCCGAGCCTCGCGCATCTGGCCGGCACGGACGAATTCGGCCGCGACATCTTGAGCCGCCTGATCTTTGGCACGCGCATCACCATCCAGACCGTATTTTCGGTCTCCCTGATCGTCGGGCCGATCGGCCTGTTGATCGGCGTCGTTGCCGGCTTCTTCGGAGGGCGCACCGATGCGCTGCTGATGCGCGCCACCGACATCGTTCTCTCTTTCCCGTCGCTGATCCTGGCGCTCGCCTTTGCTGCGGCACTCGGCGCCGGATTGACCACGGCAATCATCGCGATTTCGTTGACCGCATGGCCGCCGATCGCGAGACTCGCGCGCGCCGAGGCCCTTGTCGTCAGAAACGCCGACTACGTGGTCGCCGCCCGCCTTTATGGCGCCTCGCCGATGCGTATTCTTCTCCTCTATATCGCGCCCATGTGCGTGCCATCCGTCATCGTTCGCCTGACGCTCAACATGGCGGGTATCATCCTGACGGCCGCTTCCCTTGGCTTCCTCGGGCTTGGCGCCCAGCCGCCGGCGCCGGAATGGGGCGCGATGATCTCCAGCGGCCGCAAGTTCATGCTCGATTATTGGTGGGTTGCCGTGATGCCGGGTATCGCCATCCTCCTCACCAGCCTTGCCTTCAACATCGCCGGAGATGCTCTGCGCGACATTCTGGATCCTCGCCATGCAAGATCGTGATCTGCAGCCCGTTCTTTCCGTCGAAGGATTGAGCGTTCGTTTCGGCCGAGGCGCCGTGCCCGCCGTCTCCAACGTGACTTTCGACGTCGGGCGCGAACGCGTCGGGATCGTCGGAGAATCCGGTTCCGGCAAATCGACGACCGGTCGCGCCATCATGCGGCTTCTGCCGCCGGCCGCGGTGGTCTCGGCCGAGCGTTTGGATCTCGCCGGCAGTTCGTTGCTGTCGAAGACCGAACGTCAGATGGGCGCGCTGCGCGGCAAGGATATCGCGCTGATCATGCAGGATCCGCGCTATTCGCTGAATCCGGTGCTTTCGATCGGTAAACAGATAGCCGAAGCCGCCCGCCTTCACCTCGGTCTTCACAAGAAACAGGCGCATGAGGCTGCCCGCGCCATGCTGGAGCGCGTGCGCATCACCGATGCGGAGCGGGTCATGGCGCTTTATCCGCACCAGATCTCGGGCGGCATGGGCCAGCGCGTGATGATCGCCATGATGCTGCTGGCGCGGCCGAAGCTTGTTATCGCCGACGAGCCGACCTCGGCGCTTGATGTCAGCGTCCGAAAGGACGTGCTGCTGCTGCTCGATGAGCTGGTGCGCGAGAACAATTCCGGTCTGCTGTTGATCAGCCATGACATTCGCATGGTGGCAGCCTTTTGCGAGCGCATCATCGTCATGTATGCCGGCCGGATCGTGGAAACACTGACCAGTCTGGAGGAGGCGCGCCATCCCTATACCCGCGGGCTGATCGCTGCGCTGCCCGACCCCAGGAATCCGGTTCGCCGGCTTGCGGTTCTCGACAGGACGAAACTCGATCTGGAGACGGCGCAATGATCAATGTGCGTGACCTCGATGTCGTCTTTGCCTCCGGCAAATCAAGCAACCATGTCGTCAGGGGCATCAGTTTTCAGGTCGGCCAGGGGGAGACGCTCGGCATTGTCGGTGAATCCGGATGCGGCAAATCGACTGTGCTGCGTTGCCTTGCCGGCATGGAGGCCGGTTGGACCGGTCACATCGAACTTGGCGGCAAACCGATCGGCAAGAAACGCTCCCGCGAGGAGCTGAAATTCGCACAAATGGTGTTTCAGGACCCTTACGGATCCCTGCATCCGCGCCACCGTATCGGCACCGCCCTTGCGGAACCGCTGCGCGCCATGGGCCATTCCGACATCTGGTCGAAGGTTGAAAAGGCATTGATCCAGGTGGGTTTGCCGGCGAGCTTCGCAAACCGTTTCCCGCACGAGCTTTCCGGCGGCCAGCGGCAGAGGGTGGCCATCGCCCGGGCCCTGATCCTGTCGCCGCCCATCCTGTTGCTCGACGAGCCGACATCGGCGCTCGACGTCTCGGTCCAGGCCGAAATCCTCAACCTGCTGACCGACCAACGCGAGGAAAAGGGCCTGACCTATCTTCTCGTCAGCCACGACCTCGCGGTCATCGCCCATATGTGCGACCGGGTGCTGATCATGAAGAATGGTTGTTTCGTGGACGAGCTCACCAAAGCGGACCTGCAGGCCGGCACCACGCATGATGCCTATGCGCGAGAACTGTTCGAAGCGAGCTTTATCGAGGCTTGATACCCTCGACCACCGTGGCTCGTCAGCGACCTTCCGTTACGACAGGCACATGCCTGACGGCTGCAACGCTACCCCTTTCGACGAGATGGCAGGCAAGCTCGACCCGCCGCCGTGGGGCCGCAAGGCCGAGCATCATGTCGCGCAGCAGATCGAGCGCGGTGGCGCCGAGTTCGCGCATCGGAATATGCACCGTCGACAGCGGCGGATTGAGAAAGGCCGACTGCGGCAGATCGTCTATGCCCATGACGGAGATGTCCTGCGGCACGGCATAGCCCATCGCCTGCAAGCCGCGCACCGCGCCATTGGCAAGACTGTCGCCCGCCGTCAGGATGGCGGTGAAGGTGAGTCCTTTCTCGCGGACAAGACGGGTGACCGCCTCGGCGCCGAGTTCCGGCAGCCAGTCGTCGACTTCGAGCACCAGATCGGCATCGGCCGTCAGCCCATGGTGCTGCAGGGCATCGCGCCAACCCTCGAGGCGCCGCTCGATCGTCCGCCGACCCGGCCTCAGCATGAACAGGATGCGTTGATGCCCGGCCTTGATCAGCCGCTCGGCGGCGATGAAGGCGGCTGAACGGTTGCAGGGCGTAACACTTGAAAGCCGCATATAGGGATCGTCGCTGTTGACGAGCACGACGGGCTTTCCGAGATCAGCGGCCGCAGCCAGCATCTCCTCTTCGTCGACGGTCAGGATCAGCATGCCGCCGAAGCTCGGATCGTCACGCATCTCGGCGACGACGCGGGCTTCGTCCCCCTTGTCGGCGACCGGGCGCATCGCCAGTTCGATGCCGAGGGCGGCGGCTCGCGCATTCAATCCTTCGAGCACGTAGACCGTAAACTGGTTGCGGACATAGTCGATCATCGCCGCCCCGGAGGCGACGAGCATGACCTTCTTGCCGGCAACGCTCGCCGGCAGCGCGTAGCTGACCGCACTTGCCGTTTCCAGCACCAGCTTGCGGATCTCCGGCCTGACGCCCTTTTCGCCGGCCAGCGCACGCGACACCGTGCTGATCGAGACGCCGCATCTGGCGGCAATGTCGTCGAGGCGCGTGCGCCTGCCTTTTTTCTCTTCCGCCGCCATGTCGTCTCCTCGCCGCCTGTTACTATGCAAAAATCTTTCAGATTGCGCAAATGGAATGCCTGTGCACAATCGTTGCTGAGGAGTCCGCGACGAGCGGCAGAGCAGGGAGGCTTTGAAGATGCGGCTAGAGGGCCAATCCATGCGCCGGCGTTTTACACGGCGTTCCAAGGCTTGAGCGGGCTGAAGCATGACCGCCGAGCAGCAATCCCATCTCCGCCGTGCAACGGCCAAGGCTAGCCCGATCGTCTACTGGCAGCTCGCCGACCTGTGGCAGCAGCGCTACGACGTCGCCGACCGTCCGATGGACGGCAGCATGGATCCGTTTTTCTTCGTCACCAAGACGAAGAACTTCATTCCGCATGAATATCCCTGCCGCACCGAATTCAAAAAATCCTTCTCCGGCCGGCGGCCGCAGCCGACAGCCGAATTCGATGCCGTCCGCTGGTGGCTTCCCTTTGCCTCACCGCGTGTCGATCTCTCCGGCTTCTGGTTTCGCCCGACACGCATCGGCTGCTGGGCGCGTACCTTCCTCGATGCCCGCTCCGCGGGACGTGCCACGCTTCGGCTGTCGACCTGCGGCGGCGCGATCCTCTTCGTCAATGGCCTCGAGCAGGGTTTCATGGCGCCTTACCAGCGCAATCTCGAAGCTCAGCAAGACTTCGAGGTCGAGCTGGCGGCCGGCCCCAACGAGATCCGCGTCTATTTCGACGATCTCGCCGAGCGTGACGCCCGTTTCTATTTCCAGCTGGATTATGTCGAAGGGCCTAGTGTCGAAACATCAGTGCCCGTTCCCATCGCCGCCGGTGATGCGGATGCGCTGGAGGCGATCCTTGAAGGCATGCGCTTCGACCGCACCGCTTATCTGGGCGAAGACGTGACCATCCTCTGCCCCGCGCCGCTGCCGGTGGCACTGAGCTGCCATATCGAGATCGAAGGCGACTTCATGTCGATCGAGCGCTTCGATTATGATTTCGAGCTGGAAGCGGGAGCAACGAAACTTGCGCTCGGAACCTCGGCTGATATGCCCGCCGATTTCCGCCATTTCCGCATCACGTTCAAAGCAGGTACGCTTTCGCTCGGTCGCACGCTCGGCGTCGAGATCTGTCATCCTGAGCGACAGGGCGAGGCACCCGCCACCCTTGAGGACCGCGTCGCCGAGGCGCTGGCCGAGGTCGCCGCCCATTCGGAGCCCGACACGGTCTGCGCTTTCGCGCGCCTTGCGCTGGGGCAGGGGGGCGAGGAAACCGAGGCGATGATCTCGGCCATGCTGCCTGTTATCGAGGATTGTCACGACTGCGCCGATTTCGTGCTGGTGCCGCTGCTCTTTGCCTATACGCGCTGGAGCGATCTGCTGTCGCCTGCGCTGCGCGACAGGATCGAGAACGCCGTCCTCAATTACCGCTACTGGATGGATGAGCCCGGCAACGACGTTCAGTGGTATTTCTCGGAAAACCACGCGCTTCTCTTCCACACGGCCGCCTATCTCGGCGGCAGGCTGTTCCCCGATGCCGTCTTCGTCCGTTCCGGCCGCACTGGCGCCGAGCAAATGAAGGTTGGCGAAGAGCGTGTCCGCGCCTGGCTCGATCATTTCGAGCGCTGGGAAATGGCCGAATGGAATTCCGTTCCCTATTTCCCGATCGATCTCAAGGGGCTGACGGCGCTGGCCGCCTGCGCGCCGGATGAGACGATCCGCAACCGGGCGAGTGCCAGCATCGTTCGCCTGATGGAGATCGTCGCACGCTCGGCCCATCATGGCATGCTGACCGGCAGCCAGGGCCGCTCCTACGAACACACGCTACGCCCCGGCCGCTCGGTCGAACTGTCAGCTATCGCCCGGCTGCTCTGGGGCCGCGGCTGGTACGGCCGGCGTGTCCACGCTTTGCCACAGCTTGCCGTCTGCATTCGCGATCACGGCCTGCGTTTTCCCGAAGCGCTTGCGGCGATTGCGGCGCACCAGTCGGACGAGGCGCAGGAATGGACCTTTTCCCAGGGTGAGAACCGTTTCGCCGCCCTCTACCACTATAAGACCCGTGACACCGCGCTCGGCACCATCGCCCATTATCGCCCCGGAGCATGGGGCTACCAGGAGACGGTGCTGCATCTGCGTCTGGGTCACCGGCCGGAAGCGCAGATCTGGATCAATCATCCCGGCGAAACCATCCAGTTCGGTTATGGCCGGCCGAGCTTCTGGGGCGGCTGCGGAACGCTGCCGCGGGTGCATCAGTATCGCGATCTGGCGATCCTCAATTTCGAGATCCACGAGGGCCAGCCGGATTTCACCCATGCCTGGTTCCCGCTCGAGGCTTTCGACGATAAGTTGGTTGATGGCAATCTGGCGCTCGCCCGTTCGGGCAACGGCATTGCGATGCTGATCGGCAACGGCGCACTGGAGCCGGTAAAGCAAGGCCCGACGATGGATATCGAGCTGCGTCTGGCCGGCCGCAACGGCCGCTGGATCGTCCGTCTCTCCGATCTCGGGCGCGAGGGTAGCCTTGACGGCATGCAGGCGCGTTTTGCCGCGCTTTCGGCCCGCCGCGACGAAGAGGGTGCATTTATCGTCGTCGATCCGGATTATGGCCGGGTCGTCTTCGAAGAAGACGGCACCGTGCGCGCCGAGGGCCGTATTCTTCGCCCGCCGGACTGGTCGGTGCGGGGAGACGCGGTACATCTGAAGATACCGGCCAGGCAGCCTCGGCGCGCTGCCTCGTAGACGACATGTCCGGCAGGTGGAGGACCGGCCGCATGAATATATTGGTCAAGAGGAGGAGAAAATGACCAGAATGAAATCGATCGGCGCGGCTTTTGCTGCAATTATGTTGAGTTCCGTTGCCGCCCATGCCGGCGACGTGCGCATCATGTGGTATTCCGATGGCGGCGAAGGCGAGGTGATCAAGGATCTGCTCTCGCGCTTTTCCAAGGCCAATCCCGACGTCAACGTCATCCTCGACGAGGTCTCCTACGACGTCGTCAAGGAACAGCTGCCGGTGCAGCTCGAAGCCGGGCAGGGGCCGGATATCGCCCGCCTCACCAATCTGAAGGCGCCTGCCCAGCACTGGCTCGATCTTCGCCCCTACCTCACCGACGCGAAATATTGGGAGGATAATTTCGGCGCCCAGGCCGACTGGATGCGTCCGGACGGCTCGAACGCCATCACCGGCTTCATGACACAGCTGACGCTGACCGGCGGCTTCGTCAACAAGACGCTGTTCGAGCAGGCCGGGGTCGAGATCCCCGGCCCGAAAGCCACCTGGGACGACTGGGCGGCGGCCGCCAAGAAGGTCGCCGACAGCCAGAAGGTCTTCGCCATGGCGATCGACCGCTCCGGCCACCGCGTCTCAGGCCCGAACATCTCCTACGGCGCCAACTACATCGCCGCCGACGGCAAGCCGGCGCCGATCGACCAGGGCGCCAAGGACTTCCTCAGCCGCTTCGTCAAGTGGAACGAGGACGGCACCATCAACAAGGATGTCTGGGTCAGTGCTGCCGGCACCACCTACCGCTCCGCCGCCGAGGACTTCATCAATGGCGGCCTTGCCTATCTTTATTCGGGCAGCTGGCAGGTCTCGGGCTTTGCCCAGAAGATCGGCGATAATTTCGACTGGGTGATGGCCGGAAGCCCCTGCGGCACGGCCGCTTGCACCGGCATGCAGGGCGGCGCCGGTCTCGTCGCCGTCAAATACACCAAGAACCCGAAGGACGTCGCCAAGGTGATGGATTACCTGGCTGGTGCCGACGTGCAGAAGGAGTTTGCCGAACGCAGCCTGTTCATTCCTGCGCATAAGGGCGTCGCCGCCGGCGAGATGAGCTTCAAGACCGACAATCCGCATGTGCAGGCCGCGCTGAAGGCCTTCGTCGAAGCGGCCGGCCAGACGGCGGCACCCGCCATGAAGCTGCCGGGCTGGAAGTGGTCGGATGCCTATTACAGCGCCATCGTCGCCCGCATCAGCCAGGTGATCGCCGGCGAAATGAAGCTCGACGACGCCTATGCCCGCATCGACGAGGACATCAAGGCCAAGGTCGCCGGCAACTGACGGATGAACAGATGACGGCGAAGACGGCTTCTTCTGAACCACCGGCGAGAACCGGTCTGCGGCAGGCGCTCTCGGCGCCTGTCCGGCTCGTGATGGGGATCGTCGACATTCCCATGCGTGCCTGGCAGAAACTGACCGGGCTGAACGGCATGGCGGGCGTCTTCCTGGCGCCCAACATGCTGATCTTCACCGTCTTCGTGCTGCTGCCGCTGGTCATCAACTTCATCTATTCGACGACGAGCGGCAGCGCCATCTTCCTGCAGAACAGGACCTATGTCGGCGCCGACCAGTACCGCATCCTCTTCGATTGCCGCAGCTATCTCGATCCCTCGACCTGTGCCGCCGACACGTTCTGGGCGGCGGTACGCAACACCGCCGTCTTCGTCGTCTTTCAGGTCACAGTGATGCTGATCGCAGCGCTCGCAACGGCTTTGATCCTCAACCGCGAGCTTTCCAATCGCGGCTTCTGGCGCGCCGTCTTCTTCTTCCCGGTGCTGCTGTCGCCCGTCGTCGTCGGCCTGATCTGGAAATGGATCCTGCAGCGCGAAGGCCTGTTGAATTATGCGCTGAGCCCCTTCGGCTTCGAACCCTTCTCCTGGCTCAGCGATCGTTTCTGGGCCTTCTTCTTTGCCGTCTTCGTCTCGGTCTGGGCGCATATGGGCTTTTATGCGCTGATCCTGCTCGCCGGCCTGCAGGCGATCCCGCGCGATCTTTACGAGGCGGCGGCGATGGACAGCGCCCGTCCGACCCGCATCTTCCGGCGCATTACCCTGCCGCTTCTGATGCCGAACCTCATCGTCGTGCTGGTCTTGGCGCTGATCCGCGCCGTGCAGATTTTCGACGAGGTCTTCGTGCTCACCGGCGGCGGACCGGGCACCAGCACCATGTACATCACCCAATATATCTACGAGACCGGCTTTGCGAGTTCGCTGCGCAATCCGGGACTGGCTTCGGCCGCCTCGATCCTGATGGGCATCGTGCTCGTCATCCTGACCCTGGTCCAGCTCGGCGTCAGTAGCCGCAACGAGAAGAAGGGAGCACGCCAATGAGCGCAGTCTCTGCCTTCCTGCTCCGCCGCCGCGGCCGCGGCTGGCACTGGACCGATGTGGTCACCTGGATCTGGCTGATCTCGGGCGTCTTCCTGATGTTCGGCCCCGCCGTCTGGCTGGTCTTCTCTTCCTTCAAGACGCCGGCGGCCCTTGCCGAATTCCCGCCGTCCTTCCTGCCCTATGTCACCGAGCAGGCCGTGGTGCCGGGCTACGACAAGCCGTTGCCGCTCTATAATGTCGCGATGCCGGATGGCAGCACCCGCGTGCTTGCCGAAGTCCGCCGCATCGGCATCATCGGCCAGATGGTCGATCCGAAACAGCCGGGTGAAATCGTCAAGGCGAATATCAAGGACCGCACACCGGTGCGTCAGGTCGAATTCGCCGGCGGCAACTACACCGAACCGTTCCAGCGCTTCGATTTCTTCCTGTTCCTGCGCAACTCCGTCTTCGTCACCGTCGTGGCGACGGCTATTACGCTGCTCGTCAATTCCATGGCCGCCTTCGCGCTGTCGAAATACCAGTTCCCCGGCCGCACCGCCGTCATGCTGATGATCCTGGCAACGCTGATGGTGCCGCTCTCGGTCATCGTCGTGCCGCTCTATTCCGTCATCGGCACGCTGAACCTCTTCGACAGCCTCTGGGGTGTCATCCTGCCGACGGTCGCCACCCCGACGGGGGTCTTCCTGCTCAGGCAATACATGCTGACGATCCCCGACGAATTGCTCGATGCCGCGCGTATGGATAAGGCCAGCGAATGGCAGATCTACTGGCGTATCATCCTGCCGCTGTCGGCGCCGGCTCTCGCCGTGCTGGCAATCTTCTCGGTCGTCTGGCGCTGGAACGACTTCCTCTGGCCGTTGATCGTGCTCTCGCGCAAGGAACTCTATACGCTGCAAGTCGGCCTCAACGTCTATGCCGGCGAGCTCAATGTGCAATGGCATTATATCCTCGCCATGACCGTCGTCTCGATGATCCCGGTCGTGCTGATCTTCGTCTTCCTGCAGCGCTTCATCACGACGGGCATTGCCGGCTCGGGGCTCAAATAGGCCAATCTTAATATAAGAAACAGGAGAGTGCATGAGCGGGCTCGAGCTCAGGAACATCGTCAAGAATTTCGGCGCCGTCGAGGTCATTCGCGATGTCTCGCTTCATGTCAACGACGGCGAGTTCGTCGCTTTCGTCGGCCCATCCGGCTGCGGAAAATCGACGCTGCTGCGCCTGATCGCCGGCCTCGATAAGCCGACTGCCGGCAGCATTGCCATCGACGGCAAGGATGTTACCGCTATCAGCGCAGCCGATCGCGGCCTGGCCATGGTCTTCCAGTCCTATGCGCTCTATCCGCATATGAGCGTCAGGGAAAACCTCGCCTTCGGTCTCGAGAATACCAAGGTAGCGAAAGCCGAAATCGAAGCGCGCATCACCGACGCCGCGCGCATGCTGGAGATCGAACCTTTCCTGCAGCGCCGTCCGGGCCAGCTCTCCGGCGGCCAGCGCCAGCGCGTGGCGATCGGCCGCGCCATCGTGCGGCGGCCGGATGCCTTCCTGCTCGACGAGCCGCTATCCAATCTCGACGCCGAACTCAGGGTCAGCATGCGTGCCGAACTGGCGGCCCTTCACGCCCGCCTGAAGGCGACGATGATCTACGTCACCCATGACCAAGTCGAGGCAATGACGCTGGCCGACCGCATCGTCGTGCTGAGAGGCGGCAGGATCGAGCAGGTGGGAACACCGCTGGAACTCTACAATAAGCCGGCCAACCGCTTCGTCGCCGGCTTCATCGGCGCGCCGCACATGAATTTTCTCGAAGGTGCGATTGTCGGTCACGAGGACGGTTTCGCTGAGGTCGAAACCGTCGGCGGCCATCGTCTTTCCGTGGTTGCCAAGGAGGCACGCCCAGCGGGCGAAAGGGTCAGCATCGGCATCCGCCCCCAACACATCACCCTTGCCGATGCGGGTTCAGTGAGCAGACTGGATACCCGCGTCACTCTTGTCGAGGAACTGGGCTCGGAGACCGTCGTCCACGCCGACGCAGGCGGGAAGAAACTGATTGCGGTCTTTGCCGGCCAGCAGCGCATGAAATCGGGCGATGGCCTGCCGCTGCATCTCGACCCCGACGTGCTGCACCTCTTCGGCGAGGATGGTCGGCGTCTATCCTGATGTCCTTTGAGAGCTCTAGTCATTCGCCGGGACTATCACTCGCGATGAGGCAACCGATCGAGCAATTTCTCCAGTGTGATCGGATATTGTCGCACCCGCACGCCTGTTGCGTTGTAGACCGCATTTGCGACGGCCGGCGCGACACCAGTCAGTCCCAGTTCCCCGACACCTTTCGCTTTCACCGGCGATATCGCTGGATCCACTTCGTCGAGGAACACGGCCTCGAGATGAGGGATGTCGGCGTGGACCGGAACCTCGTAGCCGGCGAGATCATGATTGACGAAGAAGCCGGATCTCTTATCGACCACCATCTCTTCCATCAGGGCCGCCCCGATCCCCATTGTCATCCCGCCGATCACCTGGCTGCGCGCGGTCTTGGGGTTGAGGATGCGGCCGGCGGCGCATACTGCGAGCATGCGGCGAACGCGGATTTCGCCGGTACAGACGTCGACGCCGACCTCAGAAAAATGCGCCCCGAAGGTCTGGATCGCGAAGCGCTTCGCCAGATCGCCGAATTCCATGACGTCTTCGGCGACGAGATCGCCATCGGCGGCAGCGCTGGCGAGCAGCGCCCTTCGATTTCCGGACCGAACCTCACCGCCAATGAACTCAGCCTCTGCGGCGTTGAAGCCCAGACGCTGGGCGACCACCGCTCGCAGCTTCGTGCAGGCAGCATAGACGCCTGCGGTGACCGAAGGCGCACCCTGCTGTCCTCCAGATCCCGGCGTCTCCGGAAAGCTCGAATCCCCGAGCTTTGCCACTACGTGGTCGATTGGCAGACCCATCATCTCGGCCGCCGTCTGCTGCACGATCGTGTAGCTGCCGGTGCCAAGGTCCGTCATGTCGGTCTCGACTGTCAGCATGCCCTGGCGATCGAGACGAACCCGCGCTCCGGCCTTTGAAATCGGTGCCCCGCGGATCGCACCCGCCATGCCCATGCCGATCAACCAGTCACCATCGCGGACTTGACCTGTCTCATTTTTGCGCATGCTCCATCCGAAGCGTTCGGCGCCCGTGCGCAGGCATTCAACGAAGGGACGCGAGGAAAAAGGCCGATCGGCATTTTCCGGGTCCACCTGGGTATCGTTCAAGATGCGGAACTCGACCGGATCCATGCCGAGCTTCTCTGCCATCTCGTCCATGGCGATCTCGAGCGCCATCAAACCGGGCGCCTCTCCCGGCGCGCGCATGGCATTGCCCTCGGCCAGGTCGAGCGTCGCCAGCCGGACAGCTGTCATCCGGTTCGCTCCCGCGTAGAGCGACCGTGTCGAAAGGGTGGTCGGCTCGGTGCGGCCGCCGGCGAGATTGCCCGACCAGCTCTCATGCCCGACCGCCGTCAGCCTCCCGTCGCGCGAGGCGCCGAGCCGGATCCGTTGGATCGTCTTCGGCCGATGGATCGTATTGTTGAACATTATCGGACGTTGAAGCGCGATCTTCACCGGTCGCCGCACCATGCGCGCGGCAACGGCCGCCAGCACCAGATCTGACTGCACCGTGCCCTTGCCGCCGAAGCCGCCGCCGATGAAGGGTGAGATCAGCCGAACGTTTTCGCGCGGAATGCCGAGAATGAGTCCGAGATCGCGGGTTCCCCAATCCATCTGCTGAATTGAGGTCCAGCACGTCACCCGATCGCCATCCCAGGTCGCGATCGTCGCATGCGGCTCCATCATTGCATGCGCCTGGTCGGGAACAGTATAGGTCTCGTCAACCTTCACCTCCGCGGCTGCGAAAGCCTGGTCGAAGTCTCCGACCTGCGTCTCGGTCGGTCCACCAAACTCCATCTGCGGTGCAACCGGCGCGCTGTCCAGTTGCTCGGCGAGATCGAAGCGGCCCGGGCTGCGAGCGTAGTCGACGCGGATCAGCGAGGAAGCCGCGCGTGCCTGTTCGAAGGTTTCGGCCACCACGACTGCAACAGGCTGATGGTAGTGATCGACATCAGGGGCAGCCAACATGCGCTGGACATAAAATTTTCCGACACCAAGTGGACCGGCATTGCGGTGAGTAATGACGGCCAGCACGCCGGGCGCGGCCTCGGCGCGCCGAGTGTCGATCGATGGGATCCGGCCCTTGGCAATTGCCGCGCCAAGGATATAGCCGTAGGCGGCGTTTGGTGCGACGTTGTGATATTCGTAGGCGTAAGTCGCCGTCCCAGTCGTCTTGAGCTCTGCCTCGAAGCGGTTGTGAGGCTGGCCGACAACGGTCATCCGGTCAATCGGGTTCGGTCCTGCAGGTGTGTCGAACTTCATGGATCAGTCCTCGCTTGCGCTATCACGTCGCTGAGCGTCCGCTCCACCAACAACAGCTTGAACGGGTTCTTGACTCGCGGCTCCGCGCCTTCAGTAGTCCGTCAGCCGGAATAGTCGATGCTGGGACCGGTGCTCAGGGGCGAAGCAGTGGATCGCTCACGTGAGTAAATGGGTCACGCATCGGAAAGGATTACCGGCGGCAAATTGCAAGACCTTATGAGTCTGCCTCACGAACGGGAGCTTTCTGCCGAGATCAGGCGAGCAAGCGGCCTGCGGTGAGGCGCTCCCAATTCGCATGCGCGAACTTTGCCTTATGGGCCGCATCGAGCTCCAGACCTTCGACAAATCGCCGCGCATCGCCTCCGGGGCGATATTGGTATGGGTAGTCTGTCGAGAACAGGATGCGGTCCACGCCGACCGCATCGATCGCTTGCCGCAAATAGGCGGGGCTGAACATGCCGCTGGCCGTCAGAGACGAGATGGCCGCCGTTTGCGCTTCATTTCCGCAGGAGCCGCGCAACAGTGCAAAAAGCGGCTCGCCACGGTGTCGTCCGCAGCCGCTCACGTTGAATAACGCAACGCGTTCACGAGAAGGGAAAAAGCGGGCGAGGACTGGCGTCGGCTCGGGTAGTAGAGATGGAAGCCCTCCCAATAGGGCGAAAAATCTTCCAGAAACCGGTGGAGGCGACCAGTTCCGAGATGGAGCTTGGCGATATCTTCCGGGACATAGGCAAAGCCGAAGCCGTCGAGAGCCGCCTCGAGAACGTTGTAGATCGTGTTGAAGACCAGCTGTCCGTCCACCCGAACCTTGATCTCGCGGCCGTTCTCTTCGAACTCCCAGGCATAAAGGCCGCCATAGGTGGGCAGGCGCAGATTGATGCACCTGTGCTGCATGAGGTCCTTCGGATGCCTTGGAATATCGCGTGAGGCAAAATAGGATTCTGCGGCGACGACCGCGAAGCGAACATCCGGCCCGATCCTCACCGAGATCATGTCCTTGGCGATCTGTTCGCCGAAGCGCACGCCGGCATCGTAGCCTTCACTGACAATGTCCTGCAGACCATAGTTCACGTCCAGTTCGAGCCTGATGTCGGGATATTGTTGGAGAAAGGTTCGAAGCTTCGGCCATATGTAGCACTGGATCTGGTAGTCGCCGGCGGTCAGCCGGACGGTTCCCGCCGGCTGGTCCCGAAGAATGTTGAGCCCATCGAGCGCAGATCCGATCTCGTCGAAAAGCGGACCGATGCTCTGCAGCATCCGCTCGCCTGCCTCGGTCGGTGAGACGCTGCGCGTCGTCCTCGTCAGCAGCCGCACGCCCAGCCGCTGCTCGAGCTGACGGAGCGTATGGCTCAGCGCCGACTGCGAGACGCCGAACTTGGCTGCGGCTTTGGTGAAACTGCGCTCCCTCGCAACCACCAGGAACACCATCAGGTCGTTGATATTCTGGCGCTCCACTGATGATTCCTCCTCATAGACCGACGCTCATCATAAACGCCTGCCTATGAAATGGTAGCAATGAAGCCTTGGAGCTTTGGAGCAGCAAGAACGTCGGAACCCTTTGCGCCGGACCGGCGTGCTTTTGCTGCAGGCTGGAGCTTCACTTCGCCCGGCTGCGCAGCACTTCTCCGACAACCAACGACGCAGAGAAGGCGTTCGGCCAGCCGGCGTAGAAGGCCGTATGGGCAACGACCTCACCGGCTTCGTCGGCGGTCAGGCCGTTATCCATGGCGCGGTTGAGGTGATAGGTGATCTGGGCGCTCTGGCCCGATGCGATCAGCGAACTGACCGTCACAAGGCTGCGGTCTCGCGGTGCAAGGCCCGGCCGCTGCCAGAGATCGAGGAACAGCGGGTCAGTCGTAAACTGCACCAGCCCCGGAGAGATCGGACCGACATTCTTCTCGACGCCGGTGGCGCGTTGGCGCTCGACCTCTTCGTTGAGCGGCAGCAGTTGCGGAGCGGCCGCAGGCAGCTGGTCGGCGGTGATGCCCCGGTCTTTGAAGACGTCCTTGGTCGCGGCGACTGCCGACATCGCGTTCGACCAGCCCGCGTAGAAAGCCAGATGCGTGATGATCTCGGAGACCTCCGTCGGGCTCACCCCGCTGTCGAGAGCGATGTCGACGTAGTGCTTCAGATCGATTGCCTGGTTTCGGGCGATCAGCACGGCCAGAGTGACGATGCTGCGATCGCGGCGTGACAGTTGCGGCCGCTGCCACAGATTTCCGAGCACGTCCTCTTCAGCGTATCGGCCAAGAGCCGGCGATACGGACTGGATGTCGCTGACCGACAATGATGAAGTACTTGCCGGCATGGCCCCGCCTCCACTTCCTTCCTGGGCCATGAGAGGCTCGCCCATCGTGAGCGAGATTGCCGTGGCGGCCAAAATTCGTTTCATGATGATATCCTTCCAACTGGGTTGTTCCGGCATCGCCTGGAATGGGCCTGCAACGGCGGACGACGAAAGCCGCAATGCGCTCATCGTCAGCGTCGAAGCAGGTTGCTGTGGAATGTGCCGCTAGAGACCGGATCGACGCAGCATTTCTTCGGGATAACGAGCTCCCTGAATGACGATGTTGGTCTGCTCAATCTCATCGAGATCGGCCTTGTCCAAGGTGACCTTCAGCGCCCCGATATTCTCCTCGAACCGTTCGAGCTTGCGTGTGCCGAACAGCGGAACAATCCAGGGCTTCTGCGCCAGCAGCCAGGCTAGCGCGACCTGGGCCGGCGTCGCACCATGCTTCTCGCCGATCTTGCCGGTCAGCTCGACCAGCTTGAGATTGGCAAGACGCGCTTCTTCGGAAAAGCGGGGGATTCCCGCTCGGATATCGGAACTGTCGAATGTGGTGTTGAGGTCGATCTTGCCGGTCAGAAATCCCTTGCCGAGAGGGCTGAAAGGCACGAGCCCGATGCCGAGCTCCTCGATCGTCGGAATGATTTCGGCCTCCGGCTCGCGGGTCCACAAGGAATATTCGCTTTGCAACGCGGCCACCGGCTGCACCGCATGCGCCCGGCGTATCGATTGGGCACCCGCTTCGGACAGACCGAACCACCGCACCTTGCCCTCGGCGATCAGCTCGCTGACCGTCCCGGCCACATCTTCCATCGGCACGTCTGGATCGACCCGGTGCTGATAATAAAGATCGATATGGTCGGTGCGCAGACGTTTCAGGCTGCCCTCGACGGCGCGGCGGATCTGCGCCGGCTTGCTGTTGACACCACCGCGGTGCGCGCCCGTCTCCTGGTCGATGTCCCAGCCGAACTTCGTTGCGATCTTGACCTTGTCGCGAACCGGGGCAAGTGCCTCGCCCACCATCTCCTCGTTCGTCCAGGGGCCATAGACTTCAGCGGTGTCGAAGAAATCCATGCCGCGTTCGACGGCGGTGCGAAGCAGGTCGATCATCTCGGCCCGGTCGGGGAGCTCGCGGGCCTTGCCATAGCCCATGGCGCCTAGCGACAAAGCGGAGACCTCCAGGCCCTGGCCCAATCTGCGCTTGATCATCTTGCATCTCCTTCCTCGAGTTGGTTTGGATGGCTACCGACGACGCCATCCGGATCGGACCGCCATCAGGCAGTTTCCTCACGCGGCGTGATCCGGACGGTTGCCGCGCGTGCTCGGGCGCTGACCATTGGCGCGAGATACTGGCTCTTGCCGTATTTGGCGCGATAGGCGTCATCGATGCGATCGTTGATCGGGCCGACGACAGGCTCGAAGGCGACCGCGCGCGTCATGCCGGCAGCAATGATCCGGCCGGCCTTCTGGTGGACCGCGGCTTGATACCAACGGGAGTTCTGACCATGGTAGCCGCGCACGTAGAGGGCGCCATCGACGACAACCTCCCAGATCCAGGTCGGAGTGCCATAGGTGGCGCCATCTTCGCGAAACGGTGCGATTTTCAGATCGTCGGCCTGATCGATCTCGCTGAGTTCGTTATCCGACCAGTTCATCTTCGCTCTCCGCTTGTGTCGGCCGCAGCCTTCATACTGCTTCTCGATCTTATCCTCTGAATATAGGGTGCGCGCCCAGCCATGATTAGGCGCCACAATTCGCATGAACTTATGAGCATGAATCATCAATGCGGCCGGTCACAGGCAGAGTTTCGGTCTACTACGAAAGCCTTTTGCTCTTACGGCGCTCGGCTGGGAGATGGTTTAAACGGACATCCGTCCTTGCTCACATCAGTAGGCGGCGTAACTCGGCGCACCGGAACATGGGCGTCCGATTGCGGTTCGATCGGCATTCTGCTACGAACGGCCCGTCGAAAGAGTGCTGACCGGATGGTAGCCCGGTCGCCGTCTCAAGGGACGGCAATTCTCCCTCCAAGGGTATCCGCGACACCTGAGACCGGCTTGCCGGTCGCAAAGGTGTGTCCGCTGATAACCACGTCATCGTCGGCGCGCCTTCTCAACTGTTGGAAGGATGGACGACCTTGAAGCTCACAGGAAACACAATTCTCATTACTGGCGGCGCAACCGGCATCGGTTTTGCGCTCGCGCGGCGCCTTTCCGAAAAGGGCAATCACGTCATCATTTGCGGTAGAAGCGAAGCCGCGCTCCGGAAGGCACAGGAGGACGTGCCTGCGCTGATCACCCGCATTTGCGACGTTGCCAACGGCGAGAGCCGCCATTCAATGGTCGAATGGCTGAAGGCGGACCATCCGGCCCTCAATATCATCGTCAACAACGCCGGCGTTCAGCATCGGCGTGATTTCAATAGTGATCCGGCGATCGACACTCTCGATCAGGAAGTGGCGATCAATCTGACGGCGCCGATCCATCTGATCGCCGAGCTGCTCGCCACCTTGAGGCAGCAAGAGGATGCGTTCATCATCAACGTCAGCTCGGGCCTCGCTTTTTCGCCGATGGCCGATGTGCCGGTCTATTGCGCCACCAAGGCCGCGATCCACTCCTTTACGCTCAGCCTGCGCCATCAGTTGAAATCCACAGCAATTCGGGTGATCGAACTCGCGCCACCGATCGTCGATACCGCTCTCGGCGGTGGTACGCGCAGCGAAGGCACAGCAAGCCGCATGATGGTCTCCTCGGAAGAGTTCGCTGCCGATGCGCTGGCGCAGCTTGAAGCGGATAAGAATGAGATCCTCGTCGGCATCTCCGCGGACACGCGCCGGATGGGCGAAGCCCTGTTCGAGCGCATGAACAGCCGCTCCTGATGGGTGTGGATTGCCGTGACCGATCGCGGCAATCCCTCCCGAAGATCGCTGCTCGGCCGCTAGATCTCCAAGCGGACGACGTCACACCAACGATGGTGCCAGAATCTGGCACCGTGGTGGTCTAACCTGCATCGACGTGACGGAATTCAGGAAAGCCATGGTCATCAGACTTCGCGGCGACGCCGGAAATTGCCTCCGCGGATGTCCATGCGATCCCCAAGCATCCCCGTCAAGCGCGGGCAGGGAGGTCGCCTGGTCATCGGGCCGCTGGCGCTGCCCGGGCTCGCGGCGGTTGCCACCGTCACAATCGTGCCTTCAGCAAAACAGGAAGAATGACCACCATGAAACGCATTCAATATCACCAGTACGGCGGCCCCGATCTCATGCGGCTCGAGGAGTTCGAACTGGCTTCGCCGGGTAAAGGACAAGTGGCAGTCAAGATCAAGTTTGCAGCGATCAATCCCATCGATTGGAAGCTGCGGGCGGGACGGATGAAGATCGTTACGGGAAGGGCTTTTCCTCGCGCAATGGGGATGGATATTTCCGGGACGGTCATTTCGGTCGGTGAAGGGGTGACGCGTTTCAAGATCGGCGATGCCGTGTTCGGTCTTGCCCGGTTCAAGGAGAGCGGCGCCCTGGGAGAGGCTGTCGTCACTAAGGACAGTTTCTTGGCCCAGAAGCCCGACACCGTTTCGTTTGAGGAGGCGGCCTGTCTCGGAACGCCTGGAGCCACTTCTTGGAATGGGCTGGTCGACAAAGCGAAGCTGACTGCCGGCGAGCACGTCTTCATCAATGGCTGTACCGGTGCGGTGGGCGAAGCGGCTGTGCAGATCGCGCAGATTCTGGGCGCTAAGGTCTCGGGCAGTTGCAGCGCGGTGGCGACGGAACGGGCGCGGGCCCTCGGCGTTCAAACCGTGTTCGACTATCGGACAACTGATTTGTCGACGGTTCGCGAGCGTTTCGATGTGGTCTACGACACGGCTGCGACAATGACGGACGCCGTGGGGCTTGGGCTCTTGCGTCAGAATGGCCGGTTCGTCGACCTCAATCCCACGCCGGGGAAATTCATTCGGTCGATGTTCAACCGAAGACTGAAGGTTGTGGTGTGCACACCGAGGTCCGAGATTCTCGATAGACTCGCTCGTGCCGCCAAGGACGAAAATCTTCGCCTTCCGATCGCCGAGATCGTGCCTCTCAGCGAAGCGATTCCACTCATCACGGCTCTTGAGTCCGGACGGAAGCTCGCCGGAAAAGCCCTCGTCGTGATGGAGTGAGCGTGTCACGAAGCCATCGATTATTTGACCTGATGCAAGTTCTTCGTCGTCACCGCGGAACGGTGGCCGGCTTGACGCTTGCGCGCGAGCTCGGCGTTTCGCTGCGGACCATCCGTCGTGACATCGTGACGCTGCAGGCCATGGGCGCCGATATCGATGGAGAGCCCGGGGTCGGCTACCTACTGCAGCCGGGCTTCCTTTTGCCGCCTCTGTCTTTCACGGAAGAAGAGATCCAGGCGCTTGTCGCTGGCGCGCAGTGGGTTAGTCGGCACACAGACGATGCTTTGGCGCACGCTGTTCAAAACGCGCTCGCAAAAATCGGGGGTGTGCTCCCCCCCGACCTGCGACGGGGCTTGGACGATAATACGTTCTTTGTTGGTCGTTCTGAAAAAGGTTCATCGGTTGTTGATCTGGCGCAGGTCAGGCGAGCGATGCGCGAGCAGCGAAAGATAAGCATCACGCACAAAGATCAAAGCGGGGCCGTGGCCGAAAGGACCATATGGCCAATCATGCTGGGATTTATTGATTCACAGCGATTTATCGCAGGTTGGTGCGAACTGCAGGGCGACTTTCGCATCTTCCAAGCTGACCACGTCATGACCGTCAGTTTCCTGGACGATCATTATCCGGGAAACCGCCGCCAACTCGTCAAGGAGTGGCGCGCTCAGGAAAAGCATCCCTGCAAACAGAGGGATTGCGGATAGCTGATTGTTGTCTCGACCCCCGAATTCAACCTCGCTCTGAGGCACAGCCTGCAGAGCGTTTCGAAGACTTTATAGAGAACGGAAAATATTGATGGCTTATACGACTTCCTCCGACCGCCCTTTCAAGCAGAAGCGGCGAATTTTTGCTTTTTGGGTGCTGACCGTTGCTTTCGTCACCTTCCAGCTCATCGCGCATCCGGGCCTTGGATCTGAAAGCCTTTTTCTGACCCTGCTCGCTCAGTTCGGTACATTGTTGATCGCCTTTGGCATAATCGGACGGATCTGGTCGACCATCTATATTGGAGGTCGAAAGAATTCCGCGCTTGTGACCGAGGGACCTTATTCGATCACGCGCAACCCTCTTTATCTCTTTTCGCTCTGCATGATCAGCGGTGTCTGCCTGGTGTTTGGGAGTCTGCTTTTCACCGGAATTTTCACGCTGCTCGCCTATCTTGTGTTCAGATATACGGCGAAGCGGGAGGCCGTATATCTGTCTCACCTCTTCGCCGAGCCATATGCGGAATACGCCAGGCGCACACCGTTGTTCTGGCCCAATTTCTCCAATTTTGAGTGGGGGCAGGCTCCGGCGATTTCCAACCGGGCGCTGCTGGTGACATCAAGAGATTCTCTCTTCACCATCGCCATGATCCCATTTTCCGAACTCGTCGAATACCTTCGAGAAAGCGGCTTTCTAACCATGGCAATCGTTGTTCCTTGATCGCGCCGAGCGTACGTCGAAGCCCGGGACGCGCTCACGGTTGTCGTCGGCCTGCTCAGGCAGCCCCTTGTATCCGCACGTTAGAGTTTTTGTGCGGCACGCAGCACAGGCTGGCACCGCTGCGTCTGCTTGGCGCGGCCCGCAACCTCGATCAAAAAATGCGCATGTCGGCGAAAAAGGTTGCAGGAAAACAACCGCATCCATCCACGCCGGAAAGCCTTGATACGGCTCGCCGGCTCTTTCCAAATCGACGGGTCGCTCTAGCTTAAGGGATACCTGACGAAAAGGAGAAAACCATGACCGACGCACCGAATACGGCGACCCCGGCGCGGAGAGTGTTGCGTGGCCGCCCTTATAGCATCGGCGAATTTGCCAGGAAATACCGGTTGGACGACAAGGAGGCAAAGCGCCTCTACGACAAGTTCGGCCCGTCGGCCACCGAACTCGACCTGTTAATGGCGGCAAAGCGGCGCCCGCCGGGCCTGCCGACTAATCTCGACGCCTGACGGGCGCTATGGAGATACGAACCGGAAGCTGCCTTTGCGGGGCGGTCGCCTACAGGGTGGAAGGCGAGCCGCTTCGCGTCGGCCTCTGCCACTGCGCCGATTGCCGCAAAACGAGTGGTTCCGCCTTCACCGTCTTCGCGGTCTGGCCGCGCCAGGCTTTTTCCTACAGCGGTGAGATCGCCACCTTTTCAGGCCGCAGCTTCTGCCCCGTTTGTGGCAGCAGGCTTTTCTGCCTGCAGGAGGCGGCGGTGGAAATCCGCCTGGGATCCCTCGATAGCGCGCCGACCGACCTTGTGCCTAGCCATGAAGTCTGGATCAAGCGGCGGGAACCGTGGCTGCATCCTTTGCCAGGCGCCGGCCAATTTGCCGAGGATGCGGATTGACGGCTGCTAAAGGGCGTCGCCATCGGGAGCAAGCGCACCGAAACTTGACTTTTCTTACCAATATTTCATTTCACCCAACCGGATTCCGTGCCAGTTCGGCGGCAACGCTAATCGCCGGTTCATCTGCGTTGTGATTATTTCGCCGCAGAGGCCGCAAGCGGCCACTGACTGATTGAGGACGACATGAACAAAATCGTAAGCAGCAGCGAAACCGGAGCAAAGACAGGCGCAGCATCCGATCTCGCAGCGGTTCTGGCCGCATCGGGACGGCAAGGCAAGCGCAGCCGCTGGCGCGGACGCCTGATCATCCTGCTGATCCTCATCGCTGCCGCAGCAGTCGCCGCTTATTTCTATTTGGGACGTGGGCAAAGCGAATTGAGCTATGCCACCCAGCCGGTAAAACGCGGCGACCTGACGGTGCTCGTCACCGCCACCGGCTCGGTACAGCCGACCGAGCAGGTGGATATATCGAGCGAGCTTTCCGGCACGGTCCGCGACGTCAATGTCGATTACAACAGCATAGTCAAGTCAGGCGAAGTGCTCGCTCTTCTCGATACGAACAAGCTCGAGGCGGATCTGAAGAGCTCGCGCGCCAAGCTCAATTCGGCCAAGGCGAACGTCGTCAAGGCCAATGCCGATATGCAATCGGCAAGCACCTCGCTGGAGCGGTTGAAGAGCCTGGTCAGGAGCAACGTCTCCACCCAGCAGAGCCTCGATGACGCCAGCTACAAATATGATTCCGCCGTCGCCGCCAAACAGATCAATGAGGCCGAGGTCCTGGCCTCGGAGGCCGACCTGCAGCTCGCCGAAGTCAATCTCGCCAAGGCGAAGATCATATCGCCGATCGACGGCGTCATCCTCACCCGCTCCGTCAATCCGGGCGCCACGGTCGCAGCCTCGCTTTCGGCCCCGATCCTTTTCACCATCGCCGGGGACCTGACGAAGATGGAGCTGCAGGTTGATGTCGACGAGGCCGATGTTGGCCAGATCGCCGTCGGCCAGAAGGCGAAGTTCACGGTCGACGCCTATCCCGACCGGACCTTTCCCGCCGAGATCGAGCAGATCCGCTTCGCCTCCGAAGTGGTCAACAATGTCGTGACCTATAAGGCGGTACTATCCGTCGACAATGCCGATCTGCTGCTGCGCCCCGGCATGACGGCGACGGCCGATGTCACCGTCGAGGCCGTCAAGGACACGCTGATGGTACCGAACGCCGCCTTGCGCTATGCGCCTGCGCAGGCGGAAAGGCGCGGCCGCGGCATTTTCGGTATCTTCGGCCCGCAACGCCAGCGCAACAACAATGCCGGTTCGGCGCTGACGGGCACGCAGCGCCGAGTCTGGGTGCTGCGCAACGGCCGCCCAGTGCCTGTTGTCATCCAGGTCGGCTCATCCGACGGCCAGTTCACCCAGGTCGTCTCCGGCGACCTCAAGCAAGACGACGCACTGGTGATCGACGCCACGGCGCGTGCGAACTAGGCGGAGAGACGGATGGCAAGCCCGCCGCTCATCGAATTCAGACAGGTCTCGAAAGTCTATGGCGAGGGCGAGGCGGCGATCCGCGCGCTCGACCACGTCGATCTTGCGATCAACGCCCATGAATTCGTCGCGATCATGGGGCCGTCTGGCTCCGGCAAATCGACGGCGATGAACATTCTCGGCTGCCTCGACGTGCCGAGCGCCGGTGACTACATCTTCGAAGGCATCCCGACCAGCGGCTTCGATCGCAGCCAGCTGACGCTGCTGCGCCGCCACATGCTCGGCTTCGTCTTTCAGGGCTTCAACCTGCTGTCGCGCACCTCGGCCGTCGAGAATGTCGAGCTGCCGCTGATCTATCGCGGCATGGCGGTGCGCGAGCGGCGCGAGCGGGCCCGCGAAGCCTTGGCGCTGGTCGGCCTGACCGGGCGCGAGCATCACAAGACACAGGAACTGTCAGGCGGCCAGCAGCAACGCGTCGCCATCGCCCGCGCCATCGTCACCGAGCCGGCGCTGCTGCTCGCCGATGAGCCCACCGGCAATCTCGACACCAAGACCAGCGTCGAGATCATGGATCTGATGACCCGGCTGAACCGCGAGCAGGGCATCACCATCGTCATGGTCACCCACGAGCCCGATATCGCCGCCTATGCGCAGCGGCTGCTGCGTTTCGTCGACGGCAAGCTGGAGACGGAAGTCGAGCACCGGAGGAGGGCGGATCATGTTCTTTGAGACGCTGAAGCTGGCGCTGCGGGCCATTAGCCGCAACATGCTGCGCTCGTTCCTGACCCTGCTCGGCGTCGTCATCGGCGTTGCCGCCGTCATCGCGCTGGTGACGATCGGCAACGGCACGACTGCGCAGGTCTCGACCGAGCTGTCGCGGCTCGGCACCAACATGCTGTTCGTCCGTCCCGGCCAGTTCGGCCCCGGCCGGGCGAGCTCCGAGGCTAAGCGCTTCAGCGTCAAGGACGTCGCGGCCATCCGCGACCAGATCGGCGGCCTCAGGGCCGTGGCGCCGCTCAACCAGTCGACGGCGACCGTGATTTTCGGCGGCCAGAACCATTCCACCAGCGTCTCCGGCACCACCAACGATTATTTCATCGCGCAGGACTGGAACCTGGCGCTCGGCCGCAATTTCACCCCTGCCGAGGAACGCGGCCAGGCGCGCTGCATTATCGGCGAGACGGTGCGCTCGCAGCTCTTCGGCAGCGCCGACCCCACGGGCCAGCAGATCCGCGTCGGCAAGGTCTCGTGCCCCGTCATCGGCGTGCTGGCCAAGCGCGGCCAGTCCGGCATAGGCAACGACCAGGATGATGTCGTCATCATGCCGGTCAAGGTGTTTCAGCGGCGCATCAGCGGCAACAGCAACGTGCCGCAGATCATCATCTCGGCGCGCGACGGCGTCTCCACCGCGAAGGTGCAGTCCGATGTCGAAAATCTCCTACGCGAGCGCCGCAAGATCGTGCCCGGCCGCCAGGACGATTTCAACGTCAACGACATGACCCAGATCGCCGAGGCGATGACCGGCACGACGACGCTGCTGACCGGCCTGCTCGGCGCCGTCGCTGCGATCAGCCTGCTCGTCGGCGGCATCGGCATCATGAACATCATGCTGGTCTCCGTCACCGAGCGCACCCGTGAGATCGGCATCCGCCTGGCGATCGGCGCGCTCGAAAGCCAGGTGCTCACCCAGTTCCTCGTCGAGGCGGTGGCGCTGTCGTTGTTCGGCGGCATCACCGGCATCATACTGGGCCTCGGCCTCGGCTTCGGCACCGTGACTCTCCTGAAGGTGCCCTTCGTCTTCAGCCCGCTAATGGTCGCCGTCGCCTTCCTCTTCTCAGCGGCGATCGGCATGATTTTCGGCTATTTCCCGGCGAGAAGGGCCGCGCAGTTGAATCCCATCGAGGCGTTGCGGCACGAATAATGCGCCGTGGCGAAACGCGTGATGTCCCTCTACTCT
This sequence comes from Rhizobium sp. SU303, assembly GCF_021052345.1. Classification (NCBI taxonomy): domain Bacteria; kingdom Pseudomonadati; phylum Pseudomonadota; class Alphaproteobacteria; order Hyphomicrobiales; family Rhizobiaceae; genus Rhizobium; species Rhizobium sp. SU303. The sequence continues at coordinate 2,092,608 of NZ_CP088095.1, forward strand.
TGTCAATCGAATGCAAGCGCAATCGGAGGCTGGCATCATGCCGCTCAACAGGGTGGTGATCTATGCTGGGAATGTCGAGGAAACGGCGCGCTTTTATGAGAAGCACTTCGGTTTCAAGGCGACCAGCCTGCCGGGCGACAGGATCATTGAACTCATCGCTCAGGACGGCGGTGCGAATATCATGCTGCACCAAGCCGCCAAGGGCCAGCGGAGCGGCCAATCCACCATCAAACTGGTCTTCGACGTGGAGGACGTCGAGGCTTTTTGCAGACGATGCGCGGAAAACGGCCTTGAGTTCGGTGTTATCCATAAAGCCTATGGCTATCAGTTCGCCAATGCCAAAGACCCGTGCCAAAATTCGATCTCGGTTTCCAGCCGGGCGTTCCGCAAGGAGTGATCGAGGGAAGGTGCCGGCCTGAGGAAACAGCCGACGCGGTTTGCCTCTGTAGGCGAGGGCGAGTTTGGCGAGAAAGCCAACCGCACTCTCCGTCCTCCTCGGCCTTGAGCCGAGGATCCATGCCGCGGCTGCTGATGGATGCGTGGTGGATGCTCGGCTTAAGGCCGAGCGCGACGGAGAGTGGGGTGGTCGGCAGGAGCCAATCACGGCGTAGACGCCCGTGCCGGCAATGCCATTCGCCGATTTTCAGCAACCTCGCGAATGTTATCTATCTGTCTCTATTCTGATATTTCAATGCCGACTTGTCTTCGGTTTTTGGTCGTGTCACTATGTGATATATCAGACTTGGCGACGGAGCTCCGTATTGCAGACGTCTCAGAGCCATCTTGCCTATCTGGCGCTGGAGCATCTGATCGTGACGCTGGCGTTGAAGCCCGGCGCGCTGGTCACTGAAAAGCAGCTGATCGAGTTGGCGGGCCATGGGCGTACGCCGGTGCGCGAGGCGATCCAGAAGCTTGCCTGGCAGGGGCTGATCCTGGTCAAGCCGCGCGTTGGGCTGCAGGTCGCCGAGATCGCGCCTGAGGATCATTGCAATGTCATGCAGGTGCGCCGCGAGCTGGAGCCGATCGCGGCAAGCCTCGTCGCCGAACACGCGAGCGATGAGCAGCGCGCGCGCCTCATCGATTGCGCCCGCGCGATGGAGGAATGCGCCGTCACCGGCGATCTCGACGGCTTTTTCGCCGCCGACAAGGCCTTCGACGAAATCCTTGAAGATGCCTGCCCGAACGGCTTTATCACGGCAGCACTCGGCCCGGTGCAGACGCATTCACGTCGCCTCTGGTACTCCAAGGCAAGCCCGGAGCGCATGGACCGCGCTATCTCGCTGCACGTCGCCGTCATCCGCGCCATCCATCAGGGCAGGCCGGATGAAGCGCGCACCACCATGGCGGTGCTGATCGACTACCTCAGCCGGACATAGAAACGGCCCCGTTTCCGGAGCCGTTCATAGATCGGATTGTCAGAGATGGTTTAGCCGACGAAAGCGCGCTCGATGACGAATTCGGCGGGCTTGCTGTTGGCGCCTTCATCGAGGCCGGCCTTCTCGAGCAGTTCCTTGGTATCCTTCAGCATGGCCGAGGAACCGCAGATCATGCCGCGGTCGATCACCGGATCGAGCGGCGGTACGCCGAGATCGGTGAACAGCTTGCCGGAGGAGATTAAATCGGTGATGCGGCCGCGATATTCGAAATCCTCACGCGTGACTGTGGGGTAGTGGCGCAGCTTGTCGCCGACGACTTCCTTCAGCAGCTCATCATTCTGGATCTCGTGCACGAGGTCGAAGCCGTATTTCAGTTCGGCGACATCGCGTGTCGTATGGGTCAGGATGACTTCCTCGAACTTCTCGTAGGTCTCGGGATCGCGGATCAGGCTGGCAAAAGGCGCAATGCCCGTTCCCGTCGAGAACATGTAGAGACGACGGCCGGGCGTCAGCGCATCGAGCACAAGCGTGCCCGTCGGCTTCTTGCGCATCAGTACCTGGTCGCCCGGCTTGATCGCCTGCAGATGTGAGGTGAGTGGGCCGTCCGGCACCTTGATCGAGAAGAATTCAAGCTCTTCGGCCCAGGCGGGGCTGGCGATCGAATAGGCGCGGAACACCGGCTTGCCCTCGACCATCAGGCCGATCATCGCGAATTCGCCGGAACGGAAACGGAAGCCCTGCGGCCGGGTCATCGTGAAGCGGAAGAGCCGGTCGGTATAGTGCGTGACATCGAGCACCGTCTCGGCATAGACGCCGGCGGGGATGGACGAGGCGAAGTCTTCGGTCTTTGCAGGCGCGTTCATTGCGGTAGAGGATCCCGTTTCGTCGGATGAACTGTCGGATGCGAGCGAGATATTACATATCGGGCCGGAATTAAAGGCATTCCATTCCACGCGACGCTTCTAAAGGGAAATATGCATGTCATTGTCAGGATTCAATGGGGAGCAGGGGGCGGGTGGGGAATGTCGTATTTCCCGCTGGCGAAGCCCGGCAAAGGATGCATAGTAGAGCAGCACGCCGGAAACGGATGCCGGTTTCGGCAAAAACGGTGCGACAACAAAGACCTACGGCGTCGGACCCGATTCAGCAACAGGGTTGGGCGTTGGTGGCGAAAAAAAGATGCTTGCCGGGGCGAGCGCGATAGGGCGGTCGGGGGAATATGAAGATTTTCAACTACAAGCGTGTTCCTTATGCGGAGATGCGCGCCTTTTCCGTCCATATCCTGACGGCATCCGGCTCCTTCCTTGCCTTTCTCGGCGTCGTTGCCGCCGCCGAGCACCGCTTCATCGACATGTTCTGGTGGCTGGGACTTGCCCTTCTCGTTGACGGCATAGACGGGCCGATCGCCCGCAAGGTGCGCGTCAAGGAAGTGCTGCCGAACTGGTCAGGCGATACGCTCGACAATATCATCGATTACGTCACCTATGTGCTTCTGCCGGCCTTCGCGCTCTATCAGAGCGGCATGATCGGCGAGCCCTGGTCCTTCGTCGCCGCCGGCATGATCGTCGTCTCCAGCGCCATCTACTATGCCGATATGGGCATGAAGACGGACGAGTATTTCTTCTCCGGCTTCCCCGTCGTCTGGAACATGATCGTTTTCACGCTGTTCGTCATCGATGCCAGCGCCACGACGGCGCTCACTGTTGTCATCGTCTCGGTGGTGCTGACCTTTCTGCCGATCAATTTCCTCCACCCGGTCCGGGTCAAAAGGCTGCGCCCGCTCAATCTCGGCGTCTTTTTCCTGTGGTCGGCGCTGGGGATATTTTCGCTGCTGATGCATTTCGACACACCCGAATGGGCGCTCATTCTCTTCATCGTGACCGGAGCCTATCTTTACGTCATCGGCGCGGTGCTGCAATTCTTCCCCGCCCTTGGACGCGAAGCATAGGACAGGCAAGATGACCAAAACACAGGCGGTTTCATTCTCGAGGACGGGCGGGCCGGAGGTTTTCGACTATGTCGAGATCGATCTTCCCTCGCCCTCGGCGGGTGAGGTGCAGATCAGGCAGGCGGCGGTCGGTCTCAATTTCATCGACGTCTATTTCCGCAACGGCACCTACAAGACCCCGCATCTGCCCTTCGTCACCGGCAAGGAGGGCGCCGGCACCGTGACATCGGTCGGCCCCGGCGTCGAGCATTTCAAGGTCGGCGACCGTGTCGCCTATGCCAGCGCCGACGGCGCCTATAGCGCCGAACGCAATATCGAGACGCGGCATCTGGTGCATGTGCCTGACGGCGTAGAACTCGAAACGGCGGCGGCGATGATGCTGAAGGGCATGACTGCCGAATATCTTCTGAACCGCACCTTCAAGGTCGGTCCGCAGACGGTCCTGCTGTTGCACGCCGCTGCCGGCGGCGTCGGCCTGATCGCCGGCCAGTGGGCAAAGGCGCTCGGCGCCACCGTCATCGGCACGGCGGGCTCTGAAGACAAGATCGAGCTGGCGCTCGCCCATGGCTACGATCATGTGATCAACTACAAGAGCGATAGCTTCGTCGACCGTGTCCGCGACATCACCGGCGGCAAGGGGGTGGATGTCGTCTACGATTCGATCGGCCGGGATACTTTTCCACAGTCGCTCGAATGTCTCAAGCCGCGCGGCCTTTTTGCCTCCTTCGGCCAATCTTCCGGGCCGATCGAGAATTTTACCCTCGCGGCTCTGGCGCAGAGGGGCTCGCTCTTTGCGACTCGGCCGACGCTATTCACCTATATTGCCGCGCGTCAGGAACTGATCGACAGTGCCAACGCGCTATTTGATATTGTGCAAAGCAACAAAGTGCGTATCAATATCAATCAAACCTATCCGCTGCGTGAGGTTGGGCGGGCTCACGTGGATCTGGAAACAAGAAAAACAACAGGAACGACGCTGCTGATTCCATGAGATCCGAACGGACCGGTTGGCAGAAGAAATGAGGGGAACGTGTCGCCATTGAATGTGCCGGATTCCGGTGCGTTATTATCGGTCCAGAAGCTGACGAAGTTCTTCGGTGGCTTTGCCGCTTGCAATGAAATCGATCTCGATATCGCGCCGGGCGAAATTCATGCGCTTCTCGGCGAAAATGGTGCAGGCAAATCCACCCTGGTGAAGATGCTGTTCGGCGTTCTCGAGCCGACGGGCGGAAATATCCTCTGGCAGGGCCAGCCGGTCGCGATCGCGTCGCCCGGTGAAGCCCGTAAGCTCGGCATCGGCATGGTCTTCCAGCATTTCTCGCTGTTCGAGGCGCTGACGGTTGCCGAAAACATCGCACTGTCGCTCGATGACGCCATTCCGATCGACAGAATCTCCGAGGAGGCGAGGGCGCTGTCCGTCGCCTACGGCCTGCCGCTCGACCCGCATGCCCATGTCGCCGATCTCTCGGTCGGCGAGCGTCAGCGCATCGAGATCGTCCGCGCGCTACTGCAGAACCCGAAGCTCATCATCCTCGACGAGCCGACCTCGGTGCTGACGCCGCAGGAGGCCGACAAGCTGTTCGAGACGCTGTTTAAGTTGCGCGCCGAAGGGCGTTCGGTTCTCTATATCAGCCACCGGCTGGAGGAGGTGCAGCGCATCTGCGATCGCGCCACCGTCCTGCGTCATGGCCGCGTGACCGGCGCCTGCGATCCGAAGCGGGAAACGCCTGCCTCGCTCGCTCGCATGATGGTCGGCAGCGAAGTGGCGACCGTGACGCATCCGGAGCGCAGCGACCGGGGCGAGGTGCAGCTTGCCGTCGCCAACCTTTCCGTCGCCGCGCGCACCCCTTTCGCCATGTCGCTGCGTGATGTCTCGATGGCGGTGCGCTCCGGCGAGATCCTCGCCATTGCGGGTGTCGCGGGCAACGGGCAGAGCGAGCTCTTCGATGCACTGTCTGGCGAATATCCGGTCGCCTCGGCCGAGGCGATCGTCATCCGCAAGAAACCGGTCGGCAATCAGGGCATTACCGCCCGCCGTCTTCTCGGCGCCGGCTTCGTGCCGGAGGAGCGCCACGGCCACGCCGCCGTCTCCGCCATGAAACTGTCGGACAATCTTGTCCTTGCCCGCAGCCAGTCGGACCGCAAGGCGTTTCTGGGCCTGCTCGGCATGATCCGCCGCGGGGCGGTGAAGTCCGCCGCAAGGCGCATTTCCGAGGCGATGGATGTCCGCAAGAGCGGCGATGACCCGGCCGCCGGCTCTTTGTCCGGCGGTAACCTGCAGAAGTTCATCGTCGGGCGCGAGCTCGACCGTCAGCCGGCGGTGCTCGTCGTCAACCAGCCCACCTGGGGCGTCGATGCCGGGGCGGCAAGCCGCATCCGCCAGGCGCTCGTCGATCTCGCAAGAAGCGGTTCGGCCGTCGTCGTCATCAGCCAGGATCTCGATGAGATCTTCGAAGTGGCGACCGATATTGCCGTCATCTGCGAAGGCCGTCTTTCCCGCCCGTTCCCGGCCGGCGAACTGACGCGGGAAAGGATCGGTCTGCTGATGGGCGGGCTGCACGAGAGCAGCTCTCCCCCGGAGGCGCCCCATGCGCATTGAAGAGGCAGCCCATGCGCATTGAACTCGAAAAACGCCCAGACGTTTCGAAGCTCTTCGGCTTCGTCTCGCCGCTCCTCGCCCTTGTTCTGACGCTCACTTTCGGCGCCATCATGTTCGCCTTGCTCGGCAAGGACCCGATCGCCGCACTGGAAGCCTTCTTCATCGAGCCGCTACTCGAGGTCTGGTCGCTGCACGAACTGGCGATCAAGGCCGCGCCACTGATCCTGATCGCCGTCGGCCTGGCCGTCTGTTACCGCTCGAACAACTGGAATATCGGCGCCGAAGGCCAGTTCACCATCGGCGCCATCACCGGCTCCTTTCTGCCGATCATCTTCTACGACTGGCATTCCCCGATCGTGCTGCCGCTGATGCTGATATTGGGTGCGCTCGGCGGTGCGCTTTTCGCTGCCGTTCCGGCGCTGCTGAAGGCGCATTTCAATACCAATGAGATCCTGACATCGCTGATGCTGGTCTATATCGCCCAGCTCTTCCTCGACTGGCTGATCCGCGGCGCCTGGCGCGATCCGAAGGGCTTCAACTTTCCGGTTTCGCGCGATTTCGCGCCGGAAGCAGTGCTGCCGGCGATCTGGGAAGAGTCGGGCCGCGCCCATTGGGCCTTCATCTTCGCCATCATTGCGGCGGTCGGTGCCTGGTTCATGCTGCGCTATACGCTGAAAGGCTTCGAGATTGTCGTGCTCGGCCAATCCGAACGGGCAGGGCGCTTTGCCGGATTCTCGTCGAAGAAGATGATCTGGTTCAGCTTTCTCTTCTCGGGCGCTCTTGCCGGCCTTGCTGGGATAGCCGAGGTCTCCGGCTCAATCGGTCACCTGCAGCCGGCGATCTCGCCGGGCTATGGCTTCACCGCCATCATCGTCGCCTTCCTCGGCCGCCTCAATCCGCTCGGCATCATCGCATCGGGCCTGGTGCTGGCGCTGACCTATCTCGGCGGCGAGGCAGCACAGCTTTCGCTCGGGGTTTCCGACAAGGTCACTCGCGTCTTCCAGGGGCTGCTGCTCTTCTTCGTGCTCTCCTGCGATACGCTGATCTATTACAAAATCCGCCTGGTCTGGTCGCGGGTCGGGGGCAGGGCGGCATGACCATCTTCGAAGCCATTCTGCTGACGGTCATCACCGCCTCCACACCGCTCGTCATCGCCGCACTCGGCGAACTCGTGACTGAGCGCTCCGGCGTTCTCAATCTCGGTGTCGAAGGCATGATGATCATGGGCGCGGTCGGTGCCTTTGCCGCGGCACAGCTCACCGGCTCGGCCTATATCGGCATTGTCGGCGGTGTCGTGAGCGGCGCGCTGTTTTCGCTGTTCTTCGCCTTCCTGACGTTGACACTCGTTGCCAATCAGGTGGCGACAGGCCTTGCGCTGACGATCCTTGGCCTCGGCGCCTCTGGCATGCTCGGCGAGGCCTTCGTCGGCGCACCCGGCGTCCGGCTGCTGCCGATCGAAATCCCGGTGCTTTCCGCCATTCCCTATGTCGGAACGGTCCTCTTCAAGCAGGATCTGATCTTCTACCTGTCGATCCTGCTCGTTATCGCCGTCAACTGGTTCCTCTTCAAGAGTCGCACCGGACTGAAGATTCGCGCCATCGGTGACAATCACGGCTCGGCGCATGCGCTCGGCATCGATGTCATCCGCATGCGCTACCTTGCCGTGATGTTCGGCGGCGCCTGCGCCGGCCTTGCCGGCGCGCAGCTGTCGCTGATCTATACGCCGCAATGGACTGAGAACATGTCAGGCGGGCGCGGCTGGATCGCGCTGGCGCTCGTCGTCTTCGCCTCCTGGCGGCCCTGGCGCCTGCTGGCCGGCGGTTATCTCTTTGGAGCGGTCACGATCCTGCAACTGCACGCGCAGGCCTTCGGCATTGGCATTCCCTCGCAGTTCCTCTCGATGCTGCCCTATGCGGCGACAGTTGTGGTCCTCATCATCATCTCGCATAATCGGCGCACGACGTTGATCAATACGCCGGCCTCGCTCGGCAAAGCCTTCGTGCCGGACCGGTGAACAATAACAAACAAGACGGGTTTCGAAACTTCCAACCAACAGGGATCAATATGAAAAAACTTGCACTTGCTCTCGCAGCGACAGCTGCCCTCGTCCTGAGTATCGGTTCGGCCGCCGAGGCGGCTGACAAGACCAAGGTGTGCTTCGTTTATGTCGGCACCCGCACCGACGGCGGCTGGACGCAGGCCCATGAGAACGGCCGCCTCCAGCTCGAGAAGGAATTCGGAGACAAGATCGAGACGCCCTACCTCGAAAGCGTCCCGGAAGGCCCGGATGCCGAACGCGCCATCGAGCGCATGGCCCGCTCCGGTTGCTCGCTGATTTTCACCACGTCCTTCGGTTTCATGGATCCGACTATTGCCGTCGCCAAGAAGTTCCCGAAAGTGAAGTTCGAGCATGCGACAGGCTTCAAGGCCGCCGACAATGTCGCGACCTACAATTCCCGCTTCTATGAAGGCCGCTACATCAGTGGCATTATCGCCGGCAAGCTCTCGAAAACCGGCACGGCCGGCTATATCGCCTCCTTCCCGATTCCCGAGGTGGTGATGGGCATCAATGCCTTCGAAACTGGCGCCAAGTCGGTCAACCCGAACTTCAAGATGAAGGTTATCTGGGTCAACACCTGGTTCGACCCGGGCAAGGAAGCTGATGCCGCCAAGGCGCTGATCGACCAGGGCGTCGATATCCTCACCCAGCACACGGACACGACGGCTCCAATGCAGGTCGCCGAGCAGCGTGGCGTCAAGGCCTTCGGCCAGGCTTCCGACATGATCAAGGCTGGTCCGAACGTCCAGCTGACCGCGATCATCGACACCTGGGGCAATTATTACGTCAAGCGCGTCAAGGCGGTTCTCGATGGCACCTGGAAGTCAGAGCAGAGCTGGGATGGCCTCAAGGACGGGATCCTGACGATGGCGCCCTATACCAACATGCCCGACGACGTGAAGAAACTCGCCGAGGAGACCGAAGCCAAGATCAAATCAGGCGAACTGCATCCCTTCACCGGACCGATCAACAAGCAGGACGGAACGCCCTGGCTGAAGGCCGGCGAGAAGGCCGATGACGGCACCCTGCTCGGCATGAACTTTTATGTCGAAGGTGTCGACGACAAGCTGCCGGGTAAATAGTCCCGTAGCTATCTCGCGGTTGCGAAGAGTGCCCTTCTGGGCGCTCTTTTTTTGCTGCAATGCATCTCAAGATTCCGATTTACAAAAGTAATACTATATGATTTTTTGATCCTGCGCCGCGAGATGCGGCATTGGGAGGAAATCATGAAATTGAAGACTGCACTTTTGAGTGCCACGATTCTGGCTGCCTGCATGTTCGGTTCGGCTTCGGCCGCCGGCCTCACTGTCGGCTTCTCGCAGATCGGCTCGGAATCGGGCTGGCGTGCGGCTGAAACGACCGTAACCAAGGAACAGGCCAAGAAGCGCGGCATCGATCTGAAGTTTGCCGATGCGCAGCAGAAGCAGGAAAACCAGATCAAGGCTCTGCGCTCCTTCATTGCTCAGGGCGTCGATGCCATTCTCATTGCTCCAGTCGTTGAAACCGGCTGGGATGACGTTCTCAAGGAAGCCAAGGAAGCCGAAATCCCGGTCATCCTTCTTGACCGTACCATCAAGGCTCCTGATGATCTCTACCTGACGGCGGTGACGTCGGACCTGGTCCATGAAGGCAAGGTTGCAGGCGACTTCCTGGTCAAGACCGTCGGCGACAAGAAGTGCAATGTCGTCGAGCTTCAGGGCACCACCGGTTCGTCGCCGGCCATCGCCCGCAAGAAGGGCTTCGAAGAAGCTCTTGCAGGCCACGGCAACCTCAAGATCGTTCGCAGCCAGACCGGTGACTTCACCCGCACCAAGGGCAAGGAAGTCATGGAAAGCTTCCTGAAGGCCGAGAATGGCGGCAAGGATATCTGCGCTCTCTACGCCCACAACGACGACATGGCCGTCGGCGCCATTCAGGCGATCAAGGAAGCCGGTCTGAAGCCCGGCAAGGATATCCTCGTCGTCTCCATCGACGCCGTGCCGGATATCTTCAAGGCCATGTCCGAAGGCGAGGCCAATGCCACGGTCGAGCTGACGCCGAATATGGCTGGTCCGGCCTTCGATGCGCTCGAAGCCTATCTGAAGGACAAGAAGGCTCCGGCCAAGTGGATCCAGACCGAGTCGAAGCTCTACACGCCGGCCGACGAGCCGATGAAGGTCTACGAAGAGAAGAAGGGTCAGGGCTACTGATCTGATGTGACGCCGCTGCATCATTCCTGAAATCGGAATTCGATTTCCGGTTAAGATCATGCAGCAACTCAAAGCGCTACAGCGTCCTTATGCGTCTGGAAAAGGCGAGGGCGCTGTAGAACCGCACCGGCCCGTCATGGACCGGTGCGGAACTGCCTTTGCCGCCTTGGGACGTCATGTCCGGCCGCGGCGCGGCTTTTGCCGTCAATATCAGGAAAACAGACCCTTATGATTCACGATTTCGAGAACGTTCTCGCGGCCTCCGGAATATCGAAATTCTTTCCCGGCGCAGTGGCGCTGGATAAGGTCGATTTCACGCTCCGCAGAGGCGAGGTGCACGCATTGCTGGGCGAGAACGGTGCCGGCAAGTCGACGCTGATCAAGTGCATCACCGGCGCCTATCATCGTGACGAGGGCAGCCTGACGCTCGACGGCCACGAGATCAATCCGGCCAATACGCTCGCCGCCCAGAAGCTCGGCATCGGCACGGTCTACCAGGAGGTCAATCTCCTTTCCAATCTGAGCGTGGCCGAAAATCTCTTTCTCGGGCGCCAGCCAAGGCGCTTCGGCATGACCGACGTGCGTGCGATGAACCGCAAGGCGCGTGAGTTGCTCGCCGGCTACGGCGTCGATATCGACGTCACCGCCGAGCTCGGCCGTTTCTCCGTCGCCGTCCAGCAGGTGGTTGCCATCGCCCGTGCCGTCGATCTTTCCGGCAAGGTGCTGATCCTCGATGAGCCCACTGCAAGTCTCGATAATCAGGAAGTGGCGCTGCTCTTCCGCATCATCGACGACCTGAAGAAGCGCGGCCTTGGCATCGTCTTCATCACCCATTTTCTCGAGCAGGTTTATGCGATCAGCGACCGTATCACCGTGCTGCGCAACGGCAAGCTCGTCGGCACCCGCGACGCCTCTGATCTGCCGCGCCAGGGCCTGATCGCCATGATGCTCGGCCGCGAACTAGCCCATGTCGAGGAGACGGTCAGGGAACGCAGCCTTGCTGCGGGTGACGTCCGATACCGTTTTTCAGGCTACGGCAAACGCGGCAAGGTCAAGCCTTTCGACCTTGAAGTTCGGGCCGGAGAGGTGGTCGGCGTCGCCGGGCTGCTTGGTTCCGGCCGCACCGAAACCGCCGAACTGCTCTTCGGCATTGAACATGCCGACAGCGGCAGCGCCACGATCGACGGCCAGCCGGCGACGATTTCGAGCCCCCGCGCGGCGATTGCAAAAGGTTTCGGCTTCTGCCCCGAGGACCGCAAGACCGATGGCATCATCGGCGACCTGTCGATCAGGGAGAACATCGCCCTGGCGCTGCAGGCGCGCCGCGGCTGGACGCGGCCGCTGTCGCGCGCCGAACAGAATACGCTTGCCGACCGCTACATCAAGGCGCTGGATATCCGCACCACCGATCGCGAAAAGCCGATCCGGCTACTGTCAGGCGGCAACCAGCAGAAGGCGATCCTCGCCCGCTGGCTGGCGACCAATCCCAAGTTTCTGATCCTCGACGAGCCGACCCGCGGCATCGATGTCGGTGCCCATGCCGAGATCATCCGGCTCATCGAAGAACTCTGTGCCGGCGGCATGTCGCTGATCGTGATTTCCTCGGAACTTGAAGAGCTTGTCGCCTATAGTTCACGTGTCATCGTACTGCGCGACAGGCAGCATATCGCCGAACTGACAGGCGAGCGTATCACCGCTGCCGGCATCGTCGATGCCATCGCTGCCGCCGAGCACAAGATGGAGGATGCATGAGGTCCTCCCTGAAAGCGCTGGCCTATCGCCTGGCGCCGCAATTGATCGCGCTCGTTGTCATTCTTCTGTTGAATTTCATCACGTCACCGCAGTTTTTTAATGTTGTGGTTCAGAATGACCGGCTTTATGGCAGCCTGATCGATGTGCTGAACCGCGGCGCGCCGGTGGCGCTGCTGGCGATCGGCATGACGCTGGTCATTGCCACCAAGGGCATCGACCTGTCCGTCGGTGCGGTCATCGCCATCTGCGGCGCCGTCGCCGCCTCGTCGATTGTCTCTGGAAATTCAGTCGCCTACACCATTATCCTGACGCTTGCGATCGGGCTTGCCTGCGGCGTCTGGAACGGGTTCCTGGTGGCAGTCCTCAATATCCAACCGATCATCGCGACGCTGGTGCTGATGGTGGCCGGCCGAGGCATCGCCCAGTTGATCACCGAAGGCGCCATCCTGACCTTCAACGATGACGGGCTGACCTTCTTCGGCAGCGGTTCCATGGCTCTCCTGCCGATGCCTGTCGTCATCTGGCTTCTCGTTGGCCTGCTCGTCATCCTGCTCGTCCGCCGTACGGCGCTCGGCATGCTGATCGAGGCCGTCGGCATCAATCGTCGCGCCAGCACGCTCTCCGGCATTCAAACGCCGGTGCTGCTGATGGCGGTCTATATGCTGAGCGGGATCTGCGCCTCGATTGCGGGCATCATCGTCGCAGCCGACATCAGGGGCGCCGATGCCAACAATGCCGGCCTATGGCTGGAACTTGACGCGATCCTCGCCGTCGTCGTCGGCGGCAATTCGCTCCTCGGCGGCCGCTTCAGCATTCTCGGGTCGCTGATCGGCGCGATGATCATCCAGGCTGTGAATACCGGCATCCTGTCCGCCGGCTTCCCGCCTGAATTCAACCTGATTATCAAGGCCGTCATCATTATCGTCATCCTCGTCATCCAGTCGCCGGCGGTACAATCGCTCGCCATCTTCGCCAGCCGCCGGCAGGGCGGTAGGGAGCAGCCGAAATGAACTCCAAATACCTGCCGCTGCTTGCGACCATCGTCATCTTCGTGCTCGCCTATGCCGGATGCGCGCTGCAATATCCGAACATTCTGTCGACGCGCGTCATCGGCAATCTCTTGACCGACAATGCCTTTCTCGGCATCGCCGCCGTCGGCATGACCTTCGTCATCATTTCGGGCGGCATCGATTTGTCGATCGGCTCGGTCATCGCCTTTACCGGCGTCTTCCTCGCGGTGATCCTTGAGAATACCTCGATCCATCCGCTGCTCGCCTTCGCGCTGGTGCTCGTCATCACGACTGCCTTTGGCGGTATCATGGGCGCGATCATCCACTATCTCGAAATGCCGGCCTTCATCGTCACCCTTGCCGGCATGTTCCTGGCGCGCGGCATGGCCTTCGTGCTCTCGATCGACAGCATCCCGATCAACCACGAATATTATTCGACGCTGACGAGCCTCTATTACCGTCTGCCCGGTGGCGGGCGGCTGACGCTGATCGGCGGCATCATGCTTCTGGTCTTTGCCGTCGGCATCTTCATCGCCCAGCGCACCCGTTTCGGCACCAACGTCTATGCGCTCGGCGGCGGCACGCAGACGGCGCGGCTGATGGGCGTGCCGGTCGGCCGCACGACAATCCAGATCTATGCGCTCTCGGGCTTTCTGGCGGGGCTATCCGGGATCGTTTTTTCGCTGTACACCTCTGCCGGATATTCTCTTGCAGCAGTCGGCGTCGAACTCGATGCCATCGCGGCGGTCGTCATTGGGGGGACGCTGCTGACCGGAGGAGCGGGATTCGTGGCAGGAACCTTGATCGGTATCCTGATCCAGGGGCTCATTCAGACCTACATCACCTTCGACGGCACGCTGTCGAGCTGGTGGACCAAGATCCTGATTGGCCTTTTGCTGTTTGCATTCATCTTGATGCAGAAAGCCATCCTGTTCGTGTCCAGTCTGAACAAGAGGTACGCCTGAGGGGGAGACGGATCGCTTGCGCTACAAATTGGACGAGACACGCAAGACGGGGCGTAGAACCCGGACGAGCCACGCGCAGGTGGTCGACGAACTCGGCAAGGCGATCGTCGCCGGCACCTATCCGGTTGGCTCGATCCTGCCAGGCGATACGGAACTGGCGCAACGCTTCAAAGTGTCCCGCACGGTGTTGCGCGAGACGATGAAGACGCTCGCCGCCAAGGGCATGGTCGTCGCCAAGGCGCGGGTCGGCACGCGTGTGACCGAAAAGAACCTCTGGAACATGTTCGACAGCGAGATCATCGCCTGGCACTTCGACAATGGCGTGACGGAAGAGTTTCTACTGCAGCTCTACGATATTCGCCTCGCCTTCGAACCTTTCGCCGCCGGTCTCGTCGCCGAGCGGGCGAATGCCGAGGAGATCGAGATGCTGCGTGGGCTGGCGCTCGAGATGGCAGCGGCCGGTCATACGGCCGACAGCCTCGCACTCGCCGACCTTCGTTTTCACCTGGCGATCGCCGAAGCCTCGCACAATCCCTTCATGCGGACACTGGGCAGTCTCATCGAAGCAGCCCTCGTCGGCATGTTCAGGATGAGCACGCCGCCAACCGAAAACGGCTTCGCCAATATCGCCGATACCCATATGCGCATCGTCGATGCGATCGTTTCCGGCGATAACGCCGCCGCGCGCCGTGCGATGGAGGACGTCATCCTGGACGGTCGCATTCATGTGCATGAAGCTTTCGCAGCCCGCGGGTCCGAGGCCGTCGAAGGGTCGATCTCAGCCGCAAATTTACCCTTGTGAAGGCTTTTCTTGTCTGCAGCGCCGCGCATCCTTCGAGAGGCGCAAGGGAGGCTGCAGCACTTTGAATGGCTGCATGATTTTATCCTTAAATCGATTCCGATTTAGGGAATTATGCAGTATGAGGCGATAAAGCCGCCTCATGGCGCGGATTCGCGGAGCAAATCATGGAACGCACTTGTCTTGCCGTCATCCTTGCCGCCGGTGACAGCACGCGGATGAAATCCTCGAAATCGAAGGTCCTGCATCCGGTCGCCGGTCGGCCGATGATCGCCCATGTCGTCGAGGCGGTCGCCTCCGCCGGCATCTCGTCCGTCGCCCTTGTGGTCGGCCGCGATGCCGAGGATGTGGCAAAGGCGGCAAGCATTGCCGGCGTCGGCATCGAATCCTGTCTGCAGAAGGAACGCCTCGGCACCGGCCATGCGGTACTGGCCGCGCGCGACGCGATCGCCAAGGGTTATGACGATATCCTCGTCACCTATGGCGACGTGCCGCTGCAAACCGACGGACCGCTGAAGGCCGCCCGCCAGGGCCTTGCCGATGGCAGCGATGTCGTCGTCATTGGCTTCCACACCGACCGCCCGACCGGCTACGGCCGCCTGCTCGTCAAGGATGGCGAACTCATCGCCATCCGCGAGGAGAAGGATGCGACCGATGCTGAGCGCACCGTCACCTGGTGCAACAGCGGGTTGATGGCGATCAACGGCAGAAAGGCGCTTGATCTTCTCTCGCGCATCGGCAACGCCAATGCCAAGGGTGAATTCTATCTGACCGATCTTGTCGAGATCGCCCGTTCGCTCGGCGGACGCGTGACCGCCGTCGATGCTCCCGAGATCGAGATGACCGGCTGCAACAACCGGGCCGAACTCGCCGTCATCGAGCGCTTTTGGCAGGAGCGCCGCCGCCACGAGATGATGCTTTCCGGCGTCACCATGATCGCGCCGGAAACGGTTTTCCTCTCCTACGACACCGTCATCGGCCAGGATGCGCTGATCGAACCGAACGTCGTCTTCGGTCCCGGCGCAGTGATCGACAGCGGCGCCGTCATCCATGCCTTCTCGCATATCGAAGGCGCCCATGTCAGCCGGGGCGCGACCGTCGGCCCCTTTGCGCGGCTGCGTCCGGGTGCGGATCTCGGGACCGGTTCGAAGGTCGGCAATTTCTGCGAGATCAAAAACGGCCGGCTCGGCGAGGGCGCCAAGGTCAACCACCTCACCTATATCGGTGATGCCGTCATCGGCGCCGGCAGCAATATCGGCGCCGGCACGATCACCTGCAACTATGACGGCGTGAACAAGAGCGAGACGGTGATCGGCGAAAACGCCTTCATCGGCTCCAACTCTTCGCTGGTCGCGCCGGTGACAATCGGCGACGGCGCCTATATCGCCTCCGGCAGCGTCATCACCGCCAACGTGCCGGCTGACGCGCTGGCGCTCGGCCGTGCCCGGCAGGAGATCAAGCCGGGGCGCGCGACGTTGCTGCGTGAGCGTGCGCTCGCCATCAAGGCGGCGAAAAAGGCGAAAGCCTGACCAGCCTTGCGTAACCGGCGGAAATTGAAAGTGACCGCCGAGGTGATTGAGAAATAAGCAGGAATCGGTAGGACTGGCCTCATTGTTGAGGCCTAGTGGGGATACTATATGTGCGGCATTGTGGGGATCGTCGGAACTGCGCCTGTTGCCGGGCGCCTGGTCGATGCGCTGAAGCGTCTCGAATATCGCGGTTACGATTCCGCCGGTGTCGCCACCATTCATGACGGCGTGATGGATCGCCGCCGTGCCGAGGGCAAGCTGTTCAATCTGGAAAAGCGCCTCGACAGCGAACCGCTGCCCGGCACCGTCGGCATCGCCCACACGCGCTGGGCGACCCACGGCGTTCCGAACGAGACCAATGCCCATCCGCATTTCGTCGAAGGCGTCGCCGTCGTCCATAACGGCATCATCGAGAACTTCTCCGAGCTTCGCGACGAACTGACGGAAGAGGGCTCGGTCTTCGAAACCCAGACCGACACCGAGGTCGTCGCCCATCTGATGGCGAAATATTTGCGCGAAGGCCTGGAGCCGCGCGCCGCCATGCTGAAGATGCTGAACCGGGTAACCGGCGCCTATGCGCTGGCCATCATGCTCAAGGCCGATCCCGGCACAATCATGGCTGCCCGTTTCGGCCCGCCGCTTGCCGTCGGCTACGGCCGCGGCGAGATGTTCCTCGGCTCGGATGCGATCGCGCTCTCGCCCTTCACCAATGAGATCACCTATCTCGTCGACGGCGATTGCGCCATCCTGACCCGCGACAGTGTCGCCGTGCTCGATTTCGACGGCAAGCCGGTCAAACGCGCCCGGCAGATCTCGCAGGCGACCGCCTATGTCGTCGACAAGGGCAACCACCGCCATTTCATGGAAAAGGAAATCTATGAGCAGCCGGAGGTAATCTCCCACGCGCTCAGCCACTATGTCGATTTCGCCGAGAATACGATCGGCGCCAATGCCGCCGCGATCGACTTCAAGGCGACGACCGGCCTTGCGATCTCGGCCTGCGGTACTGCCTATCTCGCCGGCCTCGTCGGCAAATACTGGTTCGAGCGTTATGCCCGCCTGCCGGTCGAGATCGACGTTGCCTCCGAATTCCGCTACCGCGAAATGCCGCTGTCGCCGTCACAGGCAGCACTCTTCATCTCGCAGTCCGGCGAGACTGCCGATACGCTGGCATGCTTACGCTATTGCCGCGACAACGGCTTGAAGATCGGCGCCGTCGTCAATGTTCGCGAATCGACGATCGCGCGTGAATCCGACGCCGTCTTCCCGATCATGGCCGGCCCGGAAATCGGCGTCGCCTCGACCAAGGCCTTCACCTGCCAGCTTGCCGTGCTGGCAGCGCTGGCGATCGGCGCCGGCAAGGCGCGCGGCACGGTTAGTGCTGACGAGGAGAGGGCGCTGGTGCGCCATCTCGCCGAAATGCCGCGCATCATGAGCCGGGTGCTGAACCTCATCCAGCCGCAGATGGAAAGCCTGTCGCGCGAGCTGTCGAAGTGCAAGGACGTGCTCTATCTCGGCCGCGGCACCAGCTTCCCGCTCGCCATGGAAGGCGCGCTGAAGCTCAAGGAAATTTCCTATATCCATGCCGAAGGTTATGCAGCCGGCGAATTGAAGCATGGACCGATCGCGCTGATCGATGAGAATATGCCTGTCATCGTCATCGCCCCTTACGACCGTTTCTTCGAAAAGACCGTCTCGAACATGCAGGAGGTCGCAGCGCGCGGCGGCCGCATCATCTTCATCACCGACGAGGCCGGCGCGGCGGCTTCGAAACTGCCGACCATGGCGACGATCACCCTGCCTGTGGTCGACGAAATCATCGCGCCGATGATCTTCTCGTTGCCGATCCAACTGCTCGCCTATCACACCGCCGTCTTCATGGGCACCGATGTCGACCAGCCGCGCAACCTGGCGAAATCCGTGACCGTGGAATAAGCCTGCAAGGACGGCTGCTCCGCGCCGAATCATATTGTGCGGGGCCCCGAATTCTGGCAACTTTGGTGTGCGGACAAGGGGGAAAGGCCGGCGTTCCGGCCTGTCCAGGACTGAGATGGAGTTCATCAGGAAACGATGGCCGACAACGCCCCCAGAATGCCGGTCGCAACCCGGCTGAGGAATAATTTTCTCGCAGGACTGATCATCTGCGCGCCGATCGCGATCACCATCTGGCTGACCTGGACCTTCATCCACTGGTCGGACAGCTGGGTCCGGCCCTATATTCCGGCGCGCTGGAATCCGGAAAGCTATCTCAATTTCGCCATTCCCGGCTTCGGCCTGCTGATCGCCGTCGTGCTGATCACCGTCGTCGGCTTCCTCGGCAAGAACCTCATCGGCCAGAGCATCGTCCGTTTCGGCGAATCGATCGTTCAGCGCATGCCGCTGGTGCGCACGATCTACAGAAGCGTGAAGCAGATTTTCGAAACCGTACTGAAGGAACAGGCGAACTCCTTCAAGAAGGTCGGCCTCATCGAATATCCAGGCCCCGGCCTCTGGGCACTGATCTTCATCGCCACCGACGCCAAGGGGGAAATCGCTTCGAAGTTCAATGCCATGGGCCAGGATATGGTCGCCGTCTTCCTGCCGCCGACGCCGGTGCCGACAGCCGGCTTCCTCATCTTCGTGCCGCGCGAGAAGATCGTCATGCTCGATATGTCGCCGGAAGACGCCGCCAAGTTCCTGATTTCAGGCGGGCTTGTGGCGCCCGAACACAAGCCGGCCGATCCGAAGCAGAAGCATTTGCCGCGGCCGAAGCCGGTGGCGGTTTCCAAGGCTGAATGATGCATGTCGCCCAAAAGTGTTCAGCGGTTTTGGGGTAACGACATGCATAGAACAAAGACTTAAAGCGCGCCTCGGCGCGCTTTAACCCGCTCTAAGAAATCGGATCGCCTCGTCGCGGCGGAAAAGATAGAGCAGGGTGCGGATCGCCGTTCCTCTCTCGGTGGTCAATTCCGGATCGCGCTCGATGAGGTAGGCGGCATCCTTGCGGGCGATCTCCAGCAGGTCGGCATGAGCCTCGAGGCTGGCGATGCGGAAGCCCGGCGTGCCGGATTGCCTTGTGCCGAGCAATTCGCCTTCACCGCGCAGCTTCAGGTCCTCCTCGGCAATGCGGAAGCCATCCTCCGTTTCGCGCATGATCGAAAGCCTGGCATGGCCGGTCTCGCCGAGCGGTCCCTTGTAGAGCAGGATGCAAGTCGAGGCCTCGCCGCCACGCCCGACGCGGCCGCGCAGCTGATGCAATTGCGCCAAGCCGAAGCGTTCGGCATGTTCGATCACCATGATCGTCGCATCCGGCACGTCGACACCGACCTCGACGACGGTGGTGGCGACGAGCAGCCGGGTCTCGCCGTTCTTGAACGCCATCATCGCCGCGTCCTTCTCCGGTCCGCTCATGCGGCCGTGGATGAGGCCGATGCCCGGGCCAAGTGCCGAGACCAGCGTCGCGTGCCGCTCCTCCGCCGACATCAGGTCGAGCTCTTCGGACTCTTCGACCAGCGGGCAGATCCAATAGGCCTTCTTGCCCTCGGCGATCGCGCTTTGCAGCCGCCCGACGATTTCGTCGGTCCGTTCCATCGGCACGGTGATCGTCTGGATCGGCTTGCGGCCGGCCGGTTTCTCGGTGAGCTTGGAAACGTCCATATCGCCGAAGGCGGCAAGCACTAGAGTGCGCGGGATCGGCGTCGCCGTCATGACCAGCATATGCGGCGAGAGGCCCTTGGCGGTCAACCGCAGGCGCTGATGCACGCCGAAACGGTGTTGCTCGTCGACGACGGCAAGCATCAGATTGGCGTAGGCGACGCTGTCCTGGAACAGCGCATGTGTGCCGATGATGATCTGGGCAGCACCCGAGGCGATTCGCTCCAGAATTTCCTCCCGTTCGCGCCCCTTGGTGCGCCCGGTCAGCACCTCGATGCCGAGCCCGGCGGAGGAGGCGAATTTCGAGATCGTCGCGTGGTGCTGCCGCGCCAGGATTTCGGTCGGCGCCATCAGCACGGCCTGGCCGCCGCTCTCGATCACCGCCGCCATCGCCATCAGCGCCACCAGCGTCTTGCCGGAACCGACATCGCCCTGCAGCAGCCGCAGCATGCGCTCGTTGCCGGCCATATCCTTCAAAACCTCGGCGATCGCCTCGTTCTGGCTTGATGTGAGCGAGAAGGGCAAGCTCTTCAGGATCTTGCTGCTGATTGCGCCCGTCGCAGTGACCGGCTGGCCCGCCACCTTACGCAGCCTCTGCCGCACCAGGCTCAGCGACAGCTGGCCGGCGAGGAATTCGTCATAGGCAAGCCGCCGCCGGGCAGGGGCCTGCGGGTCGATATCGGTGGGATCGCGCGGCTCGTGCAGCATGTGGAAACTGTCGCGGATCGACGGCAGTCCCTGTTTCTCAGTCAAGGCCAGGTCGATCCATTCCGGCAGCTCGGGAAAACGCGGCAGGCCGGCGTCGATGATCTTGCGCAGCGTCTTCGGCGAGAGCCCCGCCGTCAGCGGATAGATCGGTTCGACCAGCGGCAGGCTCTCCGCCTCGTCGGCCCTGACGATATAATCGGGATGCACCATCGAGGCGCGGCCGTTGAACCAGTCGATCTTGCCGCTGACCGTCACCTCCGCATCAACAGGCAGCTGCTTTTCCAGCCACGCCGCCTGTCCGCGGAAGAAGACCAGCGTCAGTTCGCCGGTCTCGTCATGCAGGAAGACGCGGTAGGGGATATTGCTTTTGCCGCCCGGCGGCACCTGATGGCGGTCGACGCGCGCCGTGATCGTCACGATCGCGCCCTGCGGCGCGCGGGCGATTCCAGGCTGGTTGCGCCGGTCGATCAGCGAAAAGGGCGCGTGGAAGAGCAGGTCGATCACCCGGCAATCCTCCAGCGTCTCGCGGCCGAGCAGCTTGACGAGCAGCTCGGCGATCTTCGGGCCGACGCCCGGAAGGCCGGAAATGGGGGAAAACAGAGGATCAAGAATGGCGGGGCGCATGCGGCCAAAATGCGATGAACAATGCGGCCTTGGCAAGGCTGACAAGCCGCTTTCCAGGGTCTATAGAGGCGCATCAACAGGAAGGTAATGCCATGACAGGTGTCACGCTCACGAGTGCCGGTCTCGACCCGCGCCGCCGCAGAATCCTTTTCCGGTGCTGGCATCGCGGCATCCGCGAAATGGATCTGGTCTTCGGCCAGTTCGCCGAAGCTGAGGTCGCCGAACTGTCGGAAGCCGAGCTCGACGAGTTCGAGACGATCATGGCGGAAGAGGACAATGATCTCGTCCGCTGGATCATGGGAACATGGCCGGTGCCTGAGCGTTTCCAGACACCGATGTTTGCCCGCATCGCCGCCTACAAGCCCGATTTTGACAAGCCCCTCAGGACGCCGGAATGATCCCTGGTTTCGATGCGAAGAAGCTTGCGGCCATTGCCGAGCCGCTGACGATCGGCAATGTGCCGGCAGGCCTTGAAACGCTGCTGCTCGCCGAGCTCGCCCGAACGGGAGAGCCGGTCGCCTATGTCATGTCCGACGGCCACCGCATGGCCGATCTGGAGCAGATGCTGAGTTTCGTCGCCCCCGACATTCCGGTTCTCACCCTGCCGGCCTGGGACTGTCTGCCCTATGACCGCGTCTCGCCGAGCGCCGACACCTCGGCCCGCCGGCTGGCTGCACTTGGCGGCCTCATCGCCCATCGCAAGAAGCCGCATGCGGCAATCGTGCTCGTCACCGCCAATGCCATGCTGCAGAAGGTGGCGCCGCAGGATGTCATCGAAAGCCTGAGCTTTTCGGCCCGTCCCGGCAACCAGCTGCGCATGGACGATCTCGCCGGCCGCCTGGAGCGCAATGGCTTCGAGCGGGTCGCGACCGTTCGCGAGGTCGGCGAATATGCCGTGCGCGGCGGTATTCTCGACGTCTTCGTGCCGGGTTCCGAAGAGCCGGTCCGCCTTGATTTCTTCGGTGATACGCTGGAAAGCATCCGCAGCTTCGATCCGGCAAGCCAGCGCACGATCGGGCAGGTGCGCTCCCTCGATCTCAATCCGATGAGCGAGGTGACGCTGACGCCCGATACGATCAGCCGTTTCCGCAAGAATTACCTCTCCGCTTTCGGCGCGACTACACGCGACGACGCTCTCTATCTTGCCGTCTCCGAAGGCCGCCGTTATCCCGGCATGGAGCACTGGCTGCCGCTTTTTTACGAAAAGCTCGATACCGTCTTCGATTATTTGAGCGGCTTCCGGATCGTCATCGATCATACGGTGCGTGAAGCAGCGGAAGAGCGCTCCAAGCTCGTTTTCGATTATTACGACGCTCGCCTGAATTCCGGCCAGCCGGCTAAGGGGATGACGCAGGGCACGCCTTACAAGCCGGTGACGCCGGGCCAGCTCTATCTCGACAGCAAGCTTTTCGTCAAAACCCTCGATGCGCTGGCCGCGATCCGCATCAGCCCCTTCAACGAGCATGAGGGCGAGGCGCGGCGGGTCGTCAATGTCGACGCCCGCCAGGGCCAGCGCTGGGCCCGCTCCAATGCCGAAGGCGGCGGCGATGCCGAACGCATCAACATCTTCGACGTCGTCGTCAAGCATATCGCCGACCGCCGTGCTGCCGGCGCGAAAGTGCTCGTCACCGCCTGGACCGAAGGTTCGCTGGAGCGGCTGCTGCAGGTGTTGAACGAACACGGCCTGGAAAAGGTCAAGCCGATCGAGGCGCTGAAGGATATCGGCTCGCTGGCGAGAGGCGAGGCGGCTGCTGCCGTGCTCAGTCTCGAAGCTGGCTTCGAGGCCGGCGACCTCGTCGTCATCGGCGAGCAGGATATATTAGGCGACCGTATGGTGCGCCGCTCCAAGCGCCGCAAACGCGCCGCCGATTTCATCTCGGAAGTCGCGGGCCTCGATGAGGGTTCGATCGTCGTCCACGCCGAACACGGCATCGGCCGCTTCATTGGCCTGAGGACCATCGAGGCCGCAGGCGCGCCGCATGCCTGCCTCGAACTGCAATATGCCGACGAGGCCAAGCTCTTCCTGCCGGTCGAAAACATCGATCTTCTCTCGCGCTACGGCGGCGAGGGCACCGAAGCCCAGCTCGACAAGCTCGGCGGCGGCGCCTGGCAGATGCGCAAGGCCAAGCTCAAGAAGCGCCTGCTCGACATGGCCGATGCACTGATCCGCATCGCTGCCGAGCGCCTGACGCGCCACGCGCCGATACTGACGACGCCGGAAGGCCTCTACGACGAATTTGCCGCCCGCTTCCCCTATGACGAGACCGAAGACCAGGATAATGCCATCGAGGCCGTGCGCTCCGATCTCGCCGCCGGCCGGCCGATGGACCGTCTGGTCTGCGGCGACGTCGGCTTCGGCAAGACCGAAGTGGCGCTGCGCGCCGCTTTCGTCGCCGCGATGAACGGCGCCCAGGTCGCCATCGTCGTGCCGACAACACTGCTTTCCCGCCAGCATTTCAAGACCTTCTCCGACCGTTTCCGCGGTCTGCCGGTGCGCATCCAGCAGGCGTCGCGGCTCGTCGGCGCCAAGGAGCTGGCGCTGACCAAGAAGGAGGTGGCGGAAGGCAAGACCGATATCGTCGTCGGCACCCATGCGCTGCTCGGCGCCGGCATCAAATTCGCCAATCTTGGTCTGCTCGTCATCGACGAGGAGCAGCATTTCGGCGTCAAGCACAAGGAGCGGCTGAAGGAGCTGAAAAGCGACGTGCACGTGCTGACGCTGTCGGCAACGCCGATCCCGCGCACGCTGCAGCTTGCCATGACCGGCGTGCGTGAACTGTCGCTGATCACCACGCCGCCGGTCGACCGCATGGCGGTGCGCACCTTCATCTCGCCCTTCGACAGTCTGGTCATTCGCGAGACGCTGATGCGCGAGCACTATCGCGGCGGCCAGAGCTTCTATGTCTGCCCCCGGCTTGCCGATCTCGAGGACGTGCATGCCTTCCTGCAATCGGATGTGCCGGAGCTGAAGGTCGCGGTCGCCCATGGCCAGATGCCGGCCGGCGAACTCGAAGACATCATGAACGCCTTTTATGAAGGCCGTTACGACGTGCTGTTGTCGACCACCATCGTCGAATCCGGCCTCGACGTGCCCACAGCCAATACGCTGATCGTCCACCGTGCCGATATGTTCGGCCTTGCCCAGCTCTATCAGCTGCGTGGTCGCGTCGGCCGCTCGAAGGTGCGCGCTTTCGCGCTCTTCACCCTGCCTGTCAACAAGGTGCTAACGGCAACCGCCGAACGCCGGTTGAAGGTGCTGCAATCGCTGGATACGCTCGGCGCCGGCTTCCAGCTGGCGAGCCACGATCTCGATATTCGCGGCGCCGGCAACCTGCTCGGCGAGGAGCAGTCAGGTCATATCAAGGAGGTCGGCTTCGAGCTCTATCAGCAGATGCTGGAAGAGGCGGTCGCCGAGGTCAAAGGGGTCGACGAGATCCACGACACCGGCTGGTCGCCGCAGATCTCGGTCGGCACGACGGTGATGATCCCGGAAGGCTACGTGCCCGATTTGCACCTGCGCATGGCGCTCTACCGCCGTCTCGGCGAAATCACCGAGCTCAAGGAGATCGACGGCTTCGGCGCCGAGATGATCGACCGCTTCGGCCCGATGCCGATCGAAGTTCAGCATCTCCTGAAGATCGTCTACATCAAGTCGCTCTGCCGCACCGCCAATGTCGAAAAGCTCGATGCCGGCCCGAAGGGCGTCGTCGTGCAGTTCCGCAACAAGGAATTCCCCAATCCGGCCAACCTCGTCGGTTATATCGGCAAGCAGGGCACGATGGCGAAGATCCGCCCCGATCACAGCCTGTTCCTAACCCGAGACCTGCCGACACCGGAAAAACGCCTGCAGGGGGCTGCCGTCATCATGACGCAGCTGGCCGAATTCGCGAAATAGACGGAGGAAGACAAGGATGGCGAAATACGGCGCAACGATTGCCTGGCAGCGCAACGGTGAAGCCTTCACCGACAACCGCTACAGCCGCGCCCACCGCTGGACGTTCGACGGCGGCATCGAGGTGAGGGCGTCCTCGTCGGCGCATGTCGTTCCGCTGCCCTATTCAGCCGAGGATGCCGTCGATCCGGAAGAGGCTTTCGTTGCTTCGCTCTCCAGCTGCCACATGCTCTGGTTCCTGTCGCTCGCCGCCAAACAGCGCTTTTGCGTCGACAGCTACACCGATGCCGCCGAGGGCGTCATGGAAAAGAATGCCGAAGGCCGCCTTGCCATGACCGTGGTGACGCTCCGTCCGCATGTCGTCTTCAGCGGCGAAAAGCAGCCCTCGTCAAGCGAGCTCGAGACCCTGCACCATCGCGCCCACGACGAATGTTTCATCGCCAATTCGGTGAAGACCGAGGTGCGTTGCGTTCCGGTTCTGGGCTGAGCTAAGCCGCTCGCCAAACCGGAAGCCCGGCTGTTTCACCCCGGGATCAGTTGCACCTATTGCGTAATCGGAATGTCTTTAGATCAAACAAATGTAGTTGATGCCATCGGAGTTGATGACGCGACAGGCGAGCTAGTGCTGACCATCACGGACCACCTTGAATGGACAGGAAGTGATAAGGAGCACCTTCTGTTACTGCAGGAAAAGCTCAACACCTATTTGGGCTTTGTTGAGAGCGGTGAGATGTTGGAAACATACCCCGACGCCAAAGGCAGAGCTGTGTTAATAGACGTTGTGTGCAAGTATGTACCGAGCCAGCACGCCCAAGGCTTTTACAACAAAGTTGCACAAATTGTCGAAGGTGCCGGAATAAAACTCCAGCACCGATTGTTTCGCGCAGGTTAGTTTTTGGCGACGAAGCCTCAAAAGACAGAGTTGTCGAGCATCGCATCCGCCAGGAGCCGCTTCAGCTTCATCCTTTAGCGTTCATCGTCAATCCTGTGAAGGCCAAGGTGCACTACGTCCGGTTCCGGGCTCGGCGACGTCAGTTGAGACCTGATCGCGCCTCGGCCTTTGCCTTGGCAATATCACGCAGCGCGTTCGCCAATACATCAGGTGTCTGGGCACCGCTGACGGCATATTGCTGGTCGAAGATGAAGAAGGGCACGCCGTTGACGCCCATCTCCTGCGCTGCCTTGATTTCGGCGGCGATCAGATCGCGGTCGGCATCGGAGGCAAGCAGCGAGGCGATGACCGAGCGGTCGAGGCCTGATTTTTCGGCGATATCGAGCAGCACAGCATGGTCGCCGACATTGCGGCCTTCCTCGAAATTCGCCTTGAACAGCGCGGCAACAACCTTGTCCTGCTTCTCGCGGCCTTCGATCATCGCCCAGTGGATCAGCCGATGCGCATCGAGTGTGTTCGGGCCGATCTTGATCGCCTCGAAATTGAAGGCGATGCCAACCTCGCGGCCGTAATCGGAGAGCATCTTATGCGCCTGCGCCACGCGCTCCTCGCCGCCGAGCTTTTCCGCCAGCGCCTTCTTCTGGTCGACGCCTTCCTTGGGGTAGTCGGGATTGAGTTGGTACGGCCGCCAGTTGATGTCGACGCCGATTTGGTCCTGCACCTCGGCGATGGCGAGTTCCAGCCGCGCCTTGCCGAGATAGCACCAGGGGCAAACGACATCCGAGACGACGTCGATGGTGATACGCTCCATGATGATTTTCCTTATTCTCATGCGTCTCCAAGGGAGACATTTAAGCCGGGGCGGTTCGCCGGTTTTACTGCGCGCTCGTATCCCACCATACCGGCAGCTGATAGCCGCTGAGCGGTACGCTGTCGGGACGGCCGATGCGCTTGCTCCGCGCCACCCATTGCTGGTCCATGTGATAGAGCGGCAGCACGTAATGGCTGGAAAGCAGCAGCCGGTCGTAGGAGCGGACCGCCGCAGTGAAATCCTCCGCCGAGCGGGCCCTGAGCAGGTGATCGATCAGTGTGTCGAGATCGGGATCGTTGGCGCCGGCGAAGCTGTCGGTTCCCTCGCGTTTGCGCGCAACCGAAGACCAGCGGCCGAGTTGCTCGTTCCCAGGGGACAACGACGAGGTATAGGACTTCATGATCATGTCGTAATCGAAGCTGTTTGTCCGGCTCTGATACTGCGAATCGTCGACCGTGCGGATCGAAGCGGCGATGCCGATCGTCTGCAGCGAACGCTGATAGGCGACGGCAAGTTTCTCCTGGTCGGCATTCTGCGTCATGATCTCGAAGGCGAGCTGGCGGCCGGAGGCATTGAGCATCTTGCCGCCCTGGATCGTATAGCCGCCCTGTTTCAACTGCTCGACGGCCTGTTTCAGCACATTGCGGTCGCGGCCGGAGCCGTCGGTGACCGGCAGCTTGTATGTGCCATCGAGAATCTCCGGCGCAATTTTGTCCTTGATCGGTCCGAGCAGGGCAAGCTCGGCTGCATTGGCGGGAACCCCGAAACTCGACAGCTCGGAATTCTGCCAGAAGCTCTGCGTGCGTTTATAGGCGCCGGAATAAAGGTTCTTGTTTGCCCATTCGAAGTCGAACACCAGCGACAGGCCTTCGCGCACCTTGGGATCGGTAAAGATCGGCCGGCGCGTGTTGAACACGAAGCCGAGCATGCCGCTCGGCAGTTTCGGTGTGAACACGTCCTTGACCACAGCCCCCGAGGTGACCGCGGGAAAATTATAGGCATTGGCCCAATGGCCAGGATTGCCGTCGGGATAGATGTCGACATCGCCCTTCTTGAAGGCCTCGAACAGCGTCGTGTCCTGCAGGAAATACTGGACGGTGATCTGGTCGTAATTGTCGATGCCGACCTTGGCGGGAATGTCCTTGCCCCAGTAGTTCGGATCGCGCTCATAGGTGATGCTCTCGCCGGGCTTCACCGTCTTCACCTTGTAGGGACCGGAGCCGACCGGGGGCGTCAGCGACGAACGGTCGAAGGTTTCTGGGTCGATCGCATGTTTCGGCAGCACCGGGAAGAGACCGAAGATCAGCGGCGTCTCGCGGTCGGCCTTGTCGTTGAAGGTGAAGCGCACGCTGCGCTCGCCGACCTTCTCCATCTTGGCGACGACGTTGAGGCGGTTGGCGAAGGGCACGCGGCCCTTGTCGCGCATCAGCTCGAAGGTAAACATCACATCCTCGGGCGTCACCGGCTGGCCATCAGCCCATTTCGCCTTCGGATTGAGGTTGAACTGGATGAAGCTCCTGTCGTCGTCCCATTCGACCGTTTCGGCCAGCAGGCCGTAGAGTGTGAAGGGCTCGTCCCTGGAGCGCTGCATCAGCGATTCGTAGACGAGATTGCCATAATCCGGATCCCACATGCCGCGCGCCGTCGTGCGCATGCTCTTGAGGATGAACGGGTTGAGGTTGTCGAAGGTGCCGACCACGCCATAGGTGATCTTGCCGCCCTTTTTCACGTCGGGGTTGACGTAAGGGAAGTGCTTGTAGTCGGCCGGCAAGGCCGGCTCGCCGTGCATCGCGATGCCGTGCAGCGGCTCGGCAGCGACAGTGCCGCACAGCAGCGAGAGGACGAGGGGGACAACAAACCGGAGCATTCGGCAATCCTTGAGCCGTTAAAACGGGGCATGATTCACGCCAAGATTATCATGGGGTCGATCGATTCCAACACGGAACGGCGATTTCTTTGGCATCGCGACGAAATGCTCCTCAAATTGCCAAAGAAATGCTGGATATCTTGAACGCTGCGATGTAACAGGTGAACCCGAAGTTTCGGGGTCATGCATTTGCCTTATTTTTTTAAGAGGTGGAGTGTCAACGACCCGATGGTTGGGGCGGCAAGACGCTGCCCCGAACGGATATCAGGAGACGGAATTCGTTATGATGTTCAAGTCTGAAAAGAAAATGCGGGCAGCACTGTCCGTTCTGGCAGTGATGTTCGGCGCCGCTTCGGCTCCGGTCTCCTCCTTCGCACAGAGTGCGGCGGCACCGGCTCCGGCCGATGCCCCGGCGCAGGCCGCAGGTGCGCCGAAGCTTGGCTGGTACAAGACCTGCAGCAAGCAGGAAGACAACGACATCTGTGTTGTCCAGAACCTGATCCTCGCCAATGGCGGCCAGCTTGTCACGGCCGTCGGTCTGATCTCGGTTTCCGGCAAGATCAATCGCAAACTCCTGCAGGTTTCGGTTCCCACGGCACGCCTCGTTCCTCCCGGCGTCATCATGCAGATCGACGGCGGTAAGGGCCAGAAGCTCGACTACGCCGTCTGCCTGCCGGACAAGTGCACCGCCGAAATTCCGCTGACCGACGCGATGATCGCCAGCCTCAAGAAGGGCAGCGATGTGATCTTCACCTCGATCAACTTCCGCCGCGCTCCGAACCCGATCAAGATTTCGCTCGAAGGCTTCACCGGCGCTTATGACGGCGAACCGGTGACCGAAACCAAGCTCGCCGAAAGCCAGCGCAGCCTGCAGGAAGGCATGCAGAAGAAGGCCGAGGAAGCCCGCAAGAAGCTGGAAGAGGCCCAGAAGGCAGCCAAGGCCCAGTAATCCTGCCACTTTCTTTGAAACAGAAACCCGGCTTCGCGCCGGGTTTTTTGTTGCGCAAAGAAAAGGCCTCGCCGGGAGAAGCGAGGCCTTGATGCAACGATCGGCACGAGTGAGTTAGTGGGCGAAGCTCATCTTGGGTTTGAACTGCCCTGACGGGGCCTGATCGAAAATCTGGTAGATCTGTGGGTTGCGAAGCGGCGTGCCGCTTTCGTCGTTCATCAGGTTCTGCTCGGAGACGTAGGCGACATATTCGCTTTCGTCATTCTCGGCGAGCAGGTGATAGAAGGGCTGGTCCCTGCTCGGGCGCACCTCGGCGGGAATGGAATTCCACCATTCCTCCGTATTCGCGAACTCCGGATCAACGTCGAAGATGACGCCGCGAAACGGAAAAACCTTGTGCCGAACCACTTCGCCGATACTGAACTTTGCTACTCTTTCTTTCATGGTACGACTTCCTTTCATCACCAAATTTGGTGATTGGTGCCGCGCAAATCAAGATTTGTGCGCGAGTTCGTCACATGAACGTCATATCCTCACCATTTGCCGTTCATGACCTGGGAGGCGAAAGCCCCGGCGGGCCGGGACTTTCTGTGTTCAGAGCCTAATCAGGCCGAATAGTACATGTCGTATTCGACTGGATGCGGCGTCATTTCGAAACGCATCACCTCAGCCATCTTCAGCTCGATGAAGGCATCGATCTGGTCGTCGTCGAAGACGCCGCCGGCCGTCAGGAACTTGCGGTCCTTGTCGAGGCTTTCGAGCGCTTCGCGCAACGAGCCGCAGACGGTCGGGATCTTCTTCAATTCCTTCGGCGGCAGGTCGTAGAGATCCTTGTCCATGGCCTTGCCGGGATGGATCTTGTTCTTGATGCCATCGAGGCCGGCCATCAGCATGGCGGCGAAGGCGAGATAGGGATTGGCGGTCGGATCCGGGAAGCGGACTTCGACGCGCTTGGCCTTCGGGTTGGAGCCGAACGGAATGCGGCAGGAAGCCGAGCGGTTGCGGGCCGAATAGGCCAGCAGCACAGGTGCTTCGTAACCCGGGACGAGACGCTTGTATGAGTTGGTCGACGGATTGGTGAAGGCGTTGATCGCCTTGGCATGCTTGATGATGCCGCCGATATAGAACAGGCAGCTCTCGGAAAGGCCGGCATATTCGTCGCCGGCAAAGGTCGGCTTGCCGCCCTTCCAGATCGATTGGTGGACATGCATGCCCGAGCCATTGTCGCCGAAGATCGGCTTCGGCATGAAGGTCGCCGTCTTGCCGTAGGCGTTGGCCACCTGGTGCACGACATATTTGTAGATCTGCATCTTGTCGGCGTTGCGCACTAGCGTATCGAACTTGATGCCGAGTTCGTGCTGGGCGGCGGCGACTTCATGGTGATGTTTTTCGACGACGACGCCCATTTCGGAGAGCACCGTCAGCATTTCCGAACGCATGTCCTGGGCGCTGTCGACGGGGGGAACCGGGAAATAGCCGCCCTTGACGCGCGGGCGATGGCCGAGGTTGCCGGTTTCGTAATCGGTATCGTCGTTCGATGGCAGTTCGGTCGAATCGAGCTTGAAGCCGGTATTGTAAGGATCGGCCTTGTACTTGACGTCGTCGAAGACGAAGAATTCGGCTTCAGGACCGACGAAGACCGTATCGCCGATGCCGGATGCCTTGAGGTAGGCTTCGGCCTTCTTGGCGGTGCCGCGCGGATCGCGGTTATAGGCCTCGCCGGAGACCGGATCGAGGATGTCGCAGACGATAACCATGGTCGACTGAGCGAAGAATGGGTCCATATGCACCGTTTCGGTATCGGGCATCAGCACCATGTCGGACTCGTTGATGGCCTTCCAGCCGCCGATCGAGGAGCCGTCGAACATCACGCCGTCAGCGAACATGTCTTCGTCGACGCAGACAACGTCCATCGTCACATGCTGCAGCTTGCCCTTCGGGTCGGTGAAACGCAGATCGACGAACTTTACGTCGTTCTCCTTGATCTGCTTCAGAATTTCGCTTGCGGTCGCCATTAATGAGTTTCCTCCGATTTGCGATGACGGTGTAGGTCGGCGATGACGGTAACGGACTTTGCGCGATTGGCAAAGTGGTCAGATGGCATCGATGCCGGTCTCGCCGGTGCGGATGCGGATAACCTCTTCGACGTTGGAGACGAAGATCTTTCCGTCGCCGATGCGGCCGGTCTGCGCCGCCTTACGAATCGCATCGATGACGGCCTCCGCGTTCTCGTCGGCCAATACGACCTCGACTTTGACCTTCGGCAGGAAATCGACGACGTATTCGGCTCCGCGGTAAAGTTCCGTGTGGCCCTTCTGACGGCCGAAACCCTTGGCTTCCGTGACCGTGATACCCTGCAGGCCAACTTCCTGAAGGGCTTCCTTCACTTCGTCCAGCTTGAAAGGCTTAATGATCGCTTCGATCTTTTTCATGAGAAAATGTCTCTCCGCTTCTCTTGTTATGGCAGGAATTTTCCCGCTCGCCGGATATGATGCAGATATCGTGCCAGTTTGAAATCCATCTTGTCGAAAAAACACGCCGATTCTGCCAAAACCGGAGCGTTTGCGGGGAATTCTATGTTGTTTTGGTGGTGGAACAGGTGGGAAAATGTTGTCGCCCATCAGAATCACATCCGAAACGGAAAAAGTGACGTATTTTCGCAACTGCGAATATACTTCACGGTGAGGTGAAAATATAGGCAAATGCCTAAATAGAGTCCTCCTCTTTGCTGTTTCAGGCGGTTGTTTTTTAGGCGTTTTTTGATTGAATAGGATGATGAGCAAACATCTGTCCGACCTTCTTCTCACGCCTGCCGAAATGGCTGCCGTCGATGTGGCCGCTGCCGCATCCGGCATCGACTCCTTCGGCTTGATGGAGAGGGCAGGTGCCGCGGTCGCAGCTGCTGCTCTGCGCCTGCATCCCGGAGCGTTGCGTTTCGTCATACTCTGCGGACCCGGCAACAATGGTGGCGACGCCTATATCGCAGCCCGCCATCTGCAGGAAAGCGGGGCGAGGGTGGCGCTCTTCCACCTCGGCGATCCCGTGAGGCTGAAGGGCGATGCCGCGCGTGCCCGCACAGGCTGCGCGCTTGAGGGACAGGAACTTGACCTCTATCGGCCGGAACCCGGCGACGTTGTCATCGATGGCTTGTTCGGGGCGGGGCTTGGCCGCGCGGTATCGGCCGATGTGCACGCGCTGATCGAGCGCGTCACCGAGGCCGGTATTCCCGTGCTCGCCATCGATCTGCCCTCCGGCCTCGATGGCCGTACCGGCAAGGTGCTGGGTGCCGCCTTCCGGGCCTGCAACACCATCACCTTCATGACCCGCAAGCCCGGCCATCTGCTGATGCCGGGCAGGGAGCTTTGCGGTGAATTGGAGGTCTTCGACATCGGTATCCCGGCCCGCATCGTCAGGGCTGAGGCAAGCGGCGTCATCGCCGAGAACACGCCGGATGCCTGGAAGAGTGCGCTGCCGGCCGAGCAACTGGAAACCCACAAATACAAGCGCGGTCATCTGGTCGTCTTCTCAGGTGAGGCCGACAAGACGGGTGCGGCGCGCATGTCGGCGACCTCGGGCCTGAAGGCCGGCGCCGGCCTGGTGACGATCGCCGCCCCCCGCGTGGCGATGGCCGCCAATGCCGCGCATCTGACAGCCGTCATGCTGCATGCCATCGACGACGAGGCCGACCTCGGCGACTGGCTCTCCGACAAGCGGCTGCAGACCTTCGTCCTCGGCCCCGGTTTCGGCATCGGCGCCAGGGCGCGCGGCTTCGTCTCGGCCCTTGCCGATTGTCACCTGGTGCTCGATGCCGACGGCATCTCCTCGTTCAAGGACGATCCGCAACAGCTGTTTGATCTTTTCCGGGGTGAGCCGCGTCTGGTGCTGACGCCGCACGAGGGCGAATTCGCGCGGCTCTTTCCCGATATCGGCGGCGACGATGGGCTCGGCAAGGTGGAAAAGGCTGTGGCCGCCGCCCGCCGCGCCAATGCCGCGATCATTTACAAAGGCGCCGATACCGTCATCGCAGCACCCGACGGACGTGCGCTCATCAATACCAACGCTCCCGTCTGGCTTGCCACCGCCGGTTCCGGCGACGTGCTTGCCGGCATCATCGGCGGCTTGCTCGCCCAGGGCCTACCGGCCTTCGAGGCCGCCGCCGCCGGCGTCTGGCTGCACGGCGAGGCCGGGCAACGCGCCGGCAAGGGGCTGACGGCGGAAGAGCTTGCAGCCGAGGTATTGCCGATTTAACGCCGCCGCATCCTCTGCACCTCGAACGCAGATGCAATCCGCACCGTCCCGGACATGTCTGGCCGTGGCGCGGGCTGCGTTGTTTTACCATTGTAAATGCGGCCGATGTGTCAATTGAGTGACGGTTTTATTTCGAATTTTTAGAGCGACATCGATCAGCCAAAGAATGTCCTGCGCCGAGAATCAGCAACCCGCAAAACTAAACTGTCATTAAAATGTTAATGAATGGAAATACTTAGTCGTGTCAGGAATTCCTGTCGGCTGGAACACGAGTTCGCACAGTGGGTCCTGAGCTGATCTGGTTTGAATTCAGATCGAAGTGCGCAGTCAACGGTTACGAGGGGAAGCGCCGATGGAACGTTTTTTTCGGCAAGTCCACAGAGTAACGACCGCCGCCTCCGGCTTTGCCGGACTTGCGGCAATTGTCGGTTCACTCTTCATCGCTCCTGCAGCCATGGCCGAGCCCATTCGCGGCGCCGGCTCCACATTCGCGGCACCCATCATCGCGAAGTGGGCGGAGATCTACGAGAAGGCGCGGATGGATGACGGCGACTTCAGCTCACCCGATTGGACGGTAGACTACGAGCTCGTCGGTTCGCTGGCAGGTCTGATGCGCCTTGATCAGCCGGAGCTGGATTTCGCTGCGACCGATGTGCCTGTCTCTCACGACGAACTTTTGAAGCATGGCCGCCAGCAGTTTCCGATCGTGCTCGGCAGCGTGGCGATTGCCGTCAATCTTGACGGTATCGACAAGGGCCGTATCAACCTGACTGGCCCGCTGCTTGCGAATATCTATCTCGGCAAGATCCAGTCGTGGGCCGATCCTGCCATCAAGGCGATCAACCCGGAGATCAGCCTTCCGGATCAGAAAATCAGCCCGGTTACCCGCAAGGACGGATCAGGCACCACCTTCATGTTCACCGAATTCCTCTCCTCGGCAAGCCCGGAATGGAAGGCGGCACATGGAGCGGATACGCTGATCGCCTGGCCTGTTGGGACGAGTGTCGAGGGAACCGGGGATCTCATTCGCGCGGTGCAGGCAACCAAGGGGGCGATCGCCTATGCCGATTTTGGCCAGGTCGAGCGTGCAAACCTGCCCTATGCCGCTGTTCAGAACAAATCCGGCCAGTTCGTAAAACCGGGACCGGATGGTGTGCGTGCTGCGGCCATCACCGCCTCATGGGATGAAGCGAAAGATTTTTCGGTGTCGCTCACGGATCAACCGGGAGAGGCGGCCTATCCGATCAGCGGGGCGACATTTGCGGTCGTTCCAATGAAGGGACAGGCGCCCAATCGCTATCGCCGTGTGCATGATTTTTTCCGTCTGGCGTTCGAGATAGGCAGTAAGGACGCGGAGGCGCTTGGCTATGTGCCTTTGCCGCCGCAGCTCGTCAGTCAGATCGTCAAATACTGGCTGAAGCAGGATGCATCCGCGAGCCAGTAATTCGTTCGGACGCGCATGATACGCGGCCGGGGCATCCCCGACCGCATGAAATCGGGCATGTGAGACGCGGGGGCGTCGTTGAAGCGCGCCATTTTGGGCGCCAAGGGGGTAAGGCTAGTGAACATCGACATTTTCAAGGATATTCTTGTGCCTGTTATCGGCGGGCTGGGGATATTCATGCTCGGTCTGGAGTTCATGTCGAACGGCATCCAGGCACTCTCCGTCAACAAGATGCGCGCATTTCTCGCGAGAGCCGCAGGCACGCCGATCAAGGGCGTCATCGCGGGAACGCTCATCACCGGTGTCATCCAGTCATCGACGGCAATGACGGTCATGGTCGTCGGCCTCGTCAATGCCGGCGTTGTCGGCTTGCGTCCGGCGATCAGCGTCATCATGGGCGCCAACGTAGGAACGACGCTCGGAAACGGCCTGATCGCCTTGCCGCTCGGTCCCCTTGGCCTGATCTTTGCGGGCGTTTTTTCGCTGGTTTACTGCTTTGCCAAGAGCGAGCGGATCCGCAACGTCGCGCTTGCCTGCATGGGCTTCGCGCTGATTTTCTACGGTCTCAATCTGATGACCGGCGGCCTTCGGCCGCTGCGCAACATACCGGAGGTCATGGACGTTCTGTCCACGCTGACCGCCGACTCCTACTATAACCTGATCAAATGCGTGCTGATCGCTGCCGGCGTCACCGCGATGATCCACTCCTCTTCCGCGACGATCGGTATCGTCATGGGGCTCGGTGCGGCCGGTGTCCTTGATTGGACGACGGCGGTTGCCTTCTCGCTGGGTGCGGACCTCGGAACCACGATCACCTCCTGGATTGCCTCGCTCAATCTGTCGAAGAACGCCAAACGCGCTGCCTACGCCCATATGTCCTTCAACATTATCGGCGTCTGCATCACGGTGCCCTTGTTCTTCGTCTCGATCGACGTTCTGGCATGGGCGATGCAGTGGTTCGGCGGCGATCCCGGTATTCCGGTCATAGTCGAGGGCAAGGAAACATTTCCGCTGGTTCCAGTCGCTGTCGGTCTCTATTCGACCTTCTTCAACGTCTTCAACACAGCGCTGCTGTTTCCTTTCGTCAGCGTCTTCGAACGTGTCTTGTCGCGTATTGGCCGCACCGATGCGGAGGATGTTGAAGATTACTCGACGCCGAAATTCCTCGACCGCAGGCTCACCAGCGATTTCGCGCGGGCCGTTCCGGCCGTCCAGCAGGAGACCGCGCGTCATCTGCAGGCCGGCGCGATGTTCCTGGATATTGCCCGGTCCGCCAAGTCGGCTCCATCAGATCCGGGCGAACACTATCTCGCCACCGATATCCTCAGCCGTGACATTCGCGATTATACCGCATCGCTGATGAAGGAGGATCTGCCTTACGAGCAACTCGATCTTGTCGCCAGCCTGATCGAGGAGGCGGATTTCACCGCTGCGTTGACGGAATCGATGCATCAGGTTGCCCGGCGCGTGAAGCGTGAAAAATTCAGCGAGCCCGCGTTGGCGATCGTCAACCAGGCATTGAGCAAGCTCGATGCCTCTTTGCAGGAAATCATGCCCGACTACGGCGTGGTTCGTCCCTCCATGCCGGCCGGCCATGTCAGCCTTCCCACCGTCACCGAACTTCGGGCTCAGACACTGGCGCTTGGCCCGAATGCCGGCGCGGCTGAACGCGGCACGATCCTGGCGCTTCTCGGCTCCGTCGAGCGCGCGGAGATTCTGATCCGCCGCATCGACGAGGAGCGCAAATCCGTGAACCGGCAGAGCGTTCTGTCGCGGGCCTCTCAGAAACGGGAACGGCAGGTCCGTCCTCCGCTGGACGAGGGTGGGTTGAGCCCGATGCCGGCTGAATAACGGCCATTGTCGTTACGATCTGTGCGTGGCATCTTCCCGGCGGAGGATGCCACGTCTCGTTGGATACGGGCTTTCCGTTTTGCTGTGTAAGTCTGTCTTCCCGACGGAGGCTCGAATGAGTGTTGGCCTGATCGCCCTTCTTGATGATATCGCGGCATTGGCCAAGGTGGCTGCGGCGTCGCTCGACGACATTGCCGGCCAGGCGGCCAAGGCAGGCGCGAAAGCGGCTGGTGTCGTCATTGACGATGCGGCGGTCACGCCGCGTTACGTCACCGGATTTTCGGCAGCGCGCGAACTGCCGATCATCGGCAGGATCGCGCTCGGCTCGCTGAAGAACAAGCTGCTGATCCTGCTTCCCGCAGCGCTTATCCTGAGTCTTGTCGCCCCGCAGGCGATCACGCCGCTGCTGATGATCGGCGGGCTTTACCTCTGCTACGAAGGCGTCGAAAAAGTCTACGGGCTGGTGCTGCCGCATGCGGCCCACGCCCATGAATCGGCACTCGAGGCGACGAGCCTCGATGCCAAATCGATAGAAGACGAGAAGGTTGCCGGCGCAATCAAGACGGATTTTATCCTGTCGGCGGAAATCATGGCGATTACGCTCGCCGCGGTGCCGTCAGGCGGCATGTTCACCCAGGCCCTCATCCTCGCCGTCGTGGGACTGGGCATCACGGTCTTGGTCTATGGCGGAGTGGCGCTTATCGTCAAGGCCGATGATCTGGGTCTGATGCTGGCGCGTGTGCGCACGGCCTCTCCGATCGGCGCCTTCTTGCGTTCGATCGGAAAGGGGCTTGTCACAGGCATGCCTTATTTTCTGAAGCTGCTCGGCATCGTCGGCACGGCCGCCATGATCTGGGTCGGCGGCGGCATCATCGTTCACGGCCTCGAATCCTATGGCCTCGGCGGCCTTGCACATCTGATCCATGATGCCGGGGAGGCGACCGCGCATGCCATTCCCGCTCTGGCATCCGTGCTCAGTTGGATCGTCGAGGCCGCAGGAGCGGGCATCGTCGGTATCGTCGCCGGCTTGATCGCTATTCCGGTCGCCGGCTACATCGTCTCGCCGGTCTGGCGGTACCTCAAATCGCTCCTGCCGCGCCGCCGGAAAGAGGCGCTGGCGGACGGGGAAAAATAAAGCCTGCCGGTATCGGCGAGCAAGGCGTCATATCCAGCGGGCGCGCCTGAAACGGATGAAAAGCGCGATGCACATGACGGCGATGACTGCCAGGACGATAAAATAACCGTAGCTGGTTTTCAGCTCGGGCATATTGTCGAAATTCATGCCGTAGATGCCGGCGATTGCCGTTGGAACGGCGAGAATGGCAGCCCAGGCCGCCAGCTGCCGGGTGATCGTGCCCTGTCTTTGCTGTTCAAGCAGATTGCTCGCTTCGAAAACCGATGTGATCACGTCGCGCAAGCTTGCAACCATCGTCTCGACACGGTGCATGTGCTGAAGCGCATCGCGGAAATAGGGCTTCGCTTCCCTGTCAAGCGACGGCAGGTCGAGATGGTAGAGCTTGCCGCAAAGGTCGAGCATCGCGTCCAGCACCCGCTGAAACAGAATGACTTCCCGGCGCAACTTGAAAATGCGGGCGATCTGGCTGCGGTCGAGAAACGCGTCGAGCATTTTTCGTTCCATGTCGAAAACGGAATCCTCGATCGTGCGCACGATGGGAAGATAGCCGTCGATGATGAAATCGAGAATGGCATGCAGAATATAATCGGTGCCGTGGCACAGCGTCTTCGGCGAAGTCTCCAGCCGGCCGCGCAGCTCTCCGTGCCCGCGCTCGGAACCATTCCGCACGGTGATGATATAGCGCTTGCCGACGAAAATTGCGGTTTCCCCGTAGGTGATATGGTCTCCCTCGAGCTGCGCCGTCTTTGCGATGACGAACAGCTGGTTGTCATAAACGCTGAGCTTTGGCATCTGCAGGGAACTGAGCGCATCGGCGATCGAGAGTTCGTGAAGGCCAAAACGGCTTTGCAGCAGTAGGAGTTCGTCCCGGCTGGGCTTGTGCAGGCCGATCCAGATGAATTCGTTATCCATCGCCGGAATGGAGGCAGCCTCGAAAGGGACAGCCTCGACCCGGCGTCCGTCGCGATAGAGATAGGATGCGGCAACGCTCATGCGGGCTCCCGGGTTACCACGCTCATGATGCCCTCATGCAATGCGTGTCTGACGATGTGATACCCACAAGGTCACGATCCTTTTGTGACTATCCAGCCCCACCTATTTCGCCAACGCCTGCTGCAGGGCGATCGCCCCATGCGGCGCATTGACCTTGCCTTCATGAATCATGAAGGCAAAGACGTCGCGCGGCTCGACCTTCACCTTGCGATCTCCATCGATTAGCGGCAGGTCATCAGGAATCTTGCCCTCTGCCCAGGTCTCCAACCGGTCTGCCCAGGCCTTCAGGTCCTTTTCCGAGTAGCAGGTCGGAATATCGTCCGAGCCCTTCTGTAGCCGCGCATAGACGAAATCAGCCGTCACGTCGGCAATCATCGGATATTCGAAATGCTCCGCGCAAACAGGCGCCACGCCGTATTTCGAAAGCAGCGTCACGAACTCCGGCACCTTGAAGGAATCGTGCCGTACTTCGACCACGTGGCGGAGCGCCAGCCCATCCTGTTTTGCCGGCAGCAGCTTCAGGAAGGCTTCGAAATCATCCGGATCGAACCTCTTCGTCGGTGCGAACTGCCACAGCAGCGGCCCGAGATGATCGCCGAGTTCGCTGATGCCCGATGACAGGAACCGCTCCATCGATTCACCGGCTTCGGCAAGCACCCGCCGATTGGTGACGAAACGGGTCGCCTTCAGCGAGAAGATGAAACCGTCGGGCACATCAGCCGCCCATTTGGCAAAGACCGCAGGCTTTTGCGTGCTGTAGTAGGTGCCGTTGACCTCGATGACCTTCAGCTGGCGGCTGGCATAATTCAGCTCGTCCTTTTGTTTCAGGTCATCGGGAAAGAAATGCCCGCGCCAGGGCTCGAAGGTCCAGCCGCCGATGCCGGTGCGGATAGTGCCGGATTTCGTCATGTCGTCCTCCCCATTCGCAGCCGGTCAGGCCGCATTGATCTCTTTCGTCATGTCGACGAGCGTCCATCCTGGCCGATAAGGGTGCGGTCGGCGACCCGTTTCCTGAAACCCGAAGGCGCTGTAGAGCGCGATATTCCGCTCCATCCGCGCATTTGTGTACAGCCGGATCTCCGGCACGGCCCATTCCCGCGCCTTGCCTTCCAGCCAACGCAGCATCGCCAGCCCATGCCCGGCACCCTGAAAACCCGGCGAGACCGCGATGCTGAACAGCATGAGGTGATCGGAATGCTGCTCGACGACCATAAGGCCCGCCGTTTGCCCGCCGATCTCGCAGAGCCAGACTTCACCGCGTTCGATCCGCGGCGTGTAATCCTCCGTCACCGGCATCGGCGGAGCGCCGAAAAGTTCGCTATAGGGCTGATAAGCGGCTGACGTCAGCGTCGCGATCGTTTCCAGATCATCGGGCGACGCTGGCCTCATCGTCATTCCGCCGCAACCGCCTTCTTCGCCGGCCGCCGTTCCAGCAATTCCTTCAGGAACTGTCCGGTATAGGACCGCTTTTCCTTGACGATCGCTTCCGGCGTGCCGGTCGCGACGATCTCGCCGCCGCCGTCGCCACCTTCGGGGCCGAAATCGAGCACCCAATCGGCCGTCTTGATAACTTCGAGATTGTGTTCGATCACCACCACCGAATTACCCTGGTTGACCAGTTCGTGCAGCATTTCGAGCAGCTTGGCGACGTCGTGGAAATGCAGGCCGGTCGTCGGTTCGTCGAGAATGTAGAGCGTGCGTCCCGTCGAGCGTTTCGACAGCTCCTTGGCAAGCTTGACACGCTGCGCCTCGCCGCCCGAGAGCGTATTCGCCTGCTGGCCGACCTTGATATAACCTAGACCGACATCCTTTAGCGCTTGCAGCTTGTCGCGCACCGCAGGCACCGCCGCGAAGAAATCGACGCCTTCCTCCACGGTCATGTCGAGCACGTCGGCGATCGACCTGTGTTTGAAGGTGACGTCGAGTGTCTCGCGATTGTAGCGCTTGCCGTGGCAGACGTCGCAGGTGACGTAGACATCCGGCAGGAAGTGCATCTCGATCTTGATGACGCCGTCGCCCTGGCAGGCCTCGCAGCGCCCGCCCTTGACGTTGAAGGAGAAACGGCCCGGCTGGTAGCCGCGCGCCTTTGCCTCCGGCAGGCCGGCAAACCAGTCGCGGATCGGGGTGAAGGCGCCGGTATAGGTCGCCGGGTTCGAGCGCGGCGTGCGGCCGATCGGCGATTGGTCGATGTCGATCACCTTGTCGATATGTTCGAAGCCGTCGATGCGGTCGTGATCGGCCGGGTTTTCACGCGCGCCCATGACGCGGCGTGCCGCCGATTTATAAAGCGTCTCGATCAGGAAGGTGGATTTACCGCCGCCGGAAACGCCGGTCACCGCCGTGAACACCCCGAGCGGGATGGATGCCGTGACATTCTTCAGATTGTTGCCGCGTGCGCCGACCACCTTGATCTCGCGGCCCTTCTTCGGCTTGCGCCGCTCGTCGGGAACGGGAACGCCGAGTTCGCCGGAGAGATATTTGCCGGTCAGCGATTTCGGATTGGCCATGATATCCTGCGGCGTGCCATGGGCGATGACCTGGCCGCCGTGAATGCCGGCCGCCGGGCCGATATCGACCACGTCGTCGGCCGAGAG
The DNA here is from genome assembly GCF_021052345.1 of Rhizobium sp. SU303. Taxonomy (NCBI): domain Bacteria; kingdom Pseudomonadati; phylum Pseudomonadota; class Alphaproteobacteria; order Hyphomicrobiales; family Rhizobiaceae; genus Rhizobium; species Rhizobium sp. SU303. The sequence goes on from NZ_CP088095.1 coordinate 2,134,475, forward strand.
GATCGCATCCTCGTCATGTTCGACGACGATGACAGTGTTGCCGATGTCGCGCAGGTGCTTCAGCGTGTCGAGCAGCCGGGCATTGTCGCGCTGATGCAGGCCGATCGACGGTTCGTCGAGCACGTAGAGCACGCCGGTCAGCCCCGAGCCGATCTGCGAGGCAAGCCGGATGCGCTGGCTTTCGCCGCCCGACAGCGTGCCGGAATTGCGCGACAGGCTGAGATATTCCAGGCCGACATCGTTGAGGAAGCGCAGCCGGTCGCGGATTTCCTTGAGGATGCGCACGGCAATCTCGTTCTGCTTGGCATTGAAGCTTGCCGGCAGTGTCTCGAACCAGTCGCGGGCGACACGGATCGACATCGCGGTTACTTCGCCGATATGCAGCGTGTCGATCTTCACCGCTAAGGCCTCCGGCTTCAGGCGGAAGCCGTTGCAGGAAGGGCAGGGGGCCGCCGACATGAAGCGCTCGATATCCTCGCGCGCCCAGGCGGAATCGGTCTCCTTCCAGCGGCGCTCGAGATTGGTGATGATGCCTTCGAAATTCTTCTGCGTCGTGTAGGAGCGGGCGCCGTCGGCATAGTGGAATTCGATCTTGTCGTTGGTGCCGTTAAGGATGACGTCCTTGGCCTCCTCGGAAAGATCGTTCCAGCGGGTGCCGAGCTTGAAGCCGTAATGTTTGCCGAGCGCTTCCAGCGTCTGATTGTAGTAGGGCGAGGTCGACTTGGCCCAGGGCGCGATCGCCCCGTCGCGCAGCGTCCGTTCCGGCTCGGGCACGATCAGATCCGGATCGATCTTCTGCTGGGCGCCGAGGCCGTCGCAGGTCGGGCAGGCGCCGAAGGGATTGTTGAAGGAGAACAGCCTAGGTTCGATCTCCGGAATGGTGAAGCCGGAGACCGGGCAGGCGAATTTCTCCGAAAACAGCACGCGTTCATGCGTCTCGTTCAGCGACTTGTTGGCCGAGCCGCCGGCCGACGTCTCTTCCGGCGGCAGCGGCTTGTCGGCGAATTCGGCAACCGCCAGCCCGTCGGCGAGCTTCAGGCAGGTTTCCAGGCTGTCCGCCAGGCGCGCCGACACATCGGAGCGCACGACGATGCGGTCGACGACCACGTCGATGTCGTGCTTGTATTTCTTGTCGAGCACCGGTGCCTCGGCGATCTCGTAGAACTGCCCGTCGACCTTGACGCGCTGGAAGCCCTTCTTCATCAGCTCCGCCAGTTCCTTCTTGTATTCGCCCTTGCGCCCGCGCACGAGCGGCGCAAGAATATAAAGACGGGTGCCCTCGCCGAAATCCAGGATGCGGTCGACCATCTGGCTGACGGTCTGGCTCTCGATCGGCAGGCCGGTCGCCGGCGAATAGGGAACGCCGACGCGGGCAAAAAGCAGGCGCATATAGTCGTAGATCTCGGTGACGGTGCCGACCGTCGAGCGCGGGTTGCGCGAGGTGGTCTTCTGCTCGATCGAGATCGCCGGCGACAGCCCGTCGATCTGGTCGACGTCGGGCTTCTGCATCATTTCGAGGAATTGCCGGGCATAGGCTGACAGGCTCTCGACATAGCGCCGCTGGCCCTCGGCATAGATCGTGTCGAAGGCAAGCGAGGATTTGCCGGAACCCGAAAGCCCGGTCATGACGATCAGCTTGTTACGCGGCAGATCGAGATCGATGCTCTTGAGATTATGCTCGCGCGCGCCGCGGATGGAGATCGTCTTCAGTTCGCTCATCGTCTCTGCTTTGGTTTTCTGGATGACAGCCCTTATTTAGTGATGCCGACGGGCGAGTCGAGGCTGAATATCCGCAAGGGCTCAAGGTTTTCGATTCTGTTGACAGGATCATACGGATAAACTAGAACAAATAAAGAACAAAATTCCTGATGAATGCATGCGGCTTTCTGATGGGATAAACATGTGGATTAATTGCCGCCCATGCGCATCGGCGGTCCGTGATGGTTTAAGGTGCGCCGATCGATTAAACGCCGCCGGGCAGGGCGGCAGGCAGGGTGAGAAGCATGGCTGGTAGCGTGAATAAGGTAATTCTGATTGGAAACGTCGGTGCGGACCCGGAAATCCGCCGCACACAGGATGGCCGGCCGATCGCCAATCTTCGTATCGCGACCTCGGAGACCTGGCGCGACCGCAATTCCGGCGAGCGCCGTGAAAAGACCGAATGGCACACCGTCGTCGTCTTCAACGAAGGCCTTTGCAAGGTCGTCGAGCAATATGTGAAGAAGGGCGCCAAGCTCTATATCGAAGGCCAGCTGCAGACCCGCAAATGGCAGGACCAGCAGGGCCAGGATCGCTACAGCACGGAAGTGGTGCTGCAGGGTTTCGGTTCGACGCTGACGATGCTCGACGGCCGCGGTGAAGGCGGCGGCGCGAGCGGCGGCCGTGGCAGTGGCGCCGGCGGCAACGATTATGGCGACGATTACGGCGCCCCGGCGCCCGCTTCATCGCCGAGCCGCGGCGGTGGCAGCGGCGGCGGCAACTTCTCGCGGGATCTCGACGACGATATCCCGTTCTGATCAATGGCCTTTCCTGGCTTGGTGAGAGACGTGAGAGAGCATGATGCCTTGGATGGCGTCATGCTCTTTTTCGTTGATCTCGCGGCAGATGCCGCCATGTCAGTGCGGTGTCGCGCTGATGAGGTTAAACGCCGACTTCGCCCCATCGACGACGAATTGTGCGGCAAGGGCGGCGAGGATGACGCCGAGGAGCCGGGTCAGGATGGCCCGGCCGGTGACGCCGAGGAAACGATCCAGCCTTTCGGCGATGAGCAGCATGACGAAGGTCAGCAGCAGATTGGCGGCAATGACGCCGATCAGCTGCGCTTTTCCGATCGAGGTGGCGAGCGTGCCGGCAAGCAGGATCGTCGCCGAAATCGCACCCGGGCCGGCAATCAGCGGCAAGGCCAGGGGGAAGACGGCGATATTCTCGATATGATCCTTGGTGATCGCCGCCTCGGTCGCCTTCTCCTTGCGTTCCTGCCGCCTCTCGAACACCATCTCGAAGGCGATCCAGAAGAGCAGCAGCCCGCCTGCGATCCGGAAGGCGCCGATCGAAATTCCGAGCACGCCGAGCACGCCGGCGCCAAACAGCGCGAAGACGGCAAGGATGATGAAGGCGATGACCGAGCCGCGCAGCGCCACCTGCTTGCGCTCGGTTCGGCTCATGCCTGTCGTCAGGCCCAGAAAGATCGGCGCAAGCCCCGGTGGATCGATGGTGACGAGAAGCGTCGTGAAGGCGTGGATCAATTGGTCGGCGCTTGCCATCGGCTCTCCGAAACCCCATATGGGTGCGTGGTTTTGATGATTGTGAAGTGGGGATTCCGATTTGGCAAATATCCCGCGCCGGCCCGCGGCGGATTTGTCCGGTCCGGCCGCGCAACTTGCATGTTTTACCCTCTTTAAGCCGCAAAAGCCTGTTCAAAACGCGCTGTGAAATTGGCGCGGCAACAGGCTTTCCGCTATAAATCTTCAAGTGATTCTAGAAGAGATCGTGATCTGTTTTGACTGAGCAAACACCCCCCGGCGGCGGGAAGCTCCCGCCAGGCATCGAGCCCATCTCCATCATGGAGGAAATGCAGCGGTCGTATCTCGATTACGCCATGAGCGTCATCGTCAGCCGCGCGCTGCCCGACGTGCGCGACGGCCTGAAGCCCGTGCACCGGCGCATCCTCTACGGCATGTCCGAACTCGGCATCGACTGGAACAAGAAATACGTCAAATGCGCCCGCGTCACCGGTGACGTGATGGGTAAATTCCATCCGCACGGCAATTCCGCGATCTATGATGCGCTCGCCCGCATGGCGCAGCCTTGGTCGCTGCGGCTGCCGCTGATCGACGGTCAGGGCAATTTCGGCTCGGTCGATGGTGATCCGCCGGCGGCTGAACGTTATACCGAATGCCGCCTCGAAAAGGCTGCCCACTCGCTGCTCGACGATCTCGACAAGGAAACCGTCGATTTCCGCGACAACTACGACGGCACGCTCTCCGAGCCGGTCGTGGTGCCCGCCAAGTTCCCGAACCTGCTGGTCAACGGCGCCGGCGGCATCGCTGTCGGCATGGCGACCAACATCCCGCCGCACAATCTCTCCGAAGTCATCGACGGCTGCGTCGCGCTGATCGACGACCCGGCCATCGAGCTGCCGGAACTGATGCAGATCATTCCCGGCCCCGACTTCCCGACGGGTGCAAAGATCCTCGGCCGTGCCGGCATCCGCTCTGCCTATGAGACCGGCCGCGGCTCCGTCATCATGCGCGGCGTCGCTGCCATCGAGCCGATGCGCGGTGACCGCGAGCAGATCATCATCACCGAGATTCCCTACCAGGTGAACAAGGCGACGATGATCGAGAAGATGGCCGAGCTGGTGCGCGACAAGCGCATCGAAGGCATCTCCGACCTGCGCGACGAATCCGACCGCCAGGGTTATCGCGTCGTCGTCGAGCTGAAGCGCGATGCCAATGCCGAGGTCATCCTCAACCAGCTTTATCGTTATACGCCGCTGCAGACCTCCTTCGGCTGCAACATGGTGGCGCTGAACGGCGGCAAGCCCGAACAGCTGACGCTGCTCGACATGCTGCGCGCTTTCGTCTCCTTCCGCGAGGAAGTTGTTAGCCGGAGAACGAAATTCCTGCTGCGTAAGGCGCGTGACCGCGCCCATGTATTGGTCGGTCTCGCCATTGCCGTCGCCAATATCGACGAAGTCATTCGCGTCATCCGCCAGGCGCCCGATCCGCAGTCGGCCCGCGAAGAGCTGATGACCCGCCGCTGGCCGGCGGAAGATGTCGAAAGCCTGATCCGTCTGATCGACGATCCGCGCCATCGCATCAACGAGGATCTCACCTACAACCTCTCGGAAGAGCAGGCCCGCGCGATCCTCGAACTGCGCCTTGCCCGCTTGACGGCCCTTGGCCGCGACGAAATCGGCGATGAACTCAACAAGATCGGCGAGGAAATCAAGGACTATCTCGATATTCTCTCCTCGCGCGTTCGCATCCAAACCATCGTCAAGGATGAGCTCATCGCCGTCCGCGACGAGTTCGGCACGCCGCGCCGCACCGAGATCGTCGATGGCGGCCTCGAAATGGACGACGAGGATCTGATCGCCCGCGAAGACATGGTCGTTACCGTCTCGCATCTCGGTTATATCAAGCGTGTGCCGCTGACCACCTACCGCGCCCAGCGGCGCGGCGGCAAGGGTCGCTCCGGCATGACCACCCGCGATGAGGATTTTGTTAGCCGGCTATTTGTCGTCAATACCCATACGCCTGTGCTGTTCTTCTCCTCGCGCGGCATCGTCTACAAGGAGAAGGTCTGGCGCCTGCCGATCGGCACTCCAACCTCGCGTGGCAAGGCGCTGATCAACATGCTGCCACTCGCACCCGGCGAGCGCATCACCACGATCCTGCCATTGCCCGAGGACGAGACGAGCTGGGACAATCTCGACGTCATGTTCTCGACGACGCGCGGCACGGTTCGCCGCAATAAGCTGTCGGACTTCGTCCAGGTCAATCGCAACGGCAAGATCGCCATGAAGCTCGAGGAGGAGGGCGACGAAATCCTCTCCGTCGAGACCTGCACGGAAGATGACGACGTGCTCTTGACGACGGCGCTCGGCCAGTGCATCCGCTTCTCCGTCGATGACGTCCGGGTCTTTGCCGGCCGCAACTCGATCGGCGTGCGCGGCATCAATCTCGGCGATAGCGACCGCATCATCTCCATGACGATCGTTGGTCATGTCGATGCCGAGCCGTGGGAGCGTTCTGCCTATCTCAAGCGTTCCGCCACCGAACGTCGGGCGACGGGCGTGGATGAAGAGGATATTGCGCTGGTCGGTGAAGAAGTCACCGAGGAGGGACAGCTCTCCGACGAGCGCTATGACGAGTTGAGAGCACGCGAACAATTCGTGCTCACCGTCTCCGAAAAGGGCTTCGGCAAGCGTTCGTCCTCCTACGACTTCCGTATCTCCGGCCGCGGCGGCAAGGGCATCCGCGCCACCGACACGTCGAAGACCGGCGAGATCGGCGAGCTGGTCGCGGCCTTCCCTGTCGATGACGGCGACCAGATCATGCTGGTCTCCGATGGCGGTCAGTTGATCCGCGTGCCGGTAGGCGGCATCCGAATTGCCAGCCGCGCCACCAAGGGCGTCACCATCTTCTCGACGGCCAAGGACGAGAAGGTCGTCTCGGTGGAGCGCATCAGCGAGCCGGAGGAGGATGAGACGGAAGAGGCTGTCGAGGTCGCCGAAGGCGCCCCCGCTACCGACGAGGGTGCTGCCGGCAAAGGTGCCGGCGACGAGGCGCCGATTGCCGATGACGATCCGGCCGGGCCTGCCGAGGAATGACCAAATGAACGGGGCGGCTTCGAGCCGCCCTTTTCTTTTCAATGGTTTAGGACGACACCCAAAGAAAAAGCCGGACGCTGGGTGCATCCGGCTTTGAATGGCCCTGGCGACGGAAGGGTGCCGCTCAAGGGTGGGAAGAGGAGAGAAAGGAACGTCAGAATGCTCTATGTTTTTCGTTCAGAGCCTTCACCTCTTCGCCTTCGCGCCGGAGCGCTGAAATCGTCGAGGCCACAGACACGATGAACATGACGCTGATAAGGGCGGTGAGCACTGTCAAGATCGTGAACATAGGCATTCCTTTCCTGGGGAGTTGCGTTCTCGCCCCTCAGTACTGGCCCAGCACGGCCGTACGGGCCGAAGCATAGGGACCATAAACCTTGGACGTATCGACCTTCTGATCATAGAGAGCGACAGTTGCGGTCAGCATGCCCGTGACCATTACCATCCAGAGCACGTTAATCATTGTAATCTTGCCGGGCATTTTTAATCCTTCCGCGCCGCTCTATGTATCGGTTGAATGAACGCATCCGTCTGTAAATGGTTCCGCCGGATGTTGATCGGGTGTTTACCAATGCCGATCTGAAGCGACCTTGAATGTCTCGTTCATCTGGCATTCAGATTCGAAGCTCATTTTTCGCGCAGCCGGCCCTGGGCGCGCACGATCGCCGCATGCTCGGCAAGCTCCGGCCGCACCCAGCTCATCTCGTATCGATCGGCGAAATAGCCATAAGCCATCTCGGCGGCGAGGGAGGAAACGACGGCAAGTGCAACGAGCACGATCAGCATGGACCTGGTCTTTCGGGGAGCGCCGGATGCCGGAATGGCATCGGCTGCTTTGATGATCGGAGTTAAGCAGATCCTGTCTGAAACCGCCTTGAACGGCACATTCATCCGCCATTCAGCCGCCCGGAACGACTGGCCAAATCACTTGCGAGAAGGCGTCATCCGTGACAAAAGGCGTCAAACCAACGGTCGGGCCACATGACGACAGCTTTCTATCCGGGGTCCTTCGACCCGATCACCAATGGGCATGTGGATGTTCTGGTCCAGGCGCTCAACGTCGCCGAAAAGGTGATCGTCGCGATCGGCATCCATCCCGGCAAGGCGCCGCTCTTTTCCTTCGAGGAGAGAGCTGAGCTGATCCGCCGGTCTCTGGCTGAAGCGCTGCCTGGCAAGACCGGCGACATCACCGTCGTCTCCTTCGACAATCTGGTCGTCGATGCCGCCCGCATCCATGGCGCCACGCTGTTGATCCGCGGTCTGCGCGACGGAACCGACCTCGATTACGAAATGCAGATGGCCGGCATGAACCGGACGATGTCGCCCGATATCCAGACCATCTTTTTGCCGGCGGGCACGGCATCGCGGCCCATTACCGCCACATTGGTCCGCCAGATCGCCGCCATGGGCGGCGATGTCAGCGCTTTTGTGCCGGCCGCCGTCTTGCAAGCCCTCACATCCAAGCGCCCAAACTAGCAAACTAGCAAGCGCAAAGACTAGGCGGAACCCGCCGCAATGGAGCTCATATGAAACTCTTTTATCTCGCATTTGCCGGCGTGTTGTATCTCGCCTCCTTCGCGGGGGATGCCTTCGCCCAGTCGGCCGATCATTATCTCACTATCCAGCTGAAGAACGGCCCCGTCGTCATCCAGCTCATGCCTGAGGTGGCGCCAAAGCATGTCGCCCAGATCGAGGCGCTGGCCAAGAAGGGCGAATATGACAATGTCGCCTTCCACCGCGTCATCGATGGCTTCATGGCCCAGACTGGCGACGTCAAATACGGCAACATGGAAAAGGGTTTCGATGCTAACCTCGCCGGCACCGGCTCCTCTGACATGGCTGACATCCCGGCTGAATTCTCCAAGTCCCCCTTCGTGCGCGGCACGGTCGGCATGGCTCGCTCGCAGGATCCGAATTCCGCCAATTCGCAGTTCTTCATCATGTTCGCCGACGGTTCCTTCCTGAACGGCCAGTATACCGTCGTCGGCAAGGTCGTCTCCGGCATGGAGAATGTCGACAAGATCAAGAAGGGCGAAGGCCAGAACGGCGAAGTCAAAAGCCCAGACCGGATGATCAAGGTCACCCTGGGCAACAAGTAAGTTACGAAAGAAAACTAGAGGAGAAGACAATGGCCGAGATCAAGGATCCCGAAAACACCGTCATTCTGGAAACCACCAAGGGCAAGGTTGTCATTCAGCTTTTGCCGCAGGTCGCCCCGGAGCATGTCGCCCGCATCAAGGAACTCGCTCGCGAGAAGGCCTATGACGGCGTCGTTTTCCACCGCGTCATCCAGGATTTCATGGCCCAGACGGGCGATGTCGAATTCGGCAAGAAGGGCTCGGAAACCTTCAATCCCAGCCGTGCCGGCATGGGCGGCTCTTCGAAGCCGGATCTGAAGGCCGAATTCTCCGCGACCACGCATACGCGCGGCACCTGCTCGATGGCTCGTTCGCAGAACCCGAACTCGGCCAATTCGCAGTTCTTCATCTGCTTCACCGACGCGCCTTGGCTGAACAAGCAGTATTCCGTCTGGGGCCAGGTCATCGAAGGCATGGACAACGTCGACAAGATCAAGCGCGGCGAGCCGGTTTCCGATCCGGACTCGATCGTCTCCATGCGGGTTGCCGCCGACGTCTGATTGTGATTTCTGCTGAAACCCGCCCTTGCGCATAGCTGCGCGGGGCGGGTTTCGCTTTGCCTGAAAGTGCCCTGATGCGCGTAGACCTTTTCGATTTCGATCTGCCCGACGAACGCATAGCGTTGAGGCCCGCTGAGCCGCGCGACAGCGCGCGCCTGCTCGTCATCGATCCGAATGCGGAAAACAGTCTGTCAGACCATCGCGTCGGCGATCTCACCTCCTTCCTGCGGGCTGGCGACGCGCTGGTCTTCAACGATACCAAGGTCATTCCCGCCCAGCTCGAAGGCATCCGCCATCGCGACGGCGCCGGCGGCCAGCAGGTGTCGGCAACGCTGCACATGCGCACCGGCCCCAACCGCTGGAAGGCCTTCGCCAAGCCGGGCAAGCGTATCAAGGAGGGCGACCGCATCTCCTTCGGCCATTCCGGCGAAAGCTGCCTTCTCGGCTCGCTCGATGCCACCGTCGAGGAAAAGGGCGAGGCCGGCGAGGTGACGCTGCTGTTTGATCTCTCAGGCCCTGCGCTCGACGAGGCGATCGCCGCCGTCGGCCATATCCCGCTGCCGCCCTATATCGCCGCAAAGCGCCCCGAGGACGAGCGCGACCGCGCCGATTACCAAACGATCTATGCGCGCGAGGAGGGCGCCGTTGCCGCGCCGACAGCCGGCCTGCACTTCACGCCCGCGCTGTTCGAAGCGCTCGACAAGGCCGGCATTGAACGCCATTTCGTCACCCTGCATGTCGGTGCCGGCACCTTCCTGCCGGTCAAGGCCGACGATACCGCCGATCACAAGATGCATCTCGAAAGCGGCTATGTCAGCGCCGAGATCGCCGCCCGGCTGAATGCCGTGCGGGAAAGAGGCGGGCGCATCGTCTGTGTCGGCACGACCTCGTTGCGGCTCATCGAGAGTGCAGCCGAGGAAAGCGGAGAGATCATGCCCTGGGCCGGCGCTACCGGCATCTTCATCACGCCTGGTTACCGCTTCAAGGCGGTCGACATGCTGATGACCAATTTCCACCTGCCGCGCTCGACGCTGTTCATGCTGGTCTCGGCCTTTTCAGGCCTCGATACCATGCGCGCCGCCTATGACCACGCCATCCAGACGGGCTACCGCTTCTATTCCTATGGCGATGCCAGCCTTCTCTTCCGGAAAGACTAGATGACCGACACCTTCCAATTCACGCTAAAGAAGACCGATGGGGGCGCACGCCTCGGCCAGATCTCCATGCCGCGCGGCGAGATCCGCACGCCGGCCTTCATGCCGGTCGGCACCGTCGGCACCGTCAAGGCCATGTATCTCGACCAGGTGCGCGAGACCGGCGCCGACATCATCCTCGGCAATACCTATCACCTGATGCTGCGCCCGACGGCCGAGCGCGTCGCCCGCCTCGGCGGCCTGCATAAGCTCATTCGCTGGGAGCATCCGATCCTGACCGATTCCGGCGGCTTCCAGGTCATGTCGCTGTCCGGCCTGCGCAAGCTCGACGAGCAGGGCGTCACCTTCAAGTCGCATGTCGACGGCAGCCTGCACCATATGTCTCCGGAACGCTCCATCGAAATCCAGGGGCTGCTGGGCTCCGACATTCAGATGCAGCTCGACGAATGCGTGGCGCTGCCGGCCGAGCCGAAGGAGATCGAGCGCGCCATGGAAATGTCGCTGCGCTGGGCAGAGCGTTGCAGGGTCGCCTTCGGCGAGCAGCCCGGCAAGGCGATGTTCGGCATCGTCCAGGGCGGCGACATTCCGGTACTGCGCATCCGCTCGGCCGAGGCGCTGAGCCAGCTCGACCTCAAGGGCTATGCAATCGGCGGCCTTGCCGTCGGCGAGCCGCAGGACGTGATGCTGCAGATGCTGGAAACGACGTTGCCGGTGCTTCCCAGCGAAAAGCCGCGTTACCTCATGGGCGTCGGCACGCCTGATGATATCCTGAAATCCGTCGCCCGCGGCATCGACATGTTCGACTGCGTCATGCCGACCCGTTCGGGCCGCCATGGCCTGGCTTTTACCCGCCGCGGCAAGGTCAATATCCGCAATGCCCGCCATGCCGAGGATATGCGCCCGCTCGACGAACAGTCGAACTGCCCGGCCTCGCGCGACTATTCCCGCGCCTACCTGCACCATCTCGTCCGCGCCAACGAGGCGCTCGGCGGCATGCTGCTCTCCTGGCACAATCTCGCCTATTACCAGGAACTGATGCAGGGCATCCGCAAGGCGATCGCCGAAGGCCGCTTCGCCGATTTCATGGCGGAAACGCAGGAGGAATGGGCGAGGGGCGATCTCGAACCCGTTTGATCCAATCAGACGAAGTTTGATCAGATCGGGATCAAATGCCCTTGCTGTCCGCGTCCGGCATGATCTGCACGCCGTTGATCCTGTAGCTGCCGTCCGGCTGGCGCATGATCTGGTAGATCGCCGTCCAGTCCTTGCCGTCGCGGCCTGAAATCAGCACCTCGTGATAGATCAGCGCGCCGTTGTCGATCGAGCGGCTGCGCCCGAAGGCGTAATTGCCTGGGTGATAGACCGGCTCGTAGCTCTTCTTCACCATGGCGAAGAAGAGGTTCTTGTCGGGATACATCGCCCTGATACCAGGCGCGGCGAAGGAATAGGCGGTCTCGGCATCATCCTTGAGGAAGGCCTTGATCTGGTCCTCGATCATCGTCCGCGTCGTGTCGATCGGATCTTCGGCGCGGGCCGAGACAGGGGAGAGGAAGGACGCTGCACACAGGATAAGAACTGCGAAGAAGGCGCGCATGGGGTATCTCCGGCTCTATCGGGGAAAGGATCGCCGATAGAGCAGAAGTGTAGGCGATTTTCAGCGCAAGGAAAGTGGGCTTTACGACCAGCGGCGGAACAGGGCGCTGGCATTCACCCCGCCGAAGCCGAAACCGTTGGTAATTGCATAGTCCATCACCAGCGGCCGCGCCGCCTTGCCGACGATATCGATGCCGTCGGCGGCCGGATCCGCATGCTCCAGGTTGCGGGTCGGTGGCGCGATCTGGTCGCGTAGCGCAAGGATAGTGAAGATCGCCTCGAGCCCGCCGGCGGCGCCGAGCAGGTGGCCGGTCGCCGATTTCGTCGCGCTGACGGCGATACCGCCATTGCGGCCGAAGACCGTGCCGATCGCCGCGATCTCGCCTCTGTCACCGACCGGTGTCGAGGTCGCATGCGCGTTGAGATGCCTGACCTCCGAAGCGGGGATCTTTGCCTGCCGGAGTGCCGCCTCCATTGCCCGGCGCGCGCCGTCGCCGTCTTCGGGGCCTGAGGTCATGTGGTAGGCGTCCGCCGCCGTGCCATAGCCGACGAGTTCGGCGAGCGGCGTGGCGCCACGGATAAGCGCATGCTCCAGCGTCTCGATCACCAGGACGCCTGCACCTTCGCCCATGACGAAACCATCGCGCGCCGTGTCGAAGGGGCGAGACGCCAGCTTCGGCGTCTCGTTGAAACCGGTTGAAAGGGCACGCGCAGCGGCAAAGCCGCCGAGGCTCACCTTGTCGATGCAGGCCTCGGCACCGCCGCAGATCGCCACATCCGCTTCGCCGGAGCGGATCAGCCGCGCCGCATCGCCGATTGCCTGGACGCTGGCCGCACAGGCCGTCACGGGAGCCCCGAGCGGCCCCTTGAAGCCGTAACGGATACTGACCTGGCCGGCGGCGAGATTGACGAGGAAGGACGGCACGGTGAAGGGCGACAGCCGCCGCACGCCGCGCGTTTCGCCGATCCGCACCGCTTCGGCGATCGCGGGGAAGCCGCCGACGCCCGACGCGATGATCGTCGCGGTGCGCTCTCGCTCGCCTTCGTCGGTCGGCATCCAGCCCGCCTGCTTCACGGCTTCCTCCGTCGCCGCCATGGCAAAATGGATGAAGCGGTCCATCTTCTTCTGATCCTTCGGCGTGATGTAGCGGTCGGGATCGAAGCCGGCCTCAGCATCTTCGGCGATGCCGGGAACGATGCCGCCGACCTTGGCCGGGAGGTCGCCGACGATATCCTCCGTCAACACCCTCAACCCCGAACAGCCGTCGAGAAGGCGCTTCCAGGAAGGCTCGACGCCGGTGCCCAGCGGCGAGACAAGTCCCATGCCGGTAACAACGATACGATCCATTCTTTTGTCCTTTCTATGCATCGATGCCGAGATACCAGGCGCGCATGCGGGCGATCCGCTCGTGCACCTCGTCGTCGGCGGCGGGACCTGCAAGCAGGCTGGTGTTTTCTGGTGTCACTTCTTCGCCGGTTCGCGCATCGACCAGCACCGTCTGGCGCTCTCTGCCGGAAGCGGCATCGCCCAAGAGAAAGGCGAGGTCCTCTTCCGGGATGTGCCGGCTTCCCCAGGAAAACAGCGCCATCAGAACAGGAAAGAAGTCACGCCCCTTGTCCGTCAGCAGATATTCGTAGCGGGCGGGGCGCTGATTATAGAGACGCCGTTCGAACAGCCCCTTTTCCGCCAGATGTTTCAGCCGCCGCGTCAGGATGTTCGGCGCCACGCCGAGGCTTTTCTGGAATTCGTCGAAGCGCGAAAGCCCCTGAAAGGCATCGCGCAGGATCAGGATGCTCCACCAGTCGCCGACGCTGTCGAGCGCGCGCGCCGCCGGGCATTTGAAGTCGCTGAAGCTCGTCCGCTGCATGATGATAGTCACTAGAGCAATGACTATCATCATGCAAGTTAGTATATCAAACGTCGCCTTCGAAAATACGGGCGAGCAGGATGCCGGTGACGAGCATGCCCGCTGCCACGAAGATCGTGTCGCCCGGCGTGCCGATATAGAGCGGCCCGACATTACAGCGCCGCGCGTCTTTTAAGACGCGCAAAGGACGCTGTAACACTTTGAATTGCTGCATAATTTTATCCTTAAATCGATTCCGATTTAAGGAATTATGCAGTGGCAAACAGCAGGAAGGCGATGAGGAAATTCGCCCAGCCCCAGACGACATTCGCTGTCGGTGAGCCGAGCTTTGCCCCTTGCGCGAATGGGATGCGGAACGGCCTGCCGCTGACGCCGTTGACGAAATGCGGAATGCCGTTGGTCAGAAAGGCTGCGGCGATGAAATGGACGATATAGGCGATCCAAGGCAAAGGCTTCTCCTGACGTGCATGGGTGGCGTCAACGGAGAATGTGGCCGGGATTCCGGCTCCGACAAGAGGAGGAGAGATGACTGCCCGTGAGGTTGTAGGCCCGCCCCGGAAGGAGGCGGGCCGACCGGGTCAGGCAAGCAAGAAATCTTTGAAGTGAAGTGCGGCGGAATTATCGAGATCCGCAACGTGGATGGCCGCGCCCGCTGCGCTTCCATCTGCGTCATAGGATAGAATGCCGCTCGCCTGATCGTAGATCAGCTTGTCATCCGCCTCGAGCGCTTTCGTTCCCAGAACGAAATTCTCATCCGAAAATCTGGATAGGCTGAGCGCCGCGAAAATTGAATGATCGAGCATCAGCTTGTCGCCCGCCGCGGAGGAAAAATCCCGGATCTTGTCGACGCTGGTGTTGTCGGGCTTCACATCGAAGACGAAGGAATCGCCTCCGCCCCCGCCGGTGAGAACGTCAGCACCGGCCTTGCCGATCAGCTTGTCGTTTCCGAGCCCGCCGACCAATCGATCGGCACCTTTGCCGCCGTTGAGAGAATTGTTTCCGTCGTTGCCGGTGAGAATGTTGGCTGTATTGTTGCCCGTCGCGTTCAGATTGGCCGTCCCGGTCAAGGTGAGGTTTTCGATCGTTCCGACCGTATGCTTCTGATCGGCCAGGCTGAAGGAGATCGACGCCTTGATGGTATCCGTTCCGCCGCCCCGGCTTTCATCGACGATTTGGTTGGCATTGGTCACGGTGAAGGTGTCGTTGCCGGTGCCGCCATAGAGATGATTGGTGGCCGGCGGCGTGCTGGCGCCGCTGCCTGCTATCTCGATGATCAAGGGATGGTCGACGACATCGAGCGTCAGCGACGAGACGTTGCTGAGGCTTTTGATCGCCGTCGTCCCGGTCAGCGGGTCGAAGACTTTCACGGAGCCGAACGAAGCACCGAGATTGACCTTGACGGCTGTTGCCGCCGCCTGAATGGCCGTGTCGGAGGACTGGTTCCAGATATCGGGCTCGTTCCAGATGATGATCTGGTAGCTTCCGTCCGATTTTTCCGTGAGCAGGCTACGGGCCGAGGACGGCATGCCATCGATCGAATAGTTGACGGTTCCCGCGCTGAAGCTCGCTTTTGTTGCGCCGTCGTCCTCAAGAATTTCGGTCAGGTTATGGATCGCCGTCGCAGCCGGCTTGGTCGAATAGTCGAGATGAAAAAGGCCGAAATGCTTTTCCTGATTGGCGCCCTGCGGATCGGAATAGGCGTCCAGCAGCTCGTAGATGAACGTGTTTTTCGAGCCGAGGGCCGCGCCGTCCATCAGCGTATTGAGCAGGAGCTTTGCCTGCGTCGCTTCACTGACGCCTTCCCAGCCGCCATTGCTGTCGGCGGTGAGCGAGGTGTGGTAACCGGTCTCGGTGATCGCTAGCGGCTTGCCCGGATCGGCAGCGCGCTGAACGCCGGCTTCGCGGGAAAGCCATGAATATGGCTGGTCGCCATCCTTCGCATAGGTGTGGATCGTCGTGTAGTCGGAGGCGGAAGCGACCGTATATCCGGTAAAGCCGAGAACGGGGATATTTTTCAGCAAGGGATCGGCGTTGACGGCGGCAGACAGGTCTTTCTGATAGGCGACCGCTGCGGCCTGACCGCTCAAGCCGTGATAGCTGACCGGCCAGTTGTTGACTTCGTTCGGACCTTCGATGCCGACGACCGATCCGGGATGGGCCTGCACGAAGTCATGCAGTCGCTGGGCGACGGTGGCGGGGTCGACTTCCCGCTGGGCGCTGAAGACGAACTGCACGCCGGCCTCGGCCGCATCGCCGAGATGCGTTTGTCCGTTGGGGTCGGAAGCGGTGTTGGGGGCGTGATCGCGAACCGTATCAAGGCCAAGATAGTCGAGAGCCTTAACAACTTCTCCGACATTGGAATATTTTCCGTCGGTGTAGTCGATATGCGTATCAATTCCAAAGGAACGAATAATATCGTTTATTCTGACGGCTTGAGCCATAGGTTTTTCTCCCAGTTCATGAGGGAATTGGCGATGGGAATATATCCCCAATTGCTGTCGATGATTCGATTTAATACACGACAAGGGCCGACGCAGTGTTGCCCGTTAACCATGATATATTGTCGTGAATGTGGCCCGTTCCGATGGCCGGCGCGCCGATCGCGCCGCCGCCTTCGGCGCTAAATTCTTAACAGTGGACCCGCACGATGCGGCTGATCAAGCCGCAGCTTTTCCTGACGGAAGAGGACTATTCGGACTGGTCGGCGATGACCGAGCCAAGCCTGACCGGCGACGGGCTCGGCTTCGATGCAACCTGGTACGGCGATTTTCATCACAACCTCGTCGAATATCACGGCGGCGCACAGGCGCAACTGTTGAGGAATGCCGGCTTCGGGGACAAGCGAGCGCTGACCATGTCGTCTGTTGCCGGCGCATTCCAAACGAGCGCGCGACAACCAGTCGCATGATGATTGCGGCAATCGCGAAGTATCGGCGCGAACCGCTGTTATCGCGGTCAATTTTGCACTGTTGTCGGCGAGACCAGGGCGCGGGCGAAGGCGAGCTCCAGGTTTGCGGCGGCGATGACGCTGCTATCGGCCGAGACGCTGATGTTTTTCATGGGCGAGGAAATCGGCGCCCAGAAACCCTATCGCTACAATGATTTCCTCAAGGACCGGGAGAATATCCTCGGCGAAACTGATGGCAGCGGGGCAGGGATGATTCGCTGTTATCGCGATCTGATCGCGCTCAGCATCCATCAGGATGCGATTCGCTCCCGCAACATCGTGCTGAATGCAGTGTTGCCGGCATCAGGCGTTCTGGTCTTTCGCAGGCTGTGAGCCACGCGCGGAACGGTCAGACAAAGCCGAGCGGCAGATTTTCCACTTTCCTGTCATTGCCGTAGTCGCGCTCATGCGGCGAACGACGACGGCCATCGCGGCGAGCGGAAAGATCGATGCGGTTTTCGGCGAAGATCCCATCGGGCCAGGTTCCGGTGTCATGGCAATCTGCGTCGATCTTGGGGGCAAGGATTTTCAGGATCATCAGGGTTCCTCCACGGCGCACCATCAACACTCGGAAAGGCCGTCTGGTTCCGTTTATAAACCCCGAATTATTAATAAATTAACCATAAGGCTTAAGGGCAAGGGTGTCGCCGCATCTATCCCGTCACACTCGCAAGGAGACATTAGTGGACGATTGAAGACGAAGACATCGACGCCAGCATCCCCTCGGTCGCCCGGATTAGCCGCGCTGCGTGCGCCATCACCTCGGCTCCGGCCTCCGTCTCGGCAGTCGCGGTTGCCATACCGTCCAGTCCGTCCGCCACCTGGATCAGTTTCGGCAGCATATCTGCGCGTCCGACCGCCTCGGTTAAATCTGGCGAACTTACGCAGCACCTCCGAATAGCTCGATATCAAAGCGAGTTTCTGGTCTGCGGGAATATTGGAGAACGAGAATTTCTCGAAAGGCGATAGCGGCAATTTCCGCATGGATGCGACCTATTGAACTGCCAATGAACTCGCATAGCCCAGGGCCTGTCGCCCTACGCGGAAATGGCGTTGCCGTGGAACTCCGGACTTGGATGGCCGTTGAGGTGCATGAACACAGGAGGTTTTCATGCAACTAATTGAGACTCGGGTGACACAGGCCGGCGACCTCTTCACTGTCGAATTCCTGGGCGAGGGAGGAGAATCGATTTCCGTCAAAATCGACAACTCCCACGGCGAACTCGACGATACGACGGCGGTCGACCACGCCAAGGTCATGATGGTTCAGTTGACCGCCTTTGCCGGCGGGGAAGCAGACGGCAGCATCAACCGCTACGATGCCTTGAGCAACGGCAATTTCGACGAAGGCAGCAAGGGCTTGATCGGCCAGCCGAGTGCGCGTTCGGCCGGCGACAGGCAAACGCTGGAAGAGGAACTCGATGAAGGCCTCGAAGACAGCTTTCCTGCAAGCGACCCTGTCTCGGCAACGGTGTCGTCCATTCCCGCCAACGCGCCACGGCACTGATTGCAACGCAATGTTGCAAGCGCCCGCGTGTTCTTGATTCAAATACAGGTCAAGGCTGCCCCCGTTCCGGCGGGCGGTCTGCGCCAGGATGACAGATTGATGTCAAAACTGAGAAACAGCTGAAAACCTCAGCTGTGTGATTGACATGGGAGCCTTCTAGAGAGGGCACGAGAAGGGAGCGCACGTGACGCGCTGCCGAGGTCTCGGAGACGCGCGCCCATGAAAATCATTCAGATCACCGACACCCATTTCAGTCCCGACAAGCCGCATTTCAACGGCAACTGGGCGCCGCTTTTGAGCTGGATCGAAGAGACCGGCGCGGACCTGATCGTCCATACCGGCGATCTCACCGTCGATGGCGCCGACAAGGACGCGGATATCACCTTCTCGATGGACCTGATGCGTCAGGTGTCGATCCCGATGCTGATCGTCCCCGGCAATCACGATGTCGGCCACCTCAAGGGATCGGATCAGCCCGTTAATGCCGAGCGGTTGTCCCGCTGGCGCAGCCTTGCCGGCGACGACCGCTGGCTGGAAGATGCGGGTGCCTGGCGCTTCATCGGATTGAACTCGCTGCTTCTCGGTCATGAGGATGACGAGGAGGAGGCGCAGTTCGAATGGCTCGACCAGGTGCTCTCCGACAGGGCAGGGCGGCGCGTGGCGCTATTCGCGCACAAGCCGCTCTTCGTCGATGCACCCGACGAAGGCGATACCGGATATTGGAGCGTTCGCCCGGCTCAGCGTCGGCGGCTCTATGATCTGATCGCCGCGCATGACGTGGCGCTGTTTGCGAGCGGGCATCTCCACTGGGCCTGGCGGGGACGCTTCGACAATACCCAACTGATATGGGGTCCGTCGGCTGCTTTCATCATCGACAAGATGGAGCGCGAGATGCCGGGTGAGCGCCTGATCGGCGCCGTCGTCCACGAGTTCGAGGCTTCGGTCGAAAGCACGATCGTCGCCGTTCCCGGCATGACCGCGCATGTACTCGACGATGTCGTGCACGAAGTCTACCCCCAGGCGGTCAAGCCGCGGGAGCCCGCCGAATGAGCGCGCTCTCGCTTCGCGGCATCACCAAGGCGTTCGGCGGCAACCAGATCCTTGATGGCGTCAGCCTGGATGTCGCCGCCGGCGAATTCATCGCGTTGGTCGGCCCTTCCGGCTGCGGTAAGAGCACGCTGCTGCGCGTCCTTGCCGGCCTCGACCACGCCGACCAGGGCGAGATCCTGATCGGCGGGCTGGATATGTCCGGCGTTGCGGCCGCCGACCGCAACATCGCCATGGTCTTTCAGTCCTACGCGCTTTATCCGCATTTGACGGCCTCTGAGAATATCGCCGTGCCCTTGGCGATGCGCCGGCTGTCGAGGATGCAGCGGCTGCCCTTCATCGGGTCGTTGATGCCGGGCCAGCGCGCCACCCGCAGGGCGATCGCCCGCGACGTCAGGGATATGGCGACATCGCTGAAGATCGACCACCTGCTCGACCGCAAGCCCGGCCAGATGTCGGGCGGCCAGCGCCAGCGCGTGGCGCTTGCCCGCGCCATGGTGCGCCAGCCGAGCATCTTCCTGATGGACGAACCGCTCTCCAATCTCGATGCCAATCTGCGCGTTCACGCCCGCGGCGAGATCGTCGACCTGCATCGCCGCGCCGGCGTACCGACGCTCTATGTCACCCACGACCAGGCGGAAGCGCTGTCCATGGCCGACCGTGTCGCCGTTATGATGGGCGGAAAACTGCTGCAGATCGCCAGCCCCGAGGTCATCTACGACGATCCCGCCCATATCGAGGTCGCCCGCTTCATCGGCCAGCCGCGCATCAATCTGCTGCCGGCATTTGCCGAAGGCGGCATCATTCTCTGCGGCGGCCTGCGCCTGACGCTTGAGAATGCACCCGGCGGCAAGATGCCAGTCACGCTCGCCATTCGCCCGGAATTCGTCTTTCTTTCCAAGAGCCGGCATGACGGCCTTGCCGCCCGGATCGAACGCGTCGAATTCCTGGGCTCCGAAGTCATCCTCCATTGCCGGCTCGAGGCGATCGGTGAGACTATCGTCGCCAAGGTTCAACCCTCCGAAGCCTCGGGCCTTGTGGCAGGCGATCCGGTCGGGCTGAGGCTTTCGCCCGGCCGCACGCTGATCTTTGCCGAGGACGGCAGTCGGCTGGCCGGCGGCGTTGCAACGGGTGATGCCGGGCTCGCCGCCGCCGATGCCGGGCTCGCTACAAGCGATGCCGGGCTCGCTAATAGCGATGCCCAGCGGGAGAGGGCGCATGGCTAGCATCGTTACCATGGCCGTGCCGGAGGATGCCGCCGTTGCGCATCGGCGTAGCGAGGCCCGCATCGCCTGGATGCTGGTGATGCCGGCGATCATCCTGCTGTTCCTCTTCGTGCTTTTGCCGGTTGTATCCGTCATCGTGCTCGGCTTTACCGATTTCGAACTCGGCTACGGCAAGTTCCGTTTCGTCGGCTTCGAGAATTACGCGCACCTGATCACCGACCGGACGTTTCGCAAGTCGCTGTGGAATACGACGGTGTACACGGCGATCGTCGCACCCGTCTCGATCCTTCTCGGCCTCGGCATCGCCATGCTGATCGAGAGCGAGACCAAGGCGCGCAGCTTCTTCCGCACCGCTTATTTCCTGCCGGTCGCCTCGCTGATCGTCGCCATGGCGACCGTCTGGCAGTATATGTTCCACCCCACAATCGGCCCGCTCAACGCACTGCTCGCCCTCGTCGGGCTTCCCGGCCCGAACTGGCTGGGCAGCTCCGGCACGGTGCTCTACAGCCTCTCGATCATCGGCGTCTGGCAATCGGCCGGCTTCAACATGGTGCTGTTCCTCGCCGGGCTGACGGCGATCCCGCGCGAGCTTTACGCGGCCGCCGAGGTCGACGGCGCCAGATCCTCCCTCGACCGTTTCCTGCTGGTGACCTGGCCGATGCTCGGGCCGACGACGCTCTTCGTCATCACCATCAGCATCACCAATTCAGTCAAGGTCTTCGAAACGGTGAAGACGCTGACCGAGGGCGGCCCGAACAAGGCGTCGGAGGTGCTGCTCTTCACGATCTACCAGGAGGGCTTCGTCTACCTGCGCGTCGGTTATGCTTCGGCGATGACGGTGGTTTTTCTGCTGATCCTGGTGGTGCTGATGTTCCTGCAGTACCGCGTTCTCGATCGCCGGGTGCATTACACATGATGACGAACGCTTTTTCCCTCGGCAGGATCATCCGCCTGACGCTGCTTTCGCTCGGCGCAATCATCTTCCTGTCGCCCTATGTCTTCATGATCTCGACGGCCGGCAAGGCCCAAAGCGACATCTTCACCTCGTCGCTGTCGTTGATCCCGGCGCACTTCACCTATGCCGAGAATTTTGCCAAGGCCTTGAGCCGAGTGCCGATGGCGCAGCTGTTGTGGAACGGCGTCGTCGTCTGCGGGCTGATCTTCTTTTTCCAGGTGCTGGTGGCAATCCCCTGCGCCTACGCCATGGCAAAGCTGCGCTTCGGCGCCGCCCGCGCCATGATGGTGCTTGTCATGCTCGGCCTGCTGGTGCCGATCCATGCGACCGCGCTGCCGCTCTATGTCGTATTCGACCGCGCCGCGCTGCTCAACAGCTATGCCGCCCTTGTCGCGCCCTTCACCATTTCGGTCTTCGCGATCTTCATGTTCCTGCAGTTCTTCCGCGCCATGCCCGACGATCTCATCCATGCCGCGCGTCTCGATGGCATGTCGGAACTCGGCATCGTCGCCCGCGTCATCGTGCCGAACGCCTGGCCGGCGGTCACCGCCTTCGCCATCTTCTCGGTCGTCGCCCATTGGAATGATCTCTACTGGCCGCTGATCGTCATCAGCAAGCAGGACTATGCCACGCCGCCGCTCGGCCTGATGTATTTTCGCGCCGCCGAGGCCGGCGACGACTACGGCGCGCTGATGGCGGCGACCCTCATCATTACCCTTCCCCTCGTCATCGCCTTCCTGCTTGCGCAGAAGCGCTTCGTCGAGGGCATCACCATGACCGGTCTCAAAGGCTGACCGGTTTCAACCCAGGAGAACGAGCGATGAAACATATCACCCAGCTTCTCGCCGCAGCGACCGTATCGATGGCAATCGCGCTTCCCGCGCATGCCGAGACGACGCTGACGGTTCACTACCCGATGCCGGGCTTCTTCAAGGACGTGATGGACACGATCTCGAAGAAGTTCATGGAAGAAAACCCAGATATCAAGATTCAGTTCGCCAGCCCGTCGGCGACCTATGAAGAAGGCATCCAGACGATCCTTCGCCAGGTCGGCACCAGCGAAATGCCCGATATCACCTTCATCGGCCTCAACCGTCTGCGCATGCTCGACGAACGCGACGTCGCCGTCGATCTCGGCCCGCTCGTCCAGAAGGACGGCAACATGGCCGAGCAGGGCTTCTCCGACACGATCCTCAAGCTTGCCCAGGTCAAGGGCAAGCAGGTGGGCCTGGCTTTTGCGACCTCCAACCCGATCATGTATTACAACGCCGATCTCGTGAAGGCGGCCGGCGGTGATCCTGAAAATCCGCCGAAGACCTGGGATGAGGTCATCGCGCTCGGCGGCAAGATCAAGGCGCTCGGCAATGGCGCCGATGGCATCGATTACCGCTGGCAGGGCGACGACTGGATGTTTTCGGCACTGCTCTTCGGCGCCGGCGGCAAGATGCTGAGCGACGACGAAAGCAAGGTCGCCTTCAACGGCCCGGAAGGTCAGAAGGCCGTCGAGGTCCTGCATCGTCTGGTGACCGAAGGCGGCATGCCTGTGTTCACCAAGGCCGCCGGTGAACAGGCTTTCGCAGCCGGCAAGGTCGGTTTCGAATTCCAGACCACAGGCGCGCTGCGCAACACGATCAAGAATGTCGGCAACAAGTTCGATCTGCGCACCGCCAGGATCCCGTTGATCGATCCGGTGAATGGCCGTCTGCCGACCGGCGGCAACGCCGTCGTCATCCTGACGCATGACGCCGCCAAGCAGGATGCCGCCTGGAAGTTCGCCAAATTCGCCGCCGGCCCTTATGGCGCTTCCGTCGTCGTGCCCGGCACCGGTTATGTCCCGAACAACGAGCTTGCCGCGAAGTCGGCCGATTATCTCGGCGATTTCTACAAGCAGAACCCGCTGTTCCAGGCAGGCCTCAGCCAGATGCCGGTGATGATCCCCTGGTATGCCTTCCCAGGCTCGAACGGCGTCAAGGTCACGCAGACAATCGTCGACAACCTCTCGCGCATCGTCGACCAGTCGGCCGAGCCGAAGGAAGCACTCGACGACGCAGCCGCCGATGTCGAGGGCATGCTGCCGCGCAGCTGATCGGCTTCCCGATCGGGAACAGGGCAGGGCCGCCACGCCGAGCGCGTGGCGGCCCTCTGGTTTCGCAAGCGTCAGATGGCGCGCACGGTGCCGCCGCGGCGAAGTGTATAGGCGACATCGAGATGGCGGGCAGGGGCAGCATTCTCCGCCATGTCGAGAAGCAGCGAGGCGGCCGTTGCCCCCATGCTGGCATCCGGCATTTCGATGGTCGTCAGCGGTGGATCGATCAGCCGGCCGATGGCAATGCCGTCGAAGCCGGCGACCGAAACATCCCCAGGCACGGAAAGCCCCTCGCGCTTCAGCGCGCCGATGACGCCGAGCGCCAGCAGATCGTTGGAGGCGATGATCGCCGTCGGCGCAAGCGAAGTCATCGCGACACCAAGATCGAGCTGGTCATAGCCGCTGACGAACGGGATCTGCACCGCATCGAGGGGTGTCAGCCCGTTCTCGGCCATAGCGTCGAGATAACCGCGGTAGCGAAGGTGGGCGCGGTCGGAGGCGGCAAAATTCCCAGAGAGAAACAGAATGCGGCGATGGCCCATGCCGATCAGGAATGTCGCGATCTCGCGGCCGGCGCCGCGATTGTCGGCAGTGACCGCCGCCGGAAACTGCGCCGTCGGCAGGTTGTTGAGCAGCACCGTCGGCGGGAGCTTCGCAAGCAGCGCCTTGCTGGTCGATGGATCGCAGACGGTGAGGATCAGCCCGGTCGGCCGGTCGTTCAAAAGTGCTGCGACGGCATCGGCCTCGCGCGCCGGATCGTAATTCGACTGGGCGATCAAGACGCCATGGCCGGCCACCAGCATGCGGTTCTGGATGCTCGACAGTGACGAGGCAAAGACCGGATTGGTGATGCTCGGGATCAGCACGCCGACCACGGGCCTGCGTCCGAGCCTGCCGGCGGACGAGCCAGCCGGGCGATAGCCGAGTTCGGCGGCCGCACGGCGCACCTTGCGCACCATCAGGTCGCTGGCCGGTCCGTTGCGGTTGAGAACCCTGCTCGCGGTCGCCAGCGAGCATCCTGCCCGGAACGCGACCTGCTCTAATGTCGCCATCGAAAACGCCTCCTGGTGACAGCATCGAGGCGCAATCGCTTAGGCGGGTTCGATGACAATGGTCTGACAGCCAGAGCATGATGCCGAAAAGTCTGAGCGGTTTTCAGACGACATCATGCTCTAACTCATTAATTGAGAACAGGATTCAGATTTTCGGCCAATCGGGCCTAAAATCATCCTGTTCTCAGGCAGAGTTATCTACTTCTTATTCATTACGAACATGGAAGTTGATGGGGAATGCAACCTGTGGAATAGTCAGGTTGACGCCATCTACCCCCTTCATTCTCATCACCTGGACAAGAATGTCTCAAAAAAAAATGGAATGCCCCACGGTGTGGTGGTTTCTCGCGAC
Source organism: Rhizobium sp. SU303 (assembly GCF_021052345.1). Lineage (NCBI taxonomy): Bacteria > Pseudomonadati > Pseudomonadota > Alphaproteobacteria > Hyphomicrobiales > Rhizobiaceae > Rhizobium > Rhizobium sp. SU303. The sequence continues at coordinate 2,159,237 of NZ_CP088095.1, forward strand.
GGTCTCCCTCGTCGCAAACTTCACGTCGCCAGCCTATGCGGACAGCCCGTCCGTGCCCTGGCCACAAACGCAAAGCGACATCCAAGCCGACCCCCATGTGCGTTTCGGCATGCTCGCCAACGGCATGCGATTTGCGATCATGCGCAATGTCACTCCGCCCGGACAGGCAGCGATCCGCTTTCGCATTGGCTCCGGTTCGCTCGACGAAAACGACAACCAGCAGGGTCTGGCGCATGTTCTCGAGCACATGGCCTTCAAGGGTTCGACACATGTCGCCGAAGGGGAGATGATCCGTATCTTGCAGCGCAAGGGTTTGGCCTTCGGGCCGGACACCAACGCCCATACCTCTTACGACGAGACTGTCTATGCACTCGATCTGCCCGAGGTCGATGCGGACACGCTTTCGACGGGCCTGATGCTGATGCGAGAAACGGCGAGCGAGCTCACCCTCGACGCCGGTGCCTTCGATCGCGAACGCGGCGTCATCCTGTCGGAAGAGCGGTTGCGCGACACGCCGCAGTATCGCGCGGCTCTCGAAATTATGAATTCGCTGCTCGCCGGCAAGCGCGCGACCATGCGGGCGCCGATCGGTAAAGCCGACATCATCAGCAATGCGCCTGTGGCCCTCGTCCGTGATTATTACCGGGCCAATTACCGACCCGATCGGGCAACGCTGATGGTGGTGGGCGATATCGACCCCGCCGCCATGGAAACGGAAATCCGGCAGCGCTTCGGCGATTGGAAGGCCGTCGACCCGGCGCCGGCAAAACCGGATCTCGGCGCGCTGGTGACGAAAGGCGAAAGCGCCGAGCTCATCGTCGTTCCCGGCGGCATGACGAGCGTACAGGTCGCCTGGACACGTCTCTTTGACGCGACGCCTGACACCTTCGCCAAGCGCCGCGCTGAGCTTGTTGAAAATCTCGGTCTCATGGTGCTCAATCGCCGGGTGAGTACCATCGCCGGCAAGGCGGATGCCCCATTCATCAGTGCGGGCGTCGGCTCTCAGGATCTCCTCGATTCCGCTCATGTCGTCCTGATCGCGGCGAACTCCGAGCCGGACAAATGGCAGGCGGCGCTCACGGCCATCGATCAGGAACAGCGTCGTATCCAGGAGTTCGGCGCAACGCAGGCGGAGATCGATCGCGAAATCCTCGACTATCGCTCGGCCCTGCAGGCCGCTGCGGCCGGAGCCGCGACACGCATGACCACCGACGTCGCTTCCATGCTGGTGAGCAGCGTCGATGACGATCAAGTCTTCACCTCGCCTGCCGAAGACCTGTCGCTGTTCGAGACGATGACGAACGGCGTCACGGCGGTCGAAGTCAATCAGGCCCTGCAGCGTGCTTTCTCCGGCAACGGTCCGCAGGTCGTGCTACAGACGGCCCAATCACCTGAGGGCGGAGCTGACGCGGTTCGGCAAGTCTACGATGCGTCAAATGCCGTTGCCGTCTCGGTAGGATCCAGTGCAGCTGACGTCGCCTGGCCCTACGCCCATTTCGGCGCGCCGGGCGCTGTGGTCGAACGCCGCGCCGTCGACGATCTCGGCCTGACCTTGGTGCGCTTTTCCAACGGCGTGCGGCTGACCGTCAAGCCAACCAAGCTGCGTGCCAACGAAGTGCTGGTGCGTGAAGCTATCGGCGGCGGTCGGCTGGATCTGCCGCACGACCCTTCCGCCCCGATCTGGGCATCTCCGGCCGTCGTGCTGTCCGGCGTCAAGGCCATGGATTACCAGGATATCCAGAAAGCGCTGACGGCCAACATCGTCAGCATCGATTTCTCCGTAGGCGACAGCTCCTTCAGGTTCGATGGTCGTACAAGGACTGAAGATCTTGCGACGCAACTGCAGCTCATGACCGCATACACCTCCGATCCCGCCTATCGCCCCGAGGCGTTCAAACGTGTGCAGCAAGCCTATTTGAGCGGTCTCGATCAGTATGAGGCGACGCCCGGCGGCATTGTCAGCCGCGATTTCCCAGGTCTCGTGCATTCGGGCGACCCGCGCTGGACCTTCCCCGATCGCGCGCAGTTGTCGGCCGCTCATCCGGAGGATTTCGAGGCGCTGTTCCAACCTATGATCTCCAACGGCCCAATCGATATCACCATCGTCGGCGACGTGACGGTGGACGACGCGATCCGGCTGACAGCTGAAACCTTTGGCGCCTTGCCATCGCGCCCGGAGACGACGTCGAGCGACGATCGCAACGACGTGCGCTTTCCGGCGACGACCGAGAAGCCCGTTGTGGAGGCCCATAAGGGCAGGGCGGATAGCGCCGCCGCCGCGGTAGGGGTTCCGATTGGCGATTTGCTTTCCGACCTGCCGCGGTCCTTCACCGCCAATCTCGCCACCCAGATTTTCCAAAACAGGTTGATCGACAAGTTTCGTATCGCAGAGGGATCAAGCTATGTGATGGAGGGCGACGCTGACCTGTCAAGTGAAGTCCCTGGCTACGGTTACGCATATTTCTACGTCGAGACAGACCCGGCAAAGGTCGCGCGTTTCTACGCACTCGTCGACGACATCGCCAAGGATCTGCGGTCGCGTGATGTCTCCCCGGACGAACTCACACGCGCCCGGGAACCGATTATCGAGACGCTGAAGCATCAGCAGCAGGGTAACGAATATTGGATTGAATATCTGCGCGGCGCTCAGACGGATTCGCGTGGTTTAGACCGGATACGCGACAATCTCAGCGGCTATGACAAGGTCGCCGCGGCAGATATTCGCGCGTTTGCCACGACCTATTTCAGCCCGGAAAAATTCTGGAAATTCGAAGTGCTGCCGCCGGCGGTGCGATAGCTCGGGGGCTTTGCTCAGGAGCGACGTTTGACCACGCGCATATTCATCTCCGCGCGAAGCGCAAAGCCATGTGTCTTGTAGAGCGAAATGGCCGATGTGTTTGCGGCATAGGCGTGCAGATAGGCTGTGTCCCCGCTCGATGCGATCTCTCCGGCAACGAAGCGGAAGAGCAGGGTGCCGAGGCCGCGTCCCTGGAAATCGGGATGGGTGCAAAGCCCGCTGAGCTCGATGAAGCCTGTCTGCCGCATCCGTTGCCCGGCCATCGCCACCAGGCGGCCTTCGCTCTTGATCCCCCAGAAGCTGCCGAGGCTCTGGGCTCGCAACGTAAACGGCCCGGGCTTGGTCAGTGTCGCCAAATCAAGCATGTCGGCGGCATCGGCCTCGGTCAGCGGCTGGATGCGAGAATCGGAAATTCGCTCATGAGGCCGCTCGGCGATCATCTGGACCACCGATGCTTCCGTTGCGACGGCAAGACCCGATGGAATGGCGATCGGCCCGGATTCGACGAGAATCATGCTCTCCTCCTGCGAAGGCAGGTTCTCCAGGGCGTCGAGGCTCTCCGGCGTGTCGTCGGCGGACGCCGCGAAAGGAACGATGGAGGGTGGGTATCGCCGCGCGGACTTGCCGCCTTCGGCAAGATCGGCATGCGCGGTTTCCAGCGCGCTCCAGATCGGGCGGTCGAGGATATGCGGCATTATCTTTCCTCCTTGGCGGCGTTGCGGCGCGCAAGCGGCACCGCCGCAAGCCCGTCCTCGATGGCCGCGAGCTGTTCGAGGATCGGCCCGTCGAGATCGCCGCAGAGATCTGCAACGGCGGCGGCGATGCGCGGCCAGATCACCTTTTTCGAATGGTCGACGAGGTCCTGTCCCTTGTCGGTCAGCGAGACCAGTCTGCGACGCTGATCGTCCGGGGCCGGCTGCATGTCGACGTAACCAAGTTCGAGAAGCTGGCCGATGGTGCGGGTTGCGCCGGGCTGGGTGATGCCCACCGCCTGCGCGAGCTCGCCGATCGTCAGCGGCCCAGACCGGTCGATCGCTGCAAGGAATGGATATTGGCCGGCTTGAATGCCAAGGCCTGCTTCGTCGATGACCTGCTGGGTATCGGCCTGCAGCCTTTCTCCGATGCGCCGCAGCCGGCTGCCCATGCACAGAAACCCGAGCGTCCGGACCACATCCTCGACCATGCCAATCTCCATTTGTATGGGAAGTTATATAACATGTTATACATTAAATGGCAATTCTTCTGCGCAAAGGGCCAGCAGGGCAAGTCGGGGCAGGGCGGCACGAGCGTGCCTCGATCAGCCCGGCCATCTCCTGGCCATCAGCAACACCGCCAGCACACAGCTGAGCAGGCCAAGGGACAATGGCAGACCCTGATGTCCGATCTGTTGCATCGCCAGTCCGGTGGCGGGCGAGCCGACGATGCCGCCGATGCCCCATACCAAGGCGAAGGCGGCGTTTCCGGCGATCAGGGCCTGGCCGGTGAAACGCTCGCCGAGCTGGATCAGCGACAGGGTGTAGATCCCGAACGAGACCCCGCCCCAGACGAAGACGAGCGGCCAGATAAGCCACGAATTGAAGGCCGACGGCAGCAGCAGGCAGCTGGCGAGGCAAGCGAGGACACAGAAGAGCATCATCCGCGTCGAGCCGAACCGTTCGGCCAAGCGCCCGAGCAAAATCTGCAGCACGGCATTGCCGGCGATGAAACAGGTAATGAGTGATGCGATGCGCCCTTCGGCGCTGCCGAGTGCTGCGCCATAGACCGCGAACAGAGAGAGCAGAATCTGCTCGAAGGCGGCGGCTGTGAAAACCGCAAACAACAGCAGCGGTGCCAGAGCGAAGAAGCGACCCACCGTTGTTGCCTTGCCTTCACCAGGCATATCGGGCAGGTGTGGGACGACCGCAAGCACGATCAGGCCGCAGAGGAGGAAGGCCGTAATGCCGATCACGAAGGGCGGCCAACCCGCAGTGCCGGTGAGCCAGAGCGACAGCGGGCCGATGGCGAAGCCGCCCGAAACGATCGATGAATAGAGACCCATGATCCGGCCTCGGCGCGGCGCCGGCGTGATCGAGATCAGCCAGGTTTCGCTGATCACGTAAAGCGGATTGGCGAAGACGCCGAGCAGGAAGCGCAGCGGCATCCAGGCCCAGACGTCCTGCGCCCAGGCAATCGTCATTAGGGTGAGCGCGGCCAGGATCGAACACAGGATCGCCAACCGCGCCCCACCCACGCGCCGAGAAAGCGCCGGAATGATGGGCGCCGATAGAATGAAACCGAGCGGCGTCATAGCCGCCGACAATCCGATCAGGCCTGATGGCGTCCCCTGCCGCTCCAGGATGAAGCTGAGCAGCGGATAGGTCAGCCCCTGCGCCACGGCAAATACCGTGACGGTCGCGATGATGCCCGCCATCGCGGCCCATGGGATCCGATCATCTCGCGGCGATGTCGTGCCGTGCAAGTGCCGATCCGACACGTCCGACGGCTCCACAGACGTTCCCGCCCGCGCCGCGTGATGCGGCGCCAATGCAGGGGTGGAAGTATCGTTCATGGCAACCTCCATGGGGTTTGAAGGTGCGGGAACCTTCAAGCTCAAAAGAGGATGAATTCTGCGGGATACGGCGAGCGCCGTAATTAAGCGCGTCCAAAAAGTTCTCAAAAACTTCCAAAGGGACTAAACAGGTCTGCATAGAATTTTGCCCCGACCAAAAGTCCTCACCACAGCAACTTCCGCCGGACATCATCAGGACCATCAGGAAATGACAGCCTCGCCTTCCTTTCTTGGCCTTCCAAATCGCCTCGCCGATGGCCGTTTGCCCCGTGCGGTGATCTTCGCGGCCGGTCACGGCAGCACCTATCCCGGCAAGGACAGCAGCGGCTATGTCCTGGCCGCCGATGCCATCCGCGCTGTGAGCCAGGACGATGCCGCGCTCGTAGAGCACTGGGACTTCGATCTCGGCGGACCGTTGTTCGATGGCAAACCGGTGTGCTGCATCGACGCCGGTGACGTCGAAACCACCATGCATGACAATGCCGGCAACCGCGCCTGGATCGAGGTGAAGACGCGCGAGATCCTGTCAGTGCCCGCCGTGCCGATCCTGCTCGGCGGCGACTGTTCTGTGACCATTCCTTTCCTCGCCGGCTTTGCCGATCACGAACCGGTCTGGATCCTGCAGATCGACGCCCATATCGACTGGCGTGACGAGGTGCATGGCGAGCGCTTCGGCTATTCGAGCCCGATGCGTCGGGCGAGCGAAATGCGGCATGTCGCCGGCATGGTGCAGGTCGGCCTCCGTAGTGTCGGCAGCGCACGCCTCGCCGACATCGAAGCGGCGCGGGGTTACGGCAGCCGCTTCGTCACTGCCCGCGAAATTCATGCTGAGGGCGCCGAAGCCGCTCTCCGGCATATTCCGCAAGGAGCGCGGGTCGTCGTCACGCTCGACTGCGACAGCCTCGATCCCAGCATCATGCCGGGTGTGGCGGCGCGGACGCCCGGCGGCCTCGCCTATACCGAGGTAATCGACCTGATCGCCGGCCTTGGCAGGCGGGCCAGGATCGCAGGATTCGATCTTGTCGAGCTCTATCCTCCCGCCGACATCGACCGCCTGTCGGCGCTGACCGCCGCGCGCCTTCTCGTCAATGTAGTCGGCGCCATCGCCCGGCAGGTTTGAGATCCGGCTCGCGGCATGGTAGCCGGACAAGGTTTCATCGACGAGCGAGAGGGTGTTCTGATGGGGCTAGAGCCTTGAACTGGACCGAATTGTCCCCTGCTGAACAGTTCCAACGAAGGCTGAAAGTCTCTAGGATGCGCTCGATGCAGGGATCGCGCTTTGCCTTTGGTCCGTTTGTGCTTGATCCGGTGGCTGGAACCCTCCTTCGGAACGATGATCCCGTTGCCATTGGCCACCGGGGTGTCAAGCTGCTTTCAGCGCTCGTCGAACGACCCGGAGAAATCCTGGGGAAGGGCGAGTTGATGGATGCGGCCTGGCCGGGCTTGGCCGTCGAGGAAGGCAACCTCACCGTCCAGATCGCGCAGCTGCGCAAGCTGCTCGGTCCGGCCGCCGACGGCGGTGAATGGATCTCCACGGTGCCGCGCGTCGGCTACCGCTTCACTGGCGCCATCGATCAGCGCGCCGGCGTCAAGCGAAAGCCTCTGCCGCTGCCCGATAAACCATCGATAGCAGTGCTGCCCTTTGTCAATATCAGCAATGATCCGGAGCAGGAATCCTTCGCCGATGGCCTGACCGAAGACCTGATCACCGACCTGTCCAGGATGCCGGGCCTGTTCATCATCGCCCGCAGCTCGGCCTTCGCCTACAAGGGAAGGGCGATGGATGTACGCGCAATCGCCGAGGAGCTCGGCGTGCGCTACCTGCTGCAAGGGACCGCACGCCGGGCAGCAGGGCAGGTGCGCATCAACGCCCAGCTGATCGACGCGGTGAGTGGCGATCATCTATGGGCGGAACGCTTCGACCGCAGCCTGGACGATATCTTTGCCGTTCAGGACGAGGTGACGGCCAAGATAGTGGAAGCGCTGCTTGGCCGGCTGCGCGCACCGCCGCCGCGCAACCGGCCCAAAAATCTCGAAGCCTACGATCTCTGCGTGCGGGCGCGCAAGCTGATGGACGACGCACCGCAGACGGCGCGGGAAGCACATCTGATGCTGACGCGCGCGATTTCGCTCGACCCCGACTATGCCGAGCCCTATCGTTGGCTCGCCATAAACCACTGGATGGGAGAGGTGCATTCCGGCGGACCGACGGAGCCTACGCGTAAGACTGCTCTGAAACTGGCGCGCAAGGCGGTGGCGATCGATCCCAACGATGCCGGCTGCCGCTGGATCCTCGCCTACCTGCTTGCCTACGAGCGCAGTTTCGCCGAGGCCGATGCGGAATTCGCCAAGGCGATCGAGCTCGACCCGAACGAGGCCGACACCTTTGCGGCCCTATCCGACATCACGGTGCTCGCCGGGCGGGTCGGGGAGGGGCTTGAGCATATCGCCAAGGCCTTCCGGCTGAACCCATTCCCGGCAAGCTGGTACTATCTGGCGCTCGGCCAGGCGCAATATGCCGCCGGCCAATACGAAGCCGCCGTCGAGACGCTGCGCCGGGACGAGACCTATCGTACAAGCTCACGCCGCTTCCTGGCGGCAAGCCTTGCCCAACTCGGCCGGCTTGAAGAGGCTCGTGCCGAGGTCGAATTGTTCCTCGTCGCCAACCCGCATTTTTCGACCCGCCACTGGGCGGCGGCCGAACCGTTCCGTGACGCTCGGACGCTTGCACATTTCATCGACGGCTACCGCAAGTCCGGTCTCCCCGAGTGATGCGCTGGTGCGATGAAATTAGAAGGTGCCGGGTCGTCCGCTGGTGGTCGATTGACTTGCAGAGGACAAGAAGCTCTCTTCGGCGGTGGGTACTTTTCCCTCGGGTGTCAGGTCGTCCACCGCTTTGGGAAGATCGCGCTTTAGGCGTCCCAGAATCTCTTCATGCGAAAGGCCGGTACTGGCCGCGATCTCGTTGAGGACGTCCGGTCCCAGTGCTTCCGCGAGCTGGCCGTCATCGATGTCCGCATTCGGACCGGGCTTTACCCAGGACTCCGCCTTGTCACCGTGACCATTTTGCTGAAACGTCTTCAGCAGATCGCCGAGACCGCCGCTGACGATGCCGCCGGACGTCAGCCCGCCGAGAAGGCCGCCGAGACCACCCGAACCCGTCAGTCCGCCAAGAAGGCCGCCTAGGCCCCCGGGTTGCTGGTTGCCCGCGCCGGCCTGCTGAGGGTTCTGAATGCCCCGGAGGACCTCTCCGATCTTGTCTCTGTTTTGGTAGCCGGCAACGGCAAGGACGGCGAGAAGCGCCTTCAATTGACCGCTCATCATGATGAATCCTCCTATGGTGCTCAAAGGGTGCACGCGACCCAAAGCAGAGCGCTGCATGGGCAGCAATGTCCAGGGTGGCCAAAGGTTCCGCCGGTTTGAAAACAAGGCCTCCCCGCCGCATTCCCTCGACGATCTCGAAGGCCCGGCCGTCCACCTCATTTGCTCACGCCGCGGTCAGATTTCCGGGCAGCCTCGCCGGTTTGCGAAGGTCATTCGTTCCGGTCCACGGCGCGTCATCCCCTGCACAACAATACTGCGGGGAGACATGCGTACGATCTGCGCCCTGCGAAGTCCTTCGCTGCGTGCGATATCGAGAGCATCATCCGGGTCGCATCCGCGCGGTCGGCGCCGATCATATCCGTCATATCGGTCACGATCGCGATTGCGGTCGTAAACGCCGACGCCACCGGGGCCGAGCCGCAGCTCCAAGTCTTGCGCTGCTGCGATCGTCGGCGAGATCGTCAAGCCGCTTATCGCAGCCAGGCCGACCAGTACGAACTGAAGAGATTTCCGCATGAGTTCCTCCCATGGTCCTATGCTTATCGTAGTGACAACATCGCCATGCGAGATTTGTTCCTTGAGGTAAGCGGACTCGGTGCGGACGCCGAACTTGTAGCTCGTCTCACGGAAGCTCTTCGCATGAATCCAATTCGATAACCGATCGATCAGTCCCAGTCTGGCGCAGGGCGGTCCCGCTCCGGTTTTCCGGTCGGCCGCCCGGCTCTGGCCAGATCGATCGCAACGTCAGCCCTTTCGGGGACGGACCTCCTTGAACACGTAGGGCGCTTCGGTCCCTGACGGGATCGCATACACGTCATAGGACGCCTGCGGGTCGTCGCCCATTCCCAACGAGCCGGACGGCATGCCCGGCACGGCCAGCCCTCGGACCGGCGGCCGCTCCTGCAAAAGGCGCTCGACGGCCTCGAGCGGCACGTGTCCCTCGATGTAGTATTCCTCGACGACGGCGGTGTGGCATCCCTGCAGGTGAGCCGGCACGCCCAACTGCGCCTTGATCGCTGAAAGGTCGTCGGTGTCGCGAGCGTCGAGGGAAAATCCTGCTGCCGCCATCGCCTGCGACCATTCATGACAGCAGCCGCAGTTTGGATCCTTGTAGACCGTCATCTTCGCCGGCGTGGCGGCACGTGTCCCTCCGCCAAGGAACGCCAGGGCGGATGCCGCCATTGTAATAAAGCTTCTCCTGTGCATCGTCTCCACTCCTTGATGTCCTGCCGCCCGGATCGAGACCGGGCGGCAGGAGCCCACTATTTTACTTCGGTGACGGTCAGCTTGCCATTCACGCGTTCGGCGACGAACTCGATCTGCGAACCTTCCTTCAGCCTTTCGAGCAGAGCCGGGTCTTCGACCCGGAAAACCATCGTCATCGCAGGCATGTCGAGGCTCTTCAGGTCCTCATGTTTGATGGTGACCTTGTTCGCTTTGGCATCGACCTTGTTGACAACACCCTTGGTGAATTCTTGGGCGAACGCACCGAAGGCCACGCTGGCAGAGAGCAGGGCGGCCACGCTGATTTTGATCATGGCAGTTTTCATGTTCGTAGCTCCTTTTTGCGATTACTTCCCAGCGACGGTGACGTCGCCGTGCATGCCGGCTTCATAGTGACCGGGGATCAGGCAGGCGAACTTGAACTCGCCGTCGGTGGTGAATTTCCAGACAATCTCGCCGGATTGACCCGCCGGAAGGCGGATGGAATTGGGGTCGGCATGTTCCATCTCCGGAAACTTCTCCATGACCTTCTTGTGCTCCATAATCTTGTCTTCCTGATCGAGCACGAATTCGTGGTCGATCGTTCCGGCATTCTTGATCGCGATCTTGACCGTCTGCCCCTTGCGAACGTTGAAGGCTGCGGGAGTAAACAGCATCTTTCCGTCGTCGGTTTCCTTCATCGTGACGCGGATGGTCTGTGTCGCCTTGGCCTTGTCGCCGGGTTCTCCGATAGCCATCTTCTCGCCGTGGCCACCGGCATGATTGCCGGAGGCAAGTGCTGGCGACGCGAGTGCTGCGAGGGCCAATGCCATGAGATAATTCTTCATCCCTAATTCCTTTTCGATGTTGAGATCGGACCTCAGCCGTTTGTCGGCTTCGGCGTGATTTGCGTTTTTGCGTCTTTGGCCTTGGTCGCGTCCGGAAGGTCTCCGGTCCACTCGAAGGCCTGCGTTCCGGGCGGGTTTTCGTACCAGCCAGGATCTGAGTAATCGTCCGCCGAGATCCCCTCGCGGACCTTTACGACCGAGAACATGCCGCCCATTTCGATCGGACCATGCGGCCCCCAGCCGGTCATCATCGGAACGGTGTTCTCGGGGATGGGCATTTCCATTTCGCCCATGTCGGCCATGCCTTTGGTGCCCATGGGCATGTATTCCGGCTGCAGCTTCCTGATCTTTTCGGCGACTTTCGATTTGTCCACACCGATGAAGGTTGGAATGTCGTGACCCATGGCGTTCATCGTGTGGTGCGATTTGTGGCAATGGATCGCCCAGTCGCCGAGATGCTTGGCGTCGAACTCGTAGGCACGCATCGCGCCGACGGGGATGTCGATGCTCACCTCCGGCCACCGCGCTTCCGGCCGCACCCAGCCGCCGTCGGTACAGGTCACCTCGAAATCGTAGCCATGCATGTGGATCGGATGGTTGGTCATTGTCAGGTTGCCGACGCGGACGCGCACCCTGTCGTTCTTCGACACGACGAGAGGACTGATGTCCGGGAACACGCGGCTGTTCCAGCACCACATGTTGAAGTCGGTCATCTCCATGATCCGCGGCACGTAGGAGCCGGGGTCGATGTCGTAGGCGTTGAGCAGGAAGACGAAGTCTCGGTCGACGCGCATGAACTTGGGATCTTTCGGATGGATCACGAAGAAACCCATCATGCCCATGGCCATCTGCACCATCTCGTCGGAATGCGGGTGGTACATGAAGGTGCCGGATTTCACGAGGTCGAACTCGTAGACGTAGGTCTTGCCGACCGGAATATGCGGCTGCGTCAGGCCGCCGACGCCGTCCATGCCCGACGGCAGGATCATGCCGTGCCAGTGGATCGTCGTGTGCTCCGGCAGCTTGTTGGTGACGAAGATGCGGACGCGATCGCCCTCGACAGCCTCGATCGTCGGTCCCGGTGACTGTCCGTTGTAGCCCCACAGATAGGCGGTCATGCCGTCCGCCATCTCGCGCTCAACTGGTTCGGCGACCAGATGGAACTCCTTAACGCCATTGTTCATCCTGTGCGGCAGGGTCCAGCCGTTGAGGGTGACCACGGGCTGATAGTCCGGACCTGAGGCAGGGTGAAGCGGCGGCTGCATGTCCGCCGATTCCATTTTCGGTGCGTCGGGCAGGCCCATCGCCGACGTCTTCGTCCAAGCGGCTGTGCTGAGCAGAGCGGCGCTGGCTCCAAAAAGTTGTCGTCTGTTGAACATGGTGTGTCCTTTCTCAATGACCGCCGCCAGCGCTGCTTTCGGAAGCAGCGGCGACCTCGGTCTCTGCCGACGCCTTCGTCGTGCCGCCGCCGTAGATCGCAGGCGCCAGATCGGCTTCGGCCAGCCAGAAATCTCGCTTCGCGTTGACGGAGAGCAGGATGGAGTTGATCTTGTCGCGGGTGTCTGTCAGCAGCTCGAAGGTGTTCGAGATCATGCCGTTGTAGGTCAGCAGGGATTCCTCCTCGACCTTGGTGCGCAGCGGCACGACGCTGTTGCGGTAGTGCCGCGCGATATCGTAGTTCGAGCGGTAAGCCTCGTAGGCTGAGCGTGCTTCCGAGCGAACGTTGACGGCTTTCTCCGCCAAGAGGTTCGCCGCCCGCATATAGGCCAGCTCGGACTTGCGCATCCGGGCCTTGCCGGTGTCGAAGATCGGAATGGCGAACTCAAGCTCGACTTGTGCGGTGGTTCTCTTTTTCTTCTCGTCGTCCTCGATTTCGCGTTCCGTTTCGAAACCGGTCAGGATTTCGAGGTCGGTCACATAGCGTGTCGCCTCGGTGAGGCCGTAGGACTTGGCCGTGGCCTCAAGGTCGAGCTTCGCGATCTGCAGATCGATGCGGTTCCTGAGAGCCTCGGCCTCGATGGTATCACGCCTGACGACGGACTTGGGGAGCGGCGGCAGGCTGTTCGGGACCTGATAGTCCAGATCGGAGCCCCAGAGGCCCATCAGTCGCGTCAGTTCCTCCTTGGCAAGACGGGCGGACAGGCGGGCCTTCGCCGTTTCTCCGGCGAGTTCGGCGACGAAGACATGCTCACGGGCTTGAGCGCCCTTGGTCATAGCGCCAGTCTCGCCAAGCTTCTCCGCGAGTTCCGAGGCTGCGTCGGCGGTCGCCTGGGCACGCTGGAGCTGCCCGACGGTCTCCCATGACGCCACCGCGCCGATCCAGGCGCGCCGGGTGTCGGCGGCGACCTGAAGTGTCTTCACCGCCGCGGTCAATTGCGCCTGCCGGAAGCGGGTGTCGGCGATCGCCATGTCCCTGTTCTTCGTGGCGAGCGCCAGGATGTTCGTCGCAATCATTCCTTCGATGGTCTTGAACGCCTCCAGGCCCGGCGCGCCCATGCCGGCAGTGCCGATGGAGACGGTCGGGTTGAGGAACATCGTCGACTGCCAGGCGTCGGCGGCGCTATCGCCGAGATCGGCATAGGCGGCCTGCAGGCCCTTGTTGTTGAGCAGCGCGATCTGGACGGCCGTCTCGGCATCGAGGGTCTTTGTTCGAGAGAGCAGGCTTGTGACTTGTGCGGTGGCCGATCGAGCCTGGTTCTGGTTCTGGATCCAGACGGTCTCTTTCGCCGTGACGGTGGCGGTCTTGTTGGCAACGGAGGTGAAGCCCGCCTCTTTGCGGGAATACTCGGCGCCTGTAACGCAGCCGCTCAAGGCGAGCGGAAATGCCAGCGCCAAGATCAGTTTTCTGGTGCAGATCATGAGTCGTCTCCATTCATGGGAGACTGCAGATCGTTCTGTCTGCGCCAGGGCTTGGGATCGACCGGCTGCCGGACGACGTAGCCTGCGATCGGCGACCTGTATGCCGCCGGAGGTGCGGACGGCTGGTCGACCGCGGTGGGCAACGCCACCACGTCGGGAGGAAGTGTGGATGCGCAGCCGCCGACGATAAGCGGCAGCCCCACCACGAAAAGCGAGGGTTTCATTATGAAATTTCCGAATAGGAGATAGCCTACAAGGCGCTCGCCCGGAAGCAGGCAAGCGTCCGACTAGACCCGATCAAACGGGTAGGTCTCTATTCAGATATTCGGGGGACGGTGGAGGGGCGGCAGCTCGCCAAGGGTCGTCCGGTCGTCGATGAACTGCCGGATCGAGGTTAAGACGGGTCGGCCGACATCCTGGCCTTCACACATGATGCCGAGCCCGCCACAGAAATCCTTGCAGCATTCTGGCTTGACAGGCTTCGATACGCCATCTGCGTCATCACTGACGTCGCCCCGGGAATGGTCATGGACAGCCATCTTCGTCATGTCATGGCCATCATGATGCTGCATTGCATCCGCCTCGGACAGTATCGCTGCCGCCTCGGGGAAGGAGGAGCCATGCATGGCGGCGCTGGCGTTCGACAGCGAGTACCCCGCCAGTGATACGATGATCACCAGCCGCATCATCACGAGCAACCTGCTCATTGCGATTCGGTACATCTTGCCCATGCTCCTCGAACTACATGAAAAGCAGCTCGATTTCAATTGCGACTCATCTGTCGTCGATGTTCGCGTCCTTTATGTGGCACGGAACCGCTTACCGTTCAGATCCTGGATTCTCAGCCAAGACCGGCCGCTACGTCGTGCTGATGTTCGCGACGTTACAGATCCTCGGCTGACCGCTTCCGGCGCGGGAACACCATCCGGTCGACCATCTCGTCACGGGCGACGACCGTGTGCCAAATCGCCGCCGCGAGATGCAGCGTCACCATCGCCAGGATTATCCTCGATCCGACGACGTGGTACGGCGCAATCCCGAACCAGAAGTAGCTAGCGACGACGCCCATGCAGGCCTGCCCAATAATCGCGGCGTAGAAGGCGTGGTGAAGCGCCGCGGCTGCTCGCTCACTCCATGAGCTGGGTGCGCTGGTTTCGGAGGGCTGAAGAAGACGAAGAACCAGCCGCAGGCCCATCAGCAGGCCGATCGCCATTCCCGCGTAGTTGTGGAGATGGTGCTGGACGACGTCCCAATACGCCGGAGTCATGCCCATGTGGACGGCGTGGTGGGTTCTCTCGATGCTGCCGCCCGTCAGATACTGGACCGGCACCAGGAGGGCGATCAGCCAGTGAAGTCCTATCTGGGCTAGCGAATAGCCAGGTTTCATCGAATTGTTCCGAGTGAGAGTCTCAGACTAGCCGGCGACGGTTAATGCTTCCTCATCGGCCGTTGTCAAAACGCAAGGCCGCCACAGATCACTGGTACTGTGGAACATTGCGGCTGCCGCACAGTTCGGCGCCGGAAGGGAACCCAGCCGAATGAGACTTGGAAGCATCTTCCGCTACGCTCGGCTTTTGGTCGTCGCTCTCCTGGTGGCGGCGAATCCTTTCGGCATGGCCGCGGCGCCGAGCACCCTTCAAAGCCAGCACTGTGCCGTCGTGGGGGAGCGTGATCACCATGTGGGGCATGCCTACGCCATGCAGGCCGGGTGCTGTTCGGCGATGCACTGCTGTCCGATCCTTGCGGAAGTTGCCAAGGTCGCGGCTCCGCGCTTCGAACCGGGGAGGCATGAACGGACGGAGCCCGTCGACAGGCCGCTCCTGCTGATCCGTTCGATCGATCCGCCGCCCCGATTTCAGGCGGGCTGAAACGGACCAAAACAATTAACCAGATTTTGGAGATCGAACATGAAGACGTTCACCAAGCTTGCCTTGTGCACGGCAGTCGCTGCCGGCTTTGCAATCCTGCCGTCGGCGGTTTCCGCCCAGTCGACGATGGCCTATCCGGAAAAATGCAAGTCCGAAGACATGGACATGTCGAAGGCGGACATGCCTTCGGACGGCATGCCGATGGGCGACATGACGGACT
This sequence comes from Rhizobium sp. SU303, assembly GCF_021052345.1. Classification (NCBI taxonomy): domain Bacteria; kingdom Pseudomonadati; phylum Pseudomonadota; class Alphaproteobacteria; order Hyphomicrobiales; family Rhizobiaceae; genus Rhizobium; species Rhizobium sp. SU303. The sequence goes on from NZ_CP088095.1 coordinate 2,174,904, forward strand.
ACCAGAAGGCGTCGATGGACGGCATGAAGGGCATGCACATGAACATGATGCAGGGGATGATGAAGAAGGACGCCGACGTCTCCTTCGTCTGCGGCATGATTGCCCACCACATGGGCGCGATCAGCATGTCGGAGGTCGAACTCAAGTACGGCGACAATGAAGAGGCCAAGCAGATGGCACAGAAGGTCATCGAAGCCCAGAAAAAGGAGATCGAAGAGATGTCCAAGTGGGTGGACAAGGAAGTCAAATAGGAGATTGCGCCATGCACCACATGTCGACTGAAATGAAAGCCTGCATCGACAATTGCCTCGCCTGCTACAGCGAATGCCTGTCGATGGCCATGGGACATTGCCTGGAACTGGGCGGGGAGCACACCAAGCCTCCGCACTTCAAGCTGATGATGGCATGCGCGGAGACTTGCCGGACCTCAGCGCACTTCATGCTGATCGGCTCGGAGCACCACAAGCACGTCTGCCGGGAATGCGCGGAAATCTGCGGCCAGTGCGCCGAAGACTGCGAGCGGGTGGGCGATATGCAAAGCTGCGTCGACGCCTGCCGTCGTTGCGCCGATAGCTGCCGCAAGATGGCGGCGTGATCGGGGAGGGGCGGTCTCCGTCCGCCCTCTTCCTGCCCATATGAGAACGGATATCCGGTGAAGCGACGGATATCCGGAGCACGTGGCATGGCCCGGTTGGGAACGCAGCGTCTATGAAACAGACCGCTAACATGAAGAAGGTTGGACTGCTCTCCATCGTGGGAGCAATCCTGATGGCGGGGGTTCCGTCGCCAGCCGCGGAGGACCTCGTCTCCCGTCGACAGGCGGACATGAAGGCCATGGCCGCCGCGGCGAAGACGATCTCCGGCATGTTCAAGGATCCGGCGGCTTACAAGGCCAGCGAGTTCAAATGGGCTGCCGACACCATCCGTGACAAGTCCGGGAGCGTTCTCTCCGCACATTTCGCGTCCGAGGCCGACGGTCGGCAATCGAAGGCCGGGCCGAACATCCTTAAGGAGCGCGACCGGTTCGACCGCATCGCCAACGATCTGCGCGACTACGCCGTCGCGCTGGAGGCCGCCGCGCAGAACAGCCCAGGACAGATGTCCGCCAGCATGCGCATGAAGCCTGGGGAAGCCATGGGTGGCGGCCCGCTTGGCACTCACGTCCGCAACGAGCAGGAACTGCTGGCAATGCCGGCGGAACACGCGTTCCACCTCATGCTTGAGACCTGTACGACCTGCCACGCCAAGTTCAGGATGGAATAAGGGCGATCACGCGGGACCGCGAATTACTCGCCTTGTTCAGGCGTCCGACCTTTCAAGTACGGCCTCATTCGCTTCAAACAGCCATGTTCGACGCTGCCGACATCACTTCCCGAGGGGCCGGACCGCCGAACATATGGCGGCCATCCTCCTCGACTTCCGTGAAACACCAGCGCACGACGCCATCCCGATCGAGCAGGAATTCGCCGACGAGCTGGCCGTGGCCGGTGGCCATCATCTGCTTGTCATCCTCGGTGATTTCATAGCCGTCCGCCTTGTCGAGGAATTCCGACGCCGCCATCGGGTCCATGGGCGCCGGAAGCTCGCCCGGCATGTCGATGCGCATCGACATCACCGTGTTCATGCTGACTTTGCGCGGCCACTCATTCTCATCTTCGGTGAACTGCAGATTCGGCAGGCCAAAGGCCCTGTGCGATACCCGTTCCGGGTCCGAGGCCGCCAACAGATTGGGAAGCGGATGGTAGCGGAAATAGAGGCGGGCGCGGTCGATCGGCGTGTTGACGACGGTCAGGCTGTCGATGCCCTTCTCCTGCAATGCGCCGGTGAGTTCGGCCATGGCGGCGATCTGCCGGCGACAGAAGGGGCAATGCAATCCGCGGAACAACCCGACGAGCACCGGCTTCTGGCCGCGAAAATCGTCGATGGCGACCTTGCCCTGGCGAGTGATCGCATCCAGCACCACGTTCGGCGCGCGATCTCCGGGCTGCAATGGTCTTGCGGCGTGGTTCTCCTGCATGTTTCGTTTCTCCCTTTATCTTCTTGAATCGATTTTCCTAATCGATCTCCGGCGATCACTGCAACGAGGACAGGTCAGTCGAGAAACGGCAGGACGACGAGCGTGCCGGGATCGAGGTTGTGGCGGATGCAGACATCCTGTGCCAGCGTGAAATACCGTTCCGCCTCGTCCATGTCGTCATGCTCAAGGCTGAGTGTCGCCAAGCCATCATAGCACGGAAACAGCAGTTGCGGTTCATCAATTTCCTTCGCAACCTCAAGGGCTTCTTCGTAATACTTACGAGCTAGCTTCGGTTGCCCGTGGCACTGATGAATCTGGCCCAGCACGATCAGCGGCACGGAAAGATGGTCGCGCTGATCGAGCGCCCGGTCGATTTCGACGGCCTTCTCCGCCGCTGGTACACCCTCGGCGGCGCAGCGATCGGTGAAGGTACAGCATGCGACTGCGAGGTTGGCGAGAAGGCGCGCCTGGAAGCCGAGATCGCCTATACGGGTCGCAACCTCCAGACCGCGCCGGCAGATTCTGATGGCGTTGGCAGGATCGACAATCGTGTAGAGAACGCCGAGATTGGAATAGGCGCGACAGGCGGCACTTTGCAGATCGGCCTTTTCGGCAACGGAGAGGCTGCGCTCCACTTCCTGTACGGCCTCGCGGCGACGTCCGAGCCGCGCAAAGGCCGCACCCTTGGTATTCAGCGCCTCCGCCATCGCTCGCGCCGTCTCCCGTCCGGCCTCGGTCGTCCCGTCGATCGGCAGCGTTTGCAGGCATTGCAGCGCCTGCGTCGCCCACTCTGCGGCAGCGGACTGATCCCCCATGCGGAAGGCCAGATGGCCGCGCTCCTGCAGGACATGCGCACGTTCGACCGGCGCATCGATCGTTGCGATCATCGCTTCGGCTTCGGCCAAATATGTCTCCGCTTGATCGCGGCGTCCTGCATCAAGATGCAAACGGCCGATCTTGCGCAATATCCTCGCCGCAGCGATAGGATCGTCTTTGGTGCGGTGGATCGCCAGCGCTCGCTGATAATGGTTCAAGGCGGCGTCGCGCAGGCCCGCTGGGCCGCAGAGATCGGCAAGACGCTCCAAGAGCGCCTGTTGCTCCGGCGTCACCTCCGCTTCGTTTGCGAAGGCCGCAAGGGCCTGACGGTAGAGGCGCATTGCATCGTCATTGGCATAGGCCTTTCGCGCCAGATCGCCCGCCGCCATCAGATAGGTGGCGCCCTTGGCCTTTTCGGTGGTCAGGCTGAAGTGATGGCCGAGCTGCGCCAGGTGCTCGGGCCGGTCGGGCGCTGCGCCATATTGACGTTCCAGAACCCGGCCAACCCGTTGATGAAGCTCCATGCGCCGTTGCAGCAGGAGATTGTGATAGATGACATCGTGCATCAGCGTCTGGCTGAAGCGATAGCCCGGTGACCCGCCGGCATCGGGCCCACGCAATTCCTCGATGATATTGGCATCGCAGAGATGATCCAATGCAGCATCGATGGCGGCTGGGTCGGTGGCGATGGTGCGGAGCAGGGCGGTATCGAATTTCGGGCCGACCACCGCAGCCTCTTGCGCCAGCCGTCTGATCTCCTGTGGCAGATGATCGACGCGGGCAAGCAACAGGGCTTGCAGGTTCACCGGTATATCGACATCCGTGTCTTCCGCTGCGACATGCCAGTGCTGGCCGTCATTGTGCAACGTGCCCATGTCGATCAGCACCCGAAGGATTTCTTCGATGAAAAGCGGATTGCCGCCGGCGCGGTCGAGGATGCGCTTGCGCATCGTCACCGGCAACTTGGCATGATCCACGCCAAAAAACGCAGCAAGCAGCTTCTGCCCGTCGGCCGCAAAGAGTGGGGCAAGACGCTGCACGGTGACGCTGACACGATTGGAGTCCAGTGGGTCGGTTTGCGATGTCGGCCGGTAGATCGCCAGCAGCATCAACCGGCTGCGTTCCAGCCGGTCCATCATGAAGCGAAGCACTTCCAGCGAGGCGGCGTCCGCCCAGTGCAGATCCTCGATGACAAGCAGCAGGGGACCTTGCGCCAGCCGCCGCTCGAAGACGGTGCGGACGGCATAGAAGATCTGCCGCCGCAGCTGCTCCGGCTCGATGTACCGCAACGCGCCATCGGGATCGCCGAGGCCGAGGACATGCAGAAAGAGCGGCAAAAGTCCCTCGACCTCCTCCTGCGTCAGATCGAGCGCACGGAAGCCCGTTGCCAGCAATTGCCGCGCCCTGTCGAGATCGTCCCGCTCGCCGATGCCGTAGGCGCTGCGCACGACCGCGCCGAGCGTGCCATAGGATTGTTCGCCGAGGGGAGAGCAGGTCGCTTTGCGGATGGCGAGGCCCTGGAAACGGGCGGCATTGCCGGCTATCGCGACGAATTCGTTGACCAGCCGCGATTTGCCGATGCCCGCTTCGCCGATCAGGCGGACAAGCTGCGCAGCACCACCGCAGGCAAGATCGAGGCATGTCAGCAACCGCGACATTTCCGTATCCCGTCCGATCATCGGCGCCTGAAGGCCGAAACTCTCGAGCCCGCGCGCCGTATGCGGAGCCTCCAACAGACCCGTCAGGCGATGGACCAGAACGTTTCCGCTTTTGCCGCGCAACGCCTGCGCGCCGAGACTGTCGAAGGCAAAGGCATGGCGGGTGAGGCGATAGGTCAGCGGCCCGACAAGGATATCGTTTTCGCCGGCCATGGATTGCAGGCGTTGGGCGGTGTTCACCGTGTCGCCGGTCACTGAATAGGATTTTGCACTGACCGCGCCGAAGCCGCCGGTGACGACGGGGCCGCTATTGATGCCGATATGCAGACGCAGCGGCACGCCGGCGCGGGAGTGCCAGCGCTCGCCGACCTGCGTGGCCCGACCGATCATATCGAGTGCGGCACCAAGCGCCCGGACCGGATCGTCCTCATGAGCGACCGGTGCGCCGAACAGCGCGAGCAGCGCATCGCCGACGAACTTGTCGACGAAGCCGCCATAAGCCTCGACCGCCTGGGTCATCTCTTCGAACAATTCGTTCTGCAGCACCCGCATGACTTCGGGGTCGATCTGCTCGCTCAGTGTCGTGAAGCCGCAGAGATCAGCAAAGAGCACGGTCACCGGCCGCCGGTCGGCATCGCCGTCAGATTTAGGCTGCACCGCCTCGATGTTTGGCTTCGACGCGGGTTGGACTTTGCCCGAAACCGACGCGCCACAGCTGGGGCAGAAGGCAAAATCGGGCTGACAAGCATAGCCGCAGGCGGCGCAAGTGATAGGTTGCCTTGCGCCGCATCGCGGACAGAAAGCAAAACCGCTCTGAATATCGAACCCGCAGCCGCTGCACTCCATCGGACGCATCTCACGAAACCCCGATGTACGGCTAAGCCGCAACCAGCAGGCCTCAGAATAGGAAACAAGCATGAACCTGCTGCCCCGGGCCCGCAAGCACTAAACAAACGGCGAACCGACGATGATGATCCTGTTCGGAACATCTTTAAGCCAGCCGAGTCGCCGAGGGAGGTTCGAGAAACCATGTCACGATTGAATTCTTTGTGATGAATATTGACAATATATGCTACGCTGCACCACGATAGAGGAAGAACGAAAGGGTAGGCCCATGGCATCGGGCAGCATTCATGTGAAGGTCAGCGGCGTGCTGCAAGATCACATTCAGCAGCAGATCGGTGACGACGGCCTCTATGAGAATGCAAGCGAGTACATTCGCGCCCTGATTCGACGCGATTTGCAAACGCGCGACGAGGCATGGGATGGCCTGCAAAAGGAGCTTGCACCCGCAATGCGTGCCGACGACAGCGAGTTTGTCGTCGTTTCCGCTGAAGACGTAATCCGCCGCAACAAACGTCGCTGACACTTACGGCATAAATACATGATCGAGACGCCAGTCTCGACCATGAGGTCCTCAGCTAGCGTAGACGGGAATTGCGGTTCACGGGACCGCACGGCTTGCTTTTGGCGTGTTCGATCATCGGCCGTTACTGCTGATCGGTTTCGGCGAGCCTCGCGACCCGGCAGTGAACGAGCACCGGCCTGTCCGCGTCGATCATCTCCTCGATCCTGGCGTCGAGTTCGCTCGGGCTCTCGCAACGAAGGCCGACAGCGCCATAGGCTTCAGCGAGCTTGGCAAAATCGGGCAGCGAAGCCGAATAAGAATGCGATTGACCGCCACCATCCGATATTTCTTCCCAGTCATGCGCCATCCCCGGATACTCGTTGCTCAAGATGAAAATCTTGATCGGCGCTTGATGCTGTATCGCTGTCGACAGCTCTTTCATCGTCGTTTGCACCGACGCGTCGCCGGCAATGTCGATGACAAGGCGGCCGGGATTTGCGAGCTGCGCCCCCAGCGCAGCAGGAAGACCGAAACCCATCGTCCCCAATCCACCAGAGGTAATCCAGCGATTGGGCCTGTCGAAACCGAAGAACTGCGCCACCCACATCTGCTGACCGATCTCCGTGGCGATGATCGGGTCGTGCAGCTTTGTCAGCGCATGCAGGCGCTCCAGGGCATGTTGCGGCATGATTGCATGGTCCAGCCGCTGGTAGGAAAACGAATGGTGGGTTCGCCAGTGATCGATCTCCATCCACCACGCTCGCAACCGCTTTTGGTCGGGCATAGTGGAGAGCGACCGCCAGGCATGGATCATATCCGCCAGCACATGCGCGGCGTCGCCTTGAATGCCGATATCGACGGGAACGCGTTTGTTGATCGACGAGGCATCGATATCGATCTGGATTTTCTTCGAGTGAGGCGAAAACTCATGGACGCGCGAGATCGCAAGATCGTCAAATCGCGCGCCGATGGCGACCATCAGATCGCACTCGCCGATGGCCATATTGGCTTCATGCGATCCGTCCTGTCCGGCGATCCGCAGCCAGTTCGGCCCGGTGGCGGGGTAGGCTCCAAGCCCCATAATGGTGGACGATACGGGAAAGCCGGTGAGGTCGACGAACTCGCGCAACAATCTCGACGCCTCAGGTCCCGAATTGATGATGCCGCCGCCGGTATAGATGATGGGGCGCCGGGCTTCGGCCATCAATGCGACCGCCGCTCGGATCGCGTTTTGATCGCCTTGCATTGCCGGCTGGTAGCTCGGCAGCAGAGCTACCTTGTCAGGTGAGACGTAGGTCCCGCTGGCGAAGAGCACGTCCTTCGGCATGTCGACGAGAACAGGGCCGGGCCGACCGGCTGCCGCGATCCGGAAAGCCAGATGGATCGTCTTGGCCAGATCGTCGACGTGTTTGACGAGGAAATTGTGCTTTGTGCAGGGGCGGGTGATGCCGACCGTATCGCATTCCTGAAAAGCGTCCGTGCCGATCAGACTTGTCGGCACCTGGCCGGCGAGGCAGACGAGCGGAACGGAGTCCATAAGGGCATCCTGCAGCGCCGTAACCGCATTTGTAACGCCTGGTCCTGATGTCACCAACATGACGCCAACTCTTCCGGTCGAGCGGGCATAGCCTTCGGCTGCGTGTCCGGCGCCTTGCTCATGGCGCACCAGGAAATGTTTGATGTCCTCCTGTTGGAAGATTTCGTCATAGATCGGCAGCACCGCTGCGCCGGGGTAACCGAAAATGTGTTCGACACCGTTGTCGCGCAGCGCTTGCAGAACGATCTCGCCGCCGTTCATGCGACGATCAGAGGGGTTGTTGAGGGAAAAGTTGGCTGTCTCGCCGGTCATATCTGGGTTCCGTCGTGAGTGAGGTGATGGGTGCGACGAGGCATAAAAAAAGGCCCCGTCAGGGACCTGTTTTCGGCGCATGGGTGGCTATTGCCGGACGATCAGATCGTCCTGCCCATGCGCGATATCACCACTACGAGAACCATTGCGATTTTCATGGCCGATAGAGCTAGCTCCAAATCTACACGTCGTCAACGTTGCCTCTGCGTAGATTGTATCTGTGGTTGAGAATATTTGAGACCGGTTGGGTAGCCAGTGACGAGGCAAGGGCAGGGGGCAACCCGTTCGCAACCTATCGACAAGGCAAACTCTGCCCGCACGATCGCCACTAAGCGATTTCGACCACGTCTTCCAGTGCGCCCCGATCAGGGTTTCCGAGCTAGCCGCCGGCGTCGGTCCCGGCGCGAACCCAAGTTCTATGAAGACGTATGTGCGCCATCGAGGATCTGCCGCGCCTCGGCCCGCGGCGTGGCGACAGAATGGCGCTTGACGAGCGAGCATTCGAGCTTCGCAATGGGATAGCGCTTGCCGGGTGTACTTTCCGGGTTGAGATGTTCGATCGCCCATTGCCCCATGGCAAGATGTGGAAGGACCGAAGTCGTCAGCGGGGGAACGAGATGTCGTGAAATTTCTTCGTCGTCATATCCCACCACCGACATGTCCTGGGGAATGCGAAGCCCTGCATCCTTGAGCGCCTCGTAGCACCCGATGGCAGTGCGGTCGTTCTGGCAGAAGATCGCGGTGGGCGGCTCTTTCAGAGCAAGCAGTTTCATCGTGGCGGCATAGCCGGCACCGGCCGACCAGTCGCCTTCAATGACCAATTCCGGATCGAAGGGTATATCGGCGGTCGCCAACGCGCGGCGATATCCCGTCAGCCGGTCCTGCGCCGCCTGCATCCAGATTTCGCCGGTGATCGTCGCGATACGATGGTGTCCGTGCGTGATCAGATGCCGGGTGGAGCTCTGCCCTCCCGCGATCTCGCTCGGCACCACGGCGGGAAAGGCATGGTCCGCCGTATAACAGTTCAGCAGGACCGTCGGGATGTTGAGCTTGCTGACATAGGATGGAAGCTCCACCTGGCGGGTATAGATCGTCATGTATATGAGCGCCGATATGCCTCCGTTCGTCAACGCCTCGATTGCTTTCGGCTCCATGACAGGGTCACTGAGCGTCTGGGTTACCAGAAGGACATTGCCGGCGTTCCAGGAGGCTTGCCGCGCGCCTTCGATCGCAACGATCGCTTCCGGGCTGGTGGCGAGTTGATCGACGGCGAAACCGATGACGTTGTCCAGTCCCGAATAGGAGGTCTTCGTCGTATAGGTCTTCTCCATGTAACCGAGCGCGCGCGCCGCCTCCAATACACGATCGCGCGTCTGCTGTGAGATGCGGGTGCCGGGTGTGTCGTTGAGGACGAAGGAGACGGCCGCCTGCGAGCAGCCAGCCGCCGCGGCGATGTCCATCATCGTCACGCGCACAGGCTTATTTGGGGTCTTGGGTTTTCGCATTCGTGGAAACTGTCTCTGCTTGATAATGGGTCAGGGTGATTCATCGTCGGTTTTGGTAATTAATATTATCATCTATCTGAAAGCGCTGGCAATTGCAGGAATTGTTGCAACACTATCAGTTATTGGCAAGTGTCAGTACAAAATCGCCATCGTAGCCATTGCACGATGAAATGTTTTGGTCTGCATTGATAATACTATTTACTAATTAAATTTCTTGTATACCGTCAGGGAGCGATCGGAACCTATGCCACTCGTCGCTTTGCGACGGCCCTAGGAGGGGGCGCGCATCCGGCCGGCCGTAAATCGGAAACGGGCCCGTGCAACTGCGGCCCCTCGGGAGGTGTATTATGAAACAGCTGAAACGCAATACAGCCTTGTTCTTCGCCGGGTTGATGCTGAGCGCGGCGCCGATTGCCGTATCGCATGCTGCCGACAAACCGACACTCGCATTTGTCGTCAACGGCGCATCCGACTTCTGGAAAGCCGCAGAGGCGGGCGTGAAGAAGGCGCAGGGCGAGATGCCAGACTACCAGATGGAGCTGAAGTACCCAGAGCAGGCATCGGTCGCCGTGCAGCAACGGCTTATGGAAGACTTGGTCAGTGCCGGCGTCAAGGGGATCATGGTTTCCGCAGTCGATCCCAAGACCCAGACGGACGGCTTGAACAAGATCGGCTCGCAGACTGCTCTCTTCACGACCGATAGTGACGCGCCGCAGACCAACCGCGTTGCCTATATCGGCTCGTCTAACATCGACGCCGGCATGCAGGCGGCCGAAATCGCCAAGAAAGCAATGCCGGACGGCGGCAAATGCATCGGCTTCGTTGGCCTGCTCGGCGCCGACAATGCCAAAGAACGCATCCAGGGCATGAAGGACGGCCTGAAGGGCACGAAGATCGAGCTGACAGATGTACGCGGCGACGATATCGACCAGACGCGTGCAAAGAAGAACGTCGAGGACGCGCTGGTGGCCAGCCCCGACGTCACCTGCATGGTCGGTTTCTACTCCTACAATACGCCGCGCATCTATGAGGCGCTGCGCGACGCCGGCAAACTCGGCCAGATCACCGTCGTCGGCTTTGATGACGATCCGATCACGCTCGGCGGCGTCAAGGAAGGCACGGTCGCAGCGACCGTCGTGCAACAGCCGTTCGAATGGGCCTATCAGGGCATGAAGCTGATGGCGGCCTATCTCAAGGGCGACAAATCAGGCGTTCCCAGCAACGGCTTGATCATCATCCCGACGGTGATCGTCGGTAAGGATGACGTTGACAAATATGCCGCCAGCCTAAAGGCCATGGCTGGAAAATAACTCTCCGTCGCGGCGGCGGCACTCGCCGCTGCCGCGAAGGGCGTCTCATGCCGACAGCATTAGCAGCTATGGACAGGCGATGAACCACAGCTCCGACATCCCGTTACCGGACGCGCTTGCAACGCCGTTCCTTTCGCTATCCGGTGTTGGCAAGACCTATCCGGGCGTCGTTGCGCTTGAGGGCCTGTCGATCGACATCATACCGGGCGAGGTCATCGGCCTCGTCGGCGAGAACGGAGCTGGAAAATCGACCTTGATGAAGATTCTCGGCGGCGTGATCGCACCCGACCGAGGCACGATTCTGCTCGACGGCGCAGAGCTTCGTTTCCTCACTGTGGAAACGAGCATCGCATCCGGCATCGCCTTCGTGCACCAAGAACTCAATCTCTTTGAGAATCTTGACGTTGCTGCCAATATCTTCCTGGGCCGCGAACCGCTGAAGGCCGGACCTTTCAAGCTCGTCGATCGCAATCGGCTGAGAGACATGGTGACGCCGCTCTTGAAGCGGGTAGGGGCTCATTTTTCCGCAGACACACCTGTGGCATCGCTTTCCCTTGCCGAGCAGCAGATGGTGGAAATCGCCAAGGCCCTGTCCATCAACGCCAGGCTCGTCATCTTCGACGAACCCACGTCCAGCCTGCCGCTGGCCGAAACCGAGCGGCTCCTAAGCATTATCAAATCGCTGAAAGCCGATGGCATCAGTGTAATTTTCATTTCGCATCGCCTCCACGAGGTTGAGCGCGTCGCAGACCGGGTCGTAGTCCTGCGCGACGGCACGCTTGTGGGCACGCTCGCCAAGAAAGACATCGGCCACGACCAGATGGTCAAGCTGATGATCGGCCGGGTGCTTGCGGCCCGGACCGCAAAACCGCAGCGCTCGCCCGGCTCGGTTGCGCTGAAGGCAAGCGGCGTGCGCACCGAGGCCTATCCCGCCCGTCCCGTTGATCTGGAAATCCGGTATGGAGAAATCATGGGGCTTGCAGGGCTCGTTGGGTCGGGCCGCACCGAGCTTGCAAAAGTACTCTTTGGCATCGACCGGAGCTACGGCGGAGCCATTCTGCAGGACGGGCGGCAAATTACGACCAAGTCTGCCCGGGACGCCGTCGCTCGTGGCATTTTCCTGGTCCCGGAGGATCGCAAGCGCAACGGCATTCTTCTTGATTTCCCGATTGCCCAGAACATAACTCTTGCCGATCTCCCCAAGCTCTCCAGCCGCTTCATGCTTTCTGCCGAGCGGGAGAGGACGGCGGCCGAAAAGCAGCGCGTTCGCCTCGGTATCAAGGCGCCCTCCGTTTCGACGCGAACCGGCACTCTGTCTGGCGGCAACCAGCAGAAGGTGGTGCTTGCCAAATGGTTGTCGATGAGCCCGAAGGTGATGATCTTCGACGAGCCGACACGCGGCATCGATATCGGCGCGAAGAACGAGATCTACGGCCTGATGCGAGCGCTTGCCGATGCCGGAGTGGCGATCCTGATGATCTCCAGCGACATGGAAGAGGTGATTGGCGTTTCTGACCGCATCGCCGTCATGCACGAGGGCCAGATCGCCGGCATATTGGAAGAGGACGAAATCAGCCAGGAAAGCGTCCTTTTGCTTGCCGTCGGCAAAAGGGTAAAATAGCGGCTGCGGCCAATATAAATAAGTATCGGGGGATGGATCTCGAATGATCAAAAAAGATCTCGGACTGCTGCTTTTGATCGTCGTCGTCGGCATCGTCGTCGCCATCATCAATCCGCGCTTCCTGCTGCCGATCAATCTGGCCAACACCGCCAACCTGATCGGCCTATTCGGCATCCTGTCGATCGGCCAGGCCTTTGTCATTATCACAGGCGGTATCGAGCTTTCCGTGGGCTCGCTCGTCGCGCTTCTCGGCGTGCTCTTCGTCGATTTCATCGCGGTCCAGGATATGTCCTGGATGCTGGCGCTGCCGCTCATTCTCGCGCTCGGCGCGGTCATAGGCGCCGTCCACGGCTGGCTGATCACCCGACTCAACCTCCAGCCCTTCGTCGTCACCCTCTGCGGCCTCCTGATTTATCGTGGGGCAGCGCGCTTCTATACGGCCGACGGAACAGCGGGTTTTGCCTTCGGCCAGAATTTCCCCGACCTCGAATTCCTGACCGCCGGACGGTTTTACGGTGTTCCCAACACCTTCATCGCGCTCGTCATCATTACCGTGGTCATGTGGATCATGCTGCATCGCTCTGTCTTCGGGCGTTATCTTTACGCAATCGGGAAGAACGAGGAGGCGGCCCGCTATTCCGGTATCCGTACCGGCCGCATGGTCATGTCGGCCTATGTCATCTGCGGGCTGCTGACGGCGCTTTCGGCGATTTATTTCGCCATGTACACGCGCTCGATCTCGCCGGCGAGCCATGGTCAGTTCTACGAACTCTACGCGATTGCCGCTGCCGTACTTGGCGGTTTTTCGCTCCGCGGCGGCGAGGGATCGATCGTCGGCGTGGTGCTGGGCACGGTCCTGCTCCAGGAGTTGCAGAATCTCGTCAATCTCCTTGGTATCCCTTCGTCGTTGAATTTCGCTGTCATGGGTGGCGTGATCCTCATCGGCGTCCTGATCGACCAACAATGGCACGCGATCCGCGCAAAGCGCCGCATTGTCTCGGCCGCCCGGCAGACCGAAACTCGTCTTTCGAACGAAGGCAGTTTGCCAGTGGTTGCCAATCAGGACTAGGTCAATTGATGGGGGGCCATGCGTGTCGTGACCTTGCCCGTTGCAAGAATTAGATCGGGGCGGGTGAGGGGGCACCAAGCCATCGATCTGTACCAGCTCGCCATAGGCTTCGCGCCGCAAGCGCGGCTGATGAAACGTCCGCCGCTCCTTGCGCGACAGCCAAAGGCCCGCATCCACCATCCAGCTGCGCAACGTCTCGCGCGACATCCGCAATCCATCGCGCTCGGCAAGCTTCTCGGCCGCCAATGTCGGCCCGAAGTCTGCATAGCGTTCGCCAACCAGCGTCACGGCGTAATCCCGAACACCATCGCTGATCCGGTTGTTCGACGGTCGTCGGGATTGGAGATCAGCGGATATGGGCGAGGAGGGATTGGCCGAAATCTCAGCCCGATATATTCGCTTCGCCGATACGGAGGCTCACGGTCGGTCGCCGCTATACGAGGAGTTGGCTCGTGCGGTCACTGGGGACCGGGAAACACTCGGCTTCCTGTCGACCCTCCCGGACGTGAAGCGGCAACCGAACCTTCTGCTCGCCGCGGTGCGTCACCTGTTCGGCACGCCGACAGGATGGAACGAGTTTCGCCAGGCGCTTCAGGCTAATCCCGACGCTATCCGCTCGCTAATGCTCAAGCGCTCGACGCAAACCAACGAGCCGGGAAGGTGCGCCACATTACTCCCCGTATTGGCGCGCTTGCCGAAGCCGCTGGCCCTCCTGGAGGTCGCGACTTCCGCAGGCCTCTGCCTCATGCCCGACCTCTACCGCTACGATTACGGGCGTAAGGCGATCCGCGCACCCGCGGAGCCGCCTGTCTTCCGATGTTCCGCCAGGGAGACAACGCCGATGCCTCCGGCCGCACCGCAGGTAGTCTGGCGGGCAGGACTGGACCTTAGCCCGATCGATGCTTCGAACCCCTCGCAAGTCGCATGGCTTGAGACGCTGGTCTGGCCAGAGCAGACGGCGCGGCTCGCCAATCTGCGGGCGGCCGTAAAGATCGCTGCCACGGTCAAGCCCTGAGTGCTGAAGGGCGACCTGCGCGGGAGCGACTTAGTGCGGCTCTGCAGCGAAGCTCCAAAGGATGCCACCCTCGTCGTCTTTCACACAGCCGTCCTCGACTATGTTTCCGACCCCGCAGACAGAGAGGCTTTCGCTGAGCAGGTGATGCGTCTCTCCGTATTGGATATCGAACGAGTTCCCTCGCGTATTCCCGCGCATTGCCACGTGCGCCGGAAAAAGCCGGCCGCCAGGCCGCTTCCTCCTATCTGTGAACGGCTCCCCTGTCGCTTGGACCGACCCGCATGGCGCCTCGCTCGAATGGATCGCGGACGAGGCGTAGGCGGCTGGCAATGACAACGTCTCCAAACCGCTCGCCAAAGGTCAGCTATAGGTCCGACCCGAGCCGTTGCGCGAAGGGCAGCTTTGAGAGAGCGCCATGAAGGTCGCCTTATGGCGCGTCCCGCTGGTTCAGGCACATGGGCCGCAGAACAGCCGAAATGAGCGTCGAAGGACTGGGTGGGGTGGGAGGCGGCCGTTGCCGCGAGGGCGAAGGTTCGTCTCGGGAGCGGGCCAGTAAAGCAGACATGAGTTTACATTCGAACCAGACAGTAGGTTCGAATCTCGTCTGGCGCGCCAAAATCGCTACCACTCCAGAACAATACTCAGCACTGCGTGGTGTTTCATGGTGTGTCTCAAGCGTCTCGGAAGACGCTCATAACGATCGGTGGCATTGCGCCGATACCGTTCTCTAATGGGTTAAGGGGCGCGATCGGTTGGTCGGCATAGGACGCCCCGGCGGACATCCCAGAGTCGGTGGCAGGGTGGCTGCAGCTCGCTCGCGCGAGGAACATCATCGAATCCCATCGGACCTCGCTCGAAGGCCTGTGGCTCGAGCTGATCGGGCGCGGGCATCTAACCGGTCAGGAGATCGCCGACGGCCTGCGAGCTGACAAAAAAACGGACCTGCCGACGCCGAAGACGCGCCGGAAGATCAGACAGCGGCTTCACGGATAATGGAGAGAAAAGGGGCCGGGTGGTTTCCGTGCTTATCGCCGCGGCCTTCGGGCTGATGCTGTCGTTGATGGGGCGTCAGCCTTGTCGCCTTCGTTTTATCTGGTAACCTCCGGATAGATGAGGGAGACGAGCATGGCACCACGCATCACGATCAGGGAACTCGAAGGCTCCTATGCCATTGCCCGGCTCGCGCCTGACGCGGCCATTCCCGCCTGGGCAGATGGGGAAGGTTTTGTAAGCATCGGCCGCAGCGACGAAGAACTGTCGATCGTCTGCCGCGCAGAACGCGTGCCGGCCGACATCAAGCATGACGGCGGCTGGTCGTGCTACAAATTCCAGGGGCCGTTTGCCTTCAACGAGACGGGCATACTGCTCTCGGTCATCCGGCCGCTGTCGGAAAACAATATCGGCATCTTCGCCGTGTCGACCTTCGATACCGACAACCTGCTGATCAAGACCTCAGACAAGGCCCGCGCCGACGAACTGCTCGCCGCCGCAGGCCATACGCTTCTCTAAGCCCCGTCAGCGGGCAGGCCTCGCCCTGCGTCCATCATCGATGAGGCCGGACAGTCCCAAACGGACGAGATCCCTCCAGTCGTGACTATCGGATCCATGACGACCGCCGAACAGCCGAAGGTCAGCGGCTGGAAGGGACTGAGCGACACCCTCCATTTCGAACGGGTGAAGACAGCCCTGTACCGGACGCGCGGGCGAACTCGCTTCGACCGGGCGGCCGCCGACCGAATCCTCGACGACCTCCGGCACGTCGCCTACCGGAACGGCCTCGCCGCCGCGCGGGTCTTCCAGTTCGTCGGTCAGGAGTACTTCGACGCGGACGAAGACTGTCGTCGGCGCAGGACGACCTTCACCGGATGTCGAGAAATCTGCCGTTCCTTCGCGAGGTTACGGCCGTTGTCGAAGAAATTGAATCCTCCAGGAAGCCCGGCAAAAACGCGTTGCCCGTCTCCATATCGCCGATATCCGCCAGCCGTAATTCCTTGACCAGCCGATCCTGCAGCGTATCCGATCCAACAGACGACGCACCTGGCGCGTGCTCAGATCAAGCAGATGCGCCGCCGACACCATCGTCATGCGGCCGGCGATCACTTTCGATAGAATCTCGATCCGCTGCAGATCACGCTCGCTCATCGCTATCAGTCCCATCCGCAATCTCCACCGTCATCAAACCCGGGGGGTGTGACATTCCAACTTTGCAGAAACAGGACACTTCAACTTTGCGGCTACAGACCTTGTCAAAGCTGGTTAGATGCGCGACGTTGTCAGCCAGTTAGAAACGCGCCACTTGCGCTTCGGATTAGCCGCCGATCCGCCGGCTGGGCCGGGTTGCAAGGAGGAGCGGGGGCGGGTGAGGAGCAGCACTTCGGCTTTAGCTTTGAGATTATGAGTGCCCCATTTATTCTGCCGCCTCCATTCGTGCCAGCGCCTTCTGCCTTTTTGCGATGACCTCTGGATCATTCATGAAGTCCGTCCGCCGGCCAGGCTTGCGGCCACGCTTCTGATAACCATTGCCCTGGCTGCCATCGGGAATACCGAACATATGATCCGTCTGGCCAGTGCGGCGAGGGCCGCTCTTGCTACGCTGCTGTTCCCGCCCGGCCTGCAGCTCGGCGACGATCGACAGCACGTCGTCCAAACGCTTGTTCTCAACGACCTCGGCTCGATGCACCGATCGCAACTTGTCGAAGGTTCTGTAGGGGAGGGTGAAGCTCTCGTGCATGATCTCGAGGCGGCCATCCGGGTAGTCGCAGACAACGACCTTCTTTCCCGCCAGCCCTTTGGCCCGCTCCGTCGGATCGAGAATGAACAAGACCTTGTCGTAACGCAGCGTCAGCGACTGCGACAGCGTGCGGACTTCCTTCCGGCGCATGGCGCCATCGAGGTCCTCATGCGCGGCAAGCGGCCGGTGCATGTCCTTCGGATTGCGTGGCGGTTTGCCAAAACGGGAATTGAAATCCGCAATGAATTCTAATGCATAGGCGTTGGCCGCCTCGATCGAATCGATGCCACGAAGCCGCAATTCCTTTACGAGGCGATCTTGCAGCGTCTGATTGGCGCGTTCTACGCGGCCTTTTGCCTGCGGAGTTTTGGCGCAGATAATGTCGATGTTCAGCTCATAAAGCGCACGACCAAACTGCGTCAGGCCGCTCGTCCGGTCTTTCTCCGACACATGGGTCGAACGAAAGACACCATGCTTGTCGCTGTAGAAGGCTAGAGGTTTACCCCATTGCTGCAGATACGCCTTCGTCGCATGCAGATAGTCGAACGTGTTCTCTGATCCGGCGAACCGCAGATGCAGCAGCTTGCCGGTCGCATCGTCGATGTAGACGAGCAGGGCGCATTTAGGACCGCGGTTCTCAAACCACCAGTGATGCGATCCATCGATCTGAACCAGTTCCCCGAAACAATCGCGCCGGCCGCGCGGCTGGAAAACTCGCTTCTTGCGCTCGCGTCGCGACATCCAGATGCCGGCCTCTGTCATCCTTTGACGCAGCGTCTCCTTGGCGACCGAAATATGATGCAGTTCGATCAGCTTCTCGCGAGCCAGCGTCGGACCGAAATCCAGATAGCGTTCGCGGATGAGATCCAGCGCCGCATTGCGAAACTCCGCGCTGTGGCGCCGATTGCTTGGTCTCGATCGCTTCTTCGAAACCAGGCCGGTCGCACCGGAATGGTCATAGGCCTGCAGCAGCCTGTGCATCTGACTTCGGCTGAGCCCAAGCAGCTCGGCGGCCTGGACGACGCTCAGGCGTTGATCACGGATCTTCTGAATAACTTCGAGGCGATGTAACTCTTTGTGCGACATGGTGATCATAAAGGACATGACGACTCCGACCGCTCATGGTCTCGACCAGACTGGAGGTCGTCATCCTTGCTCCCAACGTTGACATTGACCAGCGCGTCGAGAGGCGAGACTGTCGCATCTCTAACTGGCCCAACTGTCGCATTACTAAATAGCCATGTGAGTTCATGGCGAACCGCGACCTGCGGGCTTTGAGAAGCTAACCGGTGCGCCGGACTTGCGCGAGGAGTTTCTGGCGGAAGACTTCCGCTGGTGTTTTGTAGCCGAGGCATTTGCGCGGCGTTGCGTTCAGATGATTGCAGATGTCGGTGAGATCGCGGTCGCTGAGAGACAGTGGATTGACCTCTCTCGAAAGCCATTTCCTCGCCCGTCTGTTGGTGTTTTCGACGGTGCCTTTCTGCCAGGGAGATTGTGGATCGCAGAACCAGGTCTGCGCTCCGATGCTTGCCTGCAGGTAGGGCCAGTCGGTGAACTCAGTACCACGGTCGAAGGTGATCGAACGACGAGCGAGGTGGGGCAGGGATTGCAGCACCTGGATCAGGCCGTCCATCACCGGTCTGGATTGTCGGTCGTTGTTGCGCAGGAAAATGGCAAAGCGACTGACCCGCTCGACCAGTGACGTCACGTTGGCCTTGCCGAACTTCTTGCGAAACTGGATGAGATCGCACTCCCAGTGCCCGAACTGCTTGCGCTCGGCAACTGCGTCGGGCCGGTAGAGAATGTTGACGTCGGGGGTGAACCGCCGACCATGGCGGCGTCTGGCGTGCCGTGGCCGACGCCTGGCGCGGTGCTCCGGAAGATGTCGCCACAGCTTGATTGCGTGGCCGTCCGAGGAATAGGCGAACTTGTAGATCGTCTCATGGCTGACAGAGATCGGATGGCGCTCAAGCTGCAGTCGGCCAGCGATCTGTTGCGGCGACCAGCCATGCATGATGCGCTCGATCACCGATTGGCGCAGATGCGAGAACCGGGAAAGTTTGCGCAGCTTGGCACGCCGTTCGCGCGCCATGTCATTGGCCATCACGCAGTAGTAACCGTTGAGGTCCGGCATCTCACGATCCTCGAACCTATTGCGGCGCAGCTCACGGAAAATGGTCGAGCGATGTCGGTGCAGTTTCTCGGCGATCACGTCAACGCTGATCCCAGCCGTGCGCCAGCGGGCAATCTTGCGGCGTTCATCCATATCGATCTGGGAGTAGGTGCGTTTCATGTCTCGTTCCTTGCAAGGATAAACCGTTGTTATCTATTGCAAGTCGCACTTCATCCTTGAACCCACCCCCACTACATACCTGTATCGCATAAGATAGATTATGGAACTTGTATACTACAGTGTCCCACGCCATCGCGGTGGCCCGATGTCTATGTTAGCGTACGGGCACCACGCAAGAGACTGATGCATCAACCATCCCCCACAAGCCCTTTTACAACGGTGATCTCTGAGAGTGAAAGCGCGATGACGACAATCGTAACCATACCAGGCATTATGTCCGACGCCCGTACTTGGCGTTCCATTGCCGGTGATCTTAAGTCTGATAAAACCAAAGTCTTCGAGGCCAATAGACGTCGCGATGCGACGATAGAGGACATGGCTTCACGCACGCTTTCCGAAACGGATGGCGCGTTGATTGTCCTTGCCCATTCGATGGGGGCCCGCGTGGCCATGGAGATGGGCCGCCAATCGCCGGGTCGGATCCGTGCAATGGTTCTTTCGAACGCAAATGCCGAAGGCCCGGCCCAGGATGAAGCGGCCAGCCGCGAGAACCGTATCGCTGAGGCAAAGGCAGATGTGGTTGTTTACGCGCGGCGTTGGGTGACAAAAGTGATCTCTGCGAAAAGTGCCCAGGACCCTCGTCTTGTTGGCGATATCCGGCAGATGGTTGAAGATTGTCCGCCGGATGTTCACGAGCGACAGAACCGATCTTTAGTTGCGAGGCCCGATGCGACCGCGTATCTGTCGGCCTTCGATTTTCCGGTCCTATTGATGACCGGCGCGGAGGATCACCTGTCGACACCGATCGTCCAAGAAACCATCGCAGAACTTCTACGAGATTGCGAGACCGTGGTT
Source organism: Rhizobium sp. SU303 (assembly GCF_021052345.1). Taxonomy (NCBI): domain Bacteria; kingdom Pseudomonadati; phylum Pseudomonadota; class Alphaproteobacteria; order Hyphomicrobiales; family Rhizobiaceae; genus Rhizobium; species Rhizobium sp. SU303. Next base: position 2,194,991 of record NZ_CP088095.1, read on the forward strand.
ATCGAGGACGCCGGGCATCTCCTGCCTTTCGAACAGCCACGTGTGGTGTCGGCGGTCGTCAAAGATTTTCTGTTACGAAGGAATTTTTGACGAATATGCGCCGCCAGTCACGCGCTGTCGCAGCCGGATAGTTAGCGACTCAACATCAGGATACTCAGGCAAGACGGAAACCCCGCCGTGGGCTCGCCGTTCCTATTCCTCAAGTGTCGGAATGACTTTCGATGGTCTTTGCAGCTCCGAGGCGGCAGCGGTTGCCGTGGCATCGGCGGGACCGCCGGAAACATGAACGGTCGGCGTTGCAAATTGGATGCCTTTTTCCGCGAATGTCTTCTTGAGCATGGCGAGCGCCTTTCGGCGAACGCCGAACTGTTCGCCGGGTTTCGTCATGAACTTCAGCCGTATCTGCACACCATAATCCGCCATCTGCTCGATCCCCTGCATTTTCAAGGGCTCGATGATGTTAGGCCCGAGTTCGGCATCCTCCAGAAGCTCAACGCCGATGCGTTTGATGGTCTTGCGGACCTCTTCAAGGTCACTGTCATAATTCAGGGTGAGCGTAATGATGTCGATGACCCAGTCGCGGCTGAGGTTTTGCACCGCGCCCAGTTCGCCGAAGGGAACGATGGTGACCGGACCACGGTGATGGCGCAAGCGGATCGATCGCAGTGAGAAACCTTCGACCGTTCCCTTATATTTTGCCGCCTGGATGTATTCGCCGATGCGAAAGGCATCGTCGAACAGATAGAAGACGCCGGAGATGATGTCCTTGACGAGTGTTTGCGCACCGAAGCCGACCGCTATGCCGACGACGCCAGCGCCCGCCAGCAGTGGTCCGATCTGGATGCCAACGGCATCCAGGATCATCAGGAAGCCGACAGCTCCGATCGCCAGGAACAGCACATTGCGAAGAATGGGAAGGAGGGTATTCAACCGCTGACGCCGGCGCGCGTCGGGTCCTTCGTGATGTCCCCCCTGCTCGCTTCGCGACGCCATCGCCATCTGACTATCGATCAGCGTGCTTGCGAGCTTCCAGATAACATCGGTCACCAGCAGCACGATGACGATGCGGATTCCTGCGCGGATCAAACGCGTGGTCACGGTTTCGGCTGCAGCAAGGTCACTGAGATTGACATTCCACGCGCGGGCAATGAGCAGCGCAGCGACCACAATCAGTCCGTTCCGCAGCGTTTGCATGATCACAACAGACCATCCGACGATGGTCGCATCTTCGACCGCCTGCCCCTCCCCGGATCGAATAATGCGACGAATGATATCACGAGTGACCGAAACGGTAAGGGGCAGAAGCGTGATGACGACCACGGTCCAGAATGCCCCGCGGAGCCCAGACACCCATAACAGCCACGATATTATGATGCTCGCGCTGAAGCCGACACAGACCAGCCGGCTCACGGCCGGCCCGTCAGAACGAAAGTGCCGCAGCCAGATCATGACGATCAAAGCGATTGAAACGACACCAAGCCATGCTGCGGTAAAGAGGTCGACCAAGATCGGTGAAGCCCCGATCGTCCCGATCACTTCGATGGTGGCCCAACCAACTGCCAGCATGGCGACGATTCCGAGGAGCCAGTAGTACCAGAACCAGGCAAGCGAGGTGACAAGTGTCAGAAGCCGCATATGCGGCAAACGGGCGCCCGGCGCGATGACAATGCGGCCCACGAGCACGCCAAGGCGCACCATGAGCGCGGCTGATAGCAGGATGAGTGCAATATCGCGAAACACGGCAGGCCACGGAAAGAGCATAAACGCGCCGAGGCTTCCGATCAGATAACCGACCAAGGCGAGAAGACCCATTGAAAGCCGGGCGGCGTGGAGTTTAATCCGCTGCCGGACGGTGTCGGCGGGCGCGTTCAGCACAAAATGGAGCAGCCCTCGCCCTGACCACCAGGCAAGGCGCTGCGCAACGAACCCGCCTGCGACGAAGAGTATGACCGCCAAGATCAGGCCGACAGGTTCGATACGATCATCCGTTTGGAAGACCCGGATCGCCGACTGGATCTGCCCGGGAAGCGTCGGAACGGCATCGACGAGTGTGAGCAACCTCTGGCGCAATTCCTGTAGTGACGTGGCAATCGACGTCGGTGCCGCCTCTTGCGTGACTGCTACCGGCTGCGCCGGTTCCTGATTGCCTGGAACGATCCGATTGACCAGCGCTCGTCCGGGCTCATCATTCGGCAATTCGATAATAACCCGGATCGGCGCCGAGGAATTGGTCGGCTCAGCCGCCGATCCAGGGTTTGCGCTCGCGAGTAGAAGCGTTGAAAATACCAGCGTCAGGAATGCGCACACTCGGCGGCGGGGTTGACGGTCGTCGTTGATGCGCATGTAGCCGTGGTCCCCGAGACGTTGTCGTCACTTTTGCTGGATTGGTCGAAACTTCGGACTTTGTGAAGCGTTGCACGACCAACGTCAATCGACGAACCGGACTCGGCTAAGACCGCAAGCTTCTGAAGCCCTCCCTGATCTCCTGACAGAAGAGTTCTGGCTCCTCCCAGGCGGCGAAGTGACCGCCCTTGGAAGCGCGATTGTAGTAGATGAGCTTCGGATAGGCTTTCGACAGCCAATCCCTTGGCGGCTTGTAGACCTCTCCGGGAAACACCGTGACGGCGACCGGGACTTGGACGGCTGTGAGCTTCGCGCCCGACATGACGTTTTCCCAATAGATGCGGCCACTCGAGGGGCCGGTATTCGTCAGCCAGTACAGTGTGATGTTGTCGAGGACGGCATCCTTGCCAAGAGCTTGTTCGGGGTCGCCGCGTGTATACACCCAGTCGGCGATCTTGTCGTAAAGCCAGGCGGCTAGGCCGACCGGAGAATCCGCAATGCCGTAACCGATCGTTTCCGGCCGCGTGCTCATGATCGCTGCGTAACCGAAGCCGTTGTTGAGGAAGTCCCGGGCCTCGTCGAAGACGACCTTCTCATCGGCAGACAAGCTATCCGGAGCCGGCCCTCCATTTTTAAGAGCCTGCGCTGCGTCCGATGGAAACGTCGTGGCACGCTCGACCCGGTTGACGTGGATCGCGAGCAGCCCTTCGGGCGCCTGGCGACCCAAGGCGTCGCTGATGATCGCGCCCCAGTCGCCGCCTTGCGAGACATAGCGGTCATAATGCAGTCGCTTCATCAGCACGTCCCAGGCAGCCGCTATCCGCTGGGGGTTCCAACCCGCCGATGGAGGTTTGCCGGAGAAGCCGAATCCTGGAATCGAAGGGATCACCAGATGGAAGGCATCATCAGCCGTGCCGCCATGCGCCGTCGGATCGGTGAGCGGTCCGATGACATCAAGCAGCTCGAAGACCGAACCTGGCCAGCCGTGGGTCATGATCAGCGGCAGCGCGTTTTCATGACGGGAGCGGACATGGATGAAATGGATGTCCAGTCCATCGACAGCGGTGAGAAACTGCGGAAATGTATTCAGCCTGCTCTCCGCCTTCCGCCAGTCGTAGGACGACTTCCAGTAGCGCACCAGCTCCTTCAGCCTGTCGGGCTGGACGCCCTGCGAACGGTCCATGACGGTTTCGCCGTCGGGCCACCGGGTCTCGGCAAGCCGCCGCCTGAGATCTGCGAGCGCCGCCTCGGAGACCTCAACCTTGAACGGTCGAACCTCCTCGGACGCGACGCCGACAACATCAGCGGCGTTGGACGTGCCCGGAAGGAGAACGGCGGTTATGCCGGCCGCGGCAAAGCCTGACAGCAGTGAGCGGCGCGATACGTCGCGGTGTTTCAAAACGTTCAGCATTGCCATGATGCCGTGTCCTTTCGTGATATCGAGGAGAGGAAAAGATGCCCTGCCCGCTTCAATGCCGAAAATGTCAGGCCTGGTCCGCTCCGGAACGAAAGATCAGAAGCTTGTTGCCTTCGGGATCGCGAAAATATGCGCAGTAAGGACCCGTGCCGTTCTCGCCACGCGGACCAGGAGCCCCTTCGTCCGAGCCACCCGCCGCCAATGCAGTTGCATGGGCTTCGTCGACCTTTGAACGGGACGGAGCTTCGAAAGCAATCATTCCACCGTTGCCGACGGTGGCAGGGCGGCCATCGAACGGCTTGATGATGCCGAATTCGAGCGTGCGATGACCGTAGTAGATGGCTCGGTTGGGCTGGACGAGGACTCGTCCGATCCCGAACACGGCCAGAAGCTTGTCGTAGAATATCGAGGCGGCATCCAGATCGTTCGTGCCGACAGTGACGTGGCCCGGGAGGCCGCGGACCTTGTCGGGGGTGGCCGCAACCTGTCTACTTTGGGTAATGTCAGTCATATCAGTTCTTCCTTATATTGTCGCGGCCGACGCTCTGCCGTCCGTAAGCAAACGCCAACGAGCTGTCTCAAATCGGCGGCTGGTGGATATTTGGGCGGGTCGACGGCCGGCCGGCACCTCGGGAAAGTGAGAGGCACCCTCTCGTTCAGATGTCAGCCTTGGGCAGCCGGGTTGCAGCGCTGCCGCCGTCGAGAGGGTTCCTCTCACTTTCTCCGGCTACCGCGGGCTGACGCCATACTCAATTATTTGTGGAGACAGCCGGCTTTTGGGCTTTGACTGACCGCCGTTCAGAAAGGACATCCTATGTCTAAGGACAAAACCGTAAATGCTGCATCAGCCGCAGCAACTCTCTCTTCCCAGACGGCTGAAGCCTTCGTTTCCGCGTCCAGAGAAGCCGCGCATGACTTCGTCGACTTCATCGAGATCGACGAAGTCCTTACGCTGTGGAGAATGGTTGTCCGCGCCTCCTCGCCAAAAGGCACCGTGCTTTTCCTGCATGGGTTTCCGGAAACCCTGACGGTGTGGAAGGATATTGCGACAACGCTTGCTCACGACTACTATGTCCATGCCTTCGATTGGCCGGGCTACGGGCAATCGTCGCGCCCGGCTTTCGAGCGGTTTTCCTACGCGCCGAAGGCGTACGCCCAGGTGTTGAAGGCCTATATCGAGCGGGCAGGCATCGACCGGTCGAAGCTCGTGATTTACGCGACTGACATCGGTGCCCTCCCCGTCCTGCTGCTTGCTCTCGACGAGCCGACGATCGCCAGGCAGATCATCGTCGGAGACTTCGCGCCGTTCGACCGGCCGCACCACATGTGGGAGAACCTACAGAATCTCAAAGCCGAGCCAACCGCCTCGCCGACCCGTGCCTACATGAACAAGACAAGCGACGAGATCCTTCAGAACGTGCACAGGCGCGGCCTCTCACCCGCTGAACAATTCGATCTGCGGATCGACGTCCAGCAAGACATGATCCGGTCATGGAGCCGTGATGGCGTCACGTCGGCGGATGCATTCGAGCACTACTACGCAAGTTTCACGCGCGACCAGCAGTATCTCGAGGCCAACCTCGACCGGCTGAAGACGCCTATGAAGGTGATCTGGGGCGAGAAAGACATTTATATCACAAAGGAAATGGGCATCGAGTTTCGCCGGCAAGATCGGTGCGAAACTCGACCTCCTGCCAGGCATTGGCCACTTTCCACACCTCAGAATCCGAAACAAACGGTTGAAGAGATAATCGCATCATTCAGATAATATTGGATTATCTTCGCATATGGAACGCGCGCGCAGCCGCGGCAGTGCCCAGTCGAGAAAAGCCCGTACCTTCAACGCGAGAAGCCCTTGTCGCGCGTAGACGATATGGATGGGCTGGGGTGGGCCGTCGAAATCGCGAAGGATCGGAACGAGCGCGCCGGACGCCAGCTCGTCTGGAACCTGATAGTCGAACAGCCGCGCGATCCCCGCCCCGCCGACGCCGCCGCAACACAGTTCGCCGCCGTATTCACCTCAAGCCGGTTGCGAGGCGCCGCCTCTATCGGCGTGCCGTCGACGTCGAATGTAGAAGAATGTTCGCTTGTTGAAGATGATCCCGTCGCGATCGATGAGATCGCCGGGACGCTCCGGCATGCCATGCCGCTTGAGATAGGCAGGGCTCGCGCAGGTCAGCAGGCGGAATTCCCCGACCGTGGCGGCATGGAGGGCGCTGTCGGCGAGGTCGCCGAGACGGATCGCGATATCCACCTGCACAGAAGGTTCAGCGACACCTCCGGGTATTTGTCCATGAAACTCAGCGCAATGGGCAGCACGTAGCGGCTCCCGTATTCGATCGGCATCGTGATCGTCAGCACGCCTCTGGGCGTCTGGTATTCCCCGGACGCCCTTCGTTCGGCCTCATCGAGATCCGCCATGATCTTTCGAGCGGCGTCAACATAGTCGCGCCCGGCATCGGTGAGCTGCAGATTGCGGCTGGTGCGAACGATGAGGTTTGCCCCAAGCTGCCGCTCAAGTTCGGCTACCTTGCGGCTGACGCTGGGCAAGGGCGCGTTGAGCTTCCTGCTGCCGGCCGAGATGCTCCCGGCGTCGACGACGGCCAGCAATATGCGCATCGCTTCGAGACGATCCATCTGATACCGCCATTAAGATGCCGCTTCTGTTCAAGCCCAGCCTAAGACTTGGCTTTAGTCAAGCAGCTTGCGTATGGCCATGATCCCTTTCGCGGCATCCGACCAGGATTGACGCCAGATCAACACGCCGACGCTCAGGATGGTCGCAACAGCGAAGGGGATTGGCCCGAGGAACCAGAAGGCGGCTGCGAAGGTGAAGTAATAAGACCGGACGCCGACGCTGAACGATCGAAGCGCCGGGTTCAAAACCAGGGTCAGGGCATTCGTCCAGCCGCCGATGTCCCTCTCCTCATCGCGGGATGGGCTCGCCCCGATCGCCGCCAGGCAGTAGTTGATCTGCCGGACCGCCCAGATGAAATCGGATAGGCCCCGCAGCAGCGTCGCCATGATCAGGAGGACCTTGCATTGGAAAAACCACGCCGGATCCTGGGCCGCAAACATCGCGATCAGGCCACCACCCGATCCATAATTCGGCTCCATGAACAGCGCGCCGCTGAGCCCGACGATGACGATAAGATTGGCGGAGCCGAAGAAGGACGCCGAATTGATCGTGTGCCCGAGGATCGCGGCATCGCCGATGAAGTTGTTGTCTCGCGTCAGCACCTCCCGCATCCAGGCGGCGCGAATGCGCACCATGTCAACGGAAAGGCTGTCGTTCTTCCTCGGCCACCCTGCTGCCATCAAAGGCTCGACGGCCACCCAGACGAGAAGGAAGAAAACGATCGCCGCGATGTTCAGAAAATCCATGGTGCCCCCGAACCGAATGTGGATTTTTTCTGAACAGTACTTCGAGCTAAGCGCAGCTCCAAGCGCCTATCGCCGCCCTACCCTTCAGATCGACATGCCCATGTTCGCGCGTCATGGTCCGTCGCGGACTGCCGCGAGGTAACGGGACATCGTCGAAGCCCGAAGCCGAATGTGTTCGATCGCCTGCTGCGGTGTCACGGCCAGGAAGCCGATATGGTCGCGTGGGCGCAACTGGACGAAGGCGTCCAGATCCGAATCCACCACCGTGGCGATCTTGGGATATCCTCCGGTCGTCTGGTGGTCGGCCAGCAGAATGGTGGGAACACCGTCTCCGGCGACCTGCACCGAGCCCCGCACGATCGCTTCCGACGGCATGTCCAGCGCGACGCTTGGCGCAAGCGACGGACCTTGGAGGCGTACGCCCATGCGGTCATAGGCGTCGCTCAGGCGGAAAGGCGATGAAAGGAAATTCGACAAGGTTTCTTTCGAGAAGAACCGATCCTGTGGACCGACCACCACACGCAGCTCGGATCGCGGTCTTGCGATGACCGGACATGTGATTGGACCATGTCGATCATCCCGCACGTCCGGATCGGCTATAGTGAGCGTCTGTCCGGCTGCAAGGCGCCCGCCGCCGAGGCCGGAGAGACTGTGCGTCGACATGCTGCCCAGCCAGGTCTTCGCCTCGATATGACCGGCGAAGGCCAGATACGTCCAGCTTCCCCAGTGTCCCGGACGGATTGCCAGCCGCTCCCCGGCCTTCAAGGTGGCGACCATCCATGCGCCGCGCTTGTCGCCGGCATGCTCTACGATGAAGCCTCCTCCCGCGACGCCGAACGTAACCTCCCCCGAGATGCAGTCGAGAACCAGGCCGCCCATGGAGACTTCGATTGTCGGCTGACCGGCAGGGTTGCCGATGGCGGCGTTGGCGGCTGCAAACGAGGTCCTGTCCATCGGACCGGAGGCCGGAACGCCGTAACGCATCAATCCGTGACGTCCTCCGTCCTGGACCGCGACGTGGGGACCCGCGAAGTTGATTGCAAGAACGGCTTCGCTCATGCGAGGCACCTCGCGTCGAATTCGGCCCTCGATATGCGGCGGAAACGCACCGCGTCGCCGACGTCGAAAAGAAACGGACGGTCGTTGGACGCGGCGTCGAGGATCTTTGTCGGCGAGCGGCCGATGATCCACCAGCCGGTCGGCATGGTGAGCGTGCTCACCAGGCATTGCGGACCGGCGATCAGCACGCTTCCGGCGGCGATGCCACGAATAGGCGCCGGCTTCCTCGGCTGCTGAATGGCTTTGGGCACGCCTGCGAGGTAAGCGTATCCTGGAGCGAAGCCGTACATGAAGACGCTGTAGTCGCCGGAGAGATGGGTGGATATGACGTCTTCCGGCGATAATCCACTCGCCTCGGCGACGGCGGCAAGATCGGGCGCAAGATCAGGATCGTAGCAGACGTCGACTTCGCGCATCGCTCCGATCGTCTGTGGAACCTCGGCCGTCAGACGCTCGGCAATGGCCGCCTCCGTCGTCCGATGATCGGCCACGAGCGGGTCGAAGCATATGAGAATGCTGGCATAGGCCGGAACGGCTTCGACGAATCCTTCAAAGGGTGCCGCCTTCAAGGCGGCATCCAGCTTGACGACCTGATCGTGGATCCGTTTATCGATGGTCGCGCCGAATTCGACGAGCACCGCGTGCCCGCCCACCGGGCGGTAGGTCGGAACGCTGCCGGACGATGCGGACGGGTCCTCTGACACGTCAGTCGGCGCCTTCGATCAGAATGAAGTCCGCATCCGCAGCCCGCGCGCAGGTCCCGTAGGCTTCCGGATCGGTGACGGCAGCCTGGGCGATAAGATAGCCTTTGGCCATCACCTGTTTTCCTTTGTCTGTTGAAGGAATGGACCCACCTCGATGCCTGCCTTCTGCAGTTCCCGGCGCACGTGGACGGCCATGGCAAGCGCTCCCGGGCTGTCCCCATGAACGCAGATCGAGTGTGCATCGAGAGGGATCGGAACGCCGTCGACCGTCGGCATGAGGCCGCTGGATAGGTACCCGATCAATCTAGATGCCGCCTCCGCGGGGTCATGGATCATCGCTCCCGGCAAGGTACGCGGAACGAGCCGACCCGTGGAGAGATAGCCGCGATCGGCAAAAATTTCGCTGAAGACGGTCATCCCGGCAACGCGGGCCGCATGCTCCAGCTCTGTCCCGGAGATCGCCAGTATGGCAAGTTCCGGCGAGACCGCTCGGGTTGCGCGGATGATGGCGTCGGCGACCGGCCGTTCGTCGGCCGCCCAATTGGCGAGTGCGCCGTGTGGTTTGACGTAGCGGACCCGGGCGCCCGCCAGAGCCGCAGCTCCCATCAGCGCGCCTGTCTGCGTCGCCACAAGCTGCTCCACTTCCCGGATGCTCAAGGGGATCAGACGTCGCCCGAAGCCCTCGCGATCTGCAAAGCCCGGATGGGCTCCGACGACGACACCCCGTTCGCTTGCGAGCGTGAGCGTCTCGACCATCGTCGCTGGATCTCCGGCATGCCCGCCACATGCGATGTTCGCACTGGTGACGACGTCAAGGATCGCTTTGTCGTCGCCCATGCGCCAGGGTCCAAACGCCTCCCCCAAATCAGAATTGAGATCGATTTTCGTCATGATTTTCGTCAACCCTTCGCGCCGGCCTTGTCAGCTTCGTCGCATTCTAGAACGTCGAAGCCGAGGTGGAGCACATCTTCGCCGTGCCCGTCAAGAAAACGACGCCGCTGGTTGCGCGCAACGAGCATGTGTGGTGGTCGCAGCCCCGTGGATTGTCCTTGGAGTTGCGTCCGATGGAAACGCGGCTAAGATCGGGGGTGAAATGGTCGACCGCTCTGTCATTGATCGAGCGCGTCGTTTTCTCTCAAGAACCGGGGACCTAACCACCCCGGCGGCATTGGCGTGCAGACCGGGGATGCGGAATGAGTCTTGTCAACAGAGCTTTGGGAACGTCCGAATTTTCTTTTACCGAAGAGCCTGGCATTTTCACCTGGGAGTTGGCGACCGACAAGGTTTATGCGGATTCGGCGCTGGCAAACCTCTTTGGGCTTGATCCCGAAGAGACTCTCACGGGGCTGCCGGTCATAAGATACCTCGACCGGATTCATCCGGACGACAAGCCATCCGTGGCCAAGGCAATTTCAGAATCGGTGATCACAGGAAATCCGTATCGCTGTGACTATCGGGTATTTGATCGAAGCGGGCAAATAGTCGCCGTCGCGGCCTTGGGCCGCTGCTTCAGGGATGAAGCCGGAAACCCGTCGCAATATGCGGGCATCGTATTCCCGGCGAATGATCACGGGGAGCAAGACGAATTGTCCGCTCACTGCAATGCGGCACTGAAAATTGCGCGGTCATCCGGCCTGCGGACGACGGCTGATGCGCTTGAAGCGATCGTCAAGGAGCTTGCCAAGCCGATGCCTTCAGACGTCGCGCAGGTTCATTGATTCCTTCCAAAGCGTTGGTTATGGCATCAGACTTTCGGTGATGGCGATATTGCTGCTATCGGCGACGCACCGCGCGCACTCTGAATTAGTGACAAAGGAGAGTGGGCATTTCGAGGTGGGTCAACAGCGACCGTGTCACCCCTCCCAAGAGGAATTCGCGTAGTCTCGAATGGCCGAATGCGCCGGCGACGAGCAAATCTGCCTTGCGTTCCAGGGCGGCACCTTGAATGACGCTGGCCGGTGAGTTTCCCTGCGCTTGCACGGCTGCGATATCGACGGCAAGACCAGCCTTTCGGAGCGCGGTCGCAAAGCGGTCTCGGGCGCGCTCGTCAATCTGCTTATCATCAGTGACGGAAATCAGGACGACACGCGAGACCTGTTCCAGCAACAATCTGGCGCCTGTCAGTGCCCGCGCGACTGTGGCTCCTCCATCCCAGGCGACGGCAACAGCCTCGATCCGGCCGCAGAAATTATCCGGAGGAAAAAGCAGGAGCGGTCTCCCGCTTTCAAACAGCACGCTCTCGATCAGCGGCCTCATCAGCACAGATGCTTCCAAAATGGAAAGATCGTATACGCGTGACAGCTCGGCAAGAGTTTGTGCGACAAATGGCTCCCTCGCATCGAATGGCTGGATCTCGACCTCGACCTCAGCTTTCTTCGCATAATCATGGAGCGTCTGCCCGAGAATGGTTCCATTGTCTTTACTCAAGCGCTCCGCCTCCGCACGCATTTTGTCTACGTCAATGAGTGATGGAAATCGCGGCTGAAAGGGTTCGATCCTGACCAGCGGTATACTTGCCGTCAAACCGGCCTTCTGGTGAAGGGAAACAGCGACAGCGTTCTGAAGGAGCGAGAAGGAGCTTGCGTCTGGATAGGTGGCCAGCGGTAAATGGAATTGCGCTTTCACGGCTGATGTCCTCCGAATGGTTGGAGGTTATCATAGCGCAGAGGTGTCTCCCGCGCTTTGACGAAAATCAAGGTCGCCCCACCGCGAAAGTGTGAGCGTGATATTGACCGTCCTCATCAGGAAGCAAGCGGAATTCGTTGGGCGAAGCGGCAAAGATCTATGTTAAGCGATGAAATGCGAAGCGCGATTGAATATCCGCACTTCGCGGAGCAACCCCGTCCGGACGCCGCTGAGCAGCAGCTTGCGGGTGAACAGCAATGGCATATACGGCGCAGCTGCCTTCGATGAATCGGTTGGCGCGCCTGGACCCGTCGGATGATGACATCATTGGTGACGACAGAAGCATTCCAGCGCCTCAGCCTCGCGCTTGCAATCGGCATTCTTGTCGGCATTGAGCGCGGCTGGCAGGATCGTGAGGCTGCGCCAGGCAAAAGAGTGGCCGGTATCCGCACCTATGGCTTGTCAAGTTTCCTCGGCGGTTTCTGCGGTTTCCTCCAGCCTGTGACAGGGCCGATTCTGCCGACAGCTATCTTTATATTCTTTTGCATCACGGTTCTCCTCTTCAGCCGCATGCAGGCGGCACGAGAAGAGGATTACAGCGCCACCGGCACCATTGCGGCCTTGGCGGTCTTTGCGCTGGGCTTTGGCGCGGTTGTGGCGGATATGACGGTAACGGCCGCAAGCGCTGTGGCAATAACCGCCCTTCTTGCAGCGCGGGAGCCGTTGCATGGATTTCTTCGCCGATTGACCTGGCTTGAACTCAGGGCCGCCCTGATCCTGCTGACGATGACCATCGTCATCCTCCCGATCCTTCCCAACGAACCGATTGATCCTTGGCAGACAATCAATCCTTTCGAGCTTTGGATGATGACGATCCTGGTAGGAGCCGTTTCCTTTGCCGGTTATATACTCATCAAGCTGAGCGGCGCCCGCGCCGGAATACTGCTGACCGGGACCAGCGGCGGCATCGTTTCCTCGACGGCGCTGACGCTTTCCTTCGCCCGTCAGTCGAAGCAGATGCCTGCCCTCTCCCCACTCCTCTCAGCGGGAGCAATGCTGGCGGGAGCCGTTTCTCTCGCCCGCGTGCTTTTGATTTGTGGGGTCATTGCACCAGCTGTTTTCAGGGATCTTGCTCCATTACTGGCTCCGGCTGCTGCCACCCTCGCCATAGCAGGCGGCTTCGCCGCATTGCTGCAGCGTCCGGATGACAGCACCGATTTTTCACCCCGAAACCCGCTCGAGGTGATGGTCGTGCTGCGCTTCGCGCTCGTTCTCGCCGTCGTGACAGTCCTGACGCGAATGACCTTGGTGGTCTTTGGAACTCAGTCGCTGATCGCGCTTGCGTTCATCACAGGACTGGGCGATCTCGATGCAATAACGCTTGCCGTTGCGAAACTGTCATCCATCCAGGTGCCCGCGGATGCGGCCGCCCGCGCCATAGCGGTCGCCGCTTTCGCCAATTTTCTTGCGAAAGCCGTTCTTGCAGCAAGTATGGGGAGCATCGCCTATGCGGTTCGTTTCGCGATCGCAGGCGGTGTCGCGACCTTGGCCGGAATTGCCGGCTTGGTTTTGACATGAGCGCTTGTTTGCATATCGATCACCGGCTCCAATGACCTTGTCCACTCAATCGGTGCCTGGAACGATATTCGTCCGCGCCAGGCAGCCGCCATTAGCGAGCGTCACTGCCGTCTTACCTCGTGGATATGACCGGCAAATCCTGCAAGCAGCACGCCGAGCGGAAGACGCCGAACCAGCCTGGCTGCAATGAAGGTTGCGCCGATCGCTGCGGCAAGTTTCACCCAGGGATAGTCGCCGAGCTGCACATGGGCGCTTGCATCGACCGATGTGGCCTTGGCTTTCAGCGCCGCTTCGGCGTCCTCGCGCAGCACGCCTATGCGGGCATTCAGCAGCCTGACTTCATGCTGCAGCGCGTGCAGGCTCTCATCGGCCTTTTCACGCGCGGTCTGCTCAGCGGCATCGGCAAAGGGCGGATCACCTTCCGCGATCAGTTCGTCAGGGTCAGGCGGAAGGCCGTGGCGGTTGATGGATGATTGCATCGACATGTCCTCGAATAGGTGAGCGAGAGGTAATGAGGCCCGGCACTGCGGCCGGGCCCCCTGATATTAGTGGTCGCGCCGAAAACCCTGGCTCTGGTGAGATCCGCCTTGCGATTGGGTTTGTGATTGCCGATTGGCATCGTTTGATGGTTTAGAGCCGGGGTCGGTGCCAGGGTCGAGGAAGGTATAGGCGCGCACCTTGGCGCTTCCATGCGCGGTGTCCCGCATCGCCACCGGGCGCGCATCGTCGAACGCGCTCTCGGACACGGCAAGATCGTCCGAGGCTTTGCCACCATGCGCCGATCCGGCAAAACCGGTATTGGACGCGCCTTGCTGTCTGTCCTCCAACGACCAGAGATCCGCGCGCTCATCCATGTCGATGCTGCCTTCGTCGTCCAGAATATCGTGGACGGTCTCATAGAGCGCGTCATCGATATCATTGACCTGGACGAGGAAGCCGCCTCGCCGCAGCCCTTCTGCGTAGACCGCGCGATCCTCGTCGGGGAAGAAGAAGTCTGCCAGCGCGTCGAAGAAACCGCTGCGGTCTTCGCTCATGGCGCCGGTATTTTTTGCGCCCGCCTCATATCCGGGCATCAGCCTTATTCTCGCAACCGGCACGCCCGCGTCTTCAAGACGCGAGACGGCGGATTCTGCGTCCGATCGGCTGTCGAAGAATGCAGCAAGGCTGCTGCCGCCTGTCGGGCCTGAAAAGGCCGGGTTGGTATCATTGTAAATGCTGCCCATGGGACTCTCCTCTCGATGTCTGGATCCAGCCGCCAATCCGAAGTTTGGCCGAAGTCTGGTTTCCTGACTTGAAGAACCGGCGGCTGAGTTGAATGTTCCAAGGGAATGGCGATGCTCCGCCGCATCGCCTGCTGTTTCATTGCCGCCTGCCATTTCGGCGCGCTGACTCGCAAATTACGCCGCTTGCGAAATCGCTCAGCGGTTGACGTCAAACCTTCGAGACGCTAGCACGGCTTTGACGCATTGGGGATAATTCATATGGACATGTTTACGGCAGCCGGTATGACGGCTTTGCTGCAGGTCATTGCTATCGACCTCGTTCTCGCCGGCGACAACGCCGTGGTTATCGGTCTTGCTGCTGCCGGCCTCGAGGCGACGCAGCGCCGCAAGGCGATCATCGTCGGCATTGTGGCCGCGACCGTTCTGCGCATTCTCTTTGCCAGCGTCGCAGTCTACCTGCTGGCGATCGTCGGCCTGCTGCTGGCCGGCGGTCTGCTGCTGCTCTGGGTCTGCTGGAAGATGTGGCGCGAGCTTCGCGCCGGCCATGGCGGGAACCACGAGGCGGTGGGTGCCGAAGGCGCGCCGAGAAAGACCTTCTTCCAGGCGGCGACCCAGATCGTCGTTGCCGACGTCTCGATGTCGCTCGACAACGTGCTGGCCGTTGCCGGTGCTGCGCGCGAACATCCGAGCGTGCTGGTCATCGGTCTTGCCCTGTCGATCGCGCTGATGGGTATTGCCGCAAACTTTATCGCCCGGTTGCTCACCAACCATCGCTGGATCGCCTATGTCGGCCTGCTGATCATCCTCTATGTCTCGCTCGACATGATCCATCGCGGCGGCGTCGAACTGCTGCCCTACGTGCAAGCGAGCGGGTTCAAGCTTTAGAGCCTGACCTCGGTCTCGAAGCTCATCTGGTCATACGCCGGCACCACATGGTCCGGCGTCTCAGCCATCACCACGTCGTAGTCGAGCGGCGTGTGCATGTGGGTGAGGATCGCCTGTTTCGGCTTCAGCCGGCTGATCCAGTCGAGCGACTGTTCCAGCGACAGATGGCTCGGGTGATAAGTATATTGCAGCGCGTCGATGATCAGCATGTCGAGTTTCTGCAGCTTCTCGACGGTCTGCGGTGGGAAATCGCTGATATCACTGCAATAAGCCACATCACCGATACGGAAGCCGAGCGAGTGGATATCCCCATGCTGCTGGATATGCGGATGGAAGGCGATCGTCCCGCCTGGACCATGAATTTCGACGGGCGTGTCGAGGTTTTCGATGACGATCGGCAGCACGATCGGCGGGTAATTGCTGCCCGGCGGCGTTTCCAGGCAATAGCCGAAGGCTTCCCGCAGCCTGTCCATGGTAAATTGGTCGGCAAAGATCGGCACCCGGCGGCGGGTATTGTGGAAATAGCCGCGCAGATCGTCGATGCCATGAATATGATCCGCATGCGGATGGCTGTAGAGCACGGCATCGACATGGTCGGCCCCTGCCCTGATCATCTGCTCGCGAAAATCCGGCCCGGTGTCGATGACGACTGTGGTGACGCCGCCATCGGGTGCGAATTGTTGCACCATGAAGGCAGCGCGTGTGCGCCGGTTCTTCGGATTGTCGGGATTGCAGGCGCCCCAGTCGCCGGTGATGCGCGGCACGCCCGGTGACGACGAACAGCCGAGAATGGTGAAACGCCGCCGGTAGAGCACGCCGCTAGATCCTCGGCATCTTCGAGAACAGGCGGAAAGCGTTCTCCGTCGTGATCCGCGCGACCTCTTCGGTGGCAAGCCCGATTGTATCGGCGAGCACCTCGGCCGTGTTGACGACGTAGGACGGTTCGTTGCGCTTGCCGCGCCAGCGCTTCGGCGCCAGATAGGGCGCGTCTGTTTCCACAAGCAGCCGATCAAGCGGGATCGTCTTGGCGATCTCGCGCAGCTCGTCCGACTTCGGGAAGGTCAGGATGCCTGAGAAGGAGATATAGCCGCCGAGTGCGACGCCGGTCTTGGCAAGTTCCGGGCCTGCGGAGAAGCAGTGGAGAATGAAGGGAAATGCCCCCTTCCCGCTTTCCTCCGTCAGTATGTCGGCCATGTCCTCGTCGGCGCTGCGGCTGTGGATTACGAGCGGCAGCCGGGTCTCGCGCGCCGCCGCGATATGGCGGCGGAAGCCTGTCTGCTGGTCCTCGGGCTTTTGCGTGTCGTAGAAATAGTCGAGACCAGCCTCGCCGATCGCCACCACCTTCTCATGGGCATTGGCGAGACGCACCAGCTCTTCTGTCTGGATATCCAGCTCTTCGTCGGCATTGTTCGGATGCGTGCCGACCGAGCAGAACACCGAAGGATATTTCTCGGTGATGGCAAGCAGCGTCTCGAGCTTGCGCACCCGCGTCGAGATCGTCACCATCTGCGCCACACCGGCCTGATGTGCGCGCGCGACGATCTCGTCCCGCTCCGCCTCGAAGTCGGCGAAATCAAGATGGCAATGCGTATCGATCAGCACGGCCTCAAGCCTCCGGAGCCACGTAGCGCGGGAAGACCGGCGTCGGCGCTTCGAGCGCCGTTCCGGCAACGAGACGGCCGGCTTGCCCAAGAGCGGCGAAGTCGCGCTTGTCTGCAGGTGCTGCGACCAGATCGAGCAGCTTGGCCGATGATTCCGGCATGAAGGGCTGCAGCAGAATGGCGATCTGGCGCACCACTTCGGCGGTGACATAGAGCACCGTGCCCATGCGCTCCGGATCGGTCTTCTTCAGCGCCCACGGCGCCTGGCCGGCGAAATAACGGTCGGTCTCGGAAACGACCGAAATGATCGAGGCGAGCGCCCGGTGGATCTGCTGCTTGCCCATATCCTCGCGGGTCGAGGCATGCAGCGCGTCGACCTCAGCCAGCATCGCCTTGTCCTCGTCGCTGAGCGCCCCGCATTCCGGGATCTTGCCGTCGCAATTCTTGACGATCATCGACAGCGAGCGGCTGGTGAGATTGCCGATACCGTTGGCCAGGTCCGAGTTGATGCGGGTGCCGATCGCTTCTTCGCTATAGCTGCCGTCCTGGCCGAAGGAGACTTCGCGCAGGAAGAAGTAGCGCACCTGGTCGAGGCCGAAATGGTTCACCAGATTGACCGGATCGACGACGTTGCCGAGCGACTTCGACATCTTCTCGCCCTTGTTGAGCAGGAAGCCATGGGCAAAGACCCGCTTCGGCAGCGGCAGCTTCGCCGACATCAGGAAGGCCGGCCAGTAGACAGCGTGGAAGCGGATGATGTCCTTGCCGATGATGTGCACGTCGGCCGGCCAGTATTTCGCCAGCGGGCCGTTCCTGTCCTCGATGTAGCCGGTCGCGGTGATGTAGTTGGTCAGCGCGTCGACCCAGACATACATCACGTGGGCGGGATCGTTCGGGACCTTGATGCCCCAGTCGAAGGTCGTGCGCGAGACCGAGAGGTCCTTGAGGCCCGACTTGACGAAGGAGATCACCTCGTTGCGGCGCTCGGCCGGGCCGATGAAATCAGGGTTTTCCTCGTAATGGGCAAGCAGCTTCTCCTGATATTCGGAGAGCTTGAAGAAATAGCTTGCCTCTTCCACCCACTCGACAGGTGTGCCCTGCGGCCCGTAGCGCACGCCGTCGGCGCGCAGCTCCGTCTCGTTTTCCTGGTAATAGGCCTCGTCGCGCACCGAATACCAGCCGGCATAGCTGTCCTTGTAGATGTCGCCATTGTCGGCCATCAGCTTCCAGATGTTGCGCGACGTCTCGTGATGGCGCTCCTGCGTGGTGCGGATGAAGTCATCGTTCGAAGCGTTGAGCAGCGTCGCCATCGCCTGGAACTCGCCGGAGTTGCGGTCGGCGAGCGCCTGCGCGGTGATGCCCTCGGCGCGCGCCGTCTGCTGCATCTTCTGGCCATGTTCGTCGGTGCCCGTCAGGAAGAACACATCCTTGCCGTCGAGGCGCTGGTAGCGCGCCATCGCATCCGTCGCGATCAGCTCATAGGCATGGCCGATATGCGGCTTGCCGTTAGGGTAGGAAATCGCGGTAGTGATGTAGAAGGGTGTCTTGTCTGTCATGGCGGCCAATGTCCGGCTAACTCTATAAAAATGGTCAGCCGCTCTTAGCGCATGTCACCGTCAAGCGAAACCTCAACTTTCCAGTTGTCGATGATTTACGGCACGATAGCGTCCTGAACTTGACTCAGCTTCTCGCCCAATCTACCCGTCTTGGGAAAGAGGGCAGGACAAGAACGAAGTGCGAGTTTTCATCTACCGGAATGGTCGTGGCCGGGCGTCGTCAGGGGCGCTTGCTTGACATTCGAGCCGCTCTATTCGCTTTCCGGCCTATTCGTCGGCGCCCTCGTCGGCATCACTGGCGTTGGCGGCGGTTCGCTGATGACGCCCCTGCTGGTACTGCTCTTCGGCGTCCATCCCGCCACTGCCGTCGGTACCGATCTTCTCTACGCGGCAATTACCAAGACGGCCGGCACCGCCGTTCACGGCATGCATGGGCGCGTCAACTGGAAGATCGTCGGCAGCCTCGCAGCCGGCAGCCTGCCGGCCGCCCTGCTGATGCTCTGGCTGCTGGCCGGGGTCGATCGCAAAAGCATCGGCGTGACCAACACGATCACCACGGCACTCGGTTGGCTTCTCGTCATGACCGCGATCATGCTGGTCTTCCGAGGCCCGATCCTCGAACTAGCGCGGCGCGCCATCGGCGATCGAACGCCGCCAAAGCCGACGACCATCCTCGCCCTCACCGTCATTCTCGGGTTCGTTCTCGGCGTCCTCGTCACCTTGACCTCGGTCGGCGCCGGCGCGCTGGGGGTGACGATCCTGCTGGTCCTCTATCCCAGGCTCGATGTGCGCGAGATCGTCGGTTCCGATATCGTCCACGCGGTACCGCTGACCTTGATCGGCGGCACGGGCTATTGGCTGATCGGCGAGATCGACTGGCCGATGCTGCTTGCCCTGTTGATCGGCTCTATCCCCGGTATCATCATCGGCAGCCTTCTGGCGCCGAAGCTGCACGAACGCACCATCCGCATCGTCCTCGCCGTCACGCTTGCTGTCGTCGCATTGAAGCTGTTGACCGGCTGATCAGAGCAGGGTGCCAAAAGTGTCATCGGTGACGCGCTTTAAAGGCCCGGCTGCTTGATATCGGCGAGAATGCTGATGATCGTCTGCTTGCGGTCGAGGTTGTAGCCATCCGAAATGGTGAGCCGCTCGGTGATCTCGGAATAGAGCCGCGCCAGCCGATCCGCTGCGGCGATCTGCCCCTCGCCGGCCGCCGAGCGCGCCCGGTTCATGATGTCGTCGCCGACATGGCTGACGAAGAAATCGAAGATCGTGTCGCTTTCCCGACCCGAAAGCGCGTCGGCCAGCCGATGCATCGCCTTGCGGGCCGTCGGCCCCTCCGCGGAAAGCATCTCGTCATAAGCGGCGATGATCTCGCCGCCGCCGTAGTTCAGGAGTTTCAGTGCCTCGCCGACGCTGCCCTTGGCGGCCGAAAGCACTGCTCCACCCTCGCCCGATATGCCGAGATGAGCAAGAGCCGCGACGAGTTCATCATCGGCAAGCGGCGACAGTTTCAGCGGCAGGCAGCGCGAGCGGATCGTCGGCAGCAGCCGTCCCGGCGCATGCGAGAGCACCAGGAACAGCGCCCGTTTCGGCGGCTCTTCCAGAATCTTCAGGATGGCGTTGGCCGCATTGCGGTTCATGTCGTCGGCCGGATCGATGATGACGATCCGCCAGTTGCCGGTGCCAGATGTCTGCGAGAAGAACTTGCCGGCGCGACGCACCTCGTCGACTGTGATCGCCGATTTCACCTTGCCGGTCTTTTCGTCCACCGGCCGGGCAAGGTGCAGCAGATTATGCGAGGCGCCCGACGCGATCTGCCGGCTGACGGGAGAGGCTGGATCGGGATCGCCGATCGTCTCCGGCGCTGTCTCGGGATTGGAATGCGAGAGCACGTGATTGGCAAAGCGGAAGGCGAGCGTCGCCTTGCCGATGCCCTCCGGCCCCTCGATCAGGATGGCGTGGTGGCCCTTGCCGGACCGATAGGACTGCGCAAGGAAGGCTTCAGCCTCCGCATGTCCGAACAGCCTGGTGTTTTCCCCTGGCCAGATGGCGCCGTCGAGCAGTCCGGGCCTATCTTCACTCATACCGGGCCTCATTCATGATGGGCGGCTTCCGGCATTCGGGCACGGCCTGCCGGCGACAGCAGCTGTTTGACGATCGCCAGGATCTCGGCGGCGATCGCCTCCTCCGTCTGCATGGCGTCGACGACGTGGCAGCGCTCCGGCTCGCGGGCGGCGATATCGAGAAAGGCCTCGCGCCGTTTCTCGTGCGTTTCCAGCCGCTCCTTCTCGAAGCGATCGGGACCGTCGGCAGCAGCCCTCTTCTGCGCCCGCTCCAGCCCGACCTTGGCGGGGATGTCGAGGATCACGGTGCAATCCGGCATGACGCCGTTGATGGCGATGCGCTGCAGCGTCTCGATGAAGTCGGGCTCGAGATTGCCGGTGATGCCTTGATAGACGCGGGAGGAATCCATGAAGCGGTCGCAGAGCACGACCTTGCCTGCGGCCAAGGCCGGCCGGATCACCTCTTCGACATGGTCGTTGCGCGCCGCTGCAAAAAGGATCGCCTCCATCCGCGTGCCGAAGGCTTCGGCAGCACCCGACAGCAGCACGTGGCGCACGGCTTCGGCGCCCGGCGATCCGCCCGGTTCGCGCGTCATCAGCACGTCATGACCTTCGCCCTTCAGCGCCTCGGCGAGGCGGCGGATCTGCGTGGATTTCCCAGCGCCTTCCCCGCCTTCAAACGTAACGAACAATCCCGTACTGGATGACAATGACAACTTCCCGCATTCCAGGCGCCGCACGCGCCCCGCTCCTTCTATCTATCCGAAGATATCAGGGAGGAAAACCTTTCGCCGCGGCGACATATTCACCTTTCCCGGCAAATTGTACCAGAAATTGGGCGTCAGACGGGCGCGGGCTTGTCCCAGAGCCAGGAGAAGAACAGCGATTCGCCGAGTTCCAGCATGGCATCGACCGCCCGGCTGCTGAGCGAGCCCTCGCCGACTGCCTGCACCGTATAGAGCGGCACCTCCCTGAGCAGCCGGCTGCCTGCGAAAATCCTGAGCGTTCCCGCCTGGGTATCCGGCTTGACCGGCGCCGTCAGCGGCCAGCGATAGATGATGCGCGCCGACAGCCGGTCGGGATTGCTGATCGGAATATAGACGCTGACCGGCGCCTTGGCGACGAGATCGATGGTGCGCGCCGTGCCGCCATAGACGCTGGCGGCGCCGATCACTTCGTTGTCGCCGAAGATCTGCCGGTTCTCGAAGGCCGTCAGCCCCCATTCGAGTACGCGCTTGGCCTCCTCCGTCCGCTCCTTGTCGGAAGCGATGCCGGCAAGCGCCAGAAACAGCCGCCTGCCGTCGCGTTGAACCGAAGCGACGATCGAATATCCCTCGCCCTCGGTAAAGCCGGTCGCA
The DNA here is from genome assembly GCF_021052345.1 of Rhizobium sp. SU303. Taxonomy (NCBI): domain Bacteria; kingdom Pseudomonadati; phylum Pseudomonadota; class Alphaproteobacteria; order Hyphomicrobiales; family Rhizobiaceae; genus Rhizobium; species Rhizobium sp. SU303. Next base: position 2,216,790 of record NZ_CP088095.1, read on the forward strand.
AGCCCATCGGCGCCGAGATCGAGCCCGAGCAGCGGGTTGCGGTTGCGCTGGAAAATCTTGTTCCACTCGAAATCCGGCTGCGCGAAATAGGGGTAAAGGTTCGGATAGGATTGCTGAAGGGCGGCGGCGAGCGTCACCATCTCGCGTGCCGTCACCTTGCTCTTGCCGTCGGGAAGGCCGGTGGAATTGCCGAACTCCGCCTTCTCCATGCCGAGCTCGCGGGCACGCCGCGTCATCGACCCGGCAAATTGCTGCTCGCTTCCGGCCATGCCCTCGGCGAGGATGATGCAGCTGTCATTGGCGCCCTGGATGGCGACACCCTTGATCAGGTCCTCGACGCGCACGCGTGATTTCAGGCTGGCAAACATCGTTGCCGTCCGCGACGGCGCGCCGCCTGTCCGCCAGGCATATTCGGAAACGGGATATTCGGTGTCGAGCGTGATCTGGCCCTTGGTCACCGCGTCGAAAACGAGATCCATCGTCATCAGCTTGGCGAGCGAAGCCGGCGAAAAGCCCTGATCCTCGTTCTTGGCGAGAAGCACCGTGCCGGTGGTAGCCTCGATCATATAGGCCTGCGCCGCCTTGGTGGCGAAACCGGCGGCACCGCCATCGGCTGCAAAGGCTCCGGTGGCGAACGGCATCAGGCATGCAAGCAGGCGAAGCGCGGGCTTCAGCATCGCAATTTCCACTTATGGAGCGGCGTATGTCGGGAGGTTAGAGCGAGGGGGAATCCGATGCAATGCCATGCTCAGCGCGCGGCGAACTTTGCCTGCTGGCGCTTGGCCGAGGCAAGGATGGACTCTTGGGTCAGCCCGTCATTGCGCACCATCACCGCGTCGAAGGCGAGATCGACGGTCACCGTCTTCACCTCTTCGTTCTGGTAGCCGAGCGCCAGCGAATTCTGGGGCCGCTCGTAAGGCATCGGACCGATCTCCGGCAGCACGACCATCTGGTCCATCGCCTGAGCGCCATTGTTGAAGGACGGCGCTGTTGGCGCGACCAGAACATGGGCAGCCGGTGCCTGAGCGGTTGCTGCGGCGCCTGCCGCATTGTTGTGGGCGCTCGGCGTCGAGCCGGCATAAGAGGTGGCCGACCTCGGCACCGGCACGTTGGCCGGCGTCTCGTAGTCTTCCGAACTCTGCAACTGGTCGCGGGTGATCTTTCGGCTGTTGGAGGCGACCATCACGCCGGTTGCGATCTGGCCTTCTGGGTTGACGCCGGGAATGCGGCTGCCCTTCGGCGCGTAGGAGGCCATCAGATAGGGCATGTCGTGGCCGTCCATGCGGGCGCGGCCGACATATTGCACGCGCACCTTGCCGGTGCCACTGTGCTGCAGATCCAGCATATCGGCCGTCTTGTTGGAAAGATCGATGATGCGGCCTTCGTGATAGGGACCGCGATCATTGACGCGTACGATGACGGAAGAACCACTTTCGAGATTGGTGACGCGCGCATAGCTCGGCAGCGGGAAGGTTGGATGTGCGGCGGAAAGATGCATCTGGTCGTAGACTTCGCCGTTCGCCGTCAGGCGCCCATGAAAGGCAGAGCCATACCAGGAGGCGACGCCGACCTTGTTATAAGCAAAATCTTCCTTCGGATAATACCACTTGCCCTTCACCTCGTAAGCGTTGCCGACGATGTAGCGGCCGCCGCCCTTCGGGATATTGTTGCCGGTGGCGACCCGCGGGCTCGCCTTCACGCCATATTCGGATTCGGAGAAATATTCTTTGCCGTGGGATTTTTTCTTCGGCACCGCCTGCGTCGTGCCGCAAGCCGCAACCGTCGCACACATCGCCGAGATCGCCAGCCACCGTGCTGTCGTTGCGAAAGACGCCGCCCCGTAATCCAGTTTCATATGCCCCACGCCGCTCAAAGATCGTTATGGTTAAAGGAACCCTGCCCCATCCTGGGGCAATAGCGCCTTATTCCCGCCCGCCTAACGAGGCTTTAATCTTGCTAAGTTCGTGGCAAATTTACGAACGATTTCGCAGCGATAGCGACAATTCTAATGATTATGGTTTATAAATCACTAACGAAAACCCTTTCCGCCTGCCCTTCCGCCGCCGCAATGAGGCCCGAAATCATCGTGCCGATGCGGGGCATATGGTGAACATCCGGGCGCTTCCGGACGCCCCCAAAGCGCCATACCGAAACACGGCCGGCGCGTATTTGATATGCCGCAGCGGTGCGGCTCTTCCTTCAGTATGGGAACGAATTGTCCGCCGCGGGCTTTGAAGGTTTAGACCTTTGGAGGATCACCATGAAGCATGAAACCCTGTCGCGGCTCGATACGATCAGCCAGCAGTTGCACGCTCGATCTCGCGCGCTTTCCCAGCCGGATAAAGACAACGACATCGCAATCCTGATGTCGGCCCTCGCCGTGACGATGGAGGCGGTTCGATCCCTCGGCGAGGATATGAACCAGCTCAACGGCCCGAAGGGCCTTGGATCTGACGGAAGCCAGGTTTCTTAAGTCTCCGGTTGTAGGCCACCTCATCATTGCAGTGCCAGCTGAGCTTCTACCATTGAGAGGCCAGCGGTTTTGCTTACGGCGGTGACCCCGGTCGAAATGCGCATAATCTGCGCGGGAGATGCGCGTGGCATTCCAGTAGCAGCCGCGTGGGGCAGATCTGCGTTGGACAATTCCCCGTTAAACTTCCGTTTTGGACCAGGAACTTAGTTTCATCGTGCTCATAACGCAGGCGCAGCAAGCTCAGCCTCCGGCGTCTGATTATCCTCGAACGATATCCATGGCCAAGGCAACTGCCCCTAAGTGCAATAGCGCGGATATTCGAATGCGTTAGGTTGCTTTCTGACGCCAAAATCTCTGTGACAGTTAGGGAGGCATGAGATGAGCGATAAAACGGGAAAGACGGAACTCAATAGTACCCGGCGCCAAATCCTGCTGGGCGGCGGCTCGGCAATCGCATTAGCGGCATTCTGTCCGGTCGCCAGCATTCCGGCGCTTGCCCAGGCAGGAGCAAAGAAGCCGAATATTCTTGTGATCTTCGGCGATGACATCGGCTGGTGGAACACCAGCGCTTACAATCGCGGGCAGATGGGATACCAGACGCCAAATATTGACCGTATCGCCGACGAAGGTGCGATCTTCACCGATCTCTACGCGCAGCAATCCTGCACGGCGGGGCGAGCGGCCTTCATTACTGGCCAGAGCTGTTTTCGCACGGGGCTGCTCAAAGTCGGGCTTCCCGGAGCCAAGGAGGGTCTGTCTGAGAAGGATCCGACGATCGCCGAATTGCTCAAGCCACAAGGATACGTGACCGGCCAATTCGGCAAGAATCATCTCGGTGATCGCAACGAATTTTTGCCGACCGTCCACGGCTTCGATGAGTTCTTCGGCAACCTCTATCACCTCAATGCCGAAGAAGAACCGGAGAACCCTGATTACCCGAAGGATCCACAGTTTCTCGCAAAATTCGGACCGCGTGGCGTGTTGAAATGCAAAGCGAGCGAGACAGACGATCCGACCGAGGATCCGCGTTTCGGAAGAGTAGGCAAGCAGACGATTGAGGATACGGGGCCGCTCACCAGAAAACGCATGGAAACGGCTGACGAGGAATTTCTCGGCGCTGCCAAGGACTTCATCGACCGCAGCGCCAAAGCCGAAAAGCCGTTCTTTTGCTGGTTCAACTCGACCCGGATGCATATCTATACGCATCTTAAAGCGGAGTCGAAAGGCAAAACGGGCCTGGGGATCGTTGCCGACGGCATGGCTGAATTCGACGGTATGGTTGGCCAGCTGCTCGACCAGCTCGACGAACTTGGCATCGCCGAAAACACCATCGTTGTCTGGACGACCGATAACGGTGCGGAGGTGTTTTCCTGGCCTGATGGCGGCACAACGCCGTTTCATGGCGAAAAGAATACCAATTGGGAAGGTGGTTACCGCGTGCCTGGGATGGTGCGCTGGCCGGGCGTTGTCAAACCGGGAACCGAGATCAACGAGATTGTTTCCCACGAGGATTGGCTGCCGACCTTGGTTGCGGCAGCCGGCGAGCCTGACATCGCAGCCAAGCTTCTGACCGGCTATGAAGCGGCCGGCAAGACATTCAACGTGCATCTTGACGGCTACAATCAACGCAAACTGCTTGACGGCACAGGGCCTGGCGCGCGCAAGGAGTATTTTTACTGGACTGATGACGGAAGCCTGGCAGGATTGCGCTACGACCGCTGGAAGCTGGTGTTCATGGAACAACGAGCAGAAGGGTTGGACGTGTGGCAGGATCCTCTGATCACACTGCGATTTCCGAAATTAATTGATCTGCGCGCCGATCCGTTCGAAATTGCCCAGCATGCAGCGGGAGACTATGCAAGATGGCGCGTAGAACATGCCTTCGCGCTGGTTCCGGCCCAGGCATACGTGGCCAAACATCTTCAAACCTATGTAAAATATCCGCCCCGCCAGTCGCCGGGCAGCTTCTCGATGGACCATGTGCTTGAGAAACTCCAGCGGGGTGGCGGACAGTGATCAGACGTTGACGAAGGCCAGGATGGCGCCGTTAATGTTCGGCGGCATCCCGACTATGATCGGAAAAAGATCGATGAATGCGAATGAGAACGGACAAGCGACGACTATCCTCCAGCGAGCCAAGCACGAGATAAAGGAGTACGCCTTCCTCTGCGCCTATCTCTATGTCTGCTTCGCGGCAATCCTCCTCTACAAAATGGCCGTCCTCGGTAGTCAGGGTGTGGAATTTCTTGTGTTCGGCATACCCGCGATCAAGGCTCTCATTCTCGGAAAGTTCATCCTGCTCGGTCATACGATCGGCCTCGGAGAGCGGTCCGGCAGTTCGAGACTCGTCGGCGTCGTGGCCTACAAGGCGGCACTCTATCTGTCGCTGATCCTCGTCATGTCGCTTGCTGAAGAGTGCGTCGTTGGGTTCCTTCATGGCCGGGCACTCTCGGTTGTGATCGGCGATATAGCCAGTCGGCTGCCCGAGCTCCTGGCCATGAGCGCAATCATGCTGTTGATCTTGATCCCTTACCTGGCATCGAGGGAATTGGGAGTGGCACTCGGCAAAGGAAGGCTTTGGAGTCTGTTTTTCGCACATCGCGAGGTGCAGTAATTGCGGGCGAAGGCCGGCAAAGACGAGTTCTCTTCCAGACGTTGATGACGGCAACCAGCCGGGGTCAATTGCGTGAAGGTCTTTGCGAATAAATGACCAGTGAAGGTCGAATGCAAGGCGAAGCCATGTTGGAACCACCGATTGTGAAAGCGCGTGCGAGCGGTCGTATGTTATGGATCCCCGGCGGCGATTTCCTGATGGGCTCGGATCGCCACTATCGGGAGGAAGCCCCGGCGCACAGCGTTCGTGTCGATGGGTTCTGGGTGGACACATGCCCGGTGACGAACCGGGATTTTTCCGCCTTTGTCGAGGCGACCGGCTATGTCACCACGGCGGAGCGGCCGGCCAACCCGGCTGACTATCCGGGTGCCATCATGGAGATGCTGGCACCATCATCAGTCGTTTTCATCAAGCCAAAATCGCCCGTTGATCTGACGAACCACTACGACTGGTGGAAATATGTGCGCGGAGCAAACTGGCGGCATCCGCGAGGGCCGGCAAGCACGATCAAGGGCTTATTGGAGCACCCGGTCGTCCATGTCACCTTCGACGACGCACAAGCCTATGCGGCCTGGGCCGGCAAGGAACTGCCAACCGAAGCAGAATGGGAGTTTGCCGCACGCGGGGGGCTTGAGGCGGCGGACTACGTATGGGGAGAGGAAATGTTGCCCGGCGGTCGGCATATGGCCAACACCTGGCAGGGCGAGTTTCCCGTCCAAAACAGTCGGGAGGACGGTTTCGAGGGCACATCTCCCGTGGGGAGCTTTCCGGCCAACGGCTACGGTTTGTTCGATATGGCCGGCAATGTCTGGGAATGGACGACCGACTGGTATCAAGAGCATGGCATGATCGACAGCCCGTGCTGCACGATCTCGAATCCTGTCGGCGCTGAACTCTCCAACAGCTATGATCCGCGCCAACCGCAGATCAGCATTCCACGCAAAGTCATGAAGGGCGGCTCACATCTTTGCGCGCCCAATTATTGCCGCCGTTACCGGCCGGCCGCACGCATGGCGCAACCCGTCGATACAGCAACTTGCCATCTAGGCTTCCGATGTATTGTCCGCTCATAATGCAACAGCGAGCCGCTGATTTCACTGGCTGAGGGATTCAAATCGGAGATAGACGGCTTCGTCGGCTACAAACGGCTGTGCTGCCCCAATAGGGACACCTGGTTGCCTCCGCCGCAATTCACGGAAAGATGCGCGCGAAGCGCTCATCTCCGACATGATCGGAAGTGGTGTGCCGCACCTACCCTGCCGGTGGACGGTACCGAACCGACTTCGCCTTTTCCAAGGCCGCGATCGTATCCTCGACGCTGAGGAGGACGGTGGTCTCCATAGAGCTGAGCGCGCCTCCTGCGCCGATCGCAAGTGCGACAGCCGCCATCGATACGTTGTCAGGCGCCTCCCACAGATTCCAACCATCATGCTCGCCGAAGGCGTACCAGAAGCCATGGAGCTTTCCGCCCACAGATTCAATGTAACTGCGTGCCGCCTCTCGGCGATCCTCGGGGTTTTCGATCATCCGCGCCCAGGTCTCGGGCGTGTAGCTGAAGCGCGTGAGATACATTGCCATGGTTTGTTTCCTCCGCCAGAACAACACAGTAAACGCTCAAGCCGGGGAGAACGCCAGTCATTTCCAATGAGCGGAACGGGCCTCCTCAGCTCACGCTCGAATTTGTTCTACGTCATGCCAAGGAGGCGGGCAAATGCTGCAGGGCACGTTGACGCTGCTATCAAAGCTGCTAAAACGCCAGCCATCGACTGATTGGGTCGCAAATCGGTAGCAACGACCGGTTCGCAGAAATCGACAAAATGTGGATTTCTCGACCTTTTCAATCAGATGGAAGAGTGTCCGAGTGGTTTAAGGAACCGGTCTTGAAAACCGGCGTGCGGGAAACCGTACCGTGGGTTCGAATCCCACCTCTTCCGCCATATGCCGAAAATTTGCACGAGATCCATCCGTCATCGCAATCGTCGAGAAGGTTGGCCTTCCCTGAGGGCAATAGATGAGTTTCACGCCCCCTCCTTTGCGTTGACGATGAGATGATATACAGGCAGCAACAGGACGCGACTGCCATTAACTTAAGAATGGGGTCGGGCGGCAGATTGACGTCACGTCGCTGCCACGAGATCACGTGGCCGTCCTCTGGTCGGCGTCCGCGCAGCTTGACCCTGCATGAGAGCAGCAGTCGCCCATCTCGACTGATTTGATATTATTGGGGCTCCAACGACAAGGGAAATGATTTTGTCGGCAGCGCCCCTAAGTCTTCAGGTTTCCAATTTGGTATGCCCGGCGTCTTAAGCGGCTCAACAAGCGCGAGGCTCGTTTTATGATCGTTCAAGCTTGCATCAACGGCGCGCGGCCGAGCGATTTTCATCCCCTCCTTCCGCTGACGATCGATGCCATGGTGCGTGATGCCACGGCTTCGGTCGCAGCCGGCGCTGCGGAGCTCCACGTCCATCCGCGCGGAGCCGATGGCAAGGAAAGCCTTGCCGCCGTCGACGACACTGTCGGCGCGATCGGCCGTGTCTGTCCGGGAACGCTGATCGGCGTATCCACCGGCGCCTGGATCGAAGGCAATCGGGAGAAAACGAGGGAGGCCATCCGCCGCTGGTCCGTTCTGCCGGATTATGCCTCGGTGAACCTGTCGGAAGACGATGCGCCCGGTGTCATGCAGCTGCTCCGGCAGAAGGGTGTCGGCATTGAAGTCGGACTGGCATCGGTCGCCGATGCGGAGCGCTACATCGGCCTCGATGATCATGAGCGGGTCTTTCGCGTGCTCATCGAGCTCGATGACGAACAGGATTTGCAGCGCGCATGCGGCATCGCGGACGGCATTATCAAGGTGCTCAGGGATAGCCGGGTCAATCGGCCCATTCTTCTGCACGGTTTCGACGACACCGTCTGGCCCTTCGTCAGGTTGGCGCGCGAGCGGCGCTACTCCACCCGTATCGGCCTGGAAGATGGCAAGCACCTCCCGGATGGGACGATTGCCAACGACAATGCCGCGCTGGTCACTGCGGCCGTCGCGATCTTCCGTGGCCACGCGATCTGATCCCGATATGTCGGCGGCCAGGCGGCAGTTCGGAATCTCTTCGGCGCCATCGGCCGGCATCGTCAAGGCGCAGAATGTTTCGAAATAGGGACTCGGCGAAGTCGAGGATTCACCGAGCAGCCCTCACGAGAAGTATAAGTATATCAGGACGCCAATAGAACCCCAGAAGATAACCGGCGTCAGTATCATCCCCGCAACGATGATCTTAGTCACAGTAAAACTCCGAATATCTCCACACATGCCGCGAGAACCTATCGCATTGACCGAGAGTTGCTATGGGCACGAAGTCCGAGATGGAATCGGACCTTGGTCTGAGCTTCGCTCGCGCGGCGACCAGTGCCGGACTCAACTCTCCCCGAGCGCTCGGCGTCGATAAAACCCGGCCGCGATGGCGAGCGCGGCGATAACCAGTGCTGCCGCGACGGCGAAGGTCGTCCGCATGCCTGAGGCAACGGCCTCGGGATGCGCCACTGTGATATCGGGTGTTCCCGAAGAGAACGCGAAGACGGCGCCCATCACGGATGCGCCGGTAATCAGCCCGAGATTGCGCGACAGGTTGAGCATGCCCGAGATGACGCCCCGCTGGTCCGGTCGGACGTCCGCCATGACGGCAGTGTTGTTGGCCGCTTGAAACAGCTGATAGCCGGGTGTCAGCATGGCAATGGCGGCGATGTAGCCTGATATCCCGGGAAGCATGGCCATGGCGACGGAGCCCGCCGCCATGGCGAGGAGCCCCGCGACGACGACGAATGGTGCGTCCAGACGGTCGACCAGGCGACCGGCCGGGACCCCGCTCAAGATGGAGATGACGGGGCCGATCGACATGACGATACCGACGAGCGCTTGATTGAGTCCGAGCGCATGGGAAAGGTAGAACGGCGCCACCACCAGCGTCGCCATCATCACAGTCGACACCAGCGCGTTCATCACCAGGCTGGCGGTGAGCACGCGATTGCGGAACACCGTCAACTGGATCAGCGGTGATGCCGCTCTCGCCTCGGCGAAGACGAACAAACCGGTGCCGAAGACGGCGGCCGAGAGCAGAGCGATGTTCAGCGGCCCAAAGCGACCGTGCCCGATCGTCATCGCCAGCGCATAGGCCGAAAGCGTCAGCGCAAACAGCAGTGTGCCCGCCATGTCGAAGCCCTTCCGATCCGTCTTCCCCTTACTGATATCGGCGGGCAGATGGCGATAGGCGAGAAAGAAGGTCAGAACGCCGAGCGGCACGTTGACGAGAAAGATTGCCGGCCAGCCAGGCCCGGCGATCAGCAGGCCGCCGAGCGAGGGCCCAAGAGCGGTGCCGATCGCTGACATCGTTCCGAGCAGCCCCATGGCGCTCCCGGTTCTTTCCTTCGGCACCGTTTCACCGACAAAGGCCATGGTCAGAGCCATCATGATGGCCGCACCCAGGCCCTGCACAGCGCGCGCGGCAATCATCAGCCATAACGTCGGCGCGACGCTGCAGAGGACCGAGGCCAGCGTGAAGAGCAGGATGCCGATGAGCAGCAGCCGGCGGCGGCCGGTGATGTCGCCGAGCCGTCCGACGCTGACGATCAGGGTGGTGATGGCAAGGAGATAGGCGAGAACGATCCACTGCACGTCCTGGAAGGCCGCATCGAACGCCTGCGCCAGGCTCGGCAGGCCGACATTTGCGATGCTGGTGCCGAGTGACGGCAGCAACATCGAGAGGGAAAGACTGGCAAGCGCCCATCGTACGGAGGGTGCCTGTTCGGCGATGGCCTCGCTTCGCTCTGCAATGATCGATTTCACCCCGTGAACTCCGTTTTCTCTTAGTTCCCCGAATGGAACTGGTGAAAACCTAGTCCTCTGCTTGATATGGCGGAAGGCGCATGCTTTGCACTTAATTCATGCGTCTGACGCCACATCACGATGAAAGCGTGTTATACTTGATGCATGTCGACGCCCGATCTCAACCTTCTTGTCACCCTCAATGTGCTGCTTGCCGAAGGCAGCGTTGCGCGTGCGGCGGAAAGGCTGCGGCTCAGCCCGTCGGCAATGAGCCGGGCCTTAGCGCGATTGCGCGAAACGACGGGCGATCCGCTGCTGGTGCGCGCCGGCCGCGGCCTCGTCCCCACGCCGCGCGCGCTCGAACTGCGCGAGCGGGTCGGCCGGATTGTCGAGGACGCGCAGGCGGTCCTGCGTCCTGCTGAGGCGCTTGACCTTCAACGCTTGGTTCGGACGTTCACGCTGCGCACCAGCGAAGGTTTTGCCGAGAGCTTCGGGCCTGATCTCATCGCCCGCCTCGGCCGGCAAGCGCCCGGTGTGCGGCTGCGCTTCATGCAGAAGCCGGACAAGGACAGCGCCCCGCTTCGCGATGGGACCGTCGATCTGGAAACCGGCGTCGTCGGCGGGACGACCGGGCCGGAGGTGCGGGCGCAGGCCTTGTTCCGCGATCGTTTCGTCGGCGTCGTGCGCTTGGGGCATCCGCTTTGCGAGCGCGAGATGACGCCCTCCCTTTATGCCGCCGGCCAGCACATCTACGTCTCGCGGCGCGGGCTTGATAAGGGACCGATCGATGAAGCCTTGAACGCGCTCGGGCTGGAACGACAGATCGCCACCATCGTCAGCGGTTTTTCCACAGCGCTGCAACTTGCCTGGAACTCCGATCTGATCGCCAGCGTGCCCGAACGGCACACCGAAGCCTTGCGCGCGGGAATGCATAGTTTTCCCCTCCCCGTCCCGACGCCTGAGATCACGGTGTCATTGCTCTGGCACCCCAGGATGGATGCCGATCCCGCGCATCGCTGGCTGCGCGGCTGCGTTCGGGACGCCTGCACGCGAGCTGATTGAAGGGCTGTGTAGGATCTGAGGTCAGGCCGATTGATCCGTTCGTATTGACTATCCTGCGTCGCCATGATTTCCCGTCCGGGATCACCAAGCGGGGACATTATGACCGACATCATTGTAAGGGACAGCAACGGAAGCCAGCTTCACGACGGCGATTCCGTGACGCTGATCAAGGACCTCAAGGTCAAGGGAACCTCAGAGACGCTGAAGCGTGGAACGCTGGTCAAGGGCATTCGCCTGACGGACAATCCAGGCGAGATCGAGTGCAGCACCAAGCAGGTCAAAGGCCTCGTGCTGAAAACCGAGTTTTTGAAGAAGGCATAGGATCTGCCTCGCCCGCGATGCTGGTTGTCGATGCATCGTAAGGCCTGCCCAATCAATCGGCTTTCACCGCCTCCTGCGGCACTTCCTCGGTGATCACCTCGAAGCGGGAGAGCGTTGCCGGACCGAAGGCTGTCGACATGGCGACGTCGGTGGCGTCGCGGCCGGTTCCCATCAGGATCCGGCCGATGCGCGGTGTGTTGTGGCGGGCGTCGACCGTATGCCAGTGGCCGCCGAGAAAGACCTCGAACCAGGCGCTGAAATCCATCGGATTGGGATCGATCGGAACGCCGATATCGCCGAGATAACCGGTGCAATATCGTGCCGGGATATTCATGCATCGGCAAAGCGCGATGGCGAGATGAGCAAAGTCGCGGCAGACGCCCGCCTTGTCGGTGAAGCCGCCATGCGCAGTCCTGAGGACGTCGGCCTTCAAGTAGTCGAAGGTGATGTGATCATGGACGAAATCGCAGATCGCCTGGACGCGCGGCCAGCCGAGCGGCGTCGACGAGAACCTGGCCCAGGCGAAATCTGCAAGCCTGTCGGTGTCGCAGTAACGGCTGCCGAGCAGGAAGACCAACACATCGTCCGGCAGGTCATTGATCGCATGCTGGACGGCATCGTCGGGAACGATGTCGGGCTGGCCGCTGTCGTAGATCTCGAATTCCGTGGAGATCGTCGTCAGCCCCGGCGGGGCGACGATCCGGCTGCAGGCATTGCCGAATACATCAGTATAGCTCCAGGCCTCGATCGGCCGGTCGAATGTCAGGGTCTGATCGCTGAGAAGATCGGCGCGACGGGAGGGATGGATATTGAGGACGAGCAGCATCGGCGTCGGCTGCGTGCATTCATAGCCCAGATGAAACCCGGCGCGTATCTTCATGGTGGCTTCCTTATCGCGTCTCCGCAAAAGTGGAGGTGAGTATGGAACGTTGATCGCGCTACCCGGTTCCGTGGCCGCGGGACTGTCACTGCGCGGCCGGTTCGGGGTAATCAAGATTACCCGAGAAACCCAAGATTACTTCGTGGTGACGTTGACCTGCACCGTCATGCTGTCGAAATCCTTCCCATCCCCGTCATAGCTGCCGCTCAACGGAACTGCCTGGCGCGGATCGCGGGCAACCGCGACACGAATGAGATCGCGGTTGCCGACGATGCCGTTGGTCGGATCGAACTCCGTCCAGCCGGCGCCTGGAAGATAGATCTGGCACCATGCGTGCGTGGAACCGCCGCCGAGCACGGTCGAACCGTCCCGGTCGGGAACATAGACATAGCCCGTGACGAACCGCGCCGCGAGGCCGAGGATGCGTGCCGCCTCCATCATCAGAAGCGCAAAGTCCCGGCAGGTGCCGGAGCGAAGCTGCAGGGTCTGCACCGGCGTCTGCGTGCCATGTTCATGGCGCCGCGCATAAACGAAGCTTTCGCGGATGGCGTAACAGAGCGTCATCAGAAGATGCCCGGTCTCCGTCGGACGCCCCTGGCGGACGAACTGGCGCGCCCAGCGTCCGACCTCGTCGTTCGGGTCGGGGTAATGGCGCTGCATCGCCGGCGTCAGATCGGCGATCTCGTCCTTGTCGTAGGAGAATGGATAGGTCAGAGCCGCGTCGTCGACCTTGAGATCCAGGGCGACCTGGGGCGTATGATCGAGCGTGATCCAGGTTTCGAAACGAAGTTCAGACGCCGGCCTCGAAAAATCGACGAGCGCCACGCAATTGCCGAAAACATCATGGATCCAGCGCACATGACTTTCCTCAGGATAGATCGTCAACGACGCCTCCATCAGCCGCTGGTCGAAACTGTCGCGCGGCCGGAACATCAAACGATGCTCGCCGAAATCGACGTCCCTGACGTAACGATAGGACGTGATGTGGCGGACGGAGAAAATCGTCATAAGCCGCCGTCGAATCTGTTCAATTTTCTGCTCCAAGGCGGAAATGCCGCCTCTCCTCTGCGGAAGCGCCCTGCCGGCTTTCCCGCTCATCCCGATTTCTTGTCATATAAGCACGTTCGAAAGATTGCTATTGTATCTTCACCGATCGACGGCAGGGCCGTCCAACCTAAGAGGATAACATGCATATCATCTGGGACGTTCTGACGCTTCTGCTGACAATCGGCTCGCTCTATGGCGGTCGCGAATACCGGATTATTCGCGCTCGTGCCCGCGCTCAGAACTGGGGCAACTTCTGATTCGATCCGTATATCTCCGATTCGATTCCGAATCATGGCCGCATCGGTCGTTGCCGGTCGCCGTTACGTCGAATGACGTAAAGTCATGCGCTTAAGAAAATGCTGTATTAGTTGAGGCGGAGTCTATCCGTCCATTCTCCCTGTTAGTCCTAAGCCCGCCTCACCCCAGGCGGGCTTTTTTATTCCATCGCCTGCATCACTTCTTGGCGCCGGCCGAAAGCACCCGATGTGTCGCATTGTCCATGGCGTGGCTCGCTTCCTGGCCATCCTTCTTCAACCCGTATGCGGTATTGCCGCAGCCGGAAAGTGTCAGCAGGCAGATACAGGCGATGGCGATTGCAGCACTTGGCATCAATTGTTGTCCCCGAATGAAAAGGTGATCAAGGGAAGATGACGCATTCTTCGCCAAAATCAATCCGCAGGCGATGAGCGCGCAACGCGCGACATGGAACTCGGTGACGACACAGGCGTTTACGGGAGCCATCTAACCGGGGTTAACAACATGGACTACCAGATTGCCTTCGCCGCGACGGTCGCAACAGCGTCCTTCCTCGTCTTCATGCTGATCGTCCACCGGACCTGATTCCCCCGCGCCAAACGGATTGGCCCTAAGCCGCGCGATCACTGAAACCGGTGCTGACCGCGTTCCGCGGCATCATTTGCGATCCGGAGAGATGGCAACATCAGTTTCCGCCTCGACAGCAAGGCGGAAAATGGAAGGTCTGAAGGGTCTAGATCGCAGATGATCCGTCAACAACACGGGAAAAGTGCAAAACAAAAAATTCAACATCCGCAAGTATTTTTACTCTCTTCGATGTACTTAATTTTAATTAATTGCCAAGCTTAACTATCCGTTAACAATATTGTTGCGCTCCCTCCGCTTCCGCTTATGCTTTTTACGCAAAAGGGGAGAGGAAAGATGTTTAGCAAGAGCCTGATTATGCCGTTGGGCTTCGCCATGCTCGCCATTGCTGGCCTATTGTTTCAGATTATCACCCACGCACTGCACTCTCCGGTCACCCTGCTGCAGCCGTGAGTCACATAAGTTGCTGAACCCGCAAGCAATCTCAGTAACTGGGAGTGGAACTTCCTTTCATTTCGTGCATTCTGTGACTCGTTTTGCCAGGAGGGAGATAACCATGGAAGACGCAGGCGTGGGTTGGATTGCAGCCATCATTATCGGCGGTGTCGCCGGTTGGCTGGCGGAAAAGGCCATGCGCAGCAGCATGAGCCTGCTCATGAACATATTGCTCGGCATCATCGGCGCTATTGTCGCCAACTGGGTCCTGGGTCTGTTGAACATCCAGCCGCTCGCCGGTTGGCTGGGTTATCTGATCACCGGGTTCGTCGGTGCCTGCATCTTGATCGCGATCGGGCGTGTCATCCGTCGCTGACTCGGTCGCGATAGCTGGCCTCGGGCGCCTTGCCGGTGGTCGGAAATATTAAAAGCCGGGCGTTCATGGCGTCCGGCTTTTCCTTACCCCGAATTCCCGTTCAGCGACGGCTGAGCAGGCCGAACACGTAGGCAATGCCTGCCGTCACGGCGAGTGCCACGAGCGGCTCTTCGCGCACCTTGTCGCGCAGCCGTTCCGTCATCAGCGACGCCTCGTCGGTCACCGCCGACTTCGCCCCCTGCCCCAGCGCGACCACGCTTTCCGACAGTCGGGAGAGATCGTTGCGAAGGGCTGCGACCTGCGCCGACAGATCGTCTGCTGCAATATCAGCCTTGACGCGCGCAGCGGTGGATTCGGCGGAAGCGGTTTTCAATTCTGCCATGGTCTGCTCCTGTTTCATGGGATGCCGCTTCAACGAAATGGCGGCCCGAAAGGTTCCGCCGCAACCGATCTTTTGTTCGCCGCAAAGCCGCCGCGGCCGAGCGGCCGCCTTGTGCAGCTTTTCGCGCGACAAACCCTTCATTTCCTGTCGGGTTTGTTTTAAGGAACGTCGAATGTCCGCCCGCGCGCGGGTTAATGATACTGCGAGGTTTGCGTTTCTATGTTCCATATCCTGAGAAGAGCTGCTCAGACCTGGGTTGCCAAGCTCCTCCTGCTTCTGCTCGTCGCGTCCTTCGGCGTCTGGGGCGTGTCGCATGAGCTGCTGTCAGGCGGCAACAGCACCACGGTCGTGACCGTCGGCGATCAGCATGTGGACGTCAACGAATTCCACCTCGCCTATCAGCGCCAGGTGGCAAGCCTCAGCCAGCAGTTCGGCACGCGCCTCACCCCCGAGCAGGCCCGCGCCTTCGGCGTCGAGCAGCAGGTGCTCGCCCAGCTCGTCGCCGGCGCCTCGCTCGACCAGCTCGCCGAAGACATGAACCTCGGCCTTTCGGAAGATCGCCTCGCCCAGCTGATCGCTGACGATCCGGCTTTCAAGGCCGTCAATGGCCGGTTCGACCGCGAGCTCTTCATTTCGCGCCTGCAAAATGCCGGCATCCGTCAGGACGATTACATCAAGGAGCGCAGCAAGGTCGCTGTCCGCAGCCAGGTGGTCGATGCCATCTCCAACGGCTTCACCGCACCGAAGACACTGGTGGACGCCCTGAAGCTCTATGGTGACGAAAGCCGCAGCATCGAATACCTGCTGCTCACCAATGCCAATATCGAGCCGATCAAGGCACCGGCCGACGACGTGTTGGCGACGTGGTTCGAAGGCGTCAAGCAGCGCTACCGGGCGCCCGAATACCGCAAGCTCGTCTATCTCAAGCTGCAGCCTGCCGATATCGCCGATGCCGCGACCGTCACCGACGACCAGATCCACGAAGCCTTCGACAAGAGCAAGGATACCTATCGCACGCCGGAAAGCCGCACCATCGAGCAGCTAACCTTCGCCAGCAAGGATCTCGCCGCCGCTGCCGAAACGGCGCTGAAGAGCGGCACCAGCTTCGACCAGCTGGTTTCCGACCAGGGCAAGACGGCAAGCGACGTGCTGCTCGGCGAGTTCACCAAGGACAAGGTTCCCGACCAGGCCGTTGCCGATGCGGCCTTTACGGTTTCGCGCGATGGCGGCACCACGCCTGTCGTCGATGGCTCCTTCGGCCCCGTCATCCTGCGCGTCACCAACATCAAGCCGGAAACGGCGAAGAATTTCGACGAGGTGAAGGAGGATATCCGCAAGCAGCTGGCGCTCTCCAACGCCTCTCAGGAAGTGATCAACGTTCATGATCGCATCGAGGATCTGCGCGCGGGCGGTTCGACGCTCGAGGATATTGCCGGCCAGCTGAAGCTCACCGCCGTGACTGTCGATGCCGTCGATATGACCGGCGCCGACAAGGATGGCCAAGAGGTCAAGGATAT
Source organism: Rhizobium sp. SU303 (assembly GCF_021052345.1). NCBI lineage: Bacteria > Pseudomonadati > Pseudomonadota > Alphaproteobacteria > Hyphomicrobiales > Rhizobiaceae > Rhizobium > Rhizobium sp. SU303. The sequence goes on from NZ_CP088095.1 coordinate 2,233,547, forward strand.
CCCAGCCAGGCAGCAGCTGCTCGGCGAAGCCTTCAAGACCGAGGTCGGCGTCGATGCGCCGCCGCTGCCGATCGGTAACGACGGCTATGTCTGGTTCAACGTCCGCGAAATCACGCCGGACCGCGACCGCCCGGTGGCCGAAGTGCGCGAAAAGGCCGTCGAGGACTGGACGGCGGAGCAGCAGAAGGCCGAGCTCGCCAAGAAGGCCGAAGCATTGAAGGCCGAGGCGAAGAAAGGCACTGCCCTTGCCGATATCGCAACGCCGCTCGGCATTGCCGTCGAAAGCAAGAGCGGTGTCACCCGCTCCACCGATGATGCAGTCCTCGGCCGCGCCGGCGTCACAGCCGCCTTCTCGGGTCCGGTCGACACGGTCGCGAGTGCTGTCGGCGCCGATCCCTCGACGCAGATCCTGCTGAAGGTCACCGAGGTCAACACCCAGCCGACCGGCGAAGTGCTGAACAATCGCGATGCCCAGATCACCGCCATGGCCAATGCCGCCGGCGACGATATTCTCGATCAGATGGTCAACCTGCTGCAGACGCAGTACGGCGCTCAGATCAACCAGACGCTCGCTGAACAGGCGACGGTCCGCTAGGAGGCTTTATGACCGATCTGAAGCCGTTCCTGGCCAAGGCCGCAAGCCGCGAGCCGCTGACGCGTGACGAGGCCCGCGCCGCCTTCGACATCCTGATGTCGGGCCAGGCGACGCCCTCGCAGATCGGTGGCTTCCTGATGGCGCTGCGCGTGCGCGGCGAAACCGTCGACGAGATCGTCGGCGCCGTCACCGCGATGCGCTCGAAGATGCTGACTGTCGAGGCGCCGGCCGATGCAATCGACATCGTCGGCACCGGCGGCGATGCCAGCGGCACCTACAATATCTCGACGCTGGCGGCGCTGATCGTCGCCGGCGCCGGTGTGCCCGTCGCCAAGCATGGCAACCGGGCGCTGAGTTCGAAATCGGGCGCAGCCGACAATCTGGCCGCACTCGGCGTCAAGCTCGACGTCGGTCCCGAGATCATCTCCCGCTGCATTGCCGAGGCCGGCGTCGGCTTCATGTTCGCGCAGATGCATCATTCCGCCATGCGCCATGTCGGCCCCTCAAGGGTCGAACTCGGCACGCGGACGATCTTCAACCTGCTCGGACCGCTCTCCAATCCGGCCGGCGTTCGCCGCCAGCTGCTCGGCGTCTTCTCGCCGCAATGGCTGGTGCCGCTTGCCGAAGTCATGCGCGATCTCGGCTCCGAATGCGTCTGGGTCGTCCATGGCGACGGCCTCGATGAGATCACCACCACCGGCATCACACAAGTCGCGGCACTCGAAGACGGCAAGATCCGCACCTTCGAGCTCTCGCCCGCCGATTTCAGCGTCAGCCCTTGCGTGCTCGCCGACATCAAGGGCGGTGACGGCGTTGCCAATGCCGCAGCGCTTCGCGAGGTGCTCGGCGGCGCCAAGAATGCGTATCGCGATGTCTCGCTCGCCAATGCCGCCGCCTCGCTCGTCATCGCCGGCAAGGTCGAAACGATCCGCGACGGCATGGCGCTTGCCACGCAGTCGCTGGATAGCGGTGCGACCGCGCTCGCCCTCGACAAACTCATCGCCGTTTCCAACGATATCGACTAGGATTGTTCGATGACCGATATCCTGAAGAAGATCGAACTCTACAAGCGCGAGGAGATCGCCGCTGCCAAGGCGGCAGTGTCGCTTGCCGATCTCAAGGCAATGCAGGCCGGCCAATCCGCGCCGCGCGGCTTCCACAAGGCGCTTATTGCCAAGCATGATGCCGGCCGCTTCGGCCTGATCGCCGAGATCAAGAAGGCGAGCCCCTCGAAGGGCCTCATTCGCCCGGATTTCGATCCGCCGTCACTGGCGAGCGCCTATGAGGCCGGCGGTGCCGCCTGCCTGTCCGTACTGACCGACAGGCCGAGCTTCCAGGGCGCACCGGAATTTCTGACAGCCGCCCGCGGTGCCTGCACGCTGCCGGCGCTGCGCAAGGATTTCATGTTCGAGACCTATCAGGTGCACGAAGCCCGCGCCTGGGGCGCCGATTGCATCCTGCTGATCATGGCCTCGCTGTCGGACGACGAGGCCGAACGCCTGCAGGACGAGGCCTTCGCCCTCGACATGGACGTGCTGGTCGAAGTCCACGACGCCGAGGAGATGGAGCGGGCGCTAAAACTCCCCTCGCCGCTCATCGGCATCAACAACCGCAATCTGCGCACCTTCGAGGTCAGCCTCACCGTCAGCGAGGCGCTTGCCCCCATGGTGCCTGACGACCGGCTGCTGGTCGGCGAAAGCGGCATCTTCACCAACGCGGATTGCAAGCGCCTGCAGGCCGTCGACATCAATACCTTCCTTGTCGGCGAAAGCCTGATGCGCAAGGAGGACGTCGCCGCCGCCACCCGCGCTCTGCTCTTTGGCGAAGCCGCCATCGCGGCCGAATGATATGAGCGGCGCAAAGCCCGGTCTGACCCATATCGGTGCCTCCGGCGAGGCGCATATGGTCGACGTCTCCGACAAGGCTGAGACGGTGCGCATCGCCATTGCCGAGGGCCATGTGAAGATGGCGGCGGAAACGCTCGCGCTCATCCGCCAAGGCAATGCCAAGAAAGGTGACGTCATCGGCACGGCGCGCCTTGCCGGCATCATGGCGGCAAAACGCACCGCCGATCTCATCCCGCTCTGCCATCCGCTGATGCTGACGAAGGTCACGGTCGAGATCGCGGAAGATGCCGCCCTGCCCGGTCTGCGCGTTACGGCAACCGCCAAGCTCACCGGCAAGACCGGTGTGGAGATGGAGGCGTTGACCGCCGTCTCGGTCGCTTGTCTGACGATCTACGACATGGCCAAGGCGGCCGATAAGGCAATGGAAATCGGCGGCATCCGGCTTCTTGAAAAGTCAGGCGGAAAATCCGGCGATTTCCGTCATCCGGAGGCAAGATGAACCTTCTCCCGGTCGCCGAAGCGTTGAACCGCTTGCTCTCTCGCGCAAGGCCTGTCGCGGCGTCCGAGACGCTGCCGCTTGCCGAAGCTGAGGGCCGCGTCCTGGCCGCCGATCTGACCGCCGGCCTCACCCAGCCGCCCTTCAATGCCTCCGCCATGGATGGCTATGCGCTACGCCGCGAAGACGCGCCGGAGCCGGGCGCCGAGCTGAAGGTCATCGGCACGTCTTCCGCCGGCCACGGCTTCGAGGGAAGCGTCGGCCAGGGAGAGGCCGTCCGCATCTTCACCGGTGCGCCTGTTCCGCCAGGTGCGGACAGCGTCCTGCTGCAGGAGGATGCGGAGAAGATCGAGGGCGGCATCAGAACCAATTTCCCTGTGCGGCAGGGCCAGCATGTGCGGCCCCGCGGCCAGGATTTCGCCGAAGGCGAAGCGGTGCTGTCGGCCGGCACCGTGCTCGATTTCTCGCGGCTGACGGTCGCTGCCGGCATGAACCGGCCTGATGTCGAGGTGCTGCGGCGCCCGCTGATCGCCATCCTTGCAACCGGCGACGAACTGCTACCGCCCGGAAGCACGCCCGGCCCTTCGCAGATCATCGCATCCAATACGTTTGGTATTGCAGCCCTTGCCCGCAAAGCCGGCGCCGATGTGCTCGATCTCGGCATCGTGCCTGACGACAAGGCCAGGATCACCGCGGCGATCGACACGGCGCGGGACGCCAAGGTCGATGTGATCGTCACCCTCGGCGGCGCTTCGGTCGGCGACCATGATCTGGTGCAGGCCACGCTGATCGAAGCTGGCATGCAGCTCGATTTCTGGCGCATCGCAATGCGCCCCGGCAAACCGCTGATGGTCGGCAGCTTCGGCGAGACGCATGTGCTCGGCCTGCCCGGCAATCCGGTCTCCAGCCTCGTCTGTTCGCTGCTCTTCCTGGAGCCGCTGATCCGCAAGCTCGCCTCCCTGCCACCGGTGCAGCGCGAGGTAACGGTAGGGGCAGCCGTCACGCTGCGTGCCAACGACCACCGGCAGGACTATATCAGGGCGAAACTTTCGAGATCCGCCGCCGGCCACTGGCTCGCAGAACCCTTCGGCAAGCAGGATTCCTCAATGATGAAGGTCTTCGCTGCCGCCGATTGCCTTGTCATCCGCCCGCCGCATGCGCCGGAGGTGCCGGCCGGAGCGCCCTGCCCGGTCATGCTGTTGCGGCCCGACCTCCTGGCATAGTCTCGCCGTCAGCTTTGCCGGAGAGCGCAAAGACGCCCGCCTGCACCGCACCGCCGCCAGTGCCCCCGCCAAAATCCGCAACTGCATGGGTGGCGATTCGGCTGAGTTCGCCCTGCGGCAGATAGGCCCGCTCGGGATCACCAATCAGCACCTCGATGCCAGAGGCTTGGCAACGCCGCAGGAAGGCCATAACCCGCAAGGCAAGTGAGGGATCGTAGAACAGATCGCCGACAACAAGAAGATCGGTCACCGGTGGCGACTCCTCGATGATATCGGCGGCGACGGCCGCGATGTCGACGGCGTTGATCGCCGCGTTGAGACCGATCGCGACAATGGCATTGGCATCGATGTCGATAGCGGTCACCGTAGCTGCTCCGGCCTTCGCCGCGGCAATAGCCACGAGCCCGGAGCCGGCGCCGAGATCGAGCACCCGGCGACCGCTCACCATTTCCGGTCGATCGAGCAGATGGCGGGCAAGCACCGCGCCGCCGGCCCACGGATAGGCCCAGTAAGGCGGCGGATCGGCCTCTCCGCGGCCGGCAAGCCGCCAGAGCCCGCTCGCGGGCCCTGCCGTATGGAGCAGGATCTCGGGGACAGCGGGAACCGGTGATATCGGCAGGTTGGCCTTGATGAAGGCGGTCGGGTCGGGAGTCGGCATACCGGGGCGTTTCATCGAGGTTTGCTCCTGCCGGCGAAGCTCAGTAATTCTTCATGGCAAGATGCGGCATGCCACCGTCAAGAAATTCCGCGCCATAGGCGACGAAGCCGAAACGCTCGTAGAGCGGCAGCTTGTCCGCCTGCGCTGTGAGATAGAAGCGGTTGTCGCGGGCAGCGCGATGGAGGTCCATCGCTCGCTCGATCATTGCGGCTGCAATGCCTTGGCCGCGCCATCGGCCGGCAACCGCAACCCGGCCGATCTTCACATGTTCCTCGGTGTAAATGGCTCGCAGCGTGCCGGAGACTTCGCCCGCCGTGACGGCGACGAGATGATGGGCGCTGAGATCGTCGGCATCGAATTCCTCGGCTTCGGGAACCTTCTGCTCGTGCACGAAAACGGCGCGTCGTAGCCGGAAGGCCTCATTGCAGAGCGTACTGAAAACCGGGACGCTGAGGATTGCCGTTTCCATCACCATCCTTGCCTCCCTCAGGGATACGGCCCAAAACCCTCCGCCGGACCAGCGAAGGGTTGCCGGCAAAATCAGCCGGGCTTCTTCTTCGAGAACTTAGCTTTTGGTCCTGCGCCGCCCTTACCCTCATATTTGGGGGCCTCGGATCTGGGACCTTCGAATTTCGGCTTGTCGGACTTCGGGCCATCGAAGCCGGGTTTGCCCGGCTTCTTGCTCCAGGGCTTGCTATCCCGTCTGTCCCCGCCGCTATTGTCGGCGGCAGCATATCCGCCGCCCGGACCCTTACCGAACTTGTTCTTCGGCCGCTCGCTACGGAACGCGTCGTCGGGTCGCTCGTCACGGGATGGCTTGCCGGCATAGGGTTTTGGCGCAGGCGCCCGGCTGAAATCCGGCGTGCCGGAAAGCCTGGTCACGCGGATACCGCGTTCGAGCGCTTTGTTCGGACCGATCGCCGCCAGGAAGCTTTCGGCGCTCGCCGCAGCAATCTCCACAAAAGTTTCCTCGGGCTGCATCTTGATCGCGCCGATCTCGCGCTTCGTCACATTGCCGTTGCGGCAGAGCATCGGGATTAGCCAGCGCGGCTCGGCATTCTGCTTGCGCCCGACCGAGACGGAGAACCAGACGCTGGCGCCAAAATCTTCGCGCGGTCCCTTCTGCGCCGGCTCGTAAGGCTCGGCATTGTCGCGGCGCTTGCGGCTGCGATCGTCCTGCACGGTGACCTCGAGCAGATCCTCCGGCGCCGAGTGATTGGTGCGGTAAAGACGTAAGAAAGCGGCGGCAAGCTTTTCGGCGCCATGGCTGGCGAGAAGCTGCTGTACCAGCCCCTGCTCTTCCTCCTGCGGCGTTTCGTTGAAGATCGGATCGGCGAGCAGACGCTGGTCGTCGCGCTCGCTCACTTCCTCGGCGGAGGGCGGCCGCGCCCAGGCAGCCGAAATACCGGCATTCTCGAGCAGGCGCTCTGCCTTGCGCCGTGCATTCAGCGGCACGATCATGGCGCTGATGCCCTTGCGTCCGGCCCGGCCGGTTCGGCCGCTGCGGTGCAGCAGCGTGTCCGGATTGGTCGGCAGGTCGGCATGGATGACGAGATCGAGCCCCGGCAGGTCGATGCCGCGGGCGGCAACGTCGGTCGCGATGCAGACCCGGGCGCGCCCGTCGCGCATCGCCTGCAGCGCGTGGGTGCGCTCGTTCTGCGTCAGCTCGCCGGACAGCGCCACCACGGCGAAATTGCGGTTGTTGAACCGCGCCGTCAGATGATTGACGGCCGCGCGCGTCGAACAGAAGACGATGGCATTGGTCGCCTCGTAATAGCGCAGCACGTTGATGATCGCATTCTCGCGATCGCTCGGGGCAACCATCAGTGCGCGATATTCGATGTCGATATGCTGCTTTTCCTCGGCCGCGGTGCTGATGCGCACGGCATCGCGCTGGTAGCTCTTGGCAAGTTTGGCGATCGCCGCCGGCACGGTTGCCGAAAACATCAGCGTCCGGCGTTCGTCCGGCGCCGCATCGAGGATGAATTCAAGATCTTCGCGGAAACCGAGATCGAGCATCTCGTCGGCCTCGTCGAGCACGGCGGCCTTCAGTTCCGACATGTCGAGCGCCCTGCGGCGGATATGGTCGCAAAGCCGGCCGGGCGTGCCGACGACGATATGGGCGCCACGCTCGAGCGACCGGCGTTCGCTGCGGATGTCCATGCCGCCGACGCAACTGACGATCACCGCGCCGGTCATCTCAAAGAGCCAGTCGAGCTCGCGCTTGACCTGCAGGGCAAGCTCGCGCGTCGGGGCGATGACGAGGGCGAGCGGTGCGCCGGCATTGCCGAAGCGCTCCCTGCCTTCAAGCAGCGTCGGCGCCAGCGCCAGTCCGAAGGCGACGGTCTTGCCGGAACCGGTCTGGGCCGAAACCAGCGCGTCGGAAGCGGCGAGCGCCGGATCGAGCATCGCCTTCTGCACCGGGGTGAGTTCGGCGTAACCGCGCTTCTGCAACGCCTTGGCGATCGCCGGAACGACGCCGTTAAATTCTGTCATGAGTTCGATCTTTCGGAGCTGTCAGGCGCGTTGCTGCGCCATGGCCGGAGCCAGCCGGCTGGGTATTTGCGCCGTTCCTAGCCGCTCCCGCAGCGATTGTCAAAGCGTGCGGCTGCGCCACAGCCAGGCGTCGATGCGGCTTGCCCGGCCGCGCAGCGCCGTTTCCAACGGTCCCTCCATGTGGCCGGACTGCGTGAGCACGCTATCGGGGCCGGCGGCGCGGACGATTTCCGCGCTCAGCGCCAGCTCGACGCCATGGCGGGCGGCGACCTCCATCAGCCGGCTGCCGACATTGATGGTATCGCCTGCAGCCGTGATCTGCTGCCGGTCGCCGGTGCCCAGTCGCGAGGCAACGATCGGGCCGCAATGGGCGCCGACCTTGAAGCCGATCTTCTTCTGGGCAAAGCCCGCATGCGCTTGAAGCCAGGCTCTTGTGCGCTCGCACAGACTGACCGCGCAGGCGGCAGCGCGGGCGGCATCGTCATCGGCGGGCTCCGGCAGGCCAAACAAGATCATCGCTCCGTCACCCATGAAGCTGGTGATGGCGCCGCCATGGGCGCGCGCCTCCTCGTCGACCAATTCGAAGAAGCCGCTCAGCATCTCGCTCACCGCCACCGGCCCGACTTTTTCGCTGAGGCCGGTGAAGCCCGAGAGATCGATGAAGATGACGGCGGCATTCTGGCGCACTGGCGCGGCGAGGAAATTCGGATCGCGCGCCAGCCACTCGCCGAGCCCGGGCGCCTCGATGCGCTGCAGGAGCGCGCTTTGCTCGGCATAATGGCGGGCGCGGCCGCGGTCGAGCCAGAGTTCGGCCGCGCCATAAACCAACGCCGGCGGCAGCGCCGCGGCGATCGGCAGCGCCGCACTCAGCCAGTAGCCATGCGCATAGGCGGACAGATTGAGCATCGCCCAGACGATCAGGGTCAGCACGATGATGACATAACCTGCCGCGCTCCGGCGCCAGGCGACCAGCGACACGAGCGCGATCGGCAGTCCGACGGCGGTGGTGGCATCGATCAGCCGCATCCTGCGGTCGCGCACCATGCCGTCACCGGTAACAAGATGGGTGATCGCCGTCGACATCACCTCGACGCCGGGCATGACGGGATCGAACGGCGTCGGGAAGACGTCGCCGCCGCCGGTGACAGTCGAACCGATGACGACAATGCGGCCTGCCACCGCATCCGCCGAAAGCTTGCCATCCAGCGCATCGGCGGCGCTGAAGGTGGCGATGCTGCCGTGGCCGCCATAGAATGTCACCGGCAGGCGCTGGCCGATATCAGTGGGAATACGCAGCTTTCCGAGCATGATGGCGTCGCGTTCGATGGTGGGATCGACGCCGAGCGCCACCGACGCGGCACGCAGCGGAAAAGCCGGATCCAGCCGGTCTGCGGCACGCGAGATCAGCGGAATGAAGCGCGGCGTGCCGGTCTGGTCGGTTGCGACATTGACAATACCTACCGCGGCGGCCTCGGCAAAGCGGGGAAGCGGCAACAGCAGCTGGTTTGCCTCCGGGATGGCGGCAAGCGGATCCTCGGCCGCATCGGTGACCCGCTGGCTGCTTTGCGCAAACGTGGCCGCGGCCGCAATCACGCTTGGCCCCTGGCGAAGGGCGGCAGTCAGCGCCGCGTCACCCGCCTCCGGCCCCGGATCGACCAGCAGAATGTCGATCGCCAGGGCCTTCGGTTTCAACGCGTTGATCGCAACGATGAGGCGCGCAAGTGTCGCCCGATCGAGCGGATAGCCATGGGCTGCCGCGGTGCGATCGTCGATCGCGACGATCGAGACGACGGGAGGCGGTGTCTTCGCCCCGACGATGGCGCTGCGGATATCGGCAAGCGAGGCCTCCATCCGGTCGAGAAGGCCACTTCCGGCATGGAGATTGGTATAGCCGAGCGCAGCTCCCCAAAGACCGGCGAGCAGCAGCGCGATCACAGTCAGCAGGCGATGGTTCATGGGACTTATTGGCCGAGACGGGCAAGAAGGGCAGCGGCGCGCGGCGCCGGCCAGCGACGCACGACGAGGGGTTCTGTTCCGGCGGTAACGTCGACGCCCTCGCCCGGCGACAGCACCACCGGCTCGCCGGCCGGTCGGCGAACTGCGACGCTGCCTCTGACGACCAGCACCGAGGTCTGGCCGCCTGCGACATCGACGGCCCATTGGGTGCCGCGCACGGCCGCGATCGCCTGCGGCGTCACGACCTGGAAACCACCAGCGTGCTGGGTGTTATCGACATCGACAAGAATGGCCTTGCGGCGCAGCGATGCCGAATCGGGACTGCCGTCACGGTTGCGGTCGACAAGGCTGTAGGCCGCGCCGGCTTCCGCTGTCACCGTCACGCCGCCGGGACAACTGAGCACCTGGCGGGCGTCGGCATCACGCGATACCGTGCAGCCGGCAGACTGCGCAAAGGCCGCCCCATGCGGAATGAGGCCGAGAGCGAGTGCGGCGGCAAGTATGCTGCGAAGCGTCGTATTCATGGAAAGTCCCCTTGACCGTGCGGAACAGTTCTTTTCGAAAGCGCCCGCCAACCGTCTTCTTCCATATGAGGGATGATAGCCGAATTCAAATATTTCCCTAGGCAAAAAAAGCAAACCGACGCAATCGCCGGCGGAATTATTACGTTCTATTATCCGTTTCAGGCTCCGGCCCGGTATAACGCGCCCGCGGCCGGATCAATTCGCCGCTGTCGATCTGTTCCATCGCATGGGCAAGCCAACCGACTGAACGGGCAAGCGAGAAAATGATGATCGGCGCCTCCCTTGGGAGATCGAAGGCGGCGGCCATTGCGGCAAGCGCAAAATCGACGTTGACCTTCTCGCCGACCATCTCCTCGCCCACTTCCCGGACTTCGGCAAACTGCGGCGGAAGGGGGAGGTGCGACAGCAGCGCTAAGGCCCTGATATCACCATCGGGATAGAGCGGATGACCGAAGGCCGACAGGCGATTGCCCTGGGCAAGCGTGCGGCGAATCGCCTGCGCCGCCCCAAGAGTGGAGGCGTTCTCGATCAAAGCGTCGACGCCCTGCCAGGCGCCGCCGTGCAGCGGCCCTGTCAGCGTCGCCAGACCAGACAGCACGGTGGCTGAAAGGGCTGCACCCGCCGATGCCGTGACCCGCGCCGCGAAGGCGGATGCGTTGAGTTCGTGATCGGCAAGCAGCACCAGCGCGCGGCGCAGGCAATCGGCAGCCTCCGGCCGCTGCCAGCTTGCTGCTAGCCTCAGATGCAGCGGCCGGTCCGACGACCCAGGCGCCAGCGCATCGCCTACTGTGTAGAGAACCCGGCTTGCTTCACGCCGAAGTGCTGCCTGCGAGCGGCCGAGCGACGGCAGATCCGATGTCACTCGCCCTGCCAGCGCCAGGAACACCGCCTGAAGCGACGGAGAGGCATGTCTGGTCTCGCTGCCGGGGGAGAGTGGCTCCGCACCGTTCCAGAGCAGCGTCGCCGTCTGCTCCAGCGTCGCGACTTCAGCGAAACCGGCCGTATCTTTTCCGCGATAGAAAAGCCGTCCGCCGATGATGGTGGAAATTGCCGAGGACAGAACCGGATCGCCCCAGCGGATCGCCTCGGCGGCGACGGTTTCGGTCTTGCGGCGGCCGGCATGGCGTTCGGCAAGCCGCTGTACGTCGGCAGCCTGGTAGAGGCTGCGGCGCGGGTCGGCGGGATCCGCCTTGGCGCGGATGCGCCCGCGGCTGACATTGGCGTAGAGCGTCTGCGGCTTGGTCTTCAGCGTCCGCAACGCCTCCTCGGCAGTCAGCCACGACATCGGAACCTCACATTGATCAATTGCATCAAGATTGACGTCAATGAGACTAGGTTCGATCATCCCGGTCGTAAAGGAGAAAACAACATGAAAAACGGCTTGGAAGATGTCATTGCTGCCGAAACGCAGCTTTCGGATGTCGATGGCGAAGCGGGACGACTGGTCATCCGCGGCGTATCGCTGGAACATCTGGTTGCAGACGGCACCTATGAAGGCGTCGCCGCCCTGTTGCTCGATGGGCTGATGGAAAAGAGCTTCGACGAAGCGGAAGTGCGCGCCTGGCTGGCGCAGGCGCGAACGAGGGTTTTCGACCATATCAAGGCCGCTGACGCCGCCCTGCTCGCTTTGCCTCCGGTCGATGCAATGCGGGCGCTGATTGCCCGGCTGCCCGACGGCGAGGATTTCGATACCGCGCTCAGGCTTCTGGCTGCGCCCGCAGTTTTCCTGCCGGCGATCCTTCGCAAGCAACGCGGCAAAAGACCGATCGCGCCCGACGCCTCGCTGCCGCAGGCGGCCGATATCCTGCGTATGCTGACCGGAAAATTGCCGACCAGGGAGCAGACAGCAGCACTCGATACCTATCTCGTGACGATATCGGACCATGGCCTCAATGCCTCGACCTTCGCATCGCGCGTCATCGCCTCGACGCAGGCTGGCCTCACTTCGTCCGTGCTCGCCGCACTGAGCGCGCTGAAAGGGCCGCTGCATGGCGGCGCGCCCGGTCCTGTACTCGACATGCTGGATGCGATCGGAACCGCGGAGAATGCCGGCCACTGGCTCGGTGAAGCGCTTGATCGCGGCGACAGGTTGATGGGCTTCGGCCACCGTATCTATCGCGTCCGCGATCCGCGCGCCGATGCGCTGAAGGGCGCGCTGAAGCCGCTGATATCAACCGGACAGGTAAACAGCGCCCGCAGTGCGCTGGCGGAAGCCGTGGAGGTCGCTGCATTGACGATCCTGAAGGCGCGCAAGCCGAACCGGCCGCTTGACGTCAATGTCGAGTTTTATACCGCGCTGCTGCTCGAAGCGCTCGCCTTTCCGCGTGAGGCCTTCACCGGCGTCTTCGCGATCGGCCGCACCGTCGGATGGCTGGCGCATGCGCGCGAACAGGCACTCGACGGCCGGTTGATCCGGCCACGCTCGGTCTATATCGGGCCGTTGCCAGCGGCTGCGTGAAGGTTGAATTCGGCGGCAGCATGTCCTGCCGCCGATTCTCAACCGCTGACGAAAGCGGCCAGCTTGTCGAGCGTCGAGCGGCACCCTTCCTCATTGTCTTCGAGGCGGATCCCGGAGGGAATATTGTCACAGACCATCGCAACATCGGTGCCTCCATCCGCAGGCGACAACATCGTGCTGACGGTCATCTCGCCGGAAAAACCTTCGTCCTCGGAATTGAAGACCGTTGCCCAGACGATTCGTTCATCCGGCACGAGCTTGGCAAAGCGGCCTTCGAACCTGTCTGTCTTGTCGGAGGTCTTGCCCGGCTGCGATGTCTCGTCGTCGGGATAGACAAGCGACATGCTGAAGGCGCCGCCTTCCCTGCCCTCGAAGGCATGGACGATGCCCTTCATGGTATCAGGCGGAAGCCAGGTGGCGACCGCATCTGCATCGAGGAAGGCGCGGTAGATGCGCTCGCGCGGCGCTGCGATGAATCGTGAGACGGTCGTGCTGCGTGAAGGGGTCATGCCGGCAAGTTAGCGCAGGCATGGATGTTATCCAGATCGCGCCTCAAACAACGCGATCTGGTGCTGTCAGTCGTCAGACGAGACGGCTCTGTTCCGTCGCCGCTTCTATGAAGCTGGCAAACAGCGGATGCGGGTCGAGCGGCCGGCTCTTCAGTTCCGGGTGGTACTGCACGCCGATGAACCAGGGATGATCGGGATATTCGATCGTCTCCGGCAGCACGCCGTCCGGCGACATGCCGGAGAAGACCAGGCCGCAGTTCTCGAGCCGGTCCTTGTAGTCGATATTGACCTCGTAGCGGTGGCGGTGACGCTCGGAAATATCGGTGGAACCGTAGATATCCGAGATCTTCGTGCCCTTCTTCAGGGCCGCCTTGTAGGCGCCGAGGCGCATCGTGCCGCCGAGATCCCCGGCTGCCGTACGCTTCTGCAACTCGTTGCCCTTGACCCATTCGGTCATCAGGCCGACCACCGGCTCTTTCGTCGGGCCGAATTCGGTCGAGGAGGCACCTGACACGTCGGCGAGATTGCGCGCCGCCTCGATGACCGCCATCTGCATGCCGAAGCAGATGCCGAAATACGGCACCTTGCGCTCGCGGGCAAAGCGGGCAGCGTGGATCTTGCCTTCCGAACCGCGTTCACCGAAGCCGCCGGGTACGAGGATGCCGTGCACCTTTTCGAGATAGGGCGCCGGATCTTCCTTTTCGAAGACTTCCGACTCGATCCATTCAAGATTGACCTTGACGCGATTGGCGATGCCGCCGTGATGCAGCGCCTCGATTAGCGACTTATAGGCATCCTTGAGGCCGGTATATTTGCCGACGATCGCGATCGTCACCTCGCCCTCCGGCGTGCGGATGCGGTTGCAGACCTCTTCCCACGGGTCGAGCCGCGGCTTCGGCGCCGGCTCGATACCGAAGGCCGCGAGCACTTCGTCGTCGAGGCCTTCCTTGTGGTAGGCTATCGGCACGTCATAGATGTTGGCGACGTCGAGCGCCTGGATGACGGCGGACGGGCGAACGTTGCAGAACAGCGACAGCTTGCGGCGTTCGGCTTCCGGAATTTCGCGGTCGGCGCGCACCAGCAGGATATCGGGATGAATGCCGAGTGCCTGTAGTTCCTTGACCGAATGCTGCGTCGGCTTGGTCTTGAGCTCGCCGGCCGCCGGAATATAGGGCATCAGCGTCAGATGGACGTAGACGGCAGTGCCGCGCGGCAGGTCATTGCCGAGCTGGCGGATCGCCTCCATGAACGGCATCGCTTCGATATCGCCGACCGTGCCGCCGATCTCGCAGATGACGAAGTCGTAGTCGTCATTGCCCTCGATGACGAAATCCTTGATCTCGTTGGTGACGTGCGGAATGACCTGCACCGTCGCGCCGAGATAGTCGCCGCGTCGTTCTTTGTCGATGATGTTCTTGTAGATGCGGCCGGTGGTGATGTTGTCGGTCTTGGTCGCCGAACGCCCCGTGAAGCGTTCGTAGTGACCGAGATCGAGATCGGTTTCCGCGCCGTCGTCGGTGACGAAGACCTCGCCGTGCTGGGTCGGGCTCATCGTGCCCGGATCCACGTTTAGATAGGGGTCGAGCTTGCGAAGCCGAACCCGATATCCACGGGCCTGCAGCAACGCTCCGAGAGCCGCGGCCGCAATTCCTTTTCCGAGAGAGGAAACCACGCCGCCAGTGATGAATACGTATCGCGCCATGGGATTCACCGGATACCTTTTCAAAAACGATTCCACCAGCCCAAAAATTCTTTTCCAGAACTTTCGATGCGTGGCGCAGGAATCTGAACAAAAGAAAACCGGCAGACCCGAGGGCCTGCCGGCGGTTTATGTCGAAGACCGGTTTACTGTCCCGTCGGGACGCCGGAGGGCTGAGCCGGTGCCGGCGCGGCCGGAGCTGCGGGCGTTGCCGGGGCAGTCGTTGCCGGGGCGGTCGTTGCCGGGGCGGTCGTTGAAGGCGCGGTGGCCGCCGGGGCCTGAGCACCAGTTGCTGGCGCCTGAGCGGCGGGAGCCTGCGGTGCGGGTGCTGCCGCGCCGCTGCTCGGAACGCCGTTGCCGGCCGGCGGGGTTGCCGGAGCCTGCGCGCCGCCGAGCGAATCGAGAATACCGTTACCCTGGCCGCCTGTTGCCGGAATGCGGTCGAGAATGTCGCTCGGTCGGCCCTCGTAACGCGTCAGGATGCCGAGGCCGAGCGAGGTCAGGAAAAACAGGGTCGCAAGGATCGCGGTCGTGCGCGTCAGCGCATTGGCCGTGCCGCGGGCCGACATGAAGCCGGAACCGCCGCCGATGCCGAGGCCGCCGCCTTCCGAGCGCTGGATGAGCACGACGCCGACAAGGGCGAGCACGATCATGAGATGGATGACAATCAATACGGTCTGCATGGGTCCAGTCCTGCCCGCCTGGAGACGGACATAAGTAAGAATTCTGGCGGCTCTTTACATGAGGCTTTCATCTATTCCAAGCCCTTCAGCCCGGAATAAACTCGGGAATAAACCCAGGAGTAAAAAATGCCTCAGGCGAGCAGCGCCTCATAGGCTCGGTAGATGGCGAGGAAGTCGGCCGCTTTCAAGCTCGCTCCGCCGATCAGCGCGCCGTCGACATTGGCAATGCCCATCAGCTCATGGGCATTGGCCGGCTTGACCGAGCCGCCATAGAGAAGACGCATCTTCCGGCCTTCGTCGCCGAAGCGGGCCGCAAGCTCTGCCCGCATGAAGGCATGCGCCTTTTCGACATCACCTGATGTCGGCGTCACGCCGGTGCCGATCGCCCAGATCGGCTCGTAGGCGATGACTGTGCTCTCGCCGGTGGCGCCGTCCGGAACCGAGGCGGAAAGCTGGCGCTTGATGACGTCGAGCGCCTGGCCTGTCCGGCGTTCATCCGCCGTCTCGCCGATGCAGATGATCGCCGTCAGCCCTGCGGCGAAGGCAGCCTCCGCCTTGGCGCGCACCAGATGATCGGTTTCGGCATGGTCGGTGCGCCGCTCGGAATGGCCGACGATGACATAGGTGCCGAAACAATCGGCAATCATCTCGGCCGAGATGTCGCCGGTATGCGCACCGGATGGGTTCTGATGGCAGTCCTGAGCACCGATCGCCAGCGGGCTGTCGGTGCACAGTGCCGTCGCCACATAGAGCAGCGTCGCCGGCGGGCAGATCAGCGCTTCGACCTTGTCGGCCAGCGGCGGGCGAACACCCTCGGCGATCGCCTTGATCTGATCCAGGGAGGCACGCATGCCATTCATTTTCCAGTTTCCCGCCACAAGCGGGCGCACGTCAGGGGTCATGCTGGCCTTCCACAATCTGCATATGCCTTGGGCAATATCAAAAGCTTGCAGCAAAGAAAAGCATCATGCCCTTGACGTAAGGGGAATCTCGTCGATCCCGCGCATATTTCTGCCGAAAACCGCCCTTTCGGTATTATTACGCATGTCGTTATCGCAAAAACCGCCGCACAGTTTTTCGCGATATGCCTTAGCCGGCCAGAATCCAGTTCAACACCTTACGCCAGTCGATCATCCGGATCGGCGTCCCGTGATTGCCGGTCTGAAACAGCGTGAAACGCGCCGGATATTTTGCCTTGTGCAGGCTTTCGAACAGCGCCTGCTGGTTAGCGGCAGCATAGACCGGGTCGCGACTGCCGTGGGCGAACCAGAGCGGCAGCTTCGCCTTGTAGAAGGCGCTCCTGGTGAAATCGGGATCGGTCACCCCGCTCATAACAAGCATGCCCTTCAGCCGCTTGACGCTGTCACCATCGCGCGCAATGCCCCAGCAGACCTGGCTGCCCATCGAGGCGCAGGAAAGGATGATCGGCCGGCCGGGCGATTGCGCGCTGGCATAGCGGATGAGGCCGGCGATCGCCGCAACGCCGCTGCTGTCGAAGCTTCTGACCGTCGGCGAATAATAAACGCCGCCATTGCCGGCGACGAGGTTCTTCAGCCGGTTGAAATTGCCGCCGAAGCTGTAGTCGTTGGCGCCGAGCCGCCGGTCGCCATCGCGCCCATGGATGAAAATCACCGTGAAGGCGGCATTCCCGGCCGGTCCCACCCTGGTGACATCGAGCTTGATGCCGTCGAGAGACAGCGTCTCGTCCGCTTGCGCGTTGCGGATGCCGAGCGTCACATATTTCTGCTGCACCCGCTTTTGCGGGATCTGGTCGCGGCCGTTGATATCGCGCATCTCGTCATAGTCGATGACCTCGAAGGTGCCGTCGTCGCCTGTCTGCAGCACGGTCTGCTTCGAAAACAGATCGTCCTTGAAAGGCGGCAAAGCATCGGCTGCCTGCGCCGGGCCAGCAGCGGAGAGGACGGCCGCGGACAAGAAAAACGCCGCAATTGCGGTGAAGATGGTGCAATGACTTGTGGACATTCGCATTCGGATGGTTCCTGAAGCCTGCCGCCGCTTGCCATTCCGCGCCCGGCAACGCAAATCATTTGGGAAAATCCCGCCAAATCAGGCGGTGTCGCGTATAGAGGTGCTTTCTGGCAAAATCTGCCTGATTCGCAAACGTGGCATGAAATGCGGTGATTTTGGGTCGGCGGCGGATGCCCGCCCAAGCCAGACCTAAGACAGGATGAAGATCTGAACGGCTCCATGGACGATAGCAACGACCTTTTTTCCGGAATGCCCCTCTCTGAAAAACGCGAGGAGGCGCAGAAGCCTGCCGTGCCGGCCGAACGGCCGCCGGCTCCGGCTGCGCCGGTCGCCGCAGCACCCCCTGCTGCCGGGGCCTCAGCGCGCCCGGGACCTGCCGCCTCGAACTCGGATGATTACGGCGCCTCGTCGATCCGCGTCCTCGAAGGCCTCGAACCGGTACGCATGCGCCCGGGCATGTATATCGGCGGTACCGATGAAAAGGCGCTGCACCACCTCTTTGCCGAAGTCATCGACAATGCGATGGACGAGGCGGTCGCCGGGCACGCCAATTTCATCGAGGTCTATCTCGACCTAGAGGGTTACCTGACGGTCTCCGACAACGGCCGCGGCATCCCGGTCGAGAACCATCCGCAGGTACCGGGCAAGTCGACGCTCGAAGTCATCATGACCAAGCTGCATGCCGGCGGTAA
This sequence comes from Rhizobium sp. SU303, assembly GCF_021052345.1. Classification (NCBI taxonomy): domain Bacteria; kingdom Pseudomonadati; phylum Pseudomonadota; class Alphaproteobacteria; order Hyphomicrobiales; family Rhizobiaceae; genus Rhizobium; species Rhizobium sp. SU303. The sequence continues at coordinate 2,251,372 of NZ_CP088095.1, forward strand.
ATTCGACGGCAAGGCCTATGAGACCTCGGGCGGCCTGCACGGCGTCGGCGTTTCGGTCGTCAACGCGCTTTCCGACGACCTCGAAGTCGAGGTGGCGCGAAACCGCAAGCTCTACCGCCAGCGCTTCTCCCGCGGCCTGCCGCAGGGCGGTCTCGAAGAGTTGGGCGACGTTCACAACCGCCGCGGCACCCGCGTGCGCTTCCATCCCGACCCCCAGATCTTTGGGGATCACATGAAGTTCGATGCCGCCCGCGTCTTCCGCATGGCGCGCTCGAAAGCCTATCTGTTCGGCGGCGTCGAAATCCGCTGGAGCTGCGAGGCGGGCGTGCTGCCCGAAGGCTCCGAGGTCCCTGACAAGGCCGTCTTCCACTTCCCCGGCGGCCTCAAGGACTATCTCCAGGCGACGATGGGCAAGGAGTTCACCGTCACCCGCGAGATTTTCGCTGGCAAGACGGAGAAGGTGAGCGGCCACGGCTCGATGGAATGGGCGATCACCTGGTATGGCGGCGATCCGCAGGTGCATTCCTATTGCAACACCATCCCGACGACCGAAGGCGGCACACATGAAGCGGGGTTGCGCATTGCGCTGACCAAGGGCCTGAAGGCCTATGCCGAGCTGACGCAGAACAAGCGCGCCGCGCAGATCACCACCGACGACGTGATGATCTCGGCCGTCGGCATGCTGTCGGTCTTCATTCGCGAGCCGGAATTCGTCGGCCAGACCAAGGACAGGCTTGCGACCGTCGAGGCGCAGCGCATCGTCGAGAACGCGCTGCGCGATCCCTTCGACCATTACCTCGCCGACAATCCGAACGAGTCGGCCAAGCTGCTCGACTGGGTGATCGAGCGCGCCGAGGAGCGCCTGCGCCGCCGCAAGGAAAAGGAAGTCAACCGCAAGAGCGCGGTGCGCAAATTGCGCCTGCCCGGCAAGCTCGCCGATTGCTCGCAGAACACCGCTGAAGGCGCCGAACTCTTCATCGTCGAGGGTGATTCGGCAGGCGGTTCGGCCAAGCAGGCGCGCAACCGCGCCAATCAGGCAATTCTGCCGCTGCGCGGCAAGATCCTCAACGTTGCCAGCGCCGGCCGCGAAAAACTTGGCGCCAACCAGCAGCTCGCCGATCTCGTCCAGGCTCTCGGCTGCGGCACGCGGTCGAAATACCGCGACGAAGACCTGCGTTACGAGCGCATCATCGTCATGACCGATGCCGACGTCGACGGCGCCCATATCGCCTCGCTGCTCATCACTTTCTTCTATCAGGAGATGCCGGAGCTGGTGCGCGGCGGCCATCTCTTCCTTGCCGTGCCGCCGCTTTACAAGATCACCCAAGGGGCGAAATCCGCCTATGCCCGCGACGACAATCATCGCGCCGAGCTGATGCAGACGGAGTTCAAGGGCAAGGCCAAGGTCGAGATCAGCCGCTTCAAAGGCCTCGGCGAAATGATGCCCGCCCAGCTCAAGGAAACCACCATGGATCCGTCCAAGCGCACCCTGCTCAAGGTGCTGATCGACGAGGTGGATTTCGAAGGCACGCGCGCCGCCGTCGACGATCTGATGGGCACCAAGCCGGAAGCCCGCTTCCGCTTCATCCAGGACCGCGCGGCCTTCGCCGAGAACCTCGATATCTAGAATATGCCATCGAGCGCGCCGAACGGTCGGATAGACACAGGTTCGACGCACCGCATTTTAGCATTCACGATTTCACGGAACTGACGAAGAACCGTAACAACTCCGTCAAACAACCGGCGCATGAAGCGGTCGGCGTGCTCCCAAGGGAGCATTGGCGCCGGTCGAACCGTTTTTAACCCTTGCCGGATATTTGTCATGACCAAGCGTTTTCTCGCGGCTGCCGCTTTCGTTCTCCTGTCCAGCACCGTCACCGCCAGCACCACAGATATTGGGGCCACCGATATCGGCGCCACCTTCGAGACCGCCTGCCCCTTCGGCGATTGCGCAGCCGGTATCTCCCTCTCCTATCTCGGTGAATTCGTCATCCCAACCGGCCACCTGGAAAACGGCGTTGAGTTCGGCGGCATTTCCGGGCTCGATTTCGATGCCGCCACCGGCCATTATATTGCCATCAGCGACGACCGCTCGGAAAGAGGCCCGGCCCGCTTCTATGAACTCGACGTCGATCTCGACGCGTCGGGCCTCAAGGGCGTTTCGGTCGTCAAGCAGGTGACGCTGAAGGACAAGAACGGCGAGCCCTTCGCTGCCCGGACCGTCGATCCGGAGTCGATCCGCCTCGGCAAGGACGGCATCTATTGGGGCAGCGAAGGCGACGGCAAGGCGCTGCTGGCGCCCTTCGTCCGCGTCGCGTCGTCGGACGGTTCCTTCGTCCGCGAATTCAAGCTTCCGGACGGCTTTGCGCCGACCGCGGACAAGTCGACCGGCATCCGTGACAACCTCGCCTTCGAAGATCTCGCCATCGCGCCCTCCGGCGACGTTTTCGTCGGTGTCGAAGCGGCCCTTTACCAGGATGGTCCGAAATCCTCGCTGACGTCAGGCAGCCTGTCGCGCATCGTCCGCTACGACGGCGCCACCGGCGAGCCGAAAGCTGAATATGTCTACCCGGTCTCGCCGATCCCGCAGGCCGCCACCAAGGCCGATGGCGGCAATGACAACGGCATGTCGGAGATGCTTGCCCTCGACGATCACCGCCTGCTCGCCGTCGAACGCAGCTATGCCCAGGGCTTCGGCAACAACATCAAGATCATGATGATGGATCTGACTGGTGCCACCGATGTATCCGCCATCGCTTCGCTCGCCAAAAACGACCAGCGCGTCGTCCCCGTCCGCAAGAGCCAGGTCCTCGATTTGAGGGCGATCGGCCTCGTTCCCGACAATATCGAGGCCATGTCGCTCGGCAAGGCCAAGGACGGCACCGATGTTCTCATTCTCGGCTCCGACAATAATTTCTCAGCCAGCCAAAAGACGCAATTCTATGCCTTCAAGGTTCTCAACCGCCCGCAGCAGTAAGACGTCCGGATCTGAGGGTCGAATAGCGACGGTTTGAATACGCTTTCATGGTGCGGACCTTGAAACCGCCGGGGTGATGGCCCATAACCAGAGTACAAGAAAAAGAAGAGGCGCGCGTGGGTGTGTTCGACCGTCAGAAAAGCAATCATGAACCGCGATGGCTCGGATCGTCGGCGCAGACGCGCACGCCGCTGATTCCCTCCATTTCGGCGGCGCGCTGGCTGCTGGTCCTGGTCGTCGCTGCCGGCGTCTATTTCTTCTACGGCTTCCTCGTGCCGGTGCTCGCAGCCCTCGTCATCGGTTTTGCCAGCTGGCCGCTCTACCGCAAGCTTCTTGCCCGCGTCGGCGGCAATACGACGATCGCCGCGACCATCGCCATCATCCTGATCATCACCTTCCTGGTCATCCCGATCGGGCTTGCGGTCACCTATACGACGGGCGAAGTGCGCACCTGGGTCGCCTGGGCAATCCACGCCAACCGCGCCGGCGCCCCGACACCCAACTGGATCGTCGCGCTGCCTTGGGCCGGCGCCTATCTCGATGAAGTCTGGACAAAATATATCGGCAGTCCCGGCGCACTCGGCGAAGTCATCCAGGCGGTCAGCGGCGCCAATATCGGCAACATATACCGTGCCGTGCTTGCGGCCGGCGGCGGCGCCTTCCACCTGCTGCTGACGCTGCTCTTCATGCTGATCGCGCTGTTCTTCGTCTATCGCGACGGTTTTTCCTTCTCCAAGCAGATCGACATGCTGGGCGAGCGCATCCTGCCCAATCGCTGGGAGCGCATTTCCCGCGTCGTGCCGGCGACGATCAGCTCCACCGTCATGGGCATGACGCTGATCGCGATCGGCGAAGGCATCGTGCTTGGTCTTGCCTACTGGATTGCCGGCGTGCCGTCGCCGGTGACGCTCGGCGTCCTGACGGGCGTGATGGCGCTGATACCGGGCGGTGCGCCGCTCTCCTTCACGCTGGTCTCCATCTATCTGCTGGCGAGCGGCTCGCATGTCGCCGGCATCAGTCTCTTCGTTTGGGGGACTGTCGAGCTCTTCATCGTCGACAAGACGCTGCGGCCGAAACTCGTTGGCGGTCCGATCAAGCTGCCCTTCCTGCCGACGTTCTTCGGCCTCGTCGGCGGCGTCAAGACGATGGGTTTCCTCGGCCTCTTCATCGGCCCGGTGCTGATGGCGCTGATCGTCGCCATCTGGCGCGAATGGATCCACGAAGCCCGCAACGCCGACAAGAGCGAAACCGGACCGCAGATCATCATCGACGAACAGGCCCCGCCGCCGGTCCCCGGCTCGCCGAAAACCATGCCGCGCGTCGCCGAAGGCTGAACATGCCTGAAGAGACCGGCTACCGCAGCTGCTTTTCCATGAAAAGGCTGAGTGGATCCGGCAGATAGCTGCCGAAAGGCTCGATGTCCCGATATCCATATTTGCGGTAGAGCGCGATAGCCTCGGGCTGGTAGATGCCGGTTTCGAGCCGGATCGCCGTCAGACCCTTTTCTCCGGCGATCGCTTCGAGCGCATTCATCAGGCCGCTGGCGATCCTCAGGCCCCTCGCCTCGGGATCGACGAACATGCGCTTGATCTCCGCCGTGCCGTCGCCGGTCTCGACCAGCGCGCAGCAGCCGACGATCGCATCGCCATTGCGCGCGACCAGGAAGCTCACCGAAGGTTTCTCCAGCACGGAAAGGTCGACCAGATGGTTGCTCTCCGCAGGATAGAGAGATTGCGCATAGTCATCGGAGAGATCGAGAAGTCGGATAACGCCCTCCTGGCGCGGCGGTTCAAGAGCGATGGTGACTGACATGTTGGCTCCCTCTGCCGGCGCGGGACAAGTTTTCCCCGATATGACGAAGAGTTAATGCCCTTGCCTTCATTCGGTTGGAATTGCGCCCTCTAAGACGATGAGGTGCTCAATAATCAAGGAAGCAGAATATGCAAGCGGTGCTGATCGCGATGACCATTCTCGGCTGCGACGATTCCATCAGCCAGTGCAATTATGTCGCGACGGTCGATAAACGCTGGGAAACCGTTGCCGCTTGCGATGTCGAAGCCGAACGACGGCTGAAGACCTATGCGAATGTCAACTATCCCTCGGTGATCGCGGTATGCGAGGCGCCGAAAGCCGTCGCCGCCGCCGAGCCGCCGAAACCGGCGCCCGTGCCAGCCACCGCGCACGAGGTCGCTGTCGCAGCGCCCCAACCCGCAGGAAGGATTGCCGGTTTTGCTGAAGACATCGCCGGGCAGGTCCGCGCCCACCTCCCCTCGGGCAGAAGCGTCAAGGACACGCTGACCAAGCCCGTGCACTTCGTCTCCGCCAGCTATTCCTGGGTGGTGACGCGGCTGGCGGATTAGAGCGCCGTGCGTCCTTTCGGACGCACAAAGGACGCTCTAACACTTTGAATCTACGCATCGTGCTTTCCGAAAGTCGATTCCGATTTTCGGGCCGATGCGCTAAGCCGCCGCAAGCGCCGCGTAGACGCGGGCCGATTGTCGCTGCTCGTTAACGTGCAGCTTTTCCACCATGTCGAGCAACTCGCCGATCGCGCCATGCGCGTCGTGATGGCGGAATTTTTCGAGAAGACGGCCGCGGACATTGCCGAGCACGCTGCCTGGTGCTTTTCTGGCGGCGTCGCGCCACAGCATCGTCGCCTCGACGAAGATCACGCTGATATCCCTCGGCAGGCCGGCGGACTCATAGAGCGCGCGCACGGCATGCATGCGCCCGGTTGCCAGGATCGAACGCACGCGGCGCTCGCTGCACGCGGTCAGATCGACGATCGCTCCGGCGAAGAAATCCACCTTGCCGGCACAAAGCGCATGCATCAGGAAGGACGGCGTCAGCCGGCCGTTGAGGCGCAGATGCTGGACGAGGTCGGGTATTTCGCGCGGCGCAATATCGCCGGCGATCGAAACGATGGCGGCCTCGGTCGCCTCGCGGCTGATGCGCTGAAGCCGCTGCAGGCCGATCGCCGCCTGCGCCAGCGGCAATCCCACAAGCGCATTGCTGACATGCTGGGTCAGCAGCTGGCGGGCATCGGCAGGAAGATCGCTGCGGTCGAGAAGCAGGTTGCGAATATCGCAGCAGTCGCCGAACCGTTCGGCGATGCGTTTCAACGATAGGCTGGAGATCACCGCGCCGTCATTCTCGAGCAGGCAGAGCAGTTCCTCCTCGTCGCCGACCTCCGCAAGGGCGGCGGAGACCGGGCGCGTCACATGCGCTCTCGCGGCAATCAGCATGCGGGTGGCGCCGTTGCCGCGCGCGGCAAGGTCGACGAGATCGGTGTCGCTCAAAAGCGGCGAGCAGGTCACCGCGTGGCAGGCGACCTCGGGCTGGTCCTCGGCAAGCGAAAGAATCAAGTTGCGCGGCGCATCGGGCGACCAGGCGATCGCCTCGGCAAGCGCAAGCCGCACGCGCGGCGACGGATCGTCGAGAAGAAAGGTCATCGCCATTTCGGCCGCCGCCCGCTCGTCCGCGGACATTTCGGACTGTAGATAGGCGCGCCCGAGGGCGTTTGCGGCCCGGGCCCGGTCACCGGTCTTGGCCGTTTCGATCCAACGAAGGAAAGCTTCTACGATCACGCGACGCCCCAGCATTTGAACGCGATTCCCTCGCGCTCCATTCACTGCTGCGACCGTAGCGGCAAAAGGTTTAAGATTGGTTCACCATGTTTCTTAAGCCTTTGGGCGCCTTGCCGGGTTCGGCTCAGCCTTGCTGCGTCTTCGGCCGGATCATCTCGAAAACATCGCTGCCTTCGCTGTAATCCATGTAGCCCATGCGGGCCAAAGGTCGGGCGATCGACATGTCGAGACGGCCGTCCCTGACGATCGCTTCGTCGATACGGATGCCGACCACTTCGCCGAAGACGAGGACGTTTTCGGATGGTTCGCCCGACAGCGTCTTCGGCTCGATGATCTCGGTCACCCTGCATTCGAGCACCGCAAAAGCCTCGCCGACATAGGGCGCGTCGATCAGTTCGGCCGGCTTCGCCGTCAGGCCGGCGAAGTCGAATTCGCTGTCGCCATAGGGCAGCGCCGCCGAGGAGAGGTTCATCTTCTCGGCGAGATCGCGGCTGACGAAATTGCAGGTGAAGACGCCGGTCTCTGCCGCATTGCGCTGGCTGTGCTTGCGCCCGGCCGAAGAAAACATCACCAGCTTCGGCCGGTCGGCAACGGCATTGAAGAAGGAATAGGGCGCCAGATTGATCGATCCGTCCCTGCCCTTGCTGCCGATCCAGCCGATCGGGCGCGGCGACACGATCGCCTTGAAAGGATCATGCGCGAGCCCATGCCGGTTGCTGTCGGTGGTGTAGAACATCAGTCTTCTCCGCCGACCCATGTCACGGTATCGGCAAGCTCCGGCCGCGGCCGCTCGATCGCCGGAAATGTCGTCGAGCCGATATGGATGAAGCCCGCTACTTTTTCATCGGGCCCGACGCCGAGCAGCGGATAAGCGCGCTCGTCATAGGCGAACCACTCCGTCAGCCAGTTGGCGACATAACCATTGGCATTGGCGGCGAGGATGACGTTGAAGCAAAGCGCGCCTGCCGACATCATTTGCTCCCATTCCGGGATCTTGATATGCGGCCCCGCCTTGCTGACGACGGCGACGACCACGGGCGCACGGGTGAAACGGTTGCGTTCGACCTGGATCATCTCTTCGGAAAGGTCGGGCTTTGTCTGAAGCGCCAGCGTCAGAAGCTCCTCGCCGAGACGCACGCGCTGCTCTCCGCGATAGACGATGAAGCGCCAGGGCGCGATCTTGCCGTGATCGGGAACACGCGAGGCGAGACGCAGGATCTCCTCGATCTCGGCCTTCTCGGGGCCTGGTTCGCACATCTGAAAAGCGGGGATGGAGCGGCGCACGGCGAGGTAGTCGATCAGCTTGATATCGGATTTCATACGGGAGAAGCTCTCATTTTTATGCTGCTGCAAAGGGTGGGTCTTGAATTTGCCATCGCGTTGGTCTTGAAGTGACCTTTGCTATTTCAGAAGTCAATCGGTTCACGAAACAGATGTTTGGCATTTTGCCTTTTGCACGCATCGGCCTTGCCATTGCCCTGATGGTATTGATGCCCCTCGGCGCCGGCGCTCAGGATGCCTTCAAGGAATTCAAACAGCTTGAATCGACACCGAAGATGCCGAAGCTCGATGCCTTCATCGCGCCCGGCACGGTGCCTGAAGGGGTCAAGCTGCGCGACGTCCCGATGGAAGCCAAGCTGACGGCGGACGGCACGCCGGTTGAGGAGGGCCTTTCCTGGTACGTCTTCAGCCCGATCGCCGGAACCGATGGCAAGCTGCCGCTGATCGCCAGTGCCAAGGGCGGGCCTGCCGCCTTCCAGCTCGCCCCCGGCGATTATTTCGTCAATGTCTCCTTCGGCCGCGCCGGGGTCACCAAGAAACTGACCGTGCCCGCTGAAGGCGAGGTCGACAAGCAGGTGATGGTGCTCGATGCCGGCGGCCTGCTGCTCAATGCCGTCTCCGGCGCCGACGCCCGCATTCGCCCCGACCAGTTGAGCTTTTCGATCTATTCCTCGGAAGTGCGCGACGATGGCGAGCGCGGCCTCGTCGTGGCCGATGTCTCGCCGAATACCGTCGTCCGTCTCAATGCCGGCACCTATCACATCGTTTCTGAATATGGCAGCGTCAACGCCGTGATCCGCGCCGACATCCAGGTCGAGGCCGGCAAGCTGACCGAGGCGACGATCCAGCATCGTGCCGCGCAGATCACCTTCAAGCTGGTCTCCGACGCCGGCGGCGAGGCGATCGCCGATACGGCATGGTCGATCCTGACGGCGGCCGGCGACAGTGTCGGCGAAAGTGTCAGCGCCTTCCCGACCATGGTTCTCGCCGAAGGCGGATATTCCGCCGTCGCCCGCAACAAGGACAAGATCTACCAGCGCGATTTCACCGTCGTCGCCGGCAGGAACACCGATGTCGAGGTTCTGATGAAGGACCAGCAGCCGCAGCCGCCGGTCAGCGCGGCCCGCACGGTGCAGCAGGTGCCGGTCGGCACACCGCCGCCGCCAGGCGTCCAGCCGGCTCCGGTGGCGCCGCTGCCCTCCTACGAACAGCTCGTGCCGCAGGGCGGCGACGACACCAGCCTCGATTGATTTTTACCGCGAGCGGCTTCGGCTCGGCCGAGACGTTTGAAAGGCGCGCTTCGGCGCCATCGAGAAGACGGCCTCATAGAGACGGGCAAGCAGACCCTTGCGATCGGCACCACTGCTCAGCGCCTCCCAGGTCAGCACCTCGCCGATATGCGCCGTGATCGTGCTGCCGGACAGCCGGCGGAACTCGCCGATCAGCAGCGACAGCCGCAGCGTCATCGACACCTGGCTTGCCAGATGAAACAGCCGGCCGTTCTGGCCCTCGAAATAGATCGGCAGCACGCTGGCATGCGTCGCCTGGATGAGTTTTGCCGGAAACATCTTCCACGGCAGATCCTCGGCGCGGCCGAATCCCTTCTTGGCGGTTGCAACGCCGCCCGCCGGAAAGACGATGATGGTGGTGCCTTCCTTGAGCAGCCGCACCGCCTCGTGCCGGCTCTTCATATTCACAGCCATCGCCTCCCTGGTCTCCGCAAAGGAGATCGGCAGCGAATAGGGCGCCATCTCCGGCATCTTCAGGAGGTCGCTGTGGATCAGCACCTTGAAGGGACGGCCGAGCTGTTCGGCAAGCGCCAGCACGGCGATGCCGTCGCCGATACCGAAGGGGTGGTTGGCGACGATGACGATCGGCTCGGCGGGAACGGGTTGAAGTGGCCAGTTGCCCTTGACGTCGACCGAAACGTCGATGAGATCGAGCGTCCTCGCGAACACGCGATCGCTCTTGCCGATGATGTCGCTGCGCCAGATGTCGTAGAGCCTGAGATAGCGGTCGCGGCCCGAAAGCCCTTCGATCGAACGGATCAACCAACGCTTCAGGCGCGGATCGCGATCATTGGCATAGGATAATTCTTTGAAGCGCACTCCGGCCTCGGGATGACCCGCTCCCCGTTCGTGGCGACAATACTGCAGTTACATATCAGATTTCCGACAGCGCCGGGTTCGGCGCTGTCGGATACCGGCCATTTGTTCAGGCCGCCTTAGCTTTTTTTGCTTCGGCCTTGCGACGGATGTCGGGCGGTGTCGCTTCGAGGGCAAGGCTCTCGACGGCGACCTCGAGTCCCATCGAAACCTGGTCCTGGCTGCCGAGGCGGCGGATATTGACTGTGCGCTCCTCGGCTTCCTTCCTGCCGCAGACGATGATGACAGGAACCTTGGTGACCGAATGCTCGCGGATCTTGTAGTTGATCTTCTCGTTGCGGAAGTCGGTCTCGACGTTGAGGCCGACCTCGCGCAGCGCCTCGGCCACCTCAAGCCCGTAGGCGTCGGCTTCCGAGGTGATCGTTGCGACCACCACCTGCAGCGGCGATACCCAGAGCGGCATATGGCCGGCGAAGTTCTCGATCAGGATGCCGAGGAAACGCTCCATCGAGCCGCAGATGGCGCGATGGATCATCACCGGCTGCGTCTTTTCCGAGTTGCTGTCGATGTAAAAGGCGCCGAACCGCTCCGGCAGGTTGAAGTCGACCTGCGTCGTCCCGCACTGCCATTCGCGGCCGATCGCATCCTTGAGCGTATATTCGAACTTCGGACCGTAGAAGGCGCCCTCGCCCGGCACGATGCCGGTCTTGATATTGTTGGACTGCTGCTGGATCGTCTCCAGCACTCCCATCATCACGCTTTCGGCGCGGTCCCAGAGCTCGTCCGAACCGACGCGCTTTTCCGGCCGGGTCGAGAGCTTGATGGTGACTTCGTCGAAGCCGAAATCCTTGTAGACCGAAAGGATCAGGTCGTTGATCTTCAGGCATTCGGCGGCCATCTGCTCGTCGGTGCAGAAGATATGAGCATCGTCCTGCGTGAAGCCGCGCACGCGCATCAGCCCGTGCAGCGCACCCGACGGCTCGTAGCGGTGGACATTGCCGAATTCGGCGAGCCGGATCGGCAGCTCGCGGTAGGATTTCAGCCCGTGCTTGAAGATCTGGATATGGCCGGGGCAGTTCATCGGCTTCAGCGCGAAGACGCGGTCGTCATCGGTGTCGTCGCCGGCAACCGTTACCTTGAACATGTTGTCGCGATACCAGCCCCAGTGACCGGAGGTTTCCCACAGCGACTTGTCGAGCACCTGCGGCGCATTGACTTCCTGATAATCGCCGGCAAGCCGGCGGCGCATGTAGGCGACCAGCGTCTGGAATACGCGCCAGCCCTTGCCGTGCCAGAAGACGACGCCGGGACCCTCTTCCTGGAAATGGAAGAGATCCATCTCGCGGCCGAGGCGGCGGTGATCGCGCTTTTCGGCTTCGGCAAGCATATGCAGGTAGTTGTCGAGTTCCGACTGTTCGGCGAAGGCCGTGCCGTAGATGCGGCTCAGCATCGGATTGTTGCTGTCGCCGCGCCAATAGGCGCCGGCTACCTTCAAGAGCTTGAAGGCGGAACCGATCTGGCCGGTCGAGGCCATGTGCGGGCCACGGCAGAGGTCGAACCAGTCGCCCTGGTAATAGATCTTGAGATCTTGCCCTTCCGGGATCGCATCGACGAGTTCGACCTTGTACTGCTCGCCCTTGTCGGCGAAGACCTGTTTCGCCTTCTCGCGCGACCAGACCTGCTTGGTGAAGGCGGCGTTGCGGGCGATGATCTCCTTCATCTTCTTTTCGATCTTCGGCAGATCGTCGAGTGTGAAAGGCTCGTTCTTGGCGAAGTCGTAATAGAAACCGTTTTCGATGACCGGGCCGATTGTCACCTGGGTGCCAGGCCACAGCTCCTGCACCGCTTCGGCCATGACATGCGCCGCGTCGTGGCGGATGAGTTCGAGCGCGCGGTCGTCATTGCGGGTGATGATCTCGATCCTGCCGGCCGTCACGGGATCGGAAAGATCGCGCACGGTGCCGTCGATCGCAACGGCGACCGCTTTCTTGGCGAGCGACTTGGAAATGGATTCGGCGACATCCCGGCCGGTTGCGCCGGCATCATAGCCGCGCACGGAACCATCGGGAAATGTCAGGGAAATAGCTTGGGACATCGAAATTCTCCTTGTCCAGTCCCGCCAACGAATGCGGGTGGTTGACATGAAAGCGCCTCCGCGGAGCTGAATGCGCTGCCGCCTGATAGCCAGATTTCCTGTCTGAGTAAAGAAAAAGCGGGGGCTATATAATCATTTCAGTCAGCCCGCGCACGGTGTTCCAGTTGCGCATCGTACCGACGCCGAGCCGCTTGGTCGTCAGCGCCGAAAGCAGCTTGGATTGGCTCGGCTTGCCGGCGAAATCGATCCAGAGATCGCCGCCGACGACGGCGATGCGCTGTCCCTCCGTCATCAGCGGTTTCAGCGCCTCCACCTTCTTGGGATCGACCGGCAGACGCATCACCCGGACGATGACCTGGTCGCCATTGCCGTCCTTGAAGGGATTGGTGCTGCAAAGCGCCATCCAGGTGCAGTCGCTGCGCACGATGATATCGACATGTTTGCCGAACTTTTCTTCAAAGGCCTCTTCCAGCTGGGTCTCGAGTTCGTGCGGCCGCATCTCGTCGGCCTCGAAGACAAGATTGCCTGTAGAAACCAGCGTGCGCGGCTCGCGATAGCCGAGCTCTTCGGCAAGGGCACGCAAATCCTGCATGATGACGCGGCGGTCGGGCGTCAGGACAATGCTGTGCAGAAGGGCGATGAAGGTGCTCATGGCTGCCAGAACTCCTCTGCGCCGTCGGGCAAGGTCTTCAGCACTTTGTCAAATGCGGCTGCGTCGACATGTTTTCGAACGGCCATCGCCACGTCTCGGATGGCGGTGTCGGGCGCAAAATTATGGTCACCGCGCAGTGACCGCACCTCCCGCGTCATCGCCGAACGATCCTCGAAGGACCGTTTGGCCTCGTCGGGATTCCAGTCGGAGACGAAGATCGCGCGCAGCACCGGCGGCAGTACATCGGCAAACCGGAGTGCATCTGCGAAATCGAGGCGGCGGCGGAACGTCTGAAAGACCCCTTGGGTCATAGTGTAGACCACATTGCGGCTGTCGATCAGCGTATCGGCTCTCACATCATCGAGATAATGGTCGAAGTCTTCCGATGCACGCCTGTATTCGCCGGGCATCGTCACGACGCTCACCCTTTCTTCCGCCCGAGGGCGAGATAGCGCCACGGCGTCCACCAGCGGAAGCTGTCGCCGAGCATCTCCGGCACCTGGTCGAGGCCGCTGGTGCCGCCCGGGCCGCAGCGGCCGACGCGAAACAACGTCATCCAGCCGCCGGCCCAAAGACCGTGGCGGGCGATCGACTCGTAGCCATATTCGGAGCAGGTCGGGATATGGCGGCAGGAATTGCCGATAAAGCCGGAAAGCGTCAGCTGGTAGAGGCGGATCAGCCCCATGCCGAGCAGGCGGTCGGGCGTCTTGCGGAACGGACCGGTATAGTTGCGGGAAGTGCGTGCGGCCTTTTCACGCGGCTTGTCCGATCCGGCGGCGCCGCCGTCGTCCTCATCGTCAGCCTGCCGAACGCAGAACTCGCACATGTCAGTTACGCCTCGACAACTTCCGCCCGTTTCGCCTCGATCTGCCCGATCGCATCGACGACGGCATCGAAGGTCAGCATCGTCGAGGCATGGCGGGCCTTGTAGTCCCGCACCGGCAGCAGATAACGCATATCTTCGAATCGTCCATGAGGCCCCGCCCCGTCCGCTTTCAACATGGCGAGCATGTCCTGGCGGGCCTGGCGCAATTCGTCCGACGTGGCGCCGACCACATGGCGGGCCATGATAGAGGACGAGGCCTGGCCGAGCGCGCAGGCCTTCACGTCATGGGCAAAACCGGTCACGGTGTCGCCATCCATCTTCAGCCAGATCCGCACCTTCGAGCCGCAGAGCTTCGAATGGGCTTGGGCGCTCGCATCGGCATCATCAAGCGTGCCGGTCAGCGGAATATTGCCGGCGAATTCGAGGATTTTGCTGTTGTAGATATCGTCCATGCTGGATTTCCGCTCCAAAATCGCTGCGGATCGGCCTCTCTGAGGGCGTTATTGTCGTCAAAACAAAAAACACACCGTGTCGTGTGAGGATACTTACATATAATGGCCGTCTTCCTATATGTATGTCGTTCGAAGGCCATGAAAATGCAATGGCCTGGTGTAAGTTTGATTGGGAAACCGTGCCGGACGGGCGTTGAAATTGCCCTGAAAGCCCCGGAGCCTGCCAAAGGTGCATGAATTCCCGCATGGGATTGACCAGTGGCGATTCCGACAGATGGGTCCGCGGTGCGGACCAGGAGACCATTGTTCATGGACGCCATCGTAAAGAATTTTCCGCAGACGAACCGCGACTCTGATCGCCCCTCCCAGCAGGAGGCGGAGGAAGCCGTTCGCGTTCTGCTGCGCTGGGCCGGTGACGACCCGACGCGCGAAGGCCTGCTCGAAACGCCGGCCCGCGTCGTCAAATCGTACCGCGAGCTTTTTGCCGGTTACGACATGGCGGCGGAAGACGTGCTCGGCCGCACCTTCGAGGAGGTCGCCGGTTACGACGACATGGTCCTCGTCAAGGATATTCCGTTCTACTCGCATTGCGAACACCACATGGTGCCGATCATCGGCAAGGCCCACGTTGCCTACATGCCGGACGGGCGTGTGCTCGGCCTGTCGAAGATTGCCCGTGTCGTCGAGATCTATGGCCGCCGCCTGCAGACGCAGGAAACGATGACTGCGCAGATCGCCCGGGCCATCGACGATACGCTGAATCCGCGCGGCGTCGCCGTGTTGATCGAGGCCGAACATATGTGCATGGCGATGCGCGGCGTTCAGAAGCAGGGCTCGACCACGTTGACGACGACATTTACGGGAACGTTCAAGACTGAGCCGGCCGATCAGGCCCGCTTCATGACCATGGTGCGGAGCCGCTGATACCGGCTCCCTCAGGAGGGCCGCGATGAGTCAACTGATCTTCAATCAACCATCCGAGGACAAGTCGGCGTTGGAAGACGCCGGCGATTTCACGCCGCGTTTCGACGACCGCGGCCTGATCACCGCGATCGTCACCGACGCCGGCGACGGCGAGTTGCTGATGGTGGCGCACATGAATGCCCAGGCGCTGGCGCTGACCATCCAGACCGGCACGGCGCACTATTTCAGCCGTTCGCGCGGCAAGCTCTGGAAGAAGGGCGAGACCTCGGGTAATCTCCAGACGGTGAAGGAAATCCGCACCGATTGCGATCAGGACGCCATCTGGCTGAAGGTCGAGGTCGCCGGCCACGACGCCACCTGTCACACCGGTCGCCGCTCCTGCTTCTACCGGACGATCACGCTTCGAGACGGAAAGCCGATGCTTGATATCGTTGACGACGAGCTTCATTTCGATCCGCAGGGTGTCTACGGAAAATAGCCTGAAATTCCCCGGCATTGCTCCTTATTGCGCCAGAAACCGCATCTATATACCATTTGGAAACTGATCGGGCACACTATCGGAAATCAAGTGTTCTGCTGGGAGGGGAGAGCGCCATGCTGAGCTGGAGTCTGCATCGTCAAAGCTCTGAAGGCGAGGGTTCCGGTTCCGGCATGTCGACCACGCTCGATATGCTCCCGCCTCCGGCGCCTCAAAAGAAAATCAAGATTGCGCTGGCACTCGGCGGCGGCGCTGCCCGCGGCTGGGGCCATATCGGCGTGCTGCGCGCCCTCGACGAGGCAAAGGTCGAGATCGGCATGATTGCCGGCACCTCGATCGGCGCGCTGGTCGGCGGCTGCTATCTCGCTGGCAAGCTCGATGAACTCGAAAGTTTCGCGCGCTCGCTGACGATGCGCCGCATCGCAAGTCTCCTCGATCTCACCATCGGCGGCAGCGGCCTGTTCGGCGGCATGCGGCTGACCAAGCGCATGCAGGAACATCTCGAAGGCCTGAACGTCGAGGATCTCGACCGGCCGTTCGTCGCGGTCGCGGCCGAGGTCAATACCGGTCATGAGGTCTGGATCGCCAATGGTTCGCTGATCACGGCGCTGCGCGCCTCCTATGCCCTGCCCGGCATTTTCGAGCCGGTGCGCAGCAATCACCGCACGCTGGTCGATGGGGCGCTGGTCAATCCCGTCCCCGTCTCCGTCTGCCGCGCCTACGAGCAGCCGCTCGTCGTCGCCGTCAATCTCAATTACGATCTCTACGGCCGCTCGGCCGTCGTCCGGCACAATGCCAGCCTGTCGGCCCAGGAAGTGCAGAAACAGGAAGAGGCGCCCTATGCGCGCCTCGGCATGACCGGCGTCATGGTGCAGGCCTTCAACATCATCCAGGACAGGATCGCCCGCGCCCGCCTTGCCGGCGACCCACCGGATATTTCGCTGCAGCCGCGCCTCAGCTATATCGGCCTTTCCGAATTCCACCGGGCCGGTGAGGCGATCGAACGCGGCTACGAGGAAGCCAGAGCCCGGCTCCCCGAGATCCAGCGCATGCAGGAAGTCTACGCAAGCAACCCCTGATGCACGTCGTCCGAAAGCGTGAGGGTTTGGACGACGACGTTAGTCAAGCGAGGCAGGCGAAAACCTCAGCCGGCGATATAGGCCTTGATTTCCTCGGCCTCACGCTCGACTTCGGCGATACGCGATTTCACCACGTCGCCGATCGAGATGATGCCGGCAAGTTTGCCATTGCTTTCCACCGGCACGTGACGGAAACGTCGGCTGGTCATCAGCTCCATCAGCTCGTTTACGGTCGTCTCCTCATGGCAGCGATAGACCTTCGCGGTCATGACCTGGGCCAGCGGCTGGTCGAGGCCTTCCTTGCCGTGTTTGGCGATCGCATGCACGAGATCGCGCTCGGTGAACATGCCCGAAATCCGGTTCTCCATGCCGACGACGACGATGGCGCCGATCTTCTTCTTGCTGAGGATGGCGGCCGCCTCGGCGACGGTTGCGTTCGGCCCGACGGTGACGACGTCCCTGCCCTTCAGGTCGAGGATTGCTTTGACTGAACTGGTCATTCTAACCTCCTATGTCCGTGAAACACTTGTCACAGGCATCCGCGGCGGTTTCTCCCCCCGGCACGGATATAGGTCGATCGTGCACTGCCCGGCTCAGGATTGCAACACATCCTTCTCGGTTCCGTCAGGTTCCATCACCGGCGGGCGCGGCGCCCGGTCGAACAGCGAAAACAACAGGAAGCCGAAGACGAAGCCGCCGATATGCGCGTCCCAGGCAATCGCTTGGTCGCTGTCGCCGACGAGCGGGATGCCGACGGCGATCAACGCATTGCCGACCAGCCAGAGCAGCATGAAGATGATGACGGTACGGCTCTTCAGCGCCGCGAAGATGGAAAGCCGAGGGTTGAGATGCGCAGGCAGCATCGGCCGCCGTTCGGCTGGAAAGGCGAATCGGCAGGCGGCGCCCATCAGCCCGGAGATGACGCCCGATGCGCCGATCAGCAGCGTCACGTCTCCCCAGTTCAGGACCGCGTGCAGTATGGCGGACGCGACGGCGGAAAAAAACCAGAAGAGCACGAAACGCAGCGTCCCGATGCGGCGCACGACCGGCGCGCCGAAGGCCATCAGCCAGAACGCGTTGAAGACGATATGCTGGAAGCTGCCGTGCAGCAGCGAATAGGTAACGGGCGTCCAGAACAGCTCCGGCCCCTGCTGCGACAGCGGAATCACATAGCGGGCGGGAACGAAGCCGAAGGTGAAGAGCAGCCAGTTCTGCGCATCGTCGGACAGCAGGAGCTCCTGCACCGCATAGATGACACCAAGCAGGCAAAGGCTGAAGAACAACGCCGGCGGAAGGTTGAAGACCGGTTCACGCGGTCGTGCCGGCGGCTGGACCTCGGGAGGTTCGGGCGCCTTGTGCGGCTCGGCCGTCTGCTCATTCATCTGTGTTTCGCCTCGTTGAGGCCACAGCCATACAGGAGCGACTGTCAAAAAAAAAGCCGTCCGAAGGGCCGGACGGCATGACCCTGAGCTCCAGGAAAGACCTCGGCCCGGGCGGGTTGTGCTGAACTTCGAAAGTCGAAGCGATGGCAGGACAGTGTCACGACGGGCACTGCACCTCAACCGAAACCATCTCTTAACCTTAACGGCCGCGATCTGGCATGAAATCCGCAAGGTAGAGCCTGTAAGGGCAATGACTGCCCGAAAATGCTCCGGAATGGGACAGGTTGGTGTGAAATGCGTGTGCAAACGACCATCGAGATTTTTGACTACTGGAACCGTATCCGCGGCGCTGCCGATGCGCCGCTGAAATCACAGGTCGAACCCTCCGCCGTCCCGCATCTTCTCCAGAGTCTATTCATTCTTGAGAGGCGCGAGGGCGGAGACATCGGTTTCCGGCTCGCCGGCACCCGCATCTGTGATCTCTTTGGGCGTGACCTGCGCGGCGAACGTTTTTCGTCTCTCTGGGCAAATGGTCAGCTCGCGGACATCGAACGCACGGCGATGGGCGTCATGGACCATGCCATGCCGGCCCTGTTCAACGCCACCGGCTACAGCACCGTCGGTCATCAGGCCTCCTTCGAGATTATCATGATGCCGCTGCGTTCGCCGGACGGCGCCTGCGACCGGTTGCTCGGCGCGATCGCGCCGGCAGCGGCCGCGAGCTGGCTGGAGATCGTACCGCTCGAATTCCTGGCGCTCGACCGCAGCCGCCTGCTGCCCGGAAAATTCGACAAGGCAGCACCGGCCGAACCGCGCCCGATCAACAGGATCGTCGCTGGCAAAAGCATCCATTTCGGGCAGGTCATGCGCCGCATGGTGTCGCAGCTGCTGAGCGCCGAGGCGCGCTGACGGTCCCATTTTAGGACAGCCCGTATACTCGTTTTCCGCTATATTGGGACCGGGCAAAACAACCTTCTGTTAATGGATTGTGGGTAAAGATCGGTCTCTGTGATTTTCATGAAGAAGCCCTTTGATGCACTCGTTCCAGCCAGCTCAGACGCAACGACCTGCGCCGCGCCCTGAACAGGGCGTTTTTCAGCGCGTGCCCATCAATATGCAGGGCCGGCTGATGCTTGCGAACTACGAGGAATTCGAATGCATGGTGATCGACATGTCGCCTGGCGATATGTACGTGACCTGCCTCGGCCGGCCGCGCGCCAACGAACGCGTCGTCGCCTATATCGACCATCTCGGCCGCGTCGAAGGTTATGTCCAGACGATCGATGGCCGCGGCTTCACCATGTCGATCAACGCCACCGACCGGAAGCGCGAGAAGCTCGCGGCCCAGCTCACCTGGCTTGCCAACAAGCACGAACTCGGCCTGCCCGAGGATCGCCGCCATGACCGTTTGACGCCACGCGACACAAAGACCGAGCTGACGCTCGAGGACGGCACGCGCTATTCCTGCCGCATCATGGATCTTTCGCTATCGGGCGCTGCCGTCGACGTCGAGATGCGCCCTTCGATCGGAACGGCCGTGCGCCTCGGCAACATGCGCGGTCGCGTCGTGCGCCATTTCGTCGAAGGTGTGGCAATCGAATTCCTGTCGATCCAGTCCCGCGAGACGCTGCGGGAATTCCTTTAACAGGCCGCCGAAATGGCGCTGCCTTGCCGAGGATTCCGTGGCGGGTTGCAATTCTCGACGGACTTCCATCGAATGCGATTGCCAGGTCCGGTGCGCACCCGGTCAGGTCGTGTTGAAGAGCTTCCACTTCACGGCTCGAGATTTGCAAGCGGCAACGAATTTGGCTTTGGAAAGCAAGCGCGAAATCCTGTCGCAAGTCGTTCCACCCAGTCGGTAGGTAATATTATGAGTGGAACAAGCTGCGACACCGATCGGCACCAATGAGGTCGCCCAACTTGTGCAGTGATTTTGCGTCCGGGAATGCCTCGCCCTCGCCCGTCATCCATTCGTCACGGATATGACGGATAAGGCCTGCCTCGATCGCAGGTGCGCCCATGTCAGCTCTTTATCCCGAAATCGAACCCTATGATCATGGTCAGCTCGATATGGGCGACGGCAATCTGATCTATTGGGAAGCCTGCGGCAATCCGGCGGGTCGCCCGGCGCTGGTCCTGCATGGCGGCCCTGGCTCCGGCTGTTCGACCGCGGCGCGGCGCTACTTCGATCCTGACGCCTACCGAATTATTCTGTTCGATCAGCGCAATTGCGGCCGCAGCCTGCCGAGTGCTGCCGATCCTGAAACCGATCTCTCCGTCAACACCACCTGGCATCTCGTTGCCGATATCGAGCGGCTGCGGGCCTATCTCGGCATCGACACCTGGCTGCTTTTCGGTAATTCCTGGGGTTCGACGCTGGCGCTCGCCTATGCCGAAACCCATCCGGAGCGCGTCGCGGCGATCGTCCTGTCAGGCGTGACCACCACCCGGCGTTCGGAAATCGACTGGCTCTATCGCGGCATGGCGCCGCTCTTTCCGGAAGAATGGCACAGTTTCCGCCAGGCAGCTCCCCCAGGCATCCAGCAAAGAGACGAGGACATGGTTGCCGCCTATCATCGTCTCCTCAACGATCCGGACCAGGAAACGCGCCTCAAGGCGGCGCGCGACTGGCATGATTGGGAGGCCGCCTCGATTCTGCTCGCCGATCCCCACGGCCTGCCGCGCCGCTGGGCCGATCCGGCCTATTTGCTGACGCGGGCCCGCATCATCACCCACTACTTCAGCAATGGCGCCTGGCTGGAGGACGGCCAGCTTTTGAAGAACGCGGCGCGGCTCACCGGCATCCGCGGTATCCTGCTGCAGGGAAGGCTCGACATCGAGGCGCCGCTCGTCACCGCCTGGGAACTGGCCCGCGCCTGGCCGCAAAGCGAGCTTAACATCCTTGCGCATGCTGCCCATTCCACCGCAAATCCCGATATGAGCGCGGCAATTGCCGCTGCCACCGATCGATTTCGCAATTTTCCTCAAAAATAATTTCCCGCCGGGATCGGAGATCTGAGCGATATTCTGCTTTTGAACCGGCCGAATCGGCCCATTCCGGCGGCATCGTCGGCCGGCGGCACGCCGCCGCAGATAGCCAGCCGGCAGCTGAAATTTATCCGGCTCAACGAAAATCCTTAACATGAGGACGGCAACGCAACCCTTTCGCGGGCGAAAGCCTTGTTGCGTCGATTACAATTTTAATCGATTTCCAGACAAATCCGCGTCAAATTTTATGCGAATTCGAATCTGTTTTTAGTCGAGTTTTCACGGCATTTGAATCAACTAAGCATTTAATTCTATTACGTAATTTTGCGTGGGATAAAAACGTCTGTGCCATTGTCACCTCAACTTACGGGGAGACGGCAATGACAACTGCGAATATCCTGAAAGGCGGCCTCCTGGCCGGTGCGATCATGATGGCAATGGCGGGTTCGGGACAGGCGATGCCCGCCAGCATGGCCCTGGCAGGCAATGCCAGCCCGCCTATCGGACACTACGAATTCTGCAAAGCCAACCCGACCGAATGTGTCGAGGTCGGCGGCGATGCCGGACCGGCCATCCTCACCGAGGATCGCTGGAAGGAAATTCTCAAGGTCAATTACGCCGTCAATTCGTCGATCCAGCCGATGACGGATGAGCAGATCTACGGTGTCGAGGAGCGCTGGGCCTATCCGCGCACCGTCGGCGACTGCGAGGATTACGCCCTGCTGAAGCGTAAGATGCTGATCGATGACGGCTTCTCGCCCTCCGACACGCTGATCACCGTCGTGCTGCAGCCGAATGGCGAAGGCCATGCCGTGCTGACGGTCCGTACCGATCATGGCGACTTCATCCTCGACAACATGCGCAACAAGGTGCTGCTGTGGTCGGACACCGAATACACCTATCTGAAGCGCCAGTCCGCCGACGATCCGGCTCGCTGGTCCAAGCTTCAGGATGGCCGCGCCGTCGCGGTCGGTAGCGTCAAGTAAGAACAGCCTGCCGGCTATTTGCCGGTTGCTGCCTGCGGCCCGGTCAGTCCCCGCATCCCGTCCCCGACCGGTGCCCAAGAGCCGTTCCCGCTGTCCCGGGAACGGCTCGCCCCTTTAAGGATTCCCCACCAGCGCATTAGTGAATTGTTAACCCTGCCGGTCCGATCATGACGGTGAGAATCATCATCGGCACCGGCGGCTCATGTTCTTCCTGCGGCGGACCGAAACGCGAAGAACCGCCATGAGCCATGCCGCGCGCAGCGCACCCGACGAGCAGCCGCTTCTTTCCATGGGGTTTCTCCTCCGCACGATGGCGGTGATTGCTGTCCTGGCGGTCCTGACCATAGCCATCAGCATCGGCGGCCGCTGGTTCGGCCGGCATATCTCGCTTGCCGGCAACACCGACAGCACGGTTGAAATCCAGTTAGCCATCGGCCGCGACACCGTAAAATTCCCCGAGAATGCCATCCGTTTCCCGAGTCAAAGGCATGAAGGCGCCGCCGAACGCGTTGATCTCTACCTCGCCTGGCCGGAAATGCAGGGTTACGGGAAGGAAAATCACCTTCGATTCGACGATATCGCCCAATCCTCCGGGCTGATTTTCCTGCAGATCACCCAAAGCACCATGTCGCGCGACATGTCCGGGCGGCTGGAGCCGATCTATTCGCATCTGCTCGAAGGACCGGCCGAACCCTTCCGCAACGGGCTGACGCTGCACCGTCTTCGCGCCGATGCGGGGTACGGCGACGAGGTGCTGCTGACGGCGCCCGTCAAGGGCGGGCCGGATTACGTCGTGCGCTGCATCTTGCCGTCAGCCCCGGATAAGGCGGCGGGCGGAGATTGTCAGCGCGATATCAAAGTCGGCAGGGATCTCAGCGTTCTCTACCGCTTCTCAAGCAGCCATCTCGACGAGTGGGAACATATTGATGCCGCTATCCGCACCTTTGTAGACGCGCGTCTTGTGAACCGTTCTGCAACAACACCGTAAAATGCTCCCCGGACAGCGAAATAAACGATTCATCATAAACGGATTGGTAACGCCCAGCCGGTAATTTTAAAAGACGAGCTGTGCGGCGGGAGGTGTGCGGTTCCTGCCAAAATCTGAAGCGCCAAATATCTGAAATGCAAGCGAAGAGTGAAATAGTGTCAAGGTCAGTCTCCTCCGTATCATCGTCCCGATCCGGCAGTTTTTTCGCAAGGCTGCTGGCGATCCTTTCGGTGGCCGTCACGATCGTCATGGTCGATTCGGTGAATGCCGACGCGGAAGCGGCAAATCCGAAATATGCAGGCATCGTCGTCGACGCCAAGACCGGCAACGTTCTCTACAGTGAGAACGCCGACCGGCTGCAATACCCCGCCTCCCTGACCAAGATGATGACCCTCTACATGACCTTCGAGGCATTGGAGCAGGGTCGCATCCGCCTCGATACGCCGGTTCCCTTCTCCGCCTATGCGTCAGCACAGGCGCCGACCAAGCTTGGCGTGCGCGCCGGCGGTACAATCACCGTCGAACAGGGCATACTCGGTCTCGTCACCCTGTCGGCCAATGATGCGGCAACCGCGCTCGGCGAAATGCTGGGCGGCGGCAGCGAGGATCGCTTCGCCCAGTTGATGACCGCCAAGGCGCATGCGCTCGGCATGACGCGCACCACTTATCGCAATGCCAACGGCCTGCCGAATACGGCGCAGATGACGACGGCGCGCGACCAGGCCCGCCTCGGTATCGCCCTTCGCCAGCATTTCCCGCAATATTACGGCTATTTCTCTACCCGCGCCTTCAAGTTCGGCAGCCGGACGATCCGCAGCCACAACCGCCTGGTCGGTTCAGTGCGCGGCGTCGACGGCATCAAGACCGGTTACACGCGGGCTGCCGGTTTCAACCTGGTAAGCTCGGTGCAGGTCGATGGCAAGTCGATCGTCGGCGTCGTGATGGGTGGCGCCTCGACGCCCGCCCGCGATGCCCAGATGCGCAATCTGATCGCCACCTATCTGCCGAAGGCATCGAGCCGTGGCGGATCGTCGGCGCTGATCGCCGAGGCAGCCCCTGCCCCGGCGATGATCGAGACACCCGCTCCGGTCCAGCCCAAGAAGGCTCAGCAAATGGCGAAGACCATCACCGCAGCGCAGCCGCCGGTTTCGGCAGCCGCTGCCGATCTCAGCCTGCCGCACAAAGGCCCGCTGCCGGATGCGCGCTATCAGGTCGCCGAGACCGAGGTCGCCTATGCCGAGACCGCTGCGCCGAAATCCGACAATCCACTCGTAGCACAACCGATGCCGGCGCCGACCAAGGTCAAGACCATGGCCTTCAAGCCGCAGGCAGCGGTCGCCGCACCAAAGCCGACGCCCGCATCTATGCCGTCGGAACAGGGCGAGACGTCGGTCGATAACCTCACCACTGCGTCGACCACTCCCTCCCCGACTCGTGCTGCTTCAACTAGCAGCGCTCCGACCGGCTGGGTGGTGCAGGTCGGCGTCTCACCGAGCCGGCAGATGGCCATGGACCTTTTGGAAAGCGCCAAGAGCAAGGCCGGCAAGGCGCTGGCCTCGGCAAAGCCCTTCGCGGTCGCCTATGCCGCTGGCGGTGACCAACTCTTCCGCGCCCGCTTTGGCGGCTTCGACGATCAGCGCGATGCCGTCAACGCCTGCAAAGCACTGAAGAAGGCAGGCATCAAGTGCTGGGCGGCTGCCCAATGAGCTATTCGTTGCTGCCTGCTAAATGGCCGGCGGCATCGGTGACGGCCGGAATCGGTGTTTGCGTTTCCGGCCACCGTTCTTGAACTCGATCAGTATTGCGTACGGGGAAAACCATGGCGATCAATGAGAATGTTCCGGGAATGCCTTCAGACCGCCGCACGGCGGCCAAGGGGCGCTCATCTCTGCATCCGCTGCACGAGGCGGCTTTGCGCCTCGCCGAGATCGGCCTGCAGCGGCCGAAGGCGAAGTCTCCGAAGACCCGGGATCTCATCAATCTGCTGCTGTGCCATGGTGCACGCGCCTGGCGCTATTCCCAACCTGAAGCCCGCATCCATCTGCATGTGACCTCGCCGGACGGCAGTGCGCCGGTGCAACTGCGCCTGCGCTGAATCGCAAAGCGCCGCGCGTCCGAAAGGACGCGCGAAAAACGTTCAATTCATGCATAACCTTTCCGGAAATCAGCTCCGACTTTCGGTAACGTCCGGTAGAGCAGCTTTTGAGATTGCTCCATCAAAAGGATAGACGAATTATTGCCTTGGAATGTGGAAGGATCATCAACCCCTTTTGCTGGTGGAGGGTTGGTCAATAAATGTTCATCCGCGACGCCAACGCCGATGATACTGCTGCAATGTTGCGGCTGCTTCGTCAAATAGCCGTTTGCTCCAGTGATGCTGAGTATGGGCCTGGCAGCAGTGATCAACAACTGCTTGGCGTCATTGAAAACTGCAAGACGTTTGTGCTCGGAAGGAATGATCGGTTAATCGGCATCAATGCCGTCCGAATAGTGGACTTGTCCGAACATTCTCGATCCCGCTACCGAAAGATGGCCTTCATCATGGCGTTCGGCGTTGATGAAATCGAACGTCGTTGTGGCTATGGGACGGCGCTCTTCGATCACATGCGGAAATGGTTATCTGAAGAAGAGGTCGATCTAATCAGCCTCAACGTGTCGGCTTCAAACGAAGCGGCTCAAGCATTTTATCGAAGAATGGGCTTGGCCGCCCGATCCGTTCAGATGGATCAATCCCTGAAACGCTGATCAACATGTCACCGGACGTTTACGATTTTCAGGGATTAGAGCAGACCAAGGTCCGTAAGCTCGCGGCGAAGATCCGCGGGCATTTCGGCAATGCCGGCGCCGAGGCTTGTCAGGTCGCGCGGCACGTCGTCCTCAGTGTAATAACGCCAGCCCTGGAAGGGACGCTTCGGCTGCACGGCCGTCTCGATGACCTCAGGACCGAGCATCAGGCGGCAGCGCGAAATCCCCTCGCCGTCGGTGAAGGTCTCGATGTCGAGCAGCTTCTGCCTCGCTTGCACCTGCCCCTTGATCACCCAGTAGAGCGAGCCGCCGTCAAGCAGCTCCTCCATACGCTTCGGCGCCATGCGCGTCGTATGCACCGAATGCGGCTCGAGCCCGGCGGCGATGGCGCGCAGCGAGCGTTCCGCCACCCATTCGCGCAGATCGTCTATCGAGTCGGCGCCGACACAGAGTTTGATGAGATGCAATGCCATGCTGCCGTTGAAATCCTTTTGGCAGCGAGCGTCAAGCGCCAAGCATGCAGCGTCCACAAACTCAGCATTCGACGACGTTGACGGCAAGACCTCCCGTAGAGGTTTCCTTGTATTTCTCGCTCATGTCATGGCCGGTCTGGCGCATCGTCTCGATACAGGCATCCAGCGGCACGAAATGCTGGCCGTCGCCCTTGATGGCGAGCGAGGCAGCCGTGACGGCCTTGACGGCGCCGAGCGCGTTGCGCTCGATGCAGGGAACCTGCACGAGGCCGGCGATCGGATCGCAGGTCATGCCGAGATGATGTTCGAGCGCGATCTCGGCGGCGTTTTCGATCTGCTCCGGCGTGCCGCCCATGACGGCGGCAAGGCCCGCGGCCGCCATCGCCGCCGCCGATCCCACTTCGCCCTGACAGCCGACCTCGGCGCCCGAGATCGAGGCATTGTGCTTGATGATGCCGCCGATGGCAGCGGCCGTCAGCAGGTAGTCGCGGATACCGTTCTGGTCCCAGTCCTCGTGGAAATGCTCATAATAGCGGATCGTCGCCGGAATGACGCCGGCGGCACCATTGGTCGGCGCTGTGACGACGCGCCCGCCCGCTGCATTCTCCTCGTTGACGGCCATCGCATAGACGCTCAGCCAGTCATTGGCGAGCAGCGGATTGACGCGGTTGCTGCGCCACTCCTCCTCCAGCTTGTCGTGAATCCTGCGGGCGCGACGCTTGACGTTGAGGCCGCCCGGCATGATGCCGTCGACCTTGAGGCCGCGCTCGATGCAGGAGCGCATTGCCTCCCAGATACGGTCAAGCCCCTGGTCGAGTTCCTCTTGGCTGCGCTGGCTCTCCTCGTTCGCCCGCTTCATCTGGGCGATCGACAGCCCCGAGCGTTCCGCCATCTCGAGCATCTGCTTGGCGGTGGAGAAGGGATAGGGCACACGCGTGCCGCCGGGCGCGTTCTTCTTCGCCCGCATCTGCTCGAGCTCGGTGTCGGTGACGACGAAGCCGCCGCCGACCGAATAATAGATGCGCTTGACGAGAAGCCGGCCGTCCCTGTCATAGGCGGAGAACACCATGCCGTTGGCATGGCCGGGCAGCGGCTGCTTCTTGTCGAAGATCAGGTCGGTCTTCGGCTGGAACTGATAGGCGGGATGGCCCTCCGGCGTGATGCGGCCGGTGCGCTCCACCGCATCGACGATGCCGTCCATCCGGTCGGGATCGACGCTGTCGGGCGCCTCGCCCATCAGCCCGAGAATAACAGCCCTGCCCGTGCCGTGGCCGATACCGGTATGGGCGAGCGAGCCGTGCAGGCTGACCTTGATGGCTGTGACCTGCGCGCCCGACGACGGGCGCGGCCATTCGTTCGAGAGGATCAGCTCAAGAAACCGGTTGGCCGCCGACATCGGACCCATCGTGTGCGAGCTCGACGGCCCGACACCGATCTTGAAGACATCGAATACCGAGAGAAACATGGGTGCGCCTTCTGAATACGAGGATGCAAGTTTAAGCGAGGTCGGTTTCGAATCCGTGCAGCACACCGACATCGCATGGAGCCGGTGCGACATTCCGGCTGCACACTGGAGCGCCGCGTGTCCAATAGGACGCGCAGGCACTTTGAGTGTGCGCATAATCCTTCCCGAAAATCGAATCCGATTTTCGGGAAGGATTATGCGCTAAACCGAGTGGTCCACCTTGCCACTCATTGCTGCATTCAATGAAGCCTATGCGGCGGAAGAACCGGTAGCCTTATCTTGACAGTCTGCCCCGACTCCCAATGTCCTGCTGACGTCGATGCTAGACGACACCTTGCAGATTGGGAGATTGGACACATGGCGCTCAAACGGATGGACAACGTGGGAATCGTCGTCGATGACCTCGAAGAGACGATTGATTTCTTTCGCGAGCTCGGCCTCGAGCTCGAAGGGCGGGCCATGATCGAAGGAGAATGGGCTGGACGGGTGACTGGACTGGGCGATCAGCACGTCGAGATTGCCATGATGCGCACGCCTGATGGCCACAGCCGGCTCGAGCTCTCCCGCTTCATCAGGCCGCCTGCCGTTGCGGATCACCGCAATGCCCCGGTGAACGCTCTAGGCTACCTCCGCGTCATGTTCGCCCTTGATGACATCGACGAGACGCTTGAGAGGCTCCGCAAGCGCGGCGCGCAGCTCGTCGGCGAAGTCGTGGATTATCAAGACACCTATCGGCTCTGCTACATCCGCGGGCCTGGAGGGCTTCTCATCGGACTCGCCCAAGAACTTAGCTGACCTATGCGCGAAGCTTCCCGTTGCGATCATCTTGAATGACCGTGCCGTCGCCTCCATCCCAGGGCTCGGCCGTCGTCGAGATTTGTCGTTGATCGGCCATGGCTGACGTTGCGCCGTTCCCCAGGCGCTTTTCGATCTCCTGCAGGTCGAGAATTGCGCGGTCCATTTGGTCGGCCGGAGTTTCGCGCGAAACCGGACGCCAGCGATTGTCCTGCCATATCAGGACCAGCAGCCGCCGGCCTGGAACCTCTATCGTCTCGTGGATGAACCATGCCCCGACGACCGCAATGCAAAGCGTCACCACGATGAGCGCCGGTTCGGGCATCAAGGCATCAAAGGTCAGACGCGCCAGGAACATGATGGGGACATGGAAAAGGTAAAGCGAAAAGCTGATCTTCCCTAGAAACCGCACCGGTGCCGCTGCCAGGACATCTGCTGCGATCGGAGGTTGTCGAGCGACGAGCCCGACAATGACGGCAGCGGCCACCGCACTTTGCAGGCTCCAAAATTCCGGGGAAAAGCCGGGCAAGATATGCCGGTAAGTGAAAAACACCGCAACAAGGAAAAGCGTCAGAATTCCTGTGAGGGCGGATGGAATCCATCTGTTCCAGTGGGAATGCATGATCCCGGCAAGTGCGCCGAAAAGAAAGTAAGGAAGCTTGGAGACGAGCACTATTCCCGGGCCTGGCAATTCAACCAGGCCATCCACCACGACGACCACGGTGAGGCCCACAATCATGCCGCTATAGCGCTGCGGCTGAGCCAGGCAGAGCCACAGGACAGGAAAGAGCAGGTAGAATTGGATCTCGGGTGGTATCGACCAGAAAACACCACTCGAGCCGAGAAGAAAGACATGGCGCAGAAAATCCGTGACGCCAGCGATCGGCTGAACAAAATCCAGATTTGGCATGCTCGACAGCATCGCTACGAGAACGACGGCCACCAGGTAAACCGGATAGATGCGGGCAAAGCGGCTCACAAGAAAATCCAGCACATTTTCTTTCGTGACCGGCCGTGAGCCGTAAAGATGAGCCATCAGGAAGCCGCTGAGAGCAAAAAACAAACCGACAGCTTCGTCGCCCATCGTCACGAGATGCGGAGCTGTGATCGGAAAGATAAGGCCAATATGGGCTCCAACGACCAGAAGCGCAGCGACACCGCGCAGGCCATCAAGACTCGGGATGTAATCCGGCCGACTCATGGGTCACTTTTGATTTCGGAGTTCAGGTTCAGTCCTGACAATTGGCCATCACGACTTTACAAGCGGTTAACGCGGCGCACTCATCTGGCGGTTGCAGGCGCGATCGATGGCACTGACTTCGCTCCAGCGTGAGAGCGCTAGGTCCCCGCCCTCAATCTGCGAGCTGACGGACGCCGCATTGCCATTTTTAGTCCAGAAGTGCCGGTCGACGATCCACCAAACCTTGTCGTTTCCCGACGGCTCGATTATGCCGAACTGCCGCATGGCCGAAAGCCCGCGTAAAGCCGCCGAACTCGGCCATGCGGCATAATCCGACTTGCGGCATAGTGGCCGCGTTCATGCGGAGACCGAATCACTGATGACGACGGCGGATTATATCGCTCTGGCTTTCTTTGCCTTTGTGTGGATGGGCTATTCCTGGCTGCTGCATGGCCGTACCTTCTTCGGGCGCACCAGCCTGACCCATGCGATGACCGAACGGCGCCGGGAGTGGATTTACAATTCGCTGCGCCGCGACCTGAAGATGATCGACACGCAGATCATGGCCGGCCTTCAGAACGGCACCGCCTTCTTCGCTTCGACTTCGATCTTCGCGATCGGCAGTTGCTTTGCTTTGCTCGGCGCGACGGAGAAGGTCGACGCAGTCTTCGCCGACCTGCCCTTCGTCTTCCATGGCGGCCATGCCGTTTTCGAGATGAAGGTCGGCGGACTGGCAGCACTTTTCGGTTACGCCTTCTTCAAATTCGGCTGGTCCTACCGGTTGTTCAACTATTGCACCATCCTCTTCGGCTCGATCCCGATGATGCGCGACACCGAGCGCGACGTCATCGCCGCTGAGCGGGCGGCCGAACGCGTCATCCGCATGAACGTCATTGCCGGCAGCAATTTCAACGAGGGCCTCAGGGCAATCTTCCTGTCGATCGGCTATCTCGGCTGGTTCATCAACCCCTATGTCTTCATGCTGACGACGGCGATCGTCATCGTCGTGCTGACACGACGGCAATTTTTTTCGCAAGCGCGGCTGGCGATCATGGATAGCGGACCGCCATCAAATCTCCACCTTTCTTCTATTCGCCGCGATAGGCCGTCGAGCGACGGAAATGATTTGTCCGAGGAACTTTGATGACAATGCCGGCAAGCGAAGCCGATGCAACGGCAAAACCGCCGCGCATCGGTCTATTGGATACGGCGCGCGGCATCGCGCTGATCGCCATGGCGAGCTACCATTTCAGCTGGGACATGGAGTTCATGGGCTATCTCGCGCCGGGCACGGCCGAAACCGGCTGGCTGAAGATCTATGCCCGGGCGATCGCCACGACCTTTCTCTTCATCGTCGGCATCAGCCTGGTGCTCTCAAGCACGCCTGAGATTCGCTGGCCGTCCTTCTGGAAGCGTTTCGGCATGATCGCCGCGGCAGCCGCGGTGATCTCGATTGCCACACGCATCGCGATGCCGAACGAGTGGATCTATTTCGGCATCCTGCACTGCATCGCGGTGCTCACGCTCGTCGGCGTCGTTTTTTTGAGACTGCCGCTCGCCGTCACGCTCATCGCTACGCTCGTGCTCTTTGCCGCCTGGATCACCGATAATTTCGGGCCACCCGGCCTGCTTCGCTCATCCTTCTTCGATCCCAGATATCTCGCCTGGATCGGCCTTGCGGTGACGCCGGAACGGTCCAACGACTACGTGCCGCTGTTTCCCTGGGCAACGCCCTTCTTCGCTGGATTGAGTATCGCCTCGATCGCCATCAGAACCAAGCTGCCGCACCGGCTTGCCGCCGTCGGCACCGGCTCCTGGTGGCCGGCAAGGCTCGGCCGCCACAGCCTTGCCTTCTATCTCATCCACCAGCCCGTATTGATTGGCGTCGCCTATGGGATTTCCCTCGTCCTCCCGCCGCAAGCCCCGGATCCGGTCGCAACTTACCTAAGGCAATGCAACGCCTCTTGCGTCATGCAGCAAGGCGAAGCGCTCTGCCACAGCTTCTGCCAGTGCACGCTGGGGAAATTGCAGGCGCAAGCCCTGTTCATGCCGCTGCAGGAGGGCGCGATCGATATACAGAACGACGAGCGGGTTCAGACGATTGCTGCCGAATGCAGCGCCGAGGCGCAATAAAGGCCGGTAATCGCTCTGCGGCGCTTTTCAGGTGTTGACGCCGATTTCGGCGAGGCGGCCGAGGCAGGTCTCTTCGATCGCGTCGAGTTCCGCCAGCGTGTCGTCGATATCCTTGCGCTTCTGGCGCAGGTCGTCGCGCTTCTCATCGACGCGCTTCATCAGGAGCTTCAGCTGGCCGAGTTCGCCCGGCGGCTCCTTGTAGACCTGGATGATCTCACGGATCTCGGCGATGGTGAAACCGATGCGCCGGCCGCGGAGAATTTCTGCGATGAGCCGCCTGTCGGCTTGCCGGAACAGACGGGTGCGTCCACGCCGCTCCGGATGGATCAGTCCCTCGTCCTCGTAGAAGCGGAGCGTGCGCGTCGAGACCCCGAATTCGCGCGTCAGTTCCGTTATGCTATAAAATTTGTTCACCGGCATGTGTTCCCCGTCGTCGGACAGACGATAATATTGACTTTTACGTAATAGTCAATTTTTGGCGGTTCAGATGCCGAACCACCATGTGGCGATGCCGAGAAAGGCGAAGAAGCCGGTACAGTCCGTCACCGTCGTCACGAAGACCGAAGAGGCGATCGCCGGGTCGGCTCCCATCTTGTCGAGCAACAGCGGCAGCAGGATGCCGGCAAGGGCCGCCGCTATCAGATTAATGATCATCGCCGCCGCAATCACCCCGCCGAGCTGGTAGTCGTGGAACCAAGTGCCGGCGATCGCGCCCATGATCGTCGCGAAGACGATGCCGTTGAGGATGCCGACGCCCGCCTCCCTGCGGATGATGCGGCCGGCATTGTAGATGTCGAGATCGCGGGTGGCGAGCGCGCGCACCGTCACCGTCATCGTCTGCGTGCCGGCATTGCCGCCCATCGAAGCGACGATCGGCATCAGCACTGCAAGCGCGATCATCTTCTCGATCGAGGCGTCGAACAGGCCGATGACGCTTGCCGACAGCATCGCCGTGCCGAGATTGATCAAAAGCCACAGGAAGCGCGAACGCACCGTCGAGAGCACATTGTCCGACAGCTCTTCGTCGCCGACGCCGCCAAGGCGCTTAATGTCCTCGTCCGCCTCCTCGTGGATGACGTCGACGACGTCGTCGATGGTCAGCACGCCGACCAGCCGGCCGTTTTCGTCGACGACGGCGGCCGAGAGAAGGTCGTACTGCTCGAAGAGCTGGGCCGCCTCCTCCTGGTCCATCTCGGCCGGAACCGGATGGTTGGTCTCGCGCATGATCTGCTCGATCTTCGTCTGCCGCTTGGTGCGCAGGATCTGGTCCAGATCGACGGCGCCGAGCAGCTTGAAGGTCGGATCGATGACGAAGATCTGCGAGAAGGAATAGGGCAGATCCTCTTCATCGCGCATGTAGTCGATCGTCTGGCCGACCGTCCAGAATGGCGGCACGGCGACGAATTCCGTCTGCATGCGGCGCCCGGCCGAGCTTTCCGGATAGTCGAGCGCCCGGCGCAGCCGCACCCGCTCGGTAAACGGCAGCTGCGCGAGGATTTCTTCGCGGTCCTCCTTGTCGAGGTCTTCGAGAATGTAGACGGCATCGTCCGAATCGAGCTCGCCAATCGCGGCGGCGATCTGCGCGTTCGGCATCTGGTCGACGATTTCGCGGCGGATCGCCTCGTCGACCTCGGTCAGCGCCGTCATGTCGAAATCGTCGCCGAGCAGGCGCACCAGCGCCAGGCGCTGATCCGGCTGGATCGATTCCAGCAGGTCGCCTATTTCGGATTCATGCAGGCGGGCAACGTTCTGGCGCAGGAACAGCGTGTCGCGGTCGGCGATCGCAGCGCCGACAAGCGCCAGGAAGTCGCCGCGGACATTGCCGTCCTCGTCGTAAATATCGGCATCCTCATCATCGGGACGCCGGCGAATGCGATCTTCTGTGTCGGTCGTCGTCATATGCCGCCCTCGCATCTGGTTCGAATTTCAACGACTGCCGCGCCGCATTCGCAAATGTCGGCCGAAAACACATTGTCAACAAGCGGATAAGCGAATCCCGCGCGAGGCTCCCGCAGCCGGAATTCTTGGCCCCTGCTAGCCCAAAGCATCCGTGCCGTAAAGCGCTAAACCGTGCTTCGTGATGACAATGCATGCGGCCGGCGATAGTTTCCTCACCCGTCCAAGCAGAGGAAGCCTGCCCCATGCCCATCCGTCCGATTCTGCGTTATCCGCATCCGGGCCTCAAGACTGTCTGCGCGCCGGTGACGGTCTTCGATTCCTCGCTCACAGCGCTTGCCGAGGACCTGCTGGCGACGATGCGCGCAGCCCCCGGCGTCGGCATCACCGCCGCCCATATCGGCGTCTTCAGCCGTGTCACGGTGCTGGAGCTCGACAAGGCCGACGGCGTGCGCCTTTACGTCAATCCTCATATCACCTGGTTTTCGAAGGAGACGATGAACCATACCGAAGGCAGCGTCTCGATGCCCGGCGCGACAGACGAGGTCACGCGCCCGCGGGCGATCCGCTTCCGCTATCAGGACGCCGAGGGCGCCGTGCACGAGGACGGTGCCGAAGATTTCCTCGCTATCTGCATCCAGCACGAAGTCGACCAGCTCGACGGCATTTTCTGGCTGCAGCGCCTCTCACGGCTGAAGCGCGACCGTCTCGTGAAGAAATGGGGGAAGGCCCAGGGCTGACAATCACGGCTGCCAAATCGCCGTCCACGCCGAACCATTCGCCGTCGCCGGCGTTTCCAGCAAAGAAACAAGGAGCGAGTGCAATGGCAAGGATCGGTGACAAGACCCAGTTTTCCCGGGAGAAGCCTGAGCTTTCCCGGGAGGAAGATTATCGCGACCTCGAAGAGCGCAATCTCGACGAAGGCTGGCCCTATGCCGATGGCAGCGGCGCCGGCACCGGCGGCCCGGATAATCGTCCTTACGGCGAGACCGCGGCCAATTTCGACAGCGATCCCAACAAGGGCTTTCGGATCGATGGCACGGATGAAGACGGCAACGAGAACCGCCTGAAAGATTCGCTGCGCGCCGATACGATCGACCGCGATGAAAGCGACGATCTCGAAGCGCGGGTGAACGACAATCTCGAAAACATTCCCGAGGTCGATATCGACAGCGTCGAGGTTCATGCAGACGGTCACGTCGTTACCCTGGAAGGATCGGTGGAGACGATCGGCATTGCCCGCAAGGTCGAACTCGGCGCGCTTTCGGTCGATGGCGTCCATCATGTCCGCAATAAGTTGCAGCTGACCGGTGTCGACGCGCATATCCCGAACGAGGACTAACGCATTACGCACAGCGCAGATCATCAACGGGAGGGCTGCCGCCTTCCGTTGATGATCGTTCTCAACATTACCAAAAGTTAACAATTTAAGATTGTAGCAACGACTGTCTTTTCACGAGTCTAATCGCCGGTTTCTGTTAGGCGGCTTCTGTCACGAGAACGTCAATTCCGTTGACAACACTGTGATTTCATTCGGACAAATGGTCGCGGCTGCTCCGCCATATTATCACAAAATTGCCTGAATTGGAGCGCGAACTCGTGTGTGCCGAGGGTTACTTTATGCTGTGGAATTCAACAGTAGATTGAGGAGATAGATCATGCGCATCAAATTTGCCCTTGCCGCGTCCATTTTCGCCGTCAGCCTCGCAGGCGCTGCCTTCGCCCAGCCGACCTATTCCAGCGATTACACCAATGACAGCGACGGCTTCGCCCCGAGCCCGATGTCGAAGCCGGCTCCGGTCCACTATAGCAGCCACAAGGCCCCGGCCTATTCCAGCGACTACACCAATGACAGCGACGGCTTCGCCCCAAGCGCCATGGCGACTCCTGTCGTCGACAAGACCGCAACGGCCGGTATCAACCCCCTGCCCCCATGCCACAGCATGATTGGCCCGAAGGGCTCCCACACCAAGGGTGCAGACAGCGGCGCCTCCCGCACCGAAGCATGCCGCGCGACGCATTGATCCAATAAAGGCTGGGATCCGATAAAAGAAAGGGCCGGAAATCGGCCCTCTCTTTTTCAATCCATCTCTACGCCGGCGATTGTTCCCTAAAGCGTCAGATTTCGCCCGTCGTTTCGCCGAAAACCGCTTCGAAGGCGGTGCGCAGCCGCATATCGACATCAGCCATCATCACGGGCAAGCCAAGATCGACGAGGCTGGTCACGCCGTAGGCCGAAATCCCGCAGGGCACGATGCCGCCGAAATGATCGAGATCGGGGTCGACGTTGAGCGACAGTCCGTGAAAGGTCACCCATTTCCGCAGCCTTATACCGAGGGCGGCGATCTTGTCCTCGGCCATCGTCCCATCGGCCAGCAATGGCTTTTCCGGCCGGCGCACCCAGACGCCGACGCGATCTTCACGTCGCTCGCCGCGCACATTCATCATGTCCAGCGTGCGGATGACGACATCTTCGAGGGCAGCGACGAAGGCGCGCACGTCCTGGCGCCGCCTCTTCAAATCGAGCATGACATAGGCGACGCGCTGGCCGGGTCCATGATAGGTGTATTCACCGCCACGCCCTGTCGCAAAGACCGGAAACCGGTTCGGCTGGACGAGGTCCCTCGCATTGGCGCTGGTGCCGGCAGTATAGAGCGGCGGATGTTCGACGAGCCAGACGAGCTCATCACCGCCATCGGCGATTGCCGCCACCTCGCGCTCCATCGTCTCCACCGCCTCCTCATAGGGGACGAGGCCATCGGTGATGCGCCAGCGTACCGGCCGGGTTCCGAGTTGGGGAAGCATGGAAAATTCGAGATCGGTGCGAAGCATGGCCATTCCTTGCCGCTCTCCCCGAAATGCCTGAAAAAAGGGGCGGCAGCACAGCTATATGGACCCGTTTCGGGGCCAATTCAAATGCTGTGAGCGGATTTCAAAAAAACTGTCATATCCGCCCTTGTGCACCCCAGATGCTTTTGCTACATGCTGCCCCGCCGACGCAAATCGGCACCTACCACGATGCGGTCGTGGCGGAATTGGTAGACGCGCAGCGTTGAGGTCGCTGTGGGGCAACCCGTGGAAGTTCGAGTCTTCTCGACCGCACCATTTCCCTTCAGGGAAACGCTCTTCTCTAAGCGACGATTTCGTTTTCACCTCGAAGCCATTTGCGATTGCTCGGCTTGAATGCCCGGCCTTCTCATGGTTGATGGCGTGATCCTCGCAAGAATCAGCAGCCATGTCAGAGCCCCATCAAAACTCCCTGCAGGGCATGGCCATCATGTCCGGCGCCATGTTCATCCTGCCGATCATGGATGCCATCGCCAAATATATGGCGACCTTCGAGGCGATGTCGCCGGGTCAGGTGACCTTCTACCGATTCTTCTTCCAAATCGCCTGCACCCTGCCGATTCTTTTCGCCCTTTTCGGGCTGAAGGCGCTTTCGGCCCAACGGCCGTGGATGAACCTGCTGCGTGGTGCGCTGCATGGTGGTGCGAGCCTGCTGTTCTTCGTTGCCGTCAAATACATGCCGCTCGCCGATGTCTTCGCCATCTATTTCGTCGAGCCCTTCATGCTGGCTGCCCTGTCGGCGCTGTTTCTCGGAGAGAAGGTCGGCGGGCGGCGTTGGACGGCGATCGTCGTCGGTTTCGGCGGCGCGATGATCGTCATTCAGCCGAGCTACGAAATCTTCGGCCTGAAGGCGCTGCTGCCGGTCGCCTGTGCCTTTCTGTTCTCGCTCTATCTGTTCCTCAACCGCGCCATCGGCGAGGCCGATTCGCCGCTGACCATGCAGACGATGGCCGGCATCGGCGGAACGGTCTTCATGGCGGCCGCCCTTCTCGTCGGCAGCAGTTCCGGCAATGCCGATTTTGCCGTCTCTCTGCCCTCCTCCAGCCTCGGCCTTGTTCTGCTTCTCGCCCTTGGCTCGATCTCGGGATATGCGCATATGCTCGTCGTCCGGGCTTTCCGCCTCGCGCCGCTGTCGCTGCTTGCGCCGTTCCAGTACTTCGAGATCATCTCGGCGACCGTTCTCGGTTATGCG
The DNA here is from genome assembly GCF_021052345.1 of Rhizobium sp. SU303. Taxonomy (NCBI): domain Bacteria; kingdom Pseudomonadati; phylum Pseudomonadota; class Alphaproteobacteria; order Hyphomicrobiales; family Rhizobiaceae; genus Rhizobium; species Rhizobium sp. SU303. The sequence continues at coordinate 2,288,898 of NZ_CP088095.1, forward strand.
CTGTTCAACGATTTCCCGAGCTTTTCCAAATGGATCGGCATCTTCATCATCGTTGCGTCAGGCCTCTTCATCATCTGGCGCGAGCGGCTGCAGGCGCAATCGTTAAAATCTTCCTGACCCGGGGAATATCGGGTTAACTCCTCTTCTTGAGGGATCGTCAATTCGCAGGCGGTAAAACCGTTTCCGGCTTCATGATGAAGCCTGGAGTTAAAACATGAGCGAATTTCGTCTCGCTTTTCCGGCCTGTGTCGTGGCCGGCAAGCATCGGCTGACGGCCGAAGATATAGTACTGCTGCGCAAACATAGTTTTCCGGAGGGAATCCGGACATCCGACGATGTCGTGGCGATGTTGGCGCTCAACAATTCCTGCCCTGAAAAGTGTGCCGACTGGAACGCTTTCTTCGTGGAGCAGCTCGCCGGTTTCATCGTCCATTACACCTATCCGCAGGGCTCGCTGGATGAAATCAACGTCGCCTGGATCATGCGCATGTTCACGACCGATGGTGTCGTCAACTCGGCGCTCGAGCTCGAACTCATTCTCCACGTCATGGAGATTTCGGCCGATGTCCCAGTCGAGTTGAGAGCGCTCGCCCTCGATCAGCTCCGCCTGGCGATCACCGACAATATCGGTGGCTACAAGCTGTCGCGCGCCATCGATCGCCGGGGCATCACCCGCCAGGACATCGACTATGCGATGCGCATCTTCAGAAGCGTCGCCGAAGGCGGCGTCATCCCGGTCTCGTCGGTCGAATACGGCGTTCTCCAGCAGATCGAGCAGGCAACGCTGCGCGGCGCCAATCATCCGCACTGGGCGGGGATCATGGCTGCCGTCGAGCTGCGCGACTATGCCGAGCCGCGGCGCAGCCGCTGGCTGCGCATCGTCGACGAGGAACCCGTCGCAGAAGCTGCCGTCGCCTGACGCTCCGCAAGCCTGATTGTGCGTTCCGGTGTTTTGTGCGTAAAACTCCGGGATGCATTTCTGGGTGGAGTCTCGATGTTCAAGAAAATCCTGATCGCGAATCGCGGCGAAATCGCCTGCCGCGTGATCAAGACTGCGCGCCGCATGGGCATTTTGACCGTCGCGGTCTATTCGGATGCGGATCGGGACGCGCTGCATGTCGAGATGGCCGACGAGGCCGTTCATATCGGCCCGGCCGCGGCGTCGGAGAGTTATCTCGTCGCCGAAAAGATCATTGCCGCCTGCAAGGCAACCGGCGCCGAGGCGGTGCATCCCGGCTACGGCTTCCTGTCCGAACGCGCCTCCTTCTGCGCTGAACTGGAAAAGCAGGGCATCATCTTCATCGGCCCGAAGCCGAAAGCGATCATGGCGATGGGCGACAAGATCGAATCGAAGAAATTCGCCAATGCCGCCGGTGTATCCACCGTGCCCGGCCACCTCGGCATCATCGAGGATGCCGCCCATGCGGAAGTGATATCGGGCGGGATCGGTTATCCCGTCATGATCAAGGCCTCGGCCGGCGGCGGCGGCAAGGGCATGCGCATTGCCTGGAACGAGGCGGAAGTGCGCGACGGCTTCGAGCGCGCCCGCTCGGAGGCGCAAAGCTCTTTCGGTGACGACCGCGTCTTCATCGAGAAATTCGTTGTCGAGCCGCGCCATATCGAGATCCAGGTCCTGGCCGATGCGCATGGCAACGTCGTCTATCTCGGCGAGCGCGAATGCTCGATCCAGCGGCGGAACCAGAAGGTGGCGGAAGAGGCGCCCTCGCCCTTCCTCGATGAAGCCACCCGCAAGGCGATGGGCGAACAATCGGTGGCTCTGGCGAGAGCCGTCGATTACCAGAGCGCCGGCACCGTCGAATTCATCGTCGACCGGGACCGCAAATTCTATTTCCTCGAAATGAACACCCGCCTGCAGGTCGAGCATCCCGTGACCGAACTCATCACCGGCATCGATCTCGTCGAGCAGATGATCCGTGTCGCGGCCGGAGAGCCCCTGCCCTTCGCCCAGCAGGATATCAGGCTTGACGGCTGGGCGGTCGAGAGCCGGCTCTATGCCGAAGATCCCTATCGCAACTTCCTGCCCTCGATCGGCCGCCTGACGCGCTACCGGCCGCCGGCGGAAGGCAGGACCGGCAATGTCGTCGTCCGCAACGATACCGGCGTCTTCGAAGGTGCGGAGATTTCGATGTATTACGACCCGATGATCGCCAAACTCTGCACCTGGGCGCCGACGCGGCTGGAAGCGATCGAGGCCATGGGTCAGGCGCTCGACGGCTTCGTCGTCGACGGCATCGAGCACAATGTGCCTTTCCTGTCGGCGCTGATGAAACATCCGCGCTGGCGCGAGGGCCGGCTTTCCACAGGCTTCATCGCCGAGGAATATCCCGATGGCTTTGCGCCGATGAAACCGGACCGGGCGCAAGAAGCCGTGCTTGCCGGCATCGCGCTTTCCGCCTCGCTGATCGAGACGAACCGCCGCGAACGTTTCGCCGATCGCCTGCGCGCCGCAGCGGGCGTGCTGCGCGAGGATTGGGTGGTCAAGATCGGCGACAACCATGTCGCAGCAAGATTGCTCGACGGCCTCGTCACCATCCCCTTCGATATGGATATCGCGATCGATGGGGCGATCGAGGGCGGGAGCCAGAGTGTTGCCACCGATTGGAGACCGGGCGACCCTGTCTGGAACGGCAAGGTCGGCGGTCGCGACATCACCGCGCAGATCCGCCCCGTTCTGAACGGCTTGCGTATCGACTGGCAGGGGCTTTCGGTGACGACCAAGGTCTTTTCGCCGCGTCATGCCGAACTCGACCGGCTGATGCCGGTGAAGCTGCCGCCCGATACTTCCAAGCTCCTGCTCTGCCCGATGCCCGGCCTCGTCGTCGCCATCGCGGTGGCCGAGGGCCAGGAGGTCAAGGCCGGTGAGACGCTTGCGATCGTTGAAGCGATGAAGATGGAAAACGTGCTGCGCGCCGACCGCGATCTCGTCGTCTCGAAGATCAATGCCGCAGCCGGCGAAAGCCTGGCGGTCGATGCCGTGATCATGGAATTTGCCTGAGATAAGCCAGGCGGCCGGCTTCGTCAGCGGGGCTTGCCGAGCATGCCAAGCTCAGCCCGACAAGCAGCCGGATACCGACAAAATCAGCAGGGAGATATCAAATGGACGTTCGCGCTGCCGTTGCCGTTCAGGCAGGAAAACCGCTGGAAGTGATGACCGCCCAGCTGGAGGGGGCGCGGGCCGGCGAAGTGCTGGTGGAGGTCAAGGCGACGGGGGCTGCTGCCACCTATAGGGTAGACCTCAGGAGTCTCGATGAACTTTCCACGCGGGAGCTCTACGACCTCTTGAGAATGCGCGTCGATGTCTTCGTCGTCGAGCCGAACTGCCTCTACCCGGAACTTGACGGCAAGGATATCGATGCCTTGCATCTGCGGCTGCTGGAAGGTGCCGAACTCCTGGGCGCGGCGCGAATCCTGAAACCGTATGAGCCACAGGATCCGTCGAAGATCGGCCGCGTTGTCGTCTCACCCGAGCATCGCGGCAAGCGGCTGGGCGCTGTACTGATGAGCGAGGCGATTGCCGCTTGCGAGCGGCTTTATCCGGAAAATCCCATTGCCTTGTCGGCACAGGCCCATTTGCGCCGGTTCTACGAATCTTTCGGTTTCATCGCGGTGTCACAGGAATATCTGGAAGACGGCATTCCGCATATCGATATGGTCCGCCAGCAGGCCACGCAACCGGCATGAGGATATTGCCATGATCTATGTCGACGCCGATGCCTGCCCGGTGAAGCCGGAAGTCCTGAAGGTGGCCGAACGTCACGGCCTCGAAGTCACCTTCGTTGCCAATTCCGGCCTGCGCCCCTCGCGCGATCCGATGATCCACAACGTCATCGTCTCCAACGCCTTCGACGCCGCCGACAACTGGATCGCCGAACGCGCCGGCGCGGGCGATGTCGTCGTCACCGCCGATGTGCCGCTTGCCGTGCGCTGTGTCGCGACCGGCGCCTTCGTCAGCGGCCCCACCGGGCGCGTCTTCGACGAGACCAATATCGGCATGGCGAGCGCCATGCGCGATCTCGGCGCGCACTTGCGCGAAACCGGCGAGAGCAAGGGCTACAACGCCGCTTTCAGCCCGAAGGACCGCTCACGCTTCCTCGAAACCTTCGATCGCCTCTGCCGCCGCGCCAAAAGCCTTGCCACGGAGGCTGGCGGGCAATCTTGATGTGGCTCACACAGGCTCGCAGGAAACGGGTGGCATGGCAGCCATGCCGATTCCTATCTTGAAGCCGGCCGTTTCCTCACGCATATAGGCGCTATCGCAGACGACTGCGGCATCCTCTGGGATGCAACTGTCGCGGGGACGGCCTCGCTCTTGAACAAGGAGAGTCGTATGGCCTGGTTTCTGCTTTTTCTCGCCGGTCTTTTCGAATGTGGCTGGGCGATCGGCCTTAAATATACCGAGGGTTTCACACGGCCGATGCCGACGGCGCTGACCGTCATATCGATGGTGATCAGCATCGTGCTGCTCGGCCTGGCGGTGAAGCATCTGCCGATCGGTACCGCCTATGCGGTCTGGACCGGCATCGGCACAGTCGGCACCGTATTTCTCGGCATCTGGCTGCTGGGTGATGAGGCAAGTGTCTCCCGTCTTGCCTGCATCACGCTGATCGTCGCCGGCATCGCCGGTCTCAAGCTCACCGCCTGATGTGAGGTGGAGGGGCGTCGCCGACGCCCCTCAGTGTATCGTTCAGGCTGTCTTGCGGTTATCGACGGCAAAAGCGCCGGGACCGGCGAAGACCAGGTAGAAGAAGACGAAGCAGAACAGGATCGCTGCGTCGCCCTGGTTGACGGCCGGGAAGAAGCTGCTCGGGGCATGCGCCATGAAATAGGCGACGGCCATTTCGCCGGCCAGCAGGAAGGCGACCGGGCGCGTCAGCAGGCCGACGAGAATGAGGATGCCGCCGATCAGCTCGAGTAGGGCGGCGAACAGCATCAGCGGCGGCAGCGAGCCTTCCATTTGCGCAACCGGGAAAGCGAAAAGCTTCATCGTGCCGTGTTCGATGAACAGCAGCGCGGTGATGATTCTGAGAGCGGCCAGCCCATAGGGGCGATAGGCAGAAAGACGCTCAAAAGTTGACATTAAACCTCTCCTTTAAAACAGTAAGTGCCGAGCGTTAGCTTGTCCTTGGCAAGGAATGAACACACGGATCGCTGACGACCGTTCACTTTTTCGACAGCAGGTAAACACCCGATCGCACAGCTTTATTCGGCGGAAAACGTCAAAGCGGAATGTTGTCGTGTTTCTTCCACGGATTGGCGAGATCCTTGTTGCGCAGCATTTTCAAACCGCGCGCCAGCCGCCGCCGGGTCGAATGCGGCATGATCACCTCGTCGACATAACCGCGCTCGGCGGCGACGAAGGGCGAGAGGAACCGGTCCTCGTACATTTTCGTATGCGCGGCGATCTTCTCCGGATCGGCAATATCCTTGCGGAAGATGATCTCGACGGCGCCTTTGGCGCCCATCACGGCGATCTGCGCCGTTGGCCAGGCATAGTTGAGGTCGCCGCGCAGATGTTTCGATGCCATCACGTCGTAGGCGCCGCCGAAGGCCTTGCGGGTGATGACGGTGAGCTTCGGCACCGTCGCCTCGGCATAGGCGAAGAGCAGCTTGGCGCCGTGCTTGATGAGGCCGCCATATTCCTGCGCCGTACCCGGCAGGAAGCCCGGCACGTCGACGAAGGTGACGATCGGAATGTTGAAGCAGTCGCAGAAGCGCACGAAGCGGGCCGCCTTGCGCGAGGCGTCGCTGTCGAGAACGCCGGCCAGCACCATCGGCTGATTGGCGACAAAGCCGACGGTCGAGCCTTCGACGCGGCCGAAGCCGCAGACGATATTTTTGGCAAAGCTCGCCTGGATCTCGAAGAAATCCCCCTCGTCCGCCACCTTCCGGATCAGTTCCTTGATGTCGTAAGGTTTGTTGGAACTCGCCGGCACCAGCGTATCGAGCGAGGCATCGACATCTGTCACCGACTGGTAACATTCGATCTCCGGCAGCGGCGCGGTGTTCGAAAGCGGCAGGAAATCGATCAGCCGGCGCACCTGCAGCAGCGTTTCGACATCATTCTCATAGGCGCCGTCGGCAATCGATGAGCGCACAGTATGCACCACGGCGCCGCCGAGCTCTTCTGATGTCACCGTCTCGTTGGTGACGGTTTTCACCACGTCCGGCCCGGTGACGAACATGTAGGAGGTATCACGCACCATGAAGATGAAATCGGTCATCGCAGGCGAATAGACGTCGCCGCCGGCGCAAGGACCCATGATCACCGAGATCTGCGGAATGACGCCGGAAGCGAGCACATTGCGCTGAAATACCTCGGCATAACCGCCGAGAGCCGCCACGCCCTCCTGGATACGAGCGCCACCCGCATCATAGATACCGACGATCGGCGCGCGGTTCTTCAGCGCCATGTCCTGCACCTTCATGATCTTCTCGGCGTGCGCTTCAGACAGCGAGCCGCCGAAGACGGTGAAGTCCTTGGCGAAGACGAACACGGTGCGGCCATTGACCGTGCCCCAGCCGGTGACGACGCCGTCGCCGGCGATACGGCTCTTGTCCATGCCGAAATCGGTGGAGCGGTGTTCGACGAACATGTCGAACTCCTCGAACGAGCCTTCGTCAAGGAAGAGATCGATGCGCTCGCGCGCCGTCAGCTTGCCGCGCTTGTGCTGGGCGTCAATGCGCGCCTCGCCGCCGCCAAGGCGGGCGACGTCGCGGCGCCGTTCCAGTTCTTCGAGAATTTCCTTCATGCGATCTCCCTCGCCGCTGCGGCGGCAATCCGGCGGTTAGGGCGTCGCGCTACTGAGCGCGCCCGCTGAGTGAGAAAACCGAGCGTATCCTTGCGGCGGCGTCCTCGGCCAGGATCTCGTCGGCAAGCTTGGGATCGGCAGCGATGCTGGTGACGTCGAAGGCGCTGACGGCGATGACCGAGCCGTCCTCGACCGAGGCCGCGTCGATGCTGATCTTGGCGACGTTGCGGTCCTTCTGGAAGCCGAGGCCCTTCTGGACGGATACCACGCGGATCGTCAGCACCACACGCGGCAGCACGGTGTCGCGCACGGTGGCGTTGATCGCCGCGTTGACGCGGTCGTTGATACCGGAAAGCAGCTCGGCCGGCATGTTCGGACCGGAGAGAACGACGGCGCTGCGCACATCATAGACCGGCGCCGCCGGCTTGGTGGCCGAGAGGCTGCCACAGGCCGTGAGCGCGACACAGACGAGTGTCGTCCGGCAAAAACACGACCTCAGCCAATTCATTGCAAAAATCCCGCACCACCCCGTTGGAGTCGCAGACTTCGTCATAATGCATTGGAAGGCAATATGTTTCAGGCGCTTAGGGCGAAAAAAACATCCGCTGCGGCTTTGAACTCGGCAAAGCGCTTGGCCCGCCGCTGCTCCGCTTCCTCGTCGCTGCCCCAATGCTCGATCGTCCAATCCTCGTCGAGATGGGCAAGCGACCAGGCCTCCTCCACCGTCACACGGCTCTCGGCGAAGGCCAGCGCCAGGATCGCCGAGCCCGTCAGCGTGGTGACTGTGTGGAGGGCGGCCAGCGCCATCGGGCTATCATATCTCGCGAGCGTGACGGCAAAGGCGGCAATCGCCTCGCGCGGCTGCTCATGAGGCATCACCCCTTCGACGAGGATGAAGCGGGCGCCGAGATCGGTCGCCGCCCAGTCGATCACGGGATCCCAGTGCTCGGCCTGGCGCTCGACCAGCAGTTCCGGCTCCTCGGCGCGGTAGCAGATGAGGTCGCTGGAGGAAAAACGCAATATATCCTCGAAAATCGCCTGCGCGTTGGCGGCAACGCCGTCGAGTGCGGTGTTGACGAGCCGGGTCACCGGCATGCTCACGGGATTGATCTCTTCGCCCTGCGCCTGCCATTCGGCGGCGACAAGCCGCGCCAGCGCCTCAGTCGGCACGGCGAGAACTTGACGCGCCGGCGTACGCACCATCTTGCCGTCGAGCGTGATCGCAAAACCACCCTCGTGCTCGGCAACGGAGACGTCGGTATAGAAGCGCTTCGGCAGCGGCTTCTTCATCTGGATCTGCGCGCGGCGGATGGGATCGGGATGGCTCAGGCCTTCGGAAAGGTCGTTCAGCAGATCGCGCATGGGCTCACCTCAGGAAAAATGACGCAATATCTCGTTCGGATGGTAGGCGATCGCATCAGCGCCGTTGGCGATCAGCTCATCCACGCTGGCATAGCCCCAGGCAACGCCGATCGCCTTGGCCCCGGCAGCCTTGGCCATCTGCATATCGTAAACCGCATCGCCGATGACAATGGTGTCAGTGGCATTCATGCCGGTTTCATCGCAGCATTCCGTCACCATGGCCGGATGCGGTTTAGAGGGGCAATCGTCGGCGGTGCGTGCGACGATGAAATGCTTGTCGAAGCCATGCGTCTCCATCACGACCTTGAGCCCGCGCCTGGATTTGCCTGTCACCGCGCCGATCAGCAGGTCTTCTCGGCCAGTCAGTGCATCGATCATTTCGCGGATGCCGGGAAACAGCGGCTCCTTGTAGTCGAGATCCTGACGCACGATCGAGAACAGCGATTTGTAATGCGCCGTCATGTCGATGTCTTCCTGCTCCACATGCGGCCTGCCCTGCATGCGGGCGATCGCGATATCGAGGGACAAGCCGATAATGGCCTTGGTGACTTCAAACCGCGGTTCAGGCTTGCCGAACTTGTCGAAGGTCCGGCGCATGGTTTCGTGGATCAGCGCAGCACTGTCGACCAGCGTGCCGTCGCAATCGAAAAGGGCAAGTTTCATTCGCTGTCCCTTTCAGCGCCGGCAAGGTCGAGACCGAGAAGGTTCCAGGTCTGCACCATATGCGCCGGCAGCGGCGCGCTGACACGCAGGCGGCCGCCGGAGGGGTGCGGAATGTCGATGTGACGGGCGTGCAGATGCAGCTTCTTCTGAACGCCGCCTGGAAAATCCCAATTCGGATCGTCGTCGAAATATTTCGGATCGCCGATGATCGGGTGGCCGATATGCAGGGCATGGACGCGCAACTGGTGGGTACGGCCGGTATAGGGCTCCATCTCCAGCCATGCGAGGTTCTGTGCCGCCGTCTCCAGCACGCGGTAGAAGGAAATCGCATGGTCGGCGCCGTCCTCGCCGTGCTTGGCGATGCGCATGCGGTCGCCGTCAACGGTCGGCTCCTTGACGAGCCAGGTCGAAATCTTGTCCTCGTGCTTGCGCGGCACGCCCTTGACCAGCGCCCAGTAGGTCTTTTTGGTGTCGCGCTCGCGGAAGGCCGCCGTCAGCTTCTGCGCCGCGCCGCGCGTGCGGGCGATGACGAGAACACCCGAGGTGTCGCGGTCGAGACGGTGAACAAGCCGCGGCTTCTCGCCCTTCGGGCTAGTCCAGGCTTCGAGCATTTGGTCGATATGCCTGGCCACACCCGAGCCACCCTGCACCGCAAGACCAGGGGGCTTGTTGAGTACGATTACCTTTTCGTCCTCGTGCAGCACCATGCGCGATAAGAGTTGGAAATCCGTCGAATGTTTGAGATCCTTGCCGGCGATCGGTCCGGATTTCAGTTTGGCATCGACATCCATCGGCGGCACGCGCACCGTCTGGCCGGGCTGCACGCGCGCATCCGATTTGACACGTCCACCGTCGACGCGCACCTGGCCGGAGCGCAAGAGCTTCTGCAGCGGACCGAAGCCGAGCCCGGGAAAGTGCACCTTGAACCAGCGATCGAGCCGCATGCCGGCTTCGTCGGGTTCAACCTTGATATGTTCTATGCCAGCCATAAAAAATCTTTCGGAAATTGCAGCGCAGGCCGAGCCGGCGTTCTTGCCGCAGCCTTTAGAGCATTTTCATGCAAAACGGAAACCGGAAAAGAAATCAGGCCAAAGCGCGCATGACGGCGAGCCCGGCGATGACGGCCGCCATCGAAAGCCCGACGCTCGCCGCGATGTAAATACCGCCGGCGACGGCCTCGCCGCGCTCGAACAGCGAGATTGCATCCAGCGAGAAGGCCGAGAAGGTTGTGAAGCCGCCGAGGAAGCCGGTGATCAGCAGGAGGCGCAGCTCCACCGAAGCATTGAACTTCCGCGCAATCAGCTCGGCGAAGACGCCGATGACAAAACAGCCGACGACATTGACGGCGAGCGTGCCCCAGGGAAATGCCGGACCCATGAGTCTCAGCGCCCATTGGCCGACATAATATCTGAGAAGAGAACCGATGGCGCCGCCGACGGCGACGAGAAGAGCCTGGATCATCAGCCGGATTTATCGCAACTCTGCAGCGATTCCAATCGGGAAGGAATGAATTCTTACCATCCGGTAAAATGCCGATGATTTTTTTATAATGGCGCCAAGGTCGTACCGATACGCTGACGACATGACCCAGCTCCTGTCCATATCGGCGAGCACCGCCGCCATTGCCTTCGACTCGCTCCGAATCCCGCAGCGTGTCGCGACGAGCACCGCCGCCCGCGATGCGCGCCGCGTTGCCGACCGGCAGTTGAAGGCCGAAGGCACTCAGGAAATAGACGAGCCCTCCAGCATCATCCAGTCGACCGAAGTGGCCCTCGACCTGATGGCCAAAGGCAACCGCCAGCCGCAGGCCGGCCTGAAGCAGGCGCTGCGATCCTACGAAGACTTCTGAGGCCCATCACCTTCCAAACGAAAGCCTGCGACTGCGGTTACAGTCGCAGGCTTTTCTGTTTAATCAGTCTACTTCATTTGCCTTGGGCGGACAGCACCCGCAGGACCAGATCGACCTTGCCGGCCTTTTCGAAGGTCAGCGTCACCGGCACCGTATCGCCCTGCTTGAACAGCGTCTTCACTTTCTGGAACATCAGGTGCAGGTTGCCGGGCTGGAGCTTGACCGTCTCGCCGGCACCGATGGCGATACCGTCCTTCAGCTGGCGCATCCGCATAACATTGTCCTTCGTCACCATCTCGTGGATCTGAACCTCACCAGCTGCGGGCGAGCTGACGGACACCAGGCGATCGTCCGTCTGGCCGTTATTCTTCACCGTGAAAAAGCCGCCGCCGACCGGCTGGCCGGGCAGCATTGCCTTGGCGAAGCCGCCGGAGATTTCGAGATCGCCGGCCTTGACCGTGTCGCCAGCCGGTGCGGCAGCGCCCGCCATAGCGGACATGTCCATGCCGGCCATATCGGCATGATCGTGACCATGATCTTCACCGGCAACGACCTTCAACAGCGGCGCCGGGCTTTTCATCCCATGCGCGTCACCGCCTTCCTTGGCCACCTGATCCCAGGCCTCGACCGTGTCGCCGCACATCTGCGTCACCGGAAAAGCGAGCGAGGTGCCGGCTTCGACGCCCGATACCTTACCCTGGATGACGAAGGTGTCGTAGAAATCGTCGGAGAGATTGCCGTTCTTCCAGCGCACTTCGATCGCACCCGTCTTCACCTTGTCGCCGTGATTGTCATAGGTCTTCTGATAGTCGCCCTTGATCACCTCGAGTTCCCAGCCGGCCTTCGGCTGCGGTTTGGCGAAGACGAAGCCTTCCGGCAGCTTGACCCGCACTTCCGTGGTCGCCTTGCTGTCGCAGCCATGCGGCACCTGCAGCGTAGCGAGAATGGTGCTCTCCTGCTTCGCCTCTCTGTCGAGGAAGGTCACATGCGCCTCGGCGTCGGCAAAGGCGGTCACGGAAAGAAGGGCGGCAAGCCCGAATGTCTCGCCAAGTGTCTTGATAGTTTTCATCGGATGTCTCCTCGCCGGCCGCGGACTTCTCTCGGGCGGACCGGCATTCTGCATCATGGATTGCGAAGGCAGATCAGACGAGGATGGGAGGCCCGCGCGAATTCGGCCGGCTGACAGCGCTTGCACCGGCAACGGCTGAAGTTTCGATCGGCGCGTTGATCAGCGAGGCGAACTTGCGCTCGAGCCAGGAGCCCGCATCCGGCGTCGGCAGGATGACGGATGCCGACAGCCGGCAGGCTTCGCAATTCGACTTGAAGGCGAAGGTCTTGCCGTCGGCATCCTTCACGGTGACGCAGAGCGAGGCGAACGTGCCGTCGGGCAGCACATAGGCCGCGGCATCGTAGCCTTCGGAGGTGACAGCCTGCGGCGCCTGATGGGCGAGCCCGAGCAAAGCCAAGCTCAATGCGCAAAGCATGCGCAGGAAGAGCGTCGCTTTCAGTCCGGTCTGTCGCATCAGATCCCCTTCAACAGCATGTCGCGATAGCCGTTTTCCCCGCGAAATGCAAAAGCAGATTTGCTGCAGATCAGGGCTCAGCCGGCATATGGCGACAAAAATTTGTCCGGTCACGACATTTGGCCTTGCCAAGTGCTGCACCCGCCGGATAATTGCGCCAACCTTGTTGGGAGAAGCCGGTGCTTTCGCCACCGGTGCCGAAGGAGCAACCGCCCCGGAAACTCTCAGGCAAAAGGACCAGCAAGGGGCAGACGGAACTCTGGAGAGAAGCGTTCTCGAAACGCTCGCCGAAGGGATAACAATCTCAGGCGCAAGGACAGAGGGGGCTCAGGAGAGAAGCGCGCAGCCGCGCCTTCAGATTTGAGCCCGCGCCTTCGCGAGAAGGCGCAAACCCCGGAGGCGTCTTTTGGACGATACTGCTGCCCTGAAGAAAACCCCGCTGCATGCCCTGCATCTTTCGCTCGGCGCCCGCATGGTGCCGTTCGCCGGTTACGACATGCCGGTGCAATATCCCGCAGGCGTGATGAAGGAGCATCTTCATACCCGCGCCGAAGCCGGCCTGTTCGATGTCTCCCACATGGGCCAGGTCATCGTGAAGGCGAAGTCGGGCAGCTACGAGGATGCGGCGCTGGCGCTCGAGAGCCTAGTGCCGGTCGACATCCTAGGCCTTGCCGAAGGCCGCCAGCGCTACGGCTTTTTCACCGACGACACCGGCTGCATTCTCGACGACCTGATGATCGCCCATCTCGACGACCACCTCTTCGTCGTCGTCAACGCCGCCTGCAAGGAGGCCGATCTCGCCCATCTGCAGGCCCATATCGGCGACCAGTGCGACATCACCCTTCTCAACCGCGCTTTGATCGCGCTGCAGGGGCCGCGCGCAGTCGCCGTTCTCGCCGAACTCTGGGCCGACGTCGCTGCGATGAAATTCATGGATGTGCGCCACTGCCGCCTGCACGACGTTTCCTGTCTTGTTTCCCGCTCCGGCTATAGCGGCGAGGACGGCTTCGAGATCTCGATTCCATCAGACAAGGCCGTGGATGTCACCATGCGGTTGCTCGAACATCCGGACGTCCAGGCGATCGGCCTCGGCGCCCGCGATTCGCTGCGCCTCGAAGCCGGTCTCTGCCTCTACGGCAACGATATCGATACGACCACCTCGCCAGTGGAGGCAGCGCTCGAATGGGCCATGCAGAAGGCAAGGCGCGGCAACGGTGCGCGTGCCGGCGGCTTCCCGGGCTCCGGCCGCATCCTGTCCGAACTCGAAAACGGCGCCGCGCGCCGCCGTGTCGGCCTGAAGCCGGAAGGCAAGGCGCCGGTGCGCGGCCATGCCAAGCTTTATGCCGATGCCGAGGGCAAGATCGAAATCGGCGAGGTCACCTCGGGCGGCTTCGGCCCCAGCGTCGAAGGTCCCGTCGCCATTGGATACGTGCCGGTCTCCCATGCTGCGGCAGGCACGCTCGTCTATGCAGAGGTGCGCGGCAAATATCTGCCGACCACCGTCAGCGCCCTTCCCTTCGTCACACCGACCTACAAACGCTAAACCTTTTCCAGAGAGGACGAACAATGCTGAAATTTACCGAAGAACACGAATGGCTGAAGATCGAAGGCGGCGTTGCGACGGTCGGCATCACCACCTATGCCGTCGAACAGCTCGGCGACCTGGTTTTCGTCGAGCTGCCGGAAGTCGGCGCGACCTTCTCCAAGAACGGCAATGCCGCGACCGTTGAATCCGTCAAGGCTGCTTCCGATGTCTATTGTCCGCTGGATGGCGAGATCACCGAGGTCAATCCGGCCATTGTTGCAGACCCGTCGCTGGTCAATTCCGATCCTCAGGGCGCCGGCTGGTTCTTCAAGCTGAAGCTTGCAAACGCTGCGGACGCCGATGGCCTGCTCGACGAGGCGGCCTACAAGGAGCTCACTGCGTAATGACGACGCCGACAGAATTCCAGTTCACCGACTATCAGCCCTACGATTTCGCCAATCGCCGCCATATCGGCCCCTCGCCGGCCGAGATGACCGATATGCTGAAGGTGATCGGCTATAACAGCCTCGATGGCCTGATCGACGCGACGCTGCCGCCCTCGATCCGCCAGAAGGCGCCGCTCGTCTGGGGCGCGCCGATGACCGAGCGCGAGGCGCTCGACAAGCTGCGCGAGACCGCCAACAAGAACAAGGTGCTGGTCTCGCTGATCGGCCAGGGTTACTACGGCACGATCACGCCGCCGGTCATCCAGCGCAACATCCTCGAAAACCCCGCCTGGTACACAGCCTATACGCCCTACCAGCCGGAGATCAGCCAGGGTCGCCTGGAAGCACTGCTGAACTACCAGACGATGATCTGCGACCTCACCGGCCTCGACGTTGCCAACGCCTCGCTGCTCGACGAGGCGACCGCCGCCGCCGAAGGCATGGCGATCGCCGAGCGCGTCGCCAAATCGAAGGCAAAGTCTTTCTTCGTCGATGCCGACTGCCATCCGCAGACCATCGCCCTGATCCGCACCCGCGCCGAGCCGCTCGGCTGGAGCGTCATCGTCGGCAATCCCTTCACCGATCTCGATCCTGTCGACGTCTTCGGCGCAATCTTCCAGTATCCTGGCACGCACGGTCACGTGCATGATTTTACCGGCCTGATCTCGCGCCTGCATCAGACCGGCGCCATCGCCGTTGTCGCCGCCGATATCCTGGCGCTGACGCTGCTGAAATCGCCCGGCGAAATGGGTGCCGATATTGCCGTCGGATCCTCGCAGCGCTTCGGCGTCCCGGTCGGTTACGGCGGCCCGCATGCGGCCTATATGTCGGTCAAGGATGCCATCAAGCGCTCCATGCCCGGCCGCCTCGTCGGCGTTTCCGTCGATGCCCGCGGCAACCGCGCCTATCGCCTGTCGCTGCAGACCCGCGAACAGCATATCCGCCGCGAAAAGGCGACGTCGAACATCTGCACCGCCCAGGTGCTGCTGGCCGTCATGGCCTCGATGTATGCCGTCTTCCACGGCCCGAAGGGTATCAAGGCGATCGCCCAGCAGGTGCACCAGAAAGCCGTGCTGATGGCCAAGGGCCTGGAAAAGCTCGGCTATAAGGTTGAACCGGACACCTTCTTCGACACGATCACCGTCGATGTCGGCCATATGCAGGGTCTCATCCTGCGTGCAGCCGTCGCCGAAGGCGTCAATCTGCGCAAGGTCGGCGAAACCAAAATCGGCATGAGCCTCGACGAACGCACCCGGCCGGCGACGCTCGAAGCCGTCTGGCGCGCCTTCGGCGGCAATTTCACCATTGCCGATTTCGAGCCTTCCTACCGCCTGCCGAAGGGCCTGCTCCGCACCAGCGATTACCTCACCCATCCGATCTTCCACATGAACCGCGCCGAAAGCGAGATGACGCGCTACATCCGCCGGCTTTCCGACCGGGATCTGGCGCTCGACCGCTCGATGATCCCGCTCGGTTCCTGCACGATGAAGCTCAATGCGACGGCGGAAATGCTGCCGATCACCTGGCCGGAATTTTCCGACATCCATCCCTTCGTGCCGGCCGACCAGGCGCTCGGCTACCGCGAGATGATCGACGACCTGATCGAAAAGCTCTGCGCCGTCACCGGCTACGACGCCTTCTCCATGCAGCCGAATTCCGGTGCGCAGGGCGAATATGCCGGGCTGCTGACGATCCGCAACTATCATATCGCCAATGGCGACGGCCATCGCGACGTCTGCCTGATCCCGACCTCGGCGCACGGTACCAATCCGGCCTCGGCCCAGATGGTCGGCATGAAGGTCGTCGTCGTCAAGGTGCGCGAAAACGGCGATATCGATCTCGACGATTTCCGCGCCAAGGCTGAGCAGCATGCGGCAAACCTCTCCTGCTGCATGATCACCTACCCTTCGACGCACGGCGTCTTCGAGGAGACCGTCAAGGAAATCTGCGATCTCGTGCATGAGCATGGCGGCCAGGTCTATCTCGACGGCGCCAACATGAATGCCATGGTCGGCCTGTCCCGCCCCGGTGACATCGGCTCCGACGTCTCGCATCTCAACCTGCACAAGACCTTCTGCATTCCGCATGGCGGCGGCGGACCCGGCATGGGCCCGATCGGCGTCAAGGCGCATCTGGCCCCCTACCTGCCCGGCCACCCCGAAACCGACGGCCGTTCGGGTGCGGTCTCGGCTGCCGCTTTCGGCTCGGCCTCGATCCTGCCGATCTCCTGGAGCTATTGCCTGATGATGGGCGGCGAAGGCCTGACGCAGGCGACCAAGGTGGCGATCCTCAACGCCAACTATATCGCCGCCCGGCTGAAGGGCGCCTATGACGTTCTCTACAAGTCCGAGGCCGGCCGTGTCGCGCATGAATGCATCATCGACACCCGCCCGCTGGTCGACAGCTCGGGTGTCACCGTCGACGACGTCGCCAAGCGGCTGATCGACTGCGGATTCCATGCCCCGACCATGAGCTGGCCGGTCGCCGGCACGTTGATGATCGAGCCGACGGAAAGCGAGACCAAGGCCGAACTCGACCGTTTCTGCGAGGCGATGCTGGCGATCCGCGAGGAAGCCCGCGCCATCGAGGATGGCCGCATGGACAAGGTGAACAATCCGCTGAAGAACGCGCCGCACACGGTGGAAGACCTCGTCGGCGAATGGGATCGTCCCTATAGCCGGGAACAGGCCTGCTTCCCGCCCGGCGCCTTCCGCGTCGACAAATACTGGTCGCCGGTCAACCGCGTCGACAATGTCTATGGCGACCGCAACCTCGTCTGCACCTGCCCGCCGGTGGAAAGCTACGCGGAGGCGGCGGAGTAATAAATTCTGCAATTCCCTCACACGGGAGGGGATTCACCCTTAGGACGTATCTCGTTCTTTAGCGACTTCATCCTCGGCAATGTGCCGAGGATGTGCCGCGCATCGGCGGATTCGAAGCAGATCCTCGCATAATCGCGAGCCTCGCAATCCATATTGAGGCATGGGTTCAAATTTAACCTTTCTTAGCAAGTCTCTGTTAGCAATTTGAAATGGGCGGGTTCCAATCATCATGGATGTTGCCGTCGATCTCTGTTTGCGTGCGGGTTCCTATGCGTCCATCGGCTGTGCCAGCAATTCTCCTCGCCACCATGATCCTGTCGGGCTGCGCCGCAAGCTCCGGCGCCGAAGATGTGCTCACCCCCGTGCCGTCGGCGGAAACGACGAATGCGATCACAAAGCCGAGCGGCCCCATACCGGCTGCCGTCGTGGGTGATTCTGCTCCGCAGTCAAGCGCTCGGCAGCAGCCGTTGAGCTGGACAGGACCGGTTCCGGAGCCGCAAGCGCTCGTGCCCGCGGACGGGGCTGTCGGCATGCCCATGCCGACGGAACGGCCAGTCGCGATGCTCATGCCCGCCGAGCCGGGAATTAATTCTGATGTCGGCCCGAAATCTTCTACGCGCTCGCGTATTTACGGGCATCGCTTTCGCGATGCCAAGCCGATCAACTTCGGCAGGATTTCGCCAAGAAAGCTCGCCGTGCATGGCGTAGACGTCTCGCGCTGGCAAGGTGAGATCGACTGGGAGACCTTGCGAAAGCAAGGCGCGAACTTCGTCTACATAAAGGCGACCGACGGCGGCGATCACCTCGATCCGATGTTCAGGAAGAACTGGCGACGCGCAAAGGAAGCCGGACTGAAGCATGGCGCCTATCACTTCTTCTATTGGTGCCGAACTGGCGGCGAACAGGCTGATTGGTTCATCCGCAATGTGCCGAAGGAAGCCAACGCGCTCCCCCCCGTCATCGACGTCGAATGGAACGGTGAATCGAGCTGCAAGCAAAGGCTCTCCCGCAAGCGCGTCCTGGAGAAGATGCAGGTGTTCATGGATAAGGTGGAACGCCATTATGGCCAGCGCCCGATCATCTACACCGCGCCGGATTTCTATCGCGACAACCTGAAGGGCGAACTGCTCAATTATCCCTTCTGGCTGCGCTCGGTAGCCGCTCACCCCTCCAAGGTCTATCCCGGCCGCAAATGGGTCTTCTGGCAGTATTCCGGCTCCGGCCTTTCCGAAGGCGTCGACGGCAAGATCGACCTCAACGTGTTCAATGGCGACGAGAGCGATTGGCACGACTGGGTGGTGTCGCGATAGGGAAACTGTTCCATGGTTTGGCCCCCTTCGATCCCCGTGCCAATCCGGAACAGATGGATGGCAAGATGCGCGAACAGATAGGTCTTTGCTAACGCAACGCCTTCAGCATTCTCTAAGCCCTCGCATGTAAAAGAATTTCATCCAGTTCTAGGGAAACGGCTGATGAGCATATCCGGCATTACGAACACTGCTCTTTCAGGAATGCGGGCGCAGGCGACGCGGGTCGGCGCAATTGCCAACAACATCGCAAACAGCAGCACGCCGGGCTATCCCAGGCTGAACACCAGCCTCACCCCCGTTGCGTCAAGCGGCGTTCAGGCCGTCGTCAGCCCGACCGCGTCGGATGTCGATCCGGCCACCGAAGTGAGCGACCTGATCGAAGCCGAGCAGAGCTACAAGGCGAACGCCGTGGTTTTCGAGACTGACGCCGACATGTGGGAAATGCTGATGAGCATCAAGCGCGATTGAGCACCCCTAAAGTGACGGTATTGTTATAAAATCGTCTCGAATCAGGCCTATGCCAATCCGCGCCATTGATGCGGGATCGATGCATGCCGGAATATCAGGATTTCGTTTTCATCACGGGAAGAGCTGAGCTCGATGCGGCACCACTGGTGCTGCTGCACGGCAGCGGCACGCATGAACGCAATCTCATCGGGCTTGCGGACAAGGTCGGGCCGGATCGTCCTTATCTGGCGCTCAGGGGTGCGGTCGAGTGGGAGGAAGGCTTTGCATTCTTTCGTCGAAACCCGGACCGGACGCTCGATTACATCGATCTCTTCAACAAGACCCATCACCTCGCTGATTTCCTGGCGAGGGCCTTGGAGAACGGTCTGCTGAGACGGCCACCTGTGCTGCTCGGCTTTTCGAATGGTGCGATCATGGCGGCTTCGGTCCTGCTGCATCGCCCGGAAACCGCAGCCGGCGCCATCCTGCTGAGACCGTTGTCACCCGCGCCAGCCGCCGATTTTCCCGACCTGAGAGGCCATCGCGTCCTGATACTCGCCGGCGAACGCGACGAGCGTCGCGCGCCTGGGGATGTTGTGCTGGTCAGGGATCAGATCGAAGAAAGTGGCGCCGGCGTCACGACGCGACTGCTCCCGGCGGGCCATGGCCTGGATGAGAGCGAACCGGATTTTATCATGAGTTGGCTGGCGGAAAATTTTCCGCCGGCCTGAAGGACGTCAGGAATGCGCCGGCTCGCTTTGGCGCTGGGCGGCAAGGGCCGCGAGATCGGCGGGCTTCAGCTCGACGGATTCGCCGCAGCCGCAGGCCGATGTCTGGTTCGGGTTGGTGAAGGTGAAGCCGGAGCGGAGCGTCGTCGCCTCGAACCCCATCTCCGTGCCGAGGAGATAGAGAGCTGCCGACGGCTCGACCCAGACTTTGGCACCGTCGCGCTCAATCAGATCGTCCTTGGCATTGGGCTCAGTCACCAGATCGATGGTGTATTCCATCCCGGCGCAGCCGCCCTTCTTGATGCCGACGCGCACGCCCTTGGCATCAGGCCCTGAATTCTCGACGATCGCTTTGACGCGGGCCGCAGCACCGTCCGTCATGCTCATGATTGCAAAGCCCATCGGCTCATTCTCCTTCCGCAACCGGGGTCAAGATCCGGTGCATCGTCATTCAAATGTAGTCGTCCGAGGTAAACGGATCAATACCGCGGGACGTCAATACCAGCCAACGGCGACCTGCGCCTCTTCGGACATGCGATCCGGCGTCCACGGCGGATCGAAGGTCATGGCAACCTCGACGCCCGACACGCCTTCGACGGCGCCGACGGCGTTTTCGACCCAGCCGGGCATCTCGCCGGCCACCGGGCAGCCGGGCGCGGTCAGCGTCATCATGATCTTCACCATCCGGTCGTCCTCGATGTCGATCTTGTAGATCAGACCGAGCTCGAAGATGTCGGCAGGAATTTCAGGATCGTAGACGGTCTTCAGCGCGCTGATAACGTCGTCGCTCAGCCGCGCCAGCTCATCGGCCGGAATGCTGGAATGCACGATGCCTTCGCGCACGTCGATCTTCTGTTCGCTTTCGTCCAGGCTCATCACCAACACTCCTCAAGCAAAAAACTTGCGCGCATATTCAAGCGCATCGGCGAGCGCATCGACCTCGGCGCGGGTATTGTACATGCCGAACGATGCACGGCATGTGGAGGTGACGCCGAAGCGTTTCAAGAGCGGCATGGCGCAATGCGTGCCGGCACGGACCGCAACACCTTGCCGGTCGATCACCATCGAGACGTCATGGGCATGGATGCCGGCAAGCTCGAAAGAGAAGATACTGCCCTTGTCGGGCGCCGTGCCAAAGACGCGCAGCGAATTGACGGATTTCAACCGCTCGACCGCATAGGCGGCAAGATCGGCCTCATGCTTGGTGATCGCCTCGCGGCCGATCTTCTCCATATAGTCGAGTGCGTAACCGAGCCCGATCGCCTGGACGATCGGCGGCGTGCCGGCCTCGAAGCGATGCGGCGGATCGTTGTAGGTGACCATGTCCTCGGCGACCTCGAAGATCATCTCGCCGCCGCCCTGGAACGGCCGCATCTCATAAAGCCGCTCCTTCTTGCCGTAGAGCACGCCGATGCCGGACGGGCCGTAGAGCTTATGGCCGGTCATGACGTACCAGTCGCAATCGATATCCTGCACATCGACAGGCAGATGGACCGCGCCCTGGCTGCCGTCGATCAGCACCGGAATGCCGTGCTCATGTGCGATCCGGCAGACTTCCTTGACGGGAACGATCGTGCCGAGCGCATTCGACATATGGGTGATGGCGACGAGCTTGGTGCGCTCCGTCAGGCTCTTTTCGAAATCCTCGATATGGAAGGCGCCCTCGTCGTCGACGGGCACCCAGACGAGTTTGGCGCCCTGCCGTTCGCGGATGAAGTGCCAGGGCACAATATTGGAATGGTGCTCCATGATCGTCAGCACGATCTCGTCGCCTTCACCAATCTTCGGCATGCCCCAGCCATAGGCGACGGTGTTGATCGCTTCTGTCGAATTCTTGGTGAAAACGATGTCGTTCACCGAAGGCGCGTTGAGAAAGCGGCGGACCTTTTCGCGCGCTGCCTCGTAGGCATCCGTCGCCGCATTCGAGAGATAGTGCAGGCCACGATGCACATTGGCATATTCATGGGAATAGGCATGCGAGATGGCGTCGATCACCACCTGCGGCTTCTGCGCGGATGCGCCGTTGTCGAGATAGACCAGCGCCTTGCCATACACCTTCTCCGCCAGGATCGGAAAATCCCGGCGGATGGCTTCGACGTCGTATTGCGTGGCCGGCACTATCTTGTCCATTGATATATCCGATCAGGCGTGCTTTTCGAGCCAGGCCGAAATCACGCCTTCCAGCGCCTCGACCAGGTCCTCATCTTCCAGTTCCTCGACGATTTCGGCGACGAAGGCATTGACGAGCATCGCCCGCGCCTTGTTCTCCGGAATACCCCGCGCCATCATGTAATAGAGATGGTTGGCGTCGATATCGGTCACCGTGGCGCCGTGGCCGCACTGCACGTCGTCGGCGAAGATTTCGAGCTCGGGCTTGACCGAGAATTCGGCGTCGTCGGACATCAGCAACGTGTTGCAGGCCATCTTGGCATCGGTCTTCTGCGCATCGGGCGCGACCCGGATCATGCCCTGGAACACACCCTTGGCACGGTCGAAGACGACGTTGCGGATCACTTCGGTCGAGCCGGTATTCGGCACGTCATGGCCGAGCATCATCGTCACGTCGGTATGGCTTTCTGCTCCGAGCAGGTTGATGCCGCGCAGGGTCAGATCGGCGCCCTCGCCCGTCACCTTGATATGCAGCTCCTGCCGGACCAGCTTGCCGCCGGCATTGATGACGAAAAGCCGGAGCTTGGCGTCAGCGCCCAGATCGATGCGGATCTGCCCGAGATGCGTATCGTCAGCCCCCTGCTGCTGCAGGATGACCCAGGTCAGTTCGGCGCCTTCGCCAACCGTGATGTCGCTGACATGGGACACCAGCGCTGCATCGCCGGTCACCGTGCGGTGACGCTCGATGACGGTCGCCTCAACGCCGGCGCCGAAGGACACAGGCAGGCGCGTATGTGTCTGCCCACCGGCATGGATGAACTGGATTTCAAGGGGGTTTTCAAGCGCGGTATCGGCAGGCACGTCAACGACATAGCCGTCGCGCACGAAGCTGCCATTGATGCGGCCGACCGCGTCGTCAGAACCGAGTGCATCCAGGCCACCCGCGGCAGAGCCGTCAAGCAGACGTTCGGAATAGGCCGAAACGCCAAGACCGTCGACCGCAGCCTTCTGGTTGGAATGGCCCTGGATCACCGCCAGCACCGTCGAGTCGGCAACGAGCGGCTCCAAAGCCTGCGAGCCGGCATCGCCAGCCTGCTGCGGGACAGTGCGCAGCAGGTTCTTGAGGTCGCTATAGTGCCAGGCCTCGATGCGGCGCGTCGGCAGGCCGGCCTTCTTCAGGTCGTCGAGAAGCCGGTCGCGCAGTGCCGTCACCGCGCCATTGCCCGGCAGCTCGCCGATCTGCTGGTTGAAAGCCTCGATCAGCGCCGTCTCGGCCGCAGTCAGGCGGCTCGTCGTCTGCATATTCATGGACGTCGTCCTTTCCACCCGAAACTCAGGCCGCCGTGCCGATGATGTCGGCATAGCCGTTGGCTTCCAGCTCATGCGCCAGTGTCTTGTCGCCCGACTTGATCACCTGGCCCTTGTAAAGCACGTGGACGGTATCCGGCACGATGTAGTCGAGCAGGCGCTGGTAGTGGGTGATGACTACGACCGCGCGGTCCGGCGAACGCAGCGCGTTGACGCCGTCAGCGACGATCTTCAGCGCATCGATGTCGAGCCCGGAATCGGTTTCGTCGAGCACGCAGAGCTTCGGTTCGAGCAGCGCCATCTGCAGGATCTCGGCGCGCTTCTTCTCGCCGCCGGAGAAGCCGACGTTCAGCGGCCGCTTCAGCATCTCGGTATTGATCTGCAGCTTGCCGGCGGCATCCTTGACGCGGCGCATGAAGTCCGGCGTCGTCAGCTCGTCCTCGCCGCGCGCCTTGCGCTGCTCGTTCATCGCCACCTTGAGGAACTGCATGGTGGCGACGCCCGGAATTTCAACCGGGTACTGGAAGGCAAGGAAGATGCCCTTGGCGGCGCGTTCGGAGGGATCGAGCTCGAGAATGCTCTCGCCATTGTAGAGAATGTCACCCTCGGTGACTTCGTAGTCGCTGCGGCCGGACAGCACATAGGAGAGCGTCGACTTGCCGGAGCCGTTCGGCCCCATGATCGCGGCGACTTCGCCGGCCTTCACCGTCAGGTTCAGGCCACGGATGATCTCGGTGCCGTCTTCGGCGATACGGGCATGGAGGTTTCTGATTTCAAGCATAGTCTCGATCTTTCACTTGGGGCTTTTCCATCCAGGGAAAATGCGTTCCATCAATTCTAACAATTCATCGACCAGTTCGGCTGCTCTACCAAGCAGCAGCACAACGGCACACAGGCCAAGAGACGAAAGGACGATCAGTTTGCCGATATTCCAATTAGCGAAAGCGACAAACATTCCCACGATGACACCGGCTAGCGACGTGGAGAACAAAAACATCAGAGCACTTGCTATCCAATGCCTTTGTTTGCCCGTCTGCCAAAGCGGCGACTTATCGTCCATTACCCCACCGAGCCCTCGAGCGAGATGCTGATCAGCTTCTGCGCCTCGACGGCGAATTCCATCGGCAGTTCCTGCAGGACTTCCTTGACGAAGCCGTTGACTATCAGTGCGATCGCCGCTTCGGTCGGGATGCCGCGCTGCAGGCAGTAGAACAGCTGGTCCTCGGAGATCTTCGAGGTCGTGGCTTCATGCTCGAACTGCGCCGTCGAATTCTTCGCCTCGATGTAGGGCACGGTATGGGCGCCGCACTTATCGCCGATCAACAGCGAATCGCACTGGGTGAAGTTGCGGGCATTCGACGCCTTGCGGTGAGCCGAGACCTGGCCGCGATAGGTATTGTTGGAAACGCCCGCAGCGATGCCCTTGGAGACGATGCGGCTCGACGTATTTTTGCCGAGATGGATCATCTTGGTGCCGCTGTCGATCTGCTGATGGCCATTCGAAACGGCGATCGAGTAGAATTCGCCGCGGCTGTCGTCGCCGCGCAGGATGCAGGACGGATACTTCCAGGTGATCGCCGAGCCGGTTTCGACCTGCGTCCAGGAAATCTTCGAACGGTCGCCGCGGCAATCGCCACGCTTGGTGACAAAGTTGTAGATGCCGCCCTTGCCGTTCTTGTCGCCCGGATACCAGTTCTGCACCGTCGAATATTTGATCTCGGCATCGTCGAGCGCAACCAGCTCGACCACGGCGGCATGCAATTGGTTTTCATCGCGCTGCGGCGCCGTGCAGCCTTCGAGATAGGAGACGTAGGCGCCTTCTTCCGCAATGATCAGCGTGCGCTCGAACTGGCCGGTGCCCTTCTCATTGATGCGGAAATAGGTGGACAGCTCCATCGGGCAACGAACGCCCTTCGGCACGAAGACGAAGGAACCGTCGGTGAAGACAGCCGAATTCAGCGTCGCATAATAATTGTCCGAGGTCGGCACGACCGAGCCGAGATATTTCCGCACGAGATCGGGATATTCGCGAATGGCTTCCGAGATCGACATGAAGATCACGCCGGCCTTCTTCAGCTCTGCCTTGAAGGTGGTGACGACCGAAACGCTGTCGAAAACGGCGTCGACGGCGATCTTCGGCCTCTCGACGCCGGCAAGAATCTCCTGTTCACGCAGCGGAATGCCGAGCTTCTCATAGACCTTCAACAGCTCCGGATCGACCTCGTCGAGCGACTTCGGACCCGGCGTGCTTTTCGGCGCGGCGTAATAATAGATGTCGTTGAAATCGATCTTCGGATAGTTGACGCGCGCCCAGGTCGGCTCTTCCAGCGTCAGCCAGCGCCGATAGGCCTCAAGACGCCATTCCAGCATCCATTCCGGCTCCTGCTTCTTGGCCGAAATAAAGCGGATGATATCCTCGGACAGGCCTTTCGGCGCCTTGTCCATCTCGATGACGGTCTCGAAACCGTATTTGTACTGATCCACATCGATCAGGCGCACCCGGTCGATTGTTTCCTGCACGGCAGCCATCTCATTCTCCAATCTCGCCGGATACAAGGTCCGGCAGCTTGTAGTGTTTGGGCAATTGTCTTGCCCCTTATGTAAGAGGCCAAAAGGGACTTTTCAGCCCGATTGGCAAGCAGAAATTTGCGTTTCCGCAAGTTTTGACACGGGGCAAGCCGCCTCCCCAGCCGACCTGCGCCGGTTGGCGATCTTTGCGAAAGCCGCAATCGCCCTGTCGATATCCTCTTCCGTCGTCGAAAAGCCGAGCGAGATGCGCAGAGCGCCGAGCTTGGCGTCACGTCCCATCGCCGTCAGCACATGGCTTTCGCCAAGGCGACCCGATGAGCAGGCCGAACCTGCGGAAAGTGCAACGCCTTCGAGATCGAAGGCGATCTGTCCAGTCTCGGCCTTCAGCCCCGGCAGGGTGAAGAAGATCGTATTGGCGACACGCTCGCCACCCTCGCCGTGGATCATCACATCGGCTGCCGCCTCACGCATGCCGGTCTCGAGCCGCTCGCGCAACGCGCCGATTGCGGCATTGCGCGCCTCGAGTTCGTCGGCGGCGGCTTCAGCTGCCGCGCCGAAGCCGATCAGCGCCAGCGAATTCTGCGTCCCTGAGCGGTGACCCCGCTCCTGCCCGCCGCCCTGGATCAGCGGCCTGGGCATCAGTGCCTCGCCCTGCGCAATGAGCGCGCCGGCACCCTTCGGCCCGCCGATCTTGTGCGAGGAAACGATCATGAAGTCCGCGCCGATCCGATTGATATCGAGCGCGATGCGACCGGCCGCCTGCACGGCGTCGACGACGAAGAGCCCGCCATAGGCGTGGACGATCTTAGCCGCCGCCTCGACCGGCTGGACGATGCCCGTCTCATTATTGACGAGCATGATGGCGACCATCGGCAGGCCGGCGGCCTTGTCATGCGCATCGAGCAGGCGGCCGAGCGCATCAAGATCGACGATGCCGGCTTCCGTTACCGGGATTTCCGTCATCTTCTCTTTGGCGAAGCGGCCGCCTTCGCGCACCGCTGGATGCTCGATCGCCGAAAAATAAAGATGGTCAAGGCGAAGCGGCGTGCGGCCTATGCGGAAATCCGGCGTCAGCACCAGATTGGCAGCCTCGGTCGCGCCGCTGGTAAAGACCACATTGCCCGCATCGGTGCCGGCAAGTGCTGCCACCTTGCGTCGTGCGCCTTCGATGGCAGCGCGCGCGGCGCGGCCCTCTCCATGCACGCTGTTCGGATTGCCAAACACGTCGATGGCGCGCATGATCGCCGCGCGTGCTGCGGGGTGCAGCGGCGCTGTGGCATTCCAGTCGAGATAAAGGCGTGGCGGCGCCATGATCTTCAGTCCTGCGCTTGACGAGCTTGCTTCAGCGGCCGCGGTTCATTTTTCTTGAAATTTCCGCCGGGCTTGCCTTATGACACGTTCCACGATGCGTGGATCGCCATGCAAGTTTCGAATTGTTCTAAACTGCGTTTTAGAAAAGCTGACAACACTAGTCAAGTCATGTTGTCATCCAACGCAGCGCGAACGCGAAATAAAACCCGGAGTACCAATGCCCGAAGTTATTTTCAACGGCCCAGCCGGCCGTCTTGAAGGCCGCTACCAGCCCTCCAAGGAAAAAAGCGCGCCCATCGCCCTGATTCTGCATCCGCATCCGCAGTTCGGCGGCACGATGAACAATCAGATCGTCTACCAGCTCTTCTACATGTTCCAGAAGCGCGGGTTCACGACGCTGCGCTTCAATTTCCGGGGAATCGGCCGCAGCCAGGGCGAATTCGACCACGGCGCCGGCGAGCTCTCGGATGCCGCCTCGGCGCTCGACTGGGTGCAGAGCCTGCATCCTGATTCCAAAACCTGTTGGGTCGCCGGTTATTCCTTTGGCTCCTGGATCGGCATGCAGCTCCTGATGCGCCGGCCGGAAATCGAAGGCTTCATGTCGATCTCGCCCCAGCCGAACACCTACGACTTCTCGTTCCTGGCGCCCTGCCCCTCCTCCGGCCTGATCATCAACGGCGAGGCCGACAAGGTGGCGCCTGAGAAGGATGTCAACGGCCTTGTAGAAAAGCTGAAGTCCCAGAAGGGCATCCTGATTACCCATCGCACCGTCGCCAACGCCAACCACTTCTTCAACGGCCAGGTGGAAACGCTGATGGGCGAATGCGAGGATTATCTCGACCGCCGCCTCAACGGCGAACTGGTGCCGGAACCGGCCGCCAAGCGGATTCGCTGACACCAAAAATCTCAGCCTCATCAATGCCATGACGGTCCGGAACACAACCGGGCCGGCTGTGCCGGAACAGATCACCTATCGTGTTGCAATCCATGTTGCAGTGCGGTAGGGTCCTCGCGATCCTAACAAAAGCGAGGTCCGCAATGACCAAGTCGTTCGGGGAAGTCCTGGATAAGTATAGGGGAATTGGTCCGGGGTTCGATTTCCTTCGAATAGGGCTCGCCTTTTCCATCGTATTGACCCATTCCTTTTTGTTAACCGACAACAATGCCTTCATCAGGGGCTCAGTATTCTGGTTCACTGAATACGCTCTTGTTCCAATGTTCTTCGCGTTGAGCGGATTTCTGATCGCCGGCAGCGCCCAGCGCCTGAGCCTCCGGAATTTTCTGATCAACCGAGGCTTGCGCATCGTCCCGGCCCTTGCCGTCGATATCGTCGTTTGTTCGCTGATCATCGGGCCGATCATTACGGTCGTCTATCATTCCGAATATTTTACCGATCAGCGGTTTTTCAAATACTTCCTGAATATCGTCGGCTGGATCCATTACGAGCTTCCGGGCGTCTTCCAGGATAATCCGAGCCAGCGCGTCAACGGCGCTCTGTGGACGGTTCCCTGGGAAATCTTCTGCTACATCATCATGTCGTTCCTGATGATCACCGCCATTGTGAAGACGCGCTACAAGCTGCTGGCGGTGACGATCGCCTACATCGTCATCGGCCTTATCGTGCAGAAGATGCCCTATCTGTTGCCAGGCTCGATCAAGCCGATCGCTCGCTTCCTGTTTATGAGCCGAGGCTCCCAGCTTATAACGGCCTTCATGATGGGCATCGTCGCCTTTCAGTTCAGGGCAGTCATTCCGCATTCCCGCTGGATATTCGGCGCTGCCTGCCTGGTCTGCATCGTCGCCATCCTCACCCTGGACAGCCGCGCGACGGAGTCGGTGCTCAACCGGCCCTTGGTCATCACCTCTCTTGTTTACATCACCGTCTTCGTCGGCCTGTCCGAGGTGCCCATCCCGGCCTTTTTCAGGAAAGGCGACTATTCCTACGGCGTCTATCTTTATCACGACCCGTTTTTACAGATCTGGATCAGCTCGTTCCCGTCGGTTTTCCTCTATCCCAAATATGGTGCGCTGGCGCTCTATCTCGTCGGCCTGCCATCGGCTCTCGCCGTTGCGGTGCTGTCCTGGCATTTCATCGAGAAGCCGATCCTCGGCCTTCGCAAGAAATTCTCGTTCATCGCCCAGGTCAGGGGCGTCGAGGATGGCAATCAGGCTGGGCGCGAACCCCATGTCCGGCCGGTCGCCGTGAAGAGTTAGGACTTTGCCCACCGCATATCGGCGGTGAGTTCAAAGGCGGTGTCCAGCACTCCATCGATCAGGATCGGCGCACGTTCGCGCATGCCGATCTTTCTGAGGACGCGCTGCGAGGCGGTGTTTTCGGGATGCGTGAAGGCGATGAAGCCCGATGCAAGCTCCCTTCCGAAGAACCAGTCGGCAAGCGCGCTCGCCGCTTCCGTTGCCAGGCCCTTGCCCCACGCGTCCTCGCGCAGGGAATAGCCGAGTTCGAATTGCTCGTTCCTGAACTTTGAAATCCCCGCACGGCCGACAAATCGACCGTCCTCGGCGAGGAGCTTATATTTGGTCGTGCCGTCGCGCGCCTGTTCCTCGAACCAGCCGTGCAGCCGTTCCTCAGCCTTTTGGAGGCTCCACGGCACGTTGCCGGACAGGTATCGGGTCGTCGCCACCGTCGAATGCAGCTGTTGCACCAGGATCGCATCGCCTTCGTCCCACATGACGACGGTAAGCCGCGGCGTCTTCAGTATGACCCTTTGCTCTGTCATGGCGTTGCCAGCACCCCACCGCTGACGGGAGTCGCGACCCCTGTCGTGCCGGGGAATGTCAGCGGCAGCCCGTCCAGCGATCGGACGGCGAGATAGGCCCAGGCCTCGGCTTCCATCGCATCGCCGTCGAAGCCCGCCTCCTCCGCCGTCAACACCCTCGAGCCCAGCCTTTCGGCCATGACTGAGAACTCTGCCATCAGGGTGGCGTTCAGCCGCCCACCGCCGCAGACGATATAGATCGCTGGGGTCTCCGGCAGAAAACCGGCGGATTTGATGATCGAGGCGGCGGCGACATGCGCGAGCGTCCGGGCACCGTCTTCAAGACCCGCCTCCTCCGGCCGAAGCGGCGCAAAATCGCCACGGTCCAGCGAACGGCGAACATTGCCGCGGAAGAACGGGCTTTGCAGATAACGTTCCGCCAGGCTGGCCACGACCTTTCCTCGCCCGCCGATCTCACCACCAGGGTCATAGGTTTTGCCGGTCTGCATCTCCACCCACTGGTCGATCAGCGTATTGCCTGGACCACTGTCGAACGCCGATATCCGTCCGTCCGTGCCGATAAAGGTGAGATTGGAGATGCCGCCGATATTGACGAAGCACACCGCCTGTCCCGCCTGCTGGAATTTTCCCGCAAGTGCCGCGTGATAGGCCGGCACCAGCGGCGCGCCCTGCCCGCCATGAACCATGTCGTTGGCGCGCATGTCGTAGACCACCGAT
Source organism: Rhizobium sp. SU303 (assembly GCF_021052345.1). NCBI lineage: Bacteria > Pseudomonadati > Pseudomonadota > Alphaproteobacteria > Hyphomicrobiales > Rhizobiaceae > Rhizobium > Rhizobium sp. SU303. The sequence continues at coordinate 2,319,055 of NZ_CP088095.1, forward strand.
ATGCCGGTTCTCTTTGCAAGCTCCTGGCCGTCGCCAATCTGGATCGTCAATCCCTCGTCAGGGCGATGAAGCACCGTCTGGCCATGGAAGCCGAGAATATCGACGCCATCGGCAGAAAGGCCGAAACGTTCTATGAATGCCGTGACGGCAATTGCATGCCGCAACGTCAGCTCAAGCTCGATATCGCGAAGCTCAGCCGGTCGCTGGCTTCTCTCACTGAGTGGACGCGACAGTTCCAGCGCCCGTTTGAGCTGCCCGCGAAAATCCGCGTCATAGGGCACGCCCATGAACGGCCCGCGCTCGATGAAGCCGCGGCCGTCGGTCCTGATCAACGCGACGTCGATTCCGTCCATCGACGTGCCGCTCATCAGCCCGATCGCGGTCCTGATGACATCCATGAGGCTTGCCTCCCATGCGATTCCCGGATGCACTTTTATAAAAACAGTGCTAAACGCGCCGCGACAGATCAACAACAACGAACTTGCGCCAAGCCCCCATAGGGTGCGGAGCAGACACCAAGAGACGAAACCTATGTCCGAGTTCAAGTCCGATTTCCTCCGCACGCTGAAAGAGCGCGGCTTCATTCATCAGATCTCCGATGAAAGCGGCCTCGACGACCTGTTCGCCAAGGAAACCGTGACGGCATATATCGGCTTCGATCCGACGGCGCCCAGCCTGCACGCCGGCTCGCTGATCCAGATCATGATGCTGCACTGGATGCAGAAGACCGGCCATCGCGCCATCTCGCTGATGGGCGGCGGCACCGGCATGGTCGGAGATCCCTCCTTCAAGGAAGAGGCGCGCCAGCTCATGACCGTGGATACGATCGAAGGCAACATCGCCTCGATCAAGCGCGTCTTCTCCAATTACCTGAACTACGGCGACGGTCCGAAGGACGCGCTGATGATCAACAATGCCGAATGGCTGCGCTCGCTGAACTATCTCGAATTCCTGCGCGACGTCGGCAAGCACTTCTCGGTCAACCGCATGCTGTCCTTCGACAGCGTCAAGACGCGTCTCGACCGCGAACAGTCCCTGTCCTTCCTGGAATTCAACTACATGATCCTCCAGGCCTACGACTTCGTCGAGCTTGCCAAGCGCTACGATTGCCGCCTGCAGATGGGCGGTTCGGACCAGTGGGGCAATATCGTCAACGGTATCGATCTCGGTCACCGCATGGGGACACAGCAGCTCTATGCGCTGACGTCGCCGCTGCTGACGACGTCATCCGGCGCCAAGATGGGCAAGTCGGCGACCGGCGCTGTCTGGCTGAACGCCGACATGCTCTCGGCCTATGATTTCTGGCAGTACTGGCGCAACACCGAGGATGCCGACGTCTCGCGCTTCCTGAAGCTCTACACCACGCTGCCGATGGATGAAATCGCCCGACTCTCCGCTCTCGGCGGTTCGGAGATCAACGAGGTCAAGAAGATCCTTGCGACCGAGGTAACGGCAATCCTGCACGGCCGCCCGGCCGCCGAGCAGGCCGCTGAAACCGCGCGCAAGACCTTCGAGGAAGGCAGCCTCTCGGAGAACCTGCCCTCAGTCGATATCCCCGCCACCGAACTCGACGGCGGCATCGGCCTGCTGTCGCTGATCGTTCGTGCCGGCCTTGCCTCGTCGAACGGCGAAGCTCGGCGTCACGTCCAGGGCGGCGCAGTCCGCATCAACGACGAGGCGGTGAGCGACGAACGCAAGATGATCGGCAGCGGCGAAATCACCGCTGACGGCATCATCAAGCTCTCGCTCGGCAAGAAGAAACACATCCTGATCCGTCGCGCGGCGTGAGCGGCTTCAATTCGAACCGATGCTAAAGCCGGCACCGACGCCGGCTTTTCTTTACCTGACTATTCGGGTCGGCGAGCAAGGTCATTCGGCTCCCCGCCGGTATTCTTCGTCATCTCGTCTGGTCTCTTAAGAAGGTAACCAGGCGGATCGACGCTTGCAGCGGGCTTCACCCGCGACCACCAGCTGATCGAGAAAATCGGCGGCGTCATCATCGCGTCCAGAGGAACCGTTAAGACGTGCTCGGAACGGATGACCGCCTCTTGCGAGTTAAGCCGCACGCTCTTTTCCGCAGCAAGCGAAGCGCCGTCAATAGTGACGGCCATCATCGCGGCCGATGCAAACGAAACTGTCCGGGTGCACTGCATCGCATCCTCCGACACTGCACCGGCCTTTGCTTCCTGGCCGGGACAATAGTACATCAGATTTTCCTAAAATAGGCAAAGCATCACTGCCGGATTTGTCAGCCTGGCTTGGAATCGGTTTTCTCGAGGAGGAGCCCGCGCATTTTCTACTGCGAAGCTTAGCGACCCACATAGCGAATGCTTTATCGGAACCTTTTCCGCCCGCCGGGATTTGCGACCAGATTGGATTGGAGCGCCCCGGCATGATCAATGACCTCTGGTATAAGAACGCAGTCATCTATTGCCTGTCCGTTGAGACCTTCATGGATGCGAACGGTGACGGCGTGGGTGATTTTCAGGGCCTGATGCGGCGCCTCGATTATCTCTCCGGCCTCGGGGTGACGGCGATCTGGCTCATGCCGTTTCAGGCGTCGCCCGGTCGCGACGACGGTTACGACGTCTCCGATTATTACAATGTCGACCCGCGCTATGGCTCGCTTGGCGATTTCGTCGAATTCACCCACGGCGCCAAGCAGCGCGGTATCCGGGTGCTGATCGATCTGGTGATCAATCATACATCCAGCGACCATCCCTGGTTCCAGGCCGCCAGGAGCGATCCACGCTCACGCTATCGCGACTGGTACGTCTGGTCGGAGAAAAAGCCTGATAATGCCGATCAGGGCATGGTCTTCCCGGGAGTCCAGAAGACGACCTGGACCTATGACGACAAGGCAAAGGCCTATTATTTTCACCGCTTCTACGATCACCAGCCCGATCTCAATACGTCGAACCCCGAGGTGCAGGCGGAAATTCTCAAGATCATGGGCTTCTGGATCCAGCTCGGCGTCTCCGGCTTCAGGATGGATGCGGCCCCCTTCATCATCGCGACGAAAGGCGCCGACGTTACCAAGCCTGTCGAACAGTTCGATATGCTGAGGAAATTTCGCGAATTCCTGCAGTGGCGCCTGGGCGATTCCATAATCCTGGCAGAAGCCAATATCCTGCCGAAGGATAATTTCGAATATTTCGGCGATGATGGCGACCGCATGCAGATGATGTTCAATTTCCAGGTCAATCAGGCGCTGTTTTATGCTTTCGCCAGCGCCGATACGCGGCCACTCAAGAAGGCCATGGAGGCCACGAAACCGCGCCCGGCGACCGCGCAATGGGGCCTCTTCCTCCGCAACCATGATGAACTGGATCTCGGGCGATTGACGGAAAAACAACGTGGCGCGGTATTTGCCGCCTTCGGGCCTGAAAAGGACATGCAGCTTTACGACAGGGGCATTCGTCGTCGCCTCGCGCCCATGCTCGGCGGCGACCACCGCAGGATCGAAATGGCCTACAGCCTGCTGTTTTCGCTGCCTGGAACGCCCGTCATCCGCTACGGCGACGAAATCGGCATGGGCGACGATCTAGGCCTCCCCGAGCGCAATTGCGCACGCACGCCGATGCAATGGTCGACGGAACCGGAAGGCGGGTTTACCAAAAGTGAAAAGCCGATCTCGCCGGTCATCAAGGACGGCCCCTACGGTTTCCAGCATGTCAATGTTGCCGCACAGCGGCGCGATCCCAATTCTTTGCTGAACTGGACCGAGCGGATGATCCGGATGCGCAAGGAAGCCCCTGAGATCGGCTGGGGCGACTTTTCTGTGATCGACACCGGGAATGACGGCGTGCTGGCGCTTCGTTATGACTGGCGCGGCAATTCGGTATTGATCCTGCACAATTTGCATCCGCAGCCGGCGGACGTCACCTTCGATCCCGATAGAGGTGAAGACGGGCGACAATTGATCGATATCGCCGATGGCGCGAGCAGCAAGGCAGACGAGAAAGGATTTCATACCGTCGTGCTCGATGCCTACGGCTATCGCTGGTACCGCGTCGGCGGTCTCGACTATCTCCTCAGGCGGACAGAGATTTAGGTACGTCTCGCCACGACCTCTGCCATGACCGCTTCCCGCCTCACTGGAATTCGAAGATCTGCCGGAAAACCCCAGGCGCGATGATCGACAGCGGGTTGATCTGCAGGTTCGGCTGGTCGAACTTGCCTGTCAGCTTGAAGGTAATGCCGATCAGGCCGCGGTCGCTGCCATTACCGAGAATGACGCCGATCAGCGGCAGTTCGGCAAAAAGGCGGTTGAGGCCGTAGGCCGGCATGAAGGTGCCGGTCATGTCCATATTGCCCTTGCGGTCGCGCACGATGCCCTGGAAGGTTGCACCGATCTGGTCGCCGCGCAGCACGCCGTTCTCGATGCCGACCATGCCATTGCGCGAGACGACACGGGCAAAGCCGCGCTGGAAGCGCTGCGACGAGGTATCGATGTCGCGCTTGACCGCTTCGTTGAGGCTGCGCTGCTCATTTCCGACCGGTGTCGAGACGATCGAGCGCAGGCGTTGTTCGTTGACGATCGCGAAGCGGCGCACGTCGAGCGAGCCGTCCCAGCCGCCTTCCGCCCCCAGCCGGATCGCCAGATTGAGCAGGCCGCCCTGCATGTGCTGGTAGAGATCGGCGAAACGCGATACCGCGCCGGCGTCGCCGCTGGTGATGTTGATGACGCCGCCGTCCTTCATCTGGCTGACCACGGCCTCGCCGCTGTCGGTAACGGCGGAAAAATTGAGCGTCTGCAGCTTGTCGCCGCGTAGTGATATTTGCGCCTGGAAATTGCCGACCTTCTCGTCGTTGAAGCCGATGACGTTTTTCAGCCTGGCGCGCACCGATACGCCAGTGTCGCCGGCATCCCCATCACCATCGCCGTCCGAGCCCGCTTTCAACCGCGCAATGACCGGCCGCGCATCGGCGCTGTCACCGGAGACCGAGACGTCGAAATTGCCCTTGCTGCGCTTCACCGACAGGGCGAAATCGTCGAGCGAGGAGAGCTTGACGCTGTCGAAATCGGCCGAGATCAGCCCGCCCTTGCCGATGTTCAGCGATCCATTGGCGCCGAAACCGTCGCCCTTCAGCCGGAAGTTCTTGATCTGGGTATTGTCGGCCGGCCCGGACGTTTCGAATTCCGCCGTGGCGGCAATGCCGCTGCCCTTCGCCCAACCGATCCAGGGCAGTTCGAGCAGCGACTTGGTGAGATCGAGCTGGACGTCCTGCCGGTCGTCGTCGATCCGCGTCAGCACCATCTTCACGCTGCCGCCGACGATGCCGGAAAGGCCGGGTATCAGCTTGTTGCGCTGGTCCTCGGAAAGCGTCGCGGTGATCACCCGTTGTTTGGCCGCTGTGTCGGATGCCTCGACCGGTTCGGTAAGATCGATATCGGCCGGGACGCCGTCGATCTGGGCTTTGGCGTCAAGCGTGATCCGTTTCGGGTTGCCGTTCAGCGTGCCGTCGAGATTGCTGATCATCCGGCCGGAAAACGGCTTGGCAAGATCGATATCGGTGAGCTTCATTGCCGCCGTCCATTCGGCCGGCGGCGGGTTTTGCGAGGAGAGCAGGCCGAAATGGGCCTTCACATTCGCCTCGATCCGCCCCTTGAGATCGTCGGGCGTAAAGCCGGCGCGCTGCAGCACCCGGATCGGCCGGTAGGTCAGAAGCTCGCCGACGGCGTCCGCCGCCCCGGAGACCACGAGATCGATATCGGCCATCAGCGGTTTATCGTAGGTGGCGGGCAGGATGAACGTGCCCTGCCCGAGACCGACCGACCGACCGGACGGGAAATAGGAGGTGCCGCTCTTGATCGCGATCGTCGCAACCGGACCGGTCAGGTCGAAATGCGCTGACGTGTCGCGGATCGGCGGAATGTCGCCGGCAACGTTCATCCGCGCGCCCGTGATGTCGAAGCCGATGCGGATCTGGTTGGCGTCCAGCTTCAATCCTTTTCCGCCGGCTGCCTCGTCCAACCTGCCGAAAGGAATGAAGACGGATAGGGTGGCGTTGGTGACGGTGCCTCCGAAGAGATTGCCGTGCACCCAGGTGCGCACCTTGGGCGCCATCCAGAACGGCCAGAGCTGCTTGATCGCGATCGTCTGCAACTGCGCCGACTGGCCGGCGAAGCTGATCTCCGGCGATTTGTCGCCAAGTTTGACGTGCAGTGATCCGTAGAGCGCGCCGAGCGGGCTGGAGACGGTCATGTTGGGAAACTGGAATTCACGGCCGGCGACCATGTAGCGCCCGGTCGCCTGGATGTCGAAGGAGAGCGGCTCCTCGCCGGAGCCGCCGGGAGCCGCCGTGCCGCCGCTGACGAGCAGGTCGATGCCGAAGCCTTTGCCCGCCTGCGGGTCGAGCTTGTCGAGATCGATCAGCGCCCCATTGATGGGAAGCGCAGTCGCGCCGAACCGGGCGTTCGATCGGGCGATCTCGATCGTCTGCTTGGCGAAATCATAGATGAGATTGATTTGCCCGCCGGACAGCTGCTGCGGATCGCCATCCGCATAGATCTGGCCGGGATCGATGTCGATCGTCGCCGCCAGCGCCGGCTGAACGCCATCGCGCGCGCGGGTGGCCGACACTGTCAGATCGGCAAAGGCGCTCAGCCCTTGCCGGATCATGCCCTGATCGTTGCGTTTCAGCGCGAAGGGCGCGAGGTCCGCATGCCTGAGTGTCGCCGCGACCTTGGACACGTGGCCGTCTTCCTTCTCGGCCAGCACGTCGAGCTCCGCCACTTCGCCGTTGAGCGCGACTTCGCCGGTCAATTGCAGCGAGGACGGACCGGCATGGGCAAAGACGAGATTGTCGATGACGAGCGACAGCGGGCCGTTAGCGGTATCGGCAAGCTTGATGTCGATGCCGGAGATGCGCACCGAATTGGTCGAGCCGCGCGTCACGATGCTGTCGAACATGTCGAACTGCGAGAAGATCTTCTCCATCGCCGCCGGCATGGCGTCGATGCGCAGATCGTCGAGCTTGACGGCATTGCCGGAGGGCAGAAGCGCGGTATCGAGCGCGATATCCTCCGCTTCGATGTCCGCGACGGCGATGCGGCCGCGGAAAAGCTGCAGCGGATCGAGCCCCAGGCGCACAGAACCCGTCGTCGACAGGTGCTGGCCGCTCTCCTGGTCGATCATGTTGACGTTGCGCGCTTCCAGCGCCAGCCGAAAGTCCGAAGTGAAGCGGATGACGGTGGAACCGACCTCGGCGCGGTAGCGCGGTCCGGCCACGCCATTCAGCGCCGCCTGAGCCTGCTGCGACAGCGGCTTGTCGAACATGCCGCTCTCGACGGTGAAAACGATGCCAGCGAGAATAACGAGGATCAGTCCCAGAAATCCTGAGGTCAGCTTCGCCGTACGGCGCATCGGCGAACGCGGCGGCGGGCAATGAACGATGATCGGATCCTCGGTCTGGGCGGACGGCAAGCGGTCCAGCGCAACGATATCCTTCTTGCGAAACGTGACCTTTTCGCCGCGGATGGCTGACATGCGCCCTCGGGCTCTCCCTTTAACTGAAGAATTGAACCCGGCCATGCTGGACGGGTATCCGTCCACTATATAATTCGGGGAGAGAAAGTGTCATCCACAAACCCGGCAAAAGAAAGGTTTTCCCAATGGCGGTTCCCGGCATCGGCGTCTCGGCCCCTGATTTCAACCTTCCCCGCGACGGCGGCGGCCGCGTTTCGCTGGCCGAATTCCACGGCAAGCCGCTCGTGTTGTTCTTCTATCCCAAGGATGACACGACGGGCTGCACCGCCGAATCACTGGCTTTCACCGCGTTAGCAGCTGAGTTCGAAGCGGCGGGTGCTGCCGTCATCGGCATGTCGCCCGATTCGGCCGCCTGCCATGACAAATTCATCAAGAAGCACCGTCTTTCGGTGGCGCTCGCCTCGGACGAGGAAAAGACGACGCTGCAGGCCTATGGCGTCTGGAAGGAAAAGAGCATGTACGGCCGCAACTTCATGGGTGTCGAGCGCACCACCTTCCTGATTCGCCAGGACGGGACGATCGCCACCATCTGGCAGAAAGTGAAGGTGCAGGGCCATGCCGAAACCGTGCTCGAGGCCGTGAGGAACCTGGCGGCGTGACCGGGGATCTCACGATAACCTCGCTGCGCGGCGGCGCCATCGGTGCGATCTCTTCCGCCGATCTCGACCGCAAGACGGCGCTTGCGCAGGAAAGCGCCACCCGCTGGTTCGCCCGCCGGGTGTCGCTGCGCTCGCCGCTCGATGCAGCCCTGCCCGACAGGCCCGGCCGTCCTGACAAACCGGTGCTGACGCCGCCGACCCAGGTGGAGAAGCGCTCGCTGCATACCCTCAAAGGACGGATCGCCCTGCTGCATGCCATCGCCCATATCGAGCTCAACGCCGTCGATCTGGCGCTCGATATCGTCGCGCGATTCGCGACCGAGCAGGTGCCTAATTCCTTTTTCGACGGCTGGATGCTGGTCGCCTTCGAGGAGGCGAAGCATTTCCGCATGGTGCGCGCCAGGCTCAACGATCTCGGCGCCGATTACGGCGATCTGCCCGCCCATGACGGGCTCTGGCAGGCCGCCCATTCGACGCGCAACGATCTGACGGCAAGGCTCGCCGTCGTGCCGCTGATTCTGGAAGCCCGCGGCCTCGACGTCACGCCGTCGCTGCAGGCTAAGATGCGCCAGACCGGCGATCTCGAAAGTGCAGCGGTGCTCGACGTCATCTATAATGACGAGAAAGGCCATGTCGCCGTCGGCGCCAAATGGTTCCGCTTCCTCTGCGCCCGCGAGAGGCGCGATCCGGCAAAGGCCTTCCAGGAGCTGGTGCGCGCCAATTTCCGTGGACCGCTGAAGGCGCCCTTCAATGATCTCGCCCGCGCCGAAGCCGGATTGACGCCGTCCTTCTACCGCTCGCTGGCATCGATCAGCAACGCGTAAGATGCCTGAAATGTTTGATGTAATGGCGGTGAGGAAAGCATTCATTAACCATAACGGTGTCTAATTTCCGAAAGAGGCGTAGAGCATCAATCGGGAGAGCCTGCGTGAACAGCGGACATCAGCACCGGGTATTCGGCAGGCGGGCGCAGGAACATATCCTCATCCTCGCAAGCGGCGATAAAGTCCGCCATATGACGGTCCGGCCGTGGATGGCGGCACTGGCCTTCTGCTTCGTCGGCGTCTTCTCTATCAGCTACCTCCTGGCCACGTCCTATCTCGTGCTGCGCGACGACCTCATCGGCGCCACCATGGCCCGCCAGGCCCGCATGCAGCACGATTATGAAGACCGCATCGCCGCCCTCCGCGCGCAGGTCGACCGCATCACCTCCCGTCAGCTTCTCGACCAGCAGGTGGTGGAAGACAAGGTCGACAAGCTGATGGAGCAGCAGATGGCGCTGACCTCGCGCCATGGCAAGCTCGACAATCTGCTCGACCGGGCCGAAAGCTCCGGCCTGACGGAAACGGACGGCGCCCCGCCTACGCCGTCTTCGCCCGTTCAGTCCTATGCGCCCGATGTCAAGGACAAGCGCGCTTCGCTCTCCGGGAGCGGCATCGAGGCGATCGAGAAACAGCTGGCCAGCGGTGCGCCCGCCGATGCGACGCCCGACAATTCGACGCTCGCCTATGTGCCGGCCACCGATACGGTCGGTGATCGCGCAGACCGCGTCTTTTCCAAGGTGACGCTGTCGCTGAAGGATGTCGAGCAGGACCAGCGCAGCCGGGTCGAACAACTGACGAGCGATGCCGGCAATGCCGCCAATGCCATCGAGACCGTGCTGACCCGCTTCAAGATTCCGATGCCCGAGACCGCTGCCAGGAAAGACGACGACGATGCTGTCGGTGGCCCCTATGTCGAGCCGGAAAGCAACGACGGCTTCAACAATTCGCTGGCAGCGCTCGACGGCGCGCTGACCCGGCTCGAAGCAGTGCGTAGCACGGCCGAGTCCCTGCCCTTCCGCAATCCCGCTATCGGCAAGGACGTGACCAGCCCCTTCGGCAATCGCCGTGATCCCTTCCTCGGCCGCCTCGCGCTCCATTCCGGCGTCGACTTCCGTTTTTCGCCGGGCGAAAGGATCCGCCCGACGGCACCCGGCAAGGTGATCTCCGCCGGCTGGACCGGCGGCTACGGCAACATGGTCGAGATCGACCACGGCAACGGCATCTCGACGCGCTACGGGCATATGTCGGAGGTTCTGGTCAAGGTCGGCGATGCGGTCGATCGCAACGACGTCATCGGCCTTGCCGGCAGCACCGGCCGCTCGACGGGCACGCACCTGCATTATGAAGTGCGCCAGAACGGCCATGCCGTCGATCCAGTATATTTCATGAATGCCGGCCTTAAACTCGCCACCTATATCAAGTAACTCCTGCCCGGTAACCAACGCTTCACTCTGCAATGGGTGCGGCGTCTCTATTTCTTGACTTGCCGGCCATTCGGGGCTATGTCGCGCTGCATTGCGGCATGCAATCCCGCCGACTCGTTCAGAGTTTGGCCGAACGGAATGGAAACAGTTTTCCCTTTGACGACATTTGCTGACCTTGGCTTGAGCCAAAAAGTGCTATCCGCTGTTACGGATGCGGGCTACACGATCCCCACGCCCATTCAGGCGGGAGCCATCCCGTTTGCGCTCGAGCGCCGCGATATTTGCGGCATCGCGCAGACCGGCACTGGCAAGACGGCATCCTTCGTTCTACCGATGCTGTCGCTTCTGGAGAAGGGCCGTGCGCGTGCGCGCATGCCCCGCACGCTGATTCTCGAACCGACGCGCGAACTCGCTGCCCAGGTCGCCGAGAATTTCGAGAAATACGGCAAAAACCACCGCCTTAACGTCGCCCTTCTGATCGGCGGCGTTTCCTTCGAGGACCAGGACCGCAAGCTCGAACGCGGCGCCGATGTGCTGATTTGCACTCCCGGCCGCCTGCTCGACCATTTCGAGCGCGGCAAGCTACTCATGAGTGGCGTCGAGATCCTCGTCATCGACGAGGCCGACCGCATGCTCGACATGGGTTTCATCCCCGATATCGAACGCATCGCCAAGATGATCCCGTTCACCCGCCAGACTCTGTTCTTCTCGGCAACCATGCCGTCGGAGATCCAGAAGCTCGCCGATCGATTCCTGCAGAATCCAGAGCGTATCGAAGTCGCAAAGCCGGCTTCCGCCGCCGCGACCGTGACGCAGCGTTTCGTCGCCTCGCACGGCAAGGATTACGAAAAGCGCGCCGTCCTGCGCGAACTCGTCCGCGCCCAGACCGAGCTCAAGAACGCCATCATCTTCTGCAACCGCAAGAAAGATGTCGCCGATCTGTTCCGGTCGCTCGAACGCCACGGCTTTTCCGTCGGCGCTTTGCATGGCGACATGGACCAGCGTTCCCGCACGATGACGCTGCAGAGCTTCCGTGACGGCAATCTCCAGCTTCTGGTCGCTTCCGACGTCGCCGCCCGCGGCCTCGATATCCCTGATGTCAGCCACGTCTTCAATTTCGACGTACCGATCCATTCAGAGGATTACGTCCACCGCATCGGCCGCACCGGCCGTGCCGGCCGCTCGGGTGCCGCCTTCACTCTCGTTACCAAGCGCGACACTAAGTTCGTCGATGCCATCGAGAAGCTGATCGGCGAAAAGGTCGAATGGCTGAGCGGCGACTTGACGTCGCTGCCGCCGCCGGCAGAAGACAGCCGGGACAGCGAACGCCCGCGCCGCAACAGCCGCGAGCGTGGCGCCAGAGATGGTGCAGGCCGAGATCGTGCGCCGAGAGAGAATGGCGACAAGGATCGTGGACGCGGACGCGGCAATCGCGCCGCCGCGAGTCATAAATCTGATAACGACATACAGGATAATGGCGTCGACGTGATTGAAGCAGCACCAGTAAAGGCCGACATCGTGAAGAACGAGCGCAAAGCAGAGCAGAAGCCGCAGAACAACGCGCGCAACAGTCGGCCCTACCCGGCAAACGACGACAGCCGCGACCGCCGCCGTCACCGCGATCACGACGACGGCCCGACCCCGGTCGGCTTCGGCGACGATATCCCCGCCTTCATGCTGATCGCCGGCAGCGCCAAGGTCTGACCTTCCAATGGGCAGGCCCGGTCTCGATTTTCCGGGCCTCGGCGTCGGTCTGGTGATTCTGCGCGACGCCAGGATCCTTCTTTACAAACGCATGCGTCCACCTGAAGCCGGCTATTGGAATATCGTCGGCGGCAAGGTCGATCACATGGAGCCGGCAGAGACTGCCGCGCGCCGTGAGGCCGAAGAGGAAACCGGCCTGACGATCGGCCGCATAGAACGGCTTGGCGTGACCGAGCAGATCATCGATGCCGATCACCAACACTGGATCTCGATTCTCTATCTCGCCCGCGACGTTGAAGGCGAGCCGCAACTGACTGAACCGGACAAGCTGTCGGATTTCGGCTGGTTTCCACTGACGGATTTGCCCGCGCCACTGTCGGCCTTCACCAAGGCGGCGATAGCAGCCTTGTCGCCCGCTGAACGCGGCTAACTATTCGGCGCGAAGCGACGCCTCATAGGCAAGCCTCACCCATTTCGCCATCAGATCGGGATCGTCGTAAGCCTCGTCGGGGATCGACCAATAGGGCATTTTCACCGGCTTGCCCTTCTTTCCCTCATAGGTCCATTGCGTGGAGCCGGCGGCGGCAAACTCCGGGGCGCTCGTCTCGTCGGCCTTCAGCAGCATTTCGTCGCGCACTTCAAGCGCGATGATGCGCCCGAGATGATAGATGCCCTTTCCACCGAACATGCGCTTGATCGTGACAGGCCCGAGCCCCTGAAACATTTCCTCGATCCCGGCATTGTCCATTCTCTGCTTCCTCGAATACCGCAAGCCGGATTACAGCGCGTGATAATCCCGGTTCATATAGATCAGCGCCGGGTGTTTTTCGCTGAAGCGGACAGCCGCGACCTCGCCGAAGACGACATTGTGCGTCGGCATTTCCTTGATATCGATCACCCGGCAATCGAAGGCGGCGAGCGCATCGAAGAGAACCGGCGCGCCGGTGACGAGTGTGTCGAAACGGGCGCTGGCGAAGCGGTCGTCATTGGTAAGCGCGGTGCGCCCGGAGAAAGCGTCGGCAACGGCCTGGTGATGAGCGCCAAGCGTGTTGAGCACGAAGACGCCGCTGCGGAAGAAGATTTCGTTCTTCGGATTGGTGTTGTTGAGGCAGATCAGCACCGAGGCCGGATTGTCGGAGACCGAGCAGGCGGCAGTGATGGTGACGCCGCGGCGCAACTCGCCCATCGCCGTCGTCACGAGCTGCACATGGCCGGCATAACGGCTCATGGCATCGCGATAAAGGCCGGGGTCGATATGCTGCCTGTTCAACACCTGCTTCTCCGTGCGCGCGCTTTATGCCTGGATTGTCTTGCCATCGCGCCAATATGGCGAGCATCGGTTACCTTTTCTACAATAGGACCGGTGAAAAGCGCCGTGTTGCGCTTGTTTTTCTTTGACGATCGCGGCCTTGCGGATAAAAGGGCATGGACGATGGCTAGGGATCTCCGCCTTTCATGATCAACCTGCGTGGCATAGCAGCTTTTCTGGCGCTGCTGGGAGCGGCGGCTGAAAGCCATGCGGCCGGCGTGACGATCGGCGTCGTCGCCCCTCAGAACGGCCCGCTCGCCCTCCTCGGCGCCCAGATTGCCGCCGGCGCCGGTTTCGAGATCCAGCAGTCCGGAAATACCCTCGTCGCCATCAACGAGACCTGCGAGGAGAATAGTGGTGCCGCGGTCGCAGATGCGCTTGTCAACGCCAAGGTCCAGGTCGCGGTCGGCTTTCTCTGCAGCGAGACGCTGGAAGGCGCGCTGCCGAAGCTGAAGGACGCCAATATTCCGGCGATCACCGTCTCCGTGCGCTCCCGCATCCTGATGGAGGATGCGCTGAAGAACGGCTGGCCGCTCTTCCGGGCGGCGCCCGCCGACGGCGCCGAGGCGGCAAAGGTGATCGAGGTGATCCTGAAAGACTGGGCCGCCGATCCGATCGCCCTGATCGAGGACGGCACCATCCATGGCCGCGAACTGACGGAAGCGGTTCGCAACGCGCTGGAGCAGAACGGCCTGAAGCCGGTCTTTACCGATACCTACCGGCCGGGACAGGAGCAGCAGATTGCCCTCGTCCGCCGCCTGAAACGGGCCGGCGCCACCAGGGTCTTCATCGGCGGCGATCGCAACGACATCGCCGTCATCGGCCGCGACGCCAAGGCCGAGAACATCCAGCTGTCCATCCTCGGCGGCGATGCCATGCGCGCCGCCAATCAGCCGCTGCCGCTCGCAGATGGCGTGCGCGCCGTCGCCCTGCCCGAATACGCCCTTCTGCCGGAAAGCGCAGCTACAGCCGATGCGCTGCGCGCCAAAGGCGTCGAGCCGGAAGGTTATGTCCTGACGTCGCTGGCCGCGGCCCTCATTGCCGGCCAGGCGGGGCAAGCCGCAGTTGCGGCGGGCAAGCCCCTCCAGGAGATGCTTCTCGGCACGACATTCCAGACGCCGGTCGGCGCTATCGCCTTCACCGGTGCGCATGAACTTTCGCAAAACCCCTACCGCCTGCTCGAATGGCGGGGCAACGGCTTTTTTCCACCTGCCGCGCCTACGCAATGAGAGGGCGTCAGCCTTGAATTCGGGCGCCGCGGACAGATGGAGCCCCATACGGAGTAAGATTTAATGACTCTGCCCATTCGCATTGCCCCCTCGATCCTCGCGGCGGATTTCGCCAGGCTCGGCGAAGAGGTGCGCGACGTGACGGCCGCCGGCGCGGACTGGATCCATCTCGACGTAATGGACGGCCATTTCGTGCCGAACATCTCCTTCGGCCCCGATGTCATCAAGTCGCTGCGTTCCTACACATCAGCCACCTTCGACTGCCACCTGATGATCTCGCCGGTCGACGATTATCTCGAAGCCTTCGCCAAGGCCGGCTGCGACCGCATCACCGTCCATGCCGAGGCCGGACCGCATCTGCACCGCTCGCTGCAGACTATCCGCAATCTCGGCAAGAAGGTCGGCGTGACGATCAATCCGGCGACACCGCTCAGCGCCATCGAGAACGTGCTCGACGATGTCGATCTCATCCTGATCATGTCGGTCAATCCCGGCTTCGGCGGGCAGAAATTCATTCCGGCGATGGCGAAGAAGATCGCGGCGGCAAAGTCACTGATCGGTGATCGACCGATCGAACTCGAGGTCGACGGCGGCGTCACGGTGGAAACGGCGCCTGACATCGCGCGCGCCGGCGGCAACGTCCTCGTCGCCGGCTCGGCAATTTTCAAGGGCGATACGGTCGAGGATTATCGCCGGACTGTCGCCGATCTGCGTCAGGCAGCCGAAGGGGCACGAGCATGAACAAACGCTTGATCATTGGTGGCATGCTTGCTGCCGCATTTGTCGGCCTGCCCGGCCTGTCACTTGCCGGCGACATCGCCAATATCCAGCCGATCGGCTTTTCCGCCGACGGCAAGGTCTTCGGATTTCAGGAGTTCGGCATTGAGGAGAGCGGCAACCTTCCCTACTCCAACACCTATTTCATCGATACCGAAGACGGCCACTATCTCGAGGGCACGCCTTTCCATACCGAGTTGACCGACAAGGACGCCAATCTCTCCAAGGCGCGGCGGCAGAACCTGACGGCGGCGCGCAGCCAGATGGACAAATACGATCTTCTGACCAATCCCGGCCTGATCGCCGCCTTCAATCCGCCGACCGAACTTGGCTCGCCCTCGAAGACGCTTCGCTACACGACGCTTGCAACCGACGGTCCGCCGAAAGCGCCTTATACGCTCTCGCTCGGCGAGATGCCGGTGCCGACGCCGAAGGATTGCGCTGCGGTCGACAAGCGGGTCATCGGCTTCAGCCTTCAGATGATCGAGAAGGAAGGCGCTCCGAACCGCCAGGCGGCGCGCCAGGCGACCGCGGTTCCCGCCGAGCGCGTATGTTCCGTCGAATACCGGATCGGCGGCGCCGTGGTCTATCAGCCGGAAGGCGGAAACCAGGTTCACATCGCCCTCGTCCTGGCCTTCGATGCCGAGAGGAACGGACGCTGGATTGCCGTTCCGGTTCATCCCTGAGCATGGATCGCCCGAGGACTGATCACCCGAGGACGGATCGCCCCAGGATGGATCGTCTAAGAGCTGCACGGCCGCCCTACCCCGATCTGATCGCCGGCGCGTTGCTCTGGGGGATGCAGATGCTCGCCGCCGCCATGCTCGGCCTTTACTTGCGCAATGGCCTGCAGACGAGCCGCCTTGCTGAGATCGCCGCACTCTATTTCGCCGGCGGCCTGTTCGCCTGGCCTTTCGCCCTGCCGGTTGCCCGCTTCCTTGCCTATGGCAGGCCGCTTGAAACGCGTTTTGCCGCGTTTTTCGTGACGCTGACGGCGGCCACGATCCTGATGACCGCCTTCCTCTTCGCCATGGAATACCGGATGTTCTATTCGCGCTGGCATGCGCCCTTCGGCAGTATCGTCTGGGCTTTCCAGTTCGTCTTCACCAGTATCAGCGCCGTCTATCAGTTCCTGGTGATCGGCCTGCGCCTCTTCCTGCCGCTTGGCCTCGTCTGTCTTGTCGCAAGCAGCTATCATCTTGCCAAACGCATGCGTTGAGATTGCCGCCCTTCTTTGCTACAGGGGCGCTAAAGCAATTCCAGCAAAACTGTGCAGCGGTTTTGCTAGGCAAAGCGCGAAGCGATTTTGCCGGGAATTGCGTCTTAGACGCTCAACCTCTTGAAGTGAAGGCAGCCGCCCATGATCCCGCGTTATTCCCGGCCCGAAATGGTCGCCATCTGGTCTCCCGAAACCAAGTTTCGCATCTGGTTCGAGATCGAGGCGCATGCCTGTGACGCGCTGGCCGAACTCGGCGTCATCCCGAAATCGGCGGCAAAGACGATCTGGGAAAAGGGCGGCGCCGCCACCTTCGACGTCGACCGCATCGATGAGATCGAGGCCGTCACCAAGCACGACGTCATCGCCTTCCTCACCCATCTCGCTGAGATCGTCGGCCCGGATGCGCGCTTCGTCCACCAGGGCATGACCTCGTCGGACGTGCTCGACACCTGCTTCAACGTCCAGCTGGTGCGCGCCACCGACATCCTGCTTGCCGATATCGACCGCCTGCTCGAAGCGCTGAAAAACCGCGCCTTCGAACACAAAGACACCGTCACCATCGGCCGTTCGCACGGCATCCATGCCGAGCCCACCACCTTCGGCGTCAAGCTGGCGCTCGCCTATGCCGAATTCGAGCGCTGCCGCCAGCGCCTCGTCGCCGCCCGCGAGGAAGTCGCGACCTGCGCCATATCGGGCGCCGTCGGCACTTTCGCCAATATCGATCCGCGCGTCGAGGAACATGTGGCAGAAGCCCTCGGGCTGAAGGCCGAGCCTGTCTCGACGCAGGTCATCCCGCGTGACCGCCATGCGATGTATTTCGCCACGCTTGGCGTCGTCGCCTCGTCGATCGAGCGGCTGGCAACCGAGATCCGCCACCTGCAGCGCACCGAGGTGCTGGAAGCCGAGGAATATTTCTCGCCCGGCCAGAAGGGTTCCTCGGCCATGCCGCATAAGCGCAACCCGGTTCTGACCGAAAACCTGACCGGCCTTGCCCGCATGGTCCGCTCCTACGCCATGCCGGCAATGGAAAACGTCGCCCTCTGGCATGAACGCGATATCTCCCATTCCTCGGTCGAGCGCATGATCGGCCCGGATGCCACGGTGACGCTCGATTTCGCCCTCTCCCGGCTCGCCGGCGTCATCGAAAAGCTGCTGGTTTACCCTGAGAACATGGAAAAGAACCTCAACAAATTCCGCGGCCTCGTCCATTCGCAGCGTGTCCTGCTGGCACTGACCCAGGCCGGCACCTCCCGCGAGGATGCCTACCGCCTCGTCCAGCGCAACGCCATGAAGGTATGGGAACAGGGCAAGGATTTCCTGGAAGAGCTGCTCGCCGATGCCGAAGTCCGCGCAGCCCTCTCGGAGGAAGATATCCGCGAAAAATTCGACCTCGGCTACCATACGAAGCATGTCGACACGATCTTCCGGCGCGTGTTCGGCAACGCCTGAGCGGACCTGCAATCGACGATATGGCGGCGCCCTTGCAGGCGCCGTTTTTCTGCCGGCATACTTCTCCGTCGAGAATCTATCAGACGGCTTCTTTCCTTAGTCGCAGCCTGATCATAACCGGAAAGTAGATGCATGCGACAAGGACAGAAGGCACAGAAATAATTAGGAAAAAAGCTAACAAGGTCAGCCTCTGAATACTTCCACCTGACAACAACAAGAAAGCCGCCACAATAAGCAACAAAATTACTATAAAAATGATTGATGACCAAAGAAATGGCCGTGAATTTATTTCAATGTATTTAACGCGATAAAAAATAAACAATACAAAAACGATTGGCAGCGAAACAATAAACTTTGGAATAAACGCGATAAATCCGATATCGTCGAAGAAAAATGGCAAATGACCTAATGTCATTCCTATGAAATAAGCCTGAAAGAACAGCTCGACCTGCGGCTCTCTAAGAAGGGAGTCGTTCATTTTCCCCTGCCGAGTAGGATTTAATGAACTGAATATAAGTGCCGATTGTATTTCATAGTTTAGCTTTTCTCAAGCGGCCGTTGTTTCTGCTTCGGCGCTTTGGCGGCAACAGGGCGTTTCCGCGCCTCCGCCTTTTTCGACGGCGCCGCATTTGCCGCTTCGGTTGACTCCGATACTCTGCAAGCCTCCGTCTCACCCCTGCCCTTGGCGGCCTTGGCGACCAGCTGGTTGAGGCGCTTCAGCTCCTCCTCGTCGAGATTTTCGATGCCGATGAAACGGTTCTCGGCATGGCTGGTCAGGATGATTTCGTTGAGCTTGGCCTGGATCGCCCGCGTGTCGCGCGTCTGGGCGTTCTGCAGCACGAAGACCATCAGGAAGGTGATGATCGTCGTGCCGGTATTGATGATTAGCTGCCATGTTTCGGAATAGTCGAAGAAGGGGCCGAGCGAGGCCCAAATGACGACGACCGTCAGCGCCAGGATGAAGGCGGCGGGCTTGCCCGCCCATTCCGATGTCTTGGTTGCGAAGCGGGCAAACAGATGCTTCATCGTCACCTCTGGAATCCTCCCTCGACGCCTCCTGAGCATGATGTCGACGACATCATGCTCCGGTTAAACAAACTCCGAGGCAGGTTCGAGGTTCCCAGGGATCTTAGATTCCCCAGGGATCCCAGATTCCCCAAGGGATCCGAGATTCCCCTCGGGGTCCGGAATTGCCCGCAGACAGGCCGTGGTTACGCTGTGACTTCCCGCGCAATCAGCTTGCGATAGAGATGCCAGGTTGAATGGCCGAGGATCGGGATAACCAGCGCAAGCCCGGCAAAGACCGGGATCGTGCCGATGAGGAGCAGCGCGGCGACGATCAGGCCCCAGAGCAGCACCGGCACCGGATTGAGGATCGTCGCGCGGATCGACGCCGTGACGGCGGCAACAGCCCCGACATCGCGGTCGAGCAGCAGCGGAAAGGTGATGACGGTTATCGCCAGCACGACGAGCGCAAAGACGAAGCCGATGAGGTTGCCCCAGATGATCAGTTGCATGCCCTCCGACGTGCCGAAGACCTGGCGGAAGAAGTCCCCCATGCTGCGCGGAAAGACCTCGCCGAGCAGATTGCTGTAGAGCGTCTGAGCCGTCACCAGCCAGACGATGAAGAGGCCGCAGAGCATCAAGCCGATCGCCACGATCGACGGCAGCGCTGGCGAATGGCGCACGTCGAGCGCATGCGTCCAGGACGCGTCAAGGCCGGCCTCGCGCCGGCGGCTGATTTCATAGAGGCCAATCGCTGCGATAGGGCCGATCAGCACGAAACCCGCCATCAGCGGGAAGACCATCGGCAAAAGGTTGGCGCCCGAGGTCCACAACGTCAGGAAGACGCCGGCGATCGGGTACATCAGGCACAGGAACACATAGTGGGACGGTTTCTCCATGAAATCGTCGTATCCGCGCTTCAGCGCGTCGAAGACGTCGGCGATACCGATGCGATTGACGACGGGCCGCGCTAAGCTCTCGCTTGCACCCGTCATGACGTGAAATGCCGCCATGGCTTTCTCCTCCTCAGCCGAGACCTGATCGGCGGCGGACAGCATCGGCGGGCAAGCCGATACGAAATCCGCAACCGGCACTGGAGGAATATAGCAACTTTCAGGGCCTGTGTCGCTCCCTCCCTTGACATCCCCCTCTTGACATCTTGGACCAGCTTTCTCACATCGGCGGCATCATGAAAGCCTCAGACGCAGATATCCTCATCATCCCCGGTTACACCAATTCCGGCCCGAGCCACTGGCAGAGCCGCTGGGAGGCAAAGCTCAGCACGGCGCGGCGTGTCGAACAGGCCGAATGGACGAAGCCGGTCCGCGAGGACTGGATCGCCCGCATCGCCGAGGAGGTGAACGCCTCGACCCGCCCGGTAGTTCTCGTCGCCCATTCGCTGGGCGTGCCCTCGGTGATCCATGCCATCCCGCATTTCCGCAACCGGGTGGCGGGCGCTTTCCTCGTCGCCCCGCCCGATGTCGCCAATCCCGACATCCGCCCGAAGCACCTGATGACCTTCGGCCCCTATCCGCGCGATCCGCTGCCCTTCCCGTCGATAACCGTGGCCAGCCGCAACGATCCGTTCGGCAGCTACGAACACGCCGACGATGTCGCCAGCAGTTGGGGCTCCTTCCTCGTCGATGCCGGCGAGGCCGGCCATATCAATGCCGATTCCGGTCACGGCCCCTGGCCCGAAGGTACCATGGTCTTTGCCCAGTTCCTCGGCCGGCTCTCCGCCTGATTGCGGAAAAGACGCCGCCTCGCTTGTTGAGCAGGTGCTTTCTAAGTCTTTCTTAATGGAATGACAGCAGACTGCGCCGAGGTGACATAAGCGAGAATGCCCGTGAAGAAAGCCCATCCAGAGGCCGGTGATCCGCATGGCGATGCCACAGCGGTTGAGGCAGGCATCGGCAATGGGGCAACCGACGATTCCGACCTGGCCGAGCGGGAGAGCCGCTGGAATTATGCGCTCGTCGGCTCGGGCCTCGGCGTATGGGATCACAATTACCGTCTCGACCGGAAATATTACTCGCCGACGTGGAAAACCATCCGCGGCATGGCCCCCGACGAGGAAGCCGACGGCGATTACGAGGCCTGGCTGCAGCTCGTTCATCCCGACGATCGCGATTTCGTCGTCCATGCAATCGACCGGCAGAACGCCGGCGATCCAAATTACCAGGTCTTCGAATATCGCGAGCGCCACAAGGACGGCCGTTGGGTCTGGATCGAGTGTCGCGGCGCCTGCGTGGAATGGGACGAGAACGGCGTGCCGACGCGCATCATCGGCACGGATACGGATATCACCGCCCGCAAGGAAGCCGAGGAGACGCTGTCGCGTTTGTCGCGCCGGCTCGATCTGGCGCTGGAGGTTTCCCGCATCGGCGTCTTCGAGGCCGATATCGAGCATGATAGCGTCGAATGGGACGACCGCCTCATCGCCATCTACGGGCTGCAGGGCGCCTCACGTAAGATCGGCGGCGACGTCTGGGCGAAAAGCCTGCATCCCGACGACCGCGAACGCGTGCTTGGCTTGTCCGACCGTAGCGTCGAAAGCGGAAGTGATTTCCAGCAGGAATACCGCATCATCCGCGGCGACGGCGCCGAACGCGTCATCCGCGCCCGCTCCGCCTTCTTCGTCGACGGCAACGGCCACCGCAAACTGATCGGCGCCAACTGGGACGTCACCGAGGAAGTCGCGCTCCGCAACGAGCTGCAGCGCGCCAAGGATCTGGCCGAGGCGCGCAACCGCGAGCTCGAAGCCGCCAAGGAGAGCATCGAGCACCTGGCGCTGCACGATTACCTAACCGGCCTGCCGAACCGCCGCTATCTCGACAAGATGCTGGACGAGCGTGCGGCCGAATGCCGGGCCAAGGGCATGGCGATGGCGATCCTGCATATCGATCTCGACCGCTTCAAGCAGATCAACGACACGCTCGGCCACCGAGCCGGCGACGCCATGCTGCAGCATGCCGCAAGCGTGCTGAGAACGTCCGTTCGCGCCGTCGATTTCGTCGCCCGCATCGGCGGCGACGAATTCGTCATCCTCTGCATTGTCGATCCCGCATCGAAGAAGATCGCCGGCCTTGCCGAGCGTGTCATCCGCGAATTGCGCAAACCCGTCAGATATGAGGGGCACGATTGCCGTTTCGGCGCCAGCATCGGCATCGCCGTCGACAGCGGAGCGAAGCTCGACGCCAAGCAGATGCTGCTCGACGCCGATATCGCCCTCTATCGTGCCAAGGGCCTGGGCCGCAACCGCTTCGAATTCTTCTCGGCCTCTGCCCGCCGCGATATCATCTCCGCCAAGCACCTTGCCGACGAGATCCTGATCGGCCTCGAACGCAATGAATTCGTGCCCTTCTATCAGCTGCAGTTTGATGCCCGCACGCTCGATGTCGCAGGCGTCGAAACACTTGCCCGCTGGCAGCATCCGGTGCACGGGCTGCTGACGCCCGACCGCTTCCTCGACATCGCCGAGGATCTCGACGTCGTCTCGACCATCGACGCCCTCATCCTGGAGCGCGCCATTGCCGACCGGAAGGTGTGGCTGAAGGACGGGCTGCCGATCCCGAAGATATCGGTCAACGTCTCCGCCAGACGGCTCGCAGATCCAGATCTGGGCAAGAAGCTCCGCGCCTTGAAGATCGAGCCCGGCACCTTCTCCTTCGAGCTGCTGGAATCGATCTCGCTCGACGATTGCGACGAGGCGGTGGCCGCCAACCTGAAAAAGCTGCGTAAGCTCGGCATCGATATCCAGATCGACGATTTCGGCACCGGCCATGCCTCGATCGTCAGCCTGCTGCGCCTGAGCCCGAAGACGCTGAAGATCGACCGCGAGCTGATCCGCATGCTGCCGCAATCGGCCGAGCAGCGCAAACTGGTCGGCTCGATCATCGATATCGGCCGCTCGCTGAATATCCTCGTCATCGCCGAGGGCGTCGAGACGGCGGAGCACATCCGCATTCTCGAAGAACTCGACTGTGACACGCTGCAGGGCTACGCGCTTGCCCGGCCGATGCCGGCCATGCAGATCCCCTCCTTCATCCGCGCTGGAAGCTGGCGGCACGGGCAAATCGCCGCTCGCGCCTTGCAGGCGCAGCTTCGCCGCGCGCTGCCAAGCAGAGCCGCCAAATAAAAACCTGCATAAGCGGCCCGCCATTTCGCCTTCATTCCACCGTAGAGGAAAAGGCGCTAAACTCCTCTTGCGAATTCATTCGATTCTCTTGGCGGTATTCCGTAAAATTGGAAACCAGGGCCGCGAAATCTGGAAACCAGGGAAGGAGCGACAGGCGGATTGTGAAACCCTCTCTTTTCCTTTAAGGGGACGCCACGAGATCGATCCACTCGCGCTATCCCAAGAGCGCCAACAACAGAGAATGACCACGATGAACCGTCGCCGCCGTATCTACGAGGGCAAGGCAAAGATTCTGTATGAGGGCCCGGAACCGGGCACTTTGATCCAGTTCTTCAAGGACGATGCCACTGCCTTCAACAAAAAGAAACACGAAGTCATCGATGGCAAGGGCGTCCTCAACAACCGCATTTCCGAATATATCTTCAGCCATCTGAACAAGATCGGCATCCCCACTCATTTCATCCGCCGGCTCAACATGCGCGAGCAGTTGATCAAGGAAGTAGAGATGATCCCGCTGGAGATCGTCGTGCGCAATGTCGCGGCCGGTTCTCTCGCCAAGCGCCTCGGCATCGACGAAGGCGTCGTGCTTCCGCGCTCGATCATCGAATTCTATTACAAGTCCGACGCGCTCGATGATCCGATGGTCTCCGAAGAGCACATCACCGCCTTCGGCTGGGCAAACCCCGCCGAACTCGATGACATCATGGCGCTTGCCATCCGCGTCAACGACTTCATGACCGGCCTCTTCCTCGGCGTCGGCATCCAACTCGTCGATTTCAAGATCGAATGCGGCCGCCTCTTCGAAGGCGATATGATGCGCATCATCCTCGCCGACGAAATCTCGCCGGACAGCTGCCGGCTCTGGGATATCGAAACCCACGAGAAGATGGACAAGGACCGCTTCCGCCGCGATCTCGGCGGGTTGCTCGAAGCCTATTCCGAAGTCGCGCGCCGTCTCGGCATCATCAATGAAAACGAGCCTGTGCGCGGCACCGGCCCGGTTCTCGTAAAGTAAGGCAGGAAAGACAAAGTGATCAAGGCTCGTGTCACCGTCACGCTGAAAAACGGCGTTCTCGATCCGCAGGGCAAGGCAATCGAGGGTGCGCTTGGCGCCCTCGGCTTCTCGGGCGTCGGCCATGTAAGACAGGGCAAGGTCTTCGACCTGGAGCTTGATGGCGCCGACAAGGGCCAGGCTGAGGCCGACCTCAAGGCCATGTGCGAAAGACTGCTCGCCAACACGGTGATCGAGAACTACGCAATCGCGATCGACTGATGATCACAGACCCGTCGCCTGGCGGACTTTGAGGATTTGGCGTCATGATGAAAGCAAAGCTGGAGACGGAAGTCTCGAAATATATGAGCTATGTTTTGCGTCATGCGCCTGATGCTGCGGGCTTGACGCTTGATAGCGAGGGTTGGGTGTCGTTCGATGAGCTCGAAAAAGCGTTGGCGTCGAAATACGACGTTTCCCGCGCCGAGATCATCGAGATTGTCGAAAACAGTCCAAAGAAGCGCTTCGCCCTCGCCGATAACAGAATTCGCGCAAACCAAGGTCATAGCGTCGACATCGATCTCGCATTGAACCAGGTCGAACCGCCCGCCGCTCTTTTTCACGGCACGTCTCTGGCGAACTGGCCGTCGATCGAGCGCGAAGGTTTGAAGAAGATGCAGCGGCACCACGTTCATCTGTCGGCGGATGTCGAAACGGCGAAAATTGTCGCAGCGCGCCGCAAGGGTGAACATATCATCCTGCGTGTGGACGCGGCCCGCATGTTTTCAGAGGGTCATTCTTTCTTTGTCTCCGACAATGGAGTATGGCTCGCCGAAAGCGTTCCAGTTCAATATCTTTCGCGAAACGCAGGGACCCCATGAAATCAGCCGTCGTTCAACTTCCGGGCCTCAACCGCGACCGCGACATGATCGCCGCCTTGACCAAAATCTCCGGCCAGGCACCGGTAACGATCTGGCAGACGGAAACCGAGATCCCCGATGTCGACCTGATCGTCATCCCCGGCGGTTTTTCTTATGGCGATTATCTGCGCTGCGGCGCGATCGCAGCCCGCATGCCGGTCATGCAGGCGATCATCGACAAGGCTTCAAAGGGCGTGAAAGTCCTCGGCGTCTGCAACGGCTTCCAGATCCTCGTCGAGGCCGGCCTGCTGCCCGGCGCGCTGATGCGCAATTCCTCGCTGAAATTCGTCTGCCGCGAGATCAAACTCGAAGTCGTCAATGCCGAGACGGATTTCACCCGCGCCTATGCGCAAGGCCAGGTCATTCGCTGCCCGGTCGCCCATCATGACGGCAATTATTTCGCCGACGATGCGACGCTGGCTGCGATCGAAGGCAATGGCCAGGTGGTGTTCCGTTATGCCGAAGGCACCAATCCGAACGGCTCGATCAATGATATCGCCGCCGTCATGAACGAAAAGGGCAATGTGCTCGGCATGATGCCGCATCCCGAGAACCTGATCGAGGCCGCCCATGGCGGTTCGGACGGCCGCGGCCTCTTCGCCTCGGCGCTCGACGTCATCGCCGCCTGAACCCGCACGTTGCCCAAGCGCGCGTAGCGGTCTTGGGCAACGGGATGCACACGAAAATCCTTCTGTTCGGATCTGGAGCAATCGATGCGCCCTCGCCTCTCCGTCGCAAATGCCGCCCTGTTGACCGCTCTCGCAGCCATGGTGGCAGCTTGCCAGACGCCGGCGCCGACAGGCCCGAACCGCGCCGCGCTGCCGACGATGGAACGCGTGGCTCTCGGCGCCAATGCCTGCTGGTTCAAATCGGGTGATCCGGCCTTTGCAGCCTACAAGCTCGCGCCGGAGCTCAATTCCTTCTCCGGCCGTCCGCGCATCCTGCTCGTCCATAAGGGCAGCCCGGAAAGCCGGCCGCTGCTCGTCGTGCAGGCTGAGGGAAGCCCTTCGCGCCTGCAGGCCTTCGGTCCGATGATGCAGGAACCGGTCGCTGGCCGCATCACCACAGACGTCAATCGCTGGTCCGGCGGCAACAAGGCCTGCAGCTGATCGCGGTGATGACAGCGCCACGCGTCTTATCAGACGCGCGAAGGGCGCTGCAACGCCTTGAATGCTGGATATGTTCCTGAAATCGCTTCCGATTTAAGGAATGATGCGGCAGCCCGAAAGCATGATCAGTCCCAGAAAAACGACTTGCCGACTTCGCGCGCGGCATCGGACTGCGACACACCGATATCCTTGAGCTCGGTCGCCGTCAGGCCTCTCAGCGCGCGCCGGCCTTCCCGCTTTTGATGCCAGAGAAGAATGGCAGCCCAGATTCCACCCAAACGCGTCGTCACCTCGGCGGGCGCGTCGGGGAGGATGATTTGTCTCCTGTCATCGTAAGAGACAATCGGTACAATCGGCATTTTAATCTCAGGCAAGGCAGACATTCCAGGAATCCTCTCGGTTTGCCATTGGAATTGACTCATACACTTGACCGATACAATGTGCCAATATATACAATTGTCACCATGACAAATTGGCTTCCCGATATTTCCCGCGGTGCCGGTCCGGTCTATCTCCGGCTTGCCGACAGCATCGAATCCGCCATAGCAAGCGGCGCCCTGCCCGCCGGCAGCAAGCTGCCGCCGCAGCGCAACCTTGCCTACGATATCGGCGTAACGATCGGCACGATCGGCCGCGCCTATGCGCTGGTGCATGAGCGCGGCCTGGTCGCCGGCGAAGTCGGGCGCGGCACCTATGTGCTAAACCGCTCCGAGACGCCGCCCGGGGAACAGATCGATCCGCTGACCGTCTCGCTCGGCGGCACCCGCGTCCAGGATGCGCCGGCGAACAAGATCCGTTTTGACACAACAGCCGCGCCCGATCTCGGCCAAGGCAAGGTCA
The DNA here is from genome assembly GCF_021052345.1 of Rhizobium sp. SU303. Classification (NCBI taxonomy): domain Bacteria; kingdom Pseudomonadati; phylum Pseudomonadota; class Alphaproteobacteria; order Hyphomicrobiales; family Rhizobiaceae; genus Rhizobium; species Rhizobium sp. SU303. Next base: position 2,346,085 of record NZ_CP088095.1, read on the forward strand.
TAGCGGGTATCCTCGCCGAGATCGGCGAGCAGCATCTTTCCGAAATCTCCTCCTATTCCCGGAGTTTCCCGCAGAATTGGTTCGAGGCCGGTGGCCGCTGGCTTGCCCGCAGCGGCTGGACGCCGGAGGTTGAAAACATCGTACCGACGCTCGGCGCCCATGCGGCGGCGATCGCCGTTATCGCCGCCGTCTCGGCGCCGGGCGACAAAATCGTCTTCGAGGATCTTACCTACACCCAGGTCAGCCGCAGCGTCCGCCTTCTCGGCCGCCGCACACTGACGGTCGATTCCGACAAGCTTGGCATGATCCCCGAGGATTTCGAGCGGCTCTGCCAGCAGCAGCATCCGAAGATCGCCTTCCTGATGCCGACCGTCCACAATCCGACTTTGGCGATCATGCCCTATCAACGGCGCGCTGATATCGCCGCAATCGCCAGGAAGCACGGCGTCTGGCTGATCGAGGACGACCTCTACGGCGGCATGGCCGACGACGACACGCCGCTGCTCGCCTCGATCGCGCCCGACCGCACCTTCCTCGTCAACGGCCTGTCAAAATCGGTCGCCGCCGGCGTGCGCGGCGGCTGGGTCGCCTGCCCGCCGCATTTTGCCCAGCGCATCAGGGTGACGCACAAGATGATCACCGGCGGCCTGCCGTTCATCCTGGCGGAGACCTGTGCGCGCCTCGTCGAAAGCGGCGCAGCGCACGAGATCCGCAAAGAGAGCGTCAAAGAACTTTCCAGGCGCGTCCAGATCGCCCGCGAGCAGCTGCGGGGGTTCGACTTCGAATCGCACCTCCACGCGCCCTTCCTCTGGCTGAAACTGCCGGAGCCCTGGATGTCAGGCACCTTCAAGAACGCCGCCTACCGCGACGGTGTGCTCGTCGACGATGAGGACGAGTTCAAGGCGGCCCGCGGCGAGAAAGCCTATCACCGCGTTCGCATCGGTTTGTCCTCGCCGAAGACGGGGCAGGAACTGACCTCGGGGCTGATGATCCTGCGCCGGCTGTTGGAAAATGGCGGCTCCGCCTATGACGGGGAAATATGACGTGTTGCAAATACACGTCATAAATCGGAAAAAACGCCGGAACCTATTCGGAGCGCTTTAGCGACTCAACCTCCGTGTTACCTCTTTGTTATTCCCGTCTGATGCGAATCAAAGGACAGCAAATGAGGGTCGACTTCGGAAGGATCGCGTTGCGTTTTTTGAGTATAGCATCAGTGGCAGGGATAGCCGGTCTCTTGCTGGCAGGCTCGGCAAATGCCGGCGAGCAAATATTCGATGAATTGCGCTTCGGCGTCTCGGCCTCGGTACAATCGGGCCATTCCAGGGAAGACGGCGTCTTTCCCGAAATTACCGCTCTCTTCGATCCCTTCGGCTACGATACGGCGGTCGGCTGGCAGCAACAGCTGCTGCATCCTCGTGTGCATCTCGGCACCTCGATCGGCACGTCAGGCGAGGCCACCCAATTCTTCACCGGGTTCACCTGGACGGTCGATTTCAACGAGAAGCTTTTTGCCGAAGCCGGCTTCGGCGGCGTCATTCATACCGGCGATCTCGAGGGCGATGATGACGGCCCGGAACTCGGCTGTCGCGTGCTCTTCCACGAATATCTGGGCGCCGGCTATCGTTTCAACGCCCACTGGAACGTCATGGCCCAGATCGCCCACTCCTCGCATGCCAATCTCTGCGACGGGCCGAACGACGGCATGACACGCGCCGGCTTGCAGGTCGGCTACAAGTTCTGAGAGTCCGTTCGACAATTTCAGCGGGTTGACCGACGGATGATTGAACTGCTCATTACCGCCGTCTGATCGGCCATCGGCAGGCGGGAACCGTTCAGTCCCATGTGGGACGAACAGGCTTCAACTCGCCCTGACAAGCCGCCGCGACGCAGTCCGCCAGGCTGCCAAACCGAAGCGCCTTACCCGTCAATCCAGGACCGTAGTGAGCGAACTTCGCGGAATTGGTGATAATTGTATCGACCGATTTTGGGATGACAGGCTCCGCAAGTGTGCACCAGCACGCATCGGTTACGAATTCTATGCCGAAGTCCGACAATTTGCCGACGAGATTCGCAGTGGAAGCCCTTTCGAACGTCGCACGGTTGCAGGTAACCAGAACCTTGACGTCAGGATGTTTCGCCAGGCCTTCGCAGAGCGCGGCCAGCCGCTCGCATTCGTCGAAAGAGAAATGGGGATTGCCCAGCGCGACGAACTCGATGCCATCCACAGACTCGCCGTTGAGTTTCCTCCAGTCCGCAACGACGTCCTCGGGACAGATTTCATAGCTCGCCTTGATCTTGCTTCCGACAACGCTCTCAAGGCTGTCGGCCTCCGGCGTGACACCGACGATATGGAACATGGGAGAGCCTGATGTCGTCGCAAAACCCGCCCCGAACGCCTTTAGGTCGTCCAGATTCGGCTTCCACGTCTCGAGGCCGATCACGACCGGAATTTCATCTCCGACAAGCTTGCCGATGTGGTAGCCGAGAATGGGGTAGACCATGTCATCCCGCGACACGAAGCCCGACACCTTGACCACGAGGCTGGCGCGCCTGTTGTCGGCGATATGCGGCCCGGTCAGCGGCGCGCGCCCGGTGAGAGCGATGCACAGATCCAGGTAGTCAGGATACTTGGCAGTGCGAGCACCCAAAACACTGTTCGCGAATACGACCGCGTTCGACTCCGCCCAGGCCACCTGCTCACCCTGCCTGGGTGCGGACGACAGCTGATAGGGCGCGCAGGTGAACGTCTTTCGTGCTCCCATGGAGGCGTAGGCCTCACCCAATTCGGATGCGGGTCCGGCGACGCCGGGAGACACGCCCTGCTCCCGCCAACGCATCTGGTCCACCGATATCGAGTTCAGGGTCGTTGGAACGACAACCCTACCCTCCCAGTCCCGCATGCGTTTCGCGAATTCCAGGCTGGTCGGCCCGGTGTAGATGCAGCCATCGATATGGACCTGGGAGATATCGATGAGTTCCGTCGCTCCCTGAATTTCAGCCATGCGCGTCGTGGCCCTCATTGCCACCTGCACGGCCTTGCCCATTTCCCCATTCAAAGCGGACCGATCCCTCGATGTCAGCGCTATCGAATTTCCGTAGGTGCGATCGGCGGCATCGAAACCGGGGGCGGTTTCGATCCGGCTCGCGATGACCTTGTCGCCGATGAGGGTGACTTCAGGGATAGAGTGCAGCTCGGCGAAGTCGTCTTCGGAGAGCTGGACAACGGGGATAGATCGACCGAACACTTCGTCAGCGACGATCACTCCGAGCGACAGTATTTCCTCCTGGCGCGAAACCACGATGCCGGCGGGAGCGTGCCCGTTCATGATCAGCTCCATGAGCACGCTGCTGCCCGTACACGAGCCGCGTCCGCCGGGGATGGCGAGAATCTTTCCTGTCAGGACCTGTGTCGACAGGGGATGGTGGCGGTCGATGATTTCTCCGGTCCGGGAGTCGACGCCGCCCCAGAAGCTGAGCGCCGTGTCGCTGAATACGATCGACCCCGTAGCGAAGCCAGCCACAAGCGCGCGCCCGGCAAACACCTTTTCGTCTGCCTGTTGTTGTATGTCCGGCATTGTATCTCGATACCATCAACCAAGAAGAAAAGTTTCCTATAGGAACACCAGCGGCACACAAAAGCTGAGGCCGGAGCCTTGCCCCATTGCTATCGATCGAGAATTAAAAGCAAGTTGTCAAACAGACTCTGAGAAGCGGCCGCCGGACCGGGGCCGAAGACGTCGCTCACCCTCTGTTGACGGCGGGCATTTTCCTGTCGCGCGCCGTCCCTACATAGGCTAAAGAGCGGAAAACGCGCAACGGCAGGGACTTTCGAGAGCTCATGACCATTCCAAATACCATCCCGATCACGCCGGAACTCATAGCGGGCCATGGCCTGAAGCCCGACGAGTACCAGCGTATTCTGGATCTGATCGGCCGCGAACCGACCTTTACCGAGCTCGGCATCTTCTCTGCCATGTGGAACGAGCACTGCTCCTACAAATCCTCGAAGAAGTGGCTGCGCACGCTGCCGACCAAGGGGCCGCGCGTCATCCAGGGCCCGGGCGAAAATGCTGGCGTGGTCGATATCGATGACGGCGATTGCGTCGTCTTCAAGATGGAGAGCCACAACCACCCCTCTTATATCGAGCCTTATCAGGGTGCTGCGACCGGCGTCGGCGGCATCCTGCGCGACGTTTTCACTATGGGCGCGCGCCCGATCGCCGCGATGAACGCGCTGCGCTTCGGCGAGCCGGATCATCCGAAGACCCGCCACCTCGTCTCCGGCGTCGTTTCCGGCGTCGGCGGCTACGGCAATTCTTTCGGCGTGCCGACGGTCGGCGGCGAAGTCGAATTTGACGCTCGCTACAACGGCAACATCCTCGTCAACGCCTTTGCCGCCGGTATTGCGAAGTCCAACGCCATCTTCCTCTCCGAAGCCAAGGGCGTCGGTCTTCCGGTCGTCTATCTCGGCGCCAAGACCGGGCGCGACGGCGTCGGCGGCGCGACGATGGCATCGGCCGAATTCGACGAATCGATCGAGGAGAAGCGCCCGACCGTTCAGGTCGGCGACCCCTTCACCGAGAAGTGCCTGCTGGAAGCCTGCCTCGAGCTGATGCAGACCGGCGCCGTCATCGCTATCCAGGATATGGGTGCGGCCGGCCTCACCTGCTCCGCCGTCGAAATGGGCGCCAAGGGCGATCTCGGCATCCTGCTCGAGCTAGACAAGGTGCCGGTGCGCGAAGAGCGGATGACCGCCTACGAGATGATGCTGTCGGAAAGCCAGGAGCGCATGCTCATGGTGTTGCAGCCGGAGAAGGAAGAGGAAGCCAAGGCGATCTTCGTCAAGTGGGGCCTCGATTTTGCCATCGTCGGCTGGACGACCGACGACCTTCGCTTCCGCGTTATGCACCAGGGTGAGGAAGTCGCCAACCTGCCGATCAAGGATCTCGGCGATCAGGCGCCGGAGTATGATCGCCCCTGGCGCGAATCCGGCAAGCACGCCCCCTTGCCCGCCAATCTCGTCGCCGCACCCGAGGATTATGGCCAGGCGCTGCTGCAACTCGTCGGTTCCGCCAACCAATCGAGCCGCCGCTGGGTCTATGAGCAATACGACACGCTGATCCAGGGCAATTCGCTGCAGCTTCCGGGCGGCGATGCCGGCGTCGTACGTGTCGACGGCCATCCCTCCAAGGCGCTTGCCTTTTCCTCCGACGTCACTCCGCGTTATGTCGAGGCGGATCCCTTCGAAGGCGGCAAGCAGGCGGTCGCCGAATGCTGGCGCAACATCACCGCGACAGGCGCCGAACCGCTCGCCGCCACCGACAATCTGAACTTCGGCAATCCCGAAAAGCCCGAGATCATGGGCCAGTTCGTCCAGGCGGTGAAGGGCATCGGCGAAGCCTGCCGCGCGCTGGATTTCCCGATCGTGTCAGGCAACGTTTCGCTCTACAACGAGACCAACGGCGTCGCCATCCTGCCGACCCCGACGATTGCGGGCGTCGGCCTGCTGCCTGATTGGCGCAAGATGGCCCGCATCGGCAGCGCCAACGATGGCGATAAGGTGATCATGATCGGCGTCGACGGCAGCCATCTCGGCCAGTCCGTCTATCTCCGCGATGTACTTTCCAGCAGCGAAGGTCCGGCTCCTGAAGTGGATCTGTTCGCTGAAAGACGCAATGGCGATTTCGTCCGCTCTGTCATCCGCAACGGCCAGGCGACCGCCTGCCACGACATCTCCTCTGGCGGCCTTGCCGTGGCGCTCGCCGAAATGGCGATGGCCTCGGGCAAAGGCCTGACGATCGATCTGAGCGAAGGCAAGGGTGAACCGCATGCGCTGCTCTTCGGCGAGGATCAGGCGCGCTATGTGCTGACTTTGCCTGCCGATGTCGCCGATTTCGTCTGCGTCAATGCAGAAGGTGGCGGCGTTCCCTTCCGCCGTCTCGGTACGGTCGGAGGAACGGCGCTCGTCGTCGGCGATCTCATCTCGCTGCCGATTCAGCAATTGCGCGATGCCCATGAATCGTGGTTCCCTAATTTCATGGAAGGCCGCGGCGAACTTGCTGCGGAATGATGCGCAAGGAGTAACGATCATGGCCATGAAACCCGGCGATATCGAAGACATGATCAAGGCTGGGATTCCCGGTGCCAAGGTGACGATCCGCGATCTGGCGGGCGACGGCGATCACTACGCCGCCGAAGTCGTCGCCGAAGCCTTTCGCGGCAAGAGCCGCGTGCAACAGCACCAGATGGTCTACGAGGCGCTGAAGGGCAATATGGGCGGCGTCCTGCACGCTCTGGCGCTGCAGACCTCCGCGCCGGAATAGAGCCCGACGCAATCCGGATGACGATGCCCGGCCCTCAGGCGGGCATTCTCTTTTCGTCGGGATCGGCAAAGACCGAGGCCGGCATCGGCCCGGATGTCAAAAGCGTGAAGTCGAAGGGCGCCTGCAGATCTGGCCCAAGCACATATTGCCGGTGAACGCGCAGCTGGTCCTTGCGGATCTTGCGATAGTGCTCGCGCGTCAGCATCTGCTTGACGCGGATCAGGATCATCTTTGCTTGGGGCGCATCCTCATGGCCGGAGACGGCAACGACCGGCACCTTGTAGAAATTGATCGAATCCGTCAGGCACTGCACGTCGAGCCAGGAAATCTCGGGACAGCGGGCGATCAGCCCGACGCGGGCGCGAAGCAGTGTTGCCGATGACATCAGCGCACATTGCAGGATGGCGCTGCCGAGTGTGGCAAACATCACGCGCTTTCCCTTGAAGATCTCCGGCTCCCTTTCCAGCAATATGCCGATGACATGGGCGGCGACGCTCGATCCCATGCTATGCGAGGAGATCACATATTCGTCCGCCTCTTCTTCAAGCGCCTTGCGCACGGCAGTGGCCCGGTCTTCCAGCCAATCGTTGAAATCTGTCCGGTCCATGCGGCCGAGCGCCACGGCCATTTCCCAATCGGCAAAGAGATGCAGCGTGTGGAAGCGTTCGGAAAACGGCAGGAAGGCGAAGATGAAGAAACAGAGCGCCAGCGGCCCGCTCCAGAGCATGTGCCACGGCGAAAAGCCGAGGCCATAGGGCATGATGGCGATCTGCGCCGTCAGCACGATCGCCAGCGCCGTCAGTAGGAACGGGAACAGAAAGAACAGGCCGAAGCGCCAGGCATGGCGGAAATACCCCCGCATGCCGCCTTCGAACATGATCTCGGCGCAGCTTCGGAAGCCCGCAATGATCTGGCTCAGCGTGTTGCCGGCACGCAGCTTGCGCACCAGTATGTCGTGATCGACCATATGGATGCGGCTCTTCGCCTGCCAGCCGGGGGAACTGGTCCCTGCCTCGGGCGCCGCTACCCTCTCAGCCGTCCTGACTTCGAAACTGACCGGATCGCTCCGCTCGTCCGCTGCCCCCATCTCGACCGAATAGTCCCAGACGGCAGCACTCTGCCTGGCCGAACGCTCGTAGCGTGCCCTGTGGGCAACGCCGTCAAGCGGCTCGAAGCCCGGGAAATGCAGGACGACCCGCTTCTCGATCAGTTTCATTCGCTCTTCCGGCCGGGCGATTGGCCGGCATGTTGCTGCGACCCGGCTGCTGCGCCCCTATATCGGCAAAAAAGCAGCCATGGTCTCGAAGCCGTCTTGCTAACCGAACTCTTCCGGAATTCAATAGCAACCATGTCGTTTCCACCACGAACGGAGGGGTTTTGTGGCCGATCTAGTCAAAGAATTGATATCAGGCGTCGTCGACAGCGTGCTGAAGGAGATCCTGAAGAAAACCACCGGCCGCGTCACGACGAAGCGCAGGAGGCGTAAGACACGCCCCGTCGCGACGACGACGGCAACGCGCAAGACGACCTCGGCCAAGGCCAAGCCCGCCCGCAAACAGGTCAGCAAGCGCCGCACCGCCGCAGGCCGCAGCCGCCAGCGTGGCAGCTGAGGCGAGCGGCAAAAACTCCGACCGTAACGCGACGGCAACAATCCTCAGCGAGGCCCAGCCCGAATTGGTCTTTTTTTGGTTCGGGCGGCTGGAATTCCTGCTGTCGCATGCTATCTAAAGGCAACGATTGAAACGGTGGGCCTTTAACCCGCCTGTTGAAAGGATTAGGTCCCATGAGCGGCATTCACGAATTCATCGACAACGAAATCAAGAGCAACGACGTCGTCCTTTTCATGAAGGGCACGCCGCAGTTTCCGCAGTGCGGTTTCTCCGGCCAGGTCGTGCAGATTCTCGATTACATCGGCGTCGACTACAAGGGCGTCAACGTGCTCGCCGATTCGGAAATCCGCCAGGGCATCAAGGAATATTCCAACTGGCCGACGATCCCGCAGCTCTACGTAAAGGGCGAGTTCGTCGGCGGCTGCGACATCGTCCGGGAAATGTTCCAGGCTGGTGAGCTGCAGCAGCACCTCCAGGAAAACGGCATCACGGTTCGCGGCGCCGCCTGACCGGTCACCGGACGTCCGCCCGGTTTCCAAATCTGTTTCTTGAGTTCGAGGCGCTGCGGCCAGCAGCGCCTTGACGTGTTTATGGGAATTTCATTGTGACAGATTCATCACAAGCCGTGTCCGCGGGCCGCATGCCCATGGGCAAGCGAGAATTCATCGCGCTTGCCGCCTTCCTGATGGCCATCAATTCGCTGGCGATCGACATCATGCTCCCAGCCTTGCAGCAGATCGGCGCGAGCCTCGGCGTCGAGAGCGAGAACCACCGGCAATTCGTCGTCTCCTCCTATCTGCTCGGCTTCGGCTGCGCCCAGCTTTTCTACGGACCGCTTTCCGATCGATTCGGCCGCCGCGCGCCGCTGTTGTTCGGTCTCGTCGTCTATATCGTTTCGGCCATCGGCATCGTCTTCGTTCCCTCCTTCGCCGGCCTGCTGGTGCTGCGCTTCGTCCAGGGCATCGGCTCGGCGGCCACGCGCGTCATCACCATCTCCATCGTCCGCGATATCTATGGCGGACGGCAGATGGCCGAAGTCATGTCGCTGATCATGATGGTCTTCATGATCGTGCCGGTCATTGCGCCCGGCGCCGGCCAGATCGTCATGTTCTTCGGCAACTGGCACCTGATCTTCCTCTTCATCGCCACCATGGCGACGGCGATTGCCGTCTGGGCCTATCTGCGCCTGCCGGAAACCCTGCATCCCGCCAATGTCAGGCCCTTCACCGCCCGCTCGATCTTCGGCGCCTTCAAGCTGGTGCTGACCAACCGCGTCGCGCTCTGTTACACCATTGCCAGCACCTTCATCTTCGGCGCGCTGTTCGGCTTCATCAATTCGGCCCAGCAGGTCTATGTCGGCATTTACGATCTCGGCGTCTATTTCCCCTTCGCCTTCGCCGGCGTGGCGATCTTCATGTCGCTGTCGTCCTTCTTCAATTCGCGATTCGTCGGCAAGCTCGGCATGCGCCGCCTGTCGCATGGCTCGCTCATCGGCTTCATCGCCATCAACACCATCTGGCTGATCGTCCAGATGGCCAGCACCGAGCCGATGCCCTTCGCTCTGTTCATCTCCTTCTTCGGCCTTTCGATGTTCCAGTTCGGCTGGATCGGCTCGAACTTCAATTCGCTCGCCATGGAGCCGCTCGGCCACGTCGCCGGCACCGCCTCCTCGGTCCTCGGCTTCATGAGCACGGTCGGCGGCGCCATTATCGGCGCCGGCATCGGCCAGGCCTTCGACGGCACTGCGCTGCCGATGGTCGCCGGTTATTTCACCGTGTCGATCATCGGGCTCGTCTTCGTGCTGATCGCCGAGAAGGGCCGCCTCTTCCAATCGCAGAACCCAGCCGTCTGAACGGCGGGCCTCATTCGCATCCGGGATTTCACCACATGACGCCGCCGCATAAACCGCACCAGGAAAACCAGGGCTCCCGCCGCATCGGCATGGGCTTTGGCGAATTCGTCGTTACCATCGCCATCATGACCGCCAGCGTCGCCATGGCGATTGACAGCATGCTGCCGGCATTGCCCAATATCGGCCATTCCCTCGGCGTCACCAATACCAACGACGCGCAGCTGATCATCGGCGTGTTCTTCTTAGGGTTCGGCGTCTCGCAGATCTTCTTCGGCAGCCTCTCGGATACCTTCGGCCGCCGCAACATCCTGCTCGGCGGCTTGGCCTGCTATATTGTCGGAATGTTTGCCGCCGCAGCGACCGGCAGCTTCGAAATGCTGCTCCTCATGCGTTTTGTCCAGGGTATTGGCGGTGCGGCCGTGCGCATCACCACCATGGCCATGGTGCGCGACTGCTTCGGTGGCCGCGAAATGGCCCGTGTGATGTCCTATGTGATGATCGTCTTCATGATCGTGCCGATCGTTGCCCCATCCGTCGGCCAGCTCATCATCCTCTATGCCAACTGGCACTGGATCTTCATCCTGCTCGGCATCATCGCCACCATCCTGTTCGTCTGGGGTCTCCTGCGGCTGAAGGAATCGCTGCCGCCGGAAGAGCGGCTGCCGCTGTCGGTCGCCTCTGTCGTGGATGGCTTCAAGACCGTGCTCACCAACCGCATCACCTGCGGCTACATGATCGGCCTCACCATGTTCACCGGTGTCATCAGCGCTTATGTGATCTCGGTGCAGCAGGTCTTCGGCGAGGTCTATGGCCTTGGCGACTGGTTGCCGATCGCCTTTGCGGCCACCGCCGGCGGCATTGCCGTCGCCAATTTCGCCAACGGCTTCTTCGTCCGCAAATTCGGCATGCGCCGCATCTCGCACACTGCCCTACTGATCTTCACGGCGCTGTCGGCTGCCGGCTTTTTCTATTCGCTGGCCGCCAAGCCGGATTTCGCCATCGCCTACGGCATCTTCACCATCGTTCTGATGATGTTCGCCGTGATCGCCACCAATTTCACCGCCATCAGCCTCGAACCAATGGGCAATCTCGCCGGCACGGCGACCGCCATCACCGGCTTCGTCTCGACGACCGCCGGCGCCATCCTCGGCGGCCTGGTCGGCCAGATGTTCAATGGCACGGTGCAGCCGCTCTTCGGCGGCTTCGCGCTCTTCGGCGCGGCGACGATCGCAGCCACGCTCTGGGCTGAGAACGGCAAACTCTTCACGCACCCGGGCGACAGTCCGCAATTCGATCCGGGTGCGGCGCATTTCTGAAATGGGATCATTGCTGGACCCGGCGGGTTTAGTTTGTTGACAAACGTTCTTCACTCGACGTCATCCTCGGTCTTATGCCGAGGATCTGCTGCATATCAACGAATTGCGGATGCTCGGGACAAGCCGAGCATGACGAAAGAGGAGTGGACAACTGTCTCAGCATTCTGAAGCTTACCGGACGGCAAGTTCAGACCGTGAAAACCTCACGCCGCAACACGTCCCATGAGGCCTTGTCGGGCGCGATCAGCAACCCGCCGTCGAGATGATGCGGCAGGTAGGGCGATCCGTCGAAGCGCGCCGCATAGGCGCCGGCCTCCTGCGAGATCAGAGTGCCGGCAAGGTGATCCCACGGCATCAGTTTGTTGTACATGAGGTAATGCACATGCCCGCCGGCAAAGGTGCGGTATTCGTGGGCGGCGCAGCGGTAATTGGTGAGGAAACGCACCTTGGCGAGATTGCCGAGGATCTCGGCCCGCTTCTCCTGCGGCAAGTAGCCGGTAGAGGCCATGCCGACCATCTGGTCGAGTACAACCGGCGCGGCCGTATGCAGCCGCTGCGCTTCGCCATCAGGTCGGCGCAGCCAGGCGCCGCCGCCTTTTTCCGCCATCACCCAGTCGTCGCCCATCGGATCGTAGATGATGCCGGCAACCGTCTCGCCGCCGGAGATGACGGATGCCATGACGCCGAAGGCCGGGATGCCGGAGGCGAAATTGAACGTGCCGTCGACCGGATCGACGACGATCGCGAGATCGGCATGTTCGAGGCTGTGGAGCAAATCAGGATCGGCTGCGACCGATTCTTCGCCAAGGAACAGTGCGCCCGGCCAGAGTTGCGCAGCTTCCGCTTTGATCATCCGTTCCGCCTGCTCATCGGCCTCGGTGACGAGATCGGTCGCCTCGCTTTTGGCGCGCACGTCGTTCTGGCCGAGCCGGCGAAAGCGTGGCAGGATCTCTGCCTTCGCCGCGCGGCGCAGCAGATCGGCAAGAACGGTCACGTCGACAGTCGCAATCATGTCAGATCCTTTAATTAAGCCTCACAGGGCCTTGAATCAGATGCCGACGATCTCGCGCCGAATGAGCTGCCAGCTCTCCTTGTCGGGCGCGGAGATGATACCTCCCACGGTCTCGCCGGGGCGATAGGGTGTGCCGTCGAATTTCGCCGTATGGCCGCCGGCCTCTTGATGCGCGAGCACGCCGGCCAGGTGATCCCAGGGCATCAGCTTCGCATGGCCGATGAAATGCATCTTGCCGGAAGCGACCATCCAATATTCGTAAGCCGAGCAGTTGAAGGCGAAGGTCATCCGTATCTTCGCCATGTTGGCGCAGATACGCGCGCGATCCGGTTCGTCCATGTGGCTCCATGAGAGGCCACCGACCATCTGGTTCAGGCTAGCAGGCTCGGCGACCTTCAGCTTTGTTGACTGCCCGTCCCGCCGCGTCAGAAAGGCGCCTGCCCCCCTGACCGCGGTCACCGTATCTCCGAGAACGGGATCATGAATGATGCCGGCGACCGTCTCGCCCCTGACTGTCGCCGCCAACATGGTCCCGAAGACGGGAAGCCCGGCGGCGAAATTGAACGTCCCGTCGACAGGGTCGATGACGAAGGCGAGCTCGGCATCGGCGAGGGCCGGCACGACAGACCGGTCGGCGTCATAGGCCTCCTCGCCGACGACGAGTGCTGCGGGAAAGCGCTCTCTCAGCGCCGCGGTGATCCGCTGTTCGGCAAGCAGGTCCGCCTGCGTCACCAGATCGATTGCCGAAGTCTTTTCCGAAACATCGGCAGCGCCGAGATTACGGAAACGCGGCATGATCTCGGCGCGCGCCGCCTCCCGGACGCAATCGCCGAGAAAGAGAATATCCTGATCTGAAATAGTCATGCGAAATCCTGTCCTTGATGCAATAGCCAGCCTGCTTAGCCGGCCTTTCATGAAGGATCGGTGACACCAAGGGTGGAAAAGTCGAAGAGTTTCGGGTCGAGCAGATGCGACGGGTTCACATGCGAAAGAGCCCGCAGCATCGTATCCTTGCGGCCCGGCATGCGCCGCTCGATATCGGCGAGCATATCCTTCATCGCATTGCGCTGCAGCCCGTCCTGAGAGCCGCAGAGATCGCAGGGGATGATCGGAAACTGCATAGCGGCCGCGAACTTCTCGAGGTCGTCCTCGGCAGCATAGGCGAGCGGCCGCAGCACCATCAGATCGCCCTCGTCGTTCAGAAGCTTCGCCGGCATCGAGGCGAGCCGGCCGCCATGGAAGAAATTCATGAAGAAGGTTTCGAGAATGTCCTCGCGGTGGTGGCCGAGCACCAGCGCATCGCAGCCCTCTTCCCGCGCGACACGGTAGAGATTGCCGCGGCGCAGCCGCGAACAGAGCGAACAATAGGTGGCGCCTTCAGGCACCTTCTCCTTCACGATCGAATAGGTGTCCCGATACTCGATCCGGTGGCGGACGCCGATCTTGGTGAGATAGTCCGGCAGCACGTGTTTCGGAAAGTTCGGCTGGCCCTGGTCGAGATTGCAGGCGATGAGCTCGACCGGCAGCAGGCCGCGCCATTTGAGGTCGAGCAGCAGCGCCAGCAGCCCATAAGAGTCCTTGCCACCGGAAAGGCCGACCAGCCAACGCTTCTGGCCCTTCAGCATGTCAAAATCGTCGAAAGCTTGGCGCACCTGCCGCAGCAGGCGCTTGCGCAGCTTGTTGAAGGAGACCGAGCGCGGTGCATCGGAAAACAGCGCATGGCCGCTGTTGTCGGCCTCGCCGGTTTCTAAATCATCAGCGATGTTGGCTGCGATATTCATTGCTTCGTCCTATCGAAGGTCCAGACCTGCCTTAGCAGAAAGCGTCCTGCCAACACAGCGTTCAATCGCCGAAAACCGACCAGCCGGTGCGTGCTGCAAGCATCTCCAGCGCCGCGGCGCCGAGCTGTGAATTACCGACCTTGTTCAGTCCCGGCGACCACACGGCGATCGAGGCAATGCCCGGCGCCACGGCAAAGATACCGCCGCCGACGCCGCTCTTGCCGGGCAGGCCGACATGATAGGCGAAGTCGCCCGAGCCGTCGTAATGGCCGCAGGTCAGCATCAGCGCATTGATGCGCCGCGCCCGCTTCGGCGAGACCACCGAATGGCCGGTCGTCGGATTGCTGCCGCGCGCCGCCAGGAACAGCCCGGCGCGGGCGAGCTGCTCGCAGCTCATCGATAAGGCGCATTGATGGAAATAGACGCCGAGCACATGGTCGACGGGATGGTCGAGATTGCGGTAGGCGCGCATGAAATTGGCAAGCGCGAAATTGCGGTATCCCGTCTGCGTTTCCGAGCGCGCCACCTTGTCGTCGATGGTGATCGACTCGTCATCGGCGAGGTAGCGCACGAAGCGCAACAGCTCACCGATTGCCTCGCGCGGCGCATGGCCAGCCATGACGACATCGCTGACGGCGATCGCGCCGGCATTGATGAAGGGGTTGCGGGGAATGCCGCTCTCGTGCTCCAGCTGGACGATCGAGTTGAAAGCCGATCCCGAGGGTTCGCGCCCGACCCGCTTCCACAGCCCCTCGCCGACCTTGCCGAGCGCCAGCGTCAGCATGAAGACCTTCGATATGCTCTGGATCGAGAAGGCGGTATCGGCATTGCCGACGCGATAGACTTTGCCGTCGACGGTGACGATCGCCATGCCGAACTGCTGCGGGTCGACCTTGGCGAGTTCGGGAATATAGTCCGCGACCTTGCCCTCGCCGATCCGCGGCTGGATATCGGCGTAGATGCTATCGAGGGTCGCCTGCAAATCTGCCATTGCTTCTCTCCAGATCGCAAAAAAGCCGCTCGAAAGAGCGGCTTTCCGTATATCGACGCATGCTGTTGTCTCGCAATCGGTTTCGACTGCGAGACAAATGCATTAACGCGAATAGAATTCGACGACCAGGTGCGGTTCCATGACGACAGGGAACGGAACGTCGCTGAGCGTCGGAACGCGGCCGAAGGTTGCGACCATCTTGTTGTGATCGACTTCGATATAGTCGGGAACGTCGCGCTCTGCGAGGCTGACGGCTTCCAGAACGATCACCAGCTGCTTCGACTTTTCGCGAACTTCGATGACGTCGCCGGCCTTGCAGCGGTAGGAACCGATGTTGACGCGCACGCCGTTGACCGAGACGTGGCCATGGTTGACGAACTGGCGGGCAGCAAAGACCGTCGGAACGAACTTGGCGCGATAGACGATTGCGTCGAGGCGCGATTCCAAGAGGCCGATCAGGTTTTCAGAGGTGTCGCCCTTGCGGCGGTCGGCTTCGGCGAAGATCGCGCGGAACTGCTTTTCGCGCAGGTCACCGTAGTAGCCCTTGAGCTTCTGCTTGGCGCGCAGCTGCACACCGAAGTCCGAAAGCTTACCCTTGCGGCGCTGGCCGTGCTGGCCCGGGCCGTATTCGCGGCGGTTCACCGGGGACTTCGGACGGCCCCAGATGTTTTCGCCCATACGGCGGTCAATTTTGTACTTGGACGATTCGCGCTTGCTCATCGTATTTCCTTTCAAAGGTTTATGACGGTTTGTTGCCAAACCGCACGAAGGAAACACGCCCTCCTCTGGTCTCTTCCAAGACCTGACAGGATGTTCCGGTTAGCGAACAGGAACGATCCACGGGACATGTCAAATGAAACACCGGACATTGCTGCCCGGTGCTTGCGGCGGTCTTTAGAGGGCCGTCATGAAAATGTCAACAGCGGCAAACCCCGAAAGCGCCACTATTCCGCCGCCAGCGGCTGGTCGCCGCCAGCATCAGGTGCGTTGGCGTCGCCCGGCGCCGTCTGGCAGTCCATATCAGGGAAAGCGACGATACGCTTGCCGGAAAAATCAGCGTGCACGACGATGATGCCCTGCTCCTCGAAATAGCCAAGCAGGCGCCGCGCGCGGCGGGCGGAATGGGTGCCATAGGCGCGGGCGATGCGGGCGTCCGACGGGCACGGCTCGCCGCAGACGGCGGCCTTGGCGAGCATCAGGAAGACGCCCTGCAGGTCGTCGGTGACACCTGAAGACAGCGACAGCGCCGTCGCCCAGGCATCGGTCGCGGCCGTTGCCACATCGACGCCGGAGCGCGAGATCGCGACGCGCCGGCGGAAATCCGGCAGCGCGATCGGCGGTCCCGGTACGCGGCGCATGCGCAGCCTTACCAGAAAGTCCTGGTAAAGCACCGAATCGGTGCGGAAAGCGGAGGTGGGATCGTCGAGTATTTCGGCAAGAACGCCAGCTAGGCGCTCCTCCCTCTCCTCGGGAGAGACTTCCACCTGGCTCGCCCTCGCCTCGGCAGGTACCGCCGGCGTCGAGCGCGAAAGTTCGGCCAGAATATCGGTCGTCGGCCGCGGCGCCGGCGGGGCGCGGCGCACGGGCGGGCGCTGGAATTCCTCCGGATCGGGTGTGAAGATCAGGTCCTCGACACCTTGCGGCGCGTCCGGCAGCGGCATCAGCTTCGGGCTGGAAGAGCGCGCCGAGGTCTCCACCGCGCCGATCTGGATCGGCAGCGGCCGGCGCGACAGCGCTGGTCCGAGAGCGACGAAATTGCCGCGCTTCAGGTCGCGAAACATCTCGGCCTGGCGCCGGTCCATACCGAGCAGGTCGGCAGCGCGCGCCATGTCGATATCGAGGAAGGTGCGGCCCATCAGGAAGTTCGAGGCCTCGGCCGCGACGTTCTTGGCGAGTTTGGCAAGCCGCTGTGTCGCGATCACGCCGGCAAGGCCGCGCTTGCGGCCGCGGCACATCAGATTGGTCATCGCGCCGAGCGACATCTTGCGCGCATCTTCCGAGACATCGCCACCGACCGATGGCGCAAACATCTGCGCCTCGTCGACCACGACGAGAACCGGATACCAGTATTCACGATCGGCATCGAACATGCCGTTGAGGAAGGCGGCGGCGGCGCGCATCTGGTCTTCGAGATCGAGGCCTTCGAGCGTTAGCACGCAGGAAACGCGATGCTGGCGAATGCGGTTGGCGATGCCCGCAAGCTCCGCCTCTGTGCGCTCACCGTCAATGACGACATGGCCGAATCTGTCGCTGAGGGTGACGAAATCACCCTCAGGATCGATGATAACCTGCTGCACCCATTGCGCCGATTGCTCGAGCAGGCGCCGCAGCAGGTGCGACTTGCCCGATCCGGAATTGCCCTGCACGAGCAGGCGGGTCGCCAGCAGCTCCTCGATATCGAGCGTCGCCGGGCTGCCGGACGCCAATCCCATATCGATGCCAACCTGCAATGCATATCCTCGCGGCGAAGAGACTCACATGAACGAAGCGCCATTCTTCCGAAACGGCATCGCCTCGTCTATCAAAGAATGCGCGGTTTTTCAGGATCGGATTTCGCCAACCCACAGGACAATTCCCGGCATCATCCGAGAAGCTGATCCATTGCCATGATCGTGGATATCTTCGCCGAGCTACGCCCTCAATCCGAACCCCTGCATCAGTCGCCGGGTCGCAAAATCGGGATTGCCCGAGGTGAGCACCGCGAAGTCGAAATTGTCGGGATGCACAGCGTCTGCGATCAGCGGCACCAGCGTGCGGGCGCGGCGGGCGATCGCTTCGGCGGGGTCAAGCCAGTCCACCGGCCAAGGTGCCAGTCTGCGGAATAGATTGGCCATGAAGGGATAATGCGTGCAGGCGAGCACGACGATATCGGTCTTGCGGCCTTCCTTCTCGACGAAACATTGGTCGATCTCGGCCAGCACGGCGTCGTCGGAGACGGCATCACCGCGAATATAGGCCTCCGCCATGCGCGCAAGGTTCTCCGAGCCGACGAGACGGACATGGCATTGCTGGGCGAAGGACTGGATGAGATCGCGGGTATAGGCGCGCTTGACCGTGCCCGGCGTCGCGAGCACCGAGACGAGGCCGGACCGCGTGCGCTCCGCCGCCGGTTTGATCGCCGGCACCGTGCCGACGAAGGTCATCTGCGGAAAGGCGGCGCGCAGATCGGCACCAACAAGCGTGAAGGCCGTGTTGCAGGCGATGATGCAGACTTCAGGGTCGTGCTCCGCGAGCAGCCGGCCGAAAAGCCCGATGATCCGTTCCTTCAGCGCCTGTTCCTCCCAGCCGCCATAGGGAAAGCCGGCATCGTCGGCGACATAGATGAAGCCGCGTTCCGGCATCAGCACGCGCGCCTCGCGCAGCACGGTCAGCCCGCCAATGCCGGAATCGAAGACGAGGACGGGTTTCAGCTCATGCGTCGGCGCTGTCATCTGGCGGTGTTTCCTTGGTCGCGGTCGGGAACCGGCCGCCGCGCGGGCTCTTGCGCGAGAAGCGGTCGAGGGAAGAGATGACGCCGCGCAACACGCTGATTTCCTGCTCCGTGAAAGCCCGGCGGGATAAGACAGCGCGCAGATTGTCGACCATTTTCGGCTTTTTCCCGGCGGGATGGAAATAACCGCGCGCATCGAGCGCCTCTTCCAGCTGGTCGAACAGGCCGAACAGCTGTTCCTTGGTCGAAGGCGTCTGCCCCACCGCCTGGAAGGGCACGGCGCCGAGATCCTCCATGCCTGATTTCATCCATTCATAGGACATTAGCAGCACCGCCTGGGCGATGTTCAGCGACGCAAAGGCCGGATTGACCGGAAAGGTGACGATCTCGTCGGCAAGCGCCACCTCCTCGTTGGTCAGCCCCCAGCGCTCGCGCCCGAAGAGGATGCCGGTGCCCTCGCCGGCGCGAAACCTCGCCCGGAGCGTCTCGGCGGCGATGATGGGCGAGCGGACCGGCTTGTAGCCGTCGCGCTCGCGCGCCGTCGTCGCGTAGACGAAATTAAGATCGGCGACCGCCTGTTCCAGCGTGTCGTAGACCTTGGTCGCCTCGATCACGTGATCGGCCTTGGAGGCGGTCGCCAGTGCTTTCTCGTTCGGCCAGCCGTCGCGCGGATTGACGAGGCGCAGTTCAGCAAGGCCGAAATTCGCCATGGCGCGCGCCACCATGCCGATATTCTCGCCCATCTGCGGCTCGACCAGAATGATCGCCGGCCCTTCGGCCAGAAGTTGACGCTCGCTGTTCGTGCCTGCCATGGTTCTATCCCTGTTTCGAGCGCGCAATAACCTCGCCCGGTGCAAACGGCAAGACATCAGCCTGCGGATAGAGCCTTTCCAGCGCCGAACCGATCATTTCGAGCCCAAGTCTGGCGCCCTCGCGCGACAGGGGCAGGTGCCGCCCTGTCGTCCGCGACGCCTTGCGCTCGATGAAGAAACAGGTCGAGCCGCGCGGGGCCGCATCCTTCATCAGCGCCAGATCCGACGCGATCAGCCTCTTCAGCTCGTCGGCCTCGGCCGATGCTGCGTAGCTCTTCGCCAGGATGCGCGCCCAATAGGTGCAGGAGAGGAAGATCGCCAGCGTCTGGCGGATCTGGCCCGACCGCGTCACCACCGACCAGGACGAGCCGAGCGGCCGCGCCGCCACCGTTACGTCACGGTAGCAGGCATCAATCTTTTGCGACAGCGCCATCAGCACAAAACCGCTCTTGCCTTCGCCGATCGCGCTCAACAACTCGTCCAGCGCCTGAAACCAGCGGGCGAGTGCCGCATCAAGCGCGCCGCGCGTGCGTGCCGGAAAGACCAGGAAGGCAACCGCCGTTCCGGCCCCCGCGCCGATCAAGGTCTCCCCGATGCGCAGCTGCAAGAGATCGAGCGTCAGCACCCCGGTCATGCCGTAGACCAGGCAGAGCACGATCGAGATGAAGAAGGTCATCGTCGCGTAGGAGACCTGCAGGAAATAGAAAGCGAGGAAAATGCAGACGACAGCAACCGGAATGGCGACGACAGGCTCACCCGAAATCAGCGTCGCCAGCAGGAGGCCCATGGCGATCCCGAACACCGTGCCCAGCGAGCGCGACAGCGCCTTCATCGCCGTGTCGCCGCGCGAATTGGTGTTGGTGAAGACGAGGAAGGCGGCAAGCACCGCCCAGAACCAGCGGTCGCGCGACAGAAGCAGACCGAAGCCCATGGCAAGCGCCGAGGCGAGCGTGATCTGCAGCGCCGAGCGCAGCAGCGGATTGGCAAAGGAAAAGTCGATCCTTTCAGGCTGCGCAGTGTCCTTGACGGCATCGATGCCGGCAAAGCCGGAGGCCTGCCCCTCGCCGATCGCCTGCGTCAGCTGCTGCCGCGCCTCGCCGAGCCAGAGAAGCGCCCGCACGGTTTCGCCCTGAGGCTCGTCTTTGATGGCTTCCGCCATCCCCTCATAGGTGGCGAGCTCCGCCTTGTCGGCCTCGATCACGGCATGGATGAGCGCAAAGGGCGGCAGGCTCTGGAAGCTCACCACGATCGCGCTTTCGGCAGCGAGATGCGCATCGAAGAGCCGAATCGCCAATTCCGCGGCGGGATCGGAAGCACCGTCGAAGACGCCGGCCGGCGGGCGTGGAATGAAGGTCTCAGCCATCAGCACCACTTCCTTCAGCCGGTCTTCCAGCTGGCGCAGCTCCTGCCGGTCAGCCTCGCCGATATGACCGCTGCCGGCAAGGGTGGCGAGCTTGAAGAGGATCTGGTTGATCCGGCCGCGCACGCTTTCGAGCGAGCGCAGCAGGTCGCGCCGCCAATCATCCGGCAACAGCACTGCTCTCACCAGATGGCCGACGAGTACCGAGACGACGGGGCCGATCGCCACATCAGGCAGCTCGGCAAGGGAAGGCCGGAAATAAGACCCCATGAAATAAGAGGTGAAGGCGAACATGCCGATCGCAAAGCCACGCGGCCCGAACACCCGCCCGGCCGATGCGAGCGCGATCACCACCAGGAAGACGAGATCGGAGAGAAAACGGCGATCCTCGAGCCCCGCCGCAATGCCGACGACGGCAAGGCTCGCGACACAGCCGAAAAGCCGCGTCACCAGCTGGCGCGAATTGCCCTTGTCGCGCACCGCCACCCCGCCCTCGATCGACAGCACGATGCCGAGACCGAAGGCCGCCGTCGGCAGCGGCACGATCAACTTCTGGATGGCGAACAGGATGGCGAAGGAGAGGACGATCGTCAGCGTCACCCGCGAAGCCATGCGCAGGCGCGAAAGCGCCGGATCGTTGGCAAGCAGCCAGTCGCGGAACTGAAAACCGGAAAACAAATGCAAGAGCCCCTCATGCCGCTCAGAGATCGAATCTCGATGCTCTTGAATGTCGCGCGCCTATTGGCCCTTGGCAATCAGCGCCATCGTTGTCTTCAGGGAATCGCGCGCCTGCGTTTCGATATTCTCGGTGACGATATCGTCGATGACGGGCTTGCCGCCTTCCTCGACCACCTCGAAATGAACGGTCGTATAGTCCTGGGCATCGGACGCATCCGAGCAGGCGGATTTCTTGAAGCGCACGGTCACCTCGGCCACGCCGTCGACCACAGGCGCTGCCACCATCGTCAGATCCTCCAGCGGGCAGGCATCCTGGCCGTTGACGATGACGTCGTAGTCGAAGGGCGATATGCCGTCGTCGTCGACGGCGGGAAACTGCGCCGCCGCCTGGTATTTCGCGACGAAATCGCGGCTGTAGAGATGGTCAAGCCGGCTCGCGTCGAAGATGTCGATCCAGTCGCTGCTATTGTCGGCCCAGTTGCTCCTGGTCGCGTCCATGATCTCCTTCACCGGAGCGATGATTTCGGCGGCGTGGCTGATGCCTGAAAAGGCGATAAGGCTTGCGATAACAACGGCGATTGTCTTCATGGTCGAATGTCCGGCGTCGGCAGTTGAGGCGGACACTAGCCAAATTCCAGTACTTGGCAATGGCGGCAAAAACGCATTGTCGAACCCCTTGCAGCTTTGCGTTCCCGGTTCACAATGCTATAGCGCTCCTCATCACATCACCCACCCGGGACCCCGTCCCCATTCAAGCTCGAACGAGGCAGATACATGAACAAGATCAAGGTCGCCAATCCCGTCGCCGATCTCGACGGCGATGAAATGACGCGCATCATCTGGCAGCTCATCAAGGATAAGCTGATCCATCCGTATCTTGACCTCGACATCGACTATTTCGACCTCTCGGTCGAAAACCGCGACGCCACCAACGACCAGGTCACTGTCGACGCCGCCAACGCCATCAAGAAGTACGGCGTCGGCATCAAGTGCGCGACGATCACGCCGGATGAAGCCCGCGTCAAGGAATTCAACCTCAAGGAAATGTGGAAGAGCCCGAACGGCACGATCCGCAACATCCTCGGCGGCGTCATCTTCCGCGAGCCGATCATCTGCAAGAACGTGCCGCGCCTCGTTCCCGGCTGGACCAAGCCGATCGTCGTCGGCCGCCACGCCTTCGGCGACCAGTACCGCGCCACCGATTTCAAGTTCCCCGGCAAGGGCAAGCTGACGATCAAGTTCGTCGGCGAAGACGGCACCGTCATCGAGAAGGAAGTCTTCAACGCACCGGGCGCCGGCGTTGCCATGGCGATGTACAACCTCGATGAATCGATCCGCGAATTTGCCCGCGCCTCGATGATGTATGGCCTGATGCGCAAGTGGCCGGTCTACCTGTCGACCAAGAACACCATCCTCAAGGCCTATGACGGCCGCTTCAAGGACATCTTCGAGGAAGTCTACGAGACCGAATTCAAGGATCAGTTCAAGGAAGCAAACATCACCTACGAACACCGTCTGATCGACGACATGGTCGCCTCGGCGCTCAAGTGGTCTGGCGGCTACGTCTGGGCCTGCAAGAACTATGACGGCGACGTCCAGTCCGATACCGTCGCCCAGGGCTTCGGCTCTCTCGGCCTGATGACCTCGGTTCTGCTCACGCCCGACGGCAAGACGGTCGAAGCCGAAGCCGCTCACGGCACGGTCACCCGCCACTACCGCCAGCACCAGAAGGGCCAGGAAACCTCGACCAACTCGATCGCCTCGATCTTCGCCTGGACCCGCGGCCTGGCGCACCGCGCCAAGCTCGACGACAATGCCGAACTCGCCCGCTTCGCCGCGACGCTCGAAAAGGTCTGCGTCGACACCGTCGAATCCGGTTTCATGACCAAGGACCTGGCGCTGCTGATCGGCCCCGACCAGCCGTGGCTCTCGACCACCGCATTCCTCGACAAGATCGATCAGAACCTGCAGAAGGCCATGGCGTAAGCCGGCCTTTCCGAGATAACATCGAAGCGGCGGGGATTTCCCCGCCGTTTTCATTTTGGGAGAACGAACCGATGACGGCCATCCTGCGACCGCTCGAACCCTTTGACCGAGCCGCTTGGGAACCCCTTTGGGAGGCCTATCAGCGCTTCTACGAAGTGGTCATCCCGCCCGAAACCACGGATCTCACCTGGGCTCGTTTCCACGATCCTGACGAACCGATGCATGCGCTCGGCGCCTTTGACGAAGACGGCCAGCTTGTCGGCATCGTCCATGCCATCTTTCACCGTTCCTGCTGGCTGCCGCAATGGACCTGCTACCTGCAGGATCTCTATGTCGACAACAGCCAGCGCGGGCTCGGTACCGGTGCCGCTTTGATCGAGGCCGTCGCCGACCTCGCCCGCGCCAACGGCGCAGGCAGGCTCTATTGGATGACCCACGAGACCAATGCAACGGCCCGCCGGCTCTATGACAGGATCGCCGAGCGCTCCGGCTTCATCCAATATCGCAAGGCGCTCTGACGATCGGGCCTTGCAGGCAGACATCGCTGCGCTATTGATTCCGTGGGACCAAATAACGGCAACACGAGGAGGACGTCATGACCGAAGAATTGGTATTCTATACGAACCCGATGTCGCGCGGCCGCATCGCGCGCTGGATGCTGGAGGAGATCGGCCAGCCCTATCGCACCGAACTCCTGACCTTCGGCGAAACCATGAAGGCGCCGGAATATCTCGCGGTCAATCCGATGGGCAAGGTGCCGACGATCCGCCATGGCGACACCATCGTCACCGAATGCGCGGCGATCTGCGCCTATCTGTCCGAGACCTTCCCCGAAAAGGCGCTGGCGCCTAGGCCGGAGGAGCGCGCCCGCTATTATCGCTGGATGTTTTTTGCCGCCGGTCCGCTCGAATCGGCGGTGACGATGAAGGCTCTCGGCTTCGAAATTCCGAAGGAACGCCTGCGCATGGCCGGCTGCGGCAGTTTCGGCGACGTCATGAACACACTCGAGAAAGCCGTCTCCGCTTCGACCTACATCACCGGCGAGCGTTTCACCGCCGCCGACGTCTATGTCGGCTCCCATATCGGCTGGGGCATCGGATTCGGCGGCATCGAAAGACGCCAAGCATTCCTCGACTATGTCGGCCGCATCAGCCAGCGCGAGGCCTACAAGCGGGCGAACGCCCTTGACGACGAAGCCGTCAAGACCATGCAGGCCGCCTGAGTCTCGAAGGCACGGCAGATCCGCCGCGCTCCCGATCGGGGCGTCAGACGAGCGGCATGTGAATATCCGTCAAAAGCTCGGTCGGCGACACCTCGCGCGGATTGTTGAGATATTCCTCGAACATGACCCTGTCCTTCAGCTGCCGGCCGGATTTCGGCAGCCATTCGGCAAAGAGCCACTGATAGGACTTGGACATGTCGGCATAGGGACCCTTGTGGCGCAGCACCGCATAATCGCCGCCGTCGATCGTGCGCCGCTCGAAGGGTGACGCCGACGACACTTCGGCAGCGCCGGTGACGCAGGCGATCGAGCGCAGCTTTTCCTCCGGCACAAGATCGGGATCGTCGAGATAGACGCCGATCATCCGCATGTCGGGCTTGGCGAGGCCGCGGGCGTAAAGCGTGCCGAAAAGCGTCTCGAAGGCCTTGTCGATCTGCATGTAGGAGCCGGTATGGGCAACGCCGATCAGCTTGATCGGCGCGATCTCACGTATGGTAACGTCTAACATGACTTTGGTCTTTCCGTTAGGTGAGGGCTCATAGGCTGTGTGGCTTCCCTCTTTCCGGTAGCGGGCCGGCGGCATGCCGTAGACCGACTTGAAAATACGATTGAAGGATTGGAGATTGGGATAGCCTGATCGCTTCGCAATTTCACTGACGGCAAGTTCCGTGCGGACGATCTCGCCCGCCGCGTGATGCAGCCTGAGCCGCTTGACGGTGGCCGCCAGCGTCTCGCCGTAAATCGCCCGGTAGATCCTGTGCCAGTGATAGCTCGACATGCAGGCGATCTCGGCAAGGCGCTCCATATCCAGCTCCTCGTCGAGGTGGTCGTGAATATAGGCCGAAACCCGTCTCAGACGGTTTTCATAAAGTGCCCATGCCGTTTCGCCATTCATATCGGAACCTCGTGCAAGTCGATCGGCTTGAGAGAACCATAACCCGATTTGACAAATCCTGCGGAAATTGGCTCTGGGCTTTGAACCTGCGAAACAAAAAAGGCGGAAGCCAAGCCTCCGCCTTTCGAAAATCGTTGATGAACCGGCAGTTCAGCCGGCAAGTGCCACGGCTACCGCCTCGATCGCCTCGTCAGCCTTCGATCCGTCGGGGC
This sequence comes from Rhizobium sp. SU303, assembly GCF_021052345.1. NCBI lineage: Bacteria > Pseudomonadati > Pseudomonadota > Alphaproteobacteria > Hyphomicrobiales > Rhizobiaceae > Rhizobium > Rhizobium sp. SU303. Next base: position 2,371,568 of record NZ_CP088095.1, read on the forward strand.
CGCCGGCCTGCGCCATGTCGGGGCGGCCGCCGCCGCCCTTGCCGCCGAGGGCGGCAGATGCGATGCGGACGAGGTCGACGGCGCTGTAGCGCTGCACGAGATCCGGTGTCACCGCCACGACAGCACTTGCCTTGCCGTCGTCGGACACGCCGACGAGAGCAACGACGCCGGAGCCGATGCTGGTCTTGCCGTCATCGGCAAGCCCCTTCAAATCCTTGGGATCGACGCCCGAAATCGCCTTGCCGAGGAACTTGACGCCGGCAACCTCGCGCACGGCACCGACCGAGCCGCCCTGCCCGCCGCCCATGGCAAGCTTGCGCTTGGCGTCAGCCAGTTCCTTTTCGAGCTTGCGGCGCTCGTCCATCAACGCTTCGACACGCGACAGCACTTCGCCCGGCTGCACCTTCAGCGAGGCAGCAAGCGTCTTCACGCGCTCGTCCTGTTCGGCCAGATATTCGCGCGCCGATTCACCGGTGACGGCCTCGATACGGCGAACGCCGGCGCCGACGGCACTTTCGCCGAGAACGCGGATCAGGCCGATCTGGCCAGTGGCTCCGACATGCGTGCCGCCGCAGAGTTCGATCGAATAGGGCTTGCCGGCCTTGGCGCCGCGCACGCCCTCGCCCATCGCCACGACGCGGACTTCATCTCCGTATTTCTCGCCGAACAGCGCCATCGCGCCTTCGGCGATCGCATCGTCGACGCTCATCAGCCTCGTGGTAACCGGCGAATTCTGCAGCACGATCTCGTTTGCCATATCCTCGACGATCTTCAGCTCCTCGGCCGACATCGGCTTCGGATGCGAGACATCGAAACGCAGGCGCTCGGGCGCGACCAGCGAACCCTTCTGCGCCACATGGGTGCCGAGCACTTCGCGCAAAGCCTCGTGCAGCAGGTGGGTCGCAGAGTGGTTGGCACGCAGCCGCGAACGGCGGGCATGATCGACTGTCAGCACGACCGCATCGCCGTCCTTAACGACGCCGTCGATGACAGTCCCCTGATGCACGAACAGGCCTTCGCCCCTCTTCTGCGTATCCGAAATCTCGATCTTGCCGTGGTCGGACGAGATCACGCCGGTATCGCCCATCTGGCCACCGGATTCGCCGTAGAACGGTGTCTGGCTGACGACGATCTGCACCTTGTCGCCGGCCTTGGCCTCGGTGGAAACCGCGCCCTCTTTGACGATCGCCTGCACGACGCCTTCAGCCGTTTCGGTGTCATAGCCGAGGAATTCGGTGGCGCCGTGTTTTTCCTTGAGCTCGAACCAGACGGTTTCCGTCGCCTTCTCGCCGGAACCGGCCCAGTGCGAGCGGGCTTCGGCCTTCTGGCGCTGCATCGCATCGGTGAAGCCGGAGATGTCGACGCCGATCTCACGGGCACGCAGCGCATCCTGCGTCAGATCGAGCGGGAAGCCGTAGGTGTCGTAGAGCTTGAAGGCGGTCTCACCATCCAGCATATCGCCCTTGGAAAGATCCGTCGTCGCGTCCGACAGAAGCGACAGGCCGCGTTCCAGCGTCTTGCGGAAGCGGTTTTCCTCCAGCTTCAGCGTTTCCGAGATCAGCGCCTCGGCGCGCACCAGTTCCGGATAGGCGCGGCCCATCTGCTGCACCAGCGTCGGCAGCAGCTTGTAGACCAGCGGTTCCTTGGCGCCGAGCAGCTGTGCATGGCGCATGGCGCGGCGCATGATGCGGCGCAGCACATAACCGCGGCCCTCATTCGACGGAAGCACGCCGTCGGCGATCAGGAAGGCCGAGGAGCGCAAATGGTCGGCGATGACGCGGTGGCTGGCGCTGCCTTCCGCCTTGACGCCCATCGTGTCCTCGATGGTGCCGATCAGCGTGCGGAAGAGATCAGTGTCGAACACGCTCTGAACGCCCTGCAGAATGCAGGCCATACGCTCCAGCCCCATGCCGGTATCGATCGACGGGCGAGGCAGCGGGTTGCGAACGCCAGGTTCGGTCTGCTCGAACTGCATGAAGACGAGGTTCCAAAATTCCAGGAACCGGTCGCCATCTTCCTCCGGTGAGCCCGGAGGGCCACCCCAAACATTCTCACCCTGGTCGATGAAGATTTCCGAGCACGGGCCGCAGGGGCCGGTATCGCCCATCTGCCAGAAATTGTCTGAGGTCGAGATGCGGATGATCTTGTCGTCGGAAAAGCCGGCGATCTTCTTCCACAGCGTCGCAGCTTCCTCGTCCTCGGAATAAACGGTCACCAGCAGACGGTTCTTCGGAAGGTCGAAGCCTTCGGTAACGAGCTTCCAGGCAAGCTCGATCGCATTCTCCTTGAAATAGTCGCCGAAGGAGAAGTTGCCGAGCATCTCGAAGAAGGTCAGGTGGCGTGCAGTATAGCCGACATTGTCGAGGTCGTTGTGCTTGCCACCGGCTCGCACGCATTTCTGCGACGTCGTCGCCGTCGAATAGGGACGCTTTTCGAGGCCGGTGAAGACGTTCTTGAACTGCACCATGCCGGCATTGGTGAACATCAGCGTCGGGTCGTTGCGCGGCACGAGCGGGCTCGACGGAACGATCTCATGGCCGTTCTTCTTGAAATAGTCGAGGAAGGTCGACCGGATATCGTTCACACCGCTCATGCTATGCCCTTCAATGCTGCCGGAGGCAGGTAAATTTAAATTCATCGGCTTTTAACGTTCACCCCCGCCACTGTCCAGCAGACAAACAAAACCGGCCGCATTCTCATCAGGAATGCGGCCGGTTGGAACTGTCCGATGAGTTTAAGCGCGAAAATTACATTTCCGCAGTGGCATCGCCATCGCCGTCATCGGGGTCCGGTCCGCCATTCTGCAGGAAGCGGTCGGCGATCAGGCCGGCATTCTGGCGCAGCGACAGTTCGATCTCGCGGGCGAGATCCGGATTGTCGCGCAGGAAAGTCTTGGCGTTTTCACGGCCCTGGCCGAGACGCTGGCTGTTATAGGAAAACCAGGCGCCCGACTTTTCGACGATGCCGGCCTTGACGCCGAGATCGACCAGTTCGCCGGTCTTGGAAACACCCTCGCCATACATGATGTCGAACTCGACCTGCTTGAAGGGCGGCGCCATCTTGTTCTTGACGACCTTGACGCGGGTCTGGTTGCCGATCACCTCTTCGCGCTCCTTGACCGCGCCGATGCGGCGGATGTCGAGGCGCACGGAGGCGTAGAATTTCAGCGCATTACCGCCCGTCGTCGTTTCCGGCGAACCGAACATGACGCCGATCTTCATGCGGATCTGGTTGATGAAGATAACCATGGTGTTCGACTTGGAGATCGAAGCGGTGAGCTTGCGCAGCGCCTGGCTCATCAGTCGTGCCTGCAGGCCGGGAAGGCTGTCGCCCATCTCGCCTTCGATTTCGGCGCGCGGCGTCAGTGCTGCGACGGAGTCGACGACGAGAACGTCGACGGCGCCGGAACGCACCAGCGTATCGGTGATTTCAAGCGCTTGTTCGCCGGTATCGGGCTGCGAGATCAGAAGATTCTGCAGGTCGACGCCAAGCTTGCGGGCATAGACGGGATCGAGCGCATGTTCGGCATCGACGAAGGCGCAAATGCCACCCTTCTTCTGCGCTTCGGCAATCGTCTGCAGTGCAAGCGTCGTTTTACCGGAGCTTTCCGGCCCGTAGATCTCGATGATGCGGCCCCTCGGCAGGCCACCAACGCCGAGTGCAATATCGAGGCCAAGCGAGCCGGTCGAGATCGTCTCGATCTCGACAACATTCTCGTTGGAGCCGAGTTTCATGATCGAGCCCTTGCCGAACGACCGCTCTATCTGTGAGAGTGCCGCTTCAAGCGCCTTGCTTTTGTCCACCGATTTGTCCTCTACCAGCCGCAATGAATTCTGAGACATCCGATCCACCTTTAGGTTATTGAAGCCGCTCAAGCAATGTCGAGTTTGTACCCTATTTGTTCCATTCTCGCAATAGGCGATCAAACAGTTGAAAGAAAAAGGTAAAACGGCACGTGTTCTGTATTTGTTTTATCGATGAAAAGCAACGACTTAAGCCAAAGGTGCCGACTCAACCGCGACGTGGCGCACCGTATCGATTCGTCCTTCGGGCATCGGGAGAGCGGATCGGATGACGAAAAAGATTCTTGTTCTCGGCGGCGCCCATATCGACCGGCGCGGCCGAATCTCCGGAGAGACGGCGCCTGGCGCCAGCAATCCCGGCACCTGGTTCGAGGAGCCGGGCGGCGGCGGTTTCAATGCGGCGCGCAACCTGGCAAGACTTGGTTTTCAGGTGACGATGATCTCGCCGCGCGGCGGCGATCCGATGGGCGAGACGGTCGGAGAAGCTGCCGATTTCGCCGGCATCGACGACCGGCCCTTCGTCTTCCTCGACCGCAAGACGCCGAGCTACACGGCGATCATCGAGAAGGACGGCAATTTGGTGATCGCCCTCGCCGACATGGATCTTTATCGCTTCTTCGTGCCGCGGCGTCTCTCCATCCGCTGGGTGCGGGAGGCCTTCGCCGCGCATGATTTCATCCTCGTCGACGCCAACCTGCCGGAAGAGACGATCGCGGCGATCGTCGCAAAGGCACGCTCGCTAGGCAAGCCCGTTGCGGCAATCGCCATCTCGCCGGCCAAGGTCGTCAGGCTGAAGCCTTGCATCGGGGATATCGACTACCTGTTCCTGAATGAGGCTGAAGCTGCCGCCCTTGCCGGTGAGCGGCCGGAAGACGCCGCCGGCTGGCTACCTTTGCTGAACCAGATCGGCATCCGGAACGCCGTCGTCACCCGCGGCCGGCGTGAGCTCGTCGTGCTTTGCGAGGGCCGCGCCGTGACGCTGCAGCCGCCGATCGCCGACACCGTTGCCGATGTTACGGGTGCCGGCGATTCTCTTGCGGCCGGCACACTCGCCGCATTGATATCAGGCCTGCCGCTCGAAGAAGCCGTCCGCCACGGCACCGCGGCCGCCACGCTGACCGTGCAGTCACGGCATGCCGTCAACGAAAATCTGACGCCCGATCTGCTGTATGAGGCGCTTGCCCTTGTTCCCGAGGTCAGAATTCTGCATTGAAGCGGCTAATTAAATAGTTGAGCATGATGTCGTCCGAAAACCGCTCACACTTTTCGGCATCATGCTCTGTCGATCACAGGACAAGACCATGACCAAGCCCATCTCCCCTCTTCTGCCGATCGCCTATTCGAAGGAAGTCGCCAGCGCCAAGCAGCGCGGCGCGCCGTTGGTAGCACTGGAATCGACGATCATCACCCACGGTATGCCCTATCCCGGCAATATCGAGATGGCCCGCAGCGTCGAGGCGATCATTCGCGAACAGGGTGCGGTGCCGGCCACGATCGCCGTCATTCACGGCACGCTGCATATCGGCCTTGAAGCTGCGGAACTGGAGCAACTCGCCAAGGCAACCGAAGTGATGAAGGTGTCGCGCGCCGATCTCGCCTTTGCCATCGCCGAACGCCGCACCGGCGCCACCACGGTCGCGGCGACAATGATTGCGGCGGCGCGCGCCGGCATCCGTGTCTTTGCCACAGGCGGCATCGGCGGCGTGCATCGTGGCGCCGAAGAAAGCTTCGATATATCAGCCGATCTCGAGGAACTGGCGCGCACCGGCGTCATCGTCGTCTGCGCCGGCGCCAAGGCGATCCTCGACATTCCGAAGACCCTGGAAGTGCTGGAAACCCGCGGCGTGCCTGTCGTCACCTATGAGAGCGAGGAATTCCCCGCTTTCTGGTCGCGCTCCTCGGGCATCCGCAGCCCGCTGTCGCTGAACAGCCCGGCCGCCATCGCCAATTTCCAGACGGTGCGCGAACAGCTCGGCATCGACGGCGGCATGCTCGTCGCCAATCCGGTACCGGAGGCAGACGAGATCGCGAGCGAGGAGATGGAAATCTATATCGAGCGGGCGCTCGACAGCGCCGAGCGCGACGAAATCACCGGCAAGGCCGTGACGCCCTATCTGCTCTCGACCATCTTCGACCTGACGGATGGCCAGAGCCTGAAGACTAACATCGCGCTCGTCGAAAACAACGCGCGGCTTGCGGCTGAGATTGCGGTGGCGCTGGGTGAGTGAGGACTACGGGCCGTCGGCGGCGCCACGCAAGCCCCCTCTGCCCTGCCGGGCATCTCCCCCACGGGTAGGGAGATTGGCAGGAAGCACCGGCTTCCCCAACCAAGTATCCATTGCAGCTCGGCGAAAACGTTGATGTGATGGAAAGCGTTCGCCCCTTGTGATCTCCCCACCTGTGGGGAGAATGCCCGGCAGGGCAGAGGGGGCTGACACGGCACAACGCCCACGCTCACCCTCCGACAACCCTCCCTCACCCGTCCAACGTCTCCTTCACCACAACAGCAAGCTGCTTCAGCGAGAACGGCTTCGGAAGGAAGCCGAATTTCGCCTCCGGCGGCAGGTTGCGGGCAAAGGCATCTTCGGCATAACCCGAGACGAAGATGAATTTCATGTCGGGATAGGTCTTGCGCAGCTCGCGCAGCAGCGTCGGGCCGTCCATTTCGGGCATGACGACGTCGGAAACGACGATATCGACCTTGCCGTCGAGTTCTTCCAAGATGGCCAGCGCCTCGACGCCCGAGCCCGCCTCGTGCACGGTGTAGCCGCGCGTTTCCAGCATGCGCTTGCCACCGCGGCGCACCGCCTCCTCGTCTTCGACGAGAAGGATGACGGCAGATCCCGTCAGGTCCTCCGGTTGCTGCGGCGATACCGGCAGCGGCACCACTTCGGCCCCGGCGATGGCGCCGTCGATCGAACCTGCTTCGGCGGCCACCGCCGGCTCCGGGATGTGGCGCGGCAGGAAGACGCGGAAGGTCGTGCCTTTGCCGACTTCAGATTCCGGCTGAATGTAGCCGCCCGACTGTTTGACGATACCGTAGACCATGGCGAGGCCGAGCCCCGTGCCCTTGCCGACATCCTTGGTGGTGAAGAACGGCTCGAAGATCTTGTCCATGATCTCCGGTGCGATACCGGTGCCGTTATCGGCGACTTCGACCAGCACCATGTCCTCGGCCGGCATGTAGGAGTAGTTGAAGGCCGAGACCTCGGCGGCAGTCAGATTGCGGGTGCGCAGCGTCAGCGTGCCACCCTCGGGCATCGCGTCGCGCGCATTGACGCAGAGATTGATCAAAACTTGCTCGAACTGCGACAGGTCGGTTTTGACAGGCCAGAGGTCGCGGCCATATTGCACGTCGAGCTTGACATTGGTGCCTGAGAGCAGCCGGTCGACCAGCATGCGCAGGTCGCCGACGACATCGGTAAGGTTCAGCACCGAGGGCCGCATCGTCTGCTTGCGCGAGAAGGCGAGCAGCTGGCGCACCAGCACTGCGGCGCGGTTGGCGTTGCGCTTGATCTCTATCAGGTCGGCAAAGCTGGCATCCGAGGGCCGCGCCTGCAAAAGCAGGTGGTCGGAGGAAAGCAGGATCGCCGTCAGCACGTTGTTGAAATCATGCGCGATGCCGCCGGCGAGCGTTCCCACGGCATTCATCTTCTGCGTTTGCGCCATCTGCGCTTCCAGCGCCTTCTGCTCGGTCACCTCGACGGCGTAGACGATCGCCGCCTCCTCTGGCGCCTCGTCGCTCTGGTCGATGACGGCATTGATATAGAAGCGGAAATAGCGCGCCTCGTCGGTCGGTGTGCGGGTGTCGAGGGGCGCAATGTCGCCCTGCCGGTCCTTGGCCGCTGCCAGCGCCGCGGCCAGCTGTGGCCGGTCGCTTTCCTGCACGATGGTTTCGAGATGCGGCGCCTTTTCGAGATCGTCGCGCGAGACGACGCCGGAGAACATCTTCAGGAATGGCGCATTGGTCCGCAAGATTCGCCCGTTGCCGTCGACCGAGGCGATCGCCATCGGCGTATTGTTGAAGAAACGGGTAAAACGCATGGCGGCGGCCGAAGCGGACTGGCCGCCGACATCGCTCTTTTCACGCGCCAGCACGATCGTCCGGCTTTCGCCGGGTGCGCCGTCGCGCATCGAGGTGACGCTGTGAATGATTTGCACCGGCAGGCTCTGGCCGTTGCTCTTGCGCAGGTCGAGATCGAGCGTCACGGTCTTCTTCAGACCCGGTTCGGCCTGCACTGACTGGATCAGTGCCAGTCCCTCGCCTGCCACGACGTCACCGATCGTCATCGAGCCCGGCACGAACTTGGTGAGGTCGAGGCCCAGCCAATCGGCAAGCGTCGCATTCAGGTAGAAGATCTCGCCCTTCCTGCCGGCGGAAAAGAAGCCGGCCGGCGCATGGTCGAGATAGTCGATCGCGTTCTGCAATTCCTTGAAGAAACGCTCCTGGTCGTCGCGCTCGGTGGTGATGTCGGTGATCTGCCAGATCTGCAGCGGCTTGCCGCCGTTTTCCTCCGGCTGCAGCAACCGCGCCTTCAGCCGGTACCAATGGGCGCCGGAGCTGTTGCTGCCAGGCCCGACGGCGCGTAGTAGGCGAAATTCCTCCCGACCTTCCTTGCCCTCGCGCAGACCGTTGACCAGCCTGTAGAGCGCCTCGTTGGACTCGCGATGGCGCGACAGCAGCGTTTCCAGCGTCTGCACCTCGGTCGCCTTGCGCGCGCCGGTCAGCGCGCCATAGGCGGCATTGGCATAGATGATTCGGCCTTTTTCGTCGGTGATCAGCGTACCGTCGGGATGGCTGTTGAGGAAGGCGCGCGCCAGGCTGTCGGACTGGTGCTGCGGCATCACCTCGATGAAGCCGATGACCGAAGACACCAGGAAGAAGATGCCGACCATGGCGAGCACGCCGAGACCGCCAAGCACCACCTCGTTGTCGAGCGATTTTTTGAAGAAGACGAAAGCGCCGGCAGCCGCGATCAGCACGAGCGCCAGCAGAAGAATGCGCAAGACCGTGCCAGAACGCCCCCCACGATCCACAAGCGGTGCGTTATAGTCGTCGGCCTGACGCGGTTTCGTCATGTATTCCTCACATAAGCCCTACCGCTTCGTAGCACGAACACGAAGCGGGAATCAGGCACTCTTTCCTTCTTAGCAATTTGCCGCGTCGGCAAAAACACCGCTAGCCGGCAAGACTGCTTGAATTCACAGGCAACAGCGCCATCTGCCCCAGAAGCCAACGCTGCCACCCGTGCGCAAGGTCGCCGGGTGCCAAGCAGCGGAACACGAAATCGCGTTCTCCAGTGACTGGACAGCACCGGCGGCCCTTGCCTAAGGAACGGAAAAGTCGTCAATATGTGCCGAATGCGAAATGGAGTGAGTGACTATGTTGGATGATGTTGTCGGAGCTTATGGCAGCCGTTTCCTGCTTGCCGCCGGTGGCGTTGGTCTGGCGCTTCTCCTGCTCATCATCGTGCTCTGGGTGATCCGCAGCCGGGCGCCCTCGCCCTTCGTGCGCGGCGGCCGCAATCGCCAGCCCCGCCTGCAAGTGCTGGATGCCGCAGCCGTCGATGCCCGTCGCCGGCTGGTGCTGGTGCGCCGCGACGAGGTCGAGCACCTGATCATGATCGGCGGCCCGAGCGATATCGTCATCGAAAGCCGCATCCTGCCCGCGGCGGCCGAGCAGCCGGAAAGCGCCATCCGCCCGCAGCCCGTCGAGCAGCGTCCGATATCCGTCGCGCGATCGGAAACGCCGCCGGTCCCACCACCACGCCCGCCGGTCGCAGCCCGTGTCGAGCCGGCGGCCGAGCCCGCTTTCTCCGCACCGGTTTCGCCGGAGCCGCGCCCGCGCCCAGAACCGTCGGCCCAACCGCCAGCCCCGCCGGCCGTGGCACCGCCGGTGGTCACGAGCCCTCTTCCAGCAGAACCCGTTACAGCTCCGCTGTCGGCCGAACGCGACAATCCTCTGCGTGCCGTCCCGCCCCAGCCGCGCCCGCTGGAGCGTCCCGTCGCTCCCCCGGCCGCGCAGCCCGCACCGTTCCACGATACCTCAAGTGCCGCCGAGATCCTCGATGCCGCCCGTCAGCGCGTGATGCCGCAGCAGCGCATCGAACCCGAAGTCTCCGCCCCGCCTGTCAAGGACATGCCGGCGGCCGCACGCGCCGCGCCAGGTAGCGCCGAAGACGAATCGGCTGCGCAGTCGGCAGCAGCGAGCCGTCTTGATTTCCAGCGGGTGCTGGAAGAGGAAATGTCGAACAATCTGACGGCCGAACGCATCGTACCGGCGCCGGCAAACCAGGTGCCCCGGCCCGGAGCGCCGCAACCCGGAAACCTGCCGCGCCGCGATCCGGAAATGGCGCCGATCACCGGCGCCGATACCGATCTGCAAAAGGAAGTCGCCCGCATCTTCGGCGAGATGAGCGTCAACCGCGATAAGTGACTGGCGCGACAAGTGACCGGCGCGACAAGTGAGCGGAAACGCACGTCCGGCCTTCCTTCATCACTAAGTTGCATAAAAGCCGCAATACGGCGACTTTCAGTTCCCGATGTGTCGGGGGACTCCATCTTGTGCTGATAATTTGTTATCGCTCCGGTTGAAGAGCGTTGGCGCATCGAGGTCATACTTTGCCTAAGTAAATACCGGTCTCACTCCAGTTTCACCCGTACTGCCGGACAGCGACACGCTGACGGCGTATGAACATGTTCATCGGGTGGTGGCGAGAGACCGGTTTGGCATTGTTGACATGTGCCATGTGCAACTCCGCTGTCTCAGCTCTTCTGCCGCCCAGAACATCGCCACACCGCGCCCGCAAGGGCTTTCTCACGCATCATCCTGGTGGACTTCCGAACGGAAGACCAACACGATATGTGCAATACCCTTCGGGTCCGATGGACCATTCTGCCGAAAACAGCGCCCCAGCCCTGGATTGTATGCAGCGGCTGCGGGGGCCTCAGAGCTTTCCGATGCAGTGACAAGATCCGGCTCAACGCCAATGGCCGCAAGCTCGATGCCTGGCTTATCTACAAATGCTCGACCTGCGAAAAGACGTGGAATCGTCCGATCTTCGAGCGCCGCAATGTTCGCGACATCGATCCCGCAGTCCTCGAGGCGTTGCAGTCCAACGATCCGGATTGGATCCGGGCAGAAGCGTTCAACCTCGAGGCTCTCAGGCGCAAGTCGCAGCGTGTCGACGAGTTTGCCGAATTTGAAATCGCAAAAGAGATGCAGCAGGAAATTGCCGATTGGACGAGACTGGAAATCGAACTGATGGTCCCGGTTCCAACAAGCACGCGCCTCGACCGCCTGCTGGCGTCCGAGTTGCAAGTTTCACGCACCCGGCTACAGGCTCTTCACGATTGTGGCATGCTGCGGACGGATTCGAGTCGAGCCGACGTTTTGCGGCGGCGGATCAAGAACGGCACCAAGGTTGCAGTCGACGTCACCGCCGAGACCGGCCGGGAGCAATGGTGGAGGTCTGTGGCGACCGGAAGCTCACCGTAATTATAAAAGGCGCCGCGATCGGATCGCGGCGCCTGTTCTGCTCTCATGCCTGCATGAAAACTCTCATTCGTCGCGATAGACCTTTTCGCGGCGTTCGTGACGCTCCTGCGCCTCGATCGACAATGTCGCGATCGGGCGGGCGTCGAGGCGCTTGAGGCCGATCGGTTCGCCGGTTTCCTCGCAATAGCCGTAGGTGCCGTCTTCGATGCGCTGCAGTGCCGCGTCGATCTTCGAAATCAGCTTTCTCTGTCTGTCACGGGCGCGAAGTTCGATCGCCCTATCTGTTTCCGACGACGCCCGGTCGGCGAGGTCGGGATGGTTTGCGCTTTCCTCGGCCAGATGGTCGAGTGTCTCACGCGCTTCTCTAAGGATATCATTTCTCCATGCAACCAGCTTGGACCTGAAATAGGCACGCTGGTTTACGTTCATGAATTCTTCCTCTTCCGAGGGAACGTAATTGCTAAGATCGATCTTCTCACTCAACGCGATTCTCCTGAAGAACATCTCATCTGGCCGGGTGTATATCCCAAGCGCTAGTCGCGATTCAAGCCAAATACGACAGGTAAACAGATTTTTAAATCTGTTACAATTTTCAGCTAACGGTCTCTTTTGTCATCGTTATTCCGGTTGCCGTTTTTTGCTTCGCCTTCAAAACGCCGTGTTATCAGCCCCGTTTAGGCGCTTGTGGCATGGCTGGCGATTGACGACGGCCAATTGCAACCGCTACTGAAAAGACCCGCCCGATCCCGGATTTGCCCATGACCGTACCGCTGCCTCCGCCCAACCGCATCTATCTCCTGCGTCATGCCGAGGCCGCCTGGGCCGAACCCGGACAGCGCGATTTCGACCGTCCGCTGAACGAAAAGGGCTTTGGCGATGCCGAGATCATCGCCGATAAGGCCGCCGACAAGGGCTACCGTCCCGATCTTCTGATCAGTTCGACGGCGCTGCGCTGCCGCGACACATCAGGCGCCGTCCACCGGGCGATGGGCGTCACGCTCGACGTGCGTTATGTCGATGCGCTCTATAACGCCACGGTCGATACCTATCTCGAGATCATCGATGCGCAGGATGAAGCGGCCGTCATGCTGGTCGGCCACAATCCGACCATGGAGCAGGCGCTGGAGGCGCTGATCGGTCATGAGGCGATGGCAAGCGCCCTTCCCGGCGGCTTCCCGACGGCAGGCCTTGCCGTCGTCGATTACGACGCTTCCGCCGCCGTCTGGCGCCTCACCGATTTCGTCGTCGTCTGAAGACTAGAGCAATTCCAGCAAAAGTGTGCCGCGGTTTTGCGAGGCAAAGCGCGAAGCGTTTTTGCCGGGAATTGCGAAAAAACAAGGAAGTAGAGCATTTCCGTGATTCGAAGAAAAACGGAAATGCTCTAGCGCCGCTTCTTTTGCGGGCGGCGCGCCCTCCCTATATTGCGGGGCAGTTACCAACCGGAATCGCGCCTTGCCGCCACGCCTGACATCCTTTGCCGATGACGCCCGCATCGCCTTCGACAATCTCGCCGACCGGGCGAGCGGCCTCGTCAATCCGACCGTGCGGCTCGGCGTCACCGGCCTCTCCCGCTCCGGCAAGACGGTCTTCATCTCCTCGCTGGTCCACAATCTGCTGCATGGCGGCCGACTGCCGCTGTTCGAGCCGGTCCAATCCGGCCGCGTCTCGGCGGTACGGCTGGAGCCGCAGCCCGACGATGCCGTGCCGCGCTTCCAGTACGAGGACCATATCCGCGCGCTGGTGAAGGATCGTATCTGGCCGGATTCGACCCGCGCCATCTCCGAACTGCGAATCACGCTGGATTATCAGAGCGCCAGCGGCTGGAACCGGCTGTTTTCGCCCGGCCGCCTGTCGATCGATATCGTCGATTATCCCGGCGAATGGCTGCTCGACCTGCCGCTGCTCGGCAAGGATTACCGCACGTTCAGCGAGGAGACGTTGGCGCTTGCCGAAACTGGCGTCCGCTCCGAGCTGTCGCGCCAATGGCTGGCGCTGACACGCGCCGCCGATATCCATGCCGGCGCCGACGAGATGGTCGCCCGCGACCTCGCCACCGCCTTTGCCGATTATCTCAAAGCCTGCAAGGCCGACGAACGCTCACTTTCCACCCTGCCGCCTGGCCGCCTGCTCCTGCCCGGCGATCTCGACGGCTCGCCGGCGTTGACCTTCGCGCCGCTGGCTCTGCCGCCGGACGGCCGTCCCGGCCGCGGCTCGCTCTGGACGATGATGGAGCGGCGCTACGAGGCTTACAAGTCGGTCGTCGTCAAACCTTTCTTCCGCGAGCATTTCGCCCGGCTTGATCGCCAGATTGTCCTCGTCGATGCGCTGCAGGCGATGAACCGCGGCCCCGAAGCAGTGCAGGATCTGGAACGCGCGTTGACCGATGTGCTCGCCTGTTTCCGCCCCGGCACCAATTCGCTGCTCTCCTCCCTGCTCGGGCGCCGCATCGACCGCGTGCTGGTCGCCGCCACCAAGGCCGATCATCTCCACCATGAAAGCCACGACCGCCTCGATGCGCTGACCCGCCGCCTGGTGGACCGCGCCATCGACCGCATCGGCATGGCAGGCGCCGGCATCGACGTCATGGCGCTTGCCTCCGTGCGCGCCACCCGCGAGGCGACCGTCAAACGTGACGGCCATGAACTGCCGGTCATCGTCGGCACGCCGATGGAGGGCGAAACCATCGCCGGCGAACGCTTCGACGGCCAGAGAAAGACCGCGATCTTCCCCGGTGACCTGCCGGAGGATCCGGAAAGCCTGTTCGACCGCATCGCCGCGGGCGAAACCGGCCTGCAGCTGCCCGATGTCAATGTCGTCAGGTTCCGCCCGCCGCATCTCGAGGAAACCGGCGGCGGCATCAAGCTGTCGGTGCCGCATATCCGCCTCGACCGCGCCATGCAGTTCCTGTTCGGAGATCGTCTCGCATGAGCAAGCCCCCGTCCGATCCGCCGCGCCGCGCACCCGCCGCCTTCACCTACGAGGACAAGGCTGCCGATCCGCGCGACAACGGCGGGCAAGGAGGCGAGCGGCGCAAGCCGGAAAGCTTCTCCGAAAATATCGTCGTGACGCCTGACGAGGACGATCCTTTCCTCAATCCCGAGAAGGATCTGAGCGCGGTCCCCATTGCAGCGCCGCGCAGGCGGCGAACCTCCTTCGGCAAGATCGCCGCCGGCGCCTTCGGCATCCTGCTGTCGCTCGCCATCGGCCTCTGGACCGACAGCCTGATCCGCGACCTCTTCACCCGCGCCGACTGGTTGGGATATGCAGCCCTTGCCGTGCTGGCAGCCGGCATCCTCGCCGTGCTGGTCCTCGTCATCCGCGAAACCGTCGGCATGATGCGCCTTGCCGCCGTCCAGAAGATCAAGGCCGAAGCCGAGGCGGCGATCCTCGAAACCCGCCCAGTCAAGGCGCGCGCCGTCGTCGCGCAGCTGACTGCGCTGCTCTCGGCAAATCCCGAGACATCAAAGGGCCGTGCGACGCTGAAGGCTACCGAGGGCGAGGTCATCGATCCCCCGCATCTGATCGCGCTCGCCGAACGGGAACTGCTCGCTCCGCTCGACCGCAAGGCCCGCGCCCTGATCGTCAATGCCTCGAAGCGCGTCTCGATCGTTACTGCTGTCAGCCCGCGCGCCGTGGTCGACCTGCTCTACGTGCTCTATGAGGCCGTGCGCCTCATCCGCGCCATGGCTGAGCTTTACGGTGGCCGGCCTGGCACACTCGGCATGTTCCGTCTGTTGCGTGACGTGCTGGCGCATCTGGCCGTCACCGGCTCGATCGCCGTCGGCGACAGCCTGGTCCAGCAGGTGCTTGGCCATGGGCTTGCCTCGAAGCTCTCGGCACGACTGGGCGAAGGCGTCATCAACGGCCTGATGACCGCCCGCATTGGAATCGCAGCGATGGATCTCTGCCGCCCGCTCGCCTTCCATGCCCTGAAGCGGCCGGGAATCGGTGATTTCATCGGCGATCTCACCCCCTCCATGTCGCCGCGCGGCAACAATCCTTGAACGAAGCAGCGATTCCGCAGTTTTCGCTTGCCGTAGCGTAATGCCGGAGAAATTTCCGCAGATTCAAGGCTCTAGTGACAGGTTTTTAAACCCATCACCGCGCGAAAACCCTGTACTACCTTGCATTTCGGCACAATCGAAAGGAAGGATTAACCATTCTTCGGCAAAACTTGCAGCCAGTTCGTGAGTGGTGTTTGCCAAGGAAAATCCATGTATTCGCGCAAGTTTCTTATCGTATGCGGCCTGGCCGCCGCGGCATTGTCTCCCGTCGCAGATGTCGCACCGGCAGCCACCGCTGCAACCCGTGACAAGGCCTTCTTCGATTCCGTCGCCGGTTCATGGAAAGGGCCTGGCGAAATCGTCGCCGGCAAGTACAAGGGCACAAAATTCACCTGCAACCTGATCGGTGAGCCCACAGGCGACAGTAGCGCCGGCATCAAGCTCGACGGCACCTGCCGCGTCGGCGTCTTCAAGCAGCCGATGACCGCCGTCATCTCTCAGTCGGGCTCGAGCTACAAGGGCAAATTCCTCGACGGCGCCGCCGGCAAGGGCCTTGACGTCGTCTCCGGCGCCGTCAGCGAGGATACCGTCGTTGTCGGCATCAACCGCGCCAAACTGAATGGCGCGATGATCGCCCGCGTGCGCGACGACAAGACGATGAACGTCACAGTTTCGGTCAAGGTCGAAAGCCAGATGATCCCGGTGATCGGCCTGACGCTGACCCGCCAGGTCGACGAGATGGCCGTCGGTTCCATCCAGTAGACAAATCGCACAGAGGATTTTCCTGAAGCGGCGGGTTTCCCGCCGTTTCCCGTTTCAGTTTCCCTGTTTCAGGCGCTCAGCCACCAATCGCGACTGTTGTTGGCAATCTCGATGCCGGTCACCTCTGCATCTGACAGCCAGTCACTGACCGCCCTGCCCCTGACCCGAAGACCCGGCGCGATATCGGCAAGCGGCATCAGCACGAAACCGCGATCGGTCATCCGTGGATGCGGCAGTTCCAGCCGCGGCGCGTCCTGGATCACGTCGCCATAGGTCAGCACATCGATATCGAGCGTGCGTGGCCCCCAGCGCTCGATGCGCTCGCGTTTCATTTCCCGTTCGATCGACAGGCAGATATCGAGCAAAGCCTCGGGCTCCAGCCTGGTCTCGACGACAGCGCAGGCATTGAAGAAGAACGATTGGTCGGTCTTGCCCCAGGGCGGCGTGCGATAGAGCCGCGAGACCGCGGTAACCCGGCAGTCGTCCCGCGAATCCAGCTTTTGCAGCGCAGCCGCCATCGCCTTCACCGGGTCGCCGATATTTCCGCCGAGACCGAGTGTGGCGGATTGGAACGCAGCCTTAAGCAAAGTGCTCAACGCTCACCTGCACGAAATCGAGCACGCCGGGCACCGGCGCGTTCGGCTTGCGCACCGTGATCTTTGCCCGCCGGATCTGCGGGAATGTCTCGCAGAGCCCCTTGGCGATATCGAGCGCCAGGGACTCGATCAGGTAACGCCGCTTGCCGGTGACGATCTGCTCGATCACGGTGAAAGCGATGCCGTAATTGACGGTATCGTTGATCGAATCGCTTTCCAGCGCCTCGCCGGCGACGACATCGAGCTCGGCATCGACGAAGAAACGCTGGCCGAGGAATTCCTCCTCGTCATGCACACCGTGGCGCGCAAAGAAGGCGCAGTTCTGCAGCGTGATCGTGTAGGTGGTCATGTCGGCCGCTTCCTCTCGAATTCCTGGCGCGCATTAAGCATAGCATCGGCGATATCAAGCGCATCCCTGTTGATTGCGACATTGTGCACCCGGAAAACCGCAGCCCCTTGAAGCCTGAGCAGCGCGCTGGTCGCAGCCGTCGCTACATCCCTGTCTTGCGCCTCACGCCCCGTTACCGTGCCGAGGAAGCGTTTGCGCGAAGTGCCGGCAAGCAGCGGCAGGCCGAAGCGGGAAAGTTCGGAAAACCGCGCCATCAGCTCCAGGTTCTCCTCCGCCGTCTCCTTTGCGAAGCCGAAGCCCGGATCGAGCACGATGCGGTCGCGGTTGACGCCTGATGCAGCGGCGATATCAAGCGACCGTTCGAGGAAATGCACCTGGTCGGCAATCACATCGACAAGTTTTACCCTGTCGCGGCCGGTGTGCATGATGCAAAGCCCGGCTCCGGTCACCACGGCAATATCGGCGATATCGGGCTCCTTCTGCAGCCCGAAGACGTCATTGACGATATGGGCGCCGGCACTGATCGCAAGCCGCGCCGTCTCGGCGCGATAGGTGTCGATCGAGATCAGCGCCTGGGTGCGGCCGCGCAACGCCTCGATGACGGGCAGCACGCGCGCCTGCTCCTCGGAAGGACTGACCTTTGCTGCGTTCGGCCGGGTCGATTCGCCGCCGATATCGATAATGCCGGCACCCTCGCTCACCGCCCGCAACGCCTGTTCGACCGCCGCATCGACGGTTTCAAAGCGTCCGCCATCGGAAAAGGAGTCCGGCGTCACGTTGATGATCGCCATGATCACCGAACGACGCCCGAGTTCGATCTCCCGGCCATGGCCGACACGCCATATGCTGCCTTCGAGCCCTGTCACCAGACTTATCCCATTGATGACGAAAAAAGCGCCATCTGATATTGCGCTTGGGGTGGCTATGCCCCAAGCTCCTGCCGATTTCAACACGGGTTGCGTTCAGAATGCCGCTTGCAGTGCGTTATATGGTCGTTCCTATCGCCTTTTCCATTGCTCTTTCCCTCTGCAGCCCGTCGGCAGCCGAAGTGATCGCATCGAAAAGCTATTCCTATTTCGACATTCGCGGCAAAACCGCGGATGAGCTCGACCGCGAACTCAGCCGGCGCGGCCCGACGGCGAGCGGTTCCTCGGCGCGCCATCCCGGCGCTACGAAGATCCGCTTCGGCGGCGAGGCAACCTATATTCAGAATAACGGGCGCTGCCGCGTCAGCAACGTCAAGGTCACGGTCCACACCCAGATCATCCTGCCGCGCTGGAGCAGCCGCAAGGGCGCCAGCAAGGAGCTGTCGATGATCTGGGACGCGCTGTCGAGCGATATCAAGCGCCACGAGGAGCGCCATGCCGAGATCGCCCGCGACCAGGCCCGCGCCATGGAGCGCGCCATTCGCGCGCTGCCGCAGCAGCGCAGCTGCGAAGCCATGCAGGAACTCGTCTCCGACGAATCAGCTCGCGGTATAGAGGAGCACGACCGGCAGCAGGCGCGATTCGACCGGGTCGAGGCGGTCAATTTCCAGAAGCGCATGCTGAGGTTGCTGAACAATCGAATCAACGGTCGAGCCGGCGCAAAATAAGGCTTTTCCAGTCTGGTTGCGAGCGAAAACCCTTAGCTGCATAACGAAACTTGTGCGAAACTTGCACCCTCCCCAGCGATTGAATGGTCATTTTTCATCCTGGCAGACTCAACCGGAACGCGTTAATATGAACACATTCGAAAGTTCAGGTACGGCATCTGCACTTTCATCGCTGGGTTCTCCTGGCGCGTTCCGAAGCCGCGGATGTTCCTCCCTCATCCGTAGGTAATGCGCCCGCCTCGCCTCGCTCGCTCTAGCGCGCGAGGCGTCTTTTTTTATCGAATTTTTTCGGCGGCGTGTGAAGCGCAGTACGCGTCAGGCCTGGCGTTCCGGCACGTGCACCACCAGCCCGTCATAGACAGCCTTCATCCGGATCTGACAGGACAGCCGCGAGGTCGGGCGCACATCGAAGGCGAAGTCGAGCATGTCCTCTTCCATCGCTTCCGGCTGGCCGACCTTCTCCGTCCACTCCTCGTCGACATAGACATGACAGGTCGCGCAGGCGCAGGCGCCGCCGCATTCGGCCTCGATGCCGGGGACCGAATTGCGTACGGCATTCTCCATCACGGTGGAGCCTTGGTCGACGTCGAGGTCGAAGCGCGTGCCGTCGAAGGCGACGATGGTAAGTTTAGGCATCAGGACTATTTCCGGTCTTCAAGTGAGTGGGCGGATTTTCTTCCGACAATTCGACGCATCAGTCAATATTGGGGAAATTTGCCACAGCCTCGCAGATCGGGCCTTCGCCCGCCGTCTTCAAAGCGTCATAAGGGACGTCGCAAAAAGACCCGCGGTTCCGCAATGGAACAACGGGCCTCGTTCGAACGCTATCCTATGCACGTCGCCCAAAAGTACGCAGCGGTTTTGGGACAACGACATGCGTCAGATAGAAACTTGGAGATCAGCCGCGGCAGAGCTTCAGGATAAAATTCTCGGCGTCGATGACGGCGGCACCGAGCGCTGCGGTCGCGCCGGCATCGCCGCCGTTTTCCTCGACGGCTTCCGCCGTCTGCGACACGCGGAACGCGCCGACCGAGCTTGCCGCGCCCTTCAGCCGATGCGCGGCTGCGCCGATACGGATGGTTTCGCCGCTGGCAATATCCTGCAGGCATGCGCGGGCCTGGCGCGCAAACATCTGAAGGACTTCGAGTTCCAGCGTCTTATCGCCCATCGTCTGCTTTGCGAGATGCACCAGATCGATCGGCCGGACCTTGGAGGGACACGGTCCCTTTGCATTATCCGGCGCCTCGAATACGATGTTCAATGCTGCCATCTGGGCTGCCATTGCCAATTCTCCCGTCTCTGTCGTCTGCAGTTGCAACAGTTCTGCGACAGGAGGGTGGCCATCACGTTAAATTCCGGCACATTCGGGGCGGAAATCTCGCCATATGGTTAACGTCCGTTAAATATCCCTAAATTATTGGTTTTTAAGCCGTAGCTAGGATTCAAAGGTGTTAACAACGAGTTAACGAGCCATGAATCTCAAGCCTTCATTAATTGTGTGAAGAGCCCAGATGTGTCACTACGATACTGGTGGAGCGGGTTTATGGTACGCGCCTTTGCCGAGCGAGTGGATAATGGTAGTGTTTTGATACCTTCCGTTTGAAAAAGCGGCTATCTACTCTGAAATGACATGCTTATCCGTCCTTCGTTGGGATGGAGGGCTGGAACGGCAAAGTTGTTCCCGGGTGAGGCGGAAGCCCAGGATGCGCTGTCGGACTGGCTGACAGTAACGAGGCATAACCGAATGGCGAACAATAAATATAATGAGTCAATTGAGGACAAGGCGTTCAAGGCATTGGACGAGGCACTCCAGATCGACTTCAGCAAGGATAACGTACCGTCTCGCCGCGGCGACGCGCCCCAGGCCCCGGAGGCTAATGTGTCTGACCCAGTAAATGCGCGTAACCAGCAGGCCCAGGAAGAAGCGCAGCGCCGCAACCGCCGCGGTGCCGCCGGCGAGCAGGCTTCCAGGGGTCCGGCTTTCGCGCCCGCCAACGATGCCAGCCGCAATACGCCCGCCTCGATCCTGAAATCCTTTGACGGCGCCTCCAGCCGCTCGGCGGTGCGCACCGCCACCCTGTTTTCCGTGCTTTGGGTCATGGCCGGCCTCGGCCTGATGTCGCTGCTTTATGCTCCGCAGATCTGGCAGATCCGTTCGCTCGCCGATCTCGTCGCCCTGCCCGGCGTCATCGCCGGCCTCGTCGGCATCATCATTCCCGTGATGATGTTCTATGCCTTCGCGATCATGATCTCCCGTGCCCAGGACATGCGCAACGCCGCCCGCTCAATGGCAGAGGTGGCGTTGCGTCTGGCAGAGCCGGAAACCATCGCCTCCGAGCGCATCATGACCGTCGGCCAGGCCGTGCGCCGTGAGGTCTCGGCCATGAATGAAGGCATTGAGCGCACTATCGCGCGTGCCTCCGAGCTGGAAACGCTCGTCCATTCCGAAGTCAATGCGCTTGAACGCTCTTATGCCGACAACGAGTTGCGCGTTCGCGGCCTCGTCCACGAACTCGGCTCCGAGCGCGAGGCGATCGTCAACCATGCCGACCGTATCCGCACCTCGATCGGCAGCGTCCACGACCAGTTGAAGGAAGAACTGTCGCTTGCGACCGAAGAGATCGCGGTGCGGCTTGCCACATCGGGCGAAGCCTTCGCCTCGTTGATCGATACGCGCGCAGCGACGATCCTGGAAAAATCGGACAGCGCCCTGCAGTCGATGGGCAGCCTGCTCGCAGCCAAGACCGATACCCTGCTGCAGACCCTGAACGCTTCGGGTTTCGCGCTGGCCACCGAATTCGACAACCGCCTCGAAGCCCTCTCCGTCAATCTCAACGATCATGGCGAAAGGCTACTCAGCCAGTTCGAGACGCGCGCCTCGACCATGGACAGCAGCACCGAAAAGCTGAATGCGGCGCTGAATGAGCGCACGCACCAGCTCAACGAGATCCTGATAGCCCGCACCCGTGAGATCAATGAGAGCCTGACGTCAGGCGAACGCACCATCGGCGGCACGCTCGACGACGTGCTGTCGAAGCTGAACAGCGCGCTCGACGAAAAGGGCGCAAGCTTCCGCCAGAGCCTGCAGACCACCGCCGACGACGCCGTTATGGATCTCGACGTGCGCTCCGGTTTCTTTGAGGAGCGGCTGCAGACGACCGTCGCCCAGCTGTCGACCGCCTTCGACGAACGCGTCTCCGAATTCACCAGCGCCTTCGACAAACGCACCGGCTCGCTCGACACCAAGCTGATGGAGAGCCTCGCCCGTATCAACGAGACGCTGACCGGCGGCTCGGATTCGATCGACGGCATTTTGAGCTCCGGCATCGACCGGCTCGGTTCGTCGATATCAGACCAGTCGCTGGCGCTCGCCACTGCGCTCGCCACCGGCCACGAAGTACTGGAAAGCACGCTCGGCAGCCGGGCGGACGAAATCACCACCGCGCTCACCAGCCGCACCGGCGAGCTGACCTCGGCGCTGCAAAGCGCCACCTCGGAAATCGCGCTGGCGCTTGCGACCGGCACCTCCGAGCTGCAGAACAACCTTCAGACACGCTCGGCCGAATTCCGCGATACGCTACGCACCACCACCACCGATCTGACGACTGCTGTTGCCGCTGGCACCGAGCAGGTGACCACTGCCTTCGGCGGTCGCGCCGAGGAGTTGAGCGGCCTGCTTACCGCCCGTGCGGCCGAAATCAGCGAGGCGCTCGGCACGGCCCACGGTCGCATCGACAACGTCATGGCAGAGCGCGGCGGCGCGCTTGTGGAGGCATTGACCACCCATCACGGCCGCTTCGAAGAAGCACTGACGAGCCGCTCCGACGCTATCATCAATGCCGTCTCCGGCACCCATGACCGTCTTGCCGAGACGCTTGACGAAAAGGCGATGGCGCTTGCCATTTCCCTGAATGAAAGCCAGGCCCGCATCGAGGACACGCTCGAAACTCGGTCCGCTGCCCTGATGAACGCCGTCTCTGGCACCCATGACCGCCTCTCCGAGACGCTCGACGAGAAGGCGATGGCGCTCGCCATTTCGCTCAGCGAAAACCAGGCCCGCATCGAGGATACGCTCGAGACCCGCTCCGAGGCCTTCCTTAACGCCGTGTCCGGCACGCATGATCGCCTATCGCAAACGCTGGACAGCAAGGCGGCGGCCCTTACGACCTCGCTCGACGAGCGCCATGCCCGCATCGAGGATGCGCTCGGAACGCGCGCCGAGGCACTGCTGAACACCGTAGCCGGCACGCGCGACCGTCTTGCCGAGACACTCGACGAAAAGGCGATGGCGCTCGCCATGTCCTTGAACGAGAGCCAGGCCCGTATCGAGGAGACGCTGGAAACCCGTTCCGCAGCCCTGCTGAACGCCGTCTCCGGCACCCATGATCGCCTCTCCGAGACGCTGGACGGCAAGGCGGCAGCATTTGCCACCTCGCTGAGCGAAGGCCATGCCCGTATCGAGAATACGCTCGAAACCCGCTCCGCAGCCCTGCTGAACGCCGTCTCCGGCACCCATGATCGCCTCTCCGACACGCTGGACGAAAAGGCGATGGCACTCGCCATCTCGCTCAACGAAACCCAGACGCGTATCGAAGACACGCTGGAAACCCGCTCGGCGGCCCTGCTGAATGCGGTCTCCGGCACGCATGACCGTCTGTCCGAGACGCTGGACGAGAAGGCGATGACGCTCGCCATCTCGCTCAATGAGAGCCAGTCGCGGATCGAAGACACGCTGGAAGCACGCTCCGAAGCCTTCCTCAAGGCCGTGTCCGGCACGCACGACCGTCTCTCGGAAACGCTCGACGAAAAGGCGACGGCGATCGCCGCCTCCCTGAACGAGGGCCAGAGCCGCCTGCAGGATACGCTGGAGAGCCGCTCGGAATCCTTCCTGAATGCGGTCTCTGCCACCCACGACCGCCTATCCGAGACGCTCGACGATCGGGCGATGGCGCTTGCCATCTCGCTGAATGAGAGCCAGAGCCGTCTCGAGGAGACGCTGACAACAGGCGCCGATGCGATCACCAATGCGGTTTCCGGCACGCATGTTGGCCTGAACGGTGTACTCGACCAGAAGGCCGCCGACCTCGCCACCTCGCTGAGCGAAGGCCAGGCCCGCCTCGAGGAAGCCTTGGGCCACCGTACCGCCGCGATCATCGGCGCCGTGACGGCAACCCATGATCGGCTCACCGATACGCTCGACGAAAAGACCATGGCGCTCGCCATTTCGCTCGATGATAACCAGAGCCGCTTCGACAGCGTGCTCGAAGCCCGCAGCAACGCCATCATGGAGGCCGTCTCCGGTGCCGAGGCACGAGTCGCCGGTGCCTTCTCCGACAAGACCGATGCGATCCGCACCGCCTATACCGACAATCAGCAGCGGCTCGAAAATGCGCTTTCCGAGCATAGCGCCGCCCTCTCGGGCGTTCTCGATGCCGGCGGCGCCCGCTTCGAGGATCTCGTCGGCGGCTTGACCGGCCGCATCGAAGGCCGCCTGACCGATGCACATACGCGGCTCGGAGGCCTCGCCGACGAGGCCGCGGCGCGCATCGAGGGCGGGCTTGCCTCTGCCCATGAGCGCATCCGCACGACGCTCGAAGACCGCGCCAACGCCATAGACCTATCGCTGAACCAGGCCCATGCGCTGATCAGCGATACGCTGGCCGAACAGGCGACCAGCATCGGCACCTCGGTGGCGACGAGTGTCGGCATGCTCGAATTGTCGCTGGAGCACCGTGAGGCCGCGATCCGCCAGGCGATCGATGCCGGCGCCCAGACATTGGAAGATCGCATGCATGCCGGCGCCGGCCAGATCGCCGGCCGCTTCCAGGAGGCGGCAAGTGCGATTTCGAGCTCCACCCAGGATTTGTCCACCCATCTCGACCGGTCGGTCGAAAGCCTGACGGGCCGTTTTGAAGAAACCGGATCGCGTGTGGAAGCCGGTCTTGCGGCGATCGAGACCCGCATCCGCGACGGCGTCGGCGGCGTTGCCGAAAAGGTCGAAGCGGCCAGCGGCCAGCTGTCCGGCGTGCTTGCCGACGGCGTCTCTCGTCTCGGCGCGCTCAGCAACGACGCCACACAGCGCATCTCGGCGACGCTCGAAGGCAGTGCCGCAAACCTCACTCAGGCGATCGACAGCCGCACCGCCAATCTGGCCGAGACGCTGGACAGCCGCACCACCAGCCTGACCGGCGCCATCGATGGCCGCACCGCGAGCCTCGCCGAAACGCTCGACCGCGGCAATGAACGCATCGAGGAACGCCTCTCTACGATGGACCGTGCGTTGACCGTCGGCCTCGAGGCCGTCAACCGCACCATCGAAGGCAAGGCCGCTGGTCTCGCCTCGACGCTGCGCAGCGCAGTTGCCGACGCGGCCCAGGGAATGGAAGGCGAAGCGACGAGAACCACCGAACTGCTTGGCAAGACCGGCCAGCAATTCGCCGAGGATCTCAATGTGAAAAGCGACGAATTCACCCGCACCATGGATGAACGCTCGTCGCAGATCGTCACTCGCGTCGCCGAAGCTCAGAACCGGCTGGCAAGCCAGGCCGCTGCCGTCGCCCAGACCTTCTCGGAAGCCGGCAACGCTATCGTCAACAAGGTCGCCGAGGCCGAGACCATCGTCGGTACGCAGGTCAATGCCATCTCCAAGGTGCTGTCGGATGCCGGCCAGTCTCTGGAGTCACGCGGCAACGCCATCCGCTCGACACTGTCGGGCGCCGGCAGCGAGATTTCGGCCACCATGGCGGATGTCGACCGGGCGCTCGAAGCTCGCAGCAGCGCCATTCGCACCAATCTCGAGGAGCGTGCCCGCGAGATCGATACGACGTTCTCCGGCATCGACCGGGCGCTCGAAGCACGCGGTAACTCGATCCGCTCGACGCTCGAAGAGCGCACCCGCGACCTCAACTCGATGCTATCAGGCCGTTCGGTCGAATTGACGCGCATCCTCGACGAAACGGCCCGTCCGATCATCGACCGGTACACCGATGCCGGCGAGCAGGCCGCCGCCCGCATCACCGCCGCCGCCAACCTCAGCGCCGATCGTCTGCGCGCCGAAAACGAAGCGCTCGCCAGCGCCGTTGCCGCCCGCACCGAGAATGTCGCCAATGCCGTCAGTGCCATTGAGAACAGCCTGGTCGGCAACGTCAACGGCCTCGTCGAGCGCATGTCGGAAAGCAGTGCGGCGATGGCGATGATGATGAACCGCGCCGCCGAGCAGCTGGCCAGCGTCGACGGCCGTCTCGGCGATACCACCACGCGCTTTGCCGACTCCGCCACCAAGGCCGCCGAAATGGTCTCCGCCTCGACCAGGCTTCTCGAAGGCAAGGTTGACCGCCTCTCCGACATTTCGGGCCAGACGCTGGCGCAGGTCGGCGGCATCATCGGCCGCTTCGACGAACACTCCAAGGTTCTGACCCAGGCTTCGCAGCTTCTCGGCGCCGCCCAGTCCAACCTCGCCTCGACGCTCGAGGAGCGCGAGAGCGCTCTGCAGACGCTCTCGGTCGGCCTCGTCTCGCGCTCCGCGGAGATCGAAAAGACCATGCAAGGCCTCGGGAGCATGATCGAGACCGTGTTCGAACGGGCAGAGCAACGCTCCAGCCAGGTTACCGGCAATTTGCGCGAGGGCGTGCAATCCTCCTTCGCCGATATTGGCCGCATTCTCACCGAAACCGAGAAGCGCGCCCAGGAGGCGGCAGAGACGATGCGCGAGGCAATCACCCGCGCCGGCGACGAGGCCAATACGACGATCGACGGCACCTTCGCCAATGTCGAGCGCCGCTCCGGCGATCTCTCCAATCGCATTCGCGGCGGTCTCACCGCCTCGCTGTCGGAAGTCGAGCGCATGCTCGGCGAAGCCGGCCGCGCCTCCGACGGCGCCGCCCAGCACATGCGCGAAGCGCTACGCGAAGCGATCGATGATGCCGTTGGCCGCTTCTCCGGCGCCACAGAGGATATCCGCCGCTCCGCCGCCGACATCCGCAGCGAACTCGACGCCACCCGCGCCGAACTGAAGCGCGGCGCCTTCGATCTCCCCGAGGAAGCCAAGGAAAGCGCCTCGGCCATGCGCCGGGCCGTCGCCGAGCAGATCAAGGCTCTGCAGGATATCTCCCAACTCGTCGGCCGCTCCAGCCAGCAGCTCGAAATCTCCGAGCCGGTCGCCCGCACACTCGCGCAGGTGCAGCCGGCGCCGCGTCCTGCCCAGCCGGTCGCAGCCCAGCCGCAGCAGCCGGCAGCGCCGGCGCCGATCGAAGCGACAGGTCTGCGCGGAACGATCGCGCCGTCTGCGCCTGCTGCCGCCCCCCAGCGCGCCGCGCCGCAGCCTGTCCCCGCTCGCCCGGAAACAGGTCGCCAAGAGCCGGCCCGTCCGGAAAGCGGCGGCTGGATCAGCGATCTCCTGCGTGGCGCATCGCGTGAGGACGCCGCCGACGAGGCCGCGGCCGCCCGTGTTCCTGCCCGCCCGGCGGAAACTGCCGCGCCGGCCGCGCGCAGCAATGACAGCCGCAATCCGCGCCACGTCGTCGAATCGCTGAACTCGCTCTCGGTCGATATCGCCCGCGCCATCGATCACGACGCCTCGGTCGATCTCTGGCGCCGTTATCAACGCGGCGAGCGCGACGTCTTCACCCGCCGCCTCTACACGCTGAAGGGCCAGCAGACCTTCGACGAGATCAAGCGCAAATATGACCGCGAACCGGAATTCCGTACCGCCGTCGACCGCTATATTGGCGATTTCGAAAAGCTGCTCGCCGACGTCGCCCGCACCGACCCGAACCGCACGGTGACGCAGTCCTACCTCACCTCGGATACGGGCAAGGTCTACACCATGCTCGCTCATGCCGCAGGCAGGCTCGGCTGATCCTGACTGGTACCCGCGATTGGAAAGCCGCTTGAACACGTGTCAGGCGGCTTTCGCTCTGTAAGGCGAGCGTTATCCCTTTACCGTCCAGCCACGGAAGCCTCTCCCGAAATGACGAAGGCCCTTCTGATCATCGACGTGCAGAATGCGATCCTCTCCGGAAAAGCCTCGCCGGAACGGCAACCTCATATTGATGCCGCACTCGACGAGACGGTCGCACGGCTGGCCGCGCAGGAAAAAGCTCGGCAGGCGGGCGCGCCGATCGTACTCGTTCAGCACGACGGCGACAGCGGCCATCGCTTGGCTGTCGGCACGCCGGGTTGGGCGCTACGCGACGAGATCGCGCCGACACAGGCCGAGGTCGTTGTGCGCAAGAAAAGCGCCGACTCTTTCTTCGAGACCGATCTTGCCGAACGCTTGGACGAACGGTCGGTCACCCACCTCGTCATCGGTGGATGCATGTCACAATTCTGCGTCGACACGACAGTCAGACGTGCCGTGTCGCTGGGATATGACGTGACGTTGATTGCCGATGGTCACACGACCGGCGGCACGGCGACCCTCACCTTCTCCGAGATCATTGCCCATCACAATGAAACACTCGATGGTTTCGATGCGGGCAAGGCGACGGTAGAAATCCGTCCCGCCGCCGAGATAGCCTTTTCATAAATTTTCGGGTTGCAGGAGAACCGGGACTGCTTGGCAGCCCCGGCTTCCGATATCTCATCGATCGGCCGCTATATTCCAGTTGTAGACGCAACGATCGAGGCCGATGGCGATCTCAAGCACGAGCACGTCGTGGTCGATAGCCGCTCCCTTCTTCGGCTGTGATCGGTAGCGCTGCGGAAAGTCCGTGCGTCGCGAGATCGAGCAGACCTCCAGCCACTTGTCGCCATTGTCGACCTCGATATCGACAGTCACCTCGGAATAGGCCGGCAGCCGGTCGGAGGGTACGATCCGCGTCGGCAGATGGATCAGCGATGCGATCATCCGGCGGACCGGCTCAAGGCAGGCGGCGTGATAGTCGTTGCCGCTGTCGGCCGTGAAGGCACATTGGAATTCGAGCTGCCAGAATTCCTTCAGCCGCATGTGTTTGCTCGGCTGTTCCTGCTCGCGACGATAGGATCTGCCGGCCTGCCAGACGCAAAGCGGCAGCCGTGTCTTCGAGTGATTGCCGAGAATATGCTGCATGTAGACGTAGGTCGACGGCGTGGTCTCCGGTCGCAGCACCAGCGCGGTATCGCTGGTGGAGAGCTGTTCCTGGATCCAGATATCGGCGTTCGAATAGGCACTTGAAACCAGCGACCGCGGCATCAGCGCCGGCGCCTCGACCCTCCTGACATCCCAGGCCGGATTGACGGATCTGAGGAAGCTACGGACCTCTTGCGAGAAGAAGCCGATCATATGATCGCGCAGCTGGATCTCGCGCTCCTCCCAATGGACGAGCGAATTGACATGATAAATATTGAGCACGGTGCCTGTCTCCCTGGCAACCTTGATTGACGTGGTGAGGGGCTTTACGTCCAGCAGCGCGCCGGACGCCTGGCGCCCTGACGTCACAGCAGGACGCGAAGACCTCGTCCGCCAAAAGCGCGCACGATCGCAACCCGCGGGCAGGTGCTGATATGACGGGAGAAGGGCGCGCGCTTCATGCTCATGGCGCGTTTTCTACGTGCCGTACGCATCATTGTCAAAACCGAAGAGGATGAGACAAAAGGAATGAGCTGTGGAAGATCCTTTTTTATTGCCCGCTGTCCTTCATTCCGTCACAAACTTTTCTGATCCGCTCATATTCAAACAGAACGGCTCACTCCGCCATCCAAACGACAGAGACAGCAACATTGATGACCAAGACGACATCCCGGCTCCTTGCCACCGCGCTCTCTTCCTTTTTCCTGATGGGCGCTTTCACTCAGGTTCAGGCAGGCCAGGCAAGCTTCGTCGTGGATGCCCAGTCCGGCCAGGTCCTCGAAGGTTCCAATCAGGACGATCTGAACTATCCGGCGTCGCTGACCAAGATGATGACGCTCTATCTCGCCTTCGAAGCCCTGCATGACGGACGCCTCAACTGGGACCAGAAGCTCACCATGTCGGAAAATGCCGAGAGCAAGGAGCCCTTCAAGCTCGCCGTCGGCGTTGGCCGCAAGGTGACCTTGCGCGAAGCTGTCGAAGGAGTCGTCGTGCTCTCCGCCAATGATGCGGCTGTGGCGATTGCCGAACAGCTCGGCGGCACCGAACAGGCCTTCGCCAAGACGATGACCGACAAGGCGCGCCAGCTCGGTATGAAGGATACGGTCTTCAAGAACCCGTCGGGCCTTCCCGATCCGGAGCAGGTCACCACGGCGCGGGACATGGCGACCCTCGGCGTGTCGCTGATGCGGGACTTCCCCGAGGAGTTCAAGCTCTTCTCCATGCGCGGCTTCCAATTCCGCGGCATGAAGCTGCGCGGCCACAACAACCTCATGTATCGCTATGATGGCGTCGACGGCATCAAGACAGGCTACACCGATGCATCGGGCTACAACGTCGTGACCTCGGCCCTGAAGGATGGCCGCCGCGTGGTGGGCGTCGTCATGGGCGAAAAGACCGCGAGCATACGCGACGATAAGATGGCAAGCTTGCTGGACAGCACCCTGTCGCCGTCATCAAACGCCACAGCTTCCACGATACCAGGCAATCAGCCGGGAGCAACGATGACGGATTCGCAACCGACGAAATAGATCGATGAGCGGAGACCCGTCGACAGGTTACCTGAAAGCCACTTCCAGATGCTGCCGGTCTTGCGCGATCACCCTGCAATTCGTTTCGAATCCTTCGCCTCTGATAGCCAGGATGAATTCCGAAGGAATGCCTGATGTATTGGAGACTGAAATGCCGGCGCTCTCCGAGCCGATGGATTTGACGGTGCAGTCGATGGTCGAACGCCGATTGTTGAACAGGATCGAACCCGCCTTCAGCACGCGCCGTCGCGCACCAATGGCGTGATCGGCATGGATGGAACTCCACGACACGCAACGGTTCCGTCCGCCATGCTTGGCCTGATACATCGCCGCATCCGCCTGAGCCAGCAGGGTCTCGATCTCCTTGCTGACGATTGAAAGTGCCGACGTTCCGAAGCTGGCTGTGACGGTCAGGGCGCCATGATCGCCGTGAATGATCTCAGAGGCGATGGCGGCTCTGAGTTTTTCGGCGGCTGCGACAGCGCCTTCCCGATCGACATGCGGCAGGATCACGCCGAATTCCTCGCCGCCAAGCCGGCCAAACAGGTCACCGGCTCGAAGAGCCGTCTTGCAGATCGATGCGACCATCTTGAGGACCTCGTCTCCGGCAGCATGCCCGTGCGTATCGTTCACCCGCTTGAAATGATCGATATCGAAGACGATGCACGACAGGTCGTGCTGGTGCCGCAAAGCGAGCGAAATGAGCTGATCGGCCTCCTGCCTGAAGGCGCGCCGCGTCATCGCCTCGGTCAGGCTGTCGATGGCGGCCGACTGCATGAGCTCGATGCGGTCCATCGCGGCCCCCGCCAGTTCCTCGAGAATGCCGAGATCTCTGTTGCCGAACGATCTGGGCCTGCGGTCGATCGCGCATACCGTTCCAATCATGTGTCCGGCCTTTGTCCTCAACGGCACACCGGCATAAAAGCGAATATTGTCCTCGCCTGTCACGGCAGGATGCTGTGAAAACCGCGAGTCCTTGGTGGCGTCCTGCACAACAACAGGCCTTTCACAGTCGATGACGTAGCGGCAGAACGTGTCTTCTCGCGACACCTCGTCGGCTGAAAGGCCGGAACAAGCCTTGTACCACTGCCGATGCGCATCGATCAGCGACACGATGCCGATGTCGATGGAAAAAATCTCCTTTATCAGGCGTACGATCCGCTCGAATCCCTCGTCCCTCGGAGTGTCGAGGAAATCGAGCTGTTGCAGCGCAGCCAGGCGTTCGTTTTCGCGTTGGATCGCCTCCGATGACGATTTCCCGAAGACTCGTGCAACCACCATGCAGCATTCCTCCTGAAAGGGACCGCATGATCGGTTCCATAAATTCATGAAGAAACTGAATACGACGACGATCTTAATGTCATTAGCGTCGATATTTTTCAAAAAACCGGCAAGGCGCGGATCGAGGCGCCGTCGTGCAAACGCCGGTCAGATCAAGGGTAGCGTCCACGAGACGATCTCGGAGGCAACCGTGGAGAAGGCGCGGTCGAGCCCCTTGACGAAGCCTTCATTGTCACCGCCGGCCGGCGCCATGGCGCGGAACACCTTCTGGGCGCGCACCGAGCCGTTGCGGTCGTTGAGGATCTTGGCGGAAATTTCGACCACCGCCTGATTGCCGTTCGAAGCATCGATTTCGAAGGAGCGGATATCGGTGACGACCTGGTAGTCGATCGCCAGCCCCTGCCCCGGCATGCCGACGCCGCCGAGCTTGCCGGAGTTCTCAAAGGCTTCCACCAGCTTCGACTGCACTATGCGCGGCAGCTTGTCGCCCCACTGCGCCTTTGAGAGATACTGGATTTCCGACGGCGAAACACGGATGACGATCTGCTCGCTGTCGAGCGACCTTAGCGCCGTCGGGCTGGCGATCAGGATCTGGCGGGATTTGGCCGCGGGTCCGCTGCCGTCGACGGCGGCGGAAAGATCATAAGTATCGTTCTTGGCCGCGGTGCCGCACCCGGAAAGGATCAGCGCCGTCAGCGGCAGCGCGATCACCGTTCCCCTGATCCAAGAACGGCGCGACAACAGATGCGATGCGACCATATTAGGCTACCCCTGACTTCCCAAGTTTAACGCCGCGTCCGGCCGTCATATTGCTTGACCGTGTCCCCGCCGAAGATCAGGCGTTGCGGATTGCGGTCGAAGTTGCTGATCGTATCGTTCAGATTGCTCACGGTTCCGCGCATGTCATTGATGAGAGTCTGCACGTCGCGCAAGCCACCGCTCGAGAATTTCTGCAGATTGTCGGCGATCGGCCCGATCCGCGAATTCAGGTTGTCGGCCACCTTCTTGAAGGATTCCAGCGTATTGCGCGCCTCGGCAAACAGTGATTGTGTATTGTCGGTTCCGAGCAGCGCATCGACCTTGATGAGAATGCCGTCGATTCGGGTCGACGCCGAATTCAGCTTGTTGGCAAGCTGAGAGACGTCCTGGATCGTCTGGTCGATGTCCTTCTGGCGCAGCGAAACGGTGTTGGCGACATCACGGATCGAGGCGACGGCGGTACGCGCATCCTTGGTTGCCTGCGCGATGTCGTCGACAGAGCCCTTCACCTTCGCCGGATCGATCTGGGCAACGAGCGTATCGACGCGATCGAGCGTCGCCTGCGCCTGCTTGCCGAAATCGTTGAAGGTGGTGGCCGTCTGGTCGAACTTCTGGATCGCCCCTTTGAGGTCGCCTGAGGCATCGGCGACATTGGCGGTGATCTTCTCGGCATTGGAGACGATGTTGTCGATCTTCTGCGCATCGACCGCCTTGACCAGCGATTCGACGGCCTGAAGCGTCGAATCGACGCGGCCGGACACGGCCTTCACCGTATTGGAGAGCTCACCCACACTCTGCAGGAAGGCGTCGATATTGCCGGAATTCTTGGCAAGCGCATCCGAGAACGTCTCGGCATTCTTGAAAGTCTCGGTCAGCGGCCCGCGCGAATCTTCGATGAAACCCTGAAGTTCGCCGACCGCGTCGTTGGCCCGATCGAGGATCTTGTCGGCCGTCGCCAGAAGATTGGTGACGCTCGACTGGTCGGCGACGATGACGGCGCGTTTGTTATTGTCGATCGCATGCTGGAGTATGCTTTCCTCGCCCTTGCGGCCGCCCGAGAGTTCGATATAGGCAGCCCCGGTCAAACCCTGGATTTCAAGGGCTGCCTTGGTGGAGGGGTAAATCGGCGCATCGGTACGGACCTGGGTGAAGGCCAGCGAATATTGCGGATCGTCGGCATCGATCGACAGCGTCTGCACCGAGCCGATCTGGATGCCGTTGAAGCGCACGGGCGAGCCGACGCTGAGGCCGTTGGCCGAGCCCGGAATACGAACGATCAACTCCGTCATCGGGCCGCCGCGGCCATATTCAGCCATCCAGTAGACGAAGCCGAAGGCAGCCGCGATCACCAGCACCGTGAAAAAACCGACAATCGTGTAATTGGCTTTGGTTTCCATCTTATCCGGTCACTTCCCGCTGCTGCCGTGCCGCGCGCCATCGTCCTGCGGCACGATCGACCGCGCCCGCTTACCCTTGAAATAGGCCTGCACCCACGGATCGTCATAGGCCAGCATATCGTCGATCGTGCCTTCCACCATTACCCGCTTCTTTCCGAGCACGGCAATACGGTCGCAGACCGAAAACAGGCTGTCGAGGTCGTGCGTGACCATATACACGGTCAGTCCCAGACTATCGCGCAGGTTGGCGATCAGTTCGTCGAATTCGGCCGCGCCGATCGGGTCGAGACCCGAAGTCGGTTCGTCCAGGAAGACGAGTTCCGGATCGAGCGCCAGCGCGCGGGCAAGGGCGGCACGCTTGATCATGCCGCCTGACAGTTCGGACGGGTATTTGTCGGCGGCATCAGCCGCAAGCCCGACCATGCGGATCTTCAGATGCGCCAGTTCGTCCATCAGCGAGCGCGGCAGGTCGAGATATTCGCGCATCGGCACCTGGATGTTCTCCTTGACCGTCAGCGACGAGAACAGTGCTCCCTGCTGGAACAGCACGCCGAGCCGCATGTCGAGCGCGTTGCGCTGCGGCTCGTCGAGCTCGTCGAAATCCTGGCCGAGGATCTTGATCGTGCCGGAGCGGCGCGGCAGCAGCCTGAGCACCGTGCGCATCAACACCGATTTGCCGGTGCCAGACGCGCCGACGAAACCGAGGATCTCGCCGCGGTAGATATTGAGGTTGAGATTGTCGAGCACGACCTTGGAGCCGAAGCCGACGGTGACGTCGCGCGCCGACAGCACGATGTCCCTTTCGTCCTTGTCTTCCGTATCGATCGGTTTCTCGTCCACGCGGTCCGCCATGCTAAAAGTCGATCGCTGCATAGAACATCGCAAAAAGTCCGTCCATCAGGATGACGACGAAAATCGCCTTGACCACCGCGGCCGTCACATGCTGGCCGAGCGATTCCGCGCTGCCGCCAACCTTCAGCCCCTCGACGGCGGCGACGATGCCGATAACGAGTGCCATGAACGGCGCCTTGATCATGCCTGAGAGCACAGTCGAGAGTGTCACCGCCTCGTGCAGGCGCGACAGGAAGTTGGCGAAGGTGATGCCGGAATAACCCCAGGCGACAGCGGCAGCCCCGCCCAGCGAAGCGAAATTCGCCAGCACCGTCAAAAGCGGCAGCGCAATCGTCAACGCCACCAGCCGCGGGAAGATCAGCACGCCGATCGGG
Organism: Rhizobium sp. SU303; assembly: GCF_021052345.1. Classification (NCBI taxonomy): domain Bacteria; kingdom Pseudomonadati; phylum Pseudomonadota; class Alphaproteobacteria; order Hyphomicrobiales; family Rhizobiaceae; genus Rhizobium; species Rhizobium sp. SU303. The sequence continues at coordinate 2,406,414 of NZ_CP088095.1, forward strand.
TTCAGCCCCATCACCTTCAGCGCGTCGATCTCCTCGCGCATCTTCATCGAACCGATTTCGGCGGTGATGGCGCTGCCCGAACGGCCGGCGATCATGATCGACGTCAGAAGCACGCCGATTTCGCGCAATTGCAGGATGCCGACGAGATCGACGACGAAAACCTCCGCGCCGAAGTAACGCAGCTGGAAGGCGCCCTGCTGGGCGATAATCGCCCCGATCAGAAACGACATCAACAGAATGATCGGAACGGCGCGAACCCCCATATGGTCGATCTGGTTGACGATGGAGGCCGGCGAAACGCCGCTGCCGCGGCCGAACTTCATCTGCGCGCCGCGCACCGCCGAGCCGAGGATATACATGGCGGCGGCGAAATTGTCCCAGACCTCGTAGGTCATTTTGCCGATCGGCGCGAAGATGCGCGCGGCAAGCGAGACTTTCTCCACCTGCTCCGGCTCGGGCTTGGCCGGCTCCTCGGAAAACATCTCCAGCATTTCGTCGATATGCGAGTTGGTGCCTTCGAAGCGAACCGTCCGCCCGCCAGCCTCTTCTTGCTTCTTCAGCCGGCACAGCAGCCAGATGCCGGCGGTGTCGATCTCCGAAATATCCGAGAGGTCTACCGTCAGGTCGCCGGTCTTCTTCTGCAGGAGCTTTTCGAAATCGCGTAGCACCAGGTGGATGTAGGCGCTGCGCCAATTGCCCTGAAGACGCACACGCTGTCCCGAGCCATCAGCCTGGTCGTCCACATCAAGGGAGGCGGCGTTGCGATTCTCGGCGTTCAAGATACTTGTGTCTTTCAAGGCTTACAGCGACATTGCCGAATCGCGAAGCAGATCGTCGCCCGGCGCGTCAATATACAGAAGCACCGTCCAATTTCCATGCTCGCAGGAGAGCAATAATGCCGCGTACCCTCGATATCCAGATGAATTCCTTTCCGATTGCCGGGACCTTCACCATCTCGCGCGGGGCAAAGACCGAAGCCGAGGTCATCACCTGCACGCTTATCGAAGCGGGTGCGCGCGGGCTCGGCGAATGCGTGCCTTACCGCCGCTACGGCGAGACCATGGAGAGCGTTTTCGCCCAGATCGAGGCGGCGCGGCCGCTGATCGAGGCCGGCATTTCGCGCCGCGACCTGCTGGCGGCAATGCCGCCGGGTGCGGCCCGCAACGCCGTCGATTGCGCCCTCTGGGATCTCGAGGCGAAGCGGACGGGAGACAGCGTCGCCGACCGCCTCGGCCTTGCCGATCTGAAGCCGCTGACCACCGCCTACACCATCTCGCTCGGTGAGCCGGAGGTGATGGCCGCCCAGGCGCGCGAGCATGCCGGCCGCGCCCTGCTGAAGGTCAAGGTGGGCACTGGCGACGATGAAAGCCGCATCCGCGCCGTCCGCGCCGCCGCGCCCGATGCCGAAATCATTCTCGACGCCAATGAGGGCTGGCCGGAAGCTGTGTTGGAGCGCCATCTCCATATCGCCGCGGAAGCAGGCATCGCCCTCGTGGAGCAGCCGCTGCCGGCCGGCCGCGATGGGCTGCTCGCCGAAATCCGCCGCCCGCTCCTCGTCTGCGCCGACGAGAGCGTCCACCACACCGGCGATCTCGCAAGCCTTGCCGACCGCTACGACGCGATCAACATCAAGCTCGACAAGACTGGCGGCCTGACGGAGGCGCTGTCGATGAAGGCCGAGGCCGAACGGCTTGGATTCAGCATCATGATCGGCTGCATGGTCGGCACCTCGCTTGCCATGGCGCCCGCCGTTCTGCTCGCCCAGAATGCCGACTTCGTCGATCTCGACGGTCCGCTGCTGCTTGCCCGCGATCGCGAACCCGGTCTGCGTTACGCCGCTTCCCTGGTCTTTCCGCCCGAAACTAGCCTTTGGGGCTGAAGATAGTAGGCTGAAATGACGAGGCAGAGGCCGGCGAACGCCACTACCGCCATGACGTAATAGCTGACGACGCCGAGCGAGGCGTAGAGATAACCCGACGCCAGGGTCATCAGCGCCATCGCCATGCCGACATAGAAGAAATAGGCGCCCTGCGCCGAGGATTCCTGCGTCTCCTGCACCGTCGCCACGATCCGCCGCTGCACGCCGGTATGCACGAAGGCGTAGGTAAAGCCATGGAAACATTGCAGCAGGAAGAAACCGGCAAAGCCCGTATTCATCGGAAATAGGATCCAGCGGCAGACGCTGATGGCGCAGCCGAAGCGGATCAGCGTCCAGGCGTCGAAGCGACGGCTGAGGCGCTTCGACAGGAAGAACACCGTCACTTCCGAAGCGACGCCGGTGCTCCAGAGCAGGCCGACCTCGGTGCCGGAAAAGCCGAGGTGATGCCAGTAGATCGAGGAGAAGGCGTTGAGCACCGCATGGCTCGATTGCTGGATGGCGACGCCAATCAAGAGCAGCAGCAGGTGCGGCTCACGCAGGCCGCTGCCGGTGGCGGCCGGAAGATCGATCGGCTGGCCGCGGCGGCGCGTCGGCCCGATGCGCGGACAGAAGATCGCCATGACCACGGTCATGATAAAGCCGAACGCCATGACATCAAGCACCATCCCGCCGCCCCACCGGTTGATTAACTGGCCGCCGACCAGCGTCGAGACGATGAAGGCGATCGAGCCCCAGACCCGCATCGATCCGTAATCGAGACCCCAGCGGCGCACGCCCGATATGACGATCGATTCGACGACCGGCACATAGGGCGCGAAGGTGGCGCCCTGCAGCGTAAAGACGATGAAGACAGGCCAGAAAGTCGTCGTCCAGTAGAGTGCTACCGCCGTCAGCAGCGACAGGCTGCCTGACCAGAGCAGCACGTCGGCGCGCTCCTTCATCCGGTCGGCGATCATGGCGACAACAGGCGCCACCAGCACGCGCACCACCATCGGAACGGCCAGGATCACACCGATTTCGTGGTCGCTGAAGCTGTGGCCCGCAAGCCAGACGGGGAAGAACGGCAGGACGATGCCGTTGACGAGCAGCGGCGCGCAATAGGAAAGCGCGCTGAGCAATCGGAAGCGCGGCGGCGCTCCCTCACCCGTCGGGGAATTTTGAGCGGGAATCATGATGGACCTGAAGGAAACTCGTTGTTGTCCTAACACACCACCCTGGAGGCGACTATTGCGAGAAATAGCCGTTCTGAAACGTTTTAGAATATAAATAGGGCCTGTCGCCTTGCGGTAACGGCTAAATTCCTACTGCAAAATTTCAAAATGCTACAGCGTCGTTTGCGCATCCGAAAAGACACGCGGCGCTGTAAAGCGCGAGCGGAAAAATCAGGCGGCCTGCGGGGCCAGCTCACCCTCGTCGTGCATTTCGATGGCTACAAGCGCCGGCACGCTGCTGGCGAGCGACCGCCAGGTAATCAGTTCGAACGTGCCGTCCTCGTGTTCGGCGACCGCCGTGCAGCTTTCCACCCAATCGCCGGTGTTGATGTAGCGGATGCCGTCCATGTCCTGGATCACGGCATGATGGATATGTCCGCAGATCACCCCGTCGGCGCCGTTTTTGCGGGCTTCCTCGGCCACGACGCGCTCGAATTCGCCGATGAAGTTGACGGCATGCTTGACCTGGAGCTTCGCCCAGGCCGAGAACGACCAGTAGGGCATGCCGAGCCGGCGGCGCACTGCCGCCAGGATGATGTTGATGCGGATCGCCGTGTCATAGGCCCAGTCGCCGAGATAGGCGAGCAGTCGCGCATTGCGGACCACGACGTCGAACTCGTCACCATGCAGGATCAGGTATTTCTTGCCGTCGGCGCCGTCATGCATCATGCGCTCGACGACCTCGATGCCGCCGAAATGCATGCCCGGGAAGGCGCGCAGGAATTCGTCGTGATTGCCGGGAATATAGACGACGCGCGTTCCCTTGCGCGCCTTGCGCAACAGCTTCTGGACGACATCGTTGCAGACCTGCGGCCAGTACCAGCTGCGCTTCAGGCGCCAGCCGTCGACGATGTCGCCGACGAGCACGATCGTATCGGCCTCGTGGTGGCGCAGGAAATCCAGCAGGAAGTCGGCCTTCGCGGCCTTCGAGCCGAGATGGACATCGGAAATGAAGAGCGTGCGGAAATGTCTGGGTTCCATCATGTCTTTCACGAGCTGCCGCTCATGTCCCATCTTTCATCTAACCTTCCAAAATCAGACTCGTGTTTCAGGAAGATGACAAGGTGCGGAAAAGCGCTGCAAACCCGATCATCCCGCGCTGGCAGAATGCCTGTCGCCGCGCGGCCGCATGGCCGTCGCTGCCAGGCCTGCCGGCCACGTTGCCCTGCGCATTCAGGGCGTTCATGATGGCGGCGATTCATATCCGACAATGCGGGATGGCTGATGCGTCTTTTTCTCGTTCGCCATGGCGAATCCCTCGGCAACATCAACGAACAGGCTTACCGCCAATTCGGCGATCACAACGTGCCGCTGACGCGATGGGGCCATCGGCAGGCTCTCGAAGCAGGCGGCGTGATCGCCTCCTACCTGCAAGCATTGCCGAGCGCGGGTTTCGGCAAGCTGCATATCTGGTATTCGCCCTTTCTCAGGACCCGGCAGAGCAAAGATGCGCTGCTCGAAGCCCTGCCGGAAAGCTTCGTCGGCGATATCAGGGAGGATTATCTGCTGCGCGAGCAGGATTTCGGTCTCTTCACCGAAATCTACGACCACGCCGAACAGAAGCAGAAGTTTCCCGAGGAGTTCGAAAAATGGGCAAGGCTGCGCAGCAACAGCGGCAAGTTCTACGCACGGCCGCCGGATGGCGAAAGCCGGGCGGATGTGGCGCAGCGGGTGCGCCTATTCCTCCAGACCGTCATGCACGACGCCGAAAATAGCGACCACAACCTCGTGATCGTCGGTCATGGCGTCACCAACCGGGCGGTCGAAATGAACTTCCTGCACCGCCCTGTCGAGTGGTTCGAGCGCTCCGACAATCCTGGAAACGCCGATATCACGCTGATCGAGGGGACGCGCTCGCAAGGATACGAGTCAATCCTGCTGCATCAGGCCGCCGACCGGCAGCCGGGACAGGAAGGTGAACTGCGCGATGCCTATGGCGCCGACGTGACGATCACGCCGAAGCCAAAGGCATAATTCCTGAAATCCAACCGCGCAAAGGTGTGGCGAGTTGCGCAAGGCGACCCTCCAACTCTTCACCTCAGGTCGGCGACGTCACCGGTGCAGCCTCCTGCCCGGCCGGCGCCTCCTCGTTTACAGTCTCCGGCCGCTTCGTCCTCAAGAGACGCAGCACGAAGACGAAGAAGACGGGAACGAAGAAGATCGCCAACACCGTCGCCGAGATCATGCCGCCGAGCACGCCCGTGCCGATGGCATTCTGGCTCGCCGCACTTGGGCCGGTGGCGATCGCCAGAGGCACCACGCCCAAAGTGAAGGCGAGCGAGGTCATGATGATCGGCCGGAAGCGCAGACGAGCGCCTTCGATCGCGGCATCCATCAGCGATTTGCCCTCGGCAAAACCGTCCTTGGCGAATTCGACGATCAGGATGGCGTTCTTTGCCGACAGTCCGATGATCGCGATCAGGCCGACCTTGAAGTAGATGTCGTTGGACATGTCGCGGCTCATCACCGCGAGCACGCAGCCGATGACGCCGAGCGGCACGACCAGCATCACCGACAACGGGATGGACCAACTCTCGTAAAGCCCCGACAGCAGCAGGAAGACGAAAAGGATGCTGAGGCCGAACAGGAACGGCGCCTGCGATCCCGATCTCAGCTCCTCCAGCGACTGGCCGGTCCATTCGAAGCCGAAGCCGTCGGGAAGTTCCGAGGCCAGCCGCTCCATTTCGACAATTGCCGCGCCCGATGAATATCCAGGCGCCGGAGCGCCCGAAATGCGCACGGAAGGGTAGCCGTTATAACCGACGATCTGAGCCGGCCCTTTCTGCCATTCGGCGACGGCAAAGGACGACAGCGGCACCATGCCGCCGCTCGTATTGCGGACATTGAGCTTCATCAGGTCTTCCGCCTGAAGCCTGCTCTTGTCCTGCGCCTGCACGATGACGCGCTGCATGCGGCCCGAATTCGGGAAGTCGTTGACATAGCTCGAGCCGAGATTGGCGGTGATCGTGCTGTTGATGTCGGCGAAGGCGACGCCGAAGGTATTTGCCTTTTCGCGGTCGATGACGAGCACGAGTTGGGCCGAGTCCGGCATGCCTTCCGGTCGGATGCCTGATATGATGGGGTTCTGCGATGCCTTGCCGATCAGCATTCCCGCCGCCTCGGTCAGTGCCGCCTGGCCTTTCGCCCCGCGATCCTGAAGGCGGAAGGTGAAGCCGTTGGTCGTGCCGAACCCTTCGATCGGCGGCGGTGACAACGCGAAGGATGTGGCGTCCTTCAGTCCAAATAGCTGCAAGTTGGTGCGGTTGGAGATCTCCTGTACCGAATTGCCGGCGCCGCGTTCGGCCCAGTCCTTGAGCGTGACGAACACCAGGGCGGCGTTCGGTCCCTGCCCCGAGAAGCTGAAGCCCTGGATCGCAACGACGTTGGCAACGGCCGGTTCCTTCTTGAAGATCGCTTCGATGCTTTCAAGCGAGGCCACCGTGCGGTTGCGGCTCGCCTCCGGCGGTCCCTGCACGTCGACGATCAGGAAGCCCTGATCCTCATCCGGCACGAAGCTGCTCGGCAGGTTGACGAAAAGATAGCCAAGGCCGATGAGCAGCGCGACATAGACGGCCATGACCCGCCAGGAGCGCTTGGCCAGTCCCTCGACGGTGCGGGCATAACGGCCGGTCAGTCGGTCGAAGTTGCGGTTGAACCAGCCGGCGATGCCCTTCTTTTCGTGATGACCCTTGATCGGCTTCAGGAAAGTGGCGCAAAGCGCCGGGGTCAGCGACAGCGCCAGGAAGGCCGAAAACAGGATGGATACGACCATGGTCAGACTGAACTGACGGTAGATGATGCCTGTGGAGCCTGGGAAGAACGCCATTGGCACGAAGACGCAGGAGAGAACCAGCGTAATCCCGAGGATCGCGCCGGTGATCTGCCGCATCGCCTTCTTGGTCGCTTCCTTCGGTGACAGCCCTTCCACCGCCATCAGCCGCTCGACGTTTTCCACCACCACGATGGCGTCGTCGACGAGAATGCCGATGGCAAGCACCATCGCGAACATTGTCAGTACGTTGATCGAGAAGCCTGCGGCAAACATGACAGCAAGCGTCCCGAGCAGCGCGACGGGCACGACGAGCGTTGGAATGATGGTGTAGCGGAAGCTCTGCAGGAAGATAAGCATGACGACGAAGACGAGCGCGACGGCTTCTGCGAGTGTATGCGCCACCTTCTCGATCGATGCCGAGACGAACGGGCTGGTATCATAGGGAACGGAATATTCGACGCCGTCAGGGAAGAAGCGTGAGAGCTCCTCCATCTTCGCCTTGACCAGGTTAGACGTATTGACGGCATTGCCCGTCGACGACAGCTGGATGGCAATGGCCGCACTCGGCTGCCCGTTCAAGCGGGTAGAGAAGCTGTAGCTCTCGCTGCCCTCTTCGATGCGCGCGACATCGCGTAGCCTGACGTTCGATCCGTCGGCATTGGCGCGCAGCACGATGTCGCCGAACTCCTTGATGTCGGTCAGTTGCCCCTTCACCAGCACCGTCGCCGTCAGGTCCTGCGAGATCGGATTGGGCGCTGCGCCGATCTGGCCAGCTGCGACCTGGGCGTTCTGCGCCGAGATTGCCGCGCTGATGTCGGATGCTGTCAGGTTCAGGCCGACCATCTTGTCGGGATCGATCCAGATGCGCATCGCCCGCTGCGACGCAAACAGCTGGGCACGGCCGACGCCCTCGAGACGGCGCAGCTCGCCGATGACGTTTCGGTTGAGATAGTCGCCGAGTGCCACCTCGTCGGTCTTCCCATCCGTCGAGGTCAGCGAGATGAACATCAAGAAGCCTGACGATGCCTCCTCGACCGTGATGCCCTGATCCTTGACGGATTGCGGCAGTCGCGGTTCGACGCGGCGGATGGCGTTCTGAACGTCGACCGAGGCCTGGTCGATATCGGTTCCGGCCGCAAAGGTCGCGGTGATGGTCATCGCACCCGATGTATCGGAGGTCGACTCGAAATAGGAAAGGTGCTCGACCCCATTCAGCTCTTCTTCGATCTGGCGAGTGACGCCCTGATAAATGTCCTGCGGCGATGCGCCGGGATAGCTGGTAGTGATGCTGAGCTGCGGCGGCGCGACCTTCGGATATTGCGCAACCGGCAGGAATGGCAGCGCGATCAGACCGGCGAGGGAGATGAAGATCGCAAAGACCCAGGCTAGGATCGGGCGATCGATAAAGAAGCGTGCCATCGACCTTACTCCGGCTTCTTGGCGTCACCGGACGCGAGCTGACCATCGCGCCACTCTTCCGGCGCGACCTTTGCGCCCGGCTGCAGTTTCTGGCTGCCGTCGACAACGAGACGCTCACCTGATGACAGGCCGCTTTCGACCACCCATTCATTGCCGAAGGATTGTCCGAGCTCCACGTCACGCGGCTGTGCTACGTCTCCCTCCTGGACGACGTAGACCTGCGCCTTGCCGTCGGCCGTGCGGATGACGGCGCGCTGCGGGATAAGGATCGCCTTCTCCCGGACGGCTTGTTCGATACGGACGCGGACGTAAAGACCGGGCAGCAGGTCGCCCTTCGGATTGGGGAATTCACCGCGGAGGGTGACCTGGCCCGTCGTCGCATCGACGCTTGCGCTGCTGAAGAGCAGCTTACCGGCTTCGCCATAGACCGTGCCGTCATCGAAGACGAGCTTGATGTCGGCCTTGCCTGGTTCGGTCGATGTGAGGCTGCCGTTTTCGACCGCCCGCTTCAGCGCCAGCAGGTCTCCGGAGGATTGTGTGAAGTCGGCATAAACGGGGTCGATCTGCTGGATCATCGCCAGCGCATCGCCGGCGTCGGCCGTCACCAGCGCGCCTTCCGTCACCAGCGCGCCGCCGATGATACCTGATATCGGTGCGCGGACTTCGGTATAGCCGAGATTGATCTTCGCCTCGTCGAGTGCTGCCTGCGCCAGTGCAACATCGGCATCGGCCTGAGCAAGGGCGACGGCGGCCGCATCATATTCGATACCGCTTGCAACATCGCGATCGCGCAATGACTTCTGGCGCTCCAGCTGCTGGCGGGCATTCAGCTGCGTCGCCCTGGCGCGCTCGAGGCTTGCCTCGGCACTCGCCACACGGACCCGGAAAAGCGCCGGATCGATCCGGTAAAGCACGTCGCCCTGATGAACGAGGCTGCCCTGCTCGAAGATCCGTTCCTGCAGGATGCCGGAAACTCTGGCCCGCACCTCCGAAACGCGCGTCGCGGCGATGCGGCCCGGCAGCTCGCTGATAACGGGAACCGGACGCGCGTTGAGCGTCAGGACGCTGACGGCGGCAGGCGGCATCGCGCCGCCCTCCTGAGCGTAAGCCGGCAGGCATGCACCGAATATCAGCGCCAGGACAAGCGTATAACGCAATGATTTCGTTCGAAAAAGCATGTTCATTAGCCTTCCTGCTGGTCCCGCTGGGGTCCCAAAAAGCACAGCCGCCGAAATGACGTTCGGCGGGCCTCCTCAGCCGACAGATAGTCGATCTTTTTTTGCATTGCAAGATACCTACCGGTAGGTATGATAGCATTATCATGATCGGAACTCCCATGGCCCGGCGATCCCGGGAGTGATACTGATCCTCTCGCGCCGCCTCGGCGCGAAGCTTATCTCGAACACAGGTCATGCATTGGTAGATAGCCCCCGCAACAGAAAGAAACAGCCGGATGTCGTGCGGCAGGCTCTTCTCGATTGCGCCACCAGGTTGGCGCTCGAGCATGGCTTGGCCGCCGTCAGCCTGCAGGCGGTCGCGAGTGCCGCCGGCGTGACCAAGGGAGGTCTGTTTCACCACTTCCCCAATAAGCAGGTGCTTATAGAGGCCGTGTTCGACGGCATGATGGAAAACCTCGACCGTGAGATCGATGGAGAACTGGAAATGGATAAGGGCGGCCACGGCACATTCACCCGCGCCTATGTCCGCACCCTGTTTGCCGACCGCGCCCTCAACAACAGCCCGTGGTCGGCGCAGACGATGACCGTGCTTGCCGATCCCTACTCCAAGTCTCTCTGGCATAAATGGATGAATGACCGGCTCATCAAACACGCCGAAACCGATGGCGGAATGCGACTCGAGATCGTTCGCCTGGCGGCGGACGGCGCATGGCTTGCCCATGTTTTACGGCCTGACGGCCATGCCGCGTCCGACGACGCGGTTCTGCTGCGCGAATTGATCGAACTCACCGAGGGGTGACAAGTGATTGGCGCCTCATCCCGCGCCCGGCTATATCACCCGAGCGCGGGATCGTCGGGGCTAGGCAGCTCGCACTGCCGCCATCGGTTTAACATTCTGGTTCATCCGGAACAGATTGTTCGGATCGTAGCGCCGCTTGATCTCGGCAAGGCGAGCGTAGTTGGCGCCATAGGCGGTCTCGACGCGATCGCCTTCGTCTTCGGGCATGAAGTTGATGTAGGCCGTGCCGACCGAATGCGGCTTGGTTGCCTCGAACAGATCCCGCGCCCAGCCTATACAGCTTCCATCCATCCCGGCTTCCCGCCAGCGCGCATGCACATTCATGACGAAATGCGAGCTGCGTTGCGGAAATGCGGTGGCTTCGGTGGCCACGCGGCCAGCCGCACCGCCGACATGGCCGATGAAGATCTCGCATTCCGGGCCAGGCAGCTTGCGCACGGCCTTGAGCAGAACCTCGATCGCGACATCTGAGAGAGAGGCAAAATCCTGGCTCTTCCAGTAATTGCGCGCGCCCGGTGTCAACAGCGGATCGAATGCCTGCTGCCAGCCGGTGAACGGCACCGGGCCGACAACGTCGGCAATCGGATTTCCGATCGCGCGCAATCTGGCCGCCGCCTTTTCGCCCGCCGCGATGTCTCCGCAATAACACATGGCGAGCACGACGATCTCCTTGCCGTGCCATTCAGTGGGAAGGAACGGCAGCGGCGGCGCCTGGCGCATCACCACCCAGCAGGTCAGTTCGTCTGGGGCCGCTTCCAGCGCCTGTCGGTACTCCTTCAGCACCATTTCCGCATCGGCGAAGGGGTGCACGACGAGCCCAGCGAGCACCTCTGTGTTGAGAGGGTTGAGCTTGAACTCAAACAAGGTCACGACGCCGAAATTGCCGCCGCCGCCGCGCAGCGCCCAGAAGAGGTCCGGCATTTCCTTTTCGCTCGCCTTGACCTGCTCGCCATCGGCCGTCACCACGTCGACCGAAAGCAGATTATCCAGCGTCAGCCCGAATTTGCGGGTCAGCCAGCCGAAGCCGCCACCGAGCGTCAGCCCGGCGATGCCGGTGGTGGAATTGATGCCGGTCGGCAGCACCAGCCCGAAGGCCAGCGTTTCCTGGTCGACATCGGCAAGCGTGGCGCCCGGCTCGATCCTGGCACGCCGCGTTTGCGGATCGACCCGCACCGATTTCATCGCCGACAGGTCGATGACGACGCCGCCCTCGCAGACGGCATTGCCGGCGATGCCGTGCCCACCGCCGCGCACCGAAAGAAGCAGATTGTTGTCGCGTGCAAACCGCACCGCCCGCACGACATCGGCGGCACCCGCGCAACGCGCGATGAGCCCGGGGCTGCGGTCGATCATCGCATTCCAGATCGTCCGCGCCTCGTTGTAATCCATGTCTTTGCTGGTCAGGAGACTGCCGCGAAATCCGGCGGCAAAAGCATCGATGGCCACGTCATTGACCATCGTCTGCCCCTTTTGCAGGGTCGTGAGGTTCAAATTGTCCATGATTTCCTCCATGCGACCGGCGCCCCGCACCGTCGCGGCCGGCATCCTGCTCCTGTTGAGGTCGTCAAACAAGTTTCCCCAAAAGGATTAGCTGCGGCGGCTGCTTGAAGGCCGAATGGTCACGACGTGGATACACCCCTCTGCCCACCTCACGAAATCTTCTCCCATCCCTCATTTCCATACTGTCGCCCGTATCCGATTGATGTATGGAGGGAGCTCAAAAGACGTGCACGGAGGCGGCGATGGATCACCCGGAAAAATCGAAGACGGAAAAGAACCTGACGAGCGGCGATCTCGACGAACAGGCGCTTTTCTTCCACCGCTATCCCCGCCCCGGTAAGCTGGAGATCCAGGCGACCAAGCCGCTCGGCAACCAGCGCGACCTGGCGCTCGCCTATTCGCCCGGTGTTGCCGCCCCTTGCCTTGCCATCCGCGACAACCCCGAAATGGCGGCCGAATATACCTCGCGCGCCAATCTCGTCGCCGTCATCTCCAACGGCACCGCCGTGCTCGGCCTCGGCAATATCGGCCCGCTCGCCTCCAAGCCGGTCATGGAGGGCAAGGCCGTGCTCTTCAAGAAGTTCGCCGGCATCGATGTCTTCGATATCGAGATCGACGCTGCAGCCGTCGACCAGATGGTCTCGACCATCGCCTCGCTGGAGCCGACCTTCGGCGGCATCAACCTTGAAGACATCAAGGCGCCGGAATGTTTCGAGGTCGAGCGTCGCCTGCGCGAAAAGATGAAGATCCCCGTCTTCCACGACGATCAGCACGGCACGGCAATCATCGTCGCCGCCGCGATCCTGAACGGGCTGGAACTCGCCGGCAAGAACATCGCCGACATCAAGATCGTCGCCTCCGGCGCCGGTGCTGCCGCTCTTGCCTGCCTCAACCTGCTGGTCATTCTCGGGGCAAAACGCAAAAACATCTGGGTCCACGATCTCGAAGGCCTCGTCTATGAGGGCCGGGTCGAGCTGATGGACGAATGGAAATCCATCTACGCCCAGAAGAGCGATACGCGCACGCTCGCCGAAAATATCGGCGGCGCCGACGTCTTCCTCGGCCTTTCGGCCGCCGGCGTGCTGAAACCAGAGCTGCTGGCGCAGATGGCCGACAAGCCGCTGATCATGGCGCTCGCCAATCCGACGCCGGAGATCATGCCCGATCTCGCCCGCGCTGCTCGCCCAGATGCGATGATCTGCACTGGCCGGTCGGATTTCGCCAACCAGGTCAACAACGTCCTCTGCTTCCCCTATATCTTCCGCGGCGCGCTCGATTGCGGCGCCGAGACGATCAATGAGGAAATGAAGATGGCGGCCGTGCGCGCCATCGCAGCCCTTGCCCGCGAAGAGCCGTCGGATGTCGCCGCCCGCGCCTATTCCGGCGAGACCCCGGTCTTCGGCCCCGATTACCTGATCCCCTCGCCCTTCGATCCGCGCCTGATCCTGCGCATCGCACCTGCAGTCGCCAAAGCCGCCGAACAGAGCGGGGTGGCACGCCGCCCGATCCAGGATTTCGACGCCTATCTCGACCAACTGAACCGCTTCGTCTTCCGCTCCGGCTTCGTCATGAAGCCGATCTTTACCGCCGCCAAGGCCGCCGAGCGCAAGCGCGTCATCTTTTCCGAAGGCGAGGACGAACGCGTGCTGCGCGCTGCCCAGGTGCTGCTCGAAGAAGGCCTTGCCGAACCGATCCTGATCGGCCGCCCGCAAGTCATCGAGACGCGCCTGAAGCGCTACGGCCTGCGCATCCGCCCGCTGCAGGATTTCGAAGTCATCAACCCGGAAGACGATCCGCGCTTCCGCGAATATGTCGATCTTTATTTCTCCCTCGTCGGCCGCCGCGGCGTCATCCCGGAAGCGGCCCGCACGATCGTGCGCACCAACACCACCGTCATCGGTGCGCTGGCGCTGAGGCGCGGCGAAGCCGATGCGCTGATCTGCGGCCTCGAAGGCCGCTACGAGAAGCACCTGCGCGACGTCCGCCAAATCATCGGCAAGCGCAAGAATGTCCGCGATTTCTCGGCCCTCAGCCTGATGATTTCGCAGCGCGGCGCCACCTTCTTCACCGACACCTACGTCACCTTCAATCCGACCGCCGAGGAGGTCGCCGAGGCGACGGTTTTGGCGGCCGAGGAAATCCGCCGTTTCGGCCTCACGCCGCGCGCCGCCCTGGTCTCGCATTCCAATTTCGGCTCGCGTGAGTCCGAAAGCGCGACGAAGATGCGCAACGCCCTGCAGCTTGTGCGCGAAGCCGCGCCCGACCTTGAGGTCGACGGCGAGATGCACGGCGAAAGCGCCATCACCGAAGCACTGCGCAAGCGCGTCATGCCGGACACGACGCTGCACGATGAGGCGAACCTCCTGGTCTTCCCGAACCTCGATGCCGCCAACATCACCCTCGGTGTGGTCAAGTCGATGACCGACGGCCTGCACGTCGGCCCGATCCTGCTCGGCACCGCCCTGCCCGCCCATATCCTCGCCCCCTCTGTCACCTCCCGCGGCGTCGTCAATATGGCGGCACTCGCCGTCGTCGAGGCATCGCAACCGGCTTGAGCCGGTTGACAGCAACACAGCGTAAAGACCCTGAAGTCGTCCCGACACATGTCCTGATGCCGTCTCAGGCACTCCGTATCGTCAGCCGCCCTTTATCCGCGAGCGCATCCGCGCGTTCGTTGCCGGCAATGCCGGAATGGCCTTTGCACCAGGCAATGGTCATCAGTGGATTGTGCGACAGTTGAAGATCGACCGCTTTCCAGAGTTCCGCATTGGCGATCGTTCGCCTTCGCGCATTCCCATTCGCGCTGCTTTTCTTCCAGCCGTTGTTCTTCCAGATTTGTCGCCAGTTGTTGCAGCCTTTGATGGCGTAGACGGAATCCGACCAGATGGTCGCGGGCTCGCCGCTTGCCTCGCTGTTGATCCAGACTACAGCCTTGAGCACGGCCATCACTTCCATCGAATTATTGGCGGAATCTTCGGCGCCACCGAAGCCGGACGCAATTTCCGCGGCATCGCGATAAACGACGAATGCCCAACCTCCGTGCCCAGAACCGGGTTCATAACAGCCGTCCACGAAGACGTGGAAGCCGTGTTGGGTTCCTGGCAACCCGGCTGTCGTTGCGGGGGAGCTGAGTTCGTTGGCAATTCCTGTCATTTTCGACGTCCGGATATGAGTACGTTCCCCAAGCGACCCAGGAGATTGGAGTGGGCACTTGGCCTCGTTGATTACCATCGGCAGCTTCTTCATAATCGAACACCAGGTCTTTGGCGGTCTGCTGGATAAAATCGCGAAAATACGCTAGGAATTTATCCCAGCTTATTAAGAGAAATACCCTAAGAGAAACCCGCGGCGATCGAGGCCGCAATCGACCGATCGATTCTTTGCTCATTCCGGGACGACGCCGTGAAACGCCGAAACCTGTCTCTTGCCCTTCTCCTTGCCCTTGCGGCGCCGGCCGCCGCGCAAAGCAGCGCCGTCTGTGAGGACCTGCGCGGCCGCCTTGCCGACCTGCCGCGATCGATCGGCAATGGCAACGGCCCGGAGGCGCGCCAATATGCGAGCGCCATGGCCGAACAGAACCTCGAGCTGCGCAAAGTTCGCAACGAGCTGCGCAGCAATGGCTGCACGTCGGGCAGCATGGTCGTGATCGGCGGCGAGAATGCCGATTACTGCGCCGAGCTCACGCAGGCCGAAGCCAGGATGATCGACAATATTCGCTATCTCCAGGACCGCCGCAGCGAACTGGCCGGCCAGAACGGCGCCGCTGACGGCGCGCGTCGCGAACTGATCGCCGCTCTCGACCACAACGGCTGCAACAGCGAGAATTTCTACGCGCCGAGCGATCGCAGCGCCGCCGACCCCGCCCCGAGTGTCGAGGAACAGGCGATGCGCACCGATACCTTCATCCCACTCGGCGGCGGTGAAGAGGTTGATCCGCGTTACGGCCTGCCGCGGGCCGACATGCTGTCACCCGTCAGCACCATGTGCGTGCGCAGCTGTGACGGCGGCTTCTTCCCGATCAGCTCGAACGCCACCTCGGTGGATTTCGGCCGCGACGCCCAGACCTGCGCCAAGATGTGCCCGGGTATCGAGACAGAATTGTTCTATCGTGATGTGACGAGCACCGAAACCTCGAACATGATCTCGGTCGCAACGGGCACGCCCTACAGCGCCATGAAGAACGCCTTCGCCTACAAAAACCGCACGCCCGGAGAAAAGTCCTCCTGCGCCTGCAATCTCACCGCCTATTACGAGGAGATGCGCGGCAAGCAGGCGTTGAGCGAACCGCCGCAGCAGGGCTCGATCACCACCATCCACACCAATCCGCCGGTAAAGGATCCTACAGCGCAGATCGCACCGCAACCATCGCCCGAGCGACCCTACGATCCGACACAGAACAAGGTCCGTCAGGTCGGCCCGCAATTCCTCGCTGGCGACCAGGGTTCGATCGACCTCGCCAATCCGGCAGCGCCCGGCCCTCAGCCGCAACAGCAGCGGTGACCGAGCAGCTCAAACGACGGTGACGAAGCTATCGCGGCGTTGTGCCGGGGTGCTTGAGATGAAGCCGACGTCAGGTGAACTTGCGGCGGGATGTCAATGCGGGTCGCTTGAGCATAGTCAGTAGGTCGTACGACCGCCGCTCAGGTCGAACGTCGATGCGGTCGTGAAGGAGTTCTCTTCGGAGAGCAGCCAGACGACCATCGAAGCGATCTCATGAAGTTCAACAAAACGGTCGCGCGGAATGCGGACGCGCATATATTCGATAAATTCCGGTGTCAGCCCGTCCAATATAGGTGTCTTTGCTGTGGTCGGCGTTACCGCGTTCACGGCGATTCCTGTCTTTGCGAGTTCCTTGCCAAGAGACTTTGTGAAGCCCAGCACACCGGCTTTCGCTGCGCTATAGGCAGCGATGTTCGGATTTCCTTCCTTGCCCGCAACCGAGGAGATGTTCACGATCCGCCCGTAGTCGCGCTGTAACATGACCGGAACGACGTGCCGGCAACAATTGAAGGTTCCCGTGAGGCAGACATCGACGACGTCTTTCCACTCGCTGACATCGTATTCGATCGTGGGCTTTACCGGGCCGGTAATCCCGGCGGAATTGACAAGCCCGTCGATACGGCCAAAAATCTCTTCGGTCGCCGCCACCGCGTTCCTCACTGATTGGGAATCTGCGACGTTGACGCCGAAAGCAACTGTGCCAGATCCGAGAACGGAAGCGCTGTCCTTCGCCATGTTTTCGTTCAGGTCCCAGATGGCCACCTTGCCACCAGACTGGATGACGCGCTCTGCGATAGCGTAGCCGATGCCGCGCGCACCGCCTGTGATCACGATGATGCGTTCCTTCAAGTCGATCATGTTCATTGGGCCGTTATCCTCCGATTGAGCCGCCGATAACCGAATATCTATTGGAAATTCCGGGATTCGCCTTCAGCGTATCGATATGAAGGCCAGGAATTTATCCCGAGCCCGCGATTATGCCGAGCCAGTTCCCCAAAGCTCGAGATTTCCGATAGTTCAGGAATGGCGAGCTCGGCATAGTTATGCAGCCTGGCGTCAGTTCCATGTTCAGATCTCTCTAGGTGTTCGGCAGCCCGCACTGCTTCAGGCCGGCAACCCGGCAAGACGTAGACCAGCGCGCAGGCGCTCCACATCCCTCGGCTCGCGCAGATATGACACATCAACAAGCCAGTCGACGTATTCCGCTGGCCCTGCGGCGGGGTCACCAATCCACAGCGTGCGCACTGCCTGGACAAATACGTCCCCACATTCGTTCGCCTCTTCGATCCTGCCTAGATGACCATAGGCCGCCGCCCGCCAAGCCATGTCTCGCGGATGCCTTATCGGGGAATCGAAGGTTCGTTGCTCGAGAAGCACAGCGGCCTCACTGTAACGTCCGAGTTGGAACAGGATGCGCGAGAGATAGTAGTTATACCAACTCGGGTGACGCGGGTTGATCCTCAAGGCAATTTGAGCGGCAGCCAGCCCACGTTCCGGTCTGCCCAAGGCCCCCTGCATCCAAGCCCAGATGATCTGGATTATCGGATCGTTCGGGTTCATGGTTCGAGCTAGATCCAGGTGACGTTCGGCTCGATCAAAATCCCGCCAGGTCAGACACATGAATCCAAGTGTGCAATGCACCTTCGGATCATTTGGATCCAGCACAAGCGCTTGCTCGGCAAAACGAAGTGCCTTTATCCTGTTTTCGTCCTTTTCCCGCGGTGCACCGATGCCATTATCGATCGCACGATTGAGATATGCATATGCGAGGCCTGTGTAAGCCCGCGCAAAAGTAGGGTCGATTTTGACTGCACGCTCGAACAGGGAAAGAACTCGTTCCTGGCTTCCGGGCGTAAAGTCGTCGGAGAGGCGGTTGGCCTGGAGGAAGAGGTCATATGCGTGCATGTCCTCAGGCTGGCGTCGCCGCGCCGAGACCTCTCTATCGTCCCGGACACGCTGGGCGACCGTCGCAACGATGTTCTGCGAGATCTCCTCTTGAATGGCGAATACGTCCTCCATCGCTCGGTCGTAACGCTCGGCCCACAGATGTGTCCCGCTCGTGGCCTCAATAAGCTGCGCCGTGACGCGTACCCGATCTCCTAGCCGCCGAACGCTTCCTTCCACGACATACTCCGCTCCCAGCATGCGTCCGATTTGACGCAGGTCCATGCTCTGTCCGCGAAAGGCGAATGAGGAATTGCGGGCAATCACCGTGAGCTCTCTGAATCTCGAAAGCTCGGTGATGACGTCTTCAGTAATGCCGTCGCTGAAATAAGCCTGATCAGGATCTGCGCTCATATTGTCAAAAGGCAGAACAGCGACCGCCGGTTTGTCGGATCGTGAGCTGGCTGGGAGCATTGGCGTCAAGCCGCCGACGTCCATGCAGTAGGTCCTCACCGGCCGTGCGATATTCTTTAGGTGCTGCTCGCCCACATACTCGAAGTGGAGATCGAGTTTTCCCGACAGTTGTTCGTGAGCTGAGCCGGATATGAGCACGGTGCCTGGCGGACATAGTTGCTCCAGGCGCGCAGCGACATTGACCCCGTCGCCAAGAAGATCATCACCGTCGATCACGACGTCTCCGAGGTTTATGCCGATCCGGAGCACGATACGGCGTTCAACTGCAACCTGTTGCTGTTGAGCGGCGAGCTTTTCTTGTACTGCCGCCGCACAGGCAACTGCTCCGACAACAGATCCGAACTCCGCGATGAGGCCGTCACCCATCAATTTTACGATCCGCCCACGGTACTCAGCTATTAACGGTCGGAACACAGCACCCCAGAGCTCCTTAATTGCCGCGAGCGCCCTTTCCTCGTTAGTCTCAACGAGTCGGCAGTACCCAACGACATCGGCAACCAACACGGCCGTGGTCCTACGTTCGACCTGAGGCGTTGTCATTTCGTCCTCCGCTGACGCGAGGCAGTCATCGACAGTATTCTGGAAAGCTGCTGCGATGATACCTCATCCAAGCATCCAAGACGATCTCAATCCGCTCGGTGTCACTCATCGACGATGTGCACGTGAGCTCAACAGCCTCGTCCACCGACGGCAATCGCTTAGTCCGCTGCGGGCGCATTCCGGCCGAGGGGCGATCGGTGGAATATGCCGAGCTTGCAATCGGGAACTATCGGAAATCTCGAGCTTTGGGGAACTGGCTCGGCATAGTCTCGGGCTCGGGATAAATTCCGTTATGCCGCGTTCGGCATAACGGAATAAAGATATCTCGGCCTCGCCCGGCGTCGGCGATACCGACATCGGTTTGCTCACCTTGCCTGTCAATGGCGTGACTGTGCGATTGAGGCCACGCTCGACCACCGTGCCTAGGTGTTCAGTCCCCATCCATCGTGGAAGACCAGCTCCTCGAGCGGTAGCCGCTGCCGCCAGCCTTTGACGGAGAGTTCCGGCTCGTCATAGAGCCGGTCGACGAAGCCGGCACAGAGCCAGGCGACCACTTCGATATGCTCGGGTATGCCGAGAATGGTTTTCAGGTCGCCTTCACGAAAAATGCTGACCCAGCCAATGCCGACCCCTTCCGCCCGCGCCGCAAGCCAGAGATTCTGGATGGCGCAGACTGTGGAATAGCTATCCATCCTGGGATTGTGGGTGCGCCCCAGCACTACGCTGCCGCTGCGCGTGGGATCGCAGGTCACGCATATGCCGAGCGGCGCCTCGACGATGCCTTCGAGCTTGAGGGCGCGGTAGGCCTGCTGCCGCTCGCCGGCAAACATCAGCGCCGCCTCGTCGTTGGCGCTCGCGAAGGCATCCCGGACGCGCGCCCGCACAGCGGCACTTTTCACCAGAATGAAATTCCAGGGCTGCATGAAGCCGACGGAGGGTGCATGATGGGCGGCCGTCAGCAGCCGCTGCACAACATCGTCAGGCAAAGGATCGGGTCGAAACTGACTGCGAACGTCGCGCCGCGTCATGATCGCGTGATAGACGGCCTCGCGTTCGGCCAAGGAAAAACCGGACGCCGCCGAAAGGGCATCCTCATCAAAGGGTCGCATCGTCAAATCCCCAACAACGCAACCGCCCCGCCGTCCGCGCGGATCGGTCTATCTTGCCAGGCCGGTCTTCTGACTGGGCGTCATCCGTCTGCCGTAGCCTTCCCGGCAAGAAGCCAGTGGCATGATGAAGCGGCAAACATCGGCCTTACAGCGTTGGGCACGTTCCGGTTTTGCACCGGATTCCCGATTCTCCCGCCTTACCGGCGGGCACCTGACGGCGCATCTATTTCAGCAAACCGGCGCGGCGGCAAGCCGCGAACCTGATGGTTGATTCTAGCCGCGCGCGCCGAGCGGTGCCATCTGTCTCTTTTCTTCGGCCGGGGCGTAGGGAACACGGACGCGCGACATACCTCTTCTCCCCAGCGGGGCGAGGCAGATCTCCAGCGGGCGTAATAGCGAAATAACACGCGTGTGCTCCGGCATCCCATTCTACTTTATGATTTATTCACATATCAAATACACACTGCGTTTGCGCGTTTTGGGTTGCAATCCGGACATGGGCATGAGGGCTCGTGATGTGACCGTCAGCGCGGATGCCCGTATTGAGACGCCGGTCGGGAACATGTCCGACTGAGCCGCAATTCTAGGCTGCCGCGGAATGTTCCATTTTTTGAAAACGATGCCTCTGACAGCCAAGCTGGCGGCGATTATCGTTGCCGTCAACCTCTGCGGCATTTCCGCTTTCGCCACCTATACGTGGATGTACGAAACCCGGGCATTGATCGATGGCGCCAAGGCCAACTGGTCCAAGGATGCGGAGCAGTTTGCCTCCCTGGCCGCCGGCGGCGTCAAGTGGGGCAAGGCGAATGCGGTCCGTGAAGCTTATTCGCTCTACCGCGACGACCCTTCGCTCGATCTCGTGCAGTTTGCCGCATTCAACGCGGAACCTGCCGCCGTCGACACGTGGACACGCGACGGCATCAACGGCCTGCCCGCACCGGCCGATCTGGTGAAGAGCCTCAGCGCCAAGCCGGAAAAAACGACGATCGATGACGGCGGGGTATCCGCCGGCGTGGTCACGATCATCGCGCCGCTCCCGCTGGACAAATCAGGCAAGGCCACCGGCTATATCGTCACGAACTGGTCCGTCGAAAAAATCGCTGCTGAAGTCAGGCAGAAGGTTCTCGTTTCGCTGCTCACCCAGTCGCTGATCACCGCCTTGGCCGTCGTCGCCTTCCTTCTCGCCATGCGCAGCCTTGTTGGCTGGCCCATCAGGATCCTCAGCGAACGCATCAGCGCGCTGCAGAAAGGCGATCTGGTCTCCCCTGTTACCTACAAGGAAAATGGCGACGAGATTGGTTTTCTGGCACGCGCGTTGGAAGTTTTCCGTCATGAAGCGATAGCGAAGGTCGAAAGAGAGCAGGCCGCTGCCGAGCAGAGCGCTTCGCTCGACGCCGAACGGGCACGCAACACATTGTTCACCGAAGAGGCCAGCAAAACTCAACGGCTGGTCATGACCGCTCTTGCAACTTCATTGGAAAAGCTTGCCGCAGGCGACTTCTCGATACACCTGGCCGATCTCGGCCCCGAATTCGATAAATTGCGGCAGGATTTCAACAACATGGTCGAAGCGGTCGCGGCCGCGCTGACGGAGATCAAGGCCGCCTCCGTGGCGGTTGAAGGCGGCTCCAGCGAGCTGGCCTCCTCCGCAGATCAACTCGCCAAGCGGACCGAGCAACAGGCGGCATCATTGGAACAGACCGCCGCGGCACTTGATGAGGTGACCACCACGGTCAGAACATCGTCGCAGCGCGCCGAAAATGCCGGCAAGCTGGTCGAGGAAACCAAGCGGAGCGCTCATGTCTCGGCAACGGTGGTGCGTGATGCGATCGGAGCGATGGACCGGATTCAGACCTCGTCGAGCCAGATCGGCCGCATCATCGGCGTCATCGATGAAATCGCGTTCCAGACCAACCTGCTGGCGCTGAATGCCGGCGTCGAGGCGGCGCGCGCCGGTGAGGCCGGCAAGGGTTTTGCGGTTGTCGCTCAGGAGGTGCGTGAACTCGCCCAGCGGTCGGCAAACGCGGCAAAGGAAATCAAGAACCTGATCAACGTATCCGGCCAGGAAGTTGCCGCGGGCGTCGGGCTGGTGAACGAAACCGGCGATGCCTTGCTGAAGATCGAGGAGCAGATCAACCGTATCAGCGACAGTATCGCTTCCATCGTTCAGTCCTATCGCGAACAGGCGACGGGTCTGCAGGAAATCAACGGTGCGATCAACCAGATGGATCAGGCGACGCAGCAGAACGCGGCAATGGTCGAGGAAACCAACGCGGCCTGCCAGGAGCTGCTGCAGCAGGGACGTCTTTTGCAGGACTCGGCCGGCAGGTTCGTCGTCGGCGCGTCTGCGACCAGCCAGCCTAGACCCGTTCAAGTCGCCGGCCAATCTCGTCCCCAACCAAGAGCCCTCGTACAGCGGCATGCAGGAAATGCTGCCGTTGCCGCTGCTCCCGGCGCCTGGGAGGAGTTCTGACCTCATCTTCGTCCAATAAACCTTAGTTCTCAGCAACCGATAATCGGGAAGGAAACACTTATGAAGAAAATCGTGCCCGCATTTCTTTTGGCCTGCACCGCATTTGCCGTGCCGATCGGCGTATCCATGGCGCAGGATGCCAAGCTTGCCCCGATCTCCGACTACGTGACGAGCGACGTCAAGCCCTGGCTCAACGACCCCGCCATCATCGAGGCTGTCAAAGTGCAGAACACTGCCAACGCCAATCTCAGCGCAGCCGATGTCGACGCCCTCGACAAGAAGTGGCGTGCCGAAGTCGATGGCTCCGACCACTCGATGATCGACGGCGTGCTTAACAACGCCCTGTCGAAATTCCTTCAGGGAAAGAAGGAAGCTTCCGGCGGCAAGATCACCGAAATCTTCGTCATGGATGCAAAAGGCCTGAATGTCGGTCAAAGCGACACCACATCGGATTACTGGCAGGGCGACGAGGGCAAGTTCCAGAAGTCTTTCGGAGCCGGCAAGGACGCGGTCTTCGTCGACGAGATCGAAAAGGATGAGTCGACCCAGACGCTGCAGTCGCAGGCAAGTGTGACGATTTCCGACGACAAGGGAACGCCGATCGGCGCCATCACCGTCGGTGTGAACGTCGACGCTCTCTGAGGTCGGGAACGACATTAAGCAATGAAAACGCATATCGCCCGGAGCATGCACGGTTCGGGCGATATGGATAAACAAAGACTTGCAAGACGTCGCATGAGCGAGATCGAGTGCGACGTGCCCTCCACAGGGGGTATGGTGCCCCGCAAGAGCATCAGCTTTTCAGGCAGCAAATTCTACGTGACAATGCCTGATCTTGGCGCTACACACGCCTCATGTCGATCACGTCAACCTACGCCTCGGGATTTTATTGGTACCGCTGCTCCCAGCGGATACGGGTCCATGCGTAACTGAATTCGACGCGACGACAACCCGAACAGCCGCTAGTCTACCTGGCGGCTTTTTTTGTGCCGTGCGGGTATGACCAAACAGGAGCCATACCGTGTCTGATACCATTGATGATCTGCGTATCGTCGAGATCACCCCGCTGACCAAACCCGCCGATATCATTGCGGAAATCCACCGCAATCCTACTGTCACCGAGACCGTGACCAGCAATCGTGATGCGATCCACAAGATTCTCCAGGGCGAGGACGATCGCCTGATCGTCGTCATCGGCCCCTGCTCCATCCACGACCCTGTCGCCGCCCGGGAGTACGCCGCGCGGCTGGAAGAGCAGCGGCGTCGCTTCGCCGGCGATCTCGAGATCGTCATGCGCGTCTATTTCGAAAAACCCCGCACGACCGTCGGCTGGAAGGGCCTGATAAACGATCCGCATCTCGACGGCAGCTACCGTATCGAGGAAGGGTTGAGGATTGCGAGACGCCTGCTGCTCGATATCAATGCGATGGGTCTTCCGGCCGGCGTCGAATTCCTCGACACGATCACGCCGCAATATATTGCCGATCTCGTCAGCTGGGGCGCGATCGGCGCGCGCACGACCGAAAGCCAGGTCCACCGGCAGCTTGCCTCCGGCCTTTCCTGCCCGATCGGCTTCAAGAACGGTACCGACGGCGGCGTGCGTGTGGCGCTCGACGCCATCCTCGCCGCCTCGCAGCCGCATCACTTTCCGGCGGTGACCAAGGACGGACAGGCGGCCATCGCCTCGACGACGGGCAATGAGGACTGCCACATAATCCTGCGCGGCGGCAAACGGCCGAACTATGAAGCGGCCGATGTCGAAGCGGTCACCGGCGAAGCCGTCAGGCTCGGCGTCGCCCCGCGCATCCTCATCGATGCCAGCCACGCCAACAGCGGCAAGGACCCGATGAACCAACCGCTCGTCGTCAAATCCGTCGCCGCACAGATTGCCGCCGGCAACAACGACATCAAGGGCATGATGATCGAAAGCAACCTCGTCGCCGGCCGCCAGGACCTCGTTCCCGGCAAGCCGCTGGTTTACGGCCAGTCCATCACCGACGGCTGCATCGACTGGCATATGTCGGTCGCGGTACTGGAAGACCTGGCAAAATCCGCCCGCGAACGCCGCCAGACCCGCGCTTAAGCAGCCGGGAAATAGCGGACATAGGCGAACTCTTCGCCGTCAGGAGACCAGCAGGGCACGTTGATCGTGCCCTGCCCCCCGAAAAGCTCGAACAGCGTCTTCAGATTGCCGCCGTCCATATCCATCAGCCGCAGCCGCACGTCGAGATCGCGCGGATGGTCGAACACCGATGGGTCGTAGGATAGGAGCAGCACCATGTCGTTGTTGGGTGAAGGATGGGCGAACCAGTTGCCCTGATTGTCCAAAGTCACCTGCTCGAGCCCGGTGCCATCGGGATGGATGCGCCAGATCTGCATCAGCCCGGTGCGGCTGGAATTGAAGTAGATCCATTGGCCGTCGGCGGAATAGTCCGGTCCGTCGTTGCGACCCTCGCCATGCGTCAGCCGCGTCTCGGCGCCGCCGTCGACGGAGATGGTGTAGATATCGAAGAGGTCGTCGCGGATGCCGCAATAGGCGAGCTGGCGCCCGTCCGGCGACCACCCATGCCAGTAGGATGGCAGGTTCTGGGTGATGAGCCGCGGCGTGCCGCCTTCGATCGGCAGGATATAGATCGCCGACTTGCCGAATTCGGTCTTGTCGGAAATGACGATCTCAGTGCCATCGGGCGAAATGCCGTGGTCATTGTTGCAGTTGACGGCAAAGCCGGTATCGACCTTGACCACCTCCCCGCCATCGAGCGGCAACCGGTAAAGCAGCCCGTCGCCGTTCAAGAGCAGGTAGGAACCATCAGGCGAGAAGTTCGGCGCCTCCACCAGCCTGTCCGTTTGCCAGACCTCGCGGGCCCTGCCCGTCCTGACATTGTAGATCTCAACCGAGCTGCGCATGTTTCCTCCCGAAAAGCTTGATGCCGTCAGCGATCTCGATTGCGTCAGCGATCCCTGAACCGGTTGGTGATCGGATAGCGCCGGTCGCGGCCGAAATTCTTCTTGGTGATCTTCACGCCCGGCGCCGATTGCCGGCGCTTGTATTCGGCGAGATAGAGCAGATGCTCGACCCGGTGAACGGTCGCAACATCATGGCCGCGCGCGACGATCTCCTCGACCGCCATCTCCTTCTCCACCAGGCATTCGAGAATATCGTCGAGCACGGGATAGGGCGGCAACGAATCCTGGTCCTTTTGATCCGGACGCAGTTCGGCCGACGGCGCCTTGTCGATGATATTCTGCGGGATTACCTCGCCGGAGGGGCCTAGCGCATCCGGCGGCACGTTTTCGTTACGCCAGCGGGAAAGCGCATAGACCTGCATCTTGTAGAGGTCCTTGATCGGATTGAAGCCGCCGTTCATGTCGCCGTAAAGCGTGGCGTAGCCGACCGACATTTCCGACTTGTTGCCCGTCGTCACCACCATCGAGCCGAACTTGTTGGAGATCGCCATCAGGATGACGCCGCGCGCCCGGCTCTGCAGGTTCTCCTCGGTGATGCCGCTGTCCGTACCCTCGAAAAGATTGGAGAGCGCAGTGCTGAAACCCGTCACCGGCTGTTCGATCGGCACGATGTCGTAGCGGCAGCCGAGCGCCTTGGCGCAATCGGCCGCATCCTTCAGCGAATCCTCGGAGGTATAGCGGTAGGGAAGCATGACGGTGCGCACCCGCTCCTCGCCGAGCGCATCGACGGCGATTGCCGCGCAGATCGCAGAATCGATGCCGCCGGAAAGGCCGAGAACCACGGTTTTGAAGCCGTTCTTGTTGACGTAGTCGCGAAAGCCGAGCAGGCAGGCGCGGTAATCGGCCTCCTCGCTTTCAGGGATATGCGCCATCGGCCCTTCGGCGCAATGCCAACCATCTTCGCCGCGTTTCCACGTCGTCACTGCAAGCGCCGTCTCGAACTGGCTCATCTGGAAGGCGAGCGACTTGTCGGCGTTGAAGGCGAAGCTCGCCCCGTCGAAGACAAGTTCGTCCTGGCCGCCGAGCTGGGCGGCATAGATCAGCGGCAGGCCGGTCTCGATCACCTGCTTCAGCACCACCTGATGGCGGATATCGACCTTGCCGCGATAATAGGGCGAACCATTCGGCGACAGCAGGATCTCGGCCCCGCTTTCGGCCAGCGTCTCGCAGACGCCGAGATCGCCCCAGATATCCTCGCAGATCGGAATGCCGATGCGCACGCCGCGGAAATTCACCGGCCCCGGCATTGCGCCCTGGTCGAAGACGCGCTTCTCGTCGAATTCGCCGTAATTCGGCAGGTCAATCTTGTCGCGCACCGCGATCACCTTGCCGCCGTCGAGCACGGCGACCGAATTGTAGCGCCCGGTGCCTTCCTGCCGGGGAAAGCCGATGATGACGCCCGGCCCGCCATCGGCGGTATCGGCCGCGAGAGTCTCGACCGCCTTCCAGCAGGCGCGGATGAAGGCGGGCTTCAGCACCAGATCTTCAGGCGGATAACCGGAGATGAAAAGCTCGGTCAGGACGAGCAGATGCGCGCCCTCCCGGGCAGCATCGGCGCGCGCCTCGCGCGCCTTGGCAAGATTGCCGGCGACATCGCCGACCGTCGGGTTGAGCTGGCCGATGGCGATGCGGAAGATATCAGAAAGAGCGTTTTCCTGTGTCATGTCATTTATTTAGCCTGCACCTTTCACGACCGCAACACGTTCGGGCCGAAAGCGGCACCTCGCGACGACGAAATTTTTATGAACGGATCGCGCGTGGCGCGACGCGACACCGATACGCATTGCAATTTGCCTCCGGAGCGGAATACTGGCGCCGAAAGCGAGCACATCGATAACCGGCATCGGAAAAAGGCAATGTCTAATCTTTCGGACTTCGTGCACCATCATTTCGACAAACCGGCCGACGAACTCGGCGACGTCGAAAAGCGCGTGCTGGCGAAAGCGCACCAACGCAAGGTCATCTCGACCGACGTCAATGCCGCCTTATCCGCCGAGTCATCCTTCGGCGAGCGTATCGCCGATGGCATCGCCCGCGTCGGCGGCTCCTGGTCCTTCATACTCGCCTTCCTCGCCTTTCTCGCCGTCTGGACACTGATGAACACCATCGGTCTGGTGGCGAATCCCTTCGACCCATACCCCTTCATTTTTCTGAATCTGATCCTGTCGATGATCGCCGCCATCCAGGCGCCGATCATCATGATGTCCCAGAACCGGCAGGCCGAGCGCGACCGCTTCGAGGCCGCCAAGGATTACGAGGTCAATCTCAAGGCCGAGCTCGAAGTGCTCTCCCTGCACCAGAAGATCGATATGAGCGTGCTGACCGAGCTGACGGCGCTGCGCGAAGATGTGGCCCGCCTCAGCGCCGAACTCGCTGCCAAAGGCTAAACCGGATTCACCGCATATTGCGGCAGGCCGTCCGATATCTCGTAGAAATCGCCCTTGTCGGCGCAATAGATATGATGGCCGAAGGCAAGGCCACTCGGCGTGTCGAAGGCGCCTGCCATGACAGAAACTTCCGCCGATCCGTCCGCCTGCCAGAACAGCGCGGAGCCGCAATTCGAGCAGAAGCCGCGCTGCGCCTCTTCGCTCGACCGGTACCAACGGACCGCCTCGGTGCCATCAACCGAAAGAGCCGTGCGGGCCACGTTGACCGCGGCGTAATAAAACCCCGTCTGCCGGCGGCACTGCGAGCAATGGCAGCCGACCACGGGTCCTGGCTTCGCCGTCGTTGAAAATCGCACGGCGCCGCAAAGGCAGCCACCTGTATGCCGTTCGGCCATCATCGCTCTCCCGTTTATGACCGAATGTTGCCGCCGATCGCCCTTGGCGTCAAATCCATTCCGTTCAACGAAATCATCAGAAATCTTGAAAATCGCCGGCCTTATGCATGCTTGGTCAGCGCGAACACCTGTTGCTCGACGACAACAGCCGCCAACCTCATCTCATCCCGGCATTGAATCGCCGGCTATTGTCGGCGATACTGAAGGTCCAATTCATTCGACCCCCGGGAGACTGACATGAGAGCGACCCTGTCCGAACAGAAAGGAAACATCCCCCACAAGGACATTCAGCTTCATGAACATTCGGTTCTCCCGCGCGAGGAAAAGCTCGCGACGCCATAACCTCTTCACGAGATTCTTCCGCGACAATGCGAATGCCGCCGACCGCGAGCGGCGTTGGTCGCGTATGCGCAAATTCCTCTCCTACTATCGTCCGCATTTGCCTTTGCTGCTGGCGGATCTACTTTGCGCCATCCTGGTCGCCGGCACGGCGGTCGCCCTGCCGCTCTGCGCCAACATCGTCACGAGCCGCCTTCTGGCTCTGCCCGACGCGCCACAGGCCTTCGCACACATCCTTGCAATGGGCGGCGTCATGCTGGCCGTGCTGGCGGTCCAGATCGTCGCCATCTTCTTCGTCGATTATCGCGGCCATGTGATGGGCGCGCGCATCGAAGCGACGGTGCGCCAAGAACTCTTCGAGCACTGCCAGAAGCTCTCGTTCAGTTTTTACGACCGCCAGCGCACCGGCCAGCTGATGAGCCGCATCACCAATGACAGCCTGTGGCTGGGTGAGCTCTTTCATCATGGCCCCGAGGATCTTTCCATCGCCGTACTCAAATACGGCGGGGCCATGCTGGTGCTGTTCTTCATCGATCCGCCATTGGCAGCTCTCATCCTGCTGCTCACTCCGGCGGCGGTCGCCTATGCGCTCTATTTCAACCGGCGCATGAACCGCGCGCTCGAAGCCAGCAAACGGCAGATCGCCGCCGTCAACGAGCGGGTGGAGGATGCACTTGCGGGCATCCGCGTCGTCCAGTCCTTTGCCAACGAGGCGCTGGAGAAGGAACGCTTCGCCGAGCAGAACCGGCGCTTCCTGCAAAGCCGCGCCGAGGGCTACCGCAGCGAAGCCTGGTTTTCGGTCGGCACCGAAACCTTCGCCCAGCTGGTTACCATATTGGTGATCATCGTCGGCGGCCTGCGCATCCTGGCGGCGGAGCTGACCGTGCCTGATATGCTGACCTTCCTGCTTTGTGTCGCCGTGCTGGTCGATCCCGTGCAGCGGCTGGCGAATTTAGTGCGCCTCTGGCAGGAGGGTTATACCGGCTTCGTCAGGGCCATGGAGATCCTGGAGATCGCGCCCGATATCACCGATCGGCCGGCGGCGCTTCCGATGCCGGCACCAAGAGGCGAGATCAGTTTTTCCAACGTCGCCTTCGGTTACGAGGCCGATGGCCCGCGGGTGCTCGAGCAGCTGTCGCTCACCATCGCTCCCGGTGAGTTCGTCGCCCTGGTCGGCCCGTCAGGGGTCGGCAAGAGCACGCTTTGCGCGCTGATACCGCGCTTCTACGATGTCGAGGCCGGGGCGATCCAGATCGATGGCATCGACATCCGCGATGTGATGCTGGCCTCGCTCCGGCGCCATGTCGGGGTGGTGCAGCAGGATGTCTACCTGTTTGCCGGTACGGTGGCGGAAAACCTGCGCTACGGCCGGCCCGACGCCAGCGATGCCGAGTTGGAAGCGGCCGCGCGCGCCGCCAATGCGCACGACTTCATCAGCGCCCTGCCCGATGGCTATGACACCGATATCGGCCAACGGGGCGTCAAGCTCTCGGGCGGCCAACGCCAGCGCATCACCATCGCCCGCGCCTTCCTCAAGAATCCGGAAATCCTGATCTTCGATGAGGCGACCAGCGCGCTCGACAACGAGAGTGAACGGGCGGTGCAGCAGGCGCTGCTCAGCCTGGCAAGCGGCCGAACCACCCTGGTCATCGCCCACCGTCTGTCGACCGTCCGCCATGCCGACCGCATCCTGGTCCTGACGGCTGATGGCATCGTCGAACAGGGCACCCATGACGAACTCATGGCGCAAGACGGCGTCTACGCCAATCTGCACAGCGTCCAGGCGAGTATATGAGGAGGCTGGTTCGCGTGCACGGCAACAAAAAACCCGGCGGTTCGCCGGGCTGCTAACAAGGCGGCCAACTCCTCTTTCGTCATGCTCGGGCTTGTCCCGAGCATCTGCAGCCGGAGCAGCAGATCCTCGGCACAAGGCCGAGGATGACGTCGAGTAAAGAGCGAGGCCTGTCAATAAAAAGCCCGGTGAACCGGGCTTTTCGTCATCTGTTTGGGCCGCTGTCAGCCGTTGGCGATCATCCGCTTTTCGTCGCGGCCGCCCTTCATCCGCTCGGCAAGCAGGAAGGCGAGTTCAAGCGCCTGGTCGGCGTTGAGGCGCGGATCGCAATGGGTGTGGTAGCGGTCCTGCAGGTCTTCTGCGGAGACCGCGCGGGCGCCGCCGGTGCACTCGGTCACGTCCTTGCCGGTCATCTCGATATGGATGCCACCCGGATGCGAACCTTCGGCTCGGTGGATCTGAAAGAAGCTTTCGACTTCCGACAGGATCCGCTCGAAGGGACGGGTCTTGTAGTTGTTGAGCGTGATCGTGTTGCCGTGCATCGGATCGCAGGACCAGACGACCTTGCGGCCCTCGCGCTCGACGGCGCGAATGAGCTTCGGCAGGCTGTCGGCGACCTTCTCGTGGCCGAAGCGGCAGATCAGCGTCAGGCGTCCGGCCTCGTTGGCAGGATTCAGGATGTCGATCAGTTGCAGCAGATCGTCGGCCTGCAGCGACGGGCCGCATTTCAGGCCGATCGGGTTCTTGATGCCGCGGCAATATTCGACATGCGCATGGTCGGCCTGGCGCGTGCGGTCGCCGATCCAGATCATGTGGCCTGACGTGGCATACCAGTCGCCCGAGGTGGAATCGACACGGGTCAGCGCCTCCTCGTAGCCGAGCAGCAGCGCCTCATGGCTGGTGAAGAAATCGGTCTCGCGCAGGCTTGGATGGTTTTCCGAGGTGATGCCGATCGCCTTCATGAAATCCATGGTCTCGCTGATGCGGTCGGCGAGCTTGCGGTAGCGCTCGCCCTGCGGGCTGTCCTTGACGAAGCCGAGCATCCACTGATGTACGTTTTCGAGATTGGCGTAACCGCCCATCGCGAAGGCGCGCAGAAGGTTCAGCGTCGCAGCCGACTGGCGATAGGCCATGGCCTGGCGTTCCGGGTTCGGAATGCGCGACTCCTCGGTGAACTCGATGCCGTTGATGATGTCGCCGCGATAGGCCGGCAGCGTCACGTCGCCCTGCTTCTCGACATTCGACGAACGCGGCTTGGCGAACTGGCCGGCGATGCGGCCGACCTTGACGACCGGCAGCTGCGCGCCGAAGGTCAGCACCACAGCCATCTGCAGGAAGGCGCGGAAGAAGTCGCGGATATTGTCGGCACCGTGTTCGGCGAAGCTCTCGGCGCAATCGCCGCCCTGCAGCAGGAAGCCGTTGCCTTCGGCGACATTGGCGAGATGCTTCTTCAGGCGGCGCGCCTCGCCTGCAAAGACAAGCGGCGGATAGCTGGCGAGCGTGGCTTCCGTTGCCGCCAAAGCGGCTGCGTCGGGATATTCGGGAACCTGCAGGATCGGTTTTTGCCGCCAGCTGCTCGGGGTCCAATTGTCTGCCATCTCACTCACCTGTTCTCACATCCATACCTCAGGATGCCCTCAATATGCGGCGGCTTATAGACCTTTAGGTCAGGCTTGCAAAGACCATTCGCCGAGAGTTGCCGCCTCGCCGCCGCCGCCCGCCCTGCTCTAGTTAAACCAGCATATACCATGTCGATTTTCCTATATTTTAGACTTTCAATGTAGAACCGGAAAGAGTTTCAATTTCGGGGACATGGCATGGCAATCCTTCCGCCCGGTTTCATATCGGACCGCTCGGGCAATTTCGGCATCATGACGGCGCTGCTGGTGGTGCCGCTCTTCGGTGCGGCCGGCATGGCGGTGGATTTCGCCCACGCGCTCAGCCTGAGGACACAGCTTTACGCTGCTGCCGATGCCGCCGCCGTCGGTTCGATCGCGGAAAAATCCGGCGCGGTCGCCGCCGCTATGACCATGAGCGGCAACGGCACGATCTCGCTCGGCAAGGACGACGCCCGCAATATTTTCATGTCTCAAATGTCCGGGGAGCTAACTGACGTTCATGTCGATCTCGGAATCGACGTCACCAAGACTGCCAACAAGCTGAATGCGCAGGTTTCCTTCAGCGCGACCGTGCCCACCACCTTCATGCGCATCCTCGGCCGGGACTCAATCACGATCTCGGGTGCGGCGACTGCCGAATATCAAACCGCCGCCTTCATGGATTTCTACATCCTGCTCGACAACACGCCCTCTATGGGTGTCGGCGCGACCCCGAGCGACGTCTCGAAGCTGGAGGCAAAGACAGGCTGCGCCTTCGCCTGCCACCAGATGGATAAGAGCACCAACAACTACACCATTGCCAAGAGCCTCGGCGTCGCCATGCGCATCGATGTGGTGCGTTTGGCCACCCAGGCACTGACCGACACGGCCAAGACCGAGCGTGTCAGCAGCGACCAGTTTCGCATGGGCGTCTATACTTTCGGCACCAAAGCCGAAGACGCGAAGCTGACGACCATTTCGGGCCTCACCTCCGACCTCACGAAGGTGAAAAATTACACAGACGCGGTCGACCTGATGACCATTCCCTACCAGAACTACAATAAGGACCAACTCACCAATTTCGACAGCGCCATGACCCAGATGAACACCATCATCGAGACTGCCGGTGATGGCACATCGAATATCAGCCCGCAAAAGATCCTGTTCTTCGTTTCCGATGGCGTCGGCGACAGCTACAAGCCGTCGACATGCACCAAGAAGACGACCGGCGGTCGCTGCCAGGAGCCGATCGATACCTCCTTCTGCAAGCCCTTGAAGGATCGCGGCGTCAAGATCGCTGTGCTCTACACCACCTACCTGCCGCTGCCGAGCAACGACTGGTATAAAGACTGGATCAGGCCGTTCCAGAGCGAGATTCCGACGAAGATGCAGACCTGCGCCTCGCCCGGCCTTTATTTCGAGGTGTCGCCGACCGAAGGCATCGCCGAAGCGATGAAAGAGCTCTTCCTCAAGGTCATCCGCGCGCCGCGCATCACCAGCTAAGAGGGCTCAAAGCCGCTTGCCGTCGCGGATCCGATAGCTCGGCGCATACATGGTGACGAGCTCTTCGGCGGCCGTCGGGTGCAGCGCCATCGTCCGGTCGAAATCGTCCTTGGTGCAGCCGGCCTTCAACGTGATGCCGAGCAACTGCGCCATCTCGCCGGCATCGTGGCCGAGGATATGGGCGCCGACCACCTTGCGGCTCGCCGCATCGACGATCAGCTTCATGATCATCCGCTCGGCCCGCCCGGAAAGCGTGGCCTTCAACGGCCGGAACTGGGCGCGATAAACCTCGAGTTCGGGATAACGCCTGCCCGCCTCCTCTTCCGACAGGCCGACGGTGCCGATCTCAGGCTGCGAGAAGACGGCGGTCGGGATCAGCTCGTAGTCCGGCCGGGTCGGATTGTTCTTGTACTCGGTCTCGATGAAACACATCGCCTCGTGGATCGCCACCGGTGTCAGCTGTACTCGGTTGGTGACATCACCGAGCGCGTAGATGTTTTCGACATTGGTGCGGGAATATTCGTCGACGATAACGGCGCCGCGCTCGTCGACAGCGACACCGGCCGCCTCGAGGCCGAGGCCTTCGGTGTTCGGGTCGCGCCCGAGCGCCAGCATGACGACGCCGGCTTGCAGCGTGCCGTTGTTCAGCGTCTCCAGAACGAGCCCGTCCTCACCCTTCGAAACCTTCTGCAGCGTGTCGTGGCAGAGGATGCGGATGCCCTTGGCGACCATCGCCTCGTGCAGCCCGCGCCTCAGATCCTCGTCGAAGCGCGACAGGATCTCGGCGCCGCGATAGATCAGCGTCGTCTCGACTCCGAGGCCATGGAAGATATTGGCGAATTCGACGGCGATATAGCCGCCGCCTGATATCACGATCGATTTCGGCAGCTCTTCGAGATGAAATGCCTCGTTGGAGGAGATGCAGAGCTCGTGACCTGGAAGGGCCGCATGCGGGTTCGGCCGTCCGCCGGTGGCGATGACGATCGTCTTTGCCGTCACCGTCTGTCCGGTCTTCAGCAGCCGGACCGTATGGGCATCGACGAGTTCCGCGCGCGTTTCCAGGATCTGGGCATTGGCGCCGGCAAGCCCCTTCTTGTAGAGACCTTCAAGTCGGGCGATTTCAACATCCTTGGCCGCCACCAGCTTTTTCCAGTCGAAGCTGCTTTCGCCGACCGTCCAGCCGAAGCCCGCCGCATCCTCGAAATGCTCGTGGAACTGCGAAGCATAAACGAAGAGCTTCTTCGGCACGCAGCCGCGGATGACGCAGGTGCCGCCGTAGCGATACTCCTCGGCGATCGCCACTTTCTTGCCGAGCGAGGCGGCGACACGGGCGCCGCGCACGCCTCCGGAACCGCCGCCGATGACGAAGAGGTCGTAGTCGTAGGAAGACATGAGGAGCTCCGGAAGGGAATCGCAGGAAGGATGTTCCTGATATAGGGGCGATCGTCATGAAAACAAAAGCCCGCTCCTGCGTCATCCGGTTCCCATCGTCGAATCTTCATTCCGGTTGACCAGTCACCGTTTACGGTTGACCCGGTCACCGTTTACGGTTGACCCGGTCGGCCGAGGCTGGCAGGCAATCCATGGGATGGAAAAGAATGGCGGAGCAAAAGATGGATCAAACTCTCTTCAGCAACCTGTGCAGGGCTGGCAAATTCAAGGAAGCACTCGGCCTCGCCATTCAGGGCCATGAGGACGAAAAATACACGCCGAGCCGTTTCTCGATCGACAAGAAGACGAGACTGCCGATTTTCTACCGCGGCAACAAGCGCGTGGAGCCGGACGAGGAGGGTGTGTGGCAACTTGCCAAGAACCCGAACCCATAGGGCTGAGTTCCGGCACATGTGCGATCCCGATTGCATCTGCCTAGCAATTGCTGCTGTCAGCGGGTAATGCGGAAATCCGTTGGGTTCTTTTCAAGCTGGGCTGCTTCCGTCTCGACACCCGAAACCGACGCCCCCGAAGGCCCGCGCCTGAAACGCTCGATCATTGTCGTGACGGCGGCGTCGGGTCCTGCGATCACAGCAACGACGGACCCGTCCTCTTCATTGCGAACCCAGCCCGTCAAACCAAGCCGTACCGCCTCATCGCGCGTCCACATGCGAAAACCGACACCCTGAACCTTGCCGGATATCCGCACTCGGACGGCACTACCATGATCGGACATGTCTGCAGTCACCTGAAGCCTCGCCAGCGGCATTTGCCGGATCATAGCAAAAAAGCCCGGACAATGCCGGGCTTTCGCAAATTTGAGGGGGCAGGTCTTACTGCTGGGCAGCCGGTGCCGGAGCCGGAGCAGTCGGGCTGTCTGTTGCCGGCGGCGGCGCCTTGATGACCTTGGAAAGCTCGGCGTTGCTCTGCTTTTCCAGGTCGCGGGAAATGCCCTGCGCCCAGATGTCGGCAGCCTTCGCCGTCTCGCGCGAAGCGACCGGGCCATCGCGCAGCAGCTTCTTGCCGACGTCGGAATTATAGAAGTCGGCGATCGCCTTCAACTCCTCGACGGTGAAGGTCTTGGCATAGGTGAGTGCCGCCTCCTTCTCCAGATCGCCGCGACGCGGCGCCAGCGCCAGCGCCTGCGCGTCGACCGTCGACGAAATGATGTCCTGGTAGTTCGGCGAATCCTGGATCAGGCCGGCCTTCAAACGCTCGGCCAGACCGGGCAGGATGTTGTCGAATTGGGCAGTGGCGCCGATGGCGTCGATCGCCGCGCGAGACGCCTTCAGCTGCTCCTCGGAGACTTCCTGCGCCTTGACGGCGGAGCCGAAGGCAAGCCCGGAAAGAACGACGGTCGCAGCGGCGAGACGGCCAAGACCTGCAATGTTAATCATGAGTATATGCTCCTGTTATCTGTTTGCCTGCAGCGTGCGCGCACCCGCAGGACCGGCAATGATCGCAAGTGCCGCCATATTGATAAAGAGCCCGTGTTCAACGACGCCGGGTATGGAATTCAGCCCGCTCGAAAGCGCCTCTGCATCAGGAATGCGGCCAAAAGATGCATCGATGATGTGATGGCCGCCATCCGTGGTAAACTCTCCGTCACCCGACTGGCGCAGATCGAGTTCACCGGAAAGACCGAGCCGAGCCGCGACCTTTTCGATCGCGATCCGCGTCGAAACGAGCCCGAATGGATTGACCTCGATCGGCAGCGCGAAGGCGCCGAGCGTTTCCACCAACTTGCTCTCGTCGGCAATGACGATCATTCGCTCGGAGGCGGCCGCGACGATCTTTTCGCGCAACAGCGCGCCGCCGCCGCCCTTGATCAGCCTGAGCGCCTGATCGACCTCGTCGGCGCCATCGATCGTCAGGTCGAGTGCCGGCAGTTCGTCGAGCGACTTCAGCGGCACGCCGAGTTCGACACAGAGCCGCGCGGTTCGTTCGGAGGTCGGAACGCCTTCGACCCTAAAGCCGCCCGCGACCTTCTCCGCCAGCAGGCGAACGAATTCTTCCGCCGTGCTGCCGGTGCCGATCCCGAGACGCATCCCGCTTTCGACATGGGCGAGTGCGGCCTCGGCGGCCTTGATCTTCATTTCGCGGGCATCCATGCGCCGCCAGCTCCTGATATTGCGTTGGATGTGCTGTTTACACGGCTCGCCTGGCAAACGAAAGTCAAAATCATCACGGAAAATGAAAAGCCGAAACAGAGGCCTGCAGCCTTCCCGACCATCGCCGGACGTTGCTTTCCGCCGCACGATCGCCTACCTCAGGACGATCCATCGCTCCTCAGGGACGATCCATCGCTCATCAAGACGACCATCGCTCAAAGAGACATACCCTTGACCCCTGTTCCCGCTCGCCCGGCGCTTGTCGTCTTCGATCTCGACGGCACCCTTCTCGATACCCATGTGGACCTGGTCGAGAGCCTGAACCATACAATCGCGGCCCTTGACCTCGAACCGGTCAGCTATGACGACCTCACCCATCTCGTCGGCCAGGGCGCGCGCGTGATGATCGAGCGCGCCTGCCGGCTGCGCGGCCATCCGCTCGAAAGCGATACCCTGCCGCCGCTGGTCGAGCGCTTCGTCGCCCATTATGCCGGCAATATGCCCGGCCATACCGAACCCTATCCTGGCCTGGTCGCCGCCATGGACCGGCTGAAATCTCAGGATTACCGCCTCGCCGTCTGCACCAACAAGATGGAGAGCCTGGCGCTCGGTCTGCTCGACAAGCTCGAGCTTACCCGATATTTCGACGCCATCACCGGCGGCGACAGCTTCGAATACCGCAAGCCCGACGCCCGCCACCTCACCGGCACCATCGAACGCGCCGGCGGTGACATCACCCGCACCGTGATGATCGGCGACAGCGTCAACGATATCGCCGTGGCGAGAAACGCCGGCATACCGTCGATCGCCGTGCCTTTCGGTTATTCCGACGTGCCGGTTTCGAGCCTCGATCCGGATGTTATCATCACCCATTTCGATGAGTTGACGCCGGAGATGGTGGAAACGCTGTTGCGGGAATATGCGGAGAAGGTTGCCGTCTAAGGCTTGGCGATCAGGCGTATGTCTTTGCGATCGCGGCCCCCTCATCCGACCCTTCGGGCCACCTTCTCCCCACTGGGGAGAAGAGGGGAACCAGCGGCACGGCTGCGACCGCACGAAACGCTTTGATCAGGAGCGAGGCGTCGCGGCAACGTCCCTTCTACCCAGCGGGGAGAAGATGCCGGCAGGCAGATGAGGGGGCCACACAGCACGCCCTCTCCTCTTACTTCTTGCACGCAACACCCCAAAAACAAAAACGGGCGGCCCAAAGACCGCCCGCCAGCATCACTAATCAGAGCTGATTATCAGATCTGCGCCCCACGCGCCTTGCTCGTCGCATCGAAAGCCTTATCGACATAAGCGTCGCGGCCGTAGACGTCGTCGAAATATTCCACCACGCCGTCCTTGTTCGGCCAGGCGGTGAAGTAGGAGACGTAGACCGGGATCTTCTGCGGCACGCGGACCGCATGGTTCTGCCCGCTGGCGATCTGATTGGCGACGTCGTCGACCGTCGTGCCGAGCACGGCGGCCGCCATCGCCCGCGGATCGGCAAGGCGTACGCAACCGTGGCTCAGCGCCCGCATGTCGCGCTTGAAGAAGCTCTTCGACGGCGTGTCGTGCATGTAGATCGCGTGGCTGTTCGGGAACAGGATCTTCAGTTCGCCGAGCGCATTGTCGCTGCTTGGCGGCTGGCGCACCGAGACATTGTTGGTCGAGCCGTACCAGTCGACGCTCGACGAGGCGACGGCGTGGCCGTTCACTTCGACCTCATAACCTAGCTGGTCGAGATAGTTCGGATCCGAGCGCAGCTTCGGCAGCATCTCGTTGATGATGATCGACTGCGGCACGCCCCAGAACGGGTTGAACTCGACCGTCTCGATTTCGTCGTCGAAGAAATAGGTCTGGTTGTTCTTGCCGCCGACCACCACGCGCATCGACAGCTGTTCCTTGCCGTCATTGTGGTAGTAGACCATGTAGGCCGGCTGGTTGATCATGACGTAGCGGGAACCGAGATCCTCCGGCAGCCAGCGCGCCTGCTCCATGGCAACGACGAGCTTGTCGATCTTCGAGGCATTGGTATCGCCGCCGGTCATGGCGCGCACGGTCGCCTGGCCGATGACGCCATCGGGCTTCAGCCCGCGCTCTTTCTGGAAATCCTCGACCAGCGAAACGATGTCGGGCGAATAGTCGATGCTGCCGGCGTAAGCAGCAAGCGTTGCCGCATGATCGGTCTTCAGCGTTTCGGAACCGTGCTTGCCGATCGCCTTGACGATATTGGCGATCTCCGGCGAGCTGTCGCCAGGCCTCAGCAGCCTGTCGAGCGAAACGACGATTCGCTCCTCATTGCCGCCGTCGGCAGCCCGAAGCTTGGCAAGCTCCGCCTTCAGCGCCTGGAATTGCGGACTATCGGGCGAGCGGCTGCCGATGTAGGCGCCGACATCGGGGCTCATGCGGGCAAGCTTCAGCACCGGGGCCAGGTTAACCACCTTGCGCTGGAAGTCGTGATAGCCGGAGATCTTGTTCGGATCGATGCGGCCGCGCACCGTGTCCTGCACGAAGGCGAGCACCTTGGCGGAGAGATCGAGCTCGAACTGTGTCAGCGCCCGGTCGCGGAAGGCGGGATCGGGATTGGCCGGGTCGATATCAGGCGTCTGGACGGCGTAATCCGCCGGGTCGAGGCCAACGAAGGCCGCATCGGCAAGTGCCAGTATCGCCGACTTGGCACGGCCGTTGATCTGGTTGCCCTCGACCCAGACGAGCGGATTGCGGCTGTCGCCGTAATAGGCTTCGAGCGCCTTTGCGACGTCGGCATTGGCGCGCACCTTGGCCTGCGCCAGGAAACGACGCTGCACAGCGGGTTCGGCGCTGGCGTCACCGCTGCCCGAAACATCGGCAACCGCGCCGGTGACCACCGGATCGGCAAACCTGCCGGTATCGACGAACTGCAGCGTCTCGGTTTTATAGGTATAATAACGCGGACCGCTCACCTTCGGCAGCGGCGCTTCCGGATCGAGCCCGCCGAGCGATCCGCCAACGCCGCCCCGCTGGCCTACGCGGCCGGGCGGCATCTGGTCCATGAAGATAGTGCTCTGGGTCCGCTGCCTGTCGCCGCGCAGCATATCCATCAGTGTGTAAGCATGCGCGGGAGCGGCGCTCAGCACTGCCACGCCGCAGGAAATTGCCAACGCGGATGCCGCGCTTTTAAAAACGAAGGTCATATATATTCCAGTCCCGGTGTCATGCTGTTCTCAGCTCAAATCCCGCGAAATTCAAGCAGCGTAGGGCCTCATTGATCAGAAACCGGCGTGCGCCGCCAGCGCCGGCGGACTCAATTCTATGTGACGGAGATCCTGCCCGGCGCCGCCCAGCAGTTCACACAAAATTATGAAATTATTAGTTAATTTTTTACCGAATTTTCGCCGCCAGACCAGCCCGGCGAAAACGCGCGGACGCATAAAATTTCCAAAGTGGCTTAAAAGGCACGCCGAAAAGCCCGCGCAAACATGACTTCCGATTTCAATATTTCGCGCGGGGTCCAGTTTTCTTGTCGGACTTTCCAACCTATAAGACCTCATCTTTCGAAAATGCCCGAAAACAGCATGTAAAGGGAAGGCAAGGCCAATGACCGCAACCCGCACCGAAACCGATACTTTTGGCCCGATCGAGGTCGCCGCCGACCGATATTGGGGCGCCCAGGCCGAGCGTTCGCTCGGCAATTTCAAGATCGGCTGGGAAAAGCAGCCGCTGTCGATCGTGCGCGCGCTCGGCATCGTCAAGCAGGCCGCCGCCCGCGCCAACATGTCGCTCGACCAGCTCGATCCTGCCCTCGGCAAAGCGGTCGTCGACGCCGCCCAGGAGGTAATCGACGGCAAGCTGAACGACCACTTTCCGCTGGTCGTCTGGCAGACCGGTTCAGGCACGCAGTCCAATATGAATGCCAACGAAGTGATCTCCAATCGTGCGATAGAAATGCTCGGCGGCGTCATGGGTTCCAAGAAGCCAGTGCACCCGAATGATCACGTCAACATGAGCCAGTCGTCGAACGACACCTATCCGACGGCCATGCACATCGCCTGCGCCGAGCAGATCGCCCATCACCTGCTGCCGGCCCTGAAGCACCTGCATGCCGCCCTCGACATGAAGGTCACCGAATTCAGCCACATCATCAAGATCGGCCGCACCCACACCCAGGATGCGACGCCGCTGACGCTCGGCCAGGAATTTTCGGGTTATGCCGCCCAGGTCGGCTCCGCCATCAAGCGCATCGAAATGACCCTGCCCGGCCTTTGCGAGCTCGCCCAGGGCGGTACTGCCGTCGGCACCGGCCTCAATGCGCCGCTGGGTTTTGCCGAAAAGGTCGCCGAAGAGATCGCCGCCATCACAGGCATGCCTTTCGTCACTGCGCCGAACAAGTTCGAGGCGCTCGCCTCGCATGACAGCATGGTCTTTTCGCACGGCGCCATCAATGCGGCAGCCGCCGCCCTCTTCAAGATCGCCAACGACATCCGTTTGCTCGGCTCAGGCCCGCGCGCCGGCCTCGGCGAGCTGGCGCTGCCGGAAAACGAGCCCGGCTCCTCGATCATGCCCGGCAAGGTCAATCCGACCCAGTGCGAGGCGCTGACCCAGGTCTGCATCCATATCTTCGGCAACAACGCGGCTCTGACCTTCGCCGACAGCCAGGGCCATTTCGAACTCAACGTCTACAATCCGATGATGGCCTATAATTTCCTGCAGTCGGTGCAGCTGCTCGCCGACGCCGCCGTCTCCTTCACCGACAATTGCGTCGTCGGCATCGAGGCGCGTGAAGACAATATCAAGGCCGGCCTCGAACGCTCGCTGATGCTGGTCACGGCACTTGCTCCGAAGATCGGCTACGACGCAGCCGCCAAGATCGCCAAGACTGCCCATAAGAACGGCACGACGCTTAAGGAAGAGGCCCTCGCCAGCGGCCTGGTGACGTCGGAAGAATATGATGCAATCGTGCGCCCGGAAACGATGATCGGGCCGAAATAGGACGGGGGCGCTGCCCCTCATCCGGCTGCCGCCACCAACGGGGTCGAGCCACAGGTCTCGACCCGTCCTTCGGACCCCCGCTCGCGGGGAGAAGGGGATATGCCGCAACGCCTCGAATCCCTCCAGCCTATAGCAAGGCAAACAGCGAAAAGTTGTCCATCACGACGGAATTGCCCATGAAATCGAACCGGATTTCTTCGATGTCTTCGAGATTGACCTCGAGAGTGGGGCCGGTGACCTCGAGCTCCTGCTGATAAACGATCTGGCCGTCGTTCAGCGCGGTGAGCGTCAGGTGAAAGGGCGCTGCCGACAATTCGGCAATCGAAACGCTCTGAAAGGTGAATTCCCCGCCATCGAGCATTTTCAAGCTTACGGGCGCAGAACCCGGCGATAGAACGGTATCGCTGAAACCGTCCTCGGTGATGGCGTCGACACCCGGGATGGTATCATAGACATACCCGTTCAGAAGCGTCACCTCGTGGCTTCCATTCACCGAGAGCGCAAAGTTGCGATAATCAGGCAGAGAGAAATTATCGGCCCTCGATGTGACGCCCAAATCGTCGAAATCCAGGATTTCGTGGTATTTTTCGCCTTCGTTGACGCCGTCGATCGCAAGGGTCAGCACGCCGAGGTCCGTGCCCCCTGAGCCATCGGACATCTTGAAGCTCAGCTTCTCGATGAGCTGATCGTATTTCGTTAAATTTTTCACGACGTCGAGCGTGTAGTCCAGCTCGTACTCGAAGTGACCGTCAGGTTTCAGTTTGAAGGTTCCGTATTCGCCCCTTATGATCGTTTCGTGGTCAGGCCCATGTTTGGCGTCGATACGCACGCCATTGACGAAGCGAACATACATGTCCGCTCCCTCGGGATCGCTGGAGAGGCGCAGCAGATTCCCACGGATCCAATTGTCTTCGAAAAAAACGAGAAGGTCGTCGACAGCAGTTGGCTTTGCATTTGTCATAGGAAGCCCCGGCAGGTTAACGCTGCCGGGAATATGTACTGGCCTCCAACAGAAGGCAACTTGAAGTCGTCTTTTTGTCGGACCGATTTCGACGGTTCGCCTCATCCGCCGCGCGTGGTCCCGATTGCATTTGCCCGGCGGCAGATTTAGACCGGTTCCAATCTAGCGACGCCCTACCAGAAAGGTCACTTCGATGGCTGACGATCTCTTCCCCCTCGGCAAGGATACCACCCCCTATCGCAAGCTCAGCGGCGACCATGTCTCGGTCGACACGTTCAAGGGCCAGGAGATCCTGACCGTCGAGCCGGAGGGGATCCGCCTGCTGGCCGAAACCGCCTTTGCCGACATCAACCACCTGCTGCGTCCCGGCCATTTGAAGCAGCTCGCCTCGATCCTCGACGATCCGGAAGCGACCGACAATGACCGTTTCGTCGCCTACGATCTCTTGAAGAACGCCAATA
The DNA here is from genome assembly GCF_021052345.1 of Rhizobium sp. SU303. NCBI lineage: Bacteria > Pseudomonadati > Pseudomonadota > Alphaproteobacteria > Hyphomicrobiales > Rhizobiaceae > Rhizobium > Rhizobium sp. SU303. The sequence goes on from NZ_CP088095.1 coordinate 2,450,050, forward strand.
TCGCCGCCGGCGGCGTGCTGCCCATGTGCCAGGATACCGGCACGGCGATCATCATGGGCAAGAAAGGCCGCAGGGTCTGGACCGAGGGCGAGGATACGGCAGCGCTCGCCCGCGGCGTCATGGACGCCTACGAGAAGAAGAACCTGCGTTACTCGCAGCTCGCGCCGGTCAAAATGTTCGAGGAGAGGAATACCAGAAACAATCTGCCGGCCCAGATCGACATCTACGAGGAAGGCACCGACGCCTACGAATTCCTCTTTATCGCCAAGGGCGGCGGCTCGGCCAACAAGACCTTCCTCTACCAGGGCACGCCCTCGCTTTTGACCCATGACCGCATGATCGACTTCCTTAAGGAGAAGATCCTGACGTTAGGGACGGCAGCCTGTCCTCCCTACCATCTGGCGATCGTCATCGGCGGCACCTCGGCAGAGATGAACCTGAAGACCGTCAAGCTCGCCTCCACCCGCTATCTCGACGAGCTGCCGACCGAAGGTTCCGAGAGCGGCCATGCCTTCCGCGACATCGAGATGGAGAAGGAAATCCACAAGCTGACCCAGCAGATGGGCGTCGGCGCCCAGTTCGGCGGCAAGTATTTCTGTCATGACGTACGTGTCATCCGCCTGCCCCGCCACGGCGCCTCGCTGCCGATCGGCCTCGGCGTCTCCTGTTCCGCCGACCGTCAGGTCAAGGGCCGCATCACCCGCGACGGCATCTTTGTCGAACAGCTCGAAACCGATCCGTCGAAATACATGCCCGAGATCGACGAGGCGAAGCTCTCGGAATCGACGGTGCGCATTGATCTCAACCGGCCGATGGCCGAGGTTCTGGCCGAACTCTCCAGGCATCCCGTCAAGACGCGCCTGTCCTTGACCGGCACCATCATCGTTGCCCGCGACCTAGCGCACGCCAAGATCCGCGAACGGCTGGAAAAGGGCGAAGGCATGCCCGATTACCTGAAAAACCACCCGGTCTATTATGCCGGTCCGGCTAAGACGCCGGCCGGTTACGCCTCCGGCTCGTTCGGCCCGACAACGGCCGGCCGCATGGATAGTTACGTCGACCAGTTCCAGTCCTTCGGCGGCTCGATGGTGATGCTCGCCAAGGGCAATCGTTCGCGCGCCGTGCGCGAAGCCTGCAAGAAACACGGCGGCTTCTATCTAGGCTCCATCGGTGGCCCCGCCGCCCGTCTTGCCCAGGACTGTATCCGCAAGGTCGAGGTTTTCGAATATCCCGAACTCGGCATGGAAGCGGTCTGGAAGATCGAAGTCGAAGACTTCCCCGCCTTCATCGTCATCGACGACAAGGGTAATGATTTCTTCCAGGAGCTGAATTTGGGGTGATGGGCAGGCTGAGCTGACGCCTGCTCTACCGTGCCGACGCCTTATCCGACGCGCTGACATTCCGCGCCGTCACCGCCTCGCCCACACCCACCACATCCCCGGCATCGACCCTTGCCAGGATCTCCGTGCGGAAAGCGCCGGCGAAGAAGCCGGTGTGCTCCAGCAGCACGGTGCCGGCGGCGAGGACGGTGAAGGCGAGGATAGCGAAAGAAATATGACGAGAGGTTTCCACGATCTCACGCCCTGGCTTGCAGGCTACGATCGGGTTTGCCACCAAGAAATATCACGCCGAAATACCGAGACTGCAATACGAAACGGCCAAAACCAACTGTCGACAAGATGAATACGGTCTCCAGCAGAGAAGAACTGCAAGTTTTTCAGACACTGTACCCGCTCAGCGAGTATGCACTGTCTCACCAAAGATACGTTTTTCCATGGAGAATCATAGGCCTGATCGAAGTATTACCCCACGGGGCATTTGTCGTATGTAATCTTTGGTATATATCGCTTTAATCTTTTCCCAAGAAATTTAAGCTAACAAATAGAATATTGCCTTTGAATATATGAGGAGTTCGCCGGATGAATACGGCTGTCGCGCCCAAGGTGCCGGTTCCCGACGTTGCGGGTCAGATCACCTATGCCATGCGCTCCATGGGCGTCGCGCCGATACCGCGCAATTACCAACTCTTCTACGAGGCCTATATCGGCTCCAATCCAGCCCTCACCCGCGACCTTGCGGCCCTCGGCGGCCAGGTGACCCAAGCCGAACTCGATGCGCTCGGCGCGCAGCACTTCACCCACAGCCCGGCCCGTGTCTTCGACGATGCCCATACGCGCATATCAGGCGAGCTCGATGGCCTGCTGCGCATTCTCAGGCAGGAGCAGAGTTCGCTCGAAAGTTATACCAGGCTGCTCGGCGAGACCCACAAGCGCATCACCTCCAAGAGCAATGCCAGCGTCGAACTGATCGAAAACGCGATCGATCTCCTGAGCCAGGCAACCGGCGACACCATGGCGCATGGCGAACGCACCGTCGAGGACGTCGTCCAGCGCTCGCAGGAGATGGATCAGGTCCGCAAGGAACTCGACGAATACAAGCGCATCGCCAACACCGACTCGCTGACGCGCCTTTCCAACCGCCGCGCCTTCGACGACCGCCTCGCCGCCATCTTCGACAACTCGAGCATGCGGCCGGTGACGGCGCTGCTGCTCTGCGACATCGACAATTTCAAGAAGATAAACGACACCTACGGCCATCCGGTCGGCGACAAGGTGCTCGCCACCGTCGCTTCCGTCATCCGCAGCAATGTCCGTCGCGACATCTTCGTCGCCCGCACCGGCGGCGAGGAGTTCGCCCTCATCATCGATGGCAACACGCCCGAGGAAGTCACCGGCATCGCCGAGCGCATCCGCCGCACGCTGGAGACGACACCCTTCAAGAATTCCCGCACGCGGGTGAATTACGGTCCGGTCACCGTCTCGATCGGCATCTGCATGGCCTCCAGCGCCGGGGATGCCGGCGAACTCTACAGCAAAACCGACATCGCGCTCTACGGCGCCAAGAATGCCGGCCGCAACTGCACCATCCTCTATCAGGACGGCATGCAAAAGGATTTCACCAAGAGCTGGCTGATTTATAAGACGTGAGGGTAATCGGTCGCCGTGCGCACGCTGTCACCACAAGGTGACGGCTTAGACTGTTGTCCGGTTCGCGCCGATGGCTCCCTCGTCCGCCAGGAGTCCGAGGGAACGGACGAGGTAGCCGCTTGCTCCCTCATTCCTGTGCCTGTCACAGGAATCCAGCCACCGCGCGTCTGCGCGGTGAATAACTCTTTGCGACCGTGAAAATGTCTTCCGCGCCCAAGGACTTGGGCGCACTGGATTCCTGTGACAAACACAGGAATGAGGGAAGAGAGGTGGGTGTCAGCTTCTCGGCACCACACCCTACCACATCGTCTTCGCCGCCCGCCCCTGCCATTCCCGGTCGTAGGTTTCCTGGTCGAAGTCGCCGGTCGCTGCCTTCAGCATCTGTCCTGGCGTCGGCAACTTCGCCGGATCGGCGAAGTGTTCTCCATTCCAGAGCTCGGCCCGCATCACGGCGCGCGCGCATTGGAAATAGACCTCGTCGATCGAAATGACGACGACGGTGCGCGGGTGTTTGCCGTCCATCTCGAAGCTCGAAAGCAGCGCCTCATCGTCGGAGACGACGCCGCGGCCGTTGATGCGCATCGTCGTATTCGAGCCGGGGATCAGGAACATCAGCGCCAGGCGCGGATCGCGCACGATGTTGGAGAGCGAATCGACCCGGTTGTTGCCGCGCCAATCCGGCAGATGCAACGTCTCATCGTCGACGACGCGCACCACGCCGCCGAGATCGCCGCGCGGTGAACAATCGAGCCCTTCCGGCCCGACGGTCGCAAGCGCCGCAAATGGTGAGATCTCGATCATCTCCCGATAGAGCGGGGTCAATTGCTTCGTCACCTTGGTGACGGAGGCCGGCGAAAGTCCGGCGCCATAGATCGTGTTGAGCTCTTCGATGCTGCTGATGATTTTCATGAGGCGTCCCGCCGCGGCTTGATCTTCGCGACGGACGCTACAATGCCGCGCGTTTTGCCGGAAGCTCAAAAAACGGAATGATCTCCGCATCTTTTTTGATGCTTTCATCAGGCGCTTCACCTACGCCCCGATCGCCGCCGAGAAAAGCCGCGATCGCGGCAAGAACCGGCGCGGCGCCAATGATGCGCCGGTGGCCGAAGCCGTTCGCCCAGAGAAGCCGAACGCCCTTCCCCGCCGCGCCATAGCGCCTGGCATGGAGAGACGACACCTCCTTGTCATCTTCGGCATGGATGACGAGCACCGGCCGGCCGATGACGCCCGCCGCCTCGCCGGCGTCGAAATCCTCAAGTCTCCGTCCGGTGACGCGATGGACCTCGTTCTCCAGTGCCGCTTGCGCTGCAGGGCGAAGATTGACCATCCGGCCGAAATCGGTAAACAGCCAGCCCATCTCGCTCGGCGCACCGATCAGCACAAGTCTCTCCGTGGTGACAGGCGCCGCGCCAGGCAGCAGGCCTGCCGCCGAGACCATCAATGCCGCACCGCCGAAGGAATGGCCGATCGCCGCATCGAATGCGCCGAAGCGCGCCTCCGCCGCCGCGATCGTCTCGACCGCAAGCCCCATATGAAGGAAGCGCCCGCCGGAGCGGCCGTGGCCGGGAAAATCGAGCGCCACGACTTCCGCGCCCGTTGCCGCAAGCATCGAGACGAGTTCGGCCATATAGGCCGCGCTCGATCCCCAGCCATGTGTCACCAGGTAGCGCTTGCGTTTGCCCCTCGCCCCGCCGTTCAGCCGATAGGCATGCGCTTGGCGCCCGCCGGAAAGCCTGAGGGTGAAGCGTTCGGCGCCGGCAAGCCGGGCCGCGCCCGCTGCATGCGCCGCCCTCGCCTTTGCTCCCTTCGGCTTTGCCGATCGCGTCCGGCAGAACAGCCGGAACGCCGCTCTGCCTGCCAGATCAGGAGAAACCGCCTGCAGAACCGAAAACCCGAGGCGGGTGACGTCAAGCGCAAAGTTTGCCATAGTGGGATTCCAAAAGACTGTTCAACACTGAACAATAAAGTACAACGATGAACAAAAATCAATCCCTTCCCTGGGATCACCCGCGTTTTCGCAGCTGGATCGCGGTGGCTCGCGCCTGCCAGCTCATGCAACAATCCCTGGCCCGCTCGCTTGCCGATCTCGACATCAAGCCGCCGCACCTCGATATCCTGGTCAATCTCTATCGTTTCGAAGGTATCTCGCAGCAGGAGCTGGCGCGCAAGCTGCTGGTCGGCCGCTCCAATATGAGCATGCTGCTGCCGCAGATGGAAAAGCGCGGTCTGCTCCTTCGCCGCGATGACGAGCGCGACAAGCGCGTGCTGCGCCTCTATTTGACGCCAGAGGGTCGAAAGCTGAGTGAGGAAGCCATGGCCATCCAGACCGGCCTCATCGATCGCGTGCTGTCGGATGAGCCGATAGATCAATGCATGGCGACTGCCGATTCGATGGAGCGGATCATCACCGTGCTGCTGAAAGATCTGCGCGACGAGGACTGATGTTCAATGCAGCGTCGGCGCTGCCTCCGTACCGGTCAGCGAGCGGTATTCCCAGGCGGCGACGACGATCAGCACCAGCGTCGCGAGAATACCCATCAGATAGACCTCGATGAAGGGCGCGACAAAGGCAAGCAGGATCAAAAACACCAGGCCGGCGAGATGCGAGAGCGGCATCCGCCCGCTGGTCGCGCCCTTGAACCAGAGATTGCCGATCAGGAACAGGCCGGAGCCGCCGAGCACGGCCGCGGCGATACCAAGATTGCCGGTCTCATGCGGATGCGAAAACATGAACTCGACCGCGACCGCATGGACGATGATGCCGGCGAGGATAGGGATATGCCCATAGGTGAAGGCCTGCCGCGCCAGGCTGCCCGGCGTCTCTTCATGCTCGATGCGGTGGGCGGCGCGCCCGTGGCCGAAGCGGAAGTAGAGCCACCACATGGCGACCGTGCCGATGAAGGCGGTGACGAAGACGACGCCGGTCAGCCCCGAGAACGGCAGCTCCGCAAAGGTGCGGCCGGAAACGAGGATTGCCTCGCCGAGGCAGATGATGACGAAGAGCGCGCAGCGCTCGGCCATATGCGCGCCGGAAACGTCCCAGTCCCGCGCCGTCGAGCGGCCGAGCCCCGGCACGGCAAAGCCCGCGGCCGGCCCGGCATATTCGATCGCAAGCGCTATCACCCAGGCGATCGGCCGGGCTTCATGCTCGAGCAGCCCGCCGGCAATCCAGAAGACCCCTGCTGCCACGAGCCAGGCGGTGATGCGGACGAAATTCAAAGTATTGGCGCGGTCGACGCGCGTCATCGCATAGGTGGCAAACAGCGAGCGCCCAACCTGCATCGCCACATAGGCGCCGGCAAACAGCAGGCCCTTGTCGCCGAAAGCCTCGGGGATGGAGGCAGACAGCAGCAGCCCGAGCATCATCAGCGCCACCAGCATCCCGCGCACCGGCATCTTGTCCGGATCGAGCCAGTTCGTCACCCAGGCGGTGAAAATCCACACCCACCAGACGGCGAAGGTCATCAGCGCCGCTTCGGCAGCACCGAGCGGCGTATAGTGGGCGGCAAGCGCATGCGAGAGCTGCGAGATCGAAAAGACGAAGACCAGATCGAAGAACAGTTCGAGGAAGGTCACCTTGTTGCCGCTGGCGCTGCCCTTGGCGCGCAGCCAGTTCTTTCCGTTCGTTTTCGCCACATGGCCCCCCGATGGCTGGAATTATGGGTCTATTGAATGTGATAGCGGCGCTCTCGTGAGCCTCAGCGTGGCTTCTCCGCCGTATCGCGGTTCATGCCCTTTTCGCTCAGCTCGGCCTCATAGGCGGAAAACAGCTCAGCGCCCCGTTCACCCAGTTCGCGCAGATAGGTCCAGGTGTAGATGCCGGTATCATGCATGTCGTCGAAGCCGATCCGAACCGCATAATTGCCGGTCGGCATCATCGAGATGATCGCAACATTGCGTTTGCCGGGCACCGTCACCTTCTGCCCCGGCCCGTGGCCCTGCACCTCGGCCGAGGGCGACAGCACACGCAACAGCTCGGCCGACAGGTCGAAGCTCTGGCCGTCGTTGAAGGTCACCACCAGCCGCTGCCTGTCTTTCGAGACGCGAAGTTCGCTCGGCCAGATATCGCTCATCATTTTGTCCTCTTCTCATGCGAGGAGTAGGCGCTGATCTTTTTCAGCGCAAGCTGAAATTGGCATGCTGGCGCGGCTGTTTCCCTTGACGCGACAATAGCATATGCCCACATTGATGAGAGTACGGAGATACAGGTGAACACCAGAGTCGGAACGATAGGCAATGCATCGCCGCTGGTGGCGGATGCACACCCGATGATCGACCCCTTCGGGCGGGCGGTCACCTATCTCCGCGTCTCCGTCACCGACCGCTGCGATTTCCGCTGCACCTATTGCATGGCGGAGAATATGACCTTTCTGCCGAAGAAGGATCTTTTGACGCTGGAAGAGCTCGACCGGCTCTGTTCCGCCTTCATCGCCAAGGGTGTCAGCAAGATCAGGCTGACCGGCGGCGAACCCTTGGTGCGCAAGAACATCATGTATCTGGTGCGCCAGCTCGGCCAGAAGATCGGCTCCGGCCTCGACGAATTGACGCTGACCACCAACGGCTCACAGCTTTCCCGCCATGCCGAGGAGCTCTATGATTGCGGCGTGCGCCGGATCAACGTCTCGCTAGATACGCTCGACCCCGACAAGTTCCGCAAGATCACCCGCTGGGGCGATTTCGCCAAAGTCATGGAAGGCATCGACGCCGCTCAGAAAGCCGGGCTGAAGATCAAGCTCAATGCCGTGGCGCTGAAGGATTTTAACGATGCCGAGATGCCGGAGCTGCTGCGCTTCGCCCATGGCCGCGGCATGGATCTCACCGTCATCGAAACCATGCCGATGGGCGAGATCGAAGAAGACCGCACCGACCAGTATCTGCCGCTTTCGAAACTGCGCGCCGATCTCGAAGAGCAGTTCACCCTTGCTGACATCGATTACCAGACCGGCGGCCCGGCGCGTTACGTCAGGGTCGAAGAAACCGGCGGCCGCCTTGGCTTCATCACGCCGATGACCCATAATTTCTGCGAGAGCTGCAACCGCGTCCGCCTCACCTGCACCGGCACGCTCTACATGTGCCTCGGCCAGAACGACGCCGCCGATCTCCGCGCCGCACTCCGCGCCACCGAAGACGACGCCCTCCTTCACACCGCCATCGACGAAGCCATCACCCGCAAACCCAAAGGCCACGACTTCATCATCGACCGCACGCATAACCGTCCGGCCGTGGCCAGGCATATGAGCGTCACCGGAGGGTGAGGCCCGGTCCCCGCAAAGCGGGGAGCGATCGATCCAGTGAATCGATCGCGGGGCCGAACGCCCTGAGCCCCGCGAAGGGTCGGGATACGGTGCGGCAGTCTCCCTCTTATCTTCTCCCCAGCGGGGAGAAGGTGGCCCGCAGGGTCGGATGAGGGGGGCCGCACGGCACACCCTTCATTGCCCTTCGCTTGCGCTCAGCGCATTCGCGGCTTCGCCGCTCACCCCCTCATCTGCCCTGAAGGGCATCTTCTCCCCGCTGGGGAGAAGAGGGAGCAAGCCGCAGCATCACCGCCAACCCATCACCCAGGCTTGCGCGCACAGACCGCAAACCGGTCCTGCACCATGCGCTCCAGCCCGCGCAGGAACGGCATCTTGCGGGCCTGCGCCCAATGGATAGCGGCAAGTTTGCGGTCGATGACAATATCCGCAAAACCGGCTTGGCGCAAAAGATCGACGACGGCTTCGGCTGGCATCTGGTTGGAGAAATGCACGCGTGAGCGGATCTTCTGGTGCCGCGCCATCATTTCCGGCGTCATGTGGCTCGCCGGCGGTTTGCCGGTCACCTGCGTCCAGAGCTTCTGCAGGCCCTTGACCCAGGTTTCCTTGCCCATATTGCCGTCGAGGATCAGCACCTTGCCGCCCGGCTTCAATACCGAGAACCATTCCTTAAAGGCCGAAGCCGGATCGACCAGCGTCCAGACGAGATGGCGGTTGGTGATGACGTCGTAACTGTCCTTGGGCTCCATGGTGTTTTCGGCGTCGCCGGAAACGAAACGAATATCGGTGCCGCGCTTCTTCGCCTTGGCGCGCGCCTGCGCCAGCATCGCATCCGACCAGTCCAACCCGGTCACCTTGAAGCCGACATCGTTCATCAGATGCGAAATCACGGCGGTGCCGCAAGCAAGATCGAGGGCTGCACGTCCTTCGCCCTCGCCGAGATGTTTTTTGATCAGCCGCTGCCAGCCCTTCCGCTCCGCTTCCGAAAAGATTTCATGGCCTACGCTCTGGTCGAAGGTCGCCGCCCGTTCCGACCAGAAGTCGCGGATTTCGTCTCGGATGGAGTAATTGGTATTCATGGAATTCATCGCAGCCCCCGGCACGGCATCAGTTTGGAAACGCTCTAAAACATATAACTTGATTCACAAAGTCATATTTCCTATGCCTGCGGACATTATTCAGACCTCGGGGGAATTTCCAGATGAATTTCGTGAAAACGCTCGCAGCCTCAGCATTCGCCGTTGCGGGCCTGATGCCGCTTTCGGCGCCTGCGCAATCCTTTACCATCAAGGATGTGGCCGGTCGTGAAGTGAGCTTCGACAAGCCGGTCGAGCGAGTGATCCTTGGGGAAGGCCGCATGCTCTACGCCGTCGCGCCGATCGAGAAGGACGATCCCTTCGCCAAGATCGTCGGCTGGCGCAACGATCTCTGGACCACCGACAAGGACGGCTTCAACGCCTATGTCGAGAAGTTTCCGAAGGGCAAGGACCTGCCCTTCCTCGGCAACCTGACTGACGGCACGCTGCAGACCGAAACAGTCGTCAAGCTGGATCCCGACGTGCTGCTGCTGCCGATCGGCAACAAGACGGCCGCCGACGAAGTGAAGCTCGAGGACAAGCTCGCCGGCATCGGCGTGAAGATCGTCTATATTGATTTCCGCGAGCACATTCTCGCCAACACCGAGCCGAGCCTGAAGATCCTCGGCCAGATCTTCGGCCATGAGGACCGCGCCGAAGCCGTCGCCAGCTTCTGGAAAGAGCAGATGGCCCGTGTGGCGGACAAGCTGAAGGCCGCCAATCCGCCGAAGCCGAATGTCTTCATGTATCGCGCCGCAGGTCTGGTGGAGTGCTGCGGCACTTTCGGTCCCGACAATTTCGGCCTGATGGTCGATTGGGCCGGCGGCCACAATCTCGGCTCCGATTTCCTGCCTGGCTATACCGGCTCGATCAATGCCGAGCAGGTCGTCGCCTCCAATCCTGACGTCATCGTCGTCACCGGCTCCAATTGGAGCCAGACCAAGAATGCCAAGGACTTTGTGAATGTCGGCCCGAATGCGGCAGCCACCTTCGACGACAGCCGCAAGGCGCTGAACACGCTGATGGAAAACCCTGCCTTCACCGGCTCCAGAGCGGTTGCCGGCGGCAATGTCCATGCGATCTGGCACCAGTTCTATACCAGCCCCTATCAGTTCGTCGCCGTGCAGCAGCTGGCCAAGTGGTTCCATCCGAACCTCTTTGCCGATCTCGATCCCGATGCCACCTTCAAGGAATTCCACGAAAAATTCCTGCCGGTCGCCTACCAGCCGGGTTACTGGGTCGACGCCAAGGCGGGTCAGTAATCCGAAATGGCCGAGATCGCCGCACTATCGATCGAAGCCGAAGCCGGGAGGGAGCGCTACCGCGCCCTCGCTCGGCGCAAGCTGCTGATCCTTTTTGCCATGACGGCAGCGCTTTGTCTGTCCTTCGCCGTCGATCTCGCCTGGGGGCCGGCCCGCTATAGTCTTACCGAGGTTGTCTCCGCCCTTCTCAACCCCTCCTCCGTGTCCGATCAGGTGCGGGCCGTCGTCTGGGGCATCCGCATGCCGGTTGCCGTGATGGCGATCGTCGTGGGCGCATCGCTCTCCGTCGCCGGCGCGCAGATGCAGACGATCCTCGCCAATCCGCTCGCCAGCCCCTTCACGCTCGGCATTTCGGCCGCGGCAAGCTTCGGCGCAGCACTGGCGATCGTCACCAGCGTTCCGCTTCTGCCTGTTGCAGCCGGCCTGCTCGTGCCGGTCAATGCCTTCATCATGGCGTTGATTGCCACGCTCTTCATCCATTTCGTCTCGCAGGCTCGCGGCGTCTCGGTGCAGACGGTGGTACTGCTCGGCATCGCGCTGGTCTTCACCTTCAATGCGTTGCTCGCCTTCCTGCAATATCTCGCCTCAGAACAGGCGCTGTCGGCTGTCGTCTTTTGGACGATGGGCAGCCTCACCAAGGCCACCTGGCCGAAGATCTGGGTAACGCTTACCGTTCTCCTGATCGCCCTGCCGCTCTTTGCCCGTAACGCCTGGGCGCTGACCGCGATCCGCCTCGGCGAAGACAAGGCCGCGAGCTTCGGCGTCAATGTCCGCCGCATCCGGCTTGAGACCATGCTCGTGGTCTCGCTGCTCGCCGCAGTGCCGGTCAGCTTCGTCGGCACAATCGGTTTCGTCGGCCTTGTCGGGCCGCATATATCACGCATGATCCTCGGCGAGGATCAGCGCTTCTTCCTGCCGGGCTCGATCCTGTCAGGCGCGCTGCTCCTGTCGCTGACCTCGATCGTCTCGAAGTCGATCATCCCGGGTGTCGTCTTCCCGATCGGCATCATCACCGCGCTGGTCGGCGTGCCCTTCTTCTTCTCGCTCATCCTCTCGAACAGGAGCCGGTCGTGGTAGCGCTTCAGTTGCAATCGGTCGGCGCCTATCACGGCCGCAAGCTCTTCGTCGAAGACGTGACGACGCCGGTGATTAAATCAGGCGAGGTCGTGGCGGTGATCGGCCCGAATGCTGCCGGCAAGTCGACGCTCTTCAAGCGCATCACCGGCCTGCTCAAAGGGCCGGGTCATGTCGTGGTCGAAGGATCGAAGACGAAAAACGCCATCAGCTACATGCCGCAGGATACCTCGGCAAACGCGGTGCTGACAGTCTATGAATCCATCCTGCTTGCCCGCAAGCAGGGCAAGTCCTGGGCCGTCAGCGACAGCGATTTGCGCTTCATCGACGAGATCATGAAGGCATTGGATATCACAGCCATCGCCTTCCGCGATCTCGGCGCGCTTTCCGGCGGCCAGCGCCAGCTCGTCTCGATCGCCCAGGCGCTGGTGCGCGAGCCGGAGATCATGCTGATGGACGAGCCGACCAGCGCGCTCGACCTTCACCGCCAGGTCGAGGTCCTCGACTTCATGCGCCGCCAGGCCCGTACCAAGGGCATGATCGTGCTGATCGCCATCCACGACCTTAACCAGGCGCTGCGCTTCGCCGACAAGGTCCTCGTCATCGCCAACGGCCGCATGCACGCCTGCGGCTCCCCCCGCGACGTCGTCACCGCCGAAATGCTGCGGGAGATCTACCGGGTCGAGGCCCGGGTGGAGAAATGCTCGCTGGATCACGACCACGTAATCGTGGATGGGACGGCGCATTGAAGTTGGCAAAATCAGTCTGCCTTATCAGCTGATCAATCGCTGCGCGGTAAACTTGTCTGTAACAAGCATATCGATGACCCCCACGCGGAGCGCGCCTGCAATCGCGTCAGTCTTTTTGGATCCGCCGGCAAGAGCAATGACCCGGTCCACTCGTTCGAGATCCTCAAGTGGAAGGCCGATAACCCGGTCGTCCAGGGGCGTCTTGACCGGCTTGCCGTTCTTATCGAAGAAGCGAAGAGAGATATCGCCGACGGCTCCCGCTTCCGCGAGATCGGACAGTTCGCGAGACGAAAAGATGTTGCCGGACCGTGCGAGAAGTTCGGACGGTTCGACTGCTCCGATTCCGACAATCGCAAGCGTTATGCTGCCGAACAGGTCCATCGTCTCGCGGACGAACGGGTCGGCCTGCATAAGAAGCTTTGCCTCTCTGGACGACGTAACACCCTGCACGGCGAGCAGTTTCGGCTCGGCGCCAGTCAGGCGCGCGAGCCGCGTGGTAAGCTGCGTCGCATGCGTCTGCACTGAAGGATCCCCCATGCCTCCAAGGGTCTGGACGACGTATTTCGCCTGAGCGCTCTTCTGAGGATGAATGTTCTCAACCATCTTGAAAATGGTCTGGCTCCAACTCGAAACGCCGATGATTTCCCCGGGCGCAAGCGTCACTTCCAAGAGATGAGCCGCTGCCTCACCGATACGGGCCATGATCGCTCCGTCCCGATCTTCCGTGCACTCAACGACGATCGCCTCAGGCAGATCGTATTTCTCGCGAAGCGCACCCTCAAGCTCGCTGTAGGTACCGGCGGGAGGGATCACGCTGGTTCGCACGATATCTTCAGCCTCGGCACGCTTAAGCATGCGCGACACCGTCGCCTGCGACAGGCGAAGGTGCTGTGCGATCTCTGCCTGTCGCCGTCCCTCCATATGGTACATCTGGGCGACCCTTGAAATCAGGCGGAGTTCGTTAAGGCGAGTCATCGCTAATCCCAGAGTGAATTTTTATTCACCTTTAGCCTGTGTTTCGCGGGCCGTCGAGCGGGCAAGCGCATCATTCCAGGTATCGAGAAGCCCCGCGCGATCCTGGGGTTGCGGCTCAATGATTTGGGCGTTTCGCGGCAACTCCGCGATCATCTGGAGATCGCTCCACAAGCCGAGTGAAAGCCCCGCCAGATAAGCAGCCCCCAAAGCCGACGCCTCGGGGGCTTCGCATTGGATTACCGGATGTTCGATGAGGTTCGAGACACACTGCATCAGAAAGCGGTTCTGGCTCGGCCCACCATCCACGTAGAGCGCGCCAAGCTCGCCGCCACTCTGTGCCCGCATGGCCGCGATCACGTCATGCACCTGCAAGGCGATCGAGTCGGTGACCGACCGAGCCATTTGCGCACGTGTCGTATTGAAGTTGATCTGGGAGAACAGGGCACGGGCGTCGGAGTTCCAATAGGGTGCGCCCAGTCCGACGAATGCTGGCACGAAGCCAGGTCCCCCCGGCTCAGCGCTCGCCGCAAGTTCGACAAGGGCCGCCACGTCCGAAAGGCCGAGAATGCCTGCCATCCAGGGGAGACTGGCGGCGCAAACGAGAATATTGCCTTCGAAAGCGAAAGTCGGCTTTCCCTCGATACGCCATGCGACGGTGGTTGTGACGCCATTCCGTGGGGGAATGAACCGCGGCAGCGTCGTCATTACCGAAGAGCCGGTTCCGAAGGTCACCTTCCCGTCACCCGGCTTGAATGCTCCATGACCGAACAGGGCTGCGTGGCTGTCTCCGATCGCAGCCATTATCGGAGTGCCATCCGGCACCCCAGGCAATCCTTGCGTTCGGCCGAAATCGGCAGAACTGTCGAGTACCTCGGGCAGGAGCGCGATATCTACGCCGAAGATCTCGCCAAGTTCCTCGCTCCATCTCTGCTCCCGGAGATCGAACAACTGGCTCCTGGCAGCATTCGAAGCGTCGCAAACATGCCGACGCCCGCCGGTCAGGCAGTGGACGAGCCAACTGTCGACCGTTCCCAGCCGCACCGATCGCCCGGCCGGAATACGGTCGAGCAGCCATCGGAATTTCGAACCCGGGAACATCGGATCCAATGGCAGGCCTGTGAGCGCCTGCACACGGTCAAGGCGGCCTTCGGCAATGAGACGTTCGCAATCCTGTGCCGTACGACGACACTGCCAGCTTACCACCGGTCCAAGCGCGTCTCCCGTTTCGGCGTCCCAGGCAGTGACAGACTCGCGCTGGTTGGAAATGGCCACCGCCTCGATAGCCACATCGGGGCCAGCCTTCAGGCAGGCGTCGATCGCTTCGCAGACCGATGCGTAGAGCCGGCGTGGGTCTTGTTCGACCCAGCCCGGCTTCGGATAGGAAATGCCGACAGGAGCCGAACCTCTGCCGACGATTTCTCCCTTTTCGGAAACCAGAACTGCCTTTGAATTGGTCGTGCCCTGGTCGATTGCCAGAATTGCCCGCATTCTATCCTCCCCAGATCAGGTGGCGGCCGGGGCGACAAAAGCGTCCCGGCTAGAGCAATTCCAGGAAAAGTGCCAAGCGGTTTTCCGTCCGGAATTGCGTAAGAACAAAAGTCGCGTGATCCCAGTTACTTGCGCCTGATCAGCGACTGCGCGGCGTCGGCGATTGCGGACGGCGCCATTCCGAATTCGTCGAGCAGGAACTCTGCCGAACCGGTCGGAGCGTAGACGCCGGGCACTCCAAGACGTTTCATCGGGACTGGGGCATTGTCGACGACCACTTCGGCTACCGCGGAACCGAGCCCGCCAAAGATCGAATGCTCTTCGGCTGTAACGATCGCTCCGGTTTCCTTCGCCGCGGCGATGATAGCCTCTTCGTCGATCGGACGAACCGTTGCGAGGTTGAGCACCCTGGCATTGATGCCGCGGTCTGCGAGGATTTCAGCCGCCTTCAAAATGCGATGAGTCAAAGTGCCGTTTGCGATCAGGGTGACGTCGGAACCCTGGCGAAGCAGATTTGCCTTGCCAAGTTCGAACTTGTGACCCTCCGGAAGCAGATCAGGCACACCTACGCGAGACA
Source organism: Rhizobium sp. SU303 (assembly GCF_021052345.1). Classification (NCBI taxonomy): domain Bacteria; kingdom Pseudomonadati; phylum Pseudomonadota; class Alphaproteobacteria; order Hyphomicrobiales; family Rhizobiaceae; genus Rhizobium; species Rhizobium sp. SU303. Next base: position 2,465,490 of record NZ_CP088095.1, read on the forward strand.
GACGCAGGAAGCAGGGGCCGTTGTAGGCCGCGGCCCATTCAACCGCAGCAGCTGTTTCGATGCGGTCACAAGGCGCGATGACCGGAAGATTAGGCAGAACCCGTGTCCAGGCGAAGTCTTCGATCGAATGATGGGTCGGGCCGAGTTCGCCATACGCCATTCCGGAAGAAATGCCGACCAGCTTGACGTTGGCATTCGAATACGAAATATCGGCCTTGATCTGCTCCAGCGACCGTCCTGTTAGAAACGGAGCGGCGGCGCACACGAACGGAAGGCGGCCGCCATTGGCGAGGCCTGCCCCAACCCCTACCATGTTCTGCTCAGCGATACCGACATTGACGAGGCGCTCTCCAAACTTCGCCTTGAAACCGCCGAGCTTGGAGGAGCCTACGGAGTCGTTGCAGACGGCAACGATCGTCTCGTTTTCGGCGGCCAGCCGCTCAAGCGTAGCAGCGAATGCGTCGCGGCAATCGTAGAGCTTGGATGCGTTTATTGGCGCGTTCATTACAGTGCCTCCGACAATTCTGCCAATGCGATTTCGTATTGTTCCCTGCTCGGTACCTTGTGGTGCCAGTCGACCCGGTCCTGCATAAACGATATTCCATGGCCCTTGTTGGTATGGGCGACGATGCAATGTGGTCTTGACCCGCGGTGTTCGAGAGCAGGAACGATTTCGCTCATGTTGTTGCCGTTGATTTCGCTGACTTCCCAATCGAACGCTTCAAGCTTCGGACGAAGCGGGGCGAGATCATTGGTTTCGGCCAAGGCGGCGCCCTGTTGGAACCTGTTGTGATCGATGACCAACGTCAAGTTGTCGAGCTTGAACTGAGCTGCCGCCATGATCGCTTCCCAGTTTGAGCCCTCCTGCATCTCACCGTCGCCAGTCACGACATAGGTGTGAAATTTCGCGCCTGAGAGCTTGGCAGCTATCGCCATCCCTACCGCGACCGGGAGACCGTGGCCGAGCGGCCCGGTATTCGTCTCGACGCCAGGAACCTTGTTGCAATTTGGATGCCCGTTCAGCCTCGAATGCGGCTGCAAGAAGGTGGAAATCTCATCCTCTGGGATAAAGCCGCGTTTCGCCAGCGTTACATACAGCGCGCATGCGGTATGCCCCTTTGAAAGAACGAACCTGTCGCGGTCGGGATGTTTGGGCTGATCCGGCCAAACATTCAGCACACGAAAATAGAGAGCCGTCAAAATGTCGATGACCGACATCTCGCCGCCAATATGGCCGGCGCCCGCTTCAAAGACCGCCTGGAGATCGCGCAATCGGATCTGGCGAGCGATGCGCTCAAGTTCTATCGGATTCATTAATCCCTCCATGCATAAATATTCAATCATCAATATTTTTGCATAACAGACCGATTAGTCAAGCCCCTTAAGCAGTCCGTGAGGAGCACACACCAGAGGAAACCTTATTGACAGCCCGATAGCAAGTTGTTAATGAATTTTCCAGCAAGCATGAATAATTATTCTGAAATGCACAAATATCGGATACAAGCCTACGCATATGGAGGAGCAATGGTGGCGCTCGATATCAATGAACAGAGGCTTTCGTCTGGAGCCTGGCTGAGCAAGCTCAAGGGAGCTACCGGCCCACTCGTCGGACTGCTCGCGCTGTGCGTCTTTCTGAGCCTCAGCACAGACACGTTTCTTTCGGTTCGGAACGGTCTCAACATCCTCGATCAGATCACTGTCCTCGGCATCATGGCCGTCGGTATGACCTTTGTCATTCTGATCGGCGGGATCGATCTCTCCGTCGGCTCGGCACTCGCTCTTGCGATGATGGTCATGGGCTGGACTGCGAATGTCGCCGGCCTACCGCTGCCGGTCGGGATCGCTTTTGCTCTGGTCGCATCGGGCGTTTCAGGCCTGATCGTCGGACTTCTGGTGACGCAGTTCAGGGTTCCAGCGTTTATTGCCACTCTTGCGATGATGTCCGCGGCTCGCGGCGTTGCAAATATGATCACGGACGGCCAGCAGATCGTCGGATTCCCCGACTGGTTCATGATGCTGGCAATCGATCGCCATTTCGGCGTGTTGACAGCCACTGTGTTTCTGATGCTTGCGGTTGTTCTTGCGGCGTGGCTTTTCCTGCATTTCCGGTCCGAAGGTCGCATGCTCTACGCGGTGGGAGGAAATCCGGAAGTCGCGCGGCTGGCGGGCATCAACGTCCCGCTCGTGACGATTGGCGTCTACGTCGCAAGTTCAGTCCTTGCGGGGCTCGCAGGCATCGTGCTCGCCGCCAGACTGGATTCCGTCCAGCCGTCCAGCGGTCTGGGCTATGAGTTGGACACCATTGCCGCGGTCGTCATCGGCGGGACTTCGCTCTCCGGCGGCGCGGGCGGTATCGGTGGAACACTGATCGGCGTTCTCATCATCGGCGTCCTTCGCAACGGGCTCAATCTTCTCAACGTCTCGCCGTTCCTGCAGCAAGTGATCATCGGCATCGTCATCGTGCTCGCGGTCGGCGCGGAGACCATTCGTCGGCGTCGCGCCTGACGAACGGGGTCCGCCGCGTCGGCGGACCAGGAATCCGCCCCAAAAATTTGGGTCGGATCAATACCCCGAGGGGGAGGACATACCCGAGGGTTCCATCTAACAACGGAGGAAATACAATGAAAATTGCGCGCACCATGCTCGCGTCTGCTGCCCTGCTCGGTCTCATGCTCGGCCCCGTACACGCGGCGGAACTGAAAAAGCTCGGCCTGGCCGTTGCCAACCTTCAGGCAAACTTCTTCAACCAGATCAAGCAATCCGTCGAAGCCGAAGCCAAGAAGCGCGGCATCGAAGTCATCACGGTCGACGCAAAGGGCGACGGGCCGACGCAGGTCAATCAGATCCAGGACCTCCTGACCCAGAAGATCGACGCGCTGATCTACATTCCGGCAGGTGCGGCGGCTGCGACCGTTCCGGTCAAACTCGCCAAGAGCGCTGGTATTCCGGTCGTGAACGTCGACCGCAACGCCGAGGGAGCACCCGGCGATACCTTCCTTGCAACGGATTCCGTCGCGTCTGCCAAAGCCGTGTGCGACTACATCCTGAAGGAAGCCGGCGGCAAGGGGAAGATGGTCATCATCCACGGCCAGAAGGGCACGACGCCGGAAGTCGATCGTTCGAAGGGCTGCGCTGAATCTCTCAAGGCATATCCTGATGTCAAGGTTGTCGCCGAGCAGTTCTCGAACATCTGGAGCCAGGACGAAGGATTCCAGATCATGCAGAATATGCTGCAGGCAAATCCGGACGTTTCGATCGTGTTCGCTCAGGCCGACGGCCTCGCACTTGGCGCCGCGCAGGCGATCAAGGTCGCCAACCCTTCCCAGAAGATCGTGGTTGGCGGCTTCGATGGTGACACCGCAGCTCTCGAAGCACTCAGCAAGGGCGTCTTCAACGTAACGGCGACCCAGCAGACGCAGAAGATGGGCCGCGACGCGGTTGAAAATGCCGCCAAGCTTGTCGCCGGAGAAAAGGTGCCGCCGGTCCAACTCCTGGATGCCACGCTGACAACCAAGGAAAATGTCGCAGGCTTCATCGCCAACCATCCGTAATGAAGTCGAGGTCTAGAGGAGGTGTGCCGTGACTGATCCAGTTCTTTCCCTGAAGGGCATATCCAAATGGTATGGGCCGCTCCAGGTTCTGAAGAATGTCAGCTTGGACGTCTATCCGGGCGAGGTAGTTGCACTTCTCGGTGAAAACGGAGCAGGCAAGTCAACGCTATCGGGCATCATCGCCGGGTCCCGCACACCATCCGAAGGATCAATGACGTGGCTGGGGCAGCCTTATGCCCCGGCCACCCCAAGGGAAGCGATCGACAAGGGCGTTGTGCTGATCCATCAGGAGCTGCTGCTTCTGCCGCAGCTGTCGATCGCGGAAAACGTCTTCATCGGACGTTGGCCGATGAAGAACGGCGTCGTCGACCGCGCCCAGATGGTTCGCCGGGCCCAGGACCAGCTCGCTCGCTTGAACCTTCACATCCCCGCAACGCGGACGGTCGCCGGCCTTTCCACGGCAAATCAGCAACTTATCGAGATCGCCAAGGCGCTGGCTCTCAACGCAAAGCTCCTGATCCTCGATGAGCCGACAGCCGCCCTTGGCGGCGCGGAGACGGAAGCTCTCTTCGAACAGGTTCGGAAGCTTCGCTCAGAAGGCGTCGGCATCGTCTATATTTCCCACCGCATGGAAGAGATCAAGCAGATAACCGACCGGATCGTCGTTCTGCGTGACGGGGAGCGGGTGCAAGAATTCTCAGACAGCGCGACCCCGGTGCGAACGATTGTCGAGAGCATGGTCGGGCGCCCGCTTGACCGCTTGTTCCCTACCCTGCCGGTTCCGACAGATCGTCCGGTACTCCAGGTGTCCGGGCTGAGCTCGCCGGACAACTCGTTCCGTGAGGTTACCTTCGAGGTTCGGGCCGGGGAAATTCTCGGAATCGCCGGATTGGTCGGTGCCGGCCGCACCGAACTGGTGCGTGCGATTTCGGGAGCAGACCCAATCAGTGCTGGTTCGATCAAGCTGGAAGGCGAGGAACTGAGGCTGCGAGATCCGGCGGACGCGATCGCCAAGGGTATCGTGATGGTTCCGGAAGACCGCAAGGAGCAAGGCCTGATCGTCGGGCACCGGATCAGCGAGAACATTATCTATGCCAATCTTGACAAACTCGGCGGCGGTTGGATCACGCCGCGCGTCAAGCGCTCCTTTGCAGAAAAAGCAGTTGCCAAGTTCGGGGTAAAGGGCCGTGCTGAACAGCACGCCTCGGACCTATCCGGCGGCAACCAGCAGAAGGTCGTGATCGCGAAGTGGCTCATGCGCGATCCCAAGGTCGTCGTGCTCGACGAACCGACGAGAGGCATCGACGTCGGCGCCCGAGCGGGCATCTACGACATCATCGTCAATCTTGCCAAACAGGGCGTCGCGGTCATCGTCGTAAGCTCGGACCTCGAAGAAGTTCTCGGAGTCTCCAATCGCATTCTCGTGCTTGCGCAAGGCAAGCAGGCGGGGATTCTCAATCGTGACCAGGCAAATGACGTTTCGGTCATGGAGCTAGCCACCATCTAAACAGACAGAGAAAGGAAGAGCGGTGTCCGACATCACTCTGAACGCCCCGAAGCTTTTCGATCTCAGCGGCCAGGTTGCCATCGTTACCGGAGCCGGCAGCGGCATTGGTCAGCGCATTGCCATCGGCCTTGCGCAATGCGGCGCCGACGTGGCGCTGCTCGACCGTCGAACCGACGACGGGCTGGCCAAAACGGCTGAACATATTCGCGCCGCCGGCCGCCGCTCGATCCAGATCGCGGCGGATGTCACGAGCAAGTCTTCCCTTGGAGAGGCAATAGCATGTACCGAGGCCGATCTCGGCCCATTGACACTTGCAGTCAACGCGGCGGGCATCGCCAACGCGAACGCGGCGGAAGAGATGGAGGAGGACCAATATCAGACGTTGATGGATATCAACCTGAAAGGCGTCTTTCTTTCCTGCCAGGCCGAGGCTCGCGCCATGCTGAAGAATGGACGCGGCTCCATCGTCAACATCGCTTCCATGTCCGGCGTGATCGTAAACCGGGGACTGAGCCAAGCGCACTATAACGCCTCCAAGGCGGGCGTGATCCACATGTCGAAGTCTATGGCGATGGAATGGGTCGACCGCGGCATTCGCGTCAACACCATCTCCCCCGGATACACGGCAACGCCCATGAACACCCGTCCCGAGATGGTCCACCAGACCAAGCTCTTCGAAGAGCAGACGCCGATGCAGCGAATGGCAGCGGTGGATGAGATGGTAGGTCCGGCGGTGTTCCTGCTGTCGAATGCGGCAAGTTTCGTGACCGGCGTCGATCTGCTCGTCGACGGCGGTTTCTGCTGCTGGTGATGCGATGAGAAAGCTCATTGCCGCCGGAAAATGCACGGTCTCGCTTCCTCCCTGGCTGAGATCGAGGCGCTGAAGGGACCAACGGGTATGACGGCGTGCGATATCGTCGTCTGCCCGCCCTTCACGCCGATCGAACGGGCGGATGGCTCGGGGCGTCGTCATCGGCGCTCAAGACTGCCTGAATTTGCGACAACCGGTTGCGCTCCAATAATGATCGCATGGTAGGTCGCACCCAGATTTGCTGTTTATCGACGGACACAAGGAAAGAGCATGAAACGCTTTGAGCAGAAGACTGTCGTCATTACCGGGGGTAGCCGCGGCATCGGAGCGGCGATCGCCAAACGCTTTGCGAAAGAAGGCGCCAATCTCGTCGTCTCGGCCAACGAGGATCTGGTTCACGGCGTTGCCGAACAGATCCGGCCGAAGGCGGCAAGGCGATCTCCTTTATCGGCGACGTCACCGACAAAGCGAGCGTCACGGCCCTCTACGATGCCGCCGAGAAGGAATTCGGCTCGGTCGACGTCTCGATCCAGAATGCCGGCGTCATCACCATCGCCCGCGTCGAGGACCTGACCGAAAACGAATGGGACAAGGTCATGGCCGTCAACACCAAGGGCGTCTTCCTCTGCGCCCAGGAGGCGATATCAAGAATGCGCAAGCACAAGCGCGGCGGCCGCATCATCAACACGGCCTCCGGCCAGGCCCGCGACGGCTTTATCTACACGCCGCATTATGCCGCCTCGAAAATGGGCGTCGTCGGCATCACCCAGAGCCTGGCCAAGGAAGTCGCGATCGAGAAGATCACCGTCAACGCCTTCTGCCCCGGCATCATCGAGACCGACATGTGGGCCTATAACGACCAGGCTTGGGGCAAGCTGCTCGGCAACTACGCCCCCGGCGAACTGATGAAGGAATGGGTCGAGGGCATCCCGATGAAACGGGCCGGCTCCGGCGAAGACGTCGCCGGCCTGGTGACCTTCCTCGCCAGCGAGGATGCCGCCTATATCACCGGCCAGACGATCAATGTCGACGGCGGCCTGATCATGTCCTGATGCATGTCGCCCAAAAGTGTGTAGCGGTTTTGGGACAACGACATGCATGGAACAAAGATCATACCGTCCGTGAAGAGCGGAAGGCGACACGGTCGTCGCCTCCGTGTGAACAGTGTGTCCGCCGGCGTTAGGGCAGCTTTGCATTTTTGCCCGTCGAGTGACCTTGCCATCTGCCTGTTTTTGATCCTATCTTTGAAATGTTCTCAGGGCGGGGTGTAATTCCCCACCGGCGGTATCAGGAGCAATCCTGGAGCCCGCGAGCGCTTCAGGCAGCTAGCTGCCTGAAGGTCAGCAGATCCGGTGAGATGCCGGAGCCGACGGTATAGTCCGGATGGAAGAGGACAACACGGGCAGTCGCACTCCATCCTGGAGTCGGCTGACGTTTGTTCGCCCAAGGGCAGAAGGCTCGCTCACGGATTGAGCCGAGCAGACCATGTCAGCCCGCTGACATAACCCTTGAAAGGCCAGACAGCATGACTATCGCAAGAATTGAAGATGCCATATCAGCCATCGCCAGCGGCAAGATGGTCGTCGTCGTCGACGACCAGAACCGGGAAAACGAAGGCGATATCGTGGTCGCGGCCGATGCCGTCACCCCGGAAACAATCGCTTTCATGATGACCCACGCCCGTGGCCTCGTTTGCATCGCCATGGAAGGCGAGCGCCTCGATGCGCTCGATATTCCGCTGATGGTGCCCAACAACACGGAATCGCACAAAACCGCCTTCACGGTCTCGGTCGATTATCTCAACGGCACGACGACGGGCATTTCGGCGGCGGACCGTGCCGCCACCGTCAGCGCCCTGGTCGACGATCGCGCGAAGCCCGCCGATTTCGCCCGCCCCGGCCACATCTTTCCGCTGCGCGCCAACCCCCGCGGCGTCCTCGGCCGCCCCGGCCACACCGAAGCCGCCGTCGATCTCGCCCGCCTCGCCGGAAGGGTCCCCGCCGGCGTCATCTGCGAAGTCGCCAACGACGACGGAACCATGTCCCGCCTGCCCGAACTCACGCTCTTTGCCGAACGCCACAACCTCCCCCTCGTCACCATCGAGGACCTGGTCACCTATCTCGACCGCCAGGCAGAAAGAGACATACGCGAAGTCGCTTGATCGATGCCTTTGTTGCGGCGGCATAGCCCGCCGCAACAAAGATCGTGCCGCAGTGATGACCGTGACGGCACCGTTCCTCGCCGCCCTATGTTCGGCTGATCGAAACCCCACCATCTGCCAGCATCGCCGTGCCGGTCACGAAGCTCGACATGTCGGAGGCCAGGAAAAGCGCCGCATTGGCGATCTCTTCGGGTTGCGCCATGCGTTTCAGCGCATGCAGCCCCTCCACGAAGGCGAGCACCTCCGGCGTGGCATCAGGCGCGTTGGTGATGCTGGCGGGCGTGTCGGTGCCGCCGGGAAGCAGCGCGTTGACGCGGATCTTCTGCGCTCCGAGTTCGGCGGCGAGCACCTGCACGAAGCCGATCAGCCCCGCCTTGCTCGCCGCATAGGCGGCCATGCCAGGCATGCCGACGGTGTGGCCGACGAAAGTCGAGGTGAAGATCAGCGATCCGCCGCCTTTTTCCATCGCCGCCGACTGGTACTTGGCGCCGAGGAAGGCGGCGGTGAGATTGGTCTCGATCGTCTCGCGCCAGCCCTCCAGCGACAGCCCGGCGACCGGCCCCATCTCACCGAGGATGCCGGCATTGTTGAAGGCGATGTCGAGCCCACCGAAACGTGAGACTGCCGTCTCGACGAGCCTTGCCTGCAGCGCCTCGTCCCTGACATCGCCTGATATGGCGACGGCCTGTCCGCCCTCCGCCTCGATTTCTGTGATGACGGCATCGAGCGCATCCTGCCGCCGGCCGGTGACCACAAGCTTGGCGCCTTGCCGCGCAAAGAGTTTCGCCGCCGCGCGACCGATGCCGGAGCTTGCGCCGGTGATGATTGCGATCTTGTCGTTAAGAAGTGTCATATCGGTCTCTCCTGGGTTGTTGCGAGATCTGAGATGCTCAAACATCAGGCGATGCAGCCACCCGTTTCCCGCGCAGGAAGAGAAAAACGCCTATGGCCGAACCGGCAGCTCGACGGCGCGTCCTCATCGACGCCTTGATTGCGGCGTCGGAAATATCGGAATTCATCTTATAAAACGGGGATTTGCGGCGATCTCCACTCACACGCCTGCGTTGACGTCAGCGTATTGTGCACTGCATCATCGATTTATGCTTTGTGTGACATTCATCCGATTCCCTTCATGCATCTTCGCGACTAAAAGGAGCGCACAGGTAACGGGAATCTCTTCATGCCGCGGTCACGCAATACTGAGGGCGCCATCTATATGAGCTTGGCGATGGCCGGTTTTTCCGCAAGCGACGCTCTGTCCAAATCGGTGATCGCCTATATGAACGCCGGCGAGATCATGTTCCTCCGCGGCCTCTTCACCAGCCTGCTCGTCTATCTGATCGCCTGGAGAATGGGCGCGCTGCGTTCCTGGCGCATCGTGCTGGAGCCGATGATCATCTTCAGGATCATCTGCGAGGCGCTCGCCGCCGTCACCTATATCACCGCGCTCGGCATGATGCCGATCGCCAATGCCTCGGCGATCCTGCAATCGCTGCCGTTGGTCGTCACCTTCGGCGCTGCCCTCTTCTTCGGCGAGCCGGTCGGCTGGCGGCGTTGGTCGGCGATCCTCGTCGGCCTCGTCGGCGTGATGATCATCATCCGCCCCGGCCCTGAGGGATTCACCGCCGCCGCCCTCCTCTGCGTCGCCGCGGTGCTGACGACGGCCGGCCGCGATCTCGCCACCCGGAGCATCAGTCCCGAGATTCCCTCGCTGATGATAACCGTCATCACCGCCATATCAGCCTCCTTCTTCGGCGCGCTCCTCATCCCGGTGCTCGGCGGCTGGCAGCCGGTCAGCGCCGCTGCCCTTAGGCATCTCGCGCTCGCCTCGGTGCTGGTGCTCGTTGGCTACCAGTCGGTCATCCTCGCCATGCGCACCGGCGAAATCTCCTTCGTCGCGCCATTCCGCTATACCAGCCTGATCTTCTCTTCTGTGCTCGGCTTCTTTTTCTTCGCCGAAGTGCCTGACAGCTGGACACTCGTGGGGGCTGCGATCGTCATCGCCTCCGGCCTCTATACGTTCTATCGTGAGGCCAAGCGCCGCGTATCGCCGATCGCGCAGGAATCCGCGCCGCGCGCGCCGGTTTGAGGAAGGATGATGGCTGAGTTCTCGTTGGATAAATCTCATATAGCAGGCGTCGTCCTGGCCGGCGGCCGCTCGCAGCGCATGGGCCGCGACAAGGCGGGCGTGATGCTTGGGACCGAGAGCCTGCTCCGCCATGTGCTGACCCGCCTCTCGCAGCAGGCCTTGCTCGTTGCCGTCAATGCCGATGCCTCCCCCGAAGCCGTGCCTATCCTTCCCGACCGTTTTCCCGGCAAAGCCGGGCCGATGGCCGGCATCCATGCGGCGATGGTCTATGCCGCCGGCCTGCCCTCGATCACCCATGTCGTCACCGTCTCGGTGGATTGCCCGTTCTTCCCGGCCGATCTCGTCGCCCGGCTGGCGGCAGCGGTCGAGCACCCTTCGCAGATTGCCGTTGCCGCCTCCGAGGGCCGCAGCCATCCCGTCTTCGGGCTCTGGCCGGTGACGCTGGCCGCCGATCTCGAAGCCTGGATCGCCACCGACGACAAGCGCCGCGTGCGAGACTTCCTGTTACGGCATGACGTTACGGAAGTGGCGTTCCCGCTGCATCCGACCCGTGCCAGCCTGCTCGATCCCTTCTTCAACATCAACACGCCCGACGATCTCGTCGAGGCGGAACGCTGGCTGGAGGCCCTTCGCGCATGACCGCACCGAAAATCTTCGGCATCGCCGGCTGGAAGAACTCGGGCAAGACGGGTCTCGCCGTCCGGCTGGTGACCGAGTTCACCCGCCGCGGCTACAAGATCTCGACGATCAAGCACGCCCATCATGATTTCGACATCGACAAGGTCGGGGCCGACAGCTACCGCCACCGCCAGGCCGGCGCTCATGAGGTCACCATCGTCTCCGGCACCCGCTACGCCATCATGCACGAGCTGCGCGGTGCGCCGGAACCTGAGTTCGAGGAGATCCTCGCCCGCCTCGCCCCCTGCGACCTCGTGCTGATCGAAGGATACAAGCGCGAGCCGATCCCCAAGATCGAGGCCCGCCGCCTAGAGGCGGCAAATCGTGAACCGTTGGCGCCGAGCGATCCCCATATCTGCGCCATCGCCGCCGATCATGCCGTCACCGATACGGCCCTGCCGGTCTTCGATCTAGACGACACAGGCGCCATCGCCGATTTCATCGCTGACATCGTTGGCCTTGGACAGGCGAGGCTTTGAACCACCTGCGTCGCTGCCGGACCTCAGAAGCGGAACCGTTTCGCTTGCCATCGCCTTGGCGATTTCCTTGGCGAGCTGAGCCTGGTCATAGGGCTTTGCTAATCTCGGAAGATCGATATCGGTGCCGGCAGGAAGATCGGCGTAACCTGTCGCCAGCACGATCGGCAATGCCGGATGAATGTCCCGCGCGGCCTGGGCAAGCTGTGCGCCGGTCAGGCCAGGCATCGAATAGTCGGTTATGACAAGGTCGAAATGCTGGCCGCTGCTGATCAGTTCCAGTGCCTGCGAGCCGGAGTTTGCTTCGACGACCTCGTGGCCGAGATCTTCAAGCATGTCGACCGAACTCATGGCGATCAAGGCATCGTCGTCGACCAGAAGTATCTTCAGTCTGGACGCAGCTTGCGGAATGGGCAATTCCGCTTCGATCGCCCGCTCGGGGCGCCGTTGGGTCGCCGGAAGCCACAGCTCGGCGGTCGTTCCCACTCCAAGCTCGCTGGTCAGACGAAGTGCACCATTGAGCTGAACGGCCAGTCCGTGGATCATCGACAAGCCTAGGCCCGTGCCCTTTCCGAGTTCCTTGGTCGAGAAAAATGGATCGACTGCCTTCTTCAGCGTCTCCGCGTCCATGCCGGTGCCGCTGTCGACCACCGCCAACACAACATAGGCCCCCTCGCCGAGAGCGCCGTCATCACCGACCACCTGCTCCTCACGCAGCGATATGGACAGCGTCCCGCCATCCGGCATCGCATCGCGGGCATTGACCGCAAGATTGAGCAGCGCCAGTTCGAGCTGGTTCGCATCGACCAGCGCCGGCGGCAGCGTCGCCGGCAGGACGGTTTCGATGCTGATCGAGGATCCGACCGAGCGCCGCAACAGGTCGTTCATGCCGGAGACCAGCTCGGCCAGATCGATGGGCTTGACCTGCAGATCCTGCTGTCTGGCAAAAGCCAGCAGCCGCTGCGTCAGCGCCGCCCCACGCCGCGCGCCCTGAATGGCGCCCTCGACCAGACGCGTCGCCTTGGCATCTCCGGCAACGTGCTTGCCGAGCAGCTCCAGATTTCCGAGAACGACCATCAGCAAATTGTTGAAATCGTGGGCGACGCCGCCGGTCAGTTGGCCGATCGCCTCCATCTTTTGCGATTGGCGAAGCTGCTCCTCGGCTCTTTCACGCTGGGCGACTTCCTGGAGCAGGGTCTGGTGAGCGGTATTGACCTCTTTAGTCCGTTCCCTCACACGCTCTTCTAGGTTTTCATTGAGCCGTCTCAGATTTTCCTCGATGGTCTTTCGGACGGTAGTATCGGAACAGACGCCAACGAGTTTCTTGGCGGAACCATATCTATCGGAATAGAGCTGCGCATGGACCTCGGTCCAATGCAGCGATCCATCCGGCCAGATTGTCCTGTGCTCGATCGAATAGTCGCGTCCGGTATCAATCGTCCGGCGCAAGCGTTCCAGCACAAGATCCCGGTCGTCGGGGTGGATGCTTGCGATCAGATCGTCGCGCGTCACGTCGTCATCCGGCCCTCGGCCGAAGATTGCCTTGCAGGTCGCCGAGGCAGACAAGGCCATCGAGGACAGCTCCAGCTCCCAGGCCCCGAGACGACCGGCGGCGAGCGCCGTTTGCAACCGCCGCTCTCCCTCGCCCAGAGCCTCAAGCCGGGCTCGCGCTTCATATTGGCGCAGGCGTCCTTTTAATGCCGTACGGGCCACGCTGATGAAAGAGGTCGCATGGAACGGCCTTTCCAGGAAGGTGACGTTGCCAAGAACCTCGGAAAGCCTGGCAGCGGCCGGATTTCGTTCAGGCCCGCCGCCACGTGTGGTGAGCACGATGAACGGTAGGTCTGACCAGCTCGGCTGGGCCGAAACCCAGGCGGCGATCGGCTTGAGATCGCTCGAGCGAACGGCCTCCTCCGTCAGGACGCCAAGCGCGACGTCATCGCTGAGCGATGAGGCGAACATAGGCAGGTCGGTGGCGGCAATCGATGCCAATCCGGCCTCATCGACCAACGATCTCGCCACCCAGGCATCGCGACCGGCGGGGGTGTAGATCAATGCTTTCGGTTTGCCTGAATTAGGAATTGCCGCTATCCCCGCCAACGGTCGCGAGGAGCGGCGTCGAGGTCGTGACAAATTCGGGAACGCCGCGAAGCACACCCTGGAACCCGACGAGGGGATCGCCGAACCTCAAGCCGGAAGCGTCTATGCGATACTCCCGGATGGTATCCTCGTGAAAGCCGGTCCTCTTCTTGATTACCGAGACTGCCCGCCGCACCTTTCCCGCAGCCTCGAAGTAGCGCAGCAGAATGACGGTGTCGGCAAGGTAGGTGACGTCGACAGGCGCCTTCATGTCACCGACCAGCCCGTGTTGGGCAACGGTGAGGAAAGTGTTGGCGCCTTGCCTGTTCAAATATTGCAGCAACTCGTGCATATGAAGAACCAACGAATTCTCATCTGGCATCGAAGCCTGATAACCGTTGATACTATCGATGATGACGGTTTTCGCATCCGACTTGTCAACGCAGTTGCGCACGCGGTGGGCGAATTCGCCCGGCGACAGTTCGGCGGCATCGAGCTGTTCGATGTGAATATCGCCCGCGTTTCGCATGGCTTCGAGATCAATTCCGAGCGCCTTCAGCCGCGTAAAAAGCAGACCTAGCTCCTCGTCAAAAATGAAGGCCGCCACTTTCTCGCCGCGCGCGACCGCAGCCACCAGGAATTGAAACGAGAAAGTGCTTTTGCCGGTGCCGGCAGGACCAAGGATGAGCGTGCTGGAACCTCGCTCGAGGCCACCTCCCAGAAGAAGGTCCAGTTCCGCAATATTGCAGGAAATCTGATCGCGGGCGTAGCTCGACCTGTGTTCGGCGGCGACGAGCCGCGGAAAGACGACAACGCCGCCGGTTTGGATGATGAAATCGTGATAACCGCCGCGAAAGGCCTGTCCGCGATATTTTATGATCCTAAGACGTCGGCGCTCGGAGCCGTAGCTCGGAGCCATCTCTTCGAGATGGATGACACCGTGCACGACGCTGTGCACCGTCTTGTCGAGCACCTCGGACGTCAGATCATCCAGGAGAAGCACTGTCGCTCCCTGTCGGGCAAAATAATGTTTGAGCGCGAGGATCTGCCGGCGGTAGCGCAACGAGCTTTGCGCGAGCAGCCTTATCTCCGACAGACTGTCGAGAACCACGCGACGTGGCTTGATCCGCTCGAAAGCGGCAAAGATTTCCTTTGTCGTCTCTCCGAGTTCAAGATCCGAGGAATAAAGCAGGCTCTGCTGTTGGTCGGCATCCAGCAGGCTTTCCGGAGGCACGACTTCGAAGACCTCGATATTGCCATCGATGACCATGCCGTGTGATGCGGCACCGGCCCGAAGTTCGCTCTCGGTTTCCGAAAGGGTGATGTAGAGCCCCTGCTCGCCGAGCCGTGCACCTTCGATCAGGAACTGCAGCGCAATCGTCGTTTTGCCAGCTCCCGGATTTCCCTCCAGGAGAAAAACGTGCCCCGGCGAAAGGCCCCCAGCCAGAACTGTATCCAAACCGGACACGCCGGTCCGAGCTTTCGTGGCAGGTGCCGCAGTATTCATTCACTGTTTCCTTCAATTTCAAGTGTGAATTAGCGGCGAGTGATGGAATGTCAAATCACCGGCGGGCATGATTTCGCTTCCGCCAAGAGCCGATCACTCGTGGTGCGGATATATGCCTGTCCGGGCGGCTCGAAACAGTGGCCGTCTATCCTCGATAGCGAAGTGCATCGACGACGAGGGCGAAAGCCGGCGACGCATGCCTGCGGCTCGGATAGTAGAGATGGTAGCCGGAAAACGGCAGACACCAATCCTCGAGGACGCGCATCAGCCGCCCTTCGGCAAGATGTGCCTCGACCAAGTCCTCCGGCATATAGGCCAGCCCAAGACCAGCCAGCACGGCGTTCAGCCGCAGGGCTATATTGTTGAAGACCAACTGTCCTTCGACGCGAACCCTGAGCTCGCGGCCGCCCTTCTCGAACTCCCATGCATAAACGCTGCCATAGGTCGGCAGGCGCAGATTGATGCAATTGTGATCCGTAAGGTCCTGCGGCGTTAGCGGCTTCGGCCTGGTGTCGAAATAGGTGGGAGCGCCGACCACGGCCATGCGCATGTCGGGGCCGATGCGCACCGCGATCATGTCCTTCGCCACCTGTTCTCCAAGCCGCACCCCCGCATCGTAACGCTCGGCGACGATGTCAGTCAGACCGTAGTCGACGATGATCTCGACATTGATATCGGGATAATCGGGCAACAGCTTTTCCAAGGCAGGCCAGAGGACGGTATCGGCCGCATGCTCGCCGGCATTGATGCGGATGGTGCCTGCAGGCTTCTCCCGGAACGCGCTCAAGGCAGCCAGCTCGCTTTCGATCTCGTCGAGCCGCGGTCCGATGGAGAGGAGCAGGCGTTCGCCGGCCTCTGTAGGCGCGACGCTGCGGGTCGTGCGTGTCAGCAATCGCAGTCCAAGCCGCTCCTCGAGCCCGCGGATGGTGTGGCTGAGTGCCGATTGCGACACACCCAACTTGCCCGCCGCCTTGGTGAAACTCTGCGCGCGTGCGACGGCGAGGAAGGCGATGAGGTCGTTGACGGCGGGGCGCGGCATTTATGAAACTTTCTCATGGGTTCTTGCCGTTTATACCATCTAATCGCGACCAGGCGCACGCGCTAAATACCTTGCTACTCGAGTGGACATATCCACCCCGACATTGGAAAGGACGACAAAGATGGAGATCAAGCGAAGCGGCTCGCAGCCTTCGGCCAAGGGACCAGCCGATTGGTTTACCGGCAGCGTGCGTGTCGACCCGCTGTTTGCCGTGACCAGCCCCGCACGCGCGGCTGGCGCCAGCGTCACCTTCGAGCCCGGCGCCCGCACCGCCTGGCACACTCATCCGCTCGGCCAGACGCTGATCGTCACATCGGGCTTCGGTCGCGTGCAGCGCGAAGGCGGCCCCGTCGAGGAGATCCGCGCCGGCGACGTCATCTGGTTCGCACCGGGTGAACGCCATTGGCACGGCGCATCGCCGACGACGGCAGTGACCCATATTGCCATCCAGGAACAGCTCGACGGCAAGGTCGTCGACTGGATGGAGCATGTCACCGACACGCAATACCAAGGTTAAAAATGGAAACGTCTATGCGGAAGCGTGAACTTGGAAAGAGCGGACTTCAAGTCTCGGCCGTCGGTCTCGGCTGCATGGGGCTGAGTTACGGGTATGGCCCGGCGACAGATATTCAGGAAGCGACCGCACTGATCCGGCGGGCATTTGAACGTGGCGTGACCTTCTTCGACACGGCCGAGGCCTATGGCCCCTATAAGAACGAAGAGCTTCTGGGAGAGGCCCTCGCCCCCTTCCGCGAGGAGGTGGTGATCGCCACGAAATTCGGTTTCAACTTCGATGCCAATGGCGGCCAGAGCGGCATGAACAGCCGGCCGGAGCAGATACGCGCCGTGGCCGACAAGGCGCTGAAGCGTTTGAAGACCGATGTCATCGATCTCTTCTACCAGCACCGCGTCGACCCCGATGTTCCGATCGAGGATGTCGCCGGCACGGTCAAGGCACTGATCGCTGAAGGCAAGGTCAGGCATTTCGGCCTCTCGGAAGCAGGCGCCCGGACGATCCGCCGTGCCCATGCGGTCCAGCCGGTGGCGGCACTGCAGAGCGAATATTCACTGTGGTGGCGCGAGCCCGAGCAGGAGATCCTGCCGACGCTCGAAGAACTCGGCATCGGTTTCGTGCCCTTCAGCCCGCTTGGCAAGGGCTTCCTCACCGGCGCGATCAGCGAGACCACCACTTTCGACAGCAAAGACTTCCGCAACATCGTGCCGCGCTTTTCTCAGGAGGCGCGAAAGGCCAACCAGGTGCTCGTCGATCTCCTCGCGGAGATTGCCGCGCGCAAGAAGGCCACCTCGGCCCAGGTGGCTCTGGCATGGCTGCTGGCGCAGAAGCGCTGGATCGTGCCGATCCCAGGCACCACCAAGCTGCATCGCCTTGAGGAGAACATCCAGGTCGCTGAGGTGGAACTGACGGCCGAGGATCTCGCCAGTATCGAAAGCGCGCTCGCCACGATCAAGGTAGAGGGTGATCGTTACCCCGCCCATCTGCAGGCAAGGGTCAATCGCTGAGAAGCGGCCAAACGGGTGGCGACGTCTCATCCGAACACCAGAAGAAATGCGGCCGCAGTCGTTTGCGGCCGCTTCTTCATCAATCGCATCATTTCCTTGGCGCCGGCGCGTTCTCGTGAAAAGCCGGTATCGCCTCGAGCTTTGCGACGATCTCCGCGATATTAGGCCATTGCGTGAGATCGAACCCCAAGCGCCTCGCGCTGATCGCCTGCGGGAAGAGGAAGATATCGGCAATACTCGGGCGGTCTCCGACAACGAAAACTCCTTGCCTGCGGCCGGCGATCATCGTCTCGACCGCACCCATGCCCTCACCGATCCAGTGACGGCTCCAGGCGGCGATGGCATCGGCGTCGGCTTGGAAGGCTGTTTTGAGATGCAGGCCGATCCGCGGCGGCAACAGCGCATGGATCTCGGCTGTGATCGCAAGCGCGATCGACCGCGCCAGGGCCCTGCCCTCCGCCGTGTCGGGCAGCAGTGGCGGTTCAGGCTGCAGCTCATCGAGATACTCGACGATCGCCAGCGACTGGGTGAGGAGAACGCCGCTATCCGTCAGCAAGGCGGGCACGAGCCCCTGCGGATTGATACTGCGATATCCGGCCTGCCGGCTCTCGGAATCTTCGCCGAGGATGGTGACCGGCAGCGCTTCGGCCGTCAGGCCTTTCAGGGCGAGTGCAATGCGGACTCGAGATGTCGCCGAGGAAATTTCGTTCTGATAGAGTTTCACTGTCTTTCTCCCTGGTGATCTAAAAGAGCAGCTGGAGCGGCGGCCGCTCCCCTGAGGATGAAGCTGCGGATGCCGCCGTCACGAGGCCGGCAAGCGGCGACGGCTCCTGTGAACTTACATCGTAGATGCAGGGCGCTGCGAAAATCGCCGCCCCCAGAAAGCAGATGATCATCGGTCTCATTGGTTCCTCCATCGACGAGGCCCGATCGGCCTCGTCATGTTTCCTTTTGGCGATCGATCCCATCTGTCAGGCAATGCTCAATTCGACATTGATATTGCCGCGGGTTGCTTTCGAATAGGGGCAGGTGCGGTGCGCTTCATCCACAAGCGCCCTTGCCAGATCCGCTTCGATACCTGGCAGGCTGACCTTGAGGCGAGCCTGCAGGAAATAGTCGCCGTCGGTCGCCCCGAGATCGACCTCGGTGTCGACGGCAAGATTTGCGGGAAGCCTGATCTTCTGTTTAGCCGCAGCAATGCCGATCGCGCCGATGAAGCAGGCAGACCAGCCGGCGGCGAAAAGCTGTTCGGGATTGGTGCCGGCACGGTTGCTGCCTGGAGGCGAAAGCTTGATGTCCAATTCGCCGTCGTCGCTTTGCGAAGCGCCGTCGCGCCCGCCTGTCGTGTGGGTCTTGCCGGTATAGAGAACCTTGTCGATCTTTATCATGGAACACTCCTTTGTTGCGTCGCTAAAGGCGACTGGGTCGCTCAGCGCGACTGGTCGCGGTGCGCGACCGGGTTGACGGAGTGTGGTTTGACCGATGGATATATCCGCCATGTTTCCAAAAATGCCCGAAATGTCACAAAGCGTAGCAGCAGATATCGAGGACATGTTCGCATACAAAACGTCTCGAAATTTTGCAGCGCCCCTGATGTCAACGGATAGTGATTTCCGCGGCAAGCCCACCGCCGGCGCGATTGTAGAGCCGGAGCGACCCACCGATCTTGGCCGTCAGCTGCTGGGCGATCGCAAGACCGAGACCGGTGCCGCCGGTTTCCCGGTTGCGGGATTGCTCCAGCCGGAAGAAAGGCTGCATGGCAGCCTCGAGCATATCGTCGGGAATTCCAGGCCCGCGGTCCATGACAGTGATGATGATATCGTTTTCTGGGCTGCGCTCGACGCTGATCTCGGCGGCGCCGGCAAACTTCAGTGCATTGTCGATGAAGTTCGACAGGATGCGGCGAAGGGCATGCGGCTTGGTGAAAGCGGCACCCTGAACCAGGCCGATGACGGTGACTGCCTTTCCGATGTCCTGGTAGTCGTAGGCTATGCTGTCGATGAACGAGGCGAGATCGATGCGGGCGCTCTTCTCGCCATTGCCATGCGCACTGCGTGCATAGGCAATGCCGTCCTGAACGAGACGCTGGATCTCGCCGAGATCATGCACCAGCTTGTCTTTCTCAGGCGAATCCTCCGCCATATCGGCGCGCAGCCGCATACGGGTGATCGGCGTCTGCAGGTCATGCGAGATTGCCGCCAATATCTGGACGCGCTCCTCGAGATAATGGGCGATCCTCTCCCGCATCGCGTTGAACGCCCTTGCCGCATGCGCGACCTCGCTCGGCCCGGCCTCGCTCAAAGCCGGACCGTCCTTGTTCGGATCGAGAGCATCGGCGGCGGCGGCAAGCTCGCCAAGCGGCCGGATCGCCTGGCGAACCGCAAACCAGGTGCAGAGGATGAGCAGCGCCATCTGGACGATGAAGACATAGGGCAGCCATGCGGCAATCGGCATGACGCCCTTCGGCGTGACGTCGATCGTCAAGGGGCTTCCGTCGCTCAGCGTCAGATGCGCCTGCAATCGGTTCACATCGCCAGGAATCCGTTCGATACGGATTGGAAAGCGGTGCCCGATGGCCTCCTCGATCTTTCCTGAGATTTCCGCCCCTTTGCTTGACGTGTCAGGCACGCCGGGAAGGCCGGGCCCGAGCACGAAACGATAATTGCCGCGGCTCAGCCGGTCGAGCAGATCGCCGCGTTCGCCCGGCGGAAGCCGATCAAGAACCGCAATCGATGTTGCCACGTCGTTTTCCAGCGTGCCGAGCATCACCGCCTTGGCCGACATGTACCGCTCCATATAGAGCACACTGAACGACAACCCGTAGGCCAAGGCCAATCCGATCAGCAGGATGAGAAATATCCGCGACCGCAACGTGCTTGGCCACGTCAGGCCCGAACGCCAGTGGATTGCCGCCTTCATTGGCGCGGCTCCGATATTTCGACCGGAACCGAAAACACATAGCCTTCGCTGCGCACCGTCTTGATATAGGTCGGTTCGCGCGCATCGTCGCCCAGCCTCTGACGCAGGCGGCTGACCAGGAGATCGATCGAGCGATCGAAGAGATCGGCGTCGCGGCCCTGCGTCAGGCTCAGAAGCTGGTCGCGATTGAGCACACGCTGCGGATGGTCGATGAAGACGCGGAGCAGACGGTATTCGGCGCCACTCAGCGCAATCGCGGTCCCTTCCCTGTCGAGAAGGTGCCGGGCGACCGTATCGAGCCGCCAGTCGCCGAAGGTCAGCAATTGCCCGGCCTCGCTGATCTGCAGGTTGGGCGGCAGCATCCGCGTGCGCCGCAGCACCGCCTTGATGCGGGCGAGAAGCTCACGCGCAGCAAAGGGCTTGGGAAGATAGTCGTCGGCGCCCATCTCCAGCCCGAGTATCCTGTCCATCTCGTCGGTGCGGGCCGTCAGCATCAGGATCGGAATCGCCTTGTGCCGGCCGGCGCGCAGTTCGCGGCACAGCACCAGCCCGTCATCGCCGGGCATCATCAGATCGAGCACGATCAAGTCGACCGCATTGGCTTCGACAAAACTGCGCATCTGCCGTCCGTCGGCAGCAACGCTCGTGCGCAGACCATTCTTCTGCAGATAGCCCGATACCAGCTCGCGGATTTCGCGATCGTCATCGACGATCAGGATGTGATCGACATGATCCATATTTCCCTGTTCCTTATCGATAGAATCGGCCGCGTCTGTCGCTTCGTTGCTGACCGAAGCGACAGACGCGAGCTACGCACATTCCGCCGGCCGGAGCAACGAGGCTCTGCAACCGGCATCGTCGACCTAGAAGCGATCGACGTCTATGACCGCCTGCGCAAAAGCCTGCGGCGCTTCCTGAGGCAGGTTGTGGCCAATGCCGCCGCCGATCGTGCGATGCTCGTATTTGCCGGAGAATTTTCCGGCGTAAGCGGAAGGCTCCGGATGCGGCGCACCGTTTGCATCACCTTCCATGGTGATGGTCGGCACCGAAATGATGGGCGTTGTGGCAAGCGTCGTCTCGTAGGCATCATACTTGGCCTCGCCTTCGGCAAGCCCGAGGCGCCAGCGGTAATTGTGAATGACGATCGCGGCGTGGTCAGGATTGGCGAAGGCGGCGGCCGATCTGTCGAATGTCGCATCGTCGAAGTTCCACTTCGGCGAAGCAGTCTGCCAGATGAGCTTTGCGAAATCGTGCGTGTTGCTCTCGTATCCCTGACGACCGCGTTCGGTGGCGAAATAGAACTGGTACCACCAGGCAAGTTCGGCTTTCGGCGGAAGCGGCTTCTTGTTGGCCTCCTGGCTGCCGATCAGGTAGCCGCTTACAGATACCATCGCCTTGCAGCGCTCGGGCCAGAGCGCCGCCATAATATTGGCGGTCCGCCCACCCCAGTCGTATCCAGCAATGACAGCCTTCTCGATATCCAGCGCATCGAGCAGCGCGATCATGTCGGCGGCGAGCGCTGACGGCTGGCCGTTACGCGGCGTCTGATCGTCCAGGAAGCGCGTCGTCCCGTAACCGCGCAGATAAGGCACGATCACCCTGTAGCCTGCCGCGGCAAGCAGCGGCGCGACATCGACGAAACTATAGATGTCATAGGGCCAGCCATGCAGCAGCAATACGACCGGGGCATCCGCCTTTCCCGCCTCGGCATAACCGATGTCGAGCACGCCTGCCTTGACCTGTTTCAGCGCTTCGAAGGACGTGTTGGTTCCAGGCTTTATAGCTGGCACCGATGCGGCCGTCGCAGACGACTGGGCGGCGGCCATGCCGGCCACGCCGAACTCGACGACCGCAAGGGCGACTGCCGTCATGCCGAAGAAACGGCGGCGGTGATGGTTGATTTGCTCTGACATCGGTCTCTCCTGTCGAATGGATCACAGTGCGGATATGACGCGGCGCTTGTATCGACCATATGTCGCAAGTCCTCGGTTTTTGAATACGGATGTAGCTTCCGGCCATCGGGATACATTCTGATACAATCGCGCCGACCGAGCAAAGCATCCACCGGCAGCAGCCATTTCGCGGCGGTCCACCGCCGGGACGGTAGTTTGTATCGCTTTGTATCGTCCGCGCCTCATCGCAATGGTTCGGTACATTTCCCAGCCAAACCCGACACATCCGGGATACGTCCGCCCGGCCATATCCCCGGCGTTGCTGGTTCGGGCCCCATCGCCGTCCAGAGCCCGATCAATCGGTTTCAAAGGAAACGATGATGACACTTCTGATCATTGCCTATCTCGGAGGCGCGCTGACGATCCTCAGCCCGTGCATCCTGCCCATCCTCCCCTTCGTCTTCGCGCGTGCCGGACAGCCCTTCGTCAGAAGCACGCTGCCTATGCTGGCGGGCATGGCCGCCACCTTCGCGCTGGTCGCCACACTGGCCGCAGTCGGCGGCAGCTGGGCCATTCGGGCCAATGAATATGGCCGCCTTGCCGCCATCGTTCTGCTTGCTCTCTTCGGCGCAAGCCTGCTTTCACCGCGTTTCGCAAGCACGCTTGCCCGCCCGGTCGTCGACCTTGGCAACAATCTTATCAACGCCACCGGCAGCGGACGCGGCGCCACGGCTGTGAAAAGCTCGCTTCTTCTCGGCGTCGCCACCGGACTGCTCTGGGCGCCCTGCGCCGGTCCGATTCTCGGCCTTGTGCTGACCGGAGCCGCATTACAGGGCGCTAATCTGCAGACGACCTTCCTGCTGATCGCTTATGCCGCTGGTGCTGCAAGTTCGCTTGCGGTCGCCCTGCTTGTCGGCGGCCGGATATTCACCGCCATGAAGCGTTCGCTCGGCGTTGGCGACAGGATTCGTCAGGGGCTCGGCGCTGCCGTGTTGGCGGGTGTCGCCGTCATCGCGCTCGGCCTCGACACCAGCCTGCTCGCCCGGCTCTCCTATGCCAGCACCGCATCGCTGGAACAGGCCGTGCTCGACAGGCTGCATGCAAAGCCGCTCAGTGGCGCATCTTCCGAGCTGGCGAGCAACGAAGTGATGATCGCCGCAGCCGATGCGAAGAACCCCTTCCGTAGCGACTTGCCCGTCGAAGGCCCCGCCCCTTCGCTCGACGGCGCGGTCGAATGGCTGAACTCTGAGCCTCTCACCACGGAACAGCTGCGCGGCAAGATCGTGCTCGTCGATTTCTGGACCTATTCCTGCATCAACTGCATTCGTACCATCCCCTATGTCAGAGCATGGGCCGAAAAATATGCGGCCCAGGGTCTCGTGGTGATCGGCGTCCATGCCCCGGAATTTGCCTTCGAGAAGAAGATCGACAACGTCAAGAAGGCAATTGGCGACTTCCAGATCGGCTATCCCGTTGCGATCGACAATGACTACGGCATCTGGCGCGCCTTCGAAAACAGCTACTGGCCTGCCGCTTATCTGATCGATGCCAAGGGCCAGATCCGCTACCACCATTTCGGCGAAGGCAATTATAACAGGACCGAAAAGGCCATTCAGGACCTTCTGCGCGAAGCCGGCAGCCAAACGACGGCAAGTGCGCCGGTCGTGCCGGATGCCAAGGGCGTGGAAGCAGGTCCTGATCTCGGCAATATCCGCTCCGGCGAAACCTATCTCGGCTACGAACAGGCGGCGAACTTCGCCTCTCCCGAAGGGCTGCAGGCCGACACGGCGAAAAGCTATTCGATCGCCGAACCCGGCCTCAATGGCTGGGGCCTGTCTGGAATCTGGACCGTCGGCCGGGATCAGGCGACGCTTGATCAGCCGGGCGGCGGCATCACCTACCGCTTCAGCGCCCGCGATCTGCATCTCGTTCTTGGGCCTGGCGCCGGCGACAAGCCGATCCGCTTCCAGGTGAAGATCGACGGCAAGGCGCCAGGGCCCGATCACGGGTCAGACGTCGATGCCGATGGCAATGGCACGGTGACCACGACGAGGCTTTATCAACTCGTCCGCCAGTCCGGCACGGTCGCCGCCCGCAACTTCGAGATCCGCTTCCTCGATCCCGGCGTGCAGGCTTACGCCTTCACATTTGGCTGAACCTGAACGCATCAATCGCGATCATCAACAACGACCAAAGGAGTGATAGTCATGAACAAACGTCTTCTTTTCACTGCAGCACTTGCATTTGCCACCACCGCCATCGCGTTCGCAGCAGAGGCTGCCACGGTCAAGAACATCGTGATCGTCCATGGCGCGCTGGCCGACGGCTCGGGATGGCGCAAGGCGACGGACATTCTCGAGAAGCGCGGCTTCAACGTCACCATCGTCCAGCAGCCCATCACCTCGCTCGACGACGATGTGGCGGCGACCAAGCGCGTTCTCGACCTTCAGGACGGACCGGTCCTGCTCGTCGGCCATAGCTACGGCGGCATGGTCATCACCGAAGCTGGCAACGACCCCGCCGTCGCGGGCCTGGTCTATGTCGCGGCGTTCCAACCAGACAAGGGCGAAAGTCTGCTCAGCCTCGCCAGCTCGAAGCCCGCCGGCAGCATGGATATAAAGGAAACGAAGGACGGCAAATATCTCTATCTCGATCCGGGCGCCTTCGCCGCAGCTTTCGCAGCCGACCTTCCGCAAGCCGAAGCCGATTTCATGGCAAAGTCACAGGTCTTCGCCGCAAAGCAGGCATTCTCCGCCAAGATCACTCAGGCTGCATGGCGGACGAAGAAAAGCTGGTCGATCGTCGCCACCGAGGATCGCTCCATCAACCCCGAGCTGGAACGTGACATGGCAAAACGTGCCGGAAGCGACGTGACTGAAATAAAGGCAAGCCACGCCGTCTTCGCATCCCAACCGGAAAAGGTCGCCGATGTGATCGAAACGGCAGCAAGGAAAGCCGGCGAGTAGCACGCGCAGCCAGGAATGTCTTAAGCAGTCGCAAGGATGAAGCCCCTGGTCGGAGGGCCACCCGACCGGAGGCGTAACGAAGTCGCCCCTGCCGGTCGAAATGTCGATCTCGTGGTCCCCTGCTTCCCGCAGTCGAAGTCGGGCACCCACTTATGCGACATTGTGACCATTCCATCAAAAAATGGAAGATCAGTCACAAATTCTCATTTCAAATCGCGGGGTTTCCCTATAAAATTGAGGCGATATGCCGTGTCGCGCGCAACCGGCTGGTGCAGAAGCTGTATCTCGGCGCAAATGCCGGATCGTAGGTCGAGGGAAAAACTAGATGGGAATGGCAGTCCCTTGTTAAATTTTCATCAGAACACTATTGCAGTGTAAACGATAAGGGAGACATGCGATATGGATAGTCGCAGGGGCCGGCGCATCGCAGTCTTATCCGAGGCCCTTTCACAACATCGCATTCTACACATCAAGAATGCTGCCGAGATCCTGGGCGTCTCAGAGATGACGGTTCGGCGTGATGTCAGCGCCAATGCAGGCCAGTTCGCGTTTCTCGGCGGCCATATCGTTGCGGCTGTCGAAGCGGAAAACGATCCCTATGAAATTTCCAAGGCAGCCGACAGTCATGCCGCGGCAAAACGGCAAGTTTGCACACAAGCCGTTGATTACATTCACCATGATGATACGGTGTTTTTCGATTGCGGCACCACGTTACCCTATCTGGTCGATCTGCTCCCAGACCAGATTCACATAACGGCGATCTGTTACGCCATGAATGTCGCCGATCGTCTGACGCGAAAACCCAACGTTCGCCTTGTTATGCTCGGTGGTCTTTACCACCCAGCATCGGCGAGCTTTTCCGGGGCCTCGGGGCTGGAAATGCTCGATCAGCTTGTAATCAACGTGGCATTTCTTTCTGCAGCCGGTGTCGATGCCCGGCGTGGCGCGACCTGCGCGCATTTTCACGAAGCGGAGATCAAGAAAAAGGCGATGTCCCGGGCACGAAAGAATATACTTCTCGCCGACAGCAGCAAAATCGGCAAGCTTAAGCCGGCCTTTTTCAGCGACATGAAGTCGTTCGATGTGGTCATCACCGAAAACGGTATGAACGACTTCGACTGAGAGATCCGCATTTTTTCTGCGCCTATTGAAATCTAAACTTGACGCAGCGGTACGGTGATGCAAACCTCACAAACAATGAAAAAAAAATCACATTTGACCCAGTTGTGAAGCTTCCACTTCGTGCGTCTGCACTGATGGCAACAAGACTTTCACGCTCTGGCCGGGAGGATTCGATTTGGAAACCGTTGCTGTTCACAATGCGGCAAACACGGCGCATCACGCAGCCCCTTCGCGATTGCCGGACGGCACCCATAACCGGCCGCGCAATACCGGTATGGAACTCGATCTGTCGTGGGTGCTTGATACGCGGGTCAACCTGTCTGCCACCGAGCGCCGCGTAGCCTCGCTTCCCGGACGCCGCACCGTCAAAAAGGACGCACAGGCGGCTTGGCTCCTGAAGGCGGTGACCTGCATCGACCTGACGACGTTGAACGGCGACGATACCCCCGAACGCGTCAAACGCTTGTGCGCGAAGGCGATGAATCCGATACGTGCCGACATTCTGGATTCCCTTGGCATGAGCGGCCGTTCGATCACCACCGGCGCCATCTGCGTCTACCATCGTTTTGTTGCAACGGCCGTCGAGGCGCTCGGAGATTCCGGCATTCCGGTCGCCGCGGTTTCGACCGGTTTCCCTGCCGGCCTCAGCCCGCACCACCTCAAGGTCAAAGAAATCGAGGCGTCAGTTGCCGATGGCGCGAAGGAAATCGACATCGTCATCACCCGTGAGCATGTGCTGACCGGCAACTGGACAGCACTCTACGAGGAAATGAAAGAATATCGCGCCGCTTGCGGTGATGCGCATGTCAAGGCCATTCTGGCGACCGGCGACCTGAAGACGCTCCGCAATGTCGCCAGGGCCTCGCTGGTCTGCATGATGGCGGGAGCCGATTTCATCAAGACCTCGACCGGCAAGGAAGGCGTCAATGCGACGCTTGCCGTGACATTGACCATGCTGCGGGCGATCCGCGCCTATTATGAGCGCACCGGTATCAAGATCGGCTACAAGCCGGCCGGTGGCATTTCGGCGGCGAAGGACGTGTTGAACTACCAGTTCCTGATGAAGGACGAACTGGGGCGCGAGTGGCTGGAGTCCGATCTCTTCCGCATCGGTGCATCAAGCTTGCTTGCGGATATCGAGCGGCAGTTGGAGCATCACGTCACCGGTGCCTATTCGGCCCTCAACAGACACCCGATTGGATGATCCAGATGACTGTTGCAAAGTATTTCGACGAAATGTCCTACGGCCCTGCCCCTGAGTCCGATATCGAAGCTCGCGACTGGCTGGCGCGCCACGCTTCCGGTTTCGGTCACTTCATCAATGGCGCGTTCGTGCCCTCCGCGTCGGGCAAGAACTTCGACACGTTCGAGCCAGCCACCGGCAAGGTCCTGGCGAAGCTCGCGATCGGCGGCGCGGCGGATGTGGACAACGCAGTTGCTGCGGCCCGCAAGGCACAGGCGTCATGGGCGCGATTGCCGGGCCACGCGCGGGCGCGCCATCTCTATGCACTTGCCCGGATGATCCAGCGCCATGCGCGTCTGATTGCTGTGGTCGAGGCCATCGACAATGGCAAGCCGATCCGCGAAACCCGCGATCTCGACGTGCCCCTGGCAGCCCGTCATTTCTATCATCACGCCGGATGGGCGCAAATCCAGGACACGGAATTTGCCGATCATGTGCCGGTGGGCGTCGTCGGCCAGATCATCCCGTGGAATTTCCCATTCCTGATGTTGGCCTGGAAAGTGGCGCCGGCTTTGGCGCTCGGTAACACCGTCATCCTGAAGCCTGCCGAATTCACCTCGCTGACGGCGCTTCTCTTTGCCGAACTGGCATCCGCGGCGGGCCTTCCGCCGGGCGTACTCAATATCGTGACGGGAGAAGGCGAAACAGGCGCACTGCTCGTCGGGCATGAGGATATCGACAAAATTGCCTTTACCGGATCGACCGAAGTCGGGCGCGTTATTCGCGAGCGTACCGCGGGCAGCGGCAAATCCTTGACGCTGGAACTCGGCGGCAAGTCCCCTTTCGTCGTCTTTGACGACGCCGATATCGACGGCGCCGTGGAAGGCGTGGTCGACGCGATCTGGTTCAACCAGGGACAGGTCTGCTGCGCCGGTTCGCGGCTTCTGGTTCAGGAAGGCATTGCCGATCTTTTCCATGCGCGGCTGAAGCGCCGGATGGAGACATTGCGGGTCGGTCTGCCTTTGGACAAGTGCATCGATATGGGTGCGATCATAGCGCCCGTGCAATTGACGCGTATCGAAGCGCTGGTGAAAAAGGGAGTTTCAGAAGGCGCGACACTGCATCAGGCCAAGATCGACCTGCCGAAGGGCGGCAGCTTCTACCCGCCGACGCTTCTCAGCGGCGTGCAGCCCACATCGATCGTCGCGACCGAGGAAATCTTTGGGCCGGTTGCAGTCTCCATGACTTTCCGCACACCGGAAGAGGCTATCCAGCTTGCCAATCACACCCGCTACGGCCTCGCCGCCAGCGTCTGGAGCGAGACGATCGGCTTGGCGCTGAACGTTGCGGCAAAGCTCGCAGCCGGCGTGGTCTGGGTGAATGCCACCAATCTTTTCGATGCCGCCGTCGGTTTTGGCGGCAAGCGCGAATCCGGATTTGGCCGCGAAGGCGGACGCGAAGGTTGCTACGAATATCTGAAGCCGAAGGCTTGGGTCGGTCGCAAGGCGCGCGCAGCTATGCCCGCACTTTCGCAAGTAAAGCCGGTTGCCGGCGATTTTGCCCTGCCAAGCATCGACCGGACGGCAAAGCTCTTCATCGGCGGCAAGCAGGCACGCCCGGACGGCAATTATTCCCGTGTCATCGCCTCGCCCAAGGGCAAGGCGATCGGGGAAGTTGGCGAAGGCAACCGCAAGGACATCCGCAATGCGGTGGTTGCCGCACAGGCCGCCTCCGCCTGGTCGAATGCGACCACTCATAACCGCGCCCAGATTCTCTATTACATCGCCGAAAACCTCAGTGGCCGCGCCGACGAGTTCGCCTCGCGGATAACAGCGATGACCGGAGCTTCCGCAGCCAATGCAAACGCCGAGGTCGACGCCGCGATTTCCCGTCTCTTCACCTACGCAGCCTGGGCGGACAAATATGAGGGCGGCATTCACCAGCCGCCGCTTCGCGGCGTTGCCCTGGCCATGCCGGAAGCCATCGGCGTCGTTGGCGTCATTTGCCCGCCGGAAGCGCCGCTGCTCGGCTTTATCAGTCTGGTTGCGCCGTTGATTGCCACCGGCAATCGTGTCGTCGCGGTGCCGAGTGAGCCCTTCCCGCTTTCGGCCACGGATTTCTATTCCGTCCTGGAAACGTCGGATGTGCCTGCCGGTGTCGTCAATATCGTCACCGGATCGGCGATCGAACTGGCAAAGATCCTTGCCGCGCACAATGACGTTGATGCGTTGTGGGCCTTCGGCTCTGCGGAACTTTCGACGACGGTGGAGAAGCTGTCTTCGGGCAATCTCAAACGAACCTTCGTGGACAATGGCAAGGCGACGGACTGGATGGACAGAGCCGCTGCCGAAGGCGCGCTATACCTACGCCGGGCCGTGGATGTGAAGAATATCTGGATCCCCTACGGAGAATAAGGGCTCCAACTCTGGTCATCCGGGCGGGAGGAGAACCGCATCGGCAGGCGAGAACAACGGAATTTGAGGGAATCGCAGAGCTGTAACGGAGCTGCGGTTATTGGGCTCTGTTTTGTGGCACGAGGTGCTGCGAAATGGTGCAACTAAGGGAGGATTTCCATGCTGAAGAATATCGATTCGGCTCTGAATGCGGATGTGCTGCACGCGCTCCGGTCCATGGGGCATGGCGACACGGTCGTCGTTTCCGACACCAATTTTCCTTCGGACTCCATTGCCCGGCAAACGGTGCTCGGCAAGCTGTTGCGGATAGACAATGTATCTGCTGCCCGCGCCATTAAAGCTATTCTTTCGGTAATGCCGCTGGATACGCCGCTGCAGCCGTCTGCCGGGCGAATGGAAATCATGGGCGCGCCGGACGAGATCCCTCCCGTGCAGCAGGAAGTCCAGGCCGTTATCGATGGCGCCGAGGGCAAGCTGGCGCCGATGTATGGCATCGAGCGTTTCGCCTTCTATGAGGAGGCCAAAAAGGCCTATTGCGTCATCACCACGGGCGAAAACCGCTTCTACGGCTGCTTCCTCTTCACCAAAGGCGTGATTCCGCCGGAAACCGTTTGAGGGGAAACGATAATGAAGGTGGGTGTTTCGATCCTCGGGATTTTCGTCGCCGACACGGCCTATCTGGCCAAGCGCATGCCAAACGTTGGGGAGACCATCACCGGGACCGGTTTTGCAGTAGGCCCCGGCGGCAAGGGATCCAACCAGGCTGTCGCTGCTGCCCGCGCCGGTGGAACAGTCTCCTTCATCTCGAAGATCGGCCGCGACACCTTCGGCGATATGGCGCTGAAGACCTATGCGGAAGCAGGCGTGACGCCGAAGGTTGTACAGATGGACGATATGCCGACCGGCGCTGCCTTCATCTACGTCAATGACGGTAACGGCGACAATGCCATCATCGTCTATCCAGGTGCCGCAGGCACCATTGGCGTTGGTGATGTTGAGGCGGCACGCGAAACCATCGAGCAATCGGCTGTTTTCGTGACCCAGCTCGAACAACCGGCCGAAGCGGCGCAGCGCGCCCTCGAAATCGCCCATGCGGCCGGCGTTACCACTGTTTTCAATCCAGCGCCGGCCGAGCCGTTTCCGGACACGATCTATCCGCTCTGCGACTATATCGTCCCAAACGAAACCGAGGCAGCGGCCATCGTCGGTTTTCCGCTCGACACGCTCGACGACGCCAGACGGGCTGGCGATGCCTTTCTTGCCAAGGGCGTGAAAGCCGCGCTGATCACCCTGGGCGGTCGCGGTGTGCTCTATCATACGGCCGGGCAATCGGTTCATCTTCCGGCGGTCTCCTCGGGAGCGGTCATCGATACCACCGGCGCCGGCGACGCATTTGTCGGCGGCTTCTCGGCAGCGCTCTCGCGGGGCGCAACTCCGGTCGAGGCCGTGCGTTTCGGCTGCGCTACCGCCGGTATTGCGGTGACGCGGCGGGGCACCGCGCCTGCAATGCCAAAGATCGAGGAAATCGAGGCGCTTCTCCGGAAAGGAGACGCGGCATGACCCGCAACGATCCGATCAAACACTTCTTCATCTGGCCGGCGTTGCTGATCGTGCTGGTGATCTCGATCTTCCCGCTGATCTATTCGCTGACCACCAGCTTCATGAGCCTGCGCCTCGTGCCGCCGATCCCCGCGCGTTTCGTCGGCTTCGGCAACTATACGGAACTGCTTCAGAATCCACGCTTCTGGAATGTCGCCTGGACGACGACGATCATCGCTTTTGTGGCGGTGACGCTGCAGTATGTCATCGGTTTTTCCGTGGCGCTGGCGCTTAACCGTCGGGTGCCCGGCGAAGGTTTGTTTCGGGTCAGCTTCCTGGTGCCAATGCTTGTAGCGCCCGTTGCCGTCGCACTCATTGCCCGCCAGATCCTCAATCCCACGATGGGCCCGCTCAATGAGCTGATGACCGTCTTCGGTTTTCCCAACCTGCCTTTTCTGACGCAGACCAGATGGGCTATCGGCGCCATCATTTCCGTCGAAGTGTGGCAGTGGACACCCTTCGTCATCCTTATGCTCCTTGCCGGGTTGCAAACCCTGCCGGAGGACGTCTACGAGGCTGCCGCGCTTGAAAATGCCAGCCCCTGGCAACAGTTCTGGGGGATCACATTCCCGATGATGCTGCCGATTTCGGTGGCCGTGGTCTTCATCCGCCTCATCGAGAGCTACAAGATCATCGACACGGTGTTCGTCATGACAGGCGGAGGACCCGGCATTTCGACCGAAACGCTGACCTTGTTCGCGTATCAGGAGGGCTTCAAGAAGTTCAACCTCGGCTACACATCCGCCCTCTCCTTCCTCTTCCTGATCGTCATTACCGTGATCGGGCTCGTCTATCTCGCCATCCTGAAGCCCTATCTGGAGAAGCACAAATGAGCGTGCGTGACCTCAAAGGATCCGGCCGCTGGTGGGCGCTCGCAGGCTGCCTGCTCTGGCTGGCCTTCACCTTCTTTCCGCTTTACTGGGTCGCGATCACCTCGTTCAAGTCGCCGCTCGGCGTCGTCGGCGGGCCGACCTATATTCCATTTGTCGACTTCGACCCGACGCTGACAGCCTGGAGCGAGCTTCTCTCGGGCGCCCGCGGCCAGTTCTACAACACCTTCATCGCTTCCACGATCGTCGGGCTTTCCGCATCGGTGCTGGCCACCTTCATCGGATCGATGGCAGCCTATGCGCTGGTGCGCTTCACCTTCGAGGTCAAGCTGCTGTCCGGTGTGATTTTCGTCGTTGTTGCCTTCGGCGGATATCTTCTTGGCCGTCATGTTCTGGGCTACGGACAGGCTATTTCGCTGATCTACGCCTTTGTCGCCGCGCTTGCGCTCGCCATCGGCTCCAGCCGAATGAAGCTTCCGGGGCCGCTCCTCGGCAATGATGATATCGTCTTCTGGTTTGTCAGCCAGCGCATGTTTCCGCCTATCGTCGCCGCCTTTGCCTTGTTCCTGATGTACACGGAAATGGGCAAGTTGGGGTTCAAACTGGTGGACACCTATACAGGCCTCACCTTCGCTTATGTCGCCTTCTCGCTGCCGATCGTGATCTGGCTGATGCGCGATTTCTTTGCGGCACTGCCGGTGGAAGTCGAAGAGGCGGCGATGGTCGACAATGTGCCGTCGTGGAGAATTTTTTTCGGTATCGTCCTGCCCATGTCCAAGCCGGGCCTGATCGCGACATTCATGATCACGCTCGCCTTCGTCTGGAACGAGTTCCTGTTCGCACTCTTCCTGACCAGTTCCAAATGGCAGACACTTCCCATTCTCGTCTCAGGGCAAAATAGCCAGCGCGGTGACGAGTGGTGGTCGATATCGGCAGCCGCCCTGGTTGCGATCATACCCATGGTCGTCATGGCGGGCATTTTGAGCAGGCTGATGCGGTCTGGCCTGCTTTTAGGAGCAATAAAGTGACCGTTCGACAAGCCTAGTCATTGTTCAATTCCAGGGAGGAAAACATGAGAAGATTGCTACTGAGTTCAACGGCCGCAGGACTATTTGCTGTGGCGGGCGTCCCATCCGCGCTCGCATGCGAACCGGACTACACCGGTGTCACGCTCACCGCCACGACGCAGACAGGCCCCTATATTGCTTCTGCGCTGCAACTCGCCGCCAAGGGCTGGGAGGAAAAGACCTGCGGCAAGGTGAATGTCGTCGAATTTCCGTGGTCGGAACTCTATCCAAAAATCGTAACCTCGTTGACCTCGGGCGAAGACACGTTCGACGTGGTTGCCTTTGCGCCGGCCTGGGCACCGGACTTCACCGACTTTCTTTCGGAAATGCCGAAGAGTATGCAATCAGGTGCCGACTGGGAAGACATCGCCCCGGTTTACCGCGAGCAATTGATGGTCTGGAACGGCAAGGTCCTGTCGCAGACCATGGACGGCGACGCTCATACCTATACCTACCGCATTGATCTGTTTGAAAACGCGGAAAACCAGAGCGCCTTCAAGGCGAAATATGGCTACGATCTGGCCCCGCCGAAGACATGGAAGCAGTATCTCGACATCGCTGAATTCTTCCAGCAGCCGGACAAGGGCCTCTGGGGCACGGCGGAAGCCTTCCGCCGTGGTGGCCAGCAATTCTGGTTCCTGTTCAGCCATGTTGCCGGCTACACAAGCCATCCCGATAATCCGGGCGGCATGTTCTTCGATCCGGATACGATGGATGCGCAGGTGAACAATCCGGGCTGGGTTCGCGGCCTTGAGGAATATATCCGCGCTTCGAAACTGGCGCCGCCGAACGCGCTCAACTTCTCCTTTGGCGAAGTCAATGCCGCCTTTGCCGGTGGCCAGGTCGCGGAATCGATCGGCTGGGGCGATACCGGCGTCATCGCCGCCGACCCGAAGCAGTCCAAGGTCGCCGGCAATGTCGGTTCGGCATCGCTGCCGGGCTCGGACGAGATCTGGAACTACAAGACCAAGAAGTGGGACAAGCAGCCCGAGGTCGTCCAGACTTCCTTCATGGCCTTCGGCGGTTGGCAGGCGGCTGTTCCGTCGTCCTCCAAGAACCAGGAGGCCGCTTGGAACTATATCCAGTTCCTGACGAGCCCGGCGGTTTCCGGTCAGGCGGCCATCACCGGCGGCACAGGCGTCAATCCTTACCGTCTTTCGCACACGACAAATACGGCGTTGTGGTCGAAGATCTTTTCCGAGCGTGAGGCCAAGGAATATCTCGGAAGCCAGAAGAACGCGGTGACCGCCAAGAACACGGCGCTCGACATGCGCCTGCCGGGCTATTTCTCCT
Organism: Rhizobium sp. SU303; assembly: GCF_021052345.1. Taxonomy (NCBI): domain Bacteria; kingdom Pseudomonadati; phylum Pseudomonadota; class Alphaproteobacteria; order Hyphomicrobiales; family Rhizobiaceae; genus Rhizobium; species Rhizobium sp. SU303. Next base: position 2,500,194 of record NZ_CP088095.1, read on the forward strand.
ATACGGAAATTCTCGAAATCGAGCTTTCCAAGGCATTGGCTGGAGAGGTGACGCCACAGCAGGCGCTGGATACCGTGGCTGCCGGATGGGACAAGCTGACGGACGAGTTCGGCCGCGACAAGCAACTGGCAGCCTATCGTTCGTCGATGGGTCTGCCTGCAAAGTAAACCCATCCTCAACATCCCATCCCGGCGGTGCCGGGATGGGATTAGACATCGTTGGAAGAAGAAGCAAACCATCTCCGCTTAGAGCGCGGTGCGTCCTTCGGACGCAGAAAGGACGCTCTAACACTTTGAATCTACGCATCATGCTTTCCGAAAATCGATTCCGATTTTCGGGCCGATGCGCTGGGCCAGGCGATGGAATTCTCATGAAAAGGTTACAGCATGTCCCAGGTGCGTTTGGATCAGGTCACCAAATCCTTTGGTAGCGTTGAGGTCATCCCTCCGCTCGATTTGGCAATTGCCGACAAGGAATTCGTGGTTCTTGTCGGACCTTCCGGCTGCGGGAAGACAACCACCCTGCGGATGATCGCGGGGCTAGAACAGACGACATCAGGGGAAATCCGTATCGGCGAGCGGGACGTTACAACGCTGCGCCCGGGTCTGCGCAATTGCTCGATGGTGTTTCAGAATTACGCGCTCTATCCGCATATGACAGTTGCCGAAAACATCGGCTACGGCATGAAGGTGCGCGGAACGCCGAAGCAGGACATCAATGCCGCCGTTGCAAATGCGGCGCGCATTCTCAATCTCGGTGCCTATTTGAAACGCAAGCCGAACGCGCTCTCAGGTGGCCAACGCCAACGCGTGGCGATTGGCCGGGCGATTGTTCGCCAGCCGGATGTGTTCCTGTTCGACGAACCGTTGTCCAATCTCGACGCTAAATTGCGCATTGAAATGCGAACAGAAATCAAGCTCTTACATCGCAGGCTCAAAACCACGATCGTGTACGTTACACATGATCAGGTAGAGGCGATGACGATGGCCGATCGGGTGGTGGTTATGAATCAAGGGCGGATCGAACAGGCCGCTGATCCGATCACCCTTTACGAATCTCCGAAGAATCTCTTTGTTGCTGCCTTCATCGGCTCGCCAAGCATGAACTTCATCGAGGGGCAACTTGTACAAAACGCCGGTGGAATTGCCTTCCAAGCCGAGGGTGGGGTCGACATTCCGGTTCCTACACAAAGAGCCGAGCGCCTTTCGGCGGCAGTAGGACAGTCCGTGGTTCTGGGGATCCGACCGGAACATACTATGGTTGGGGATTCCAATGTTTCAACTGTGAGCCTTCACGTCGCCGATATCGAGCCCCTCGGTCCATATACACTGGCGATCGGCAAGGTCGGGTCAGCGGCCTTTACTGCCCAGATCCACGCGTCATCGCGCGTTGGCCCGGATGACAGGATTAGTGTTCCAATTGACACCCAAAAAATGCACTTTTTTCTTAAAAGTACCGGAGACACGGTGGGCTAAAATCTCCGTAACTTGTACGGCAATCCACCAAAAGGACATTCGAACATCCGTATGAATTCAAAGACACGTGGCGTCGGCAGCGCCACGTGGGGAAAGGCGTCCCAATGCCTCCGGTGATCGACGACAATCCGCTCTCCTGCCGATATCTCCGGAGAAGAGCGAGCGAACCGCACTTCTCAATCCTTCAAGCCAGTTGGAAAGAAGAAGCAAGAACGGAATGCCCCTCCCGAGAATGGAGAGGGGCACCCAAATCATCACTTGTTGGCAGCGACCGGGCGGACCAGTGCCGTGACGCGGCGGATGGTGACGCGGCGGTTTTCCTGCTCAGGGGCCGACGTGTTGACCTTCAGGTAGTTCTCGCCATAGCCCTGCGTCGCGAGGTTCTCCGGCGCGATGCCGTAGACGTCGGAGAGCACGTTGGCGACCGATTCCGCCCGCTGGTCGGAGAGGATCAGGTTGCTCTGGTCTGAGCCGACAGCATCCGTATGACCCTCGATCAGGAAGGTTTCGCTCGGATCCTTCTCGAGCACCTGGCTGATCGCGTCGGCGACCTTGCGCAAGGTGCGCGCCTGGGCCATCGGGATCTCGGCGCTACCGGTCGCGAAGGTGATCGTGTCGAGGTCGATGCGGCGCACCTTGTCGCGGATACGGGCCGAGTACTTCACCTCGTCGAGCGAATAGACACGTTCCACCGGCTCGACGGGCGGCTCGCTCAGGAACTCGTAATAGTCCCGGTTCGGGTCGCTGCGAGTGTCGATGATGTAGTCGCTGAGTGGTACGCGCAGCCGCATCGGCGGCAGGTCGGCCCCCGGATCCTCGAAATAGTCGCGGTCCGGATCATCATAGAGATCCTGCGAATAATAGAGCACGTCCTCGCGCCCGCGGGCATCGACGCGCGACCGCTGGATGATGTCGCCATAGCGGTTGCGGATCGTCACAATCCGATAGCCTTCCGGCCGCGTGATCGTCTCGCGGTAGCGGTCGCCGGAGAGCTCTTCGTAGCTCGGCCGTTCGCCGTCACGCAGGAAGCGCCTGTCGTCATCGCTGCGCACGATCGTCCTGTTATCGTACTGGATGATCACACGGCTGTCGTCGCCGCGGTCGTCAAAGCGCGCACCGTCGGGACGGACGAATCGCGGCCGCTCGTCGAGCTTCCTGCCCTTCTCGCTGGTCACTGCCTCGAGCTTGACCGGCGCCGGCGCTTTGGCGCCGCTCAAAGCCTGTGCATCGGCATCCGAGGTCGGCACCTTCACCTCCTGGCTGTCTGCCCGCTGCCTGTCACGATCGCGGCGGCCCTCCCGGCCCTTGCTGCGGTCGGCATCCTTGTCGCTGTCGAGCACGGCTGCACCGTTTTCGACCGGCAGCACGACGGTCTCGTTGCTCTTGGCTGGATCTGCAGCGATCTTCTTGCGGCGCTCCAACTCCTCGGGCGAAGCTTTTTCCGGCGCCGGAATGGCCTGCTCCACCTGCTGACCACTGCTGGCATCCGGCAGCGGCTGGGCAGTGTCGGTGGCGGGTACAGCCGACTGTCCGCCGGCGGGCTGTTCGCCGGTAGGCTTTGCAGCTTTGCCATCCTTGGGCGTTTCGGCGGGGGCGGCTTCGGGAGCGGCCGCCTTGTCTTCGGTTGGCTTCTCTGCGGGTGCTGCAGCCTCGCCCTTTGTCGGCTTCTTGGCAGGCGCTTCGGCAGCGGGTTTTGCCTCCGGCTTCACCTCGGGCTTTGCCTGTTCCTCGGCCGGCGACACTGCCTCCGGAGCGGCAGTTTCGGTCTTAGCCTTGCCCTTGTCTCGGCCCTGGGCCTTATCCTGCCCTTTTTCCCGCTTACCGCCTTCAGGCTTGGGCTCGGGTTGGGCCTGTTCCGTCTCCGGCTGAGTTTCCTTGGCGGCAGGCTGCTGCTCGGGCGCCGGCTGCGCCTCAGGCTCGGCTTGCTGCGTCTCCTGCTTCTTCGGCTTTCTCGGCTTTTCCTGCGTTACGGGTTGCTCTTCCTGCTGCGGCTCGGCTTCCGGCTGAGCTGCCTGCTTGGCTTTCCGCTGCGGTTTGCTTTCGGGCGCAGGATCCTCCCTCGGCGCTTCGGCCTTCGGCGGTTCCGGCTCTGCCTTGGGTTCGGGCGCAGGCGCCTCCTTCCGCTCGGCCTTCGGCTTCTCGGCGGGCGCCTCCTTCGGCTGCTCGGCGGCCGGCGCCTGTTCAGCCGGTGCTTCCTCCTTCTGCTTGCGCTTCTTCTTTAAGAGCTCCTCCTCGGAGGGCGCGTCCTGCGCCACTTCGAAACTGCCCTGTTCAATCTGCCGCACGGCTGCAGTCTCGGTTGCGGCGCCGCCCACGGCCGCCATCGCCGTTGCCGGCTGGAGAGCCAGCGAAAGAGAAAGCAACGGAAAAGCCGCGCTCGCGAACAATCTTGATTTCATGCCCATCGGGTTTCCTCGATCCTGTTTGAGCTTCTTGAGGCCGCCAGGCCCTAGTTCCGCCCCTAGCTTCGCATTGAGGCGAAACGGCGGAATGGCAATTGCCGAGCCGCCGATTTGTTCCGGTTCTAGGAAGTCGGGGATTAACCTCCCGTGAATGTTGCAGTCTGCTTTCGTTCATCTCGCCTGTTATTTGCACCGCACAATTGCGCGGGAATTTCTGTTGCAATTCCATGAAAAAAAGTCTGATTATCGCCACAAGGCGGTGTCGACACCGTTGAACTGCGGCCGTCAGCCCAACAGAAAAACGAGCGACGGCTACCAACAGAGAGGATCCTCATGCTTAACCCTACCCGTATCTTCGCGGCAGCCTCGATCGCGGCAATGTCGCTCTTTGCCAGCTCGGCCATGGCCGAGGGCGAGAAATACGTGATCGGCACCGATTCGACCTATCCGCCCTTCGAATTCGTCGATGCCAGCGGCACAATCCAGGGCTTCGACATCGATATCACCAAGGCGCTCTGCGCTGAAATGAAGGCCGAATGCTCCTTCGTCAGCACCGACTGGGACGGCATTATCCCGGCGCTCAACGCTAAGAAGTTCGACATGATCGTCTCCTCCATGTCGATCACGCCGGAGCGTCTGAAGCTCGTCGATTTCTCGAACAAGTACTACAACACCCCGCCGGCCATTGCCGTGCCGAAGGATTCGACGATATCAGACGTCGCCGGTCTCAAGGGCAAGGTGATCGGCGCGCAGACCTCCACGACGCACGCCAACTATGCCGAGAAGCATCTCGCCGACACCGAGCTGAAGCTCTATCCGACCGCTGACGAATACAAGCTCGACGTTGCCAGCGGCCGTGTCGACGCCGTCATCGACGACGTCGTCGTTCTCTCCGAATGGGTCAAGTCCGACGCCGGCGCCTGCTGCAAGATCCTGACGACCCTGCCGGTCGACAAGGAAATCAACGGCAACGGCGCAGGAATTGCCATCCGCAAGGGCGACCCGTTGAAGGAAAAGCTGAACACGGCGATCGCTGCGATCCGCGCCAGCGGTGAATACAAGAAGATCCAGGACAAGTACTTCGACTTCGACGTTTACGGCGAATAAGAAATTCGTTATCTCGCCGATGAAGGTAATGGCGGAAGGCTTGCTCTTCCGCCATTTTTGTTTGACAAAGATAGCAAGATTAAAACGGCAAAAGCCGTGAGGGGAATTCTCGCATGGGCGGATTATTTTCCGCGCTGGGCTCCTTCTGGAGCTGGATTGTGCACATTTTCGATCCGCTGTGCGGACCCGTTGGCATCTTCACTTGGTTAGGTCAGTCGACGATTCTTGCCTGTGGCGATACCGGCTGGGGCGACGAGATTGCGCTTGGCCTACAGGTCACCGTTTCGGTGGCGATCGTCACCCTGCCGATCGGCCTCGCCATCGGCTTCCTGGTTGCCCTCGGCCAGCAATCGGAGGAAAAGTCGCTGCGGCTGGCGGCCGGCATCTACACGACGATCTTCCGCGGCCTGCCGGAGCTTTTGACGCTCTTCATCATTTACTACGGCATGCAGATGCTGATCCAGTCTCTGCTTGCCTTCGTCGGTTATGACGGCCCACCGATCGAGATCAACGCCTTCCTCGCTGGCGTCATCGCGCTTTCGGTCGTCTTCTCCGCCTACTGTTCGGAAGTGCTGCTCTCGGCCTTCCACGCCATTCCCAGGGGACAATATGAAGCGGGCGACGCGCTTGGGCTGCATCGCGGCCGCACGCTGCGCCTTATCATCCTTCCGCAGCTCGTGCGCATCGCGCTGCCGGGTCTGACGAACCTTTGGATGGTCCTGTTGAAGGACACCTCCTACGTCTCGATCATCAGCCTTGCCGATATCCTGCGCCAGACGAGTGTCGCCGTCCGTGTGACCAAGGAACCCTTCTTCTTCTATGGTGTGGCCTGCTGTCTCTATCTGGTGCTCGCCATCCTCTCCTCCTTTCTGCTCGTCTATGTCGAGCGTTGGGCCAAGCGTTCGGAGGTCCGTCGATGAGCTACGCCGAAACGCTGATCCCGCCGCAGCCACCGCCCCGCGAGCTGATGAAGCCGATGACGCCGACGCGCATGGCCGGCTATATTCTCGTCGCCATCTGGGCTGTGCTCGCGGCCCTTCTTGTCGTTTCCGTCATCAATGGCTGGGATCCGGAAAAATTCATTCGCTACGGGCCGCGTTACCTCCATGGTCTCTGGATAACGCTGAGCCTCGTCTTCATTTCCGTTATCTGCGGCGCCATCCTGTCACTGCCGCTTGCCATGGCGCGCATGTCAAACAATCGCGTGCTGAATGCGCTGGCCTACGGCTACATCTATTTCTTCCGCGGCACGCCACTGCTTGCCCAGCTGTTCCTGGTTTATTACGGCCTCGGCGTATTCCGCCCGCAGCTTGAGGCCGTCGGCATCTGGTGGTTCTTCCGCGAAGCTTGGTATTGCGGCCTTTTTGCCATGACCATCAATACCGCGGCCTACCAGGCGGAAATCCTGCGCGGCGCGATCGAAAGCGTGCCGCACGGCCAGCGCGAGGCCGCCGCGGCACTTGGCATCCATAACAGCATCGCCTTCCGCAAGATCATCCTGCCGCAGGCCTTCATCGTCGCACTTCGCCCTTACGGCAACGAGATCATCCTTTTGATCAAGGGCTCGGCGGTCGTCGCCATCATCACCGTGCTCGACCTGATGGGCGAAACCCGCTACGCCTTCTCCCGCACATTCGACTACCAGACCTATCTCTGGGCGGCGATCTTCTACCTCACCATCGTAGAGGCCTTACGCCATCTCTGGGCCTGGTTCGAGCGCCGCCTGACCCGGCACCTCAAACGCTGATGCATGACGCCAAAAACTGTGTCGCGGCTTTGGGATAACGGCATTCATCAAACAAAGGCCAGTTTGGCAGCACTCCTGGGACGATGCTGCCAAGATATTGATATTAAAAATAAATTGTCCTTTTACGAAGTATCTGTAAAGCTTCCGTTAACCACTCGCATGTTTCCATATCATGGAGCGCTAATAAGCGCGCGAGTGGGAACAAGAAGAAGCGGAATACGATGCACAAGGACATGGAAAAACAACTGAAGGGCTATGGTCTGACGACCGCCCAGATCCTCTACCGTCTGCCGGACCACCCGGTGATCCTACAGACCTATGTCTGGCAGGATTACGACCTCGCCCCCGACTTTCCCGAAATGCGCGGTTTCCTGAAATTCTGGGAAGAGAAGCTGGACGGGCCGCTGCACTCGGTGCGCTACATCCACCGCAAACTGATCTCGGCAACCGAGTGGCGGGCACTCAAGGGCGAGTTCATCCTGCACTGATCGGCTCTGCAACATGATGCCGAAAAGTGTGAACGGTCGGGCGATATGTTCTGACCGCGTCAGACATGCGCCTCGCCATGGCCGAATTCGCCTTCGTCGCGATCCGGGCGAAGCGCGAAACCGAGCATGCCGAGATAGAAGGCGACGACGATGGCAATGACCGCAAGGCCGGGAACCGGCCCGAGCACGGCATTGTCGATGACATAGGCCCATGACTGCGCCTGCAGCGCCGGCATGCCCTCCGTCTGCAGCTTCGGCGTCGAGATCTTCAGGCACCAGGCGAGCAACAGGATGAAATACATCCAGCCATAATTGCGTTTGAGCCGACGGTGCATCGCCTCTTGATAGCTGAGCAGGAAGCGCGGCTTGCGCAGGCTACTGGCGACCACGACCGCCCATTCGCTGCCGGCATTGGCGTCGGGCGCCAGGATTTGCGCGAAATAGCAGCGCTCGATCTGGCGAATGCGGGCGCGATAGATATCGAAGAAGCGGTAGCGCCGCGCCTCGATCATCAGAAGCAGCGTCACCAGCATCACCCCGAACAGCAGCACCCCGTGATGTGAGGTCGGCGTCGACAGCGACACCGAAAGCAGTGCTGCGACCACGGTGATCGCCCAGTTGGACGTCCGATCGATGCGGTCGCGCCAGCTCGTCATCCGCCCGAGTTCACCACGGTAATAATGGCTGAGCGTGTTGGTGACCTCGTTTGGTGTCGTAGGTAGCAGTAATGCCCGGCCGGTATCTCCTTCCCTCGCCGATGATGTCCTCTCTGGCTCCGTTTTCATGGCCTTTCCTCCCTTGGTCTTCTTTTCGGCCATTCTGCGCCCGCAATCGCGCCATTGCAAAACATCGAAAGCCGTCTTAGACGCATGCCTGAAACAAAAGGACGATGGACTGCGATGGCAAAGAAGATCGACGAAGAAGCTCTTGGCGAAGCCTATAACCGCGCGCTGGCGCTGGAAAAGGCCGGCGATGTCGACGCCGCCGTTGCAGCCTATGTGGAAGTCCTGGCGATCGATCCCGACGATCACGGCGGTGCGGCCGTGCGCATTGCCGCGATGGGCCGCGGCGAAACGCCGGTCAAGGCGCCCGACGCCTATGTCGAGACCTTGTTCGACCAGCATGCGGAAGTTTTCGAGGATGTGCTCGTCGAGCAGCTCGGCTATCACGTGCCGATGCTGGTGCGTCAGCGCCTGCAGGCGCTGAAGCTCGGACCGTTCAAGCGGCTGCTCGATCTCGGCTGCGGCACGGGCCTCACCGGCGGCGCACTGCGCGACCTCTGCGCTGATATGACCGGCATCGATATATCGGAGAAGATGGTCGAGATCACCCATGAGAAGGATCTCTACGAGACGCTCTTCGTCGCCGAGGTCGAGGATTTCCTCGACGACAACGACGAGGAAGCCTTCGACATCATCGCCGCCACCGACGTGCTGCCCTATCTCGGCGCGCTCGAACCGCTGTTCTTCGGCGCCGCCGAGAACCTGACGCCGGGCGGCCTGTTCATCTTCTCCTCGGAAACTCTGCCCGAGGAAATACTCGCCGGCCGCGCCTACATGGTCGGCCCATACCAGCGCTTCGCCCATGCCGACGCCTATGTCAGAGAACGCCTGACGGCCACCGGTTTCGAACTCGTCGAGATATCGGATATCAACGTGCGCATGGAAAACGGCCAGCCGACACCAGGCCATTTGGTGATCGCCCGGTATAATGGCTGACGCCAACACGTGATATGTCGGCTGACGGAATACTTGACCGGTTGGCGAAGTATCTATTGCCTAATGCGTCGCGACCTGATAGTTAGTCGATCGGTAAAGTTTACCGCAACGATAGGAAATGTTGCCGCATGTCGCTCGTGCTCTATGGGCATCCGCTCGCCTCCTTCTGCCATAAAGTGCTGATCGCGCTTTATGAAAACGGTACCCCCTTCGAAAATCGTATAGTCGATCTTTCCGACGAAAGCTCGCGCGCCGATCTGTTCCGCTTCTGGCCGATCGGCAAGATGCCGCTGCTCCGCGACGAGGCGCGCGACAGCACCATTCCAGAGACGTCGATCATCATCGAATATCTCGAGCAATATTATCCCGGCCCCCTTCGCCTGCTGCCGCCGGAGGTCGACCGGACGCTACAGGTTCGCCTCTGGGACCGCTTTTTCGACCACTATGTCCAGGCGCCGATGCAGACCATCGTCAGCAATCGTCGGCGCACCGAGGGCATGGCAGATGAAATGGAGGTGGCAGCCGCCAAGGCGACACTCGCGACCGCCTACGCGATGATCGAAAAGCAGCTCGCCGACAAGCAATGGATATCAGGCGACGGCTTCACCATGGCCGATTGCGCCGCCGCCCCCGCCCTCTTCTATGCCGAGACTCTGGTTCCGTTTTCATCGGAACAGCCGAACCTTCGCGGCTACTACGAGCGACTGCAGGCGCGCCCGTCCTTTGCACGGGCGCTGGAAGAGGCCCGCCCCTACTTTAAGTTCTATCCCTACAAAGACAGGCTGCCGGCCCGCTTCCGGGATGCGGCGGGATGATGGAAAGCCAGGCAGATCTCGACCGCATGTTTCACGCGCTTTCCGACCGCAGCCGCCGCGGCATGATCGATCGTCTCGGCCGCGGCCCGGCCTCCGTCACCGAACTGGCCGCGCCGCTCGCGGTTGCCCTGCCGACGGTGATGAAACATCTGCAGGTGCTGGAGGAAAGCGGCCTCGTTTTCTCCGAAAAATCCGGCCGGGTGCGAACCTACCGCTTGCAGCAGGACGCGCTTGTCGCCGTCGAGCGCTGGGTGGAACAGCGGAAGATCCAATGGACGACCACTTTCGACAGGCTGGACCACTTTCTCGCCAATGAAACGGAGACCCTCCCCGAATGACGACACGATCCGCCGAACACGCCACTCTCGTCATCGAACGCCACCTCAAAGCGCCGATTTCCCGCGCCTTCCGCGCCTGGTCAACACCGGAATCCAAACGGCAATGGTTCGCCTGCCATGGCGAGTGGGTGCCGCTGGACTACGGGCTCGATTTCCGCCCCGGCGGCGCGGAAAGGAACTACGTCGCCGATACTGACGGCCTCCTGCACGCCTATGACGCCCATTACATCGATATCGTGCCCGATGCCCGCATCATCTATGCCTATGAGATGAAGCTTGGGGAAAGCCGCATCTCCGCGTCGCTCACAACCGTTGCCTTCGAAGCCGCACCCGGCGGCACGAAATTGTTCTTCACCGAACAGGTGGTCTTCCTCGACGGCTACGCCGACAACGGCGCCCGCCTCCAGGGCACCGAGATCGGCCTCGACAATCTGGAACTCTTCCTCGAGCGCGAGGAAAGCCCGATCCACTGATCGCATGTCACGCAAAACCAAATCGCCTCGCATGAATCAAGTTTGACGCGACGCGTTTCGGGCGAAATGAGCCAAGCCTCAAGCGCTGCTTGATTTTTTCCCCGAGCCGGCAGGACGAACCGCAGCCCGCTTTGAGGTGTTGAGTGCGACAGCACCGCGAATGAGCGCCTTCAACGCCTCCTCGTCGATCTCGTCGCCCTCATGGAAATCGATGGCGCGCCTGGTGTTGCCGTCAAGGCTGGAGTTGAAAAGGCCTGAAGGGTCCTCCAGCGAGGCGCCCTTGGCGAAGGTCAGTTTCACCACGCTTTTGTAGATCTCGCCAGTGCAGATGATCCCGGCGCGCTCCCACACCGGAACGCCTCTCCACTTCCATTCCTCGACCACGTCGGGCTCGGCCTGCCTGATGAGAGTTCGGACCCGAGCGAGCATCTCGCCGCGCCAGTCGCTCAACTCCTCAATTCTCGAGTCGATCAAACGAGAAGGAGAGTCTCCGTCCTTCTCTTCGCTGGAGCCGCTCTTTTTCGCGGTTGCCGTGGCTTTCTTCATCGATATCTCCCCTCCATCCCTTAAGTGCCTGATGCCTTGGCGTCCGTTCACATTCGTTCGCCAGGCAATTGGCTGGCCTGTTCGACCCAGGCGGCCAGCTGAGCTTCGTCGAGTTGGTCTTCTTCATGGATGTGGAAGTAACGCACGTCCTTTTGTTTGGACTCGCCGGGCGGGATGGGGCTGAGCGACGTGCCGCGGAAGAAAGCAACCTTGATATATTTCGCGAAGCAATGGACACCGAGGAACCAGCCCTGCCCTTCGATGCCGTAGAGGGGCGAGTTCCATTTCACGGCCTTATACACCCCGGGCACCGTGCGCGTGATGAGCGCATCGAGGCGATGCCCGACGTCGCTTTTCCAGCCGGGCATGGCGGCGATGTAGGCTTGCACGGGAGCGTCACCGTAACCCTTGGCGATCTGAGGGTTGCCGCCCGAGAGAAGGACCGGCTCCGCGGTATCAGGCTTGGCGACTGTCTTCTTCGTGACCTTTGCCGCGGTCTTGGATGGCTTGCCGGACATTGCCTTCACTCCTACCCTCCGCTGCGTCCTGCGCCGCGCCACCTGGTGGCATATGGCAGCGCGAACAAGTAGAGACCGGTGAGTAGCAGCAAGGTCAGCGGCAGCAGCGCCATGAGGCCCACCCAGACGGACGATTTCTCTTGCACCATCGCGATGATATTAATTATGACGGCCAGCGTAAAGGCAGTGGACAGCCAACGGTGGATCTGCCGAAGCCAAATGTTCCAATTCAAGGGAACCTCCTGCGAAAACAAGCGAAGCGGATGGCGTGATCCGTTTTGGCAGCGGTCTCACTCGATGCGCGTCAGCACCTGCTCCAGCTTTGCGAAGAACTGCTGCCAACCGCTTTTGGCGCCCCCGTAAGCCTGCCGCTGATCCGGCCGGAAGCCCGACTGCTCCATGCGCAGCTGCGTGCCCGCGCCCGTGGGCGTGAGAGTCCAGGTGACGACACTTTCGAGATCATAGGCAGCCCAGGTGTAAGACAGGGTCTTGTTCGGCTCGACTTCCAGGACCTGGCAATCGACGGAGCCCCAATCCGCGCTCAGCTTGAAACGGTGATCTACGATCGGCACGAAGTCGTTCTTCATCAGCCAGTCCGCGATCAGATGCGGCTGTGTGAGCGCGCGCCAGATCTTTTCCGCCGGAAAAGGGATCTCTCGTTCGACGATGACGGAACGGGTTTCGTTTGAAATTTCGGTCATTGGTCCATCCTTTTCAATAGATCTTCCAGCTGGTCGAACCGATTTTGCCAAAAGCCCGCCATCTCACGTGTCCAGTCGACCAGCGGTGCCAGCGCACCGAGCTGGGCGCTATAGTGGGTCTGGCGACCTTCATGGCGATCACGCACCAATCCGGCCTGCTTCAAGATTCCGAGATGTTTCGAGACGACCGGTTGCGAGACCCCGGCCCGAGCCGTCAGGGCCCCGACCGTCTTCTCCCCTTCGCGGCACAGCCGTTCGAAAAGAGCCCTCCGGGTCGGATCGGCGAGCGTTCTGAAGAGCACGTCTTGGGTTTCCGACATCTACAATCCATATCTCGTTGACTATGGATCGACGTATAGCCATGGAGGCATGAATGAGTCAAGCTGAACGTAAAGCAACTTGAAAAATAGTTACTGCTGCATTTAGTACGAATGGCAACGCGCTTGGCAGAGGTGGGGTGAATTTCACATATCCAAGAGGCTATACATTTTCGCCATTGCGCATGCATGCTCGGGCGGACACGCCTCGCCTATGCCGAGGTCATGCAGCGTCGCGAATAGACCTGGATCAATGGCCGCCGTCGGTGCCGAGAATCGCGGCAAGCAGCCGGCCTTCCAGCTCGGCGAGGCCAGGATGGCCATGCCGGCGCGGACGCGGATAGGGAATGGGAAGATCGAGAGCGATCCGCCCCTCGTCGAGCACGATGACCCGATCGGCGAGATGCACCGCCTCGCTGACATCATGGGTGACGAGCACGGCGGTGAAACCGAGTTCGCGCCAGACACGGTTGATGAGTTCCTGCATGCTGATCCGCGTCAGCGCATCGAGGGCACCGAGCGGTTCGTCGAGCGCCAGCACGCCTGGCCGGCTGACCAGCGCCCGCGCCAGCGCCACGCGCTGCCGTTGCCCGCCGGAAAGCCGCGCCGGCCATTCCCCGGTCTTTTCGCCAAGCTGGACTTCGGCAAGCACGGCATCGGCCGCCTTCGCCGCCGCCCGGCTGTCGACGCCGTCGCCGAGCCCGACGACGACATTGTCTGCGACACTGAGCCAGGGCAGCAGCCGCGGCTCCTGAAAGACGATGCGCGCGTTCGGGCTCGCCTGCGCGCCGTCGGCATCCTCGAAATGCAGCTCACCGGCAGTCGGCTCGTCGAGGCCCATCAGGATGCGCAGCAGCGTGCTCTTGCCGCAGCCGCTCTTGCCGATAACGGCGACGAACTGGCCGCCCGGAATATGCAGGTTGATGCCGCGCAGCACGCGGTTGGCCCCAAAACTCTTTTCAAGCCCCGTCAGGCTGATCGCCGCGGGCGCACTACGGCCGACTGCCGGCGCGTTTTCGCGCACGTAAGCTGGCTCTTCGGCGACGGCGTGAAAACGCTCATCTGCGATCGATGTCATGGCGTCTCTCCTATTTCTGATAGACCGGGTTCCAGGCGAGCAGCCACCTCTCCAGCACCCGGGCGATGACATCGGCAAGCTTGCCGAGCACGGCATAAATGACGAGGGCGAGCACGACGACGTCAGTCATCATGAATTCGCGGGCGTTGTTGGCCATGTGGCCGATGCCAGACGATGCGGCAATCGATTCCGATACGATCAGTGTCAGCCACATGATGCCGAGCGCATATCTGAGGCCGACGAAGATCGACGGCAGCGCACCTGGAAAGATCACCTTGCGAAAAAGCGTCCAGTTGCCCATGCCATAGACCTTGCCCATCTCGATCAGATCGCGATCGACATTGCGCACGCCGTGATAGGTGTTGAGATAAGCCGGGAAGAGCACGCCGAGCGACGTGAGAAACAGCTTCGATTCCTCGCCTATCCCGAACCATAGGATGACAAGCGGGATCATCGCCAGATGCGGAATGGTGCGCAGCATCTGCAGAGTCGTATCCGTCAGCTGTTCGGAGATGCGCGATACGCCATTGGCGATACCGAGCAGGAAGCCGATCGAGCCACCGACGAGAAGACCGGCAAAGGCGCGGCCGGCGCTCACCAGCACGTCATTCGGCAACTGGCCGGAAACCATCGTCGACCAAAAGGCAAGGCCGACATCGGCCGGCGACGGCATGATGCGCGATGAGATCCAGCCGGCCGAGGAGGCAAGCTGCCAGAACGCCACGATCGCCACCGGCACCAGATAGGGCGTCAGCTTCTCCAGGCCGGGCAGCGGCAGGCGCAAACCCGCCTTCCCGGCCTTTTCGGAAGCGACCGACCGTACGAACGGAGTATCGAAAGTCGACATGGGATTGTCCTCGCGCTTATCGGGAGCAGGATGCCGCAAGCCCCAAGCGGCTTGCGGCGGTGTCACGCTCGGCGTCTTCGTTCGAGATCAGGAGCCGGAGACGACTTTCAGATTGCCGCCGTGGCTTCCGCCTGCGAAGACCTGCTTGCGCCCGAACTCGTTGTTGAAGCCCAGGCGCTGCTGCTCTCGGGTGATGCCGAGTTCGGGGAAAAGCAGTTCGGCGACGCGATAGGCCTCTTCGAGATGCGGATAACCGGAGCCGATCACCGTATCGATGCCGATCTCCTGATACTCGCGAAGGCGCGCGGCCACCGTCTTCGGCGAGCCGACCAGCGCCGTGCCTGCACCGGCACGCACCAGGCCGACGCCGGCCCAGAGGTTCGGCGAGACTTCGAGCTTGTCGCGCCGACCGCCGTGAAGGGCAGCCATGCGCTTCTGGCCGACCGAGTCGGACTCATGAACGAAGCGCTCCTGCGCCTCGCGGATCGTGTCGTCGTCGAGATGGCGGATCAGCCGCTCGGCCGCCTCCCACGCCTCCTCGTCGGTTTCGCGCACGATGAAGTGCAGACGGATGCCGAAGCTCACCTCGCGGCCGCGCTCGCCGGCGGCCTTGCGCACCTTGGTAATCTTCTCGGCAACCTGTGCCGGCGGTTCGCCCCAGGTCAGATACTTGTCGACACGGCCGACGGAGAAATCGATGCCGGCATCCGACGAGCCGCCGAAATAGAGCGGCGGACGCGGGTTTTGCACCGAGGGAAAGCCGAGGCGCGCATTGGTTGCCTTGATGTATTTGCCGTCGAAGCTTGCCGTTCCCTTTTCCAGCAGCTCCTCGAAAACGGTGAAGAACTCCTCGGCATGGGCGTAGCGCTCGTCATGCTCAAGATGGATGCCGTCGCCGGCAAGCTCCGCCGGACTGCCGCCGACGACGATGTTGAGCAGCAGGCGGCCGTTGGAGATTCGGTCGAGCGTCGTCGCCAGACGCGCGTAATAGGCCGGAGACGCCGTGCCCGGGCGGATCGCCACCAGGAACTGCAGCTTCTCGGTCTTGGCGGCAAGGGCTGCCGCCGTCACGAAGGATTCTTCGCAGGCAACCCCGGTCGGCAACAGCACGCCGGAATAGCCGAGCCGGTCGACGGCCTGGGCGATCTGCGTGAGATAGCCGATCTCGGGCGCGCGGTTAAGATCGGAGGAGCCGAGATAGGTGCCGTCCCCCGATGTCGGGATGAACCAGAGGAAATTGATGGGCTCGGATTGGCCAGTATGGGAGATGGTGGTCATTGGAAGACGGTCCTTTAGCTGCGGAATTCGAAAATCAACTCGCGTGGTCGAGATGGCTCTCTGTCTGCCTGGCATAGCGCCGCCGCACAGATGCTTGGGAGGATCGTAGTGGCGGCGGAGGCGGCAAGAAGGCCGGCTGTCTGTCTATGTGCGAGCATCTGAAATATCCCTGTCGATCGGATGGCAGCAGCCAGATGCCCTTTCGCTGTCCGCTCGATCGTGAGGATAGTGACATAGACCATCAATTAGATCGACAATATCAATTTGCTATTCTAATCCGTTTTGGGGAATATTTTTCCGGTTCGGCGGCATGGAGGCCCTCTCCATGCCGCCTCGCGGAAATCTTGGCCCGGCCGGAAAATCAGCTTGCCTTGGGACGCCAGACGATATCGCCGGTCGTAAGCTTCTTCGGCAGGATGCCGAGCCCGTGGAACTCGTCGGCGAGCGCCTGCTGATAGGCGGCGGCGGCATCGGTGATGGTCGAGACGCTGCCGAGATCGGCACCCTTTCGCGTCAATGTCACGCGTGTCACCTCAACCGGCACACCGGTGATCTCGGAAAGTTCCTTCACCGTCTCGTCGAGATTGCTCTGGGCCGACCTGCCGACCTTGGCAAGCTCATCGATCACATCGACGACCACCTGCCCGTTGGCATCGGTGAAATCGCGGTTGGCGAGGAAGAAACTGTAGGAGTCGACGATGCCTTCGGCAGTCGTCAGGATACGTGTCTCCGGATCGGCTTCGACGATCGCCAGATAAGGATCCCAGATCGACCAGGCGTCGATGCTGCCGTTCTTGAACGCCGCGGCGGCATCCGGTGGCGAGAGATCGAGCTGCTCGACATCTTCGGGATTCAGGCCCCCCTTGCGCAGAATCTTGACGGTCACATTGTGAGCGCTGGAGCCGCGCTTGAAGGCGACCTTTTTACCCTTGAGGTCTTCGAGCGTCTTGATGGGCGAATCCTTGCGCACGACGATGGCCGAGGCTGACGGGCTGCCGCGGTAGAGACCGACATAATAGAGCTGCCCGCCGGCCGCCTGAGCAAAGAGCGGCGGCACATCGCCGGTCGCACCGAAATCGAGAGCGCCGGCGCCCAGCGCTTCGAGAAGCGGCGGGCCGGAGGTGAATTCTGACCAGCTGACCGCAATGCCGCGGTCGGCAAGCCGCTTCTCAAGCGCGCCGCGGCGTTTGGCGAGCGCCAGCACGCCGTTCTTCTGCCAGCCGATACGGAATTCGCTGGCCGCAGCGCGTACCGGCCGGACAGCCGGCAGGATTGCCGTGGCCGCAGCGGCTGCGAAAAGCCCGAGCGTTTGTCGACGTGAAATCATGATTTTCCCCTTTTTTGATGGTGCCGGGCCTGTTCCGCTGGTCGACCCTGTCAGTGATAAATGCCATGATGATGAAATCTATAATTTATATCGACAATTTTATTTGCAAGATTCCGCCTTTGCTGAAATTTTGCGGCCCGGAAATCGCCCTTAAGCGGAATTTTTTCGCGCGCCCTTATGCTGCCTATTATCCCGGCTCACTCCCGACCTTCGGCGGCCAGGCGCTCACGGATGAAGGTGGGGCCGCCGGCAAGACGCTTCGCAAGCAGGCTTGCGGGATCGACCATGCGCCAATAGGGCGTAACCGTCGAAACCGGCTCGCCCATCTCCAGCGCGCCGAATGACAACTCGGCGATCGCACGCAAATGCCGCTGCACGGTCACCGGACAACAGGCGTCCGCCCCGTATTGAGCGGCGAGACGGCGGCGGAGAGTGCCTACTTCGGTGAGGACACCTTCCGGTGCCGATCGAATCTGCTCTGCGACCATCTGCTGCGATGGAATAAGCATCGCCTGCATTCCGCTACGGCCTTTGCGCCGCGGCTTGATCGTCGGAATTTCGGTCATGTCACCCCCGGAACATAAATGCCTTCCCTCCAATCTAGGGCTCAGCCGAACGGTAACCAGTCTCATATGCGTCAATCGGAGGGAAGTCCGTCTTCACGGGCTTTTCTGCTCCCGCCGTTTCGGTTAATCCTCGGGCCTGCACTTCAGGAAAAGGATAGGACATATGGCAAAAGTCGCGTTCATCGGTCTCGGCGTCATGGGTTTCCCTATGGCGGGGCATTTGAAGACGAAAGGCGGCCACGATGTCACCGTCTATAACCGCACGCCGGCAAAAGCCGCCGCCTGGGCCGAGAAATTTTCAGGCCACGCCGCCCCCACCCCGGCCGAGGCCGCCGCCGGTGCCGATTTCGTCTTCGTCTGCGTCGGCAATGACGAAGATCTCCGCTCGGTGACATTAGGCGAGAGCGGCGCTTTACACGGCATGAAGCCCGGTTCGGTGCTGATCGACAACACCACCGCCAGCGCTGAAGTCGCCCGCGAACTTTATGCCGCGGCCAAGGAAAAAGGCGTCGACTTCATCGACGCTCCCGTCTCCGGCGGTCAGGCCGGCGCCGAAAACGGTATCCTGACCGTCATGTGCGGCGGCGACGAGGCCGTCTTCGAACGTGCCAGGCCTGTCATCGACGCCTACGCCCGCATGGTTGGCCTGATGGGGCCGGCAGGCTCCGGCCAGCTGACCAAGATGGTCAACCAGATCTGCATCGCCGGCCTCGTCCAGGGACTTGCCGAAGCGCTGCATTTCGGCAAGCGCGCCGGCCTCGATATTGAAAAGGTCGTCGAGGTGATTTCCAAGGGTGCGGCCGGTTCCTGGCAGATGGAAAACCGCCACAAAACCATGAACGCAGGCAAATACGACTTCGGCTTCGCGGTCGACTGGATGCGCAAGGATCTCGGCATCGTGCTCACCGAAGCCCGCCGCAACGGCGCCAAGCTGCCGGTCACCGCGGTCGTCGACCAGTTCTATGGCGACGTGCAGGCAATGGGCGGCAATCGCTGGGACACATCCTCGCTGCTCGCCCGCCTCGAAAAATGATCGGCCCCTCCTCCGATGCGGCCGAACTGATCGCGCATCTCGAAACGCTGCGTTCAGAGCAGAATGTCGCCGGCATGGCGCGCTTCGGCATCGTCACCGGCGGCGCCCTCGGCATCTCCAATCCCGATATAAGGGCGGTCGCCAGACTGGCGAAGAAGGATCACCTCAGGGCAATACAGCTCTGGCGAAGCGATATCCGCGAAGCCCGCCTGCTCGCCCTCTATACAGCCGAGCCGAAGCGGTTGACGACGGAGGAAGCCCGACATTGGGCCGATGATTTCAACTCCTGGGAGATCGTCGATTGCGCCGCCGATCTCTTCGTCGAGGCCGGGCTGGATGAACTCATCTCAGACTTCGCCGCCGACGAGCGTGAATTTATCAGGCGCACTGCCTTCGCCATGATTGCCGGTGCCGCGGTCCACTTGAAGAAGGAACCTGATGCGACCATCCTCGCTTGGTTGCCGCTGATCGAGGCCCATGCCGGCGACCCGCGAAACTTCGTGCGCAAGGCGGTGAATTGGGCGCTGCGCAGCATCGGCAAGCGCAATCTCGCCTGCCATGCGCCGGCCCTGGCGCTCGCAAAGGCCCTGGCGGAAAGTCCTGACAAAACCACCCGCTGGATCGGCAAGGACGCCGTCAGGGAGCTGGCCGGCGAAAAGCTGTTGGCACGGTTGAGATGAGGCGGGATGCCGGCTCGAATAACTAAATCAATGCTGACTGGACTTTTCGACCAAGAAATCGATCAGCACGGGGGGCCTCAAGAAACGAGGCTGGCAGGATACCGACGTGCAATACGCACCGCACCGGTTCGGCTCATCTGAAGGCATCGTGATCGACTGCCTTGGAGACTGCACACAAAAACACTGCAAGGACGGTCCGGCAGGGAAGACCGAACCCGTCCCCGTAGCTGATCGGAGGTCACTCGGATCAGAAACTGATTGTAGTGCCCCCGGTCCGAAGACCGGGAGCATCCACCAAGTGGATTAGAACGAACGCTGCAGGCGGAAGAAGCCCGAAGTGGAGTCGTCGCCATCATCCGGATCGAGATACGATACGGTAGCCTTAGCGTAGAAGTTGTCGACGATCTGGTAATCAACCGTCAGACCGACCTTCCAGGCATCGCCGAGACCGTCGAAGTCATCCGGAACGACAGTGCCGCCGCCGAAGTAGTTGCCGTAGTACTGGACGGCCGGGGTGATCTTCAGCTTGTCGGTTGCCTTGATAGCGTATTCGGCAGCAACAGCCCATTCAGCCGAAGAGTAGTACGAGTTCGGGCCGGTGGAGTATACGCCGGCGAGGCCGAGCGTACCAGGACCGATTTCGACAGTACCCATTGCACGGACAGCACCGTCTTCGTTGTCGACGTCATAGCCACCGGTGATCTGGTAGCTGAATGCGCCGGCAGTGCCGCCAACGCCGAAGGCAACGCCAACGTTGTTAGCTTCTTCACCGAGCTTGTAGACGCCGTCTTCCAGTTCATCGACGCTGAGGCCAGCGTAGAAGGTGCCGCTTTCATACTGATAGCGGATCGAGTTGTGGAGCGTTACGACCGAACCGATGTCGTCGGTTTCGCCAGAGAGACCATCGTCCCACCAGCTGTAGAACAGACCGGCGCGGAAGCCCGCGACGTCGAGGTAAGCGGAGTCGAGGATGGCATCCTGATCGGTGGCATTGTCAGCATTGAACTGCATGACGATGACGCCGGTCAGCGGACCATACTCGGTGTCGCTCTTGGCCGTGAACTGAACCTGACCGCGAGTTACTGCATCCCAATCAGAATCGTTGTCACCACCTGGCTGGTCGCCAACGTTGACCTGGAAACGGATGTAGCCTTCGATCTTGAGGCAGGTTTCGGTGCCCGGGATGTAGAAGTAGCCGGTGCCGTAAGCGTCGCAGACGCGAACATATTCAACCGGTTCCGGCTCGGCAGCAACGATAGCGTCAGCTGCAAGAACCGGCGTCGATGCAGCAAATGCTGCTGCTGATGCAAGCAAAACCATTCTGATGTTCATTTACCAATCCATTCCTTTGTCGATCGGGGCTGGCTTCAGATCGGATAGTCGATTTGAAGCCGGCCCAGTTTGAACAGCCATCTCGGCGTGCGGATCGATCGAACCGCCAAACCGTCATCACATACAAGGCCCTATCAAGCAATTCTCGATACACACCAGATGGGTTCTCACGGGCTATTTTCCCCGACAACGTGATTTTTATACAACAATTTCAAATATTTATAGAAAAGACATGCCCAAACGGCTCCGCGACGGAAATCCTCCATCGCAAGCCGCAAACGCTACACCCCGTTGTCAAATTCTCCACCGTCCGACCCCCGTCGAACATGCTGGTGAAGCGCATAAACTCTACCGCCGGCTAACAAGCGCAAACAAGGTGGCAGTTTAGAACATGGTGTCCTGAATTCGATACCAATGAGACAAAATTATGACATATCGCCCATTGGTTTCATCGACCATAACCCCGGAATCCTTTACCAGGCTATTCACTTTTACAGGAATTATGGGCGATTTGAGCGTTTTTTCGCTATTTTTGAGGCTTTTTTGCAGTCACCGACCGCACATGCCAGAACTCGGTCTTGCCGAACCGGCATTCCCGCGTGCGGCCAGGGTGTCACACCTCGCCTCCAACGGGCATATCCCCGGTCAGACTCACGTCTGGTCCCAGCCCTCGTTGGATTTTGCATGATCGCGTGCGGTCACGGCCGCACGCTTGGCCTCAATCCTCGTTGGACTTGGCATTATCGAGAATCATGTAGTCGAGCGGCAGTTGCGTCGAATACTTGATTTGCTCCATCGCAAAGGCGGAGGAAACGTCGCGAATCTCGATCTTGGCGATCATCCGCTTATAAAAAGCGTCATAGGCAGCGATATCGGGGACGACAACTCGCAAGAGATAGTCGACATCGCCGCTCATCCGGTAGAATTCGACCACTTCGGGGAATTCGGCGACCACCTCGGAAAAGCGGCGCAGCCATTCGATTGAATGGGTGGCAGTGCGAATCGACACGAAGACGGTGACCTTGGTGTTGACCTTCTCCGGATCGAGAATGGCGACTCGGCGCTTGATGACGCCGTCTTCTTCCATCTTCTGTATGCGCCGCCAGCACGGCGTCGTCGAAAGCCCCACTTTCTTGGCGAGATCGGCAACGGCAAGCGTCGAATCTTCTTGCAGAAGACGCAGTATTTTTCGGTCGAGGCGATCCATGCGCACAACAGTCCTTTCGAATTATTTTCTTTGTATAACTCGATTCCGCGCAACGAAAAGAATTTTGTTTCAGGAAAGCAGCATTTTCGTCCGTTCCTGCAGGACCGGGAGCAATTCTTTCTCGAACCAGGGATTGCGCTTCAGCCAGCCGCTATTGCGCCAGCTCGGATGCGGCAGCGGCAGCACCGCCGGCGATCGGTCGGACAGAAGACTGTCGCGCCATGCCCGCACCGTCTCGGTCATATTGTCCTGCCTTTCGCCGGCCATATGCCAGGCCTGCGCATATTGGCCGATAACCAGCACCAGTTCGATCTGCGGCATGGCCGAGATCACTCTTTGCCGCCAGAACGGTGCGCATTCGCGCCGCGGCGGCAGATCCGCGCCCTTGTCATCATAGCCGGGAAAGCAGAAGCCCATCGGCACGATGGCGAATCGGTCGCGGTCGTAGAAGCTTGCCCTGTCAACGCCGAGCCATGATCGCAGCCGGTCGCCCGATGCATCGTCAAACGGCAGGCCGCTCTCATGCACCCGAAGCCCGGGCGCCTGCCCGGCGATCAGGATGCGCGCGCTCGACGAGATCACCGCCACCGGCCGCGGCTCGTGCGGCAGCCGGTATTCGAGGCCTTTCGCCGGTGCGTCGCGACAGATGCGACAGGAGGCGATCTCATGCCGCAGCATCTCCAGCACGGCTTCGTCGCTCATGGCTTTACTCCCACCCGATGATCTGCCCGATGAAGCGCAGAGCGCCATCGAAACCGGAACTCTGGCGCGCATGATCGCGCACATCGCGCGGCCGCTCGAAAGTCCCGGCCCAGAGACCGGCCTTCTGAGCCTTCGCCTCGGCCTCCTCCTTGCCATAATCGCCATAGGAAATCGCCATGCCCCGGCGCACCATGGCGGCATTGATGTCGCCGCCCGTCCCGCTGCGGCAGATGACGAGCAGCCTTTCGTAGCGGTCGTGCCGGCTGCCCCGACAAAGCGTTCCCGATGCCAGCACCATGTCCTGCAGCGCCTCGCGCGCCGCGCGCCCGCAGGCCCAGGCTTTCCCCGCCCGCTCGCAGCTCTGGTTGAGTTCCGGCGCATCAATGCCTTCGAGGCGCAACCGTTCGTCTCCCAATACCAGGCTGTCGCCGTCGGCAGCATGGAAGGCGCCTGCATGCTCGATTTTTGCTGCATCGTTGAGCTTGGCGGCGATCAGCGCCACGAGCGCCAGCAGGGCAAAAGCAATCACGCCGTCGCGAATCAGGCGCAGGCCCCGTGTCACGCTTTTGCCTCCTTAAAAAACAAATCCTTGGCAAAGATGGCAAATATCTTCTTAAGAATTGCCGGTTAAGCTCTTATCCACCCTGGGATGAAGTTTCAACGTGCACATGAGTACCGGCGTAAGCACATCGACCGACAAGATCATCGTCGACAGGTCGCGCAGCCACCGCAACAAGGCCGTTTCCAAGGCCGTGCGGCAGACGCGCGAACGTCTTCAGTCCGGTCATGCGTCCAATTCCTCCTTCGATCGTGACGTGCTCGACATGTATGTGGCGTCGGTGCTGCAGGGCGCGACGATCATGCCGCTCTTCGTCGTCATCATCACCGCGCTTGGCGTCTATTTCACCCAAAACACACAATTGATCTTCTGGGCGCTGCTGACACTCACCTGTCACGCCGGTAATATCCTGCTGGCGCGGCGCGCGCGCCGGCAGGAGATCACCGCCGAGAGCGCCCGCAAATGGCGCCGCCTGCTGCTCTCCGGCCAGTGCCTGCTCGGCTGCTGCTGGGCCGTCTTCGCGCTGCAGGGCTGCGACACCTGCGATCCGTCGAGCTTCATTCTCTATAAGGGCGCGACACTGCTGATCGCGCTCTCCGTCACGGCCATGTCGAACTTCATGCTGACGCCCGCCGTGCTCGCCGCCTTCTCGCCGGCGGTCCTGGCGCTTGCCGCCAAGAGCGGCCTGTCGCGCGACCTCCTCGAAATCAGCCTCACGGGGCTCTTCACCACCACCCTCGTCTTCTTCAATTATATCAGCGACCGGCTCTTCAAGTCGAACCTCAGAATCCTTTCCTACCAATCGGAGAAGGACGACTTGATCGCTGAGCTGGAAGTGGCGAAATCGATGCCGGACGAGGCTCGCCGCCGCGCCGAAGAAGCAAACCTCGCCAAGTCCCGCTTTCTTGCCTCCATGTCGCATGAGCTCAGAACCCCGCTCAACGCCATCCTCGGCTTTTCCGAGGTGATGTCGGCCGAGGTCATGGGGCCGCTCGCCAATCCGACCTACAAGGAATATGCGGGCGACATTCACCGTTCAGGCCAGCATCTGCTCGATCTCATCAACGAGATCCTCGACCTGTCGCGCATCGAAGCCGGCAAATACGAGCTGAGCGAGGAGGCGATATCGCTACTCGATATCACCGAAGATTGCATCGGCATGGTCCAGCTGCGCGCCCGCGCCAAGAACATTGCCATTTCGGACCAGTTCGAGCGGCAGCTGCCGGCTATCTGGGCCGACGAAAAGTCGATGCGCCAGGTGGTGCTCAACCTTCTCTCCAATGCCGTCAAGTTCACGCCGCAGGGTGGCGAGATCCACGTCAAGGTCGGCTGGACCGCCGGCGGCGGACAGTACATCTCGATCAAGGACAACGGTCCCGGCATTCCGGAAGAAGAGATTCCCGTCGTCCTGTCGGCCTTCGGCCAGGGCTCGATCGCCATCAAGAGCGCCGAACAGGGCACCGGCCTCGGCCTGCCGATCGTCCAGGCGATCCTTGCCAAGCATGACGGACAGTTCCTGCTGAAATCGAAGCTGCGCGAGGGCACCGAAGTTATCGCCATCCTGCCCGCCAAGCGCGTGCTCCAGAGCCTGCCGGCCGTCGAGGAGGCCCAGGCCGTCGCGCGCAAGCGCAAGAGTTTTGCCTGATTCAGCTAAAGCATGATGCCGAAAAGTGTGAGCGGTTTTCGGGCAACATCATGCTTCAATTTTTAGACTTGGATCCGGATGACACCGGCCGATCCCGCGTGAAATCAACCGGATCCAAAGAACAGGTGTTTGCCGAGGACGAAGCCGAGATAGAGGCAGCAGGCGGCGATCATACAGGTCACCGCGAAGGAGCCGAGATCCTTGGCGTGTTTGCCAACGATTGAAATCTCCGGCGAAATCCGGTCGATCACCTCTTCAACGGCGGTATTCATCGCCTCCATCGAAAAGAGCCCGAGAAACAGAAGCACCGCGACGACGATCTCGCCCGCAGTGGCTCCCACCAGCGCCAGCGCCGCCATCGAAACGACGAAGAAGCCAAGTTCCTGGCGGAAGGCCGCCTCTTTCAGCACCCGCAGGAAGCCCGCCCAGGAATAGCTGGCAGCGGCGGTGAAATGCCGAAGTCCGGTCTCTTTCGTCACCGCCGGCTTCGTCAAGATGCCCTCTCCTCTTCCCGTTGCATCACAGACCGGGAGAGGCTTTGCCGTCTCCTCTTTGATGAGCGAATACGCAAATAACGAATCCACTTGAGGCGCGCAAGCGAAGGCGTGCGGATCGGCGGCGCCGACCGCGGCCCTAATGCTTATTCGACACACCTGCCTGGGCGAAGGTCGCCATGCCGGAATGACAGGCGGCGGCCGCCTTGACGATACCGGCGGCAAGCGCCGCACCGGTGCCTTCGCCGAGCCGCATGCCGAGCGCCAGAAGCGGCGTCTTGCCGAGCATCTCGATCGAGCGCAAATGCCCGGGCTCGCCGGAAACATGGCCGATCAGGCAATGATCGAGTGCCGACGGATTGGCGGCTTTGAGGATCGCCGCCGCTGCGGTCGCGACATAGCCGTCGATCAGCACCGGGATGCGTTCCATGCGGGCGGCAAGGATGGCGCCGGCCATCGCCGCGATCTCGCGACCGCCAAGCCGGCGCATGATCTCGAGCGGATCGTCGAGATGGTCACCATGCAACGCCACCGCCTTTTCCACCGCCGCGATCTTTCGCTCCAGCATCTCGCCTTCCGAACCGGTGCCGGGTCCAACCCAGTCACGCGCCGAGCCGCCGTAGAGTGCATAGTTGATCGCCGCCGCAATCGTCGTATTGCCGATGCCCATCTCGCCGATGCAAAGCAGGTCGGTGCCGCCGGCGATCGCCTCCATGCCGAAGGCCATGGTCGCGGCGCAATCGCGCTCGGAAAGCGCTGCCTCCTCGGTGATGTCGCCGGTGGGATAATCGAGGGCCAGATCGAAGACTTTCAGCCCGAGATCATAGGCGACACAGATCTGGTTGATTGCAGCACCGCCGGCTGCAAAGTTCTCGACCATCTGTTGCGTCACCGTTGGCGGAAAGGGCGTGACGCCCTGCCTGGTGACGCCGTGATTGCCGGCAAAGATCGCCACCAGCGGCCGGTTGACGGCAGGTGTGCGGCCGGTCCAGGCAGCAAGCCAGAAGGCGATTTCCTCGAGCCGTCCGAGCGCGCCCGGCGGCTTGGTCAGCTGCGCGTCACGTTCGCGCGCCGCCACCAGCGCGCGGGCATCCGGCCCCGGCAGGTCACGGAGCAGGGTACGGAAATCGTCGAACGGCAGGCCTGAAACGCTCATCTGTGCGGTTTTCCTATGAATCCGGGTATTCTTGTTTTTTTCCCGCAAATCAGCTTCTTTGCGGGTGGCCACTCTCTTAAAGCGGGCGGACGAGGCGAACAACTCCAAAAGCGCCGCCGCGACCATAAGCCGAGACCTCCGGCAGAATGAAGCAGAATGAAGATCAAGGACTATGCGGTCGATACCGCCCGCGCCGTCGCCTTCCTCAGCCGCATTCCCATGCCGCAATCGCTGTTCAAAGGTTATGACGGCAGGCTCGGCCGGCTGGTGCGCGCCTTTCCCTTTGCCGGCATCGTCATCGGCTTCATCCCCGCACTTGCCCTCCTCCTCCTTTTGGGGCTGCGTGCGGACCCGCTGATGGCAGCTTTGATCGCGCTTTCCATCCAGGTCCTCGTCACCGGCGCGCTGCACGAGGACGGTCTGGCCGATACGGCCGACGGCATCGGCGGCGGCAAGAGCCGCGAGCAGAGCCTGCTCATCATGAAAGACAGCCGGATCGGCACCTATGGCGCGATAGCGCTGATCCTCTCCTTCGCGATCCGCGCAGCCGCGCTTGCTGTGATCGCCCGCCATTCCTCGCCACTCACGACAGCCCTCGCCATTCCCGCCGTCGCGGCTCTCAGCCGCGGCGCCATCGCCTGGCACTGGCAGCGGTTGGCACCGGCAAAGGCCGATGGCGTGGCCGCCTCGACCGGCCAGCCGGACGAGGCGGCGATGCAGTTTGCGCTCGCCTCAGCCGGCCTCGTCGCGGCGCTTCTGATCTGGCCCGCATTCGGCCTGCGGCCGCTGGTCGCAAGCCTGCTCGCCACCGGCATCGCAGGGTTTGCCTTCACCGCTTTCATCCGCCGCAAGCTTGCCGGCCACACCGGCGATACGCTGGGCGCGACGCAGCAAATTTGCGAGATCGCCACTCTTTGCGCCCTTGCCACGGCACTTTGAAACTCCGATATATCCTTCATGCAAACACCCTGCATTCACCTCTGCTCCTTGGAGCCCACCACCGGATTTTGCGCCGGCTGCGGCCGGACTCTTCTGGAAATCGGCAGCTGGACGAGCTATTCCGACGCTGAGCGAAGGCGGATCATGACACTGCTGCCGGCAAGGCTTGCAGGCGCCGTCACGGTGCCGAACCATATGAAATCAAGCCTCACCCGTGGGCCGGAGCGGCCTTTATGATCCGTTTGACCGTCTTCCTCGTCGTGATCGGCATCGGCCTTGCCGTGCTGATCCTCAACAGTGACAACAGCCGGATCCTTGGCCTGCAGAGCGATGACTTCGGCCGCGTCGTCTATCTGCTGCCGATCGCGCTGATGCTGTCGGCCGGCATCTGGGCGAGCCGGCGCAGTGTCGGTGAAACGATGCGTCAGATGATGATCTGGCTGGTCATCATCCTGGCGCTCGTAACCGTCTACCTCTATCGTCAGGAAGCGCTCGGCGTCGGCAACAGGCTGCTCGCCGGCCTCGTTCCCGGCCGCGCCGTCGTCGTAACCACAAGTGAGGGCGGCCAGGAGATCATCCTGCACAAGCTGCTGAACGGCCATTTCAAAGCTGATGTCGCGGTCAATGGCCAGACGGTCGAGATGCTCGTCGATACCGGCGCCAGCATGGTGGCGCTGTCGCGCGAAGATGCCGAAAGGATCGGCATCGATCTCTCCCGCCTCACCTATTCCATGACTATCATGACAGCCAACGGCCGCGGCCGCGCAGCACCTGTCACGCTTGACCAGGTAGCGATCGGCCCGATCGTCCGCAACAATGTCGCAGCCAGCGTCGCCGAGGATGGCCGGCTCGACCAGAGCCTGCTCGGCATGAGCTTCCTGGAAACGCTGGGCTCGCTGCAGATGCAGACCGACGAACTCCGCATGCGCGATTAAGCCTCGCGGCGCTCCTGATCCGCTGCCGCTGCGGGCGCCTTTACGGCAGCGGTCGGATCTGTCACCTTCAAGAGCAACAACAAGACCACAAAGAGCAAAAAGAAACTCCTAGTCTGGTGGCACCGCATGTTTGACCGCCTTCGCCTGAGGCGAGGCCTTGACCTATGGGTGCGACAGGAGTTTTGCAATGAATTCACTCTGGCCGATCGTCATCGGCGGCATTCTGCCCGCCCTGTTCTGGGGCATCACCGCCATCTTCCAGAAGCAGAGCGCCACATCAGCCACCGGCTCCGCCGTCTACCTGATCGCCTTCGGCGCTGCCTGCGCGCTCGCCGGGCTGATCGCCGCACTCATCTGGCGCCCCGCCCCCTGGACCGCCGAAGGTCTCGGTTTTGCCGCCCTCGCCGGCGCCTGCTTTGCCGTCGGCACCGGCCTGATCAGCTTTGCGCTTTTCGCTTACGGTGTCCCCGTCTCGAAACTCGCCCCAATCTGGAGCTGCAACGTGCTGGTGACACTGGCGATCGGCGCCGTCTTTCTCGGCGAAGCCTCCGAACTCGACATCGTAAAGCTCGTCGCCGGCACCCTCCTCATCATCTCCGGCGCCCTTCTCGTCAGCAGCGCCTGACGGGAACTGCCGCAATGCGCACAGCAGGTGAGCAGTTTGCCGCCACATGCTCCTGCGTTGCAGCGCCTTCTGCTTTGTTGATATCCTGCGTCAAGGCGCCACTGCGCGCCGTACCGGAGCTCGACATGAACCCACGACAATTGAAGACATTCCTTGCGGTGATCCGGCACGAAAATCTCACGCGCGCCGCTGCCGAGGTCAATCTCGCTCAGTCAAGCCTCAGCGACCAGATACAGGCGCTGGAAGAGGAACTGGGCGCAGAACTCTTCCTCCGCTCCCGGCAGGGCGTCGTCCCGACAGCGGCAGGTTCGGTCCTCAAGGCTTACGCCGAAGAGATATTGGCGCTGAACGACGAAGCGAATGCCGCCGTCAGCGCCGCGGCCGGCAGTGCGGAGCAGTCCGTCACCTTGGGCACGCTCGAAACCATCGCTGCCGAAAGACTGGCACCGTGGCTGTCACTCTTTCGCGGGAAGAACCCAGACGTCGGCCTCAAGCTCAAGGTCGGCGGCAGCGGCGAATTACTTGCGCAATTGCAGCAGGGCTCGATCGACGTCGCCTTCACCTTCGATCGCGGACGGCAGGATGAGCGCTTCTTGACGCGCCGCATCTGCAGCGAACCGCTGGTGTTGATTGCCGGCGGCGATTCACAAGCCCGACCACCGGTGAGCCTCGCGACACTGAGCACCGCCCCCTTCGTCGCCACCGAAACCGGCTGCGTCTACCGTCACCTGTTCGACACTGCCTTTGCCGAAGCGCAGATTGCAGCACCATCAATCGTCACCGAAGCCGACAGCATCTCGACGATCGTCCGGCTCGTCGCATCCGGCACCGGTTATAGCCTCGTGCCGCGCCTTGCGGTCGGCCCGGCCGCAACACGGGGCGACGTCGTCGAACTGCCATGGCCGGGCAATCCACCTGCCGCTTCACTGGTGATGATGTGGCGGCGCATGCGCGTGCAGCCGCCAGCGCTTACCCTCCTGCTGCAATCGGCAAGCGAAGAACTCTCGCCGCTCAGACCAGCCGATGCCCGCCTTCGACATGCAGGATAGTGCCTGTCGTGAAGCCGTTGCCGATCAGGAAGCGGATCGCATCGGCAATATCATCAGGCTGTCCAACGCGTCCGGCCGGCAGGCGCTGCGCCATCGCGTCGAGCGTCGCCTGCTTGGCGTCGCCGGCGACGAAGCTCCAGATCGGCGTATCTACCCATCCGGGAGACACCGCGTTGATCCGGATCGGCGCCAGCTCGATCGCCAGCGCCCTGACCAGGCCTTCGAGCGCCGCATTGACGGCTGCGACCACCGATCCACGCGCCGCAGGCCGGTAGGCCGCGATACCTGACGTATAGGTGACCGATCCTGAGGGCGGCAGATGGGCGGCACCATATTTCGCCAGCAGCAACGGCCCGTAGAACTTGCTTTCGACCACCCTTTGCGCCGCCGCAAGCTCGATCGTAGGCAGCAGCTGATAGGCGCCCTCGATATCGGCCGCCGTGCTGACGATGTGATCGACCGGCCCACTATTGCGGAAAAGCGCCGCGACCTCTTCCTCGCGCGATATATCAACGGCGACCGTCGCCAATCCAGGATGCTCGCCGAGATCGCGGCGGGCCGCCGCAAGCTTATCTTCGCTGCGTCCTGCGATCGTTACCGCCGCCCCTTCCCCGAGCAAGCGCCTCGCCAGCGCCAGCCCCATTCCGGAACTGCCGCCAACAATAATGATCTTCGCGCCTTCGATCCTGATATCCGTCATCTGCCGTCTCCTTCTTGGCTGACGCAGCAGATGCCTCGGACCGGAGCGGAAGAAAAACGGAAGAAACCGATGACGTCATCGAATTTTCCGATGGTTGTTTCAGAAAACGATCAGTTCCGCAGCCGGTAGCCGGTCTTGAAGATCCAGGCGAGCGTTCCCAGGCAGATCACCGGGAACACCGTGATCATCCCCAGGCTGATTGCCGGGTTGACGTCGGCGATCCCGTAAAAAACTCCAGCGGAAGCCGCTGACGAGATAGAGCACCGGGTTGAGATGGCTGACCGCCTGCCAGAAGGGCGGCAGCATACTGACCGAATAGAAGCTGCCGCCGAGGAAGGTGGCGGCACGACTCGGCGAAGCCTCCGAGCTCGACATAATGAAGCTCGTCGCCAGCACCTTCCTCATCATCTCGGGCGCCCTTCTCGTCAGCAGCGCCTGACGGGAACTGGCGCAATGCGCTCAGTACGAGATGAGGACTTCACCGATCCTCGGGCGTCGCCTTACAACCAGCAGAGTCGTGACACCGGAGTCAGCCTCACCGGACAAAATATCGACAGTAGCACGCCGACCGAAGAACTCGATCCGTGATCGCAAATTCTGGAAGGAACAAGGATTGGGCGAGCAATAGATGCCCAATTCACCATGCGCCTCTGAGCCCGGAAACACTGTAATTGCAAGATCAATGCCGAGATCGTCATGCTTGGCGAGACTGCATGTGTCCTCCGGAAGGCATGACACCTCGGCAGAGAAAGGCTCCTTCCCCTCCATCACCACGGCATAGGTAACCTTGACGGGATGGGCGGTCTCCTGCGACAGGCTTTGCTGCGGGATTAGACAATAGATCGAAACGATTGCGACACATCCAAGCACATTGCTGCTGACCATCAGATTGCCCCATGACCGATGACGTTTTGCTGAGCAATCCTTCATGTTGAAATTGCGGCATTTCTGCCGGATCAGTTGCGCAGCCGGTAACCGGTCTTGAAGATCCAGGCGAGTGTTCCCAGGCAGATCACCAGAAACACCGTGATCATCGCCAGGCTGATCGCCGGATTGACATCGGCGATCCCGTAAAAACTCCACCGGAAGCCGCTGACGAGATAGAGCACCGGGTTGAGGTGGCTGACCGCCTGCCAAAAAGGCGGCAGCATACTGACCGAATAGAAGCTGCCACCGAGGAAGGTCAGCGGCGGCACGACCAGCATGGGAATGAGGTTCAGCTGCTCGAAATTCCCGGCCCAGATGCCGATCATGAAGCCGAACAGGCTGAAGGTGATCGCCGTCAGCAGAAAGAACAGGATCATCATGAAGGGATGCTCGATCCTGACGTCGACGAAGAGATTGGCGGTCAGGAGAATGATGAAGCCAATGATCATCCCCTTGGTCGCCGCCGCACCGACATAACCGAGCAGGATCTCCGTCATCGCCACCGGCGCCGAAAGCACCTCGTAGATCGTGCCGGTGAATTTAGGGAAATAGATGCCGAAAGAGCCGTTGCTGATGCACTGGCCGAGCAGCGTCAGCATGATCAGGCCGGGCGTGATGAAGGCGCCGTAGGACACGCCCTCTACCTCCTGAATGCGTGATCCCACCGCGGCGCCGAAGACGATGAAATAGAGCGAGGTCGAGATGACGGGCGAGATGACGCTCTGCAGCAGTGTGCGGCGCGTGCGCGCCATCTCGAAGAAATAGATCGACTTGACGGCCTCGACGTTCATTTTTCTGCTCCCACCAGCGCCACGAAGATGTCCTCGAGCGAGCTTTGCCGCGTCGAGAGATCCTTGAAATGGATATTGTTCTCGCCGAGCCGGGTCAGCAGTGCCGCAATGCTTTCCTGCTCGTTGCCAGTGTCGAACTCATAGGTCAGCCGGTTGCCGTCCGCTTCCAGCGTCAGCCCGTTGCCGGCAAAACAATCCGGCAGGCGGCTCAGCGGTTCGGTGAGATCGAGGATGAGCTGCTTGCGGCCGAGCTTGGCCATCAGCGCTGCCTTGTCCTCGACGAGCAGCAACTCGCCGCCGCTGATGACGCCGACACGGTCGGCGATTTCCTCGGCCTCTTCAATATAATGGGTGGTCAGGATGATGGTGACGCCGGAGGCTCGAAGCTCTTCGACGACATGCCACATGTCCTTGCGCAGCGTCACATCGACGCCGGCGGTCGGCTCGTCGAGGAAAAGGATATCCGGCTCATGGGAGAGTGCTTTGGCGATCAGCACCCGTCGCTTCATGCCGCCGGAGAGCTGGCGCAGCATATTGTCCTTCTTGTCCCAGAGCGACAGCGCGCGCAGCACCTTCTCGATATGGGCAGGATTGGCTTTCTTGCCGTGCAGCCCGCGCGAAAAGCTGACTGTATTGAACACCGTCTCGAACTGATCGGTGGTGAGCTCCTGCGGCACCAGCCCGATCATCCCGCGAGTGGCGCGGAAATCCTTCACGACGTCGTGGCCGGCGACCAGCACCCGGCCGCCGCTCGGATTGGCGATCCCACAGATGATCGAGATCAGCGTCGTCTTGCCCGCGCCGTTTGGCCCGAGCAGTGCCAGGATCTCACCCTTTTCGACGTCGAGATTGATGCCCTTCAGGGCCTCGAAACCATTGGAGTAGGTCTTGGTGAGGTTCTGAACGGAAATGATGGGGGCCATGCGGGACTCTTGCGGATTCTCGGAAGTTACTTCGGCCCGCTATATAGTCCCTTTGTAACGCTTTAACATCCTTAAGCGTATGAACACTGCATTCGCGTGCTGCTAACACAGTTGGCCCGCAAGCGGTTGGCCGGCGAAAGAAAGGCAACGACCGGCTTCAGATGTCATCATCCGGTGATCTTCGTGCCCGATAAGAGAGCCGAGGTCAGCACCGGCATCCGCCCCGCCGCCCACCCCTTCGCGGAGCCGTCTCCGGGTGTTCTCGTTGCGCCCCATTTTTGCTGCCTCGGCATGTAGTGAAAGTTATTGTTCAGTCACGAAGTGCTTGGAACCGGCCAGTATCCCTGTTCAGCCGCGTTCGTCTTAGCCGGCCCTGCGCCGGCTTTCTTTTTTCGTTTCGCACCTCATTCTTTCCGTGGTCCACCGCAGATGATAGCTACCAGGGGTGCACCTCACAGCTCGTCGTAATTGAACCAGTCGAAATCCGCGGCCTTCGCCCGGCCTGACGTATCGAAGGCAAACACGCCGGCGAAAGCGCCGGTGAAAGAGCCGTGTTCGCCGCGTCCGCCCTCGTCTGAGATCACACCGGCGTCGAGGACCGGGCCAATCGGCTGCCAGGCGCCCTTGCCTTCGGTCTGCCAGAAGAATTGCAGGTCGTTCTCGCGGATTTCCATGGCGAGCTGGACACGGCCCTCGGCGGCAATCGCCACGCCGCTGTCGACGGGAAAACTCAGCCGTCCGTTCGGGTAGTCGCCGTTGCAGGAGAGGATCGTCACGCAGCGGCCGAGTGTCTCGTGTAGTGTCAGGGCGACGGCGTGGAACTTGTGGCGGTTGTAGTAATGCGTCAGCCCCGCCACCTGCTGATAGGTATCGGGCGAGAAGTCGATCACGGTTTCGGCGCGGAAACTGTGATGTTCCTGGCGGCGGGCGACCAGCGACTGTTCGAACCAGGAGCCGATGCTTTCGCGCGCAATCAGGCGCAGATGGCCGGGACGATCCGTCAGGTTGAAGATGCGCGCGGGCTCTGGCGTGCGCAGCCATTGGAAATCGGCGGGCAGCGTGCCGCCATCGAAGCTGTATTCGCTGCGCATCGGCTTTTCCACCGGCACCGCGCCAAAGAGGCCGGGCACATCGACATCGGGCACGGTGGTGCCGTTTTCGAGATAGAGCCAGTCGTCGTCGCGCCAGACGCACTTTTGCATGGCGGTCTCGCGGCCCAGCGTGCAGCGCCGCTTTGGCGGCAGCGGCCGGCCGCAAAGGTGGGTGTGATAGGCCTCGCCCTCGGGTGTTTCGACATATTGGCCATGCCCTGCCCGCTGCAGTACCGCGCCCGGATGATCCTTGGAGGTGATGAGATGCATGTTCGGATGCATCTCATAGGGTCCGTCGATCTTTCGCGACCGCGCCATGGTGACGGCATGGTCGTAGCCGGTGCCGCCCTCGGCGGTTGTCAGATAATACCAGCCATTGCGTTTGAAGAGATGCGGACCTTCGACGAGGCCGAGCGGGCTGCCGGCGAAGATGTTCTTAATCGGCCCCTTCAGCGCCTTTATCGCCGGATCCCATTCCTGCAGCAGGATGCCGTCGAAGGCCGGCGATTTCGGCGAGCCGCCATAACTTTCGGTGCGGTGGTTCCACTGCATGTTGACGAACCACTTACGGCCGTCATCGTCGTGGAAGAGCGAGGGATCGAAGCCGGAGGAATTGACATAGACCGGCTCGGACCATTCGGCCTCGATCGTGGGTGCCGTGACGATATAGTTCGGCGCATCCTTGAAATTGCCGTCGTAGCGCTTGACGTCGGTATAGACGAGCCAGAACTGCCCGTCGGCATAGGACAGGCACGGCGCCCAGATACCGCAGCTATCGGGATTGCCGCGCATGTCGAGCTGTGATCTCCGCTCCAGCGGCCGGCGCACGAGCGTCCAGTTCACCAGGTCACGCGAATGGTGGATCTGCACGCCGGGAAACCATTCGAATGTCGAGGTGGCAATGTAATAATCAGCGCCAACGCGGCAGATCGACGGATCGGGATTGAACCCGGGCAGGATGGGATTGCGGATCATGACAGGGTCTCCTCCGACCGGCGGTGCTTTGCTGTACGTACATCAGATTATAGCAGAAAAAGGCCCGGAAGACTTGCCTCCAGGCCTGACGTGACTATTCGCGTTGGGCGGACTTGGCCCAGAGGTTGATGTCGGCCTCGCGGGCATAGACGTCGATCTCGGCGAGTTCCTCGACGCTGAAATCGAGATTGTCGAGCGCCTTGACGCAATCGACGATCTGCGACGAGCGGCTGGCGCCGATCAGCGCCGATGTCACACGGCCGCCGCGCAGTACCCAGGCGATCGCCAGCTGCGCCAGCGTCTGGCCGCGCCTTTCGGCGATCTCGTTGAGCTTGCGGATATTGTCGATGATCGAGGGGCGGATGTAGTCGCGCTTCAGGAAATGGTTCTGCGCCGCGCGGCTGTCTTCGGGAATGCCACCGAGATATTTCGTCGTCAGCATGCCCTGGGCGAGCGGCGAGAAGACGATCGAGCCCATGCCGACCTCATCCAGCGTATCGAGCAGTCTGTCGTCCTCGACCCAGCGGTTGAGCATCGAATAGCTCGGCTGGTGGATCAGGCACGGCGTACCGAGCTGCTTGAGGATCGCGGCTGCTTCGCGCGAGCGCTGCGAATTATAGGAGGAAATGCCGACATAGAGCGCCCGGCCGGAACGGACGATATGGTCGAGCGCGCCGCAGGTCTCTTCCAGCGGTGTTTCCGGGTCGAAACGGTGTGAATAGAAGATGTCGACATAGTCGAGGCCCATGCGCTTCAGGCTCTGGTCGCAGGAGGCGATCAGATACTTGCGGCTGCCCCATTCGCCGTAAGGGCCGGGCCACATGTCGTAGCCGGCCTTGGAGGAGATGATCAGCTCGTCGCGAAGCCCCACGAATTCGCTGCGCATGATTTCGCCGAAGGCGGTCTCGGCGCTGCCGGGAGGCGGACCGTAATTGTTGGCGAGGTCGAAATGGGTGATGCCGAGGTCGAAGGCCGTGCGGCACATATCGATTTTGCGGTCATGCGGCGTGTCGCCGCCGAAATTGTGCCAAAGGCCGAGGGAGACGGCCGGCAGCTTCAGGCCGGAACGGCCCGTGCGGTTATATTTCATTTTCGAATAGCGGTCTGCGGCCGGTTGCCAGCTCATGATCCCAATCCTTAAAAGCAATTCCGCGAAAAGCGTGCAGCATTTTCCCTGGGAATTGCGCGTAACAAACGATCGAAGCAAAAAGGCAAGGGCTCATCGCCCGCGCCGACAATAAGGTTTCGCGGGCCTACTTCAACAGCGCCTGCGCCTCTTCGATGCCAAGCGCGGCCGGTTGCGTGCAGGTCGTGGTCAGGTCGATGAAACGACCCTCTTCGCCCGATTTCAGGATCGAGGTCATGACGTCGACGCCGTGCAGCGTGCGGTCGAGCGAGCAGCGCGCGTCGCGTCCCTCGATCAGCGACATCGCCATGTCGGCAAGGCCGGCGGTGCGGTAGTTGGCGCGCGACCCGTTCGGGCTTTCCTGGTTGATCTTGCCGAATGGATGCTCCCAGGCATCGAGCGGCTTGATGTCCTTGTCGCGGCCGCTTGCCTCAACGGTGCCGCCGAAGAAGTTCGGATCCGGCACGTAGAGCGAGCCGTCGGTGCCGTAGAGCTCCATGTTGGCGTGGCGATGCGACCAGACGTCCCAACTCGCCGTCAGCGTCACCGTGGCGCCGTTGACGAATTCGAGCAGCGCCTGGATCGTCGTTGGCGTTTTGACCGGGATGATCTCGCCGTTACGCGGCTGGCTGGTGATGGTGCGGGTCGGCGACGCCATTGAGGTCATGCCGCCGACACGTTTGACCGGGCCGATCAGGTTGATCAGGTTGGCGATGTAATAAGGGCCGAGATCGAGGATCGGGCCGCCGCCCGGCAGGAAGAAGAAATCCGGGTTGGGATGCCACATCTCCATGCCGGGGCTCATCACGTAGCAGGCGCCCGAGGTCACTCGGCCGATGCCGCCGTCGTCGATGAACTTGCGGGCGAGCTGATGGGCGCCGCCGAGGAAAGTGTCGGGCGCGCAACCGACGGCAAGGTTCTTTTCCTTGGCGATGCGGCGAAGCTCCTCGCCCTCTTCGAGCGAAAGCACCAGCGGCTTTTCCGAATAGACGTGTTTTCCAGCCTCGAGGATCGCCTTCGATACCCGGAAATGCGCATCCGGGATCGTCAGGTTGACGACGACGTCGATCTCGTCATTGACGAGAAGCTCATCGATCGTCTGCGCTTTGACGCCATATTCCTTGGCGCGCGCCTCGGCCGCCTGAGCGTTGATATCGGCGCAAGCCAGCACCTTAAGCCCCTTGAAGAGCGGTGCCAGTGAGAAGTAGGTGGTGGAGATGTTGCCGCATCCGATGATGCCGACGCCAAGTTCCCTGGTCATGATGAAGCCTCAGTAGGTCTGGAAGGATGCGATCGAGCGGCTGATATTGCGGTCGATGTCATTCGGGTTATCGTGTTCGACGACGTAGTGCTTGGCCTTGGTGGCGCGCAGCGCCGTCATCAGCCTGGCCCACTCGACCTTGCCGTGGCCGACATCGGCCCAGCCGCTCTCATCCGTCGCCTCGCCGGCCGGTGCGATGTCCTTGACATGCACGGCGGTGATCCGCGGTCCGAGCTTCTCGATCCAGGCGAAGGGATCGGCGCCGCCGCGGATCACCCAGGCGATATCGGCTTCCCAGGAAATGTCGGGCGCGCCTTCGAAGATGTGCTCGATCGGCCGCGAGCCGTCCTGCAGCTTGAAGAATTCGAAATCATGATTGTGCCAGCCGAATTCGTAGCCGGCAGCCTTGTAGGGCTTGCTGATCTCCTGCAG
Source organism: Rhizobium sp. SU303 (assembly GCF_021052345.1). Classification (NCBI taxonomy): domain Bacteria; kingdom Pseudomonadati; phylum Pseudomonadota; class Alphaproteobacteria; order Hyphomicrobiales; family Rhizobiaceae; genus Rhizobium; species Rhizobium sp. SU303. Next base: position 2,538,517 of record NZ_CP088095.1, read on the forward strand.
GCGCTTTCCGAAGGCGGCCCAGCCGGCAGCGTCGGACGGGCGTTCCTCGGCGGCGAGATGCGGCGCATAGATCGAATCCATGCCGAGGATCTTGGCAATGTTCAGAGACTTCTCGACCTCCTTCTCCAGGAAATCGGGGCTGAAATGGCCGCTCGCCATGACCAGGCCATTCTTGTCGAGCTCAGCGCGAAGGCTCTTCAGCCCGGCATCGTCGAGATCGGCATAGATGCCGCCGAAGCCTTCGACCTCGGCATAGCCTGATTTGCCGAGCTTTTCGAAGATCGCCGAATAAGGCTGGAAGTTGCGGGCACTGTAGAGCTGGTAGCTGAGTTTCGTCATCATGTTCTCCTTGGGCCTCGTGCCCATTCTTGCAAGATCAATCCGCCGACTGGCAGGAATACAGGTCGTAGAACCGGAACTCCGGAAGCGCGCCACGATCAAGCGGCCGTGCCGGGGTAAAGGTGATGCGGCGGCTCTCGCCGGCCGCAAGATCGAAGGCGTTGTCGGAATATTTGCCGTCGGTCTCGGTTTCGATCATCACGAAAAGCGCAAGTCCCCTAGCGGTGACGTTGATGTCGACGGAACCATTCTCCTCGACATATTCGTGGGTGACTGTCAGCCCCGCGGGCTCCAGCTCCAGCGCCTTGTAGGTACCGTTGACATGATGCCCCTCGCCGCCCGTGCCGTTCGACGCGGTAAAACGCCAGGCAAGCAAGGTTCCCTCGGGAATATCGGAAACGTCGATGCTCGTGGCAGTGACGGCCGCATCCGGCGAACATATGGCCTGTACGTCTCTCAGGTGCCGGCGCTCGCCCTGCGTCGTCAGCAGCGAGATCGAAAGGTCGACGCTGACATCGGCAAGCGTGTCGTTGACCAGCGAGAAGCGGATCGTCTTTCCGTCGTCGGAAGGAATGGCAGCGACCGCGACCGGCTGGAAGAAGCGCTTGACGAGATAGTGCATCGCCTTCCAGCGGCCGCCATAGTCGAGGCTCGACCAGGAGGCGACCGGCCAGGTGTCGTTGAGCTGCCAGTAGATCGTGCCCATGCAATGGGGTTTGAGCGACCGCCAGTATTCCACCGCCGTCTTGATCGCCAACCCCTGCTGGATCTGGGAGAGATAGACGAAGTTCGGAAAATCCTTGGGGAAGCGGAAATAACGGAACATCGTGCCGGCGATGCGCTCGTTGCCGCCGGCATTCTTCTGGTGCAGCTCCATGACCGGGGAAGCGACGTTCATGTCCTTCGCCTCGGCATAGGTCTTGATCACAGGCAGCGACGTATAGGACTGGAAGCCGAATTCAGAGCAGAAGCGTGGACGCACCGAGCGGTAATTGTCGAACGACTTGTTCTCGTGCCAGACCGACCAGTAATGCATGTCGCCGGATCCATCCGCATGCCAGGCATCGCCGAAATCGAGATAACCGGACGCCGGGCTCGACGGCCACCAGAGCGCGCCGGGCAGCGCCTTCTTCACCGCCTGCTCGATCGTGCGGTTGAGGCGATCATAGGAGACGAGATAGCGGTCGCGGTCCTTCCGCGATTCCTCGAACCAGGTGAGCGCCCCGACCAGTTCGTTGTCGCCGCACCAGAGCACGATCGAGGGATGCGAGGAGAGCCGGCGCACCTGGTAATCGACCTCGATCGTTACATTGTCGAGGAAGTCCTCGGTCGAGGGGTAGAGGTTGCAGGCGAACATGAAGTCCTGCCAGACCATGAGGCCCAGTCGGTCGCAGAGATCATAGAAATGATCCTGCTCGTAGAAGCCACCGCCCCAGACGCGGATCATGTTCATATTGGCGGCTTTGGCCGATTGCAGCAGGTCTTCTGTCTTCTCGGGCGAAGACAGCGAAAACAGCGCGTCGGCCGGGATCCAGTTGGCGCCGCGGCAGAAGATCTCGCGGCCATTGACCTTGAAGGCGAAGCGACTGCCTGATGCATCCGGCGTGGTGATCAGCTCGATGGTGCGAAGACCGATCTGCTTGGTCACCTCATCAGTCGGCAATTCGACGGAAAGCCTGTAGAGCGCCTGCTCGCCACTGCCGGAGGGCCACCAGAGGCGCGGATTGTCGATATGGAACAGGTGGTTGACATGCGTCTCGCCATTGACGCCGACATCCAGGCGCACGCGCTCGCCGTCGAGGTCGAAATAGACCTGGGCAATGTCTGGTCCCTTGGAAAACAGCGTCGCCGTCACTTTGAGGTCCACCGAGCCGTCGTTATTGTGGGTCTGGCGGGTGACCACATGTTCGATACGCGCGGTTTCGAGCTTCTTCAGCGCGATCGTCCCGTAGAGGCCGAGCGGCGCAATGGCAATGTTCCAGTCCCAGCCGAAATGGCATTGCGGCTTGCGCAGCATGTTGCCGTCGGGGATCGGCGAGTTGCCCGTGCTGTAGGGGATGTAAAAGGGCTGCTGCTTCTGTCGCGCAGCGCCGACAGCGATGTTCGAGGCAAAGACGATGCGGATGCTGTTATCGCCTGATTTCAGCATGCTGGAGACATCGGGCCGGTAGCGGCGGAAGCTGTTGTCGGCTTCGAGCGCCAGAAAGCCGTTGACGTGGACGCTGGCAACCGTGTCGAGATAATCGATATCGAGATACCAGTCGCCCTCGACCTCCTGAAGCGTGAAGCTGCGCTCGACCGCCCATTCGCGCTCGGCCACCCACTGCACCTTCTCCTCATTGCGGCCGAAATAGGGATCGGGGATCAGTCCTGCCCGGTGAAGCGCCGTGTGCACGTCGCCCGGCAGCATGATCGCGGTGCGGATCTCGCCGTCGACAGAGGCGAGCTGCCACGAACCGGAAAGGTCGATGTTGGGAGTAGTTGATCGATGCGTCACGATATCGTTTCCGATTTACGTTTTTGAAAGAGACGGCGCATGGTCGTCGTCCGGTAGTTGTCGTTCCTGAGGGCGTTAAGTCCTCCGCCCTGTCTCATGAGAGGCACTCACCTCTCCTCCCTCATTCCTGTGCTTGTCACAGGAATCCAGTGCGCCCAGGTCCCTGGGCGCGGCAGACTCCCTGCCTGGAGAAGAGTCATTCACGGCGCAGACGCGCCGTGCCTGGATTCCTGTGACAAGCACAGGAATGAGGGCAGAGGGAGCATCAATCGGCTTCCCAAGCAGTGGCCTTGCAAGCAGCCGCCAAAACACGGTAGCGAACCCGACGGCCAATCAAATCCTGTCCTCCGTTTCGGCATCGAAGACCGAGGCGACAGACATGTCGAAGCTGAGCTTCACCTTGGCTCCGACGTTGAAGCGGCGCGCGCCGTTGACTCGTACCGACATCGTGTGACCGGCATGTTTCAGCCACAGCAGATTGTCCGCGCCCATCGGCTCCTCGATATCGACGGTGGCATCATGTTCTTCGCCGCCGGTATTCTCGTTGACCTTGATGTGTTCTGGACGAACGCCGAGCACCACCTTGCGGCCGGGCTGCAGCGTCTCGCTAGCGTCGTAGGCAGCGAGCGAGAAAATGACGCCGTTGGCCGAAAAGGCAATGCCGTCTCCTGATTTGACCAGCTCGCCGTGCAGGAAATTCATCGACGGCGAGCCGATGAAGCCGGCAACGAACAGATTGCGCGGCCGGTTGTAGATCGTCGTCGGATCGTCGAGCTGCTGAATGATGCCGCTCTTCATGATGGCGATGCGGTCGGCAAGCGTCAGCGCCTCGATCTGGTCGTGGGTGACGTAGATCATCGTGTTCTTCAGCGACTGGTGCAGGCGCTTGATCTCGACGCGAAGTTCCGAGCGCAGCTTGGCGTCGAGGTTGGACAGCGGCTCATCGAACAGGAAGACGTCGACATCGCGCACCAATGCCCGGCCGATCGCCACGCGCTGGCGCTGACCGCCGGAAAGCTCGGCCGGCTTGCGCTTCAGGAGCGGCTGAATCTGCAGGATTTCGGAGGCGCGCGCCACCCGCTTGTCGATCTCTGCCTGCGGCACCTTGGCGACGCGAAGACCGAAGGACAGGTTCTTCTCGACGGTCATCTGCGGATAGAGCGCATAGGATTGGAACACCATTCCGATGCCACGGTCCTTCGGCTCTTCCCAGGTAACGTTCTTGCCCTTGATGAAGATCTGCCCTTCCGAGGCGTCGAGCAGGCCGGCGATGCAATTCAGCAAGGTCGACTTGCCGCAGCCGGACGAGCCGAGCAGAACCAGGAATTCGCCGTCGTTAATGTCGAGATTGAGATCCTTCAGCACGCTGACCGAGCCGAAGTTCAGGGACAGATCCTTGATGGAGACGCTTGCATTCATATTCATGAGATCAACCCTTCACTGCGCCGGCGGCGATGCCGCGGACGAAAAGCCGTCCCGACACGAAGTAGACGATGAGCGGCACCAGACCGGTGAGGATCGTTGCCGCCATGTTGACGTTGTATTCCTTCACGCCCTGGACGGAATTGACGATGTTGTTGAGCTGCACGGTCATCGGATAGGTATCCGGCCGGGTGAAAACCACACCGAACAGGAAGTCGTTCCAGATGCCGGTCACCTGCAGGATCATCGCGACGACGAAGATCGGCAGCGACATCGGCAGCATGATCCGCAGGAAGATCTGCCAGAAGCCCGCCCCGTCGACACGCGCCGCCTTGAACAGCTCCTCCGGCAGCGACACGAAATAGTTGCGGAAGAGCAGCGTCAGGATCGGCATGCCGAAGATCGAATGGACGATGACGAGGCCGGTCAGCGTGCCGTAAATGCCGATTTCGCGCAGGATAATGACGATCGGATAGATCATCACCTGATAGGGAATGAATGCCCCGATGATGAGGATCGAGAAGAAAAGCTCGGATCCCCTGAAGCGCCAGTTGGCCAGCGCATAGCCGTTCACCGAGGCGATTGCGATCGAGATGATCACCGACGGCACTGTGATGCGCACCGAGTTCCAGAACCCACGCGACAGACCATCACAGTTCAGGCCGGTGCAGGCCTGCGCCCAGGCCTTCACCCAAGGCTCGAAAGTGATCTCTACCGGCGGCGAGAAGATGTTGCCGAGACGAATTTCCGGCATGCCCTTCAGCGAAGTCACGACCATCACATAGAGCGGCAGCAGATAGTAAAGCGCTGCGACGATCAGTGTGCCGTAGAGCATGATGTTGCGCGCCGACAGCGCCGGGCGTGGTTTCGGGCCGCTGGGGCCGTCGCCAAGCTTCGGCGCAACGGCGTCGATGCCGGCAGCAACGGTGTTGAGAGCTTCTATATTAGCCACGCTTGCGCCCTCCGCCGAATTCCAGATAGGCCCACGGAACGATGATGATCGCGACTGTGACGAGCATCATGGTCGAGGCAGCAAAGCCCTGCCCCAGGTTCTGCGCCTGGAACATGTAGTCGTAGACATATTTCGCCGGCACTTCAGAGGAAATGCCCGGTCCGCCTGATGTCTGGGCGACCACAAGATCGTAAACCTTGACGATGCCGGAGGCGATGATCACGATCGTGGTGATAAAGACCGGCCGCATCATCGGGATCACGATGAAGAGATAGGTCCTCCACATCGGAATGCCGTCCACGCGCGCCGCTTTCCAGATGTCCTCGTCGATCCCACGCAGGCCGGCAAGCATCAGGCACATGACGAGACCCGTTCCCTGCCACAGCGCCGCGATCAGAATGCCGTAGATGACGATTTCAGGCGTATAAAGCGGATTGAAGGTGAAGCTCGTCCACCCGATAGAGCGCACCACCGCCTGAATGCCGAAATCGGGGTTCAGAACCCATTGCCAGACGAGGCCCGTCACGATGAAGGACAGCGCGAAGGGATAGAGAAAGATGGTGCGGAAGGTGTTTTCGAAGCGGATTTTTTGGTCCATCAGCGCGGCGAGCATGAAACCGATGACCAGGCTGAAGATCAGCGAGAGGATGCCGTAGACGGCCAGATTCTCGATCGCCGTCACCCAGCGGGGTGCCGCCCATAGGCGCTGGTACTGATCGAATCCAACAAAGCTCAACCGCGGAAGCAGTTTGGAATTGGTGAAAGAATAAAAGATCGTCCAGAACGTGCCGCCGACAAAGATCACCAGCGCTGTCAGGATCATCGGAATGGACGCAATCTTGGCATTCAGATTGCGCAGTAACTTGTTTGGCCGGCCTGCTCGCGCTTGACCCGTCATAAACACTTCTCCTCAATCGCAACTGCGACAGTAACAAAACGGCAAGGCGCCGTCTGTCGTCCCCATCTCCGAACCTGTTGAAGATACCGGAGAGACGCCGCCACCCGCCGGACGATCACTGGCCGTCCGGACCGATCCGGCCCCCATGGGAGCCGGACCCGCAAGGCAGCAAGTCTGCTGATCAGTCAGCAGAAGCGATGATCCCGGCGAAACGCTTCTGAGCGTCTTCCGGCGTCATCGACGGATTGGCGAAGAATTCGGAGAAAAGGTCTTCCTTCTGCTTCTGGCTGTCGGCCGAAAGCAGCTGGTCGGTACCTTGGATCACGTTGCCCTTCTGAAGGATTTCGAGACCCTTCTTCATGCAATCGTTGGCGGCAGCGAGATCGACGTCACCGCGAACCGGCAGCGAACCCTTCTTCAGGTTGAAGGCAACCTGGGTCTTGGGATCGAGCAGGGTCTTGGCGAGCACCGCCTGCGCCTTGGACTTTTCTTCGTCCTTCAGCAGCGGGAAGTAGAAGGCGTCGCCACCCGTCGAGATGATCTCGTTCACGCCGAGGCCCGGCAGGCAGGTATAGTCGGTGCCGGCCTTCTGACCGGCCAGCGCGAATTCGCCCTGCGCCCAGTCGCCCATGATCTGGCCGCCGGCCTTGCCCGTGATGACAAGGTTGGTGGCCTGGTTCCAATCCTGGACGTTGCTGCCTTTGGCCATACGCCGAGCATCGTCGGCGGCCTTGAACACCTTGGCGATTTCAGGACCGGCTGCAACTTCCGCATCCTTGTCCTTGAAGACCTTGTTGAAGGTATCCTTGCCGGCAACCGCAACCATCAGCACGTCGAAGGCGCCTGTTGCCTGCCACGGCTGACCACCGACGGCGAGCGGAATGATGCCGGCCTTTTCGAGAGCCGGAGCCGCAGCGACGAACTCGTCCCAGTTCTTCGGAACTTCGACGCCGGCCTTCTTGAAGGCGGCGTTCGAAAGCCACAACCACTGCCAGGAGTGGATGTTGACGGGAGCGCAGTAGATCTTGCCGTCGATGGTGCAAGAATCGAGCAGGCTCGACGGACGAATGATGTCCTTCCACTTCTCGGCGGTCGCTACGTCGGTCAGATCGCGCATCAGGCCGGCTTGGACAAGTTCCTCGGCCTGACGCCCATGGTTGAACTGGGTCGCGCCCATCGGGTCGCCGCCGGTGATGCGGCTGATCATGATCGGGCGAGCAGTGCCGCCGGAGCCGGCGATCGCGCCGTCGACCCAGTGGTTGCCGGTGGCGTCGAATGACTTGGCCAGCTCGGCGACCGCTGCAGCTTCGCCGCCAGACGTCCACCAGTGGGTGACTTCAAGATCGGTGGCATTGGCGGCTCCTAGCGGAAGCGCGACCGAAGTGGCAAGCAGGGCTGCCATTAGACGGATTTTCATGAGTTTTCCTCCCTCACTGAAACGTTGCCGGAAAAACTTAGATCAATCGATTTCCTCACGCAACTGCCCGCAGGCAAATTTTTCCGTGATAACCGGAATTGCTACTTCTGCCTGTTTACATCAGGAGCACTGCATCCCCTTGAAACGATACCACGCCGGGTGTTCTCGCACATGCGTTTCCACTTTATCAATTTGAATTTGCGTAATAATTTTACACAAGGAACTTAGCCTTCCAATTCAGTCTCTTCGCAATCGCAATAAAACAGAGCACGGATTGCCGATTCAACCTGGACGTACAATGTTGCAATGCACACAACAAAAAGCACTCGACATTTCTACTGTATCGTTACAGATTGCATTCTTCAGGGAGGTGCGATTTTGGCATGCGGCGGGCTTACGACGCTGGAAAAAGCCTCTATAAGCGACACCAATTCGCGCAGGACGGCCTAAAGGGATGGAAAACAAGGGAAATTTCGGGAACGCGGCATCAACGCCGGCAGCGCGCGAGCGCCCGACTTTGAAGACGATCGCCTTCATGACGGGCCTTGGCGTGACGACGGTGTCGCGCGCGCTGAAGGATGCGCCGGATATCGGGGCCGAAACCAAGGAGCGCGTGCGCATGGTCGCCCGCCAGCTCGGCTACCAGCCGAACAGGGCGGGTGTGCGCCTCCGTACCGGCAAGACCAACGTCATCGCCCTCGTCCTCAGCATCGACGAGGAGATCATGGGCTTCTCGAGCCAGATGGTCTTCGGCATCTCCGAGGTGCTATCCGGCACGCCCTATCATATTGTCATCACGCCGCATTCGCACAGCAAGGACCCGATGCTGCCGGTGCGCTATATCCTTGATACCGGCTCGGCCGACGGCGTCATCATCTCACGCATCGAGCCAGACGATCCGCGCGTAAGGCTGCTGAGCGAGCGCGGCATGCCCTTTGCCACGCATGGGCGCACCGATGCGGGTCTCACGCATCCCTTCCACGATTTCGACAACGAGGCCTTCGCCCATAAGGCGGTGGAAAAGCTCGTCAAGCGCGGCCGGCGCCGCATCGCCCTGCTGCAGCCGCCGAGCAAGCTCACTTACTACGCCCATATCCGCATCGGCTTCCAGACCGGCCTGCATGATTACGGCGCCGAGGAAGTGCCGCTGCGCATCAACACCGACGCCCCGCTCGCCGACATCCGCGACGTCGTCGAGGTGATGATGCGCTCGGCCAACGCACCTGACGGCATCGTCTGTTCAGCCGGCAGTGCTGCAATCGCCGTCAATGCCGGCATCGAAGCCGCCGGCAAGGCGCTCGGCCGCGATCTCGACATGGTCTCCAAACAATCAGTACCGATCCTGAACTGGATCCGCCCCGAGATCATCACCGCCCAGGAGGACGTCCGCCACGCCGGCCGCGAAATGGCCAAAGCCGTCATCGCCCGCATCGACGGCGTCGAACCGGAACTGCTGCAGAGCGTAAGCCAGCCGACTTGGCCGGAGAGTGGTAGGTAGGTGGTCGGTTGAAGGAACGGACCGTCGGGCTCAAATCCGACGATCCGCTTTGGATCATCACAGGTCTTCGACGACGAAATTCACCAGTCGCCCCGGGACCAGAACTTCCTTGACCACCGTTTTGCCGTCGAGCAAGGCCACAACGGAAGGTTCGGATCGCGCCGCTGCAAGCAGCGCCTCGCCGAGATCGGCGGCGGCTTCGAAGCGGTGGCGAACCTTGCCGTTGATCTGCACGACATATTCGCGGGTCTCCATCTCGATCATTGCGGGATCGAAGGTGGGCCAGGAAACCCATGTCAGTGTTTCCCCGTGACCAAGCTTGCTCCATAACTCCTCCGCGATGTGAGGCGCAAAGGGTGCGAGCAACAGCACGAATGTCTCCACCACTTCGCGCGGACGCACTGCTTCCGCCGTCAGTGCGTTGGCCAGTTCCATCAGCCGGGAAACCGCGGTATTGAACCGAATTGCTTCGATATCCGCCGTCACGGTCTTCACCGTCTGGTGGCGCAAGCGCAGAAGCTGCGGGCTGGGTGCCGCCTCCAGCACCACTGGAGACAATCCATCGCTCTCGTCGCAGACAATGCGCCAGGCACGCTCCAGAAACCGACGCACGCCGATCACGCCAGCGGTCTGCCAGGGTTTTGCCGCGTCCAGAGGTCCCACGAACATCTCGTACAGGCGCAAGGCGTCGGCCCCGAACTGACGGACGACATCGTCGGGGTTAACAACGTTCAGCCGCGACTTCGACATCTTCTCGACGGCGCGCTGCACTTCGACCGACCCGGCGAACCATCTGCCCTCCTCTTCGACGACGGACGACGGCGCGCAATACCGGCCCGCCGCATCGCGGTAGGAATGAGCAAGGATCATGCCTTGGTTGAACAGCCGCTGGAACGGCTCTTCCGTCGAAACGACGCCGATGTCGTAGAGCACCTTATGCCAGAAGCGGGCATAGAGCAGATGCAGGACCGCGTGCTCGGCGCCGCCGATATAGAGATCGACCGGCATCCAATAGCGCTCGGCCTCGCGCCCGACGGGTTTGCTGGTGTTCTCCGGATCGAGGAATCTGAGATAATACCAGCAGGAGCCCGCCCATTGCGGCATCGTGTTGGTCTCCCTCCGTGCCGGAATGTCGGTGCCCGGCACGATCGTTTCGACCCAGGCCTGCGCACGGGCAAGCGGCGGTTCGCCATCCGGCGTCGGAGCATAGTCGTCCAGTTCAGGCGGCAGCAGCGGCAGGCATTCCTCGGGCAGCGGCATCACCGAGCCGTCCGCCAGATGCAGCACCGGTATCGGCTCGCCCCAGTAGCGCTGGCGGGAGAACAGCCAATCACGTAGGCGATAGGTGACCGTAGGCCAGCCCGCGCCGTTCGCCTGCAGCCAGGCGATGATTGCTTTCCTAGCCTCCGGCGAGGCCAGACCATTCAGGAAGCCGGAATTGACCATCCTCCCCTCGCCCTCAAACTCCGCCTTTTCGATATCGTCCGCACTGTCGATCACGCGAATGATCGGCAGGCCCTGCGCGCAGGCAAAGGCGTGGTCCCGCGCATCATGGGCCGGCACCGCCATCAAGGCGCCGGTGCCGTAGCCCGCCAGGACGTAATCGGCCACCCAGATCGGCAGCCGGGCGGCGGTGGCGGGATTGACGGCATAGGCGCCGGTGAAGACGCCGGTCTTCTCGCGTCCAGCATCGGTACGCGTCGCTTCCTCCAATGCCTCGGCCTCGGCGATATAGGCGGCAACCGCCTCTTGGGCTTCCGGCGTAACGGTGGTGGCGACAGCGGGATGCTCCGGCGCGAGAACGATATAGCTCGCTCCGAACAGGGTCTCGGGGCGCGTCGTGAAGACGGTGATGACCTCTTTGCCATGATCGAGCGGAAACCGGATTTCGGCGCCCTCGGAGCGTCCGATCCAGTTGCGCTGCATGGTTTTCAGGTTTTCGGGCCAATCGAGGCCGTCCAGTCCCTGCAGCAGCCGATCGGCATAGGCCGTGATACGCAGCATCCACTGGCGCATCCTGCGACGAATGACGGGATCGCCGGTCTCGACATAACGCCCGTCCTTGACCTCCTCGTCGGCAAGCACCGCGTTCTGGGCCGGGCACCAGTTGACGGCGACCTCCGCCTGATAGGCGAGGCCCATCTCGAACAGCTTCAGGAAGATCCACTGCGTCCAGCGCACATAGGCGGGGTCGGTCGTGGCGAACTCGCGACTCCAGTCATAAGAGAAACCCAGCCTCTGCACCTGCCCGCGAAACGTCTCGATATTGCGCTTCGTCGTGATATCGGGATGCACACCAGTCCGCATCGCGTGGCGCTCCGCCGGCAGGCCGAAACTGTCCCATCCCATCGGATGCAGGACATTGAAGCCGCACATGCGTTTGTAGCGGCACGTTATATCAGTGGCCGTATAGCCGAGAGGATGGCCGACATGCAGGCCCGCACCGGAAGGATACGGGAACATGTCGAGTGCATAGAATTTCGGTCTGGCCGGATCGATTTCCGCTCGGAAAATATGGTGGTCGGCCCAATAGGCCTGCCACTTCGGTTCGATCGTCTTGGGATCATAAGGCATGCATCACTCCAGCGCCGGCCGGCTTTGCGGCGGCGTGTCCTGAAAAATGGAGGCGTTCTTTGGTTCAGGAGCTGCTACGGCTGCCGGTGCTCCGGTGACGTCCGGCAGCCGCGGCTAAGTCGAAGCGCGTGCGGAGTTGCGGCGCAAGACATCTGCGCGACGCGCCCGACGAAAAAAGCGCGATGTGGCTTTGAAAACGATCTGGTGTCCATGGACGGTGGCTCAAGGCAAATAAGGAGAAAGCAAACGGCAGTGTTAATCCGGCTCCGATCAGGAGGCCGTGGTGGTAAGTCGTGCGTCGCGTGCGCGAACGTCTGCTGCTTGAGTTGCCATAATCATGAACCAAGAGTGCCCGATATGATCGCTCCTGCCAAGAGTGCATTCGCGTGAAAATCAGGATCTGTTCAAATCCCGCGGCGCACTCCTCACCAGCTGATCGAGCACCGCCGCGATCTTAGGGTTACGCACCTCGCCGCGCCGGGTAATCGCATGGATGCCACGGCAAACGGATGGCACCAAGGGTTTGACGACCAGCGCTTCGCCAAAATCTCGAAGCGCCAGTCCGGGCATCACCGAAATCGAGCACCCGGCTTCCACCAGTGCGAATACCACTTCGAAACTGTCGCTGAAGCCGTTGATGACGGGCTCGAAACCGATGTCGCGACAGGCCTGGCGGATGGCCCTGCAATAGGCGCTGGAGGCGACGTCAAGCGCCCAATGTTCATCCCTCAGCTGTGCGAGTTCGATGACGGGCTCGCTCTCCAGCCTGTGGCCAGCGGGCAGAAGCACGAAGAGCTGGTCGCGGCACAGGAACAGGGTGTCGGCCGTGCCCTCCAGCGTATGCGGATCGAGCGATATGTCGTCGGCAATGACGATATCGGCCTGCCAGGCCCGGAGCGCTGCCACGCCTTCGGCAGGTCCCATCGTCGTCATGACGATGTCGAGATGCGGATGGTCGATGGCGAGCTGGCGCATTGCGGCGGGAATGAAGGAGGAAGCCGCGGAGGGTTGGGTGGCGATCCGGAGATCTCCGGCGACGATATTCTGCAACTCGGCAATATCGGTCTTGGCTTCCTCGACGACGGCGAATATCCGGTCGGCATGCACAACGAGCCGCTGGCCGGCCGGTGTCAGCGTCACCCCTCGCCCGCGCCGCTCGACGAGCGCAATGCCGACTTCGTCCTCCAACTGGGCGATCTGCTGGGAAACGGCCGACGACGAAATGCCGATAGCATCGGCGACCGCCGCCATCGTCTCGCGGCGCGAGAGCTCGCGAAGCGTGCGCAATCGGAAGAAATCCAAACCCGTTTCTCCGGTTGATCAATCGGCCATAATTTCTAACCTATATGCTTATTTTAATTAAGTGGACCTGAAGAAAACTGCACCTTAGCCTTTGGATTCGCAAGCGGGGCATCGGTTCGAAAAAAGCCAAGATTGCCCGCCATCTCATGAGACGAGTCACGGGGGATATCGACAGGATGCAGCAGAGCGGCGTGCCCTATTTCAGCCAATGGGAAACACCTGGCATGACATTGCCGGTGCTTGCCGAGGGATCGCAGGCTCTGCTGCGCGATCCACTCTGGCGCCATTCTGGGGCCGCGACGATCGAGGAATATGCGCGCTGGGCGGTGAATGTCTGCGGCATGGCCTGCCTGAAGATGATCCTTGCTGCCCGCGGCGAGATCCATCCGACACTCGAGCTTGCCCGCGCCTGCACCGCCTATGGCGGTTATGTCGTCAACGAGATCGATGCATCGATCAAAGGGCTGATCTACGCGCCCTTCGTCCACTTCGCAGCAGAGCGCTTCGGACTTAGCGCGGAGACGATGACCGGCGTCGAGATATCGGCCATTCCGGAGTATCTCGCGAAGCGCCGGTTTTTCATCGCCTCGGTGAACTCGGGCATCCGCTGGCCGGAGTGCGAGCCGCCCTCGAAAGGCGGACACCTGGTGCTGGTGACGGCAGCCAGCGATGAAACAATCCGCTTTCACAACCCGTCCGGCCACGACGCGGCGAGCCAGGTCGATGTGACGCTGCCGCTTGCCGTCTTCGACCGCTTCTTCGCCAATCGCGGCATATCTGTCGACGCCTGACCCTTTCAACACCAGGTCGTTTCGGAGGCTTTCAATGACCCCATCCCCAAACAGGCTGCGCATTGCCGTGCTCTTCGGCGGCCGCTCGGCCGAGCATGAGGTTTCCGTGCTCTCGGCAACCAATGTCATGGGCGCGCTCAAGCCCGAAAAATACGACGCCGTTCCTGTTTTCATCACCCGCGAGGGACAATGGCTGCTGAGCAGTTTCGAGAATGGCATACTAGCGGCACCTTCATCAGGCACGGAAATCTGCCTCGTGCCGGGTGGGCGCGGCCGCGTGCTGGCGATCCCGGCTCATGGCGCGCCGCATGAGCTGGCGAGGATCGACATCCTGTTTCCCGTGCTGCACGGCCCGCATGGCGAAGACGGATCGGTACAGGGCGCGGCGGAGGTGGCCCGCGTTCCACTCGCCGGTTGCGGCATCCTCGGTTCGGCCGCAGCGCTCGACAAGGACATCGCCAAACGCCTGCTGAGGGCGGCGGGCCTGCCGGTGGCGCGCGCAGTGACGATCCATGAGGGTGCCGCCCCTTCACTGGCAGCCTTGGAAGGAGAGCTCGGCCTGCCGCTCTTCATCAAGCCTGCGCGCCAGGGATCGTCGGTCGGTGTCGCCAAGGTCCATGCCAGCCAGGAATTCGCGCCCGCCCTTACCGAGGCCTTCCGCCACGATCGCACGCTGCTCGCCGAGGAATTCGTGCGCGGCCGTGAGATCGAATTCAGCGTGCTGGAGGATGCGGCAGGAGAACTCTTCGTCTCCCGGCCGGGCGAGATCGTGCCGGCGGAAAGCCACGGTTTCTATAGCTACGATGCCAAATACATCGACGAGAAAGGTGCGGCGCTGAAAGTACCGGCCGAACTGCCGCAGGAGATCGAAACCGCCATGCGCGACGTGGCCGCAAAGGCCTTCAGAGCCGTTGGCTGCGATGGCATGGCCCGCATCGACTTCTTCCTGACGCATGACATGCGGTTCCTCGTCAATGAAATCAACACCATCCCGGGCTTTACCAATATCAGCATGTATTCCAAGGCCATGGCGGCAAGTGGTGTCACCTACGCGGAAATCATCGACCGCCTCGTAGACCACGGCCTGGCGCGCGCCCGACGGGCCGCCTGAGACGGGAGCTCGATCATGAACAGGTCGGTCTTGATTTCGGGATGTTCCGGCGGCGGAAAATCGACGCTGCTGGCGGAACTTGCCGCCCGCGGTCATGCCGTCGTCGAAGAGCCCGGCCGACGGATCGTCAAACAGGAACTCGAAGGCGACGGCGCAGCCCTGCCCTGGGTCGACATGGCGGCCTTTGCCCGCCGCGCGATCGAGATGGCGATGGCTGACCACACGACGGCGCGTGAGCAGACCGGCTGGACGTTTTTCGATCGCGGGCTGATCGATGCGGCGGCAGCGCTGCAGCACCTGACCGGAGAACCGGTCCTGGAAAAATTGAGCGCCGCCCACCGCTATCACTCGAGGATTTTTCTCACGCCGCCATGGCCCGAAATCTACACGACAGACCCCGAGCGGCGCCATGGCTTCGACGAGGCGGTCACCGAATATGATCGACTTGCCGCCATCTATCCGACGCTGGGCTACGACGTCGTGATTCTGCCGAAAATCGCGGTCGCCGACCGGGCGGATTTCATCCTCGACTTCCTCTCTCGGGAAACGAGGCAGCAGTAGACGAGATCATCAGCGCCTGCGAAAAACGCACCACTGGAACGACTGCCGGCCACCGCCGGGTGTCGTGTGTTCCTCCCGCCAGTCACGCTGAAGCGCGAAGGTGGACGAGAATTCGGTCGCAAGCGCCACCGCGTCGTAGCGCTGAACCGGCAAGCCGCTGCACCGTTCCGGCCCGTCCGGCGCGAAGGTCGCGATGATCACGACGCTGCCCGGCGCCGTGCCGGTTTCGAGCGCGCGGCGATAGGCCAGCCGCTGCTCGGGCTCGGTGAGGAAGTGAAAAACGGCGCGGTCGTGCCAAACATCGTAGTGGCGGTCGGGTTGCCATGACGTGACGTCGGCAACCACCCAGGCGATGCGGGCGGCTTCATCCCGCAGCCGCGCCTTGGCGACTTCGAGCGCCGGCGCGGCGATGTCGAGGACGGTTAGGTCGGGCCACCCGCGTTCGACAAGACGGTCGACAAGGCTCGATGCGCCGCCGCCCACATCGATCAGCGAGGCCGTTGCCGGCAGTTGCAGCTCGTCAAGCGCCCGCAAGGAAGGCCCGGGCGTCGGCTGATACCAGCTGACGCTGTCGGCAGATTTCGTGCGGTAGACCTCGTCCCAGTGTTCCCGCTTCTCGCCTGTCATCCGATACCCCATCTCTTGCAGAGCCCGATATCCTCCAGCGCCGAGCGTCTTTCAGACGCGTAGCTGATCAACATGTAAGAACTGAGACGTCTGCAACCAATCGCAGTACGCCCGGGATCATGTTCCGCGTTTCAGGACGCGAGGTGACGGTAAACGAGATCGGCGGGATCAGTTCGGGGTGCTACGGGATCGAGGCGCGCGCCCAGCCGTTCCGCAACGGCAACGGATGCCGCATTGCCGGGAGCGATATAGCTGACCAGCGACGGCAGCTTGAGCGTCGCGAAGGCCCAGTTGCGTAGCGCGAGCGCCGCTTCGGTCGCATAACCTCTACCCTCGTATGCCTCGTAGACGAACCAGCCCAATTCCTTTTCCGGAAAGAGCGGCCCGTGATTGATACCCACCTGACCGACGCATTCGCCGGTTTCGCCAAGCTCGATCGTCAGCGCTCCGTGCCCGAAAAGCTGCCAGAGCGCCACGTCGTGACAGAACATCCCCCACGCCGCGCGTAGATCGAACGGACCGCCCATTCCGACGGATCGCGGCGACGCCATGATCTCAGCATAGGCGGCGAAATCGCCGATACCAGGCATGCGGAGCTTGAGACGCTCGGTTCGAATGGTCATCGCGCCCGCTTCGTACATGTCGCCGCCTTCTCTGTCAGCTTGGGTTTGGAGTTTCGGCCGTTGAACGGAATATTCTAGCTTTCAAATGCCGGAGCGAATTGCAACGTCCCGCTTGGCGGAGGTCCGCGAAAGACAATCCTTTGCACGAGCCGCGTATCGAGGTCGAGATACGTCAGTTGTCCATCGCTGCTGAAACCGACACGGCTGTAGATCTCGGGATTGCCGATCAGGGCGCATCCGCTGGCGCCCATCTCGTTCAACAAGTCGAGACCCCGTGCAATCATCGCCTTGCCGATACCCTGCCGCTGTCTCTCCGGCTTGACCGATATCGGCCCCAGTCCGAACCAGCCGTCATGCGATCCGTCGATCGTCACCGCCGAAAACGCCACATGCCCGAGAATCTCGCCATCCTGCTCAGCCACCAGCGATATCTTGAGATCGCCCGCCGCGCGAAGTCTTCGGACAATCTCCGCTTCCGTACCGTCGCTGTAGGGCATCGGCTTGAATGCGGTCGAGGTGAGATCATGGATCGTATCGATATCATCAGGCGTTTCGTATCGAATGAGCATCTCAGTCAATTCCTCAAGCGCGTTGTCGTCAGTGCTGCCCTGTACAAACAGTGTCTTATCCCATTGAAACCAAGTGTCGTAGATCCCAGAAAAAATCTCGCGGGGATTTCGCTACCCCTCTTCCGCAGAAGATTCCGAGGCTATAGACCTAAGCTCGTGGGCACCGTCCTGCTGATCGAAACATCGGAGCGTACCATCTCTGTCGGCACCGTCCGAAGGGTATTTGCGTCTTCGCAATCAGAGGTTCTGCGATGAATGATATCGCCGATCACGGTGTTCGTTTCGGACGAATTGCCGCCATGCTGCCGGTCAAGGACATGACCAAGGCCTATGATTTTTACACCAACGTTCTCGGCTTCAAGAAAACATTCGAGAACGGCAATCCTGTCGGCTTCATGATCCTGAACCGCGATCAGGGCGAGGTGCATCTCACCTTGCAGCCGAACCACAAGGCTGCGGACTTCAATGTTGCCCACCTGATGGTCGACAATGTCGATGCCCTGCACGCGGTTTGCCAGCAATACGGGCTGAGAATCATCAAGAGCCTTCAGGACAAGGACTACGGATTGCGGGCCTTCGTGTTTGAAGATCCCGATGGCAACCGCATTGACGTTGGCCAACCGATCTAACCCAGCCATGAGAAGTGGGTGGGGATACAGTCCCCATCCAACTTTCGCACATTTCCGAATTCCGCAGTGCCTGTCATTTGAGTCGAGCCCCTGCATCTTGTCCATCACAGGGAAAGTCGAAGACCAGCAAGCCGGGCTCCTCCAGCGGGAGCTGCGCCATGACCTGCCCTTGCCGGTTCAGCACCGCCGTCGGTCCCCAGGCGATGCGACCGTCGCGCTCGCCCGTTACGTCGGACGATATCAGCCACAAGCCTGTCTCGCGGCATCTTTCACCGCGAACGGCATTATGCAGCGGCTTGAATATTTCCGCCTTTTCCCGTGGCATCATGTTGTTGGACAGGCATAGAATCAGCGACGCGCCAGACGCGGCGACCTTTGCGGCTGCCTCCGGAAAATTGGTGTCGTAGCAGATGTTGATCCCGAAGCGCAGGGCACCGATCGCAAAGAGCGGACTGTCCTTTCCTGCCTCGAAAGCCCGTTCGCCGGGCAGCAGGTGGGTTTTCCGGTAGCGACCGAGGAGAGCGTCGCGCTCGACGACGACGGCGGTGTTGAACAATCGCCCATCATCGATCTCGATCAGCCCCATGACCAGCACCGGTCCCGACTTCGGCAACCGATCCAGGACCGCCGCGAACTCGGCCGATGCGAGATCGAGGGCAACCCGCCGCGCCGATGCTTCATCGGTCAGGTAGCCCTGCAGAAAACCTTCTGGAAAGACCAGCAGGGCCACGCCTTCAGCCTCAGCGAGCGCCGCGACCCTAACCGCATAATCCAAGGCCGCCCCAAGATTTTCCCGAAATTCCGGCGTCTGGGCGGCGGCTATCCGAATGCTCGTCACTTAGATCTCCGGGTTCTCGGCCGGGGCATCTCAGCAAAAGGCCCGGCACTGTGGCCGGGCCTCTCCTTGAAAATCGGTAAACCTCAGAACGTCGAGGCACCGCTGCCCCAGGGGCCGTGGTGGAAATCCTTACCATCAAGGCGGTCGAAGCCGTGGGCGCCGAAGAAGTCGCGCTGTGCCTGGATGAGGTTTGCCGTTCCCCTGCCCTGGCGATAGGCGTCGAAATAGGTCAGCGCCGAGGTCAGCGCCGGCACCGGCAGGCCGGCGGCAATCGCGCCACCGACGACACGGCGCAGCGCTGGGATCGATTCCTTGACCATGTCGGAGAAAGCCGGCGTGACGATGAGGTTTGCAGCGTCAGGCGCCTTGGTGAAGGCCGAGGTGATCTCGTCGAGGAACTGCGAGCGGATGATGCAGCCGGCGCGCCAGATCCTGGCAATCGTCGGCATCGGCAGTGACCAGTTGAACTCGCGCGACGCTTCCGCCATCACCGCGAAGCCCTGCGCATAGGCGCCGATCTTGGCGGCAAACAACGCCAGCTCCAGATCTTTGTTCAGTTCGGGGCCGTAAGCGATCGGGAAGGACACTGCCTGCGTGCCGAAGATCTTTTCGGCGGCTTCGCGCTGCGACTTCATCGAGGAGAGGCTGCGGGCGGCGACGGCGGCTTCGATCGCCGTTGCCGGAATGCCCATGTTCTGCGCCTCGATCGCCGACCACTTGCCGGTGCCTTTCTGGCCGGCCTTGTCGAGGATCATGTCGACCATCGGTCCGCCGGAAACGGGATCGGTTGCGGCAAGCACCTTCTCGGAGATCTCGATCAGGTAGGAGTTCAACCGGCCCTTGTTCCATTCGCCGAAGATGCCGGAGATTTCCGAAGCACTCTTGCCGAGGCCGTCGCGCAGGATGCCGTAGATTTCGGCGATCATCTGCATGTCGGCATATTCGATGCCGTTGTGGATGGTCTTGACGAAATGGCCGGCGCCGTCATTGCCGAGCCAGGCGACGCAGGGCTCGTCATTGTAACGGGCGGCAATCGAGGTCAGCACCTTCTCGACGCGCTTCCAGGACTCTTCGGTGCCGCCGACCATGATCGACGGGCCGTGGCGCGCACCTTCTTCGCCGCCGGAAACACCCATGCCGATGAAGGTCAGATCGGTATTCTTCAGCCGATCGAAGCGGGCGACGGTGTCGCGGAAATTGGCGTTGCCGGCATCGATCATGATGTCGCCCTTGGACAGATGCGGGCGCAGCAGCTCCATCTGCTGGTCGACGGGCTCACCCGCCTTGATCATGATGATGATCGGACGCGGCGGCCGGATCGCATCGACGAATTCCTCGATGGTCTTGCAGGGAATGATCTGCTTCTTCAAATCGCCGCCGCTTTCGTAGAATTCGTCGGTTTTCTCCGGCGTGCGGTTGAAGACCGCGATTTTATTGCCTTTCTCCGCGATGTTGAGCGCCAGGTTGGAGCCCATGACCGCAAGGCCGATCAGTCCGATTTCTGCCTTTTCCACGACAAACCTCCGATGTGTCATTTGGACCGGTGTTGTGGCACTGTCTCGGTCAAACGGCAAGTCTCACAAGGGTCTAATCGGTTCGCAAAAGCTAATGAAATGAGGCTTGCAATATCCCCGCTTGTCCGACAACCGGCCAGCTGACGCTTAATCCGAAGCCGGAAGTTTTTCGCGCGTCCCGCCCGTAATGCCCTATCTCATGTTATAATCAGTGCCTCGGGAGATATCGCATTGGCATCGGGAAAACGAAAAGAGATGGCTCTCCTGGCGGCCCGCGCCGGCCGCTACCGCGAATATGCACCGCCGCCGACGCTGCGGCGCCATTTCAGCCGCCTCTGGTCTCATGCGTTCCATAACGGACCGCCGGCAATGGTGGCGATCGTGCCGGATGGCTATTGCGATCTCCTCTGGATCGACGGCCGGCTGGTCGTCGCCGGCCCCGACAGGACGGCGGCCTTTCCCGTCATCCAGCCGGGCGCGACCGTCATAGGCGCACGTTTTGCGCCTGGCGCTGCCGCCGCCGACGGCGGCCGCCCGGCATCCGGCCTGCTCGACCGGCTCGGCATGAGCGAAAGGCAGCTGCGCCGTCGCTGCCACCATTATTTCGGCTAGGGCGCAAAGACGCTGGAACGGATCCGCCGGTTCCAGCGTTTCCTCGACCTCTGCCGCAAGTCGGGCACGATGCCGCTTGCCCGCCTTGCGCTCGAAGCGGGCTTTGCCGACCAGTCCCACATGACGCGGGAGGTCGGCGAGCTTTCGACGCTGACGCCCGCCGTCATTTTCGATCAGCTCGGCATGCGGAAAAGAGGCGACTGACCGTTTTGTTCAAGACGCTGTCGGCCGGTTTGTTATTCTGACGAAACCAAATGACAGGGACCTGCAAGCCATGACGACCATGCCCGCGAAAATCATCCACCGGTCGATCGAGCGCGATTGGCGCGACGTCTATGAATTCGCCGGCAAGCCGGAGAACATGCCGCTCTGGGCCTCCGGCCTTGCGACCGGGCTCGATCCTGATGGTGCCGACTGGATCGCCGATGGCGCTCTTGGAAAAATCAGGGTGAGCTTCGTGCCTGCCAATGAATTCGGCGTGATCGACCATACGGTGACGATCGAATCCGGCCTCAGGGTCTATAATGCCCTGCGCATCGTGCCGAACGGCGATGGCTGCGAGGTCATGTTCACGCTGCTGCGTCTGCCCGGCATGACCGACGTGCAGTTTTCCGCCGATGCCGCCCATGTCGAGAAAGATCTCGCCATGCTGAAAGCCCTGATGGAGAGATAGATGGCCGAGAAGACAGAAAACAACGACCGCCGCATCGACTATGTCGAATTCAACGTCGCCGACATCGCTGCCGCCAAAGCCTTTTACGGCTCGGCCTTCGGCTGGCGTTTCACCGATTACGGCCCCAATTATTGCGAATTCGACGACGGCCGGCTGAAGGGCGGCTTTACCGATTTCGGACCGGTGCGGACAGGCGGCGGCCCGCTGGTCGTCGTCTATGCCAATGATCTGGAAGAAGTGCTGACCTCAGTCGAAAGAGCTGGCGGCACGATCTGCCGGCCGATCACCGATTTTCCCGGCGGCCGTCGCTTCCACTTCCTCGACCGCGATGGTTATGAGCTCGCCGTCTGGGCGACTGCTTAAGGCTACCCAAGCCTATTGATCAGGCAGCCTGCGACAGCCGATCGAGATCTTCCATGACGAGCAGGGCGCCGATCACCGTGCCGCCCGCATCGCGCAGCGGCGACATGCGACAGCGCACCTGCCGCGACCCGCCGCTGCCGTCCGAGCGCTCATAGGTATAGTCGATCTGGTCGCCGGCAAAACAGGCGTCGAGCTTGGGCTTGGCGCATTCGGCAAACCGCTCCTCGCCGATGAATTCGGAAAGGTGGCGGCCGATGAGTTCCATCGGCTTCCTGTTGAGATGGGCGCTGTTGGCTGGATTGGAATAGAGGTAGCGATAGTCCCTTGTCAGCACCGCCACGCGATCCGGCAGGCTTTCGAGGATCACCGCGTTGAGGAACTGGCCATTGTCGGTATCCGGCACATAGGCCGGCGGCGGTTCGATGCGCACATCCTGCGGCGACGGCACGCGCCAGTCCGGCCCATGCGCCCCGAAATAGCGGTCGAGCAGATAGGAAAGCACTGACGTGTGCTCCGTGACGCTGGCGCTGTCGTCGGCATCCTGGCTGATCAGGTGGCTCACAAACTGCAGCTGCATGTAGACTTCGAGTAGATTGGCTGCCCGGCAGGCGAGGATTGCCTCGACCAGCGGCTCGACATGACGGTCGAGCGCCGTGACGCGCTGGTCGTCGCCCAGGCGTATGGCTTCCTCGATTTGCACGCAACGCAAGGAAAAAGCTCGAAAAAGCTCCAGCAAGACGCCTCCCACTCCCATTGTCCCAAGAGACGAGTCCGAAACCTCACATGGCTGCACTTCCCAAAAATGCGCCTTCCGGTAGACATTATTCGCGTCTTGGTGGTGACGGGTAACATGAAGTGCCCTCAGTTTCAATCCGGGAGCACCTGCCGCTTTTCACCGCTGATAAATGGGGGTGGACCTTTTTTAGAGTATGATGCCGAAAAGTGTGAGCGGTTTTCGGGCGACATCATGCTCCGCTATTCGTTTGGAGCATCCTATTCTAAGGCGCGAGCGTCTGCTTGATCTGCCAGCGGTCGTGATACCAGAGCCACTGCTCCGGATATTCCCGTACCCAGCTTTCCACCTTGTCGTTGAGCAGCTGGGAGGCGGCAGGCAGATCGAGATTGCCCTTGGCGTCGCGCGGCATGTCCAGCCGCGGCTCGATTTCCAGCCGGTAGCGATTTCCCGGCAGCCGGATGCAGCGGGCCGGATAGACTTCGCAGTCGAACTGGCGCACCAGCTTCGGCAGCAGCGGATTGGTCTTGACATCGCGCCCGAAGAAGGTGCCCTTCAGCCCCTTGCGGAATTTCTGGTCGACCAGCACGCCCACCCCCTGGCCTGCTTCCAGCTGACGGGCGAGCGCGAAGGACGAGCCTGCATGCGAGGGCACCAGCTTGCCCATGCGGGCGCTTCGGAAGTCGAACACCTTCTTGGCGACATAAGGATTATTCGGCGGCCGAAAGAGCACGGTGACGTTGAGCCCGAAGGCGGCACCCGCCACCGGCAGCAGCTCGAAATTGGCGGTATGGCCGGTAAAGACGATGAAGGGGCGCGGATTGTCGCGCAGGTCGAGGAAGATCGGGACGCCCGACACTTCCACCCTGCCCGGCTCCGACTTTTCGGGATCATAGTCGAACAGCTGGTCGAGAAAGACGTATTCCGCAGCAAGCCGGCCCATATTGCCCCAGCTGGCGAGCGCGATCTCCTCGATCTCGGCCTCGCTCTTCTCAGGGAAGGCATTGCGCAGATTGGTCAGCATCAGTCTGTGGCGGCTGGTCAGCCGGCCGAGCCGGCGCATCATCCTGTCGGCGAAGCGGATGGCGCCGTCGGCCGGAAACAGCTTCAGGAAATTCAGGAAGCCGAACATCACCTGAGCCACCAGCCATTGCTGGAAATTCCTCAGCGCCAGAACGATCCGGGTGATGAACAGCTTCACGCGGTCAATCCATCTTCAGGATGATCTTGCCGAAGATCTGGCGCGATTCCATCCGCTCCAGCGCCCGGTCGATATCGCTGAAGCTGACCTCGGTATCGATGACGGGATGGACGAGCCCGCGGCCCATCTTCTGCATCGCATCCGCCATGTTCTCCATGCGACACCCGAAGGAGCCGAAGAGCTTCAGCTGCTGCTGGAACAGCATCATCAGGTTCATCTCTGTCGAAACACCCGAGGTCGAGCCGCAGGTGACGAGCCGCCCGCCGCGCTTCATGCAGAGCATCGAGCCTGCCCAGGTGTCCTTGCCGACATGTTCGAAGACGACGTCGACGCCCCTCTTCTTGGTGAGCTTGCGCACCACGCCTTCGAAACGGTCGGTGCGGTAGTTGATGACGTGATCGGCGCCGAGTGCCTTGGCCTTTTCGATCTTGTCGTCCGAACCGACCGTGGTGATGACGGTGCAGCCGATCTTCTTGGCGAGCTGGATCGCCGCCGTGCCGATGCCGGAGCCGCCGGCATGGACAAGGATCGTCTCGCCCGGCTCAAGCTTGGCATTGTCGAACAGCATGTGCTCGACCGTGCCGAAGGTGACAGGAGCAAGCGCCGCGCCGATCGCGTCGACGCCGGGTGGGGCCGGCACCAGCAGGCGCGCCGGCAGATTGACCTTCTCCTGTGCGAAGCCGTCGAGATGGAAGCCGTGCACGCCGGAGACATGTTCGCAGAGATTGTCGCGGCCTTCGCGGCAGGGGCGGCAGAGGCCGCAGGTGCGCGCGCCGTAGATGGAGACGAGCTGGCCCGGCAGCACGTTGGCGACGCCCGGCCCGATCGCCTCGACGACGCCAGAAGCTTCCGCACCGATGACCAGCGGCATCTTGCGCTTGGCGAATGCCATGCCGCGCCAGCCCCAGACGTCGATATGGTTGAGCGCCACCGCCTTGACGCGCAGCGTCACCTCGCCGGCACCAGGAGCGTCCGGTTGCGGCAGGTCGGTGATCTCAAGCTTGCGGTCGTCGATCAGTTGCAAAGCGCGCATGGCAAAATCCCTCGCCTTCAAGACGGTCTTCTTGTTTTGAAATTGTCGCGAACCGCTTAAGCCGGTTCGAGCGCCATGACAAGGCTGGCATTCTGCCCGCCGAAGCCGAACGAGTTGGAAAGCACGGCCGAAACCTGTGCTGCCCGCTTCTTGTTCGGCACGACATCGAGAACGATCGACGGATCGGGGTTGTTGTAGTTGATGGTCGGCGGCAAAGTGCCGGTCAACATCGTCTGCAACGAGAACACCGCCTCGACGGCGCCCGCCGCCGTCAGCGTATGGCCGATCATCGACTTGTTCGACGAAACCGGAATGCCGACGAGCCGCTCGCCGAACACGGCCGACATCGCGCCATACTCCATCTTGTCGTTCTCCGGCGTCGAGGTGCCGTGCGCATTGATGTAGCCGATGCCGCTCTCGTCGATGCCGGCATCGGCAAGGGCCGCGCGGATCGTCGCAATTGCCGGGCCGCCATCGGGCGACGACCGGGTGCGGTGGAAGCTATCGGCCTTGTCGCCGGCGCCCTTCATGATGCCGAGCACCTTGGCGCCGCGGGCAACCGCTGATTCCAGCGATTCCAGCACCAGCGTCGCCGCACCCTCAGCGATGACGAAGCCGTCACGATCCTTGCTGAACGGCTTGGAAGCCTTGGTCGGCGGATCGTTCTGTGTCGAAAGGGCTGACAGCAACGAGAAGCGGATCAACGCTTCGGCACTCAGCGATCCGTCGGTCGCAACCGTCAGCGCGCGATCCGTACGGCCTTGGCGGATCGCCTCGATGCCGAGCTGGATCGCCGTGACGCCGGAGGCGCAGGCGGTCGACAGCGTAACGGGAAGGCCGCGGGTGCCGAACCGGTCGGCAAGGCGTTCGGAAATCGCGCCGAACAGGGCGGCCTCATGGAAGGCCGGATCCGGACGCTGGCGCAGCGCCGTCAGGAAGCGCTCATAAGCATCCCCTGGATGGTCGGAAGCCGGCGAACGGTCCGCAAGCTCGAAACGCGCGCTCCACTCCGGCTCGATCGGCGGGGCGGCGAGAAACAGCGGGCCGTTGAAATCGCCGGAAAGGCCGGCATCGGCAAGCGCCTCGATCGTCGTTTCGCGGGCGAAGGCATAGGAGCGCTCGACGGCGTTCGGCACCGGGATGCCGATAAAATCGACGGTGCCGGCGATCCGCGTCGACAGGCCCTCGGTCGGAAAGCGGTTGATCTCATGGATGCCCGACGTGCCTGACGAAAGCGCTGCCCAGTTATCGCTGAGGCCCTGACCGAGCGAGGTGATGATGCCCATGCCGGTAACAGCCACGATCGGACGGCCGAGGTGATCTCTATAAGCGGAAGCTGTCATATCTCTCACTCCTCACGCATCTGCGGAAAGAACGGCAACGCCCTCGCCGCGCTGGTGTCCGACCGTGGTCACGACGGCGGCCGCGGCCCCTGCCCGCATCGGCGCCTCATGGGCGGCATCGAAGGGCGGAACCTTGGCCTTGCCGTCGACGGCAAGGGCTGCAAGCGCCAGACCCAGCGTGAACTGCGTCTCGATCGTATGGCCGGTGACGCCGCCGAAGCCGCGGATCGCAACGTCGGGCAATTGATGTTCGAGCACGGCCCGCTCGCGGGCGGCAAGATCGTGCATGCCGGTCGATCCGGAAAAGATCGCCGTGCTCTCAGTGGCAAGCCCGGCAGCCGGTGCCAAAAGCCGCTCCAGCCGAACTTCGAGATTGCCGGAATTGCGGTTGCCGCGGTCGCCCTCGACCGCGTCGATGACAGCATAGATATGGGCGCCGCGGGCTTCAGCATGTTTGCGCGATTCGAGCACCAGGAAGGCGCCTGCCGAACCAGTGATCATGCCGCCGCCGTCGCTCGGCTTGCGCGACCAGAGCGGCACCCAGTCGCCGCGCGCATGGGCGCCGATCGCCTCGGTGAGCAGGATCATATCAGGCCGCTCAGCCGCGAAGGCGCCTCCAACAAGTGCATGCGAGGATTCGCCTGATTTGATGCGGTAGAAGGCGGTCTCGACGGCGGAAATGCCGGCCGCTTCCTCGCCCATGAAGGTGCGCGAAGAGCCGGTGACCTTGTGCACGATCGAGATATTGCCGGCGAGCAGATTGGAAAGCTGGGCGAGGAACAGTGTCGGCCTCAGCTCGGTCGTCAGCTTCTCGTTGAGCAGCAACTCGCGCTCATTGCGCTTCAGCGCTTCGTCGACGATCAGTGTGTCAACATTGATGTCGCGTTCGCCGCCGCCGGCCGCCACGATCATGTCCATCGTGCCGCAGGCTTCGATATCATCCTTGAAACCGGCGTCATCGAGCGCAAGGCCGGCGGCGAAGACGCCGATGCGCTGCCAGTTCTCCATCTGGCGCTGATCGCCGCGCTTGGCGATCTGCTGCGACCAGTCGATCTCGGGCAGCGGATGCACCGGATAGGGCTTGAACTTCTCGGTCTCGATGATCGCCTTCGGGGTGCTCGCGGCCGAAAGCAGCGCGATATGCGCGTCCTTGCCGACGCCCTGACAGGTGACGATGCCGATGCCCGAGATGACGACGTCGTTTGCAGCCTTGCTCATCCAATCACTCCCTGCGCCGCGATCGCTTCGAGAAGCCCGATCTCGCCGGCACGTTTCTTCACGATATCGCCGAGCGGCACCTCGGAAAACGGCATGGTGCGCAGTTTCAGCTGCGCATCGCAGACCTTCTTGCCGCCGCTGGTGATTTTAGCCTTGGTGACCGCGAAACCCGAACCGTCATGCTCCAGCACCGCCTCGATGTCGAGCACGGCTTCCGGTTCGACGAAGGTGCGCATCTTGGCGCCGTCGACCGTCATCAGGAAGGGCATGGCGGCAAAATTGGTGACGGCAAGCACCAGCATGCCGGAGGCCTGGGCCATGGTCTCGATCAGGAGCACGCCGGGAACGAGCGGCATGCCGGGAAAATGACCCTCGAAGACGGGGCTCTTGGCCGGCACGACGGATCGCGCCTTAAGCGTACCCTTCTTCAGGTCGACCGCTTCGACGCGGTCAATCATCTGGAAATATTCCAGCAGCATTCGGATCCTCCGGCCCGACAGGCCAGATCCGCCCGCCGGTGACGCCTAAAGCGCGTCTGGTTCGCACTTTAGGTCTTTGTTTTATGCATGCCGTTATCCCAAAACCGCTGCGCACTTTTGGGCGGCATGCACTAATTAGGAACGAAACCGCCCGGCCGCCATATTCAGGGCGGCAGGGCGTTCAAAAAAGACTGTTATATCGCTCAGGCCTTGGCTGCTTTGAGCTCGTCGATCTTGGCGCAGAGGTTCTTCAGCACGAAGTATTCTTCGGTGGAAACCTTGCCTTCGTTGACTTCCTGCGTCCACTTTTCGAGCGGGATCTTGATGCCGAATTCCTTGTCGATCGCAAAGACGATGTCGAGGAAATCGAGGCTGTCGATACCGAGGTCGTCGATCGTATGGCTCTCCGGCGTGATCGTCGCGCGGTCGATCTCGCTGGTTTCTGCAATAATGTCGGCAACTTTATCGAATGTAGCGGTCACGCGCTGTACCTCATGAAATGACGATTTAAATCCCCTCATAGGCAAATCCATTTCAAAAGCCAATGCTTTCGTCCCGGCGTTGCGGCAATTTGGCAGCTGGGTGTTGCCTAAACAGCAATGGAATGCCGGCCTTTGCCGTCGCGCAAGGCGCGAGGCGATGCCACTTTAGAAAGCCAGCCCTGTCGGCGGGGCGAAGAAGCCATCCGAATCAAACCCGCGGACGGCCTCGTGTCGACGCTGGATTCCAACAACAGCCATGGCACGCAAACTTTGATCTGGATCAAATCGCGGTCCCGGCGAAATTGATAATCATCAAGCCGCGCTGGAAGAAATCGGGATAGCCGAACCCGCAATCGCGGCGTAATCGTCTAGGGTATGCCCAGCATGCCCGGCATGCGCAGCGACACCCGGCACACGCGGATTTCGAAGGGATCAGGACATGGACGTCGCACGCAGTGAGGTTTCCGACGCCGGCACTCTCGTCGCCTGCCGTTCCTGCCAGGCGCGGCACGGTGTGGTCTGCGGCGCGCTGTCGAGCAGCCAGCTCCGCGAACTCGGCCGCCACTCGCTGCGCCGCAAGGTCGATGCCGGCAGCGAGATCATCGCTCAAGGCGCGGAAAGTTCTTTCTATTCGAACATCATGCGCGGGGTGGTGAAACTCTGCAAGGTAATGCCGGACGGGCGCCAGCAGATCGTCGGCCTGCAATTCGCCCCCGATTTCGTCGGCAGGCCCTTCGTGCGCGAAAGCACGCTGTCGGCCGAGGCTGCGACCGATTCCGAAATCTGCGTCTTCCCGCGCAACCTGCTCGACCGCATGATATCGGAGACGCCGGAACTGCAGCGCAGCCTGCACGATCAGGCGCTGAAGGAGCTGGATGCCGCGCGCGAATGGATGCTGACGCTCGGCCGACGCACCGCCGAGGAGAAGGTCGCAAGCCTGCTCCACCTCATCGCCACCCACGCCGAACCGCAAACGGCCACAAGCACCGCCTTCGACCTGCCGCTATCCCGCGCCGAGATCGCCGATTTCCTCGGATTGACGATCGAAACCGTCAGCCGCCAGATGACCAGGCTGCGCAAGAGCGGCGTCATTCGCATCGAGAATTTCCGACATATCATCGTCCCCGACATGGATGAACTGGAGCGGATGATCAGCGCGTAAGAGGGATCAGCGCGGCGCATAAGCCGTTGGGTTAGCGCGTAATGACCACGCGGGTATTGGCAAGGCCGGCCTGCCGCGTCAGCGAGAAGAATTGGGCGGCATTGTCGGGGTGCAGGCGAACGCAACCATGCGAGGCCGGCCGACCCAAGCGTTTCAGGTCGAAGGTGGCGTGAACGGCGTAACCGCCGTTGAAGAATACGGCGAAGGGCATCGGCGCATTGTCGTATTTGCGCGAGCGATGATCGCGTGACAGCCACTTGGCGCTCCACGAACCGGTCGGCGTGACATAGCCGTTGCGCGCGGTCGAAACCTTCCAGCGATACTTGACGAAGCCGTTCTCGGAAACAGTCATCGTCTGCTTGCCGATGCTGATATTGGCGACCAGCGTTGCTGCCTGAGCGGCAACGGGAGAAAACTGCAGCAATAAACTTGCGGCCGCAGCCGCCAAAATCGTCTTCATCATAACCCCTCTTCAACTCGCGCAGCTTAATTGCGCCCTCACGAAAGAGAGACTACGGCAATACTTATTAGATTGCTTTAATCCGAATGGTAATCACAATTTTAACGGCGCATGGCAGCAAGCGGATGCGCCGCAGGCTTATTGAAGCTTGCGCTTCGCCCCAGCCTGATTGAGCCCTTGGTAGGCCTTGTTCATCTTCTCGCGGATCGAGGCCATGGTGCCGAGATTATGGCCGCAGGCGGCACAGGTGATGATGTCGGTCTCCCGGATCTCGGGACGCTCGAACTTCATCTTGGTGCTCTTGCACTTCGGGCACGGTAATTCAACCTGAACTGTCATCGCTTTGCTTCCGGTCTGGTGGAGGTAGGAGGCGTTTCGCATAAACGTTTGAGTGGGAGCTGTCTACCGAGGCGTGGTCGTACCCTGCCGCCTCTACAGAAAACACAAGAAAAGCCCGAACGTCACACCGGCGAGCACCATGCAGCTGGCGTAGAACACCGATACGCCGTCCTCGATGTCGCCTGAGGTCGCCACGTCGCGGCCGGTGTCGTTGATCATCGGTTCACGCACGATGACGCCGCCATAGATGCGCGGCCCGGCGAGCTGGACGTTCAGCGCACCCGCCATTGCCGCCTCCGGCCGGCCGGAATTCGGCGAGCGGTGCAAGGCCCCGTCGCGCATTGCCACGCGGATCGCCTCACGACCGGCGCTTGTTCCCCGCCGGATCCAGGCGCCGGCGGCAATCAGCAGGATGGAGAGGCGGGCGGCCGGCCAGTTGGCGATATCGTCGAGCCGGGCGGCCGCCCAGCCGAAATCGATGTATTTTTCCGACTTGTGGCCGATCATCGAATCCGCCGTGTTCAGCATCTTGTAGGCGAAGAGCCCTGGCAGGCCGAAGGCGGCATACCAGAGAGCCGGCGCCACGACGCCGTCGGAGAAATTCTCGGCAAGGCTTTCGATCGCCGCGCGGCAGACGGCTGGCTCATCCAGCGTCTCGGGATCGCGTCCGACGATGCGGGAAACGGCGGTCCGCCCGCCGGCAAGCCCCTCGTCGCGTAAGGCGACGGCGACGGCCGCGACGTGATCGGCAAGGCTTTTCTGCGCCAGGAAGATCGCCACCAGCCCGGTCTCCAGCAAGATGCCGGCAAGGCCGAACAGCGCGAAGAACCGGTTGAACACGAAGCCTGCGGCTATCGCCACCAGAAGCAGCGCCAGGATGGCGGCGATACCGTTCATTCGGCGTTGCGAGCCGGTGAGACTTGCCGGGTTGAGCTGCCGGTCGGCATAGGAGATCGCGGCGCCGAACATGACGACGGGATGCGGCATCCGCGACCACAACCATTGCGGATCGCCGGCGATCCGGTCGAGCAGCAGCGCCAGAAGCAGTACGAGAAGGTTTTCGTCGATCGTCATCGCTTAAATTCTCTGAAGGGCTTCGCCAAGCCGCCTGTCGGCCGCCGGATCGGGCGTCAGCCCGAAACGCAGCCAATCCGGCGCATAGTCAAACTTGCGGACGAGAATATGATGGCGGCAGAGATGCGTGTAAATGTCGCCGGCCCTCGCATCGGCGACAAGGGTGAAGAGCGCCGTCCCTCCGGAGATTTGCAAGCCGGCGCCCTTCAGCACCGCATGCAGGCCGGCGTTGCGCTCATCGATGCGGCCGCGGATCGGAGAGACATCCGAGCGCAGCAGCGAACCTGCAATCGAAAGAGCAGGGCCGGAGACTGCCCAGGGACCGAGCCAGTCCTCGAAACGCTCGAGAATATCATCCCGCGCAATGGCAAAACCGAGCCGCAGGCCTGCAAGTCCGAAGAACTTGCCGAAAGAGCGGAAGATGATGAGGTTCGGAAGCTGCGGCGCCCGGAATGCGAGGCTGAGCGCCGGATCGGTATCACCGAAGGCCTCGTCGACGACAAGAAACCCGTTTGCCGATTTCATCTTATCGTGCAGGGCAATCAGCGTTTCGGTCGGCCATATCAACCCATCGGGGTTGTTCGGATTGACGACGACAGCCAGCCGATGTCCGGCTCCGATCGCGGCAATATCGTCGATCGCATCGACGGCAAAACCGGCCGAGGCGAAGGCGCGCGCATACTCGCCATAGGTCGGCGATACCACGGCAACCTTGTTGTCCGTCACGGCGATCCTATCGTCCGTCACGGCAACCCTGTTGTCCGTCACAGCGACCCTGTTGTCCGTGACGCCAACCAGCCTACCCTCGACCAGACGCGGCAGAAGCTGAATAACCGATTGCGTGCCGGGCACGGGGAGCGGCAGGATCTCGCCGCTGCCATAGTGATCGCGCGCCGCACGCCTCGCCTCGTCGACGAGGTGCCTGTCCGGCAGGCGGTGCCAGGCTCTTGCCGGAATATCCGGCAGAGCGACGGGGCACGGATTGATGCCCGTGGAAAGATCGAGCCAGTCGTCCGGCCTGCCGCCGAAGGTAGCGGCAGCCGCGGTGATGCCGCCACCATGGACGATCGGTGCGCTCATGCAGCCGTTGCTCCGGCTAGATCGATCAGATGCATGTAGGACCCCGCCACCTGCCCGCACCGGAGCCCGGCTGCACCCAGATCGGTCCCGAGCGCATCCTGCACCTGGAAAAGCCGTTTGCCCTCGCCCTCGGAGACGACGCTGGAATAGTGGAATTCATGGGCCGTCATCATCCGCGCGAAGAAGGCGCCGTCGAGCGGCACGACACGGCGATAGCCGAGATGGCGCTTTCGCTCGGCATAGCTGGTAACGACGGGCAGCAGGCCGAGCATCTGATGGCGCTTGCCCCCCGCATCGATCAGCCCGTCGCCGAGCACCATGTAGCCGCCGCACTCGCCGTAAATCCTGGCGCCGCGCGCCGTCGCGTCGAGCATGCCGGCGCGGAAATTCTGCGCCTCTGCGAGCCGTCCGGCGTGCAGCTCAGGATAACCGCCAGGCAGATAGATCGCATCGGCATCGGTAGCTGGTGCCTCGTCGGCAAGCGGAGAGAAGAAGGAGATCGCAGCACCCCGGCGGCGCCAGCCGAGCAACATATGCTCGTAGCAAAAGGCAAAGGCGACATCGCGCGCCACGGCGATGCGTGCGCCCAGCGGCGGCAACCGGTCGATATTGGCGGCCGACGGCCGGTTGAGCCCTTGCTTTGCAATGCGTAGCAGAAATTCGAAATTGCATTCCTCGGAGACGGCATCCGCCGCATGGTCGATGAAACCGTCGAGGGTCGCATGTTCGCCGGCCTGAACCAGCCCGAGATGGCGCTCCGGCAAAGAAAGCGCCTTGTCGCTGCCGATCACGGCGATGACGGGCATGCGGATAGCCTCCAGCGCCTGTCGCAGCATCGCTTCGTGCCGGTCGCTGCCGACCTTGTTGAGGATAACGCCGGCAACCCGGACATCGGCGCGGAAGCCGGCAAAACCGGAAACCAGCGGCGCCACCGACTGCGACATGCGCGAGGCGTCGACGACGAGCACCACGGAAAGCCCCAGCTGGGCGGCGAGATCGGCCGCCGTTCCCTTTCCGTCGGCCGCGCCGTCGAAAAGCCCCATCATTGCCTCGATGACGAGGATGCGGTCGCCGGAACGGTGAAGGGCGGCATTGGCCGAGATCAGCTCCGGGCGCATCGCCCAGGGATCGAAATTCAGGCAAAGCGTGCCGCTCGCGGCCGCATGAAAGGCAGGATCGATATAGTCGGGGCCGGCCTTGCCGGGCGCGACCGCTATGCCGCGCCGGCGAAGCGCTCGGAGCAGCCCGAGCGTCACCGTCGTCTTGCCGGCGCCGGAGGAAGGTGCTGCGATCAGGAGGCCGCTCATGCCGTCACCTTGCCGGAACGGCGGAATGGATCGGGTTGCAGCCGCCGTCCGCCGAGGGCGCCGAGCCAATCGAGCGAGGCCCTGAGCCGCACCACCTCGCCAACGACGACCACCGCCGGCGGCTCCAGACCGGAGGCAGCAACGGCCTCGATCGCCTCTCCAAGCGTCGTCTCCAGCACCTGCTGCCGGCCGGTGGCGGCATTGCAGACGAAGGCGACGGGCTCGGACGGCAGCCGGCCTGCGGCGATCAGGCGGGCGCTGATCTCGGCGATATGCTTCACCGCCATGTACATGACGATGACGGGCGAGCCTCGGCCGATCGCCTCCCAGTTGATTCTGTCGGGCACGATGCCCGAGGAATCATGGCCGGTGAGGAAGGTCACGGCATGGTTGATGTCGCGATGCGTCACCGGAATGCCGGCATAGGCGAGCCCACCGATACCGGCGGTGATGCCGGGCACGATGCGGAAGGGGATATTGTGTTCGACTAGCGTCAACGCCTCCTCACCGCCGCGCCCGAACACGAAGGGATCACCGCCCTTCAGCCGCAGCACCCGCTTGCCGGCGCGCGCAAGCTCCACCAGCCGCAACGAAATGTCGCGCTGTTTCGCCGAAGGCTTGCCGCCGCGCTTGCCGGCATATTCCACCAGCGTTTCCGGCCGCGCCAGCGCCAGGCATTCCTCGTTGACCAACGCGTCGTGGACGATAACGTCGGCCTCGGAAAGCCCCTTGGCGGCGAGCAGCGTCAAAAGCCCGGGATCGCCGGGACCGGCGCCGACGAGCCAGACGCTGCCCGGCTCAAGCACCGGAAGATGGGAGAATGCGGCATCGATCATCCCGCTGATCTAGGCCCCGTAAGGGGTAAGGTCAACGCCGCGCCCATCACCTCACTTGAAGTTGCTGAGATGATCGTGACTCACTTTATGAAGCGTCGGATTCAAATCCTCGGAGAACCCGCACAACGCAATGAATATATTACAATATCTCCCGAAGGCCGGCAGCATCGCGGCCGGCCTTCGAGCTTGTCAGGCTGCAAGCAGTGTATTGCGAATGAGGTCGAGGACCCTCTCCGACTCGATGCCGGTGCAGACCACCTGGCTCGGCAAGCCATCCCAGGCGCCATCAGGCGGAAAATGCCGCCCGTCTCGCCTGACGATCGTCTGGCCATCGGCGATGCCGCCGCAGACGACACGCACCGCACCCGATATCGACGAGAACAGCTCCGGCGCCACGGCATAGACGCAGGCGCAGCTGTCATGCACCATCATGCCGTCTTCGACCGCATGCTTGTAGAAGTTGATGTAGGACTGCGAGAGTGCGTCGAGCTGCTTGACCGCCTTGTCACCCCTAGCTGCCATTTCACCGAGATAGCTGCGGCTCATCGTGGTGATTGCGGTGACATCGAGGCCGATGACGGCCACCTTCCACGGCGCGGTCATGACGATATCAGCAGCCTCGGGATCACCGTGGATATTGGCCTCGGCGACCGGCGAAACGTTGCCCGGCACATAGAAATTGCCGCCCATGATGACGACGTCCTTCGCCAGCGTCGCAATCTCGGGGGCTTCCTTCAGCGCCAGCGCCAGATTGGTCATTCGGCCAACGGCGACGAGTCGCACTTCGCCCGGATGGGCGCGCACCGTGTCGATGATAAAGCGATGCGCCGGGCGCGGATCGAGCGGCAGGTCGATCGTCTCCGGTACGTCGATATCGCCGAGGCCGTTATCGCCATGCACCATGGCCGGCCATGGCCGCTCCGCGCGCGAGGAATCGATGGTGACGCTGGCGCCTTTGGAAACGGGTGCCGGAATATTCCATTCGCGCTTGAGGAAGAGCGCATTGCGCGTCGTCGTCTCGACCGAGGCGTTGCCGAAGACCGTGGTGATGCCGAGAAGCTCGATTTCGGGATGACGATGCAGGAAGAGAAGCGCCATGGCGTCGTCGACGCCAGGGTCGGTGTCATAAATGACCTTGTGCATGAGATATCCTCTAAATGTGAACCGTGAAGCTGCCGAACGGCGCCGCGAATTGGCGCCACCATAACGCCAGAGCATGATGCTGAAAAGAGCGGTTTTCAGACGAAATCATGCTCTATTTAATTGATCTACATACGGATTCGGATTTTAGACTGATAGGCCCAAATCTGCATCCGTATCGAGTCATGCTTTCTGCAGCCCGCTGCGGGCCACCGCCGCCGTCGCGCGCGAAGATTTGATCTTGGCGACGACAAGCTCGGCCGAGGCGCCCGCCGCAGCCAGCGCCGCACCCTCGGCGACGCCATGGCAGCCGACGCGGGCAAAGACGATTTCCGACGGATTCGCGAGCCGCGGCGTCTCCTCCTCCAGCCGCCCGGCGGCAAAAAACACCGCCGGCACGGTGAAATGGGCGGCGACTGCAAGCACCGCCGCCTCGCTCTTACGGCTATCGATTGAGGCGACAGCGGCAAGGGCCTCCCCGCTGACCGCGGCCTCGCGAAGCGCCTGCTCGGCGAGCGCCAGCACCTCCTGCACCGGCGTGCCGCGCTCGCAGCCGAGCCCGAGGACGAGCCGCCGAACCGTGTCAAATCGGACCTCATCCATAACGAACAACCCACCAAGATTCCAACGGAGACTCTTGCACGTGAATGTTTAGCGCAGCGCGTGAACCCACAACGTTGCCCGCGCGCTCTCCCGACAGGAGCCGATCCTGATGTTTAGAACTCCACACCCGGCTGCCCTTTGATGCCGGAGCGGAAGGGATGTTTGACGAGTTCCATCTCGGTCACCAGATCGGCGATTTCGATCAGTTCTTCCTTGGCGTTGCGCCCCGTCAGCACGACATGTGTCATGGCGGGCTTCTCGCTCTTCAGGAAGGCGACGACATCGTTGATGTCGAGATAGTCGTAGCGCAGCGCAATGTTGATCTCGTCGAGCAGTACCATGGAATTGCTTTCGTCGCGGATCAGCTCCTTGGCCTTTTCCCAGGCGGCCGAGGCGGCGGCAACATCGCGGGCGCGGTCCTGCGTTTCCCAGGTGAAACCTTCGCCCATCGTGTGGAACTGGCAGAGATCGGAGAAATGCTTCTCGATCAGGTCACGCTCGCCGGTCCACATCGCACCCTTGATGAACTGCACGACGGCCGAAGGCTTGCCGTGGGCGATATGGCGGAAGATCATGCCGAAGCCGGCCGAGGACTTGCCCTTGCCCTTGCCGGTATGAACGATGATCAGCCCCTTGCCATCGGTCTTGGTCGCCATGATCTTGTCGCGCGCGGCTTTCTTCTTCGCCATCTTCTCGGCGTGACGCGCATCGTCCTTGCCAGCCCCGGCTTCTGCGATCTCGTTCTCTGGGGTCTCATCGCTCATAGCTTCACCTCGTTCTATTGTCTGACGGCCAGGTCGAACCGGGCCGAATTGCTACGCGGCGTCCACAGGCTGCGATCGATCGCCTCCATCAGCCGCTCCTTCATCTCGTCGAAGGCCGCAGGGTTCTTTTCGATCATGAAATCGCGCACGGCGGGATCGGCGACGAAGGCCCGGTAAACGGCCTCGAAGTGATGTTCACCGACCGCACCCGTCGTCGCCGAAAAGGCAAAGAGATAATCGACCGTAGCAGCGATCTCGGCAGCGCCCTTGTAGCCGTGGCGCATGACACCCGATATCCATTTCGGATTGACGACGCGCCCGCGCACGACGCGGCCGATCTCCTCCTCCAGCGAGCGGATCACCGGCTTTTCCGGCCTGGAATGGTCGTTGTGATAGATCGAGGGACGCGCGCCGGCGAGCTGTTCGGCCGCCGCCGCCATGCCGCCCTCGAACTGGTAATAATCATCGCTGTCGAGCAGGTCGTGCTCGCGATTGTCCTGGTTCTGAATGACGGCCTGCACCGAGCGCAGCCGCTCCTCGAACAGGCCGCGTTCGGCCTTGCCCTCCTCGCCGGCGCCATAGGCATAGCTGCCCCAGACGAGATAGGCCTCGGCGAGATCGGCGCGCCGCTCCCAGCCTTTTTCGTCGATCAGCGCCTGCAGCCCGGCGCCATAGGCGCCGGGTTTCGAGCCGAACACACGATAGCCTGCCCGGCGTTTTGCCGACACCTCGTCGAGGCCGGCGGCCGCAAGCCTAGCCGTCTCGCCGCGCATCCGCTCAGCGATGGGATTGTCGCCGACATCCTCCTCCAGCGCGCCGACGGCGCGGATCGCCTTGTCGAACAGCGCGATCTGCTCAGGAAAGGCATCGCGGAAGAAGCCGGAGATCCTGAGCGTCACGTCGACGCGCGGCCGCCCGAGCATCGCCGGCGCAATGATCTCGTAGCCGGTGACGCGGCGCGAGCTCATGTCCCAGAGCGGCTTGACGCCGATCAGCGCCAGTGCCTGGGCGATATCGTCGCCGCCGGTGCGCATGTTCGACGTGCCCCAGGCCGTCAGCCCGAAGGAAACCGGCCATTCGCCGTGATCCTGCACATAGCGGCGCACCAGCAGCTCCGCCGATTTCTTGCCAAGCTCGTAGGCCGCCGGCGTCGGCACGGCGCGGCTGTCGACCGAGTAGAAATTCCGTCCGGTCGGCAGTACGTCAGGACGCCCGCGCGTCGGCGCGCCGGAGGGTCCAGGCGCGACAAAGCGGCCGTCGAGCCCTTTGAGCAGGCCTTCGATCTCGGCCGGGCCGCAGGCGAGGATGGAGGGCTTGAGACGGGTTTCGATCTCGGAGAGTACCGATCTGCTTTGGGACCAGAGGGTCGGGCATTCCATCTCGCCGGAAACGAACTTCGCCGAGAGTAGTTCGATGCGCTCGACGGTGTCGCCGTTGGTTCGCCAGGGGTCGTCGAGAATATCTGCGAGGATATCAGGCCGTGGGCCGGTCCAAACGGCGGCCATGTCGGTGTCGAGGGGGTCGAAGGAAGACCCCGCCCCAGCCCCTCCCCACAAGGGGGAGGGACTTACCGCTACGCCTGCGGCAACCTCTGCGACCAAAGCTGATAGTGAGACGGTGCGCCCAGCAAGCCCCTCCCCCTTGTGGGGAGGGGTTGGGGCGGGGTCTTTTAGCTGAGAAGGGTTTTTCAACGCATCCCCGGCAATCGCCCGCTGCAAGCTCGCATCCCCACCGTCACCCAGCCCGCGCGGCACCCGTGCCAATGCCACGGTCAGGTCCGTCAGTAGCCGCCCCTCTGGCGACACACCGAACACATGCAGTCCATCGCGGATCTGCATTTCCTTGAGGTCGCAGAGATAGGCGTCGAGTTTCTTCAGCGCCTCGCCCTCGCTTTCGCCCTTGGCGATGCCGGCATCACGGTCGAGGCCGATATCGGTGACGAGATCGAGGATCTGGCGGCTGAGCAGACGAATGCGGCGGGGATCGCCGCCGGACGCTTCATAATATTCGTCGACCAGCGCCTCCAGATCCTTTAGCGGCCCATAGCTTTCGGCCCGCGTCAAAGGCGGCGTGAGGTGGTCGATGATGACGGCCGCACTTCGGCGCTTGGCCTGCGTGCCCTCACCCGGATCGTTGACGATGAAGGGATAGAGGTGCGGCAACGGCCCGAGAATCGCTTCCGGATAACATGTCGCCGACAGCGCCAGCGCCTTGCCCGGCAGCCATTCGAGATTGCCGTGCTTGCCCATATGGATGACAGCATGGGCACCGAACTCAAGGCGCAGGAAAGCGTAGAAGGCGAGATAACCGTGCGGCGGTACGAGATCCGGCGAATGATAACTCTCTTTCGGATCGATATTATAGCCACGCGCCGGCTGGATGCCGACGAGCACCTCGCCGAAGCGCGCAAAAGGCGGGGCGAAGACGCCCTCGCGAAAATACGGATCGTCTTGCGGATTGCCCCAGCGGGCTCTCACCTCATCCTGAATCTTATTGGGAAGAGATTCCAGGAAGCTGTTGTACCGACTCAGGGAAAGCGTCTCGCGAATGATCTTTCCGTCGGAACCGGAATTGGTCGGCCCTTCCATCAGGTGGCGGATCAGCGCGTCGCCGTCGACGGGAATCTCAGCGACCGGATAACCCGCCGCCCGCATAGCCTTCAGCACCTCGATGGTGCCTTCAGGCGTATCCAAGCCGACCCCGTTGCCAAGCCGGCCGTCCCGGTTCGGATAGTTCGCCATGACGAGCGCGATGCGCCGGTCGCCCGCGGAAGTCTTGCGCAGCCGTGCCCAATTGCCAGCAAGCTCCGCCGTATAACGTACCCGGCCAGCATCCGGTTCGCTGGCGACAATATTCGTCTCGACGGCAGCATCGTAGCGCGCCGCCGTCTTGAAGGAGATCGCCCGCGCCAGCACCCGGCCATCGACTTCAGGCAGCGCCACGTTCATGCCGAGATCGCGCGCCGACAGGCCTTGGGAGGACGCAGCCCATGTCTCCCTCGACGAAGCCGACAGAATCGCCTGCAGCACGATCGCCTCATCCGCCTCCAACACCGTCTGCTGCCGGTCCGCACCTGGCGCGGAGACGGCAAAGCCGGTCGTGTTGATGACGACATCGGGTTTCAGCGCCGAAAACACGCTTTCGAGAATGCCTGTGGAAACCGGATCCTTGAGGCTATAGGCGAAGACCGGCAGCGGCCGGAGGCCGAGTGTCATCAGCGCTTCGATCAGAGCTTCGATCGGCCCGGTCTCGCCACTTTGGACGAGGGCGCGGTAGAAGCTGATGGCGACTGTCGGCTTCTCGGCTTGCTCCCTCTTCTCCCCAGCGGGGAGAAGGTGGCCCGAAGGGTCGGATGAGGGGGGGGCTCGACAAACTCCGGCGTCCCACTCCTGCTGCTCGCTCCCTCCGTCGCTCGCCCCCCTCATCTGCCCTGCCGGGCATCTTCTCCCCGCTGGGGAGAAGAGGGAATCGGTAATCCGCCGCCACTCCTCGACCCCGATCAACCCCCGCCCCGGCCACCAAATACCAGCCTTCATCAAAGGCACCGCCGGCGCCGGCTTCTCGGCGCCTGAGAGCATCACCTCGGCATAATCGAGAAAGGCCCGCGCGTTGGCATCGCCGCCCTCGATCAGATAGGCCCAGAGCGCGTTGAGGTCTTCGAGCCCGATATTCGAGAAAGGAACCAGCCCGGCATCCGGCCTGGCATCACCCGGCAGCACCGCAATCAGCGCACCGGCGCGCGCGGCTGCCGCATGCAGCGCTTCCAGCGCATAGTGGAAATAGCTGGCGCCGCCCAGCGCACGCACGATGATCAGCTTCGCATGCCGCGCCGTGCGCTCGACATAGGTATCAACCGACATCGGATGCTTGAGGCTCATCAGGCTGGCAAGCCGGAGCGAAGGTGCGCCCCTGCACTCGCGATGGGCGGCTGCGATCGCGGCAAGCTCGCTGTCGGCCGCCGACAGGAACAGGATATCGCCCGGCGTCTGCCCGAGGTCGATTGCCTCCTCGCCGTCGCTGATCGTTCCCTGTTGAGCCAGAAGCAGATGCATCGGGTTACGCCAGCGCTTCGATCGCCGCCCTCACCGCGTCCTGATCCATTTCGTGCAGGCCGATGACGACAAGGCGGGTGGCGCGCTTTTCGCCAGGCGTCCAGGCGCGGTCGAAATAATGGTCGATGCGGCTCCCGACGGCCTGGAGCTGCAGCCGCATCGGCTTGTCGGAGACATCGACGAAACCCTTGAGGCGCAGCACGTCATGGGCTGAAATAACAGTCTTCAGCGACTCGATGAAGCCGGCGGGATCGGCGACCGGGCCGAGTTCGGCGACGAAGCTGTCGAATTCGTCATGGTCGTGCGGCGCACCATCCTCATGCTCCAGCTCGTGATGCGACTTGCGATTGGCGACATCGTCCTCCGTACCGATGCCGAGGCCGAGCAGGATGCCGGCCGACACCTCGCCGTTCCGCGCCTCGATCATCACGGGCTTGCGCACCGTGCGGGAGGCGACCTCGTCGCGCACCCTGATGAGGCCGGCAGCGTCGATCAGGTCGGTCTTGTTGAGCACGATGAGATCGGCGCAGGTCAGCTGATCCTCGAACAACTCCTCGATCGGGCTCTCGTGATCGAGCGATTCATCCTCGGCGCGGCGCGCATCGACGGCATCGTGGTCGTCGGCAAAACGGCCGGCGGCAACAGCGGCGCTGTCGACCACCGTGATGACGCCGTCGACGGTCACCTGGGTGCGAATGTCGGGCCAGTTGAAGGCGGCGACCAGCGGCTGCGGCAAAGCAAGGCCCGAGGTTTCGATGACTATATGGTCGGGCCGCTGTTCGCGCTCGAGCAGTTTCGTCATCGTCGGTATGAAATCGTCCGCAACGGTGCAGCAAATGCAGCCGTTGGTCAGCTCGATAATGTCGTCCTCGGTGCAATTCTCCGCACCGCAGCCCTTCAGCACGTCGCCGTCGACGCCGAGATCGCCGAATTCGTTGATGATCAGCGCGATCTTCTTGCCGCCGGCATTGGTGAGCAGGTTGCGGATCATCGTCGTCTTGCCGGCGCCAAGAAAGCCGGTGATGACGGTTGCGGGAATCTTTTGCTGGTTCATGGACTTAACCCTTCATTTTCAGCGGCAGGCCTGCCGCGATGAAATAGACTTCGGCGGCCTTCGCCGCGATCGATTGGTGCAAGCGGCCGGCATGATCGCGAAAATCCCGCGCCATGCGATTGTCGGGCACGATGCCGAGACCCACCTCGTTGGAAACGAAAACGAGCCGCGCTTTCGCGGCGGGAAGGAAATCGGCAAGCG
Source organism: Rhizobium sp. SU303 (assembly GCF_021052345.1). Taxonomy (NCBI): domain Bacteria; kingdom Pseudomonadati; phylum Pseudomonadota; class Alphaproteobacteria; order Hyphomicrobiales; family Rhizobiaceae; genus Rhizobium; species Rhizobium sp. SU303. The sequence goes on from NZ_CP088095.1 coordinate 2,580,888, forward strand.
TCGCAAATTCGACCACCATGTCGCGCTCCTCCATCATCAGATTTGTGGCCCAGAGCGTTAGGCAATCGATCAGCACGATGCGCCCCTCGCCGTCGATGGCGGCGAGTTTACCGACGAGGTCGAGCGGCTCTTCATGCGTCGTCCAGGACGGGCCGCGATCGGCCTTGTGTTGGGCGATGCGCGCCCGCATCTCCTCGTCCCAGGCGCGGCCGGTGGCGACGTAGTGGCGATCGAGGCCGGTCGCGCTGACGAGGGCTTCGGCGAATCGGGATTTGCCGGAACGTGCGCCGCCCAGGATGAAGGTGGCGGTCATATTCAAACGCCCCTCAGGGAGGGTGCGTAGCCGTGGCTTGCTCCGAGTGCATCTGTCTCGGTTACTGAGGGTGTGACACCCCCCTCTGTCCTGCCGGACATCTCCCCCACAAGGGGGGAGATTGAATCGCCGAGAGCTTTTCTCCAAACAATTGATGTAGGACGACGGTCGTGCTGCTTGCCGATCTCCCTCCTTGTGGGGGAGATGTCCGGCAGGACAGAGGGGGGTACCGCACATTCGACATAAGCGGCCGAAAACACTCCTCCTGCAGCGCTGCTTGGAGGCGTGGCGTGCGCCGCACCAGGCCGCGCCGAATTCAATCGTTCAGCCAAGACAACCTCCGTGCTGGCAACGGGCATAGTGCCCAGGGTTGGGCTTCTCGCCCGGCACGGGATGGCAGGTCTCCTGGCTCGCGGTTATCGGCCGCGATCGGGGCAGACCGGAAACCGGTCGCCCTGATCGTGCCAGCGGATCATCCTCGCCTTCCCGGCTGCATCAGTGAAAAGGTGGACGATTCGTAGACTTGAGAGGCGTCCGACCCCGGTTGATCACCATGCATATCCAGTGGCTTTTCCGGCATGTCGTCCATCCCGCCTGCTTGCATTATTGCAAGCCGTCAGCCGGAAGGGCCTGATGCCGGATGGAAGACCCTGACCGCTCTACAGTCGCGGGGTCGGCTGTGATGAAGGCGCCCGGCTTGGGTCCGCCTCGTCACATTCCCTTTTCATCCGGAAGGGCGCAACACCGATCCGGAACCATCCGTTATGTCAGGATGGTCAGTCGACCATCCGTTATCTGGATGGTTAGGCAAGCGCAGGGGTGAAGTCAACCGGCCTTGGAGACAGGGCAATGGCAAGTCAAGCAGCGCGACCCCGCCAACACGACTTACCCCACTTGGAATATCGTCATTTATCAGGGACTTACGCCATGAAAATCTGCCATGCGCGCCGGCTTTTCGCCGCAATTGCGTTGCAAGCGGACTGCACCTTCGCCCTTGACCGGGCCTCTCCCTGCCTAGTTGTCTAGCCATGCTTATGAAATTGGATCGGCGCCGTTTCCGCGCGCTGCGTGTTTTCTTCGATCCGGGACGCCTGCGGGCGCTGACCCGGCGCAGCGAGGTCGGCCTGTCGCTGGCGGGCGCCGTCGTCGGCATCATCTCGGGTCTCGCCGTCACCGGCATGAGCTACGTCTCCAACGAGCTGCATCAGCTGGTCTTCGGCATATCAGACAGCGAAAGGTTGAGCTCGTCCGAGATCGAGAGCAAGATGCTGCTGCTCACCGCCCCCGTCATCGGCGGCGCCTTGCTCGGCCTGTTGCTTCTGGTTCTGGCGAAACGGCGCAAGAAGCCAATGGTCGACCCTATCGAGGCCAATGCGCTGCATGGCGGCCGCCTGTCCCTGACCGACAGCATCATCGTTGCCGTGCAGAACCTGATCTCCAACGGTTTCGGGGCCTCCGTCGGCCTGGAGGCCGGCTATACCCAGCTTGCCGCCGGCCTCGCCTCAAAATTCGGGCTGAAGCTGCAGCTTCGCCGCTCGGACCTGCGCACCCTCGTTGGCTGCGGCGCGGCGGGCGCCATCGCCGCCGCCTTCAACGCGCCGTTGACCGGGGCCTTCTATGCTTTCGAGCTGATCATCGGCACCTATACGATCGTCTCGCTGACGCCTGTCGTCGTCTCCGCCCTTGTCTCCACCTTGGTCGCAAGGCTGCTCGCCGGCAGCGATTTCACCATCGATATCGGCAGCTTCGGCTCGGTCGTGCCGGCCGATTATGTCCCGGCGCTGCTGCTCGGTGCGTTCTGCGCCGGTGTCGGCATCCTGATCATGCAGGGCGTCGCCTTCATTGAGGAACTGGCGCGCAAGAGCTCGATCGCCCCACCCTTCCGCCCGGCTCTCGGCGGCATCATCGTCGGCCTCTTGGCGATGATCTCGCCGCAGGTGCTCTCGGCCGGCCACGGCGCGCTGCATCTCAACCTTTCCCGTGACGTGGCGATCCCGACGCTGATCGGCCTCTTCCTCTTGAAATCCTTCGCCTCGGCGATCTCGATCGGCTCCGGCTTCAGGGGCGGGCTGTTCTTCGCCTCGCTGTTCATGGGCGCCCTGCTCGGCAAACTCTTTGCTTACTGCGGCCCCTATTTCGCCGATGCGACGCTGACGCCCGTCATCTATGCCGTGGTCGGCATGAGTTCGCTTGCCGTCGCCGTCATCGGCGGGCCGCTGACCATGACGTTCCTGGCGCTCGAAATCACCGGCGATTTTCCGATCACGGCGCTGGTGCTCGCCGCCGTCATCACCTCCTCGCTCGTCGTGCGCTCGACCTTCGGCTACTCCTTCGCCACATGGCGGTTCCATCTGCGCGGAGAAAGCATCCGCAGCGCCCATGATGTCGGCTGGATCCGCAATCTGACGGTCGACAAGCTGATGCGCGCTGACGTCAAGACGGCAAGGGCGGGCATTTCTCTGGAGGAATTCAAGCAGGCCTTCCCGATCGGCTCGACCCAGCGCGTCGTCCTCGTCGAGGAGAGCGACAAATATGCGGGCCTGGTGCTGGTGCCGGAGATCTACGCCAATCCGACCGATGCGCAGGACGAGGGCAAGACGCTTGCCGACTTCATCCACTACCGCAACGATTTCCTGCAGCCGCAGATGAATGCCAGGCAGGCGGCGGCGATCTTCGACAAGAGCGAAAGCGAAGCGCTCGCCGTCGTCAACAACCTGATCGAACGCAAGGTGATCGGCCAGCTCAGCGAAAGCTATACGCTACGCCGCTACAGCGAAGAACTCGACCGCCGCCGCCGCGAGGTCTCAGGCGAGATCTGAGCGTCGCCGCGCCGACCGGATCGACGCTTCAGAATACGGCGTCGGCGAGTTTGAACACGTCGGCCCGCTTCGAAACGCCACGCAATTCAAACGAACCCAGATACTCGCAGGCCACGGCGCAGGTGGTCGCGAAGCTCTCCGACATCAGCAGGTCTTGCTCAAGCGTGCCGCAGAGCTTTTCAAGCCGCGAGGCCTCGTTGACGGCGCTGCCGATCACCGTGAAATCAAGCCTGCCGCGCGCGCCGATATTTCCATAGAAGACCTCGCCGAGATGCAGCACGACATCGACGCCGATGTCAGGACCTCCATCATTCCTCCGCTGACCGTTCAGCACCTTGTTGGCTTCCAGAATATTCCTTGCCGAAGCCAGTGCGGCCATGCACGCCTTTTGCTGATCTTCGGCATCGGTCGGAAAGATCGCCAGCACGCTGTCGCCCATGAACTTGAGGATCTCGCCGGAATTCTCCTCGACATGCCGGCCGATCAGCTCGAAATGCTCGTCCAGAAACCCGGCGATTTCGCCTGGCTGATAGACTTCGGTCAACGCCGTGAAATTCCTGAGATCCGCAAGCAGGATCGCAGCATTGATGGAGCCACCCTTTCCCCTCTGGATCTCGCCCGCAAGGATGCGTGCGCTTGTTTTGGCGCCCGTATAGACGGCGAGGATATCCGCAGCGGTTTTCGATGCCGCGATGCGGTAGCAAGCCAACCCCAGCGCCGGGAAGAGCTTCGCGACGATCGCCAATTGGTCGTCAGAAAATCCGCCCGGCCTATCGCTTGTGAGAGACAGACTGACCCCCCGCAGCGCGGCCTCCTTCGGGAACTCCAGCAGGCTGACCAAGTGATCCGTGCCGCCGCTATGCGCGAATTCCGCAAGCTGCGGGTAGTCATCGACACCCTCACCCTTGGCGATATTCCATCGACCTGACGTTTCACCACGGCCCAAAAGAAAATAGATCGGGGTCTTCTCGAAACTCAGCACTGCCGCACTGCCATACTCGGCATTCTCGATCGTGGTCGCACCGCCGCGCACGAAATTGGCCGAGACGCCGCCATACATGGGATGAATAGACGGCATCGCAATACTTCCCCGCCAGATCGGAAAGCCATCCGCGATCAGCCGATCGCACAATCCGGCTATCAGCTCGCCAATATGCTCAGCTGTAATTCCATGTTCTATAAGCCACTGAATATGATTGTTAATTTCCGAACCTCCAAATGACCGACGCAGTTTATGGTCGGAAATCGGGCAAATGGACGGCGATGACCAACCGGGGCGTTGCCACATCAACCAATAGTCGAGTCAGGCAGATATTTCTAGCCGTAGCCTGCGGCAACGACAACCAGTCATTCGCCTGCCGACGAGGAGCTGTGAGAGCGCCGCAGAAGTGAAAGACGTGCCGCAGCGCCTACGGATATCTCACATCCTGACCGTCATGCCGCCGTCCACCGTCAGTACGTGGCCGTTGACGAAGGAAGCGGCGTCGCTTGCAAGAAACAGCGCCGCGCCGGCGATCTCGTCCGGGCGTCCCCAGCGCTGGACCGGGATGCGTTGGCGCACGAACGGCATCAAATCCTCGTTCGCGGCCATCGCCGCGTTCGTCTCGGTGGCAAACCAGCCGGGCGCAATCGCGTTGCTGGTGATGCCGTGCGGGCCGAATTCGACCGCCATGCCGCGCATCAGTCCGGTCAGTCCCTGCTTGGCTGCCGGATAGACGCAGTCGCCGGGCATTACGACATGGCCGCTGATCGAGGTCACTGCGATCAGCCGGCCGTAATTGCGTCGCTTCATCAGCACGGCAGCGTCACGCGAAAGCGTCATCGCCGCCGCCAAGTCGGTGCGCAGCAGCTCGATGATCGCATCATCGTCGAATTCGGCCAGCGGCCGCCTGTCGCGGGCGCCGACATTGTTGATCAGAATATCGAGACGGCCATGGATCTTGTCGATATCGGCCATCGCAGCACGTTGAGCCTCGCGGTCGGCGATATCGAATGCAGCCGGCTCCGCCGTGCCGCCCGCGGCGCGTATGATCCTGACGGCATCTTCCAGCGTCGCCGCCGTGCGTCCGTTGATGATGACATGCGCGCCGGCCTCGGCAAGGGCGCGTGCCATCTCAAAGCCCAGACCACGGCCGCCGCCGGTCACCAGCGCCACCTGACCTGCCAGTGAAAATCTATCCAATATGCTCATAGTTTTCGTCGCTCTCAACCGGGTCCGCCGTCGCGACAATTAATGGACTCAGTCAACTAATTTGGCAATAGCCGAACGACGGCCAATGATGGTGCGAGGTGTGGCTTAACCGAGCAGCCCGGCCAGCCAGCGCGGATCGAGATGACGTTCCAATTCCTCGGCGATCTCGTCGAGCGCCTGCTCGACGCTCTCGCGGTAATTCCGCCGCTCGCCTGATAGGCCGAAGCTTTGAAGCAGCCGGGTGCGGTAGGCGTCACTGCCGAAGAGCCCGTGCAGATAGGTGCCCATGATCCGGCCGTCGGCCGAAAGCGCCCCGTCGGGCGCGCCGTCGATGATTGCCAAAGGCCGATCGCAATCCGGGCCGCGGGTCACGCCGAGATGGATCTGGTAGCCGGCAAGCGGCGCGTCATATTCGGTGGAGCGAGCCTGGCTATTGCGCACGGTCTTTTCCGGCGCCATCTCGGTCTCGATGTCGAGCAGCCCAAGCCCCGGCGTCTCGAGGACCCTGCCCTCGATGCCGAGCGGGTCGCGCACCATGCCGCCGAGCATCTGGTAACCGCCACAGATGCCGATCACCCGGCCGCCGCGCCTGACATGCGCCTGGAGATCGCGGTCCCAACCCTCAGCCCTGAAGTCGGCGAGATCCGATATCGTCGATTTCGAGCCGGGAAGCACGACGAGGCTCGCGTCGCCAGGGATCCGCTCGCCTGATCGCACGAAGACCAGCTCGACATCCGGCTCGGCCCGCAGCGGGTCGAGATCGTCGAAATTGGCGATACGAGGCAGCACCGGCACGGCGATCTTCAGCGCCCCCGCCCCGCGCCTCGCCAATCGTTCGAGCACGACCGAATCTTCGGCCGGCAGGCGCGCGGCACCCCGCAGCCACGGCACGATGCCGAAACACGGCCAGCCGGTAAAACCTTCGATGGCGCGGACGCCGTCGTCAAACAGCGAGACGTCGCCGCGGAACTTGTTGATGATATAGCCCGCAATCATCGCCCGGTCGCCATCATCGAGGATCGCATGCGTGCCGACCAGCGAGGCGATGACACCGCCGCGGTCGATATCGCCGACGAGCACGACCGGCACGCCGGCACGCGTCGCAAAACCCATATTGGCGATATCGCCGGCCCTGAGATTGATCTCGGCCGGCGATCCGGCGCCCTCGACAATAACGAGGTCGGCACCCGCAGCCACTTTTTCGAAACTTTCGAGCACGGCGCCGAGCAGCTGCGGCTTCAGTCGCTGATAATCCCGCCCCTTCGCCTGTCCGAACACCCTGCCCTGCACGATGATCTGGCTGCCATTTTCCGATTGCGGCTTAAGCAGCACCGGATTCATGTGCACCGAGGATGGCGTGCGCGCAGCCAGCGACTGCAGCCACTGCGCCCGGCCGATCTCGCCGCCGTCATCGGCGACCGCCGCATTGTTCGACATGTTCTGCGGCTTGAACGGTCGGACCGTCAGGCCACGATTGGCCGCCAGCCGGCAGAGCCCTGCGACCAGCACCGTCTTGCCGACATCGGAGCCGGTTCCCTGCAGCATGATCGCTCTTGCCATGGTGGCCCGCATTCGCCTCTCGTTCAGGCGAGGCCTACAATGGGCGGTAATCCCAGGTCAAGACTTGGCCCGGGGCAAGACTTGGTTCGGGGCAGGTTTCCAAAACGCGAAAACCGCGCATGGCCTTGGCTCTGCGCGGTTTGCCGAAAAACTCAGGCGTCTTCGCCCTTACACGGCGAAGCTCGCTTTCTCCGGTACGCACTACCTGAACCGGAGAAGCGGCGGTCATTGCTGCCACGACCCAACTGATAACGGCACATTCTTACCGGAGAGTTATTGAAGGCTTACGCAAATGTTAATTTTGATCTTTTTTGACATTCTGGCCAAAATTTCTGCCGAAGATCCGCCGTCGGTCGCGAAGAGGGTGCTTTTCGCCCGAGAGCGCCAATTTCGGAATGCTGACATAAATTCTTCGAATTCAATAATTTAGTCACGCAACCATGAGCAGAAGATGGTTGATTTCTGCGAGCGAACGCGTAGGCTCCGTCATAACACGCCATTGTTGAACACGGCTTGCCCATGAACCGGAAAGCCTGTTGCGGTATCGCCCGGCAGGCATTTTCCATTCGGGTGCCGGAGAGATTTGTCGGTGAATTTCAGAGCCTGCTGCACGTCCGCCTAAGAAGAATTCGGGGAATGACGATGAAGACGTTTCTGATTCCGGCCGTCTTTGCCGCGGCTCTTTCTACCGTCACGCCGGCCGAAGCCGCCGAATGCGGCAGCGTTTCGATCGCCGAAATGAAATGGGCCTCGGCAGGCATTGCGGCGAGTTTCGACAAGATCATCCTGGAAAAGGGCTACGGCTGCTCGGTCACCATCGTCGATGGCGACACCCTGCCGACCTTCGCCTCGATGAATGAGAAAGGCATCCCGGACATCGCCTCGGAATATTGGATCAATTCCGTCAGGTCCCTGCTCGATCAGGCTGTCAACAGCGGCCGGCTGGTACAGGGTGCCGAAATCCTGGCCGACGGCGCCGTCGAGGGTTGGTGGATTCCGAAATTTATCGCCGACGCCCACCCCGATATCCGCTCGGTCGAGGACGCGCTGAAACATCCCGAACTCTTCCCCGCCGAGGACGACCCGTCGAAAGGCGCAGTTTACAACTGCCCTGCCGACTGGAGCTGCCAGATATCGACCACCAACCTGTTCAAGGCGCTTGCCGCCGACAAGAAGGGCTTCGAGCTCGTCGAGACCGGCAGTCCCGAACGGCTCGATGCGTCGATTGCCCGCGCCTTCGACAACAAGATCGGCTGGCTCGGTTATTACTGGGCGCCGACCGCCATCCTCGGCAAATACGACATGACGCGCCTGAGCTTCGGCGTCGGCCACAACAAGAATGAATGGGACCGCTGTACCGCGGTTGCCGGCTGCGTCAGGCCCGAGCTCAACTCCTACCCGGTCTCGCGCGCCTTCACACTGATGACCAGGTCCTTCGCCAGCCGCGCCGGACCTGTCACGACCTATCTCAAGACCCGCAAATGGGACAATGCGACGATCAACCAGGTGCTCGCCTGGCAGGACGAAAACCGCGAAAGCAACGAGGATGCCGCGATCTATTTCCTTCGCAATTACGAGAGTCTGTGGACGAAATGGGTGCCTGTCGATGTAGCCGAGAAGGTCAAGGCGAGCTTATAACGGCCAAAACACGATCAAGCATGGACGATTCGATGACAGGCAATGTTCCGTTTCCAGACCGCGATACCGTTGCGGAAAAGCTCGCCGCACTGTCGGAGACCGACAAGTCCTACCTGGCGCTGCTCATGGAAAACGCCGCCCAGGACGACAACCTGCTCGACGGCCTGCGCCGCCATCTCGATCTTGCCGCCGGATCGCGTTTCCTGAACTCGGTGAAGCTTGAAAATCTGGGAATGTGGCTCGGGGCCCAAGCGCCGGATCGGCTGCAGATCCGGCTGATGGAAACCGCCCGCTCTGGCCAGCATCCCGCCTTCCAAGCCTTCCGGACCGGCCTCAGCCGATCCGGTGGCCTCGAAAAAGCCTATCCCCTGATCATCCGTTAGGATGATCAGAATCGGGTCTTCTGATCCCTCGGTCAGTATCTGATCAGGCAATCCCCAGAAGGAATCTGAACCGTCATCACTTCTTCGCGGCGCGGTCGACTGAGCGGCCGGCATCCTGCGTGGCGTTCACGGTATTTGCCGTATCTTTTCCTATGCCGCGGATCGTGTTGCCACAGGAAGAAAGGGCAAGAAGAACCATCAAGGCTGCGGCAATTTTGGCCGTTGTCGTCATCTCGGATATCCTTGTTTGAAATCAACCCCGAACGGCGACAATTGCCGTCCGCGCCGATAACGCACGACAAACCAAAAGGTTCACTGGCTATAAGATGCCCGCTACCGCCGCGCGTCTAAGGACACGCTGTCACTTTCGATCGGCGCATAGTCCTGTCCGTGCGGCTAGAACAGGATGATTTTAGGTCGGGTCGGCCTAAAATCTGAATCCTGTTCTACATTATAGAGTTAGAGCATGATGTCGTCCGAAAACCGCTCACACTTTTCGGCATCATGCTTTAGGCGGCGACCGCCTTCGCTCTCTCGGCAAAGGCGCCGCGAATGCTGTCGGCCACCGTCTCGATCGGCCCCGATACCTGCGAGGCGGTCAGCAGGCGGATATCGAAGGCGCCGAGCTCCGGCAGCCCTTCCTGAGGCCCGAGGATCGCCATGTCCTCGTTGACATAGGATAGCGGCAACGGCGCGATGGCTAGATCGGAAAGCACGGCGGCACGCTGCGCCATCGTGTGACCGCTGAGATAGGCGACGCGATAATGCCGCTTGTTGCGTTCGAGCTGGGAGAGTGCCTCCTGGCGCCAGATGCAGCCGTCTTCCCAGATCGAGATCGGCAGCGGATCGCGGCGATGCGCCGAACCGCACTTGGCGCCGGCCCAGACCAGCCGCTCGCGGAACACCACCTCACCGCCCGTCGGGAACGGCCGTGTCGCACAGTTGATCAACGCCAGGTCGAGCCGCTGCTCCTCCATGCGCTTCTTCAGCCCGATGCTCATGTCGATGGTCACGTCGACCATGATGCCGGGATAGCTTTCGGCAAAACTCTTCAAGATGCTCGGCAGCAGCCGTTCGCCGATATCCTCCGGCGCGCCGAGCCGCACGACGCCGCTGAGTTCCGGCATGATGAAGCGCGACACTGCCTCGTTCGATAGCGCCAGGATGTTGCGGGCATATGACAGCAGCATCTCGCCGTGGCGCGTCAACGACACCGAGCGGGCGTCGCGCAGAAAAAGCGTCGCCCCAAGCTGTTCTTCAAGCTTCTTGATCTGCATCGATACCGCCGACGGCGTGCGGAAGACAGCCTCTGCGGCGGTCGAAAAATTGCCTGTTTCGGCGATCGCCACGAAGGTACGCAGCACTTCGTTGTCAAGCAGCGGAATGGGACGGCGAAAGGGAATGCTCATCGTCGCATCTTTCAATTTTTCTGATTTATAACCCCATATCATTTTGTTTGATTGAATGTCAATTGACCCTCATATTTCGAGTGTCGGCAGCTAAATGCAGCAAAGGAGGCCCGACATGTCTCAAACAAGCATCTGGAATATCGTACAGGCCCTTTCCGCATTCAAGTCGCAGAGGCGCAGGGATGCCAACCATGAGCATGCGCTCCGGGAGCTAAGGCGCTTTCCGCCACATCTGCTGGCAGATTGTCAGCGCGAGATGGAGTTGACCGTCCCGGAGCGCCGCGCGTGCGATGGGACGCGGTAGAGACGCTTCATCGTTTTGAATCCGCTCAGGATCTGGACAGATCGATGCCGGTCCACTTGCAACGTCCGCTCGACCCTGCGCCGCAGCGGCCGACCGACAGTCGAACGGCGGTCACAACCCGCCCAGCAGCTTGAACGCTATGATCCACATCGTGAAAGCGACGAGCGTTTCCAGCATGCGCCAGGATGAGGGTTTCGAGAAGATCGGCCGCAACCGCTTCGCGCCATATCCGAGCGAAAAGAAGAACAGGAAGGACCCCGTCACCGCCCCTGCCGCAAAAGAAGCCTGCTCTCCCGGATATCGTGTCGATATCGTGCCGAGCAGCACTACGGTGTCGAGATAAACATGTGGATTGAGCCAGGTGAGTGCGAGGCAGGTTGCCAGCGTCTGCCGAAAGCTCGATGGCTTGGCTTCCGCGGCCGTGAGAGCGGCGGACGACCGCAAGGCGGAATAGAGGCTTCTTGCCCCGTACCAGACCAGAAACATAGCTCCCCCGTAGCGCATGACGGGATCGAGCCAGGGCATGAACCTGGCGATTTGATGGAGGCTGGTCACGCCAAGCACGATCAGCGCGGCATCTGATACCGCGCATGCGAGGCAGACGGCGAAGATATGTTCGTTGCGCAAGCCCTGACGGAGAATGAAGGCGTTCTGCGCGCCGATGGCGACGATCAGGCTGAGGCCCATCATCAGGCCGGTTCCATAGATCGAAAAATTCATCTCTTCGGCCAACGCCCCTCATTTCGGTGAGGTTGCGCTATCGCTATTTCGAGAATTAGGCTAATTAATCCAACTTATCCAGATTAAGTGAAACTAATCCATGCTCGACTATCCCGCTCTTCGCGCCGTCGCGACCATTGTCCAGACAGGCAGCTTCGAAAGAGCTGCGACCGCCTTGAACGTGACCCCTTCGGCCATTTCGCAGCGCGTGAAGCAGCTCGAAGAGCGTCTCGGCGTCGTCCTCATCGTCAGAGGCACGCCGTGCACGGCGACCGAAAAGGGAGAATGGCTCTGCCGCCATATGGAGAATGTCGGCATGCTCGAAGCAGAACTCTTCGGGCAACTGCCGGCCCTCGTCGATCCCAACGAACCAGGCCAAAGGGTCACGCTTCAAATCGCGACGAACGCCGACAGCCTCGGAACATGGTTCGTCGAGGCCATGTCGAATTTTGCCAAAAGCTCTTCCTATCTGCTGAATGTCGCCGTCGACGACCAGGACCATACCGCCGAATGGCTGCAGCGCGGACGGGTGATCGCCGCCGTCACCAGCCTGGAAAAACCGGTCCGCGGATGCCGGCGTTTTGCTCTCGGCGTTCTGCGTTACCATGCAACGGCAACCCCTGACTTCGTCACAAGCCATTTTCCACAGGGCGTGACATCAGAGGCGATCCGTAACGCCCCGGCGCTGACCTTCAATCAGAAGGACAGGCTGCAAAGCAGCTGGGTACGACGAACATTCGGACGCGATCTCGATTATCCCACCCACTGGCTGCCGTCGCCGCAGAGCTTCGTCGAGGCGAGCCTTTCAGGCATGGGATGGGGAATGAACCCGACCCAGCTGACCCGCGAGCACCTCGCATCCGGACGGCTGATCGAGCTGGTGCCCGACACGCCACTCGATGTCCCGCTTTACTGGCAGATAAATCGCCTCGCCGCCGACCGCCTGGCGGATCTGACACGCGAAGTCGTCACCGTGGCCAAGCGCCGCCTTTGATGCATCACTCAAAAATGCAGCATCATCCCGGTGAACGGGTCGCTTTTATCAGACGTAAGCCGTGCGGCTGCCGAACTCGCTGGTCTCGTCAAAATTCGTCGTGCCGATACGCTCGCTTTCGCCGGAAGTTCTTTCGGAGCGCCACCGGCAGGCTTCGATGCAGCAGACGCCTGAGTTTGGCTGCTCTCGCTCGCTTTGATCTTGGCAATCTTCGCTTCCAGCGTCGCGATGGATTTTTCGACGTAGCCTTCTCTTACTCGTCCTGCGTTTCCGACCGGGCTGCCCCGCTCCTATGCTATGGCGATGATCTCCAGTTCCTGGCCTCCTGTCTCCACCATATCCCCAACAGCCTTGCCCATCAGGAGCCGCGCCACCGGGGAGACATAGGAAATGGACCCGGCCTTCGGATCGGCCTCGTCCTCTCCGACAATGCGATAGGTCTGCACACGCCCATCGTCACGACGGAAAGTCACCGTGCTGCCGAAGGCGACGGTATCGATTGACGTAGGGGCAGGCATGAGCTGAGCGGTGCGAAGTCTTGCGGCTAAGTAGCGAAGATCACGCAAGGGATTGGCCGTCTGCCGCCGCCGTTCGTTCACGTCTTCGATGGGGCTCGCAGCATCATAGGCCTCGCGAGCCTGCTGGAACTGCAATTCCAGAGCCTTCAATCCCGCTTCCGTGACCATATTCGGATGCGGCGAAATCGGACGATCGGGCAGCAGGGTTTCCGAAGCGGTTTCGAAACTCTCTTCCTTGGTGAAAGCGACGGCCAATCTCGAACTCCGTTTTAGCGCGATGCGGTCTGGCAGCTGAGGGGCAACGCCCCAACCCTTTGAAGGAATCATACACCGACTGCAGGCGAACCGCCAATCTGGCTCATCGACGGTTGCTTCGGTTACCCCGTAGCCTCGGAGCGTTGGGAACGTCCTGCGCGGCGTGGCGTTTACACCCCACGGTGCGCCGTGGCGCATCCGGATCGATCCCTGGTGCAACGTGGTGGGAAAGAAGCGAATGTCCGGTGAGCAGCGAGAGGGCCACCATACGATCGGGAAAGAAACATGTCTTCGTTCCTGACGGATGCCATGCCGCTGACGCCAAGCTGGTGGGATATCGGCGCGCGGATTATACTGACATTGATTGCCGGCGGCCTCATCGGACTCGATCGCGAGCGCGGCGGCCACGCAGCAGGCTTCAGGACCACGATCCTGGTGGCGCTTGCCGCCTGCCTGGCGATGATCCAGGCAAACCTTCTTCTGTCTATATACGGAAAGACGCCCGGCTCGTTCACGCAGATGGACGTGCTGCGCTTTCCGCTCGGCGTCCTGACGGGCGTGGGCTTCATCGGCGGCGGAGCGATCCTCAAACGCGGCGACATGCTGACCGGGGTCACGACGGCGGCGACGTTGTGGTTCATGACGGTGGTCGGCCTTTGCTTCGGCGGCGGCCAGATCCTGACCGGCATCGCGGCGACAGTGATTGGCTTTATCGTCCTGTCGCCGTTGAAGCGTCTGGACACATGGCTGCGTTGCGAACAGAAGGCAACGCTTGTCGTCCGCGCCTCGAACGGCAATACCCCGGACCTATCGGAAGTGCTGAACCCGCTCGGATGCCATGCAGGCTTCCTGTCGCTCCACCGAACGACCGATAGCGCCGAGGTGACGTTCGAGCTGCGATGGCTCGCCAAGGATCCTGACATGTCGGCGCGCGCGATCCTGAACGCGCTTTCGAACACGCATGAGGTCGCGGATTTCTCCATGAAGTCGATGACGACATAAGCTTCGCAGTTACACGCCGGCGGTTCGACATCTCTCATTTCGCGACGTGCTGAGGTTTGCCTTTCCTCTTGGTTGAGGCAAATTCCTCAAGCTGTTTCTCGCTCATGGATTCCACCATCTGTTTCGAGGCGCCTTTGAGTTCGCTCTTCGGCGTCTCGCCACGCTTGGCCGAAAGTGCGGCGCCTGCCGCCTTCTGCTGGGCCTTGGATTTGGCTGGCATATCGATCTCCTTTTGCTTGGACAGAACGGCCGCCGGCGTCAAAGCTTCTTGAGTTCGTCAGGTTGTGTGCAGCGCACTTTCCCGATTTGTCGCTCTCGACGATATATTGCGGCTCGGCCCTCGATACCTTCACGCTGTGGCCTTTGATGCCGAAAGGGGTGAGCGGTTTTCGGCATCATGCCATGGTTATGCCGTTCGAAGGAGGCTGCGGCCCGCAAGCCGCAGCCGACAGGCTGTCAGTTGATGGTAGCCCATTGGCTTCGGACATCTCTGGCGTTCTTCGACAGATGGACGTGGGCATCCACGTGATCGACCCAATCGAGCGGGATCAAGTGGTGCTTTCCATCCCCCGAGTCGGTCTTCGTCAGTTTGATGCGGGTGGTGCCGTCGAGGTGATCGACCGTCCCGACATGGGTGCCGTCGGCAGCCCGAACTTCCATATGTTCACGAATCTGATCTGCGGAAATCATCGTTTCCTCCTTTGCATCATTGCCAGATACGAAGCGGCAACGAGGTGGAGCGGACTTGGTTCCAAACATCCGCGACCGTGTTCAATCAGCAGTCACGTCCCAATTGTCACCCGGGTTGAAGGTCCTGACGCCAGCAGCTATTTTTTCAGTCTCCCGGCCGAGATCGGCCTGGTAGACCGTACCGTTCGCGTTGACTGCGAATGTGTGCACGCCGGTTTCGCCATATCGGATCGGCCAGGCGATAACGGCAAATCCTGCGATCATATTGCCGTTGATCACATAATCGAACTCTCCACCCGCGATGTTCGGCCCCTGGCCGTCGATGATCCTGTAGCGATAACCGTAATAGCCCTCGCCGGCTTTCGCCTTATCAAGCGCCGCATTGTCTTCGAGGGCATTGCCCGCCGGGCTATCCCCCTCGCCGAGATCAGGCGACCAATAGAGACCATCGGTTTTGCCGTCGCTGCTGATCAGTCTCTGGGCATATTCCAGAACGCCGTCGTCATCGTGGTCGGCGGAAGAATATTCCTTTTGGGCGTCGACATAGGCCTTCATCGTGTCGATGGTCTGCAATTCGTTCTCGCCGACGCGACGATTGATGATCTCCTCGAACCCGGCATAGGTATCGAAACCCCATTTGCCATCGTCGCCCTTCACGATCGGAAATGGTAGAGGCCACATTTTGTCGCCGATCTCGATGATCTTGCGGCCATCGACGTCCTTCACGACGATCTTCTTCTTCGTGCCGTCCCGGATCTGTGCGTAGGTGTCCATCACGCCTTCGCCTGCCTTCGCTTTCGCTGCATCAATACCCAGCAGCGCCGTAAACTTGTCGAAGTCGTCGGCCGCCAGGGCCGCCTTGAAAGCGTCGACGACCTGTTCCGCCGTCTCGAACACGGGCGGATCGCTCTGCGAAGCGAAGCCCGAGATGACGGTCGCATCGGATGGCTCTGCTGCAGATGTCGGGACCGCATTGGTGGCGAGAGCCGCAAGAGCGAACACAGAACCCAGAAGCATGTTTCTGACTGACTTTGTCATGACTTTCCTCCTTCTTTCGGTCACCGACGACCGCCGCCGCGGCCACCGCCGCCGCGGCCGCCGCCGTGCATTGCTCTACCGCCGCCACGATTGCTCCCGGCCATGGCCTGTCTGCCGCGGTTGGACTGCATCTCAGCGCGCCTGCCGCTGTCGACCTGACCAAGGGCCGATGGCTTTCTCGGCCGGCTGTCGACCCGGGCCGCGGGCTTCGGCTTTGCGACCGGGCGTTTGGCGTTGACCCCGGGCCTTGCGTTTTCGGCAGCCCTATTCGGCGTCCTTGCCTCGGGTCTGCGGTTCTGCGCAGCCTGCGCGCCCTTCCCGCCCCCAGGAGCCGCTCCTGCATTGCCTGCCTTGTTGCGAGCAGCATTGACCCTGTCCGCATCGATCTTGCTCTTGCGGACATCGTTGACACTGATTTTGCCTGGCTGATCGCGGATCGTGTTCGCACGGTCGTTGCCTCTTGCTCCGACCCTGTTGTTGCCGTTCGCCTCGATACTGGTCCGGAAGGAGCTGCGGTCGATCTTGTTGAACTGCGCGCTGTCGAAACCGATCTTGCTGCGGTCGACCTTCTTCCAGTCGACGTCGTTGATATTCACTTTGCCGTTTATGTTGTTGAAGCAGTTGTTGCAGTCGATATCGACGTTGCCGTTCCAGCGCCCGCCCCATACACCCCAACGGTTCCAGTCGACGGCAGCCGCCCACACTGCTCCCGTCACCACGCCGGCAAAAAAGGTGGCGGTCGGATAGTAGTAGTTCGGATACGGCTCGGAATAGTAGCCGATCGGCGCGGCCACATAATTCGGTTCATACAGCATCTCCGGCGCATACTGCGGAACGTAGATCTTGTCGGGACTGGCGGAGACGATCACGACGTTGTCGTTCTCCTGGCTGACCTTGATCTTGTCGTCCGTCTTGATGATGCCGTCGGCGACCGCTTTGTCGCGCAGTTGCTGTATGGCGATCAGAACGTCTTTCTGCTGGTAGGAAAGCGCCTCTCCGAGAGACTGCGTCCAGTCCAGATCCTCGCTCATCATCGTCACGATCTGAGGATAATTCAGCAGCGATACGATGCTGCCATCCCACGTCGTCTTCGGTTTGAGCTCGGGCTGCTTCTTCAAGGTTTCGAGAAACCGGGCTGCTTCCACGACCTGGAGTGGGTAGAGCGACGCCGACGTGACGAGCGCAACCAGTTCGTCCGGATAAAGCGCGATCCGCGCCACCAGGATTTCGAGTTCGTCCTCGCTCAGCGGCGCTGGCGCGTCGTCTTCCGCCACGACGGGATTGGAAGCGGCCGGCTCCTGAGCGGCGGCAGGCGGAGTCACATGTGGCGAAAACGGGAAACCTGCAAAAGGCAGGAACAAGCCCGTGGCGAGTAACAATGCGTGAGGTCTAGCCATCTCAAATCCTCCCTGCGGTCAGACATGGTGTGTAGGCTGTCGACTATTGTATCTTCGCTCGTGCCGCATACTCCTCCGAGCGGAGGAGGATTGATAGCTAAACATCGGCCAAGCCGTCTTTTGCCCCATATTTACAGCAAAGACAGCTCCAGGCGTAGTCGCGGGACTGATCTGGGACGTATGTTACAGTAACACACTTGCAAAAGCGGAGTTCAGCGCGCAGGCTAAAATCGACCGCGGGCCGCTTGATCACGAAGTCATGGGCACGCCGAAAACCGTATCCGCGCCAACGGCATCGACCTAGGAGCCATTCGCACGCCGCTCAATACCAGCGCGTGGCAAACCTCGGAAGCCTACGCCGAACTGATGGGGCTTATTCGTACAAGCGCATCAGTGAGAGGGAGGCCGGATGGCAGTGCGGCTTGCGTCTGATTTCACCGACTACATCGTCGCAGCGACGATCTATGTCGACGGCGGAATGACGCTGTATCCCGGTTTCGAAACCGGTGCCTAACGTTCCACGTCGTGGCCCAGTGCCCTGCCGCCCCCGTTTGGCACGTCAACGAGAGATGGAGCCGATAACACTCCTGCTTCATGCATTTCGCTCATGCCGCATATTCATCCCACTGGGAGGGTTGACGGCTAAAATATCGGCAAGGCCGTAGGTTACCAGAACCTACAGTATTGTACTGTCTAGTCTGACTTATCGATGGTGTAATTTTTGGTCTTGGCCTTGGACCACTGGGAGGGAACGTCATGGCTGAAAGTGAAAAGTCAAATCCTCAGATGCTTAGCGCGGACGAATTGAGGCAGAAAGCTCTCGAACTGCAGCTGATAGAAATGCAGCGTGATGACAAAGTCAAAGCGCGTGAAGCAAAAAAACACGCGGAGTTCGTCGATGACTTCTTCCGCAAACACGTCGGCGACAAGGAACGTGACATTATCAGGCGCGTCGTCATGAAGGCAGCCGCCGACGGCAAATGCGAGGCCATGGTCTATAGCTTTCCGTCGAGCTTCTGCACGGATAGCGGCCGCGCGATCAACAGTGCCCGGCCAGAGTGGCCGACCACGCTTCAAGGAAAAGCCAAGGAAATATATGATCTTTTCGTCGAAGTCGCCCGGCCTCACGGCTACAAGCTGAAAGCGATGGTCATCAGTTTTCCGGGCGGCATGCCGGGCGACATCGGCTTCTTCCTGAATTGGGAGGCACCAGTCGGCTAGGTCGCTGCGCGACTATGCGGTTCGTCAGCCATGGGTTCGGCCGGTGCATCAGCGCCCGCGGTCGACCCTTCGGCTGATGCTGCTTGGCAAGACCATCTTCGTCAATGCCCAATCTGCGCCCAGTCTGGAGCGATCGGAGGCTACCCCACTGGTAGCCTGAGTTCGCTTCAGCAGATGAATGAATTTCCGGGGGGAGTGGCATGCTTCAGAGTTTTCATATGCCGATATTCAGGGGCCTGGAGGGATTTCGCGCGGACTGGCTGCGAAGCGATATTCCTGCGGGGCTGTCGATTGCAGCTGTCGGCCTGCCGAGTGCGATCGCTTATCCCGCCATCGCCGGCCTCCCCCCGGAAACAGGGATATATGCAAGTATCGTCGCGCCCGTTGCCTACGCTCTGTTCGGGCCGTCGCGGCTATTGGTGGTCGGGCCGGACGCCGGGACCATGGCGGTTCTCGCGGCGGTCATGGGAACTGTCATCGCCGCGCAACCCGCCGGCACTTCAGCCGATCCGGTTGCGATCGCGTCTGCCCTGGCGCTCGGCGTCGGAGCCTTCTATTTTGCAGCACGGCTGCTGCGGCTGGGCGTCCTCGCAAGCTTTCTATCCCGCCCGATTCTGGTCGGTTTCTTTGCCGGCGTATCCATCTCCATCCTTGTCGGGCAGATCGGCCGCTTTACCGGGGTGCGTATCGAGTCCGACGGTCTCCTGCCGCCGATTGCCGAGATCATTCGCAAGAATGCCTTGATCCATTGGCCGACATTGCTGTTCGGCCTCGCCATGTTCGCATTGTTGTGGATCGTGAAAGCCACACGGCTGCCTGTACCGGGACCCGTCGTCGTCGTCGTCGTTTCCGTCATTCTCTCCGCAATCTTCAACTTTGAAGCCGCAGGCATCCGCGTCGTTGGTGATCTGCCCACCGGGCTGCCGTCATTCTCCCTTCATGCACTCTCGCAAATGCCCATGGACAGGATCGTGCTTGGGTCGGCAGCCGTCTTTCTGATCAGTTTTGGCTCGAGTATCGTCGCCGCGCGGAGCTTCGGCTCGCGCTCCGGCGAGGAGGTCGACGCCAACCAGGAACTGATCGGGCTGGGCGCGGCGAACATCGCCCCCGGCCTGTTTGGTTCATTTCCCATCGCCGTATCCGACTCGCGTACAGCGATCAATCTTGCAGTCGGCGGCAGATCGCAGGCAGCCGGTCTCGTTTCCGCCGTGACCCTGATGGCGGCGCTGCTGTTCTTGAATGACGCCCTGCGCATCCTGCCGATCCCTGCCCTGGCGGCAATCCTGGCGGCAGCCGCAATCAGCCTGATCGACGTCAGCGAGTTGAGAAAGATATGGCACATCAGCCGCGCGGAGTTCGTCTTCGCCCTGATCGCCATGTTCGGAGCCATCAGCTTCGGCGTCCTGAACGGCGTCATCGTCGCGATCGCTGCCACCCTGGTCTATCTCCTGCGCAAGACAATGTTTCCGAAAGACGCGCTTCTCGGCCGCATTGCCGGACGCGATGGCTTCTACAATATGCAGCGCTTTCCGGACGCCCGGGGCGTTCCAGGCATCGCCATCTGTCTCGTCCACGGCAATCTGCTGTTTTACAATGCCGATTATGTCCGCATCCGGTTGCGCGCCATCGCTGACGGCCTGCCAGCCGAAACACGCAGGCTCATCCTGGACGCCAGCGCCATTGCGCATATCGACAGCACCGGCGCCGCAGCACTCGATGCCGTGCAAGCAAACCTCTCCGGGCGGGGCATCGCCTTCGGCGTCGCTCACCTGAACGCCGAGGCCACGGAGCTGCTGGAACGCGCAGGCGTCGTTGCCGGCATCGGAGCAGAAAATTTCTTTGACGACACGGAAGACGCGCTGCGCGCCGCGCGCCTTGGGGAAGGAAGCGATCGGCCTTTGGCCGGTGGTCACAAGTGAGGTCATGGCGCGAAGGCACCTTAGCAGGACAAGGAGGAAGTGATGAACAAACGGCAGGATGACGACACCGACGTAGACGAAAAGAAACGCAAGAAATCCTGGAACTACGACAAGGAGATCGTAAAACTACAGATCGAGCTCGCGCACGTGCAGGCCTGGGTGAAGAAATCGGGTGCTCGCATCGTGATCATCTTCGAGGGCCGGGATGCTGCCGGCAAGGGCGGGATGATCAAGCGAATTACCGAGCGCGTGAGTCCGCGGGTCTTTCGCGTGATCGCTCTGCCGGCTCCGACTGATCGCGAAAAGACGCAAATGTATATGCAACGCTATATCGCGCATATGCCCGCCGCGGGCGAAATCGTCATATTCGATCGCAGTTGGTACAATCGCCCCGGCGTAGACCGGGTGATGGGATTCTGCTCCGAGAAAAAGGCCCGGCGCTTTCTCGAGCTGGCTCCCGGTTTCGAGGCCTCGATCGTCGAAAGCGGTATCACCCTGCTGAAGTACTTCCTGACGGTCGGCGAGGAAGAACAGGATCGTCGCTTCAGGCGGCGCATCGAGGATCCACTGCGGCAGTGGAAACTCAGCCCGATGGATGTCGAGTCGTACCAACGGTGGTGGGACTACTCGGTTGCCTACGACGAGATGATCCGGGCGACGGACCGCCAGCACGCCCCATGGTGGATCGTGCCGTCAGACGACAAGAAGCGCGCGCGCATCAACTGCATCTCGCACATCCTGAAGTCGATTCCGTACGAAAAGGTGAAGTTCGACGCACCGGACCTCGGGAAACGTCAGAAGCGGCCCGGCGGCTACGTCGAAGACAACAGCGTCCGGCATGTTGTGCCGAATGTGATCGCCGCGGACATGCGATGATCAGCCCGCGTGGGACGACACCGCCATTTCAGGAGCAACGGAGCCGGGACAATGCCGGCTGTCCGGCGGTGATGTTATCAAACAACAGGAGTGTGTGATGATCTATCCATCGATCCGTGTGCTGTCCGTCGCCATTGCCTGCATTCTTCCATTGGCCGGCATATCCGTTTCGCAAGCGCAGGCAGCCGAGCCGTTCGAACAATTTCCGATGGTCATAACCTGCGAATATAAGGGCCTGCACCAAGCCTTCTACTTCACGAGATTGGATGCGGACGGCATGGCAACCTACATCAACCCGAGCAAGCTTGCGGGAACGATATCGATCGGCGGGACCGCTAAAGCATTGGGTGAACCAATCGGCGGAAGTTGTTTGGACAAAACACTTAAAGAGCTCAGGGCGTCGGGACAAGCCCGCGATCTGAAGCCCTAGCGCATCGGCCGATGCGAGGATTGAAAGTGTTACAGCGTCCTTTGCGCGCCTGAAAAGGACACGCGGCGCTGTAGCAATATTCCCTTCCGGATGTCCTGGATCCGGCATGTCAGCAGGAAGGAAACTCACCCTGCATACTCAATTTTAATGTTCGGACAGCGGGCCTGTCGGGAAGTTCGTCAAGCACCGTCATCCAGGTTCGCGGTGGTTCGGAACGACAAAGGAGGCAAGGATGACCGCGGAGATTGAGCGAAAATTCCTCGTCGTAAACGATAGTTGGCGGGGCGGCGCATCCAAAGGAGCCGCATTTTGCCAAGGCTACCTGCTGGCTGGGAAAAACCGGTTCGTGCGGATCAGGATCATAGATAAGGCACGCGCCGTCCTGACGGTTAAACTCCGGACCGGGGCGCCTGAGGCGCGAGGAGTTCGAATATGAGATTCCCTATGCCGATGCTCTGGAAATGATCGCCTTTGCAACGAGTGTGGTGGATAAGATCCGCTATGAGGTGAACCATCATGGCTGCCTTTGGGAGGTGGACGTCTACAGTGGCGCTCACGACGGACTCGTTGTCGCAGAAATCGAGCTTGCCGACGAAAGCGACCAACCGCCCTGCCCGCCGTGGCTCGGCCCGGAAGTGACCGGAAATGCCGCATTTTCCAATCGTACGCTCGCAATGCTCGTGCAACGCAACGATTACCGCAGCCGGCTGCAACCTGATGGGTAGCCCTCCCAGAGAAGGGAACAATGAGTGTCTTGGTAACGGGCGGCAGCTCCTCCGTGCCGGATTGAAAGCAAAGACCCGATGCCAACGCATCGGCAGTTAGCGCTGCAGGTGGTAGTACTGCGCCCCTGCGGCTCCCGGTCTGACAGGTCGGCGAGAAATGGAGGCGATAGCGCCTTTGTTTTATGCATTCGCTGAAGCCCTTGGGGTCGAGTGGATCCTTCCACAGATGGGCGGGTTCGCAGTGCTTGCGGACATTGATGAAATCTTCTGTTCTCCGGGTGGCGTCAACTGAAGCCGCCGAAGCGGCTAACCCAAAGAACATCGCGCGACTCAAGGCAGCCGACTTCTTCAAGATAAGGTGCTCTCAGAGAACGCCTGAGTCATGGCGATATCCTCTTCGCTTCCGCAGTCCGCGGCCACAGGATGACGGCAAACAGCAGCGCGTAGATCAAGGCTGCTGCGACATAAACGATGCGGGTGGCGAAGGATTCTGCAGCACTGCCCGGCAGAGGCGAGACCCCGAGGCCAAAGAGGATCAGGAAGGTCGTCAGGGCGCCGGCAAAAACCGGCGCGTCCTTCGAGCGAGCAGCCGCGCGCCCACCGACGAGGAGGACGACGACGAGAACGATGAGGAAGATCGAGAAAAGATTGGGGCGCAGCGAGAGCGCGGCATAGGCAACGGAGGCGAGCACGCCGCCGAAGAGGTTGACGAGCACGAGCCCGATCGCCGTCCGCGCGCTCGCGGCAACGTCGAGCTGCCCGAGCAACGACGCCACGGTGATCGGAATGACCGCCGCAGCGGTCAGGTTGTCGCTCGTCAGGCAGATCACGACGGAGCCCAGAAGGATGACCGTGTTTGCTAGCGCCCGAAGCAAGGCCGGCGGCCGCTCCTCGATCGGCGCCGCCTCGACCTCACGGGAGAACGGCTCGGGAAGTACCGCATGGGCGAACCACATCAGAGCCGTGCCGGACAACACCCCGGCGACCAGGATGGACAGGATGGAATTGGCGAGCTCCTTGTTCAGGATGCCGAGCAGAGGCACGATGATCGAAACGACGAGCACGAGAAAGACGGCCGGTCCTCCCTTTCCCGTCGACTGTGCGGCGAAGCATGCGAAATAGATCAGCCCCAGGATCAGCAGAAAGGGTGCCGGACGGGCGCCGAGCACGTTGGTCAGAACCATCATCGCCATCCCGGCGATCAGGATGATCATCGCTGCGCCGATAGTCTTGCCGAGCGGCATGGGCCGCGAACTTCCGAGCAGAAACTGGGCGGCAAAGAGCGGGCCGAGGAAAGGCACGATGGCCCCGGCATAGACCGCGAACGTGAAGCCGATGGAGACTGCGAATGCGACCCGCAGTCCCTTGCGTTTCTGCTCCTCGACCGCGGGGCTCCTCTCAGCGGACATAGGTCAGCACCGACATGATGCGGATCCAGAGCGACCCCCAGGCATTGGTGACCGGATTGTCGCCCGTGTAGATGACGACGGTCGCCTGCGATCCGTAGCGCACGCCGCCCTTCGGCCTCTGCGCCTCCTCGATGATGAGCCGGACCGGAAACCGCTGCGGCTCCTGGACCCAGCCGCTATCGCTCCGGATCGTCGGCAATCCGGTGTTCGGATCCGTGCTGCCTTGCGATACGCCGAAACCAACGCTCTCGACTTGGGCCGGAAACACTCGACCGGGAAGCGCGTCGAAAAGGACTTCCGCCTGGTTGCCGACTGCGACCTTCTCGAGGCTGTTCTCCTTGAAGGCGGCGGTGATCCAGATTGTTCCGACATCGATAAAGGTCATGGCTGACTGTCCAGCCGACACGACCTTACCGGTTGTAAGTTGGAGGTTGGTCACGACCCCGGCCGAAGGTGCCTGAACGGTGGTCCGCACCAGATCGAGTCGTGCCTTTTCGAGCGCCGCCAAAGCCGCCCGGAGCTGCGGATTGTCATTTCCGCTCGGCCCGAGCTGCTCTTTGGCCTTGGCCAGCTCAGCCTCAGCACCAGTGACGGCCGCCTCTGACTGACCGAAAGCCGATTTGGTTGAATCAGCCCGCGCTTTGGAATACACGCCCCTCTTTTGCAGCTCTTCGGCGCGCGCAGATTGTTCGCGAAGATTGTCCCGATCGACTTGGGCCGTTACGAGCTTTGCCTGCGCCGCATCGACAGCAGCCGTTGACGCGCCCATTGACTGGCCGACACTTGCAAGGCTCGCCTCGGCCTCATTGACCGCGAGCTCGTAGCGCTCGGGATCGATACGGAAGAGAACCTGACCGGTATCGACCCTCGAGTTGTCGACGACTCCCACTTCCACAACCCGGCCGGTGACTTCGGGCGCGATGCCGACGATATAGGCTTGGACCTGAGCCTGCGAGGTCGACGGCGTGCGCCGCTCCATGAAGATGGAGAGAACGAACAGGACGAGCGCCAGCAGGACGATGATGAGTGCTATCCTGCGGAGTGGATTCCGAGGCGTTGGGGAAATGGCAGGCTCGTCCAAATTTTCGGAAACCACGGCAATATCCTTCGGAGGCGTTTCGTTTCGTGGAAGCGCAAAGTTTCAGCGCGCAAAGTTCAGCGCTGGATGTGTGTCGCGATGGTCGTTACCGGGCGATGGAACGCAAGTAGGTAACCGTAACATACGCCTTGCGATGGCTTGTCGCCGGCCTGGTCGCACGCATCAGCGAGCCGTTGGCGGTACCGAGGCGTCAAGCGCGCCCTCTATCTCCTTGGCGAGTTCTGCGATCAGCTCCTGGTATTCGACGACGCGCTCGTCGCGTTTCGGATCGGTCGAGACGTTCCATTTCTGCAGCGCCGATTGGGCGTCGGCAAAGTCCCTGCAGATTTCCCGAAAGTCCTCACTGCGGGCAGAGAGATCGTCGATCGCCTTGATCCTGGCTGGAAACTGCCGACGGACTGCGGTCACGCCTTCGTCCATGGTCCACTCCTTACCGGCATTCGAGACGTCGCCACTGCAACGTGTGCCAGATCCCGATCTTCATGGACGACGATCGGTTCGTGGAGTATGTTACCGTAACATACGGTCTGGCAGTGATGTGACTCCACGGGGGATTGGGGACAGACATGCAGACATCGATACCAGCAGAGGGGTCTGCTGCATCCATTTCTTCAAGGCCGGCGCCTCAAGCCGACGATATCAGCGAGCAACTGGAACGTGTCGTCTCCAGCCCTGAATTTCCAGGCGTCGGTCGCGCGGCAGCGTTTCTCCGCTATGTCGTCTCGGAAACCCTCGAGGGTCGGGGCAACCGGATCAAAGCCTATTCGATCGCGATCGAGGTGTTTGGCCGGGATCCCGGCTTCACCCAGGACGACCCGGTGGTCAGGATCGAGGCCGGACGGCTGCGGCGCTCGCTCGAGCGCTATTATCTCGTCGCCGGGCAGCATGACCCGGTCAGGATCGACATTCCCAAAGGCGGGTATGTTCCAACCTTCGCCTGGTCCTGTCCGGCATCAGTCGACATTGGAGACGAAGACGCTGGCGAAACATCACCCTCCGAGGTTCGCCCCGGACGCTGGTGGCGCGCAAAGCGGGTCTTGTTGCCGGGTGCTGCTGCGCTCGCTGCAGCTATTTCGCTCTATTGGATCGGGGCGCGGTCTCCCGCTCCGTCGCTCGAACGCGTTGCAAGCCTGTCGCCCGATCGGCCGGCCCTCGTCGTGGCCCCGTTTGCCAATCTCGGCGAAGGGCCGGAGGCGCAGCTGTACACGGCCGGCTTGACTGAAGAGCTGATGACCATCCTGCCACGGTTCAAGGAGATCAAGGTCTTCGGCCGCGAAACGTCCAAGTCCCTCCCAGTGGATGTGGGCGCATCGGAGATCCGGGCCGAATTCGGCGCACATTATCTCCTTGCCGGCGGGGTACGCATGTCGGGCAAGCGCCTTCGTGTGACGGCCAGATTGCTCGATACG
This sequence comes from Rhizobium sp. SU303, assembly GCF_021052345.1. NCBI lineage: Bacteria > Pseudomonadati > Pseudomonadota > Alphaproteobacteria > Hyphomicrobiales > Rhizobiaceae > Rhizobium > Rhizobium sp. SU303. The sequence goes on from NZ_CP088095.1 coordinate 2,607,207, forward strand.
TCGGACGGCGAAATCCTCTGGTCGGAGAACTATGACAATGATCTCGCATCGGGAGACCTGTTTGCGATCCAGACGGATGTCGCCAGAAAGGTCGCGACCGCCATCGCCCAGCCCTATGGGGTCATGGCACAGATCGACTCCGCCGGTCCACCGCCTGATGATCTCGGTGCGTATGAGTGCACGTTGCGCTTCTATGCCTATCGTTCGGAACTGAGCGCCGAAGCGCATGCGCGCGTCCGGGATTGTCTCGAGGCTGCGGTTGCGCGGTTTCCGAGCTATGCGACCGCCTGGGCAATGCTGTCGATCGTCTATCTCGATGAGGACCGGTACAAGTTCAATCCGACACCAGGCCAGGATACAGCCATACAGCGGGCGCTCGATGCCGCCAGGCGCGCAACGCAGATCGATCCGAACAATACGCGCGGGCTTCAAGCACTGATGACGGCGCTATTCTTCGACAGGCAGCTCGCTGAATCACTGCGTGTGGGCGAGCAGGCGCTCGCCACGAACCCCAACGACACCGAACTGATGGGCGAGTTCGGAACCCGACTTGCGATCGCTGGCCAGTGGCAGCGCGGAGCAACCCTGCTGGACCAGGCCATCGCGCTCAATCCGGGCAGCGGCGGCTTCTACCACGGAACGCGAGCCCTGGCCGCCTATATGCTCCGCGACAACCACACCGCCGTGCTGGAGATCAGGCAGGCGAACATGCAGAAGTTCCCTCTCTTCCATGTTGTCGCCGCCATCATCTACGCGGAGGCTGGCATGATGGACGACGCCCGCCGGGAAGGACAGGTGTTCGTCAGCATGCGACCTGACTTCCTGCCGAACATTGTAACGGAACTCGCAATGCGCAACATGCAGCCCGAAGATCGCGATCGTCTGATCGAAGGACTACGCAAGGCGGGGATGACGGTGCCTGATCCCGATGCAATCGCGTCGACCGCCGCCACCTCGGACCTGCAACCCCGCTGATACTATCTTCCCGACCGTAACATACCCGATCATACGGGCACGCCATCTCGTCTTCGCATAGTCTGACCTCAGTGCCGACTTCGACCGCCGCGGCGTGCGGCGTCGAGGCCTGTACGAACTTGACACGGCTATGAGGAACGCCAGTGAGCACAGTAAAATGTCGTGACGGCCGAATTCAACCAAGCCTTTCCCTAGCGCAATTCCAGCAAAAGTGCGCAGCGGTTTTGCGTCCGGAATTGCGTGAAAACAAAAAGACAGAGCATTTCCGTGGCTCGGAGAAACCAGGAAATGCTCTGGGTTTGAAATGGATCTCGGCTCTGCTGCTCGTCTGCGCATTGGCCGGATGCGGAGGCCACCCGAAGAACGTCCTCATCCCGGTTGCCGATAGCGCGCCGAACGCCACCAAGGTCGACATGCTCGTGACCACGACGCGCAGCCGCTCCACCATCCAAGGCGAAATGTTCACAGGCGAGCGCGCACTCGCCCCAGCCTTTGCCGACATCACCGTATCCATCCCGCCTGCAAACGTCCGCAAGATCGGCGAAGTCGCCTGGCCGAGAAGACTTCCATCCAATCCGGCCACCGACTTCGCAACCTTGAAAGCCGAGGAGATCACGCGCGACGACGCAAAGAAATGGCTGAGCGCCTCAGTCAGGAAGAGCCGCGACCGCAGCGTGCTGGTATTCATCCACGGCTTCAACAACCGCTTCGAAGACTCGGTCTATCGCTTCGCCCAGATCGTCAAGGATTCCGGCGTCCACAGCGCGCCCGTGCTGGTAACATGGCCGTCGCGCGGCAGTCTGCTCGCCTATGGCTATGACAGGGAGAGCACCAACTATACGCGCAACGCATTGGAGACGCTCTTCCAGTATCTCGCGAGGGATCCAGAGGTGAAGGAAGTCTCCATCCTCGCGCATTCCATGGGCAACTGGCTGGCGTTGGAAGCGCTTCGCCAGATGGCGATCCGCAACGGCCGCCTCCCTGCCAAGTTCAAGAATGTCATGCTGGCCTCGCCCGACGTGGATGTCGATGTTTTCCGCCAGCAGATCGTCGACATGGGCAAGCAGCATCCGAATTTCACCTTGTTCGTTTCGCGAGACGATCGCGCGCTCGCGGTATCGCGCAGGGTATGGGGCGACGTCGCCAGACTCGGCGCCATCGATCCCGAGCAGGCCCCCTACAAGAAGGAACTGGCCGACAACCAGATCACGGTCATCGACCTCACCAAGGTCAAGGCGGGCGACAGGCTGAACCACGGAAAATTCGCGGAATCGCCCGAGGTCGTTCAGCTTATCGGCGCGCGGATTTCCGACGGCCAGACGCTGACCGACAGCAAGGTCGGGCTCGGGGACAAGATCCTCGCCGCGACAACGAGCACAGCGGCGGCGGCGGGTAGTGCCGCCGGCCTGATCCTTGCCGCCCCGGTCGCCGTCGTCGATGCCGACACCAGAGATAATTACGCCGGCCAGGTCAGCGGCCTCACGGGTCCCGTGGGTACGCGACCGAAGGCGTCCGAGTGCACTGCCGCGGGCCGATCGAAGGAGACATGCAGGCAATAGCGCTTCAGCAACCGGCAGACGCAACAGCTTCATCGAGATCAGGATAGACGATGCCTTTACTTTCCAAGATCCGCATGGTCAGGCCGCTTCTCATCGGGGCCACCCTGGTATCCATTCTCCTTTGTGCCTCCATTGCCGTGGCGCAGAGCACGACGCCTGCGAGCCCGCAGTCTGAAAGTGTCCAGCGCTTTATCGGCATGTTCTCGGATCCGGATGTCCAGCGCTTCCTGCAGCAGCAATCGGAAGCAGCCAAGGCCGTGACCGAACCGCCTGTCGCAACGCCGAACGGCGACCCTTCATTTTCGGAATTTGCGATGCGGTTCCGTGTCCACGCTTCCGGCCTTCTGGGGGCTATCCAGTCCTTTCCGTCGGAGACGATGCGTGGTGCGGCCATACTCGACCAGGACATCCAGGCGAGCGGCGGGACGCGGCCGATCTTCCTGGTCGCTGCCTTCGTCGCCGTCGGGCTGGCTGCGCAATGGCTGTTTTGGTGGATCAGCGCCGGCTGGCGCTCCTGGATGACACGCGCGCCCTTCGCGACGGTTCGCCAGAGGGTGATCGCACTGGCTGCGAGGCTTCTGTGGGCGGCATGTTTCGTTCTGTCGTTCGGCCTCGGCAGCATCGGCTTCTTCCTCTTGTTCCAATGGCCGCCGGTCGTTCGGGAAATCGTCGTCGGTTACCTCTTTGCGATCGTGGTCTTCCGTCTGGCGAGCGCGCTTTTCGACGTGCTTCTGGCGCCGCGAGCAGAGGAAGAAGGCCGGTTTCGTGTCGTACCGATTACGAGGGATGCCGCCGGCCACTGGGCGAAACGCCTCGGCTATCTCGTCGGCTGGTATGCCTTTGGCTGGGTGACCATCCGCCTGCTCGGCACACTCGGTTTTTCCGTCCCGGCCCGGCAACTCGTGGCCTATGCCCTCGGCCTCGTGCTGCTCGTCATCGGCATCGAAGCCGTCTGGAGACGTCCGTCCGGATTGACGGCCGGCCAGGCGAGCCGCATCGGCCTGCGGGCGCGGAACTGGCTCTGGACAGTCTACTTCGTTGCCGTCTGGCTGCTGTGGGTGGTGGGAGCGATGAGGCTGTTCTGGATCGCGGTGGTCTGTGCGGCACTGCCCGGCGCTATCGCCCTTACCAAGGCGTCGGTCGACAATATCCTGCGCTCTTCCGAGGACGAAGAGGACGGCCATAAGAAAGGCACCGTCGTTTCGGTGATCGTCGAGCGCGGCATCAGGGCGGCACTGATCGTCGGCGCCATCATCCTGCTGGCGAACGCCCTGGATATCAGGCTGACGCAGATGACGATGCAGGATTCGCCGCTTCTGCGCCTCGTGCGCGGCCTCCTCAGCGCCGGCATCATTCTGCTCGTCGTCGACCTCGCCTGGAGCGTTGTGAAAGTGCTGATCGATCGCAAGCTCGGCGACACCGAAACCGTCCTCGAAGTCGGCAGCGAGCGGGAGCGGCGGCGCACACGTCTCAGAACCCTGCTGCCGATCCTTCGCAATTTCCTCATGATCCTCTTCGTCGCCGTCGCGATCATGATGGCACTGTCGTCGCTCGGCGTAGAGATCGGCCCATTGATCGCCGGCGCCGGCGTTGTCGGCGTTGCGATCGGTTTCGGCGCACAGACTGTGGTCAAGGACGTGATCAGCGGGATGTTCTACCTGCTCGACGACGCTTTCCGGGTGGGCGAATATATCCAGAGCGGCAGCTACAAGGGCACCGTCGAATCCTTCAGCCTGCGATCGATCAAGCTCAGGCACCACCGCGGCGCGGTCTATATCGTCCCCTTCAGCGAGCTCGGTGCCGTGCAGAACATGAGCCGCGACTGGGTCATCGAGAAGATGACGATCACCATCACCTATGATTCCGACATCGAGAAGGCTCGCAAGATCATCAAGAAGATCGGCCTGGAGCTGTTCGAGGATCCGGAGTTCAAGCCGACGACGATCGAGCCGCTGAAGATGCAGGGGATCGACAGCCTGGGCGACTCCGGCCTGCTCCTGCGGATGAAGGTCATGACCCTTCCCGGCCAGCAGTTCACGCTGAAGCGTCGGGCTCTGCGGATGATCCATCAGGCGTTCAACGAAAACGGCATCAAGCTCGCCGTGCCGACCGTTCAGGTCTCGGGCGGCAAGGACGACGCTGTTGCAGCCGCTGCGCAGCAGACGCTCGCAGCACAGAACGCAGCCGCCGCCGCAAACCCGGCCTGAGGGCCGAAACCCTTCAGGCCATAAACAAGACACGAGCAATGGGAGCAAATGAAATGAAGATCCTGGTCATCCTATCGCACATGCTTTCGACACTTGCCGTGCTGATGATGGTCTGCGCACCCCTTCTCGTTCCGGCGACGGCCGAAGCCGCACGCCGCGGCGTGGCGGCCTGCGGCCCGAGAGGCTGCGGTGCTGCGGCCTGCGGGCCGCGCGGATGCGCTGCAGTCGGACGCGCCCGTCCGGCATACCGCCCTGCCGTTCGCCCGCCCGTCCGGCGCGGCGTCGTGGTCGTCGCCCCTCGCCGCTACTGGCGTCCGGGCACCGCCATCGCCGCGGGTGCTGCCATCGGCTTCGTCGCCGGAGCTGCTGCCGTTTCATTGGCAGGTACGCCGCCGCAGTCTGGTCAATGCTGGTACTACACCTCGCCCGCCAAGACGACGGGTTTCTGGGACGTATGCCCGCGCTGAGCGGCTCGCAGAAAGACTGGCGAGTCCGTTCGGTTCTCTTCTTCACCACCCTCCCCAAAGTGGGGAGGCCTCGATTTTCGCGTCACAAATTCTAGAGGGTACGTTCCATGGATTTCACAGTTATCGATGCCGCACTCGTCGGAAAACTTCTGCTGCTGCTTCTGATCGGCCTCGGGCCGAAGATCGCTCTGGTGCCGTTTCTGGAAAAGACCCACGCCTTCGATACCGAAACCAAAGTGCGCATCGGCCGCAAGATGGTTCTCATCGCCGTCGTCACGGCGCTGATCCTTTTCGCCACCGGCGCTCTGCTGATGCGGCTTCTCCACATCACGGGTGGCGCGGTCGCCGTCGCCGGCGGCATCATCCTCGCGCTGATCGCCATCAAGATGGCATCAGGACCAACGGAGAAGCCGCATGACGACATTGCGGCGCCCGTCGATCCAGATAAGCTGGCCGTATTTCCGCTTGCGGTCCCTTACCTGCTCAATCCTGTCGGCATTACGGTCATCATCATCGCCTCCGGCGAAGTCGTCTCGATCGCCAGCGCGATACTCGTGATCGGCCTGATCCTGATCGTCGGCGCATTCGACTATCTGGTGTTCACCAACATCGACAAGCTCGCCAAGCGTATGAAGCCCGTCACCATGATCGTCTCGGAGGTCGTTTTCGGCATTCTGCTGACCGCAGTCGCAGTCCAGCTGATCGTCGTCGGGCTTGGCAATCTCGGGATCATCACCCCGGCCGCTGCACACTAGGACGGGGTGATTTCAGGTCCGTTGATACAATGATGCTACTGCGTCGATCTGGCCTTCGCGGCCTCGACGTGCAGCGGCATGAGACTCTGGACCCCAGTGCAGCCGGTCGACCATGGCGCCGATGTCGAAGTGCTTTGCCGCCCCTGCACGACCGGCATTCGCTCAGCAACGCAACGACAATGATCGCCTAATCATTCAAAAAGGGATTTCACCCTCTAAGCTGGCTTCTCCCAGGGGTGCAGATTTGTGATTCCCTTGCGCCAAAAGCCTGGGGATCAAGACCGTCGCAGCCCCGCACATCCCCTCACAGGCCGGTCAGTCGGCTCACCGCCATCATTCAATATCTCTGATGTTATCCATAAGTTCTATTCGTTTGAATGATGAGTTCCTAGGGCCCATATTGTGATCATGGACATGGACGAACCTCCCAATGATGACCATGCCCCTGACCCTAGAAAGGAACCGGAAAATGACCACGCTCACCTATCGCGGTGGTGGTAAGTCCCTCACCTCCAGTGAAAGCCGCTTCGATCTGGCACATTATGCCCGCAAGCTTGTGCTCGCCTGGACGCGCTGGCAGACGGCCCGCGAAATCGAAGCCATGCCCTTCGACATTCGCAAGGACATCGGCTGGCCGAGCACGGACGACAACAAACACCGGACCATGTAATGAATGCGACATTCCTCCCAAGATAAGGGCGGCGCCTGCCTCGTGCAACGCCGCCTTTTTCGTGGCCTGACCATCCGTTCCTTAGCCATTTTCAACATTGAATTTCAGTCGCCTATCAGCCTGTCTTCTGCCATGCTCACAGCCATTCCGGCGGTTTGATCGGCCAAATCGCCGCCGATGTCGCATATTTGCTCTTCCCGGCCGCATTTTTCCATGCCACTGTCGCTTTCAGGACATCGGCGCGACGCATTCCGCGCAACGAATGTGTCATCGCCCCTCGAGCATGGATTTCGCTATGAACAGGATGCAGATCAAGAAGCGTTCGGTAGTCTTCTTTATGGTACCGCAATTCACCATGCTGCCCTTTTCGGCAGCCGTGGACACCTTGCGCATCGCCAATCGCATGCTCGGCTATCAGGCCTATACCTGGCGGCTGACCTCCGTCGATGGGGAAAAAGTCTATTCTTCCTGCGGCATCGGCGTCGAGGCAAATTCCTCGCTTGCCGAGGAGCGCCGTCATCTCGGCGGCGAAAACCGGCCGGGCATGGTGCTCGTCTGTTCCGGCATCGATGTCGAGCAGTTCAACAACAAGTCGGTCAATGCCTGGCTGCGTGAATGCTACAATCGCGGTGTCGCCGTCGGCAGCCTCTGTACGGGCGCGCATGTGCTTGCCCAGGCCGGCCTCCTGAACGGCAAGCGCTGCGCCATCCACTGGGAAAACCTGCCGGGCTTTTCGGAAGCCTTCCCGCAGGCGGAGGTCTATGCCGATCTCTACGAGATCGACGGCAATCTCTATACCTGCGCCGGCGGCACCGCCTCGCTCGACATGATGCTGAACCTCGTCGGCGAGGATTTCGGCGAAAGCCTTGTCAACCGTATCTGCGAGCAGCACCTGACCGACCGCGTGCGCAACCCGCACGACCGCCAGCGTCTGCCGCTGCGCGCCCGCCTCGGCGTGCAGAACGCCAAGGTGCTGTCGATTATCGAGCTGATGGAAGGCAATCTCGCCGAACCGCTGTCGCTGATCGAGATCGCCGACGGCGCCGGCCTCTCACGCCGCCAGATCGAGCGGCTGTTCCGCCAGGAGATGGGCCGCTCGCCAGCCCGCTACTATCTGGAAATCCGCCTCGACCGTGCGCGCCACCTTCTGGTGCAGTCCTCGATGCCCGTCGTCGAGGTTGCCGTCGCCTGCGGCTTCGTCTCGGCCTCGCATTTCTCCAAGTGTTATCGCGAACTCTACCATCGCTCGCCGCAGCAGGAGCGCGCCGAGCGCAAGATGACCATGGCGACGGCAAGGCAGGCGGTCGCAGCCTGAGACATTGAGAAAGGCCGTCGCAGCCGCGGCCAGTTTGACCAAGTAACGGTCCAGCGGCAGCAAAAATCGTCACTTCGGTTGTTGCTGCCCGGGTAGATTGTCAGGCCGAATGACCGGTGTCTTACCTTCCTCAGGCGCGGGCTGGCTGAATTCGCTGTCCCCGGTCGGGGGCGGCTTCAGCACACCGTGGCAATCGTCCATCTTTTGCGACAGCGAACCGCCCTTGGCCGCCTTCCCGGCGTCTCCGGTTGCCGACTGATTGTTCTGATCTGCAGGCGATGCAGTGCAACGTTCCGAGTCGGTAGCCGGTTGTTCTGTTGCCTGTCCAACAGCGTTTGAACTCGAAAATGCGACCATCGCAAAGATCAATGCAGCTTGGATTCGCATTGACTTTTCCTTTCACAGTCTCGCCGCAAGCGCATCCAAACCCCACGAGAATGCACGGAAGTTCCGCCTGTCGCTCGTTCATTTCTAGCCGTCTCGCAGCCAAAGGGCACCGGCACTACGCTCATGGGATAGCGAAAATGCTGACGGCGCCGTGTTGGCTGGGCTCGAAGAGCGTACAGCTTCAGCCTCTAGCGCTCCTCCGTTTTTCGGTTGAATCTACTGAACCTGCGGCTCAGGCATTTGTTCCACGGCGACGCGCTGGAATCTGACTGGAACGTCTGGTTCACAACAGGGACCTGACCGATCCCCATACTGCCATCGCCATCGTCAACAGGTTTTCGGAAACAAGGCCCAACGGAACGCCACCGGCACCGCCGACGCAGGCGAATTTCAGCTCGCGTTTTCGAGAGAAGCTAACTGAGATGAGGCGCCCGCTATTGCGCCGCCTCTTCCGTCATCCTGGCGTCGGAATAGACCTGGTTGCGGCCCCTGTGCTTGGCCATGTAGAGAAACTGGTCGGCGGCGTTGAGGTAGTTCTCGAAGGTTTCGTAACCGGCGATTTCGGCGATGCCGATCGAAATCGTGACGCCGAGTTCCTCGTCGTCGGCCGTGACCTTCAGCCGCGAAATGTCCGAGCGGATCTCGTCACAGAGCTTGGTCGCGGCTGCCGAATCCATCTGCGGGAAGAGGATGGCGAATTCCTCGCCCCCGAGGCGCGATAGGAGATTGTCGCTGCCCTCGAAGATCGTAAAGAGCCTGTTTGCGACAGCCTTCAGCACCTTGTCGCCAATCTCGTGGCCATAGGTGTCGTTCAGTCGCTTGAAATGATCGATATCGAGAATGGCGACGGAGCTCGGCACCTTCAGCCGCAGGCACTCGTTCACCAGCTTCGGGCCGTTGTCGTAGAAATAGCGGCGATTATAGAGGCCTGTCAGGTAGTCGCAGGCCGCCGCTGCCCGGAGTTGCCGCATCTGCGCCAGCGTTTCGGCATTGTTGGCGATGCGGCATTGCAGTTCCTCGGCAACGAAGGGTCGGTAGACGAAATCGCTGGCGCCGGCCTTCAAAAAACTTGCCGAAAGCATGCGGTCGTTGGAGGAGGAAACGCCGATGACGCGTAGCCGGTCCGAACCGAACCGATGGCGGATGCGCCGCGTCAGCTCGTAGCCGCTCATATCGGGCATGTGGTGATCGGTGACGACGAGTTCGATATCGCTGTAGGCCTCGAGCGCTGCCAGCGCCTCGAGCCCCGAATTTGCCTCGACGACGAGATATTGTTGTGCCTTCAGGAGGTCGACAAGCACTTGGCGCGCCGAGACGACATCGTCGACAACGAGCACCCGCGTCTTGCGGTTGGAGATCGCCCGCCGGACGGTAGCTACCAGATTGTCGAGCGCGAATTCATTGTCTTTCAGTACGTAATCGATGACATTGCGCTCCATGATCTTGTTGCGCGTGTTGAGATCGAATGTCGCGGTGAAGACGATCGCCGGGATATCATGCTCGATCGTGCAGTCGAGCGCTTCGCCATAGGGCGAATCCGGCAGGTTGAGATCGACGACGGCCATGGTGTAGCCGTGAGCGTCGTCGGCAAGTTCCTTGCGAAGAGCCTTCAGCGACGGGCAGGATTTGACGGCAAGGCCGAGCTCCGTCTGAAACCGGTGGCAGAGCACGGCGGAAAACATCCGGGAATCTTCAACCAGAAGTATTTTGAGTCCGCCCGAGCGTAACCCGATGCCATCCCGCTGAAAATCTGGTTGAAAAGCCACAGCCGCTACTCCCCCATGCGTCTGACGGGCGCGAGTCGGCCCTCTCCCCGGCGGGGACGATAACCGAGAGGCCTTTGCGCGTGAAGGGGACAAACAACGGCGACATTACCTGAAATTGCAAAAATTCGAAGACTGTCCCCGGCCGTCATTTCTGCTCCCCTGGCGATACCGATGCTGGAAGGGCTGTCAGGCAACCGCCCGCTCCTTACGCATCGATTGAATTTGCAGCAGCGTATCGAGGTTCTGGTTGACGCGGCAGTAGAACTCTTCGTCGATGAAGGGACGCAGCATGAAATCATTGCCGCCGGCCTTCAGGAAACGTGCCGAAAGCAGCCGGTTCGACGAAGAGGAAACACCGATGATGCGCAGCTCGTGCGAGCCAATATTGGCGCGGATGCGCCGCGTCAGCTCGAAGCCGTCGATGTCGGGCATATTGTAGTCGGTGATGACAAGGCCAATATCGCGGTTGGCCTTCAGGATCTCCAGCGCCTTGCCGCCGCTCTCGGCGACGCTGACCCGGAAATTGTAGCGCTTCAACCGGCTCGACAGCAGGGCGCGCGCAGTCGCACTATCGTCGACGATCAGCACGTGGTGGCGATGATTGGTGAGGAAGCGGCAGATCGATTCCGCCAGCAGGTCGACGGCGAAGATGTTGTCCTTGAGGATATAGTCGACAATATCCTTGGCCATCAGCTTGTCGCGCATGTTTTCATGGAAGGTGCCGGTGAAGACGATTGTGGGTATGGAGAGATCGACCAGATATTCGAGCGCTTCGCCGTTTTCGGCGCCGGGCAGGTTGATGTTCGAGATCGCCAGCGTGATCGGATCGGAAGATTTGTCGTAGGAAACCTGCAGATCTTCGAAGCTGCGGCAGATCTCGACATCGATATCGAACAGCTCTTTGAGGCGTTTGCTGATCATCGAGGTGAACACGTTGGAATCTTCCGCGACAAGAATACGCGCGCCGGCAAACATTTCCCCGGAATATTGCATCCCCGAAATACCTAGAAACGCCATAGCAAACCTTTGATGTAAAATCTGTCCCCGGATCAAACCGATACATCGATTGATTTGAATAATTATTAATCGGCGCGCCTGGATACAAATGAAGAGGCGGCCCGATGGTGCCACTTCCGATTTCTTTGCAGATATGATTAAGAAGTCAGACGCGAAACGCCGCATTCTCGGCATCGAACGGGCTTTCGCCGATAACCGTCGCATTATAAGTCGAACCGAGGTTCTCAGCTTCGTGCCCTCCTGGGCACAATCCGGCGTAGCATGGCAGGCGCCGGCGAGCGGTTGATGCGGAAACCGAAGGCGCCGTTGGTGACGCGGCCGACGAGCCCATCCGGCTGGCACCGCTCGGCCGAAGCGAATATAAACGAGCCATAGACCCCGACTCCGCCGACAGGTTCGCCTCATGATCCAATCCGACCCGGTGATCGAATGGCTTCTCGACTCCGACCCGTCGATCCGATGGCAGGTGATGCGCGACCTGCTCGACGCCCCGGAGCGGGAATGGATGACTGAGCGGGCCAAAGTCGAGACCGAGGGCTGGGGCGCCAGGCTGCTCTCCTGCCAGGATGAGGACGGGCAATGGGCAGGCGGCGCCTTCCTGCCCGCCGGTTTCGACCCGCACGAGTGGAAGGAGCGTGGCCAGCCGTGGACGGCCACGACCTTCTCGCTGTCGCAATTGCGCGAGTTCGGTCTGGATCCCGCCTGCGATTGCGCCAGGCGCACCGTCAAATTGATAGGCGCCAACGCCCGTTGGGAAGAAGGCGGCCAGCCCTACTGGGAAGGCGAAGTCGAGGAGTGCATCAACGGCCGCACCGTTGCCGATGGCGCCTATTTCGGGATCGACGTCTCGCCCATCGTCGACAGGCTGGCCGGCGAGCGTCTCGACGACGGTGGCTGGAACTGCGAGCGGGCTCGCGGCTCTGTCCGCTCCTCCTTCGCCAGCACCATCAACGTGCTGGAAGGTTTGCTGGAATACGAAAGATCGACCGGCGGCACACATCGGTCTCGAGAGGCGCGCAGGACGGGCGAGGGGTTTCTGCTGGCCCGCAACCTGTTCCGCCGCCTCGGCACCGGCGAGCCAGCCGACGAGCGCTTCCTGCGCCTCCTGCATCCGAACCGCTGGCGCTACGATATTTTGCGCGCGCTCGATTATTTCCGCGCCAGCGCGATCCTGACCGGCGCCGGCCCCGATCCACGCCTCGGCGAAGCAATCGACCACCTTCGTTCCCGGCGCTTGCAGGACGGCAGTTGGCCGCTCGACGAGAGCCCTGCAGGTCGGGTGTGGTTCGAGGTTGATGACGGGCAAGGCAAGCCCTCGCGGTGGCTGACGCTCCGGGCGATGCGGGTGCTCAGATGGTGGGATGCCCAGCCCTCAATCAATGCCTGACGGCAAACCCAGCGTGCGCAGGAAATGCACCTCGATCGCCCGCAGCAATTCGGCACGGGCAGCGGGCGTCTCACCGATGCCGGGCTGATTGACCACCCCGTGCAAGGCGTTGAACAGAAACACCGCCGTAAAGCCGGGATCACCGACCGACCAGGCATTCTCGCCAGCGCCCGATCTTATATGTCCTTATGCACAGCAGCCGGTCGTTGCCGCTGTCGGCCCGCAGCAGGCCGCTGCCTTCCTGTTTTCCTCCGCCAGCCACCGATCGCGCGGTTTGCAGCTTGCAGGCCGCGGAGAAAGCGAGACATGCACGGCGCCGGCCCGGAGAACCGGCATCGCCGCGCAGTAGAGCTGCATCGGCCGGGCGCCATCACTGACTTCGAAGGTGAGCTTCGCCGAACCATCCAGCTGCACATGGTCCGTCACTTTGCGGATAATGGAATAGAATTTGCCGGCTGGCATATGCGTGCGGTCGTCCTCCTCGATGTCCCAGAGCTGGATGAAGATCTCGTTCCAAGCTTCGGGATTGGCGCCGCAATCGAGGCCTGAGAATTTGCCCGCCTTGACCTCGGTGATATGATACCCGGGCTTCACCGGTCGGCCGTCGTAATAGAAAACCAGCGGCGAGTCTCTCTCACCGGCGAGTATGTTCAGCAGCAGGCCAAGGTTGATGTCATCTGCCTGAATTTTGCTGTTGTCGATAACGTTCATTTGCGCTAATCCTCGTTTCAACGATTCAAGGATTATTGAAATATGGATCAACGTCAAGCCCTGATCGCATTCGGCGCGCTTTCGCAGGAGACGCGCCTGCATATCATCCGCATGCTGGTGGTCTCCGGCCCCGATGGCATGGCGGCAGGCGCCATCGCGGAAAAGGCGGAGGTTTCGCCATCGAACATCTCCTTCCACCTGAAGGAGCTCGAACGCTCGGGCCTGATTGCGCAGCAGCGCGAATCCCGCTCGATCATCTACACCGCCAATTACGAGGCGCTGGGCGGCCTGATCCGTTTCCTGATGGAGGATTGCTGCGGTGGAAACCCCGAGATCTGCGCGCCGGCTGCTGCCGTTGCCGCATGCTGTGCACCTGCAACCAAGGAGGAACTGCAATGACCACAGACCGCGTTTACAACGTGCTTTTTCTCTGCACTGCCAATTCATCCCGCTCGATCCTGGCGGAATCCATCCTGGAAACCGAAGGCAAGGGCCGGTTCAAGGCCTATTCGGCCGGCAGCCAGCCGAAGGGTGAGGTCAATCCCTATGCGCTGAAGGAGCTTGCGGCGCAGGGCTATCCCACGACCGGTTTCCGCTCGAAGAGTTGGGACGAGTTCGCCGAACCGGGCGCTCCGGAGATGGACTTCATCTTCACAGTCTGCGACAGCGCCGCCGGAGAGGCCTGCCCGGTCTGGATCGGCCATCCGATGACCGCCCATTGGGGTGTCGAGGATCCCGCTGCCGTCGAGGGCAGCGAAGTCGACAAGGGCCGCGCTTTCGCGCAGGCCGCCCGCTTCCTCAAGAACCGGATCAGCGCCTTTTTGAGCCTGCCTCTTTCCTCGATCGACAAGCTCGCCCTGGAAACGCACCTGCGCCAGATCGGCGCCATGGAAGGCATGTCCACAAAACCGGCGACGGCCGACTGATGGGGCCGTTCGATTTGCCGCGCCGTCTGGTCGCTGAGGCCCTCGGCACCGCCATGCTGGTCGCGACCGTCGTCGGGTCCGGCATTATGGCAACATCGCTGACTGAGGATGTGGGACTTGCCCTGCTCGGCAATACGCTGGCGACCGGCGCCATGCTGGTGGTGCTGATCACCGTTCTCGGGCCGATCTCCGGCGCCCACTTCAATCCGGCAGTCTCGCTGATCTTCGCGATGTCGCGCGTACTGCCGAAGCGCGACGTCGGCGGATATATCCTGGCGCAGATTGCCGGCGGCGTGATTGGGACGATCACCGCCCATCTGATGTTCGACCTGCCGCTGATCGAGCTGTCGAGCAAGGTTCGCACCGGTGGCGCGCAATGGTTTTCCGAAGGCGTTGCGACCTTCGGCCTGGTGGCGGTCATTCTTGCCGGCATCAAGTTCGAGCAGAAGGCGGTGCCGTGGCTGGTCGGGCTCTATATCACCGCCGCCTACTGGTTTACCGCCTCGACCTCGTTCGCCAATCCGGCCGTCGCTTTGGCCCGCTCGCTGACCGACACCTTCTCCGGCATTCGCCCGGTCGATCTTCCAGGCTTCTGGATCGCCGAAATCACAGGCGCGGTCACAGCCCTTTTCCTGTTCACCTGGCTGCTGCAGCCGGGCGCGTCTTCACCCCTGTCGTCAGAGGCAAAACTATGAACGTCACCATCTACCACAACCCGGCATGCGGCACCTCCCGCAACACCCTTGCGATGATCCGCAACGCCGGCATCGAACCTGATATCATCGACTATCTGGAAACCCCGCCGTCACGTGGGGAGCTGGTCAGGATGATCGCCGATGCCGGCCTCACCGTGCGCGATGCCATTCGCCAGAAGGATACACCCTACGCCGAACTCGGCCTCGACAATCCCGATCTGAGCGACGATCAGCTTCTTGACGCGATGCTGAAAGATCCGATCCTGATCAACCGGCCTTTCGTCGTCACCCCTCTCGGTACGCGCCTGTCGCGACCGTCGGAACTTGTCCTCGAAATCCTGCCGGAAACGCATCAGGGCGCCTTCACCAAGGAAGACGGCGAGAAGGTGCTCGATGCCGGAGGCAAGCGCATTGGCTGATCTGCCTGCCGTATCGCCGATGCATCTGCGTCAACCGGATATGGACGCGCTCAGGCCGGCGTTCTCGACGCACAAACCGCGCATCCTGATCCTTTATGGCTCGTTGCGGGCAGTGTCCTACAGCCGCTTCCTCGCACAGGAGGCCGCGCGGCTGCTCGAATATTTCGGTTGCGAAGTTCGCATCTTCAATCCGGAAGGTCTGCCGCTGCCTGATGCGGCGCCGGCGAGCCACCCCAAAGTTGAGGAACTGCGCGAATGGTCGGCATGGTCTGAAGGCCAGGTGTGGGTCAGCCCCGAACGTCATGGCGCGATGACCGGCATCATGAAAGCGCAAATCGACTGGATTCCATTGTCGGTGGGATCCGTCCGGCCGACGCAAGGCAAGACGCTGGCGGTGATGCAGGTCTCCGGCGGCTCCCAGTCCTTCAATGCGGTAAGCCAGCTCCGCATCCTTGGACGATGGATGCGGATGATCGCAATTCCCAATCAGTCCTCGGTTGCCAAAGCTTTCCAAGAATTCGACGCGGACGGCCGTATGAAACCCTCGTCCTATTACGACCGCGTCGTCGACGTCTGCGAGGAACTGGTGAAGTTCACGCTGCTGACCCGTGATGCCTCGAACTATCTGACCGACCGCTACAGCGAGCGGAAGGAAGAAGTCGAAAAGCTCGAACAGCGCGTGAGCCTCAGATCCCTATGACCATCGCCAGCACCGAACGACCGCCGATAGCGGCCATCGCCGCGCTCGGGCTGACGCAGATCATCGGATATGGATCGCTCTATTACAGCTTCAGCATCCTCGCCCCCGACATGGCCCTTGATCTGGGCTGGTCATCGGAATGGATCTTCGGCGCGCTCTCCGCGGCCCTTCTGATCGGCGGTCTGGCCGCACCTCTCATGGGCACGTGGATCGATCGCTTCGGGGCAGGCAGGATCATGACATGGGGTTCGGCGATTGCCGCCGCTGCTCTCGTCGCCTGCGCCTTCGCGCCGGGAAAGATCGCTTTCGTCGCGGCATTGATCGGCATCGAGATCGCCTCGAACCTGGTGCAATATGGCGCAGCCTTCGCCCTGCTCGTGCAGATCAGGCCGCAGGTCGCCCAACGCAGCATCACGTATCTGACCCTGATCGCCGGCTTCGCCTCGACCATCTTCTGGCCGATCACCACGGCGCTGCACGCACATCTCTCATGGCAGAACGTCTATCTGATCTTCGCCGCACTCAATCTCTTGATCTGCCTTCCCCTACATGCCTGGCTCTCCCGTGGCGTCAGGCAAACCAGGAGACGGACCGGCGAGGAGGCCGCAAAACGCGTCGAGCCGAGCCTTCCGCCGTCGGTGCGCAGGCCGGCCTTTATCCTGATGGTGACGGGCTTTGCTTTGGAAAGCTTCGTGAACTCGGCGCTTCTGGTTCACATGGTGCCTGTGATGTCGGCACTCGGCCTCGGTGCCACGGCGGTGGTGGTCGGAACACTCTTCGGTCCGTCCCAGGTGCTGAGCCGCCTCATCACCATGGTCTTTGGCGAGAGCTTGTCGCAAGTGATGCTGGCGATCATCTGCGCCATCCTGCTGCCGACAGCCCTTGTCATCCTCATCGCCACGGCACCCTCGGTGCCGGGCGCGCTGGTCTTCGCCGTCGTCTTCGGCCTCGGCTCGGGCCTTAATAGCATCGTCTACGGAACCTTGCCGCTCGCGCTTTTCGGAAGCGATGGCTACGGCCGGCGGCAAGGACAAATCATGTCGGTCCGTCTCGTCGTCTCCTCGATGGCGCCCTTCGCGCTTGCCTTCCTGATGGGTAATCTCGGCGTATCATGGTCGCTGTCGATCGCTGCATTGCTCAGCACCGTCGCCGTTGCCGCATTCTTCGCCATCATGCGGCTGACGCGCCCGGTAGCCCGGCCGGAAACTGTTCCCAATCCCCGACAAGCTTGAGCGCGTTAATCAGGACAGGCGCTACTTGACGACGGCCGAGCCCTTGACGATGTCGATCGTCTCGCCGCCGTCGAGCCCGATGCGGTCGCCGTCGGGCGTCGTCATGAAGCAGCCGGAAGCACAGAGGTTTTCCGAAGCGCCGGCATCGACGACGACCTCGATGCGCTGGCCGCTCTCGGTGATGACGAGCACGACGGCGGCTGGGTCGGTGTTGGTGATGGATGCCGCTTCAGCCGCGGGTGCGGCAAGCAGCGGGACAAGCAGAGCGGCGGCAAATCTTGCCATCATGTGCGGCGGCGCTGGCGCGCCCTCCCCTCGAACGATCGGTGCTGCCCCCGGCAGCGATCCCGATAGTGGAGATCATGCACATATAGCTGTGAATGATGGCTGAATGACCCGTTCAGCCTTTCCGATTGCCGTCTGCCGTCTTGCTGCGCAATTGCCGCACCGGCTGCTCTTCCTCCTCCATGGGCGTGTCTGCCGAGTTTTCCTGCTCGTTGGGTTGATCCCTGCCCGCATCGGCAAGCGCGGGACGAGCCTCCCGATGGATGGTAAGATCGGTCTGTGGCAGCGGGATCTCGATGCCCTCGGCCTTGAAGCGCTTAAGGATCTCGATCCTGAGATTGTTGCGCACCGCCATGCCGTCACCCATGTCGGCGAGGAAGAAACGCAGCTCGAAATCCAGCGAATAGGGCCCGAAGCGCAGGAATTCGACATGCGGCTCCGGATTGCGCATGACGAGCGGTATCTTGGCCGTCAGTTCCAGTAGGATGTCCATCACCTGCTGCGGATCGGCGTTGTAGGCGACGGAAACCGGGATTTCCGAGCGGCCGATCTTGTTGCGGTGCGTCCAGTTGCCGACGAGGCCGTTGATCAAATCAGAATTCGGCACGATGATCGACTGCTTGCGGAAGGTCTCGATCTCGGTGGCGCGCACCGAAATGCGTTTGACGATACCTTCGGCGGTGCCGGAAACGACATGGTCGCCGACCTTGAACGGCCGTTCGACGAGCAGGATCAGGCCGGAGACGAAGTTGGAGACGATGTTCTGGAGACCGAAACCGATACCGACCGAAAGTGCGGAAGCGACGAGCGCGAAGCTCGACAGGTCGATGCCGGCCGCCGAAACGCCGATGATCGCCGCAATGCCGACGCCGAGATAGCCGATGCCCGTCTTGACCGAATTGCGCACGCCAAGATCGACATGGCTTCTGGCCATCACATTGCCATCGAGCCAGCGCTGCACCCAGCGCGTCAGCAGGTAGACGCCGGCAAACAAGAGAATGCCGGTGCAGATGCCGAGCAGCGAGATGCTGATACCGCCGAGCCTGACCTCGGTGAACAGCCGATAGGCAAGAATCTGCAGATCCTGCACATGGAAGCCCCAGAGCAGCAGGATCAGCGGGATGCCGACGAGAAGCGCCACCGCATAGATGGCAAGGCCGACGAGCAGGCCAGCCTGATCGATCGCCACCGGCCCGAGCTTGAAGCGGCGCATCAGGAAGCTTGCGAAGAAGGTATCGCCGAAGCTTTCCTGCCTTGATATCGCCTTGCCGGAGAGCAGGCCGACATACATGGTGGCGACCAGCGCGCCGGTGATGATGAGCTGCGTGGCGACGAAGCGCGCGAGCCCGACATAACCCGTGAGTGCTGTGAGGATGAGGCCGGCGCCGACGACCCGCAGGATGATCGCCATGCCGCGAGGCCAATGTCTTCCCGGCGCATCGGGATCGCCGTTCTTCGCCAGCATCGGCCTGCCGAAGGAGACCGCGATCAGGATCAGGCCGATGATCAGCGCAGCAATCAGGCTTCTGACCACGGTCAGGACCAGCGGCGAGCCCATCGCCTCGCCGATCGTGCCGAACAGATAATCGAGCGCGTTGACGATCGCCATCGCCAGCAGGCAGTAGCCGATCGAGCGCGCGCCGAGATTGGAAAGCCGCACGAGCCGCCAGCGCGGTTCGCGCGGCGCGAAGATGGCGTTGACGAAGCGGCCGACGAAATAGACAAGCCCGATCGCCCCGAACAGGGCGCCAATGACAGGCGCGATATCGGGCCTCAGCACATTGAACCCGTTAAGGAAAAAGAACGAGGTGACGAGCAGCACCGAGAGCGCCAGCGTGCGGATCAACGTCGACCAGAAGGCGATCGACAGCCGGCCGATATAGGACGGATTCTCGACAGCCTCGTCGCGGCGCAGGTAGGAGCCGAACAGCCGGTAACTGCCGGAGAGTAGGATCAGCGCCGAGGCGAGCGACAGGAAGATCGCGGCAAACATTGGGAAACGCTTGAATTTCCAGACGAAGGTGGCCCAGCTCGACAGAGCGTGCGAGAATTCGCTGACCTCGTGCACGAAGGCGCTACCGGCATCGTCGAGCACCGAGACCGAAATCTCGGTGCGCCTGAGCAGCGTATCGGCAAACAGCCGCCGCCGCATCTCGGTGATCTCGTTGACGAGCTTCGTCACCGTGATCGAGAGGTTTTCGGCATCGCCCGTCAGCGCGTTGATCTGCGCGCGTTCGGCGGCGAGCGCGTTGCGCTCCTGGGTGACGATCTCGGCTTCAGGCGGCTGCCCGTCCTTCGGCGGATCGCCGATCTCGGCAAGCCGGTTCTTGATCTGGTCGAAACGCGGCCTGAGATTGACCGATATGGTGATGACGGCGCGGCTAAGCTCGTCGGCCTTGGTCGCAAGCCCGACCAGGGCATCGTCATTGTCGGCATTTTGCTTGACGCCGTCCTGAAGCGCTGTCACCTGGACCTTCGCCTTGTCGATCTCCTTTGTCGCCTGGTCGAACGGCATATCGGCAAGCGGCGCCTGCGCCGCCGCCGATGCCTGCGGCTCCTGTGCGAAGGCGGCAGCACCCTTGAAATGCGCGCCGGCGACCGCCAGCGTCAGCAGAAGAATGGTGCGAAGCAGGATCGGTCTCAGCCGCAAAAGCGCCTCCGGGAAAGGTTGTCGTCGGAATAGAATGCCAGCTTGTCTTAGTAAAGAAAGGCGACAGAAAGGCGGAAGCTCCCTGGAAACCCTTAGAAACCGGCATCGGGCCGGGAGAGATAGTCGCATTCCTCAGCCGTCGACTCGCGTCCCAGCATGGCATTGCGGTGCGGAAATCGGCCGTAGGCGGCGATCACGTCGCGGTGGCGGATCGCATAATCGAGATATTCCGCATCGCCGAGCGCGCCGAACAGTTCCACCGATCGCTCCTGCTCCCCAAGGTCCTCGGCATGTTCGAAGGGCATGTAGAAAAAGGTACGGCATGCCGCCTCGACCGCCCGATCAGCGCCCGATGCCAACGCGAGCTTGGCTTCCCGAAGCGCCAGCCCATCGGTCGCAACGGCAAGCGCCGTGCCGCGATAGATGTTGCGAGGAAACTGGTCGAGCACGATCACAGCCGCCAGCCGGCTCTCCGCATCCGTCCGCCATTCGGCGCCAACACCCGCCGCAAGAGCCAGATGGGTACCGCGGAAGCCTTCGCTGATCTCCGCGTCGAGTTCCGGCGTTGAGCGGAACCACAGCTCCCGGCCGCATCTCACGAACCAGAAATCATAGACTTCGCGTGGTGTGCGGATCGTCGCCATGTTTCCCCTTCCCTAGCGTTAGGTTTGATGATGCAGCTTCGGTAAATTATTGTAGGAAAAGGGATAACACCGTGCCGGTAGCCCCCTCATCCGGCTGCCGCCACCTTCTCCCCGCTGGGGAGAAGAGATTCGCGGCAACGTCTCGATTCCCCCTTCTCCCCTCGGGGGTCCGAAGGACGGGTCGAGACCAGTGGCTCGACCCCGATCGGTGCCCGTAGGGCGGATGAGGGGGGCACACGGCACACCCTACGCTGCACTTCCTACTTCCCCTCATGCAACGAAAACACCAGCGTTGCCTTGGTTCCGTCGTGGCCGGGGTCATAGGCGAAATCCGATTTCAGGCTGGCGGCCATGGCCGTCAGAATGCGTGTGCCAAGGCCGGTTCCCCTGGCGGGGCTCGACGGGTCGAAACCGGCGCCGTCATCCTCGACGATGACACGCAATGCGCCATCCGTCTGGTCGACGATGACGCGGATCTCGCCCGGCACGTTGTCCGGATAGGCATATTTGAAGGCATTGGTGACGAGTTCGCTGATGATCAGCCCAAGCGTGATCACCTTGTCGGTCGCCAGATTGACCGGCTGCGCGGTGAGGACGATCCGGTGCGGCCGCTTGTCGTCACGCATTGAGGTTTCGAGTTCGGTGAGCAGGCTGTTCAGATATTCATCGACCTGTACCGAGCCGACCTGCCGGTTGGTATAGAGCCGGCGGTGCACGCTGGCGATGGCGTTAATCCGCATCTGCGTTTCGTGCAGCGCGTCGATCGCAACCTGATCCGTGGTCATCGAGGATTGCATGCGGATCAGCGCGCCGACGAGGCCGAGGCTGTTGGCGATGCGGTGATTGACTTCGGTGAGCAGCATTTCGGCAAGGTCGCGCTGCTGGCGGATCACCTCCTGCGCATGCGCCGTCTCGCGGCGAAAACGCGCCCGTTCCAGCGCCTGTTCAAGGGCGGCGGCGAGCAGGTCGAAATAATCGGCTGAAATCCCCTTCAGCATGTAATCGTCGGCGCCGGCCTTCAGCGCCGCGACCGCGATGCTGGTATCGTCCGAACCTGTCGCATAGATGACCGGTGGGTGATCCGGCATCGCCGTGATGCTGGGCAAAATGTCGAGGCCGGTCTCGTCAGCCACGAGATGATCGAGCACGATGGCGTCGATACCGCCTTCGCCCAGTCTCGCAAGGCCGGCAGTACCGCTCTCGGCCCACTCGACCGAAAAGCCGCGCCGGCGCAGGTTTTTCTGCATCAGGAGGGCGAGCCCCTCGTCGTCGTCGATATAGAGGATGTGGATCAGGGCATCCGCATCGCCGCTAGCATTGCTCATTCGGTCTCCCGGCGTTCTCTTGCAGCGACGACCGCCCGCAAGCGTCCGAGTCGTCCGCATGGCAATGTCGTATTGCATCGGCCGCCTGGGGTAAACAGCGGTTATCCCTCGCTCTTGTCGCAGGCGGCGCGGAAGGAGGATGTCGGGAAGCCGGCATTTTCAGAACATGACCCTGGGCTGGGGAGGATCCTTGTGGAAGGCGTTGAAGGAGATGGGAAACGAAAAACCTGAAATGAGATGCATGAACGCCGAGCGGCCCGATTGGTTCCGCGGATAAGCTAATTTTTCTGGAATTTCCGATGGCCGGATACTTCGGCCCCTGCCTCCGCCGGCAATTGCAGAAAGCGCAGCGACGAGACGACGCCGATCACGCCGACCACGACGAAAGCCCAGCGGAAATCGGCAAGGACGGGATTGTCGGCGCCCCTGAAAGCCGAGGCGATGTTGAGCACGGCCGCCGCCACTGCCACGCCAAGCAGCATCGATACCTGCTGCAGCATGCTCGACAGCGTTGAGGCCGAGCTTCGCTGCGCCGGGCCGATATCGGCGAAGGCGAGCGTGTTCAAAGCGGTGAATTCCATCGACCGCGACAGGCCGGCGAGGAAAAGCAGCGCGTGGATGAAAAAGGGCGGCGTCTCCGGCGAGAGGAAACCGCAGCCGACAATCGAAAGAGCGGCGATCAGCCCGTTGACCCCAAGCACTGTGCGAAAGCCGAAGAAGCGCAGCAGCGGCGTCGTCACCGCCTTCATGCTGAAATTGCCAAGGAAATAGACGAGCAGATAGGTGCCGGCGGCAATCGAGCTCAGGCCGAAGCCGAGCTGGAACAGCAGAGGCAGCAGGAACGGCGTCGCATTGATCGCCATCCGGCAGGCCGTGCCCGCCGACAGAGTCGACATCGAGAAGGTCTGGATGCGGAAGGCCGAAAGATCGAGCAGCGGATTGTCGACGGCGAGGAAATGCCGCGTCGCCATGACTGACAGCACGATGCCCGCCGCCAGCATTGATATGATGGGTAAAAGCCCGCCGTCCCATTTGACCGAAAGTTCGAGGGCGGCGAGCAGGAAGGTCAGCCCGGCGGCGCTCAGCACAAAGCCCACGAGATCCAGCCGGCCGGGATTGGTCTCGCGCTGCTCCGGCACGAAACGCAGCACCAGCGCGATGCCGAGAATGCCGATCGGGATATTGATGAGGAAGTTCCAGTGCCAGCTGGCATAGGTGGTAATGAAGCCGCCGAGCACCGGGCCGATCACCGGCGCCGTCAGCGCCGGCCAGGTGATGAGCGCGATCGCCTGGACGAGTTCCGACTTGCGGGCGTTCTTCAGCACGATGATGCGCCCGACCGGCGTCATCAGTGCACTGCCCGCCCCTTGGACGGCGCGCCACAGCACGAATTCCGCAAGACTGCCGGACAGCCCGCAGAACAAGGAGGCGCCGGTGAAGACGGCGATCGACATTAGGAAGATGCGGCGCGCGCCGAACCGATCGCCGAGCCAGCCCGACAGCGGAATGAAGGCGGCCATCGTCAGCATGTAAACGGTGATGCCGATGCTCATCGACACCGGCTGCACGCCGAAGCTCGCCGCCATCTGCGGCAGCGAGGTGGTGACGATCGTGCCGTCGAGGATCTGCATGAAGAAGGAAACGGCAACGACCAGCGCCACGATCTTCGCCTGGCGGCCGCTCGCGGCCTCTTGCCCATTCTCGCTCGTCTCTGCCGTCGTCATCGATCTGCCAATAAAAATTCCGGATGACGCGGCAGGCAAACGGGAAGGAAGCCGATCGGAGATCTGCCGCGCGGAGGAGCGCGGATATGGAAGCCGCACACTGGCTGAATACGCCCGTTGCAGCCGGCCGGAAAGGCTAAATCTCGCACTGCGCGGGAATATTCCCGATGCGGCCCGATACGTCGCGGCATCGACCCAAGAAAGGATTCAAGAAAAAGGCCCCACCGAAGCGAGGCCAAGCTTGAACCGCTCCGGGGAAAAACAGGAGCGGCGTGCAGTCCATACCGTGCGATCGATGTCGCAGCGAGGCCAGATGTCGCTGCATCGGTACGCTCGCCAAGAATTTTTCGCGATCTGCGAAAATATCGGCTCTCGAAGTATCCGCCTATGGGACGCGACACCTGTCGCGTTGCAGCAACGATTGGCGCTTGCAATGTTTATAAAAACAGATATCACTAAACATATTGCTAAACATGATGATTGAGGAGTTCATGTGAGCATTCTCTGAAGTGGGTGAACATGCGACGCCGGCGGGGAGCCGGCCCTTGGTTCTGGGAGGAACTTATGCAGAAAACATCGAAAGCCCTTTTCGGGCTGGCCACGGCATTCGTCATGTCGTCGGCATTGCCCAATCTCGCCAAAGCCGATGAACTGACGCTGTGCTGGGCCGCATGGGACCCCGCCAATGCGCTGGTCGAGCTGTCGAAGGATTTCACCGCCAAGACCGGCACGCAGATGAAGTTCGAATTCGTTCCCTGGACGAGTTATGCCGACCGCTTCCTCAACGAGCTGAATTCGCACGGCAAGCTCTGCGATCTCATCATCGGCGACAGCCAGTGGATCGGCGGCTCGGCCGAGAATGGCCACTACGTCAAGCTCAACGACTTCTTCGACAAGGAAGGCATCAAGATGGATGACTTCGTGCCGGCGACGGTCGTCGGCTACTCGGAATGGCCGAAGAACACCCCGAACTACTGGGCGCTGCCCGCCATGGGCGACGTCGTCGGCTGGACCTACCGCAAGGACTGGTTCGAGAAACCGGAACTGCAGAAGGAATTCAAGGAGAAATACGGACGGGACCTCGCCGCGCCGAAGACCTACGACGAGCTGAAGCAGATCGCCGAGTTCTTCCAGAAACGCGAGATTGATGGCAAGACCGTCTATGGCGCCTCGATCTATACCGAGCGCGGCTCCGAAGGCATCACCATGGGCGTGACCAACGTGCTCTACGACTGGGGATTCCAGTACGAGAACCCGAAGAAGCCCTATGACATGGAGGGCTTCGTCAACTCGGCCGATGCGGTCAAGGGCCTCGAATTCTACAAATCCCTCTATGATTGCTGCACCCCGCCCGGCAGCTCCAACGTCTACATGGTCGAATCCGCCGACGCCTTCAAATCCGGCCAGGTCGCCATGCAGATGAACTTCGCCTTCACCTGGCCCGGCCTCTACAAGGACGAGAAGGTCGGCGGCGAGAGGATCGGCTTCTTCCCCAATCCGGCTGAAAAGGCCCATTTCGCCCAACTCGGCGGCCAGGGCATCTCGGTCGTCTCCTATTCCGACAAGCGCGACGCCGCCCTGCAATACATCAAGTGGTTCGCACAGCCCGATGTGCAGGCCAAGTGGTGGGAACTCGGCGGTTTTTCCTGCCTGAATTCCGTCGTCAACGCGCCAAGCTTTGCCAAGAGCCAGCCCTATGCCCAGGCCTTCCTGGACTCGATGGCGATCGTCAAGGACTTCTGGGCCGAGCCGAGCTACGCCTCGCTGCTGCAGGCCATGCAGAAGCGCGTCCACAACTACGTGGTCGCCGGCAATGGCACCGCCAAGGAAGCGCTCGACGGGTTGGTAAAAGACTGGGGTGACGTCTTCAAGGACGATGGAAAGATCTAATGTCCGGCCAGACCCAGTGCGAAGGCAGACACGTGGCACTCTGACACGCGCCATCCTTCTCTGGATGGCGGCCCGGATCGGCAGACGAGCCGGGCCGCCAGATCCCCATATCCCAAAAGACCGGGTGAAACTTGACTATGTCTCATTCTTCCATCGTCGAGAAGGCCGCCGACGCGACTGCAAGGGCAACGCCGGTCTCGGTCGCCCGGCGCGTCCGCGGCCTCTCCGACAGGGCGATCGCCTGGCTGTTCATTGCACCTGCCATCACTCTGTTGTTAGCGATCAACATCTTCCCGCTGCTTTGGGCGGTCTATCTCTCCTTTACCAATTACCGCGCCAACCGGCCGAATGCGCCGGTCCTGGGTGTCGGCTTCGGAAATTACCAGCGCGTCCTCAACGATCCCGATATCTGGCAGGCGATGCAGACCACCGCGCATTTCGTTTTCTGGACAATCGTGCTGCAGACAGTGATCGGCTTTACGCTTGCCTATCTGATCGACCGCAAGTTTCGCGGCCATGCCTTCTGGACGACGATCATCCTCATCCCGATGATGCTGTCGCCGGCCGTCGTCGGCAATTTCTGGCGCTTTCTCTACGAGCCGCAGATCGGCCTCTTCGCCTATGCCGTGTCGCTGGTCACAGGCATTCCGACATCGGATATCCAGATGCTCGGCAACGTGACACTGGCGCCCTGGGCGATCATCATCGTCGATACCTGGATGTGGACGCCCTATGTGATGCTGATCTGCCTGGCCGGCCTGCGCTCGATCCCCGACTATATCTATGAGGCGGCCGAGGTCGACCGCGCTTCCCCGTGGCGTCAGTTCTGGTGGATCACCGTGCCGATGGCCCTGCCCTTCATCATGCTCGCGGTGCTCTTCCGCGGCATCGAGAATTTCAAGATGTTCGACATGGTGACGCTGCTCACCGGCGGCGGGCCGGGCTCGGTCACCGAGGTCGCTTCGATCACGCTGAAACGCGCTGCCTTCGAAAGCTGGGCGACCGGCCGGGCCTCAGCCTTCGCCATCATCCTGTTCGTCGCGGTGTTCGGCCTCGCCAACATCTACGTCAAGGCATTGAACAAGGTGAAACAACGATGAGCGCCGCCAACTCCGCCCATTCGGTCGTCGAACCGAGCTTGTCCAGCAAACGCATCGCCGGCACCATCGTCGTTCTCTATGCGCTGATCACCCTCATCCCGCTCGTCTGGATCTTCCTGACCAGCATCAAGTCGCCGCCGGATTCGATCAGCTACCCCCCGAAGATCGTCTTCACGCCGTCGCTCGAGGGCTATTGCAATCTGTTCACGACACGCACGCGGCAGACGCCTGATTATATCGCCTCGCTGCCGGCGCCGGTCGGCACCTGCGATGAGGTGACGCGCAAGCGCAACATGGTGATCGCCGGCCCGTCGAATTTCCTGCCGCGCTTCGTCAATTCGCTGGTAATCGCCTTCGGCTCCACCTTCCTCGCGGTCTTCCTCGGCACGCTCGCCGCCTATGGTTTTTCCCGCTTCAAGATACCGCTCGCCGACGACCTGATGTTCTTCATCCTGTCGACGCGCATGATGCCGCCGATCGCCGTCGCCATCCCGATCTACCTGATGTATCGCGAGCTCGGGCTGTCGGACACGGCCTTGGGGATGATCCTGCTCTACACCGCCGTCAACGTCTCGCTCGCCGTCTGGCTGCTCAAGGGCTTCATCGACGAAATCCCGCGCGAATACGAGGAAGCGGCGATGATCGACGGCTATACGAGACTGCAGGCCTTCCGCAAGGTCGTGCTGCCGCAGGCAACGACCGGCATTGCCGCGACCGCGATCTTCTGCCTGATCTTTGCCTGGAACGAATATGCCTTCGCCGCGCTTCTGACCTCGGGCGAGGCCCAGACCGCGCCGCCCTTCATCCCGACGATCATCGGTGAAGGCGGACAGGATTGGCCGGCCGTCGCCGCCGGCACGACGATCTTCCTGATCCCGATCCTCGTCTTCACCATTCTCCTGCGCAAGCAGCTGCTGCGCGGCATCACCTTCGGAGCCGTCCGCAAATGAGCCATCTGATCGAAACATCAGCCCCTCATCGTCCGAAACGGCCGTTCTTCCTGCGCCGCGGCCCGATGGAGACCATCGCCACCGTGCTGATCGGGCTCGGCTTCCTGATGCTGTTCCAGCCCTTCCTGCTGGTGCTCTACACCTATTCGCTGGTCACCCTGCTCATGGGCACCGTCATGTTCATCATCGTCTCGAAATTCCCGGAGTGAACCATGGCGGACATCCGGATTGAAAATCTCCGCAAGGAATTCGGCAGCTTCGTCGCCGTTCAGGATTCGAGCTTCACCGTCCATGACGGCGAGTTCCTGGCGCTTCTAGGCCCCTCCGGCTGCGGCAAGACGACGACGCTGCGCATGATCGCCGGCCTCGAGCTGCCGAGCAGCGGCAAGATCTATCTCGACGGCGAAGACGTCACTTTCAACCGCGCCAGCGCCCGCGACATCGCCTTCGTCTTTCAGCTCTTCGCTCTCTACCCGCATATGAACGTGCGCAAGAATATCGGCTTTCCCTTGCTGTCGCAGGGAATGCCCAAGGCCGAAATTCGCCAGCGCGTCGAAGAGACCGCCCGCCTTCTGCAGATCGACCATATTCTAAACCGCTCGGTCTCGGGCCTTGCCGGCGGCGACCGGCAGCGCGTGGCGCTCGGCCGCGCCATCGTCCGGCGTCCGAAATGCTTTCTGATGGACGAGCCACTCGGCACACTCGACGCCGAGTTCCGCGAGATCATGGTCCACGAATTGCGCGAACTGCACAACCGCATCCACGCGACCACCGTCTACGTCACCCATGACCAGCACGAGGCGATGGCGATGGCCGACAAGATCGCCGTCATGAACCATGGCGTCATCGAGCAGTTCGGCACGCCGCAGGAAATCTATGCCAAGCCGGCGACCATGTATGTCGCCGATTTCATCGGTTCGCCGCCGATGAACTTCATGCGCTTCACCTCGGGCCTGAAGAGCGGCGACCGCTCCATCCTGCTCGACGGCGTCGACGTCGCCGTTCCCGAGATCCACCAGGACATGCCCGAAAGCGAGCTGGCGCTCGGCGTGCGGCCGGAGCATATCCGCTTCAGTGACGCCTCGGCACTCCGCGGCGCCGTCTATGGCAGCGAATATCTCGGCACCAACCAGGTCGTTGCTGTGGAAACCCCTGGTGGACTGATCAAGGCCCGCGTTCCCGCCAATCGCAGCTTCCAGATCGGCGAGAGGGTCGGCCTGGAATTCAATCCGGCGAAACTCGCGCTCTTCGACTGCACGTCCGGCCGCGCGGTGCCATCCTCGCTCTATCAGGAGACCCGGCATGGCTGATGTCACCCTCAGGAACCTCACCAAGCGCTTCGGCGACACCGAGGCTCTGTCCAACCTCGATCTTTCGATCCGCGACGGCGAGTTCGTCGTGCTGCTCGGTCCCACCGGCGCCGGCAAGACCACGACGCTGCGGCTGATCGCCGGTCTCGAAAAGCCCGATAGCGGCCGCATCGAAATCGGCGGCCGCAATGTCGCCGCCGAAGCCCCCGCCGAACGCGACGTCGCCTTCGTCTTCCAGCAATATTCGCTCTATCCGCATATGACGGTTTACGAGAATCTCGCCTTCCCGCTGAAGGCGCCGGTCCGCAAACCGAGCGCCGAAGAAATCGACCGCCGCGTCCGCGAGGTCGCGCGCATGGTCAGGATCGACCACAAGCTGGAGAACCGCTCGACCAGGCTTTCCGGCGGCGAGATGCAGCGTGTCGCGATCGGCCGGGCATTGGTGCGCCGGCCGGCGATCTATCTGATGGATGAACCTTTGTCCTCGCTCGACGCCAAGCTGCGCGCAGAACTGCGTCTGGAGCTGAAGCGTATCCAGAAGGAACTCGGCTCGACGCTGCTCTATGTCACTCATGACCAGGTGGAAGCTATGACCATGGCCGACCGTATCGGCATTGTTGCCGAGGGACGGCTGATGCAAGTGGGAACGCCGCGCGAGATCTACGGCAATCCCGCCAACCTGCATGTCGCCGCCCGCCTCGGCCAGCCGCATATCAACCTGTTGCCGGCCGACCTGCTTCCCGGCGGTCAGCCGCCGGCTGGCACGAAAACCGTTGGCGCGCGCACCGAACATCTCGACATCATTGTCGGCAAGGAAGCCAATGCCGAGATCGACTGGATCGAGCATCTGGGCGACCAGAACCATCTGCACATCAAGGCTGGCAATCACAAGCTCGTCACACTTGCAGATCCATATCTGGCGATCGCGCCGGGCGACCGGATCAGCCTGACGCTGCGCGATCCGCTTTATTTCGATGCGGCTGGACAGCGCCTGTCCTGACCGGCAAACAGCGTGATGATGGCATGAAAAACAAACAGACGGGTCTCAATCGATGAAACACTTCTTCAACCGCAGGGAAAACATCGTCACCGAAGCCTTGGACGGTCTGCTTCTGACGAGCAGCAAGGGTCGTCTTGCCCGCCTCGACAGCTTTCCCGACATCAAGGTGATCCTGCGCGCGGACTGGGACAAGTCGAAGGTGGCGATCATCTCCGGCGGCGGCGCCGGTCATGAGCCCTCCCATGCCGGCTTCGTCGGTAAGGGCATGCTGACGGCTGCCGTATCCGGCGAGATTTTCGCCTCGCCGACCGTCGATGCCGTGCTGACGGCGATCCGCGCCGTCGCCGGCGAAAAGGGCGCCCTGCTGATCGTCAAGAACTATACCGGCGACCGGCTGAATTTCGGCCTCGCCGCCGAGAAGGCGCGCGCCGAGGGCTTCGACGTCGAAATGGTCATCGTCGCCGACGATATCGCCATCCCCGGCATCAACCAGCCGCGCGGCGTCGCCGGCACGCTGTTCGTCCACAAGATCGCTGGCTATCACGCCGAAAGGGGCGAGGACCTGAAGACGGTCGCAGCCCATGCCGCGGCTGCGGCCGGCGATATCGTCTCGCTCGGCATGTCGCTTTCCACCTGCAGTGTGCCCGGCCAAGCCCATGAGGACCGTCTCGGCGAGAACGAAGGCGAACTCGGCCTCGGCATCCATGGCGAGCCCGGCGTCGAGCGCATCGCGCTGCAGCCGGTCGCCGATATCGTCTCCACCATGGTGGCGCGCCTATCGCCTGCGCTGCGCGAAGGGGCAAGCCACTGCCTCCTCATCAACAATCTCGGCGCCGTGCCGCCGCTCGAAATGACCGTCATCGCCAACGTCGTGCTATCCTCGCCGCTTGGCCGCCGCGTCCGGCTGATCATCGGCCCGGCGCCGATGATGACGGCGCTCAACATGAACGGCTTCTCGCTGTCGCTGATCCGGCTCGACGCCGTGCGTGAGGCAGCGCTGACGGCAGCGGTCGAGCCACATGCCTGGATGCCGGCCGTCGAACGCCACGAGATCGAGGTCATCGCCGCACCGAGAACATCAGCCGGCTTGAACGGCGCCAATGGCACGGCCGGGGAGAATGACCATAACCGGCGCCTGATCACAGCGCTCTGTGAGCATCTGATCTCGCAGGAAAGCGAACTCAACCGCCTGGACGGCCGCGTCGGCGATGGTGATACCGGCTCGACGGTGGCCTCAGGCGCCCGCAGCGTGCTGGCCCGCCTCGACACACTGCCGCTCGACCGGCCGGCGGCAACGCTTGCCTCGCTCGGCGATATCCTCGGCACCAGCATGGGCGGATCGAGCGGCGTGCTGCTGTCGATCTTCTTCACCGCCGCAGCAAAGGC
Source organism: Rhizobium sp. SU303 (assembly GCF_021052345.1). Lineage (NCBI taxonomy): Bacteria > Pseudomonadati > Pseudomonadota > Alphaproteobacteria > Hyphomicrobiales > Rhizobiaceae > Rhizobium > Rhizobium sp. SU303. Next base: position 2,638,659 of record NZ_CP088095.1, read on the forward strand.
GATGGCTGACAAAGTCGATATATCAGCAGCCCTTCTTGCCGGGCTCGACAGGATGACGTTCTATGGTGGAGCCGCAGTCGGCGATCGGACGATGGTCGATGCGCTGTCGCCTGCCCTGCAGGCGCTCGCATCCGGCGATGTCGTCGCTGCGGCAAAGGCAGCGGCAGCGGGTGCCGAGTCGACGAAGACGATGATGAAGGCGAGAGCCGGACGCGCCTCCTATGTCGGCGAAAGGGATCTGGCGGGCGTTGCCGATCCCGGCGCCGTCGCGGTTGCCGGCGCGTTCGGCGTGGTGGCAAGCCTCGCCTGACTGGCGTGAAATTCAAAAGCCCGCGGGAGGCGCGGCGACAGGGAGGATGGCAGTGCAGGCGGAACCGGTGCTTGTGGCAGGATTGATCGAGGTGTGCCGCGCGACGATCGCGGAAAACAGCGATCACCTCTGTGCGCTCGATCGCGCCATCGGCGATGGCGATCACGGAACCAATATGCGGCGCGGCTGCGAGGCGGTGAGCGCCGAAGGCGAGAGCCTGTCCAGCCTGCCCTTCCCCGACGCCATGGAAAAGATCGGCCTGACGCTGGTGATGAATGTCGGCGGTGCGGCCGGGCCGCTCTACGGCACGCTGCTGATGGAGATCGGCCGCGAGCTTCGCAAGAGCAACGAAAAGCCCGATTTTTCGCAGGTGCTGAAACAGGCGATCGATGCCGTCGCGAGACGCGGTCGGGCGCATGCCGGCGACAAAACCCTGCTTGACGTGCTCTATCCCGTGCATGCAGCACTCGCCAGCCGCTCTCCGCTCGGCGCAATCGCCCGCAGGGCCGAGCGTTCTGCCAACCGCACCGCTGACATGAAGGCGATGCGCGGGCGCGCCGCCTATCTCGGCGACCGCTCCATCGGTCATGTCGATCCCGGCGCGTCGAGCTGCGCGCTGCTGACCACGGCGATCTGCCGCTATCTCGGGGAGCACCGTCCGCAATGATTGGAAAGACCGCAAATGTGGGTATCGTGATCGTCTCCCACTCGCCGCTGGTGGCAAGGGGGATCGCCGACATGATCAGGCAGATGGTGGGCGACTGTGTGCCGCTCGCCTGGTCGGGCGGCAATGCCCATGGCGAACTCGGCACCAATGCCGGCGGCATCCTGAGGGCAATCGAGGCCGCTTGGTCCGATGCCGGCGTCGCCGTCTTCGTCGATCTCGGCGGCGCCGAAACCAACAGCGAAATGGCGATCGAAATGTTGGGGCTTCCCCGGTCGGCGCTCGTCTCCATCTGCAATGCGCCGCTCGTCGAAGGCGCCGTCATCGCCGCCGCCGAGGCGTCGGGGGGCGCGTCGCTGGCCAAGGTCGTCGCCACGGCCGAGGAACTGTCCCCCTGATGACGAGCGGATTGCGTAGTGAAAAACAGGAGCCCCATCCATTGCACGTGAATTGCCAGACGGAGGTGGAAGTCAAGCACGGCGTCGGGCTGCATGCCCGCCCCTCCGTCACCTTCACGCGGCTTGCCAAGTCCTTCCCCTGTTCGATCGAGATCGCCGTCAACGGCAGCGACGTCTGGCTGAACGGCAAGAGCATCATCAAGATCATGGGCGCGAAAATCCGAAAAGGGTCGATCCTCCGGATCCGCGCCGACGGCATCCTCGCCGAAGAGGCGATCCGCGCGCTGAAGGAACTCATCGAGCGCAACTTCGATGAGGAAAAGAAACATGGCCGAACCGCTTAGACTGAAAGCAAAGAGCGCATCCCCGGGCATCGCATCCGGCCCGGCCTTTCTCGCGGAGGAGCCGAAGGCTCCTTCCGCTGCCGAGTGGCAGGACGCTGCCCCTGCGTCCCGAGCCGTTGGTGGATACGGCGCGCTGGAGAAGGCGATCGACATCTCGATCGGTGAACTCGAGCACCTTGCCGAGGGAGCCGATGCCGAAAGCCGGGATATCATCGATTTCCAGATCGAGGTGCTGCGCGATCCGTCGATCGCGGAAGCGACCGGCGCGCGCATCGAAGCCGACGAGAACGTCGTCTTTGCCTGGGTCGCTACCCTCGATGCCTATATCGGCGAACTCGAAGCGGCCGATGAAGAGCAGATGCGGGCACGCGCCGTCGATATTCTCGACATCAAGAACCGTGTGCTCGGCGCGCTCGCCGGCACCCCGATCGCCGATTTCCCGCCCGGTTCGGTCTTCGTCGGCAAGGATATGGAGCCGAGCCGCTTTCTCGCCCATGACTGGTCAAAAGGCGGCGGTATCGCACTGTTCGCAGGCAGCACTGCCGGTCATGTCGCCCTGCTCGCCCGGGCGAAATCGGTGCCGATGGTGGTCGGCACAGGCCGCTTTTCAGTCGCAGACGGAGATCCTGTCAGCGTGGATGGCAACGCCGGTGCGGTCATCCTGCAGGCGGGCAGCATGCTGATCCCGCCCCTGGTGCCTGCACAAGAACCCGCCGGCGACACGCAAACTACCGGCGGCGAGCTGCGCACTGCGGACGGCGTGCCGATCCTGCTCTCGATCAACATCAACGATCCCGCCGAGATCGATGCGCTCGATCCGGCAACGGCAGGCGTCGGCCTGATGCGCTCGGAATTTTCAGTCGCTTCGGTCGCCGATGCCGCCAACGAGGAACGGCAGTTGGCGATCTATCGCCGGGTGCTGGAACAGGCGGGCGACAGGCCAGTGATCATAAGAATGCTCGATATCGGCGGCGACAAGCCGCTCGCCGGCCTCCAAGACCTGCCGGCTCTCTCCACTTCTGGCCTGCGCGGCATCCGGCTGCTGCTTGCCCGGCCGGAAATCGCCCGCGTCCAGGCCCGCGCCCTGCTGCGCGCCGCCGTCTTCGGCAGGCTGTCGGTGATGCTGCCGATGGTGACCTTTCCCGACGAAATCGACAGGATGCGCGAGCTGTTCCGCGAGGAAGCCGAAAAGCTCGGCCGCCGTGCCCTGCCCCACCGGATGCCGCCGATCGGCATGATGGTGGAAGTACCATCAGCCGCATTGATGCTCGACACCTTCGGGACAGCGGCCTTCTTCTCCTTCGGAACCAACGACCTCACCCAATATCTTGCCGCCTCTGCCCGCGACGATATCGACGCCGATGCCGGCAAGGCTGCACCCGCCGTGCTCCGGCTGCTTGCCCAGGCGGTGAAGCTGACCGCCGGTAAGCCGGTTAGCATCTGCGGCGACATGGCCGGCAATCCGCACGATCTGCCCGGGCTGCTCGCCGCCGGCCTCCGGCATTTTTCCGTGGCGCCGGCCCGGCGTCCCGCGATAAGATCGGCGATCATCGGCCTCAACGCCGATGGCACAAGGGCAGCCGGAGAGTAGAATGGCGCGCGAAGACACCGAAGACGCCATTATCGCCTACAAGTCCATTCTGGCGCAGATCATCGACAACAGGCCATCGGGCACGCGCCAGCGCCTGGCGACGGCGCTTGGAAAACATCGCAGCTTCGTCACGCAGATCACCAGCCCGACCTATGCAACGCCGCTGCCGGCGCGCCATCTCGCGACGATCGTCCGCGTCTGCCATTTCAGCGCCGCCGAACAGGAGCGCTTTCTCGAAGCCTATCAAGCCGCCCATCCCGGCAAGCTGCCGGACCTCGGCCATTCCGAGAAATTGCGGCACCTGTCGCTGATGGTGCCCGACTTCGGCGACGACAGGAAAAACCGGCTGCTGGAAGAGGCGATCTCCGATCTGGTGCAGAAGATCGTCGCGATATCGGGTGCGGAATGACGAGTGAGCTGATTGACGTAACGTAATGCTTTTGGCCTTGGGAGGGGCTTGATGAAGAAGTTCATGAACACTGCGGAAACCATGGTCGCCGAAAGCGTCGAAGGCTTCGTGCGCGCCCATGAGGCCTTGGTAGTGTTCGGCCCCGAGCGCAGGTTCATCCGCCGTCGCCATCTCACGCCTGAAAAGGTGGCGCTTATATCAGGCGGCGGCGCCGGCCATGAGCCGATGCATATCGGCTTCGTCGGCCACGGTATGCTGGATGCCGCCTGCGTCGGCCACATCTTCACCTCGCCGACGCCGAGCCAGATCATTGCCGCCATCGAGGAGGCCGATACCGGCGCCGGCTGCCTGCTGGTGGTCAAGAATTACGACGGCGATCTGATGAATTTCGAAATGGCGATCGAGATGGTCGGCGACCGCCACAGCCTCGACACGGTCGTCGTCAGCGACGATATCGAAACGTCGAGAACAGCCGAAGGCCGCGGCCGGCGCGGCGTCGCCGGAACGCTCATCGTCGAAAAGCTCCTCGGTGCTGCGGCTGAACGCGGCATGTCGCTGGCCGAGTTGAAGCAGCTCGGCGAGGGATTGAACACACGCATCCGCTCGATGGGCGTGGCGCTGAACGGCGTGACGGTGCCACAGACCGAGCGTACGACGTTTTCGCTGGGGCCTGACGAAATGGAAGTGGGCGTCGGCATCCATGGCGAGCCCGGCCATGCCAGGCAGCCCTTCGCCGCCTCCGACGCCATCATCGGCCATCTCTGCCAGACCATCGCCAGCGACGTCGCGGCAGCGTCTGATACCAAGGCGTTGCTCTTCGTCAACGGCCTCGGCGGCACGCCGCCAGCCGAACTCTACCTCGCCTATAACGGCGCCCGCCGCTTCATCGAGGAGAGAGGTATCCCGATCGAGCGCTCGCTTGTGGGAACCTACGTCACCTCGCTCGACATGCAGGGGCTGTCCGTCACCCTTGCTTTGCTGACCGACGAGGAGATCGCCCTCTGGGACGCGCCGGTGGCAACGGCGGCTTTGCGTTGGCCATGACCACGTCCGTCAGATGTAAAGCGCTGCCATCTTCCTCCAGGCGCCGGCGCGGTGGGCGCGTCCATCCCAGACATGCAGCTGATGGCCGACATTCTTGTCCGCGAGCAGCCGGCTGAGATAGCGGTTGTTGTCAAGGAAAGGGTCGGCGTCGCCAATGGTGAGAACGATATCGCGCTCACGCAGCCTGTCGAGCCGCCAGTCGCTGCCGAGCCCTGGAAGAAAATGCGCCGGCGTGTGGAAATAGACGCTGTCATCGTAATAGCCGTCGAACAGGTCGCCGAAGGATACCACCTTCATCGTCAGATCATAGCGGCCGGAAAAGGCGACGAGCTTGTGGAAGAGATGCGGATGACGAAAGAACAGGCTTGCCGCCTGGAAGGCGCCGAGGCTGCAGCCGTGCACGATGGTGCAGACATGCGGGTTCTTCGCCGCCATCAGCGGCAGCACTTCGTGCAGGATATAATCCTCGAAGGCGCCATGCCGGCGGATGCGCTCGGCCGGGTGGTGGTGGAAGGCATAGAAGGTCTCGGCCGCCAGTCCCTCGATGCAATAGAACTGAAGTTGTCCGGCTTGCAGCTTGTCGGCAAGGCTTCCGACCAGGCCGAGCTGCTCATATTCGAAGAAGCGCCCGTCGCGCGTCGGAAAGACCAACACCTTGGCGCCGGCATGGCCGAACACCAGCATCTGCATGTCTCGATGCAGCCGCTGACTGTACCAGCGCAGATATTCGCGGTTCATGGCACCCTGAAAAACTGTCCCACCTTGTCGCAGAGAACCGCCTCTTGCTCAGCGCTGCCAGGATAGTCGAAATGCCCCGCATCCAGGATGAAGATTTCATTAAATTTTGGTATCGCATTCGCGACAGCAAACTGGCAGGGCGGTGCCACCGCAGGATCGAACAGCGCAACCGCCGTCAGCATCGGCACCTTGATCCGGGAAGCAGCGTTAGCCGCATCGTAAAGGCGAAGCGTCCCAAGCACATCCGGGTGTTTCTTATGATATTCCTGCACCGATTGTGCGCTGCCGACGCTCGGCAGCATCAGCCGCAGCGGTTGATGCCCGAAGCTCGGCAGCGCCAGATGGCCACGATCGATGCGCTCGTCATAGGCGATCGCCATCGCCCCGATGCCGCCGCCGAAGCTGATGCCGCTATAGCCGACATGCCCTGAAAGCCAGGGATAAAGTGCCGTAAGCGTCGAAACGGCGAGCCAGATATCCTCGACGCAGCCGCCAATGATATAGGCCTCCGGTCTGTCGATGTCGTGCAGCACGTGCCAGGATGGGTTCTCGGAGATCGGCGGATGGGCACTGAGCGACAGCCCGCGGCAGCAGGGAAAGATGAGCGCCGTTTCCTCGACCGGTAGGTCGAAATCAGGACGATCCCGTCCGCCATAACCGTGCCCGACGACGAGGCCGCGCCGCACCTGCCCCGCACGCGGCAGGAGCAGCCAGCCGCCGATTCGGAACTCGCCGGTCGAGAGATAGACGAGGTCGAGCACATGCCAGTCGGGATGAGTGATCCGGCTGCGGGAAAGCACCGGCTGCGGATCGACCGTCAGCGCCTTGAGATAACGCGCCTGCCAGAAATCGTCGAAACCCTCGGGCTCATCCGGCGGCTCGATCGCGAGAAGCTCGTCGAGCTTCATGCCGTAGGTCGGATCGAAGGCGAAGGGATGTGTCTTGGGAAAGCTCATCCAAGGCTTGTCTCGTGAAAAAGCCGGCGGCGCAAGGCTTCGCCCGCGCCAGCCGATAAACCCTGCTTGAATACCGGACACCTTTACGCGGCGTCAGTCGCCTCGTATCGCCCGGATGTGACGAAGAGCCTGCGGCCAACGGCGTGCGCAGTCTCCAGATGGGCGTTCGCATGGTCCGGTCCGGTTTCGAGCATGAACTCGGATGTCACGACGCGGGCGCCGCAATAGTCGAAGATCCCGTGATCGATCTGCGTCTTCATCGCGCCGAAATAGCCGTGCCGCGTATAGGTCCCCGCATCGGCGCCGCCGAGGCCGACCAGATGCACCGGCAGGCGGCCAAGCAGCTTCACCAGCCCGGCATCCGCGCGATCGTCGTAAGCCCAGCCATTCGTGAACACCCGGTCGATCCATCCCTTGAGCAGCCCCGGCATCGACCACCAGTAGACGGGATAGACGAGCACCAGCGCATCGGCGCGGTTGATCCTTGCCTGCTCGGCGGCAACGTCGGCGGGCAGCACCCCTTTCCTCAGATGCAGAGCGATATCGGCCGCGGTGAACCGGGGATCGAAGCCCTCGGCCGCGACATCGGCAAACTCGACGGAATGACCGGCATCGGACAGTGTGACACCTTCGGCAAGATGGGCGGCGACGCCGTGGGTGAGCGACTGGGGATCGGGATGCGCGACGACGATGAGCGCGTGCATGCAGAAAACTCCTGTTGAATGATTGCGGACGGAAGTCGCGGGCTGTATACCTTTGGTAAGCTACTTTCAGTAAGTTACTTTTGGTATATAGTGATGTCAAGCGCCGAAACGACGGGTCAGCCGACCGATCCGCAACCGCGCCGCCGCCTGTCGCGACAGGATCGGCATCGCCAGTTGCTCGACGTCGCTTGGCAGATCGCCCGTGACGAGGGAACGGAAGCGCTGACCCTCGGCCGGCTTTCCGAGCTGGCGGGCGTAACGAAACCCGTGGTCTATGATCATTTCGAAACCCGCCCCGGCCTGCTCGCAGCGCTCTACCGTGAATTCGACGCCCGCCAGACGGCTGTGATGGACGCAGCCCTTGCGGCAAGCCAGCCGTCGCTCGCCGACCGGGCCACAGTCATCGCCACCTCCTATGTCGACTGCGTGCTTCTTCAGGGTCGCGAAATCCCCGGTGTGATCGCAGCACTTGCCGGCTCGCCGGAACTCGAAAGGATCAAGCGCGAATACGAAGCGGCCTTCATCGAGAAATGCCGCATCGCGCTTTCGCCCTTTGCCGGTGCCGGCACGATCGCCGCAGCCGGCCTCTGGGCCATGCTCGGCGCCGCCGAAGCCCTCTCCTATGCCGCCGCGTCGGGCGACATCACCGCCGTCGAGGCAAAGAACGAACTCTTCGAAACCATCGTCGCGATGGTGGCGAGAAGTATGGGCGGCGGCACGCATCCCGATCACCTGCGCAATACGGCCGGCCTCGCATCGAGATGATCCGGCGGCGACCCTGGTGAGCGACGCGACGGCCGCCTTCTCGCACCTAATGATGCATGCTGCGCACAAGCTGAACGGCCCGACCTACGCCCATGCTATTCTGACGACGGCCGAACTCATCGAAGTCTTGCCCAAGGCGTCTGCTTCAAAGGAGACAATGCCATGACCATGCTCTTCAAAATGCTCACAAGTGCCGGCTCGGAATCCCTGAACCGCGACCGGCGCAGGTTCCTGACCACCGCGGCGATCGGGATCGCCGCCGCGAGCGCGACCAGCCTGTTTCCGTCCTATCCGACATCGGCTGCCACGGGAGATGCGATCCGCCCGTTTCGCGTCGACACTCCCGAGGCGGACCTCCTCGACCTTCGCCGGCGCGTGCTGGCAACACGCTGGCCCGAACGCGAGACGGTCGACGACCAGTCGCAGGGCATACAGCTCGAAAAGATCAAGCCGCTCGTCGATTATTGGGGCACCGGCTACGATTGGCGAAAGGCGGAAGCGAAGCTGAACGCGCTGCCGCAATTCATCACCGAGATCGACGGCCTAGACATCCACTTCATTCACGTCCACTCGAAACATCCGAATGCCCTGCCCGTCATCATCACCCATGGATGGCCGGGATCGGTATTCGAGAACCTCAAGATCATCGGCCCGCTCACCGATCCGACCGCTCATGGCGGACGCGCCGAAGATGCGTTCGACGTGGTCATTCCGTCGATGCCGGGCTACGGCTTCTCCGGCAAGCCGACCGGCACCGGCTGGGGACCGGACCGCATCGCGGGGGCCTGGGCGGAACTGATGAAGCGCCTCGCTTACAGCAGCTACGTCGCCCAGGGCGGCGACTGGGGCTCGCCGGTCTCCGGCGCGATGGCACGGCTCGCGCCACAAGGTCTGCTCGGCATCCACATCAACCTGCCGGCTGTCGTGCCGCCCGAAGTTGCCGCGGTGCTCGCCGCGGGCGGGCCGGCGCCGCAGCGACTCTCCACCGAGGAACGCGCGGCGTTCGATGCCCTCAGCGCCGCAGCCAAGATGGGGAACAGGTCCTATGCCACGATGATGGGTACGAGGCCGCAGACGATCGGCTACGCCATATCGGATTCCCCGGCCGGCCTTGCGGCATGGACGCTCGGTCATCCGGGCTTCACGCACTGGACCTACGACAGCAGCGATCCCGAAAAGTCTCCCGACGAGGTGCTCGACGACATCACGCTTTACTGGTTGACCAACAGCGCCGCTTCCTCGGCCCGGATTTACTGGGAATATGGCGGCGGGCGCAGTCCCGTCCTTGCGGCCGGGGAGAAGACCTCCAAGATCGCGCTTCCGGTCGCCATCACCGTCTTTCCTGGGGAGAGCTATCAGGCCCCGGAGACATGGGCCCGTCGCGCCTATCGCAACCTTATCTATTTCCACAAGGTCGACAAGGGCGGCCATTTCGCTGCCTGGGAGCAGCCGGAGCTCTTCTCCGCCGAGCTTCGAGCAGCGTTCAGGCCGCTGCGCCGACCGATATGAGAGGAGCGGCGGCCCCTCGCCGCTCAGGGATGCTGCCGCCTGGTATGATTGTCCATGATCGGCACCGGGATCGCCTCCCTTGGCGCCAAGCTCACGGATTCCAGCCGCCGCTGCCATAGCGGCGCGTGATGATTTCAATCAGATGGCCGTTCGGATCTTCGAAATAGACCCCGCGCCCGCTGTCGTGGTCGTTGGTCTCGCCCGGCTTCCGCTGGCCGGGGTCAGCCCAGTAGCGCAGGTTCCGCTCACGAATTCGATTGAATATCGCCTCGAATTCAGCGTCTCCGACCAGGAAGGCGTAGTGTTGGCGGACGATTTCGCCTTCCGTATCCATATAATCGAGATTGGCGTCGTTGTCGGTCGTGACCATGTAGAACGGCCCCCAGCGCCGCGGCGCCGGTAGCCCCAACATGTCGGCCAGAAAATCTGCCGAGGCCTTGCTGTCGCGAGCCGACAGGATGGTATGATTGAAGTGGATGGGCATGGTGGCGTCTCGCAAACGAGGAGCTGCAAGCTCGATGGAAGCTTTGCCGGTTAACACCCGCGGCCGCCTCTTGTTCCGAACTTCGACCGCGCCTCTCCGCCTTCAAATCTCTTTCGAAACGAGGTAGACTCACCGGTGGAGGAGCCGCGACAAATGGCACGAAACACGCGCCCCATACGCTGGAATCCCAGGGACCGGGGAGACCGGATGGGTGGCGGCATCAACGAGGCGAACGGTAATTTGCGCGACAGTTCGGGCGCGGCGGTGCGGCCGCCGATCGCCTGGGCGCTGACGGTCGTCGCAGGGCTTGCGCTCGACTGGCTTTATGCGCTGCCGTTCCTGCCGGCGGCCATGCCTGCCGGTGGGCTCGGTAGCATCGTGTTCCTCGCCGGCCTGGCGCTGCTGATCTGGGCGGCAGCAACCTTCCGCCGGGCGGGGACACAGGTCCAGCTCAGCCGGCCGACGACGACGATCGTCGACGAAGGCCCCTATCGCTTCACGCGCAACCCAATCTACATCGGTATGTTCCTCGGCCTCATCGGCCTCGCCGTCGCCTTCGACAGCCTGTGGCTCATCATCCTGTTGGCGCCGTTCTACCTCGTCATCCGCTACGGCGTGGTCGCCCGCGAGGAGGCCTATCTCGAGCGGAAATTCGGTGACGCTTATCTCGCCTACAAGGCCCGCATCAGGCGGTGGCTGTAGCGAGACGAAGAAGCGTCGACCTGCTGAAACCCGAATGACGGAAACGGGTCGAGACACGACCCCTCGCGGCATCATGGCATCGCCAAAGCAAGCCGGCAAACGGCATCGCCGCTTTGCCGGCCGCTGAGATCAGTTCGTGTTCTGCCCCGCCGCCTCGATGATCAGCCGGGCAATCTCGTCAGGGTGGGAGATCAGCGACAGATGGCTGGCCTTCACCTCTATCGTCTTGGCCCCCATGCGCTTGGCCATGAAGCGTTCGAGATCCGGGTTGATCGTCCTGTCCTCGGTGGAAACGGCATACCAGCTTGGCTTCGAGCGCCACGCCGCCTGCGTCGTCTTGCCGGTCAGCAGCACCTTCTGGAACGGTTGCTGCACGGCATAGAGCACTTTCGCCTTCGCCTCCGGCAGGTCACCGGCGAAATCACGCAGGAAGGCTTCCTCGCTGAGGCGTCCCTCGTCGCCGTCGAAGACGATGCCGGCGGACGCCGGCGGCGTCGGGAAGGTTTTGGCGAGAGCGGTATAATCCTCACCTGCATCCGGCGCCCGCGCCGCGACGTAGACGAGCGCCGAAACATCAGGGTGCACGCCGGCCTCGGTGACCATCATGCCGGAAAACGAATGCCCGACCAGAACCGTCGGGCCATCCTGCCGGTCGAGCACCCGCTTCACGGCAGCGACGGCCTCGGGCAGCGTCGTCAGCGGGTTTTGCACCGCTGTGGCATTGAGCCCGGCCTCCTGCAGGCGCGCGATCACCTCGGTCCAGCACGAGCCGTCGGCAAACAGCCCGTGCGCCAGCACGACGTTGCGCGCCTTAACGGGAGCGGATGTCGCGGCCATACCGCGGGTAGCAAGCAGAGAAGCGGCGGCGCCGGCAACAAGGGCAGCCGAGAAAGTCCGTCTGTTCATCATCATGATCTGGTTCCTTGTGCGTCCAGGAATTGAAGGATCGAAAGCATGCTGGATCGGGACCGAAGAACCGAAGCCAAGTCAAAATCGGTTGGTCTGTGATGCCATGTCGGCACGGTTTGCTTTGCCCGGCGCGAGGCGTTGGCCTTCGCCGCGTTGCGGCTCCCGTCCTATTCAAATTCGGTATTTGAAGCGGCTTGGTGTATGCAGAAGCCTGCTTGCTGGAGATTTATGTATTCCCATCCGATATAAAGTCAATTATTGAATACGTAACACCTTCGTGATGCCATAAGTGTATACGCTGAGCGGGCAGGTCAAGCGCATTTGTATACACAATCGATCGAGCCGTCGATGTTGAAACAGATCGGAGATAACGGAATGGCGAGTGGTTTCGAAACCGAGGATGACGGCGATGATCGCGGGTTGCTCTCCGACCGCATCCGCAACGCCCTGACGGACGAGATCGCCACCGGCACGCTAGCGGCCGGCGCAGCATTGGACGAACAGCAGCTTGCCGATCGTTTCGGCGCCTCCCGCACGCCGGTTCGGGAAGCTTTGCGTCAGCTGGCGGCGGGCGGTCTCGTCGAGCTTCGCGCCCGACGCGGCGGTGTCGTCGCCCGCATGACGCCGGAGCGCATCATGGAGATGTTCGAAACGGTGGCCGAAATCGAGGCCGTATGCGTCAGGCTCGCCACCTACCGTATGACACCGCTGGAGCGCAGCCATCTGATCGAACTGCACGATCTCTCAGAGCCGACTGTCGAAGCCGGAAATTTCGATGCCTATGACAGCTTCAACCGCCAATTCCATGAAGCCATCTATCACGCCACCCACAATAGCTTCCTTGCCGAACAGGCGATCGCCGTGCGCAACCGCCTGAATGCCTTCCGGCGCACGCAGTTGCGTCAGGGCGAACGGCTCCGCCGATCCCGGGACGAACACGAGGCAATCATGCAGGCGATCGCTGAAGGCGACGGTGAGATGGCATCCCGGCGCATGCGCGCCCACATGCTGAACGCCGCCACCTCGCTCAGCCGCTTCATCGAAACCAACAAGCCGGGGGGAGCCTGACGTTCTTACGGCACGGGGCAGCGGTATTTATCGGCGATCAACGTCGTCATCAGCTCGTCGCCGGTGGCCTCGCGATGCCGGGATTTTCTTCCAGGAATGTACCCAACGTATTGCCGATTGCTTCCGCGGTCGTTCCAACTGGCACACAGACGTTTACCCCAACAGAGTTGGCAAAATACGCCGACTTCACCATTGCTTTCGGCGCAGGAACGACTTCGGTGAAAATACGGCGGGAATCTTTGCTGAAACCGTTGCCAATAGGGTGGCGATAAGAATGCCCGACATCACATCTCCAAAGCTCGCGATGGCGGAGCTTCGATCGGGAAAGTGTCGGAAATTAGCTTCAAACGTGTCATCTTTTTTTCTGCAACTAAAAACAAAATGGCCGCTGATCTCACCTCAGCCTCAATCGAACCGACTGACCTCAAGCCCGCTGCCGACCGGCAGCAGCACGGTTGATATCCCGGGCCTGGCGCGGACAGCTTCGCCGTAGCGTTTGAGATCATCGCCTCCCGGGCGCAGCATGTTGTCGGCGACAATGATCGCGCCCGGATTGAGCTTAGGGTAGAAGGCTTCGAGGCAGGGGAGGTAGAGATCCTTCCAGAGATCCAACAGCACGGAGTCGATGCCCTGGGAAGGCTCATCGCGTGATAGATGTTGAGCACGTCCTGGATTCTGCGGTCCATCGTCCTCTCTGTAACCGCTGATCGGCCGATCATTGCCCAATCGGAACGGCGCCGAAAAGTTAAACTTTGGCAATCATCCCCATTGCTGGCTCCCTTGCCGTTGCACATGCGGCCGCCGTCGGCTACATCATGCCATCAATGACCGGGTCACCCGGCCACGTAAGCGTTAACGTCACTCAACGCGTATGATCGAACGGCTTTGCGGCTTCGATCTGCGCGACTGTGTCCTGCGGATCGAGCTTCAGAAGCCCCGGAAGGACACATGGATAACAATCAACTCACAGATCAGATTTCACCGCCCCCCGGCATCGAACGGGTCCGTCACGACACGCGACGGCGCACCCTGGCGGTCGAAAGCATTGTCGACATCACCCCCGGCATGCGCCGCATCACATTGTCCGGCGGCGATCTTGGCGATTTCATCAGCCTTGCGCCCGACGACCACATCAAGATTTTCGTACCGGCCGCCGATGGCGGCGAAGAACGCCGTGACTACACGCCGCGCCGCTACGACAATGCCGAACGAAAACTGACCATCGACTTCGCCTTGCATGAGGCAGGCCCGGTAACCCAATGGGCGATCAATGCACAACCCGGCGACAGGCTCGAGATCGGCGGTCCAAGGGGCTCCGCCGTAGTCTCGGAGACCGTAAAACGATGGCTGCTGATCGGCGACGAAACGGCACTGCCGGCGATCGGCCGCCGGATCCAGGAGAGCAGCGCCGGAACCGTCATCACCACAATCGCAGCCGTCACCGGCCCGTTGGAAGAGCAAGTCTTCGAGACATCAGCCGAGCTGCACCTCCACTGGGTGCACCGGCCTCTCTCTCAGGCAACCGATGCCACTGCACTGCTGAAACTGTTGAGTACGGTCGATATCCAGCCGGAAACATTCATCTGGGTCGCGGCGGAAGCCTCGGTGACACGCGAAATCCGCGCCTATCTGCTGGAACGAGGTTGCCCGCTCAGCTGGATCAAGGCATCCGGCTACTGGGTGTTCGGCAAGGCCGATACGACAGAGAAGTTCGGTTAGGCGGCAAGGCGCCAGCGGGCCGGCGCTCCTGAAGCTGGGGGCGACGGCCGGGAGAGGTTATTCGAAAACAACCGCCGATGCGGTTGCGATTTAATCGGATACGATATATAAGTCCTAGCATTCAGAGCTTGGATAGGATGAAATCATGCCCGCATCTAAAACCAGACAGCCTGACACACTTGCACCCACCTCTCCGCAGGCGGGCAAGGGCGGTCGCAAGCTTTCCAATTTCCTCTGCTTCGCGGTCTATTCGGCCAATCTCGCCTTCGGCCGCGCCTATAAGCCGATCCTGGACGAACTTGGCCTGACCTATACGCAATATATCGCCATGGTGGCCCTCTCCGAAGAGGACGACCAGACCGTCGGGGTGTTGGGGGAAAAGATGTTTCTCGAATCCAACACGCTGACGCCCATCCTTAAGAAGCTGGAGTCGAATGGTTATATCACCCGTCACCGCGATCCCGCCGACGAGCGGCAGGTGCGGGTCAGCCTGACGCCGGCAGGGCGCCAACTCGTTGAAACTGATCCCGGCGACGCGCTGCTTGGCGCCACCGGCCTCGGCGACGACTTTCCCGTCGTGCAGAAATCGGTGACGACGCTGCGCGACAACCTCCTGCGGTCAACGCAGGGCGAACCGGGGAAATCGTGATCGCGGCATCAGTCGGCAGTTGCTGACATAACGGAGAAGACGACATGCCCGAGATCGCGATGGGCGCCCTGAGCCAGAACGGAACCGTTCTTCTGGCCAGACGCAATTCCATGCGCAAGGCGAACCCGGATCGCTGGAGCCTGCCGGGCGGCCATATCGAAGACGGCGAAGACGCCGAGACGGCAATGCGCCGGGAATTGATGGAAGAAATAGGCGTGACCCCGCAGCGCTGGCAGTTTGCCGGAAAGCTCGTATCGGAAGGCCCGCCTGAGGCATCCGTCACCTTCCATGTCTATCGCATCGATCAGTGGCACGGGTATCCGCGGCTGGTCGATGACGAACACACCGAGCTTAGATGGTTTAACCTCGCCGCGATAGAAGGTGAAGCCGAGCTGGCGCCGCCTCAGCTCGGCGAAATGCTCGCAAACCTGGTCAGCCGGGAAACGGGGAAGCCCGCTTAGATCTCTTGGCGGCCATGATCCCGCGCCGGCTGGGTCTTGAGCTACGGCGCATGATGCCGGACGACATCGCCAAGCGCGCCTTCCTCCATCTTCTCGGCGGCCCTGGCATAGCCGCCGCCCATTCCATCGAGGAAATGCAGGTGCGAATCCGGCCTGTCCGATGGCACGAGACAGGTCATCAGGGCATGCGACTGGCGGTGCATTCCGAAGTTGATCTCACCGCGCGCCCTCGCCGGAACGAGGATCGCTTCGACCTTGTCGATCTGTTCATGCGTGCAGTCCAGCGTCAAACGCAAACCATCATCGAACTTGCGGAAATCCGAATTGGAAGCGACCGCCGACCAGCCTTTCGCATCGACCTGCCTGCCGCGGTCTCCGGGAATAGGAATATCGCCGGGAAGCGGGTGAGATTGGCGCGGTCCGGCATCGAAAACCGCAAGGACGCGTTTCGCCAGCGCGGCAAAGACCTCGGGACTGATATGATCGCGAGGCTCGACCAACAGCGACAGGATCTCGCCCCGCTGGCTTGGGAACGGGGTCCAGTCACAGCTGAGGCCGGTCAGGTCTGGCTTCGTCGCGTAGCGGCCCGGCTTGACCAGATACCGGCCGTTCTTGATCTGCTGCTCCGCCCATTTGAGCCCGCCCCCTGTAAACATCGCATAGGTGGCGTTCTCGGAGGCGGCATAGCGGGCAATTCTAACGTCGCGCCCACTGGTGCGGATTTCGCGTACGGTCAGCAGCCCGATACGAAGGGTAAGATCGAGATCGGCTCTTGCAAAGCTCGCCACCTGCCGCAATGCCGATGTCGCCGCCATCATGCCCTGTGGCGGCAAGGCGAATGCTGCCCCGTCTCCGCGAAACACGAATGCGAAATCGAACGATCCCCAGGCATTGCCGAGGGCGGCGATAACAGATGCGCCAGCATAGTTGACGTCTTCATAGC
Source organism: Rhizobium sp. SU303 (assembly GCF_021052345.1). Taxonomy (NCBI): domain Bacteria; kingdom Pseudomonadati; phylum Pseudomonadota; class Alphaproteobacteria; order Hyphomicrobiales; family Rhizobiaceae; genus Rhizobium; species Rhizobium sp. SU303. The sequence continues at coordinate 2,655,026 of NZ_CP088095.1, forward strand.
GCCCCGACCGGATCGCCGTGGTCGAGTTGACGACATCAGTGATGCCGATCAGCCAGTCATCGGGCAACGGCTCATAGACATCAGGGTCGAGCACATGTGAAAACTCGTCAAAGGCCTGGTGCGACTGGCCGTGGCTATTGATCATCGGTTGCTCTCCAGATCGGCAAGGTTTCCCGTGCCTGCTAGCTCAGAAAGAGGTCTGCCGGCCGACCGGCAGGCCCTCCGCATCAAGTCCTCCGACGATGAGGTCTGCCCTCGCCCGCTCAGACAAGCTTGGTCTCGACGTCGATATTGCCGTGTGTCGCCTTGGAATAAGGGCAAATGTCATGGGCTGCCTCGATCAGCTCCTGCGCGATGTCGCGATCGATGCCGGACAGGCTGACATTGAGGCGCGCCCTCAGGAAGAAGGAGCCGTTGTCGGCGTTGAGAGTAATCTCCGCGTCGACCTCGGGACCATCAGGCAGCGTGATCTTTCTCTGGGCAGCAGCAAGTTCGATGGCGCCGATGTAGCAGGCCGACCAGGCGATGCCGAACAGGTTTTCAGCGGCCGGATGCGGCTGCGGCAGCTTGATGTCGATCGTGCCGTCGCTGCTGCGTGCAGAGCCGTCGCGGCCGCCGGAGATGTGGGTTTTGCCGGTAAAGAGAAGCTTCTCGGTCATGGTTATATCCCTTCGGTTTAGGTTTTATTCGTATCCGATTAAATCGGATGCGCTCTAATACGCCCAGCCAAAACCGATGTCAACACCATTCCGATTTAATCGGATGCGATTTATTTCAAAATACGGAAACGCGCCTTATCCGGGCAACCCTCAGCGGCAGCGGCGAAATTCGATTGGGCATTTCGATGCGCCTGTCCTGATGTTATGCTCCGGTTCATGACACGTGACGCGGCCATAGCAAGAGCAGAGGCCTATTTCGATTCCGGATCGTTCCGAACCGATCTTACGCGCCGTGTCGGCATGCCGACGGAGAGCCAGAACCCCGATCGCAGGCAGGTGTTGCTCGACTATATCGAAACCGAAATCAGGCCGACCTTCGAGGCTCTCGGTTTCACCTGCCGCACATTGACGGAGACCGGTTGGCCCTTTCTCTTTGCCGAGCGCATCGAGGATCACGAACGACCGACCGTCCTTGGTTATGGCCATGGCGACGTGATCCGCGGACTTGACGATGACTGGGACGACGGCCTGTCGCCCTGGCGGATGACCGAACGTGACGGCAGATGGTACGGCCGCGGCGTCGCCGACAACAAGGGGCAGCACACCGTCAATATCGGCGCCATCCAGGCCGTGCTGGAAACGCGCGGCAAGCTCGGGTTCAACGCCAAATATCTGATCGAGATGGGTGAGGAGCGGATATCGCCCGGCCTGCGTGAACTCGCCGTCACGCACAGGGAATTGTTTCGCGCCGACGTGCTGATCGCCTCAGACGGCCCGCGGCTCACTGCCGAACGGCCGACTATCTTCTTGGGTTCCCGCGGCGCCGTCAGCTTCGATATATTGATCGACGCGCGCAAGGGCGGGCACCACTCCGGGAACTGGGGCGGCCTACTCTCCGATCCTGCAATCCAACTCGCCCATGCGCTTGCCAGCATCACCGGCCCGTCGGGCGAAATTCGCATCCCGGAATGGTGTCCGAAAGAGATCCCCGACAATGTCCGGCATGTGCTTGCCGACTGCGTCCCAGAGGATGGCAACGGCGATGCGAAAATCGATCCGAACTGGGGCGAACCTGGGCTGACGCCAGCCGAAAAACTGTTTGCCTGGAGCTCCTTCGCGATCCTGGCTTTCGAAGCCGGCAACCCCAAGACACCCGTCGGCGCGATCCCGCCGCGCGCCTGGGCGCGTTGCCAGCTACGCTTCGTCGTCGGAGTCGATGTGAAGGATATACTGCCGGCGCTACGACGGCACTTCGACAGCCATGGTTTTCCGCAGGTGCAGATTGCCCAGGCAAGCGACGAGATTTTCTACGCGACACGTCTCGATCCCAAGCATCCCTGGGTCGGTTGGGCGGTCGCCTCGATCAGCCGCACCACCGGCAAGACGCCGGCCATCCTGCCGAACCTCGGCGCATCGCTGCCGAACGACACCTTCTCCGAGACCCTGGACCTGCCGACGATCTGGGTCCCGCATTCTTATCCGGGATGCTCCCAGCATGCGCCGAACGAGCATCTTCCCCTCTCCATCGCTCGCGAGGGCCTCGCATTGATGGCAGGCCTCTATTGGGATCTCGGCGAGCCCGGCGTGCCAGTCGGCCGGCAGACAATCTAGACGCCACCATCCATTCATGCCTCCACGCCCGAACGCATGCTCTGGAAGAAGTCGACAAGCCGCCGCGGCGCCTGGTCGTTAAAGCACATATCAAGGCCCGCAGCCGATTGCGAGGCGGCACGTTCGCTGCGGGGAAGCATCGCTGCTTCGTAGGAGGCGAGTGCTGCCTCGATATCGTCCCCGTCAGCGATGATCGCCTGTGCCAGTTCCGCGCCGTCGAGCATCGCCAGATTGGCTCCTTCGCCGGCAAAGGGCGATATCAGATGCGCGGCATCGCCGATCAGCATGAGGCCTGGCAGGCGCTTCCAGCGGTGGCCGACTGGCAAGGCATAAAGCGGCCTAGCGATCAACGGCGCCTCGCTTCTGGCGATGGGGTCCACGAGCGAGGGATGCCAATCGCTGAAACGCTCCAACACGTCCTCGCGCAGGCCAAGATGGGTTGTGCCGAAGCCGCCGTGCAGCCGCTGCTACGGATGTATCGGTCAGCAATGGCGGATCACCAGGAGATCCCGGCGCGCCAGAACTCAGACCTTTTCTTTTTTTCTAGTTTTTTCCTTCGGTTCTACCGGTGCATCGGGCGTCGGCGCCAACAGCTTGCGCAGTGACGAGATCTTGTCCTTCACCAGCGGCCGGAACCGCGTGGCGCGATAGGGCATGTCGGCCGCACCATAACCTTCCGGCCCGTCGTCATTGCCGCGGTTGATCTCCGCGAGCTTCACCCCGATGAAGGTGCCGTCGATATAATGGGTATATTCACCCACCCAGCGGATCGTATAGATCTCGCCCTTGCGGATCAGCTGGTCGATGCTGACATGCTTGAAGGTGTCGTTGATGCAGACGACCTTCTGGCCGACATGGAAATCATAGCTCATGGATCAAACTCTCGAAACGGCAATCCGCTTGGCCGATCTATAGCGTGCCCTGCGGCGGGGATGAACCGTTTTCTGCCAGCCCGGCCCAATTGCGGCCGCAACATCGGCACCCGCCGCATGGTGTAGGAGGACAGGCATCAGTCGCAATAGGCCTTGCCGCTCTTGCGGGAGCGAAGATCGAAGTGGAAGTGGTTCCAGTGCTCCGGGTTGCTGCCGGGGCCGAGCACGGTGTTGAAATAACGGCAGCTGTCGCTGCGCACCGCCTTCAGCAGCCGCCCCTCGCGCAGCGAGAACAGGCCCTTCTTGCGGACGTCGATCTCGTGGCCGTTCTTCAGCACGAACTTGCCGACGTCGATAGCGTTGCCGCGGGCGTGTTCCGACATCGGATTGTATTTCTGCCGGCTATTGTTCATGCGTCGGCACGAATAGCCGCCGAGCGGCTGGATCGTCTTGATGCCGGACCAGTAACGGTAGCGGGCAGACGGCGCCAGTTCGTTCTTCACCCATTTGGCGAAGGCAAGCGTCACCTGGCAGTTCAGCGTCACGGCGGGGCGGACGCCGATATTGCCGGAAAGTCCCTTCAGCGACACCGGATAAGGCACCTGGCAGGCCGGCCCGTTCGAAATCGGCGGCTTGTTGTCGAAGAGTACGCCCATGCGTTTCAGCTCGCGCCGGCAGGCAAGCTCGGAGGACGGCATGACGCTGGGATCGACGGGTGCTGCCGGTTCGCTCATCATCGGATTGTTCGGCCGCAGCATCGCGACCTCTTCGCTCTCGTCCTCTTCGGGAACACGTGATGGAGCCACCACAGGGCTGCCGTCGTTCCAGGCGGGCGCCCGGCTCATTTGTGCCTCGGCCGCCGGCTGCGGCATTGGCTGCTGCGGGGGCTGGCGCATGGACTGGTTGAGCTGCGTTGGATTATCGGTGCCGATGCCGTCGACAACCGGCTCGGTGGCGTTGCCCTCGGCGATCTGCTGGTTTTGTTCCTGCGCCAGCCCGACGACCGGCTCCGCCCCGAGATCGTCATCCATGTTGACGCCGCCCGACGGGATCGCAAGCGCCTGCGTGCCGCCCCAGTTGCCGCTCGGTTGGCCTGCCGCCAGCGCCTCGTCGCTGTCGATCATCGGCAGCTTACCTCCTCGCGCCCCCGGTGCCGCGTGGCCGGTGCCGGCAAGGTTTGGCGTATCGAGATAGTCGACGGAGCCCTGGCTATTGCTGACGGGCGCACTGGAAACCGGATAGGAGGCCTGGCTCTCCACCGGCGCCATGCGCACGGCAGGGGCCATGCGCGCTGCCCCCCGCGACGGCGAGATCGAGCTGACCCTGGTGCCGTTGTCGACATTGGCCGGCGGCACCAGCCCGTCGCTGATCGAACAGGTCGTCAGCGCCGCCGAAAGCAGCAAGGGCAAAAGGGATCGCCGAGGAAAGGAAACAAACGCCATACTCTTATCGCTTCCGCAGGCTGGCCGGGCAGTGACCGAAAAAACTCACTCCAATTTTAATTAAAAACGGTGAATGAAAACTTACCGGCACAATCTGCACGCGACGGAAATGAAAAAGGCCGGTTTCCCGGCCTTTGTTCAGTGGCTTAACTCACGCTGCCCGTGTGTATCTAGCCCCGGCTCTTTGCTCCGCCCCGCGCAGGCGGAAATTCGAAAGCAGCGTCTTCAGCTGGGTGCTCTCGTCGGCGAGCGTGCGGCTTGCCGCCGTCGTCTCCTCCACCATCGCGGCATTCTGCTGCGTCATCTGGTCCATGTGATTGACGGAACCGTTGATCTCGTTCAACCCGGTCGACTGCTCGCGCGCCGCCGTCGCGATCGAGGCGACGTGATCGTTGACCTGGTTGACCAGTGCCTCGATTTCCAGCAACGCCTCGCCCGTCGAGCGCACCAGCGCCACCCCGCCCTGGACCTCAGTCGCTGACCGGCTGATCAGTTCCTTGATCTCCTTGGCCGCGTTGGCGGAGCGCTGGGCAAGTTCACGCACTTCCTGGGCGACGACGGCAAAGCCGCGGCCCGCCTCGCCCGCCCGCGCAGCCTCGACGCCGGCATTCAGCGCGAGCAGGTTCGTCTGGAAGGCGATTTCGTCGATGACCGAGATGATCTGACCGATGCGGTTGGACGAATCCTCAATCCGGCCCATCGCCGTCACCGCATTGCGGACGATCTCGCCGGATTTTCCGGCACTCGCCTTGGTCTCGGCCACCATCTCGCGTGCCTCGTTCGCCCGCTCGGATGCCGTCTTGACCGTCGCGGTGATCTCGTCGAGCGCTGCCGCCGTTTCTTCGAGTGCGGCTGCCTGCTGTTCCGTGCGCTTCGACAGATTGCCGGTCGCCTCGCTGATGTCGGAAGCGCTGTCGTTGACCACACGGCTCGATTCGGCGATCGCGTGGATGACGCCGTTCAGCGCGTCGACCGCCGCATTGAAGTCGTTCCTGAGCTTGGCGTAATCGTCGCCGATATCGCCGATCGCGACCGTCAGATCGCCGCTCGCAAGCTTTTCGAGGCCGACGCCGAGCGCCTGCATCGCATGGGTCTGCCGTTCGGAGGCAGAGCGCAGGCTCGCCTCGTTGCCACGGCGCTCTTCTTCGATCTGCCGCTGCCTCTCGTCTTCCCGGCCGCGCAGCGCGCTGCGCTCATCGACGGAGTCGCGCAGCACCAGCAGCACCTTGGCCATCTGGCCGACCTCGTCGCGATACTCGCTGCCGGCGATCTCTACCGACGCTTCTTCGGCAGCAATCGCATTCATCGCTTTCCTCAGCCGGGCAATCGGCGCCGTCACGCTGCGCACGATGGCAAAGGCGATCGCGATCGTCGCCGCAGCGCCGATCAGGCAGGCCATCGTGGCCCAGAGCAAATTCTGGCGATAAAGCGCGGCAAGGTCGTCGGCATAGACGCCGGTGCCGACGATCCAGCCCCAGGGCTCGAAACCGGCGACATAGGAGTATTTCAGCACCGGCTCATCGGCGCCCGGCTTCGGCCAGAGATAGTCGACGAAACCCTTGCCGTCCTTCTTCACCTTGTTGACGAACTCGACGAACAGGAATTTGCCGGTCGGGTCCTTCATCTGCGAGATATCGGTACCATCAAGCGCCGGCTTGATCGGGTGCATCACCATTTTGGGATGCATGTCGTTGATCCAGAAATAGCCGTCGGCGCCGTAGCGCATCGCGCCGATCACGTCCTTGGCCGCCGCCTGCGCCTGTTCGCGGGTCATCGTGCCCGCCTGCTCCATCTTGTAATATTTTTCGAAGATGCCGAGCGCCGTCGCATCCAACTGCGCCAGCCCTGCCTTCCGCTCGTCTTCCAGCTCGGAGTAAGAATAGTTCAGAAAGAAGACCATCGTCGCCGCGAGCACGGCAAGCGTGAATGCGACGAGGCAGTAAAGTCGGGTGGAAATCTTGACGTTGCGCATGAGGTTCCCAGCGATTCTTGTATTTGAGATCGACCGCATTCTGAATTGCCGGAATTACTGGAGCGTAAAGCTTAATTAGAAGAAGATTAAATAACGTAAGGTCAGGAGAGAACTGCAAAATTCAACCATTTGAAATAAAACGAAATTTCAATCGACAACGACAGCAACATTTTCCCGTCGGCCGTCTGTAGCGCTTGGCCTTGCCGTCTTTTACAGCCCTCGGCCTTTGCACTAGGGTGCTTCGCAGTGAATCGCCGGCCCGACGCCGCACCAGATGGAGAAGACTTGATGACCGATGCCGCCAAGCCGAGAGGCGAATTGACGCTGAGGACGCTTGCCATGCCCGGTGACGCCAATCCGGCCGGCGATATCTTCGGCGGCTGGGTTATGGCGCAGATGGACCTTGCCTCCGGCATCCGTGCGGCCGAGCGCGCCAAGGGCCGCGTCGTCACCGCCGCCGTCAAGGAGATGGCCTTCGAGCTGCCGGTCAAGATCGGCGACACGTTGTCCGTCTATACCGATATCGATCGTGTCGGCCGCACCTCGATCACGCTCTGCGTCGAAGCCTGGGCGCACCGCGCACGTTACGCCAAGATGGAAAAGGTCACAGCTGGCACCTTCATCATGGTGGCGCTCGACGAAGAGGGCAAACCGAAGCAAGTCCCCGAGGAGTGACAGCCCAAGGATCGAAAGCATGGAAACGGTCAGCTCGCCGGAGGTCTTCCTTCACATCAAGGTGGTGATGGGCATGGTCATCAGCCTTTCGCTCGCGAGAGTGCTCACCGGCCTTGCCGGCATCGTCCAGCATCCCGCCAAGGCCAAGGTCTATCCCATCCATCTCGGCTGGGCGCTGTCGATGTTCCTCTTCATCATCCATATCTGGTGGTGGGAATATCGCCTGCAGGCGGTGCCGGCCATCGGCTTCGGCATCTATCTCTTCCTGATCTGCTTCTGCAGCCTGTTCTTCCTGCTCTGCGCCCTGCTCTTCCCGGCCTCGCTCGACGAATATGGCGGCTACGAGGAATATTTCATTTCCCGGCGCAAATGGTTCTTCGGCATCCTCGGCCTGACCTACGCGGTCGATATCCTCGACACGGCGATCAAGGGCCATGAGCGCATCCTCTCGCTCGGCTGGGAATACCCGGCCCGCAACATCGTCTACATCCTCCTCTGCGCCATCGCTGCCTGGACCCCCAATCGGCGCTTCCACGCAGCCTTCATCATCTCCAATCTGATCTACCAAGTCAGCTTCATCTTCAGGCTTTATGATGTGCTGGGGTGAGAGGTGGTCCCGCGAAGCGGGAGCAATCGATCCGGTGAATCGATTGCAAACGTCGAACGCCCTGAGCCATGCGAGGGGCCGGGAAGCGGCAAGCTCCTTGGTCAGCCAGGAAAGGACCTTATTCTTGCCCTTCGCTTACGCTCCGTGCATTCGCGGCCCCGCCGCTCACACCCTAAGAAACTGCGACCCTTTATCAAACCCCAGTCCCGGAAAGATCTTCCCGGTCAAATCATCCGCACTCACATCGAATTGCCGGTAGAGCATCGCCGCGGCGAGCTCGCGCACGTCGGCGGTCGGCATCAGGTCGCGGTCGTCGAGCAGCTGGCCGTCGCCGATGCCCGGCCAACGGCCGAGGATGCGGCCGCCGTTGATGGCGCCACCTGATAGCAGCGCGCAGCCGCCGGTGCCGTGGTCGGTGCCGGCTGAGCCGTTCTGGCGCACGGTGCGGCCGAACTCGGTCATGGCAAGCACCACCGTCTTTGCCCAGATCTCGGTCCCGAGTGTGGTCTTCAGCGTATTGATCGCCTGCGAAAGGTCCTGCACCGGCCGCTTGAACTGGCCGGCCTGGCCGATATGCGTGTCCCAGCCGCTGATCGAGAAGCTGGCGATGCGGTAATCGCCCTTCAGCATGTTGGCCGCAAGCGCCGCCACATCGGCGATCTTTGCGCCGCGCTGGCCCTCCGGCTCAACCATCATCGAGGCGCTATTGGCCCGCGTCGCCTCGGCAAGCGCCTCGGCGAACGGCGGATCGCCGGCATACAGCCGCGCCAGGAACTGCATCTCGTCGCGCGCCGGCGCCAGATTGGAATCCGACGCCCAGACATCGACATTGTTGGGTCCGGAGAGGATCAGCTCCGTCGAAGTGTTGATGTCGATTGCCTTGCGCGCATCCGAGCGCGGAATGACAGCGAGCGCCCGGTTCAGCCAGCCGGTCTTTTCCTCGGCGACACGTTCGCCGCCGGATTCCAGCATGTCCTGTCCATCGAAATGACTGCGCTGGTCGCGATAGGGCGTCGAGACCGCATGCACGAAGGCGAGCTCGCGGCTTTTCCAGAGCGGCAGCAGCTCGGCGGCCGCCGGATTGAGGCCGAAATGCCCGTCGAGATCGAGAAGGCCGGTATCGGGGGTCAGCGCCAGTGTCGGCCTGAGCGCCGCAAAGCCGGCATCGCCATAGGGCTGCACCAGATCCAGCCCGTCCATCGCGCCGCGCAGCACGATGGTGACGAAACGGTTGTCACCCGGCATCGCCGCGAAGGTGACCGGCGTGAAGACGGGGGCAGCGGCAAGACAGCAGGCAGAGGTCAGAAAACCGCGGCGCGACAGCGAAATCTGGTTCATGGGCAGCGTCATGGGCGGGGCCTCCTAGGCAGGTTCCGGAAAAGTGTCCAACGGTTTTCCGGCCAGAACCAGCGACAAAACAAAGGAGCTAAGCAGACGAAGCGTTGGCTTGCCAACGAAAGTCTGTTTAGCGGCGATTGAATTCGGGCGATGCCAGCACCAGCGTCAGCCCGCTGATCTTGTTCGGCGCCTGCGATACCACGCGGATCGTCTCATCGCGGGCGGCATCGGCAAGTGTCGATTTCAGGAATTCGCGCGGATCCTCGTCCCGGCCGAACTGGGCTGCGGCCCGCCTTGCCCAGGCCAACCGCTCGGCGAGCTGGCTGCCGGTGATCCAGGCGGAGAAGCCTTCCTCGAAACCGGCCGGGCTCGGCGGCAGCCAGGTCGGTTGCCCCATGCGCCTGAGCGCTCCCTGCCCCAGCGCCCGCGCCGTCCGGAAGGCTTTGAGGCGCTTCTCCCTTGCCTCGCCGGCGGGATCGGTCGTCACCGGCGATCCGGCCATGCCAGGCGTATTCGCCGCCATGTCACCCTCGTCCGTGCCCTGCTGGTTTGCCACCAGGAAGCTGCCGACGACGCCGTTGACCGGCCCCGCATTCAGCGCCCTCAGGCCGGTGACGATATAGTCGAAGGGCTGGCGCGCCTTGGCGCCCTCGTCGCGCCAGGCGGCGGGATGGTCGAGCATGGTGGTGTAGACGGCAGTCAAATCGCCATCCGTTTTCTTCCACGTTTCGGCCATATCGGACACCATCCCCTCGTCAGGCTGGTCGGAAACGAAATGCACCGCGAGCTTGCGGCTGATATGCGCCGCCGTCTTCGGATGCAGCGCCAGATCGTCGAGCATATCGAGATAATCGTCGCGCGAGCGCCGGCGCCTGCCATAACTGACGCCGAGCACCTCATGTGTCCCGGGCTCCGAAATATTCGGCCGGAATGCGATGTCCATCTCCTTGCGGTCGATGGTGAGCCCCGTCAGCACCATGGCCGCCGCGGTCACATCCGCCTGGCTATAGCCGCTGCCGGCGCCGAGCGTGTGCAGCTCCAGCAGTTCGCGGCCGAGATTTTCGTTCAGCCCTTTGTTGCGCTTCATGCCGCCGGCCGAATCCGGCCCGAGCGAATCCGCCTGGTCGAGATAGATCAGCATGGCCGGATGGGCCGTGGCATTGCGCAGCAGATCGCCGAACCTGCCTGATATGAACGGCCGGATAGCCTCGGCCTCGTAGAGCGGCACGATGAGACGCATCGGCAGGCTCTTATTGGCGCTGGTGGAGAAATGATCGGTCCAGAAGGTCGAAAGCCTCTCGTAGAAGCCGTACGGCGATAGCACCGCCTGCATCAGCCGCAGGTTCGCATCGTGCTGGAACTGCTGCTGCACTTGCTGTTGCACGCCTTTGCGCATCTCGCGCTGCGTCGTATCGTCGGTCACCGTCTTCGCGTCCTGCCGGATCTGCTTCAACTGCGCCTGCAGGCTGAGAATTGCCTGGTGGCGCATGTCAGGCCCGCCGAGGGGAAAATCCGGCGTTGCCGCCACCCCCATGCGCAGCTGGCCGATGAGATCGTCTTTGCTATCCGGCGGCGCCTCGCCCGGCCGGAAACCATAGCCGAACCGGATCGCCGCCATCGTCGGGAAAGACAGGCTCATGACCGCTCACCTCCTATTCACTAGAAGGTGACAGGCTGCCAGCTGATTGCGACCGCAATCTGTAGGAAATACGGCGATATTCAGACATGAACAATTTGTAATCTATTGAAAAAGCTAAAGTTTATGCACGGAAGATGAAGGATGCCCCGATTGCAATCAGGGCGAAGCCGATCGCATGGTTCCAGGTCAGGTTCTCGCCGAGCCAGAAGATCGAGAAGCCGGCAAAGACGATCAGCGTGATCACCTCTTGCATCGTCTTCAGCTGCGCCGTCGTATAGACCGCCGAACCGATCCGGTTGGCCGGCACCGCCAGGCAATATTCGAAGAAGGCAATGCCCCAGCTGACGATGATGGCGAGGAAGATCGCGCTGCTCTTGTGCTTGAGATGCCCGTACCAGGCGAATGTCATGAAAATGTTGGAGGCAAACAGCATGACGACGGGCCAGACGGCGGCGGGAGAAAATAGCATGGGTAACTCGGGGGCTTTGGAGGGAACGATGGATCCGGCGAGATGCCGGCGGGCCTTACCTAGCACGCCGCCATTCGACGGCAAGTCCTGTAAGGCTCGGACCAATCGTCTCATGCCACCGATGCGGGTCGCCGGCAGCTCACACAGCGCTTGCCTTCCGGCATCACCCTGCTGCGGCCGGCGTTTGACGATCGCATCTGCGGTTGCAATGTGCTCAAGAACTGAAAGGCCGGCAGCTGTCGCCGCCGGCCCTCATAACCGCAGGCAGCGCTAGATTCGCATCGCGCCATGCGGTTCCTCGGCCTCCTCCGCGCCGAAGCGGACATCCTTCTTCTCGTAGCCGAAGCCGGCAAGGGCCGCGACGACGAGCGCCACGACTGCCGCAACGATCAGGAGCGCATAGGCATAGTCGCCATCCCAACCGGCAGCCAGCCCCGCCTGCAGCGTCGCATTGCCTGACGCCAGCAGGTTGCCGAGCTGGTAGGCGAAGCCCGGGAAGGTGCCGCGCACCTCGTCCGGCGACAGCTCGTTCAGATGCACCGGCACGATGCCCCAGGCGCCCTGCACGAAGAACTGCATCAGGAAGGCGCCGATGGCGAGCAGCAACGGCCCCGGCGCATAGACCCAGAGCGGCGCGACGGGTACCGCGATCAATGCGGCGGTGACGATGGCCTTCTTCCGGCCGATCCGCTGCGACAGCGCTCCGAAGAACAACCCGCCGCAGATCGCTCCGATATTGTAGACGATGGCGATCGCGCCAACCGTATAGCTCGAATAGTTGCGCTGCGTCTCGAGGAAGGTCGGATAGATATCCTGCGTGCCGTGGCTGAAGAAGTTGAACGCCGTCATCAGAAGCACCGCCCAGATGAACAGCGGAATATTCTCGCGCAGCACCGTCAGGAACGGCCGGCGCCCTTCGGTCTGCCGCTTCAGGAAGGCCGGGCTCTCCTCGACATTGCGCCTGACGTAGAGCACCAGCAGCGCCGGTACCGCGCCGACAAAGAACATGCCGCGCCAGCCGATGACAGGAAAGAGCAGGAAGAACACGATCGAGGCGATCAGATAGCCGGAGGGATAGCCGGCCTGCAGGATGCCCGAGACGATGCCGCGGCTCTCCTCCGGTACCGTCTCCATGACCAGCGAGGCGCCGACGCCCCATTCGCCACCCATGGCGATACCGTAGAGCGCCCTGAGCACAAGGAACATGGTGAGCCCGGTGGAGAAGCCGGTCAGGAACTCGAACAGCGAATAGAGCAGCACGTCAGCCATCAGCGTGATGCGACGCCCGTAACGGTCGGCCGCCAGCCCGAAGACCAGCGCGCCGAGCGCCCGCATGACAAGCGTCAGGAAGATCGCCGCCGAAACGGCGGGAACGTCGGTGTGGAATTCCTCGGCTATATATTTGAGAACGAAGACGAGAATGAAGAAATCGAAAGCGTCGAGCGTCCAGCCGAGATAGCTGGCGATGACGGTGTTGCGCTGCTGCGGCGTCAGCCGGCGCAGGCTTTCCAAAGCGGACATCTGATATTCCTCCGTCCGAAAGCGGCGGCGAGGCGGGCAATTCCGGATGCCGTCGGAAGGGGTGCCCGAACCGGGCGGGTGATGCTGTTGCGGCAGCGTTTGCAGTCGGAGACAGCGGGCAATAACGTCAGCAATGCTGCCCGTGTTCCATCACGATTGCCGTGATCGGGTGGCACCTCAGCGCCATATTGAAGGCGTGCCCCTTCCTTCCAGCACCCTGGCTTTCACGTTGGTGCATGCGGGCCGCTGCCTGCCTCTTCTCCCCAGCGGGGAGAAGTGCCGGAGCAATAGCGAGGCGATGAGGGGGCGAGCGGCAAAGCCGCGAATGCACTGAGCGTAAGCGAAGGCAAGCAAAGGTGTACCGTGCCGCCCCCTCATCCGACCCTTCGGGCCACCTTCTCCCCGCTGGGGAGAAGAGGGAGCAGCACGATTCTCCCTTTAGAGGAGGTGGCGCTCCCGCTAATCTATCCGGGCACCCTGCCCAGGCACGCCCACGCCACCGATGCGAACGATCGCGGCCCATTCGGCTCGCCAGCCTCGTAAGCGGCCCTGACGGCGGCATCCACAGCCGTTCGCTTCGCCAGATCCAGCCCCGCGACATATTTGCCGAGCGGTCCCTCGCCGGCGGCGATCGGGTCCCAGTAGTCTTCGAAGGAGAGGTATTCCATCCGGATCAGCAGCGAGGTTTCCTCGACGTCGGCAAGCCCCTGCGCGATGAAGCTTTCCTTCATTTCCCCCGGCCGCATCATCGGCTGGAAACAATATCTGCGTCGCAGGGCCAGCGCATTTTCATCCAGCATTGCCACCGTATCCCACATCATCCGCATGCCGGACATGCCGCCATAATGGTCCCAGACGGCGGCCGCGACCACGCCGCCCGGGCGCACCACACGGCGCATCTCGGATACCGCCTTTCCCGCCTCCGGCACGAAATGCAGCACGAGCAGCGACATCGCCCTGTCGAAGCGGTTATCCTCGAAGGGAAGCGCACCGGCATCGGCCTGCCGGATCGATACGCGAGGATCGGTGTTGCGCCGCGTTGCCGCCTCGACGAAGACGGGCGAATAGTCGACGGCAACGATCTCCTGCAGGCCCGGCGTTTCCGCCAGCGTGAACGCCAGACTACCGGTGCCGCAGCCGACATCGAGCACCCGGTCGCCATCCGCGAGACCGGCGAAATCGATGAGCATCGGCGCCAGCTTCCTGCTCCAGCGCCCCATCAGCCGTTCATAACCATCGGCACTTTCGACATTGAAACTCGACGGCATCGAAGCCTCCTCCCTCAAGGACACAGGTCTTCGATTGAATACTAGCGTTCGCCGGCGACTGTGCAAGCGGGACGCCATGGCGTGGATCCTCGGCTCGCGGCCGAGGATCCCGACAGGTTGGCTATCGCTGCCTCTCTTCCGATGTGGCAGTGAGCGAGCGCCGGCCGGTCCCCTTCCGCGAAATATCACCAGCCGGAGACGTCAATCACATCGCCGAGGCAATGGCGAACTCATCCGGCCGCCTTGCCGAGCACACTCCAATCGAACCCCTTCGCCCAGTCGGCATAGCTGTGCCAGCCGACATCGGGAAAATCGCGGCGCAGGGCGGAGATATCGGCGTCGTAGCCGGTTCGGTCGAACCATTCGAACATCAGCGCCGTATCCTCGCTCTGCTGCCGTATCGCTGCGATCGGCAATACCCGGTAAGTTATTGGGCGGCCGAGAACCTCGGACAGGATCTTCGCCTGCTGCTCACCCGACAACTCGTCGCCCGCGATGTCGAAACGCTTGCCGAACACCTGCTCACGCCGCTCGGCCAATGTCGCGACGAAAGCGCCGATGTCATCGATGGTGACCTGGTGCAGCACACGTGCGGGCGGCAGTGCGGCGGCATAAACGCCCTGGCGCAGGCCGTCGATCGCCCAGGGCGCCACGGTGTTCTCCATGAAGGCGACGGGTGCGCTGATCGTATAGGGGATGCCGAGGCCTGCGATATGCTTCTCGACCAGATACTTGCTGTCGAAATGCGGAATGCCGGTGTTCTTGTCGGCGTCGGCGACGGAGGAATAGATCAGGTGGCCGATGCCGGCGGTCTTCGCCGCATCGGCGGCGATGATGCCCTGGCGGGTCTCCGCTTCCATTCCGGCCTCATAGCTGTTGCCCATCAGAAACATCGTGTCGCCGCCGCTTGCGGCCTTCGCCACGGAAGCGCCGTCATTAAGATCGCCGGCGACGACTTCGACCCCTGCCGCGGCCAGCCGCTTGGCGCCGTCACTATCAGGCTTGCGTGAGATCGCCTTGACCCGATGTCCCCGCGCGATCAATGCCCGGACGACCGCGCCGCCTTGCTGGCCTGTGGCGCCGGTGACCAGAACGCTTCGTGTATTGCTCATCTGTCTGCTCCTTGTTGTGACTGATGCAGCAAAGGTAAGGCCTGTCGTATTGAACCATAATGGCCTATAGTTGGGAAACATCGTACCATCACAGGATACAATGATCGATCTCAACGATATCATGATCTTCGCCCGCGTCACCGAAGCGGGCAGCTTCACCGCCGCCGCACGCTTGCTCGGAATGCCGAAGACGACGGTCAGCCGCCGTATCGCCGCGCTCGAGCGCGAACTCGGCGTGCGGCTGCTGCAGCGCACGACCCGCAGCCTCAACCTGACGGCTTCAGGGCGTCTCTACTACGAAGAAAGCAGCCAGGCGCTGCGCACCATCGAAGGTGCCAACCTGCGGCTTGCGGAAGCGCGTGCTGAGCCTG
This sequence comes from Rhizobium sp. SU303, assembly GCF_021052345.1. NCBI lineage: Bacteria > Pseudomonadati > Pseudomonadota > Alphaproteobacteria > Hyphomicrobiales > Rhizobiaceae > Rhizobium > Rhizobium sp. SU303. The sequence continues at coordinate 2,670,582 of NZ_CP088095.1, forward strand.
CCGGCACGATCCGCATATCGGCGCCGGTCGGCTTCGGCGGCCACTTCCTCCAGGATGCGATCTTCGAATTTCTTTCGACTTACCCGAAGACGAGCGTCGAGCTGCGCCTGACCGACGACAGGCTGAACCTCGTTGAAAGCGGTATAGATCTCGCCTTCCGCACCGGCATCCTCGAGGATTCCACCTTGATCGCCCGCAAGCTCGGCTCGACGCACCGCCTTCTCTGCGCAAGCCCGGATTATCTCGCCCGTTGCAGCACACCTGATGTGCCTGAAGATCTCGCCCGCCATGACTGCGTCATCGCCGGCCAATCCGCCCAGGCGCAATGGCTGCTGGAAGGTCCGCACGGTCAGGAAATGATCGCGGTTTCGGGGCGCTTCGCCGCTAACGAGATGCAGGCGGTGATGGCCGCCGCGATCGCCGGCTACGGCATTGCGCAATTGCCGCACGGCGTCGCCGATGCCTGCATCAAGGACGGGCGGTTGCGCCGGGTTCTCGACGGCTATACGACCCCGGCCGGCGGCTTGCATGTCGTCTATCCCAGCAGCCGACACCTGCCGCCTTTGGTCAAGGCATTCATTGAACTGGCCGTCAGACGGCTGAACGCCACAGGAATCGGCGGGGGCGATGATTTCGCAATCGTCTCGCGCTAGAACAGGATGTCGTTCGAAAACCGCTCACACTTTTCGGCATCATGCTCTAGAAAATCCGCCCGCGCTCGCGCCGTCACACCTCTTTCAGCACCACCTTGCTGTCGAGGCTTCCGATCAATGTCGCGCTCGCCTGGTTGAGGCCCGCGACCTCCACGGCAATGCCGTGCGCTCCGAACCGATGCACGACCTTGTCGAGGGCGGCAACGGCGGTGATGTCCCAGAAATGCGCTCCGGACACGTCGATCAACACGGACTTGCCGACCGCGTCCTGAACGTCGAAGGCTTCGACGAAGACGTCGGCGGAGGCAAAGAACACCTGGCCGGACACGCGATAGGTCAGCCGCCCGGCGGCTCGGTCGGGCACCACGTCGACGCGCAGCAGGCGGGCAACCTTGAAGGTGAAGAACACACCACTGAGCAGCACGCCGACCGTCACCCCGAGCGCCAGATTGGCGGTGAAGACGGTGACGAGGACGGTTGCCACCATGACGGCGCTCGACATCCTGGGATGAGTGATGACAGCTCGAAGCGACGACCAGTCGAACGTGTCGATCGATACCATGACCATGATCGCCACCAGTGCGGCGACCGGAACCTCGGAGACCCACGGCTTCAGGAGCACCATCAGGATCAGCAGAAACGCGCCGGCAAACAGCGTCGAGAGCCGGCCGCGGCCGCCATATTTCACGTTGCTCACCGTCTGGCCGATCATGCCGCAGCCGGCGATGCCGCCGAACAGGCTGGCGGCGGCGTTGGCGAGGCCGAGACCGGTGCATTCGCGGTTCTTCGAACTCGGCGTATCCGTGAGATCATCGACGACGCTCGCCGTCATCATCGATTCCAGCAGCCCGACCATGGCAATGGCAAGCGCGGGGGCTGCAATGATTCGAAGCGTTTCCAGCGTCAGCGGCACTGCCGGCCAGCCGAACACCGGTAGCGAATCCGGCAGCTTGCCGAGATCGGCGACAGTGAGAACGGGAAGCCCGAGCGCTATCGAGGCGACGGTCAGGATCAGGATGCAGATCAGCGGCGACGGGATCGCGGTGGTGATCAGCGGCGTGAGGTAAATGATGACGAGCCCGGCGATCAGCACGGCATATTCCATCCAGCCGGCGCCAATGATGTGCGGCATCTGCGCGGCAAAGATCAGGATGGCAAGCGCATTGACGAAGCCGGTGCGGACGGATTTCGACACGAAGCGCATCAGCACGCCAAGCCGCAGCAGGCCGAACACGATCTGCATCATCCCCGCCAGCAGCCCGGCCGCGAAGAGATAGGGCAAGCCGTGGGCATGCACCAGCGGCGCCGCAACGAGCGCCACCGATCCGGCCGCCGCCGAAATCATCGCCGGGCGCCCGCCGGTAAAAGCAATGACGATGCTGATCACGAAAGAGGCGAACAGACCAACCTCGGGATCGACCCCCGCCACGAAGGAAAAGGCGATCACCTCGGGGATCAGGGCGAAGGTCGCCACCGCTCCGGCAAGCATTTCGCGCATGGGATTGGCGGACCAATCACGACGGATGGAGGAAAGCAGCATAGAATGGATTCTCGCAAAGCATGGCCGGACCCACTCTGTCGAGCGGTCGCGTAATGGCATGCAGGTTTTGCGTTGTCTGGCGGATCGGCGGCCAGAAGAGCCACCCGGGATCTCACCGGGTCCGTGGTGAATGCCTGCGGTATAGACGAGATCTTTACTGCAGCGCAACATTCAATTGCCAAGGACGAAAGCGAAAACGCGAGCCGTCATCCTCTCACCGGACGCCGCTCTGCTCACCCCTTCGCTTGGACGCCGAGGAACCGGAAGTCCTCACTGCCAGAGGAAGTCCGGCCCGGTGCTCTGTGAGGTCAGCTTCAGCGTCCCGTCCGGCTGGACGACATAGGTCTCGAACACACGGTAACCGAAATCGCCAAGAAAGGTATTCTTGACCACCGTTCCCGGACGGTAAGGCGAACGGAGAACCTTTCCTCCATAGGTGAGGCTGCCGGGAAGAGGCTGCGGATCCCCTGCGCTAGCGCAGGCCGAGAGAGCGAAGAGAACGCCAATGAGCGCGTATTTCATTCGGACTTCTCCTCGGGCAGGCGCAGCGGCCTGAGCGACGTCGACTTCTAACACGCAGCCTTGATGCTGTTCAGAACGCAGCCTTGCTGCTGTCGAAGTTTTTGCGTCGCTCTTCCGCCCGCGAGAGCGCGCTGGCGATCCTCTCATCGGTGAAGGGCTTGGAGATCACATCGAGCGCGCCTTCGATACCGTGGCCGACATTCTCGGGACTGCCGGTCACGAAGATCACGTCAACCCCATGGCGGTCGATCAGCCGCCGCGCGAGCTGGGCGCCGCTCAGCCCATCGGAGAGACTGAGATCGACGAGCGCGACATCGCTTCTTTTTGCGTGGGCGAGAGCCTGCTCCACCGTCGATACCGGCCCGATAGTCTGGTGTCCTGCCTCTTGCGCAATGCGTTCGAGCTCCAGAGCGATAAAATTCTCATCTTCGACGATCATTACCTTCATGAATAAGCCTCCTCCTAGACGGGATGTCGGTCGCACTGCCGGTAGCGGTAAAACGCAACCGTCCCCGGAATGTTTCCACTTTGAGAAGAGTGTGTTGGCGATGGACGGGCAGCGCTGCCTTATCGTCCCGCTACCGGTCCTTGTGGAGGAACCAGCCGATGGCGAGGTCGCTCCCCGGCCTATGCCGCACCCGTCGTCACCAGCGACATTACTCCGCCCGGGCAAACAACGCCCGGTCCCGGGCGCGGATGGGGTCGGTCCAGTCGCGTTCGAACCAGGGCGTGCCGCCAGGCTGAGGCGGGCGTTTGAGCTCCAGCGGACGGGCCGGGCCGTCGCTCGCTCCGGAGGCGACGCGGAAGATGTAGTGGTCGTACATCCTCAGCGCCTCGATCATGTAGCTGGTCGCAACCGTCCGGTCGCGCACGACGACGAGGTTTTCGCCGTTCTCGTCATCGGCGGGGTTCGAGAAATTGTAGGAGCCGAGATAAACGCGCGCCGTCGGCTTGTCGAAATCGAGCACGACGAATTTATGGTGCATGCGCGTGCCGCGCTGGTTGCCATCGACGCCGGCAAGGCCCGAGGGCTCGGTCAGAAACGGCGGCGGCACGTTACCCGTCAGGGCCGCCGCCCGCACCACCCTGCGGCGATTGTCCGGGGTCAGCACGTTGAGGCCGAGATTGCCGGCGCGCACCTCGGCATCGGCAATACCCATGACATGCACCTCGGGGCGTTCGAGCGCGCGGCCCAGCGCCGGGCCGATCGCCCCCCTGGTCATCTGGCCGAGGAAGGCGAGCGAAAAGAGCACGCTAGACTCTGCCGTATCGATATCGGCGCCGATCTCGTCGAGCCGGCCATTGGCATCGCTGTGCGGCGAGAAAGCGACCTTGGCGTCGACGCCGTCAAGGCCGAGATCGATCCAGCCGGCGGAACTTGGCGAGTCGCGGAAGTCTTCGGCGCGTTTGGCGGTGAAATAACTCTCGAAGGCGGTGAAATAATCGTCGATCGCCTTTTCGCTGTGGACGGCGAGGCTATTGTTCGACTGCACATAGAGCCCGCGCCAGCTGAGATTGGTCGAGCCATAAAGCACGGTCGAGATGCCGCCGCCGCGGACCGCAATCGACTTCTGGTGCTGGAGGTTGGCCATATGCTGGCGCTTGACATTGGCAACACCCGCCGAGGCGATCAGCCGCTCCGCCGCCCTCGTCTCCGGCGAATTCGGGCGGCCATGGCCCTTGGTGCGGTCGCTGTCGTCGATGATGATCTTCAGCTTCGGCCCCAGCGCCTCCAGCCGGGTGACCACCTCGGGCAGGTTGAGATCATAGGCGATGACGCGCACCTCGGCGCCGGCGTCGCGCGCTTTATCGAGCAGCGCAAGCGTTTCGGCCCGCGCCTCGAAGCCCATCCAGGCGAGCGCCCGCTCGGCATCGGCGTGCGTCGGCACGAAGTCCAGCCCCTCATCGCCAACCGGCGGCACCAGCGTGATGATCGTCGGCGCGTCGGGGGCAAAATTGCGCACGAAGGCCTGCGATGAGACGAAGCCGCGGGTGAAGGCGACGTTGAGCTTGCCGGGAATGGTCTCGCGCATCAGCGCCAGCTCCGCCTCCTGCGCCTCACCCGATGTCAGCGCGCCCGCCGCATCCATGAACTTTGGCGTGACGCGGTAGGTGAACTTGCCGGGCAGATCGGCATTGAAGGGAAAATGCACCCAGCGGAATTTCTGGATCGGCGCCTCTGTCGTGCGGATGCCGTCGTCTGGAACCGGCTGGCCGGGAAAGCCGATACGGTTGCGCACGTTCTTGAAGAAGTCAGTACCCGGCTCGCGATACTGGATGGCGAAACCGACGAAATCGATCGGCGGCCGGCCATTCTTCCAGTCCATGCCGAGCAGCACCATGCCGTCGCCGCGATGGATGGTCAGCGCAAAAAGCGCTGCCGCATTCCTGCCGGTCACACGAAAATCCGTATCCATGCCCGCCTCCCCTGGAAATCGGGCGAAATCTAGCATGGTTCCGTGACAGTAAGGAGATATGTCGGTGAAATTTTGCGCGCAGAAGGTGCAGGGAGGCGACGGTACGGAGCAAGCGCCAGCGGCGCCCCGACCTGCCCAGTTGATGCGTCGTCATGAAAGGAGATTTGCGGTTCGCCAGACTTTCAGACGACCGCCGTACCCTCCTGCCGGGACGGAGGATACGGCCGGACCGACCCTACGGTTTCTCGTTTGCACTCTCGGCCCTGAACGCCGCCTCGCCGGCGTCGGAGACCTCGACCCATTTCTTGTCGGGCTCGGCGTCCGGCACATAGCTGTCGTGCCAGTTCCACCACTTGTAGGTCGGGGTCTGCGGATAGCCCTCGGGCGAATCCTCCCAGACTTCCTGGCGGCCGAGCGGCGTGATGTCGAGGTAGTTCCAAGTGCCGCCCATCTGCTCGTCGCCGCGATTGTTGATGAAATAGGTGCGGAAGATGCGCTCGCCGTCGCGGTAGAACACATTGGTGCCGTGCCACTCGTCGACGCCGAAGTCCTTGTCGAAGCTGTCGGTGATCGTGACCCACGGCATCGTCCAGCCCATCCGCGCCTTCAGCCGCGTAATGTCGGCCTGCGGGGCGCGGGAGGCGAAGACCAACGTCGTGTCGCGGGCGTTGAGATGGGCGACATGGGCAACCTGATCGGCCACCATCGAGCAGCCGCGGCAGGCATGCTCGGGCCATCCGAACACGCCGGGCTCGTAGAAGGCGCGGTAGAGGATGAGCTGGTGTCTGCCTTCGAACAGGTCGAGCAGGCTGACTTTGCCCTGAGGCCCCTCAAACGCATAGGCCTTCTCGACCGCCATCCACGGCATGCGCCGGCGCTCGGCGGCCAGCGCGTCGCGGGCGCGGGTCTCAGCCTTTTCCTTCACGAGCAGTTGCGCGCGGGCCGCCTCCCAGGCCTGCGGCGACACGACCGGTGGCTTGTGCATGGCTTGTCCGCTTTTTCCATTCTCGGCTGAAGCAGTCATGGCTTTCAGTCTCCTCGTTGGGGCGAATTCCCGGCTTGGACGCCCGGTTCATCGCGCATTGGTCTGAGATAGTTTCGCATCGGAAATCGAACAGGGGGAGTAACAAGTGTGACCGCATTCCTTGGAACCGTCGGTCGCGGCCTTGGCGCGCGAGTGGTGTTGGCCGGGAGCGCGTCCATTAGCGTAATCTTGTTTACGAATTGCACACGTGCTAAAACGCAACAAAACGGCGCATACGAACCCTGATCAAACCGAGATCGTGCCCGTGAATATCTTTATCGCGACTGTTGCTACCCTTGTCATTGGCGTCCTCCCGGCATGGGCAGGTCCTTTGCATCAGGCGGCCAAGGACGGCGATATCGCCCGCGTCACACAGTTGCTGGACCAGGGCTCCGATCTGTCGGAGCTCGATGAGGCGGGCGAGCCGGCGTTGATTATCGCGTCATTGGCGGGCCATGCCGATGTCGTCGTTCTTTTGCTAGATCGCGGCGCCGACATCGAAATTCGCAACAAGGGTGGGCTGACGGCACTACATGCAGCAGCCTATGGAGGAAATCTGGAGGTGGTGAAACGGCTTGTCGCCGAGGGAGCTGATGTCAACGACAGGAAGAATTTCTATCAGATGTCGCCGCTGCACGGCGCCGCCGAAGAGGGCCGCACCGACGTGGTCGCTTTTCTGCTGACGAAGAGCGCGGATGTCGAAGCGACGGAAAGAAACGGGTACACGCCTCTCACTCAAGCCGGGTGGCGGGCGCATTGGGATACGGCCAAATTACTCATGGAAGCCGGTGCTGTTTGCCAGAAAGCCGAGCTTGTGGGCGAACCGCTCTACAAGGAATGCACCAAACGGCAATAGCATTTCGCTGGAGTAACGGACCGCGTCCGGGAACGGAGCTTGTTATGTCTTATCATGTGCGAAAATCCGGAAAGCGGATGGGCGTGGCTGTTGGCGCTGCGGTCATGCTGCTTTCCTTCCTTCAGCCCCCCTTCATTCAGGTTATGGCGGCCGAGGAACTCGTCAATACCGGCTATTTCGGCGATGTCGCGATCAAGGGTTATGACCCGGTCGCCTACTTCACTGAAAACCAGGCCGTCGAAGGATCCGAGACATATTCCCACCACTGGCTTGGCGCGACCTGGTATTTCGCCAGCGCCGAAAATCGCGATCTCTTCAAGGGCGATCCATCCAAATATGCACCGCAATATGGCGGCTATTGTGCCGATGGCGTGTCTTTCGGGACGGTGACCACCAATATCGATCCGAAAGCCTGGCGGATCATCGATGGCAAACTGTACCTGAGCTATGATCCAGGGGCAGCCGAAGGCATGGAGAAAAATCCGACCAAGGTGACCGACTCGAAGAAGCATTGGTCCGAAGTTCAGCAGACGCTGATTTCGGAGAAGATGCATACCGTCTGGCAGCAACCGGATACGAAATGAAGCCGCAACGCCCGACCCGTCAGGATGTGGGTGAAAAGAACGTCAAGGCGCGCGGCGTGACATGGACGTATGGCCTGTCGCGCTGTTCACCTGACGTGTTGCGGTAAACATATCCGCACACCATCCGGTCGAGGAAATAGCCGTCGAATTTTTCGCAGAGACTGTCGCCTCGCACCTCGACGATACCGGTGATATTGGTATTCGCGCTGCGATAGGCAGTGTTTCCAGCCTTGTCGAAATATTGGGTGAAATCCGTGCCGTTCTTGTGCTTGCCGGTCCAGCTCTTGCCATCGACAAGATTGCGCAGGTCTGCCTCGCCGAGCCTGTCGGCTTGACTGCCTGTGAAACCGAAGGGCCATTCGGGAATGCCGGCCTTTCGCAATGCGGCGAGATGGCGTTGCAGATCGCCGTCCCGCCAGTAATCATAGAGATAGCCGTAATAGGTGAGATTGCTTTCGGGGAAGAGCTCCAGCAGCTTTGCCGTCTCCGCTGCAGCCTTGGTTTCATTGCCCTGGTCGGCATAAGCGGCCGCCAGGTATTCGCGTGCCGGCTCGACCTTCGGCAGGCTGTCGAGCGTTGGCTCTATCAGCGAGATCGCGCGCTGATCATCGCCCGCGGTATAAAAGACGATCCCCGCCAGCAGTTGAAAGCTCGACGCCGGCGAAGGATCAAGCCGCAAAGCCTTTTCCATCTCCGTGATCGCCTGCCCGCTGCTTCCGGTATGGACCAGAATGAGAGCGAGGTTGGCGGCGGCCTCCGCATCGTTCGGCTCCATCGCAACCGCCATGTTGGCGGAATTTTTGGCCTCCGTCTCCCGTCCATCCACCCATTGCAGCAGGGCAAGCACCGTGTGCGCCCTGGCATTGTTGGGATCGAGCTTGAGGGCCTGTCCGGCGGCGTCATAGGCGATCTTGCGGGCGACGGCAGCCGACCAGAGGTAATTATAGTCGTTGCGCCAGACATCGACGGCCACGCGCGCGATTCCCGCATGGGCATTGGCAAAGCCCGGATCGAGATCGATCGCTTTCTGGTAGAAGGACAGCGTCCGACGATAAGTGTCGACATCCCTCAAGATGAAGCCCTCCTGCTCGGCCCGCATGTAATAATCGTAGGCTTCGAGGTTTTCGGTCGGGATTCGGGCCAGTTGGTCGCGCTCGCGCGCGCTGAGCTTGACCGACAGGGCCGAGATGATCTTGCCGATCACATCGTCCTGCACCGCAAAGAGGTCGGCATACTGGCGGTCGTAGCGCTCGGCCCAGAGCGACAGGCCGGTGACCGCATCGATCAGTTTGACATTGATCCGCAGCCGCGGCCCGGCCCGCTGCAGGGTCCCTTCGAGCACATATTTGACGCCGAGTTCGGCGGCCACGTCCTGGATCTTGCCGACGGAGTCCCGGATGGCAAAGACCGAGTGGCGGGCGATGACGAAAAGACCCGATACTTTGGACAACTCGGTGATCAGATCGTCCGTCAACCCCGCTGCAAGATGGTCGTGCTCGGTGTCGCCGCTGACATTGATGAAGGGCAGAACCGCGACAGAGGGCCTGTCCGGCAGAGGATAGGCGAAACGTTCGCCAGGCCCCGGTGGTTTTGCCGGCATCCATGGCTGCCACCAGAGTGCTGCGCCCGCGAGAGCGAGAATAACGGCCGCTGCTATGCCCGCAACCAGGCGGCGTCTCGGCAGGCGCCTGCGGGTCTTGAGGGTTTTGCCGGCGGCAGTCGGGTCAAGCAGGACGCGATAGACCCGGATCGGTTCGGTGATGCTCTTCAATCGCTGTTCGCCGAGCGAAGCGAAACCGACCGGGACTTTCGATTTCACCTGGTCGTATGTCGTGCCCGATATGGCGATGCCGCCCGGTTCGGCCAGCGCCTGTATTCGATCGGCGATATTGACGCCGTCGCCCTGGATGTCTTCGCCCTCGACGATGATATCGCCGAGATTGATGCCGATCCGGAATTCGAGCCGATGCTCCGGCAGCGCCGCGGCACTCTGCGTGGCTTTCAGTTGCTGAACCTCCACCGCGCAGCGCAAGGCATCGACGACACTCTGGAATTCGACCAGCAGCCCATCGCCCATGGTTTTGACCAGCCGCCCGTGGTGACGTTCGATCGCCGGCTCGAAGACATCGTTCTGATCCGCCTGAAAACGCACGCGGGTGCCCTCTTCGTCGATCTGGCTCAATCGACTGTAACCGACGACATCAGCGATCAGGATTGCTGCAAGACGGCGCTCCATCCCCGGTCTTTCCTGGAGAGCGAATGTATTACTAACAATATTCTACAGTAGGTCCCAGCACGATGCTATCGCCGGACCGCGCGATATTCAACTTAGTGGCGACGTGTCCCAGAAGAATGGGGCCGGACGAAATAGTTCGAGCCATCGTCGCCCTCGAAGGTCGGGAGAGTTGCCAAAAGCAGGCGAGTGTCGGAAGCTCATTTTTTCCTATCAGGCGATGGATTGCGAGATATGACGACAGCCTCTTCCACAGAGCCGGCCAGGCACGGCAGCGCCCGAATCTGTCGCGGCTGCTGGGACCAGATGCATATGCCGATTCCGATCGGCGGCCCTCTCGCCTTGCCCTTCCGCGCCTTCGGCATCACCCGCAGCAAGATGAATCCCGATATCTGCACGATCTGCGAACGCTCCTTCCAATATGTCAAGAAACAGCGCCAGATCACCGTCGACGCCACCATCCTGTTTGCCGATATCAGGGGCTTCACGGATCTTTCGGAGCGCATCGAGGCTGTACAGCTGAGCGAGATCGTCAGCCTGTTTCAGGATCGCTGCGCGCAGGCAATCTGGGCGCATGATGGCATCGTCAACAAGCAGATGGGCGACGGCCTGATGGCGATCTTCAATTTTCCGATCGTCAGGAACGATCACGCCGGCGCCGCGATCCTGGCCGCGCAGGAGATCCAGCGAAAATGCGCCGCCGCGCTGAACGGTCTGGCGCTCGAGGCATTGCCCGGCCGCACCCTCGGTGTCGGCGTCGGCATCCATTCCGGTGAGGTCCAGATCGGCGAATTCTCAAGCTTTCGCAGCGATTTCACCGCGATCGGCGGTGTCGTCAATCAGGCCGCAAGGCTCGAATCCCAGGCCGCCGCCGGCGAGATCCTGATCTCCTCCGAAACGGCGGCGAAGGCTGCCGATCTCGCCGCAGGCGCCGAGACCCGCATGCTTGTGCTCAAGGGCATCGAGCAGCCGGTGCAGGCGCGGGTGCTGGCCAAGCCCTGAGCTGCCAGCTGCGCTGCAAACCTCTTCCAAGCGTCTATACTGTCCTCAACGTGGCAGCCGCCGTTTCTCACGCTGTGATTGCCGAACGCGTCAGATTGCAAGCCAATTAATCTTCCGGCAACGAACATTGCTTATCTCTATGCCATTCAAATCGTTGGGGTATCTCATGGGTAGTTTTTCTCTCTTTCACTGGCTGGTCGTCTTGATCCCGCTAACAGTGCCATTGTTCTTCATTTTCAGAAAACCACCCGCCGGCCCGAACCGCTTCGGCGGCCTGCCGCAGGCAATGGGTTTCGGCCAAGCGATCAGCAGCTACTTCAAGAGATATGTGGATTTCACCGGCAGAGCCAGCCGATCGGAATTCTGGTTTTCGACGCTCTTCGTCGTTCTCGTCAGCATCGCCTTATACCTTGTTGATCGAACAGTAACATTGAACGGGATATGGTCGCTGGCGACGTTTCTTCCCTCAATCGCCATGGCCGCTCGGCGTTTTCACGACCTCAACCGAAGCGGATGGCACCAGCTTCTCGGGATTCTGTTTCCCATTGGAACGATTGCCGTCATCGTGTGGTATTGCAGAGCGCCGGCTGCGGATCACTCCAGGTCGTCGGTCTTTTGAAAATGGTGTGCTGGCGAGCGTGGGAATGGTTCTCACGGTTTGAGCAGGACCGCCGCCGGAAAGTGATCGCGAGGCCGCCAGGCGCCTCGCCTCTTATTTGCAATACATCAACGGAATATTGTTGATGCTGGGGAATACCGGGCCGCGTGAAGCCTGAATGTAGCCGGCGTCGCTCCTCCTATACTGGAGGATTCACAACAGCGGCTTCGGCCCCGTCTCCATCATCATGGAGCGGCACACCGGCTTCCAGCGCGGCCAGGATGAAAGCCTGCCGCACCGTCTCGGCCGGCATTCGTCCGGCAAGCCAGGCGCGGCAGAAATCGATCGCCCTTTGCTGATGGACGCCGCCATTGACCGGCCAGTCCGAGACGAGTGCATAAAGCGCATCCTGCGGTGAGCGGAGAACCAGGCGTTCGCCGGTATCGAGGTCGATCGAGATCGTTTTTTTCCAGAAGGCGGAATGGTCGCTAATGGCAGTTGCACCTGAAGCTGAAGTGACAGGAAACTAACTGCCGAAGGCCGATCTCGGTTCCAGTGCGGAGCCGGACCATCGCTGCCCGGCATTCGACGGTCGCCGGTAATCCATGCGAGGAAACAATGGCGCCAGCAGCCACGCTGCGGCGCGTGCTTCGAGGCTTCGTCCTGCGGGCTGCGCACCTCAGCATGAGGGGCGTTGGAGAATGCCGTAGCCGAATAGCCGGTGCTGGAAGAATACCGCGCCAACGCTCAAGAGAGCCTCACCCCTGAGGTGCCCCGTAGGGGCCTCGAAGGACCGGGGCGGGTGCGCCGGCTTCGCAGCGCCATACGCTTGGGAACTATTCAAAAATCCGAACGATTCATTCGTTTCCCTTTTGTACTCTTTCCCTCTTCACTTTCGCGCTGACTCTCTCCATATTCCCGCCATGGCCAGATCTCCGAAGAAATCCCCCGCCCCGAATGGCTTCGAGGAAGCCCCTCAATCGTCTTTTGAGGGAGCCCCCCTCTCAGGCTCGGTTGCCGACTGGGTGAAGCAGCTGGAGGCCGATGCCGAAGCCTCGGGCGTCGAGACTCAGCGCCAGATCGCCTCCAAGGCCGGCAAGCACCGCAAGAAGGTGGAAATCGCCGCCAGGACGAAAACCAGCGACGGCGACGTCAGCGCGTCGAAATCGGCACGCGGCACCTCCATGGGCGGTTCGACCGACCCAAAGACGCGTGCGGCCGCCGGCCTCAATCCCGTCTCCGGCATGGATACGACGCTGGAGGAGGCCTCGTCGCTGCAGGCCGGCACCGCCGTCACCGCCACGGTCGAGGCGCTGTCGGCGCTGATCGAGAGCGGCAATCCACTGCACAAGAACGGCAAGATCTGGACGCCGCACCGCCCTGCCCGGCCGGACAAATCCGAAGGCGGCATCGCCATCCGCATGCAGTCGGATTACGAGCCGGCCGGCGACCAGCCCACAGCCATCCGCGACCTCGTCGAGGGGCTGGAGAATGGCGACCGCAGCCAGGTGCTGCTCGGCGTCACCGGCTCCGGCAAGACCTTCACGATGGCCAAGGTAATCGAGGCGACGCAGCGCCCGGCCGTCATCCTGGCGCCGAACAAGACGCTGGCCGCCCAGCTCTATTCCGAATTCAAGAATTTCTTCCCAGACAATGCGGTGGAATATTTCGTTTCCTACTACGATTATTACCAGCCGGAAGCCTATGTGCCGCGCTCCGACACCTATATCGAGAAGGAATCCTCGATCAACGAGCAGATCGACCGCATGCGCCACTCGGCGACGCGCTCGCTTCTCGAACGCGACGACTGCATCATCGTCGCCTCGGTCTCCTGCATCTACGGTATCGGCTCGGTCGAGACCTATACGGCGATGACCTTCCAGATGTCTGTCGGCGACCGGCTGGACCAGCGCCAGCTGCTGGCCGACCTCGTCGCCCAGCAATACAAGCGCCGCGACATGGATTTCACCCGTGGTTCCTTCCGGGTGCGCGGCGACACGATCGAACTTTTCCCCGCCCACTTGGAGGATGCCGCCTGGCGAATCTCGATGTTCGGCGATGAGATCGACGCCATCACCGAGTTCGATCCGCTGACCGGCCAGAAGGTCGGCGACCTGAAATCGGTGAAGATCTACGCCAATTCGCACTATGTCACCCCGCGCCCGACGCTGAACGGCGCCATCAAGTCGATCAAGGAGGAACTCAGGCTTCGCCTCGCCGAGCTGGAAAAGGCCGGCCGCCTGCTGGAGGCCCAGCGCCTGGAGCAGCGCACCCGCTACGATATCGAAATGCTCGAAGCCACCGGCTCCTGCCAGGGCATCGAGAACTATTCACGTTACCTCACCGGCCGCGACCCCGGCGATCCGCCGCCGACGCTGTTCGAATATATCCCCGACAATGCCCTCGTCTTCATCGACGAAAGCCATGTCACCGTGCCGCAGATCGGCGGCATGTACCGGGGCGACTTCCGCCGCAAGGCGACGCTGGCCGAATACGGCTTCCGCCTGCCCTCCTGCATGGACAACCGGCCGCTGCGCTTCGAGGAATGGGACGCCATGCGCCCCGACACCATCGCCGTTTCGGCCACGCCCGGCGGCTGGGAGATGGAACAATCGGGCGGCGTCTTCGCCGAACAGGTGATCCGCCCGACCGGCCTGATCGACCCGCCGGTCGAGGTCCGGTCGGCCCGCACCCAGGTCGACGACGTGCTCGGCGAAATCCGCGAGACCGCAGCCAAGGGCTACCGCACCCTCTGCACCGTGCTGACCAAGCGCATGGCCGAGGACCTGACCGAATATCTGCATGAGCAGGGCGTGCGCGTGCGCTACATGCACTCCGACATCGACACGCTGGAGCGTATCGAGATCCTCCGCGATCTCCGCCTCGGCGCCTTCGACGTGCTCGTCGGCATCAACCTTCTGCGCGAAGGCTTGGACATTCCCGAATGCGGCTTCGTCGCCATCCTCGACGCCGACAAGGAAGGCTTCCTGCGCTCGGAAACATCGCTGATCCAGACGATCGGCCGCGCCGCGCGTAACGTCGACGGCAAGGTCATCCTCTATGCCGACCAGGTCACCGGCTCGATGAAGCGGGCGATGGAGGAAACCGGCCGCCGCCGCGAAAAGCAGATGGCCTACAACGCCGAACACGGCATCACCCCTGAATCGGTCAAGGCCAGGATCTCCGACATCCTCGACTCCGTCTACGAACGCGACCACGTCCGCGCCGATATCTCGGGCGTCTCGGGCAAAGGCTTCGCCGATGGCGGCAACCTCGTCGGCAACAACCTGCAGACCCATCTCAACGCGCTCGAAAAGAGCATGCGCGATGCCGCCGCCGACCTCGACTTCGAAAAAGCCGCCCGCCTCCGCGACGAAATCAAACGCCTCAAGGCTGCCGAGCTGGCGATTATGGACGATCCCATGGCTAGAGAAGAGTCAAAGGCAATGGAAGGCGTCAGACGGAATGCCAAAGCGACCCGCGAGTCCCTTCTCCCAGCCGGCGAGAAGGTGCCAGGCAGGGCGGATGAGGGGGCCACGCCCTCCTACTTCTCAAGACCCAGCCTCGACGACATGGGCCCAGGCACCGACACCACCACCCCTCTCTTCCGCAAGCCGGCGCTGGATGAGATGGGCCGCGACATCGCCGACCCCGCCAAGAAGACCCTCTTCCGCAAAAATGACCTCGACGAAATGACGGTCGGCCGAACCGAAAAGCCGGTCACCGGCGCACTGCCGGAAAAGCCGGATGGTGAGGCGCGGTACGCGAAGCGTAGCAATCGATCCAGTGAATCGATTGCAGCAACGAACGCCCGAAGCGCAAGCGCAGGGCAGAAGGGCACGAAGCGATTTTCACCGCTGCTCGAAGGGCAGCCGGAGCGCGACGACCTGCGGCCGGTCGTGCGCGGGAAGACGGGCGTGGGGAGCTATGAGGATCCGGGCGAGCAGAAGCGCAAGGGGCGGACGAAGGGGAAGACTGGGCGGCCGGGGCGATAACGACAAACCGGCCAACCAGGCGGCCTGGTTTAAGATAGTTTGTGTATCGCTGGGTCAGCCGCGCCTTCGCAATCAGTGCGGTTGAGGAATCTCGGATGCCAACACCATGGGTGCGTGTCTAGGGAATCGCTTTGGAGACACCATGGGCGATTTTATGGATCAGCCTCTCTGGCTTGCTGCGTGTCCACAGAACGGAATTCCCAATGCCAGAAATTCGCATCGATCCTTTCCCCTCCGCCGCCGAACTCGACACCCTCTGGTCCGCCGCCTGGGGCACCCCTGCCCCGCGCGATTTCACCTCAATCCTCTCCCGCAGCCTCACCCATGTCGGCGCCTACCACGACAACCAGCTCATCGGCTTCGTCAACGTCGCCTGGGATGGCGGCATCCATGCCTTCATCCTCGATACCTCGGTTCATCCTGACATGCGGCGGCAGGGGATCGCGACGCGGCTGATCAGGGAAGCGACGCGGGTTGCGCGGGAGCGGGGCGCCGAGTGGCTGCATGTCGATTTCGAACCGCACCTGACCCGCTTCTACCGCGCCTGTGGATTCAGGCCGACGAAGGCAGGACTCATCAAGCTCGTGTAGTTCTCCCGCGCGGGAAGTCTGAACAAGTCGAAGCCAACAGCAACCGGCGATAGTGACGCGAATGGTCGCGCGGCGCAGCACTACCGATGAACCGCTGAAAACACAATTTTCGCGAGAGAATCTCGCCCGACATTGAAAGATAACACTATTTATGAAACCAAAGCATGACTTTGAGTTCTGAAATTAAAATTCGTTTTCCCAGTATTTCATCCTTAGTTTTTCATTAAAAAAGCAATGAAAAGACACAATTTTGCATTGAAAACTTAATCGGGGATTGGCATAGATCCCCGAGGGGTTGTCGTCCGCCGAGCAATAAAACAGTTCTTTCGCGGATGTCTCATATTGCCGAGTACAAAGCATCTTTTGGGGAAAAGAAATATATGGCCTTGAATATTCTGGACACGAACGGCGCCACAGTTACCAAGACCGGCGCTGAGTTCGAAGCATACGATGTTATCCGCGACTCCGCCGCCAACCCTTCCGCACCGGTCACTCTTGTTGTTTCCGATGCCGGCGTGGCGGATCTGGCCGATGAACTGGGCTCCGCCTCAGCGAACGTGTTTGGCTCTTACTACGACAACACGATCACGGCGGGCGCGGGCAACGACACCATCTCGGATAACCACGGCATAGACACGTTGAGTGGCGGCGCCGGCAACGATTCAATTTTCGGCAGTGGCAGCAATGATAAGTTGATCGGCGGTGACGGCGACGATTACATATACGATAGTAACAGTGCTTGGCCAATACCTGACAGCGGCTCGCAGCCGGACTTTTTGGACATTGACGCCGGCAACGGTGACGACTCCATAGTTTTGGAGAATTTCGGACTACAGAAATCAGGAACAATCGATGGCGGCGCCGGGATCGATTCGCTGCAGGCCTATTCGCTCGACGGTCTAACGATCAAGAACATCGAGGTCCTTCAAACCTGGCCATACACGGTTAAGGGTTCGAGCGCGCAGTTCGAAAGCTTTGATAAGATCCTCGGGTCGACAGATCCGATCCTCAATTCCTTCGCCTCTTTGGAGGTAACGGACAGCGCCCACCTCGACCTTTCCGACGAGCTGGCGGACCGCCGAGCTCATGTCTCGGGCTGGAACAATCCCTCCGGCGTTGACGTCAAGACCGGCGACGGCGACGACGTATTTGCGGGCAGCGACGTCAACGACATTTTCGACGGCAGCGGCGGCAACGACATTTTCGACGGCAGCGGCGGCAATGACAAATTGACCGGCGGCGATGGCGACGACGAGCTCGATGGTGGCGACGGCACCGACACGGCTGTTTTCGCCGGTAATTTTTCCGACTATTCCCTTGCATTGGAAAATGGCAGGGATGTCGTCACGAGCGCGCTAGAAGGTACGGATACGCTGACGGGCGTCGAATTCGCGCGCTTTGCCGATGGTGTTTACGATTTCGCCACCGGAACTTTCACCGGCGACAGTACCGATCCAGGTAACCCTTTGAATATCTTGGAGACGAACGGCGCCACGATCACCAAGACCGGCGCGGAGTTCGAAGCTTACGACGTCATTCGCCACTCCGAGCTCAATCCCCTCGTCGCGGCCACCCTGGTCATCTCGGATTCCGGAACGGTAGACCTTTCCGACGAACTGGGCTCGGGCTCCGCAAATGTGACGGGCTCCAGCGGCGACGATACGCTCACGACGGGCGCAGGCAACGACACGATCTCCGGCGGTGACGGCGCGGACACGCTGAACGGCGGCGCCGGAAACGATCATCTCCATGGAGGATCTGGCAATGACACGCTGCATGGCAGCGCCGGCAATGACCAGATCTTCGGCGACGGCGGGAATGATGTCATTAAAGGCGGCGCCGGCAACGATACGATCACCGACGGTGATGTTGGCAACTTCTCTCCGGATCTCGGGCTCGTCCCGGAAGTCTTGAACATCGACGCCGGCGACGGCAGCGATGTCGTCATCGTGCAGCCATTCGCTCCGTTGATTTCCGGAACAATCAATGGCGGTGACGGATTTGATACGTTGCAAGCCCCCGATCTGAGAGGCCTGACGATCGAGAACTTCGAAGTCCTTGACACTGCAAGATTTCAGGTTGCCGGTTCGAGCGCGCAGTTCGAAAGCTTTGATAGCATTGTCGGGTCGATCAATCCGTTCGACGTTGTTTCTCGCCCCTCACTGGCAATAACGGACAGCGCCCACCTCGATCTTTCCGATGAGTTGGGAGACCACGGAGCTTTTATCACCGGCTATGGCTCAAGCATTGACGTCAAGGCCGGCAGTGGCGACGACGAGTTTACGGGCACCGACGGCAACGACATTCTCGAGGGCGGCGGCGGGTACGACATCATTGACGGCGGCGCCGGCACCGACACCGCGGTCTTCTCCGCTAAGTTCGCCGACTATATGCTCGGCTACCGCTACGACATCGAATCCCACATCGTGAGCAGCCTGAGCGGGCAGGACGGTGAGGATATCCTGACCGACGTCGAATTCGCCCGTTTTGCCGACGGCGTCTATGAATTTGCCACGGGAACCTTCACGAGCACCAATAACGCGCCGACCAACATCCAGCTCTCGAAAACCGCCCTCTCCGAGGACACGCCGATCTGGACCACGGTCGGCGTGCTCAGCGCCAAGGACGCCGATGGCGACGCGCTCACCTATACGCTGATCGACGGGGCGAACGATCACTTCCGGATAAAGGGCGACCGCATCGTCACCTCGAAGGCGCTGGACTACGAGACGGACAAGTCGCACACAATCAAGGTGGCTGTGTCCGATGGCACGGTCACGGTCGAAAAGGACATCACGATCAATGTCCTCGACGTCAACGAAGCCCCAGTCAACAAGGCGCCGACCAATCTCGCCTTCTCGCGCAGCTCGGTCTCCGAGAATATCGCGATCGGCACCTCGGTCGGCCTTCTCTCGGCGCGCGATCCGGAAGGCGGCACGGTAAAATGGCGGCTGACGGACGATGCCGACGGCATCTTCAAACTCGTCGGCAACAAGATCCAGACAAAGGCCGCAATCGACTACGAAAGCACCCACAGCCTGACCTTCACTGCAGAAGCCTACGACGCGGCTGGAAACGTCACCAGCCACGATTTCACGCTCGCCGTGAAGGACGTCTTCGAGCTGTCGGTTTCGAGCCTGCTGCACGACGCGCTCATCTAGCAACGACCGTCGCGGGACGCAGAAATGCGTCCCGCGACAAGCGCAGAATGCGCCCGCGTGCCCGCTTAAACGAGCACGGCGCTGCCATTACCCTGAGTTCCAACGTGCGGTCGCCACTTTCCAAAGAAGGTGGCTGCAGCCTCCGACACGAACCTTCTCCACCCGGAACGGCAGAAAAAACACAATCCGTTCTTGCAGAATCCAACGTATCTTCTGGAAAGTTTAACATGGCCTTGAATATTCTGGACACGAACGGCACGACGCTTACCAGGACCGGCGTTGAGTTCGAAGCATACGACGTTATCCGCCACTCCGAAGCTACTCCCCTCGCCGCCGTCACTCTGGTCGTCTCCGATTCCGGCGTGGCAGATCTGGCCGACGAACTGGGCTCGGTCTCCGCGAACGTGACAGGCTCGAGCGGTGACAACACGATCACGACGGGCGCAGGCAATGACACCATCTCGGGTGGTGATGGTGCAGACACGCTGAGTGGCGGCGTTGGCGACGATCTGATCCACGGCGGAGCCGGCGACGACGTGCTGAATGGCGGCGACGGCAATGACAAGATCTTCGGCGAGGCCGGCAATGACGTCATCAAGGGTGGCGCAGGTGACGATTGGATTGTCGATGAAGGTTCTACGACCGGAGTCTTCAATATCGATGCAGGTGAGGGCAAGGACACCGTGTCGTTGTTACAGGAGGTCGGCAGTACACCCTCGGGCAAAGTAGATGGCGGTCCCGGTGTCGACACGCTGCAAGCCACCAATTTGACCGGCCTGACGCTCAAAAGCTTCGAAATCCTTGACACGCAAGGATTGGAAGTTACCGGATCGTCCGCGCAGTTCGAAAGCTTCGAGAAGATTATCACCCCCAACCTCGGTCCCGGCTTCACTCCAACGGTCACCTTGCGGTTGACGGACGGCGCCCATGTCGATCTCTCGCAGGAGATCGGGCCCAGCGTGGTCTACATCTCTCCTGACAAGGACACCACCAGTATCGACGTCACCACCGGCGGCACCCGGGACCACCTCACCGGGCTCAGCGGGAATGACATCCTGGATGGAGGCGCCGGTGACGACGTCATCGACGGCAATGCAGGAAATGACCGGTTGACCGGCGGAGCTGGCAACGACACCATCGATGGCGGCTACGGAAACGACGTCATCAGGTGCGGCGCCGGCAACGACAAGATTATGGATGGCCAATTTTTCAGTGGCATTGGCTCCGAAGCCTTCGACATTGATGCCGGCGATGGCAATGACACCGTGATCTTGCAGAACTATGACAGCATCGCCGATTCCGGAACGGTCGATGGCGGTGCCGGCACTGACAAACTGCAGGCCGGTCTTCTGACGGGCCTGACGATCAAGAACTTCGAAATCCTTGATACGGGGACATGGGCGATTGGCTCGGCGGCGCAGTTCGAAAGCTTCGACAAGATCACAAACACGGACAATCCGGCCAATATCATCCTTATGCAAGTGACGGACGGCGCCCATCTCGATCTTTCCGACGAGTTGGGAAGCCGTAAGGTCCAAATCGTCGGCAGCGGCTCCAGCATGGACGTGACGACGGGTAGCGGCGACGACCTCTTGGGCGGTACCGCTGGCAATGACACTTTAGATGGCGGAGACGGGAATGACGGGCTCTCCGGCCGTCTCGGCAATGACGTCATCAGGGGCGGTGCGGGTAACGACTCGATCAGCGATGGCGATAGTTTTGCTAACGTCGCTGAGGTCTTCAATATCGATGCTGGCACTGGCGACGACGGCGTGACCCTGGTCAAGGGCCTCTTCGGTCATCAGATGTCCGGAACAGTCGACGGCGGCTCCGGCATCGACACGCTAAAAGCCAATGATATGACGGGCCTGACGATCAAGAACTTTGAAATCCTCAGCGCGTCGGCGATCGAGACCAAAGGATCGTCCGCTCAGTTCGAAAGCTTCGACAAGATCATCAGCTCGACCGGTCCGACCGATCAGTTTCCCATCTCCTTGAGATTGACGGACGGCAGCCATCTCGATCTTTCCGACGAACTGGCAAACAATTCGGTCACCATCGGCGGCACGGACTCCAGTATTGACGTCAAGACCGGCGGCGGCAACGACTATCTACACGGTGCCGCTGGCAATGACATTTTGGACGGCGGCACCGGCAACGACACAATCTCTGGCAATGGCGGCAATGACAAGCTGACCGGCGGTGCGGGCAACGACGCAATCTTCGACGGCGACAATGTTTCCACCACTCCCGAGACCTTCGATATCGACGCCGGCGAAGGCAACGATGCCATCACCTTGCGGACACACTCTTCCGCGATTTCCGGAGTGATCGACGGCGGCGCCGGCACGGATACGCTACGCGTCATTGAGCCGACCTTGGGCCCCAGCATGGAATTCATCGGGCTTGCCGGCCTGACGATCAAGAACGTCGAAATTCTTGAAACGGCGGGAGCCGAGGTTCTTGCTTCGGCCGCCCAGTTCGAAAGCTTCGACAAGATCGTCAAATACGAAATGCCGGGCTATGAGAACGATGTCCTCGCACTGACTTTAACGGACAGCGCCCATGCCGACCTCTCCGACGAACTGGCAAACCGCCACGTCGACATCTTCGGCACCGCCTTCGGCATCGACGTCAAGACCGGCGGCGGCGACGACTATTTCTTCGGAACCGGCGGCAATGACAGATTCGAAGGCGGCGCCGGCAACGACGTGCTGTTGGGCGGTGCGGGAATCGATACGGCAGTCTTCTCAGGGAATTTCGCCAAATACTCCTTCGCGTTGAACAATGGCAGCCACATCCTGACGAGCGCCCTGGAGGGCAAGGATACGCTGACCGATGTTGAATTCGCCCGTTTTGCCGACGGCGTCTACGATTTCGCCAAGGGAAAGTTCACGCCCGACGGCAGCAATAGCGCGCCCACCAATATACAGCTCTCGAAAACTTCCCTGTTGGAGAGCACACCGATCTGGACCACGGTCGGCCTGCTCAGCGCCAAGGACGCCGATGGCGACGCGCTCACCTATACGCTGATCGAAGGAGCCAACGACCACTTCCGGATCAATGGCAACCGTATCGTCACCTCGAAGGCTCTGGACTACGAGACGGACAAGTCGCACACGATCAAGGTTGCTGTTTCGGATGGCAAGGTCACGGTCGAAAAGGACATCACGATCAACGTGCTCGACGTCAACGAGGCCCCCGTCAACAAGGCGCCGACCAATCTCGCCTTCTCGCGCAGCTCGATCTCCGAGAATGTCGCGATCGGCACCTCCGTCGGCCTGCTCACGGCAAAGGATCCGGAAGGCGACACGGTGAAATGGCGGCTGACCGATGATGCGGACGGTGTCTTCAAGCTCGTCGGCAACAAGATCCAGACGAAGGCGGCGATCGACTTCGAAAGCACCCACAGCCTGACCTTTACCGCCGAAGCCTACGACGCGGCCGGAAACGTCACCAGCCACGATTTCACGCTGGCTGTGAAGGACGTCTTCGAGCCGTCGTTTGCGCTGTCGCATGAGGCATTGATCTAGCCGCGACAGAATTGCCGGGCACCGAGGTGGGACTTGCAGTGGTGCAAGCCCCACCGATGGGTGGCCGCGCGAAATCAGGCACCCATCAGTCAAACCGCTCGTCGATATGCTCCACCTCAGCGGAAATCACATTGTCGATGACGACATGCGACAGCAGCGTCGGGCCGACGGCCCATAGCTCGCGCATGTGGTCCGTATCCTCGTGCCGGCGATGTGCTTCCTCGCTGGTGAAGGCCTCGGCCAGCAGGATCTTGTCGGGATGCTCGGGCATCGGCACCAGCTCGATATAGAGACAATCCGGGTCGAGCCGGCTTTGTTCGAGATGGTTCTGCGCCGCGGCCAGATAGGCATGGCGCTTTCCAGGCTTGGTCATAAAGAATCCGACGATGCATTTCATCTCGCCCTCCCCAGCTTGATCTGGAAGTCTCGCCCGGGTGCCTGTCACAAGCAAGTGCCGAGCCCTGTCATCGGAACACGGCCGATAGCGACCGAGCCAAACCTGATCACTCTTCCAAAAATGCCGCTCCACCTCAGCGCCTGCTTCCGCTATAATTCACCGCTTATCCGAGGAGAGCCCGCATGCGCCTGCCCACATTCATCCTCGCCCTCGCCGTGTCGGCGGTTGCAGCCTTGCCCGCATCGGCACAGACCTACAAGACGCCGAAGGCGCTGCTCAAGGCACTCTATAGCTACGACACCGACAACAGCGACGCCGAGGCGCCCTCGCCCTATTCGACCTTCTTCTCCGACCACTTGAACGAACTCCTCCGGACCGATCTCGACAACACGCCGGAAGGTGATGTCGGCGCGATCGATTTCGATCCCGTCATCGCAGGCCAGGACGGCGCGGCGAGCGACGTCAGGATCGGCCAACCAATCCTGCTGGATGACAAGGCCGAGGTGGAGGTGCAGTTCGAAAATGGCGAAGAAGTGACGCTCTTCTATACCCTGGTGCGCGAACACGGCGGCTGGAAGGTCGACGACATTGCGAACCAGAAGGGTGATAATCCATGGAGCCTGAGCGGATTGCTGGGGGATGTGCAATAAGTAGGCGGCCCAGCCACCGCCCTCGTGGTTCGAGGCGACCCTGCGTTTGTCACGGCCAATCAATTCTCTGGATCGATTGCTCCACTCCTCACCCTCACTAAGAGACTGATCGGCGTGCCCGCCGCCCCGACCGCCCCCGAACAAATACCTGCCCGGCTATCGAATCTGCCGCTCATCCCGTTTCGGCACGGAATCCCGATATGGCACAGGCGTGCAAGAATCCGTTAACCCACCGTCAAGTATCTGAATCTTCGGCATTTCCCGACATCGATGCGGGCGTGCCACAATAATCCCGCTTGCTTTTTGCCCGAAATGCTGGCACGAATTGACTTACTCGGGCATTTGCATGCCGGTGACTGGACTGATGTGGTAATCCCTTCCGTTTGGAAGGCGGCGCGGGACTACCCGCCTACGTAGACGTTCTTTCCCCGTACGTGACTTCTCCGACTGACCCTTCGTCCCAATCGATCGGGGCGAAAGCTAAAGCCGTCCGCTTCCTCTCGGGGGCGCGGATACTACACAGACTAAGGGAAAAGGACGATCCCAATGGCCACCAAGGGCACCGTAAAATTCTTCAACCAGGACAAGGGTTTTGGTTTCATCACGCCGGACGGCGGCGCAAAGGACGTTTTCGTCCATATCTCTGCGCTGCAGGCTTCTGGCATCCAGTCGCTGCGCGAAGGCCAGCAGGTTACCTTCGACACCGAGCCGGACCGCATGGGCAAGGGCCCGAAGGCTGTCAACATCTCGGCTTCGTAAGTCAGACTTCCGCTCACGCGGCATGAACGGCGCTCCGCAAGGGGCGCCGTTTCTGTTTGTGGTGATCTGCGGTCATTTGTCATCGCATTGGCAAGTGTTATATGCGCCCTTTATGGATGCCCACCCACCCTCGCGGCGACGGGGCACCGCACTGCAGCGCCCGGTAACAAGGAACAATGGTACGTCGATGACGCAGTAGAGGCCGATTTTTGCGGTCGCCCCGATGATCGACTGGACGGATAGCCGTATTTTATTGATATAAATCAGAGGCAAATTGCGCGTTTGTAGCATTTTTGTAGCGCTTCAGACTCCTGGCACCCCACCGGCGGTGATTTGGAAACCAGACGGCGAACCCCTCGGTGTATTACCGATCTCACAATAGCAAGCGATATGACAGATTGGGAATGGGGTCTGGTTCAGTCTTTTCTGCCAATGCCGCGCTTGCGGCGTCCACGGACCACGGATTTGCGAGAGGTGGTGAATGCCCTGCTTTATATCGCCACAACTGGTTGCCAATGGCGGATGCTGCCGAAGGATTTTCCACACTGCTCGACCGTCCAGCGCTATTGCTATGAAAGGAGGGCGTTGGGACTTTGGACACGTATCAACATCGTCTCGTGATAGAAACGCGCGAGTTGGAGGGCAAGGAGGCAAGCCCGAGGGCCGGTATGATCGATAGCCAGAGTGTCAAAACCACGGAAAGCGGCGGCAGCCGGGGCTATGATCCGGGCAAGAAGACTAAAGGCCGCAAGCGTCATCATCGTCGATACGCTCGGCCTGATGGTCGGTCTCATGGTGCACAGCGTCGACATCCCGGATCGCGACGGTGCTCCCGATCTCCTGAAATCCATCCGCCAAGGTGGCCATGGTTGCTGCATGTCTTCGCCGATGGTGGCTGTGCGGGCGACAAGTTGAAGCGGCGAGTGAAGACGATCGGGCGCTAAACGGTCGAGATCATCAAGCGCTCAGTCAAGGCGAAAGCCTTCGAGGTTCTGCCGCGTCGATGGGTGGTCGACCAGACCTTCGCCTCGCTTGGCAGATGCCGCAGATTGGCACGTCGAACGCGCCATAGCATCAGCCGAAGCGTGGATGATGATCGCCCACATTCGTCTCATCACCCGACGCTAGCAAGGTATGGATGTCGATTGAACGCTTTTCGAATCCGACTCTTAGGCCAAAAATGGCAGTAGCCGACTTACAATCAGTTTGGATATTTTACCGAATATATCAATGCCAGCAATCAATTTTTCGACTGCCTTTTTAGGGTTACCTGAGTTACATTCGTTAGCGGCACGGGTCATATCTCTAGACAAAGTAGTAAAACCCTTTTGGTATTCACCATAAGCGAACAGCACTTCCTTCATTGGCTGGTAATATTCGGTCATCACGGTGGATGTCACCTCCGAAAAATCAGACCAATAATCAAATCCGCGCTCTTTTCCAGCGTATTTCGCTTCAACACGTTTCCGTGCAACATCTTGAACTGACAGCACGTTTTGAGCGTTTCGTCTGACTTTCTCCGCGTCCTTGAGAGATTGATCAAGTTCGGACCTTTTTCCTTCGAGCGAGGAAAAAACATCTTTGAACAAACTGCTCCAGATTTTCCTCCTGCAAGTTGATACCGCTGCTGAAGCCCTAGCGTATGTTCTTTGCACAACCAGTTGGTTTCTTTCAGCGACTCGCCACTCTGCAGGTAGCGCCAGATAGGTCGCACGTTGTTTCTCTACAGCAAGCCGAAACTCTCTTTGCTCAACGGAGTCAGCCGCGAATGAGCTTCCAGCGCCACTCAAAAGACATAGCGTAATACAGACTGTGGTAACTTTCATTAGCCGCCCCCAATCTCATCCAACATCAAATTTCGACAGAGGCGCTCGAATTTGCCAAGCCGCCACTTACCTGTTCGTATATAGTTTTTCCCAATTTTAATGAGGAAAAATCTATGTATATAGCAGTCCAAGTTAAGCCATCATATTTTGAATCTTTAGGAAAAGATTGAAAGTATCCAACCTTTTCACCAGCATTATGCCAAAAAAATTCTACGCAATTGTATTTCTTGTCGGGTATTTTTATACGAGACTTTGAAATACTATGCGCTTTCGCATCTTTTTGCGCATTGAACGGACCAATTTTGTCTCCATTGATTGTCGTCAGTATGAAACCACAATTAATTCTGTCTTTAGCGGATTCTCTGTCGTCATTTCTGTTGTTCACGACAACATCGATTTCCCTATCCATAATCGCCCCTCCGCTATTAGCTAACACCCAAGATATTAATTTACCTATGCAAACATATTGATCGAAGTGCTGATTTATGCAATCTAGAATCGCAGTAGATTGCACATTACTTGACGATTTTTTTAGGAATACGCAAAGAGCGCCACAGGCATTTGGAGACGTTGCAAGATGCAATACGAAGTGTTCGAAACCATCGCGGAAACCAAGACGTATCAGATTGCAGAAGTCGACATCGACGACAGGCTTCAACCTGTTCCTGACGATCCAGTGGTTGGTCGTGACTGGCTGCTTGGCCTCGTCAATATGTCAAATGAGTGCTTTGTACTTGCATCAACTACTGACCGAAACGGCAATTTTGGGAAATGGTTCGCGATACCAACCGTATGTAAAAATTGCACTTCTACTTATGACCATTGCTCAAAGAACAAAGGATGGGATGCTATCCTGAGTACAGCATGCACGTCCCCAAGTTTTAGCATCCGCATCGCGACCAAGCCGGATCAAAGCGGCAATGCCAGTGGTGCGGAATTCCCGAATATCACACCGAAATGCAATTACGCGGGTGGTCTTATCGGAATATACTGATAGCCACCACGACAAATCTCGTCGTCTTTTGCCAGATCGTTTTTCCCAACGTTTCTTGGTTGGCAAAATCGACATTCAGCGGCTGAACGTGCGCGTCAGCCAACAGACTTTTTGCGATCTCGGCGTCGTTATGATCGGTATGGAAGGATGCCGAGACGCTTAAGCGGGAGATCGACCGCCAGGAGGAAGTTCTGCGCGAATATGTTGGATTCGCCAATGCTCAGGTTGACGCCCACAATGCCAAGCTTGTGGGCCCGCTAACAGCAGCGATTGCCCGACGTCGGGCGCACCTAGTCAGTGTCGACGATCTAGCAAGCAAGATATGAAGCTTGCGCCTGTCATCGCTTGTCCAGCTGTGAGGAGGCAATACGAGTCAATTTGTCCCCTCACCTCCTGAAAATTATTTTTCTGCCCCTGATGACTATGCTGTCCGAGGCAGGCCTGGCGGGACGCTGGAGAAGGCAGCAAACGCTGCTACGACCCGCACGACCCAGCTCTACGATCACCGCAATGAACGTAAGCTTGGACTCGAACGTATTCTGATCTGACGGTCCGCCTTGCGGGGCACGTCGGTGGGTCACCGCCTCGATCTCGGCGAAGTCTGGTGGCGGGGTCGGTTGCCTTAGACGATGATATGGAAGAAGCCCTTCGGGATCTGTCAGGCGAACTCGGCAAGATGCGCGATGACACGATCAGATACGTCGACGGGATGGAGAAGAACACCTATCTGCCGGTGCGTACGTTGGACGAAGACGGCAAAGTTGATGGAACTGCTTGTTCCACCTGCTCCTTCGGGCTGGTCAACCCTGCAGGATGGACAGAAATCGCAAATTGGGAGCGATTGGGGCAGAGAGCCCGCCGAGTCCCAAGCGCTGTTTTTGATGCGTTCCCTTGTGGCGCCAAGCCGGAGAGTCCACTCGAAGACCGGCATTTAGAAGGAAGGGGGCTCCGCAAAGAGAGGTGCTAGCGACGAAAGTGCGATGTTCCTAAACTCCGAAAGACCGTACTTGGTAACTAGCTCTTCTAGCTCGCCGTTGTCGATCGCGCTGCTTGTGTAAAGCGCTCGGATAAAATTGGGAAACTCATGGCTACCGCGCAAATCCGAACCACCACTCATAGCCGCGCGGAATATTTCGTCGATTTGCGCCTTTGACATCCAAACAGAAAGGGGGATAGCGCAAAGTCGAGCCACGGAGTTCGCCTCCGTCCAGTTGGAACATTGGCAATAGAGCGCTACCGCTCGCGCAAGAATTTCCGCAGGAGGAGGCGTCGTCTGCCGCACCATGTGATTTGCATTCAACGTCGCCGCTTTCGCTGCTGCTTGATCGCGTAGCAATGGGTTAAGAAGCGCCAGCGATACAAGATTCGAGGTGTACTCGTCATCTAGATGCGTTAGCCAGGTAGCCAACGTCGCTAGCGATACCTTGTCGATCGAGCTGCCGATTTCAGGGAAACGGAGCGCAAGATAAGCCCCGAGATGGACGGAGTCCGGGTCGGTTCGCTTCAAAAGCTTCAGGATGTTACTTCTGATACGCGTGAGGGCCTGTGCGCGGTGGATTTCAGTGATCGCAATCAGCGCGTTGACCGCCGAGATCTTGTGGTGAAATTCATGGCTTGGATCCGGCCACCCGAACGTGATCTCGTCGATCATTCCATTGATCAATGGCGTCCTTGCATTCGCTATTTCCGACCCTTTGAGGCGCTCAATAGCGAGTAGCTCGTCGTTGGGAAAAAACTCCGATCGGATCAGGCTCTTCAAGCTCGCGATCGCGGCTTTTCCATGCTTCGGCGGCTGAGCGAGGACAAATATACCTACATTCCGAATATGCAAGCGTGCGAGCTCGGCGGATGGGATGTACGCACTTCCTGTGTCCAGGAATGTTGGATGAGCGCATCTGTTTCGATCGTCTCTCAGCCGTACAAGCTCTGTGTATTCGTGGTTGTCAAGAAACTCGAAATCCCGATGAAAGAGCTCCAGAAGGCCTCGCTCGAATTCCAGAATATTCTTTATGACTTCCTGATTACCCGCCCTAACTTGATCATTGAAGTTTTCGATCTTGCTATACTCTTGCCTGGCCTTTCCATCTCCTAGTTCGGCCATGTTCCTAAGTTTGGCAACAAGATCAAAGCAAAGCGCCACATACGCCGATACTATCGAAGCCCTAAGTGCGCCGCTTTCGTAACATCTAACCGCTTCCGACAGATGAGAGCGTGAGCCTGCATCTGGAATTGCAATCAAAATCTCCTCAAAGTTAGCGAGCAAATACTTAGCCTCGAATCAGATGTTCCCGCGATGCATTCTATCTCTACCCTTACGAGAAGTTAAGCTCGCGTTACAAGCGATGGCACTTCAGCTATATCTGCCTCCTCCCGCAGCCCCTTGTAGGATGCATGCCGGAGCTTGCCGTCGTGCGTCCAGGCCCGATACTCGATCTCGGCGACAAGCTTCCCCGACTGGCGTTCCTATAGAGACCTTGTCGACTGCATCGAATGCACTTTGCACCGAAAGGCTAGTGAATTGAGACAGGTGGCGGGGGGAGCGGGATTCGAACCCGCGCCACCGTTAGGTGGGTCAGATTATCAATCTGGTGCCTTCAACCACTCGGCCACCCCCGTTTGCGACCCTGATCTAAGAACGGCAAACGAGATCTGCAAGCCCGCCCCTCAGGCAAATGTGGCGATCTCCATGCATTCGATCATCGCCATCCGCGATGCGTTGATCGGTGAGGATATCGAAGGGGCGTATCACCAACTGTACAAGGCGGTCGATCCTGAGTTCGTGAAGCTTCAGCCATGGGCAGAAATCGAAGCCTCGGGGGCTCTCGGCCAATGATGCGCCACCACTCCGGATCGTCACAGGAGAACAATGTGACCGCCACGAACGAAACCCAATTCTCCACATCGTTCCTGCTCTTCGCCCAATATGGCGGTAAGGCCGTCATCCCGGTCGAGGACGTGTGCCGCGACTACTTCAACCATCTGACGCCGGACAAATTCCTGCGAAAGGTCGGCACTGGCGAAATTGCAATCCCTGTTGTCCGGGCGGAGACGTCGCAGAAATGCCAGAAGGGCATCTATTTGCAGGACCTGGCCGAGTATCTCGATCAGCGAAGGGAAGCGGCGCTGAAGGAATTCCGGCAGTTGCACCGTTAAAAACGCAGTCGCATCGCCCACTTCCCTGGATTATCGGCAGCGTGCGAATCAGTTTCCAGCTATACCTCGACGCGATCGACGCGTTCTCGAAAAGAAGATTCAGATGCCGAACAAAGTGCGCAAGAAGTGGCAGCGTCCCTTTAAATGGCCACCAAGCACTTGGGAGTTTACGCCCGGCTTGCAAGTAGCCTCAGACGTCTTCACTTGCCTGATTTTCATAGCGCTTCTCGCAACGATTGTTGGCGCGCTGTTTGCGTGGCCGATTCTGATCTATCGCACCGCGATCGTCGTTTCATCTGGCACACCTGAGGATCTTCGAAATATCCTCTTGGCCGTCGCTGCATTGATAGGCGTGCCATTTCTAATATGGCGAACACTGATCGCGGCTAAGCAAACGGAAATAAGTAGGGAAAGCCATTACACCGACCTCTTCACAAAAGCCGTTGAACAGCTCGGCGCGGAGAAAACCGTAAAACGTCGAGAATTCCATCAAAACTATCAATTGGAAGAAGGGTCGCAGAAGGTCATGCGCGACCGCCAGGGAAAGCCCATTCCCGCTACCTCACCGGACGGCGAACCGCTCGGCCAATACGAAAGCTACGAAGTTACGGACATTAATTATGAGGTTCGATTGGGCGCCATTTATGCTCTGGAGAGGATCGCTCAAGACAGCTCGCGAGACTCGCAGCCAATCTACCTTACACTCTGCGCATATTTACAGAACAATGCACCTCCAGCGGTTACCGCGCTTACTGAGATGCCCACGAGAAAAAATAACTCGGACATCGAAGAAACCCTCAATGTTATGAACAGGTATTCGCACAATAATGAGGATATTCCTGGCTATCAGTTTGATGGCATTCACCTACCGAATATCAACTTTTTCGAAATGTCGTTTAAGAATATAACTTTTCATCAGTGCTCACAGACTCAAGCAGAATTTCAGTGCAAAATTGAATATTTAAATTACCGCAACAGTTTACTAGAGAGAATTGCTTACAAAAACTCAATCGTTAACGACTCCGCAGTCACCGGAGGAAAGTTAGATAAGTTACTTATATCTAACTCTGAAATTGACAGCTGCGGATTCTTTTCAGATGTTTTAGGTGTTACTATAGTTAGATCAAGTGTGAGCCAATCGTCGATCCAGTTTGGAAAAAACAGCACAATTATAGACAATAGCGTTTTCAATAATACTGCGATGTATGAAACTTCGATCTCTCCTTATGCGCCAAAAATTGCGTGGCGACTGGACGATAATGAATTTGTCGATTGCTCCTTCTACAACTGCGACTTTTCATTTCGCGATTGGTCTAGCAATACTTTCACAGGATGTGAATTTTACAACTGCAACTTAGTTAAGCAATCTGGCATTCAGGAAGCAGGAGGCAATGTGTTCAATAACTGCTTCACCGAGGAACTGATGGAAAATGAAAGTGCTATCGATAGGTTCAGAGCGACACTGATATGGCAGAGCCGACCACGCGCAGGACCGTACTGAGCGGATGCGCGATTTGATGTTCCCGTGAAAACCGAGGCAATAAGGGATACGACTCCAACAAAGATCGGCCGCCCTACCCGAAATACACAGAGCTGCTAGATAGATGCCCCAAGAGGAAGGTCTAACCCTAACTAGCCCAGACACTTGGCGACCACTTCCAACCGGCATACTTGTCCCCTGTCTGCCGAATGTGGGTATAACGTTTGAGGCTGTTCCACGAGCGATGCGCCGACACCGTGGCCACGCGAGGAATATCCCACCCCATCTCGAAGAGCCGCGAAATTCCGTCGTGCCTCAGATCATGAAAATGCAGGTCCTCAATCCCGAGCAGTTTGCAGGCGTCTGTGAAGTTCCTCGAGATTGTGCCGGCGTTATAGGGAAAGATCTCGGCGGTCGTCTTCGGCATAGCCTCAATGATCGCCCGCGCTTCCGGCAGGAGCGTACACCACACGTCGTTCCCGATTTTCTGGCCCGGATGTTTCATATCCCGAACGAGATAGCGATCGTGCTCCGGCTCGTAGTCATCCCAGCGAACGACCGTGATCTCCTCCTGGCGACGCGTCGAGAAGATTGCGAAGAGAATGATCTTTTCCATGGGAGACGATTGCGGCGTGCGTCTATTGCGATCGGAAAAAACTCCAGCAGCCGTTCCAGTTCGCCGATCGTCGGGCGCCGATCGCGCTCATTGCTTCGGCTGACGATGCCGAGCCGGCTCGTCACTGTGACGGCATCCTCAAACGCCTGCTTGTCGAGCGGATATCCCCACATCGGCCGAGCGACGGCAAAGACCGAGCCGAGGTGCGACATATAGTTGCCGACTGTTTGCGGCTGGCGCACCAGGATCTTCTTGTCGGCCTCGAAAACATCCTCCTCGCCTTCGGGAAGCCAACCGTCCTTCATATCCTTGGCGAAGCCGCTGATGTCGGGACTGGCGATCGTGCTGCTGCGCTTCGCAGCGATCGGATGTTTCTTGACTAGCCGCAAGCATTGGGCTTTCGTCTTGCCCATCGCCTTCAGCGACGTGCTGATATATTCGTCGATCACATCGGCCAGTATGGGGTCCAATGCCTTCAGCCTTTCCAGCGCGCCCGGCTCGGCAAGCTCTGTCTCCCGCTTTTTGAGCCATGCTTTCGCGACCGTCTTGCGGTCGAATGTTTGGGCCTCAGTGTGCACGACCTCGCCTTTTTGCTTTAGTCGGATCTGTGCGGTAAATGCTTTCGAACCATTCTTGCGCGTTCGCTCTGATATGGTGCCCATTTGAGTGCTACACGACCTTTGCCAAATGCTACATCGTAGCACTAGCATCTCAAAAACGGTCGTTAAAGCGATAAAACGAGAGAAAACAAGACAAGTGCCTGCAACCACAAAACCAGCAGATCAGCCGAAACAGGTGTATTTCAAGGCTCCTGTCTTCGCCGTTGCACCTATGATCGACTGGACGGATCGGCATTGCCGCTATTTCCACCGGCAGATCAGCCGCGAGGCGCTGCTCTATACCGAGATGGTGGTGGCCGATGCGATCATCCACGGCCCGCGTGACCGGCTGCTCGGTCATGACGCCGCCGAGCACCCGCTGGCGCTGCAGCTCGGCGGATCGGACCCGGCAAAGCTTGCCGAGGCGGTGAAAATCGCCGAACCCTACCTCTATGACGAGATCAACCTCAATGTCGGCTGCCCCTCCGATCGCGTGCAGTCCGGCACCTTCGGCGCTTGCCTGATGCTGACGCCGGAGACGGTGGCCGAATGCATCGCGGCGATAAAAAGGGTTGCAACCGTGCCGGTGACGGTGAAATGCCGGATCGGCGTCGACGAGCAGGAGCCGGAACAGGCGCTGCCCGAGCTGATCAGCCGCGTTCTCGATGCCGGCGCCGACGCAATCTGGATCCATGCGCGCAAGGCCTGGCTGAAGGGCCTGAGCCCCAAGGAAAATCGCGAGATCCCGCCGCTCGACTATGAGATCGTCTATCGGATGAAGCAGCGCTGGCCCGACGTCTTCATCGGCATCAACGGCGGCATCCGCACGCTCGACGAAGCCGCAGCCCACCTCGACCATGTCGACGGCGTCATGCTCGGCCGCGCCGCCTATCAGAATGCGGCGATCCTAGCCGACATCGACCAGCGCTTCTTCGGCGCGCCGGCGAGCGCACCGGACTGGGAGGCGTTGCGTGACCGGATGATGACCTATGCCGAACGCCACATCGCCAGCGGCGGCCGGCTGCAGCACGTGGCCCGCCACATGGTCGGCCTCTTCACCGGCCTGCCCGGCGCCAGGCGCTACCGCCAGATCCTCTCGACCGACGCGGCGAAAAGCGGCGCCGGGCCGGAGGTACTGGCCGCAGCTTTTGCGGCGGTGGATTTTTCGGGGACGGAGCAGGAAGCGGTCAGCGCCTGACGTAAGGTGATGTCTTTGTCATGGCGCCGAAGTGTAGCGTCACGACCGCGCCATCGGCAGCAAGATCTTCTTCTCGATCCGGCCCGCCACCGAGAACACCAGGATTTCCGTATCCCTGCCGATCCTGCTGCCATCCATCAATCGGACGATATCATCGACGCCGCCAACCGGGCTGCCGTCGATGGCGAGAATATAATCGCCCTCCTGCAGCCCTCCCTTTGCCGCCGGCCCATCGGCTTCGACGCGGCGGATGCGCACGGAAGTCGTCTGCACCGTGCCCGCCGCAAGAGCCACCCGGCGCGGCAGCACGATCGTGTCGCCTGCTATGCCGATGAAGGCGCGTCTGACCTGGCCATAGCGGAGAATCTCTGAAACCACGAAATTGGCCGTATTCGACGCCACGGCAAAGGCGATGCTCTGCGCGCCCTGGATGACGGCGGTGTTGACGCCGATAACCTCCCCGCCCGAAGACACCAGTGGCCCGCCCGAGTTGCCGGGATTGAGCGCCGCATCGGTCTGGATGACATCTTCCATCGGCCGGCCGCTGGCCGCCCGCATCGACCGGCCGAGCGCCGAGACGATGCCGGCGGTAACAGTCCATTCGAAGCCGAGCGGGTTTCCGATCGCGATCGCGATATGGCCCCTGCGCAGGCGCTGGGAATCTCCGAGTTTCGCCCAGGCGCCGGTGCTTGTATTGGCGCGAATAAGGGCGATGTCGGTATCGACATCGCGACCCAACACCCGGCCCTCGGTAACGAAGCCGTCAGGCGTGGTGATGCGGACGACCTTGGCATCGTCAACGACGTGGTTGTTGGTGATGATCAGGCCATCAGGCGAGACGGCGAAGCCGGAACCATGCCCCTGCCGGCCACCCACCCTCTCGATCCGGCTCACTGCCGGCCCGACCGTATCGACTGCTGCTGCGATCGATTGCGAATAGGCATCGATCAGCGCCTCATCATTCTGAGGCGCTATGTCCTTATCCATGTAACCCATTATTTGATCCTCAGGCGGCAGTAACGGCCGTCCCGCCGCCGGCGAAGCCGTCGCGGTTGCGACGGTCCGCCATGGCGCTGTTGTATGAGGATTAGATGGTTGGGCGATGAACCGTGTTCAAGTGAGCGCCGGCAGCGGCATGCACGCGGCGGCAGAACGGGAATACACCTACCCCGGACAGATATATTGAACTACCCGGACGGATATATTGAACGAATAGTAAAAAAATGGCTCAATACAGACGTTCGCCGTTAAATCAGTACCTTGGATAAAGGAATGTTCGCAGCGCGAAGCAGCCAGGCGAGGATCACCCGGCCCTCGCGCCATGCGAAATGGGCGGGTGCTACACCCATCTCATGGAGACATACAAACTTCTGTCATATCAATAGAATAGAAAGAGGCACTCAATAAGCACATCAACATATTCGGGTTGATCAGGCGCGACCTTCTTGCCCCTAGCCTCCGGCCCAACGGCGCTCGTGGCCTTGCCAATTCTGCAGGCAACGGCGCAAACTTCTGACCGCATCAATCCAACCAACCCCAGCCAACGGAGCCAAAAGATGAGCACGGTTACCACCAAGGACGGCGTCGAAATCTTCTACAAGGATTGGGGGCCGAAGAGCGCCCAGCCGATCATGTTCCATCACGGCTGGCCGCTATGCTCCGACGACTGGGACGCCCAGATGCTGTACTTCCTTGAGAAGGGTTACCGCGTCGTCGCCCATGATCGGCGCGGCCACGGCCGCTCCACCCAGGTGGGCGACGGTCATGATATGGACCATTACGCCGCCGATGCCGCAGCCGTCGTCGAGCATCTCGATCTCAGGAACACCGTCCACGTCGGCCACTCCACCGGCGGCGGCGAAGCGACCCATTATGTCGCCCGCCATGGCCAGCCGCAGGGCCGCGTCGCCAAACTCGTCATCATCGGCGCCGTGCCGCCGATCATGGTGAAGACCGAAGCCAATCCCGGTGGCCTGCCGATCGAAGTCTTCGATGGCCTGCGCAAGCAGCTCGCCGCCAACCGCTCGCAATTCTATCGCGATCTGCCGGCCGGCCCGTTCTACAGCTTCAACCGCCCCGGCGCGAACGTGTCGGAGCCGATCATCAACAATTGGTGGCGCCAGGGCATGATCGGCGGCGCCAAGGCCCATTACGACGGCATCAAGGCCTTCTCGGAAACCGACTTCACCGAAGACCTGAAGATCATCACCGTGCCGACCTTCGTCATGCACGGCGACGACGACCAGATCGTGCCGATCGCCGACTCCGCCCTGCTCTCGTCCAAGCTCCTGCAGAACGCCACGCTGAAGGTCTACGAGAAATTCCCGCACGGCATGTGCACCACCCATGCAGACATCATAAACCCCGACATCCTCGCCTTCATCAAAGGCTGATCCGTGATGTTGCCGGGCGCCGACCAGGCGCCCGGTTGCCGCTATGGCTTGCGGTCCGATACACAGACGCCGCGCGCCAGGTCGATCGATTGACGTGGGTTAAGCATTTTCCCATGAAACCGTTTTCGCCGATTTGCGTTTAGCGGCCATGAAAAGAGAACGTGAACCCTCATCAAAGGCTTACCGGCAGGATCGTTTCGAAAACACCGAGCGAGCCGCCAAGGAAACCATCGAGGCGGAGCAGCGGGCCCGCCGCGAAAAAACCAAGCGGCTGAAAGAGCTGCGCCTGGCGCAACAAAGCGGCCAGGATCCCGCAACCAAGTAGATCTCACGCTCGCACCATCCGTCCAGCCGACGCCTTGATCGGTCTCATCTCGTGCCGCCGCCCTCGCCCGCATCTTCCCGCGCGGCCAAAATTGTTTTTTGAATTTCGGACCTTCGCCCATCTTGCAGAGCAAAGATCGCGAAATTATCTTTTTTTCACGAAAGCGATTCGCGGCATCCAAAAAGGGCAGATTGCGATGTCAGACAAGCTGTTCAGCACGCGTGACGAACCGCTCGCCTCGGAAGATCTGGACGTGTGCAGGCGTGTCCACGAATCCCTCTGTAGCGGGCTAAAGATCGACAGAGCAGGCAAGGAGGCCGACCGTCTGGGCGCCCTCATCATCGAGCTTTACCGCCAGGGTGTGCATGACGAGAACCAGCTTCGGCTGCTGGCCGGCGGAGGGCGAGCCTGATAGCGCGCCTCACGTTAGCACAAGGAAGGGCGGACCGACTCCTCCCGCCATTGACCGGCATCGACACGCACATGGAGACCCAGGGCGCAGAAACTTGCGCCGCCGCTGCATGAACACACGACGATGGTCGGCGCAGTCATTCCAGTTCGGCACCTAGCGCATAAGAATCTTGTCCCTGTCCCAGGACATTCCATCGGAAAATTCGATCTTTTCAATGCCCCAATAGCCCTCGGCCAAGAACTGCTTCTCGACGGTGATCACGTCGCCCGTCGGCTTGACGATCACCATCAGCTTTGCCGCATCCCGCAGCAACATCACGTCGGAAGCGGTGAGATCGGTCAGGCGAAGCGTGTCGATCTCGTTCGACATGTTGACGATGTCATCGATGACGTCGGAGCCATGGCCGCTGGTATAGACATAGGTGTCGTCGCCAAAGGATCCGGAAAGCGTGTCGTTTCCTTCAAGCCCGATGATCAGATCGTCGCCCCTCGTGCCTTCCACGGTTTCCTCGCCGGACGTGCCGGCAATACCCTCGGGCTGAACCACGCTGATATGCGCGGCGATGTCCTGCTTCGACCAGATTGTCCCGTCGCTGAACCTGATGCTTTCGATCCCCTTCTCGCCGCCTGATCGTCCCGACTCGATGATGATCGACCCGCCCGCGGCCATACGTCCTGCAGTCCTTTCAAGCGCCCAGGCGAGCCTGCCGTCGCTCTTTGCCGCAAGCCTCGCTTCCTCGAGAATTGATACGTTCTTGGCGGCATCTGCCGCACTCATCCTGATCGCAATGATGAGATCGTCGCCCTCCTGGCGAAGGCCGATATCGCCGGGGCCGATATCGGAAAAGATCAGCGTATCGGCATTGCCGCTATCCTCGATCGTTTCCACAATGGTGTCGTTGCCGTCGCCGCGGGCATAGCCGTAGGCGTCGTTGCCGGTGCCGCCGGTCAGAAGATCGTCATCCTCGTTGCCGTAGAGCGTGTCGTCCCCTTCCTCACCGCGGATTTCATCCTGTCCGCCTCGGCCATACACCACATCATCGCCCGCACCGGCATGGATCTGCTGGTTGCTGTCCGGGTCGGATGTAAGGATGATGTTGTTGACGACCCGCCCGCTGTCACGCGATGTCCTATCGTAGATGCTTATCGACAAAATCAGGCCCAACCCAAGGATCAGGGCCGTCCGCCGCACGCGCCAATTCAGCATTCTTCCAGTCCCCGGCAAGACGCGCCCCGGTGGTACCGACCGCCACCGGTAGCAAGCTCTGTTTGGAAGGAATTACCACCCTGAGATGTCTGTTGTGTTAACGCTACCTGCTGCGAGAAGACCGATCCCGACGCCCCTCGAGCAAATCCCGTTCTCCCGCCAAGGCACCCGCCATGAACGTATTGAAAGCCCGCACCCGTGCCGTCCGGCTGAGATCAGCATGCATCAGCAGCCACAGTTCGGACACAGCATCCGGCAACGGTTCCCCCAGCCGCACAAGCCTCTCCGGCACCACATCGCCGAGATAGCACGGCAGGATCGTGCGTCCAGCGCCGGCAATCGCGAGGTCACGCAGGGTAAGCAGGCTATCTGCGCGCGCGGCGATTTCGCTTGGGTCGACATGCGCGCGCACCCAGCGGCCGGCAACGGTGCCGGCAAGCGTGTCGTCGGGCACGAGCCACGGCCTCGTCTCGGCGCCCTGCGCGGCATAGATTGCGGGGGCCACCGCGGAGACGCGCCGGCCGATCAGCGTCTCGGATGGTCCGGCCATCGGCCGTATCGCAGCATCCACATCATGGCGCACGAGATCCACGGGCAGGTTCCCGACCGCCAGTTCCACGACGATATCGGGATAGCGGACGTGAAACGCCGCCAGATGCTGCGGCAGGATACTGGAGGCCAGCGTATCGGTCGTTGCGACGCGCAGCACGCCCTCCAGCCTGAGGTCCCTGCCGGTCAGCCGCCGCTCGAGATCGGTAACAAGCGATGATATCTGCCGCACGGAGGCGAGCAGTTCCTCGCCACCATCCCGTGGGCAGCCGCTCGAAAAGCCGCAGACCCTGCGCTTCTTCGAAGGCGTTTACCCGCCGCAGCACGGTGGTGTGGTTGACGCCGAGCGCGCGTGCCGCTGCCGCAAGCCCGCCATGTTCGGCGACCGCCAGAACGCAGCGCAGGTCGTTCCAGTCCAGATGTCGATGATTTTGCGCCATCCCTCATCTATAACCGGTCGGCCGGCGCTGGGGGAAGATCCGGCTCGGGCGAGGTGCTCGCCTGTGCGTAGGCGCATCCCGAAACTGCAAACTCACAGATTGCCGATGCGACGCATTGCGGTTAGCCCTTTTCAGCGAAAGCAGGAAAGGAGATATTCCATGGGTTCTCCCAGTCCCGAACTCAGCAACCTCTGGCTCGCCCGGGCTTTCAACGCTCTGGATGTTGAAGCCGCAGCCGCCCTTTATCACCCCGATGCCTCGATCGTGCAGGTCGACGAGGTGCATGGTGGCACTACCATCGCCCGCGGCGCCGATGCCATCCGCGCGACCATGGCCGCCTATATCGGCCTGAGACCGCATATGGACGTCGTCACCCACCACACGACCATCTCGGGCGATTTCGCCATGACACGCTCGCAATGGCTGATCGCGGGGCAGGACCAGGATGGCAGGCCGGTCGAGGTCCATCATCACGGCATGGAGGTTCACCGCAAAGGCGAAGACGGCACCTGGTACTTCTTCCTCGATCATCCCTTCGGCGCCACCCCACCTGGGCCGTGTCGCGCCCGCCCGCGACAGTGTAATCGCCCAGCTTGATGCCCCAATGCCCGCCAGCAAAGGAACCCGCCATGCATTCCCTCACCGCCAATCTCTTCAGCCTTTTTACCATCGGCCTCGTCCAGCTGGTCGCCGTGATATCGCCCGGGCCGAGCTTCCTGATCACCGCCCAGACCGCAGCCGCGCGCTCGCGTTCGGATGGCGTCAAGGTGGCGCTCGGCCTCGGCTCCGGCTCACTCCTCTGGGCGTTAGCCGCCCTTCTGGGGCTGAACATGCTGTTCCACGCGCTGCCCACTCTGTTTTTCGTCATGAAGGTGGCCGGCGCCCTCTTCATTCTCTGGGTCGCCTTTCAGATCTTCCGCCACGCGAGCGAGCCGCTTGTCATCGAAGATCGAGATGGCGCCGTCAATCCGTTCCTCAAGGGACTGCTGACGCAGCTCTCCAACCCGAAGGTTGCCGTGTTCTTCGGCTCGATCTTCGTTTCGATGCTGCCGGCCGAAGCCCCACTCTGGATGACGATCGCGCTGTTTGCCATCGTCTTCCTCAACGAATTCTCCTGGTATTCGATCGTCGCGATATTGTTTGGGTCGGGTCGCATCCGGACATTCTATATCGGCATGAAGAGCTGGATCGACCGCATCACCGGCCTCTTCCTCGGGGCGCTCGGCCTCAGGCTGCTCTGGAGCGCCCGCGAGACGACCTAAAGCATGTCGCGCAGTGGCCTGATCCAGCGCCATGTCGCCAACGACAAGCAGCATTGCCCCGTCGTCGAAGGGGCAATGAATTCGGCAAATCACGAAGGTTCCTCAAGGAGGATTACGGGTTCGTTGTCGTCTCGGTGCTTGTGGCAGAGGTCTCGGTTTCGTCAACATTTTGGGCGGCTTCAGTGGTGTCCGCTGTGCCTTCCATTCCAGTCTCAGAGGTTTCTTCAGCCGCGACCGGGTCTGTCGTCGGGCTCCCGTCGGCCGTCTCGCCGGTCGCTGTCTCGGTCTCTGCTGCCGGGGTTTCCGCTGTCGGGGCGGCTGCGGCTAAGGCGTCTCTCATCTGGTCGATCGTCCCGATAGATGTTCCGACACCGAGCGTCTCCTGTGCCCAGCCCAAAGCCTCCGGCGTGACCATGCCTGTCTTGGTTGCGGCGGCCAGCGCCGCAGTCAGCGCGGCATCGCCCAATACCGGATCGTCGGCGGGTGGCGCCACTCCGTTGGTGAGTTCATATTGAGCGTACGCCGTGCTGAATGCGGCAATCGCGGCCATCCGAGGATCGGCCGTTTTCATGAGAGCATGGAAGTTGCGCTTCAGCGAATTGAGACCGGCAAGCTCTGCTGCTGGCTTTTTTGCAGGTTTTGTCGCAGGCGCTTTGGCGATGGTCGTCTTTTTGGAGGTGCTTTTCGTACTGACAGTCTGCTTGGCCGATTTCGTCTTGGCGGCCCTGCCCGTGCTTCCGGTCCGGCCATTTTCTGTCTTCCCCCTCGAGCTGGCGCTGGCCTTTCCGCCGCCGCTATTGCTGCTGCTGCCTCCATAACCGCCGCTGCTTCCGCCGCCGTGGCCACCGCCACCGCCGCCACCGCCGCCACCGCCGCCGCCGCCACCGCCGCCGTTGCCGCCACCATTGCCGCCGCCGTTGCCGCCCTTGGCGAAAGCAGGCGATAGGTCGGTGATGGTGATATTGAGAGGTGCAATTGCCAAGCTCGTCGAGAGACAGAGAACGCCGAGAATTCTGGAGAGCCGCATGGTGAACCTTCCGACATGCATAGAAGTGCTGTTACATCTCGGTCATTGAAGCAGCCCATCCATAAAGATCTAATTGACTATCTACTTTCAATTCGAACTTGTTGGTGAATTTCCCAAAATGAACCATTCCCCTTCCCCTGCGTTATCCCGTCGATAGATCCGTTTACCCAAGGTGAGTGAAATGAACAGATTCGCCATCATTGCCCTGTCGATAGCGACGGCCTTCTCCGGAATGCCGGCCTCGGCAGGCCCGGCTTTCGTGCCGAGCCCGGTGCAATCGGCGCAACCGGTGCCTCAAAGCACCGATGCCCGGATTATGACCGTTGGTTGCAATAACTTCACGAACTGCCCGGGTCAGTTCAGCAACAATCGCAGGTGGTATCGCAACCGCCATCACTATCGCAACCGGGACTACTACCGTGACCGAGACTACTACCGAGACGACCGCTATGGCTGGGATCGTCGCTACGATCGCCGGTATCGCCGCCACGACAATACCGGCGCCATCATCGGCGGTCTGGCGGCCGGCGCCATCATCGGCGGCATCCTCGCTTCGCAGCCGCGCGCACGTGCCTATAGTTCGCATGCGGACTATTGCTACAGCCGATATCGGTCCTACCGCGCCTCCGACAATACCTACCAGCCGAATTACGGCCCACGCCGCCAGTGCCGCTAGCTGGTCCACCATTTAGCAACAAGCCTCGCAAGAAGATGCGGGGCTTTTTGATAGCCGAAA
The DNA here is from genome assembly GCF_021052345.1 of Rhizobium sp. SU303. Taxonomy (NCBI): domain Bacteria; kingdom Pseudomonadati; phylum Pseudomonadota; class Alphaproteobacteria; order Hyphomicrobiales; family Rhizobiaceae; genus Rhizobium; species Rhizobium sp. SU303. The sequence continues at coordinate 2,713,312 of NZ_CP088095.1, forward strand.
GCCCCATGCGCGGCATCTCAGAGACACCGTAGACTGTCACGACGTCCAGCAAATCGCCTTGCCCCCTCCCAACCAGCTCTATATGTATGAAAGCACAATATTTTGGAAGATACGCACATACATCACCCCGCCCCATCCCAAAATGAAACTCAATCCCTTCCGCTGCGTTATCCCCTCGATACATCCGTTTACCCAAGGTGAGTGAAATGAACAGATTTGCCGTCATTGCGCTGTCGATAGCGACGGCCTTCTCCGGAATGCCGGCTTCGGCGGGCCCGGTCTTCGTGCCGAGCCAGGCGCAATCGGCGCAGCCGGCGCCTCAAAGTATCGATGCCCGGATCATGACTGTCGCCTGCAACCCATACTCCATCGTCTGCTCGGGCGATCGCGATACCCGCAGATCCGACCGCAACCGCGATCGCGACAATGACCGCGCCCGGTACCGCGATCGCGATCGCGACAACGATCGTGACCGCTACAGCTACCGCGAGCGCCGCTACGACCGTGACGATCGCGATGGCTGGGATCGCCGCTACGATCGCCGGTATCGCCGATATGACAACCGATATGACAATAACGGGGCCATCATCGGCGGCTTGGCAGCCGGCGCCCTCATCGGTGGCATCATCGCTTCGCAGCCGCGCCCCCGAGCGTATAGTTCACATGCCGAATACTGCTATAGCCGCTATCGGTCATATCGCGCCTATGACAATACCTATCAGCCGAACTACGGCCCGCGCCGCCAGTGCCGCTAGTCCGGCCCATAGATCAGAGCGAGCCTCGCATGAAGATGCGGGGCTTTTTGATGCTGGATATGTCCCAAAACAATCTCGCCCGCTTCGCTCAGCCGTGTTGTCCGGCTCCAGCCGCGTCAGCGATGACATCCGGAGAAACAGCTAAGCCCGCTGGCCGCGTCGTCCTGCTGCCGCCGGATCTGCAAGCTCTCCCGGGCAACGAAGACTATGTTCGCGACGGACTTTCAGACGGACGGAGCACAAGCCTTACCCGCTTTTGCTCCGTCCGTCCCGTCAGCCTGGGGCGAGGCTGAGCGCTGGTCGTACGACGGCCGCGGCCGTCGTCGCGCATCGTCTCTCAATAGATCGCGGCCGGTTTTGGCTTCTTCTCGGTCCATTGCGGCGGCGCGCCGTATTTGGCGGCCACGGCGCCTATCAGTCCGGGCGGCCGGCCGAAGGCGTCGCAGGCGGCGTATTTCGGTTTGCCACCGAGCCAGGATTTCATCTGCTGCCCTGAGGGCGGCGAGATATCCAATCCCTTCGGCTCCTTACCTTTGATCAGCATGCGGGAAAACTCGCCGCTGAATTTCGAAGCCAGGCTATAGGCATCGCCGACTTCAGACACGCGGGGGTTATTCTGCAACGAGTTTGCGCCGCGCGACCAGACGATCGCCGCCCGCTGCACGCCACCACTATCGACGGCCTCCGCCTCGACCGCCAATCCGCCGAGGCCAGTCGGCAGCCGCGGCACGCCGACCGGCAGCACGAAACCGGTGCCGACGGTCACGACGGTCGAAACACCCGCCATCGTCTTGTTGGTCGGCACAATGTCGGTGACGACGGAGCGGATTGTCAGGTCCGCCGGCTGGCCGGCAGAGACCAGTTGGTATTTGTCGCTGAGCGAAATGCAGAGCGCCCGGTCCAGAGCGTTCGCCACCATCACGCGGTCGGCGTCCGATTTGACGCGGGTCGCGGCGCTGAAGGCGAAGGTCGTCGGCACGATGCTCACCGTCTTTGCCGGACTAAGGCGCGTCCCATCGACATAGACGCGCGATTTCGACAGCTTGCCCTTCGGCGCACCGAGATTGCCGTAGGAGGAGAGCGTACCGGCCTCCTTTAGCGGCACCGAGCTGCACCCGGCCGCGGCCATGACGAGCGCCACCGGCAGAGCGAGGCACAAACTTCTCGACGCCACGGGGGAGGAAAATGGGAATGGATTGCTGCGCACGCTGCCTGGCCTCCGTCGCCGATGAACTCGGGCGAAAGTGGCGGTCGACAATTGCCGCAACATTACATCGTTTCCGTGAACGAATGCCGCCGGAGCAGGCCGGCTTATCCGAGGTCGATCGTCACCCGCGTCCCGGTCGCAGCGCTTTCGATGCCGACCTCACCGCCGTGGTTTGCGGCGATCTGCTTAACGAGGCTGAGGCCGAGACCGGCACCCTTGCTCTTCGGGGTGACGCGGTAGAACGGCTCGAACACCAGCTCCCGATGCTCGGCCGGAATGCCCGGCCCTTCGTCGGCGACACTGATACGGCCGCCGCCGAAAGGCGAACCCGACACAGAAACCGTGATCATGCCGCCGTTGCCGCCATGGTCGATGGCGTTGCGCACGAGGTTGCTCACCGCCCGCGGCAGGGCGGAAGGGCTGCCACGGCGTTTCAGGCCTTCCACGTCGCTTTGAAAGGAAATCTGGTAACCGGCGGCAATCGCCAGCGGCGCCAGATCGGCAACCGTCATTCGGGCGATCTCGACGAGATCGACCGTTTCGTCGAGATCGGCCGCCTGATCGTTGCGCTCGAAATCGAGCAGTTGCTCGGCCGCTTGCGCGAGCCGCGCCACGTCGTCGAGCAGCCGCTGCCGCTCGCGCCCGTCGGGCATTCCGTCGATCCGCGTCTGCATGATAGCGATCGGGGTCCGAAGCTCATGCGCCGCGTCGAGCAGGAAGCGCTGGCGTTTCTTAAACTCGTTCTCAAGCCGCTCAAGCGTTCCGTTAAAAGCAATCACCAATGGTGCGATTTCCGTGGGAATACCATCCACCGGCAATCGGGCTCCTTGCCGGCGGGGTTCGATTTCCGATGCCTTGCTCGCTATATCCGTCACGCCGGCCAAAGCGCGCGCTACGACGCGGGGGATCGTTAGAAAAACCCCAGGCAAAGCGATGGCCAAAAGTGGTGTGTAAATGAGGTAGGTTTTGCCGAGTATTGCCAGAAATGCGGAGCTTCTGCTGGCGTTTCCGCCGTACATCACTCTGTACTCGCCTTCTGCCGTGTCGACACGGTCGATAGAGGCGACCTCGGTCGTACCAGACGCCCCTCGTATGTCGGCGTCTTTGATGAGGTAGACGTACTGGGCTAGGTCCGCATAGGGCGCCGGTATTACGCCGTAGGAGGCCGTTTCTCCACTGGGTGTTGCGACGAAAAACCAGAGCCTGTTGTTCTCAGCCTTGAACGACCTCAGACGCGGGCTATCCGCTATGGCGATCCTGCCCTGCGAGTCACGCGTAAGAGCTTCCTCGAGGGCTGCAGTCAGCTGAACCTGCATTCCTTCATTGGGCGAGAGGATGCTGGTGGCGTAAATGCAAAGCCCGATGATCACTGTCGCAACAACAGCCACGAAAACGATACTGAGCTGCCAGCTGAGCGTCCACCAGAGTGAAAGGTTCGACTTGGTCGCCTCGCGCATCACTCCTCCTTCATGAGATAACCGACGCCGCGGATATTATGGATCGCGACGCCGGCGCCGGCATCGATCAGCCGCTTGCGCAGCCGCGAAATATGCGCGTCGAGCGCATTCGACTGGATTTCCTCTTCGTAATTATAAACCGCCGCCTCCAGTGTCGAGCGCAGCACGGTCTTCTCTTTGCGCCTTGCGAGTGCCGCCAGCACCAGAAGTTCGCGCCGGGGCAGATCGAGCGGCACGGCATCGACGGTGACGCTGAGATGCAGCGGGTCGATCACCATCCGCCCGGCCGTGATCTTGAGTTCGGCCAGTTCAGGCGATCGCCGCAGCACGGCCCTGAGCCGCGCCATCAGCTCCTCGACCAGGAACGGCTTTCCGAGATAGTCGTCGGCCCCGAGGTCGAGGCCCTCGATCCGCTCCTTCGGTTCGTTCAGCGCCGTCATCACGATGATCGGCGTATCTTTCCCCGTCCGCCTGAGCTCCGGAATGAAGCTCAGGCCCTCTCCGTCGGGCAGGCGCCGATCGAGCAGGATTGCATCATAGAGGTTCTGCCGCGTCAGTTCGACCGCATCGGCCAGATGGATCGTATGGTCCGCGACGATCCCATGTTTGCCGAGTGCGGCCGATAGCGCCTCAGCCAGCTCCCTCTCATCTTCTATCAGCAGTATTCGCATCGCCCGCCCATTGTCTCGCTCTCCCCTCTGTCCGCCACAAGGGTTGCGGCAGCATTGCGGAGCTTCAAAGGCAACCGGTCATGCTGCCGCAATTGTTGAGGTCCAGCACAGAGAATATCCGCGGCAGCTGGAGATCAAGATGATCCGACCTATCCTTCGTCTCCTGACGAGACACTTCCTCTCCGCCTTCATCCTGGCCGCGCTGCTCACAGCCCCGCTCGTCATTCTGCACACGCTTCACGAAAAGACGGCATTCGAGAACGGCCTGCTGATGGACGTCCGATGATGTAGCGAGCGAACCTCAGGCGGTCTTACTGTCTGCCGTGCAATAGGCCAAGAAGGCCTGAAGATAGGCCTGCACCTTGGAACGGTTCTCCGCTGGCTCAATGGTGTTGAACACCTCGGCCGGCTCCAGCTTCATCAAAGGAAGCCTGAGGAAAATATCGCCCGCGAACCGGTCGCAAGAACGGTGCGACCGTCGCTGTCAATGCAAAAGGCTAGGCGCGATTGAGTAGCGCCCTAAAAAGCGACTTTTACTTGAACTGGTCGAGCCTCGCGTTAGCCTGGACGCTGCTGCCGAATCGGCTGGAATTACCCCTTAAGGAAATACACATGTCGGCTTTGATCGAGGCGCGGGGCGTCAGCAAACGCTTCCGGCAGCACAAGAGATTTCCGGGCTTGCTGGGCGCCTTGAAGACGTTGGTGACCAACGAATATACGGAAGTTCTGGCCGTTTCCGACATCGGTTTCGACATCGCGGCGGGCGAAGCCGTTGGCTATCTCGGCCCGAATGGCGCCGGCAAATCGACGATGATCAAGATGATGACCGGCATCCTGGTGCCGAGCGACGGCACGCTCTCGGTACTCGGCCGGACACCACACCTGCGGCGGATGGACAATGCCCGCGAGATCGGCGTCGTTTTCGGCCAGCGCAGCCAGCTATGGTGGGACCTGCCGCTGGTCGACAGTTTTACCCTGCATCAGCGCATCTACGACATTCCCACCGCCCGCTATGCGGATAATCTCCGACGCTTCAGCGAGTTGCTTGATTTGACGCCCTTTCTCGACCGCGCGGTCCGCCAGCTCAGCCTCGGTCAGCGCATGCGCGCCGAGATCGTGATGTCGCTGCTGCACGACCCCAAGATCCTCTTTCTGGACGAACCGACCATCGGGCTTGATGTGGTCGCCAAGGACGCCGTGCGGCGTTTTCTCGCCGAGATCAACCGTGAGCGCGGCGTCACCATCATCCTCACCACCCATGACCTGCAGGACATCGAGACCATCTGCCCGCGGCTGATCATGGTCGATCATAGCAGGCTGATCTTCGACGGCGAGTTGAAGAGCCTGCGCGCGGCATTGGGTTCGGCCCGGCGGCTGACACTTGAATTTGCCAGCGACCCTGGACCGCTGCCGTTGCGCACCGCGGCACTCGCCAGCGACGAAGGCTTGCGCAAGAACTATCTCATCGAGCGTGAAGACATCTCGCTGGTCGCAATCCTGTCGGAGGTCGGTAGCGGGCGCGGCCTCAAGGATGTGGCGCTGCACGAGCCCGACATCGAAGAGGTCATCCGCACCTTCTACCAGCGGCGCAATGCCAAGGCTCTGGCATCATGAGCGCCTATTTCGCCTTCGCGCGCAGCTCCTTCCATTCGCAGCTCGCCTACCGCAACGAAGTATGGGCCAATATCTTCGGCAAACTCGTGCAGGTCTTTGCGCGTGTCGCCATCTGGCAGGCGGCCTATGCCGGCATCGGCGGCATCGTGGTCGATGGCGTGTCCCTGCAGCAGATGGTGACCTATGCCCTGCTCGGCGGCGCCGTGATGGGCGCAACCCGCCCTGAAAGGATCATCGGCGAAATCGGCCGGTCGCTGAAGACGGGCGATATCGCGGTTTGGCTGCTCAAGCCCTTGTCCTATCCGCTCTATCTTTTCGCCAACGAATGCGGCGGCTTCGGCTATCGCCTGATGACCCAGGTCATTCCGACCATCGCCTTTACCGCGTTGTTTTACGGCATGCTGCCGCCGACGACCCTGTTCGATGGCTTGATGTTCATCGCCTTCTGGGCGCTGTCCTTTACGCTGCTGTTCCTGATGTCGGCGCTCTTCGGCCTCATCGCCTTCTGGCTGATGACGAGCTTCTCGCTGGACTGGATCCTGGGCGCCCTGCTGCAATTGTTCTCGGGCCTGCTGATACCGTTCTGGTTCTTCCCCGAACCGCTGGCCACGATTGCCCGCCACCTGCCCTTTGCCTGGGTGGTCTATTATCCGAATGCCGTCTATCTCGGCAGGCTGTCCGCGGCCGATGTCTGGCTGCATCTCGGCCTGGGCCTTGCCTGGGCCGCGCTGTTCCTCGCCGGCGTCCTCTGGCTGTGGCGCTGCGCCTCCACCCGCATCACCGTGCAGGGAGGTTGATCGTGCTTATTCATCACCTTCGCGTCCTGCCGCTGCTGGTGCGGATGCATGTCCGCTCCCAGATGGAATATCGCGGCGCTTTCTGGCTCGACCGTCTTGCGCAGATCCTTTCCTATGGCAGCGTCTTCGCCACCATCGGCATCCTGCTCGCCCGCTTCGATACGCTTGGCGGCTGGACCTGGCCGGAACTGGCGCTGCTGTTCAGCTTCCAGCTGCTGGCTTACTCGCTCGGCGCCGCGATGAGCTTCGTGCAATTGCGCGACCTCGAAGAACTGGTGCGGCTCGGCACTTTCGACACGCTGTTGGTCAAGCCTTTCAGCCCCTGGGCCTATCTGGTTTTTTCCGGCCTCAATATCGGCTATGCCGGCCACGTCATCCTGGCGGTGCCGCTGATGGGCTGGGCCGTCCAGTCCGTCGACTTCGCCTGGTCGGTCTGGTCGGCATCGTTCCTTATTGCCGCGCTCCTCAGCGCGACGCTGCTGACCGCGGCACTCATCACCATGATCGGCGCCACGGCGCTGATCTGGGTGCGCTCCAACCACCTGTTCTCGATCTTCTTCGGCTTTTGGGAATTGACGCGCTACCCGCTCAACATTTTCCCCGGCGGCATCCAGGCGATCCTCATCAGCGCGGTCCCGCTCGCCCTCACCAGCTCGGTCCCCGTCGGCGCCCTGCTCGGCAAGCCCATCCCAATCCTCGGGGATTGGGCCGGGCCGGTGGCTCTCGCAGCCGGCCCGATCTGGGTGTTGATATCAATCGCCTACTGGCGATATGCCACCAGCAAGTACCAGGGTGCCGGCGGCTGATCGAGCCGACCGACATCCCGCGATATCAGGATGCCTGCGACAACGATCTCGCGCGGACCTCGAGGAATGCCGCAGTTAGCTTCGCGAGCACCGGCGAAGTGCATGTACCGTTGGCGCCGCCGATCGGGTCGACGATGTGGATCTGCCGGAGATCCTCCATAAATTCGTCCCACAGCGGCGGCCCGCCTTCTTCGAGAAGCTGCGCACGGATGCTCAGCTCCTCGCTCACAGGCAGATGCCGCCGTCCCCAGGCGCCGATCATGGCAAAGACCGGCACGAGCTGGATCGCCGGCTCCGCCAGGCTGTAGATCGCTTTCTGGCTGTGGCTCGGGTCGTCCCGCTTGCTGATGAATCCGAGCGAAAGCAGACGCTTCAGCCTGGCAGCCAGAATGTTGGAGGCAATGCCCTCCTCCGAATGGGTCAGAAGATCGCGGAAATGGCGGCGGTTGCCGAACATGATGTCCCTGATGATGATGAGACTCCACCGATCGCCCAGCACTTCCATCGTCAGGTTGATCGGGCAGCCCGACCGCAGTTCAATATCCACGAATTCTCTCCTTAAAACTGGTTGCAATATAGGATCACTTATGCGACAACGCAACTAGTTTCGGTATGCAATCAGGTGGAGGAGAGCAGCACGTCGAAGGTGCGTCTCGCAGCATTTTCGCTTTCCGTGGATGGTTTCGGCGCCGGGCCGGAGCAAAGCACGACCGATCCGCTGGGCAAGCGGGGAACGGAGATGTTCGAATGGTTTTTCCGTACCCGCACCTTCCGCGCGATGATCGGAAAGGACGGCGGTTCTGAAGGCATCGACGAGGGTTATGCGGCCCGCGGCATGGCCAATTTCAGCGCCTTCATTCTCGGACGCAACATGTTCGGGCCTATCCGCGGTGATTGGCGGGATGATGCCTGGAAGGGCTGGTGGGGACCCAACCCGCCCTCATTCGAAGAGGATATCGAGCTGTCGATGCGGACCTGATGACGCCAAGCCGTTGCCCGGCCGTGCGCGTGCCGGCCGGGCAACGGCCCGTTTCATTGTCGGAGCTTCACCGCTGTACAGCGCCGTAGCGCAGCCCGTCGACCAGCAGGGACACCATGCGCCGGGCATGCTCGGACCCTTGCGCGTAGGCGTGCATGCTGAGGCTTGCGGCCGCATTCAAAAGATCCTCGGCGGCGATATCGGTGCGGACCTCGCCAACGGCAGCGGCGGCGTCGAGAAGCGAGCGAAGGGCCGGCTGCAGCCGCTGCTGGAAGTAGGCGGGCAAGGCATCGAAGGCCGGGTTGCCGGAGTGCAGGGCCGCCGCAAGCCCGCGCTTGGCCGCGATGAAATCCACGAAACGCTGCATCCATCTGGCCAGCGCCTCGCCCGGCGCATGTTCGGCGGCAAGGATCGGTGCAGCGTCGGCGCAGGCATCGATTTCGCGGCGGAAGACGGCGACGACGAGGTCGGAACGCTCGGGAAAATGCCGATAGACGGTGCCGATGCCGACGCCGGCCTTCTCCGCGATCTCACGCACCGGGGCATCGACGCCGGAGGTCGCAAACACGGTCAATGCCGCCTGAAGCAGCCCGTCGAGATTGCGCTTGGCGTCGGCACGCACGCGCCTGTCCGCGCTTTCCCCGGGCTTTAGGCCGTCCTCGTGCTCTTTGCTCTCGTCGTTCATCTTTCATCCGCTTGCAAAACGGAACATTGTTCCGTATATAAACGGAATACGGTTCCGTTTATGCAAGTTAACACGGCGCGACGGTGTTGGCCACATCGATGCGCACGAAGTCCGCCTCCCTAATAAAAGGAACAGACTATGCAATACCGCACGCTTGGTAGAACCGGCATTAAGGTCAGCCCCTACTGCCTCGGCGCGATGATGTTTGGCGCCGCCGGCAATCCCGACCACGAGGATTCGATCCGGATCATCCACAAGGCGCTCGATGCCGGCATCAACTTCATCGACACCGCCGATATCTACAGCCGCGGCGAATCCGAGGAGATCGTCGGCAAGGCGCTCAAGGGCCGGCGCGACGACGTTGTGCTCGCCACCAAGGCACATCTGCCGATGGGCGACGACCCGAATCGACAGGGCAATTCGCGCCGCTGGCTGATCCGCGCAGTCGAGGATTCGCTGCGTCGCCTGCAGACCGACCATATCGATCTCTACCTGATCCACCGGCCGGCACCCGATACCGATATCGAGGAGACACTATCGGCCCTCACCGACCTGATACAGGCGGGCAAGGTGCGTGCCGTGGGATCGTCGACCTTCCCCGTCTCGGAAATTATCGAGGCGCAATGGGTTTCCGAGCGCCGCGGGCTGGCACGTTTCCGCGCCGAGCAGCCGCCCTATTCGATCCTCAACCGCGGTATCGAACGCGAGGTTCTGCCCGCCTGCGAGCGTTACGGAATGGGCGCGATGGTGTGGAGCCCGCTGGCGATGGGCATGCTCACCGGCAAATACCGCAAGGGCGCGCCGCAACCCGACAGCGCCCGCGCCAAACGCTTCCCCAGGCAGATGAACGATGAGCGCCGGCTGGACGCGGTCGAACGGCTCATCCCGCTCGCCGACCAGGCAGGGCTTTCACTGGCGCACATGGCGATGGCCTTCACCATCGCCCATCCCGCCGTCACCTCGGCGATCATCGGCCCGCGCACGATGGAGCACTTCGACGATCTGCTTGCCGGCGCCGGGGTGAGCTTGACGGACGAAATCCTCGACCGGATCGACGCGATCGTCCCGCCCGGCACCGACACCGGCCCGCTGGAGGCGGCCTATAATCCGCCTGCGGTAACGCAGCCGAACCTGCGCCGCCGCCCGATAACGGAGCGCTTCGCCGCCTGACCGGCAGGGGGTGAGGCCCGGTCCTGCAAAGCAGGAGCGATCGATCCAGCGAATCGATCGCAGGGCCGAACGCCCGGAGCCCTGCGAAGGGCCGGGCAGCAGCGCCTCACCTCCTTCATTCCTGTGCCTGTCACAGGAATCCCAGCCACGGCGCGTCTGCGCCGTGAATGACTCCCATCCAAGCAACGAACTCGCGCGCGCCCAAGGACTTGGGCGTACAGGATTCCTGTGACGAGCACTGGAATGAGGGAGGAGAGGTGAGCAGCTCAAAGCGAGCGTCACTTAAAGCCGCTTCTCAAAGAACGTGTCCGGGTATGGATCGTCATTGAAACGCTCGATCTCACTCCAGCCGGTTCCGCGATAAAGCTGTGTTGCCTCGGGCAGAGCGCTATTCGTATCCAGGCGCAGGAGCTTGATGGATAACTCGCGGGCGATGTTCTCGACGGCCGTCATAAGGCGCGTTGCGAGCCCAAGGCCACGCGCGGACGGGGCGACCCAGAGCCTTTTGATCTCCGCAACCTCGCCGCTATTGCCCTTCAGCCCGACACAGCCGATCGGCAGGCCATCCGACATGGCCACCAGGAACGCACCGCGCGGACGGATCATATCCTTGGCGTCGGGATCGCGAGAAAGCGATACATCGAACCCCTTCTCGAAGCGGCGTGCGAGTTCGCCGTAATATTCGTTCAGACAATAGCTGGCGTCCTCGTGCCGAGGATCTTTCTCCTCGAGCACGATCTGCTCACGTCTCAGCGAGGAAGCGACGATATCCATTGCGCGCAGCAGTTCGTCCGGGTGGCGATGGCGCGCCAGAAACGACTTCGCCTGCGCATTGGAAAGCGCTTCATAAGCCTGAAACTCGCAACGGCCGGTTTCGGTCAGCCTGGCAACGCGGCGACGCGCGTCCTGAGGGTTCGGCACCGTCTCGATGAGACCCTCCTCTTCCAGACTGCGCAGCAGACGGCTCATCAGCCCCGAGTCAAGACCGAGATAATCGCGGATCACCGCAACATCCGATTGCCCCCGGCCGATCGAATTGAGGACACGGGCTGCGCCCAGCGGACGGCCGCGTCCGAGGAAAGACGTATCGAGAGCGCCGACTTCGGAGGTGACGGCACGGTTGAAACGACGGACACGAGCGACAGGATCGTAGGTCATGTTATCTGACTTTAGTCAGATAATTCATCCTGTCAATTCGGAGCACTCAAATGGAAGGGCATAAATGAGCCGCGCACTTCCCCGCCATCCGCCTTGCGTAGCAGCATCGCCTCGCCTATGGGAACGACAACGTCCGCAAGGCCTTCCCGTGTTCCGTTTTGCCCTTCACGCCCTGATCGTTCTCATCCTGACGCTGCTGACGCAGATCGGCGGCATCGCCTATCTGGTGGCGCTGGCCGCCTCACGCGCCTGGGGCTTGCGGCGGTTTCTGACAAAGCTGGCGATCTTCCTGCTTTGCTATGCCGGCGCCACCTTTGCCGCGAGCCTCGCCGCGCCGATCTTCGGGCGGGTTCCCCTCTCCTGCATCGCCGACGCCGCGGACCGGCTCGTGGTCCGCTCCCCAATCTATTGCCTGCTGAACCGCAACTACGTCACCCCAGAAGTGCACGATCTGGCAAAGGCGCTTACCGCCCACATGGACAGGGAATTCCCCGGAACCGTCACGGTCGCGCTGGATGCGAATTTCCCCTTCATGAACGGCTTTCCGCTGCTGCCGCATCTGTCGCATGCCGACGGGAAAAAGCTCGACTTCGCCTATTATTACAAGGATGTGGACGGTGCCTTCCTGAATGGCGCCACCCGCTCCCCGATCGGCTATTTCGCCTTCGAGCAACCCGCCCCCGGCGACGAACGGCCATGCGAAGGGCGCAATGACTGGCTTACCACCCGCTGGGACTTCGATGCGCTGCAGCCTCTGTTTCCGGCCTATCGGATCGAGGAGCAGCGCACATCGGCCGCGATCGGCTGGTTGACGAGCGAAGGTGTGACGCGCTTCGGCCTGCAGAAGATCTTCATCGAGCCGCATCTGAAGAACGCGCTCGGCATCGCCGATAGCCATATCCGCTTTCAAGGTTGCCGCGCCGCCCACGACGACCATATTCATATCCAGGTCGAGTGATCCTCTCTCCCGCCCCTCTCGCCTCGACTGTCACGAACGGCGGCGCGCCGTATAGATCGCCGTCGTCATGTTGCGTTCGACGTGTCCGCCAAAACGTGATGCGGCAATGTCTTCCAGAGCATCGAGCAACGCGCCGCGCTCGGCCGGTGGCAGCGCTGCGACGTTGGAATAGGTTGCATACAGCCTGCGGACGGCTGCCGGATCGAGCGTCAGCGTCCACGAGAGAAATTGCGGCTCGTCGGCAATGAAGCCGGTGGCGGCCAGTTCCGCGACACGGGCGCCAGTGTCCAGCCCGTGAGGCAATCGCTCCGCATCGCCGCTCGACAGGCTCGATGGATGACTCGCGAACAGATGCACCGTTTCGTCATGGAAGGCATCCGGCCGGCCTGCATCGCCGAAGACGTTCCACCACAGGGCGACGGCTCCATCCGGCCGAAGCAGACCATGGATCTTCTTCAGCGAAGCTGTCGGATCAAGCCAGTGAAACATCGTCGCGGCAGCGACCAGATCGAAGCAGGCCGGCTTGAGATCGGCGGTCTCGAAAGGAGCCTCCACGATATCGAGACAGGGATCGTCGAGCGAGGTGCGAAGGTAATCCGCAAGCCGGCCATCGGGCTCGACGGCAACGAGGCTGCGCGGCCGGTGACCGAGCAGCGCCACCGTCGCCAGCCCCGAACCGGCGCCGATCTCCAATATGTCGATGCCGGCCCTAAGACCGGCGCGCTCGCGCAGGGCCGCCCAGGTCGCCTGCGGATAAGGCGGCCGCGCGCTGTGATAATTGGCAGGATCATCGCCAAACGCTTCGCGGCCAAACCACTGGTCAAGCTTTACCCTTTTCATCGCGGACTCCATTCGGCCGAGGCGCTGTGGCACCCGAGATCTCAAGAATGACTGATTTCGGCAACGAGCCAATCACGAAATGCCTTCACCTTGCGTTGGTGAATTGCGCGCGGCGGATAGACCACGAAGTACTGCGACGCGGATGTGAGCGCCTGTCTGAAAGGCCTGACCAGCCGGCCCGCGGCAAGGTCGGCGGCGACGAGCATCGTGCGCCCCAAAACCACGCCCTCGCCCTGTACGGCGGATTCGACGGCGAAACTTGCAGAGTCGAATGTCAGGCCGCTCTTCGGATCGACATCCCTGACATCGGCACTGCGCAGCCAGGTCGCCCAGTCGATGGGGAACCCGTCGTGAATGAGCGTGTGATGCTTCAGATCGCCGGGCTCGCGCAGGGGACGCATCCCTTCCAGAAGCCGGGGGCTGCAGACGGGAAAGACCTCTTCGCCGGTCAGAAACTCCGATGTGAGCCCAGGATATTCACCTCCGCCGTAGCGGATTGCGATGTCGATGCCGTCGGCGAGGAAGGTCGTCAGCCGGCCGGTCGTCGATATCCGTACATCGATGTCGCGGTTCGCCTGATGGAAACGATAGAGCCGCGGCACCAGCCACCGGCCGGCAAATCCGTCTGACGTGCTGACGTTGAGCGTCTTGTCCGAATGGCGGGCCGATGCCGATTTCGTTGCCGCCGCCAGCAGATCGAGCGCTTCGCGCACCGACTGCGCATAAGGCTCGCCAATAGCTGTCAGACGGACCGACCGCGTTCCCCTCTCGAACAGCTGCACGTCGAGCTGCTCCTCGAGGTGCTTGATCGCCCTGCTGATCGCGCCATGCGTCACGTTCAGTTCGTCGGCGGCTCGGGAAAAGCTCAGATGGCGCGCGGCCGCCTCAAAGCTCGGCAGGGCGTTCAGCGGCGGCAATCGTCTTGGCATAGGTCGGCTCATTTGTGAGTTTTGATCACAAATCATTGCCGAAATTTGGTTTGTCGTCGAGCCCATACGCTTCATATGTTCGGGATAGGCGCCACGTCTCCTTTATGAGACAGCATCGGCGCTAACGAGACGATCTGTGATTTCCTATCACCTATATCCGATGTTGCGGAGCAAACGACCATGGCAACGATTTTCCCTTTCCTCTGGTTCAACACCCAGGCTGAAGAAGCCCGCGATTTTTATCTCTCCGTCTTCAGAAACGCGAAGAAACTCGGCTCCACGGAGGTGCCGGACTGGGTCTCCGGAACGAACCGCACCTTGCCAATCGCCACCTATGATTTCGCGCTCGAAGACCTCAGGCTCAGGACATTCAATGCGGGGCCTGGCGACGGCTTCAACGATGCCGTCTCGTTCTTCGTCGAAACCAGGGATCAGGCCGAGACCGACTATTACTGGGAAGCGCTGACATCGGCCGGCGGCTCGGAGCGGGCCTGCGGCTGGCTGCGGGACAAATTCGGCGTCAATTGGCAGGTCTGCCCCGAGATCACCCTCCGACTGATCGGCGATCCCGACCGCAAGAAGGCGGAGCGGACGGTCCAGGCCATGTACAAAATGCGGAAGATCATCATCGCCGATCTTGAGGCGGCCTACGCCGGTTAGTGCATGTCGCCCATCACATAAGGACTAAAGCGCGGCGCGCTTTAGTCCCATTGAACTCTTGGCTGGCATTGGCAATTGCGCCACGCACAAGCATACTGCTACCCGGGATGCCCGATTGGAATTGAGGGTGATCGATGGAGACTGCGGTCAGGGACCTGTTCGCGCGATATCAGCAGTTCTTCAATCGCGCGCTGGATGGCGATGTGGACTTGGATGCGAGCGCGTCGTTCTACGCTTCCGCGTTCATAGCGGCCTCGCCCGCCGGGGTCATGGCGGGAAAAAACGACGACCAGCTCGGACGGATCATGGAGCAGGGCTTTGAGCGCTATCGGTCCACAGGTACGAAAGAAATGCGGATGCGCGATCTCAGGCTCTCCCCGATCGATGAGTGTCATTGCGTGGCTCACCTTGCCTGGACGGCGATCTACTCTCGACAGGACGCGCCGGATATCTCGATAGATTTCGATGTCCATTATCTCGTTCAGAAACTGAATGGAGAGCCGAAGATATTTGGTTGGGTTTCCGGTGATGAGCAGGCGCTCCTGAAGAAATACGGAATTGTCTGACACAGCGCGCCCGCAATCGCGCAAAAACAAAAGTTAGACCATCTCTGCGCCACGGAGAAACCAGGAATGATATAGCCTCCGCGACGACGATACGATCCCTCGCCCGTCAGTGCCCGCCTTCGGTCTTGGCAAGCAGCCTGGCCAGCTCTTCGAGCTCTCCGGCCGAAAGGTGCCGGAGTTCCGCCGGCGGGCGATAGGCTCAACGGACTACGGCTCAGGAGCTTGGCCGCCCGCAACGGCAGATGACCGCCCGATCTACGTCAACCAGCGCACCTAACGCTCACGACGCTCCAAACACCTTCCCCTCCGCACTTCGACCTGCCGGAACCGGACGACACAGGCTGGTTCGGATCCCATAAGCTGCGAGGATCAATGGCCGGATGGGTCAATGCACACATTGATGGCATCATCCCTCGCGGCTGGCCGAAGCACTCAACGCTTCCACGGAGGAGCCCCGAATCCAATTTCAAACGATTTTTAAAATGGCCACTCCGAAAGCTAATCGATTTTAATTTTATCGTTAAAATTTTCTTGTTGCAGCGCAAAAGAATTTAGACATTAATTTGTGCGGATGCTCAGTTTATTCGTTGGAGAACTCGCATGACTGTGACATTTCCGCTAACCGAAAAGCGCGACGCCGAGACATTGCTGAAACACTTGACGTCGCACAATCTCAGCGTTCCGGGAAACTGCGTCGTGTCGCTCAAGGCGCACGTCGCCCAGGTCTCATCCTCTCATACGACCGCGCTCGGCACCGCCCGTACCGCCTGGTAGTCCCCGAGACGTCGAATTGCGGCAATCGAGCTGGCCTCAGCCGTCGTAGACGACAGCAATCTTGTTTCCGGTGGGGTCGCGCACGTAAGCGGAATACCAGTTCGGCCCGTAATGCGCACGTAGACCAGGCGCGCCCTCGTCCGTTCCGCCGTTTGTCATGGCCGCATCGTAAAAAGCGTCCACCTCGGCATGGGACTCGGCCATGAAACCAACCATCGAGCCATTTCCGGCGCTCGCCGGTTCGCCGTTGATCGGCTTGCAAACCCATAGAACGAAACCGTCACCCTTCCCGCCTTCGGAATAGGCGCTCCATCCGGGAAATTCCCGATGCTTGCTCCAACCGATCGTTGCCAAAGTCGCATCATAAAAACCATTCGATTTGATGGAATCGACTGCACCGACGGTCGCGTAGACGCTCATGATCTTCCCTTTCGCTGCTCCAAGATCGAAAGAATTCATATCGCAAACATGTGAACACAACAAGAACAACTAGCTGCGGAGGTCAGCGACCAATCGCAGCGCAAGGTGATTGCCGTGTCTGCAAAAATTCCTATTCTGAGCAGCGCCGATGGCGACAAAAACTTGAGGCTTCATGGCTATTTGCGACAGGAAATTTGGATCACATCATGACGACTCTAAGCCGCCCTGATCTCAGCGACATCCACCGTGGCGACTGGGTGGATCGCCGCTTGCCGGCCGGATGGCGGCCTTATACCCGGTTGGCGCGGCTGGATCGCCCGGTCGGAATATGGCTGACGCTCTTCCCGTGCTGGGCGGCCCTTATCCAGGCATCGCACGGTCTCCCGGATCTCAGGCAATTGGCGATCTTCTCTCTCGGCGCTCTGCTGATGAGAAGTGCCGGTTCTACGGTCAACGACATCGCCGATCGGAAGTTTGACGGCCATGTCGAGCGGACCCGCTTTCGGCCTTTGGCAAGCGGAGAGATCGTCACGCGACAGGCCTTTATCTTCCTGACCGTTGAACTCGCACTGGCGGCGTCGCTTCTGTTTTTCCTGACGCCCTACACGCGCCTCATCGCGATATGTGTCCTGCCGCTCGTCTTCGTCTATCCGCTCTGCAAGCGCTTCACCCACTGGCCCCAGGCCGTCCTGGGCGCGGCGTTCAACTGGGGGATGCTGATGGCATGGGCCGAGGCTACAGGACATATCCCGGCTGGCGCCGTGCTGATGTGGGCGGGGTCCGTCGCCTGGCAGATCGGCTATGATACGATCTACGCCTATGTCGATCTGAAGGACGACGCCCGCCTTGGCCTGAAATCGACGGCAATCCTGTTCGGCCGGCACGGCAAGGCCTTGATCGGCCTGTTCTATGCTCTGGCGGTCGGCGCGTGGTCACTCGGGGGCTGGCTATTGGAAATGTCGCCGCCTTATGCGATCGGAATGCTGGTGATCGCCATCCATCTCGCCTGGCAGACCCAGCGGATCGATCTTGCCCGCCCGGAGGTGAACTATCGCCTGTTCCTGGCGAATATCTTGACCGGGGTGCTGCTCGCGTGCACGGCTTTGTCAGGCACATGGTAAGCAGCTCGAGGACGTGACACCGATGACCTATCTCAAACGTGGCACGCTCGCCGGGGCCATCATGCTGGCGGCAACGATAGTATCCGTGCATCAGGCGCATGCGCAACCATGCGAGCAAGAAAGCTTCGAAGAAGCGAAATACGTCGTCTGCACGCTGGAGCCGGGCAAAGCCGACCTCCGATTGTTCTGGAAGAACGCCGATGACGCACCCTATCGCACTTTTTCAAGCCTTGCCGAAGCCGTTCGCGCCGAGGGGCGAACACTGGCTTTCGCCGTCAACGCCGGGATGTACCGGGCCGATTTTTCGCCGATGGGACTTTATGTCGAAAACGCCAGGGAATTTCAGCCCGCCAATACGACAAAGGCCGAAAGCTCAGCCGGTCAGGTGCCGAATTTCTATAAGAAGCCGAACGGCGTGTTCTTTCTGGGTGAGGCAGGTGCCGGGATACTTCCGACCGATAAATTTCTGAAGCGTTGGCCCAAGGTGCGGTTCGCCACGCAATCCGGCCCGATGCTTGTCATCGCCAACAAGCTGAACCCGATCTTCATCGTCGGCTCGACAGACCGAACCCGCCGCAACGGTGTCGGCGTCTGCGAGCGTGGCGCGGTTCGTTTCGCGATCAGCGAAGACGGGGTGAATTTCCACGATTTCGCAAGGCTCTTCCGCGACCATCTGAAATGCCCGGATGCCTTGTTTCTCGATGGCGGACGGGGTGTCGGACTTTACAATCCCGAAATGGGCCGCAACGACCGGTCTTGGCACGGCGGCTACGGCCCTATCTTCGGGCTCGTCGAATAGCGCACTCGCATTTGGCCAAAGGCCCGACAGCAGCAAGTTACCGTTTGCGCGGCAAGACTAGCCCCTCCCCGCACGCGCCATTTCGGCGCGCATCCAGCTCGAGTCTCCCCAGGTCGAGAGCCAGATCATCAGGTCGGTCAGGGCGCCGACGACGGGCAGGAGCAGGGCGTGGCTGAGGCCCCGCCCTTTCTGGCTGCTTTCGGCCGTCCTGAGATGCGCCAGTTCCTGTTCCTGGATCGACGCGATGAGGGCGTGAAGCTCGGGATCGCGCTTTGCAAGGAAAACCAACTGGTCTTCGAGATGGCGATGGACCGTGCTTTCGACTGCCTCGGTGCAAATCCAGATCATGTTGCGCCCGGCAAGCGCCGTCAGGAAGCCGAGCACAGAACCGCCGAGGCTCCAGAATGCCATGACACGACACGGCTTGGCGCTCCTTGCAGGCATCGCCTCGCGAAACAGGCGGCAATGGTCGATCTCGTCCCGACGCATCTCTTCAAGCGCCGGCACGATGTCGGGAAACAGCCGCCGAGCCACCAGGATCTGAGCGCCATAGATCCTGATAGCACCGAACTCGCCCGCATGGTTGACCTTCAAAATGCGGCGGACGGTGACATCGGAATCGCGCCTGCCCAACCTGCTCGACGAGTTGATCATTGCCCCTGCCCCGGTTCCCTTGCCAGCAATAGGCAGGATTGCCGCCGCCAACGTCAAGGGGTGCGACCGCGGATAAGGTGTCGTGGTTTGCCGACGTGACAGGCACTTATTCAGCACCGCGGTCAGCCCTCTGGCGAGGGCGGCGAGGGCTCATCGATGTCTTCAGGAATGAAGCCGCCGGTCTGGCGTTTCCACAGGCGCGCAAACAGGCCGTCGCGTTCGACCAGTTCGTCCGGCCTGCCCTCCTCCACGATGCGCCCGTGGTCAAGCACGACGATCCGGTCCATCCTGGCGATGGTCGACAGCCGGTGGGCGATGGCGATCACCGTCTTTCCCTCCATGACCAGGTTCAGCCTTTCCTGGATTGCGGCTTCGGATTCGCTGTCGAGGGCGGAGGTCGCCTCGTCGAGCACCAGGATCGGCGCATCCTTCAGGAGAACGCGGGCGATGGCCACGCGTTGGCGCTGGCCGCCTGACAGTTTGATGCCGCGGTCGCCGACGAAGGCGTCATAGCCCCTGCGGCCTTCGTCGTCGGAAAGATCGGCGATGAAGACATCGGCGCTTGCCATCTTCGCCACCGCTTCGATCTCGTCCTTCGTCGCCTCCGGCCGGCCGTAACGGATATTGTCGCCGACAGAACGGTGCAGCAGCGCGACGTCCTGCGCGATGACCCCGATGGAGCGGCGAAGGCTCGCCTGGGTGACGGCGCGGATATCCTGCCCGTCGATGAAGATCGCGCCGTCCTTGATGTCATAGAAGCGCAGAAGCAGGTTGGCGAGCGTGGTCTTGCCGGCGCCGGAGAGGCCGACCAAGCCGACCTTCTCGCCGGGCAGGACCGTCAGCGACAGATCATCGATGACAGGCTTGCCGGACTTGTAGGCGAAGCGGACATGGTCGAAACGAATCTCGCCGCTGCTGACAGCGAGGTCTGCCGCATCCGGCCGGTCGGTGATGGTGGGCGGCGTCGTCATGACGGGCATGGCGTCCTTGATGGTGCCGACTGCCTGGAAGATCTGCCGGCCCATCTGCAGGAAAGTGAAGATCTGCGTCGACAGCCGGTTGAGGATGTAGACGGCGCCGACGAACTCGCCGATGGAGAGAAATCCGTTGACGAGGCCGGAAAATCCGATCGACAACATGCTCAGCCACAGCAGCGTGTTGAGGACGACAACGGTCAGTTCCGAGCTGCGATAGATGCGCTGTTCACCCTGCTGTGTCTGCACGGCCTTCTGGATGGTGCGGCGGATAGCACCTGCTTCGCTATCTTCGGCCGCAAACTGCTTAACCATCTGCATGTTGGTGTAGAGATCGGTGATGGCGCCGGCCACCAGGCTGCGTTGCTTGGCCGTTCGGCGAGAACGCTCGACAAAGGTGGGAACGATCCTGACGGTGAATGCCACGTGAGCGCGATCCAGACAACGACGGGCAAGGCGAGTTGCCAGGCCAGCGCGCTGAGCAGGATCACGGAGCCCACCAACTGCATCAGGAAGCGCGGGATGGACTGGAAGGCGGCAATGATCTGCTGCTGCACAGCGGAGGCCACCTGCGACAGGCGCGAAGCGACTTGCCCGGCATAGAGATCATGGAAGAAGGCGAGATCCTGCCGCTCCACCGCCTTGTGACCCTGCCACTGGATGGCGGCCGGCATGCCGATGCCGAGTGTATGCGACGTGAGAGTATTGCGCACGAATGAAACGATCGGCATGACCGGAAAAATCAGGAAGCCGAGAATGGTCAGCAACGGCCATTCGCTCTGTAGGAAGGCGGAGCGCCCTGTTGCGTAACGCCGTCGACGATGACCGAAAGTCCCCAGACGATGGTCAGGTTGATCGCCTCGAACGCCATGGAGCAAAATGCCAGCGCAATCAGCACACCCCGAAACATCGAGATGAAATGCAGGAGTACCGCCACCGGCCCCTTCGACGGTAGTGGCCGGTAGGGGATATCGAGCGGCCGGATCAGGTTTTCGAAAGGACGATAGATCGCATCTGAAATCGACATGGGCCACTCGGATTAAAATCGGGAGAAGGCGTGGACTCAGCTACGCAAGGTCGCAGAAAACCATCTCCAGACTGCAATCTCAATTATAAATTTCAGAAAATCTATGGAAGGGGCGTTGCCGCGAGAGCCGGGGTCCACGGCAAGGCGATCGTTTTCAAATCCGGACGGACATCATTCGCCCCGGGCCAGGGCTGCGGCCTGTTCCAGCGAGATCTTCCCAACCAGTGGGTCGGCATGACGGTGGGCGAGCAGCCACTCCGATCCATGCCGGCGATAGACCTGAGTGACGCGCAACGACCAGTTCTGGTCCGGCAGGCTGCCTACCTCACCATGCTGGCGCTCGATCATCACCAGTACGATCAGGTCACCACTGACGTAGGACTTTTCCACCTCCAGGGTTCCGCCGCCATTGCGGAAGAACCGAGCGAGCTCGGCCAGATGCTCGGGACTGTCGTCGAAGCCATGGCTGGCGGAACCACCGAAAGGCTGCATCAGGGTGAAGTCGTCATCGAGGCGGATGAGGCTCGCCCACCGTGTCATGTCGCCGGCCATGAAAGCCGCCGCCTGTTGTTCTGTGCGGCGGATGATGGCGAGCAATGCCGCATCTGATCCCGGAGCGGCCTGCGCGACGCGCCCTGTTGCGGCGACCGCCATTGCCAGGGCGGCTCGCCGGGATAGGGTTGCGACCTGTTGCACGGACTTGTCGCCGCGCGCCGTTTTGCTTTTGAAAAGGGTCATCGGATCTTCCTATTGGTGACCGGCCATACCGGAATGGTTGTGATCTCCCACTTTCAGGATAATGAATCCAATGATATGATTTCAGCGATATGCTGAACCAAATTGATCTATCCAGAATCGACCTCAACCTGCTCGTGCTGTTCGAGACTGTCATGGAGGAGCGCCATGTCGGGCGTTCGGGGCAGCGGTTGAACCTCTCGCCTTCGGCGATCAGTCACGGCCTTGGCCGGCTGCGCATGCTGCTGGGTGACCCGCTATTTCTCAAAACACCGAAGGGCGTCGTTCCGACAGACCGGGCCGAGGAACTTGCAGCACCCATCGCCGATATATTGGCGCGCGTTCGCAGCGTGGTGGCGACAGCGGAGCCATTCGATCCAGCGCACTCTCAGCGGCGATTTACGATCGGCGCGCCCGATGGCGTTTCGTCTGTATTTCTGCCGCCGTTGCTCGGCCTGTTGGCTAAGTCCGCTCCCGCCATCGCAATCAGCATCCGGCAATTGCTGCCGAGACAGGGCGAGCCATCGCCTGATCTGGCTTGGCGTGATGCGTTAGCCACGTTGGAAGCCCGTGACATGGACATCGCCATCATTCCCCAGGCCGAGTTTCCAGTCCGCTTTGCAAGCCTGCTGCTCTACGAAGAGGATTTTGTCATCGCAGCCCGTCAGGGCCATCCTTTGCTGACAGATCCGACACTGGCCAACTACTGCGCCGCGCAGCACCTGGTGGTCTCGCATCTGGGCGATACTCATGGCTTTGTCGACAATATGTTGGCCAGCCATGGATGCTCCAGGCGAGTGGCGCTGACGGTCCCGAACTTCATGTTCGCGCTCGCCGTGCTTGCGGAAACCGACTTTATCTCGGCCTTGCCGCGCCGCTTCGTCGAGATGCATGCCGCGCGGTTCGGCGTTGTCAGCGTCAATCCTCCCCTGCCACTCGGACGCTTCGCCATGAACGCGACGGCGCCGAAGGCGGCAATGCGTGACGAAGGCGTGGCCTGGCTGGTAAGGCTCCTGCAGGCATCCGTGGATAACGCGATAGATAAAACCCGCGCTCGCGGCGAAGGTCTTCGGGCCCTGCGAAACGCGGGCACTCGCGCAGCCGATACACTGCGCTGATAGCGGAAGCCCCATTTGCGGTCATCGCGCGACTGAGGCAGGATGCCGGACTTGAACGGGGAACAGGATAGAAGCGACGCTCATGCTGACGGGCTCATGTCATTGCGGCAAGGCGAGCTGGAGACTTGAAGGTGAACCCGGCTCGATCACCGCCTGCAACTGCACACTCTGCCGACGCTACGGCACGCTGTGGGCTTATGACTACGAAGGAGAGCGCATCGCTCTCACCGGTGAGACCGCCTCCTACACCCGCGCCGACAGGGACGAGCCGTCTCTCGAAATATTGTTCTGCCCATCCTGCGCCTGTGTCTTGAGCTGGCGCGGCCTTCGGCTTCGAAAGGACAGCCGTCGGCGCATGGCCGTCAACATGCGGCTTGCGCCGCCCGGATCTCGTTCAGGATCTGCCTATCGATCATTTCGACGGCCTGGACACGTTTGAAGACCTTCCATCCGCGGGGCGTTGCGTGCGCGATCTCTGGTTCTGAGCCGACTGCGAGGAGCGACACGGACCGGATCGGGCCAGATGCGAGCCCCTGGTAAAAGGTCGTTCTGCGCGAAGCTGCCTCAGCCGCGCCGCGCCGCCTCGATCGTCGCAATGTCGATCTTCCTCATGGTCATCATCGCGTCAAAAGCACGCTTTGCCTGGCCACCGCCTGCCGAGAGCGCTTCGGAGAGGACGCGCGGCGTAATCTGCCAGGACACGCCCCACTTGTCTTTGCACCAGCCGCACTCGCTTTCCTGGCCGCCATTGCCGACGATGGCATTCCAATAGCGATCGGTTTCTTCCTGAGTGTCCGTTGCAATCTGAAAGGAGAAGGCCTCGTTGTGTTTGAACGCAGGACCGCCGTTCAGGCCGATGCAAGGAATACCCGCAACTGTGAATTCAACGACCAGTACGTCTCCTTGCTTACCGTCAGGATAATCTCCCGGTGCCCGAATGACGGCACCCACGGCGCTGTCGGGAAAAGTCGCGGCATAGAAGCGGGCAGCAGCCTCAGCGTCTTTGTCGTACCATACGCAGATCGTGTTCTTTGCCATTGCGTGATCCTTTCGCTCTTCGTTTCGCATTGCCCACTGAAATAAGAGGCAAATCGTCTTTCTCCAGCCCAGTCCGAGTGATTTCACGCGGACGACTGTACAGCGTTGCTAAATGGTCGAGGTCCCTGCGGTGTTGCCATCGTCCGGGTTCAATGACTTCGGGACAAGCGGGTATGAGGAGATTTGCGGAACCGTGCATATAGCATCGGCTGCATTCACTTTGCCGGAATGCAGCCGACGCGACGCGGCTCTAAAACATATCCCGCCCGTCGCTGCGCGGATCGCCGGCCACGCGGTGCGGCTCGTAAAGGCCGCTCAGTGCTTTGCGCCGCCACGGCCGGGCAATATCGCCGTGATTGTCGTCGATATCGGCGAGCGATATCGCGGCCGTTCCATCCGCAGGGCATTGCGCTGCCCACCGGCCACCGGGAGCGACGATCCCGGAAGACACGGGATCGGCTAAACCGGGATGTGCAAGTATGGAGAAACTCACCCAGTACCTGTTGCTCGCCGCATACCCCTGCACCTCGGCGGCGAAGGAGGTATCATTGGCCGACGTCCCCCCAGTGGACGAAAACAGCACGCAGTGGACATCGAGCCGCTCGTATTCGGTGAAAATTTGAGGAAAGTTGCACTCCATGCCGAGCGCACAGCCGAAACGGATGCCGTCGACCTCGAAGGTCACGGGGATCGAACCAGGCGTGTACATGAAGGAGATCTTTGTGTTCGACAGCAGACGCTCGTCGTAGCGCGTCACCAGTTCGCCGCGATCGGAGACGACATAAAGGCTGTTGTGCGGCCGGTGCGGTGCCGTCAGCGGATGCACCGAGCCGATGACCGTCCAGAGCCCGAGTTCGCACGCTAGCTTGCGCGTTGCATCCAGCTCCTCACGCAACACGGCCCATTCGAACCGCCGCCAATCGGACGGCCCGATCTCTCTCGGGCCGATTTCCGACATGATCCGCTTGTTCGGCGATGATGTCGTTCCTTCGGGAAAGTGGATGAGCCGCGCCCCTGCCTCGCGCGCCTGCCGCATCAACAGGCGCATCTCCTGTCCGCTCTGGCGAAGCTTGTCGGCATCGCGGGGATCGTCTGCATAGGTGGTCTGGGCCACGGCCAGACGCAAGCGTCTCACCTCAGGCTGTGCATCGTTCGCCGACCTGGGAAGAACATGCATGCGGGCGGCGGTGTAGGATTCACCCGTCTTGGCGGCGCGTGCACGCACCCGCCGCTTGAAATTTCCATTCTCAGTCATATCAGGGCCTCTCACGTTCCGGACATCGTTCCCCAGCAACAGGCCCGAAACATCAGGACCAAGGATCACGACCCGAGACGAAAGTCCCTTTGCCTCCGCTTGAAGACCCTGCTGGGGAAGGTCCTGGGAGGTTCGGCGTTAGGCCACGCCGACACAAAGATGCCGAGGCGACCGCGATTCGTCAATTCGGGGAATGGCCGGGATCGGCAGGCGCCGAGGCGCCCTACTTCGGGCGGCCCACCTTATCCACGCGCCACGGCGGATCGATGCGGTTTGATCCGGCGAAATAAAGGATGATGCGGTTGCCGCCGGGGTCGAAAAGCTCCGCCTCGCGCCAGAGCCAACTCTTGTCCTCCGGTCCGCTGACGAAACGAAGACCGGCCTCGCTGAGACTGCCGACCGTCTCGTCCAGCTTCTCGCACTCGAAATACACCGTGGTGCCGCCACCGCCGCCTTCGTCGCCCTGATGCAGGGAGAAGGTGCTGTCCCCTTCCGGGCAGACGAAGCGCGCATAGCGAGGACGAGCGTCGACGACGGGCTTGAGACCGAGAGCGCAGTAGAAGTTCCAGCCCGCATCGAGGTCAGGCATCGTAACGGTTACTTGATTGAGGCGCATGATCTATCTCCTCGGCTGAGTTCGCGCAAAACGGTGCGGCGGCTTGGCACCACGACATTCATAAAAACAAAGACCTGAAGCCGTCGCATGAATCTAATTCTAAGCAAGCAGTTTTAGTGTCATCGACACAAAACTCGTGTCAGACTGCGCACGCCACGTACACGCCGGCGCACCGACCGAGAGGGCCGAAGCCATGCACAAGTTCACCGTATCAATCACTCGGGAGATCGAGGCCGACACCGCCGAGGAGGCCGCCTTGCTCCTGTATCAGGAACTATCAAGGGGACCGATCCCCGACCGCTACTCGGTCGTCGACGAGACGAAGGCTGCCACGGAGGTGAAGCTGGACCGGCAAAAGGCCGATGAATTCGCCAGCATCGATCACACCGCTGACCCCGGCAACTGGTAAGCGGCAGACGACCAGAGGAGATCGCTGCTTTGCCCCGGGAGCGCAAGTGCGGTAGTTGCAGATCCCGTTCGCCGACGTAATGCCGATGCAAACAGCCGTCCGTGGAAATATCGCGAGCCAAGGAAAGTCCGTGACCTCACCAATCAAAATAGCCGTCGCCGGCGCGAACGGCCGCATGGGGCGCGCCATCCTGCCACTGCTGGCGGCCGATCCGGATTTCGCGTTCGTCGGCGGCATCGGCCGTGAGGGCTCCGCAGGCGCCGGGCTGATCGACCGTTCGGCCGCGATCGGAGCGGCCGACGTGATCCTAGATTTCACGACGGGACGTGCTGCCGCCGAACTTGCCGGTTTGTGCGCGTCGGCCGGCGGACCGGCCCTGGTGATCGGAGCGACGGGTTTCGAGCCGGATGAGCTCGAACGGATCGAAAAGGCCGCCCGCGCGATTCCGATCCTGCGCTCCGGCAATTTCTCCATCGGCGTCAACATGCTGGTCGGCCTGGTCGCTCAGGCCGCGCGCGCCCTTCCCGCGAATGGCTGGGATATTGAAATCCTCGAAGCCCATCACAACAGGAAGATCGACGCACCGTCCGGTACGGCGCTGATGCTCGGCGAAGCGGCGGCCGAGGGCCGCGGGGTTTCCCTCGCATCCGTCGAGCGGCGCGGGCGTGACGGCATCACCGGTGAGCGCCCAACCGGCGAAATCGGCTTTGCCGTGTTGCGCGCCGGCGGGATCGTTGGAGAACACAGCGTCCTGTTTGCCGCCGCCGAGGAAGTCGTGACGCTCTCGCATTCGGCTCTCGACCGCGGCATGTTCGCCCGCGGCGCGCTTGCCGCCGCCCGCTGGATCGCAGGGCGCGCACCCGGCGAATACGCTATGGGCGATGTGCTGGGCCTGCCGTGAATAAGGGAAACAGGCTCACAGCATATCGAGGATTGCCGAGGCGACGACGACCTCGGTTCCAGCCAATCCGACGGAGCAAAACAGCGTCGTATCGCCAGGCAATTCTCGCCCGGCCGCCTTCCCGGCCATGATATCGGCAAGGTCGGCCATGCGGTGTTCATTGCCGGAGCCGGTCAGGAAAAAGGGCGAAGCATAGGCGCGCGTCTGTTCGGGTGAATCCGTCGCGATCACGGCGGCGACATCGGCAAGATCCAGGCCGAGTTCGTATCCCTCATGCGTTTTCGGGCCGACGGTGTTGACGTGCACACCGGGCTTCAAATCCCTGGCATGAATGACGGGCGTTCGGCTCGTCGTCGCGCAGATGACGATGTCGGCGTCATCGACGGCTTCAGAGGCGCTGCCGGCAGGCTCCACTTCTATACCCAAGGTGTGCTGCATCTCGTCTGCAAAGGCGCCGCGATTTTTCTCGTTTCGGCTATAGACGCGGGCGCGGTCCAGCTTTCGAACGGCGGCGGCCGCGGCAAGCTGGGTTCGCGCTTGCGCTCCGCTGCCGAGGATCCCGACGATGCTGGCGTCAGGCGCGCTGAGATGCCGGATGGCGAGCCCTCCGATCGCACCGGTTCTGAGGTTGCCGAGACGATCTCCGAGAATAATGCCCTTGAGCTTCGCGTCGTCGGCCGACCACACCGCGACGATCTGCGAATGCTCCGCCCCGTCGAATGTTTCATAGACTCGGAAGCCCGCGAGCGGTTTCTCGCCGAGGATGCCGCCGACGGTGAAGACGAGATCGCCGCGATCGGGAAAAGAGACATGGTGCCGGGGCGGAGAGATCAACCGATTGTCGGCTCTCGCGAGAAAAGCGGTCTCGAGAGCATCGATCGCGATCATCATCAGCGCGCTGCCGACCAGATCCTCGTCTTTCAGAGTTTTCGTCACCACCAAACCTCCAGCCGATGCCGGCATGCTGCAACCCCAACCCCGCTTGAGGTCAATAGGTCGCGCAAGCCGATATGCGTTGAGCCATCCGCGTGAGACCTAACCGACCAAACGGCGAGCCATCATGACGTCGTCGATCTCCCTGCCCTCCTCCAGAACCCCGCCGGGAATCCTGCCGATCTCGGAGAAGCCTTCCCGCTGATAGAAGCGTATTGCCGCCGGGTTCTCCGCGCTGACGAAGAGTTCCAGCTGCAGGATGCCGATATCGCGCGCGTGATCGGCCACCGCGCTGAGCAGCTTGCCGGCAAGGCCCGTTCCGCGCAGGCTCCTTCTCACGTAAACCATGATGATCGTCGCGCGATGGGCCATCTTGCTCGACCGCTGCCGAACTAGGCCGGTTATGCCGACGGGTTCGTCACCCTGAAAAGCGATGAAAACCGGCTCATTCAGGCGATTGCGCCACTCCTCGAGAGAAAGAGCCTCCCAGTCCTCGTAGCGGCTTGCAAAGAGGGACGGTTCGGTACGAAGCGCTTCCAGACGGATGCGCCGGAAAGCCTCCACTTCGTCTGCCCTGACATGCCTGATCGTCGTGCCACTTCCATCCATCGGGACCTCCTGTGAGATGAGAGGTACTGTCAATACAGATGGCCTCAGCCGATGCAACCGGCGTCAGGAAGCTTCGCAGTTCAGCATATGCTCGAAGTGACGAGATCGAACGGAAATCCCCCGTCTCAGGCGCCGGTCACTGCGCCGGACTCCCCAGCCGGCCCCCCTTCCGGACGACCGGTTCGCCGCTCGGACCGACCACCGATTGATCGGTCGGCCTCGCTGCCGGTTCGCCAGTTGGCCCGACCACCGGTTCACGGGCTGGCCCGTCGACTGGCTGGCCGGTGGATCGGACGACCAGGGGATCGGCTGGCTGGACGGCGGATTGATCGGTCGTTTGCCTGGGCACCGGCTCACCGGTTGGTCGGGCCGCTGATTGCTCGGTTGGCCCGGCAACTGGCTCATCAGTTGAGTCGGCCACCGATTGACCGGTTGGCTTGTCGATCGCGAACGGTACAACTTCACGGATGATGAAGAGAAGAGCTATCCCGACCAACGTGCATGTCAGCGCGTAGAGAAGGAAATATTTCAGTGCATATCCCTCGCTGATTGGCAGCACCAACTTGACAATGGTGCAAATGATATTTCCGCATTATTGAACGATACTTGCAACGAAGGCAATCATTTTCAATAAGAGCCGCGAAGTTTCAAAAACGCACAGAACGGGATAAGGTAGTTATTGTAGATATTTAGGAAGCGCCTCCCCGATGCTCAATTTATCTTGAGGTCTCGGCAAGCCCAAGGAAGGCCCTGGAACCCAGATCCGAGATCTGCCAGGCGAAGACAGCCTCGGCGATATGGGCTAGTTTGGGTGTGCCGGCAGCCTGCTTTCGAGGGTGAGGCCCCCCAGGATCGGTGGCGGCAGGGGGACCCGCATGACGGCAATTGCATCTCTGTTTCAGGAAGCCGCCCGCCTTGCGGCCGCGTTCCGGCAGGCAGCGCCCGCCCGCCATATGCCCACCCACGACTACGCAGCCTCGCTTGCCTGTTTCGAAGAGCCGCTGCCGGCGGCAGGTTCCGATATGCTTGATGTCATCAGGCGTCTCTCGGACGGCGCTGAACCGGGCTGCATGCAACCACTGGACCGCGCTTTTTCGGCTGGGTCATCGGCGGCTCCCATCCGGTCGGCGTCGCGGCCGATTTCCTCACCAGCGCCTGGGGCCAGAATGCCGGAAACCATGCCGTTGCCCCAGCCGCGGCCGCCGTCGAGACCGTCGCGGCGAGATGGCTTCTCGATCTCCTGGAGCTGCCGGCCGAAAGCTCGGTCGGCTTCGTCACCGGCGCGACGGTGGCGAACTTTACCTGCCTTGCCGCCGCCCGCGGCGAGGTGCTGCGCCAGGTGGGCTGGGATGCCGATGCAAAGGGCCTGTTCGGAGCGCCTGAGATTACCGTGCTGATCGGCGACGACGCCCACACGACCGTCTTCTCCGCGCTGCAATTCCTCGGCCTAGGCCATGATCGCGTGCTGCGCCTGCCCACTGACGCGATGGGACGGATAGACCCGGCCGCGCTGGCGGGCACGCTCGATACTGTCTCTGGACCCGTCATCGCCGTTCTACAGGCGGGGCAGATCAATACTGGCGCCTTC
The DNA here is from genome assembly GCF_021052345.1 of Rhizobium sp. SU303. Classification (NCBI taxonomy): domain Bacteria; kingdom Pseudomonadati; phylum Pseudomonadota; class Alphaproteobacteria; order Hyphomicrobiales; family Rhizobiaceae; genus Rhizobium; species Rhizobium sp. SU303. The sequence goes on from NZ_CP088095.1 coordinate 2,743,535, forward strand.
GACGATTTCGCCGCCGTCATCCCGCTGTTGAAGGCGAAAGGCGCCTGGGTGCATGTCGATGGCGCCTTTGGCCTCTGGGCGCAGGCGTCAGCGAAGACCAGCCACCTCAGCCGCGGCATCGAAGCGGCCGACAGCTGGGCGACCGACGGCCACAAGTGGCTGCAGACGCCCTATGATTGCGGCTATGCGATCGTCCGCGACGAGCTCGCCCATCGCCGCGCCATGACGATCGCCGCGAGCTATCTGCCGCTCGCCGGCGAAGGCGAACGCGATCCCTCCCATTACGTGCCCGAGCTTTCGAGGAGGGCGCGCGGCTTTGCCACCTGGGCGATGCTGAAACATCTCGGCCGCGACGGCATCACCGCCTTGATCGATCAGTGCTGCACCTCAGCGCGGCTGATCGCCGATCTTCTGTCGCGGCAACCGGGCATCGGCATACTGAACGACGTCGTGCTGAACCAGCTCGTCATTCGCTTCGGAACGGACCTGCCCTCCGAAGAAGGCGACGCGTTGACGCGAAAGACGATCGAAAAGATCCAGGCGGACGGCATGATCTTCGCCGGCGGCGCCAAATGGCGCGGCCGTGACGTGCTGCGCCTCTCCGTCACCAATTTCCAGACCACGTCAGATGAGGCGCAACTGGCGGCACAAAGCATCATCGCCGCGTTCAAGAGTGTGAGCGGCGGCTGACGCAACGCGCGACAGCGAAGGCAATTCTTCCGCCGACCTCAACGGACGCAGGCCCGCCCGTATTCCGTCGATTGCCCCTTGGTTCGCTCGTGCACGGAATTGTGCTATCGCGGGCCCCGCTCACTCCAAGAGAGATCGAAACGTGAAAAACGTCCTGTTCGTCTGCAGTCAGAACAAACTTCGCAGCCCGACGGCCGAACAGGTCTTCGCAGGCTGGCCGGAGATCGAGGTCTCCTCGGCCGGCACCAACAACGATGCCGAAAACCCACTGTCGAACGAGCTGATCGAATGGGCCGATATCGTCTTCGTCATGGAGAAGGCTCACCGTGCGAAAATCCAGGGCAAGTACCGGTCAGCTCTCAAAGGCAAGCGGCTGATATGCCTGGATATTCCTGACGATTACGATTTCATGGACCCTACGCTCGTGCAACTACTGAAGGTCAAGGTACCCCGGCATCTCTGAGCCCGGTCACGCGACCGCAAAACGACGCCCGCGCAAGGCGGGCAAATTCTTCCGTCCGTCCCGCTTGCGCCAGTGGTGGCACTTGCGGCCAAGCTGCGGGACCGGTCAAACTTGTTGAGAGACATATTCCGGAAACTCGGCCGCACCGCGACTTAGGGCTTTCACCATTAGCAGGCCGTCGTCGAAGTAGCCGTTTCTCGCGTAGAACTGGTGCGTACGCTCCCTTCCCAGAACCATGGCAATACGGACCACCGCGCATTCAATCCGCTCCGCCTCCGCCTCGATCCACGCCATCATCTTGCCGCCGATGCCCTGACTGCGCACGGCGTTGTCTACCACCACATTGTCCGCCTCGATATACTTGCCGCACCACAACTGAGTGCCCGTCCAGAAACCCGACGCACCCACCATCCGTTCGTCGATATATGCTGCTATGCAGCGGTAGTTGCTCTGTGCGAACATGGCTGAGAGTCGTTGGAAAACCACGGCCTCGCTCAGGCGACTAACCTGGCTGTACAGCGGGAAAATCGTCATCATCTCATCGAGGCCAACCAGTTCGCGGATGATCACTTCGTCGGACACAGCAGCCCCCTATCCTCTCGATCGCATGATAGTGCACGCGAACTTGGTCATGATCCATGGGCGTGAACCACTTGCAGTAGACTGCCTGTCTTCCCATTGTAATCCGCTGCGCTTATAGCTCCCCGCCCGTTCCGATCGCACAAGGAGGAGAGCCATGAACGCCAATGATGTCGCCGCCCATTGGGAGAGCAATGCCGAGACCTGGACGATCTATAGCCGCGCGGGCTACGACAAATATCGCGACGCGCTGAACACGCCGGCCTTTCTTGAGATGCTGCCGCCGGTGACAGGCCTTGCCGGGCTCGATCTCGGCTGCGGCGAAGGTTCCAACACCCGCGCCGTCGCCCGCCTCGGCGCCCGCATGATCGGTCTCGACATCGCCCCGACCTTCATTCGTTATGCCCGCGAGACCGAGACGCAAGCGCCCCTCGGCATCGACTACGTGCTCGGCGACGGCCAGGGCATCGATTTCCCCGAAGCGAGCTTCGATTTCGTCACCGCCTTCATGTCGATGATGGACATGGCCGATCAGCGCCAGGTGCTGAAGGGCATCCACCGCGTCCTGAAGCCGGGCGGCTTCCTGCAGTTTTCGATCCTGCATCCCTGCTTTGTGCCGCCGACGCGCCGCAATATCCGTGACGAGGCCGGCAAGCCCGTCGCAGTGGAGATCGCCGATTATTTCGATGAGAGCGACGGCCGGATCGATCGCTGGATTTTTTCCTCCATCCCAGAGGAAGAACGGGTGACGCTGACGCCGTTTGCCGTCCCGCGTTTTCACCGGACGCTGTCGACCTGGGTGTCGATGATCGTCGAAGCGGGGCTGACGATCGAAGCTTTCGGCGAGCCCATGGCGTCAATCGAGGTGGCGCTTGCCGAGCCAATAGTCGCCGATACCCGCATCGCGCCGATCTTCCTCCACATCAGGGCGCGCAAGGCGTAAGGCCTGTTTTCCCGCCGCCTGCCGAGGTTTGGAAGGTGGGTGAGTTCTCACCCCAACATCATCGTCGCACGGCGACCACCGAACTGGCGCGATAGCGCGACAGCTGGACCCGGTTGGATTGGTTGCCGCCGAACAGGTAGACGTACTGCCGGCGCTGATCGATGTGATCGAACAGGCTCACATGAAAGCGCCGGCCGGTGCGGATCACCACGACATCCCCTCGCCTGGCGGAGCGGACACCGACCGGCTTGCCGAACTTCCTCCAGGACGCCGCCATGTTGGGGTTTGGCGGCGGTTGCCGCGAAGACCGTTTGGCGACAAAGGCAAGGAACGCCCCGCACCACGATACCCTGCGCGGATTGATGCTGAGGAAGGAGATGGAGCGTTCGTGCATGCTCTTGTACTTGGACGCCGTGCCGAGCATGTCCGCCTCACAGGGCACGGCGAGCGCCGTGAGGACGATGACGAGAATAACCTTCATAGTTACCCACCATTGTTTGTATAATGTTGAAATTCCGAAATGTGGCGAAGAATAAAACAGGCGCGGCAACGTAGATGCGAATTATGGCGTGATTTAGAAACAACTAATACTGGCATTTTAGCGGCGGAAATTTGTCCGAAGCGAGGCGCAGAACGACGCCGGCGAGCCTTCATTTGCGGCCGGACACGGCCATCACAAACCCCGTAAAACATATGTTTTGCTAGGCCGAAAGGCTGGAGTTTCGCGATCCCAACCAGGTCCACTCAGACGAGATGGACTGTGGCCGCAATGCTTGAGCAGCAAAACCATTCGCCAAGAGTTGACGACAGTATGCGGAATTAGCTCCTCACCTATACGAGCTATATTTCCGATGGCCGCTCATAATACTTCGGCGCCATGGGAAATACATTGCGCTCGCCCGATTCACCAGCGAAAGCCGGAGGTTGCCCCTCCGGTTGAGGACGTGAACGAGCTTACGACAAAGGTGGCCGGCGTGGCGTGTCAACCGTGTGGTTGCGCCGGTTCGGGTTGGCCTGTGACCGGGGCAGGATCAGCGGCAAGTGCCCTGGTGACCAGCAGCGCTGCGGCGAGAACAGGGACGACCGCCCAGTACGAAAAGCGGATACCGAAGTGTTCGGCAACGAAACCGAGCAGTGGCGGCCCGGCGAAAAACACAAGGAACGTCGTCTGCCCGAGCGCTGCAACGTTGACGGGTGAGGGTCGATCCGTGCGTCGGGCCGCAGCCGAGATGGCAAGCGGATAGACTGAAGAGCAGCCGATACCTGTCAGGCCAAAGCCTGCGAGCGCGATAGCAGGGTGTGTCGCCGTCGCAACCATGACAACACCGATGGCAGCGATCCCAAGGAGAGTGATTGCGACCGGGCGCGGATTGAAGCGGTCGATGACAGGGTCCATGCCGAGCCGCCCGATGGCGATGAACGAGGAAAAAATGGTCACGCTGAGCCCGCCGATGAAGGGTTCGACCGCGAATACGTCGCGCATATAGATCGCCGACCAATCGACGCTTGCGCCTTCGGCAAGAAGCGGAGCTGCGGCGAGAAGGCAAAGGGGGAGTAGTCCGATCGTGGGAAAAGCGATGATCGGCGTATCTCCGGGGTGAGCGTCCTGCCGTCGGGGCGCATTCTCGATCCCAGAGAAAACGATCGACCCGGCAATCAAGACCGTCACCAGGACGATGAAGGTATGCAGTTCGATGGAGACGGCAGCCTGACGCATGCCGGCGGCAACAAGGGCGGTGATGCAGAAGCCGAGGCTCCACATGCCGTGAGCCCGGCTCATGATGCGGTACCCAAGCAGCGCCTCATGGCGATCGGTTTCGATATTGGCGTTGATCTCGAATGCGCCGGTGAAAACGCCGGCAATGAAGAACAGTGGCACCGCCAGGAGAGCTGAAGGCATCCAGGGGATCAACGCGAAAAACAGCGACGCACCGAAGACGGTGACGAAGGCGGTGGTGCGCGCACCGAGCCTCTCGATGAACCCCACCGAGAACGTCAACCCGCAGAGAACCCCGGAGGACAGGACGGCGAGCAGAAGGCCAAGCTCGCCTTCCGTCAGGCTAAACTTGACCTGAAGGTCGGGCAGCCGCGAAACAAACGCACCTAAGGAAAGGGCCACGGCAAACTGAATGAAGAAAATCCGGTGGTGTGGCTTCATCTCGGGGACACTGCTCCGATGGCGCGGGGTATCCGGCGGCATAACCGGACATTCCGACGAAATGGCGACTGGCTTGAGAAGCCCGCAATCTCAGGATTATCGATCACTGCTGCTGACATCCCCTGTCAGCATGATGCAGCCGCCGCTGATTTCACAAGTCAATGCCGAGCAGCCGCTCCAATTGAAGGCCGCAAAACACGTCGGACCGAAGGGCCACCTTGTCAACAACACCCGCAGGGAGCGCGACAAAGGTGGTTCGATTTTGCCCGCTCCTCGAATTGAACAGACCACGCTAAACCGGCTGAAGGAGGACCTGTCGCTTCTTGCCGACCGAGAGCAGGATCACCCCGTCCTGGACGTCGGAGTCGCCAAGCCGCATTGTCTCGTCTTTTACGCTGCCACCGTTCACTCGCACACCGCCGCCGACGATCAATCGACGCGCTTCGCTTTTCGACTTGGCGAGCCCGGCAACGACCATGGCGTCGACCAACGGAAAATCACCGCGAAGGCTATCCGGGAGAATGACCGTCGGGAGACCCGCCGGCACTTCGCCTGCTTCGAAGGCGCGCCGGGAGGTTTCGGAAGCTTGCGCCGCGGCATCTGCCCCATGGCACAGGCTGGTGATCTGGTCGGCAAGAATCTTTTTTGCTTCGTTGATCTCCGAATCCCGAAGCACGTCAAGGCGTGCGATTTCACTTAAGGGCAACTCGGTGAACAGCCTGAGAAAACGCCCCACATCGGCATCCCCGGTGTTTCTCCAGAATTGCCAGAACTCATAGGGCGACAACCGGTCGGCGTTCAGCCAGACCGCCCCCGAAACGCTCTTGCCCATCTTCGCGCCCGAAGACGTCGTCAGCAGCGGGGCAGTCAATCCAAAGAGGCCGCGTCCACCGATCCGCCGTCCAAATTCAACGCCGCTGACGATATTGCCCCACTGGTCGGAGCCACCCAGTTGAAGCAGGCAGCCGCGGCTTTCTGCAAGCACATGGAAGTCATAGGCTTGCATGACCATGTAGTTGAATTCCAGCAGTGACAGCGATTGTTCTCGTTCCAACCGTTGGCGCACGCTCTCCGATGTGAGCATCCGGTTGACTGAAAAATGCGGCCCAATATCGCGCAGGAAATCGAGATAGTTGAGCCCGTCCAACCAGTCGGCGTTATTGACCATGACGGCATCGGTCGGGCCGCCTCCAAAAGCGAGGAAGCGCTCGAAGACCCGTCGGATGCCGATCAGGTTCTTCATGATCTGCTCTTGACTGAGAAAAGGACGCGACGTGTCGCGGAAGCTCGGATCGCCCAGGCGGCTTGTCGCGCCGCCGAGCAACGCAATGGGTTTGTTACCCGTCTTCTGGAACCACCGCAGCATCATGATCGGAATGAGATGCCCGACATGCAGGCTGTCGGCGGTGAGATCAAATCCGTTATAGGCGGTGCCTGCTCCTGAACAAAGCCAGCTGTCGAGTGCTCCTAAGTCGGTGCATTGATGCAGGAAGCCGCGCTCGCTCAAAGTGCGAAGAAAGTCCGACTAGGTCCGGTAGGCTGAGAGGATAGTTTCACGAGGGTCTCCATTTGGGCCGATGAGGCCGGAGACCTTCTGTTGACACACGTGCCGCCGACCATGCGGCGTCTCGAGTGTCAGGAATATGACCTTGCGCCGCTCTCTATGGGAGCAGCGTGTAATAAAAGCTCGAAAAGGTCCGGGCGCGGGTCATGCATGTTTATTACCATGCGACAGCGCAATCGCAAGGGGATACGAACCGACGACGTTTGAACTGATCGCAACGCCACCCTCGCCACGCCCGCATCGCCTTCGCCCCCACAAAAAATTCACACCCGCATCAATTTACTTGCCGTTCTGCAATGCGGCATATGTTTGTGTCCATGGCCAAGTGGCATGAGCGGGGAACCATGACGTCAACACATGCAGACAATACGGGTGAAGGTGCTGGCCGAAAGGGCTTCGTCGGACTGGTCATCGGCGCGGTCGGCGTCGTCTATGGCGATATCGGCACCAGCCCGCTCTATGCCCTTCGCGAGGCGCTGAGGCCCTTTGCCGCCGATGGCGTACACGAAGCCGAGGTCATCGGTCTCATTTCGCTGATGGTCTGGACGCTGACGATCATCGTGACTTTCAAATATGTGCTCTTCCTTCTCAGGGCGGACAATGACGGCGAAGGCGGCACGCTTTCGCTTCTCGCCCTCCTGATGAAGAAGATGGGACGAAACGTACCGGTGCTCTTCTTCGCCGGCCTGATCGGAGCGGCTCTCTTCATCGGCGATGCGATGATCACGCCTGCCTTGTCGGTCATGTCGGCGCTGGAAGGCCTGAAACTGGTCACGCCGGCCTTTGCCGAATACGTTCCGCTGGCATCAGCTGCGATCATGATCGTTCTCTTTGCTGTCCAGTCGAAGGGAACCGCCGCCGTCTCCATCTTTTTCGGGCCAATAACGGTGTTGTGGTTTCTGGCGATGGCGGCAGGCGGCCTGATCCATATCGGCGACGATTGGAGGATTCTGGAGGCGCTTAATCCAATCAATGCGTTCCTGTTCCTCACCCATGCCGGCAGCGTCGGCCTCATTGTGCTCGGCGCCGTTTTTCTGACCGTGACGGGCGCCGAAGCGCTCTATGCCGATCTCGGGCATTTCGGGCGCCGCCCGATCCAGATGGCATGGTTCGTGCTCGTTTTTCCTGCCCTACTTCTGAACTATCTCGGCCAAGGCGCGCTCGTTCTCGCCCATCCGGAAGCCGCCACCAATCCGTTCTTTCTGATGTATCCCGACTGGGCCTTGCTGCCGGTGGTTATTCTGGCGACGATGGCAACGATCATCGCCAGCCAGGCGGTGATCACAGGCGCATTTTCGCTGGCCCGCTCGGCGGTTCACCTCGGCTTCCTGCCGAGGCTCAGGATCAAGTTCACGTCGGAGACCAACACCGGCCAGATCTACGTGCCGGCCGTCAATCTTCTCCTGCTGGTCGGCGTCTTGATGCTGATCTTTTCCTTCGGCGACTCCGAGTCGCTGGCGACGGCCTACGGCATCTCGGTGACCGGAACCATGGTCATCTCGACCATGCTGGTCTTCCAGTTTCTCCGAGCCGTCTGGGGCTACTCCCTCGTGCTCGCCGCCGTCCTGCTGCTGCCGCTCTTCATCATCGAAGTTCTGTTCCTGGCGGCCAACCTCTTGAAGATCCACGATGGCGGCTGGGTTCCGGTCGCCCTTGCGCTGGCGATCATGATCATGATGTGGACATGGACCCGAGGCCAGGCCTATCTGAAGAGATTGCGGGCCAACAACGAGATCCCGCTCGATTCCTTCATCAGGTCGATCGAGCGAAAGTCGGAGCATTCCCCGGTCACCGTTCCGGGAACGGCCGTCTTCCTGACCAGTGTCCCGGATCGCACGCCGAACGTCCTGCTCCACAATCTCAAGCACAATCACGTGCTCCACGAACAAAACGTCATCCTGACCGTCTGGACCGAGGACGAACCTTATGTTCCCGACAGCCGCCGCATCAAGATCAGCCAGCTCTCGCCGCGTTTCGTGCGCCTCGACATCACCTTCGGCTTCATGGACGACCCCGACGTCACCAGGGCTCTGGCTCTCTGCCGGGAAAGCGGCTTCAAGTTCGAGATCATGAGGACCTCCTTCTATCTCGGCCGCCGGAACCTCGTCAGGACGCCGAACACCGGCTTGCCCGCCTGGCAGGAGCGTATATTCATGGGGCTGGAGGGCTTGGCGATCGATCCCTCCGATTACTTCAACCTGCCGTCCAACCGCGTCGTCGAGCTCGGCGAACAGATCGCCATTTAAGAGCACGGCTTCCAAGCCGCTCGCTGCTTGCATCAGCCTATCGCAATGCGTTGACGATCATATCGAAGGGCGTAAGGCGCTGAACCTTACGCCTTGGCAGAGATCGCGCTCAACTCCTCGAGATCGAGATCGCGTTCAAGCTCGTCCAACGTTTCGTCGTCGATGTCGCCGGCGCGATGGAGGCGAATGAGCTCCCGGCGTCCCGTGGCAACCGCTTCGAGAACGACGTCGAAGTGAGCATGGAGCACCGGTTTGTAATGCTCCGTTCTCTCGGCATAGTCGACGATCACTGTCGCCCTGCGCTGGTATCGGTCCAGCAATTGCGGGTGGATAAGCTTTCCTTCCGCGTCGTATGCCAGGCTTTGGACGGTCTCGAGCTGCGCCTGCACCATGGCGACTTCGGCCTGGCTCATGGTCAGGCGCGCTCTTTCCGTCTCCGTCTCCACCAGCCGCGCCCAGGCAATCACCCGCCCCAATGTCGTGCCCTGCACGAGCACGGTACCGAGAATGACGGCGAAGGATGTGGCGAGGATGAAGTCACGGCCCGGGAACCCCTCGGGCAGGCTGAGCGCTAGGGCGAGCGTGATCACGCCGCGCACGCCTGCCCAGCTGAGAACCGTCGCGCCGCCGACGCCGAGCGGCCGAGTTCGCGTCACCCCCAGGCCTGCACAGAACCTGATGACGAGATCGGAGGCGAAGACCCAGGCAAAACGCGCCACCACGAGCGTGACGAGGATCGCCAGCATCGGCAGTCCCATCGTCGCGATCACCGTGGTCAAGCCGCCGCCGCGTTCGACGACATCCCGCAGCGAGAGGCCGATCAAGGTGAAAACCGAAGCTTCCATAAGGAAGATCATCACCGTCCAGAACGACGTGCCGCGCATGCGCGTTGCGGCCGAAAATACGGTGTGCTGGTGCCAGGAAGCGATCAGGCCGGTGGTGACGGTGGCGATGACGCCGGAAACATGCAGCAGCTCTCCGAGCAGATAGGAAATCCAGCCGAGCAGCACCGTGACTGCGATGATCAGATATTCGTCACCGAGACGCCGGACGAGTTTGACCCATGCCGTTCCCACAACGACGCCGACGACGGCGCCGCCGAGCGCCAGCACGAAGAAGCTGCCGATCGCCTCCCCCGCGCTGAAGGCTCCTGTTGCGGCAGCGGCAACGGCAAAACGGAAGAGAACCAGGCCGCTCGCATCGTTGAGCAGGCTCTCGCCTTCCAAAAGAATCTGCAGCCGCCGCGGCAGCCTGACTCGCTCGAGCACGGCGCGCGCCGAGACCGCGTCCGGCGGTGCAACGATCGCGCCAAGGGCCGCGCAGGCGGCCCAGGGAAGCGATGGAAAGATAAGATGGGCCACGACGGCCACCACCGCGCAGGTGAACAACACAGCGCCAACGGCCAGCGAGGCAATGCCGATCATATGGCGCCGCAACCGCGCCAGCGCGATGGCCCAGGCACCGTCCATCAGGAGCGGCGGCAGGAAGATGACCAGCACCAGTTCCGGATCGACCGATATCGCCGGCAACCCCGGCACGAACGCCAGCAAGGCGCCACCGGTCAGCAGCGCGACGGACGGCGGCAGTCCGAGCCTGTGGGCCGCATAGTGCAGCGCGATGATCGCAAGAAACATCGCGATGACGAGCTCGAATAAGTGGGTTGGTTCCATATGCCTCTGCCCTGACTCGGAAATGAATTTTGATGCCTACTGCATAGCTCAAAGCGGAATCGATGCAAGATAGAACTGTCAGTTAATTCAATGCCTTACAGCATCTTTTACGCGACCGGAACCCAATGGGTGCTTCGGAGCAACCGTCCATTTGCTAACATCGGCAGAATACGCTTTCCCGTCAATCCGGCTGCAAACAGGAGTGGCCGTTCGGGACCCACCTACCGTCTCGACGGCATTAGATGCAGATGATCTCGTTGCCGTCGATCATTGCGTGGATTTAATTGGAATTTTCTGCGCATCCTCCTTAAATCCTGCGTCTTGAGGCAAAGTAAGACAGATGAAGAGGCGGACACTTGTGCTTGGAGGTGCGGCCATTGTCGCATCATCCGTGGCTGCGGTGGCGGTCTGGCCGCGGCGGCATGTCGTTGTTGCGGCCAAAACTTTCGACTGGAAGGGAACGGATTTCCTGACCGGCGGCACAAAGGCGGTGCCCCTGGAAAAGCTGCCCGAGCCGCTCTTCCGCGGCAGTCCGAATTGCGTCGTGACCGTCGCCCAGACCCTTGGCCCTTGCCATGTCAACAATGTCCCGGCCCGTCAGGACGTTTCGGAAGGAAAGGCCGGGCTACCTTTGCGGTTGGCCGTTCGCATCGTCCACGCGGCAGATTGCCGGCCGGTCGAAAATGCCGATATCGAAATCTGGCATACCGATCACCGCGGCATCTATTCCGGCCGCGAGGCTGCTGAGATGTGCACCTTCGGCGATGCCGAAGCGATCAGCGGGCTCGCCTTCCGCGGCCGCCAGCTGACAGATGCCAAGGGGCAGGCAAGTTTTTTGACGGCCTATCCCGGATGGTACAAGGGCCGTACGCCGCATGTTCACTGCCGCATCCTCGTCGAGGGCAAGGAGCTTCTCATCAGCCAGATCTATTTCGATGATGTGCTGAGCGATATCATCTATAGTGAGCATCCCGACTATCTCGGGCGCCCTGCCCGCGATACGCGCAACGACGAGGACGGCCTCATCCCGGAGGATGCGGCCGACCACATGTTCGATTTCGAAAAGCTCGATAGCGGCGTGCTGTCCGCCACCATCACCATCGGCCTCTCTGCCTGAGCGCGGCAGCGGCGGGGTTGCGCACCCTCGATCACGACGACATCTCCGGCCGTGGAACCCGACACGAGGAAAGCGTCAAGGTCGGCATGTCGGTCGGGGGACTATATGCCCGCATACCATTCATAACCGCGATCCTCCCAGAAGCCGCCATTGCCGCCGTAGAGCTGGCCGAGATCGGCGACGGCTTCGATGCCGGTCAGGTATTTTGCCTGCTTGTAGCCGAGCTGCCGCTCGACCCGGAGCCTCAGAGGCGCGCCATGGGCAACTTCGAGATCGCGGCCGTTCATGCTGTGGGCAAGGATCGTCTGGGGGTGGAACGCATCGACGAGATCGATGCTTTCGTAATACCAGCCGCTGCCGTCGAGCGTCTTTTCATATTCGTCGGCGCAGTGGAACACGATGTAGCGGGCTTCGGGTTTCAGACCGGCCGTCTGAAGCAGCGCACCGAGCGGCACGCCTGTCCATTTGCCGATCGCGCTCCAGCCCTCGACGCAGTCATGCCTTGTGATCTGCGTGCGGGCCGGCAGCGCTTTCAGCTCCGCCAGCGACAATTGCATCGGCTTGTCGACCAGCCCGCCGACTTCGAGTTTCCAGCCCGAAAACCGCTGGTTCATCCAGTCGATATAGCGGGCATTATCAGGCATGCTCGTGCCGTTGGCGCGGAAGGTCGGCGAGATATCAGCTTCGGTGAACTCCCGGGCGAGCGCGTCGTCACCGAGCAGGAAGCGTTGCGTCTTCATGCTGAAGCCTTCGGCGATCTTCAACACCGATTTCGTCCGATCGTTTTCGACGAGGGCATCGCAGCCGGCGAGCCCCAGCGCCGATGCCGTCATGGTCGCGCCGATCAGGAAGCGACGCCTGGTGATGATGCGGCTCATGACTTTCCTCCCTGCCCGATGTCGTAATAGCCTGTGACCATCGAACGCAGATTGTTGAACACACCCGAGACCAGCACCATCGCCACATGCACGGCGACGAAGGCGACGAGCGAGAAGGCGGTCAGGAAATGCAGCGTGCGGGCCGATTGCCGGCCGCCGAACAGATCGAGTAGCCAGGGCGCGACCGCATTGAAGCCCGGCGACATGGTAAGCCCCGTTCCGATCATCAGCGGCAGCAGCACGAAGATCACGGCGACATAGGCGAGTTTCTGCAGCGTGTTGTAGTGGCGTGCCTCGGCCCCTTTGGGAAAGCGCAGCCGGGCGTGACTGACGATCTCGTGGCCGAGATGCGAAGGCTTCAGCTCTTCGGCCGCCGGCAGCAGATCGCGGCGGAAATGCCTGCTGACAAAACCATAGGCGAGATAGATGAAGCCGTTGATGACGAACAGCCAGGCAAAGAAGAAATGCCAGCGCCGGCCCGATGCCAGATCCTGGTAGGTCGGCAAGGTCAGCCAGTTCGGAAAACCGCGCACAGCTGCCTCGCCATCGACATTCGAAACCCCGAGAACGCCCGTCGTGTCGAAGCTCAATCCGCCCAAGTGCGTCACGCCCTTCAGCACATCGCCTTCCTGTTCCGCCTCCATGGAAATGAAGGACGGATCGTCATCGGCGCCATACTGGCCCCAATAAAGCGCCGGATGGGCGTTGAATATCTGCAGGCCGCTATACAACAGCACCGTCATGCACAGCACGTTCACCCAGTGCGAGAGGCGCACCAGCAGCCCATGGCGGTAGAAGAGCGTGCGTTCGCTCGCCATGCCGGCATCGGTCGTAACCATTGTAGTTCCTCCGGATCGACATAAAAGGTCCTCGCGAGAAAGGACGCGGCCGCCGACGATAAAGTTTCAGCGGCCGCGGCTAAACTTACTGCATCGCGTCGCAGGCCTTCATCATCGTGTCCTTCTTCATCGTGTCCTTTTCCATGCCGGCATTGTGCATGCAGTCGGCCTTGGTGCTGCCGGTCGCCATTGCGTCCTTGGACATGGCGTCCTTCGACATCGTGTCGGTCTTCATGCTGTCTTTCTTCATGGCATCGCTTTGAGCGCTGGCGGCGCCGGCAAGCGACAGGCCGATGACGAATGTGCAGGCGGCAAGGCTGGAAAGGATCTTGGTCATGAGGATCTTCTCGGATCGATTGACATGTCCGCCGGCACCCGCCGACGGCTCGCGGTCCTGAATTCGATCCCCTTGCGAAGGCGGTTACAGCCTCACGCTTATGTGATAGCGCTACAGCGCCCTTTGCGTCTTTTGGAGACGCGCAAAGGACGCTGTACACTTCGAATTGCCGCCGGAAGATTTTTGAACCCGCCTGTAACCAAAGCGTCATCCACCCGAATGATATTGCAGACGACATGACGAGCGCCCATTCGGAACAAGCACTGAAGATGCTGATGCTTCTTTCCCTCGACGGGGACGAGGCAGCCTATCGGCGTCTGCTCGTGACGTTGCGAACCCTGCTCGTCGGTTATTACGGCGGGCGGATCGGCACGACCGCGAAATCCGATACGGAAGATCTCGTGCAGGAGACGTTGCTGGCGCTGCATTCGCGCCGGGCGACCTATGACAGGGAGCGGCCGTTCACCGCGTGGTTCTTCTCGATTGCCCGCTACAAGCTGATCGACCACCACCGAAAGCATGGCGGCCGGTACAAGGCGGAAATAGAACTGGACGAGGAGATCGAAGACGATTTCAGGGAGGATGCGATTGCAGCGCGCATGGATGTCGAACGGCTGTTGAACGGCCTGCCACAGCACCAGCAGGAGCTGATCCGTCAGGTCAAGCTCGAGGGGCAGTCGGTAGCCGACACGGCAAGCCGCACCGGACAGTCGGAATCGGCGGTCAAGGTCGGCGTTCACAGGGGCATCAAGGCGCTGGCGGCAAGATTGCGAGGTGGAATGTGAGAGAGACTGAGGACCTGATCGACAGCCTTGTTCGGGATCTGAAGCCGGTGCCGAGACATGCGCTCGAACGCCGCTTCGCACTCGCCGTCCTGCCGGCCTTAGCAGTCTCGCTGCTGCTGATGCTTATCGTCCTCGGCCTTCGTACCGATATGACGCAGGCGCTGATGCTGCCGGCCTTCTGGATCAAGTCCGCCTACAATGCCTTGCTTGCAATCGCCGCCTTCGCAGCCGTTTACCGCCTGTCCCGGCCGGATGGCTCGGAGGGCCGCTTTTTCGGGATTGCCGCGGCCATCATACTCGCCCTCGCCGTCATGGCGGTCATCCAGCTCGCTTTGTCGCCGGCTGCAAGCTATCCCGTGCTGGTGCTCGGTTCCTCCGCCCTGCATTGCCCGCTGCTGATCTTTGCCTTTGCCATGCCGATCCTGATCGCAAATACCTGGGCTCTCCGTGGCGGCGCCCCGAGGAACCTCGGCATCACAGGCTTCATTGCCGGCATTGCCGCCGGCGCATCCGGCGCCTGGGTCTATTCCTGGTTCTGCACGGAAAACGGCCTGCCCTTCGTCACCCTCTGGTATTCGCTCGGCATCCTGCTGACCGGCGCAATCGGCGCACTGCTCGGCCCCCGCCTCCTGCGCTGGTAGCACCGGCTGTTTGCGGCAGGGCACCACTAATCCTTCATCCGGCATGAAACCAGATGCAGCATTCCTGCGTACTACTCGGGGGATGAGTCTTGCGTACCCCCTGAATAGGAAAACACAGGCAGCGAGGAATGACGGCATGGTCAGGAAAGAAGGCGTAGCCCACCTCACCCGGCAAGCCGCGGAACAGGGGCTGGCCAGGCTGATGATGAGGCTGCCTGCGACGCGGGCAACGATCAGAGCAGTTGCGGCGAGCCAGCCCCATTTTTATGAATTATGCGGCGCCTACGGCGAAGCCTGCGCCGTCCTCGATCGCATGCGCCGGGATAGATCGGCCGCTCCCGCAATCATCACCGAATACGAGATCATCTGCGCGGAAATCGAAGTCGATGTCATCAGGATCCTGCTCGGCGATCAATGAGACTTCGCAAGTACTGGGCGGACCGCCGCCGCGATAATGCAACGCCATTTGCCGCCGGCATCCCCATCAGCTCAGCAGGTCATCCACATGGATGGAGACGCTCAGCGTATCCGTGTCGAAATGAAGCGAAGTCCCGTCGGAGATCTTGTAATGGAAGGTGTCGCTGACATCTCCGCTGAGCCCGGCGAGCTTTGCCGCGTCGGCCGTATAGGTGTAATCGCCGTCACTGTCGACATGGATTGTACCGTATCGGCCGGTCAGCGTTACGCCGTCCTTGTCGACGAATTCGCCCTCGAAACGGCGAAGCAGCAGGTTTCCATTGGCCGAGCTGTCGTTTTCGAGGAGATTGCCGTAATGGGCGCCATCCAGATCGGAGACGATTTTCAGGCTGTCATGGGTTGCGACAAGCGCAGGCGCCGTGTCCGTGTGCGTCGTATCGCCGACCGCGAGACTATCGCTGCTCGCCAGCATCGACGCCTGGGCCTCATCGAGCGTCGTGTTGTTGCTGACGGGAAAGGTGTTCGCGGCGATGATAGTGGGAGAGATGCTGTATGGCCTGACATCGCTGGCGATGACATTGTCGTGGAAGGAGCCGGATGCCGGCCTGTCGACCTTCAGCGCTGCCTGCGACAGATCGTCAAAGACGTTGCTGTGGATCTCGATGCCCTCGCGAACATAACTGGTCGTGCCGGAGGCGCTGACCACCACGCCCCATACACCATCGTGGATGTAATTGCCTGAAATGTCGTAGTCCCGCGTATTGCCCTGGTCGCCGAGACCGATGGCATAGGACCAACTGTAGCCGCCATAACCTGAAATATCGTTGTCGTGAATAGCGATGTTGGTGCCGGCTTGGGCGCCGATCCCGAAGCCACCGCCGATGATCGCGTTGTCCTCGACCAAGGCATTCACGGTCCGAACGAGCGCGATGACACCCTTCGGCGTAGCTGCCCCCGTCTGGTCGAGATAATTGCCGCTGATCACGATATTGCTGCTGTCGTTGATCTGGACGGCATCCGCCGCCGTGCCGTGGGCGTTCGTGACGGTGTTGTTGAGAAAATTGACGCCGTTGACTTTTTCGATCCAGACGCCGTCGCCGTTCACGTCGTTGATCGTGCTGTTTTCGATGGTGATGTTCGAGCCGGTCCGGAAGGTGATGGAACCTGATTTGCCCGCCAGTCCGGTGTGATCGACCTCGACGTTGCGGACCGTCCAGTTCGAAACATATCCGCCATAAATGGCTGCCCCGCCGGTGTCCGAGATCTTGATGTTCTCGATGACGATGTTCGATGCATAGAGGCTGTGGATGCCGTCATTGGGGCT
This sequence comes from Rhizobium sp. SU303, assembly GCF_021052345.1. NCBI lineage: Bacteria > Pseudomonadati > Pseudomonadota > Alphaproteobacteria > Hyphomicrobiales > Rhizobiaceae > Rhizobium > Rhizobium sp. SU303. The sequence continues at coordinate 2,760,186 of NZ_CP088095.1, forward strand.
ATGGATGACCGGCGCATCGCCGACACCATAACTGCCGATCGTAATCGGAGCCGCAACGCTGCCGGAGTATTTAAGGTCGAGCTGGTCGTTGAATACGCTTCCGGCGGCGAGCAGCACGCTGTCGCCCGGCTGCAGCTTCAAGTTTTCCACCGCCCAGAACGATGAAAACGGCGTGTCCTCGCTCGTTCCATTGTTGCTGTTGGAGCCTATCGCTGGATTCACATAATAGATTGCCATATCGCCTTGTTCTCGAATTGCCCGCGCAGCCGTCTGAATCGGCTGCGACGCGTGGATCGGATGCGGTCGGGGCTAAAGGCCATGTCAAAAGGCCTTCGATATTGCCCTCACGACGGTTGGCAGACCCTGTGGGCCTGCCTTGGTCCCGAGAACGCCTGGCGGAGGCGTATCCTGGAAATGACAACTTATACGAAAACAATCTACTAAATAACGATCGAAAGGTGAATGAACGATAATCGTACACCTCGGCGACGATGGTCGCAGAGATGAGATGTCCTGTTTCAGGTCAGTCGCAAGCAGGAAAGGTTGAGGCCGTATTGCAGCCCCTTACCCTCACCCGGCGGCAGCCGGATGAGGGACACTGCGGAAGCCATTTGATGGCGAGAGCAACGCTTCCCCGGGGGAGCCACGCCTCCCCGGAAGGAACGCCTCCCGGCATAGCGCCGCTCCCGGCACCCTCACCTCAGCTCAGCAAGCCATCCAGATGGATGAAGACGGTCAGCGTATCCGCGTCGCTATGATGCGAGCTTCCATCGTTGATCCCGTAGCTGAACGACTCGCTCACATGTCCGCTATGGTCAGGGAGCTTCGTTTCATCGAGCGTGTAGGCATAGTTGCCTTCCCGGTCCACATGGATCTCACCATATTCCCCGGTCAGCGTCAGGCCGTGCTTGCCGACGGTTTCGTCCCCGAAGCGCCGAAGCGCCAGGGTGTCGTTATCCGAGCTGTCGTTTTCGAGGAGATTGCCGCGATGGGCGTCGCCCGTATCGGTGAAGATTTTCAAATTGTCATGGACGGCGACAACCGCCGGATCCGCGGAGGCCTCCGTGACTGCCGCGATCTTCGCAACCGGGCTTGCCAGCGCCGTCTCGACATTGGCGACCGTATGGTTGCCTTTGACCGTGAAGGTATGCGCGTCGGCAATGGCCGGCGATATGCTGGTGGCCTTGGTGCCGGTCTCGATCGTATTGTTGCAGAAGGAGCCGGATGCCGGCCTGTCGACCTTCAGCGCCGCCTGCGAGAGGTCGTCGAAGACGTTGTCGTGGACCTTGATATTCGTGCGGGTATAGCTGGCGCCGCTGGGACCACTGACGGCAACGCCCCATGCGCCGTCATGAATATGGTTGCCTGAAATATCATAGTCCCGCGCATTGCCCTGATCGCCGAGACCGACGGCGAAGGACCAGCTGTAACCGTGATATCCGGATATGTCGTTGTCGCGGATGGCGACGTTCTTGCCAGCGGGCGCGCTGATGCCGAAGCCGCCGCCGGTGAGCACATTATCCTCGACCACTGCATTCGTTGCCCGCACCAGTGCTATCACCCCCTTCGGAGTGCTGGCGTCGGTCTGGTCGAGATGATTGCCCTTGATCAGAATATTGCTGCTGTCATTCACTTGCACGGCATCGGCCGTCGAGCCGTTCGCGCTGGTGACGGTGTTGTTGAGAAGCTTGACGCCGTCGACCTTCTCGATCCAGAAGCCGTCGCCTTTAACGCCCGATATCTTGCTATCTTCGACCGTGACGTTCTTGCTGCTCCGGAAGGTGACGGCGCCTGCGTTTTCCGACAATCCCGTCTTGGCGATCTCGACGTCGCGGACCGTCCAGTTGGTGACACTGCCGCCATAGATGCCCGAACCGCCGATATTCGATATTTTCAGGTTCTCGATGACGATGTTGGAGGCATAGAGACTGTGGATGCCGTCGCCGCTGCTGTGGATGACGGGTGCCGCACCCGTCCCGTAACTACCGATCTTGATCGGCGCGCTCTCGCTGCCGGAATATTTGATATCGAACTGCTCGTTGAACACGCTCCCCTTGGCAAGAAGCACGCTGTCGCCGGGTTTCAGCTTCAAGGATTCCACTTTGGACAAAGTCGCAAAAGCCGAATTCTGGCCCGTTCCGCTGTTGCGGTCGGAGCCACTCGCTGAGTTCACATAGTAGACTGTCATATCGCCATGTTGCCCTATTCGTCGGATCGTTATGTCGCCGCGGGATCGTCCAGGATCGGCCAATCGGATGCGGCGGGGGCAAACCGGCCACGGCAAGAAGGCGATAAGATGTTGTCAATGCGGCAATGGGCGGGCTCGCGCGCCTCATTCCACAGGCAATTGCCTGGTGTGATAAAAGTTACAACTTGGGCCGAGAAATCGGCGACTTCGAGGTGAATAAATCGCGGCGTGTTTGCGCGAGGCACACGTCGCCTTCCGTCTATGCGCCATGTGATTCTTGCCTTCGCTTCGCTTGCGCTCAGGGGGTGAGGAGCGCCCGCGACGAACGCCTTGAGCGTAAGCGAAAGGCGCACTCCAAGGTGAAACCCTACCCCCCTCGCCCTCAAGGCCGAGGTCAGCGGCAACCATGTCGCAGCGATGGGGAGACCTCAGGCCCTACAGCGCCGCGCGTCTTTTCAGACGCGCAAAGGACGCTGTAGCACTTTGAATTGCTGCATAATTTTATCCTTAAATCGATCCCGATTTAAGGAATTATGCAGTAGCCGCTTCGGCCTTGATCTTCGGCTTCAGCAGGATGATGAGAAGCAAGCCGGCGATGATGAGTGCCGCGCCTTCGAGGTGATAGCGTTGCAACTGCTCGCCAAGGATCAGATAGGCGAGCACGGCGATGAAGATGGTCTGAATGTAGAGGAGGACGCCAGCCCGAGCCGCGCCCAGCGCCTCGATGCTGCGATTGAAGAGGTAGTACATGACCGCCCCGCCGGGGATCGCGACATAGGCGAGCGCGATGAGCCCGCTGCCGTTGAGCGTCGAGCGCTCGTCTGAGAATAGCTCGAAAAGGTAGAAGGGCAGCGCCGTCAGCACCGCCGCACCGAGCAGCAGCACCAGGAGCGCAAGGCGATTCATGTCGAATTTCGCGCGGCGGAGCAGGACGGTATAAAGACTGAAACAGAACGCGCCGGCGACGATCCACAGTTCACCCGGGTTGAAGTCGAGCCGCATCAGCGCGGCCGGACTGCCCTTGATGATGATGACCACGATCCCGAGAAAGGCCAGGATCGATCCGATCACCTGCCAGCGTCCCATCGGCTCGGCCAGCATCAAACGGGCAAGGATCATGGTGATGATCGGGATCAGGGCGATGATGATGCCGGCAGTGGTGGCATCGGCATGTTCGAGGCCGACAAAAATCATGCCCTGGCAGATCGCCAGTCCCACACCGCCAATGAGAAGCAGTTCGAGCGGGCGAGCCCACATCAGCGCGACCATGTCGCCAAAATGCCGGCGCACGATCGGCATCAGGATCGCGAAGGCGATCAGCACGCGCCAGAAGCAGAGCGCCCAGGGCGGCATCTCGGTAGAAACCCATTTTGCCGCGATATAGACGCCGGCCGACAGCAGCCAGCAGAGAACGCCCACGGAATAGGCGGCGGCAAGCGAATTGCCTGCCGCCTGTTCCGTCCCGACCGTGCCGCGATGGACCGCCAAGACATTCATTGCCATGGCTTAGTTATGCCACAGTTTCCATGGGCTGAACAGATGAGGCGGCGGCGCTCCGCCCGTTGCGGATGTCTCCTTCGGGCCGATCAGGACGGTCGCCGTGATGATGTGACCCGCCCGGAAGATTTAGACAGCCAGCCCCTACCCTCTCGCCCGCAAAGCCGAGGTCAGCGGCAGCCGTGTCGCCGCAAGTGCCGGCAACGCGCCGCCGATTATGCCGATGGCAAGTCCCAGCAGGCTGGCGGTGAGCGCGACGTCGGCGGTGACGTCGAGCTGGAAGGCCATCTTGGTATTGTTGGCGCCCATCGTGCTGGCCTGCCAGCCGTTGAAGGCGAGCCATGAGGCGAGGATGCCGAGGGCGGCGCCGGTGATCGAGAGAGCCACGGCCTCGACCCAGGTGGCAGTGAAGGCCGGCAGGCGGCCGAAGCCGAGCAGGCGGAGCGTGGCGATCTCTATCGCGCGGTCGGAGACCGAGCTCATCATCGTATTCAAAGCGCCGGCGGTTGCCCCGACCGCCATCAAGAGCGCCAGCGGCCAGCCGAACAGGCGGATGAGGCTCGCGGTACGCTCAGATTGCGCGGCATAGAGATCGGTCTCGGAGAGGGCGGTGAGCGGCGCGCCGGGAAGTGCGGAAAGATGCTCGCGCAGCGCCGCCAGCGCCCCCGCGTGATCGCCCGTCCCCGCAAGCCGCACGCGCAGGCTCTGCACCTGCCCCTGCCGGTCGAAGGCCGATTGCACCGCCTCCAGATCCGCCCAGACCTCGGATTCGAAGGCGCTGCCGCTTGACGTGAAATGCCCGACGACCATCCAGTCGACCGCGCCGAGCCGCACCCTGTCGCCGACAGCGAAGCCGGAGAATTCGTCGGCGATGCGCCCTCCGACGACGATCTCGCGGGCGCCCGGCGAAAACAGCCGGCCCTTAGACAGCGAGGCGCGGTCGCGCAGGCCGGGCCCGGCCGGGTCCATGCCCCGCAGCGACAGCGTCTGGTCCGCACCGTCGCTTGCCCTGATGACATCGACGGGAACGACGATTTCGCGCGACAGCGCCAGGCCGCCCGCGGCATTCCGCGCCACGCCGATCCCGCCGGTTGCGGCGGCAAGGCTGCGGATCGCCTCGGCCGGCACATCCGAGCCGGTCTCCTGGTTGGTGCCGCCGCCGAGGATGACGGCGATCTCAGGCGAACCAGCGCCTTGAAGGGCTGCCTCGAAGCCCCTGGCCATGGCGAGGAAACCCGCAAGCACCGCCACCACGAGCGCGACCGACAGCACCATCGACAGCGAGATCGCGAGCCGCCGCGGCAGGCTGCCGAGATTGACTCTGATCATGAGAAAGATCTGCTTGAGCGCTGACGACATTGGACTATCTCGATCTGAAGGCGTTGACGATGGGCAGGCGCATGGCGTTGATGGCAGGCAGCAGCCCGGTCGCGAGACTGAGCGCGGCGATGATGGCGACGGATTTCGCCAGCGCGGACGAGGTGAAGGCGAGGCCGAATTCCGGCCCGGCAAACAGCGTCGCGAGCTTGGCAAGCACCAGCCCGCCCGCGCCGCCGGCGGCGAAGACGAACAGCGTCTCACCGAGGATCAGCGCCATGATCCGCCCGCTGGAAAAACCGAGCACCTTCATCACGCCGATTTCGAAGCTGCGTTCCCTCACGGCAAAGAGCATGGTGTTGACCACGATCATCAGGATCGTCACGAAGGCAGCGCCGACGACGAGGCTGACGATCAGCCCGACATCGGCGTACTGCCGGAGGAAAGCCTCGAGGAACTGCTTTTCCGACTGCGTCCTTGTCGGTGCCGCCGAGTTGGCAAACAGCGCATCGATCTTTGCGGCCAGCACGCCGGATGATACGCCCTCGCGCGGGCGCACCACGAAGCCATCAACGGTATCCTTGGCCCGCGCCCGCGCCGCGTTGATCGCGTCGTAGCGGGCGAGCATGAAATAGGTGTCGGTGCTGGCGTCGGCGCCCTCGAAGATGCCGGCGATTTCGAAGCTCCAGTCGCGGCTGCCGTCTTCCCTCGTCAGCTGGCTGGTGACGCCGATGCGCTGGCCGACGGACCAGCCCTGCGCCTCGGCGAGCGCCAGGCCGACCAGCACCCGGTCGCGACCCTCCTCCAGTGCTGATATCAGCTGAGGCGTGAGCCCGAGCTCGTCGCCATTGGCAGCGGCGATCGCCTGCGGATCGACCGCGCTCGTCATCACGACATTTTTCTCGACATCGACGAAGCCCCGCATGCGGGTCATATAGGCCACGGCCGCGACATCACTGTCCGCCGCGATCCTGTTGAGATAGGCGAGCGGCAGCGGCTGCGCGCGGCCTGATTTGTTGAAGACGCCGAGCAGCGTATCGCTTGCCCCGGCCGCCCCTTGCGAGCCGCTGAGGAAACTCGCCGTCAGCCCGTAGATCAGGAAGGCGACGCCGACCGAGAACATCAGAAGCGTGGCCCGGAGCGGCTTGCGCCAGGCATTGCGGCGCATCAGCTGGAAGAAGGTCATTGGCCCTGCCTCTCTTGGCTGATGAATTCGCCCTTGTTGAGATGCAGCGTGCGCCGGGCAAAAGAGGCCGCCTCCGGATCATGCGTGACCATGATGATGGTCTTCTGAAGCTCTCGATTAAGAAAGCCAAGCATATCAAGGATATCGTTCGCCGATTTCCGGTCTAGATCGCCGGTCGGCTCGTCGCAGAGAAGCAAATCGGGATCGCTGACGATGGCGCGCGCAATGCCGACCCGCTGCTGCTGCCCGCCGGACATGCTGGATGGAAACTGCCGCTGCCGCCCGGAGAGCCCGACCAGATCCATCACGGTCTCGACGCGCGCCCGCCGCTCCTTGCGCTTGAGCGGCTTCAACAGCAGCGGCAGCTCGATATTCTCGCCCGCATTCAGCATCGGCAGCAAATTGTAGAACTGGAAAACGATGCCCATGCTGTGTGCCCGCCAGGCGGCTCTGGCGCCTTCGCCCATCTGCTCGAGATGGCTGCGGCCGATCCTGATCTCCCCTCCGTCGGGGCTGTCGATCCCGCCGAGCATGTTGAGCAGCGTCGATTTCCCCGAACCCGACGGCCCCATGACGGCGACGAAATCGCCGCGTGCTATGGAAAGGTCGAGCCCCGAAAAGATCGGGATCGTCTCCACGCCGATCCTGAATGCCTTCCTGACGCCGCGAAGCGCGATATAGGGTTCTTGAGTGTCGGTCATCGCTCTGCTCCTTGCTGATGGTCTGTGCTATCCCCGGCCTCACCCACCAGAAGGCGGATGCGCGCGGCCATGGCGGGGCGCATGTCTGACGGCGGTGAGGAAAGTGACAGGCGAAGCGTCACCGTCCCCTTCTCCCGCGAAATCATCGGCGCGATCTTCGATACCTCGACCGCAAAAGGCCGGTCGGGAAAGCCGTCGAGCACCGCCTCGCCACGCAAGCCTGGCCGCATCAAGGCGATATTCGCCTCGGCCACATCGGCATCGATAACCATGTTCGCCATGTCGGCAATCGCAAGCAGGCTTTCATTTTCTCGCACGCTGTCCTCGCGCGACAGCACGGTGTCGCCGACATGGGCGGTAAGCCGCGTGACGGTGCCTGATATCGGCGCCCGGACGGTCAGCGCTTCCACCTGCTCGCGCGCCCTGTCGATATCGAGATCCGCCTTGGCCACGTCCTGCCGTGCCTGCAGGGCGGCATTCTCGGCAGTGTCGAACGCCGTCTTCGCCTCCTCCAGCGTCTGCGCCGACATCGCATCGCGCCCGGCCAGCCGCTCGGTGCGCGTGAGGGAAGACCGCGCCTGCGCCAATTCAATAGTCTTCGCCGTCAGCGCCAGCTCCGCCGATTGCCGGGCGATCTCGGCGCCTTGAAGCGCAAAGCGGGCACCGGCATCATCGAGTAGCACCAGCATCTGGCCCGCTACGATCCTGTCGCCCGCCTCGACTTCGACGGCGACGATCCGGCCCTCATATTTGGAGAAGATGGTGGCGATATCGGGGGCCACGACGTAGCCGGAGCCGGTGACTTCCCGGGACGGCAATGCTCTGTTCGCCGGGGTATTGGAAGGCAGAGGCCGAATCGGACCGGCGGCGGACACGTCTGTTCCATCGACGGATATTGCGACCTCGTCCTTGCTTATGAGACCCGCAAGCATGCGCTCCAGCGTATCGGGCCGATGGACAAACGCCACAGCCAGCAATGCCGTCGCGACAAGGGCCAGCATTGCTCCGGGGATCACACGCCGCCGGACACGGGGCTCCGGCGGCTCTGTCTTGAAGGGCGCAGGCTCGATCGAAAGTGATCTCAGCTTGGCTGCAAGGTCTCGATCATGTTCTGATGTCGTGTTCATGCCGCCAGAATGACCAACGGCAGCAAAACCGCGACCTCGAACGCGTTTCTGACAGTCCTCGATCGCGATTGTGTACGTGGCGCGGCAAGGCACCCGGGGTCAGCCCTCATGGAAGGGAGGCCCAAAGGGCCGTCTCGAACCACGAGGGCGCGTGATTGCCTGGGTACAGACTGGCTGGATGAAGCGCCGGTTGCCAGCCCCGTCCTTCGAGGTCCCTACGGGGCGCTCAGGATGAGGCTGGGGAGAGGACAGGCGTCACTTCAGGACGAAGCCGAAGAGACGCCGGATCCGCCCTTCCTCTCACGCCAGGCAAGCGGCGTCATATCCGTGACGCGGCGGAATTCGCGGTTGAAGTTGGACTTGGTCTGGAAGCCGACCTCGAACATCACCTCGGTCACCGATTTCTCGCTCGCGGCAAGCAGCCGGCAGGCCTCGCCGATCCTGTAGTCGTTGACATATTGCGAGACGTTCTTGTCCATCGCCCGGTTGATCGCCGCCGAGATCTGGCGGGCGGGAATGCCGGCCTTGCGGGCCAGCCGGTCGAGATTGAGATTGGCGTCGCGATAGAGCCTCTTTGCCTCCATCAGCGCATCGACCGTGGCGATCGTCTCCTTGTCTTCGGTCGTTTCGGACTTCAGCACCGCCTCCACCGTCTCGGCCGGCGCCCGGCTTCGGCTGGCGGCGGCTGCCGCAATGCCGAGGATGACGAGAACCGCGAGATTGCTGACGCTGATCAGCGTCAGCGCATGCTCGCCATGCGCCCATGTGAAATCGAGAAAGACGAAAATATCGACCGAGGCCGACAGGCACAGCGCCGCCGCCGCAAAGATGATGGCCCGATAGGCCGGCACCGCTCCCTCGAAGGGCGCAAGCCGAAGCGCATCCGCGCCCGGCCGCATCAGAAGCAGGATCGCCAGGGCATAACCGACGAAAACAAGCACCAGCGCGAGATCGATCGCCTCCCGCCGGAACACCATCAAAAGCAGGATGACCGCGGCGGGCACCGCATGCAGTGCAATGCGCGTCGGCAACGGCCGCCGGCTCGTCCTCACCAACCTGGAAACCCCGGCATAGGCAAGCGGCGGCACCATCGCCGCGGTGACAGGCATGATCACGCCCACCGCCTGCACCCCGTAGCCCCAGCGCAGGCCGGAGAGGACGGATTGCAGCACGGCGAGCAGGATCAGTGCCAGAAACGGCAGATTGGGCTGCGCCTCCTCGTCGCGCCTGAGGACGGTGACGAAGAGGATGAGCAGCAGCAGGGCAACGACGAAAGGAAGCGGAATGAACAGCATGGCCTGACAGGATCGGAGTGGCGAATGGATGGCCATCATTGCCGAGATCCTCAGCCGGCGCGACCTCCATCATGTTTTAGGACGCGTTTTAGGCTGGGATTTTTTGTGAGCGGCATGCCGTGATACCCCGTCCGACCCTTTGCGTCGCCGGCCACCGGTCTCAATCCGCCGTTAAGGTCGGTATGGTTGTTTTCCAACCAATCCGACAGGCTGTCGAGATCGGCGACATCGCAAGTCCGGGTGATCAGCGCGGGCACGACCGCCTGCGCCGTGTCTTTCGGAAAGTTGCTCTATGAGGACCTGCCCAGAGCCTTTCCGGGTTAGATTGCAGCATTCTGCTGGAGCAGGTTTTTGTCAGGGCAGAGGCGATTGGCGAAGGGCATACCTCTTGGTACGTCCGAGCCGATCGCCTCTGATCCTGGCGCAAAGATGCCCGGCCCACCGGCCGCACTGCTTCGCCGTGGCAAAGCAATAGGTGCGTCCGGCGATTCCAAGTCTTGCAGATTTGCTAGGCAAATCTGCGGGAAGGTTGGCTGAAACGGGCCGGCTGATCGACCGACCGGCTTGGCCGTAGAGCTGGGCTACGACGCGCGCCGGCCGGTCGACCATCCGACTCCGTTTGAGCCAACAGAATGCTCCAATCTAGCCCGGAAAGGCTCTAGCCAAGAGCGCTTTGCGCAGCGCAGATCCGATCGACCAAAGCATCGAGATCGCCCCTTGGCGGACGGTTCTTGGCCAGGCGCTGCTTGAGATGCATGATCGGCTCCGCCAGAATTTCATCAAGGCTCTCGGCGCAGGTGAATTCGCCCGCCACGCTTTTGACCTTTGAATTGTCAAAGATCGCCGACCATGCCTTGTCGCCCCGCAACGGGCCAACCCACTCCGGATTGTACCGGACCAGGGTGTCCGTCGGCACGTGTACGATCCTGGCCTCCACATCAAGCAATCTGGCGATCGTCTTTTGAATATCGTTCCAGATGTGGGCGCGATCGGAGGTGATGTGGAAGATCTCGTTCAACGCCGCCGGCTTGCCGAAAAGCCCGACAAAAGGCACCGCGAAATCAACCGAGCGGGTCAGTGTCCAGGGCGTATGGCCATCGCCGGCTACGATGGTGGGCTCGCCGTCCAGCATGCGTCTCGCCATGACATCGCTGTCGCCCATCATGATCGGCAAGCCGGTGCGAACGGTGTGACTGGGGCGGACGATGGTCCAGGCGAGATTCTCGGAACTCTTGAGCAGCGTCTCGCAGGCAATCTTGTCCTGGCTATAGCGCCAGTAGGGGTTGATCGCCGGTGTCTGCTCGGTAATCACATAATGGCGCGGCGGCTTTTCATAGACCGAAGCCGAAGAGATGAAGATGTACTGGCCGCAGTGCCCGGCAAACACATCGATGTCACGCGCGACTTGATCGGGCGTAAAGGCAATGAACTGGCACACGACGTCATAATTGGCCTTGGCCAAGTCCGCATAGGCGGGCGCCGCGAGATCGCCGACGATCGAGGTAACCCCCGCAGGCAATGGGTCGCCTCTCAAACTGCGGTTATAGACGCTGACATCGTGGCCCTGAACCACGGCGCGCTCGACGCATGGATATGAAATCTGGCCGGTACCGCCAACGAAAAGGATTTTCAAAGCCATGTGAAGGACCTCGGTGTCGGATGTAGCGGGGATATGCGGTCAGTCTTCATAGCGCGAAAGAAATCGGTCGTCTCCTGCAAAACACGTGCACCGGCTCACGTCGTTTGGGTCGACCTGTCGCGTAAACCAACGTGGTGGCATTTCGCATAAAACCGATCGGACGACGTGAGATTCGGCCGCAACCAGCCATTGCCGATACCTCAAAGGTCTCTATCTCATGCCAATAATGCCCCTTCTGTTCGAGATCGGCACAAGACGGAGGCTTTCTTGAAGGATTATCTTCCCTATGCAGCCGGGGTGCTGGCAGGTTTATTGGTCGCCTTCCTCATGTCTGGCCTGTTGGCGCTGACGGAGACACCGCAGCTCATGCTTTTCGCATTGCTGCCGGCCGTCGGTGGCGCGCTCGTCGAACGCGTTTGCCGTCGCCGGCCCAATAATTCTTGAAGGATTCCATGGCAAGGCTGAAAGAAATCGTCATCGATTGCGACATTCCCTCGCGTGTCGCCCGGTTCTGGGCGGAGGCGCTCGATGGCTACGACGTGATGCCATATGACGACGAAGAACGGGCCCGCCTCGCTGCTCTCGGATTGACACCCGAGACTGATCCGAGCGTGATGGTCGAAGGTCCCGGAACTCGCCTTTGCTTCCAACTTCGCCAGGGGGAACGTCCCGCCCGCAACCGACTGCATCTCGATATTGCCACCCCCGATCGGGCCAGGGAGGTAGAACGGCTTTTATCCCTCGGAGCGAGCTTCGTCCGGGAAGCGGATGGCTACACGGTCTTGAATGATCCCGAAGGCAACAATTTCTGCGTGGTGTCGGAATAATCCGCTCCGCGCCGAAGCCGCGCTGCAGGATGAACGGCATCTATCTCAGGACGGCTATACCGGAGCCAAAACGGATCTCCCATGGAATGTCTGGATCAGACGCGATTCAGGAATTCGAGCACGCGGAGGGTGAGCAGCGCGGTCGCATCCGCATCATAAGACGGCAGCGAGCTGTCAGCGAAGTAGTGCTGATCGCCTGGGTACAGGAAAAGCTCCGCGTCCTCGACCTTCTCCACGATCTCGCGGGCGGCGTCGATGTCGCCCTCGCCGACAAAAATCGGATCGTTGTCCATGCCGTGGATCTGCACCGCGACGCCCTCCGGCCAGGGTCCGAAGGCCCACTCGCCGCTGATCGGCAGGCAGGAGTAGAAGAGCAGAGCCCCGCGGGCGCCGGGCCGTGTCTGCGCCAGCTTCTGCGCCGGCAGCACACCGAAGGAGAACCCGGCATAGACGAGCCCGGCAGGCAAGTCGTCGGCGAGGCGCACGCCGCGCTCCCGCATGGCGTCGAATCCGATCTCGCCGATATAGGCGATCCCCGCTTCGATGCTTGGGAAGGTGCGCCCGTCAAACAGATCGGGCGTGTGCACGATGTGACCGGCCGCCCTGATATCGTCGGCAAACGAGCGCACACCCGGGGTCAGCCCCTGCGCGTGATGGAACAACAGGATCTCAGCCATAAGGGGCCTCCGGGTGGGATGGACGGACACACTGGGCCACTCTACAGCGCCCTCGCGTCGCCAGGAAGACGTCAGTCGCGGGCTAGGGCGTCGATCGCCGCCGCCAGCTTCACGAGATCTGCGGCGTAGAACCCGGCGGCGTTGAGACAGTTCGTCTCGAGCAGCTTCAGTCCCTCTTCGGTCCGACAGATATCGATGACATAAGCTTGGGAGTAGCCAGGATTGATGTCGACCATGCGCTGCCCGAAGTGCAGCGCATCGTCATCGATCTCGTGGCGGTGGACGACACGCGATCCGGCCTTGTAGAGCGAATAGGTGACGATCCGGCCGTCGACGACCCAGAGACGCCATTCGCTAAGGATGCGAACAGGCTCGGTCAGCATCAGCAGCGTGTCGTGACGAAGCGATCCGTTCGGGATTTCATCTTCGTCGAGCGCCAGCACCCTCTCTGCCATGCGGATGATCTCGCCGGTCGATTTGACGTTGCCGGGCTCCTCCTTGCTGTCGTCGACCGGGCGCAGGAACCAGTCCCTGCCGTCATCCGCCACACGCTGGGGGACATCCCGGAGTGTCAGGAACAGCGCATCGGCGCCATTGAGGAGGTAAGGATGCCACACCTGCTCGTGAACGAAAGGACGCAGCTTGAAGACACCCGGCCGGTAACCGTTCGCCTCGGCGTTCCTCCACAGCGTGTAGGAACCGAACATGACCACTGAACCCGGATCCGCAACGACCGGCTCGGGAATGAGCTCGCCGACGAACGGTACGACCTTGTGCCATGTGTAGGAGATTCCAAGCTGGTCGAGCGCCTCGGCCAGCTTGCTGGTATCTTCGAACTGCTGGAGAAGCCACTGCATTCTGTTCCCTGCCTTTCTTACAATCCGTCGGACTACCAAAAAGCTATTTAAAAAGGAACAGCCGTAGCATTACAGCTATGTGTGGCAGCAGGAACCGTTTCCGGTGTCATCGGCCGAACGTTGCAGGCGATTGTCGACGCTCTGGCTGTTTTCTTCCGGCGGCAGGTCCATGGCGATGTTGGATGCGAAGAAGCCGTTCGGTTTCAGCGTGAAGCCGGCATATTCCACCGGCATGATCGGAAAATCCTCGGGCTTGCAGACATGGGTATGGCCGAAGGAATGCCAAAGCACGACATCGGCATTCTCGATTTCGCGGTTCTGCTTGACATAACCCGGCAGGCCGTCGCCGCCGGCATGCACGTTCGGATAATCGCCGCTCGCATATTTTTCCCTGGCATCGAAGGCCGTGACCCAGATGTGTTTCTTGGCGAAGCCGCCGCGCTGGGCAACGGTCGAATCCGGCTGGGCAAGCATGACCGGCGACGGCATGACGACAATCTTGTAGCCCGGCGCCTTGCCGACGCTGTTCTGGATGTTGGGGTTGGAGACTTTCCAGTAACGGCCGGTCTCGCCATTGGCGAGTGCCGGGGAATCAAGTTCGCGCTTCAGCACACGGCTCCTGGTATCGAAGACATTGCCATAAGGATTATCTTCACCCCAGGGACGCGGCACGAACTCATGCTCGGTCACAGTATTGTCGCCGCCGTCGACATCCATGTGCAGGCGCGCATTGAAGAAATGCTGGTGGGTCGGACCGCCGAGATTGTCATCGACCATGCCGCCCCATGGATAGGTTTCGCCGGTCGCGACCGCCGCCGTCTGGATGATGCCGGTGAGTTTGGCTTCGAGTTGGATCGTGCCGTCCTGGTAGAGATACCAGTAGAAGCCGTAATCGTAGTTGCCGACGGTTGCGAAGAAGGAGATGACGAGGCGGCGCGAACGGCGCACTTCGAAAATACCGTTGCGGAATTCGTAATGCTTCCAGAGGATGCCGTAATCCTCCTCATGCATGCAGATGGCGTTCTTCATGATGAAAGTCTGGCCGAGATCATCCGCCGCCGGCACGTCGAAATAGTGAATATGGCCGAGGCAGTCGCAGCCGAGTTCGAGGCAATTGGCCAGGCGTCCGAGGCCATATTCACCAGCATCGAAGGCGCTCTTCCAATAGTGGTTCGCGGTCGGATCGGCATAGGGCACGACCATTTCGGTGACACTGGCGCGAAAGACGACGGGCCGCAGCCTGCCCTGATCCTTGATGCCGAGTTCATGCAGAACGAGGCCTTCGCGCGGGGTGAAACCGACACGGAAACTCCAGTTCTGCCATTCGACTTTCCAGCCGTCGACCGTAAAGCTCGGCCCTTGCGGCTGAACGATATGCAGCGGCGTGAGATCGGGCCGCGGTTCGGGGAAGGTTTCGCGGCCATAATTGCGCTTCTTCCTCGGGACCGGAATGATTTTTTCATCGTCGACGAGATCGACCACTCGGTTGGTGATCAGATCGACCACCGCCACCACGCCCTCGATCGGATGCGCATAGCCGTTGTCACGGACATCCTCGCGCCAATAGGATACGGCGCGGACGATGCGTTTTCCCTTCTCGAATTCGCGGCCAAAATAGCCCGAGGAAAAAGGATCGATCTGGATGAGCGGAATATCCTCGTCGGTAATGCCGCGCTTCTTGACGGCAGCGATCCAGCGCGGATCGGATTTGACGGTGCCTTCAACGGTTTCGAATTCGCACAGCATGATCGGCGGCTGACCGTAGGGCAGTTCATCGAGAGGCAGCCGGATATAGGAGGACACCGTGCCGGCAGTCAGGTTGACGACGCCCTCGAAGGTTTCGCCATTGCTGATGTCGATTGCCAGGATGAAGGCGAGGCGCGGCAGCCGGTCGCCCAGGCGATAGACGGCAAGATCCGCCTTGGTCGGCTCCTCCAGCCGGGTTATCGGAAAGCGGAAGGTGGGTGCGAGTGTCTGCGTATCCTTGAGTATGGCAACGGCAGAAGCGATCTCGTCGAGGCTCAGGGGATCGAGCGGATGGGTGACTGCGACAACGGCGTCCATTGAAATACCTCTTGGTTTCAAGCCTCTTGGTTTCGGGGGGAGACGACGCACCATGGCGCGTCGCAAGTTGCGGTGATCAGGATCGACCGGAGCAGATCTGCGTATCGATCATCATCTGGTCCGCATGAATGCAGAACACCGAGCAGAAGGCGTGTGCCTCGACGGCAACCAGCAATGTTGCGCAGGTCAGGATCGCGACCGCGAGCACCAGAAGGCGATCGACGGGTGCAAGTTCGGCAACGGCACTCATTCGAAGACCTTTCCAAGGGAGGCATAGAGAGCGGGCTTGGATCTCTTGATCCGGATCGCAAACAGCGCGCCAAGAATGCCCACCAGCACCATGGCATAGGGGAAAGCCTTGACGATCAGGCTTTCGCTGCCGGAAAGGAGTGAAAGATTGGAACTGACCAGCACGAGCGAACCCATGAGACCGAGGAGCGCCAGCGTCGGAGCGGTCATCGTGGTCCAGGCGCTGTAGCTGTTCGGCGTCTTGCGGAAGAACATGATGATCGCGACGGAGACAAGCACCTGGACCAGCAGGATACCGATACCCGCCAGCGCGGCCATCCACGAGAACACGACGGTGTAAGGATCGGCGCCGAAGATCACGAACAGGCCAAGGACGACGGCCGCGATCAGGCTTTGCAGCAGACCGGCAGCATAGGGTGAGCCATGCTTGGCGTGAACCTTGCCGAGCACCTGGGCTGCCAGGCCTTCACGGCCAAGGGCGAAGAAGTAGCGGTTGAGCGTATTGTGGAAGGACAGGATGCAGGCAAACAGGCTGGTGATCAGCAGCACGTTCATCGCCTGGCTCGACCATGCACCAAGCACGGAATTGGCGGCGGTGAAGTAGAAGCTGTCGAGGCTGGCAGCCGCAGCAGCCTGCACCTTGCCCGGACCGTAGAATTGCACGATTGCCCAGGTGGAGAAGGCATAGAAGAGGGTGATGAGCAGTACGGCAACATAGGTGGCGCGGGGGATGGTCTTTTCCGGATCTTCGGCTTCCTCGCCGAAAATGGCCGTAGCTTCGAAGCCGATGAAGGAACCGATGACGAAGACCAGCGCCACACCAAGACCGGGCGCAAAGACCGACGATGGCGCGAAGGAGGAGAAGCTGATGCCTTCCGGTCCGCCGCCTGAAAAGACGATGGCAAGATCCAGCACCAGCAATATGGCGATTTCGGCAATCATGCAGACGCCCAGGATCGCGCCCGAGAAGGCGATGTTGCGCTGACCGCAGACCAGCACGACGACGAGTGCTGCGAAGGCCCAAGCCCACCAGGGCAGGACCAGCCCGAGCGGCGCTATGGCGTTGGCCATGAAGAAACCGAACAGGCCATAGATGGCGATCTGAACCGCGCTGTAGGTGACCAGCGCCATGAAGGCGCCACCCACGCCAGCCGGCTTGCCGATGCCGTGTGTGATATAGGTGTAGAACGCCCCTGCCCCGCCCACATGCCGGCTCATGGCGGTGAAGCCGACCGAGAAGAGAAGGTAGAGCAGGCCGGCAAGCACGAAAGCGCCGGGAACGCCTGCGCCATTGCCAAAGGCAAAGGCGGCCGGCGAAGCGCCGACGACAGCCGTGAGCGGCGCGGCCGCGGCAACGACGAAGAACACGATGTGGGCGAGGCCCACCGAGTCCTTGGCCAGACGACGCTCCGGCGATGATGGTGCGGGCATGCTTGCTTCCAGTGTCATGGAGAACCCCTCTTTGCTTGTTTGTTGCCAAGAAGGTAAGCGCGGCGATCTGGCCCCGAAATTGCAGTTTATGCCAATGAATCGATAACTCGCGCCACGAAGGTCACTGGAGACGCTGAAAATGGCAGTTGCATCGCATTTGATCAGCCGCATGCCCGCAGTTGCTTCAATTCGAGCCTCCGTCTTGATCCCGCTGGTGCAACAAATCGATAAAAGATCCGGGAAGACCGACCTTCTTCTCGCTTCGCACGGCAT
Source organism: Rhizobium sp. SU303 (assembly GCF_021052345.1). Lineage (NCBI taxonomy): Bacteria > Pseudomonadati > Pseudomonadota > Alphaproteobacteria > Hyphomicrobiales > Rhizobiaceae > Rhizobium > Rhizobium sp. SU303. The sequence continues at coordinate 2,777,514 of NZ_CP088095.1, forward strand.
TCTGCGCTCGCAATTGGAAGATCCCTACGCTGTCCTGCCCATGGCGCGTTATGTCGCGCTGTTCGAGGAGGCCGCGACGATAACAGGTGAACCGGCACTGGGAGCCCGCATGGGCACCGGCTTCAAGCCCGCCGATATCGGCCCCATCGGCATGCTCTTCGCGCTCTCGCCGACCATTCGCAGCGCTTTCGAGCGGCTGTCGAAATATGTCAACGCGGTCCAGGGCGCGACCAGTTCCGGCGTGTTCGAGGAGAATGGCGATTTTGTCTGGAGCTACCGGATCGTCGATCCCAGCATGTGGCCGCGCCGGCAGGACAGCGAATTCACGATCGCCGCCTCCTGTCAGCTCGTCCGTTCGTGCTTCCGCCGTGGCTGGCGGCCGATCGAAATTCAGCTCGAGCATCACGCCCCGCGCGACGCCGGCGTGCTTGAACGCATCTGTGGCGCGCCGATCCTGTTCGGCCAATCTGGCAACCGGATCGTCATGAACAAGGCGGAGGCTTACCGTGTGCACCGTGCGGAAGACAAAAGCCTGATCGAAATCCTGGAGCGGCATATCGGCGATCTGGTCAACGAGCGAGCGGCCGGCGATATCGTCACGGAAAAGGTCCAGGCTCTGATCAGCATCTATCTCGGCCGCAAACCGGTGACGGTTGCAACGCTTGCCGCCGAACTGAAGATGTCGCCGCGAAGCCTGCAGCGCCGGCTGTCGGAGGAAGGCGTGTCGCTTCGCGATCTCGTTCGCCAGCACCGCCAGACACTCGCCACCCACTATCTCGGCGACCGACATGCCGCACCGATGTCCGAGATTGCGCGTGTGCTGGGTTATGCAGACAACACCGTGCTCTGGCGTGCGCTGCGATCCTGGGAAAAGAAGGGGAACGACCCATCTTCGACAGGTTGATCGAAGATGCACGGCAACGGAGATCGCCGATTGCTGCCCTACGGACGGAAGCAAAAGCCCGGCATCCTCCAGCGCCCGAGCGCGGCATTCTCCAACGCCCCTATGGTGACGGTGCCTACTTCTCCTCCCTCATTCCTGTGCTCGTCACAGGAATCCAGCCACGGCGCGTCCGCGCCGTGAATGACTCTCATACGACGAGGTCGTTCTCCCGCGCCCAAGGACTCGGGCGCACTGGATTCCTGTGACAAGCACAGGAATGAGGGAGGTTGGGTTGGCGTTCTCGTCGTCAGCCAAGCACGCCTTCAGCAACGCTCGACACCCTTTGCCGCCAGGATGTCATCAACGGCTGTCGACGTCAGAAATTCCGACAGCTGCCTGGCAGCTTCTGCGTCCGTTGACGCGGCGCTGATGCCAATGGCGAAGTCGATGTAACTTTGCAGTTCTGCCGGAAACCGACCGACAAGCATGACCTCGGGAGCGGCGGCGAGAATCGAGGTCACGGGAACGACACCCAACTCGGCCTCCCCACGGCCGACGGCCGGCGCAGTCTGCCCTCCTGATATGGCCACCAGCTTTGGCTTCACCTCATCGGCTATTCCCAAGCGTTCCAGCAAACCGGAGAAGTAGCCGCCGCTGCTTCCTTCACTGGCGTAGGCGATCGATCTGGCGCTCTTCAACGCATGTTTGAATGCTTCCACCGACCCGATGTCGAGCGGCCGACCGCCTGCCTTGGCCGCCACTCCCATTGCTATCCGGCCAAACGCGACCTCGCTCCCCGCCTTGACTTTTCCCAAGGCGGCCAGATCCTCAACCAGGTTAGGATTGGTGATGACGAGGTCAAAAGGCTCCCCAGCTTCAATCTGTTTCTTGACGACAGGATTGAGCTCCCACTTGACCGTAACTGTGAATTCTGTGTCCGTTTCGAACTGGGATATGAGAGCAAGGACGGCGGGTCGGACCGCAATAGCGCCAAAAAGTCGGATTTCCTTGGTCATCGCCGAAGTCCGCTCCGATCTGTCTATCCTGTCCAACAGACCCTAGGGCGTCGCACCGAAGAATGCCAGCCGGGTGAAGATCGTGTAGTCTGCTTCCGATACCATCAGCGCCACGAAAACCAGCACCAGCAGCGGCGGCAGCAGGATGGCGTAGACGAGCGCCAGCCGTTCCCAGGCCATGTGCATGAAGACGGCGACGATCAGCCCAGCCTTCAGCATCATGAACACCAGGATCAGCGTCCACCTGAGATAGCCCTGGATGCCGAGATAATCGACCATGTAGGAAAGGGCGCTGAGCACGAAGAGCAGGCCCCAGACGAAGAGATAGAGCCGAATCGGGTGCTGCTGTCCGGTTTGGGGCTGCTGTCCCCCGATGTGTGCATGCGCTGTTGTCTCGCTCATGACGACCTCACCACAGGTAAAAGAACGCGAAGATGAAGACCCAGACCAGATCGACGAAGTGCCAGTAGAGGCCCATGATCTCGACGGCCTCGTAGCGGCCTTTCCGGCTGGTGAAGAAGCCGCGCCGTTCCACATCGAAATCGCCGCGCCAGACCTTGTGGGCGACGATCAGCAGGAAGATGACGCCGATCGTGACGTGGGTGCCGTGAAAGCCGGTGATCATGAAGAAGGTCGATCCGAACTGTGCCGCCCCCCACGGGTTCTCCCAGGGTCGCACGCCTTCGGTGATCAGCTTCGTCCATTCGAAGGCTTGCATGCCGACGAAGCATGCCCCGAGAACGGCCGTCAGCAGCATCAGCATCGCCGTCATGCGGCGGTCGCGGCGATAGCCGAAATTGACCGCCATCGCCATGGTGCCGCTGCTCGAGATCAGCACGAAAGTCATAATCGCGATCAGGATCAGCGGAACGTTCTGGCCGCCGATATGCAGCGCGAAGACCTCGCTCGGGTTAGGCCAGGCGACCGGCGTCGACATGCGGGCGGTCATATAGGCGATCAGGAAACAGCCGAACACGAAGGTGTCGCTCAAGAGAAAGATCCACATCATCGCCTTGCCCCAGGAGGCGGTCTTGAAGGCGCGCTGATCCGAGCTGAAATCGGCGGCGACACCGCGCAGACCGGCTGGCCGGAGGTCGGGCTCGCCGTGTGTATCGATAGTCTGTGCCATCTGCAAATCTCCTAACTGAGCAGTGTGCGGCAGAGATCGACGAAATCATTCGCCCAGCCGGCAAAGAGCGCGAAGAGCAAGATCCAGACGGCGAGCATGAAATGCGAATAGATAGCGGAAAGATCGACGCTGAGGCGCAGCCTCTCCGGCGCAACGTCGGTTGAAAATGCCCTGACTGTCGTATGCGCGAGCACGGCAAGCCCGCCGAGGATATGCAGGCCGTGCAGGCCGGTCAGCAAGTAGAAGAAGCTGTTGGAAGGGTTGTCGGCCAGCACGTAGCCGGCCGCCGTCAGCTCCCGCCATGCCTGGATCTGCCCGATGAGAAAGAAGATGGCAAGCGCAAGTCCTGCAGCAAGCGCCGGTCGCAGCACCTCCATGCGGCCATGCCCTGCTTCTCTTTTCGCCCATTGCAGGGCAGCGCTGCTTAAGGCCAGTGCCGCAGTGTTCACCCAGAGCAGCCGGGGAACAGGCGTCGCCCACCAGTCGGTCGACGCCATGCGCATGAAATAGGCGCTGACAGCAAGGCTGAAGACGGCACCGACGACACCGAGAAACACGAAGAGCCCGATTTTCACCGCCGGCGCCGGCAGCCTTTGCCGCTCGGCACCGTCATGACCCGGCAGTTGCACCGACCCGGTTTCGAGCCAGGGCTTCGAGGTCAACCGCTGCCCGGAAAGCCACCAGAAGATAATGGCGGCGACTGCGGCAAGGAAGATCAGCATGACGTTCATGCGTGGACCTCTCGTGTGACGCCGCCGCCTGACGGCACCGTCTGCGGAATGAAATCCTCGGCCGCCCCCGGCACGCTGTAGTCATAGGCCCAGCGGTAGACGACCGGCAGATCCTTTCCCCAGTTTCCATGGGCGGGCGGCGTCTGCGGCGTCTGCCATTCGAGCGTCGTTGCCCGCCACGGATTGCCGCCGGACTCCCTGCCCCGGAAAAGGCTCCAGACCAGATTGAACAGGAAGACCATCTGTCCGGCCCCGACGATCAGCGCCATGACGGTGATGAAGATATTCAGCGTATCGGCCGAAGGCGGAACGAAGGCCGTCTCTCCCATCTCGAAATAGCGGCGCGGCACGCCGAGCAGGCCGAGATAGTGCATCGGAAAGAAGATCGCATAGGTGCCGAGGAAGGTGATCCAGAAGTGGATATGGCCGAGCACGTCGTTCAGCATGCGTCCCGTCACCTTCGGATACCAATGATAGATCGCCCCGAAAATGACGAGGATCGGCGCCACACCCATGACCATGTGGAAATGCGCGACGACGAACATCGTGTCCGACAGCGGCACGTCGACGACGACGTTGCCAAGGAAGAGGCCGGTCAGGCCGCCATTGACGAAGGTGACGATGAAGGCGAGCGCAAAGAGCATCGGCAGGGTCAGGTGGATGTCGCCGCGCCACAGCGTCAGCACCCAATTATAGACCTTGATCGCCGTCGGGACGGCGATGATCAGCGTCGTCGTGGCGAAGAAGAAGCCGAAGGCCGGGTTCATGCCGCTGACATACATGTGGTGCGCCCAGACGACGAAGCTGAGCGCGCCAATGATGACGATCGCCCAGACCATCATGCGGTAGCCGAAGATGTTCTTGCGCGCATGCGTGCTGATCAGGTCCGAAACGATGCCGAAGGCCGGCAATGCGACGATATAGACCTCCGGATGCCCGAAGAACCAGAAGAGGTGCTGGAACAGGATCGGGCTGCCGCCGCCATGCTGCAGCTGCGTGCCCATTTCGACGATGGCAGGCATGAAGAAGCTCGTGCCGAGCAGGCGATCGAACATCATCATGACGCAGGCGACGAAGAGGGCGGGAAAGGCGAGCAGCGCCATCACGGTCGCGGTGAAGATGCCCCAGACCGTCAGCGGCATGCGCATCAATGTCATGCCGCGAGCGCGCCCCTGCAGTACGGTCACCACATAGTTCAGCCCGCCCATGGTGAAGCCGATGATGAAGACGATCAGCGAGGAGAGCATCAGCAGGATACCCCAGTCCTTGCCGCCAGGCGTGCCGGAGAGAACGGCCTGTGGCGGATAGAGCGTCCAGCCGGCCCCCGTCGGACCGCCGGGGGCGAAAAAGCCCGCGGCGAGGATCAGCACTGCGAGCAGATAAATCCAATAGCTCAGCATGTTGGCGTAGGGAAACACCATATCGCGCGCGCCGACCATCAGCGGAATGAGGTAATTGCCGAAACCGCCGAGGAACAGCGCGGTCAGCAGATAGATCACCATGATCATGCCGTGCATGGTGATGAACTGATAATAATGATCGGCATCGATGAAGGTGAAATAGCCGGGAAAGGCGAGTTGAATCCGCATCAGCCAGGAGAGCACTAGCGCCACCAGGCCGATTGCGATCGCCGTCAGCGAATATTGGACGGCGATGATCTTGGCATCCTGGCTGAACACATATTTTGTCCACCAGCTTTTCGGATGATAGAGCTCGACATCCTCGACTTCGGCAGTGGGGATAGCGCCTGCGCTGTCGGATGGAATCTCAACCATGATCTCTTCCCCTTCGTCTCCTAGCGATCTGCGACCGCTGCGGGGTTCAGTTTGCCGGCGGCATCTCTCCCGATGACGCCGTAAGCTGGGTGAATGTCTGCTGCTGTCCGAGCCAGGTCTGGTAGTCGGCATCGGCTTCGACCACGACGGTGCCGCGCATTTGCCCATGGCCGACGCCACAGAGTTCGGCGCAGAGGATGTCGAAGGTCCCTGTCCGCGTCGGCGTGAACCAGAAATAGGTGATCATGCCGGGTATCATGTCCATCTTGGCGCGGAATTCCGGCACGTAGAAATCATGGAGCACATCGACCGAGCGCAGCAATATGTGCACCGGCTTGCCGATCGGTAGATGTAGCTCGCCGCCCTCGATGATGACGTCGTCAAGGCCGCTCGCGTCGTTTTTATCAAGGCCGAGCGGGTTTTCGGGGGTGACGTCGCCGGTCTCAGCGCGGCCGAGCTTTCCGTCGGCTCCCGGCAGCCGGAAACTCCACAGCCACTGCTGGCTGACGACCTCGACCGATGCGGCATCGGCAGGCACCGTGATGAACTGGTTCCACACGATCAGGCCGGGCGCCAGCATCGCCGCGACGCCGACCGCCGTTCCCCCTCCCAGCAGCAATTCCAGCCTGCGGTTCTCGGGCTCGTAATGTGCCCGGTTGCCGGGCTTGTGCCGGAAGCGGAAGACGCAATAGGCCATGAACGAAACCACCGCCACGAAGACGATGCCGGTGATCCAGAAGGTGATGACGAGGGTGGTGTCGATATAGGTCCAGTTGGACGCGATCGGCGTCCACCACCACGGGCTCAGCACATGGAACAGCACGGAGCCGACGACAATCAGGACGAGGATCAGCACGACAGCCATGTCCGCTCCTCCTCGAGCAGGTCGACCCGTGAAACCGCATTCCGCAAAAAGTCCGTGTTTATTATCGCACAGATAGAAAATATCGGCAATTACGGCAATTTAGGCATGCACCCCCCAGGCGCGAGCCGCCATTTGGAGTATTGCCCGTCATTGGGAATATTGCCCATCACTTGGAATATTGCTTGAGATAGGCGATGAGATTGGTGATTTCCTGGTCGTCCTTCACCCCGACGAAGGCCATCTTCGTACCCTTCACCTTCCCCTTCGGATTGTGCAGATAGTCGCGCAGCGCCGTCTCGTCCCAGACGAGACCGCCCTCGCCGGCCGCCTTCATTCCGGCCGAATAGGCGTAATCGGGATGCGTTCCGGCCTTCCGGCCGAACAGCCCATTCAACGACGGGCCGACCTTGTTCGTATCGGAATCGGCGACATGACAGGTCGCGCATTTTTTGAAAACGGCCGCACCCGCCGTCGCATCGCCCTCCTGCGCCCCGGCGTTACCAGGACAAAGAGCAATGACGGATGTGGCGATCAGCAGAACAACACGGTAATCCACGGCAAACCTCATCCTCCTCAAGGTCGCCAGCCACTCACACCCTCCGCTATCTCTCGCGTGTGGGTGGTGGTTGCCATGGCATAAAGCTTAGTCCTTCGCGGGTGCAAGTCAATCGGTTCCGCAATTGCGGCATGGATCTTCGCTGCCGCGCGCCCCGCCTTTCATGACTTCCGCTCCGGCAAATCGCCCTGCCCAACTAACCCTCTCACAATCTCCAGGAAGCGTTCGCCGCTCGCCGACAATGCCGGTGGGCGCCATGCGGCGGCAATCGGCAGGGATGGCGGCGGCGGCAGGACGGGGCGGTAGGCGACGCCCGGCCGGACGGCTTTCGCGATGCCCGAAGTGACGAAGCCGAGACCTGTTCCGGCCGCCACGAGGCCAACCAGCGTCGTCATCGGCGTCACCTCCTGGACGATCCGGGGGCTGATGCCCTCGCCCCTGAAAAGGGCTATCACCCGGTCGTATATGCTGGGACCGATCGCCCGCGGCGCAAGCAACAAGGGCTCGCCGGCAAGATCGGCGACGCGGATGACCGGCTGCTCCGCCAGCCGGTGCGTCGCCGGAAGCGCCAGCACGAACGGCTCGTCCGGCAGGGAGTGGATGATCAGATCCCGCGAAAGCGGTGGATGCAGCACGCCGAGGTCGATGTCGCCCGATGCAAGGGCGGCTTCCAGCAAAGGCGAACTCATCTCGATGAGATCGACCTCGACCTGCGCGTAGCGGGCACGAAACGCCTGCACCGCCTCCGGCAGGACGCCGTAAAAGGCGATCGGCGTGAAGCCGAGCCGCAGGCGCCCGACCTCGCCGCGCACCGCCCGCAGGGCTTCGGCCTTCGCCAGCCCGGCATGCCGCACCGCCTCGCGGGCCGGGCCGAGGAAGGCCGCGCCCGCCGGCGTCAGCGCCACGCCGCGGCGGTCGCGCTCGAAGAGATCGGTCCCGACCTCGCCTTCCAGCACCCGGATCCGTTGGCTGAGCGCCGGCTGGGTCAGGTTCATCCGTTCCGCCGCGCGGCGGAAATGCAGGTCTTCGGCAACGGCCACGAAACAGGCAAGCGTGCGGATGTCCAGGACAGCCTCCTGATGCGAAATGCCTATCACAGGCGATAGGATTACGATTGGAAAATTATCAACATCAGCGGCATTTTCAAAGGACCGCCAACAAGGGAGCAGGATCATGAACGGATCAATCCTCACCGCCGCGACGCTCGCCATCGCCTTCAGCCTCGCCGCGCCCCAGAGCATGCAGGCTGCCGAGGGCGCGCAAGCAGCGCCCGAGATTCTCCGCCGCATCTCTGCGAGCCGGATCGCCGTCATCTCCGACGGTGATTTTCTCGCCCGGACTTACGGCACCGCCGAGCTTGCGCCGCGAAATGCCGGCTATCGCGATCTGCTGACGATCATGTCACCAGTCGGGGAGAAGATCGTCACCGGTTCGATACCGGTCTCCAATTCGGTGACCTCGGCGCCTGAAATCCTAGCCCTCAGCGAAGACGGGCAAACCGCCTTCGTCACTGAAAGGCTGGGCGAACGTCCAAAGGGCGGCAACAGAATCAGCGACCTGCCGCCGGGCCGGCGGCTCTTCGCAGTCGACCTTTCGGATGACGCGGCACTCCGCCTCTCCGACACGGTGGAGATCGAAGCCTTCCCCGAGGCCTTGTCCCTCAGCCCGGATGGAGAGAGCGTCGCCGTCGTTTCCAACACGCCGGAGGCGAGCTTCGTCCAGATCGTCGCCTATCGCGATGGCCGCTTCAGCCGCCTCGCCCGGTTCGACCTCGCCGACCTCGGGGTGAGAGGATCCGAGCCGGCCCCGCGCGGCGGCGTGACCTCGACCAACGTCCACTGGCATCCCTCAGGCCGCTTCCTGGCAGTCAATATCAACACGCAAAACCGGGTCGCCTTCTTCGAGGTCACCGGAGCCAACGACGCGCCCATTCTGCGCCCATGGGGCAATGTCGTGGAGGTTGGCGCCGATCCCTTCGTCGGCCGTTTCACACCCGACGGGCGCCATTATCTCACCGCCAACTGGGGCCGGAACTTCACCGCCAAGAACCTGGAGGGCCGTATTCCGCAGACACCATCGACGATCAGCGTCATCAGGCTCGCCGATCCCGCTACATCGCCACAATCGGCTCGCCACGATCTCCTCGGCGGTGCCGAGACCGGCCTCTCCTCCGAGGGCATCGCCATCAGTCCGGACGGCCAGCTCGTCGCCACCGTCAATATGCGCGGCACAGCCTTCCCGCCGGGCTCTGCCCGCTTCCACCGCGACGCCAGCGTCACGCTTCTGAGTTTTGATCCGGCAACCGGCGCCATCGCCAGGCTCGCCGACTATCCCTTCGAGGGTTCCCTGCCGGAAGGCGGCGCCTTCGATCGGACAGGAGACCACTTCCTCGCCACCGTGTTCCAGGGCCATGACGGGGCCGGGCCCGAGGCCGGCCCGGGGCTCGAAGTCTTCCGCGTCGCAAAAGGCGACCGGCCGGCGCTTAAGCGGCTCGGCCGCGTGCCGCTGCCGCACGGCGTCCACCATGTCGATCTCGCACCGTAGGACGCCCGCAGATTTGCGCAGACGGCGAAGGTGGGGGAATATTATTCAATATCGGACTGATGACCATGCGACCTCAGCTGCCGCCATTTGGCTGCGCCCCGATCGAAAGCGCCTCCTTTACCGCCAGCTCGGCCATGGCGAGAGCAGCCTCGCGGGTCCTGGCGGCGGCGATGAAGCGGCCGTTGTGGCAGAAGCTTGCACCCTCTATGCCGCACACCGCCTCCAGTGCACCATTGGTGAGCCCGGCCCAGGCCGCCGGCAGGTCGGCCCTGAGCTCGAACCCTTCCTCGGCGCGGCGAATGCCGGTCACGCACCAATCCTTTTCACGCGGGTGAACGACGAACAGCAGGTGATCGGCACCCGCCTTGACGATGGCGGGACGGAAGGGCATGCCCCTCGGCAATTCCAGAACACGCCCCTGCCCCGCGGCCTCGATTGCCCGATGCACGATCGCTTCGGCCCGCAATTTTGCGGCACTCTGGGCGATCCTGGCCTCGACGAAACTGCGGGCAATGGCAAGGGCCGCGTGGAAGGCACGATCGTCGGCCTCAGGGTCCGCTTCGTCGAAAACCGGTTTCAGGGTTTCCAGCAGCACCGGCAGCGTCAGCCCGGCCAGCGGCCCGGATGGGCTGAGCGCGCCATTATCAGTCAGATCGATCGGCAGCACGAAGCCGGCGTCGAAAGAGCCATGCATCGCCTCGACATGCGCTTCGGGAAGGTCGGAGGCTGCGAGATAGTCACGGCCGTAATGCTTCCAGATCAGCCCGAACGAGCTGTAGGGCTGGCCATCGTCGCGCAACGGCGCGCCGCGCTGGTGGTGATCGAATATCCCGGCAGCGGGGTCATAAGCTCCGCCGACATCGTAGATGATCCGGTCTTCGCCCGGCGTGATCCACTCCGGCGCCCGGCTGCGAACGATACGCGCCTGCGGGAAAAGCCGGGTCAGGATGACGCTCGACAGCAATTCATCGGCATGAAAGCCACCGGAATGGGTGACGAGGAAATCGGGGATCATGGGAGCTATGCGCCTTGTCGTTCGCGGAGAGTCCGCTTGCAGGTCGGCACCAAATAACCGTTGCCGGCTGCTATCTCAACCCATACCTTAAATCGGAGAGGATTTAAGAATAAAATGATGCAGCAATCCAATGTGTTACAGCGTCCTTTCGCACCACGCCAAGATACCGGTCTCTAGTTGAATTCATCGAAGCCCCTGAAGGGTGCATCAGGATAAGAGGCAGTCCGTGGAGATCCCTCAGCACTTTCACGTTGTCGAGACGGCCGGATGGCTTGTGAACCACCGCATGAACTCCGCCCTTCCCGGTTACCTCATGATCAGTTCCAAGACCGACACCAACGATCTGTCGGATCTGCCCGAAGACGCTTTGGCCGAATTCGGCCCGTTGCTTGCAAGGGCTCAGAGCACGCTGAAACGGCAATTGAATGCTCAGCGCGTCTATATCGGCCGGTACGGGCACATGCCCAGTTATCCGATCCACTTCCATGTGATCCCGATATATGACTGGGTGGAGGAGTTGTTCTGGAAGGACGCTCGATATCGCCTGCTCGAGAATTTTGCAGAAGGACCGGGGGAAACTGCAACGGATGGCGCAGAACTGACGCTGTTTGTCTGGCGCGAGTTCTGCGAACGCGCAGAGCCGCCGCCGATCAGAGGGCCTTCGGTCTCAGAGGCCATCGAGCTGCTGCGAGAGGCAATGCGGTTTCCGCCGCTTTAGATCATGCATGTCGCCGGAAAATGCCCAGCGGTTTTGGCAGGACGGCATGCATGAAGAGAAAGGGGTCCAAGACAGCGCCGGCCTCGTGACCCCTGGCGATCCTATGGCCGAAAAGCGAGGTCGAAGGTCTCCGGCCGTCTCGACCAATAATCGCCGATCTCCTCCATGAGATCGAAATTCCCGGGCATCCATCAATCCATGACGTATTGGATATGATGCCGGCCGTGCACGCCGATTTCTGGACATGGGCGCGAACGCCGAAGACCCGGCCGTATCCTCGGTCAGCACAACCTCGGGCGCACCGGAGGCAACGATCTCGCCTTTCTGAAGCACCGCCAGCCTGTCGCAGAACATCGCCGCCAGATTAAGATCGTGCAGCGCGACGATGCAGGTGATGCCGAGCTTCGAGATCAGCGAGAGAATGTCGAGCTGATGCTGGATATCGAGATGGTTGGTCGGCTCGTCGAGTAGCAGTTCGCTCGGCGCCTGCGCCAGCGATCTGGCAATATGGACGCGCTGACGCTCGCCGCCCGACAGCATCTGCCAGAGTTGGCCCGCCCTCTCCTGCATGCCCACCCGCGACAGGGCCTCGTCGACGGCGGCGTCGTCTCCGGCACCCCAGGACGACAACAGCCCGCGATGCGGCGTGCGGCCGAGCCGCACCACTTCGCGCACGGTCAATTGCGTATCGGTCGTCGACTGCTGCTCGACGAAGGCGACGCGACGCGCAAGGGCTGCGCGCGGTAGCGAGGAAATGTCGTCCTCACCCAGCCGGATGATGCCGCTGCGAACCCTGCGCAGCCGACAGATCAATCTGAGAAGGCTCGATTTGCCGGAACCGTTCGGCCCGAGCAGACCGAGCACCTTGCCCTTTGCCACCGTCAGGCTGACGCCGTTGACGATAGCGATATTACCGGCGGCAAAGCTCACCTCGTCGATGCTGATGCTCATGCCTTCCCCCGCACACGATAGAGGATGACGGCGAAGGCCGGTGCGCCGAAGAGCGCGGTGACGACCCCGATCGGCAGGATCTGCTGCGGGATGATGATGCGCGAAATGATATCGGCGCCGACCATGTAGATCGCGCCGCCGAGCGCCGTTGCCGGCAGCAGCCGCCTATGCGCCGGTCCGACGAGGAAGCGGGCGGCATGGGGGATGGACGAGGCCGACGAAGCCGATCGAACCCACCATGCTGACGACGCTTGCATGGCTTCATGCCGCAGTTCGGTGCGCGAACTGTCCCCGCGCCAGCGGGACTTGCGAAAATTATCCGTTGATATGGTCCAGCGAATGGTCTAATTTTCCAGAAGAAACTGGGTTGCACTGGTCCTGGGGAGTGCGAACGATGCGAGTGTCTGTGACGGATGCCAAGGGGCAATTGACCGAACTGGTCCGGCGTGCCGAAGCCGGGGACGAGGTCATTCTCACCCGGCACGGTCATGCCGCCGTGAAACTGGTTCCGATGAGGGCAGCGCCCGATCGGAAATCCCGCCGGACGCTCATGGAAGCGGTGCGGGCCTCCGCCATTGCCAAAGCCGCAGATGGGCCGCCGGCCGCACGCAGCCAGGATTTCCTCTATAGCGATGACGGCCTGCCCGAATGATCGCCGTCGACACCTCCGCCCTGATGGCGATCGTCCTTGGCGAACCACAAGCCGATGCCCTGATTGCCGTCCTCGAAGCCGAGGATGATCTCCTGATCTCCGCCGGCACGGTCGCCGAAGCCTTGATCGTCTCGGCCCGTCGCAACGTCGGCGATGAGATGGAACAACTGATCGACGGCCTCGGCTTCGAAATCGTCGCCATCACCCCTGCCTCCGCCCGCCGCATCGCCGAAGCCTACCGCACCTGGGGCAAAGGCGCCCATCCCGCCAGCCTGAACTTCGGCGACTGCTTCGCCTATGAGGTAGCTAGGGAACATGGATGCCGGCTGCTATTCGTGGGGGACGACTTCGTTAGGACCGATATAGAAAACGCGCTTTGAACGATGCGGCGGTTGCCAGCACCGGCCGCCCTACAACGCATCCAGCGGAATCTTCAAATACCGCCTGCCATTTCCCTCCGGCTCGGGCAGCCGCCCGCCGCGGATATTCACCTGCAGCGCGTGCAGCATAAGCTTCGGCTTCGGCAGCGTGCGGTCGCGCGCCTGCCGCAGCGCCACGAAGCCTGCCTCGTCGATGCCTGATATATGCGGGTTGGCGCGTTTCTGGGCGGCGACCGTACTTTCCCAGCGCGGGTGGCGGCCGCCGGGCTGGTAGTCGTGGCCGGAAAACAGACGAGTTTCCTCGGGCAGCGACAGGATCGCTTGGATCGAGTGCCAGAGAGCCTTAGCGCTGCCGCCCGGGAAATCCGTGCGCGCCGTGCCCGAATCCGGCGTGAACACCGTATCGTGCACGAAGGCGGCGTCGCCGATCAGATAGGTAATCGAGGCAAGCGTATGGCCCGGCGAAAACATCACGCGGGCTTTAAGCGCACCGATCTCGAAGGTGTCGCCATCGGCAAAAAGCCGGTCCCATTGCGAGCCGTCGGTTTCAAGCGCCGGCCAGTTATAGATCTCCTTCCAGAGCTTTTGGACGTCGGTGACATGACTGCCGATTGCGGTCGGCGCGCCGGTCCTCTCATGCAGATAATGCGCGGCGGAGAAATGATCGGCATGCGGATGGGTGTCGAGGATCCACTCGACCGTCAGCCCTTCGCTTTCGATGTGAGCAAGGATGGCATCGGCATTGACCGTCCCCGTCGCCCCCGACATCTCGTCGAAATCGAGCACCGGGTCGATGATGGCACAGCGTTTCGTCTCCGGGTCGGAAACGACATATTGCACACTGCAGGTGCGGGGCTCGAAGAAGGCCGTCACATGAGGTGCCTGCCTCGCCCGTTTCTCCAGAAAATGTCGCGCGCCAGCAAGATCGAAGCCGAGGCTTTGACCGAAAGCCCCGACGTCGCCGGGCTGCATCCGCCCGTCGAGTACCTCGCCCAGCGCATAAAGCGTCAGCGCCCGAGTGCCACTCTTGCAATGGGCAACGACCGGCCCCTTCGCTTGCGTCATCGCTGCCTGGAAGGCGCGGATATCGGCCTCGGTGACCTCGGACCCCTTCACCGGCACGAAGCCGTAGGAAAGCCCGGCGGCGGCGGCCGCCGCCTTTTCCGCAGCATTGCCGGGCTGATCCGGCTCCTCGCCATCCGGCCGGGCATTGATGACGCCGGCAAAGCCGCGCGCCGCGAAATCGGCAAAGTCCGCGGCATTGGGCTGGCCCGCCACCGATATCAGTTCATTGACCCTCACGGATGTCATCGAAGCCCCTGCGCGCCCGTATCATGCAGCATCGCATGTATTAGGTTACACTCTCACAAGTATATCTCCGAGCGCAAGAATAGCTTCCGCCCGGCGCGTGCGTGATTAAAACGACAGCGTCGCCGCACCTTCCTTGATCTCAGCATGCATGGCGCTGGCGCCGACGATGACGACGCCGTCGAGCATGTCCTCCTGCGTGTAACCGCGCGAGGTGACACAGGGCGGGCAGGCCCAGATCGTGCCGCCGCGCTGCTGGAAATTCTCGATCAGGCTCGCGAGCGGATCGAGCGGCGGCACATGCGTCATCTGCTGGCCACCCTTGCGCACCAGGTCGATCCCGGTGCTGGTAAGGAAAACCGAGACTTTCAGCCCGGCGGTGATGCCGCCATTGGCGATGGTGAAGGCGACGGAGGACAATTCGGATTCGATGCCCTTGGTGACGAGCACGACCAGTTTGTCGGTTGCCGTTTGCATAGTATTCTCCTTCAGTGGGTTTGAACGCACTGATGATAGGAGGGCGCGCGGCGCGCGTATTTGGCCGGAATGCGTGAAGCCTTGTCCGAAAATCCAGACGCTGCGGGTGTCGCGCGCGACGACGTGCTGTCGGCGCTGCTTTCGACGATCCGCCTTTCGGGATCGCTGCAATTCTGCTTCATGCCGACGGGCGACTGGCAGACCGATGCCGCGCCGTCGCTTGCAAATCTTTCGGCAAAGGCATCGGGCACGATGCCGTTTCACATCGTTGTGGCCGGCCGCTGCTGGCTGAAAGTGGAAGACGAAGAGACCGATCTCGAGGCCGGCGACGTGCTGGTCTTTCCCTTCGGCACCGGACATCAGCTCGGCGCGGGAAGAGACGGCAAGCTGGTGCTCCCGACCCGCGACCTGCCACAGAAGCCATGGCGTGAGATTCCCGTGCTGCGCTACGGCGACGAGACACAAGGCGTGCGGCTGCTCTGCGGCTATCTGCAGTGGGATGGGCTGAGCTTTGCGCCGCTTCGGCGGGCCCTGCCCAGACTGATCCATGTCAGAACGCGGGCCGCCAATGACGGCGACTGGCTGCGCACCACCATCCGCCAGATGGTCGAGGAGGTCGACCGGCCGCGTGCCGGTGGCGTCTCGATGCTGCCGCGGCTGACGGAAATCATCTTCATCGAGATCCTGCGCCACCAGATCATGATGGCCGAGCCAAGCTCGGTCGGCTGGCTGGCAGCGCTTGCCGACCCGGCGCTGTCGCGCTGCCTCTCCCTCATTCACGACGATCCCAAACGTGACTGGTCGCTGGAGCAATTGGCTGCGGCATCGGGAATGTCGCGAAGCGCCCTCGCTGATCGCTTTCAGACGATGCTCTCGACATCGCCGATCCGCTATATCCGCGACTGGCGGCTCTATCTCGCAAGCGTCGCGCTCGCCACATCGGGTCAGCCGATCGCGGCGATCGCCTATGACGCCGGCTATGCCACCGAAGCCGCCTTCAACCGCGCCTTCTCCCGCGCCTTCGCCACCCCACCGGCGGCCTGGCGGGCGACGGCGTCCAAGAGAGGCTCATCCTGAGGTGCCCCGAAGGGATCGTGTCGCTGCACGTCTGAATATACCGAAATCTCGCGATATCGGATCGACCGGAGAAAATAATGAGGCCAGTCGGAATCAGGATTGCGGCGGTAATGTTCTCGGTTGCCGTTTGGGCTACAGCCGCAATGCACATTCCGATGATTGAGACGCACACATTGATACTGGCGCTCGCCAGATAGCCTGGCATGTCATCGCCAATACGCCACGAGTGCAATCGAATATCCGACGGCGCGGGATTGAGGGTGTACCGGACCGATGAGCGGCAGCGCCTCGAAGGACGAGGCGGGTGCGCCGGCGCCAGATGGATGCAGGGAGCAGCGTTGCGGCGTGCCCTTCGAAGCTCCGCCCTACGGGCTACACGCCTCAGGATGAGGGCTGTTGGTGGATGCCGCTCTAAGCCGCCACCGGCCCCCGGTCGCGCGCCGCCTTCATGTCCCTGACCGGCGACAGGCCGAACATGCGGCCGTATTCCCGGGTGAACTGCGGCACGCTCTCATAGCCGACGGCAAAGGCGGCGTGGCTGGCCGGGACACCTTCGGAAAGCATCAGCCGCCGCGCCTCGATCAGCCGCAGCTGCTTCTGGAATTGCAAGGGTGAGAGCGAAGTGACGGCGCGAAAATGCTGGTGGAAAGAGGATGGGCTCATGCCTGCCACCGCAGCCAGCCTCTCCACCGGCACGGTCTCGGCGAACTCGGCGCGCAGCACTGCCACCGCCCGCGCCACGCGCCGCACATGGCCATCCGGCCAACCGAGCCGGCGGATCGCCGAGCCATGGCGGCCGGCAAGCAGCCAGTAATGCATCTCGCGCACCAGCTGCGCCTGCAGCACCGGCACCGAGGCCGGGCGGTCGAGCAGGCGCATCAGCCGCAGCGCCGCATCCGCCACCTCCGCATCGGTCGGCTCGACGCGCACCGGCGCGCCATCGGCCACCCGCGCGAGCTTCATCTCGACGCTGAGCTCGGCGATCAGCGCCGGGTCGAGGTCTAGCACCAGCGAGTAATAGGGCCGGCCGACGCTTGCCGCGGTGATCTCGCTCACCGTCGGCACATCGGCCGTGATCAGCAGCGAGTCCCCAGCGCTGAAATCGAACACGTCATCGCCCATCGTCACGCGCTTGGCGCCCTGCACGACAAGCGCCACCAGCGGCTTGGAGATCGCATATTGCATATCGCTCGGCATCGTCGCGCGGATGGTGGCAAGGCCTGGAATCGGCGTGCGCACCAGGCCGGAGAGATCGGCATGGGTCTCGGTGTAGCGGCGAACGGCTTCCAATAGCGTCTCTGTCATGCCCTGGCCTCTCCTGCAGTCGAGCTACCCTAAGCCGAAATTGGAGGTTTAGGCAATATCCCTAGCGATTCCGGCAACACCGCCCGCCTTCCCTCTGGGATAGTCACGCCGTCAGAGAGACGAGACGCCTGATCGCAGCGGATCGCCGAACGCAAGGAGGTCTTCGATGACTGAAATCTCCCATGCCGGCACCGGATTCGGCGGAATAGGCAAAATGTCAGGCGCTTCGGGCAACGGGCCTCGCCCGCTTTTTCCGATCGTCGCATCAACACACCACGAAGGAGTTTCGAAATGAGCAAGATTGCAATCGTCACCGGCGCCAGCCGCGGCCTCGGCCGCAACACGGCTGTCAGCATCGCCCGCCATGGCGGCGATGTCATCCTGACCTACCGCAGCCGCAAGGCCGAGGCCGAAGCCGTGGTCGGCGAAATCGAAGCTATGGGCCGCAAGGCTGTCGCCCTGCCGCTCGATGTCGGCAATGTCGCAACCTTCCCCGCCTTCGCCGATCAGGTCCGTAAGGCGCTCCGCGACAAGTTCCGGCGCGACAGCTTCGACCACCTCGTCAACAATGCCGGCCACGGCGAAATGGCGATGTTTGCCGAGACCACCGAGGCGCAGTTCGACGCGCTGTTCGACGTCCATGTCAAGGGCGTGTTCTTCCTCACCCAGGCGCTGCTGCCGCTGCTTGCCGATGGCGGCCGCATCGTCAACTTTTCCTCCGGCCTCACCCGCGTTTCCTATCCCGGCTTCTCCGCCTATTCGGCCGCCAAGGGCGCAATCGAGATCCTCACCGTCTACCTCGCCAAGGAACTCGGCAGCCGCGGCATTACGGTCAACACCGTCGCGCCCGGCGCCATCGAAACCGATTTCCTCGGCGGCGCCGTCCGCGACATGCCCGACCTCAACAGCCAGTTCGCCGGCATGATCGCGCTTGGCCGCGTCGGCGTGCCCGACGATATCGGCCCGATGATCGCAAGCCTGCTCGGCGACGACAACCGCTGGATCACTGCCCAGCGCATCGAAGTCTCCGGCGGCCAGGTCATCTGAACTCGCCTGCCGCCAGACAGCAAAAAGCCCCGCCAATCATTGACGGGCTGTTCCTCCTGAAAATCGCTTCGGCATTACGTCCTCCAGCGCCGCGCGCCTTTTCCCGCACCTTCGGCGCCCAAGAGAGCCTCATCCTGAGGCGCCCATAGGGCCTCGAAGGACGAGGCGGTCTCCGACTGCGAGCAGGTTGGAAGGATCAAGTGGATGGATTGGCGACGCCGGTTTGTTCCATCTCCTTCTGAACGACGCAGAACGTGTTGCCGTCCGGATCAGCCAGAACGATATAGTCCGCGCCTTCGGGATAGCGCCAATCCACACGCTGCGCTCCAAGAGACAACAGCCGCTCGACCTCGGCTTGCTGATCGGATGCATAGAGATCGAGATGATGGCGCTAGTGGGTGGTGGGGTCGGATGAAACGATCGTGATCGCCATCTGCTGTCCTTCGCCCGTGACCGGGACAAGAATGGCCCAATCTTCCGACGGCTCTCGCAAAGGTTTATAATTCAAGGCCGCGCACCAGAACTCGATGGCGCGCGCAACATCCCTTACACCCCAGACAATCGAGCCAATCGTAAGCATCAAATGTGCCTCCTCAAGACCATATGCGCGCGTCGGTGACATGGACGCAGCGCGGTTAGGACATACGGATATTTCCAAGCGACAGGACTCTTGAGAGAGTGCCGTGCCGCGAAAGCGATCGCGCCGACAATAGACAGACCCGATTGACATCGTGATGATCGGTCAGCGCGGTTGCGGGCCTGTCAATCCCAGGGCCAGCGTGATGTCGTTAATGATCCCCAGTCGCGCTTCGATCACCGCGATTTTCTCAGGCGTATCGGCACCAAAAGCCTCGATATCGATGAACAATTGCTCGCAGCCGCCTGGCGTGACCGTGCCGAACATCTGGCCGGGTTCGTCGCCTATGTTTCGCCAACCGTGCGGTACATGTGGCGGCAGAACGACAACGGTTCCTACAGGCGCGTCGAACGCCTCGTCGCCGCATTGGAATCGATAGAGACCGCGAATGACCCGAAAGACTTCCGTCTCCCGGGTGTGCGTGTGCGGGGCCGGACCATGACCCGGCGGCGTGAAGGTTTCCCACATCCCGAACGCGCCGCCGGTCTCGGCGGCCGTGGCATGGATGACAATCCTCGCGCCGAAGGGCGTCTTCGCCACGCGCTCTTTGCCGGGCAAAGAGACGACGGCATTCCTGAAACTCGACATATCCACCTCCCCCTCGATTGCATTCTTTGGGCGGAGCCCTGCGCTCACCCTTGCGGCACCGGCTCATTGAGCATCGCTTCGATATTATATCCGTCGGGGTCGAGAACGAAGCAGGCATAATAGTTCTCTTCATATTCCGGCCGCGGGCCGGGCGCGCCATTGTCCCGGGCGCCTGCTTCGAGCGCGGCCCGATAAAACGCCTCGACCTCCGCCCTGCTCCGAACCCGGAAGGCAACGTGCAAACGCGTCAGAGGCGGCTTGTCGTCGGTGTGCTGGATCTCGAACAGGCTGCCGCCGACATCGAAGGCCCAGAACACGCCCTCCTTCCCGAAGGAGAGGCGATAACCGAGGGGTTCGAAAGCGCGTTCATAGAACTGCTTGCTCTTCTGCAGGTCACCCACTGCGATGGTGATATGATCGATCATGCCGTGCCCTCGCTATCGTTCCAGCGTCCCATTATAGTCGAATCCCGGCAGCGGAAAAACAGACGAATCCCCGGATATACTGCGAATGCCGGCCGCCGTGAGCTCTTTCCGGCCGCTCGACATCAGCCGACACGTCCGCGCAGTCGAACATTCCGACTATCGCATCGACATCAACTTCGTCATCAGCCCTGCTTTGATTTCGAGCACAGGTCGATTGACTTGGGGATGGCCGATGTCATCCCGGGGATAACCGATGTCCCTCAACTGGTCGGGCGTCAGATCTGCCAATGCCTTCCGTCTTGCGACGCTCCGCTGCCACTTCCTCAGGGCAGCGACGATGATTGCCACGCTGTTCGGCCTGAACCCGAACAACTGTCCTTTCGGCGCACTGATGCCGATGTGAGTTTCCGTGTGAGCCATTTTCAGTCTCCCATTTGTGAGATTTGCAAGTGGGAGCCTGACACGCGGGCGTATTCCGGCTGTTCGGTTCAGCGTGAACGGCCAGGAAAACTTCGACAAGCCGCCGCTAAATCGGTGTTAAATGTCTTTGCCGAGATGCTATTCTGCGGCGGCAGTCGAAATCTGGGGGACAATCTGTGCGCATCAGGTTGATGGGTGGCCTCGAAGTGACTTCGCCGGAGCATCGGCAGGTTCGCTTCACCACACGCAAGACGTCGCTTCTCTTTGCTGCCCTCGTGCTCGGTGGCCGCCGCGGCCATCGCAGGGAACTGCTTTCCGAAGCTTTCTGGCCAGGACGAAGCAATGAGCAGGCCCGCAACAGCCTGCGCCAGGCGCTGGTCGATATCAGACGATCGTTTCCGGCTGGCGGGGATGCCGCCGTCTACATCGACGGGGATCAGGAGACCGTCGCGCTGATAACAGGTCCTGATGAAACCGACATTTCGATCTTCGACCGTAAACTGGAGGCCGGCCGGACGGCCGATCTCGCCCTTGCCGCCGATCTCTACCGTGGCGAGGTGCTGGCAGGCGAGGCCATTCCGGACGAATTGGACGAGTGGTTCGGCCCGTATCGGAGCACATATCAACGCAAGGCGCTGCAACTGGTGGAGCGGCTGAGCCAAGCGCTTTCCGAGCCAGGCACCGCGGAAGAATCGGCCTGCGAAGGACTGGCCGAAAGGCTGCTCGCTGTGGACCCGACCGTGGAGGCCGCCCATCGGGCGTTGATGCGGATCCACGCTCTCAGGGGTCACGAGAACGCGGCCTTGCGCCAATACGAAGCCTGCCGGGCACTCTTGAAGAAGCATCTTCAGGCAGAACCCGAGGCAGAGACCTCCTCCCTGGCCGCTTCGCTGCAATCGCGGCAGGGACCGGAGCATCGGCGGACGGCGCCCGGCCTCGACGTCGCCTCGCAGTCGCAGGTCTTCCCAGCCCCGACGAAACAACACGATCGGCCATCGGTTGCGGTCCTGCCATTTCAGAATTTGAGCGGCGACGCGGAGCAGGAATATTTTGCCGACGGCATCGTCGAGGACATCACCATCGCGCTTGCTCAATTCCGCCATCTCTACGTCATCGCCCGGAATTCGAGCTTCACCTACAAAGGTCAGGCGGTCGATATAAAGCAGGTCGGGCGCGAGCTGGACGTCCGCTATGTGGTCGAAGGAAGCGTGCGCCGCACGGGTGACCGCCTGCGTATTGCCGGCCAGCTCATCGACACGTCGACGGGTGCGCACCTCTGGGCCGATCGTTTTGACGGAACCCTGGCGAATGTCTTCGATCTTCAGGATCAGGTCGCCTCGAGCATCGTCGGCGCCATAACGCCGAAAGTGGAGGAAGCCGAGATCGAGCGTGCCAAACGCAAGCCGACCGAGAGCCTCGACGCTTACGACTATTATCTCCGCGGCCTGGCGGCCTTCGACCGGACGGTCACCAACCGATCAGTCATCGACGAGGCCCTGCGGCTTTTCAGGGAGGCGATCGAGCGTGACCCGGAATTCGCCATAGCCCATGCCCGGGCGGCACGCTGCTACGCCACACGAAAGAGCAATGGCTGGATGCTCAATCCCGCAGACGAGACGGCCGAAGCGACCCGGCTGGCCCGGAGAGCGGTCGAACTCGGCTGGGACGATGCGGTTGCGCTCACCTACGGCGGATATGTTATCGGTTATGTCGGCGGCGACCTCGATGACAGTGCGGCCTGCATTGATCGCGCACTCTTCCTCAACCCGAATCTGGCGGCTGCGCTCGGCGTCAGCAGCTGGGTGAAGGCCTGCTTGGGCGAACCTGATAAGGCCGTTGAACACGCTACACTTGCCATGCGTCTCAGCCCTTTGGATCCGCGCCTGTTTGCCTGGCAGTTCAACATCGGTCTCGCGCATTTTTGCGCCGGCCACTATGACGATGCTGCCGCCTGGGCGGGAAAATCGCTACGGCACCAGCCGAACTACCCGAGCGCGATGCGCGTGATGGCAGCGAGCTTCGCCATGGCCGAGCGGCTTGCCCAAGCCCGCGAAACGATCGCTCGCCTGTGCCTGATGGATCCCGCGCTCCGACTTTCCAATCTCGCCGCCGTGCTGCCACCATTCCGGCGACCGGACGATCGCAATCGATATATCGAGGCTCTCAGGATGGCGGGACTGCCAGAGTAGCTGCCGCTTCGGCGGCTTCTTCAGAACGAAAGGGATCATGCCGGGCTATTACCGACCCCCTATCGGCTAATTGCGAAACGATGCCGCTTCGTGCGAAAATGCCGCGCGATGGATCACACGGGCGAAGTTCTCATTCTCACTGGGCCGCCGGGCTCCGGAAAAACCACGACGGCCGAGGCGCTCGCCCGCGAGCCCGGCTCGCCGAAGGTCCATCTTCATTGCGACGACTTCTGGCACTTCATCAAGAACGGCGTGATCCCACCCTATCTGCCCGAAGCGCATGAACAGAATATCGTTGTCGTCGACGTGTTGACGAAGGCGGCGACAGGCTATGCCGGCGGCGGCTACTTCGTCGTCGTCGACGGCATCGTCGGGCCGTGGTTCCTGGAACCGTTCCGGAAAATCGCGGCACCGCTCCACTACGTGGTTCTGCGCCCGCCGCTCGATGTCGCCATCCGGCGCTGCCGCGAGCGTGGCGGCGACACGCTGACCGATCCCGACCCTATTGCGGAGCTCCATCAGCAATTCTCGTCACTTGGCCCGTTCGAGCAACATGTCGTCTCCACGGAGGGGCACGACAGGGAAGACACGTTGCGCACGGTGATCGAGGCTATGCGCAGCGGCACGTTTCGCCTGGCTTCGTAACGCAAGCCCCTCAGCTTCTGGCACAAGCGGCAGACACTGCCGGGATCCTCTTACCCGATCCCGGTTCGACCTCTCCGAGCGAGCCGGGAAATTCATGAACGGACCTCATAAGTTCATGCCGATATCCCCGGCTAATCGCCGCCGGACTTTGCCCTATCTTGGGATCAAACTTGGGAAGGAGGACTTCAAATGATCAAACGCAAGCTCGGCCAAAGAGGCCCTGACGTATCGGCGATCGGCTTCGGCTGCATGGGGCTAAACTACCATCGCGGGCCGGCGATGGAGCGTGGTGATGCCGTCGCGCTCCTGCGGGCGGCCCACGACCGGGGTGTCACCTTCTTCGACACTGCCGAAGCCTACGGGCCTTTTACCAACGAGGATCTCGTCGGCGAGGCGCTGGCTCCCATCCGTGATGAGGTAGTGATCGCGACGAAATTCGGCTTCAAGGATGGCCGGCCGGAAGTCGGCCTGGATAGTCGGCCCGAACGCATCCGTGTGGTCGTCGAAGAAGCCCTCAAGCGGCTTCGCACCGATCGCATCGATATCTTCTACCAGCATCGGGTTGACCCTGCCGTACCGATCGAAGAGGTGGCAGGCACGGTGAAGGATCTGATCGACGCCGGCAAAGTGCTGCATCTCGGCCTCTCCGAAGCGGGTGTCGAAGCCATCCGCCGCGCCCATGCGGTCCAGCCGGTCACCGTGTTGCAAAGCGAATATTCGCTGTGGTGGCGCAACCCGGAACGGGAAATCCTGCCCGTCGTCGAAGAGCTCGGTATCGGTTTTGTGCCGTATAGCCCGCTCGGCCGCGGCTTCCTCACCGGCAAGATGGACGAGAACACCAGTTTCGAAGGCGGCAACGACCACCGCAAGACCAATCCGCGCCTTTCGGCCGAAAACCGCAAGGCAAACCAGCCGGTGGTCGATGCGATCGATGCGATCGCCGCTCGCAGGAACGCGACCGCGGCCCAGATCGCCATCGCCTGGCTCATGGCCCGCAAGCCCTGGATCGTTCCCATTCCCGGCACCACCAAGCTGCACCGGCTGGAAGAAAACATCGCCGCCGCCGACATCGCCTTCACATCGGAAGAACTGGCCGAGATCGACGCGGTCTTCTCAGGCATCGAGGTCCACGGCGACCGCTACTCGGAAACATCGGCAGCCCGCGTCACGCCGTGACCGACGTCCCTCAGTCGCCGACCGTAAAGTCCCATGGTGAGGGATCGACCAATTCGAGCGGCAGCATCATTCCTTGAGGTCTACGGGCGGCGATTGACTTCGACGGCGGTGTCACGGCCCCGAGAAACCCGCAAAACCACCCGCGAGAAAACGTGGGTGGTTGCATGATCGTGTGGCACCCGCCTCAGGCGCGGATGATCAATCCTGCCCCTGCAGGCGGTCCATCACCTGGAGCAGCAGATCGGCGCAGACCTTCATCGGCTCGTCCTCGGCGCATTTCAGGTCGATCTGGGTGTTCCCATCCTCGATCCGGAAATGGGCTGCCTTGGAGTGCGGCGGAGGGAGCGGGCGATGCCGACGGAAGCCCCTGTCGCCGCGGAAGCCCATGTCGCCTCTCCGACCATGCCAGCGGTAATCAGGGCGATCTCCCGGCCGCGCATCCGGCCGGTCCGTCATCTGCTCATCGTCATCAGGAGTGGACGGAGACGGCGGCGGAGGTGGCGAGCCGGCTTCCGCCGCTGCCGGTGGAGTCCCGGCGGATGGCGGAGCGGGCGGCTGTTGGGCGAAGGCGGTGCCGGCCAGTGCCGCAAGGGCAAGGCCTGATAGGAGAAGTCGTTGCATGGAAGCGTTCCTTTCGGAGTTAGGAGGCGTGTCTGTAAACACCGCAGCGCGGCTTTAGTTCACGCCCGTCACGGCCTGTGATCGAAATCGGCAAATCGTCTGTGCGGAGGACCTTTCGGCGGACGAAGCGCTTCGGTTCGCCCATCCTGACGAACAAGGTAGCTCGCATGCACGAAGCCATCGTCGAAGCGTCCCTGCACGGTGACGGCTTCATCCTTCGCGACAAGATCCCCACCCTCGCCGGCTCGGCCGGTTTCAACAAGCGCCCTGCCGCTCTCGTCCTGCAGCACGAATTTGTTGCCGTAGATCTCGGCAACCTTGCCCTTGATGGTGACGAGGCTGGTGGCCGGCATGGCCGAAATCGCCACCGGCATCAGCGGCGCCATTTCGGGCATGGGACGCATCATCTTCACGGCGCTCGCGCCCCCGGCAGCCCCGATAACAAGCGCCACGGCGGCAGCGATCACCGGGATCGCCAGCCGGCGCCGGCGGTGTTCTGGCGGCACGGGCGTGGCAGCACCTTCGGGATGCGCGTTGTTCTGGTCTTCGTTCGGCATATATCTTCTCCTTGCTTCAGTAATGGCCGCAATCTAGCCGCCACACCCCCTCGCCTGCCTGAACCTCTCCGTTCAGATTGAGTTAAGCTCGGCCCGATAGTTTTGGCCCGTCCCCTGAGACGCCCTGCGATGAAAGCCCTGCCCCATGCGCGTACTGCTCGTCGAAGATGACGAAGATCTGAGCGGCCGGATCGCCGCCGTGCTGCGATCGGAAAATTTCGTCGTCGATATCGCGCGCAACGGCGAGGATGCTCTCCATGCGGGCCTGACCGAACTCTTCGATGTCGCGATCCTCGACCTCGGCCTGCCGAAGATCGATGGCGTCGGCGTGCTGAAGGGCTGGCGCGAGGGCGACCGCAACCTGCCGGTTCTGGTGCTGACGGCGCGCGATGGCTGGCCGGACAAGGTCTCGAGCTTCAAGGCCGGCGCCGACGATTTCCTTGCCAAACCCTTCAAGGTGGAAGAACTGGTGCTGCGCCTGCGCGCTTTGGTGCGCCGGGCATCCGGTCACGCCGCCTCGC
The DNA here is from genome assembly GCF_021052345.1 of Rhizobium sp. SU303. Classification (NCBI taxonomy): domain Bacteria; kingdom Pseudomonadati; phylum Pseudomonadota; class Alphaproteobacteria; order Hyphomicrobiales; family Rhizobiaceae; genus Rhizobium; species Rhizobium sp. SU303. The sequence goes on from NZ_CP088095.1 coordinate 2,803,722, forward strand.
GGCTCGTCTGCGGCGCGTTGGTCTTCGACGCCCAGCTCGGCACCTTCGAGCTCGACGGCCTGCCGCTGAAGCTGACGGCGCTGGAGTGGCGGGTGCTCTCCTGCCTGATGCTGCGCAAGGAGATGATCGTCGACCGGCGCGAACTCACCGAGCGCGTCTATGACGGCGATGCCGAAGTCGACTCCAATTCCATCGAAGTCATCATCGCTCGCCTGCGCAAGAAGCTCGGGGGTGAACGCATCGAGACGATGCGTGGCCGTATCGAGACGGTGCGCGGCCGCGGCTATATGCTGACGGCGGCAGTGGCGCCATGAAGGCCCCCTCCCTCAAGCCGAAGTCGATCGCCGGCCGACTGCTGATGTTCTCCGGCATCTTCGTGACACTCGCCCTCGTTGTCGCCGCCATCGTGCTGTGGCTGGCGCTGAAGACTGTCGTGCGCGAGCAGGTCGACCAGCGGTTGGACATCCAGATCGGCGCCCTGGCCGCCGCGGTGACGCGCGACGCACAAGGCAGGATCACCTTGTCCGCGCCGCTCGACGCGCCGCCCTTCGATCGCCCCTCCTCCGGCTGGTACTGGCAGATCGACGATGGGCAGCAACGCCTGACCTCCCGCTCCCTGATGAACGGCACGATAGACGCACCGCCGCCACGGCAGGACCTGCGCCATGTGCTGATGGGCATGCCGACATCAGGCAGGGGCGGTGATCGAGGAAGAGGGCCGCTCTACCTGCGCCAGGCAGTGCGCAGCATTGACGGCATGACGCTGACGATCACCGCGACGGCGCCGATGATCGCCCTCGTCGGCCCGACGCTCCGCGCGCTCTTCTGGCTGGTGCCCTGCATGCTGCTATTAGGGCTCGTGCTGATGGCGGGCACGCTCTGGCAGATCCGCTTTGGTCTCAGGCCGCTGAAATCCATGGCGGCCAATATCGATGCCATCAACCGGGGAGAACGCGCCCGCCTGCCCGATGAGGCGACCAAGGAACTTGCGCCGCTCTCGGCGAAGACCAATGCACTTCTGGCGGCCAATGAAGAGAGGCTTGCCGCAACCCGCATGCAGTTCGCCAATCTCGCCCATGGCCTCAAGACGCCGGTGGCGAGCCTGCTGCTGGCGCTCGACGAGAAAAACGATGCGCAGGGCGCATTGCGCAGCCTCGCCGCCCGCATCGACAACCGGATCAAACACCACCTCGCCGCCGCCCGCCGCGTGATGGCCTCATCAGACAATGTCGCCAGCACCGACCTGGCGGCATCGGTCGCCGATCTCCACCGGGCGATCGGCCAAATCCATGCCGAGCGCAGCATCGCCTTCCACACCGATATATCAAAGGGCCTGCGCGTCGCCTGCGACGAAAGCGATGTCGAGGAAATGCTCGGAAACCTGATCGACAACGCCTTCAAATGGGCCGCCTCACACGTTACCGTCCGCGCCCACCGCGACGGCCCAACCGCCCGCATCGTGATCGAAGACGATGGGCTTGGGATACCACCGGACCGCCTCGCTGCTGTGCTGCTGCCGGGTGTGCGGGAGGACGAACATGTGCCGGGCAATGGGTTTGGGCTGAGTATCGTGAGCGAACTGGCGGGATTGTATGGCGGGTCGCTGGTGCTGGAGGCGAATGGGGCGGCGGGCTTGCGGTGTGTGCTGTGTTTGCCTGTGGTGGTGGGGCTGGTCCTGCGTGATGACGACAAGCTAACCAATGGCATCATTCGTTCAGATGAGCTCAACCCGTGACAAGCCTGTGGAGGCGGCGCCAAGCGATCGTGCTTCGGAGGACCGGGGCCGCTTCAGCTATATCCGCCAGTAATGCTGGAAGTTCGTGGGGCATGTAAGAAGGCTGTAAGCCGATAACCCGATCCGCGACATCCAGAACTTCATGTGGCCAACGTTCCGCAAAGGGGTCGGCTTTGTCAGCGTCCACAGTACAGACGACATATCCCGCCTCTTCGAAGGTTTCCTGCTCGCATTCAGCGGCTTCGGCCCTTACGCAGATATGTCGTTGTGACCAGCATCGCGACCGCGATCAACTGGTCGTGTTTCAGATAGGTCATCAGTGCCACGCCCTCTTCTTCAAATCGCCATCTCTCCTGCGTGTTATTGTTGATCAGGGAATCAATAAATGACCGGTAGCTAAACGTGGCAGAGTCGGAAAAACATGATGACAAGTTTACGTGGACATATGCAATCTGGTATTTGCCGTACCTGGCGCAAAATTGGCTATGGTGGCTGGCCCCCAAATGGGACTGGTGGATCATCGGCCTTATCACTCTCGCGCTGACCGTGATCGCGATCGCCGGTTCCATCTGCATCAACTTGGCGCGGCGGCGCTGGTGGCGTGTGGTGTCGCTCTTGATCACGCCCCTTCCGTGGCTAGTCATTATTTACATCGTTGCTGCTACCGGCATAACGCCCGACAGCGTTCGATTTGCTTTGAACAAGCAAGCGTATCTGGCAGAGATCGAACGAACCGGTGTGGCGAGCGGTGAGCCGCGGTTCAGGACATTTGCATTGGACAGTATGTTCAAGGCGATAACATCCACGACGCTTGTGTATGATGAGAGTGATGAGATTGCCTTGCCCAGCGGCGAGCAATCCGCCGCCTGGCAACAGCGAACCCAAAAATTGTGCTCGGAAAAGAAAGAATGCGTCAATCTCTATCCTGGTTCGGACTGGCCCTTCAACGTCAGCAAAGTTGGCGAACACTTCTATATTGTGTATCAAAACGTCATTGACGCGTTTCCCTAGCGAACTCCTTTTTCGTCATGCTCGGGCTTGTCCCGAGTATCTGCAGCCGGTGCAGCGGATCCTCGGCTCAAGGCCGAGGATCCGCTGAGTCAAGAGCGACGGCTGCCGGCAAACTGAGGGAAGTCGATCTATCGCATGGTCCTCTTTTACGCTCTGCTGACTTTTTGGTTGCTCATCGCGCTCGATCGGCGTCGCAACAGAGTTTACGGTGACCCTGAAGCGTAATTCTCAGCTCCCGGCTTAATGCTCCCTCCCTGAATGCCGCACCAAGCCCCCTTCCTGATAACCGCTCTCGCCGAGACGTCTTTCGCCTCGCCTCTGCCTTGTTGCTCGCGTATCCTTACGCACGATTCGCCGTCCGCAAACGAGGGTGGGCATGAACGAAGCATCAAAGGAGAGCGCGATGACGGACGCCAAGAGCGGCATTTCGGGACTACGGCCGCATATTACAGTCATTGGCGTCGGTGGCGGTGGTGGCAATGCGATCAACAATATGATCGCGGAAAAGCTGGCGGGCGTCGAATTCGTCGCCGCAAACACGGATGCTCAGGTGCTGGCCACCTCCAAGGCGACGCGCCGCATCCAGCTTGGCGCGAATGTGACGGAGGGTCTCGGCGCCGGTTCGCTGCCTGAGGTCGGCCATGCGGCGGCCGAAGAGTCGCTCGATGAGATCATGGATCACCTGGCCGGCTCGCACATGTGCTTCGTCACCGCCGGCATGGGCGGCGGAACGGGCACGGGTGCTGCACCTGTCATCGCCCGCGCTGCGCGTGCCGCCGGCATCCTGACGGTCGGCGTCGTCACCAAGCCCTTTACCTTCGAAGGCAACCGCCGGATGCGGATGGCGGAAATCGGCATCGAGGCGCTTCGCCAGGCGGCCGATACGGTCATCGTCATTCCCAATCAGAACCTCTTCCGCATTGCTGATGCAAAAACGACGTTCGCCGATGCCTTCATGACGGCCGACCGCGTGCTCTATGCGGGCGTCGGCTGCATTACCGACCTGATCGTCAAGGAAGGCCTGATCAACCTCGATTTCGCCGACGTGAAGTCGGTCATGGCAGGCATGGGCCGCGCCATGATGGGCACTGGCGAAGCCTCCGGTGAAAGCCGCGCGATGAAGGCGGCGGAAGCGGCGATTGCCAACCCGCTTCTCGACGATATCTCGATGCGCGGCGCCAGGGGTGTACTGATCTCGATCTCCGGCGGTTCGGATATGACGCTGTTCGAAGTGGACGAGGCGGCAAGCCGCATTCGTGACGAAGTGCAGGAAGACGCCGATATCGTCGTCGGCGCGATCTTCGACCGCAGCCTCGACGGCAAGTTCCGCGTCTCGGTCGTGGCAACCGGCCTTGAAGGCAGCCCGCTGCCCGCATCCGCGCCTCACGCCGCCGAGCAGGTTCAGACGCGCACGCTGCAGTAAGCGCAGCGGCGCGACATATCCGAGCACGGCAGCATGCCGCGTCTTTTAGGACGCGCGGCGCTGTCATGCGCTCCGGGAAATCGCCGCGATCACCGGTCGTTGATTCGCGATCACCTGTCGTTGATCGTGGGAAGGTGCGTTACAACCTCTACGCGGCGCTTGTCATCCAGCGGCTCAATGTGCTTCTGCCAGAAGGCCTCGGCCTCCGGCGTGTCATCCTCCCAGTGGCGGATTTTAACGATATTGTCATCGATCTTGGCCAGCCGCTTGCCGCCAAGCCGCAGGTATTCCTCCGCCAGTTCTTTCGATCGGGTCGTTTGCATGTCGTGTTCCTCCAAGGCGAACCGAAAGGCCGATCGTCATTACCGGGTTGGCCGGCAATCGGCATCCCCGTTATAGGCGCTTCCGCGCCTTCCAGTTAAACAGTACGGCCGGATCATGGTTCCAGATCATCGGCCGAAACCGGTCCAGGCGACCGGCTGAAGGCGTCGGCCGCCATCCATGTTCCGCACGGCCCGCCGCTCTTGCTGCCGGGACAGCCGGAGACGGCTCGTACTGGCTGGAGAGCGGCCTTGTCCGGAACGGCAAGACTGCATACGTCGGGGCGATCTCGACCGCAGCCTCGACGGCAAGTCCCGCGTCTCAGCGGTAGCGACCGGCCCGGAAGGCAGCCCGCTGCCCGCATCCGCGCCTCACGCCGCCGTTAAACGCCCCGCCGCGAAGAGAACGGGCGGGGCGGCGTAGTCAGAGCGGTAAGGCCCAATAGAGCGTCGTGCGTCCTTTCGGATGCACAAAGGACGCTCTAACACTTTCAATCCTCGCATCGTGCTTTCCGAAAATCGGTTCCGATTTTCGGGCCGATGCGCTAGCTAGACGAACAGGACGTCCGAGATATTGTGCACCACGGCGATTTCATCGGTCCCGGTGTTGGTGAGGTAGAGATTATCCGCCGCTGAGTCATAGACCACGTTGGTGATCAAGTCGTCTCCCGGTATGGCGATGTTGACGTCGACCGTTGTCTTGACCCCGGTTTTGAAGTCGAAGGCCGTGCCGATATGCTCGCTGCTGGAGGAATCGCCGAAGAAGAACGTGCCGTCGACGGCGAAGCCGTAACCGAGCGAGCCGGCGGCGAAGGTCTTCGACTCGGTCGGGTTCAGCGTGTCGGGATCGATTTTGGAGACCTGCCAGGTGGAATCATCGATGCGGCCGACGACGTAGATACCGGTCGAATCCTGCATCGTATTGACGGCCGTGAATCCACCCCAGTCGAACGTACCCGCCCCATTCTCGCCGATGAGGCCGGGGATCGGGTCGCCCTGCTGATCGGACGATCCATCGGCGGCATCCCACTTTGCGAGATAGGTCTGATCGGGGAAAGGGTCCTCCTCGCCTCTCGCCTCGTTGGTTCGGCCGATGATCTCGCCGCCGCGGACCGAAAAATAGGTTCCGCCGATGTCATATTCGCCCTTGTCATAGTCGCCGAGAGAGATGGCGCCGCTGGCATGGTCGGCTTCGAATGCCGCGGCGTTGTCGTAAATGCTCACCATGGAATCATCTGGGAAACCATGGCCGGAGCTGACGTAATACTTGCCCGTTAGCGGATCGACCGCGACCCCCTGGAGTTCGTAATGGTCCAGGAAGGGGCGCACCACATCCGCCTGGGCCTCGACATGATTGGTGTTCAACGACTTCCCGTCCGTCACGCCGTCGACGGTCAGGGTGATCACGCCGGCATCCGCGTGACCGGCGCCGTCAGAGACCTTGTAATATTGGAGTTTCTCCGTGACATGCTCGCCATCATCGAGGCCCGCCTTGACGGCCGGATTGAGATCGTAGGTGAAGCTTCCATCGCCTGCGAAATGGAAGGTGCCGAATTCGCCCGCCACGTCGGTCGTCTGCCCTTGCCCGGCAGGAATGCTGGTGCCCTCGACCGAACGCAGGAAGAGCGTGCCCGCCTCTCCCGGGTGATCATTGGCAAGTACGTTGCGGGCCATCTCGCTTCCTTCGTGGAAGGAGAAGGCGTCGTCGACCGCGACCGGCGGGCTCGTGACCCCGTGAATGTCGAGCTTGAAGTGGCCGACATCGGTGTTGCCGGAGCCGTCGGAGATCTTGTAGCCGATCGTCTCCGTCAGCGTCATCCCGTCAACGAAGCCCGCCTTAACGGCCTCGTTCAGTGTATAGGTATAAGAGCCGTCGGCCTTGACGTGGAACGTGCCGTATTCACCCTCGATATCGGTGATCTGCCCGGCCGTCTTGGCAAGCGCCCGCTCGCCGTCGAAGAAGTTGAGAAACATATTGCCGGAGCCCCCGGCCAGATCATTATCCAGCAGATTGCCTGAAATCACGTCATTCTCGGAAGCGCTCCTGACATCATCGACTGCCACAGGTTTTGCAAGCACTGTCATGGATATCTCCTTCAAGATCCATTCGCCTTGGTCTATCGGGAGGAAAGCAGCTGAAATCGGGACGGTCAATGAATTTTCTAGCATGGGTAGTATTTTAGGATTTCACAGCTTTGTCATGCTTGGAGGCTTCGCCCAGGCGGATACCTCCGACCCAGACAGCACCATCAAAACCGAAGCGGCGACCAAAGCCGCGGCACGATATGAATTCATTGAAATCCTCCATCCGCGCGGCTCAAATCTTGCGCGCGTTGATGCACAGCAATCACTGGAGATTTGTCGGGATTGGGGCGATGACGAACGCTATGTAATCGACAGAAATTGCGACCGCCGACCGTTTGCAAAGCAGCCGCGATCGTCGCGATGCGTCTTTTCACAGTCTGCACCTCAATAATTGCTGGAAAAGGAACAAGGCTCAATCCGAAGGCTGCACTCTGCTTGACTCCCCCAAAAATTAAATGTTTGTTCAAGCAAAAATTGAGGGTTTACAGTGAAAAGTATTTTTTCTTATTTGATTGCAGCGGCAATGATTGCACTTTGTGGCTGCACCACAACCTCCGACAGCTTCCGGCAGAAGTCCGTATCCAAAACGGTGCTCAGCGGTGAGAAGACGAAGTTGGGCCAGACCTGGCATGTCAACAAAGACTGCAGCTTTGTCGGTTATCTGCCTACTCACGTCATCGAACAACCCAAGCACGGGCGTTTCCAGCTCGTCCGCGAGCCGGTCTTTCCCTACGAAAAGGGAGAGCTTGCGAAATGCCGAACGGTCAAGGTGCAAGGCGAGGTTGGCTACTATATTTCGGAACCAGGCTACATCGGCAGCGACAAGATCGTTGTCAGATCTCCCTCCGGAAATGGGAGGGTCGACGAGACCATCATGAATGTGAATGTCGTCAAGTAGCAGGCCCCGGCCCGGCGGTCCAACATTCAGCCGCCGGGCACGCCGCTTTTCACACGAGCTTCAGCGCCCATTCTTGGCCGTCCTTCGGCCCCTAAATTGCGATCGTCGACCGCTTGCAGCGCAGCCGCGGTCTTTTCACAGACTGCACCTCAATAATTCCTGGAAGCGAAACAAGGTTCAATCCAGAGTTGGTACTATGCTTGACTTCCCGAAAAATTCAATGTTTGTTCAAGCAAAAGTTGAGGGTTTACAGTGAAAAGCATTTTTACATATTCGATATTGGCAGTCGCGACAATTTCTCTTTCGAACTGCACGACGACGTCAAATATCAGACATGATTCTCACCGGATGACAGCACGCAGCGGCGAAAGGACGTCGGTGCTGCAGAACGTCCACCTCAATGGCGACTGCAAGTTTATTGACTATCCTCGTGTAGATATCGTGGAGCAGCCCAAGCATGGGCGCATCGAGATTGTCCACCAGCCGGTTACCGCTGATTCAGGCGGCAAGAAGATGAAATGCGACAAAGTCAAAGCGGATGGCGTTGCTGTCTATTACACATCGCAGCCAGGCTACGTCGGCAGTGACAAGTTCATTATCAGGACTCCCGAGGATCATGGCCGCATCGAAGAGGGCGTGGCCGAAGTGAAGGTCGTCAAATAGGGGGCGCAATCAGCGCGCCACTGCATACCAAGAATGACCGCCAAGCGCTTTTGATGCAGCCGCCATTGTCGCGAGATCGAAGGATTTGCGATCGTGATGTTTGCCGAGCGGCTTTTTATGCCAAACCCTCACGGCAAGGCTCCGGCAGCCGCCAGCAGCTTTTCGTTCGGCAGAGGCGAACTTTCCAAGAGTCCGAGAATGCGCCCGTAGTCGCGTTCCGATGCTTTGATGACCTCCGCTTCGGCGATAACAGCATCCGCCTCACGCATGCGGATTGCGTCACGAATTGGTGAGATCCGTATTGCTAAGTGCTGCTGCCCGCACCAGCTTGGCTTTCGCTGAGGCGGCAATCCCCAGGCTCATACGCTCATTGCCTTCAATGGCTACTCTCGGCATGGCAAGGCTCCAACTGTACTTACTCAAAGCGTGCGTATGATGGTGACACATATCAGCCCAGCAAACTCCTGATCTTCCCCGCATCCGCCGCCGTCGCCGGATTATAGACCACCATGCTGAGGTCCGGCCGGCCATCCACCTGGAAGGCCGAATATTCGAAGGAGAGCAGTCCAAGCACCGGGTGTTTGATGTGCTTGGCGCCTTCACCGTGGGTGCGCACGTCGTTGTCGCGCCACATCGCCAGGAATTCGGGGCTCTTGCGGCAGAGTTCGTCGACGAGGGGCTCGACCTCAACTGCGGCCCCGGCGCGAGCCGCGTCCACGCGGAAGGCAGCGACGACGAAGCGGGCGACGCTTTCCCAGTCGTATTGGGCAGCGCGCACGCGGGGATCGAGGAAGATGAAGCGCAACACGTTACGCTCTTCCGGCGGCAGCGCGCCGTAGTCGGTCAGAAGCACGGTTGCCGCCCGGTTCCAGGCGACGACGTCCCAGATCGCGGTGCGGATCAGCGCGGGGCTCGGGTCCAGCGCATCGAGCACGCCCTGCAACCTCGGCGTCACGCCCTCTTGCCTGTGGTAGCGCACCTCGGGCGGCCGGCCGAGGCCGATGAGGAAGAGATGCTCGCGCTCGACATCCGTCAGCATCAGCGCGCGAGAGATCCGGTCGAGCACGTCGGCAGACGGCGCTCCGCCGCGCCCCTGCTCCAGCCAGGTGTACCAGGTCGGGCTGATATTGGCGCGGCTAGCCACCTCCTCGCGGCGCAGCCCGGGCGTGCGCCGTCTCTCCCCCGCAAAGCCGAAGGCGGCGGGATCGAGCCGCACGCGACGGTCCTTCAAATAGGTGCCAAGCGGGTTGTCCAAGGTGACGAATTCACTCATCCTGTTAGCGTTTATACCATGATAATGTCACTACTTTACCATGATATAGGCAGGGCCGATATGTGTCTCCTGCAAAAACTGGAGATATCACATGCGCGTATTCGTTACTGGAGCCACCGGCTGGGTCGGCTCGGCCGTCGTCGACGAACTGATCGCTGCCGGGCACAAGGTGTTGGGCCTCACCCGCTCTGACAAGGGAGCGGATCAACTGGCGGCTGCCGGCGCCGAAGTCCATCACGGCACGCTCGATGATCTCGAAAGCCTGAAGCGCGGCGCGGCCGAGACCGACGGCGTGATTCACACAGCTTTCAACCATGATTTCTCGAAATTCGCCGAAAACTGCGCCCTCGACCGGCGCGCCATCGAGGCGCTCGGCGAAGCCCTCCGGGGCACCGGACGTCCCCTGCTGGTCACGGCCGGCCTCGGCCATGCGCCCGGCCGCATCGGCACCGAAAAGGACCCGCCCATGCCGACGTCGGAGACCTATCCTCGCGCCTCCGAAATCACCGCGGTATCGCTTGTCGCTCGTGGCGTGCGCGCCTCCACCGTCCGCCTCCCGCCCTCGGTGCATGGCCATGGAGATCACGGCTTCATGCCCATCCTGATCGATCTGGCCCGGCGCAAGGGCGTCTCCGCCTATATCGGCGAAGGGCAGAACCGCTGGCCGGCCGTGCACCGGCTCGATGCCGCCCGCGTCTATCGCCTGGCGCTGGAGCGCGGCGCCGTCGGCGGCCCGTTCCTGGCCGTCGCGGAAGAGGGAGTTGCCTTCAGGCAGATTGCCGAGGTCATCGGCCGGCGGCTCGATGTGCCCGCCGTCTCGCTCTCTCGGGAAGAAGCGGCCGAGCATTTCGGCTGGTTCGCCATGTTCGCCGGCTTCGATATCCCAACCTCGAGCGAGCATACCCGCACGCTACTAAGCTGGCAGCCGCAGCAATCGGACCTCCTCGCCGATATCGATCATCCCGCCTATTTCGGCGGGTAGCATCGGCCTCGATTGCTGGCCGCCTCAGGGTCCTTTGAAAGGCCCTTTGAGTGGACGTCCACCCGCGCAACAGACATTTCTGAAGCAATGGTATTATAACGACCCGGCTTCCTAGCGCGAGCGGCTCTCGTTCCTATCGGCGGGATCATAATTGATGTCCCAATCCTTCTGAGGCTTCTTCTTGCCGGGCGGGTTCTTGTTCACCGTCGCATCCTCGGAGCCGGTGATGACGGTCGGCTTGGCGCTGGCGACGCCGCTGCTCTTCCGGTCGGCCCGTGACTTGGCGAACTGGCCGGCCGCGTCTTTCTCGGGGTTGGCCATGTCAATCGCCCTTCTGCTTCAGCGCGTCACCGAGATCTCTGGTCTCGGGGTCGCGATTGTTTTCGCCATGCGCGTCGCGGTCGCGATCCGGATCGTCCTTGGCCTTCATGTAGCCACGAGGCTTATTTCCCTTCGGGCCTTCCCAGCGGGGTGACTGGTCGGTCGTGCCGGGGGCGCCGTCTTTCGGTGTCGTCATGCCCATCGTTGTTCCTCCTTGGTTGGAACAAGGAAAACCGAAAAGATCATCAACTGTTCCCGCGGCAACAAGCAAGGTGACTGCGGCATTGACCGCGTGCGAATATTCCCATTGGGCGCGAAGGCTTTCCCAATTTTCCGGCTGCACGGTCCAGTTCTCCGTCGCCGCGTTCGCCGGCTGGGTGAAGACCATGAAGATGACGAGGTTGAGCGCGATCAGCGCCGCTGCCGCGACCGACAGCATCATGGCGGTTCCGTCGGCTCTGAGGGCCACGGCATTGCCGATATTCGCCAGAAGCGCCAGCGGCAAGAGGAGACCAACGATCCACCATCCGGTGTAAGCCTGCTGCGCAACGAAATAGTCAGCCTTCGCCATCCCGATCTTGTTCAAGAGCGTGAAGGCGTGCGCCGCGGGTGCTGCGAGTGCCAGGCCCGTTATGATGACGGCGAGGAATCTCATGGCGGATAAACCGACCGCGAGGTGATGGGTTCCTGCAGAAAATATGGAACAGTGTCGTCCGCCATCGGTTGACCAGAGGTCCACCTCAAACATGGAGCCGAAAATGAGCAAGACCAACGTTCGTCAACTTCAGAAACGCGCTGAACAGCAGGTCAAGAACACCAGCGCCGGCGGCCATCTCGGCGGCACCTATTTCGGGCAGCAACCGGACGGAAAAACCGCCTCGTCGACCACCAACGACAGCGCCAAAGCGCGGCCGAATGACGGAAGCAACTGAGTTGTTTCCGCCGCTGTTAGCGCCAAAAGATAGCGTACCGGATGGCATGGCGGTTCAAGGTCGTCACCGGCGAGATCGGGGGCAAAGCCGTCATAGCCTTGCCACCCCCAGAGCTGCAAAAACCAGGGCTATTCCGGAAGCCAGCGCCCTCACCTGGTTCCAGACCTGCCATCGCTGCGAGTAGTCCAGCCAGATATCCCGTGCCGCCGCGACGTCGTCAGGGACGGCACTCGCGGCGAGCGCCTCGTTCATCGGCACGTTCACCGTAAGTGTGAGCATCAGCCCGAAAACCAGATAGACGGCCGCCGCCGCTCCGAACCAGAAAGCCGCCGCTCCGCGGCCGCTGAAATGCGCGGCTGCGACAGTCAGCCCGAGAACGACGGGCGTCAGGAAGAAGGCCGGGAAAAACACCGCGTTGCGGACCGACGCATTCATCGCCTGCATGGCCGCGATCGCCACCCGCGGATCGGCCCGATCAAGTCCCCACATCGTCGAACAGACCCAGGCATAGAAGAAGCCGAAGATCGCGCCTGAGAAGACGACCGATGTTACCGACAGTCCCAGAACCGTGCTGCGCATCGACTTTCTCCAAAACCGTATTTTCTTGTACGCCTTTACATAGACGTATAAGATTGTACGGTTATCGTCAAGACGATGCGAGTGGCCGGAATGCGGGAAGACACGAAAACCAGGCGTCAAGCCGAGATCGAGACGGCGGCCTACGAGCTTCTGAAGGAAAGAGGCTATCGCAGCACATCGATGCTCGATATCGCCAAGGCGGCGAAAGCCTCCAATGAAACACTCTATCGCTGGTACGGCGACAAGAATGGCCTCTTCAAGACGATGGTCGAAAGCAATGCCAGAGCGACAAAAGCGGCGTTCAATACGGCGATAGCGGACGATGTGGATCCCCTGGAAACCCTCGGGCGCGTCGCGCCGATCCTGCTTTCGATGCTGCTTGGCGACAAGGCAATCTCCCTGAACCGGGCCGCCGCCGCCGACGAAAGCGGCGAACTGGGAGCGACGATCGCCGCCGCCGGCCGCGATAGCGTCTTTCCGCTGATGGAGAAGCTGATCGGCCGCGGCCTTGAAACGGCAGCGCTGGCGGCGCCTTCGGCAGGTGTGGCGGCCGAATGGTTCCTGAGCCTGCTGATCGGCGATCTGCAGATCAGGCGGGTGAACCGCACGCTGCCCGAACCGTCGGACGAGAATATCCGCGCGCGCGCCACCGCCGCCATGAGCGCATTCGGAAAGCTCTGCGGCGCATAGAGCAATCCGAGTAAAGTGCTGTCACCACCCTTGCCCGCGCCGATCGATCCAGCCGCTATTGATCGGCGACGCCTCCGCTCTAGCTTCTGCTCGCGGCCGAGCGGCCGCGGGATACGATCTTTGGGCGAAGGCGGAGGGGCGACGTGACATCCTATTCGATTGACGATGCGATCCGGGAACTTGCCCCGGCTCTCGGCAAGGCGCCGGCAGGCGCGGTCAGCGGCGATTGGACTGCCACCACGATGCAGGCGGGGCACGCCTCCCGGACGGGCGGCTACCTCGATGCCGAGGGAAAGCATGTCCCGGAGGATTCCAGGCATCCGCTCGACATCATCGCGAATGTCGTCGAAAAGCTCGATGCCTCAGGGGAGCCACGCTTCAACAAGGTGGTGATCCGCTGGAAGAAGCCGAAATTTCCCTTCATGCAGGCGAAGATCACGCTCGAAACCAGTTATGACCAAACGATCGTGCCGCGCGGCCCCGACGACCCGATCTACGAGACCGCTGCCGCTGCGCGGCGCGCCTTCTGGCAGAACCGGGGCACGCTGCAGGAGGACTTTGCCGTCGAGCGCGGAACGGCCAATATTCACGCCCAAACAAAATGGTTCGGCCCGCATCGCCGCATCCTCGCCATCCATGCGCCGGGAAGGCTGACACTTGCCACCGACGGGCTGTCGACCCCCTGGGCCGGCATATCCGAGCCGGAGAACGGCGTCGAATGCGAGCTTTTCATGGAATTCGACGCCACGACACTGGAGGCGGCCGGGATCGAAAACTGGGCGAACCTGTTGATCAACATCGGCGACCTCGTGGCAGACGGTTATCGTGTCGCCCGCGATGTCGAAAAGCACGGCGCCATCCTGTTCTGCCGGCTGACGGAGGATTACCGCCCAATGACCCGCATCATGCTGAGCCGCGACCCCGAGCGCATCGACGGCCTGCCTTTCGGCTCCGTGCCGCTGATCCGGGCAACGCCGATCGCGGAAACCGAAATCGAAGGGCAGGATCTTTCCGACGACTGGGGCGCTGCGGCCGCCCGCAACGCCCTGGCCAAACGCGGCATGAGGATTGATTGATGTCGCCGATGCCGGACGATTGCCGTCCGGCCGGCGCGGTCCTGCGCTATTCCTGGATGTCGGGTTCGACGACCCTGGCGAGGTTTCGCAGTGACTCCTGCCAGCCGAGATAGCAAGCCTCGGGCGGAATGACGTCAGGCACGCCTGCCTGCACGATATCCACCTCGGTGCCAACCGAAACCTTCTTCAGCGTCACCGTGACTTCCATTTCGCCGGGCAGGTTGGGGTCCTCGAATTTGTCGGTGTAGCGCAGGCGTTCGCCGGGGACGAGCTCGAGATATTCGCCGCCGAAGGCGTGGCTATTGCCCGTCGTAAAGTTGCGGAAGGACATTCTGAAGGTGCCGCCGACAACCGGCTCCGAATGATGCACGGTGCAGAGGAAGCCGTTCGGCGGAAGCCACTTGGCAAGCGCGTCCGCCTCCAGGAATGCGCGATAGACTTTCTCTGGGCTGGTCGCCAGAACGCGGTGCAGGCGTATTGTACTCGGCATGGTCGTGATCCTTTTGAATGGACGGAATGGACGAACCTAGGACGGGTAAGGCTTGGCCGATCCGACACCGGATCGAACTTTTCTTCAAGAAAAATTGCTTAAAGCATGTCGCGCAAAAGTCTGCAGCGGTTGCGATAACGATATGCGTGGAAACAAAGACCTAAAGCGCAAGGAGAAAATCTGAAAGATTGCGACGCTTTAGGGCATCGCGGCTCAACCAGGCATGCCATCGAACTGCGGAAGATCGAGCGGCCTTGCCCAGGCGAGCCGCCGCCTGGCGAACATTTCGACCCCCGGCTTGATCAGTTCGGGCCGGTCCAGGCTGCCGAGCGTCACGAAGACGAGGCCGGGGAAGCTCTCGAGGTTGCTGCTGAACAATCGGGCGCCGCAATCGGGGCAAAAGTTGCGGTCGAGCCCCTTGCCTGAATCGGCGATGTAATGAAACGCCTTCGGGCTGCCGCTGATCACGGTGAAATCATCCTGGGTACGGCGAAGAACGTGGCGGCCTCGCCGCCCGTCGCCCTCTTGCAGTCCAGGCAATGGCAGTTGGCGACAAAGTTCGGGTCGGTATCGAAGGCAAATCTCACTGCGCCGCAGGCGCATTGCCCCGTATATTTCCTGGTCATGTCACGTGCCTCACATCCCGTGTTCGAACGTTTGCGATGGCTCTGCCTCGCCGTCGTGCGCAGACGTCGTCGAGACGCGCCTGCGGCCGGGGTTGGCACAAGCCGAATGAGGAAATCTCGACCTCCCCGGGAGCAATCGTTCCCAGGGGCTGAAGCGCTTAAGCCGCGGCCTGCTTTCTCAAGGCATCAAGCAGCGTTCGGGCGCCCTGCCTTGATGAGGCGGGGTTTTGGCCGGTGATCAGCAGGCCATCCTGGACGACATGCACGCCCCAATCCGCCGTCTTCGAAAACTTTGCGCCCTGCTCTTTCAGCACGTCCTCGAGCAGGTAGGGAACGACTTCGACCAGGTGCATGGCCTCTTCTTCGGAATCGGTGAACCCCGTGACTGCCCGGCCCTTGGCTATAGGCTTTCCATCCGGCGCCTTCACATTCGTCAGGATTCCCGGTGCGTGGCAGACGAGTGCCACAGGTTTTCCCGCCGCGAGCATATCCTCGATGAGCGACAGCGCATTGCGGTCGTTCGTCAGGTCCCAGAGTGGGCCGTGCCCACCGGGGAAGAACACGCTGTCATAGTCCGCCTGCTTGATTTCGGACAGCCTCAGGGTGTTGGCGAGTGCAGCCGTTGCCGCCTGGTCTCGCTCGAACCGTCGCGTGTCTTCCGTCTGGAATGCTGGCTCGTTGCTCTTCGGATCGAGCGGAGGCTGGCCGCCCTTCGGCGAAGCGAGCGTGACCTCGACCCCGGCGCCACGGAAAACAAAGTAAGGGGCGGCGAGCTCCTCGAGCCAGAAGCCCGTCTTCCTGCCGGTGTTTCCCAGTTGATCATGCGATGTGAGAACCATGAGAATTTTCATTGCTCAGCTCCTTCCAGCCGGCCGGCGGACAACGCCGTCGGCACCCGGATTTACGGTGAAATACTGCCTGCAGATCTCATGCTGAAACGGGAAGGGAGATAGAGCGGCTGCGCTGCGAAACAAGCTCTCCCGCGCGGTGTTTGCTGGAATTGCTTTCGCCGAAGCCGAACCAGACAAACGGAGGTCGCCCGCGACATCCGTTCCCTCGGCTGAGCCGACAGACGTCTCAAGGGCATTTGAAAAGCCTGACCGGCTTCCCCGGCCCGCGCTGGATGATCCCCTTGGCTTCCAGATCCAATTGAACAGCCTTCAACCACCATCCGGCCTTCGCGCCGCCCGGGAATTCAACCTCGGAGAGGTGCGGCAGGATGCCGATGTTTGCCTCTGCTACGGTCAGTCCGGGTGCCTGCTCAGGCAATGCGGCCAGCAGAGCATGGCGCATTGCCATGTATTTGGCCTTGTTGACCCGCTCAGTGTGGTGCGGTGAGGTTATGCTTTCAATGAGGATTTTTTCGTCGTCAGGCATCGATAGCTCCTTTGATTGCGATGTCGGGGGCTTTGAAGCCCATCGCAATCCACGCGGTGAGAAGTCTGCCATAGAAGCCGGTCGTCGCCAGCGCGCCGGAAGGAACATCATCAGGCACACTCGCGCGAAAGGGCACATTCTGGGTCATCGTGCGCAATTGGAGAGGTGGAAGCTCGTCCTGCTTCCAGAGATTGCCGTAGAGGCTAAGCCAATGACCGCCCTTGAACTCCAGAAAAATGGGCGTGTTGCAGCAGGACGCCAGAATACGTCGCGTTGACGCGTTGGGGCCGAGGCGGAATTCCCGCAGATTTTCGGTTCCGGCCAAAAGGCTGACCCGATCCTTGCGATAAAGCACGTAGCGCGTACCGCCATGGATCGTCCGGATCGCCTCCGGCACGGAAAGCATCTCCAGCCTTCCGGCCGCGTCACTGCAGCTCTTGCAGTGACATTCCGCGCTGATGATCGGGGCGCCGCGCACTTCGAGGTGAAAGGTTCCGCAGGCACACGTCAGATGGGTTGTCTTGTTGTTCATGACATCGCTCGCTGTTGAGGATCATTGGATAGCAGCAAAATCAAACTAGACCGTTTGGTTCCGTTATAAGAACTAGACGGTTCAGTTTGATCGTGTCAAGTAGGGCTGGAGCGGAGATCGAGAATGTTGATACCGGGTATGGAAGCTGACCTGGCCCATGGGTGGGCCGGCACGCGTTCGGAGCGCAAACAAGCGGCGATCGTCGGTGCCGCGGCCGAAGTCTTTCTCAGCACCGGTTATGCCGGAGCCAGCATGGACGAAATCGCCAGCCGGTCCGGCGTGTCCAAGCAGACGGTCTACAAGCACTTCTCCAGCAAGGAGGCGCTGTTCGTTGCGGTGCTCACCCAGATGATGGGAGAGGCAGATACCGCCGTTCACACCGGCCTCCCCCAGATGGAGAACCGCGCTCAGCTGGAAGCCTATCTCCTTGACTATGCCGTCCGCCAACTCACCATCGTCCTGACGCCCGGGCTGATGCAATTGCGCCGGCTCGTGATTGCGGAGGCGCAACGCTTCCCGGAACTCGCCAAGCTGCTTTACGCGCGCGGCCCTGCACGGGCACTCGAGGTCATGGGCAGCGCTTTCGAACAATTGGCCGGCAAGAAGCTGCTGCAGTTCTCCGATGCAACGGTTGCCGCATCACAGTTCAACTGGCTGGTGATGGCCGATCCCGTCAACCGGGTGATGATGCTGGGCGATGCGGCCATTCCGACGAAGCAGGAGATTCACCGCCACGCCGAGGCGGCCGTCGCCACGTTCCTGGCGGCATTTCTGCATCCAGATAAGCGATGAACGACGCCGAGCGCCCGGGCGTCACAGCGGCGGTGACTGCAATTTTCCGCACGTGCCAACAGGCCGGCGGTCACAAAGCCGCCGCTCAATCGTCAGCAAATCGCCCCGTTACCGCCGCATCGTGCCCTCTTAAAGGTTCCATCGTCGCGACCTCGCCCGGCCTTTGAGGGCTGAGCGATCGACCGAGGCGGTCTTGCTGCCGATCAAATCATGCACTTGAAGAGGAATGAATATGATCACTCGCTACACATCTGTCGCAACATTGAGCGCGGCAGTCTTCAGTCTGCTTGCTTTCAGCCCGGCATCCGCTGTCGACATGGCCCAGGCGCAACAGCAGCCGGCACAAGCGTCGCCGCCGGCACAGGCACAGCCGCCGATGCAGGCACAGCCCGGCAACGGTGCGACGGCAGCCGTCAGCGATCAGAAAATCGAAGCCTTCGCCGTTGCCTATCTGCAGGTCGACAAGGTGAGACAGGAATATTCGGCCAAGATCGGCGCGACGAAGGACGAGGCTGCCAAGCAACAGCTGCAGGAGGAGGCCAAGAAGCAGATGGTCGACACCGTCCAAGCTTCTCCCGACATCTCCGTCGAGGAATATTCGTCGATCCTGACGGCCGCACAGAGCGACCCGGCTCTGGCCAAGAAGGTACTGGAAAAGATCGGCACGCCGCCGCCGGGCCAACAACAGCAGCCGCAGCAATAGGCTGCGCGGGCGCAGTAAGTCGCTACGAATAGGCAGCAGTGCCCGCCATTTGCCGGGCTCTGCTGTCCATCTCGGCAGTCGACGAAGAGATCGGCTAGAGCAGGATGTCGTCCGAAAACCGCTCACACTTTTCGGCATCATGCTCTGCTTCAGTATTGCGATCCGCTCTTATTGTTCAGGTCGTGCCGTTCGGTGCCCGCCAGCGGCGGGTTGAAGATGCTGACGAGAATGAGATCCTGATCCTTGCCGCCGCGCAGATAATGCCGGTCGTGCTTGTCGAGCACGTAGATATCGCCGGCGCGAATCGGAAAGACATTGCCGTCCATATCCTCCACTTCGCCCTCGCCCTTGATGCAATAGCATGCCTCCAGGTGATTGCGGTATTGAAGCAAGGCCTCGCTGTTGGCGCGAACGACGGTATGGCACACCGTAAAGCCCATGCCGTCGTCTTTGGTCAGCAAGCGGTGGCTCGTGCCGTTGCCCCAATCGACAAAACGCTCGGTGAGCTCCACCTCTTTCAGATTTCTGACGAACATCGCCGATTCCCCTGACAAATTATTGAAGATGCAGCGATGATTCATTTTCATCGCCCGCAACAATTAGCTATTGAAATCACTGGCATTTTCAAATGATGATTCCTGCGCCATCTGTTAGGAAATTTCACACATGCAGTTGCCGCCGTTAAACGCCCTGCGCGCCTTCGAAGCCACGGCCCGCCTGATGAGCCTTTCGAAAGCGGGTGACGAACTGCACGTTACCCATGCGGCGATCAGCCATCAGATCAAGCATCTGGAGACCTGGCTCGGCCGCAAGCTGTTACAGAAATCAGGCCGAGGCGTTGCGCTGACCGCAGCCGGCGGCGAATATTACCGCGCCGTATCAGGATCGCTGGCGGCGATCGCGCATGCGACCGGCAACATGCGGCGCGATCACAACATGCGGGCCATCACCGTCGGCTGCATTCCCTCGATCGCATCTCGCTGGCTCGTCCCGGCCCTGCCCTCCTTCCAGGACAGCGCCCCCGATCTCGACGTCAGGATCGTCTATGCCCGCGCCGAAGAACGCTTCGACGACGAGAGCCTGGACGTGCTGATCACCATGGGCGAGGATCTGAGCGGCAGCAGGGAAAGCCGCCTGCTCTTCTCCCGCCGCAACCAGCCTGTCGCCAGCCGCCATTACCTTGCCAAACGCAACTGGACGATCGACGACGTCTCGCTCACCGGCGCCGACCTGCTGCACGACGAATCCGTCGACGGCTGGAAGGAATGGTTCCGCAAGGCCGGCGAGAAAGCGCCGGAGCCGCTTCGAGGCCCCATATTCCAGGATTTCAATATGCTGGCGACGGCCGTGATCGCCGGCCACGGCGTGGCGCTCTGCCCCGTCGAGGTGTTCCGCTGCGAGATCGAACGCGGCGATCTGTTGGTGCTTTCCGACATCGCGACGGCAGAGAACCAGGGCTATTACGTCATATCGAACAGCTGGGCGAAAAAGCCAGTCCGCCGCTTTATCGACTGGTTCATGACTGAGTGCGGGTCGGGCGCGTGAGATCCCCTGCCCGCAGTTCGTCGAAGGGTCGCCGCCGAGACGATGGATGCAAATGGGTCGCGGCAATAAAGACGTTGCATAAGCCCATCCGAGCGCGAGTTGGGGATTGTTAATCAGAAATGCCTAATGTAAATCTTGGCGTGCACAAGTTGTGTTGGAGCTGATTTGCTACGATATCTGGTTATGACATGAGACTAGGGAGGGCCTCGGACATGCAGAAAATTCATGCGGCCCCCTCGGCGCTCGGACAAACAGAGGCAAAAGCTTCGAGCTCGATCGACCGGCTTTTGTTCTTTGACCGCGACTTCAATCCCGTCGAGAATTTGCTCGGCAATGAGCTGCCTGCTTCTGTCAAACCAGCTGCGTCGTTTTGGGAGCATTTTCCAGAACTGGACAAATCGGCGATTACACTCGCCCTCCGTTCATTGGGTGACAGTGCCCAACCCTTGCAAATATCGGGGGATCTTGGCACGCCAGCGTCGCACGGACTGACGATCTATCGGATCGGAGATCTGTTTGCAGTGGTTCGGTCCGAGGAATCTGCCGACGATGAGCGCGCAACCCTTCTGCATCTGGCCACCCACGATCCGCTCACTGGATTGCCGAACCGACGCCAGTTCAGCGAGGACCTCGCTGTGTTGTTACGGGAGGCCGCAGGCTCGAACGAAACTCTGTCCCTGATGCAACTCGATCTTGACGATTTCAAACCCGTTAACGACACGCTTGGGCATCCGGCCGGCGACAAGCTTCTTCAGCTCGCTGCAAGCCGCATTCAAGAGTGCCTTACCAGGGACGACAGAGCCTATCGACTGGCGGGTGACGAATTCACCGTCATATCAAGGGGCCCGGGACATCCCGCCAAAGGGCATCGGCTAGCGGAAGCTTTGGTTGATGCATTCAAAAAGCCCTTCACGATAGATGGCATCGCACTATTTGTCGGTGCCAGCATCGGCATATCTGCTGCTCCACCGGACGGTACAACTCCGGAGCAGCTGATGAAGGCGTCCGACGTCGCACTCTACGCCGCGAAAAAGGACGGGCGCGGTCGCGCAAGACCGTTTGATCCCTCAATGCTTGAGTTGCTGGAACAACGCGAACTGCTGCGCCGCAGCCTTCGCATGGCCCTGGTCCAAGAACAATTCTCTATTGAGTACCAACCCATCGCCGAGGGCGGCAGCATTGTCGGCTTCGAAGCATTGCTGAGATGGCACCATCCCCTCCTTGGAAAAATCCCGCCAACGGCATTTATTCCGATGGCCGAGGCCGATGGAATGATGCCGGAAATAGGTGCATGGGTTTTGGAGCAGGCGTGTCGCGAGGCAATGAAATGGCCGCAGAACTACATCGTCGCGGTCAATTTGTCCGCGGCTGAATTCTTGACAAGCGGCCTCACTGATCGGGTATCCCAAACGCTAGACTTGATCGGGTTGCCGCCAGACCGTCTGGAGCTTGAGATAACCGAAAGCGTGCTGCTTGAGCGGACCGTCAACAATATCGACACCCTGAATACTCTCAACGTGCTAGGGATACGAATCTCGCTTGATGATTTCGGGACCGAATATTCTTCGCTCAGCTATCTGAAGACATTCCCTTTCGACACGATCAAAATCGACAAATACTTTATCACCGACCTCGAAAGCGATCTGAAAGGCCAGGCAATCGTCCGCTGCATCGTTAACCTCGCACATGACCTCGACATGCAGGTGACAGCCGAAGGGGTTGAGACGCCGGGTCAGGCGGAATGGTTGCGCAGTGTGGGCTGCGACAGACTTCAAGGCTATTTGATTAGCAGGCCGCTTCCGGTCCAGGCGCTTGGCGAGTTCATCACCCGGGCGGAAGCATCCGTAAGCCCCGCGCTACCACAGTGAACAACCGATTTTCGCCGTGCCTTTAGAGATCGCAGCATCAACCTGACGCCCCAGGTAAAAGAAGGGAGGGTGTATTGGAACAGGAAGCAGCTAGCTTCGATGACCATGCATTTGCGCCGATGGTATCGCTGGAACTGAACGTTGCGATGTTCAAGTCCCGATGGCAGTTTTGCGACAAGATTACGGAATATCTCTCAGACATTCTCGGCCAAGGACACAGCGATCCCGCTCGATATTCCAATTTTCTTTCCGTCGCGACGAACGAGCTCATCGAACTTGCTTTCCGTTCGACGAGCGAGCTGGGAAGGATCAGTTTCAGTCTCTACCGGAATGCGACATTCAATCGGCTGAGAATTACGTTTCCGTGCGAGGAAGCATCTAGCCGAGAGCACACGAGTGCGAGAGCAAGCGAACACCAGCCTGTCCGCCGCGCCGGCTCTGGGTACGTGGTGATGAAATCCGACGGGACGGTTTTACTTAGTGATTTGGCAGCAATATTCCGCGCCACGATCCGAATTGAGAAAGACGGCAGACAAGGGATTCAAATCATTGCGGATTTCCCCTCGACCGAGGACTTCCAATGAGCCTGCTTCCCCTACCCTTCACTGTTCATTTTGATCCGACAAATCAGGAGCTGTTGCTGTCTGGCAAGATGCGGCCTGAAAGCGCCGCTGAAATTGCCGATACCCTCAAGCTGGTGCAGCAAAGTTTGGAAAAATATAGCGGGGTCGTTTACGTCAATGTCAAACGTCTGACGCACATCAACATGACTGCCTTCGCGGCCCTGGCCGATATACTCGCGGCAAGTTGCCGGATCAGACCGGAACGGAAGATCGTCATCATTACGTCGAGCGTGGTGGCATGGTCGACGTCGTTATTCCAAACGCTGGCGGCATCACAACCAAGCCTGTCGGTTGAAGTCTACGATTCGGCATTTTATCCGGGCCAGAGCTTTGTCGAGGATGAGACTTTCATTCCCATTCTGCGTACCCAGACGAAAATGACATGGAGGCACGAACGCGAACTGTTGCCTCGCCACGGCCTGCGCAGCGGTCTTGTCATCGCAGATATCTGTTGCGGAATTGGTGATTTCGCCGCCCTGGTTCAACGGGAATTTAAACCGGCACGCCTTGTTGCGCTGGATCATTCCGTGCGCAGCCTCGAATATGCTCGCAGGGTCGCTGCCGATTTCGATCTGCAGGGAATCGAGTACACGTATGGTGACGCGTCGCAAATGCTGCTGCGAGACAATCAATTCGACTTTGTCACCTGCCGACATTCACTGCAGATTTTCAACCGTCCCGAGATGCTGCTCAGGGAGCTTTACCGCATCTGTAAACCTGGCGGCCGCGTCTACATCACGAACGAAAAAAATTCGCATTGTCTGGGCGAGCCACATGCTGAATCCATAAAATGGACTTACGAGGAAGTCGCCAAACTGTTCAAGCACTTCGACATGGATGTCGAGATGGGGCCGAAAAGCCGCCATCTCCTCACCGACGCGGGTTTCGATAGCATCAAGGTCGATTGCTTTGTGGTCACGAACCTTGACGGGGATCCCCAAGACTTCGCAGACATCATCGAAGCTTGGGAAAATGTCTACGCGGGTGAGATGGCCGTTCGGCGGGGTGACTCATCGGATTTCATTCGCAGGTTCCGGCAGGGATTCAAAGATCATGTCTTTGCTGCTCTTCACCCCAAGGGTTATGCAGGCTGGCCGATCTGGGCAGCTTCCGGCCGAAAGCCACTGTGATGGACAGAAGCTCATCGAAAAGACCGGCAAGACTAGGTTCATTTCGGGCAAAGTTCATCTTGGTTGTCGGTGGAGCTGTCCTCTTTGATCTGCTGGTCAGCGGCGGACTAGCACTTTGGAATGTTCAGAGGCTGTCGCGCGACGCCACCCTCGAAGTCGGACAGGGTCTGGAAGCAGCAAGCCAGGAATACATCCGCACATATGCCGATTCCACCGCAGCCCAGGTGAGTTTGCTCCTGCGGCAGGTTCATAGCGACGTCGGCACCTTGGCAGGTGTGCTCCAGGCGCAAATCGACGATCCCGAGCGTAATTCCGATGTCGGCGCGGCGATCGCGCGCACATCGCCTGGCAGCGTCAGCCTTGTTTACGACGAGAAGGGAAAATGGTCTCAGAACCTGCCCGGCTCCGCTTCGGTTGTGAGCGTCTGGGGTTACTTGCTCGGACCTGACCATCGGCCGAAACCCGACATCCAGCGCGATCTAGAGACGAGCGCGGTTCTCGACATCGTTGCGCCGAGCCTGCTGCAGCACGGCGCTTCCAAGCTGCAGATGTACTACATCGGACCGAAAGAACGGCCAATCTTCAGGACGGCGCCCTACACCGACCAGGCTCAGACCTTCGATCGCCTTTATTCGGGGCACAACGAAGCCGATTTCTGGGACTTCTTTTTCCCCGGGCTTTACGAGTCCTGGCAGAGCTGGGCCAAGGACGCGAAAACGCGGCCGGTCGCCGACGATATCACGCAGACCGCTCCATATACCGATGCCATTACCGGAAAGCTGATCGTCAGTTTCTTTCATCCATTGTGGACAGCCGACCGGCAGGATGTCGCCGGGACGGCTGGCGCGGACATCACACTCGACCAGCTCGCGCAGATTGTTGAGAATGTGAAAGTGGCCCAGTCCGGCTTTGGATTTCTCGCAATGTCCGACGGAAACGTTGTGGCGATCAACAGCACAGGAGAAAAAACCCTCGGTCTGCGTTCTGCGAGCGATGCGAGCGGAGCCGGCGCCTTGACCGGCCTGGAGCGCTCCCTGAAGGGAAGCTCCCAGCCTGCCATCGCCAAACTGGCTCTTGACCGAGAACAGGGCATTCAGCACCTGCTGTTGCAGCAGGACGGCAACGAGGTCCCCTATATCGCTATCGTCAAGAAACTGCCGGCGACCAATCTCTGGGTCAGTGGCCCGGCTCGGCAAGAGGCGATGTTGCTGGGGGTGGTTGTGCCTGAACGAGAAATCCAGGCCTCCCTCTATGCGGCCCAAGCCAAAATTTCGGAAGCTACCAACCGGATTGTGCTCTACCAAATCCTGGCGATCCTAATGTCACTGCTTGTTGTGGCTATAGCAGTAATTGCGGCTTCGAAACGAATAACGAGCGGAATCAGTGCACTTGCAGATGCCGCCAAACGGATTCAGGCGAAAGATTATTCGGTCAGGGTGGCCATAACAAGCAAAGATGAGGTCGGCGAGGCTGGTGAAGCATTCAATCGGATGGCCGAACAGATCAGCTATCACACGGAAAATCTCGAGCAGCTTGTCGAAGAGCGAACAGCTCAAATCGAAGATGCAAAGGAAGAGATTTCGACCCTGAACGCACAGCTCCAGCGAGAAAATCGACGTCTCGGAACGGAACTCGCCGTCGCCGAGAGGATCCAGCTCATGGTTCTTCCGCTGCACCAGGAGCTTGAGGAATTTCAGGCCCTTGAGATCGCGGCCTATATGAGACCTGCAGAAGAAGTCGGCGGCGACTATTACGACGTATTGAAGAGCGGAAATCGGTTGAAGATTGGCATCGGCGACGTCACCGGACACGGGCTCGAAAGCGGCGTGCTGATGTTGATGGTTCAGTCCGTCGCCCGCGCCCTGCAGGAAGCAGGAAATACCGACGCAGTCAAATTTCTCACAGACCTGAACAGCGCCCTGTTTAAAAATATAGTGAGGACCAAAATCGATAAGCATCTCACTCTGGCGTTTCTTGACTACGACGGCAAAGAGATGATCCTGTCGGGACAACACGAGGAAGTTGTCGTCGTGCGGGCGAACGGCGAGGTCGAGCGCATAGACACCCTGGATCTGGGTATACCGATCGGGCTGGAAGCCGATATTTCTGCCTTCATTAAAACCCGGGAAATAACCTTCGAGACGGGCGACCTCATACTCCTGCATACGGACGGCGTAACAGAAGCCGAAAACGACGCTGGAGAACTCTTTGGCATCGAACGTCTGTGCCGCGAAGCACTGCGCTTGAAGGACCAGAGCGCTGAGAAAGTCGTCTCCGGAATTGTAGCGACATTAATGCTCTTCATCGGATCGCAGAAGATTTACGACGACATCACGCTTCTCGCAGTGCGACATAGGTGAGACATGACGCCAACGGTATATGGTATCGAATCTCTGGCGGGCATAAGCTTGGATTCAAGCACGCGTCTCACGTTAAGCGACGGACCGCTTCAGCTTGGATGGAAGCACTCAGGAATGACTTCCGATTTTATAGCGGAAGTCATGGCTCTGCGGTATTCACGTTCGAGAAAAGACTATGTGCAGGCGCATCATGACATCGGATATCTCAGCAATGAGCTGATCGAAAATGCCGTCAAGTTTCGACAGCCTGGGGAGATCCTCATTGAAGCCGGCATATTCGACGGTACTTTTTTAATAAGGGTGAAGAACACGATCGATGGCGTGACATCTTCTCGCTTTCAGCAACTGCTGCATCGCCTTCAATCGAGGGACCCCGGGGAACTTCTTCTTGAGCAAATCGAAACCAATGCCATATCGGCAGAAAGCGGTTCGGGCTTGGGATTGCTGACCCTTCTGAGCGATTACGATGCAAAAATGGCATGGGCATTCGAAGGGAACGATAACCAGCGTATCATACTGACGACGACTGCAGCCGTGGCGATGCCGCCCTCCTCCAATCTGTGAGCGAAGAATGGAAATCAGCGACGAAAACTTCCGCGTATGGGCTGAGAAAAACGAGGTCTATTTCGATGGCGTATTCCGGCTGGCGGGACCGGACGCCTATGCGCCCATTTACTCGTTGATATCAGGATTGCTCCATGAGGGGCACAAACAGGTGACATTCAACCTGACGGGTCTCGAGTTCCTCAACTCCTCTGGCATAAATCTCCTGGCCAAGCTGACGATTGAAGCCAGAAAGATGGGCGACCTCCTGCTCGTCGTCAAAGGCACCAGCCAATATCCTTGGCAAGCGAAATCGCTGCCGAATCTCAAGAAGTTACACCCGCTTGTCGATTTGCGCCTGGCGTGACTCTCTATTGAATGCCATTTGACGCTCTCGCAAAACCCAGCGAGGCGTCCTGCATCAAGTCGACATGTTTTCGATAACAGGCCCGCGGCTCCCGGATCGGCGAGCTGTTTCCAGTTATGCCAAGGTATGGCCGAGATAGCTTACCGAAAATGGACTGCCAGCCTGGAATGTATCGTGCTCGCTCAGCAAGGCGTACCCAAGGTAATGAAACCGTCACCAACCCATGGAAAATGAATGGTGAGATGACGTCGGCTTGATGGCAGGGAGCAGAAATGGGGTTAATACCGGCAACGGGGCATGCGGTGTTTGGATATCCATTCAATCGGAAAGAGGTCCATTATGAGAGCTTTGTTGCTGTCCGTCACTTTGGTCCTGACGACGTCAACGTTCGCATTTGCAGATGATAACTGCGGCGATAAGACAAATCAGTCAGACATGAACATCTGCGCTGCTGAATCCCTGAAGAAGTCGGATGCGGAGATGAACAAGGTCTACAAGGAGATCGAAGGTCGGCTGAAGGATGATGCCGACACCACCAAGCTTCTCGTAGCGACCCAGAAGGCATGGATTGCATTCCGTGATGCCGAGTGCAATTTCCAAAGCTCGACCGTCCAGGGTGGCACCGCCTATCCGTTCGTCAACAGTTCGTGCCACGACGGCCTGACTCAAAGCCGCACGGAAGCGCTCAAGGTTTACCTGAAGTGCAATGACGGGGACCTGGACTGCCCGGTCCCGGGAGCAAATTAAACATCCGAAATCTCGAAGTTACGCCTCGGCTCCTCGGTCTCCCGGCTTCCCGTCCCGACCAGGAATCGTTAAGTATACGAAGCCGTCTAAGACCATTGCCGGGGCCGACATCGGACCTCGGTCCGATGTGCAACGCGCGATCACCGTCTAACCTCTCGTATCTGTTCAAGCCGTGCATCTGCACCGCGCTTGACCCGACTTGGAGGAAAACAATGCGGATAGCAACCCTAGCGTCCTTGGCCGCGCTTTCGCTGGCTCTTGCAGCAAGCCCGGCAACGATTGCCGGAATGGACATGACCGCACAAGCAAAGAGCGGTGGAAACGGTGGCGGCAACGGTGGGGGCAATGGCGGCGGTCACGGCGGCAGTGGAAACAGCGGCAACCATGGCAGCAGCAGCCAAGGTAGCGGTTCAACCCATGGCAAATCGCAAGGCGCGAAAGGCAAGTCCACTGAGGCGGTAAGCAAGTCCAAGTCCGACAAGGCGGACGAGAAAAAAGTCAGCACCAAAGAAAAGAACCTGTCGGCGCAACTTGCGGGCCTGAACTCCTTGAAGCGAAACTACAAGGCGTTGATGCATACGTCGGACCCGCGCATGACCGCCATCGCCGCCTATGCCATGGCTTATGCCCAGTATGAGCTCGACAACGGAATCGAGCCTGCGGCCGATGACCCTCTGTTGGGGGATGAGGCGCTGGAGGACGCATTGGCTTCCGCAACGAAAACCGGTCAAGTCAGTCCCGCGGTTCTGAGCCAGGCCAAAACCATTCTCGGGGTTGGCGACGCAAACGGGAAGATCGATCAAATTCGCACCTCGCTGGAGAACGCCGCGCCGGCGACATCAGACGAATAGCCACGAATTCAGGTGCGAGCAGTGTGGAGCTGATCAGTATAGCTCCGCACTAAATTAAGAGAGCATTTCCGTTTTGTTTGAGTACGGAAATGCTTTTTTTTGCATATTTTCCAACGCAAACCGCTGCGCAGCGAGCGAGGCCCGATTAGGGGCCCCGCTATAGGTCGCTGTTCTTTGGAACCATCGGCACGCTTGTCGACTGGACGCGGTCCTGGTTGAACTTGTAAGCGGTGTGCCACTTGCACCTGAACAAAGAATCCTGAATTCGGTGTGGAGGACCAGCAGCCTTGCTAGGCATGGCAACTAGGCGCCATTTGCTGACATTGACGCGTCGAGCCGGATGACGTCCTTGTTCACGGTATCTGCACGATGCGGCCATTACCCTTGATCTCTGCACGCCGCATCGCCGGATGCCCCGACAACTCGACATTGCCGCTCCCGGAAATCGAAACATCCGCATCTACCTTTGCGGTCACCTTTGCATCGCCGCTCCCACGGATTTTCACCGTCGCCGACTGCGCAGTCAGGCCTTCAAACCGGGCTTCGCCAGAGCCGGAAATGCTGAGATTAACTGCGTCTGCAATTCCGGTCGCGGAGGAATTTCCGCTGCCCTTGATGTTCACCTGAAGCTCCGGCTGGTTGATCTGCGACAGAGTCAGGTCGCTATTGCCGAGCAAATCCCATCTGGTGATGGCTGGCCCCGATAGCTTGACATCGAGCTGCGACGCAGACCAGCCAGGCGCGCAATCCAGGCCCAGTCGGCCGGATTCGATGCGCAGGTGACTGAGCAGCGCTGAGTCTCCGCTGACGACAACCTCTGCCTTTTCCCCCGGCCGGTAGTGTATGGAGCCGGGCAAGTCGATCACCAGCCTGTCGCCCGCAATAAAAGGCAGCGTAATTTGCTGCTGCGTGCCGCTCGCAGTCTCGCACGTCGATCCCCCGTTCCATAAATATGCTGCGCTGGCCCAGCCAGATCCGGAAAGAACGGTTCCGAGCGTCAGAAAGGCGGCAGCACCGATCAGTCCACCTGCCGCGATGAATGCCAGTGTGCGGGTCATGTCTCGTCCCTTCGATAACTTTGGTTGAAATTCTCAGTTGCCGAGCCGATCCGGCCGGACCAGACGGAAATGCAATCGCGCATACTGGCCGAGTACGCGGATACCGACCCCCAGCCCCATTAGAAGCAAAGCGCCGCCTCCGAGGAAGCCGCTCACAAGTCCAGCGCCGATACAAAGGCGGGCCAGCAGAGCCATCAACGCGTCACCTGGGTTAAGCAAAGCCGTGACAATGACATTCAATCCGGCTGCTGCAATCGCCAACAGTCCAGCAACAAACCCCACCGCCAGTAGAATTGCCAGTAAGAACAACGGCAGCAGGAGAAGGAGATCGACAATAGCCAGTCCGGCCAGTGCCATCGCCGCAGCGATAAGGTTCGAGAGGCTCCAATGCTTTTCGAAACGCCTCAGTCCGATGTCGGCCAGCAGTTCCCGCGCGATCCTGGCAGGCTCACCGAGTGCCGAGACCACCTCCGCCTCGCTGCGTCCCCGGCTCTCGGATTCGGCAAAATGGGCCGAATAGTCGGACATGATTTCTTCGATCTCTTCGCGTGGAAGACCGCGAAGCCCAAGCCGCAGCGTGTTCAGAAAGGCATCCCTGGTCATGATAAATCCTCAAGAAGTTTATCGACGGCCGCCGTAAAGGAGCGCCAGTCGCTGCGATGCGCCTCGAAAGCGGTCTCACCGAGCGGCGTGAGCCGATAGTATTTACGGGGCGGCCCGCTGCTGGATTCGACAAGTCGGGTGGCCACAAGGCCATCATTCTGCATGCGGCGCATCAGGGGATAGATAGTCCCTTCACCCATACCGACAGCCGCGACCAAGGTGCTGGCGATTTCATAACCATAGCTCTCACCCCGTGACAGCACGGCGAGGACGCACAGATCGAGCGCGCCTTTTCTCAGTTGGATTTGGATTGAGTCAACCATGTCATTTCCAGTATTTACAGGCTGTTTATAACACGCTACCTGTTATTGCAAGGTAGTAGCGAAAACCAACGTCGCCGAATTTCTCGTTCTCGACACGAGCCGCGCGGTGAAAGGCCGGGCCGCCGCATAATTCTCTCGGATCGGAGCAATCACCATGACACGCATATGCTTGGCCCTCGCGGCCGCTTTTTGTCTCACTATGTCGACTGCGCAGGCGGCAGGCCTGAAATACCTTCACATCCCGGGCGGGCGGGATGGTCCGGCAATCGACGCGGTGATGTGGTCGCCTTGCATCAAAGCGCCTGAAGAAATGCAGATCAGAGCGCTCACGATTCCAGCGGTTCCGGATTGCCCGATTGCTGGAGAAAGGTTGCCGCTCGTGATCATCTCGCACGGCTATGGCGGCTGGTATCTTGGCCATCATGACACGGCCGAGGCCCTGGCCGATTCCGGCTTTGTCGTGGTCGCTATCAATCATCCATACGCAAACCACGCCGATATGAGCCGCGGGAATGGCTTGAGCGCCCTGATCGGACGACCCGTCGATATCAAACGAACCATTGATTTCATACTCACCGACTTCCCGGATTCCGCCAAGATCGACCCGCAAAGGATCGGCTTCTATGGCTTCTCTCAGGGCGGCTATACTGGTCTTGTTCTTGCTGGGGCCAGTCCAGATTTCAGCAAGTTGCCGCCGCGTTGCGCCGACCCGAAAGCAGTCGGCTGCCCGCAGGCCAATCAAACCCGCCCTCCGCAACAGCCTCCGTTGCCCCAGACGCTAACGCATGATTCCCGCATCAGGGCGATGGTGGTCGCAGACCCCCTCAGCATCGTCTTTCAGACTAGAGATAGCGTGAGGGACGTCACGATTCCGCTTCAGCTATGGGGATCGGAGCTGGGAGGGGGTGGCGGCGCATCGCCGGAAAATGTGGCGACACTTGCGCGTGTATTGCCGGAAAAGCCTGACTTCCGAATCGTCCCCAACGCCGTCCATCTGTCATTTTTGACGATGTGCCCTAAAACCCAACTGTCTTCGGAAGTGTGTATCGATGCTCCGGGCTTCGACCGTGCCGCTTTCCACAGGGAGTTCAATGCTGAAGTGGTCGCGTTCTTCCAGCGAAATCTAGGGGAGTGAACTGCCTTGCGATACGAATGGCCTAGTTTTGACGGCAGTCAGCCCCATCGCACCCAAAAAGCGCCGCCGACCGATTGTCGTTCGGGTCATGAGAACACCTCCAGGTCGATATCTGATTAGAACTGCCAGCCCGCCGGGACCCAGGCGTAACCCATGTCGGTCTTGAGCATTCGTCCGAGCCCCGGGAAAGGGTAATGAAACCCGAGAACAAGGAGCTTATCGGTCGCGGCCATATCGAATATGCGGCGGCGCGACGCGAGCGCGGTATCCTTGTCTCGGTCAGGTCCGGGTCGCCATGGATGGTCGATGTTGACGACCGGGTGATAGGCAAGGTCCGCAGTGAGGAGCAGTTGGTGGTTTCCTGAGTGGACCAGGAATGTTGCCATGCCAGGCGTATGTCCAGGCGCAGCGATCGTGGTGAGGCCCGGCACGATTTCCGCACCTGCTTCGTAGAGCTCGATGTCCTTTGCGATCGGCTCGACACTCCGTTTGATCGCTGCTGCAAACCGATCACGAAAGTCCCTTGGTACCGGCATGTAGGAGAGATCGGGATTGTTGCGCACAAAAAAATCCCAGTCTGCCCGGGGTGCGTAGACGGTGGCATTGGGAAACGCTTTTTTGCCTTCGGAAGTGCTGAGATTGCCGACGTGATCAGGATGCGTGTGGGACACCACGATCGTGTCGATATCGCCTGCATCGAGACCGATGGCGGCGAGATTGTCGAACACACGCCCCGCATTCGGTCCCATCGTGGCCCCGGCTCCCGCCTCAAGCAATATCCGCCTGTCGCCGACCTCCAGCAGCAGCGTGTTGAGTTGAAGGGTCATGTGATCGGTAGGAAGGAAAGCGCGACGAAGGACCTCCTGCAGCTCGGCCTCTGGAGCATCGTTGGCATAGACCGTCGGTGGGCCGCCGATCACGCCATCGCTCAAAACTGTCGCTTTGATCTGCCCGACCCGAAATCGATAATATCCAACATTACGGGCGTCCGGGCTCTGCACCTGCGCATTGCCTGATCTGGCTGAACCTCCGAGCAGCAGAGCGGCCGTTCCAGCAACCGCTGAAACCATGACCGTTCGCCGGTTCAATGTGAGTCGATCCATTGCTTTTCCTTTCAGTCGACAATCCGCATGTGCGGTTGAGGTATTTAGATGACCTCAAATCACTGCGCTGATAAGACGAGCAAATCTACGCAGCTTGATAAGGTAAACTTCGCAATGGATCAGCTTCGTTTGGATAGCCTGGATGTTTTTGCGGCGATCGTCAGGTGCGGCGGATTCAGGGCCGCTGCCCTGGAGCGAGGCGTTTCATCATCGGCACTCAGCCAGACAATCAACGCTTTGGAAGAGGCGCTCGGCATCCGCCTGCTCAACAGGACAACAAGAAGCGTTTCGCCGACGGAGGCGGGACAACGTCTCCTGCTGCGCCTCGGTCCAGCTTTGACGGACATCCGTCTCGCAGTCGATGACCTTAACCAGTTAAAGGAAAACCCGTCCGGCACCCTTCGTATCAATGCGCCAGGCCCCGCAATCGATCACCTGCTCTGTCCGGCAATGTTCGCCTTTATGGACACATACCCGGACATCAAGGTCGAGCTCATCAGCGACGCAGCCGTCATCGACATCGTCGAGCAAGGCTTTGACGCGGGCGTTCGGTTCGGAAAACAACTGGCACAAGATATGATCGCAGTACCGCTGGGACCATCGCTTCGATACGCGATCGTGGCGTCGCCGGATTATATTGCAAAGCATGGCCTGCCTCTGACCCCCAATGATCTCGCCGGCCACAACTGCATTCGACGACGATTTCCCGGCGGCACGCTGGTATCCTGGAAATTTGAAAAGGGCGGAGACGCTCTCGAAGTCTTGCCGGAGGGACGATTGACGGTGAGTTCGGCACACAACGAATTGCAGTCCGCTGTCGCCGGATGCGGATTGGCCCATGTCTTCGAGGACTACGCCACACCCGACCTGACGAACGGCCGGTTGACGGAGGTTCTGAAGGATTGGAGTCCTCTTTTGCCAAGCTGGTATCTCTATTACCCGAGCAAAAGACACTCCAGTGCCGCCATGCGAGAGCTGGTGAGCTTCTTGCGGTCCTACGATTGGAAGCTGTCCCGGATGCCGGCTTAATTGAACGGTCATGACCTACGCCTGACTCGCTTCTCGACCTGAAAGGACGTGATCGGCGCCTCTGCGCTATGAATGAGTCCCTCCGGGGACCGACCGGAGCATCGACAATGGCACCCGTCGGCGCCCGTGATATGGATCCTCGGCTCAAGGCCGAGGACGACGGAGAATGCAGCAGCAGCCCTCGCCACGCTTTCGCCTGGCGAGTGCAACTCACCCCGCGAGCTCGATGATCGCGCAGCCGTAGCCTTCGAGATCGAGCCTGCCGGCAACGGGCTTTTCGTCATCGAGGAGATCGCGGCCAGCGGGAACGCCGCCGATGGCGGCCGGCTGGTCGGTGTAGTTCTGGATGAACAACAGCCGGCGGTCGTCATTCATCCGCATGGTCACCTCGACGCCCTCAGGAAGGTCGCCGAGCAGCGGCTCGATGCCGACGGGTGCAAACAGCCGCTCGGCAAGAGCTGCCGTCAGATCCGGGGTGAGATAGGTGCCGACATAGACCACCTGCCCCTTGCCGAGCTTGCGCGACGTCGCCATCGGCTGGCCCTCGGCATAGCGGTTGGACCAGGCCGCAACCACTTCGACATCGCTTGCGATTGCCAGGTTTTCATAGAAATAGCCGGCAGCCAGTTCGCGGTTGCCGATCTTGAAGCGGCGTTCGCGCCGGTGCGATT
Organism: Rhizobium sp. SU303; assembly: GCF_021052345.1. NCBI lineage: Bacteria > Pseudomonadati > Pseudomonadota > Alphaproteobacteria > Hyphomicrobiales > Rhizobiaceae > Rhizobium > Rhizobium sp. SU303. The sequence goes on from NZ_CP088095.1 coordinate 2,838,186, forward strand.
CGGCCGGCTTGTTCGGCGGAATGACAAGCCCGCCCGAACGTTCCATCACATCAAAAAGCCCGTTGGCGCCGGGGGCGGCGAGACGGCCGAAATCCTCGACACGCACGCCTGTGAGCTGCGACAGCGAGGTGCCGGGCGCGGTCTCGCGGATGACGTGGTTGTCTTCGTTGCGCGTGCCGGTGCGCGCGCCGATGACGACGGTGCCGCCCTGCTCGGCGAAGGATTTCAGCCTCTCGGTCCATTCGTCCTTCCACATCACCCAATGGGGCACATAGAGCAGCTTCAGCTTGGAAAGATCGTCCTCAGGATGAATGAAACCGCAGGCAATGCCGCGGTCGTAGCAATACTGGTGCAGCAGGATCGCATCGTCCTGCGGGCTCGGCAGGCCGATCGGATAGGTCTTGTGCGCTTCCTGATTGTCGAAATCGGAGCCGGCGATGCCGACATCCATGCGCACATAGGTGCCGAGAATCTTGTCCTTCAGCGCCGTCATTTCGGTCGCGAAGCGCTTGGCCTCCTCATAGCGGTGGCGGCCAATATCGTCATGATCGATGATGCCCATCCAGTAGATCTCGGCGCCGAAATGGGCGGGCCGCCAGCGGAAGAACATCAGGCCGTCGGCGCCATGGGCAACCGAAGAAAGCGCCATGCGGCGCAGCTCCCCCGGCTCCGGCGTCAGCGTGCAGAAGCCCGGCTGGCTGCCGAAGCCCGACTGCTGCTCAGGTACGATGTAGTTGCCGGAGAAGCCGCGACAGATATCGAGGTGCAGCGCCTGGACCTTGGCGTGGTTTCCGAGCCGCTGGAACTCGTCATAGAGCATCGGATAGATGTCGTAGCCGACGAAATCGAGATCGGTGGTGAACTGGCCGCGAAAGTCGATATCCCTGAGGCCACCCAGATTGTGGAAAACGAACCAGGAGGGTTTGACGGCGCGCAGGATCTCGACCTGGTCGTGCTGGAAACGCGCCGTCGAGAAGGCGAGGAAGCGGTGATAATCCTGCAGATGGCCGGGGCTCGGGAAGGTCGGGCCGAATTCGATCGGCAGCACCACCTGGTCGAAGCTGTCATAAGCCGTCGCCCAGAAATCGCCGCCCCACGCCGTGTTGAGCTTGCCGATCTCGCCGTATTTGCTCGCGAGGAAGGCCTGGAATTCGGTGAGCGTTGCCGTCGAAAAGCTCTCCGGCATGCTGGTGTTCAACTCGTTGTCGGTCTGCCAGCCGACGACAAAAGGATTGTCGCGATAATGCTCGGCCATCGCTCTGGTGATGCGCCGGCTGTGTTCGCGAAAGACCGGGCTTGCCGTGTCGCAATGCTGGCGCGAACCATGGCTCATCGGCCGGCCCTTGCCGTCGACCCTTAAGATCTCTGGATGCGCCACGGTCAGCCAGCGCGGCGGCGTTGCCGTCGGCGTGCACATGATCGTGTCGATGCCGTAGCGCCCGAGCATGGCGATGGCACGGTCGAACAGGTCGAAATCGAAGGTGCCGAGCCTCGGCTCTAGAATATGCCAGGCGAATTCGGCCATTCTGACCACGTTGAAGCCGGCTTTCGCCATGCGCTCGGCGTCGCGCTCCCAGTAGCTTTCATCGACGTGCTCGGGATAATGCGGGGCGCCGACGAGGAAGCGGTCGGTCTTGACGGGGTTCCATACGGAGAGAGTCTTGTCGGACACGGTGATGTTTCCTGTGATTATCTGTCGAGGGTCGTCTTGCGGGCGCTGATCGTGCGTCCGCCATCGGGTGAGAAGAGATAAAGTTCGTTGGCGTCGAGCTTCAGCGCCACGCTCTGGTCGGCGGCAAAAGGCGCGACGTAGCTCAGCTGCACCGTGATGTTGCCGGTGCCGCTTTCCGAGGCGATGGTCCTGAGATTGCCGGCATCGACATAGAGAATGGTTTCGCGGCCGAGATGCTCGACCAGCCGGACCTGACCGTTGATCGCTCCGCCCTGCGCCCCGTCGGCGACCATCGATATGTTTTCCGGCCTCACACCGAGCGTCAGGCTGGTGCCCTTCGCCAGCACCGTCGCCTCCGCCAGTTCCACCGTCACCGGCACGAGGCCTGGTGCGGAGACCGTGACATTGCGGCCGGACACTTCGTCGAGGGTAACGCCGAGGAAGTTCATCCGCGGGGCACCGAGAAAGCCTGCGACGAAGAGATTGTCTGGGTTGCGGTAGAGTTCGAGCGGCGAGCCGACCTGCTCGATCACCCCCTGGTTCAAGACGACGATGCGGCTTGCCATGGTCATGGCCTCCACCTGGTCGTGGGTGACATAGACCATGGTGGCGCCGAGTTCGGCATGCAGGCTGCTGAGTTCGACGCGCATCTGGGTTCTGAGTGCCGCATCGAGGTTCGACAACGGCTCGTCGAAGAGGAAGACGTCGGGCGAACGGGTGATCGCCCGGCCGATCGCCACGCGCTGCCGCTGCCCGCCGGAGAGCTGCTTCGGCCGTTTCCCCAGCTGATCGGTGATCCTCAGGATCTTGGCTGCGCGCGCCACCGCCGCCTCGATCTCGGCCTTCGGGCGCTTGGCCATGCGCAAGCCGAAGCCCATGTTCTCCGCCACTGTCATATGCGGATAGAGCGCATAGGACTGGAAAACCATAGCAATGCCGCGATCCCCTGGCTCCTGTTTGCTGACGTCGCGGCCGTTGATCAGGATCTGGCCGGAGGAGATCTCCTCCAGGCCGGCGATCGTCTTCAAAAGCGTGGATTTGCCGCAGCCGGAGGGGCCGACCATGACGATGAACTCGCCTTGCGCTACGGAAAGATCGATGCCGCGCAGCGCATGATAGGCGCCGTAATTCTTGTTGATCTGTCGGAGTTCGAGACTGGTCATGCGTCCTGGCTCTCTGCTGTTGAAATCGGAACTTCCAAGGGCTCGTTGTCGAGATCGCTCATCCCTTCACCGCGCCCATCGTCAGACCGGCGATGAAGTGCCGCTGCATCAGGAAGAACATGACGACGGGCGGTACGGCGACGACGATGGTGCCGGCGGAAATCAGGTTCCAGGCCGAGACCCACTCGCCGCGAAGATTGGCAAGGCCGGCAGTCACAGGTTTGACGGAGTCGCTGACGGTCAGCACCACGGCCCAGAAATAATCGTTCCAGATGAAGGTGAAGATCAGGATGGCGAGTGCGGCCAGCGCCGGCCGCACCAGCGGGATCGCCACATGCCATAGCGTCTGGAAGGGAGACGCCCCCTCGGCGCGCGCCGCCTGGAACAGTTCATCGGGCAATGCCGCGATGAAATTGCGCATGAACAACGTCGCAAAGCCGGTCTGGAAGGCCACATGAAAGATGATCAGCGCCGCCGTCGTATCGATCAGGTCGAGCCGGACCATCAGATCGCGCACCGGGATCATCATGATCTGGTGCGGCAGGAAATTGCCGCCGACGAACAGCGCGAAGATCAGCATGTTGCCGGGAAAGCGATAGCGCGACAGCACATAGCCGGCGAGCGTGCTCAGCACCAGCACGCCGATCACCGAGGGAATGGTGATCGTCAGGCTGTTGAGGAAATAGCGGGCCATCGGTGTCTGTGTAAAGACATCAGTATAATTATCGATGACGCCGATGCCGGTCGGCCATCCCCACAGATTGCCGCCCATCACATCCTCGGTCGAGCGGAACGAGGTGAGGATGATCGCAAACAGTGGGCAGAGCCAGAGCAGCAGGACGATGACGACAGCGAGCACGTAGAGGCGGCGCTGCCAGATGGCGGCATCGGGAATGGGACGAGGATACATCAGCCTCCCCTTTCTTCGGTATGGATGATGCGGCTGAGGTACCAGACGATGAAGACGGCCATGATCACGAACAGCACCGAGGCGATCGCCGCGCCGTAACCGAAGCGGTAGGAGAAGATCGACTGTTCGAACATCTGGTAGGCGAGAACCGAGGACGAACCGAAAGGACCGCCGTTCGTCATCACCGACACCATGTCGAAGGACCTGAGCGCCCCGACGACGGTGACGGCAATGGCGATGAAAGTGACCTGGGTCAGCTGCGGCAGCACGATGTGCCACAACATATTCCAGCCCCTCGCCCCGTCGACGCGCCCTGCCCCGATCAGCTCTTCGCTCAAATTGTTGAGGCCGGCGAGATAGAGCACCATGCAGAAGGTGATCTGCGGCCAGAGCGCGGCAATCACGATGGCGAAAGTGACGAAATGCTCGTCGGAGAGAACCGCCGGCGCCGTCGCCCCGAACGCCCTGAAGATCAGCGCGAGCAACCCGAACTCCGGCGTATAGACCCAGGTGAAGACGACGCCGACCGTCACCGAGGCAAGAACCAGCGGAATGAAGAACAGCGACTTCAGGAAGCGCATGCCGCGGATTTTCTGGTTGACCAGCAGCGCGATGGCGAGCCCGAGAGGTGGTGCCGCCATGAACATCGCCAGCCAGATCAGGTTGTTCTTCAGCGACACGTAGAATTGCGGATCGTTGTAAAGCTCGACGTAATTGCCGAAGCCGATCCAGACCATCGGGCCGAAGCCATCCCAGTCGTGCAGGCTGATCCAGAGACTCCTGACGGCCGACAGCAGGATGACCGTGAAGAACAGCACGATCGCGGGCGCGATGAGCAAAGTCGGGGTAAGCCACCAACGCTGGCGGCGCCATAACATCAACATATCAGGAGCCTCATATTATAGTACGGCGCCTTGCCACCCAGGCGAAGAGTAGGCTGCGGGCAAAGCCCTCCAACCTCTCTTTCGTCATGCTCGGGCTTGTCCCGAGCATCTACCCACGTCGATGCGCAGCAGATCCTCGGCACAAGGCCGAGGATGACGTCGAGTGAAGGGCGCAGCCTACCAACAAACTGGGCTGAGACGTCCAGGTCAGATCTTGTAAATCCGCTTGCGCGTGCCTTCGAGGCGCGTCAGGATGGCCTTGCGCCGGTCGGGCTTGGCCATGAACTCCTGGAAGCCGACGAGACCTGCCTGCGCCATGTCGGGGTCGCTGTCACGATCGTAATATTGCGACGTGCCCTGCACCGTCTTCATCGTCTCGACGGCGACATTGACGAGCGGATCCTTGCTCGGCGGCAGATCGTTGCGTGGTGGCACGTTGCCGGCCGGCTCCAGATAGGCCGCCAGATTCTCCGGCTTGTAGAAATAGGCGAGGAATTCGCGTGCGCCCTGCTTGTTCTTGGCCTTGGCGGGAATATGGATCGAATTGACCGAGAATTCCTCGAAGTGGCCGACCTTGGCGTCGAGCACCGGGAAGGTCGCATAGGAGAGCTGCGGCAGATCTTCGGCGGTGAAAGCCGAGCGCAGGAAAGCACCGAGGTTCATCATGCCGGCCTTCTTCTGCGCCAGCAGCGCCGCGGCCTCCTGCCAGCCGAAGGACGTATGGTTCTCCGTGAAGAACCCCTTCGAAATCATAGCCTCCCACTGGTCGAAAACCGGCGTCAACGCGGGATCGAGATAGCTCATCTCGCCGTTCATCAGCGCCATATGCTTGTCGAGGCCGTTGACGCGCAGGTTCATCTGGTCGAACCAGCCGGCCGCCGGCCACAATTCCTTGGTGCCGATCGCCACCGGCGTGATGCCCGCGGCCTTGCACTTGTCGCCATAGGCCATGAACTCTTCGGCTGTCTTCGGCACGGTCAGGCCATGCTGCTCGAACACATCCTTGCGGTAGAACATGCCCCAGAGCGTGCCGCCGGTGGGAAGGCCATATTGCTTGCCCCCGTCGGTGACGGCGCCGGCCGTGGCACCCAGCACGTCCTTGTACTTCTCCTTCTCGAAAAGGTCGGAGATGTCGTCGAACAGGCCGCGCTTGACGAAGGCGCGCATGCGGTTGCCCGAAAACCAGGAGCAAATGTCAGGCGCGCCGGCGACGAGATAGTTGCGAATGGCCGTCTTGTGGGCCTCGTGGTCCATATTGTTGATGACGACGTTGACGCCGGCTTCCTTGCTGAAGCTCGCGGCGATCGCCTTCAGCGCTTCGAGCGCAGCGCCATTGTTTTCGGCCGAGATCATCGTGACCTCTTGGGTCTGCGCGATCGCAGGGATGGGAAAGCTGCAGCTGACCGCTGCGGCGGAAACCATGCCCGCGCCTTTCAGGAAGCTTCTGCGGGTCGTCGACGGAAATTGCTTCGAAAATGCCATTGAATTCCTCCCAGTTGATCGATCAAACACCACCTTCTCGGCACCTCCTCCACGAAGCGCTCGATCAGGTATTCAACGCTGCGATCCACCCGCGATCCCGGCATATAATCCGCCTAGCTCAGTTGATCGGCGGCCAAACTTATGCATAGATCGAACCAGCCTGCAATAATTAATTTACAAAATTAAGGAACTCAATCGTGAAGCTGAAAGGCGACCAGACCACGGCGAGAGCCATGAACCGACGTCTCATCCTCAATCTCCTCCGGCGCGAGGGGCCGAGGAGCCGCGCCGATATCGCCACCGTCATCGGCTTGAGCCCGGCCGCCGTCACCTTCGTCGTCGCCGACCTTTTGGAAGAAGGCATCGTCATCGAAGGGAAGACCGTGCCCGGCCTCACCGGCCGTCGCCCGATCCCGGTGGATATCAACTACGAGCACGCGCTTGCCATCGGCTTCAAACTCATGGTCGATTCGGTGGAGTGCGTGGCAACCGACCTTGCCACCAACCCCGTCGCCGCCATGCGGGTAGGTCTCGACGGCCACGACCCGGATAAGGTCGCCGACTTGCTGGCGAGCACCGTTCCTGAACTGGTGAAGCTCGCCGGCCGGCCCGACGCCAAGCTCGCCGGCATCGGCATCTCCATGCCCGGCGTCATCAACCACGAACAGGCGGCCTGCGTGCGCAGCTACCGATTCAAATGGGACAATGTCCCCCTCGCCTCACTGGTCGCCAGCCGCGTCCATGTGCCGGTCTGGCTGGAAGACGACACCAACGCCTATGCCATTGCCCAGCAGCTCTTCGGGCTCGGCCGCCAGCATCGCAACATGGCCGTTCTGGCCGTCGGCGTCGGCATCAGCTGCGCGCTTGTCGTCGACGGCAAGCTCTACCGCGGCGCCAATGGTGCTGCCGGCAAATTCGGCCACACTCTCTACGAAGAGAACGGCCGGCTCTGCGAATGCGGCAAGCGCGGCTGCCTGATGGCCCATCACTCCGAAGCCTCGATGCTGAGACGCTGGCGGGAAGCGACTGGCCGCGAGCAACTGGGACTGCCGGAACTGACGGCTGCGCTCGCATCAGGTGATGCCGCGGCTCTCGCCCTCGTCGCCGATTCCGGCCGCGGCATCGGCACCGCCCTTGCCAATCTCGTCAACATTACCGATCCCGAAGTCATCGTCGCCGGCGGCGAAGCCGTCTCCCTCGGCGACCCTTTCCTGACGCCACTGCGCGAAGCTCTCGCTGCCCGGACCTTCCGAACCGCCCCGCCCCTCTTGCCTGACTGGGAGGACAATTCCTGGGCCCGAGGTGCCGCCGCGCTGGTGACGCAGAAGATATTCGACTTTGAATCGTCTGGTGGGGTGACGAATATAGCCGGCCTGGCGGGTGTCAGGGTCTCCGGTTCGTCGTCGGCGGCGTGATTCATGCAATGGCGTCGCCCCACGCTCCTCATCAAGTCAGGTCAATCATGGGTAGACATCTCTTTTAGGCCCGCCGTGCCGCTCGCCAAAGTGGCACGCTAGGAGGTCACGTTCCAGCCAAATTCGCCATCGCCTACGGAAGGCTACCGCCCAGGGCCTCAACCGTTCCTCAGCCAGCCCACCTCCCGCAAAACTGCCTTCGACAGCGTCTCGGGTGTCTTGCCGTCCGTGTGCACGACGATCATGCCCGTGGCATCTTCACTCGCCATGCGCCGGGCTTGTCGAAGCGAGCGCTCTGCCTGCTCTTCGGCACCGGAGCCAACCTCGCGCTGGGCGAGGCGCGCCAGGATCGTCGGCTCCGTGGCGGCCAGGCGAACCACGGTGATCTCTGCATCAGGTATTGCGGCCATAATCCACCGCCGGTCGAAAGCGAGGTGCATCATGACGCCTGACATGATCAGGCGCGAGTGCCCCAAGGCCCGGTATGTCGACCAGATCGCCGCCAGGTTGATGCTGCTGACGTCGAGCGTTCCAGGCCGGTGTCTCTCAAGATCCTCCGGGCTAGGGCGCGGGAACACGCGATCGAGTTCGTCCGTTTCAATAACCGCATGCGCCACGCCTTCAGCGGCAAGCTGAGCGCTCATCTCCCAGCACAGAGTGGATTTTCCGACGCCGGCCGGCCCAGTGACCAGGACGATTTCCATACCGTCTCCTCATGTCGATGCAGTGCTATTTCTCCAAATAACGGCAGGTTGGCAAGGGCGACGCGACGGAATGTCTGTATCGCTTGGCAAAAGAACTCATCGCAATATCACAAAGAGTAGCTGTTCCCAGCCATCCAACCCCACGCAGCCCTGCCGCCCCCGCAGGATACACTGGCTTACAAAAATAGGGGTCCGCAGACACATCCCTGGTTCAATCATCGACTTAAATCCCGATGCGGCCAACCGGTCGGAAATGGTCAATTCAGGAAGGATGACGACATGAAAATGATCCAGGCTATCGCGCTCGCCCTTGTTCTCGGCGGCGCAGTGACAGCACAAGCGGAACAGCCGCTACAGCGCACCGATCTCATCAAGAACGATATCGATGTGCCCGGCCACGAGGTCGTTCAGGTGCGCGTCGATTTCGCGCCCGGCGTTCTCGCCCCCAATCATTCGCATCCCGGCGAGGAGATCGCCTTCGTCATCGAAGGAACCCTGGAATACCAACTCGAGGGCAGGCAGCCGATTACCCTTAAAGCCGGCCAATCCTTGTTCATTCCCACCGGCGTCGCTCACTCTGCGAAGAATGTCGGCAGCGGCAAGGCGTCGGAATTGGCAACCTACATCGTCCGCAAAGGGGCGCCGCTCGTCATGCCCGCCAAGTGAGCCGTTCGTATCACCAGTGATCAGGCTGGCACCACATTTCTTCCCATTCCTGTGCTCTCGCAGGAATGGAGGAAACGTGGGTTTTGGCTGCCATTGATAAGAATTCGCTTTGCCGACGCCGCCCTTCGTCCCGTTCACGGAGAGAGGGTTAGCGCGAAGGGCGCCCCCGAGCCGGATGGCGACAGACAGCCACGCCGCTTGCGTGCGGGCTGCCGTTTCGCCCTTGCGGTCGCCTTCTATTCACGGCAGCATGTCCGTGTTCTCAATCATCTGAACCTCTCACATCAGGAGGATTATCATGGCAACGTCGGAGCGGCCGGCCTTTGTCGTCCATTGGAGCGAGATCGAACGGCCTGACGACTCGCATTATGACGATGACGACGAGTTGATGAGCATCGGTGCGCCTTTCGGACGCTATTTCGGCCTGACGAAATTGGGCATTCATCACGAGCGCTTGCCGCCTGGCCGGCGCACATCTTTTCCGCATGCCGAGAGCGCCGAGGAAGAATTCGTCTATGTCATCGAAGGCGCGCCCGACGTCTGGCTCGATGGCCATCTCTATCGGCTGAAGCCCGGCGACGCCGTCGGATTTCCTGCCGGCACCGGGATCGCCCATAGTTTCCTCAACAACACGCAAGCCGAAGTGCATCTCCTCGTCGTCGGCGAGCGCCACAAGGCCGAGAACCGCATTTTCTACCCGCTCCACCCTCACCGCAGACCGCTGCATAATGATTGGTGGGATGACCATCCCACTCACGCCCTCGGTCCGCACGATGGAATGCCGGACCTGGTGCGGGAAGCAAAGAACAGAGGAAGCAGCGAATAGATCAGCCAGGCCGATAGCCGGCCGAAATGGCGGCTTCGCGCAAGGCGGAGACCAACGCTTGCGTGGAGCTTCGACGGTTATGGGCTCAGGCCAGCCAAACGCAACAGCTGGTCATTTTCGTTTGCAACGCCTTCCGTCAGCCGGGCGGCGGCAATCGCGGGAAGCCAGGCCAGAATGGCGCTGACCTCCGATCCGGTGACCGAGGCGTAAGCTTCGACATAGCCCATTGCCCGGTCCGGCATCGCATGGTGCAACAACACGTATGTTCGGCAGACATCGGCCAAAGGATTGCCGCAGCAGGCGTCGAGCCAGTCGACGATCATGAACCCCTGCCCCGACCCGTGGATATTCCATGGGTGAAAATCGCCGTGACACACCCTGTCGCCATCCGGAAGAGAATCGAGTTTCGACAGGAGCCGCTTTCTGGACGCAGCATCCAGCCCCTCGGCTCGCCGGATCCTGGCGGAAAGCCTGGCCATGAGAGACGGCAACCCTTCGCCGGGTTTTTCGTGAAGTCTTCGATGCAGTTGCGCCATGTCTTCAAGCGGCGCTCTTCCTGCCGTCGAGACGAATTGGTCGGCAAAACAGGAGCTGGGCGCGCGATCCATCAACACGCCCCAGCGCCCATCGAATTCGCCGACCGCGTGGACCTTTGGCGCCGGCAGCGCGAGGCTCTCAAGAATCGACAGGTTCGCGGCTTCCCTGAATGACGACGCCTTGGAGGCGGCGCGCCTGTACAGCTTCAGCGCCAGGGCGCCATATTCGAAGACTTCGGCCTCTTTACCCGAACCAAGGATCCGACCGATTTCGGTCATTGCGGTGCCTCAATTTCTGATTTCAGCAAGATTGCATGGTGATCTCGCGAGAAATGCCGCGATCACCGCCATCGCAGTTTGCCACGGTCGACCAAAACGGGGGAGCGAAATTGTCGAGGCAGCACCTGCAGGCGGCACGCTTGGCCTGCGGCCATAGGCCTCCAAAGAGACGCCGGGCGCTTGCATCTGGATGCACTCCATGCGTTGGATTCGTCCTTAAACTAATCCGGATAATTTGTCAGAGGAGCGTCGACGATGAAGACCGCCATCATATTCGACTGTGAATTTCTTTGCCTGGAAGGCTCGCAACGCAGATTTTGGTGCGCGGCCCACGATCCCGATCCCGTCATTGCGCAGATCGGAGCCGTCAAGCTCGGCCTGGAAAGCGAGTTTCCGACCCTCGATACGTATAAATCCTACGTCCGGCCCATCGATCGCTTCGGTAAGAGGTATCCGCTCGATCCTTATTTCACCAATCTGACCGGCATCACAGAAGAGGATATCGACGCCCATGGCGTAGCGTTGGAGGATGCCCTTTCCGGCATCGACAGCTTCTCGGGCGGCGCCCGGTTTTGGTCGTGGGGCAAGGACGAGCTGAACATGTTGGCCATCAGCTGCTATGTCGCCGGTATTCAGCCTTCCATCCCGGCCCGCCGCTTCGACAACGCCGTCAAGCTTCTCGTCGCTGCGGGCATGCCGATCGAGGATTTGGCAAAGACACCCAGCAACAAACTGGCCGACTATTACGAGGTCGAACATCCTCCATTGCGTGGGCATGACGCTCTCGACGACGCTCTGTCGATATCATACACGCTGCAACATCTGATGAAGATCGGAAAATTGCAGCCCGAGGTCTTCGACCGAAGCTGAGGACAGAGAGAACGTCCCGATCCTCCCCTACCGCGCAAACCTGCGGGCGCCGGCGACACACAGGATGACGGCAACCGTGACTGCGAGCATGGCCCAGGTCACGGGCTCGTGCAGGAGGGTCGCGGCGAGCGCCAGGCCGAAGAACGGCTGGAGCAGCTGCAGTTGGCCGACCGCGGCGATGCCGCCCTGCGACAGGCCGCGATACCAGAAGACGAAGCCGATCAGCATGGAAAACAGCGAGACATAGGCAAGGCCGAGCAGCGCCGGCGTTTCGATGCCGGTGAAGGTTGCCGGCCGATGGAAAAGCGCGACCGCGACCGTCACCGGCAGCGACAGCACCAGCGCCCAGGAAATCACCTGCCACCCGCCGAGCGTGCGCGAAAGCCTGCCGCCTTCTGCATAGCCGAGGCCGCAAACGATGACCGCCGCCAGCATCAGCAGATCGCCGACCGGCGAGGCCGTCAGGCCTTGCGTCAATGCGAATCCCGCCACCAGCGCGCTGCCGAGAACGGAAAAGGCCCAGAATGCCGGCTTCGGCCGTTCTCCACCGCGGATCACGCCGAAGATCGCCGTTGCGAGCGGCAGCAGGCCGATGAAGACGATCGAATGGGCTGACGTGACGTGCTGCAGCGCCAGGGCCGTCAGCAGGGGAAAGCCGACCACGACACCCAGCGCCACGACGGCCAGGGAGAGAATATCACCTCGGCTCGGCCGCTTCTCTCTGAAAGCAATCAGCAGGCCGAGGGCGAGGAAGCCGGCGATCGCCGCGCGCGCCACGGTGAGGAAAACCGGATCGAACTGCATCACCGCCACGCGCGTCGCCGGCAGCGATCCGCTGAAGATCACTACCCCGATAAAACCATTGATCCATCCCGAGGCCATGCGGTCCATGATGAGCTGCACTCCTTCATTCTCTGACTCTTATCGGCCAACACGGATGGTTATGACAGTCACAGTCTGATACAATTTCGCGAAACTGTAATGGTTCAGAAAGCAATACGGATGAACGAAGGACGCACACGCGTGGAGATGGTCGTTGCAACAATCAGGCAGCGCATCGCCGGGCGCAGCCTAACGCCGGGCGCAAGACTGCCTTCCGTCCGGGGACTGGCTGCGACGTTGAAGCTGTCGACTTCGACCGTCGTCGACGCTTATGAGCGGTTGGTCGCCGAAGGCGCGATCCTGGCAAGACCGGGCTCGGGATTCTACGTCGCCAACCAGGCAGCGCCCTTTGCGCTTGCCGAGACTGGCCCGAAGCTCGACCGCGCGGTCGATCCGTTCTGGATATCGCGGCAATCGCTGGAGGCCGGCGAAGCCGACCTGAAACCCGGCTGCGGCTGGCTACCGCCCTCCTGGCTGCCGGGGGACGGAATGCGCCGCGGGCTCAGAACGCTTGCCCGCGCCGACGGGCCGGCGCTCGCCGACTACGGCTCACCGCTCGGCTTGCCGCAACTGCGCCAGCTGATTTCGCGGCGCATGGGGGAACGGGGGATCGAAGCCTCCCCAGGTCAAATCATGCTGGCCGATTCCGGCACGCAGGCCATCGATCTGCTCTGCCGTTTCCTGCTGGAACCCGGCGACACGGTGCTGGTCGACGATCCCTGCTATTTCAATTTCCATGCGCTGCTGCGCGCCCATCGGGCAAAGATCGTCGGCGTGCCCTACACCGCGTCCGGTCCCGATATCGAGCTGTTTGCGCAAGTCGTCGCCGATGAGCGTCCACGGCTCTACATCACCAACTCCGCCATCCACAATCCGACCGGCGCAACCTTGTCTCCCGTTACGGCTCACCGGGTTCTAAAACTCGCCGACCAGTTCGACCTGGCCATTATCGAGGACGATATCTTCGCCGATTTCGAGCACACGCCGGCACCCCGCCTTGCCGCCTTCGACGGGCTCGAGCGGGTCATTCACATCGGCAGCTTCTCGAAGACCCTGTCGGCTTCGGCCCGCTGCGGCTTCGTCGTGGCGAAACCGGAATGGATCGACGGCCTGACAGACCTGAAGATCGCCACCTCCTTCGGCGGCGGCCGGCTGACGGCGGAACTGGTGCTGAACGTCTTGAGCGACGGCAGCTATCGCAAACACATGGAGACGCTGAGACACCGGCTCTCCCGGGCGATGAGCGAGGTCTCGGCCAAGCTGAAGAATCTCGGCATAACGCCCTGGCTGGAGCCCCAGGCCGGGATGTTCCTCTGGTGCCGGCTGCCCGATGGCATCGATGCGGCTGATGTGGCGCGGGCCGCACTCGAAAAGAGAATCGTTCTGGCTCCCGGAAACGCATTCAGCCTGTCGCAATCGGCAACGAATTTCATGCGCTTCAACGTGTCTCAAACGCTCGACCCGCGCGTCTTCGAAGCGGTCGGCGACATCCTGACAGGAAGAGGATGATGGAAGGTGGCAGTCCGGGATCGAGCGCCTGCTACCACTTCTCCCCAACACGGAGAAGAGTTATATGGCAGCGCCTCTCCCTTCCTGAAAGCGTCTTTTGCGGAAACGGAGGGGATGTGCTTTCTTCCAAGCCCTTACCCGGTAACCATCAGAACGACCGGTGGACCGCTTTGTCATTGGCAAGACGGGTCACGCAGCCTTCGAGCTTGGCTAGCAACAGATCGAAGTCGAGCGGCTTCGTCAGATAGTCCGCCGCTCCGCCGCGAAGGCCGGCCAGCGTATTTTCCCGGTCGGTCAGCGCCGTCAGCAGGATGAAGGGAATATTGGAGAGCTCCGGGTGATTGATCTGAATTTCGGCCAGAAGCTGGTGCCCGTCCATCACAGGCATCGAAATGTCGCTGATGACGATATCGGGCCACTTCGACAGGATCATTTCCAGCCCCTCGGCGCCGTTGGAAGCCTCGAGCGTCTTGTAGCCGGCTTCGCTCAACTCTTCGACGAGCAGGTTCCGGATCTCGACTTCGTCTTCTATGCACAGGACGGTAACCATGAGCTCTTCCTTAAGCTGCGACTTGTTGATCCGACAATAGAAACTCTATTGGCAGAAGAATGGTGAATGTTGTGCCTTTGCCGAGTTCGCTCGTCACCTCGACGGTGCCGCCATGCAACTCGACGACCTGTTTGACGACGTTGAGGCCGATGCCCGTTCCGGCAATACCCGTCGCGCTGCGGGCGCGATAATAGGGCTGGAACAGCTTCGGCAGATCGTCCGCATCCATGCCGATGCCGCTGTCGGAGATGGCGATCTCCACCGTCTTCTCATCGGCCTGGGCGCGAACATGAATGTCAGGCGCGTTGGGCGAATATTTGACGGCGTTCGAAATCAGGTTGGTGAAGACCTGCTCCATCGCGCTGCGGTCGAACGTCAATACATCCGGTATCGGCTCGAGATCGAGATGGAACACATGCGAGCGGCTGAGATGGCGCTGTCTGTCGCAGCAGGCGACAAGCAGGGCTTTCAGATCGCCTTCGCTGCGCTTCAGTGTGATCTGTCCGGTTTCGAGCCGGCCGCTGGCGAGAATGCTCTCCATCAGATCGACCATGCGCACGACCGCGCTTCGGATCACGCCGGCTTTTTCGTGAACGTAATCGCCGCTGACGTTGGTCGTCGAGCGGCAGAGCCGCTGGGCAGCGGCGTCGATGATGGCGAGCGGCGTGCGAAACTCGTGCGAAGCCATGGCGACGAACTGGCGCTGGAGCGCATTCACCTGGCGTTCGTGCACCAGCAGGCGATCCAGCTCCTCTCTCTGCCTTTCGATCTCGGCCGTTCGATCGGCCACCATCTCTTCCAGGTGGTTCCGGTGGTGGGTGAGCTGCGCCTGGCTGTCCAGCAGGGTCACCGAGGTGGCATGCAGACCTCGTCCGAGCCAGAAGACGACGGCAATCAGCAGCGCAAGGCAGCCAAGTCCCGCCGGCGCAATCTGCTGAAGCAGCATGAATCCGGGCAGGATAGGCGGCCACACGAGATAGCCGATCGTGCCGCCGTCATGGGACGGCACTGGCACTTGCGCCCGCTCGTCCTCCCCTTTCGAGGGCGCGAAATGCAATCCTTCGAGCCGCGCGTAATGGGCGATGCTTTCTGCAGCTTTTCCATCGATGAACTTGACAGAAATGGCGATGAACTCCTGGCCCGCCTCGATCTGCATCCGGGTCGAGCTCGGCAGAATAGGACGCGCGCTGGCAATTGCCGGCCGGTTGCCGATCATGATCGTCCGAACCGCGGCCAGTTGCCCGAGCGCTTCGGCGCCGGGTTTTGCAGCCGGCTCGACAAGAACGGCGCGCATCTCTCCGGCGAGAGCGGTCACTTCTCGGCCATCGTCGTCACCGAGCCGCGGCGGCACGGCATCCGCGCCGTCGCGGAAAGCAAACATCAGGCGATTGGTATCGTCGAAGATATAGGTCCTGTCGTGCCCGAAATACCGGCTCGTCCATTGGCCGACATTGTCGAGCAGCCATTCATGGTTCCGCTGCTTGGCATAAAGGAAGGCATCGTCCCATTTGGTGACGCTTTCCTGCTCCCGGGGAAGTGCCGCGATCTGCTCTTCCAATCCTTGGCCGACGAAGTCGGCCTGTCGGCGCAACGAGAGATCGTCGACCTTCACCGCGGCGAGCCACGCAAATCCGCACAGCAACACAGCCGCGGCGCACGTGAGCGTCACCAAGACGAATGTAATGTGGGATGTGAGCCCGACCTTCAATACCTGCAACCTTTTGATGGCGCCCGCTGTCGAGAAATTGACACGCAAAGGTTGACGGACCGTGAATTATGCGCTCCCGTGCGGGTCTGCGGCAGGTCTCCGATAGGCATTCCGCAATCGTTGAAGGAGAAGCACATGGATGCAGCGGCATCGCCGGATACGTTAGGCATCAGGATCGAGCCGATCGCTGCCGTCCATATCGACAGCTTTCATCGTACGCTGGACGTCGTCGCGCGGGAGAAAAAATACCTGTCCATGCTGGAAGCATCGCCCCTGCCCCAGACTCGTGAGTTCGTGATGGGCATGATTGCGAAGGGCAATCCGCAATTCGTTGCCACCGCTGAAGGCGAGGTCGTCGGTTGGTGCGACATCAGCCGGCATTTCTTCCCGTCGCACGCCCATCGCGGAAGGCTAGGAATGGGGGTCCTTCCCGCCTATCGCGGCAGGGGTCTCGGACGAAGGCTCGTCCAGACCACATTGAAAGCGGCGCAGGAAACCGGTTTCGTAAGGGTCGAACTCGATGTTTACGAAGACAACGCCCGTGCTATCGCTCTCTACGAAAAGGTGGGATTTGCGCGTGAAGGCATCGTCCGGCGTGCGGCGTGCATCGATGGCCGGTTCATCGATGCGACCAGCATGGCGCTTTTGTTCGATGAGCGCGGCTTCTCATAGATCCTGGTATCGCCGTCGATTTCTGAAAAAGCTCCAGCAAGCCGATAGAGCACTTCCGAGGCCCTCCGGTCGGCAAACAATAAGCAGAATCGACGCGGGAGGCTGGCAGTGGCGCACCAAATGTCGGCGTGCGGCCACCGATCGAATCGACAGAGCCGAAGCGGCCGTCGCCCTCCGGAGCCGACGGCTGAGGACGCAATCTTGCTTGACCACTGCGGTCCAGCCGAATTTCCTTGTCCAATCCGTATACGCACTGTGCATCCGAACCAACAAACTCTAACCCAGATCAATGATCCTGAGCCGGTGTGCGACGGCTGCGGCGGCGCCCCGGCTGGAGACGGAAAGCTTGCTCAAAATGTTAGACACATGAACGCTCGCCGTTTTCGAGCAAATGAATAGATTCTTCGCGATCTCCCGATTGCTATGGCCAGCCGCGACTAGCCGGAGGACCTCGAATTCTCGATCTGTCAGGCCGAGGGGCGCCTTCGGCGCCCCCTCATCCTCTTCATCTCGTAAATTAATACGCGCTTTTGCAGCGAGGGCTTCAATCTGGTTGGCCAAAAGGCAGGCGCCGATCGAATGAGCAATCTTCGCACCGTGCCTGAAATGGCGCGCTCCACTCGCCCGCTTGCCGGCGTTCACTGCGGCGGCACCTGCTTGCATAAGGGCGTACGCCTGCCGAAAGGGCTGGTTCAATCCAGCCCAGCTTTGGGCAACCGCAGCCCATCCATCGAGATCAGAAACCGTGGCGCGCGACATCTCAGCCAAAATCGCCAGCCTCTCGGTCTGCTCTACCATATTTCGGCATGGGGTCTGAGCGGCAAGCTCGGCCAGTTCCAGAGCAACGTCTCTCTGGTTCGTATCGACGGCAACGCGGATGGCGGAAGCCAGGAGCGGCCAGGAGGCGCTCCCTCGCTTCTCCAGATGCGCCAGAGCAGATCTCACCAAGAGCGCCGACTGATCCACGTCACCTGATAAAGCCGAGCTTTCAATGTCAAATTTCAGAAGGTTGGCTGCCATACGGCTGGCAACTTGGGGGCCTGGCGGGAGAGCGCGCAACGATCTTGCCGCTGCAGCAATTCGATCCGCATCCCCTAATGCCAAGGCGATCTCCGCTTGGCATTCGAAGACGTGAACAAGCCCCAATGGCAGCGGATCCAGTGCCGCCATCCGTTCGCATGTCTCAGTGGCTTCGGAGACACGGCCCAAGACCAAGAAGGCGCGGCAAAGGGGCGAACCAACCAGTGCTCCTATATACCGTGCCTGCCCGAGCTCGACCGTCCGCGCAAAAATTGCCGGTCCGATCTCAATGACCTGACCATATTCTCCTGCGTCGAGCAGGGCCTGCAGCAGTGCTGCGCCCGCAAGAATCTCGACTCGGCCTATGGATACCTGCTCCGCCCGCATTGCGACGGTCCGATGGGCATCGATGCGAGACACGTTCGGCGCCCTGTCCAGCGACGCCGCAATGATCAGTGCCTCGATACGGTATTCCTCATCGTCGAGCCTCTCCGCCAAATCCCTCAGTTCCTCGCCCAAGCATCTGGCGCGATCGAACTCTCCCCGTAAAATCAGCGCACGGGAAAACTGCCCTAAGGCATCAGCGCGCAACCTTGTGGGACGGACCGCGTGATCGAGCGCGCGCTCAAGGTCTGCGATCTCGCCTGGGAGAAGCGCGTGCTGACGCATTACCGCGCGCTGCAGAAGAAGCGCCGCCAATTGCTCGCCATCGCCGTCGGCATCCAGTTCGGCGAGTGCGCGTTCGACAAAGGCGAGCCCCTGCTCCGCCTCCGCTGCCCAGCAGGCGGCGTCAGCAGCGAGTTCCAACACCTTGCAATGGTCGACGCCGATCAACCCAGTCGCACCTTCGACCTCGGGCCACGCCGCTAACATGAGCTTCAGCATCTCCATCTGGTCTACATAGGCGAAAGTGGCAGCGGCTTCCGCCGCAGCATGCCAGGCCCATTTTAGGCAACGTTCCGCTTGGCCGGCGCCGTGCAGATGACGCGCGAGCGCTACGGAATGCCAAATCCGGTAGCTTGGAACCGGTCCGCGTTCGAGAACATCGGCATAAAAGCGATGGATGGCCACCTTTTCGCCGGCGATCAGGTCGCCCCGCACTGCGTCCTGGATGAGCGCGTGGCGGAACGCATATCCATCACGGTCGGCCGCGACGACCCCCGCCGAAATCGCGGGGCGCAACAATTGCGCGAGTTCGAGGTCAGGTTTGTTCGCCACGTTGCGAAGTAGCGAATGGGTTATATGCGGTCCGCCGAGCGCCATCACTTTCAACAACTCACCCGTGGATGCCGGCAGGTCTCTCACGCCTCTCAGCAGGTAATCGTTGAGCGAGCCTGGAACATCTGTGCGCAAGCTTCCGCCCGCATCGATAAGTGCCTCGGTGAACAGCGGGATTCCGCAGCCCCGCAAATACACGCTGTTAATCATAGCAGGCGTTGGCGGCGACCCGAGCAGGCCCTGGAGCTGCACGGCGATCTCCGCGCGGGTGAGGCGAGGAAGTTTCAGCACTTCAGAACCCTCGGAAAGAGAGAGGTCCACGATGGTTGTCCGCAATGCGTTGGGGCCGTTCGCCTCCTCGGGTCGATAGGTGACGATCAGCATGAGCCGAATTTTCTTCAGCCGCGTCGAAAGAAAGCGAAGCAAATCGCAGGTTCCCTGATCGGCCCAGTGAATGTCCTCGATGACCAGGACGAGCGGCATCTCGCGCGCCAGTTCCTCGAACAGTTTTCGAAGTGTCTCGAACAGCCGCGACCTTGCGATGCCCGCATCAAATCGCTCGGAGGTCTCGCCGAGTTCGGGAAGAAGCCACGCCAGTTCTCGAGTACCCTCGCCGCTGACAAGCGATCCGACTGCCGACTGGCCGCGCAGACGAACCAATTCATGCAGCAGAGCTGTAATAGGCGCGTAAGGTAGGGCCGATTCCTGCTGCTCAATGCACCCACCTTTTAGGATCAAGGCACGGCCTGAGAGTCGGTCGGCGAACTCGTCGACCAGCCGGCTTTTTCCGCCACCTGCTTCTGCCCCGAGAAGAATGCAACATTGCCGACCGCCAGAGACATCTCGGAAAGCAGTTTCCATGGAATTGAGTTCTGCGGCTCTGCCCGAAAACCGCGCCCTTTTAGGGAAAGTCGACACAAAATGCTCCGATACTTGGAATTCGAGATTGCAGAGATGAAGCCATAATCATCCCATGTGTACAACCGGCAGCAGGTTGCCCGATCCCGACGGTTTGTAAACACCAGCAGGCCGACCTTCCAAAGGCAGAGGTGGGGTTGATGCAGAGCGCCGCAGACTAGGCTGCGCTCGGTCGGTCGACTGAATTTCTATGCCCCCAGACATGCATTTCAAACCAGTCCTACTGAATATGCCCGATGCGGCACCCCCCACCTTAGCCACAGTATCCGGACATGAAGGGAACATTTATGCGTGGGCGATC
Organism: Rhizobium sp. SU303; assembly: GCF_021052345.1. Classification (NCBI taxonomy): domain Bacteria; kingdom Pseudomonadati; phylum Pseudomonadota; class Alphaproteobacteria; order Hyphomicrobiales; family Rhizobiaceae; genus Rhizobium; species Rhizobium sp. SU303. Next base: position 2,858,371 of record NZ_CP088095.1, read on the forward strand.
GGGTAACCGCCCGACGCTGCCCACCTCTTCTTGGACAATGGACATACGAAACGAAGGAAGGAACGGTTGGATGAAACTTTACTCTGCGCCCGGATTCTCCAGCTTGGCGGACCACATCGCCATGCTGGAGGCTGGAATTCAATTCGACCTGGTCAAGGTCGACCTAGAGACGAAGCAGATTGAAGGGGGCGGCCGATACATGGACATCAATCCGGCGGGCTATGTGCCCGCCCTTATGTTCGACGATGGTGAGGTGCTGACCGAAAATGTTGCCATCCTGGCTTGGATCGCCGACCGCGCACCGGAGCTTGCACCGCAGGGTCATCTGGGCCGCGTCCGCCTGCTCGAGATGCTGAGCTTTATCGCGACCGAGATTCACAAGCGCTTTCCCACCTACCTATCGCTTCCGGAGGAAGTCAGGGAGCCGACGGGCCAGCAAATAGTGCACTGGTTCGGCTTCGTCGCCGGCCGACTTGAGCGGGGTTATCTGTTCGGAGAGACCTTCACGGTCGCCGATGCCTATCTTTTCCAACTCGCGTGGGGCGCAACTCAACTCGGATTCGCTCTGCCCGAGCCGTTAGGCGAATACATCGCACGGATTGAACAACGACCGGCGGTGCAAGCCGCGCTGCACCGCGAGGGCCTCGCATGAGTGGGCTGATGATCCGCACTGACGGGGTCGAGCTCGCGACGCAGAGCTTCGGCAATCCGAACCAGCCGCCCCTACTTCTGATCATGGGCGGAATGGCATCGATGCTGTGGTGGCCGGAGGAATTCTGCCGTCGGCTCGCCGAACGTGGTCGCTTCGTGATCCGTTATGACCAGCGCGATTCCGGCCTTTCGACCAAATATCCGCCTGGTCGGCCCGGCTACACCTTCGAGGACGCCGTCGATGACGTGTTCCGCCTGCTTGACGGCTACGGAACTCCGAACGCTCATATCGTCGGCTTTTCCCTCGGCGGCATGGTCGGGCAGGCGGCCGCACTGAAGAGCCCGGAACGCGTGCTTTCCCTAACGGCGATCAGTACCTCGCCGGTCGGTGTGGATACATCCCATTTCCCTCCGAGCGGCGAGGCCTGGCTGGAACACATGGCCGTGGAGGTGGACTGGTCGGACCGGGCGGACGCGGTCGCGTACCTGGTCGAGGATGCGCGCCTGACCGCCGGAACGGCGCGTCCATTCGACGAAGCCGGAACTCGAGCCTTCCTCGAACGCGACTTCGACCGCTCCGGAGGCTATCTGAGTGCCACCAACCACAGCGTCCTCTTTGAGATCGGCGAGACATGGCGAGGCCGGCTCGACGAGATGAAGGTGCCGCTTCTCGTCCTTCACGGCACCGCCGATCCGGTCTTTCCGCCGACGCACGGAGAGACACTCGCGCGGACTGTGACAGATGCGAAGTTCGTGAAGATCGAAGGTGGCGGCCACGAACTTCACCCCGGAGATTGGGAAAAGATCATTTCCGCCATCGACGAACATGTCGTAAGAGCGATGTGCGTCTAGCAACAGAGACAAGCCATTGGGGATTGAAATAATGGGCCGTGCCTGGCCACTCCCCCTATCGGGCGAAAGCCTCGAACGGATTGTCGTGGGTCAGGCGCATCAGGGTCCCGTCGTCGATGCCCCGCCGTTTCAGCTCTGGCAGCAAGACCGTGGAAAGATGGGTGTAAGGCTTGGGTGTTCCGCCCATCGGCAGCGCCGGATCGAACCAGCCGCGGTCATGACTCAATAACAGGCGATCGCCGCAGCCCGCTTCCAGCGCCTTGATCACCAGCTCTGCCACCTCGTTGTCCTCGCCCCGGCCGACATGGTCATATTCGATCCAGGCGCCTCGCTCGGCGACAGCAACGTTATAGGCGAAGTCCTTTTCTTCCTGCGTATGGATCGAGATGAACCTGTCGGCCCTGTAGCCCTCCGCCTCGATGACATCGAGTTGGTCCATGACGACCCGTCCCCTGATCGTATGACTGCCGATGACGGCGTCCGTCTGCGCCGCCGCGCGCGCGGCGGCCCGCAGAATTTTCGTCTCGAGCGCCGTCATGCCGTCATCGCCGGCGCTGAGCTTGATCCAGCCTGCCTGGAACCCGGTCTCGTCGATCTGCTCCGTCAGCTCGCGAAGCATCCACGCCTCCAGCTCCTTCTCGGAAGCATGGCGGACCCATTCGGGAATCCAGGGCTCGCGGTAATTGCCGGTGGGCACGACGATCGGAAAATCCGTCGCAAGTGACACGGCAAGATCGATATCCGCACGGCGTCCGACGCCGCCCGTCGAGCATTCGACCAGTGCCGTCACCCCGAGCTTCTTGATCCGCTCGATCTCGGGGGCCATCAGCCGAACGACGTCTTCGATCTCAGCTTCGGCATAACCGGGCTGGTCGGGCGTCCTGAGGTCGACGAAGACGTGCTCGTGCGGGAGGATCATCCCAAGTTCGGATTTGCTCTTAGGGCCGAGCGTCGTGCGCAGATGTTTCAAAGTCTCTCCCCCACGGTCGCACCGGCTTTGCGTACAGCCCTCGATCGACACTGCCGCAAAAGTAGATCGTCACGTAACGAAATCAATCGCTCACTCGGCTATAATTCCGACAACCTCATCATTGATGTCGACTTCCGAGTTGCTGGCGACCTGACTGTCGCTGGGAACTATATGCTGCATCGGCCTCTTCGGCGTCGCATCGGCTACTTCCCCTTCCCCTCCTTGGCCTGCGCCGGCCGGCTGATCGCGCGGACCTTGCCGCTGGCGCCGCCACCGCAAAAGAAGCAGTCGGCGCCGTCGGATTCGAGGCCGGAGACGCCGGTGCCCTCGGGCATTTCCAGCCGCTCCAGCACCTCGCCGGTTTCGGGGTCGATGCGTCTGACGTCGCTGTCATCGCCCTCCCAGGTGCCGTGCCAGAGCTGGCCGTCGACCCAGGTGACGCCTGTCACGACGCGGTTGGATTCGATGGTGCGGAGGATCTTGCCCGTCTCCGGGTCGATCTGATGGATCCGGCGCCCCCGGTGCTGGCCGACCCAGAGCGAGCCTTCGGCCCAGGCAAGGCCGGAATCGCCGCCGTTGCCAGGCGCCGGGATGGTGGAAAGGATACGTCCGGTCTTCGGGTCGATCTTGTGAATGACATCCTCGGCAATCTGATAGAGAAACGTGCCGTCGAAAGCCGTACCGGCATGGGACGCGACCTCGATCGAGCGCACCACCTCGCCACTTGCGGGATCGAGCGCATTCAGCCTGTCACCCGAGGCGAACCAGACGTGCTCACCATCGAAGGTGACGCCATTGATGTGTTTCGCGCCTGGGAAAGGTCCGTATTCGCGGATGATCGTCGCTGTCGATTTCTTCATCTCTTCCATCCTGTTCGCCCGTAGGGCCATCTTCATCAGTCAGGCGATACTAGTCGTTTGGCAAAGGTCCCGGGAGTAACAAGATCGTCGGGAAACCAGGCAGCGGCGGGCTCATCCAGCGCCGCGCCCGCCCGCGCCCGAAGGATTGCACCTTGCTCTCCCCGGCAAGCGAATCCAGCGCCCGCTGCACGGTGCGCGGGCTGGCGCCGAGCGCGATCGCCAGCGCCGAGCTCGACCACGCCTCGCCATCGGCGAGAAAGGCAAGCACCGCCCCATGCTGGCCTTCGACCAGCGGCGCCAGCACGACGGTCTCGCCGGCGCGCCGCGGCGATAGCGCAAAACCGCGTTTCGTTGCCGAGACCTCCGCGAGCGCCCGCAGCTCGGCGCGCAACCGGCCGATCTCGACGCGCAGCCGGGCGCGATGCGATTCATCGGCATGTTTACCGCGGAAGGCGCGTGCGACAAGCGTGCCCCTGGCCATATCCCCCGGCCAGGCTTCGGCGAGCGCGCGGGCGAGCGCGAAGAGCACCGGCCGCGTTGCCAGCGACACGGAAAGCTGATCGTCGCGCACGACATGGCGGCAGGCATCGACGACGAGCGCACCCGAGCCTAGCAACTCTTCCACCTCTTCGAGCAGCAGCGGGCTTTCCCGCCAGTGCGAGATCAGCCGTGCCACCGGCGCGCTGAGCACGTCGGCGGCATTTTCCACCTCCGCCGTCAATACGGGCATACCGGCTTCGCGCGCCGCCTGCCTCGCCCGGTCAAGCGCCGCACGCGCCGCTTTCGTCTGCAGGCGTCTGATCGCGATGCCCGCGACCACCAACTCATGGGCAGCCCTTGCCGCCGGCGGCAGCGGCGTCGGGTCGAGTGTTTCGAGCGCCCGCTCGGCCTCGTCGAGCCGGCCGATCAGCACCAGCCGGCGAAGCTCGACATTTCTGGCATGGGCAGCGTTGACCCTGTCGCCATGCGCTTCGAGCACCTTGCGTGCCGCCTCCAGCGCTTTGGGCGGCCAGGTGAGATCGCGCGAGACGAGCGCGATCTCGGCCTCGGCGACCACGCAGCGGGCTCGCGCCACCGCCTCCCGCGGGCCGAAAGCACGCGCCGCACTCTTCAACAGCGCCTTGGCACGGACGAGATCGCCGAGCTGCGCCATCGCAATGCCGCGCAACGCCAGCGCCGGCGCATCGTCGCGCAGCGCCACCCGCTTCAGCGCGCCGAGCGCATCTCCCACTGCCAGCGCCCGCGCCGCTGCCGTGATCAGCGAGTCCATTCAAATCCCGTCACACTTGTCACTCCCACCATTTCCCCACCCGGCCTTAGATTTATCGTCGACCGGCAAGCAAGCCTGCGCCGGATGCTACGACGAGAGACAGGCAAAGGAGAAGACCCATGACGGCACAGCTGAACGCAACACGGCAGCAGTGGCTGGCAGCAAGGCTCGATCTGCTCGATGAGGAGAAGGAACTCACCCGGCAGAGCGACTCGCTGGCGATGAAGCGCCAGCAATTGCCGCGAGTGAGGATCGACAAGCAATATCGCTTCGACACCGACGGGGGCAACGTCTCGCTGAAAGACCTCTTCGGCGGTCGCTCGCAGCTTCTCGTCTATCACTTCATGTTCGGGCCGGATTATACCGCGGGATGCCCGTCCTGCTCCTCGATCGCCGATGGTTTCAACGGCGTCTTCGTCCATCTCGAAAACCACGATGTCGCTTTTTGGGCGGTCTCGCGGGCGCCGCTCGCAAAGCTCGAAGCGTTCAAGCAGCGGATGGACTGGAGCTTTCCCTGGGCCTCCTCCTTCGGCAGCGACTTCAACGGCGATTTCAGCGTCTGGTTCTCTGCCGAGCAGCAGCACCAGGGCGAGGTAGACTATAACTACCGCCGTGAACCGCCCGCCCCCGAACCGCTACCGCTGCCAGGCAGAACTGTCCAGGAATGGCGGCCGCGCGACAGCGAGGCCCCGATCACTCAGATCGCCGCCATGACCGGCACCGACGTTCCCACCTATACCCGCGACCGGCCGGGTGTCAGCGCCTTCGAGCTCATCGACGGCGCCGTCTACCACAGCTATTCCAGCTATGCGCGCGGGCTGGACGGGCTCTGGGGCACGTACCAATGGCTCGACTGCGCCCCCAAGGGTCGCAACGAAACCGGCATCTGGTGGCGCCACCACGACCGGTACGGCAAGGAGTGACGCCAATGCTGCTTTCCGCCCACTCTCCAGAGCGAGCCGATGGCAACGTCGCTCTTAACGCCGCCGAATGGCTCTCGCTGGCCGCCTCAGCAGACGCATCAACTGCCAAGCCAAGCAGTGGCATGGCAAGCCCGGGCGGCCGGATCGCCGCCCACAGCGCCAACTGGCTGTCGCTCGCCGCCGCCCCGACATTCGCGGTCATGGCGCTGCTGACGGCCACCACCGGCAGCGCCGACATGATCTGCACGACGACGTCGGATACCTTCGCGATCGGCGGAATGGTGCCGATGTACCTGCTGATGAGCGGCTTCCACCTGGCGCCCTGGCTGCGGCTTGCAGCCGGGTGGCGGGCCTGAGTGGGCGGGATGGTACCAAGCGCCGCCACATCTCTCCTCCGTCATTCCTGTGCTCGTCACAGGAATCCAGTGCGCCCAAGTCCTTGGGCGCGGAAGAACGACTTCCTTCTAAGAGTCATTCACGGCGCCGACGCGCCGTGGCTGGATTCCTTTGACAGGCACAGGAATGACGGAGATTGGGATGGCATTCTCGCCAAACTTTCTGCTGACGAGTCATGGCGGGGCGATAGCTTCCCGCTAAGCAGCACTGCCGCTCAGCCGTCTCCGGCATTATCTCCTTGCCGACACGCCCAAGTTCACGCCCTCACCGCGATAAAATCGATCGGTCCGCCGGCAATCTCGTCATCGAACACCCCGCAGGAAAGCTTGCCGCCGAAGACGCAGCCGCTATCGATGTTGGTGCGGTTTCCTGTCGTCACCGGGTTAGACAGCGACGGCGTATGGCCGTGGACCAGGTGCTTGCTCCAATATTCGCCTGGCTGACCGGCCAGGAACCGCATCCATAGAAGATCGTCCTGGCTCTGCCGGTCCAGCGAAAATTTCGGATCGACGCCGGCGTGGACGAAGATACGATGCCGATCGACATGCATGAGCGGACGATCGGCCGCCCATTGCAGATGCTGCGGCAAAACCCTGCCGCCATAGGATATTTCGGTCTCCAGCCCGCCGTTGCCGAGCCACACGGCTCTGCTCTGACTGTCGGCATAGGCAGCGACCATCATATCCTCATGATTGCCTTTCAGGCAGATCCATCTCCACGGCTCAGATGGACCGGCAATGACCCGGTCGAGGACACTTTTGCTGTCAGGCCCGCGATCAATATAGTCGCCAAGGAAGACGACCGTCCCTTCGGACGCATAAGCCTCGATCCGATCGATCATCCTGTTCAGCGGATCGATACAGCCGTGGATATCACCTATGGCGAACGTGTAGCGCATGCTTCATTTTTAACGCCAGTCGGGGGCCAGGTGAAGTCCGGATCGCCGCGGCGGATCTCAATACTGCCGACAGAAAATCCGACTCATTTCCCTGCACTTACGGCAATTGCCTCGCCTTTGGCTTGAGTTCACATATTGATCGCCGCATCGGCCATCGAGGACCTCTCCTCCGTCATTCCTGTGCTCGTCACAGGAATCCAGTGCGCTCAAGTCCTTGAGCGCGGGAGAAGGGCTTCGTCATATGAGAGTCCCTCACGGCGTGGACACGCGTGGCTGGATTCCTGTGACAAGCACAGGAATGACGGAGATTGGGATGGCGCTTTCGCCTGAGATCGCGTCGGCACACTAGGAACAGCACGCCGAATGCTGGAAACTGCATGGCCGGAATGGCGCGTCGCAAGCCGCGGCGCGCCAGAGCGTCCTGCCGAACCACAACCGCTATCTCCCCTCGGCAAAACCCCGCCGGATCGCTTCCCAACTCTCCGCATCCGGGGCCAGCAGCAGCCGGCCCTTGGTCATCGCAGGACGATAGGTTTCGCCGCTGAGCAATGCCCCATAGCCGCCGGCTTCGTGATGGATCAGCACGCCGGCGGCGTGGTCCCAGGGCTTGAGCTCGGCGTTGAGCGAAAAGCTCATAGCGCCTGTTGCCACCGCCCGGTATTCATAGGCCGAGCAGCGCCATGTGCTGGTGCGGGCAAAGTGCAGCAGGCTCCGAGCGTAGACCGGCTGCTCCTCGGCGGGGAACATATGCAGCGGCACGAAGCCGTGCATTTCCCCGATCGGCCCTGGCGGCGCGACGCTGAGCCGGGTCCTGGTGCCATCACGGGCAATATGCCACGCCCCTCGCCCCGGCCGGGCGGCGAGGAAATCGCCGGTCACAGGATAGTGGATCAGCCCGGCCACCGTCTCGCCGCCCGAGACGATCGCCACGATCATGCCGAACAGCGGCAGGCCGTGGGCGAAATTCCAGGTGCCGTCGACAGGATCGATAATGACGGCGAGATCGGCCTCGCCAAGCCGCGTCAGAATCGAAGGATCGGCGGAGACCGCCTCCTCTCCGACCAGCAGCGCCTCGGGAAAGTGCGCCGACAGCGCTTCGTTCAGCTGCCGCTCGGCGCCGATATCGGCATCGGTCACCAGATCGTCGGGCGCGGTCTTGGTGCGAATACCCTCGGCGGTGACGCCGAGAAAGCGTGGCAGGATTTCCGCCTCCGCCGCCCGGCGCATATCCTCCATCACGGCGGAGAATATGTCGTCCGACACTTCCCTCATGCGCGGCGCGCCTTGAGATAGGCCTGCAGCGCCGCCGGTTCGTCGGTCTGGATGACGCTGACGCCGGCGTCGATCATCCGTCCCCAGATCGCATCGGGATCCCTGAGGGCGGCACTGTCGGTGAAACCGCAGCAGGAGACCGGATCGAGCGTGTTGACCCAGAGCGAAATCCCGGCCTCCTTCAGACGATCGTGCTGACCGGCGAGCGTCTCCAGCTGGTCGAACTTGGCTTCGCACATGAACGGGCTGACCGAGATGATGCCCTCGGCGGTCTCGTCTGCGTTTTCCTTTCTGAAGAACGCCTTGCCCATGAACGGGACGCCGTCGATGCCGGTCTTCCCGGCGATCCATGCCCGCTGCTCCCTGGTGCCGGCATCGGCCTTGAGATCGACCTGATCGGCCACGCCCATCTCCTTGACCTTGGCAGCGACGATATCCATCATCTCGGGGTCCTTGAGATCGAGATCGACGAAGATGCGCCCCCGGATGGTGTCGAGCACCTGGTCGAGGGTCGGGATGGTATGCGCCGTCATTTCCTTGTCCGACCCGCCACCGGCCATGCGGAGCCGCAGGCTGGTGATCTCGGCAATCGTCATCTCCTCGGGGGCGCGGTCGATGCCGGCCATACGTTCGAGCGTGTCATCATGCAGGATGAACAAGTGGCCGTCGGCGCTCTGGCGGATATCTACCTCGACGATGTCGTAGCCGGCGGCAATCGCGTTCTCGATGGCGGCAAGGCTGTTCTCCGGAGCCTGATGCCAGGCGCCGCGATGGGCAACGATGGCGCAGGAACGCGACGGGTCGGCAATGTGGTCGATGTATTTCATGGGACTTCCTTTAGTTTGCGCTGAGGGCGCCGGGTATGGCCCTGCCGCTCGCTGCGTCGAAGAGATGCAGGCGGGAAGCCGGGAGATTGAGAAAGAGTTGGCTGCGGTCCGATATCTCGACGCCGAAGGGTGTAGCGATCCTCACGACCGACCCGCCGAGTTCGGCCGCCAGGATCGAATGTGAGCCAAGGTCCTCGCGAAAACGCAAAGCTGATGTGACGACATGCTCTCCTGCCTTGCTGTCTGGCTTGCTCCCGACAAGGATATCTTCCGGCCGGATGCCGAGCTGATAGGCGCCGGTGAGCGGCGCTTCCGCCACCACCTGCCCGTCGGCGAGCCGGAGCACCGAGCCGTCGCCGGTGACCGGCAGGATGTTCATCGGCGGTGCGCCGATGAATTTGGCGACGAAGACCGAGGCCGGATGGTGATAGATCGCCTTCGGCGTATCGAATTGTTCGATCCGGCCCTTGTTGAGAATGAGGATGCGGTCGGCAAGCGTCATCGCCTCCACCTGGTCATGGGTGACGAAGACGGTGGTGGCGCCGATGCGCCGGTGCAGGTCGGCCAGTTCGACGCGCATGTCGTGGCGGAGCTGCGCATCGAGGTTGGAGAGCGGCTCGTCGAACAACAATACGCCCGGCTCGCGCACGATGGCCCGGCCGATCGCCACGCGCTGGCGCTGGCCGCCGGAAAGCTGTCCAGGCTTGCGGCCGAGATAGTCGGAAAGGCCGAGCATCTTCGCCACCGTCCCGACCCGCTCGATGCGCTCGGCCTTCTGCATACCTGATACCTTGAGGCTGTAGGCGATGTTGTCGAAGACGCTCATATGCGGATAGAGCGCGTAGTTCTGGAACACCATGGCGCAGCCGCGATGTTTCGGCTCCAGATCCTGCACCTCACGGGCACCGATGACGATCTTGCCGCCGCTCACCCGCTCGAGGCCGGCGATCATCTGCAAAAGCGTGGATTTGCCGCAGCCCGACGGACCGAGCACGACGGTGAATTCGCCGGCCCTGAGCTCGACATCCATCGGCGGAATGACGACGGTCTCGGCGTCATAGGCCTTGCTGACGCCTGAGAGCGTGATGTTGGCCGCAGCGGCGCGGATGGCTATGTCGATAGCGTTCATGGCTATTTCTCCGTCAGAACCAGGCCCTGGACGAGGTAACGCTGCAGCAGCGCAATCATCACGAGCGGAATGATGGATACGATGATGGCGCCGGCCATGATCATCGGGAAATCGGGGATCTCTCCATCCGAATCCGGCACAAGCCGCGCCAGCCCGACAACGGCGGTCTGCATGTCCGGCGTCGAGGCGGCGACGAGCGGCCAGAGATATTGCGTCCAGCCGCTGAGGAAGGTCAGCACGAACAGCGCGGCGAAGCTGGTGCGCGACAGCGGCAGCAGGATGTCGAACAGAAAACGGATCGGCCCTGCCCCGTCCATGCGCGCCGCCTTGAAGAGATCCTTCGGCAAGGTGAGGAAGAACTGGCGGAACAGAAAGGTGCCGGTGCCATGCGCGACAAGCGGCGCGATCAGACCGAAATGCGTGTTCAGCACGCTCCATTCGAGCTTGACCGGCGCGCCGAAATACTGGGCGATCAGATCGTTCAGACCGGTGACATCGAGCAGCGCATTGACCGGCGAAAACACGTTCGACGCCACCTGATAGGTGGTGATGACGCGGATCTCGATCGGCAGCATGATGGTCGCCAGGATCAGTGCAAAAGCCACGCCCGCCCAGCGAACACGAAAATAGACGATGGCGTAGGCCGACAGAAGCGATAGCACACAGGTCGCGAATGCATCGCCAAAGGCAACCACCAGACTGTTGAGCATCTGGATCGGGATGTGCGTCTCGGTGAAGATGTGCGCCGCATTGGTGAAAAACTGGTCACCGGGATACCAGGCGAGCCCGTTGCGCAGCATGAACTCGTAGGATTGCGAGGCTGTGGCAAGCGTCAGGTAGAGCGGCCCGAGGATATAGACGATGCCAACGATGAGGACGAGGCTGGCTGCGATGTTGAGGGAACGTGCGTTTTCAATCATGGGTCACCGCTCGTAGTTGATGCGCCGGCCGAGGAAGAGGAACTGGGCGCCGGTGAGGAGGACGACGAAGACCATCAGGATCGCCGTCTGGGTCGAGGCGCCGGAAAGGTCGTAGCCACTGAAACCGTCGGTGTAGATCTTGTAGACCAGCAGCGTGGTGGCGCCGCCGGGGCCGCCATGGGTGATCGTATCGATCAGCGCGAAGGCCGAGGTTATGCTTTCGGTGAACTCCAGCACCAGCGTCAGGAAGAGCTGCGGTGCAATCAGCGGCAGCTGCACGTCGAAGATGCGACGCCACGGCCCTGCCCCGTCCATCGCCGCTGCCTGCTGCATGGTCTTCGGGATCGACTGCAGGCCGGCGAGCAGGATGACGAAATTGAAGGGGATGCCGCTCCAGACATGCGCGGCAATCAGCGTGATGAAGGCATCCGTGCCGTTGATGCCGGGCGCCCAGATGCCGGGAAAGGCCGAGTTGAGTGGCGCCAGGATGCCGACGAAAGGATTGAAGATGAAGGCGAAGACGACACCGACCGATGCGCCGGCAACGCCCTTGGGCCAGACCAGCACGTTGCGCGCCGGCAGCGACAGGCGGATCTTCCGGTCGGCCGCGACCGCAAGGATCAGCGGGATCACCACCGCAAGCGAGGAAGCGGTGACCATGAAGACGATGGTGCGCCAGCAGCCTTCCCAGAACTCGGGATCGGCAAGCACGCGAGCGAAATTATCCCAGCCGACGAACATTGAGCCGCCGCCGAAGGGGCGCTCGAGGAAGAACGACCAGTAGAACGCCTGGAAGATCGGTACATAGAAGAAGAGCACGTTCAGCAGCATGAGCGGCGCCACCAGGAGAAGCGGCAGCCAGCGGTGGCTGAAAAGCGAAGATTCCGAAGTCATGAAGAAGCCCTGCATTGGAAGACCGGCACGGCGCGCGGGACGCGCTCCGTGCCGGACGGTTGGATCAGGGCAGCTTCACGCCCTTGTAGGTCTGCTCGAAGCGGCGCAGCAGCTCGTCGCCGCGTTTCTTGGAATTGTCGAGCGCCACCTGCATGGTTTCCTGGCCGGCAAAGGCCTTCTGGGTCTCTTCCATGAACACCTGGCGGAACTGCACATAGAAGCCGAGGCGAATGCCGCGGGTATCGGGCGTGCGCGGCTGGTTCATCGATTCGATACCAACGGCGGCCGTCGCATATTTCGGCGCGTTCGCCTCGCCACTTTTCACGATCGCATCCATCACGTCGTTGGTGACGGGCACGTAGCCGGTGGCCGCGGTCATGAACATCTGCTGTTCGGGATGGCGAAGGAAATCGAGGAAGGTCTTGGCGCCTTCGACTTCAGCCTTGTCGCGGCCCTTCATGATGTAGATCGAGGCGCCGCCGACGAAGGTGTTGTGGCGCTCGTAACCCTTGTACATCGGCGCCATGCCGACGGTGATCTCATACTTGCCTTCGAAGGCCTTGGCCGAGGCGGCATAGGAGCCCGAGGAGTTCTCGATCATGGCGCATTCGCCGGTGTTGAAAGCGGCGGTGTAATTGCCGGCCTTGGTGTCGCTCGCCAGCTTGACGAGGCCTTCCTTGCGCCATTCGATGAGGTTCTGCAGATGCTTGGCGACGAAGGTGGTGTTGAAGACATATTCGGCGTCGAGACCGTCATAGCCATTGTGCTCGGAAGCGATCGGCAGGCCGTGGCGGGCGGAGAACTGCTCGAACATCGACCAAGGTTCGCCATTGGTGACGTAAGGGCATTCATGGCCTGAAGCCTTCAGCTTGCGGGCGGCGTCGGTGATCTCTTCCCAGGTCTCGGGCGTCTTGGTGATGCCGGCTTTCTCCAGCTCGGTCTTGTTGGTGTACAACAGCAGCGTCGAGGAATTGTAGGGCTGGGCGAAAAGCTTGCCGCCGGAGGTTTCGTAATAGGCCCGGGCGCCGGCGATATAATTGTCCCACTTGACGTCGGGCAGCACGTCCTGGACCGGAACGACGGCATCCGACAGCATCAGGTCGAGCGTGCCGGCGTCGAAGAACTGGATGAGGACGGGATGCTTGTTGGCGCGGAAGGCGGCAATCGCCTTCTGCATCGACACTTCGTAGCTGCCCTGGCCGACGCAGGTGATGTGATGCGCCGATTGCGCGGCATTGAAAGCGGCGCACTGGTCCTGGATCGCCTTTTCGACGACGCCCGTATTGCCATACCAGAATTCGATATTGGCGGCCTGCGCAGAACACGCGCCCGCCATCAGCGCGGCAGCAGCCGCCAGGATGGAAATCCTCATCATTGCCCTCGCCTGTTTTGATAGCCGGGTTCGAGCCCGGCTCTGTGACGGCGCATTTATTACACATAACGTGTAACAATTTAGTGACGAAGATGTGACACTTGATGGGAAGAGAGGCTGCTGATAAAGGGGGGACGCAACAGACAACAGAAAGCACCAAAAATTATTACTACACCTCCGTAGTAATTTTTAACGGGGGAAGTGTTGATATGGCCTACTTTCCTGAGACACTGATCGCGACGCGCTTTCTGCGCGAAGGCGGCGGCGTCGTCTCGCCGAACGAACGCGACCTGCTAAAGCTGATCTGGCGTCATCCCGGCCTTTCCCGATCGGAAGTCACCGCCCACACCGATCTTACCCAGCAATCCGTCTACCGCATCATCGATCAGCTGGAGGAACGCGGCATCGTTTCCTTCGGCTCGCCGAAGCCCGGCGCCGGCCGCGGTCAGCCGAGCCCGACGCTCCGGCTCGCCGGCAGCTACGCCTATACCTGCGGCATCTCGGTCAACACCGACGTGATCGGCATCTGCCTGATGGACCTCGCCGGCAACGTGCTGGCCGAAAGCAGCGTCGCCTTGCGCGAACGCACCATGGCTCAGGCGCTCGATCTCGTTCGCGACCAGCTGATCGAACACCAGAGGCAGAACAATCTTTCGGAAGAAACCTTCTTCGGCATCGGCTTTGCCATCGCCGGCTTTCACATCAGCGGCACCCGCTACAATGCCTCGCTGCCGCTGCACGAGTGGTCGCTGATCGAACTCGGCCCGCTGCTGACGGAACTCTTCAACAAGCCGGTATGGGTGCGCAACGGCGGCAAGACGGGCGCGATCGCCGAATCCATGTTCGGCGTCGGCCGTTACATCAAGCATTTTGCCTATCTGAGCTTCAACTACGGATTTGGCGGCGGCCTGATCAGCGACGGCGAATTGTTGCTGGGCGGCCTCGGCAATGCCGGCGAATTCTCTGGCATGTACGACGCCGAGGAAACCAAACGCCGGCCGGCCTTGCAATGGCTGATCGAAAAGCTCAACCGCAATGGCGTCGACGTTCCCTCGATTACCTATATGCGCAAATATTTCGATCCGAAATGGCCGGGTGTCGCCGAATGGGTGGACGAAGTCACGCCCGCCTACAACCGCCTGATCAATGCGATCTGGGCCATTTTCGATCCGCAGGCGATCGTCTTCGGCGGCCAGGTTCCCGCCGCTCTGGCGCAGATGCTGATCGACCGGACCGAGAATTTCGACCGGCCGCGCTACGGCGTGCCGCGCTTCCGCCCAAAGCTGATCATCTCCGAAATATCAAGCGACGCCTCGGCCATGGGCGCCGCAATCACTCCGTTCAAGTCGGCCTATTATTGATTTCAGGCGCTTTAGACGGCTCTGCCGAGTCAGAAACTGACTCCTGCTCAGCCGCTTATGGCTATCCCTCTCCTTTCGCTTGATGCTGCGCGATAAGGACCTGCCGTGATCCGCTCGCGGGCCTCACGCATGGCCCGCGGGACCTTGCCCTGCCACGCCGGTTTTATCATAATGCCCGGCATGAGCGGATATGAGAGCCCTGTCGATTTCTACACGCGCCCCGGCCAGATGACATCGGCCGGGCCGCATGCCCCCGCCCTTGCCGCGCTCAAGGGCGTCGGCGCCGTTGCCGCCGCCGTGCACGGCACGCTGCTGCATGAAGCCTGGGCTCCGCGCTACAATCAGCCGCTCACCCCGGCGCGAAGGGCGCAGTCACACACGCGGCCGGCACGAGAGATACTCGATACGATCATGGCGATCGATCCCGCCCCACTCGACATCCCGCGCCCACCGGAGAAGCGCAGCATCGGCGTGTGCCGCCATTTCACCGTTCTCGCCTGCGCGGCACTCAAGGCTCAGGGCGTCCCGGCACGCGCCCGCTGCGGCTTCGGCATGTATTTTGAGGCAGGTAAGGGCATCGATCACTGGATCGCCGAATATTGGGACGGAGAGCGCTGGGTCTCAGCGGATTTCCAGATCGACGACCTCCAGCGCGCTGCCCTGAAACTCGATTTCGATCCCCTCGACCAGCAACCGGGCAAATTCCTCAGCGCCGGCGAAACCTGGCAGCGCTGCCGCGCCGACGCCGCCGACCCCGGCAAATTCGGCATCTTCGACGAGTCTGGTTTCTGGTTCATTGCCATGAACCTCGTGCGCGACTTCGCCGCCCTCAATAACATGGAGATGCTTCCCTGGGACAATTGGGGAGCGATGCCGCAGCCCAAGGAAGAAATATCTCCTGATGACTTGGCGCGCTTCGATCGTCTCGCCGCGCTGACGGTCGACGTAGACCAACGCTTCGGCGAGCTGCAGGCCCTCTACCAGGACGATGCCGGGCTGCGCGTGCCGGCGCAGGTCTTCAACGGCGTGCGGCAGCAGATGGAGAATGTTGGCGGCGCGTGATCTTGAGATGGGACTATCGTCGGTCGGTCCATGACGCGTTCGCGCGCCATACCGCCGTCGGCAAACAATCTAGCGCGAACACCACCCACCCTTATTCCTGTGCTTGTCACAGGAATGGCGGAGAGGTGGTCTGCGCGGCTCCTGCCGCGCCTTTGTCTCCACCAAACATCGTCTCTTCTCAGATCAGCTTGATTTCGCCCCAGACAATCCTGGTGCGTACGACAAAGCTCAACCGATCATCATTCGAATAAGCGCGTAGCAACTCGGAGAGTTCCGCGTCGAAGGTCGCGATACGATCGCCGAGTTTCGAAGGTGCGAAGGTGTCGCGCGAATGCTGTCGGTTATAGCGGCGGATAGCACGCCAAATGCCGGATAAGTGATACGCCGCAGCCATCCGGTTCCGATTGTCTTCCAGACCGAAACTGTGCCATGACCGATCGACCCCAGATACAACAGATCAAGGTGCGGCATCGGCATGAAGAAGATCGGTTTCCTCTCGTTCGGGCACTGGACGCCCTCACCCCAATCGCAGACGCGCTCAGCCGGCGATGCGCTGCTGCAGTCGATCGAGCTTGCGGTGGCGGCCGAGGAGCTCGGCGCTGACGGGGCCTATTTTCGCGTGCATCATTTCGCCCGACAGCTGGCCTCACCCTTCCCGCTGCTATCAGCCGTCGGTGCTAGAACCAACCGGATTGAGATCGGCACCGCAGTCATCGACATGCGCTACGAGAACCCACTTTATATGGCCGAGGATGCCGGTGCGGCCGACCTCATCGCCGGCGGCCGGCTGCAGCTCGGCATCAGCCGCGGCTCGCCCGAACAGGTGATCGATGGCTGGCGCCATTTCGGCTATGCCCCGCCCGAAGGCCAGAGCGAGGCCGACATGGCCCGCCACCACGCCGAAGTCTTCCTCGAGGTGCTGCGCGGCGAAGGGTTTGCCAAGCCGAACCCGCGGCCGATGTTTCCCAATCCGCCCGGTCTCCTGCGCCTCGAGCCGCATTCCGAGGGCCTGCCCGAGCGGATATGGTGGGGCGCGAGCTCGAATGCCACCGCCGTCTGGGCAGCCAAGCTCGGCATGAACCTGCAGAGCTCGACGCTGAAGGATGATGAGACGGGAGAGCCCTTCCACGTCCAGCAGGCCGATCAGATCCGCGCATACCGCGAGGCGTGGAAAGAAGCCGGCCACACGCGCCAGCCGCGCATCTCGGTCAGCCGCAGCATCTTCGCGCTGGTCGACGACCGCGACCGCGCCTATTTCGGCTACGGCAACGACGGTGAGGACAAGATCGGCTTCATCGACGAGAAGACCCGGGCAATCTTTGGCCGCAGCTATGCCGCCGAGCCGGATGCCCTGATCAAGCAGCTCGCCGAGGATGAGGCAATCGCCGAGGCGGATACCCTGTTGCTCACCGTCCCCAACCAGCTCGGCGTCGATTACAACGCCCACGTCATCGAAGCGATCCTGACCCATGTCGCGCCTGCGATGGGTTGGCGTTGATGTTCGTTCCCGGTGAGCTGTCTTCGCCGGCTCCACTACGGCTCATGTGCGGTTTGATTTGCCGCGGCCAATTTCCCCATGGCCTGCTGGATGGCCGAGAAGAAGAGCGCTGTCGTAATCCCGAACATCATCAGCCCATTGGCTGCCTGCAGCGGCGCAAGCAGCCGGATACGGCCATCAAGCACGACGTCGCCATAACCAAGTGACGTGAAGGTGACGCCGGAAAAATACATAGCCGTTTCGAAATCCTCGAAGGCGCCGAGCGCGCGATATAACAGCGCCCAGAAAGCGACCTGGAAAATATTGCCCAGCATGAGCACGATCATCAGGACCGAGAATTGCAGGAAGATCGTCCGCCGAGGCTTTCGGCCCAGGGGTTGTGTTCGCGCGTGAGCAAAATAACGCGCGGCCAACACTGAAGCCAGCGCCTGCAGTGCGAGGCACATCGACATCGCAAGCAGGCCGAGACCAATGACTGTAATCATGGGGCCGGACCTTCGATCTCGGGGGTGTCCTCGATCGGGCGCTGATGCAACCATTCCATCAGCAACACGAAGCCAACGGCCAGCAGCACGGGGCCGACAAATATACCGAGAAGGCCGTCGGCTATCATCCCTCCGATGACACCCACCAAGATCACCGGCATGGGCACGTCCGATCCACGGCCGAGCATCAAGGGTTTGAGCAAATTGTCGCTCAGCCCGGCGACCAAAGACCATATGGCGAAGATGATTGCCGGTGTCGTTGCTTCCGTGGCAAAAACATAGGCCATGACGGGCAGCGTCAACAGCAGCGGCGGTATCTGCACGACCGCCAAGAGAAACGTGACGAGCGTCAGAGCACCGGCAGCCGGAAGGCCGACAGCGAAGAAGCCAATGCCGACGAGCATCGACTGGATCACCGCCACGCCGACCACGCCAACCGCCACGCCCCGGATGGTAGCGGCGGTCAGATGGACGAGCCGGGCACCCCGCGCCTTGCTGTTGGTAATGAGCTCCAGCAGACGGAGGGCAAATGCCGCAGCACCCTTGGCATAAGCGACAAGCACGGCGGCGATCGCGATGGAAAGAACGAAGGACAAGCCACCAGTGGCCAGGCCGCCGGCGAAAGATGCAAGCCACGCAGCAGGCTTGCTCAGCATCTGGCCGTATTGACTGAGCGCCAACGGCAGATTGGCGACAGTGAGCGACCAGCCCTCCGAGAGCTTCGCTCCGATCACCGGCAGGTCGGCAAGCCACGTTGGCGGCGGCGGGATCGTCAGGCTGTGATTCTGCAAGCCGGAAACAAGCCAGTAAGTGGAAGACCCAAGCGATGTGACGACGAGGAACATGGGCACCAGCACCACGGTAACGCCGACCATCCCGATGAGAAATGCCGACCACCGATTGCCGATCCGATCGGACAGGCGCAGATGCAAGGGATTAAGCATGACCGCCAGGATCACAGACCAAAGCAGAGTGCCCAGGAAGGGCAACATGATCCTGGCGCAGACATAGACCAGAAGCGCGACGAGGCCCAATTGAACCGCCGCATGGATGATGGATGGTCTCGACGACGCAAGGTCGGCGTTCAATGCGCTGGACGTCATTTCCCCCTCCGATCCGGAACGTTCGCGAACGAGCGAAGCCGGACGTTCCCCAATCGGACAACGAAACCTTCCAGCCGATAACACGCCGTAATTGGTGGTTCGGCGAAAATTTTGCCAACGCCATGAAAGGTCGTCTCCAACGCCCGTCATCATACATGACTTCGTGAAAACGGGATACGGCTGCCGCTGCCGGGCTCTCAAACCCGCGGATATCTCGCACGGAATTCGCGAGGGCTGCAGCCCTCGCGATCATGAAAGACCCGCGAAAAATAAAACGGGTCATCCAGGCCGATCATGGCGGCCACCGTTTCGATCTTTTCGTCGGTGGTTGCCAATAGTTGTTTGGCGTGGTCCATGCGCGCCCGAAGCTGAAATGCCTTGGGAGGCAGTCCGGTCTCGAGCGTGAACCGCCTGCGCAGCGTGGCCGGAGACATGCCGTGCTCGGCGGCAAAGGCTGCGAGGTCCAACGGTTGCGTCGCTCGCCGCCGTAGCGTTTCCACGATGTCGGCCATATCTCGCCTTTCCTGGCGTCGATCGGCCGCGCCGCTTGCCTGTCTGGCGGCGGATACGACGATGCGATGCAGCATCAATGCCGCCGACGCCTGCCCGAGGTTGGTATCGTCAAGCAGATCGGCATGAAGCTTGCCGAAGAGCCGCACCATCTCGTCGAGATGATGCAGGGCCACGACGGGATGTCGCTCCCCGATGATCCTCAGCCTCACGAAGTCGCGCGTGAACGACCCTTCGAAAAGCGCCCAGCGCTCGTCCCAGCCGTCTCCGTCGGGGGCATAGGAATGCACGCGGTTGGGAAACAGCCAGAACAGTGCAGGTCCGGTCAGGCTCATGCGGCCGGTGGCGGCAGTTTCCAGCCAGCCTTGCCCCCGCTCCACCAGCACGACGGCGAAACTCGGTAGTTTCCGGTCCGTCACCGCACGGCGGGCATGCTGCCTGCCGCTGCCGGTGACTGCCAGTCCGCCGGCCGCGCCGAGCGGCGTTCTATAGATGGCCTCGGCATCTCTCATGGTGAGCGAAAAGTCCAGCTATGATTTTCCTCTATGTCCGTTTGTATGGCGGATCAGGTAATTGATGACAAGCCAACTCAAGCGACGGAGGAGTGAAATGTCAATTGCTGCGGAGGTCAGACAAGCCCGCAAGATGGATTTGCCTCTTGCCGCAAATGGCAGAACCTTGCCCGCGGAGCGGATCGGTTGGCTCGCGCCGACCGATCCTGGCATCGGCATCGACGCCATCCGCCGCCGCTACCAGGACGATGGTTATGTCTGGCTGAAAGGCCTTCTGCCGCGGGCCGATGTGATCGATTTTCGCCGCTGGGTTTTCGAACGCCTCGCCGAAACCGGGCTGGTCGAGCCCGAAAGCGATTTTTCGCTGGGCCTGGCGTCTGCCGGTGGCTTCGACAAAAGCCTGGCGGACAGGCGCCTGATGTCGCTCGTCCGCTCCGCCGCCTATGAAGGCTTCTGCGCGCAACCGCCACTCGCCCGCTTCATGGACGATTTCCTGCAGGGTATTTCCTATCTCCACAAGCGCAAGATCATGCGTTTCGTCCAGCCGGGAACGCCGACGGCCACACCCGCCCACTACGATCTCGTCTATCTCCGCGGCGGCACCAGCCGCCTGGTGACGGCCTGGATTCCGATCGGCGACATCCCCACCGAGATGGGCGGCCTGGTCTATCTCGAAGGCTCGCACGCGCTGGGCGTCAGGATGGAGGCCGAGTTCCAGGCCGCAAGCGGCGATCTTTCTGCCGAAGAGCGGGTCAGCGCCTATAACCGCCATATGGCGGAAGGCGGCTGGATCTCGAAGGATCTGCCCGATATGGCGGAGCGCTTCGACACCCGCTGGCTCGCCGCCGATTATGAGGCCGGCGACGTGGTGCTCCACTCGCCCTACATGATCCACGCCTCGACCATCAACCAGGACCGCAGCCGGCGGCTGCGCCTCTCCACCGATATAAGATATCAGAATGTCGACGACGAGATCGACGTCCGATGGAACAACCATTGGAGTCTCGGCGATATGCTGTAGTCCGGCTTTCCAGGGCCCTTTCGGCAGAACCCCGATTGTCTGACGTCGACGCCGGCCGCGTCAGCCGGCATTGGCGGCCATGTTCGTTTCCTTCCTGTTTGTCGTGCCCCCGGCCACCCTTGTTGACCGGCGATCCGGTGCGATGGCTGCTATAGGAGCTTGTTTGACGAAGGGACGTCGACACAGAAGCGAAGCGGTCGGACCTTACTGCCGCGTTGGACGTTGATGGTCGGAACCTTGAATCGATCCCATGACTGACCGACTTATGGCTGTAGCCGAACCGCGCGAGTTGCCTGATGCCGCGTACGAACCTGAACGATATTCTGATCTTCATGGCCGTCGTCGATGCCGGAAGCTTTATCGCCGGCGGCCAGGCCGTGGGCCTGTCGCGTTCGGCGGCAGGCAAGGCTGTCATCCGTCTGGAAGACCGGCTCGGCGTGCGCCTGCTCAACCGCACGACGAGGACGTTGAGCCTGACCGAAGAAGGCCGGATGTTTTACGAGCGCGGGCTGCGGATCCTTGTATCGGTCGACGAGGCGGAAGCAAGCGTTGCGGGGCAGGACAGCACGCCGCGAGGCGTTCTCCGGCTTACCGTTGACGATGCTTTCGGGCGGCTCGTCGTACTGCCTTTGCTTGAAAAATATCTTCGGGCCTGGCCCGACATCCAGGTCGAAGTGAGCTTCACCGATCGCCTGGCCGACATTGTCGAGGAAGGCTTCGATCTGGCGATCCGGATCGGCGCGACGGCGACGGACACCCGCCTGGTCTCACGGGTGATCGCCACCTATAAGGCGCGACTCTGCGCCTCCCCATCCTACCTTGCCGAGCGCGGCGAGCCGCGCGATGTCGACGATCTCGCGGTCCACGACTGCCTGATCTCCGCCGGCCGCAATCAAAGGCAGGGCTGGCGCTTTCGCGGGGAAGGCGGCTCCTGGATCAAGGCGCAGGGCCGCAGCCGACTGAGGCTCGACAGCGGAGAGGCGATCCGCGACGCCGCCTTGGCGGGGCTGGGCATCGCACTGCTTCCCGATTTTCTCGTCACCGACGATCTCGCCGCCGGCCGCCTCCGGCAGATCCTGGCCGACTTCGAAACCGACGACGCAAAGATCGTGACGCTCTATCCCGACAAGCGCCTGCTGGAACCGCGTGTCCGCCGCTTCATCGATCTGATCGTCGAGGAGCTTGGGCGCGGCTAGAGCCTTTCCGGATTAGATTGAAGCATTCTGTTGGCTCAAGACGGAGTCGGATGGTCGACCGGCCGGCGCGTGTCGTAGCCGGCTCTACGGCCAAGCCGGCCGGTCGATCAGCCGGCCCGTTTCAGCCAACTTCAGGCGAGGCCCTGTCAAACCCGCGAAAGCTCTTCAGCGCCAGCGGCGCAAGCGTTGCCGCGAGATAGGCAATCCCCATCAGGAACAGCGCCGCGGCAAGGCCGAGCGTGCTGATCAGCGCGCCGCCGGCGAGGCCGCCGAAAGGGATGAGGGCGAAGCAGAGGGCGGTGTTCAATGCGGTGACGCGACCAGTCAGCGGCTTGGGGATGCGCTCGAAGATGACCGCCGACAGGATCGGGTTGAGGAAGCCCGACGCGAATCCTGCTATGGCGAGCGTCGCAAAGACGAGGCCGATGGGCGCGTCCAGCGCCGGAACGAGAAAGCGCGGAAAACCGGTCAGGAGGAAGGCCACCGTATAGACCATCAGTCGCGGCATGCGCTCGCCGATCGCCGCGGCAATCGCCGCGCCTGCGATCGAGGCGCCGGCGAAGGCGGCGAACATCGCACCGAGCAACTCCGGGCCATGACCGGCATCCCGTGTCCAGACCGGCAGCAGCACGGCATGATAGGCCTGGTCGAAGAGATTGGTAACCGCCACCATGGCGACGATGCTGACGAGCACGGCATCGCCGCTCAGAAAGCGCCAGCCTTCGCGCAGATCCTCGATATAGGAAGCCCGCTCGACCGGTCGAGTTTCGGGCGCGGGCGTGCGTCGCGTCCCGGGTATGCCCGCGGCAACGATCAGCGCGGCGGCGGCGAAGGTGGCGGCATTGACGATAAGCGCCTGGCCGGGGCCGATCAGCCCGATCAATGCGCCGGCGCCGGCCGCACCCGCCGTCGAGGCCAGCCGCTCGATGGCGCTCGCAACGCCGGTCACTCGTTCGAGCGGTACATTGGCGAGTGCGGCGATATCGGGAACCATCGCCTGCTTGGCCGCATCGGAGGGGCCGCGCAGCACGCCCATGGCAAAGACGAGCGGCAGCAGCACCGGCATGCCGAGCACGCCGAAGAGATCGAGAAGCGGCACCAGAGCGACCACGAGCACCGAAGCGGTGTCGCAGAAGATGGCGATGCTCTTGGCGCCGGCGCGGTCGATCAGCGGTCCGCCGAGCGCCTTGGCGATGACATAGGGCAGCATCTCCATCATTGCCGTCAGGCCTGTCAGCACCGGGCTGCCCGTCGTGCTTAGCACCAGCCAGGGAATTGCGATGGTCGAAAGCCGCGTGCCGGAGAGCGAGAATGTCTCTGCAGCCGCGAGCGCCAGGAACGGCCCGCCCCGTCTCACGGCTTATCCTCCCCTTCGCGATGCGGAACGCGGCCCGGATAGGGAAAGGCGTGCAACATGACATAGAAGGGAACCATGCCGGATTCCTGCGACGCCGCCTCCCCGAGCGGTGGGGCCGCCCGCATCGCCTCCAGGATGATGTCGCGCAGCCGGTTCGTCAGGGCCTCGGCCTGTGCCGCCGTCATCGGGATGATGATGTCGTCGGCAGCCGTCGCCTTGCGCCACTCAGCCGGCAGCTCGGCATATTCCTCCAGCGCCTGCTGCATCTGGCCGACCTGCAGCGAGAGTGCGGCCTGGTTGAAGGCGATGTCGAGATCGAGCGCCTCCCCTTCGGCCTCACTTGGCGGCACCGAGGTCAGCTCATGGCTGGCGCGCCACCAGCGGTCGCGCCGCGAGGCATGCGGCGCCTCCTCGATGAAGCCGTACTGGGCAAGCTGGCGCAGATGATAGCTCGTCGCGCCGCTGTTCAGGCCGAGCCGCGCGGCAAGCTGCGTCGCCGTGGCAGGCCCATCGACCCTGAGCATGCCGAGCATGCGCAGCCGGACAGGATGCGCCAGCGCCTTCAGCGCGGTCGGCTCGGGCACGACCCGGCTAACGGTGCGGGCAGCGGCGGCATCTGCGGCAGGTTTGGTGTGCGGATGTTTCATGCGCGAAGCATATAATCGCAAACATATCTTTGCAAAATTTTCTTTGCAAAAAATTTGACGGCTGTGGAAGGCGCTCGAAAACCGGCTTCTGATCTAGCCAAGCATGACTACGCATTTTAAGACCGTCACCGTGATCGGCATGATGCGAGGGGCAAGAGGATGGCTGAGGAAGCGCAGAAAAACATCGGCACGTGGTATATCGATCCCGATGCCGAAGACAGGATGGCCGATGGGCATGCGCCAATCTGGCGCCACCTGATCGACCTCATCGTCGAGCGAGACCTGACCGACAAGAGCGTGCTTGATTTCGGCTGCAATCAGGGCGGCCTGCTGCGACATCTCTATGCGATGCGCCCATTCCGCAAGGCGCTCGGCATCGACATCGCCGAAACCTCGATCGCCAAGGCAGAGACGCTGAAAGGCAACCTGCCGATCCAGCACCAGGTCGGCGGCCAGCTGGAAGGCTGGGCTGAGGAATTCGATCTGGCCATCAGCCACGAGGTCATCTACCTCGTTCCCGATATCGACTCCCACGCCGCCGATATCTGGCGGGCGCTGAAGCCAGGCGGCGTCTATTATGCGGTGACGGGATGCCATACCGACAACCCGCTCTGGCCGAAATGGCGCGAGCTCGTCGCCAACCGTACGAATACTGTCGTTCAGGATCGATCGATCACTGATTATGGCCGCGCCTTCGAAAAGGCGGCCTTCGACGTCTCCGCCCGCAAGCTCGAATATGACGGCTTCATTCCCTTCGTCGCGGACGGCTGGACGCCGGACTTCGCCGATGCGCTGACCTACTATACCCAGACTAAAATCGTCTTCAGACTGGTGAAGCGCTAATCCCAGTTTCGGATCGTTGAAGCCTCATGAGCTCGACGTCGAAATGCGGCGGGCTGTCCGGAGCGACCTGGACGAAGCGGCCCCTGACGCGGAAGATTTGCTGGATCAGGTCGCATTCGGCCAGCTCGTGCGGTGCGCCGTCAAATCTGAGCTGTCCCTTTTCGAGCAGCGAGATGCGGTCACTGACGGCGATTGCCTGGTTGATGTCGTGGATCGCCATGACGACGGTGACGCCCTTTTCCCGGCTCAGACGATGCACCAGGTCAAGCACTTCGACCTGATAGCCGATATCGAGGAAGGACGTCGGCTCATCGAGCAACAGGATCTCCGCTTCCTGCGCAAGGGCGGCTGATATCCACGCCCTTTGCCGCTCGCCCCCGGACAGTTCCCGAAGGCTGCGATCGGCAAGTCCTGTAAGTCCGGTGCTTTCGAGCGCCCATTCGATCGCCTTCTCGTCGCCGCCGTCATAGGAGCGGAACAGACCGACATGCGGATAGCGGCCCTGCCGGACGAGCTCGGCGACGGTCATCTCGTCCGGTGCGGCCGGCTGTTGCGGCAGGAATGCCAACCTCCTCGCCAGCATCCGCCGCGACATCGAAGTGACGGCAACGCCGTCCAGCGACGCTTTGCCCTCCGCCGGCTTGATCAGGCCTGCCAGCGCATGCAGCGCCGTGCTCTTGCCCGAGCCGTTCGGTCCGATCAGCGCCCGTATCTCGCCCTTTTCAAGCGAAAGGCTGAAGCTGGTGAGAGCCTTTCGCTGGCCGTACATCACCGACAGGTCAGAGCAGGATAATGGCATTCTCGGCCTCACATGGTTTTGCGCAGCAGCGCGAGCAGAAGCGGCACGCCGAAAACAGCCGTCACCACCCCGATCGGGATTTCCTCCGCCTGTCCCAGCAGCCGGCCTGCGAGATCGCCGAGCGTGACGATGATGGCGCCGAGCACGATCGTCAGGGCAAGCGACAGGATGAAATTCCTCCCCGCCAAAAAGCGGGCGAGATGCGGCACGATGAGTCCGACGAAGACGACCGGACCGACCGCGCCGACGGCGCTCGCCGCAAGTGCGCAAGACACGATCAGCACGAGCGTGAACTGCCGCCGATAGGCAAGTCCGAAGGACCGGGCAACAGGCGCATCGAACTGCAGCAGCATCAGCGGCCGGTAAATGACCGGCAACGTTGCCAATCCGGCGATCGTGAACGGCAGCAGAAAGAGCGCGTGATCCCAGCTGCGAGCGTAAAGGCTGCCCGAAAGCCATTCGAGAATGATCTCGATGCGGGCCGATCCCCATCCGGCGATGAGGCCGATCGCCAGTGCATGCAGCACCGCGCCGATCGCCACGCCGCAGAGCGTGATGCGCAGCGCACTCAAGCCGAGCCGAAAGGCAAGCAGATAGATGACGCCGCCGGAGAGCATGCCGCCGGCGAGCCCGGCAGCGGGCAGCCAGGCGACCGGCAGCTCGGCAAGCGTGTTCGAGCCGGGCTGGAAGATATAGACGGTGAACAGCAGGAAGATCGTGACGGAGAGCGTCGCCCCTTGCGACACACCCATCAGCGACGGGTCGGCAAGCGGATTGCGGGTGATGGTCTGTAACAGATATCCCGCCAGCGAAAAATGGATGCCAGCCAGAATGCCGGTGACGATGCGCGGAAGCCGGATATCGAGAATGATCGAACGCGCTTCGGAGGATCCGCCGCCGGTCAGCACGGCTGCAACATCCGCCATCGGAATATCGGCGACGCCGAGGAAGATCGCGGCGGCAAGCGACAAGACCGCCAATGCGGCGAGCGCGGCAACCATCCACGCGGCCGAGAAGCCAACCGTTGTCGAAACCGAAGCGGTCATCGCGTCTCACCTGCAAGGTTGAGCTGCCCGCGCTGGATGAGGTAAATGAAGACGGGACCGCCGAGCAGCGCGGTGATGATGCCGACCGGCAGCTCGCGCGGAATGGCGACGCTGCGGGCGATAACGTCGGCGATCGTGACGATCAGCGCGCCGAGGGCGGCGGATAACCCGATCTCCCATCCCGTGCCCTGCGGTTTGAGCAACCGGGCAATATGGGGAGCGGCAAGGCCGACGAAGGCGACCGGCCCGGCGACCGGTGCGACACCTGCCACCGGGATGACGGCGAGAATGAGGATCAGCGGCTTCCACAGGCCGAGCTGAAGCCCCATGCCGGCCGCCGCATGATCGCTCAGCATGAACATGCCGATCACGCGCCGGAAAGCGAGCGCCCCGACGACACCGGTGATTGTCCAGGGCAGCATGTATGCGAGATGTGACCAGGTGCGCCCCTGGAAGCCGCCGGCCAGCCAAAAGAGCAGCGATGCCGATTGGGGGCCGGTCAGTAAGAGCACATAGGTGGTGATCGCGCCGAGAAAGAGGGAGATGCTGACGCCGCCGAGCGCAAGCTGCAATGGCCGCCCCTGCCCGCCGCGCGACACCCAGAATGTCACCGAGGCAGCCGCGAGCCCGCCGGCAAGGCCGATGAAGGGATAATAGGCGGGCGAGAGCCAGGGGACGAACACGAAACAGCAGACGATAGGCGCGACCGCCCCCGATGTCACGCCGGTGATGCCGGGATCAGCCAGAGGATTGCGCGTCAGCGTCTGCAGCACGTAGCCGGAAACGGCAAGCCCCGCCCCGCCGGCAACGGCCGTCAGGCTGCGCGGCAAACGCAGCGTCCAGACCAGGATGGATTCGATCTTCCCATCGGGTGCGAGGAGCATGCGGAACGCCGTCTCGATCGAAATCGGCTTTGCGCCGACCAGCAACCCGAGCATCACCGCCAGCATGGATGCAACGACGATGAGCCCTATGGCCAGGAATGATTGCCGGGGGCTCATCGCAGGTCTTTTTCCTGAGCTTAGTTCTGCAGTTCGGCGGGGATCAGCTTGGCGGCCTCCGCTTTGACATCAATGGCCGGGAACGTATCGGGATAGAGATAATGTGCGGCCTCGCGCAGGACGATTTCGCGGGCGATCGGGCCATTGGTCTCGACCCACTGGTCGCCGACATAGAAGACCCGGTTGTTCTTGACCGCCGACAGCTGCGACCAGATCGGATTGCTCTCATGCGGGCGATCCGGGCCGGAATCATAGATGAAGATGACCTCGGGGTCCTTCTCCAGCATGGTTTCGAGGCTGAGATCGATGCCGAATTCACCACCTGGGCTCTTCGGCCCCGGAATATTGTCACCGCCGATTGCGGCGACGATCGAAGCCGAGGTATTTTCCGTGTGGAAGGCGAAAGGTGTTGCGCCGCCCCACATGATCAGGAAGCGGGGATGAACATCCTTCGGCGCCTTGGCTGCGTACTCTGCAAGATGTTTGCGGAAATCGGCATTCAGCTGCTCGCCGCGTTCGGGCTTGCCGAGCAGCATCGAAAGCGCGGCGGTTTCGCTGTAGCTCTCTTCGAGCAGTTCCATATTGTAAGCGACATAGGGCGCGATGTTCTGCAGCTGCGCCGCGTTGCCGACGGTATAGCGGCGGATCGCGATGATCAGGTCCGGCTTGGCTTCGGAAAGAAGTTCCAGATTGGGTTTGGCGCGCTGGCCGATCTGCTTCATCCCGGAGGTCAGGCCAAGCAGGAAGGCAGGCTCGCGGCCTGCCGTCATATAGGTGCTGGCGACCGGCTTGATGCCGAGCGCCAGGGCAACGTCATCGGCGAAATAGGAAATCGAGGCAATGCGCTTCGGCTGCGCCGGGACTTCTACGGTGACGCCGCGGTCGTCCACGATAGATACCTTCTTGCCGTCCTCGGCCTGAGCGCCCCCCGCCATCAGCATTGCAGACAGCCCCAGGGCAGAAAAGAATGTGCGTGTGTATCGAGCCATGTATGAAACCTCCCGTGCGATGTGCGGACAGGCTTTAGTTAAAAAAGCGGAGTTTCACAATCATGATTTTGCGGTGCGATTTCCCGGGTGGACAAAATCGCAACTGGGAGAAACCGTCGCATATCCGACTCCATCGGGCAGTGTCCTGTTGACGGCTCAATCCGCCGGCAGCGTGAACACCGCACAAGGGTCGGCAATGCCGCGCAAGATATGCTCTCCGAGCGGCGTCAGCGCCGTCGCCGTATTCGCTGCCACCGCGCCCGAGATCAGCACGCTTCGGCGGAGCGGCTTGCAGAGCCCTTCCAGCCGGCTGACCAGATTGACCGCAGGGCCGATGGCGGTGAAATCCAGCCGGTCGGCAGCACCAATATTTCCCCACAGGATTTCGCCGAAATGCAATGCTGCGCCGAAGGGCAGCGGCGCCAGCCCCTGCGCTTGGCGCACCTGGTCGAGATGGGCCATGCCGGCACGGCTCGCGGCAACCGCGCGAAGGGCGGCCTCGCAGGCCTCGCGATCCCCTCGGCCAGCGTCTGCCTCGACCGACGCAGCCGTGACCGGAAAGATCGCCAGCACACCGTCGCCCATGAATTTCAGCACCTCGCCGCCGAAGGCGTGCACGGCGCCTGCCACACGATCGAACCAAGCGCCCAATGTGGCGATCATTGCGTGCGGCTCGGTCACCTCCGAAAGCGCGGTGAAATCGCGCAGATCGGCGCAGAGAAGAGCGGCACGGATGGTCTCGCCGGTGCCGCGGGCAAGCTCGCCGGCCTGCACCCGGGCGGCACTACGCCGGCCGAGATAGGCTTCGAGCAGAGCTGCCTGCGCCTCCCGCGCCGCGAGCGCTGCGAGTGGTGCGGCGGCAAAACGCGCAACCTCGCGCAGCCGGTCGGCGTCGGCCGGAGCGAATGCGCCCGCCCCTGCCCGGTTGTCGATACCCGCCCAGCCGAGCATGGGACTATCCTGCGAAGGCCCTATTCGCTCCTCCCATACCGGCCCGAGCCCGGTCAGCCAGTCGCGCCCGGCCTCGCTCTGCGGAGCCGCGGCAAAGGCCAGCGCCTCGATGACAGCACCGGTCTCGGCCCGCCACAACCAGGTGCGCCGCGCAATGATCGGATGCGGCACCGAAAGCGTCAGCGTGCCGCCGGAAAGCGGCAGTCCGTCGGCCAGCAGCCGGCGCCCGAGCTCGGCCAGAAACCGTTCGGGACCATGCGAGGCTCCGGCCTCGTCAACCAGCCAGGCAAGGGGAGACGGCAAATCCATGGCTTAACATCGCACGCTCCCCGGGGCGGCCGCAAGGACATCCCCGGAGTGACCGCTTGCGGTCATCCCCGGGTTCGAAAAAGGGACGTCCGCATCGCCTGTCGAAAACCATTCGGCGCGGTGGAAAACAAAAAATAAACACTTTAAACTTGCGCGACTTTGATTCCATTATAGGGCCGTTCGTCATCGTGTGATTGAGGGGTACGATGGGCACGATATTCTGGCCGAAAGATCCGCTGGATGGGAATGACATGACGCTGCTGACGTCGATCCTTCGGCGATGGTGCGAAAGATATCAGGTCGAGCTGACGGCAGAGGAGAGCAGCCGCAAGGCGAAGGAACTCGTCGAATGGTTCGAATTCGGCGTCAAGGATCCCGTCGAACTCGAGGAGCTGATCGACGACAAGCACTGGCTCGTCGGCAGGATCTGACCCTCTCGGGCAAATCGGGAGAACGCTGGCTGTCAGCGTCGGCGAAGCTGTTTCATTAGAAAAGGCCGGGCGAAAATCGCTCCGGCCCTCGACCATCTCCATCTAAGCAAGACCCTTAGTCATCCCGCCAACGACGGTCGCGATCCCAACGCCGCTCATGGCGCCAGCGCGGGCCATCCCAATCCCGGTGACGCCGCTCCCAGCCCCAGCGGGGCGGACCACCGTAGAAAGCGACCGGCGGCGGGCGGCGCCAGTTTCGCCGGCATTCGCCCCAGCGCGTCAAATGCCAGCCGCGACCGCAGGCGTAGTCGACCGTTGTGATATTGCTCTGAACATTGATTGTCCCCATCGGCATCGCCTGCGCTGTGCCGAACGAGAGGCTGCCAGCGAGCAAGGCAGCCGCGATAGAAAGTGCCTTCATCGAGAACTCCATTTCAATCCAGCCGTCCACACCTTATGACCGCCAAATTGAACTGGAGATGAACTGTGCGTTCATGTTTGAGGGAGAAAAAGAAGCGCTTCCGCACGGCCGGTCTGAGCGCTCGCCGACCGCTGTTGTCGCAACGGCAAGGGCTTCTGAGCCGCGCGGCCGCCGCCAAAAATTGTTCATGTCCTGCCGTAAAAAGGATCGGGACCCGGATCACCCCCAGCGGCGACCTCGGTCAGCCGTCCGAGATAATGTGCCCAGCCCTCCGCATGGCCGGCGCATTGCTCGGCGCTCGGCAGGCCGCTATGGGTGAGCCGCAGCAGCGTTCCGCCTCCCTGTTCGATTAGATCGATCTCGACCAGGCTCGACCCCGGCGGCACCACCTCGCTGCCGTCCCAGCCGAAGCTGTAGGCAAGGCGATGAACCGGCACCACCTCACGAAACGAGCCGCGCGCGAAGCGGGCGCCGGTAACGTTGACGAGATAGAGCCCGCCGGGCTGCGGCTCGACCTGCGCCTCCGTTCCCATCCAGCGCAGGATCTTTTCCGGGTCGGTCATCAACGCGAACACCGCGGCCGGCGGTGCGGCGATATGCGCCTCGCGGTGAACGACGAAAGATTCTGGCATAACTCTCTCCCATGGTTGTCACGGCCCCGCCCGGGCGGAGACAGCGCGTCCTGTCTTGTCGTGCTTCTGACGTGCATGTCCTCACCGAGAGCATGTAGGCGCAAGCCCCTCCTCCGCAAGAGGGATTGCCCGTCGCCATCGACGAACGAACGGAATCGCCGCTTAGGGAGCCCTGATCTAGCTCCGGCCGCGAATGCATTTCGACCTATTGCCAGCCCGTCACCTTCCCCCTATTGTTCGCGCCGTTCTCAGGGCGGGGTGCAAGTCCCTACCGGCGGTATGCAATTTAGATTGCGAGCCCGCGAGCGCCTTCTCCGGAAGGGTCAGCAGATCAGGTGAGATGCCTGAGCCGACGGTCATAGTCCGGATGAAAGAGAACGTGCGTTCCTGCCGCCCTTGCGGCTGTCGGGGACGTTCGTGATCGCCTTGGGTGATGTGTCTGTTCGCCAAAGGAGATTACCGTGACACCCACCCGCTACGCCTTCGTCAAAGCCAGCTGGCACGCCGACATCGTCGACCGCGCCCTTGACGGCTTCCATCAGCTTATTCCGCCAGAGCAGATCGACGTGTTCGATGTTCCCGGCGCATTCGAGATGCCGCTGCTGTCGCGCGATCTTGCGGCAAGCGGACGCTATGCCGCTGTCATTGCCGCCGCCTTCGTCGTCGACGGTGGAATCTACCGCCACGAATTCGTCGCCCAGGCCGTCGTCGATGGGCTGATGCGCGCCGGCATGGATACCGGTGTGCCGGTGCTGTCGGTTTCGCTGACGCCGCATCAATATCAGGAAACCGAGCACCACAAGCAGATCTACCGCGCACATTTCGTCGAGAAAGGCCGCGAAGCAGCAAAGGCGGCTCTGACGATCGGCAAAACCCGCGCTGCTCTCGCCGCGTAGGAACTTCCCGCAGGTGGCGGGGAACAGGCCCCGCCGCCTCATCGGATCGAGCTGACTTTTAGCAACCCGCGCGGATCGAGAGCGACGCGCCTTGCGTCGCAGCGGAATCCGCCACTACCGGCCAAATCAGACAGAATAATTGATTCGACGGCCTCACCGCGCTGTGGTCCACTGGCCGGCGACATGTATCGCCATTCTTAACGCATCCAAAACGCCAAGGAGCTGAAGATGAGCAATGCCATGCGCAGTGAAACCCCCATTGAGACCCCGAGAACACAGCCCGTCGACACCAAGCTCGAGGTGGTCGTCATCCCCGTTTCCGACGTCGACCGCGCCAAACGTTTTTACGACGGCCTGGGCTGGCGGCTCGACGCCGACTTCGCCAATGATGCCGATTTTCGGGTGATCCAGTTTACGCCGCCGGGCTCCGGCTGCGCGATCATCTTCGGCAAGAACGTCACGGCTGCCGCCCCCGGCTCCGCCCAGGGCCTCTACCTCGTCGTCTCCGACATCGAGGCTGCCCGCCGCGATCTGATCGCCCGCGGCATCGAAGTCAGCGAAGTCTTCCATGATGCAGCCGGCGTCTATGCCGGCAAGGACGAACCATACCTGTTCGGGCGGCTCCGCATTGCCGGCCGCGATCCCGATCACCGCAGCTATCGCTCCTTTGCCTCCTTCAAGGATCCCGATGGCAACGGCTGGCTGTTCCAGGAAGTCACCACGCGCCTGCCGGGACGCATCGACGCCGACGGGACGACATTCACCACCTCGACCGATCTCGCGTCAGCCATGCGCCGTGCGGCGACCGCGCACGGCGAACACGAGAAGCGAAACGGCGGCAAACACGACGAGAACTGGCCGGACTGGTACGCCGAATACATGGTCAGCGAACAGGCCGGCAAGCAGCTGCCCTTATAGGCAAGGGCGGCGGCATCACGCAGACGGTGACATCATTTGAGAAGCGTCTCGGCGGGCAACAGCGCGGCGCTTCATCGCGCCTTCTAGGCACACAGCGGTCACGCGTCGAGCCGATCCCGGTGACCGTTGATCGTCGAATTGGGCGTGGCACTGGCCGGCTTCTTGCCGGTTTGGCGATTTGTGTCTCCTGGGGCAGGCCCGAACGCGTCCCCCCGACAGATCTTCGCGAAGCCAAACATTAGACATCGAGCCATTAGACATCGACCGCGGCGGGATCTCAGCCGCCATACCACATCCGCCGCAACAGGTGATCGCCGCGGACAAACTGGTGATAGAGCGCGGCGCCGGCATGGAAAACCAGCAGGCCGACAAGCAGGAAGGCGCCGAACCCATGCGGGCCACGCGGCGGATAGGCGGTGAAATCAGGCAGCGTGGCGCCGGCTGCCCCGAAGACGGCGGAAGCAGCACCGCTGAGGATCATCATTCCGATGCCGCTGGCGACCATGCCGAGAATGAAGATGTAGAAGGCGACGTGAACAAAGCCCGCCAGCCGCTCCTGCCAGCGAGGCGATGCCGGCACCGGCGCAGGCTTGCGATCGAAACGCCACCACCAGACAATGCGAAGAGCAGTCAGAAGCAGGATGACGATCGCCACCGGAATGTGGAAGCGCAGCAGCCCGACCTTGGTCGCGGCATCCATGGCATTGGCAGCCCGGAAGCCGGAGCCGAGCAGCGCCAGGATCAGAACCGCACTCAGCCAGTGGATCGAGACCGCTATTGCGCCATATCGATCAGGCCTGCTCTTCAACATCTCCATTTCCTTCCAGTTTGCTGCGCAGCGCCCTCATGACGGCACGCGTGGTTTTGAGATCCTCGACCTGAAGCCCTTCCGCGAGCATGTCGACCCAGGGGGCCTGCAGGCGCATGGCGGTTTCATATGCCTGCTTTCCCCTGTCCGTCAGCACGACGAGCTGTGCCCGTCGGTGGTGCGGGTTGGGCTGGAACGCCAGAAGCCCTTCCTTCTCCAGATCGTTGACGATGCGCTGGACGTTCTGGCGGTTGGCCCCCATGTCGCGCGCCAGCCATGCGACCGGTTGTGGCCGGCCTGCTGTGATGACGGTGCCGAGGACATGCCAGCGGGCGCTCGTCAGACCGAGCCCGTCGACGAGCTTGTCTCCCGCGTTGATCATCCGGTTATTGAGCCGAAAGAGATCCAGAATGAGGTCGGTCAAAGCTGTTCCGGCCGGGGTCCGTTGGGGTTCGTGCATTTGTCACCATGTATCTATATTGACATCATAATGTCAAATTGAATATGTATCCGTATCACCAGATTGACATCATGTAACCAAATCAGATGGAGTCGACCATGTCGCTTATGCGCCCGATGGACCCTGCCTTTCCGATCGATCGTCAAATCGTAATCGATGCCTCCGCCATCGTCCTTATCAACCTCTTCACGCTCGACAAGGCCGACGAGCAGGCCTTCCTTGATGCCTGGCAGGCCGATGCGGCCTTCATGAAACGGCAGCCTGGCTTCATTTCAACCCAGATGCATCGCGCCATCGGCGAAAGCCCTGCTTATCTCAATTATGCCGTCTGGGAATCGACCGCCGACTTCCGGGCGGCATTCTCGCATCCGGAGTTTCGGGCGAAGCTCTCGGCCTATCCGTCCTCGGCGGTCGCCTCACCGCATCTCTTCCAGAAGGTCGCCGTGCCGGGCATCTGTGTGGCGTAAGCAAAGCGGCGGCGGTGGAGCATGACGGAGGAGTTCCCTTACCCAACGGGCTAAAGGGCAGGAACCCTGACGCCCGAGTCCTTGAGCGTCGGGGGGATCTCGGCCTGCGGCTCGCCGGAAGCCGTCATTGAGATGCGGGAGGAATCTGCGACGTTATCCAATCGGAAAATGCGAGCATGGCCGCTGTTGGCGGTCTCGATTGCAGTCGGGTTAGCCAGTAGCTCCCCAACGATATGGTCGCAGGAAAAGGCTGTTTTATAGCCCCCGAGGATAGATGTCTGGAAAACATCGACGGCGGCGCCAGAGCGATCCCCAGTCCTTGCAAGGCGGCCTCCATCATGGCGAGGGAAGAGTCGAAGACGATACCGGCGTTTATCTGCGCCGCCGGCGGAACGTTCGCTGCGGCAAACCAGGTGCTCCACTCATCCGCTCGATAGCTCCGCAAAAGCGTCGCCTCGACCAGATCTGCAGGCGACCTTAAACGCTCGGCCAATTTGGGTGTGCACAGAGGAGAGAGCGGAGCGTCGAACAGACGTAGCGCCTCTGTGCCGTGCCAGGAGCCGCTGCCGAAGCGAATGGCAAAGTCCAGTCCCTCGGCCGCCATATCGACGCGATTATTGTTTGTCGAAACGCGTACATCGATGAACGGGTGCTGCTGTTGAAAATACGAAAGCCTTGGCAACAACCAGCCGACAGCAAACGTCCCCACCACGCCCAGGAACAGCAATTCCCGAACCTGCCCGGCTTCGATCCGGTCCAGCGTGATCGCCATTTGATCGAAGGAATTGGTCAAGGTCGGCAAAAGAGCTTCGCCTTCTGCAGTAATTTTCAAACCTCTTGGGAGACGCTGAAAAAGCGCAGCCCCCAATCGCTTCTCCAGGCTTTTGACCTGCTGGCTGACAGCCGCCTGGGTAACGCAAAGCTCGATCGCAGCCCGGGTGAAGCTGAGATGTCTTGCCGATGCTTCGAAGGCCCTCAAGCCATTCAAGGGGAGGAATTGCCGAACCATCTTAGCCCTAGATTTTCTTGGATCTCCTCCGAGATATCATCGTTTGCTGCCGCAAAACAGTGCCATTAAATGCCGTCTTCATGCGCCTTTGCGCTGATGAAGCTGCTTTTAGAGGATGAAGAAATGACGCGTGATTGGATAGGAATTCTATCGGCCGCATTGGTCTCGACATGCATTTCCACAAGTGGCTTTGCGGCTGACGAGCTGAAACTGAAAGCCATCTCGGACGCCGCGATAAAACCAATCATGGATAAATACGGCATTCCGGGCATGGCCGTTGCCATCACCGCTGACGGACAGAACCACATCTTCAACTACGGCGTCGAGTCGAAGGACACGGGCAGGCCCGTCACCTCGGCGACCATGTTCGAACTGGGATCGATCAGCAAAACCTTTACAGTCACCCTCACCTCCTACGCAGACGTGACCGGCCGACTTTCGCTGTCGGACAAGGCAAGCAAATATCTTCCGTCGATGAAGGGAAGGCCCTTCGGCGATGTCGTCCTGATGGATTTGGGCACCCATACGGCTGGTGGATTTCCGCTGCAAGTTCCCGATGAAGTCAAAACCGAAAAGCAACTGATGGAGTATCTCGCAAGCTGGAAACCATCATATGCCGCCGGAACGCACCGAACATACGCCAATCCAAGCATTGGCGCGCTCGGATATATAACGGCAAAAAGCATGGGCAACGACTTCGCAGCTCTTATGGAAGAGCAATTGTTTCCTTCTCTCGGGTTGACGAGCACGTATATCAATGTGCCGAAATCGAAAATGGCCGACTATGCCCAAGGCTACAAGCGAAGCGGTGAGCCGGCTCGGATGACAACCGCTACTCTTTCGTCCGAGGCCTATGGAGTGAAATCCACAGCAGGCGACATGATCCGGTTCATCGACGCGAATATGGGACTGGTCGAACTGGACGATAAGCTCCAGCAGGCGATCAAGAATACGCACACGGGATACTTCGATGTCGGTGCGATGACCCAGGACCTTATTTGGGAACAGTATTCCTATCCTGCGACATTGACGACGTTGATGGACAACAATTCCAGCGCGATGCTCAAGACCATTCCCGTCAAGCAACTGATGCCGGCAATGAAACCGCGCGACGATGTCTGGATCAATAAAACCGGCTCAACGAATGGTTTCGGCGCATATGTCGCGTTCGTCCCGAAAGAGCGCGTTGGTATCGTCATTCTGGCCAACAAAAACTATCCCAACGAGGACCGCGTCTCCGCCGCTTACCAGATACTGACTGATATAATTTCGGCGCGCTGATCCGGTAGAGCATGATGCCGAAAAGTGTGCGCGGTTTTCGGACGACATCATGCTCTAACTATGTAATTCAGAACAGGATTGAGATTTTTAGGCCGAGCCGGCCTAAAATCACCTGTTCTGGCATCAACGGTCGAAGATGTCCCGCCATTGCTTCTCACCGATCAGGCAGTCGGCACCCGCCTCGGCGCCGGCTGTTTTCTGCACGGTCGCCGGCGGGGAAATGCCGCTGATCTCCAGCACCAGCTTGCGGCGCACGGCAACGGCGAAATCCTCGATTTTGCGGACCGGCAGCACGAAGGCGCCGGGACCGCCGATCACGCAATCCGCATAATATTTATCGAGCCCGTTGGGCGCATCGGATGGCCGCAGCATGATGGCGAGGCCATTGATGATCATGCCGGCTTCTACCGCCTTGTCGCGGGCGGGGGTGACGGGATCGCCGGAATTGTTCGGCCCATCGCCGGAGACATCGATCACCTGCCGCCTGGACTGAAAGGGACTGGAAACGATCATGCTGGCGCCCTGGGCGATCGCGGTGGAGATCGATGTGCGCCGCTGCGTGGCAATCGGCCGGGCTTCGAGTTTATCGGCAAAAGCAATCGCATCCTCTTCCGTCTCGATCACCTGCCAGTCGATGACGGAATCCTGGACGACATAACCTGCCCATTCGAAATAGCTGATGGCGATGCGGCCGGTCAGCCCGCCCTTCACCGCGTCGATGAATTCCTTGTGCTTGAGCGCTTCGACATAACCCTCGCGCTGGATGCCGATCTCCTCGAAGTCCATCGACCGCGAGGTGTCGACGGCAAGCACGAGGGTCACATCGACCTCGCTTCCCCCCGCCTGCGCGATGGGGACGAGGCCGGAAAGACCCATAAGCACCGCAAGTGTCGTCAGCATTGGCAATCCAATCCCTGCGCCATCCAAGCCAGCGAACTCTAACACA
Source organism: Rhizobium sp. SU303 (assembly GCF_021052345.1). Taxonomy (NCBI): domain Bacteria; kingdom Pseudomonadati; phylum Pseudomonadota; class Alphaproteobacteria; order Hyphomicrobiales; family Rhizobiaceae; genus Rhizobium; species Rhizobium sp. SU303. The sequence continues at coordinate 2,896,564 of NZ_CP088095.1, forward strand.
GCTTGGCCGGGGGAGGACGCTCGCCCACGCGCACGGCTTCAATTTTCGGTGATGGAATCGGAAGCCTTCAATGCAAGGGAAGCCACAAGGGGGTCTTCCATGCTTTCAACGCCTCGAGAAAGACCTGCAATCGGGCGGGCAGGAAGCGGCGCGTGGGATAGACGGCGTGCACGAAAATTTCCTCGGACGACCAGTCCGGCAGCAGGCGGACGAGTTCGCCTCTTCTGATCTGTTCGTCGCAATAGGTCGAAGGCAGCAGGCCGATGCCGTGTCCGCGGTAGGTGAAGGCGCTCACCGCATCGAAATCCCGGCTCGATACCGGCCCCGACACATGCAGGCGAACCGATTTGCGACGGCTCACGAGATGCCATTCCGCCTCGCCGTTGCGGCCGTTCAAGAGCACGCACTGATGGTCCTTCAAGTCTTCGGGCTTCAAGGGAAGCACCCTGCCCTTCAGATAGTCCGGTGCGGCGACCAGATAGCGCACGCTCTTGCCGAGCCGCTGCGCCACGATGGAGGAATCCTTAAGTTCGCCGAAGCGGATGCCGAGATCGACATTCTCGGCGATCAGATCGAGAAACAGGTTGGTGATGAAGAGGTCGATCTGGATATTGGGATAGGTCTTCAGGAAGGATGAGATGAATTCGTAGAAGACCTCCTGTCCGAAGATCACAGGCACCGAGATCTTCAGCAAACCTTCCGGTTTTTTCTGTGTCTCGGTGAGCGCCTGCTCGGCATCGAGGAGATGGGCGAGCGGTTCGCTGCACTTGTTGAAATAGGCCTGGCCCTGCGCGGTCAGGCTCAGCTTGCGGGTCGTCCGCTGCATGAGCGTCACGCCGAGTTGCTCCTCCAGCGACGTCACCTTCCGGCTGACGGTCGATACCGGCATGCCGAGGGAATGGGCAGCACGGCTGAAGCTGCCATACTGCGCCACCTTCACGAAAACGGCGATGTCGTTCAGATCGGCCATGCGCCGATTTTTGCATGGATGCAAAAGAGAATCCAGATATTTCCATCTAATCAGGTAATGGAGTTTTCGCCATATTCACCTTGCGAAAACAACCACAACCGATGGAGGCGCATTCGCAGCAGCCCCATCTCGAGCGACCCCGCCTTTGCAACCGCAAGGCCCGCGTTGCCCGAACCAGATTATGGAGATCAGCATGACTACGAGAAAAACAGTCATCGTCACGGGCGCCTCCCAGGGTATCGGAGCCGGCCTCGTCAACGCCTTCATCCAGCGCGGCTACAATGTCGTCGCTACCTCGCGCCAGGTCAGCGCCTCGGAGGCTTTCCAAGCCTCGGACAGGCTGGCGCTCGTCGATGGCGACATCGGCGATGCCGAAACCGCAGCGCGGGTGGCAAGGACAGCAATCGACCGCTTCGGCTCGATCGACGCACTCGTCAACAATGCCGGCATTTTTCTAGCCAAGCCGTTCGTCGAGTTTACGATGGCCGACTTCCAGAAATTGTCCTCGACCAATCTCGAAGGCTTCATCCACCTGACCCAACAGGTCGTCAGGCAGATGCTCGCGCAGAAAACGGGCGGTAGCGTCGTCAGTATCACCACGCCATTGACCGATCATCCGATCGCCGGCTTCTCCGCCTCAGTCTCGATGATGACAAAGGGCGGTATCAACGCCATCTCCAAGAACCTGGCGATGGAATATGCGAACGAGAAAATTCGCTTCAATATCGTCGCTCCCGGTGTGGTGGACACGCCGTTGCACAAAGACAACCCGAAGGACTTCCTGAGCACTCTGTCGCCGATGGCAGGCATTTCCAATGTCGAGGAGATTGCCGATGCGGTCGTCTTCCTCACCGAAGCTCCGCGTGTCACCGGGGAGGTGCTGCACGTCGACGGCGGCGCACATCTGGGCAAATGGTAGACCATGCGAAAGCTGAGGCAGCCGGCGCGGAACGGCGGCTGCAGGAACTCGGCATCACGCTTCCCCCGCCGCCGACACCCTTGGGCGCGTATGTCGAGGCGGTCAGAACCGGCAAGCTGGTCTTCTTCAGCGGTATGCTGCCGGTCGTCGACCGCAAGCCTCGCCATATCGGCCGCGTCGGCGGCGCGCTCACGGCCGAAGACGGCAGAAAGGCCGCCGAGACAGCGACCCTTAGCGCCCTTGCGGCCGCCAGGGAATATCTCGGTTCGCTGGACAGGGTGGCGAAGGTCGTCAAGCTCGGCGTCTACATCGCCACCGAAGGCGATTTTCGCGACCACCCAAAGGTCGCCGACGGGGCATCCGAAATGCTGCTCCAGGTCTTCGGCGAAGACAAACTCTCCGGCCGAATCGTCCTCGGCGTGTCCAGCCTGCCGTTAGGCGTGCCGATCGAGCTCGAGCTCGTTCTCGAAATCGAAGATTGAACAGGGGGGCGCGCCTCGGCGCGCCCTGCATTTTTGGCCGCCTGCGCTCAGCGCATTCGCTGGCTTCGCCGCTTACTCCCTCACACGGCAATCAACAGCAGCACATAGGCGATCACGCTTACCATCAGCCCACGAAACGCGAAGGTGACGCAGCGGTATTTGTTGCGGGCAATAGCCGATAGAATGTTGGCGTTTTCGAGATACTGGTCGAAGAGGTAGCGCTCGTCACGGCGAAGCGCGGCCTCGAAGAACATATCGCGATGATCAGGCCAGGCGCCCCAGAATAGCGAGGTGGAGGTGCCGAGACGCCGCGGCAGCACAACAAGAATTGCCGACAGGATCGAGAAGACCGAGGCTGCCGCAAGCAGGCCTGAGAACAGCATGCTGCCCGGCGTGCCGCCGGTGTAACGCGTCAGGCTGAAAACGGCCCTCACCTCGCTGGAGCTCACCAGAAAGGCGAGCATGAAAGTAAAAATATAGGCAGCCTTTTGGTCGGATATCTTGATCTGATCATAAAATATGTCGTTGATTTTCTTGATATGATCGAAATACTCAGTGCTGACGTCGCCGCTCGATGGCTTGCTCAGCATAACCTCAGGTGCACTTTCAAATTCGCTCACGTGAATACTCCGCCATCAAGTGTTTCCCTGATATTACACTTGACGACGAAAGCAAGAACACGTGTGCAACATGCTTGACTTTTCCACTCTGCACGGACAAAGGGAGAGTGGGGTATGGGGTCGAGGACATGCGGGGTTATTCCAGTAACATCTGTCGCGTCGGGATGGCGCTGGCGTTTGCCGTGCCCGGTTTCGGGCTGCCGGCGATGGCCGATCCCGTGCCGCGCGCTACGCCGGTCGCCGGCTCTGTGATCGCACGCAAGATCGGCGAGGAAGTCCGCTTCATCGACGTGTCGAACTGGCGCGTCGTCGACATCAATCAGGATCTCCTGACCGGCGACGTGCTGCGCACCAATGCCAATGGCCAACTCGCCATCGTCTTTTCCGACCACACTCAGGTCCGCCTCGGCCGCAATTCCTCGCTGCAGGTGAAGAAGATGGCGGCCGGCGGCGATACCGTGCTCAATCTCCAATCCGGCACCATCTGGGCGCGCGCCGAGCGCGGCGGCCAGGGCCTGACGGTTGAAACGCCGGCGGCCGCAGCCGCCATCCGCGGCACCGACTGGACCATGACGGTCGAGGGCAACAAAACTTCGATGATTGTGCTCGAAGGCCGCGTGGCGCTCAGCAATCCGCAGGGCAGCGTCGAGGTGAACGAGGGCGAAGGAGCGGTCGCCACCATCGGCCAGGCGCCGAGCAAGATCATCAGCGTCAATCCCGATGACCGCGAACAGATGCTCTTCTATCTGGACCTGCGCGACGGCTTCGACCTGATGCCGACTTCGCCGCTGCGGGCCGACCGCATGGCGACCGAACGCCGCCGCCTGTTAGGGCTGCCGCCGGAGCGCCGCACAACCGAAGACTGGCTGGAACTTGCCGAAGTGCAGAGCGCCTTCGACGGACGCCAGGTTGCAGCCGCAACGCTGCAGAATATCCGCGGCCGCAAACTGACGACAGCCCAGCAGGCGCGCGTCGACCTGATCGACGCCACCATCGCCGGCTCGGAAAAGCGTTATGGCGATGCCGCCAAGCTCTTTCAGAAGGCCCTGCCGAATCTCGACCCGACACGCCGCAACATGGCCCAATATGGCGGCTATTTCGCCCGTTCGCTGGCCGACCCCGCCCATGCCGAACCGCCGCCGGCCAACACCGCCGGCCCCTACGGCGCGATCATGCAGGCATATACCGCTGGCTTCCTTGAGAATCCGCGCGCTGCGATCGATATCATCAGGAAAGCGGAGCAGCGCTATCCCGATGATCCGACCCTGCCGGCGGTCCGCGCCCAGCTGGCGCAGCTCACCGACGACCGTGAGCAGATGAAGGAAGCGATAGAACGCTCGCTGTCGCTCGACCCAGATCATCCGATGGCGCTCTCCGCCCGTGCAGGCTACAAGGCAATTTATGAAAGCGATATCGACGGCGCGCTTGCGGACCTGAACCGCGCCATCGCGCTTGCCCCCGGCGCATCAGGCACGCTGAATTCTCTCGGCCTGCTGCAGAGTTCGCGCGATGCCAATGGCGAAGCGGAACAGGCCTTCAAGAAGGCGATCGAGCTCGATCCGCAGGACCCGTTGCTGCGCGCGAATCTCTCGATCCTTTATCTCGATCAGGGGCGCATGAAGGAAGCCAAGCACGAGATCGACACGGCAATTGCGCTCGATCCATCCTTCGATATAGCCCTGCTCGCCCGTGGCCGATACTACCTGCAAACTGGCGAGCGCGACAAGGCGCTGCAAGATTTGCTCGCCGCCAGCACCGCCAACCCGGCGCATTCGCAATCACAGCTGATGCTCGCCGCCGCCCATTACGAAAAAGGCGACCGCATTCCTTCCCAGCAGGCGCTCGACAATGCCGACCGGCTCGACAAGAACGACCCGGTTATCTCGGCCTTCCGCACCGCCGTCGATATCGACGACTACGACGCCGACGGCGCGATCCGAAACGCGCAGGAATTCCTGCGCCGCTCGCGCGCCCGCGGCGGCGATTACAGCGGCCTCGGCGCCAATGCGAGCGCCGGTTCGACACTGAATGACGCCTTCCGCCTGCAAGGGTTGGATGCCTGGGGCCGCTACTACGGCGATGCCGTCTTTGATCCCTTCAACGGCACGGGTTATATCGATCAATCGATCAAAGGCAGCATCTTTCCTTTCGTCAACGCGACCAGCTTCAGCGACGACAATATCATCCAGAACCGCGGCAACGCGTCGAGCTACTCATCCTTCATCCAGGGCCTGCTGCTTTCGCCGCACATGCTTTCCGGCCGCTCGCGCTCGGCAACGCTGTTCGATGTGCCCTTCATCGAAGGTTCGCTCGGCGGCGGCATCAACAGTGTTGACGGCCATACGAGACGCATCGGCGAGGCCGATATCCAAGGTTATTCGAACGCGACGATCCCGATCAGCTTCTATGGCAACTTGACCTGGGAAGAGCTGGCGCTCGACCGCGACTACCAGGATTTCGGCGGTGTCCAGACGGATAACAAGCTGCTGAGCGCCAACGGTTATCTGACGGCAACGGTCACGCCTGATGATCGCGTGGTAGCCTTCGTCAACCATGGCAAGAATGATGGAGCGCTGAGCGCCTTGTCGTCGAACACCGGGTTCATGGAACTCCTGTTCCGTGTCCCTATCCCGCTGCCTCTCTACACGACAGAGAAGACTGTCCGAGAAAGCACATATGCCGGCATCGGCTGGAGCCACACGTTTGCGTATGAAAACGTGTTGAATGGAGCACTGCTTTATTCGGGAAGCAAATCGAATACGAACAGCGTGCTTGATGTCGACCTGGACCCAGTGTTTATCGGCAGAGGGGTTCCCTTCATCATTCCCTTTACCAACGTCACTCAGAAGACCGAATCCCAAACCTATATCGGCGCTTTGAGCCATTCCATAGGTGCCGGGCCTTTGACATTTCGCTACGGCCTCGAAGGCGGCTGGTTGGATGCCAGCAGCACCGTCGATACGACCCTCCTAGGCTTGACAGCTCCTACCGATCGCACAGAGAACACTATCGATATCGGCCGCGCCTATGTCGATGTGCTGCATGAGATCACGCCGGATCTCGAGGGCGAATACGCTGTGTTCGCAACCCGCCTGGAGGGCGACGGCATCGATATCACCCGGCTGGAGCCGCGCTTCGGCCTCGCCTGGGCGCCGGTTCAAAACCACTGGCTGCGTGCTGCCTTCATGCGTCAGAGCTTTGATATTGGTATTCCGACCCTTGCCCCCATCGGCGTCCTCGGGCTTCAGGCTAACCAGTTTTCCGCCAATCCGCAGGGCTACACGGATACGGTCGCCCTGCAGTGGGATGCCGAATGGACTGATCGATTCTTCACCTCGGTCGAGTATCAGCACCAGGAGCTGCATGATTTCTCGATCGATTTTCCGATGATCTCCCTTCCGTCGGATACGAGCCTGCCGATCTCGCGCGGCAGGATCGATCGCGCTGCCGTCACTGCCAACGTCGTGCTCGGCCATGGCTTCGGCCTTTCGGCTACCTATGCCTATATGGATTCAGAAAACAGGGATCCGCTCGAGCCGATCTATGGAGGCCCTCTTCCCTTCATACCGCAGAATTCCGGACAGATTGCGCTGACCTGGGTCAACGAAGCCAAGGTCAAGGCGACGGTCGCCGCCAACTATATCGGCGAGCGCGACGGCGATCGGTTTGGCACCAAGCTCGACGATTACTGGAGCCTCGACGCCCACCTGGTCTGGGAACCGTTCGACAAGCGCATCGAGCTGGAGGCAGCCGCCTATAACCTGCTCGACGAAGACTTCGAGATCACCCCCGGTGTGCCCGGCTGGGGCCGCGCCTTTAAGGGCACGCTCAAAGTCCGCTTCTGATGCGGATGCGGGACAAACCTCGTCAGGCCAGGCAGATCAGGAGCCGCCATCTCAGGCTGCTGGTGCTATCGCTGACGACGCTGATCGCCATCTCGCTGCTGTCGCGCCTGCCCGCCTGGTCACTGCTGGAGCTCAGAAGCTTCGACTATCTCTCGACCGTCGACGATCCCCGTCCGCCTCCCGGCGGACCCGTCATCGTCGCGATCGACGAACCCTCGCTTGCCGATATCAACGCGCAATGGCCCTGGCCGCGCAGCCTTCACGCCCAACTCGTTACCCAGCTGCGCGCCGCCGGCGCCAGCGTCATCGGCCTCGACATCATCCTGGCCGAACCCTCGACCCCGGAGAACGACAACGCGATCACTAACGCCGTCGGCCCGGATGTCGTCCTTGCCGGCGACGAGACGTTGATCGAGACGCCGCAAGCCACGCAACTCATCCGCGTCACCCCGCTGCAACAACTGACCGAAGCGGGAGCGAAGACCGGTATTGCCTCCGTCGATCTTAGCGGCGATGGCACTTTCCGGCGGATTCCGGCCTATGAGGACGGGTTTGCGGCGACGCTGGCGAAAGCTTCTGGAACGATTTCGGCAACCCTACCGGCGGGCCAGCTTATCCAATCCTTCGGCCCGGCCCGCTCCTATCCCACGGTCTCCTATTACCAGGCGCTCGATCCCGCACATCTTCTGCCGCCGGATTATTTCAAGGGTCGCGTCGTGCTCGTCGGCCTCAGCCTGCAGAACGCGCCGGTGATCGATAAGGGCGGTGTCGATGCCTTTGCCACGCCCTATACCGTCCACACCGGCACGTTGACCTCGGGCGTCGAAATCCAAGCGACGATCTACGACAATATCCGCCGCGGCCTGTCGATCGAGGAAGCCCGCCTGCCGGTGGTGGCCGCCTGTATCCTCATATCGGTCCTGCTTGCCGCCGCCACCGTCTGGCGCTCGACGGGATGGCTGACGATCATGACCAGCGCGGCGGCACTGCTCGCCTTCGCGGCCATCAGTTTTGCCGGGATCCGGCTTGCCCATATCTTCGTTTCGCCGCTCGGGCCGACGGTCGCCTGTATCTCGGTCGTCTTCGGCCAAGCCGCCTTCGACTACGCTGAAGAGCGCCGCAACAAGCGCCAGATCATCCGCGCCTTCGCACAATATATCTCGCCCGATCTCGTCCGGCGCCTGTCGCAGGATCCCTCACAGCTGAAGCTCGGCGGCGAGCGGCGCACGCTGTCGGTGTTGTTTTCCGATGTGCGTGGGTTCACCACCATCGCCGAGACCTTGAAGGATGATCCGGAGCAGCTGACCGGCCTGATCAACCGGCTGCTGACGCCGCTTTCCGACGTGGTGATGGATCATGGCGGGACGATCGACAAATATATGGGCGATTGCATCATGGCCTTCTGGAACGCCCCGCTCGACGATCCCGAGCATGCGCTCCACGCAGTCAAAGCCTCGCTCTCCATGCAGGCCGCGATTTCGAACCTCAACCGTGAGCTGGAACGGGAAGCCGCAGCACGCGGCGGCAAGCCCCACGTCTTGAAGATGGGCGTCGGCATCAACACCGGCGAATGCATCGTCGGCAATATGGGCTCGACCCGCCGCTTCGATTATTCCTGCCTCGGCGACAGCGTCAACCTCGCCTCCCGCCTCGAAGGCGCCTCGAAGAATTATGGCGTGGCCCTGCTGCTCGGCGAGGAGACCGCAAGGCTGGTCGCCGGCACCTACACGGTCGTTGAGCTCGATCGCATCATCGTCAAAGGTCGCACCGTGCCTTCGCCGGTCTATACCGTCGTGCACAAGGCCGAAGCCGAAGCCCTCGCCGCCCACCAGGCCTTCATCGCGGCGAAATACGCCGGCACCCTTGCGCCATCCGATCCCGCCTTCGACAGGTTGGCCGCCGATATGCCCGAGCTTGCCGGCTATTACGTGATCGTCCGCGAGGCGCTGGTCGAGTCCGGCGAGGAATAACCGAGGAGAACGCAGTCAACGCAAATCGATACTTCCCGGGCGGCGCGCTTCCAGCGGCGCATCCTGTCTGAACCCCTCAAAATAACGGCCGCCATGCAAGGCAAGCTCCCGATCGGCCAAAGCCAGAAACCGGGCGCCGTCGCCCGCTGCCGCCACTTTGAACGCCGCGGCGAATTCGGCTGCCAGTTGCGCATCGAGCTTCTTCATGAGGCGCGGCGCCCATTTTCCGCGGCCGGTCCATGCGCCGCGTCCGAGCAGAATCAGGTTGGCGAGCTTCTGGTAGAGAAGTGCGGCGATGGCAGCGACCTCTTCGGGCGGGCGGGCGCCGCGCAGGTCATCGGCCAAATCGGTGACTTGGTAGCGCAGCATGTCGTAGTCTGCCCCGGCAAGAGGTTTCGGTCCTGCCGCCAGCATACTTTCCGCCTTTGCCTGGATGACGTGCGCGCTGTCGATATCCGATCCCACTATACAGCCCGTCGCCACCATGTTGGCCATGATGGGATAGCCGCTGTCTACGTCCTGATGGAGGTAATGCGCCAGCGTCTGCGGATCGTGGACAAAGGCTTCGACCGGAAACCCATCCGCGCTGAACGACTCCCGCCAGGCTCTTTGGAGCGACGGGAACACCACGACCAGATCGATATCCGAAAAGGTGGTGCCTTCGCCGCGCATGATGGAGCCGGCGACATAGGCGAATGCGGCCCTGGGATAGCGGCTGGCGATGCAGTGGCGGGCGACGGCCAGCGCCCGCTCCGCAAGAACATGTTTCTGGATATCGTCCACGATCTCGTCCTCGAATACGGGAGACGAGCGGGAACAAAAAACCCGCTCGTTTCCGGCGGGTTGGTTCAGCAGCAATGAACGGAATTCAGTTCACGCGTCTAACACCCGCCGCGGCGCGGTGGTCGTAGACGTCGTCGAAACTGCAAAAGTCCTGTTCATGGCGGTAACGATACCGCTGGATAGTGATAGCGTCAATGCTCCAGGCGCCGGCCAAGGACGCTTCCCCGGCGCACCGATTTCCGTCTAAGATGACCGCAAAGCAAGACTCGAAACAGGAAGAGCCCGCCAATGTCCGATCCCGCCACCGTCATCCCGCTTCCGCAACCGGTGTTGTTGCCAGTCGAAAGCAGCGCCGAGCGTTTTCCGGTGCGCCGCGTCTATTGCGTCGGGCGCAACTATACCGACCATGCGATCGAGATGGGGCATGATCCCAGCCGCGAGCCGCCCTTCTTCTTCCAGAAGAATGCCGACAACCTGCTGCCGGCGGGCATGGCCTTTCCCTATCCGTCACTGTCGAACGACGTGCATTACGAGGTGGAATGCGTGCTGGCGCTGAAATCAGGCGGCGCAAACATCGAGGCTGCGGACGCCCTCGACTGCGTCTATGGCTATGCCGTCGGCATCGACTTCACCCGCCGCGACCTCCAGGGCGAGGCAAAGAAGCTTGGTCGTCCCTGGGAGATCGGCAAGGCCTTCGAACATTCCGCCCCTATCTCCCCAATCGTTCCGGCCAGCCGCCTCGGTCACCCCGCGCAGGCAAAGATCTGGCTGGAACAGAACGGCAAGCGCGCGCAGGACGGCGATCTCAACCAGATGATCTGGAAGGTGCCGGAGATCATCGTCGAGTTGTCGAAGCTCTTCACTCTCGCACCCGGCGATATCATCATGACCGGCACGCCCGCCGGCGTCGGCGCCGTGGCCAGGGGCGATCGCATCAATTGCGGCATAGACGGCGTCGCCACCCTATCGGTCGAGGTCGTCTGAGGAGGAAGCCATGCCTGTCTACGCGCTTGGCGGATCGACGCCGAAACTGCCCGCCGCCGGCCTCTATTGGATCGCACCGGATGCCAACATCATCGGCCAGATCGAACTCGGCGAGAATGTCGGCATCTGGTTCGGCGCCGTGCTGCGCGGCGACAACGAGCCGATCACCGTCGGCGAAGGCACCAATATCCAGGAAGGCGTGATGGCCCATACGGACATCGGCTTCCCGCTGACGATCGGAAACGGCTGCACCATCGGCCATCACGCCATCCTTCACGGCTGCACCATCGGCGATAACACGCTGATCGGCATGGGCGCCACCATCCTGAATGGTGCGAAGATCGGCAACAACTGCCTCGTCGGCGCCAATGCGCTGGTGACGGAGGGCAAAGAATTCCCCGACAACTCCCTGATCGTCGGAGCACCGGCCCGCGCAGTGCGCGTACTCGACGAGGCGGCAATCGAAGCCATCCGTCGCTCGGCAGAAAACTACGTCGCCAACTGGCAACGCTTCGCCAGGGATCTCAGGCAGATCGGGTGATTGGGTAACTCGGCGGCGGGTGGCGAAGCACCCTCTCCGCTCACCACACGCCCGGAATCCAGCGCCACCGCACATGCTCCATGTACTCCGCATAGCCTTCGAGGCCCTTGCGCAGTTCGGCCTCCTCGCCGAGCGTGCGGCCGAAGAGGACGACGACGAGCAGGCCGGCGGGGATCAGCGCGTAGAGCGATCCAAGCGACAGCGCCATGCCGGCGCTGAGCACGATGGCGGTTGCGTATCCGGGATGGCGGATTACGGCGTAGGGTCCGGTGTCGATCACCTTGTGGTCGCGGTTGGTCTGAATGCGCACCGTCGGCTCGAAATGCCGGTTGACCGATTGCGCCCAGGTCAGGCCGAGATAACCTGATGTCATCAGGAGATAGCCGATCAAGACGACCCAATCGGGCTGCGGCGCCCAGTGGAAACGTCCGTCATCGAATGCGCCGACCGGAAGAATGGCAGCAAAGAGAATGATCGTCAGCGTCGCCACCACGGCGTCCCAGGATTTTGTACCCTTCTGGTATCGGCTGCGCGCCGCAAACAGCTCCGGATTCGTCCGCCAGATCCAGATGATTGCGACAGCAGTCAGCACAAGGAACAGGCCGAGAAAAATCCAGCCGCGCGGCCAGTCGAGCGTGCCGGCCGGCCAGAACAGCGCTACAAACATCACGGCAATGGTGATGGCGAACGATCCGAGCGACGGCACCGCGGCGAATGAGTGACCGGGCCGAGTGTCCCGCTGCGTCATGATCGCTCTCCGTTCCATTACAGCGCCGAGCGTCCTCTTAGACGCGCAGAAGGATGCTGCGCATGGCGGATTTCATTGAAAAAATCGCCTTACTCGGCGGCTTCGAGAAACTGGCTGTTTCGTGAGGATGAGGCAAGAGCCTGAACCCTGGCCTCGGCCTTGGCGATCAGCTGATAGAATTCGTCCTGCGCTTCGACATCCAGCTGAATGACGGCATTGACGTCATCAGGCGTATCGCAAACGCAGGCGACCGCAGAAATCGGACAGATGCCGCCGGGATAACGCCTGCCGGCGCCCGTATAGGCGCGACGTCCCCAACGCTCGGAATAGACCGTCTCTTCCCGCTCAAGCTGCAGGATCGTTCCCTTGCAGGCGGTCACGATAGCCGCCTTGCCGTAGGCGAACCAGTGATAGTTCAGCCTCCGGAGAATATATTTGCCGGTGATATCTTCGCCAGCCAGTTCGGCAGGGTTTTCAATCATTCTAATCATGACGGCTTCCTCAACGTTTAAACAATATCCGTCATGTCTTCGCGCGCAGCAAGTCAAAAAACGCAGCTTTTGGAGACACTTAGTCACAAAGTGTTTCCGATTCTTACATTAACCACGCGCCGAGCACCCCCTTGTGCACACAATTCTTCGTCGAATTTCGCGCAACCTGCTACCGATTTCGTCATTGTCCGAAGTGGCAGTCACGTCAATGTCCCCTTGTGTTTTTCGGCGCGGGCTCGATATGTCTCCCTGATCGGCCCGAAGACCGCGCCGTTTTCATCCGGGAAGCGGGCGGCTGGTTCGCCGGTTCGCCATGAGCATGATGCCGAAAAGCGTAAGCGGTTTTCGGATGACATCATGCTCTAACTCTTTAATTTAGAACAGGATTCAGGTTTTAGGCCGACCGGACCTAAAATAGTCCTGTTCCAGCAGGAGAGCATCATGGTCGACGCGATCAACCCCATCTCCGCCACCGCTCCGTCCGAACCCACCAAGGTCGGCACCAGCACCTCGATCGGCTCAGAACCCGACAATGCCTGGGTCGCCGCCCGCCAGTCGCAGATCACCGCTGACCAGCTGGCAACGAAGAAGGCCGTGGAGAAGGAGGCCGCAAGTGGTCTCATCCCGCACGCGGATCTGATTGTCGAAAACGAGGAGCATCCGCAAAAGCGGCACGGGCATGCGGCATCGGACGACGGGGAAGAGGCCGGCGACCAGGCGGAACAGCCGGTCTTGTCAGGCGAAAGCGATCGGATCGGCACCCGGAATTTCGACGACGATACGCCCTTCGGCGAGCGCGTCGCCATCATCTGATCGACACGCAGACTGGAAACCGTCCGCGCGATCAATTCGAGCCCGCGAGCTGGGCTTCGATCGCCGCCTTATCGATGACCGACCAGACCTCAACGATCTTGCCGCCGCGAAATTCGTAGATGACGTTCTCAGTGAAGGAAAGGCGCCCGCCGTTCACATCGAGGCCGAGGAATTTTGCCTTCGGCCTGCAATCGAAGCCGAGCCGGCAGGCGATGTATGGCGGATCGCAAAGCAGCATCAGCACCGTGAAATTAAGATCGGGAATCTCATCGAAGTCCCGCTCGAGCATGGCGACGTAACCCGGCAGCCCGAGCCGCCGGCCGTTATGAACCGCATCGTCGCCGACGAACTGCCCGAGATCGGGCCAGTCCTGCCTGTTTAAGCAGGCGATGTAGCCGCGGTATATCGCCGCGAGTTCGGTCTTCGTCACGCGATCGCCCCTGGCTTTAGTTCTGCGGCAGAGATAGCGCCGGGATTTGCACTTGCCAGCGGCGAGCATGCCGCCTCGAGACTTTCAGTTCAAGAGAACTCGCCTGCACGCCCGGCAAGGGCGGCAATGACGGTCCCGGCAAGGGCGGCTCTGAATCTAAACCAGACTAATCCGATCGCTTTGTGATCGCGTCTAATACCGTCGGGACCCGGCGGGCTCTGCCATCCCAATAGCCTGCGAGGCGATCGAAGCTCACGCCGCGCAGGCCTCGCACAAACCGCGGATCTCGATCGTCGTCTTTTCAGGCTTGAACTTCTGCCCGCGCACCCATTCCATCAGCCGGTGGTCGACCTCGTGGTCGTGGAACTCCGTCACCTGGCCGCAGCTTTCGCAGATGGCGAAGGCGACGATGCCGTGGCTGTGGCAGTCGTCGCCCGGATGGGCGCAGGCGACGAAAGAGTTGATGCTTTCGAGCCGGTGAACCACGCCATATTCGAGCAGCTTCTCCAGCGCCCGGTAGACCTGCAGCGGCGCGCGAAAACCGTGGTCCCGCAGCTTGTCGAGGATGGTATAGGCGCTGAGCGGCCCTTCGGCCTTTTCGAGCACGTCGAAAACAAGCGACTGGTTCTTGGTCAATTGCGGTGTCGTCATGAGCCTTGTCCTTGCATGACCGCGCGGCGCCTGACGGGAAGCAGGCTGAGAATGAAGAGGATCAGTGCCGCGACCACGATCGAGGGGCCGGAGGGCGTGTCGTAGGTGAGCGAGCCGAACAGCCCGCCGACGACGGCGATAGCCCCGATCAGCGAGGCGAGCACCGCCATGATTTCCGGCGTCGGCGAGAAGCGCCGCGCCGCGGCCGCCGGTATAATCAGCAGCGAGGTGATCAGCATGATGCCGACGATCTTCATGGCGATGGCGATGACGACGGCCATCAGCAGCATAAAGAACAGCCGCGCCCGCTCGGGCTTCAGCCCCTCGGCCTCGGCGAGCTCGGCATTGACGGTCGCAGCCAAGAGTGGCCGCCAGAGCCAGGCCATTGCCACGAGCACGAACAGCCCGCCGCCCCAGATCAGCGCGATATCGGTGGTGGAAACGGCGAGGATATCGCCGAACAGGAAGGCGATGAGATCGATCCGCACCCAGCTCATGAAGGCGACCATGACGAGGCCGATCGCAAGGGTCGCATGCGAGAGGATGCCGAGCAGCGCATCGGCCGACAGCGCCTGGCGCTTCTGCAGGAAGAGCAGCAGCACCGACACGAGGGCGGCGACGGCAAAGACAGCCAGCGTCAGGTTGAGTTCGAAAAGCAGTGACAGTGCGACGCCGAGCAGCGCTGAATGGGCAATCGTATCGCCGAAATAAGCCATGCGCCGCCAGATGATGAAGCAGCCGAGCGGCCCCGTCGTCAGCGCCAAGCCGACGCCGGCAAGGATGGCGCGCACGAAGAAATCGTCAAGCATGGCGCCCTCCCGCTTCATGCGCGTGCGAATGGGCATGGTCAGGATGATCGTGACCATGTTCATGACCATCATGCCCATGCTCATGCGCGTGATGGCCATCGTCGGGGTGACAATGATCAGTGACCGTGCCATCGGCATGTTGCACCCGGCCGTCCGGCAAGTGCGTATGATCGTGGTGATGGCTATAGACGGCAAGCGTCTGCGCCGCCCGGCTGCCGAACAGCTGCACATATTCCGGGCTGCGGCTGACCGACTCTGGCGTGCCGCGGCAGCAGACATGGCCATTGAGGCAGATGACCGTGTCGGTCTCGGCCATGACGACGTGGAGATCGTGCGAAATCAGCAGGATGCCGCAGCCCGTCGCATTGCGGATCGACTTGATCAGATCGTAGAGGGCGATCTCGCCGGAGAAATCGACCCCCTGCACCGGCTCGTCGAGCACCAGCAGATCGGGCTTGCGGGCTATCGCCCGGGCCATCAGCGCCCGCTGGAACTCGCCGCCGGAAAGGTGCTGGACCTCGGCGTCGAGCATATGGGCGATGCCGGCGGATTCGAGCGCCGAGAGCATATCGCGCTCCGGCAGCGGTCCGGTCAGCGTCATCAGCCGGCGCACCGAAAGCGGCAGCGTCCAGTCGATCGACAGCTTCTGCGGGACATAGCCGACCTTGAGACCGGCCTTGCGCTCCACCCTGCCCTCATCAGGCTTCAACACACCGATCGCCGCCTTGGCGCTGGTCGATTTGCCCGAGCCGTTCGGCCCGATCAGCGTGACGATCTCGCCGCGCGAAACGGAAAAATCAACGCCGCGCACCAGCCAGCGGCCATTGCGCAGAACGCCGACATTTTCAAGCGAAACCAGCGGCTCGGCTCTGATACCAGCGGGGATCTTTGCGGGAGAAAGCATCAAATTTTCCGAAAGTGCTGTTGCGTCCTGCTATTGCACACGTTATAGCATAACGCAATTGATGTAATAACATAACATATGCAAATCAAGTGGAGCATGCCGATGAAACGCGCCTTGGGGCCTGCCCTCAAAACGTTGGCCCTTAGAATTCCCGCCACCTTGGCAATCCCGACTCTGGCGATCCCCGCTTTGTTCTTTGCCGGCGCTATCCAGGCAGCCGACGCGCCTGTGGTCGTCACCTCCATCAAGCCGATCCATTCGCTGGTTTCGGCAATCATGCAGGGTGTCGGCGAACCCGAATTGATCGTCGATGGCGCCGCCTCCCCGCATACCTACACTCTAAAGCCATCGAATGCCCGCGCCCTGCAGGACGCCAAGGTGATCTTCTGGGTCGGCCCCGGCCTCGAGGCCTTCCTCGAAAAGCCGCTGCAGGCGTTGGGCCGGGATGCCAACATCGCGGCCCTCGACGACGCGCCTGGTCTCGTCAAGCTGCCCTTCCGCGAAGGCGGCGCCTTCGAGCCGCATGATGACGCCCCGGAGCACGAAAGTGCTTCCGGTCACGAGCATGATAAGGCTGACGCCGCACATGATGCTGATCCCGGGCACGCCAGTGACCACGACGACGACCATGACCACGACCACGGCGCCTTCGACACACATCTGTGGCTCGACCCGATGAATGCCAAGGCCATGGCGGCCATGATCACCACGACACTGGTCGCCGCCGATCCCGCCAATGCTCTGACCTATCAGGGCAACGCCAAGGCGCTGGACGACAGGCTGGATGCGCTCGATACCGAGATCAAGGGCCTGGTCGCGCCCGTCAAGGACAAGCCCTTGATCGTCTTCCACGACGCCTACCAGTATTTCGAGCACCGCTACGGCATCCGCGTCTCCGGCTCGATCACAGTCAGCCCGGAAACCATTCCCGGTGCTGAGCGTGTTTCGGAAATCCACCGCAAGGTCGGCGAACTCGGCGCCACCTGCGTCTTTGCCGAACCGCAATTCGAGCCGCGCCTCGTCAATGTCGTCATCGAAGGCACGCGCGCCAAGTCAGGGGTGCTCGATCCCGAAGCGGCAACACTGAAGGCCGGTCCCGATCTCTACTTCAACCTCATGCGCGGCATCGCCAACAGCATGAAGGACTGCCTCTCCGGCGCATGACTCTCATGCGCTGCTCCGCGCGTCCTGCCGGACACGCGACGCTCCACGGAGAGCTGAGGCGGAAAAGGCGGACAACCCCGTTCCGCCTTTTTTTGGCTCCTCAAATGTAATGATATAACATTAAGACTCTGATGAGGTTTCCATGAACAACAGACTTCCCGTTACTGTGCTTTCAGGCTTCCTCGGCGCAGGCAAGACGACGCTGCTCAACCACGTGCTGAGCAATCGCGAAGGCTTACGCGTCGCGGTTATCGTCAACGACATGAGCGAGGTGAATATCGATGCCGCCCTGGTGCGCGACGGCGGCGCCAATCTCTCCCGCACCGAGGAACAACTCGTCGAGATGACCAATGGCTGCATCTGCTGCACGTTGCGCGACGATCTGCTGAAGGAGGTGCGCCAGCTCGCCGATCAGGGCCGCTTCGACTACCTCTTGATCGAATCGACCGGCATCGCCGAGCCCCTGCCCGTCGCCACCACCTTCGAATTTCGCGACGAGAATGGCCAAAGCCTTTCCGACGTCGCAAGGCTCGACACCATGGTAACCGTCGTCGACGCCGCCAATCTTCTTGCCGATTATGCCTCGGCCGATTTCCTCGCCGACCGGGGAGAAACGGCCGGCGACGGCGACAACAGAACCATCGTCGACCTGCTGGTCGAACAGATCGAATTCGCCGACGTCGTGGTGCTGAACAAGATCGGCACGGCAACCAAGGAAGAGAGCGACGCCGCGCGCAAGATCATCACCGGCCTCAACCCGGATGCGAAGCTGATCGAGGCGGATTTCGGCAAAGTCGCCTTGAAAGACGTGCTCGGCACCGGCCGCTTCGATATCGACAAGGCCGAGACCCATCCGCTCTGGTATAAGGAACTGCACGGTTTCCGCGATCACGTGCCGGAGACCGAGGAATATGGCATTCGCTCCTTCGTCTATCGCGAGAAGCGGCCCTTCCATCCGGCAAAGCTGCAGGCCTTCCTCGATCGGACATGGCCAGGCGTGGTGCGCGCCAAGGGCTTCTTCTGGCTGGCGACGCGCCCGCACCATGTCGGCGAGATCAGCCAGGCGGGCGCGATCGTGCGCACCGGCAAGATGGGTCTCTGGTGGGCGGCCGTACCCCGCGAACAATGGCCTCAGGAACCGGCCTTCATGCGCGCCATCGGCCCTTATCTCGACCCCGTCTGGGGCGACCGCCGCCAGGAAATCGTCTTCATCGGTGCCGATCCGATGGACGAAGCCTGGATCAGGAAGGAACTCGACGCCTGTCTTATCAGGGCAGACGCCTTCGCGCCCGAGCGCTGGCGCGACCTGCCCGATCCTTTCGCCAGCTGGAACAGGCAGGCGGCATGAAGGCGAAGGCAATCAAACGCCATCTTTGCGTCTGTACCGAATGCGAGCCGCTGCCGCCGATCGAAGGGCTTCATCCGCTTGCGCATGAGGAGGATACCGACGCTGAAGTCGGAAGACCAAGAGGCTTTCTCGGCATCATTGCTGAACGGGTGATAGCTTTGCGTCGGCAGGACTAAGTGATCATAACCGACGCCGCGAGTCTGGCGTGAACGTCCCCTCACCCTCCCTCATTCCTGTGCTCGTCACAGGAATCCAGTGCGCCCAAGTCCTTGGGCGCGGGAGACCACTTCGTTCAGAGGAAACATTCACGGCGCAGACGCGCCGTGGCTGGATTGCTGTGACGAGCACAGGAATGAGCGAGGACAGAAAGCGACGATCTTATCCGAGACGGAGGCGCTTGCCGCCCCGGAGTCAAAAAGGCGGTCGAAGCCGCCCCTTCTTGACTTATCGACCGATCAGCGGCCGGCAATAATGCTGGAGATGACGCCGCTGGTGACGCCGATCAGCAGGTATTCGTTATCTGCCCTGACCCAGCGATAGCCGCGGGGCGGAGGCGCCAGCCGGTAGCGGCGGTAGTCGTTGACATCGGAGAACCGGCGACGCTCGCTGGCATTGACGCGGTATCCCCTCTTCCAGTGCGACCGGACGACCGTCTTCTTGACCACCACATTCTTCTGCACGACGACAGGCGGACGGCGATGATCGTCGGCGCTGGCCTGGGAAACAACCATCGGGGAAAGAAGGAAGGAGGCGGAAAGAAGAGCTGCAAGAATCTTTTTCATGTGGTGTTCCTCGTGTTGGGCACGTGACCAAACTAGGGCCGAAAAGATGAACCGAAACTGAAATAAAAATTAAACTTTTGTAATGAAATCCGGTAGCTACAGGCAGAATCTTATATTTTAGATTAGACTTACACACTGTGCCGAATATTCTGCCGCCATCGGCGAGGCATCGGCGCGGACGGCCAGTTTCGTCCCTTGGCAGCACCTCGAGGCATGACCGAAGAAAAGATATTTGCGGAGCATCTGAGGATGAGGCTGGGCGACGCCCCCGGTGCTCATCGCCTGGAAGGCACCGTCGCGGAGCGATGTCCTGCTGCTGGCGGCGGCAGGTGCTCAGCGATTTGGCATAACGAGATGCATAAAAAAACTTGAAACGGGCGCATAATCGAGTTTCGAAGCGACGTATCCTGGGCACAGGAGAATTCTGCATATCCGGTGAGGGGACGATCAGATCAAGACAACGAAGACCACAATGGAGGAAAACATGCCCGGTATCAGCATGCGCTACATCGTCGACGACGTCGACGCCGCGGTGGAATTCTACACGAGACATCTCGGCTTCTCCGTCGCGCTTCGTCCCGCACCGAGTTTCGCCATCCTGACCAGGGACGGTTTTCGTCTGTTCGTCAGCGGCATGACGGGACCGGGCGGAGCATCTCAAGCAATGCCCGACGGGCGAAAACCGGAGCCTGGCGGATGGAATCGCATCCAGATCGAGGTCGGAGACCTAGAGGCGAAAGTCACCGCACTGCGCCAAGCCGGTGCGCGCTTCCGCAACGAGATCGTGCAGGGCATCGGCGGCAAGCAGATCCTGCTCGATGATCCGGCCGGAAACCCGATCGAACTCTTCGAAGCGCCCAAGAGGTGAATGGGGCGACGTCGGTCATGCGGTTCACCACGCGTTTTACGCTTCGCATCGGTGAACCGCACGCATGATCCCGGTCATGCGGTTTGCCACGCATTTTGCGGCCAGCATCGCAAACCGACGCAGTATTTCCGATTACGGCAGCCCCGGCTTCGGCATCTCTCGCCCCAGGACTAGCCGGAACGCCTTGCCACCGGTGTGCGAGTGTGTAGTTTCGGATTCCAATCAATTCGAAGGCAGGGAAAACATGTCCGATTCCGCCGGCGGGCTCTCCGACTATGTTGGGATACTAGCCGTGTTTCTTCTTGTCGCCGCCAATGGCTTCTTCGTTGCCGCCGAATTCGCCCTGGTGTCGGTCAGGCGTAGCCGCGTCGCCGAACTCGCTGCGGCAGGCCGCATGAACGCATCGGCACTTCAGCGCGCCGTCGACAATCTCGACTCCAACCTTGCAGCCACCCAGCTCGGCATCACCATCTCGTCGCTCGCCCTCGGCTGGGTTGGAGAACCGGCGCTTGCCCACCTGATCGAGCCGCTGTTATCATGGCTGCCTGGGCAATGGGCGACGGCGGGCGCGCATACTGTTGCCGTCGTCATCGCCTTCGTCATTATCACAGCACTTCATATCGTGCTCGGCGAGCTCGCGCCGAAGAGCCTGGCGCTTCAGCGCAGCGAGGCCACTTCGCTTGCCGTGGTGCGTCCACTCGGTCTGTTCCTGGTGCTGTTCAAGCCGGCGATCTTTGTCCTGAACGGCATGGGCAACATGGTGCTGCGGGGTGTAGGTCTTCGCGCCGGAACCGGAGAATCGTCGTTCCATTCGCCGCAGGAGCTCAAGCTGCTGGTTGCCGAGAGCCAGGAGGCCGGCCTTCTCAACCAGGTGCAGCAGCAGCTCGTCGAGCGGGTTTTCAACATCGGCGAAAGGCCGATTTCCGACATCATGACGCCGCGTCTCGATATCGAGTGGTTCGACGCCGACGACAGCGAGGCTGAAATCCTGAAGACCATCCGCGAATGCAGCCACGAACAATTGCTGGTCGCCCGGGGCTCGATCGACGAGCCAATCGGCATGGTGTTGAAGAAGGATCTTCTCGACCAGGTTCTCGACGGCGGCAAGGTCCGGCCGATGGAGGTGATCAAACAGCCGCTGGTGCTGCATGAAGGCGCCTCGGTCGTCCGCGTACTCGACAGTTTCAAGGCCTCACCCGTTCGCCTCGCCATCGTCATCGATGAATATGGCAGCCTCGAAGGCATCGTCACCCAGACCGACCTGCTCGAAGCCATCGCCGGCGACCTGCCGGGATCCAACGAAGAGCCCGATATCGTCGTCAGGGAAGACGGGTCGCTCTTGATCGATGCGATGATGCCGGCCTTCGACGCCTTCGAACGGCTCGGCCTGCGCGATCGTCCGGATGCCGATTTCCATACGCTGGCAGGCTTCGCGCTGCATCAACTCCAGCACATCCCCGAAGCCGGCGAAACCTTCGTCTTCGACAACTGGCGCTTCGAAGTGCTCGACATGGACGGCATGCGTATCGACAAGATGCTCGCGACGCGCATTCCCGCGGATGGGGCGGAGGCCTAGAGCCAAGGAAAGGCTCTAGTTCACCGCCACAGCGTCCAGAGCATTCCCGCGGCTGCGCAGGCTAGCAGCGTCGCGATGACGGAAGTCTTGAAGCGGAAGATCGCTATCGCCGCGGCGGCAGACAGCGCCATTGCCGCCGGCACGGCCGATTGCAGCACGGGAATATCGAGCCGCAAGCCGCCAAGCTGGACGGTCGCAACCTCGGCAAACAGCGTGTGCAGGGCAAACCAGATAGCGAGGTTGAGGATGACCCCGACTACAGCCGCTGTTATGGCCGACATCGCGCCGGCGAGCGCAATGTTGCCGCGCAGTTTTTCGATGAACGGCGCGCCGAGGAAGATCCAGAGGAAACAGGGAACGAAGGTGACCCAGCTCGTCAGTATTGCCGCAAGCGTTGCAGCAAGCATCGGGTCCAGCGCTCCCGGGTCCCGGTAGGCACCCATGAAGCCGACGAACTGGACGACCATGATCAGCGGCCCCGGCGTCGTCTCGGCCATGCCGAGACCATCCAGCATCTCGCCGGGTTTCAGCCAGCCGAAATGCTGCACGGCCTCCTGTGCGACATAGGCAAGCACGGCATAGGCCCCGCCGAAGGTGACGACCGCCATTTTGCTGAAGAAAAGGCCGATTTCGGTAAAGACGTTGTCAGCACCGAAGGTTGCGTAGAGCGCCGCGAGCGGAGCGAGCCAGAGGGCAAGCAGCACGGCCGAGATGCGCAGCGACCAGGCGAGATTCGGGCGCGCATGCGCCGGTATGCCTTCGCCGAGCGCCGACTCGGCATCCGACAGCACCGGGCCGCTTCCGGCCTTGTGGCCGCCGCCCGTCTGAAAGGCGGCAAGCCCGAACCTGCCGCCGAGGAAGCCGGCAATGCCGGCCGCGAGCACGATCAGCGGGAACTGCACATGGAGAAAGAAGATGGCGATGAAGGCCGCGGCCGCGATTCCGACCATGACGCGATTCTTGAGCGCACGGCCACCGATACGGATGACGGCCTGCACGACGACGGCAAGCACCGCCGCCTTCAACCCGAAGAACAGGCCGGCGACAATGCCGACGTTGCCGTAAGCCGCGTAGATATAACTGAGACAGAGGATCGACAGGAACCCAGGCAGTACGAACAGCAGGCCGGCGACGAGACCGCCCACTGTCCGATGCATCAGCCAGCCGATATAGATGGCGAGCTGCTGCGCCTCGGGTCCGGGAAGCAGCATGCAATAGTTCAGCGCATGCAGAAAACGGTGCTCACCGATCCATCGCTTCTCGTCGACGATGATCCGGTGCATGAGGGCAATCTGGCCGGCGGGGCCGCCGAAACTCAGGGCGGCGACGCGCAGCCACACCCTGAAAGCATCGCCAAACGAGACGCCGTGATGATGCCCCTCTCCCGCGTCTTCCTCCGCCATTTTGCCACTGGGCGCATTATCCGTCATCTCGACCATCTCATGCTCTCTTCTTCGGCGCCGGCCAGTTGTGGGTTTCCTCGGTCGCATCGCGGCACCAGCGGAAGAAGGCGTCGTAGAGAAGCATCCCGGCCTCGAGCTGTTCCAGATCGTCGGAATACATCCTGGAGAGGCCGAGCGAGGCGGCCAGCAGGCCCGCCGCCTCGGGCGCGAGGTCGAGCCTTGCGGTATCCGCTGCCCTGACGATCCGCGCCAGGCGCAGGAGCGGCTCCGATGCCAGCCCGAACTCCTCGACCATGACATCAAAGGTGCAGAGTTCGCCGCGATGGCTCCAGAACACGTCATCGATATCGAAGGGCACCGCCCCGAAGCGCTCGCTGACGGCTAAAACCTCAGGCGCCGGCACGAACAGGAATACGGCGCTCGGATCGACGAAGCGCCGGATCAGCCAGGGACAGGCGATGCGGTCGATCTTCGGCCGCGCCCGCGTCACCCAGACGGTGCGCCCCTCGGCGTCGCGGCGTGGCAGCTTGGCGTCAGGCACCGCCAGTCCGCCGGCAATCCAGGCTTCGAAGCCGCCTTCGAGGCTCTCGGCGTCGATCCCGGCATGGCGCAGGTGGGCGGCGACGCCATGGCTGAGTTTGCTGCCCTTCTGGCAGACCACGACGACGGAATCGGCATCGACGCTGCCCGCCCAGGATCCGATCTCGGCATGGCCCCGCCGGATCGAGCTAGGCACCAGGCGCGGATCGAGCGCGAAGTCCTCCTCGGTGCGAACGTCGATAATGCAAGGCGCACCGGGGGTTCCAATGAGGCGGTTGAGCTTGTCGGGAGAAATTTCGAGAAATGACGGCATGACGCGTCCCTCCGTTGATCGGTTTTACTGGACGCGATTCTTCAGCATGACGCCTCGTGGGGTGATCGCGACCCCATGCAGAAATCTTTCGCAAACAGACCCGGTGGTGTCAAGCGCATTGCGCCATCGCGGCTTGCTGTCCGCACCGGCGGCCCGCCATCCACCACCGCATACGATCGACCGGCAGCTCGACCACCGGGTCTCTGCCGGTCGACCGCAAGCAGATGAGGAGTGAACGGCAAAGCCCGCGAATGCTCGGAGCGCCAGTAAAGCGAGAATAATGAGTTTGAAAACCCAATCAGCACAAGCGCTTCGGCCCAGAACGGAACAAAATGCCCACTTCGGCATTCTTCTGTCACCGAAAGAGGAGAAAGTACCATGACGTACGACCCCAATAATGCCAACGACCCGAACCGCCCGCTGAACCCAAATCTGGATCTGCGCACCACGCCGAGCGCGCGCAGCAGTAATACCTGGGTTGTCTGGGTCGCTGCATTGGCCGTGATCGCTGTCGCTGCATTCGCCTATTCGCAGTGGAGCACCCCCGGCACATCCCCGGACACGACAGCCTCCACGACCCAATCAGAGCCGGCGCCGGCCAAGCCGATCGCTCCGACCGACAACAGCGCAACGCCTGCACCGGCACCAGCACCAGCACCGGCCACTCCGCCGGCTGCCCCTGCACAGCAGTAATCGCTGCCCGGTCAGAAGAAGCCGGCCCAGTGCCGGCTTCCTCTCGGCTGCTAGCTCTTGAAGCTTTTTAAGCAAACCCTATTTAAGGGATATTAAATCTGTCTCTGACGGCTGACCACGGAGGTACTGGCAGCCGTTATCGAGACTGATCGAGGAAGGTCGGCGCGAGTTTCGCCCGGCCTTTTTTCTTGACCTTGTCATCCATGGCGACAGTCTACTGGCAACGCCTGGATCGGGATATTATTTGGGAATCCTGTTATAGAAGGACTGCGGATCGTACACGCACTCGTAGTCGAGGAGGCAAAGCTTGCCATTGGCATCCCTCACCCTTGCGGTGTCGTATTTGTCGCCGAGATTGCACCTGGCCGGCGGATAACGGAAGCTGCGACCGCCAAAGCCCATGCGCACAAAAACCGCCTTGTCCTTGCGGATGATCTGCGCAAGCTCTTCGCAATTGTGATCCCTAGCATTGACCTCCACCGCCTCGGCGGCAAGAGCGACGGACGGAAACAACAGTGCGACGGCCAGAACAACGCGTTTCATGGAAACTCCTGCATGTGAGAGAGCGAAGGTAGGTCATCGCACCGCGTGCCGCCAGTGCGGGAACCATCCGAACTATACGGCTGAGCACAGAGCCGGAGTGGACAAGGGCCATTCCGGCACAGAAGGTCGATGCGTCCCCGCCGGAAGCTTCGATTGGCCGAAAACCAGGCGTTACGCCAAAAACGCGACCTTGGCGCTCTTGATCGTCACAAAGATTGCGGTTGCGACTATTTACGTCCTTAGACTAAACGCCTCGCATTTCTTCCAGGAATACGCACCGCCCATAGCAGTGATGACGGCACTGTCGTTTTTCATCGTCGCAGCACTCTGGCTCGCCGGCATGAAACTGAGCGGCGGCGATTGAGTGACACACAAAGGACGGTCTAACTCTTTCGATCCTCGCATCGTGCTTTCCGAAAATCGATTCCGATTTTTTCGGGCTGATACGCTAGGGAAAGTTATAGGGCGACGCGGGGTCGAAGACGCAGGAATAATCAAGGATGCACTGTTTTCCACCTGCGTCGCGCAAACTGGTCGTGGTGCGCTTATCGCCCATGCTGCATTGGGCGGGCGGATAACGGAAACTGCGGCCGCCGAAACCGACGCGGACAAAGACCTTTTTGTTCTGGCGGATGATCTGCGTAAGCTCGCTGCAGCTATGCTCGCTCGCTTTGACGTTCATGACGCCTGCTGCAAAGGCAGGCAACGGCAGAGACAATGCGACGGCAAAAATAACGCTTCTCATAGACCCTCCCGATACGCGAGAGGGAGATAGGGCGCACGGACTGACGCGGCCAGTCCTACGGACAGCGCGATCCATGCCGCTCGCTTCGAGAACAGTTTCCGGCAGGCCGGAAAATCCGGCCTGAATTCGAATATATCAATCTTTTCAAGAAATTTGGTGGGTGATGTAGGGCTCGAACCTACGACCCGCTGATTAAGAGTCAGCTGCTCTACCAACTGAGCTAATCACCCGTTCGCGCTTGGCTGCGCGGTGTGACGGGGCGTATAAACAGGATCGGCAGCCTTGTCCAGCTCATAGCCGAAATTTCTTTGGTTAACCGCGAAGATTTTTCGGTTTGGCTGAAACGCAGCGCATAACCCCGAAAATCGGAATCGATCTTCGGAAGGGATATACGCAGATTCAAAGTGATAGAGCCTCGCTTAGCGCGTCCTTGGACGCGCGGCGCTCTAATGCATGTCGCCCAAAAGTGCGCAGCGGTTTTGGGATAACGACTTGCATAAAACAAAGACTTAAAGCGCGTCGCATGATTCCGGATTGACGCGACGCGCTTTAATCAAATCAAAGGTCGAGCGTGCCGCTGGCCAGCCGCACTGCCTGGCCGCCGATCCGCGCGTTGGAGATTGTCCCGCCATCGACATCGATGTGCAGGTGGATGAAGGACGGCCGGCCCATCTCGACGCCCTGCTCGATCATGATCGGGTGATGCCCGTCCGTCAGCCGGTCGAAATGGTGGATCGCACCGGAGAGTGCGGCCGCCGCCGAACCGGTAGCCGGGTCTTCGACGATGCCCATGCCGCTTGCGAACATCCGCGCATGGAACTTTGCCACGTGGTTGACGCCGCCGCGGCAATAGACATAGGCCGAGGCAAGCGCGCCATCGACGAAGGGCACGATTTTTTCCCAGAGCTGCGGATCGAATTCCACCCGCTGCGTGGCTCCGACATCGTGCACCGGAATGAGCAGGAAGGGAACGCCGGCACTCCAGACGGAGGGCACATGATTTTCGAAGCCGATTTCGGTCACCTTCAGCGACAGCGCGTCGGCGATGCCGAGTTTGTCGAGCGGCATGATGGCCGGCTGCGATTTGCGCGGCAGGTCGAATTCGGCAAAGCTCGCCTCGCCCTCTCTCAGCCGCACGGCACAGCGCACCGGCCCGACATTTTCCTCGAGCACCGAGACGAGATCGCGCGTAGCAGCACCATGCGCCCGTTCGGCCAGCGCCACCGCCGTGCCGACTGTCGGATGGCCGGCAAAGGGCAATTCGCGCCCCGGCGTGAAGATCCTGAGCTTCGCCGCATAGGCGGGATTGGTCGAAGGCTGCACGAAGACCGTCTCGGAGAGATTGAGCTCCCGGGTGATCGCCTGCATCGCCTCGTCGCTGAGATTGTCTCCGTCGAAGATCACCGCCAGCGGATTGCCCGCAAGCTTTCGATCGGTGAACACGTCATAGACGCTGTAGCTTCGCGCCACATCGGCCTCCTTGAATCGTCATCGCGCCGCCAACCTGCCCGACCACGCGAGCGAGTGCAAGGCGCTAAAACGCGTCGCGTCAACCGGATTCACACGACGCGCTTTCGATCGTTACGTGGTGCGTGTCGTTATCCCGAAACGCTGCATGGCTTTGGGCGGCATACATCAACTCCGTTCGGCCTTACCGAAATACCAGTCGATCACAGGCAACATGGCGATGTTATAGGCATGGGCGGAGGGATCGGCCGAGCGGATCGCCACCGCGCCCGCGATCTCCTGATCCTCGGCGACGAGCATATGCCGCTCGATCCGCTCGATCATCTCATCGGCCGTCATATCGAAGCGGAATAACCGCAGCAGCGTCACCGTGCGCTTGTTATGAGTGGCGAACAGCCCCTCACCCGCGACGGATTCGGCAAGATCGAGCCCGGTCTCCTCATGGACTTCGCGGCGCATATTGGCTTCGATGTCGCAACGACCGTCGACGACATCCTCCGGCTCCAGCGAGCCGGCGGCGAAATAGACCTGGCCGGGATTGGCGGTATGGGCGCCCATGCGGATCGCCACCAGTGCGCCGTCGGAGGTCTCGAGCACCGGATAGGCGAAGATGTGAATGCCGCCCTGGCGCTGCGGCTGCCGGCGCCACCACATGAAAGCGGAAAAGGGAATGACGTGGCCCTCGCCGGCAATCCCGTCTTCACCGAGCGATACGAACCGCTGGAACACCATGCGGCCGTCGAACAGCGCCGGATTGGCAGCAGTCTCCCTGCCCCAGTTCTCCCGGATCGCCGCCTCTTCGGCGGCGACGAAGGGATGGGGACCGGGCAGAATGCGCAGATCCACGCCGGCAATCGGGAAGACCGTCGCCTCCGGCGGCCAGCCGGCGAAATCATCGGAAAAATTGATGTTGGTGAAATTCGCGTTCAAATTTGCATTCATGGGAGATCCAATGTCATGACGACGGGGCAGTGATCGGACGCCTTCGGCCTGTCCCAGCCGGTGCGCGGATAACGCTCCACTTCCTGCCCCGGCGGGAAGATGGTGCGGTAGGGCTGGCCGCTGCGGATGATTTCGGGCAGGCGGCCGGCATTATGGGCGGCAAGTGCTGGCGAAAGCCAGAGATAGTCGAGTTGGCAAAGCCACTGCTCCTGTGGCCCGCGCGCGTGATAGAGCGTCCAGCGGTCGAGGGGTTCGCGGCGGCGCACGACATTTTCGGCAAAGCCGTCGCTACTGAAAACGTCGAGCGCGCTTTCGGTCTCGTTCTGATGTTCGAAGCGATAGCCGGTGCCACGGCGGCCGATGACATCGACACGCTCCTGATAATCGTTCATGTCTCCGCAGATGGCGAAGCTGTTCGTGCCGGCTTGTTCTGCACCGAAGCGATCCTCGATGATGCGGCGCACGGCGCGCGCCTCGGCGCGGCGGATCGGCATCGTCGATTGCCGCCCGTCCAGCCCGTCGCGCGGATTGCCCATCGACTTGAAATGCACGACGTAGAGCGAAAACGGCCGGCCGCCGATCAGAAGGTCAAGCTCCAGGCAGTCGCGCTTGAAGATCTTGTCGTCGATGCGGTTGGTGAGCGTCAGCTCCACATTGAAGAGATCGAGATCGCGATAGGTCGTCATCGCATGGCTTCTGATGTCCCTGAGCTTGATCTTCTGGCCGTCGCGCGTTTCCTCGCGCATCAGGACGGCGACATCGATGCCGCGGCTGTCATTGCCCTCGACCAGGAATTTCTGGCGATAGCCGTTGCCGACCATGCGGAAGAGATAGCCGTATTCGAAGGCCTGCAGGGCAGCCATATTGTCGATTTCCTGCAGGCACAGGATATCGGCGTCAGCATCGGCGATCGCAAGGGCCGACATCTGCCGCGTGTCGTCGGTCGCAGCGATCACCCGCGCCTGCTCGAGCTGCTGGTACACACCCTCGCTCGACACCTGGAAAAGCTTGATGACCCGGTCCTGGCGCAGCTGGTTGCGGAAGCCGGTGAAATCGAAACGGGTCAGGAGATTTTCGACGTTGAAGGTGGCGAGGCGAAGCGACATGGCAGGAGTCCGGTTGCGGGCAGTACCTTATCCGGCAATCGCCACAGGAAAAGGTGGCAGGACCAAGAAAGTTGCGAATAACCGCCCGCTTGCAGCCCGGACGCAGCGAGCTGTGAATTCAAGGGCTGACAATCTCCCGCAAGCATCTGGATAGCAGCGGTTAGAACAGTTATGTAATGTCTTCTATATTGTTTATGAATTTCCAGATGTTTGGAGTCGCAAAAATCATGACCGCCAAAGAGAAAGAGATCCTGGAAGCGTTGGCGTGGATGTGCGAGCAATACCTCAGCCGGGGCAATGGTTTTCTAGACCACAAGGCGATGCACGCCGGCGAGCTAGCGATCGAAGTCCTTGCCTCCTACGGCTTCGTTAAATCGGATATTCAAGGTGACAGATGGACTGAAGAAGGACTGCTTCTTCTTGAAGGTTCGTAAGGCTTTCAACTCGGAATCGTCAAAACTCAAATCCTAGTCCATCAAAGCCGCCAGCCGGTGCGGATGATGACGCGCACCGCCTCGCCCGGCACGACGACCACGCGGCTGTATGCGCGTAGCGTCTGGCCATTGCCGAGGATCAGTTTCACGGCGTAGCGCTCGCCCTCGAACAGCACGGATTCGACGATTGCCGGAGCCCCCTCGCCGCCGATGATCACATCCTCCGGCCGCACGAGGATATCGGCGCCATCGGTCTTGGCGGCCTGGAGCGCATCCTGCAGTTCATCCCATTCCAGCTGGCGTTCGCTGCCCATTACCGGCAGTGTCAGGATCGCGCCGCGCCCGATCAGGCCGCCGACGGTGCGCCCTTCAGGCCGCGCGTAGATCTCGGCGGGCGCCGCCACCTGCAGCAGCCGCCCTTCCGACATGACGGCGATGTCGGTCGCGAGTGCCATCGCCTCGCTCTGGTCGTGGGTGACGTAGATCATCGTCGCGCCCGAGCGCTGGTGGAACTCGCGAAAAGTCTCCTCCATCTCCTGTTTCAGGTGCCGGTCGAGATTGGCAAGCGGCTCGTCAAGCAGCACGACGTCCGGCGATGTCACCAGGCAGCGGGCAAGCGCCACGCGCTGTCGCTGGCCGCCGGAAAGATCGGCCGGATGCCGTTCGGCGTAGTCGGCGAGCCTGACGGTGCCGAGCGCATCGCGCACCTTCGCCCGGTAGGCTTCGCCTGATATGCCGCGCACCTTGAGGGGATAACCGACATTGTCGGCGACGCTCATATGCGGCCAGAGCGCGTAGGATTGGAAGACCATCGCCATATTGCGCTTTTCCGGCGGCAGCGACTGCGCGGCGTCGGCAAGCAGCCGCTCGCCGAGACGGATCGAGCCGTCGGTGGGCGTCTCGAAACCGGCGATCATGCGCAGCACCGTCGTCTTGCCGCAGCCGGAAGGCCCGAGCAGCGCCAGGAAGCCACCCTTACGCACATCGAGCGAGAAATCGCTGACGGCTGCGCGACCGGTGCCGAAATCCTTGGCGACCCGGTTGAGAATCAGCTTCGCCATGGGACCACCCCTTTCGGCAGGCGTTTCGCCAGAAGTTCGAGCAGCAGCATCATGACGACGACCATGAGCACGACGAGCACCGAAAGCGCCGAGGCAAGATCGGAACTGCCGCTGTCGTCGAGATTGTAGATGGCGACGCCGAGCGTCTGTGTGCCGGCAGACCAGAGCAGCGCCGAGATCGTCAGCTCGTTGCAGGCAATCAGAAAGACAAGAATAACGGAGGCGCCGGCGGCCGGCGCAATCAGCGGCACGATGATATCGGCAAGCCTGCGGAAGAAGCCGGCGCCGGAAAGCCGCGCCGCCTCTTCCAGCGCCGGATCGAGTTGATGAAAGGCGCTGACCACGGGCTTCAGGCTGACGGCGAAGAAGGAGGAGAAATAGGCGATCAGGATGATCCAGATCGTGCCGTAGAGCGAGACGTGCAGGATCGGGATCGGTGCTGCGAACACCAGGATGAAGCACACCGCGATGACGATGCCGGGCAGCGAATAGGGTATCTCGATCAGACTGGAAACGATGCGGGAAGCCGCATCCCTGCGCCGCGTCAGCGTGTAGGCTGCGAGCACCGTCACCACGAGGAGACAAAGCGCGGTCGCGCCGGCGAGCGACAGCGAATTGATAAAGGCGGTGCGCGTCACCGCCTGCCGGAACAGGATCTCCTCAAAGGCATGCAGCGACATCGTCTTGAAAGTGAGCGGCACGCCATAGGCCGGCACCAGCGCGCCGGCGACAAGCGCGAAGAAGGGTGCTGCCAGCATGAAGAACAGGATCGCCCAGACGAGCGGTGTGAAAGCAAGGCGCCAGGCGCCGAGCTCGAAGGCCGCACTCGCCCCAGATAGCCCGATGACGCGGTAGTCGCGGCCGCGCAACGCCCGGTCCTGGATTATCAGCCCGACGACCGAGATGATGGCGATGATCGCCGAGAGCACGGCGACATCACCGAAGGTGCGGCTGGTGAAGGCGGAGAACTTGGTGAAGATCAACGTCGGCAGCGTGAAGATCGAGGCCGGAATGCCGAGAATGGCCGGAATGCCGAAATTGCCGGTGCAAGAGACGAAGGAGATCGCCGCACCCGCAATGATGCCGGGCAGCGACAGCGGCAGGATGATATCGCGGAACACCCGTAGGTTGGAAGCGCCGGAAAGCCGTGCGGCCTCGACGCCGTCGCGCGGCAGCGTCATCAGCCCGGCCCGAAGCGCCAGATAGACCAGCGGCGCATGCTGCACGCCATAGAGCAGCGCAATGCCGCTCACCGAATAGAGCGGCTGCGGCGAGCCGAGTGGCGGGGCGATATGCAGCGCCTTCAGCAGCGGGCTGGAGGGGCCTGACATCTGCACCCAGGCGAGCGCCGTTACCTGCGGCGGGATCATCATCGGCAGCACGAAGAAGAAGCTGAGCAGCCCCTTGGCGCGGATATCGGTCAGCGTCAGCAGGAAGGCAAAGAGGCAGCCGATGACGAGCGAGATGATTGTGCCCAAAATGGCGGTGACGATGGTGTAATAGGTCGCCGACCAGAGCGAGGCTTCGCTCAGAACATCAATCACGCCGCCGCTGGCGAAGGCTGCGATCCCGACCATGGCGAGACGAGCGAGCGGCAGCACGCTGAGGAACAGGACGACCACGACGATAAAAGGAAACAGCCAGGCGGGCTGGCTGTTTCCGGTTTTGATGTATCCGCGCATGAAACGATCAGTTCGAGCCGTAGATGCCCGAGAAGGTCTTCAGATCCTGGTCGGTATTCTTCAGCGCCTCTGCGGCCTTGATCGGCAGGACCTTGATGGTGTCGCGTGCCGGGAAGCCGTCCGGCAGCTTCATGCCGTTGCGGGCCGGGATGTAGCCGAGCTTCAGGAAACCCTCCTGGCCCTTTTCGGAGAGCACGTAATCGACGAATTTCTTGGCGGCATCGGCATTTTTGGTGCTGGCAAGGATGCCGACCGGCTCGGTGACGGCCGAAACGCCTTCGCTCGGGAAGACGAACTCGACAGGCGCCCCCTTGGCCTTCTCGCGGATCGGCATGTAGTCAACGACCATGCCATAGGCCTTTTCGCCCGAGGCGACCGACTTCAGCACGGCGCCGTTGCCACCGGCTGCAATCGCGCCGTTTTCCGCAAGCGACTTGTAGAAATCCCAGCCGAGGCCGGGAACGGCGGCGAGCGTCTGGGCGTGGATGAGGGCCGCACCCGAGGCAAGCGGGCTCGGCATGGTGACGAGGCCCTTGGCTTCCGGCTTGGTCAGGTCCTTCCAGCTCGCAGGCTTCATGGCGGCCGAGGTGTTGTAAATGATGCCGGTGGTGATCAGCTTGGTCGAGTAGTAATAGCCGTCGGCGTCATAAAGGGCGGCATCGTACCCTGCGGCTTCCGGCGACTTATAGGCCAAGAGCTTGCCGTCTTCCTTGAGGCGCTCCAGCGTCACCACATCGGCGATGAGGAGAATGTCGGCAACCGGATTGCCGGCCTGGATCTCGGCCTGGAGTTTCGCCATGATCTTCGGCGTGCCGTCGCGTACCCAGTCGACCTTGATATCGGGATTGGCGGCCATGAAGCCATCGACCGTCGCCTGCGCGTCTTCGTTCGGCTGGCTGGTGTAGAGAACGAGGTTTGCGGCCGAAGCCGGAATGGCAAAGAGGCTCGCGGTGACAAGGGCTGCGGCAGAAACGATCGTTTTCATGGGAAGGATCCTCGATTTCGATGTCCCTCCCTTATTAGGGGTCGTTGACAGAGATGTGACAGGGCGCGGCGGTTGGTCCACGCCCTGCGCCACTACTTTGCCACCGACCGGTCGTGACCTCTCCAGGGCTGCTGTGTCGGCATCGAATGGAACGGGCTGAGCCCGGCTTTAACGACGGCGGCATTCTCAAGCCGAATGATCAGGCTCACAACATCCGAGGGCCACGGCGCTCGCGCGCCGTGGCCCTCGGATCGAATACTACTTTGCAGCCTCTTCGATCAGTTCCGCCACCTTCTCGGGATGCGACACCATCACGACGTGGGAGGCGCCATCGACCACGACGGTCCTCTTCGAGCTTGCCCGCTCGGCCATGAAACCAAGGGCTGCAGCGGGGATGTTCTTGTCGCCGGTGCCGTAGACAAACCACGACGGCAGCTTCTTCCAGGCGGGCTCGCCGGATTTTTCGGTCAGGGCGGCCTCGGTGACCGGGCGTTGGGCAGCCGCCATCAGGGCCGCCTGCTCGGCCGGCACGTCGCTGGCGAACTGATCATGGAACTTGGCCTGGTCGATATAGAGATCGACACCGCCGGTGCTGAGCTTTACCGGGGTCGCCAGCGCTCCGCTCAGCGTACCGCCCGGAAACTTGCCGGCGAGATCTGCGACCGATTCTCCGGCATCCGGCGCGAAGGCCGCGACATAGACCAGCGACCTGACATTGTCGTGGCCGTTGGCCGCGGTCGAAATGACCTGGCCGCCATAAGAGTGACCGACAAGAACTACAGGGCCGGCGATGCTGCCAACCACGTCGGAGACATAGGCAACGTCGTTAGAAACGCCACGCAGCGGATTGGCCGCTGCCACGACAGGGAAGCCATCCTTGCGCAGGATTTCAACGACGCCGTTCCAACTGGATGAATCGGCAAAGGCGCCATGGACGAGGACAACGGTCGGCTTGGCCGGCTGGGCAACGGCAGCACCGGAAAGAAGAGCGCCGGCCAGGGCGACGGCAGCAGCAAACTTGAACATTGGTCATTCCTTTCTTCGGTTGGATATCACAAGAGCCGAAGCGGAGTTGACGTGCTTTCCGGCTCTTAAGTTCATCATTTAATTTGTAAGCGATTTATTTGTGCACGATTTATCTAGTTCCTCTCTTCCGGCGCGTCAATAGCTTGCAAACAGATCGCGCACAAATTATATTGAAGCCAGAGGAGAGCATGATGACAGACACCACATCGAATGATCTCGCCGACGTGCCCAAGATCGATGAAATGCTGTGCTTCTCGATCTATTCGGCAAGCCACGCCTTTAACCAGCTTTACCGTCCCCTGCTCGACGAGCTGGAACTCACCTATCCGCAATTCCTGGTCATGACCGCCTTGTGGGCGCGCGACGACCGCACGGTGAAGGATCTCGGCGAGACGCTTTTTCTCGACTCCAGCACCCTCACCCCGCTGCTGAAGCGGCTGGAAAATGTCGGCCTCGTCACCCGTAACCGCAATCCCGCCGATGAGCGCCAGGTGCTCTTGCGCCTGACGGAGAAGGGACTGGCTCTCAAGAGCCGTGCCACCCATGTGTTCGACTGCATCGGCAAGGCCGTTGGTCTCGACGCCGAGACTGTCAGTAAGATTCGGGACACGATTGCTTCGCTTCGCGACAATATTCACAAGAAGGACAAGCACGAGAGCTGATGCGGCCTCCAGCGCGTCGACTGTGCCAAGACGATTTCCGTCGACAAGCCGATGACATATTGTACGATCTGCCGCCCGGCTCGTGATCGGCCATAGCCGCCGCATGGCCGGAAGATGCCGGCGTCAGAATCTTGCCTAAGTCTCACGCTGCCGTGAACACGCCGCCATTGCCATCTCTGAGCGTTGAGGTACGTCAGTCTCGTTTAAAGGAGGAGTTTCAATGGAATATCGTCTGCTCGGCCGTTCCGGCCTGAAGATTTCGACATTGACCATG
This sequence comes from Rhizobium sp. SU303, assembly GCF_021052345.1. Classification (NCBI taxonomy): domain Bacteria; kingdom Pseudomonadati; phylum Pseudomonadota; class Alphaproteobacteria; order Hyphomicrobiales; family Rhizobiaceae; genus Rhizobium; species Rhizobium sp. SU303. The sequence goes on from NZ_CP088095.1 coordinate 2,932,138, forward strand.
GGCACGATGACCTTCGGCGGCGTCGGTTGGGCGAAGATGGTCGGCGATCTCGGCATCTCCGAGGCGAAAAAGATGATCGATATGTGCATCGATGCCGGCATCAACCTGATCGACACCGCCAACGCCTATTCATCAGGCGAATGCGAAAACATCATCGGTGACGTGCTCTCCGGTAAGCGGCCGCAAGGCGTGTTGCTCGCCACCAAGGCCCGCTTCAGTATGGGCGACGGCCCGAACGACCAGGGTCTGTCGCGCTACCACCTGATCCGCGAATGCGAGGCGAGCCTCAAGCGCCTGAAGACCGATGTCATCGACCTTTACCAAGTGCATGAATGGGATGGTCAGACGCCGCTCGAAGAGACGATGGAAGCTCTCGATACCCTGATCAGGCAGGGCAAGGTGCGTTATGTCGGCTGCTCGAATTATTCCGGCTGGCACATCATGAAGGCGCTCGGCATCGCCAACGAGCACAGGTACCAGCGCTTCGTCAGCCAGCAGATCCACTATACGCTGGAAGCCCGCGACGCCGAATACGAGCTGCTGCCAATCTCGATCGACCAGGGTCTCGGCGTGCTGGTCTGGAGCCCGCTGGCCGGCGGCCTGCTGTCCGGCAAACATCGCCGCAACCAGGCAGCGCCCGAAGGTACGCGCCAGTTCGCCGGCTGGACCGAACCGCCGATTCGCGACGAGAACCGCCTCTGGAATATCGTCGAGACGCTGGTCGCGATCGGTGAGGAACGCGGCGTTTCCGCCGCTCAAGTTGCGCTCGCCTGGCTGATCGGCCGCAAGGCGGTCACCTCGGTCATCATCGGCGGCCGCACCGAAGCCCAGTTCCGCGACAACATCGCCGCCGCCGAGCTGAAACTCACGGACGAGGAGCGCAAGCGCCTCGACGCGATCAGCCTGCCGCCGGTGATCTATCCCTACTGGCACCAGCTGAACACGGTGAGCGACAGGCTTGGTGAAGCCGATCTCGAACTTTTCGGACCGCATCTGGAGCAATAGCCGATAGCGGATCAAGCATTGCACAGCGGAAGACAAAGCACGTCGCGCGAAAGTGTGCAGCGGTTTTGCGACCACGACATGCTCAAATCAAAGACCTAAAGTGTGGCAGGCGAATCTGAAAGATCGCGTCATACTTTAGCCGTCACAAAAGATGCACTTTCGCCGTGTTAGCGTAAGATCCCGCCACCCCTGCGAGGTTCTCTATGCTGAAGAATTACAAGGTCCTGAAGGGTACGGCGAGCGCACTCGCCCTTGATGACGACAACGATCCCCATATCGAGATCCGCATCGAGGCGGACGGCGTCAGCTACCGGATCGCTCTGAATGTCCGCTCTAAGATGTCGCCCCACGACCTGCTCTATGCCAACATCGTCGATTTCAAGCATCCGGCACTGACGGACGCGCTCGAAGCCCTGCCGATGGGCCTGACCGACATCCGCAAGGACCGTCCGGAGCTTGCGATCGACTACGTCCGCGGCGGGCTGATCGAGCGCGAGGACATGAATGTCGCGCCCTTCCAGCTCTCCGGCCCGAAGAACGATCTCAGGGAATTCATCGAGCCGATCGTCGAGGAAGGCATTGCCGATCCCGACATCCATTTCTATGCCTTCGGCGAGGCCTGGGGGCCCGAGCACAACAAGCCCGACCAATATTTCGATTTCGAGCCGGGCAACGGCATTCACGACATCCACATGAACCAGGGCGATGGCGGCAGCTTCAAGGCCACCAACGGGCCGAACCAGGACGGCGCGCTGCTCGTCCATTTCAACGATACCGACGAATGGGCGGCGATCTTCCTCTGCTTTCAGTCGCAGAACTGGAATACCGATGCGGCGACCGGCCATCCGGTTTCCGACAGCCGTGGCGGCCAGGGCCGCGGCGAAGGCACGCGCCGGCCGCAGCCGATCGTCGCCTCGTCGCTGCGCATCGTCGCCGCGCTGATCAACCCGGTCAACGGCGAAGGCGGCACCGAGGCCGAAACGGTGACGATCATCAACCGCTCCGATATGGAGGCATCGCTCGAAGGCTGGAAGCTGGAGGACGAAAACGGCAGGACCCAGACGCTGTCGGGATCGCTTAACGCAGGCGAGCTGCGCACCATAGCGCTCGATGCCGCAACCGGCGGCCCGCAGCTTGCCAACCGGGGCGGCGACATCATCCTGCGCAATGCCGACGGCGCCGTTGCCGATCGGGTCGGTTACGGCAAGAGCGAGACCGCGAACGAAGGCTGGACGACGATCTTCTGATTGACGCCCTGCCTGCTGTTTTGCAAAACGGGGAGTCTATGGAGCTGCATGGCATATGCCACATGCTGCCCTTCGCTTGCGCTCCGTGCATTCGCGGCTCTGCCGCTCACCCCCTCAACCGGCTGCCGCCACCTTCTCCCCGCTGGGGAGAAGAGATTCGTGGCGACTCCTCGCCTCCTCGAAAGCGTTCGTTATGGAAGCGAGAGCTTACGGCTTGCTTCCTCTTCTCCCCAGCGGGGAGAAGGTGCCCGTAGGGCGGATGAGGGGGCCGCACGGCACGCCCTCTCCTCAACCTCTCACGCTCAGCTACCGATCTCGGCCGAGATCAGCGCGCTCAGGCGGCCGATGCCATCCTCGATCATCTGCTCGTTGGCGCAGGAGAAGCTGAGGCGGAAGGTGTTGGCGCCCGAACCGTCGGCGAAGAACGCCTTGCCGGGCACGAAGGCGACCTTGGCGGTCTCAAGCGATTTCGCCAGCAGCTTGGCGCCGTCCATGCCCTCCGGCAGCGTGATCCAGATGAACATACCGCCCTCCGGCTTCGTCCAGCTGGTGCCTTCAGGCATGTATTTGTCGAGGGCGGCCAGCATGCAGTCGCGACGTTGGCTGTAGGCGGCCTTGATCTTGGCGACCTGCGCGTCGAAGCCGCGCTCGGCGACATCTGATATCGCCATCTGGTTGATCGTCGAAGAATGCAGGTCGGCCGCCTGCTTCATCAGCACCAGCTTGCGGATGACGGGCGCATTGGCGACGATGAAACCGACGCGAAGGCCGGGCGCCAGCGTCTTCGAGAAGCTGCCGCAATAGATCGTGCGCGTATCGTTGATATGGCCCTTCTCGGCGATTTCAAGCGCCAGGATCGGCGGGATCGGATCGCCGTCGTAACGCAGCGACTGGTAGGCCGCATCCTCGATGACGGCGATGTCGAGCTCTTCTGCCAGTGCCAGGACCTTCTTGCGGCCGTCAAGATCGACGGTTTCGCCGGTCGGATTGGAGAAGTCGGTGGAAAGATAGGCGAACTTCACCTTGCCGCCGGCAGCGGAAGCGGCCGCGCGGTAGGACTCGGGCGTCCGGTTGCCGTTCGGTGTCAGCTGGTCATAGGCCGGTTCATAGGCATTGAAGGCCTGCAGCGCGCCGAGATAGGTCGGCCACGTCACCAGCGCGGTGTCATCAGGCGACAGGAAGAGTTTGCCGAGATAATCGAGGCCCTGCTGCGAACCGGACACAATGAAGACATTGTCGAGTTCGCAAGGAATGCCGAGACCCGCCATCTGCCCGACCAGCCATTCGCGCAGCGGCTTGTAGCCTTCACTGACCGAATATTGCAGCGCCGCGTTGACGGCGGCGCCGTCGAAGATATCGGCATAGGCCTGCTTGAATTCCTGATCGGGAAAGAGCGCCGGATCCGGAATGCCGCCAGCGAAGGAGATGATATCGGGCCGGTCGAGAAGCTTCAAGAGCTCGCGGATCTCTGATGCGCGCATGCGCGACGAGCGTGACGCAAACATGGTGTCCCAGTTCAGCATGGGGTTTCCTCATATTTTCTATATCGCCGACAAACCATGTGGCGGAAATTAAGTCAATAATACTGACCTATTTTCTTGTCATGGTGACAAGTGTAGACGCCAGCCAATATGGAAGGCGCTCGATCCGGAATTTGCTGCTCGACGTCAGCCCCATTAAGCGATTATTCCGCTGATCAAAGCCGAAACCGGCCGATTCAGACCTTTCCAAGACCAGCCCGGCGGCAGTAGTGTCGCCGCCACTATTCAATGTACTATCAAGGTGCCAGCAATGACCGCGACGACGACCTCTCCTGAAATCAAAATCGAACTCCACAAGTCTCCCGTCTCCGATGCCGACCGCATCCAGGCATTGGAGACGCCCGGCTTCGGTAAGGTCTTCACGGATCATATGGTCCTGGTACGATGGACTGCCGACAAGGGCTGGCATGATGCGAAGGTTACGCCGAGGCGTCCTCTGGAGCTCGATCCTGCGAGCGCCGTGCTGCACTACGCTCAGGAAATTTTCGAAGGCATGAAAGCCTACAAGGCAGACGATGGCCGGATTCTGCTCTTTCGGCCCGAAGAGAACGCCCGCCGCTTCGCGCAGTCGGCGACCCGCATGGCGATGCCTCCTGTGCCCGAAGAACTCTTCTTGAAGGCGGTCGAAGAACTGGTCCGCGTTGACAAGGCCTGGATTCCATCTGGCGACGCCAGTCTTTACCTTCGCCCCTTCATGTTCGCCAACGAGGCGTTTCTCGGCGTTCGTCCGGCTCAGGAGTATGTCTTCTGCATCATCGCCTCTCCGGTCGGCGCCTACTTCAAAGGCGGAGCGAAGGCGGTCTCCCTATGGGTCGAGACCGAATACACCCGTGCTGCCGCCGGCGGCACTGGTGCTGCAAAATGCGGCGGAAACTACGCAGCCAGCCTCGTGGCGCAAGCCGAAGCAGCGAAGAAGGATTGCGATCAGGTCGTCTTCCTGGACGCCGCAGAGCATCGCTGGGTCGAAGAACTCGGCGGCATGAACGTCTTCTTCGTGATGAACGATGGATCGATGGTGACCCCGCCCCTTGGCGGCACGATCCTGCCGGGCATCACCCGGGCCTCCGTGATCGTACTCGCCGAAGAAAAGGGCTTGCGCGTCGAGCAGCGTCCGTACTCCTTCGAAGAGTGGCGGCAGGACGCAACCAGCGGCAAGCTCGTCGAAGCCTTCGCTTGCGGCACTGCCGCGGTCCTGGCGGGCATCGGCCTGGTTCGACATGCCGGCGGCGAGTTTCTGGTCGGAGACGGACAGACCGGCAAGTTGACCAGCGAACTGCGCCAGCAACTCGTCAGTCTGCAGAAGGGCGTAACCAACGATGAGCGCGGCTGGACGCGCCTTATCCCGGCTTGAACTGCGGACGCGTCACGCAACGGCGGCGTCAACACCGACTTGGTGGGCGCCGCCCTGCGCCTCGCCCGCAAAGCCGCCGGGCTGGCGCGATCTATTCCGCCCGCGTCCAAGTTCGTTTCGATCTGCACGATACTCTATGATGTTCTTCGAGCCGACAGCCATTAAGCAATCCGCGGATCTCTTTCGAAACCGGGCGCCGCCCGGTTTTTTGGCCGAGTCAGCGGGGAAAAACCGTCGTCAACTTCCCATTTGGCGACCGAAATAGCACCAATGCCAAAAACGGCTCGCCATTGACCGACGCCCAGCGAATTCTTACTATCCACTAATCGATAGAGGAAAGGTAAGAATGGCAACTGCAACCCTCTCTACAAAATTCCAGATCTCCATTCCCAAGGAAGTGCGCGAACAACAGCACTGGTCAGCGGGACAGGAATTCGTGTTCATACCCAAAGGCAAAGGCGTATTGCTGATGCCGGTCCCGACGCTTGCCGATCTTCGCGGCATTGCCGAAGGCGCAGACAAGAAAAATTACCGCGACCGGAACGACCGTTTCTGATGCGCGTGATCGACAGTTCCGCATGGATAGAATGGCTGACGAAAAGTGCTGCCGGAACCCGGCTGCAGGCCGAAATCCCGGAACGCGATCAATGCATCGTTCCGACGATCGTGCAGCTCGAGCTTTCCAAATGGCTGGCACGAGAAAAGGACGAGGAAGCCGTCGACAGCTTCATCGCCTATACCGCGACATGCATGGTTGTTTCTCTCGACACGACGCTTGCCCGCCGTGCTGCCGAAATATCGGCAGCCCATAAACTCGCCACCGCCGATGCGATCATTTATGCGACCGCGGAGTGCCACGATGCCGATATCCTGACCTGCGACGCCCATTTCAAGGATCTCGAACGCGTCATCTATATCGATAAAAAAGACTGATCCGCATGTGACCCAAGCCCTCGACGGCGCCGCACAACGCTTCTATCACAAACTGGGAAATGATAATCTGGCATCTGGAATGGCTGATAACCGGCATGTGCAGGCGGCACCGAATCCAATGGCGAAAATGACGATCTCGCTTCCGGATAATCTGGCGGAATACGTCGAAAACCGTGTCGCAAGCGGTAGATACAGCAGTGCCGACGCATTCCTGGCGGAGCTTGTTCTGAAGGATCAGCTCCATCATAAGCTTGACGACGAAGAACTGCGCAACATTCTGAGACAGGCTGAGGAAAGCGGCCCGAGCGAGCGACGCATTCCCGACATCCTGTCGGAAACGAAGGCAAAGCTGCGTGACAACCACCTATAGGCTGACCCAAACCGCGTACTCCGTGCTATCAGGCATCGACGAATATGCTTGCCTCAATTTCGGCGAGGCGCAGGCAGACGCCTATCTTCTCGACTGGGACAGGATTTTCGTGCTTCTTTCGCATGCTCCCTCCATGGGAGAAGAGTGCGACGAACTCGGCGCGGGCCTTCGCCGCCTCCTCCACATGCGCCACGTCGCCTTCTACCGGGTGACGTCGGAAGGGATTGTCGTCATTGACATCATCGACGCCGACCGGCTTCCTGAAAGACATCTCCAATCCAATCGACGCCCGCGATCGGCCGAACAGCATGCCTCTTGACCGCACCTCCGCCTTCTATGAGGAAAATGCCGAGACATACGCCAAGCGGGTGCGCAGCTTGCCGAAGCAGCTCGATGCCTTCCTCGCCGGGCTTGCGCCGGGTGCGGCAATCCTCGAACTCGGCTGCGGCGGTGGGCAGGACAGCGCCTACATGCTGTCGCAGGGTTTCGACGTGACGCCGACGGATGGCTCGACCGAGCTTGCAAGACAAGCGGAGGCGTTGATCGGCAGGCCGGTCAGGGTCATGCTGTTCCAGGAGCTCGACGCCGACAGCGCCTTCGACGGCGTCTGGGCGCATGCGAGCCTTCTCCATGTTCCCAGGCTTGAACTGCCCAACGTCTTCGCCCGTGTCCGCCGCGCCCTGAGGCCCGGCGGCCTCCTTCACGCAAGCTTCAAGGCCGGGGAAGCGGAAGGCTATGACGGCTTCGGGCGTTATTACAACTATCCCTCCGCCGGCGGACTGTCGGCGCTTCTGGCAAAAGGCGGCTGGCGTGACATCGCCATCGAGGAAAACGACGGCGGCGGTTATGACGGTAAGCCGACGCGGTGGATCACGGTGATGGCGCATCGGTAGAGGCTGACTGCTTTCCGGGTTGAGCGTCCATTCCCGGTTGAGATCATGATCTTATTCGCAGAGGCGGATTTCTCTGCAGTTGACGGAGATCGGTCTATGCCTCGCTTTTGCCCATCAATTTTGCGGCTGCTATCTGGAATCCAAACCGTGCTTCAAGAAACCCTGCATCCATAGCAGGCTACTTCTCAATGCGTCGGGATGGCCTTAAGTTTCCCCACCGATACGACGGCCACGCCCGTGCTCAAAATGAGAGCTGCATAACGCACATACGGGTGCGGCGACAGGCGGCCGGAAGATGGGCTCATCCCCGGCCGCCAGAGGGGCATTTACAGCGAGGTGGCAGCCTCCGCGTTCCTGTCGTCAGACCGCAATCTTGCCGCCGCCAACCTTGGTGATGGCGACGACCGCAGGCCGCACTGGCATGTCGGGCTTGAAGTCCGGCCAGCGGGTCGAAAGATCCTCGTAATAGGACGGGCGGCCATGGCCTGGCCAGTCCTCGCCGCCATCGCCAGGATGCTGCACAGCGACGAAGGCGGTTTCGTCATCCGGTGTGAAGAGCGGGCCGCACATTTCGGCGCCGACCGGCACGCGGAAGAACAGTTTCGAGGTGGCGCGCGCCGCCCCTTCCGTATCGACGGCCCACAGACCGTCGGTGCGGCCGGTGGCCTTGTTGTTGTTGCCGTCGGTCGAAACCCAGAGGCGGCCGGCAGCATCGACGGCGCAGTTGTCGGGCATGCCGAACCAGCCGTTCTTGGTCGTCTCGGTTGAAAAGGTCGCACCGACGGCCGCAACCGAGGGATCGCCGCACTTCAGGAGCACTTCCCACTTGCCCGATGTGGCAGTGAAATCGCCGTCGTTTTCAGAGATCTCGATGATGTGGCCGAAGGCGTTTTCCGCGCGCGGATTTGCGGCATCCACCTGGTCGGCCTTGCGGCGGGTGTTGTTGGTCAGCATGACATAGACCTTGCCGTTGACGCTGTTCGGCTGGACGTCTTCCGGGCGGTCCATCTTGGTGGCGCCGAGCGCGTCACCGGCGCGACGACATTCGATCAGCACATCGGCCTGGCTGGTGAAGCCGTTTTCTGCCGTCAGCGGGCCTTGGCCAAAGACCAGCGGCAGCCACTGCATGGTGCCGTCCTCATTGAACTTGGCGACATGGAGCGTGCCGCTGTCGAGCAGGTTCATATTGGCGGCGCGATCATTCAGGCTGAACGCTGCTGATGTCACGAACTTGTAGACATAGTCGAAGCGCTCGTCGTCGCCGAGATAGAAGACGACTTTGCCGTTCTTGGCGACGATCGACTCGGCGCCCTCGTGTTTGGTGCGGCCGAGCGCGGTTCGCTTCTTCGGCACCGACGCCGGGTCCATGACGTCGACTTCGACGATCCAGCCGAAACGGTTCGGCTCGTTCGGCTCTTTGGAAAGATCGAAGCGGTCGTAGAAATTGGCCCACTCGTAGGCGCCTTCCGGAACGCCGTAACGCTTATAGTTCGGGGCTTCCTTATGACCTTCCGGCAGCGCACCGGAGAAATAGCCGTGAAAATTCTCTTCCGCCATGATGTAGGTGCCCCAGGGCGTGACGCCGCCGGCGCAGTTGTTGATCGTGCCGATGGCGCGGGTGCCGGTCGCGTCGGCACTGGTCTTCAAGCGGTCGTTTCCGGCGGCGGGGCCGGTGATTTCCATAGGTGTGTTGGCGGTGATGCGGCGATTGTACTTGCCGTCGGTGACGACCTGCCACTTGCCACCCGTCTTGCGGATCTCGACGATGGTGCCGCCATGGGCCGCCATCTCGACATCCACCTGTTCCTTGCTGAGCGCGCCCTGCTTGATCTTGCCGTCGACCACCTGGACGAGGCCGGGGAACATCAGGTGCGGGTTCGTGTATTCATGATTGACGACGAGCAGGCCGTGCTCGCTGGATCCTTCGAGCGGAATGAAGCCGACATAATCGTTGTTGTAGCCGAACTGCTTGCTCTGTGCATCGGCCGTCTGCTTCGCCGGATCGAATTGCGGGGCACCCGGCAGCACCGCATCGCCCCAGCGCAGCAGAATATCGGCATCATAACCTTCAGCGATATGATGCTTGTCATCGACGCCGGCCTCCACTTCGGAGAAGTTGAAGGCAGAGCCTTTATTGTCTGCAGCGCGCGCCTCGTCCGCGCTCATCAGCGCGATCGGGCTTACCGTGGCTGCAATGGCGGAAACGGCAAGTGAGCCCTGCAGAAAATTGCGGCGTGAAAAACGCTTGCCGATGATTTCACCCATCGTCGGATTGGCGCTGGTGTTGTGGCCGTCACCATCCGCGTCTTCGAGCTGAGTCGTCGGGAAAATCCTCTGGGAAAGATGCTCGTTCATCCAATACCTCCACGGTTTAAAACTGGTGTCAAATTGTCTTGTTTTAGATCCATTCTAAACCTAAAGGCGCGATATTACGGTTTTGCGACAGAAACGTCTTGGGGATGCTGTTCCCTCTCTCAGGCAGCAGCGACACGGCTCAATGAAGGCCAAGACCAGACATTGCCGTAGTCGGCACGTTGCCTCCGCCCTATGATTCCTGCGTCATGAAGATGAGACAATGGATCGCTCGATGAGCTCTCCGACACGAATGAGGCTTTCGAGCGCGCCTTGACCGGTCCCTATGCCGGGTCTGCGACCCCTCAGGTCCACCAGATGCTTGGCCATGCCCAGGGAGGCCTCTCGTGTCGCAGAGAGGCATCAAGCCTAGCCGCCTCGCAAAGCGCGCCGCATGAACCAGGTTCGATGCGGCGCGGAAAATCGCTTAGTTGACCGACTTGTCGACCAGTTTGTTCTTGCCGATCCAGGGCATCATGCCGCGCAGCTTGGCGCCGACTTCTTCGATCGGATGGCTGTCGTTCAGGCGGCGGATGCCCTTGAAGCGCGAGCCGCCGGCGCGGTATTCCTGCATCCAATCGGACGTGAACTTGCCGGTCTGGATGTCCTTGAGGACGCGCTTCATTTCGGCCTTGGTCTCGGCAGTGATGATGCGCGGACCGGAGACATATTCGCCCCACTCGGCCGTGTTGGAGATTGAGTAGTTCATGTTGGCGATGCCGCCTTCATAGATCAGGTCGACGATGAGCTTCACTTCGTGCAGGCACTCGAAATAGGCCATCTCAGGCGCGTAACCGGCTTCGGTGAGCGTTTCGAAACCGGCGCGGATGAGTTCGACGAGACCGCCGCAGAGAACGACCTGTTCGCCGAAGAGGTCGGTTTCGCACTCTTCGCGGAAGTTGGTTTCGATGATGCCCGAACGGCCGCCGCCGACGCCGCAGGCGTAGGAGAGAGCGAGTTCAAGCGCATTGCCGGAAGCGTTCTGGTGAACGGCAACGAGGCAGGGAACGCCGCCGCCCTTCTGGTATTCGCCGCGAACCGTGTGGCCCGGGCCCTTCGGTGCGATCATGACGACGTCGACCGAAGCCTTCGGCTCGATGAGGCCGAAGTGAACGTTGAGGCCGTGAGCGAAGGCGATGGCTGCGCCATCGCGGATGTTGCCGGCGATGTCGGCCTTGTAGATGTCGGCCTGCAGTTCGTCCGGGGTCGCCATCATCATCAGGTCGGCCCAGGCGGCAGCTTCGGCAACCGTCATGACCTTGAAGCCATCGGCTTCGGCCTTCTTGACGGTCGGCGAACCGGCCTTGAGTGCGATGACGACGTTCTGGGCGCCGCTGTCCTTGAGGTTCAGCGCATGGGCACGGCCCTGCGAACCATAGCCGATGACGGCGACCTTCTTGGCCTTGATGAGGTTGAGATCGGCATCACGATCGTAGTAGACGCGCATTTGAAGTTCCTTCCCTTTGCTTGTCTTGTTGACTGTCATTAAAGCGGAATCAGCCGAGAACCGGCATCTCCGCCAGAACCTTGTCCGTGCCATAAAGCCTGAGGAAGGCGGTGACCGCCCTCTCCGCCTGGCGTGCGGTATCCTTGAGGCCTGGTTCGCCGAGCAGCATGCGCACATGCAGGTCGGAGACAACAAGGCCGTAAAGCGTGTGATAAGCCTCGTCGGCATCGGCAAAACGCAGGAGCCCTGCCCTTTTGCCGGCATCGATCAGCGCCATGGCGCGCCGGTCGATCTGGCGACGGCCGCGCTCGAGCAGCAGTTTGCCGAGTTTCGAGCCGTCGCGGTTCGACTGCCCGATCGCCAGCCGGTTGAGCGCCAGCGAGACGTCGCCGGCAAGCACCTCCAGCAGGTCACGCGCAAAAATGACGACATGGTCGTGCAGGCTCGCCGCCGTCAGCCGCTCGCCGTTGCGCTCGAAGGTGCGCACCTTGCTGGCCTGATAGGCGATCATCGCCGACAGCAGCCCGTCGCGATCGCCGAACCACTTGTAGAGGCTTTCCTTCGAGCAATTGGCGGCTCGCGCCACACCCGAGGTCGTCAGCGCCTTCTCGCCGCCATCGACAAGCAACTGCAGCGCCTGCTCCAGAACGGCGTTCTGGCGCGGCGAAAATTCGCTCGGCTCTGCGGTATCGACGGACACGGTCATGGCTCCCATATACGTACCGTACGGTACGGTTCGTGAGGTTTATGCGATAAACCGATCAGGTCGTCAAGAAGCCTGGATAGATTTTTTTAATACGGGAAACCGCGATGAAACACCAGAATTGGATAGGCGCGAATCCTCGGTGATCGCATAATGTCGCGCTATACCACTTGCCCGGAGGCTCCGATGTCACGCCTTTCAGCAGCTCTTCTCCTGCTCGGAGCAATCCTCCTTGGCGGCTCAAGCGCTCTCGCGCAGTCCGACAGCGACGTCTACAAGAGTGCTGAGGATTTCAGCTTCCGCTTGCCAAGTGCCGTGCCGACAAGGCGCTGAAATTTCCCGGCTGATCCGCGAAGAGCCGCAGTCTATGACGCCCTCATGCAACCCGCGGGGATCGACAGAGGCTCCGCCGGCATCGTCTTCTCGATCGCGTATAGCTTCGCGAAACCCGCATCTTCGACCAGCATCAGGCCCGCCGGCATCAAGGTGCCGACATAGCGGTCGGGGATATCGGCATTGGCGACGAGGACGAAATCGAAACGCCTACGCCAATCCGACAGATAAGGCGTAAAGTTTCTATATTCCTGCATCATTGCCGGGCATGAAAGCACGCCGGTCGACAGCAGATTGCCCTCGGGAACCGCGATCTCAGACCATGACGACAGAACGGATAACGGCTGCTTGCCTTTTGCCGTGAAGAGCGTCGGCACGAAAGCATGCGACAAGGGCACGGCGAGTGTCGGCAGGTGCCGGAAAGTATCCAACCCCCAGGCAAAATGCCGGTTGGAGTGAGCAAGACCGCTCACTGTCTCAGGTTCATGGCCCAGAGGCAGCACGGCTGCGCCGGCCGGCACCTTTTTAAGCACAGTCTCGACGGCGGCAACATCCTTCTGTGCCAGCCACCAGTTCCAGCCGACCCAGCCGGTGCGGCCGAAGACCGCGAGATTGATGATGAGCGCCAGCAGCATCGCCTGCCGGCGCGTCAGATTGGCGAAGGGGCACACCATCGCCATGGCGACGAGCGCCGTCATGATCGGAAAGCGCCAACTGATCCATCCGGTGCCGAGCATGTGGCGAGGCGAAACACAGGAGAGCAGCAGCAGGCCGCAGGCGGCAACGGCAAGCCCAGCATGCAGGCGAATATCGCCCGCGCGGACGGCACGCGTGCAGATGAGGATCAGCGGCAGAACCAGCACGACATCCACCACCGGGACATAGGTCGTGATGGCGGAGAACAGATTAAGGACGATCAGGACGATACCGTCGTTCCAGGCAAGGCCAAGACCGTTGCCGCCGGCATTGGGCAAAGCCGCCGTATGGAGATAGAGCGCGAGCGGCGGCAGGACGCAGGCGCCGAGCGCCAGCGCCAAACGGCCGGCGAGCCTCATCAGAGCCGCCTTCGATCGCACTATATCGATGCGCCAGGAAAATTCGAGGCCGCAGACGATCGCCATATAAAAGCCAAGCGCGAAGAGATGCATCACCGTCAGCAGCAGCGCGGCGGCAAGCCGCCAGGCAAAAACCAGGGCGGGATTTCTGCGCTGCAGCCGCAGATCGACGCAGGCGAAGAACAAGGCCATGCCGAGGCCGATCTGGAAGTTGATGAAGCCGCCGATCATGGTGGCGCACCAGCCGAGCGACAGCATGGCGGTCTGCCAATGGTGCCGGCCGCCGAAAAGCGCGCGGTGCAGGCCGATTCCCCCTAGCGGCGGCAGCACGATCGCCAGGAAAAGCAAAGCCCGCGCCAGCCTGTCTGCGCCGACAAGCGGCCCCAGCCAGGTGGCTAGAACATCGATCCCGACATTGGTGAAGGTGCGGTTCCAATCGACGGCATAGATCTCAGGAAACGGCTGCTCGCCGATCCCGCCCGAAAGGAGCCAGATACGGGCGTAGTGATTGGCATAATCGAGAACCGGCGGAAAGGGAAACAGGAGGACCAGAGCCGCCACAAGTCCGACGAATGCGACGATCGCAACGGTGGAATCCTGCCTGGCGATCGATTCCTCGGGCCCGGCTGTGGCCACAGCAGGCGCGGCCATCCGGTCCATTATCCGATCCGGCTGTTCTTGTGCGAGCGCGGCGGCTCTTCGGATGCAAAGGCCGCATCCAGCGCGGCGCGTTTATCGCTGGCGCTCATCTCCGAAAAAGCGGTCGACAGCTCGGCGTGTTCGCTGCCGCGCACGATCGTCTCGATCATGAATATCGGTCGCCTCTTGCTCTCCTGTACCAGACGGCCGAGATACTCGCCGATGATGCCGATGCAGATCAGCTGGATGGCGCTGAAGGCGCTGACCGCGGCCATAATCGACGACCAACCGGTGACCGTCTCGCCCTGCAGCCAGCGAACGAAGGTATAGACGAGCAACGCGATCGCGACACCGGCGCTCATCATGCCAAGCCATGTGGCTATACGCAGCGGCGTCGTTGAAAAGCTGGTGATCGCATCCAGCGCAAAATTGATCATCTTGCGCAGCGGATATTTCGTCGTGCCGGCAAAACGGGCGTCGCGCTCGTAAGGCAGCGCCACCTGCCTGCCGCCGATCCAGCTGACCATGCCGCGGATGAAGCGATCGCGCTCCGGCATCGCCAGCAGGATATCGACGACGCGCCGGCGCATCAGTCGGAAATCTCCGGTGTCGCGCGGGATGGTCACGGAAGCGAGTTTGGACAGGGCGCGATAGAAAAGTGAAGCGGAGGCGAGCTTGAACCAGGTTTCGCCCTGGCGGCGCGTACGCTGGCCATACACGACATCGGCGCCGCGCTCCATGATTGGCATCATCATCAAAAGCAGCTCGGGCGGATCCTGAAGATCGGCGTCGATCAAAAGCACGCGCTCTCCCCGCGACGCGGCAAGACCCGCCGTAGATGCCAGCTGGTGGCCGTGATTGCGCAGAAGACGAACGCCGAGTAGCTGCGGAACATCGGCCGCCAGATCGGAGATGATCTCCCACGTGCGGTCGGACGAGCCGTCATCGACGAGAATGAGCTCGAAGCCATCGCCGGCAACACTATACGCGGCAGCGGCGGCGCGGCGGCAGAATTCGCGCAAGCCCTCTTCCTCGTTGTGACAAGGAGCGACGATGGAGAGAAACGGTGCTTGCGTCATGCGGACATCTGGGCCTGCTTGATATCTGCCGCAAGACTAGCCGGAAACGTCAAACAATCCTTTAACGATCGCACCGCGCTTGGCACGTCTATTCCGCCGCCATGGCATCGCGGGCGCCGTCGACATCGCGGGCCGGTGAAGCGCCGTAGAGGCGGCTGTACTCGCGGCTGAACTGCGACGGGCTCTGATAGCCGACGCGATGGCCGGCCGTGCCCGCATCGAGGCGCTCCACAAGCATCAGACGGCGCGCCTCGTGCAGGCGAAGCTGCTTCTGATACTGCACCGGTGTCATCGCCGTTACCGACTTGAAGTGATGATGGAAGGACGACACGCTCATGCTGACGCGGTCGGCAAGGTCCTCGATGCGCAGTGGTCGCGCGAAATTCTCCTTCAGCCATGCGACGGCGCGCGCGATCCTGTTGCTGTGGCTGTCTGCAGTGGCAATGTTAATCAGCCGCGCGCCGGCCGGCCCGGTCAGCACCCGATAGAGGATTTCCTGCTCGATCAGCGGCGCCATCGCCGCAATGTCGTTTGGACGATCAAGCAAGCGCAGCAGTCGCACGGCAGCATCCAGCAGCTCCGGCGAGGCGACGTTCACCACCATCCCGCGCTGCCCGTCGGTATGGGCGGCCGGGCGCGGAATATCGATGCGGCTCAGCAGTTCCAGCAGCTTCTCCGAGTCGATTGCCAGCGCCAGACAGAGATGCGGAACCTCCGGGCTTGCCTCCGTGACGCGCCAGGCGACCGGCAGGTCGAGCGAAGTCAGAAGATAGTCTCCCATCGCGTAGCTGATGTGTTCGTCACCGAGGCGCAGGCTCTTTGCCCCCTGCAGCACCAGCGCGAGACAGGGCCGGTAGCTGCTGTGCAACGGATTGCTGGGATTGGAGCGGCGGCTGAGGAAGAGATTGCCGATCGCGGTCGTAAACTCGCCGTCGTCGGGCGTGAAGCGCATCGCAATATCGGCGATCTCCTGATAAGGGCTGAAAGGCAATGTCATGCGCAACTCTTTCGGTCTGACGCCAGCGGAACGCCTTTTATCTAAGGTGCCTTCAGCGTTTCGCAAACGGCCGGCGCCGTCATTTTTGCAGGATTGTGCATAAAGCTTGGAGGATCGCTCTAACGGTCGGACCGGGATCCGGTGCAAGCTCCGCCATCTTCGATCCTCCCTCCCAACCCCAAAGGAAGCTTCAGATGGCTATCGCAAAAGGCTATGCCGCGACCGACGCGTCGCAACCATTGACCCCCTTCACCTTCGAGCGCCGCGAGCCGAACGATGACGACGTCGTCATCGCGGTTCAATATTGCGGCGTCTGCCATTCCGACATCCACCAGGCCCGCAACGAATGGGGTAATTCCAGATATCCGATGGTGCCGGGCCATGAGGTTGCCGGCGTCGTTTCCGCCGTCGGCTCTAAGGTCACCCAGTTCAAGGTCGGCGACCGCGTCGGCGTCGGCTGCTTCGTCAACTCCTGCGTCGGCTGCGCCACGCGCGACCTGGATTACGAGCACTTCATGCCAGGTCTCGTCCAGACCTACAACGACGTCGAGGCAGACGGCACCACCCCGACCTTTGGCGGCTACTCCGACTCCATCGTCGTCAAGGAAGGCTATGTCCTGCGCTTCCCGGACAATATCCCCCTCGATGCAGGCGCTCCCCTGCTTTGCGCCGGCATCACGCTCTATTCCCCGCTCGCCCACTGGAAGGCCGGCGCCGGCAAGAAGGTCGCGATCGTCGGCATGGGCGGCCTCGGCCATATGGGCGTGAAGATCGGTGCAGCCATGGGCGCCGACATCACCGTGCTCTCGCAGTCGCTATCGAAGAAGGAAGACGGCCTGAAGCTCGGCGCCAAGGACTATTACGCAACGAGCGACGCCGAGACCTTCACCAAGCTCGCCGGCACCTTTGACCTGATCATCAACACGGTTGGCACGGTAATCGACTGGAACGCCTATCTCAGCCTGTTGAAGCCCGATGGCACGATGGTTCTGGTCGGTGTTCCCGAGCACCCGGTTCCGGTTCATGCCTTCTCGGTCATCGGCGGGCGTAAGAGCCTCGCCGGTTCCATGATCGGCTCGATCAAGGAAACCCAGGAAATGCTCGACTTCTGCGGCAAGCACAACATCGTCTCGGAGATCGAGAAGATCAACATCCAGAACATCAACGAAGCCTATGAGCGTGTCATCAAGAGCGACGTCCGCTACCGCTTCGTCATCGACATCGCCTCGCTGGCAGCTTGAGAAAATGAGAGGCGGCTCCTTTGGGGGCCGCCCCTTCTGTCAGCCTTCGCGCCCACGACGAAGTATGCACTGAGGAATCTCAGGACATGCCTTCGAGATGTCGGTGCAGGCTCAGCAGATATTCGACGCGGTTGAACGGATCAGGTCCTGAACGCCTTCGAACGCGCGGCGGGCCAGCCATCGGGGCGTAGTGATCGAAGCCGGTTTCCATCGTCCCCGCCCCGCTTGTCAGGCCCGGCAATTGCTGCTGGACGCTCTGGATCATCGCGGACGCCATAGTGCCTTCCAGTCGGGCCATGCCGTCGACAATCACGGAATCCGTCATCGTCGCAGCAGATTTCGCAAGCAGGGTCAGCAAGCCGCTCAAGCTCTCCGCGGGCGCTTCTAGATGAAAGCGGTCGATCGGCTCGCATAGGACGGTTTGCGCGGCTGACAGTGCATCTGCCAGCACCCAAGGCGTGAGCTGCCGGAAATCGGCGGCGGTGCTTGCCGGCGAACTGTGCCGGGCTGCCGTCATCGCCACGTGGCAATCGATGACCTGCCAGCCGAAAACGCCCTGCTTTAGCGTTTCGAACACGGTTTCTTCGACCGCCCTGTAAAAGCTGGCAGGCATCTGGCCGACATCCACTTCCAGCGCGAAGCTGTTGCCCGCGCCGGCAGGCCGCGGCTCGACCCGCAGGCCTACCGTCGCCAGGAAGGGATTGGGTTCCTTGAAGAGGATCTGTAAGCCGGTCCCAATTCCTACAGGCCTCTCGACCAGGATGATCGTACTTTCCTCGAAGCTGGCGTCGAGGCCGAAATCCGTCAGCAGGGTCGACTGGATAACCTCCTTCTGCACCTCGCCATAGAGCGATACGAAGACCTCGTCCGTTTCCTCGTTCCGGCGCAGATTGATCAGCGGATCCTGTTCGGCCATCTGGTTCAGCGCAAGCCACAACGCCGCCTTCTCGGAAGGCCGCTGGCCAAAAACCCGGGTTTCCAGCGTCGGCGGCGCGAAGTAAGCCCGTCCGTCGGAGAGCGGATCGCCGCCCACCGCATCGCCGATCCGGGCGCCGGCAAGGCCGCTGATGCGCGCGATCTGCCCGGCGCGGAAGCTTGCGGCGCCATGAACCCGGCCGGCCTCGAAAACCTCGATCGCGGTCACCCTATCCAGGCCTTTGGGCAAATCCAGATATTGACGGAGCCGGACCGTGCCTGACGTCAGATACATATAGGCCAGCTTTTCACCGCCCCAGCCGCGTTCGATCTTGAAGATTGTTCCGGCAATCGGCCCGTCCGGATCGAGGCGCCGGCCGGGCAATATCGTCGCAATGGCGGATGTTAGGGCCGGCACGCCGACGCCGGTCGTTGCCACACCTGCGAAGACAGGATGCACCAGACCGCTCGCGACCTGATCGATCAGGCAGCGTCCAAGCCTATCCGCCGTCAGGCGATCGGGCGCCAAGACGTAATCGTCCAGCAGCGCCTCGTCATTCTCCGCGAGTGCTTCGCAGAGCGGCGTGAAAAGCGGTTCGCATCCGTGAGCCAAAGCCTCCACCCTGGCAAGCCCGCTGCCAGCATCGATCACGGAAGACATGGCGATGGGGCGAACGAGCAATTGGCTGGCAAGAGCCTTCAGCACGTCCTCATATTGCGCGCCGAGGCGGTCGACCTTGTTGACGAAGAAGACGAAGGGAACGCCAAGTCGTCGCAGCGCCCGCACCAGCACCCGCGTCTGCGCCTGCACGCCTTCAACCGCCGAAACGACGACGACCGCGGCATCCAGCAATCCGAGCACCCGCTCGACCTCGGCGATGAAATCCGGGTGACCGGGCGTGTCGATCAGATTGACGATCCTGTCGCCGATCGTGAACGACACCACCGCGGCTCTGATCGTGATGCCGCGTTGCCGTTCGAGCTCGAGAGTGTCCGTCTGTGTATTGCCGGTATCGACGCTGCCGAGCTTGTCGATAACGCCGGCATCAAAAAGCAGTCTTTCGGTAAGGCTAGTCTTGCCTGCGTCCACATGGGCGAGGATGCCCAAATTCAAAGTGCGCATGAACCACCAACTTCTCAGAATTTCGAATGTGATTTTCGTGAGAAGTGAATCGGCGCATTGGAACCTCTACCTGCTGATGGCGACTGTTGAATGCGTAACTCCCGGTGGTGGGGAGACGCGGGCGGAATGCTAAGGGCGTGTGCGGAGATATGTCAAGTTTGGGCGTATCACGTTCACGCGTGGGCGCGCTCGTGGCTGGTTTCATGGACCGGCGTGCCGTGGCCGCCCCCTCTGCCCTGCCGGGCATCTCCCCCACAGGTGGGGAGATTACAAATAGCCCACGCTTCTTGCCCGTCTATCGTTTCGCTGCGCTGGACGCTGATTATTTGGGGAAACCATTGCGCCTAGCCGATCTCCCCACCTGTGGGGGAGATGGCCGGCAGGCCAGAGGGGGGTTACACAGTATGCGCTTGCGTTCATTTCGGTCCTCTGACTTGACTCGAAGAAGGGACCTACTCCTCCCGCATCGTCTCGCGCTGGGTAATCAGCCGGGCGCTGTGCTGGCCGCTCAGATAGATCCACAGCCAGCTCCAGGCGACGGCGAAGCGCGAGCGGGTGCCGATCAGGAAGTAGATATGGGCAAGACCCCAGATCCACCAGGCGATCCAGCCCTTCAGCTTGATCCGGCCGAAATCGATGATCGCGGCACTCTTGCCGATCGTGGCGAGGCTGCCCTGATGCCAGTAGCGGAAAGGCGCCGGCGCCGGTTTGCCGAATATGCGGGCGCGGATCACTTTGGCGACGTAACCGCCCTGCTGCTTGGCGGCGGGCGCAATGCCCGGCACCGGCTTGCCGTCTTCGCGCATGACAGAGGCGGTATCGCCGACGACGAAGACGTCGGGCAGACCGGGCGCGCTCAGATCCTTCTCGACCACGACGCGCCCTGCCCGGTCGGCCGGCACGCCGAGCCATTGCGCCGCAGGCGAGGCGGTGACCCCGGCTGCCCAGACGATCGTCCGGCTGGCAACAAAGGTCTCGCCGATCTTCACGCCGTCGGCGTTGCATTCGGTCACCGGCTTGCCGAGATGGACCTCGACCCCGAGTTTCTCCAGCGCCTTCTGAGCATAGGCCGAAAGCTCCTCGGCGAAGGTCGGCAGCACCCGCGGGCCGGCCTCGACCAGAACGACGCGGGTCTTGCGCGTGTCGATGTTGCGGAATTCCTTGGGCAGCGTGAAATGCGCGAGTTCGGCGATGATGCCGGCCAGCTCGACACCGGTCGGCCCGGCCCCAACGATGGTGAAGGTCAACAGCGCATCGCGCACGGCAGGATCGCTCTCCATCTCTGCCTTCTCGAAGGCAAGCAGCACGCGCCGGCGGATCGTTGTCGCATCCTCAAGTGTCTTCAGGCCGGGCGCCACCGGCTCCCATTCGTCGTGGCCGAAATAGGCATGCGTCGCCCCGGTCGCCAGCACCAGCGTATCGTAACCAAGAGTCATGCCGTTGCGTAAGGAAACAGTCTTTGCGCCGCTGTCGACGCCGGTGACCTCGGCGAGCAGCACCGTCACGTCAGGCCGGTCGGCATAAAGGCGGCGGATCGGCCAGGCGATCTCCGAGGTGGAGAGAATAGTGGTCGCCACCTGATAGAGCAGCGGCTGGAAGAGATGATGGTTGCGCCGGTCGACCAGCGTGATTCTGACACCGGCGCCCTTCAAGCCGTTGACGAGTTGCAGCCCTCCGAAACCGCCGCCGACAACGACGACATGATGATCGCTCATGACCTACCCCTTTTGCGCCATTTCGCTCAAAGCCAATGTGGCCTTCGCCGCGATGGTTGCAACTGCCGTTTCGGCATAGCTCCCCTGCATCCCGGTCGGTGGAACTCACTCAATCGGCATATCCTACGGGGATCGCCGTACCGCCCTTCAGAAGCTCCATCGAGATCGAGGCCGAGACGTCGAAAAGCTCGATCTTGCGTACGATCTGTTTGTAGATCACATCGTAATGCTCGACGCGCGGCAGCACGATCTTCAGGATATAGTCGTGATTGCCTGTCAGGCGGTGCGCTTCGACGATCTCGGGAATGTCGCTGATGATCCGGCGGAAGGTCTCCGTCCATTCGTCGGAATGGTGCGCCGTCTTGACCAGCGCGAAGACCGTCGTCGGCACGCCCATCTTGTCCCGGTCGAGCACGACGATGCGCCGGGCGATATGGCCACTCTCCTCCAGCCGTTGGATGCGCCGCGAGCAGGCCGATATCGAAAGTGCCACGCGCTCGGCAAGATCGGTCACGGATATGCCCGCATCCTTTTGCAGCATGTCCAGAATGCGTCTGTCGCGATCATCGAGCATGTGTCGAACATATACCTCTTGCGTCTTTTTTGCAGGATTTCATCAAATGACGCAAAATCCTATCACATATATGACGCAAGAGACAAACAAAGCAAACACGTCGCGTCGGGATTGCGGCATCATTTTCGAAAGTTCAGAAGCATGGAGAGCATGAAGAGATGGAAACGATCGGCCTTATCGGCGGCATGAGTTTCGAAAGTTCGGCAGTCTATTACCGTGTCGTCAACGAGATGGTGCGTGACCGCAAGGGTGGCCTCGCCTCGGCCGAACTCATCCTGCATTCTGTCAATTTCGAGGAGATCGTCGCGCTTCAGAAGGCCGGCGACTGGGATATGGCAGCGCGTCGCCTCGCCGACGTGGCTCTGCGCCTGCAGATCGCCGGCGCCGGCTGCATCCTGATCTGCACCAACACCATGCATCTGATCGCCGACAAGGTCGCGGAGAAGATCTCCGTGCCACTGATCCACATCATCGACGAGACCGCGAAATCGTTGCATGCGGCCGGCCGCAAGCGCCCACTGCTGCTCGCCACTCGCTACACGATGGAGCACGGCTTCTACAGCGACCGCATGAAGAGCCTTGGCCTCGACATCATGGTGCCTGATGCTGGCGACCGCACCACCGTGCACAACATCATCTTCAACGAACTCTGCGCCGGCAAGGTGCTCGACAGCTCGCGCGACAAGCTCATGGCGGTGATTACCCGCGCCGTCGAGAACGGCGCCGACAGCATCATCCTCGGCTGCACCGAGATCTGCCTGATCCTCGATCCCGACCACTTGCCGCTGCCAGGCTTCGACACCACCGCGATCCATGCCCGAGCGGCGGTCGATTTCGCGCTCGGCGCAGACGAAGCGGCGGAAGAAGAAGCAGCCTGAAGTCGCACCGACAATTTAGTTGACCCAGTCAACTAAATGCACGACAAAAGTCTCTGTTTGGAGATTTTTGCCGGTTTGCTGACACCTCGCTTTCTCCTCGGCGTCATCCTCGGCCACGTGCCGAGGATCTGCCACGTATCGTCCGAAGGCAGATGCTCGGGACAAGCCCGAGCATGACGCCGAGGAGTTGGCCGACTTCGCCTCGCAAAAATCTCCATTTGGAGTTTTTTGTCATGTCCGATATCGCCCTTATCGAAGCCGCCCGCGATTTCAACCGCTTCTATACGAACTTCCTCGGCCTCTTGAACACGGCCTATCTCGACACCCCCTTCACCCTGACCGATGCCCGCATCCTCTTCGAGATCGCCTCGCATGACGGCGTCAGCGCCGTGGCGTTGGCCCGCGACCTGCATCTCGACCCCGCCTATCTCAGCCGTATCCTCAAACGTTTCCGCGCCGAGGGGCTGATCGAGACCAGTCCGGACCCGACCGACCTGCGCAGCCAGGTCATCGCTGTCACCGAGCGGGGACGAGGGCAATTCGAGGAACTGTGCCGGCGCGCCAATGCGCAGATCGCCGCCCGTTTCGACAATCTCGCAAACGGCGAACCGGAGGCAGCGGTCTCCGCGATGCATACGATCCGCGCCCTGCTCGACCCGGCGGCAAAGTCCGCGCCGGCCATTATCCGCGCCCACCGCGCCGGCGATATCGGCTGGATCGTTCAGAGCCAGGGCCGCTTCTACGCAGAAGAATATGGCTGGGATCTGCGCTTCGAGGCGCTGGTCGCCGAGGTCGCCGGAAAATTTCTCGCCAATTTCGATCCGGCCAAGGAATATTGCTGGATCGCCGAACGCCGCAGCGTCAATGTCGGCTCCGTCCTGGTCACCAATGGCGGCGACGGCATCGCCAAGCTCCGCCTGCTCTATGTCGACAAATCAGCCCGCGGCCTCGGGCTCGGCAAATTGCTGGTTGACGAATGCATCCGCTTCTCCAGGGAGAAGGGCTACCGCGAGCTCTCGCTCTGGACCAACGACATGCTGGAGACCGCCCGCGCCATCTACGTCAAGGCGGGCTTCCGCCTTGTCTCCGAGGAGAGACATCGCATGTTCGGCCCCGAGGCGAACGGCCAGAACTGGGTGCTCGATCTTTGAATTTGCTGCATCGCCAAAATTCCGCTTGATTTGGAAACGATCATTCCCTAATTAGGCGGTCATGACCGTTGACAGCCTCGTATCAGATGAAAAAACCCGCAGCCGTGGTCGGCCGCGCGAGTTCGACATGGACGCCGCATTGGATTCGGCCCTACGGGTCTTTTCCGAACGCGGCTACCACGCCGCCGCCATCAGCGAATTGACCGAAGCAATGGGCCTTGCTTCGGGGAGCATCTACAAGGCATTCAAGGACAAGCGCGGCATCTTTCTCGCTGCTTTTGCCCATTATCGAAAACTCGGCCGACGGCGCCTGGAAGCGATGATCGCGTCTGCAGAGACGGGTCGCGAGAAGGTCTTCCAGATGGTGATGTATTATACCGAGCTCTCCTATGGCGAAGCCGGCCGCAAAGGCTGTCTCGTCGTTGGCGGCGCCAACGACTTCGCCCTGCTTGACGAGGAAGCCGCTGCCCACGTCGTGACGGCCTTTGCCGCGGACGAAAAGCTGATGGCCGATCTCATCCGCATCGGCCAGGCAGACGGCACCATTCCGAAGACGGTAGAACCGGCTGCTGCCGCCCTCGCCTTCCTCTGCTTTACCAAGGGCCTGCGCGTCATCGGCAAAACAGGACGCAGCAGGGAAGAGATGCTGTCCGCGGCCGAGGCCGCGATGAAGCTCGTGACCTGAAAAGTCCGCACCGTGGACGAGAGAAATACCGGCATTCGGTCAAGGATCGGGTGGCCGCAGCCAGCATTTTTGCATTCAGTCCTTCCAATCTTTGAATACCGGAGTTTCCGATGAGCATTTCAGCCACCACGCCGGATGAGGCCATTCCCCGGGCGCTATCCCCCTGGCTCACCTTCCTTTTCGCCGCCGCCTGCGGGCTGGTGGCCGCCAATCTCTATTACGGCCAGCCGCTCGCCGGCCCGATCAGCGCCGATCTCGGTTTCACGCCTGCCGCCACCGGCCTGATCGTCACGCTGACGCAGATCGGCTACGGCCTCGGCCTGCTGCTGATCGTGCCGCTCGGCGACCTCACTGAAAACCGCCGTCTGGTGTTGATGCTGATCGCCGTCTCTGCCGTTGCGCTGATCGGCGCGGCGCTGTCCTCGACACCCACGGCCTTCCTCGTCGCCTCGCTTTCTATCGGCCTTTCATCAGTCGCAGTTCAGGTCCTGGTTCCCTTTGCCGCCAACATGGCGCCTGATGCCACGCGCGGCCAGGTCGTCGGCAACGTCATGAGCGGCCTGCTCTGCGGCATCATGCTCGCCCGCCCCTTCGCAAGCTTCGTCGCCGAAGCCTCTTCCTGGCATGTGGTCTACTTCGTTACTGCAGCGCTCATGCTCGTGCTCGCCGTCGTGCTCCGCGCCAACCTGCCGGTCCGCCGGCCGACGACCAGGCTACGCTACGGCGAATTGCTCGCCTCCATGGGCCACCTGGCACTGACCTCGCGCGTGCTGCAGCGCCGGGCACTCTATCAGGCCGGCATGTTCGGCGCCTTCAGCCTGTTCTGGACGACAACGCCGCTGCTGCTCGCAAGTCCCGCCTTCGGCCTGACACAGAACGGCATCGCGCTCTTTGCGCTCGCCGGCGCCGCCGGCGCCGTCGCCTCGCCGATTGCCGGCCGGCTTGCCGATCGCGGCATGACCAAGATCGCCTCGACAATCGCCATGCTGCTCGGCATGGCGTCCTTCCTGATCAGCCATTTCGCAAGCGATGGCTCGCTCGCCGCCATGATCCTGCTGACGGTAGCCGCGATCATGCTCGATTTCGGGGTGACGACCAATCTCGTCTGCGGCCAGCGCGCCATCTATGGCTTGAACCCGGAACATCGCAGCCGGCTCAACGGCCTCTTCATGGCCACCTTCTTTGCCGGTGGCGCACTTGGCTCGGCCGTCGGCGGCTGGGCCTATGCGACCGGCGGCTGGACGATGACGGCCTGGATCGGCTTCTGCTTCCCGGCGCTGGCCTTCCTGCTGTTCCTGACGGAAGGACGCGGCAAGGAAGCCTAACTATCGGCGGAATCAAATCGCGAACGGGCGGCGCGAACGGCATTATGGTTCGCTTCCGCCCAGTTCAGAAGCTGCGACAGCGGCTGGTAGAGCGAACGTCCAAGTTCGGTCATCGAATATTCCACACTCGGCGGCTTGGTCGGGAAAACCTCGCGGTCGATATAACCATCCCTCTGTAGGTCGCGCAGTGTCTGCGTCAGCATGCGCTGCGAAATATCGGGGATCATCCGCCGCAGCTCGCCAAACCGATAAGGCCGATCCGCCAGCACCTCGAGTAGCAGCGTCGACCATTTGCCGCCGATCTGCTGCATCATGTCCCTGACCGGGCAATTGCCGAAATCCAGGCCGGCGAGATCGATCTCGCGCCGCGCCCCCGGCATCCGGTTCTTCAGATTGACGACCGCGGTACTCATCTGCTGGTTCCCTTTTGGTAACGTAGAGCCGAAAAACTGCCTCCTTTACACCGCCAAGTCAATTCCTATTCTAGTGTTACTCTCTTTTTGAGACCACTGGCACAACACAGCCAGCACAACACAGAAGGAAACGACGTATGAGCGAAACCATCCTGGTCACCGGCGCTGCCGGGCAGCTCGGCCAGCGTGTCATCCATCACCTCATCGAGACCTACAAGGTCGCCCCCGGCAACATCGTCGCGGCAACCCGCAGCCCGGAAAAGCTGGCCGACCTCGAAAAGAAGGGCGTCGCCACCCGCAAGGCCGATTTCGATGACGCCGCAGGTCTGGAGAAGGCTTTCGCCGGTGTCGACCGGCTCCTGATCATCAGCACCGACGCACTGGATACTCCCGGCAAGCGCCTCGCCCAGCACCAGGCGGCCGTCGCGGCGGCAGTCAAATCAGGCGTCAAGCATATCGCCTACACCTCGATGCCGGCGCCGGACAATTCGCTCGTCACCTTCGCGCCCGATCATCTCGGCAGCGAAAACGCCATCAAAGCAAGCGGCATCGCCCATACGATCATCCGCGATGCCTGGTATCACGACAACTATCTGCACGGCATGCCGCACAATCTGCAGGGCGGCAAATGGTACAGCGCCACGGGCGGCGGCAAGATCTCGACCATCTCGCGTGACGACTGCGCCCTGGCGATCGCCGCAGCTCTTGCCTCCGGCACATCCGAGAGCGCCACCTATACGGTGACCGGCACCCAGTCGCTGAACAGCCGGCAGATTGCCGCCATCGTTTCCGACGTCGCCGGCAAGCCGCTCGAAGTGATCGACGTCACCGACGAACAACTCGGCCAGGGCATGCGCGGCGCCGGCCTTCCCGGTTTCGTCGCCGACATGCTAGTTTCTGCCGACGCCAACACTCGCGCGGGCAAGTTCGACATCGTCACCGAAGACTTCACCAAGCTGACCGGCAAACAGCCGCAGCCGCTGAGGGATTTCTTCGTGGAGCACAAGGCAGCGCTCACCGCCTGAGGCAACGATCGTTTAATCCCTGTCCTTGGGTCTAACCCGAGGACAGGGACGCAGTATATTCTGGCCTTGGTCCAGAAGAGTAATTCTCGGCACAGACGCTCCGCGGCCGGTCCTCAGAATTGGGAGACGAAGCGAGGCGGCTTTTCCCTAAGGTCGAGCCCGTATTCAAGCTCGGCCCGCATCCAGAGAACACCGCTTTCATAGGGATCGTCAGACATTGTCTCAGCTCGTGCGTCTGCGACATTGCTGTCAGCCCAGTTCTTGACGCACGCGCCGTTCTCGCGTTTCCGCTCATTCCGATCGATTGCACACCATTCTCGTCGTTCGTCAAACGGAACCCATGCTAGACCATCTCGGAAACAGATGATGGCCCGATATTTCGGCTCGACGACAATGTTCCCGGCGGCGTCCGCAATGCCCCAAAGCAAGGTTCCGTTCGAATTCCTGGAGACGCGCTGCCCGCCGTCTGGTTCGCAACGCAACTTTGATTGCCGATCCTCCAGGCGGCGCGGCTCGGCGACTTCACGTCCTGATGCGTCGATCCAAAACTTCCGCGCATCCTTCGATACCGCATAGGCGCCGGAATCGGGCTGCATCTCATCGAACTGGGGAGCGAGGGCCAGTACACCGCTGCTGTCCAGTATTCCCCACTTGCCGTCAACCTTGACGCCGGCATAGCCACCGCTGAAACCATATTGGTCCTGAAATGACGGCGGATCGACAAGCAGTTTGCCGTCCTTGTTCAGAAACCCCCATTTTCCATTGTACCGAACCGACATGGGAAATTTGCAAGTCATGTACGTGTCGTCAAAGAGATACGAAACCGTCGGCTTTTCGTCCGCTCCGACGACCTGAACGCGGCTGCCGCTATGCATGAATTTGATACCCGAAGGACATGCCACCAGCGTCTTCCCGTCTTCCGGGTTGGGCACCAGATCCCCGGCACGGTTGAGCCCGATCCACTGGCCGTCGACCAATATCTTGGCCACCTCACCGGAATAATCGGGCAATCTCGCATCGTCAAACAAACGCCCGCCAAGCAACCGTCCCGCCTCGTCAAGGAGGCCGGCTTTCTGGTCTTCGGTCACACGGTAAAAACCGTTTCGATACCCATGAATCCTAAACGGCTGTGGGGCGAGAATAGTTTGACCGTCCCGGTCGATCACGCCGCATTGGGTGGTGTCGGCCCGGTCACGTTGGATGGACTGATCTTTGTGTCCGGCCGACCGGCCATAACAAACAATTGCTCTTCTTCCATGGAGTTTACCGACTGTTTCGAAGCGAGGCTCGATCTTCCAGGTTCCGTCGGGAGCAAGCAATCCGTATCGTTTATCTCCCGGTTGAGCGGCCCAGACGAAAGTACCGAAGTCGAATTCTTTAATGGCCAGCTCGTCCTTCAGGATCTTTCCCGAGATCAGATCGACGAGCAGATAGCGTGGATCGTCCCTCTCGAAGAGCAGTTCCCCGATCATGAAACGCGGGAAGCCAAAAGATTCCGGCACGATCGCTTTGCCGGGACGAACGAGTGCCGCGTCGGCCGCGAATGGGATGGCACGCGCGTAATTCGGCGGCAGTACAAGCTTTCCCGTCCTGTCGATGATTCCTGCCTTGTCACCGGCCACCACCTCGGCATGGCCTTTGCGAAATGCGCGGGCAAGATCGAACATAGGCGCGATCACCATATCGCCACTCGAATTGATATAGCCGAATTTCCCCTCGGAGCGCACGGCGGCCAGCCCCTCCGAGAAAGGAAGCGCAACTTCGAACTTGCGATCGATGCGCGGTTCTAACGTCGCTCTGTCGATATAGCCGCAAAGAGCGTAGACGCCGCCGCACCTTTCCACCCATCTTTCCGGCCGGGGATCGGCGACGCCGGTCTCAACGGAGCAGAGCAAACACGCCCATGCCGCCGCGACAAACATAAATTGACGCGTAACAACTCTCATCCTAGCGCCCCCCGGTTGAAAGAACTAGGAGATGCTCGTGTGTTGGAAATATGGCCGATCTGCGGGTCGGATGTCACAAGCACAGGAATCCTGCGCCCTCATTCGCTGCACGGGAGACCTTGCTGGGCAAGTTAGTCGCCGCCAATACGCAAGAAGGAAACGACCTTCTTCAAACCGCCTGACCGCAAGCCCGGCAAAAGCGCCGCACCGTTTCCGCCATGCCGTATTCCAGCGCGTCGGCGGTCAGCCCATGGCCGATCGAAACCTCGGCAAGAGCGGGAATGCGCTTCACCAGATCAGGCAGGTTTTCGACCGTCAAGTCATGGCCGGCATTGACGGCGAGGCCGATTGCCAGGGCCGCATCCGCCGTCCGCCCGAGCGCTTCGAGGTTCGCGGTCGCCCGCTCCGGCGCGTCGAAGCAGCCGCCATAGGGACCGGTATAGAGCTCGATCCGATCGGCGCCGACCGCCTTAGCGGTCTCAACCGCTTCTACATCGCCATCGCCGTCGGCAAAGAGCGACACCCGGCATCCCATCGTCTTCAGCCGCGCGACGGAATCGGTCAAGAACGCCTGGTGCTTGCGGAAATCCCAGCCGTGATCGGAGGTCGCCTGGGCGGGATCGTCAGGCACCAGCGTCACCTGCTCGGGTACCGCCCCGGCGCACAGTTCGAAGAATTCCTCTGTGGGATAGCCCTCGATATTGAACTCGGCCTTGGGGAATTCGTCGTCGATCAGGTTGCGGATCACAGGCAGGTCGGAAAAGCGTATGTGCCGCTGGTCGGGGCGCGGATGCACCGTCAGCCCGCTCGCACCGGATTTCAGCGCGATACGCCCGAGCGCTTCGACGCTCGGCCAGGGCAGGTCGCGCCGGTTGCGCAGCATGGCGACGGCGTTGAGGTTCACGGAGAGCTTGGCGGGCATGGCGAGATCCATCGGTCACGGAAATGGGAGGCCTGCTTTTAAGCCAAGTGCTCGGCGATGGCCAACGAGATTCACAAATGGGTGCGATGCCAATCGCTGATGAGCGCCGAAATTACCCTGAGCATTTGCCGCACGCGTACCGCAGATAGTAATTCCCGTCATCTTTGAAGAGGACCGCGAGATCCCGCAGTGCAGCACATGTTTTTGTGCAAGACACCCAAGAACCCGGCAAAATATGCCGGTAAAGTTGCTATCCCATTTAAAAGAGATTATTTTTAGCACTTATAAAAAAGATCGTTCACGCATAACGTGGACATCGTATCGCGTAGAGTACGCCGCGTACTGCTTCTTTCCCAATGAGAAGAACGCCTAGAGGAAACCCCACTCGCCGCGCATGGGAAGCAACTGGCAAAACCGCATGAGGTGCAACAACATGCCCCAGGAGGGTTCATGCCAGACGGTTCCAAACGCCTGTTTGCCACCGCCGGTATCGCTTCGGAGGCCCGATCGAAATATCGGTTCCTGCCTTCAGCCGCGCTACCGCCGGATCTACCTGATGGTCCCGTGCCCATCGCCGATATGGCCAATGCATTCGGGGTTACGCACAGGACACTGCATTTCTACGAAGAAAAGGGATTAATCTCGGCCAACCGCATGGGCCTGATGCGGGTCTACGGCCAGGACGACGTGTTGCGCATGGCCGTCATTACCGTTTGCCGTGAGACCGGCATGCCGATCGCCGTCATCCAGGAATTGATGGACGAACTCCGCAACGCCGATTCGCAGGAAACGGCCGAGGCGATGTTCCGCGAGGCCCTGCAGGTGCGCAAGCGCGAACTGACGGCGGAGATGTCGACGCTGCACCGCCAGCTTCAGCAGGTCGGCGACCTCCTGGACTACGACGGCAGTATCGAGGAGCCGCCGTTAAACGACAATCAGGACAGTGCAAGCCTGACCCCGCAGGAGCGGCGTTGCCTGGAACTGATGGCAGAGGGTTATTCCACCCAGCGAATCGCCCGGGCACTCGACCTGAAGCATGACGAAACCCGTGACCTGGAAGCCGGAATCATCCTGAAATTCCGCGCCAACAACCGCTTCCAGGCCATCGCCAAGGCAGTTCTGCTCGGCATCGTGCAGGCTTAGTACCATCCGCCTAAGACACGGCCGCCACCGTTTCTTCCTCGCCAGCCCTGACTCCGGGAATGCCACCTGATCGCGAGTACGACCAGGATTAGCGGACGATCGTCAGCGTCTCCGCCGCGCGCGTGATCGCGGTATAGAGCCAGCGTTCCCTGGTATCGCGAAACGCCCAACTCTCGTCGAAGAGGACGACGTCGTTCCATTGCGAACCCTGCGCCTTGTGAACGGTCAGCGCATAGCCGTAGTCGAACTCGTCGTAGCGTTTGCGGGTGTTCCAGGGAATCTCGCCCTCGACATCCTCGAAGGCCTGCTTCAGAAGCTTGATCTTGGCCGCGCCCCGGTCCATGTCGTCATCCTCTGGCCGGACGAGCAGATTGATGCCGGGCTTCGTCGTTTCCTTGGATGAGGTCATCACCTGCCAGAGCGAACCGTTGAGCAGGCCCTTTGCCGGATCGTTCCTCAGGCAGACGAGCTTGTCGCCGGTCTGCGGATAATCGGCATTGAAGCCTTTCAACTCGCGCAGGCGCTGATTGTAGCGCCTGCGCGTGCGATTGGTGCCGACGAGCACTTGATCGGCATCGAGCACCAGCTGCTGCGTCACCTCGTTTTTCGAGATCACCTTGGCAGTGCCGTAATCGCCGTACATCACCTCATTGCCTTCGCGCACCTGCATGGCGAGCTTGATGATCGGATTGTCGCGCGCCTGCCGGTGGATATCGGTGAGCAGGTAGTCCGGATCCTGATTGGTGAAGTAGCCGCCGCCTGTAACCGGCGGCAACTGGCCGGGATCGCCGAGCACCAAGATCGGCGTGCCGAAGCTCATCAGATCCTTGCCGAGCGCCTCGTCCACCATCGAGCATTCGTCGACGATGATCAGCGCTGCCTTCGCGACCGGGCTTTGCCGGTTGATCGAAAACATCGGCGCGATCGAGGTCTTGCCTGTTTCCTCGTCTTCCACCGCCTCCTCGCCGCGCGGCCTGTAGATCAGCGAATGGATCGTCCGAGCGTTGGAGGCGCCGCGCGAGCGCAGCACCTGCGCCGCCTTGCCGGTGAAGGCGGCAAACAACACGTCGCCATCGACATTTTCGGCAAAATGCTTGGCAAGCGTCGTCTTTCCCGTTCCGGCATAGCCGAACAGGCGAAAGAGCGGCGAGCGCCCTTCCTTCAGCCATTTCGAAACAGCCTTCAGGGCTTCATCTTGTTGCGGCGCAAATTGCATGATCGCAGGACTTGGCAGGATTCGCGGGCTTTAGGCAAGGCGGAAAACCGCAAATCGCCGGGCGGGACGATCATCAGTTCCACTGCCGGTCCGCGCCGCTGGCGCACATCGACGGGTCCTGGCCCATAGCCTCGGTGAGAAAATCCAGAACCGTCTTGACGCGCAGCGGCATGTTGCGCCGCGAGGGATAGACGACGGTAACCGGCAGCCGGCTCGGCTGGAAATCCTTCATCACGGGCACCAGCCGGCCAGCGGCGATATCGGGCATCGCGATGATGTGCGAAAGCACCGCAAGACCCGCTCCAGCAAGGGCTGCCCGATGAATGGCGACGGCATTGCAGGCAGTCAGCCGCGGTGAGATCCGGACCGATATGTCTTCCGAACCGTTCGAGAAGGACCAGCTATTGGCCTCGCCTGCCCTGTTGTAACACAGGCATTCATGGTCCTTGATCTCCTTCGGTGCGCGGGGAGCCGCCCTGCGCGCGAGATAGGCGGGCGAGGCGACGAGGAAGGCCGTCGTCCAGCCGATCCGCCGGCAGACGAGGCTGCTGTCGGCGACCTGGCCCAAGCGCACTTCGAGATCCAGGCGCTCCTCGATCATATCAGAGCCCTGCTCCCTGAAGATGAGTTCGACCGAGAGCTTCGGATGGGCGGCGAGAAGACCGCCGAGCCGCTCGCTGAGATAGAGGCCGAGTGGTGCTGGAACGCTGAGCCTGACCTTTCCCGAGGCCATGGCGCCGTCCGATCCGGCCGCATCGCCAAGCTCCTCAACCGCTTCGAGAATCCGCAGCGCCATCGGCAGCATCCGCTCCCCCTCTGCCGTCAGCGACAGGCCGCTCGTCGTGCGATGCAGGAGGCGGGTGTTGAAATGGCCCTCGAGGGCTGCGACCTGTCGCGAGACCGCCGGCTGCGTCACGTCGAGATCGTGCGCCGCCGCCGAAAACGAACCCGTCTCCACGACGCGCTGAAAGGTCCGCAATGCCGAAACGATATCCATCCCCTGCCCCTCATACTTTTGCGCATAGGCTTTATGCAGCCAGACTAAACGAGAATGGCTTTACAGTCCAGCAATTAAGGATATCTTTTATCCATAAGGATATTTAATATCCTTAATTAAAGGAGAGACCCATGACCCAGCGACTGAACTACGCCCAACAGTCCCACGAGCTTTTCAAGAAATTCATGGAATTCAGCATGACGCTGAAGAGCAGCGTGATCGACGAGAAGCTGCAGGCCCTCGTCGAGATCCGCGCCTCGCAGATCAATGGATGCGGCTTTTGCCTCGACATGCATGTGAAGCAGGCCAAGATCCACGGCGAGACGGAACTGCGGCTCTACCACGTCGCCATCTGGCGGGAATCGAATCTGTTCGTTCCCCGCGAGCGTGCAGCCCTTGCCTGGACCGAAGCGCTGACCAAGCTTCCCGAGGGAGGTATTCCAGACGAGATTTACGAACGAGTTCGCGGCCAGCTTTCCGAGAAGGAAATCTCGGATCTGACTTTCGTCGTCATGGCGATCAACGCCTGGAACCGCGTCAATGTCGGCTTCAAGACCGTGCCCGGCACGGCCGACAAGGCCTACGGCCTCGATAAGGCTGGCCTGAACTAAACCGCGCAATTCATTGAGAAGATTCACCTTTGACGCTGCCGCACCACGGCAGCGAACGGAGATCCATTATGAAAATCGTTGTCATCGGCGGAACCGGCCTCATCGGTTCAAAGACTGTCGAACGCCTGCGCAAACGCGGCCATGACGTGATTGCCGCCTCGCCGAACTCAGGCGTCAACACGATCACCGGAGAAGGACTGGCGGAGGCGCTCTCGGGCGCCGAAGTCGTGCTAGACCTCGCCAACTCGCCGTCCTTCGAGGATAAGGCCGTGCTCGAATTTTTCGAGACCTCAGGCCGCAATCTTCTCGCCGCCGAAAAACTCGCCGGCGTCAAGCACCATATCGCCCTCTCCGTCGTCGGCACCGAGCGTCTGCAGGAAAGCGGCTATTTCCGCGGCAAGCTTGCCCAGGAAAAACTGATCAAGGCATCGGGAATTCCCTACACCATCGTCCATTCGACGCAGTTCATGGAATTCCTCAGTGGCATCGCCCAATCGGGAACGGTCGGCCAGACGGTCCACCTGTCGCCGGCCTATGTGCAGCCGATTGCTTCCGACGACGTGGCGGACGCCATGGCGGACGTGGCCCTCTCTGCTCCCGCCAACGCGACGCTCGAGATCGCTGGTCCGGAACGGGCGCGTCTCAGCGAGCTCGTCGCTCGCTATCTGAAGGCCATGAAAGACCCACGCACCACCGAGGCTGATGTCGAGGCGAGATATTTCGGCGCAAGACTGAACGACCAGTCGCTCGTTTCCGACGACAATCCGCGGCTTGGTTCGATCACCTTCGAGCAGTGGTTCGCAAAGTCCGCCCAGCCGACATGATTGACGTGCCCTCAAGACGCGACCGCTCGGGCGCGTCTTCCCCCGATCCAGCAACCACGGAGATTCCGATGATCAGAACATTTTTCCTCGCCGCCGCCCTCGCCTTTCCGGCTGCCACCGGCGTTAGCGCCCATGACAGCAGCGAGTCTGCCAAGGTGACACTCGTCTATGAGCACGAGCTTCCGAACGTGCCGGGTAAGAGCATCAAGGGCGTGCTGGTCGAATACGGCCCGGGCGGCTTCTCCGAAGGCCACACCCATCCCGACACCGCCTTCATCTACGCCACCGTACTTGAAGGAGCGATCCGCAGCCAGGTCAATGACGGCCCGGTCAAGGTCTATCATGCCGGAGAGAGCTTCTCCGAAATGCCGGGCGACCGTCATGGCGTCAGCGCCAACGACAGCGAGATCAAGCCCGCCCGCCTGCTCGCCGTCTTCGTCGTCGACACCAACCAGAAAGAGCTGACCTATCCGCTCAAGAAGTGACGATCCGCATTACAGCGCCGCGCGTCTTTCAGACGCGCAAAGGACGCTGTAACACTTTCAACCCTCGTATCGGCCCGCGCAGGCCTGATGCTTGCGCGGGCGGCCACGATGCTGAATCATATGCGGCCTGCGGCCCGGAGACCGAGAGATGATTGACGACGCTCTTTTCGGCAAACCTCTGATATCCCTGATAACAGTCGGCTTCGCCGGCATCGTCGTCTGGTACTTTCTCTCCAGCCAGCGGCCGACGACGCGGCTGGTGGTGCAGATCCTGTTCTTTGCCGTGATGACGCTGATCCTTATCGGCAGCGGCATCGACCCTCACCGATTTCAGGGATACGACTCCCTGGATCCGCAGGCCCTGCTCGTCATCCTGGCGAAATCGCTCTGGTGGGTTCACCTGGCTTGGGCGGTGATCGGCTTCATCCGGCTCTATCTTGTGCTAGAGGGAAACCCGCGCGAGGCGCGCCTGCTGCAGGATCTCGTCGTCGGCGTCGTCTATATCGGCATGGCGCTCTCAATCCTGGCCTTCGTCTTCGGCGTGCCGATCGGAACCCTCGTCGCCACCTCAGGCGTCGTCGCCATCATCCTTGGCCTGGCGCTCCAGAATACGCTTGCCGACGTCTTCTCGGGGATCGCGCTGACCCTCGGCCGGCCCTATGTCATCGGCGACTGGATTCTTTTGAGCGACGGCACCGAGGGGCGCGTCGTCGAAAGCAACTGGCGCGCCACACACATCCTGACCAGCGCCAACAATGTTGTCGTTCTCCCCAACAGCTTCATGGCAAAGCTCGGACTGACCAACATCAGCCGGCCGGACGAAACCCATCTGTTGACTCTCACCATCCGCGTTGCACCGACGCGCATGCCCGAAGCGATCCAGCGCGTTATGGAAGCGGCGTTGGCAAGCTGCAATTCGATCTTGCGCGAGCCGCCGCCGGTGGTCGCGCTCAAGGGACTTGATGCCGCAGCGCTGGAAATCGATCTCTATTTCAGGGTGACGAGCCCGAACCAGCGCGCCACTGCGCGAAGCGAGGTGCTCGATCTCGTTTACCGCCATTGCAAATCCGCCGGCCTGCTGCTCGCCGCTCCGGCCAGCGCCGCGATCGTGACGACCGGCCTGCCGACGGAAGAGGGCGCGCATCCGCCCCGCGTGACACCACGCGAACTGATCGAGGCCATTCCGGTCTTTGTGACACTGACGTCAGATGAAAAGGCAAAACTCGCCGAGACCACGGCTGTCCAACAGTTCCGGAAGGGTGACGTCATCGTGCGGGAGGGCGAAATGCTGCCCTCACTGATGATGGTCCGCGCCGGCATCATCGCGGCGCGGAACGCAGGCGAGGAACGCGGACGGCTCGCGCCGGGCGACTTTTTTTGGCGAGACCGGACTGCTCGCCGGCATGCAGGAAGTCTGCACCCTGGAGGCTCTAACCCCCGTGACCGCCTATGAGATCGACCAGGAGGCCTTCGCGCCTCTGCTAAGCGAACGCCCGGCGCTGGCGGAAGAAATCGCCGACCACCTCGCCAGCCGCGCCGAGCGTTTCCGCAACGGCGCCTCCTTGCCCCCGGAACATGCCCGCAGCGCCCATGCAATCCTGAAAACCATCAGGACCATTTTCAAGGCATAGAGATCGGCACCCCTCGCTCAGCCGGCCCGCTTGAGCACCCATTCGAAGGTGCTCCGCCAAATGTCGGCCGGCACTTCCTCGGACAAGGTGCCGACCAGATCGGAAAGCCGGACGCGCCTCAGCGTATCCCGCCAGGCCTCGTCGGCCTCCCACATGATGCGCGCCACCGCGCAGGGCTTGCTGTCGCAATAATCGGCCGGCCGGCAGGGATTGTTCTCCCGGATGTTCGTGCAGGTGAAGCTGCGCGCCTTCCCCTCGACCGCCTCGACGATCTCGAGAAAGTTGATATCCGAGGGGGTCTTAGCAAGCCTGTAGCCGCCGCTCGGACCGAGCGTGGTCTCGACCAGCGATGCCTGCGAAAGGCTCTGCAGTGCTTTGGAGAGATATTCCTTCGGCAGACCATGAAGCTCGGCGAGCGCCTTGGTGGAAAGATACCTGCCCTCTGGCAGGCCCGCGAGAATGGCGCAGCAGTGAAGCGCCCACTCGACTTGGCTTTTCAGGATCATTCGGCAACTCTTGTGATGGCTGGTTCTGCCAATGGGATTAAGGACATATAATATCCGAAAGCAGCCACCATGTAAATGAGCTGCAAAAGCAGCGTGTTGCTGCCTGAACGGCGATGCCGGCTCCGATTTCCCTTCAGCCCTCGTTCTCGTCCTCTCCCCGCGCCTGCTCATTTTCAATTCCGGCGATCAGCTTGCGCAGCAGCGCCGCAAGCGTCTCGCGCTCCTTTCCGTCAAGAACCTGCAGAAAAGAAGCTTCGCTCGCCATGTCAGTGCGGAAGGCCTTTTCGGCGAGTGCCGCACCCACCTCGGTCAATGCCACCAGCACGCTGCGCCCGTCCCGCGGCGATTTCTCCCGGCGGATCAGTCCCGCCTTCTCCAGCCGGTCGAGCCTGTGAGTCAGGCCTCCCGAGGAGATCATCAGCGCCGAATACATCTCCGTCGGGGTCATCAGGTAAGGCGGTCCGGAACGGCGAAGCGTTGCGATCACGTCGAATTCGCCGCGGTCGAGGCCAAAATCGGCAAACGTCGCCTCGATGCTGGGACGCACTAGGTTCGACAGCCGGAAAGCCCGCCCCAGGATCGCCATCGGCTCGGTGTCGAGGTCGGGCAGTTCCAGCGCCCATTGCCGGCGCAGCCGGTCGACGTGGTCCTCCCCGGGGCGGTCCTCGTCCCCGAGGCGGTCACCGTCCCCTTTAGTTCCATTCATCATTATCTGCCTCATATCACCACAAGCGAGACATACACCTTCTATCCGAGTCACGGAAGATATCTTGACAGGAAGATAGTTTCGGGAATATATCTTCTCGCGAAGATAGTTTTATGTTTATAGACAGCACCAGCAGGAGGCACGTGATGTTCAGGATTCTTCGCCACCAGGAACCGCGACCCGATCAGAGCCGCACGGTCCGCTTCGAAGGCCGCGACTATGGCGGCGAGATATCGCTTTTCCTGGTCGACAATGAGCCTGGCCAAGGGCCTGACCTGCATGTCCACCCCTACTCCGAAACGTGGGCAGTCAGGAAAGGCGAAGCCGAATTCACGGTGGGCGACGCCAAGACCCGCGCCTTTCCCGGCGATATCGTCGTCGTGGCCGCCAACGTTGCCCACCGCTTCGAGAATGTCGGCACCGGACGACTCGAAATCGTCTGCATTCATGCCAGCGACACGATCGTGCAGGAGTTGGTGTGAGCCGAGCCGCCGCCTGGAAAACAAAGCGCGAAAGACAAAAGAAGAGGAGAGAACTGCAATGCCCAAGATGATATTCGTGAACCTGCCGGTAAAAGACCTTGCTGCTGCGACCCGCTTCTACGAAGCGATCGGCTGCAGCAAGAACGAACAGTTCAGCGACCATCAGGCGTCGAACATGGTCTGGTCCGACGCCATCTTCTTCCATCTGCTGACGCGCGATTTCTTCGCGACCTTCACGCCCAAACCCGTTGCCGAAGCGCAGAAGACGAGCGAAATGCTGATCGCGCTGACGATGGACAGCCGTGAAGAGGTGGACGCTATCGTTGAGGCAGCCGCAGCCGCCGGGGGCAAAGCCGATCCGCGCGCGCCGACGGACATGGGTTGGCTCTACAACCGTGCCTTCGAAGATCCCGATGGCCATATATTTGAAGCGGTCTGGGTCGACATGGCGGCGGCGACCGCCACCGGAGCATAACCGGTAAGGCGCCCGACACGCCATGCGCAGGCGAAACGGGCTTCGGCCCTTCTCGCGCGCCATGAAAACTTTTACTGCCTCTGGAATAAAACCACCGCGCCTCGTGTCTCATCTCAGGTAGCGCAAGATTGCGTGCCCAACCTGAGGAGAGACATCATGAAATCCGTGAAATTCCTGTCCGTCGTGGCGGCCGCCGCCGCCCTTGCCGCGACCGCTGCTTTCGCCGCCGCTCCTGTCACGACCGTGGAATCCGCCAAGGGCAAGGTGCTTGCCGGCGAAAACGGCATGACGCTCTACACTTTCAAGAAGGACGTGAAAGGCGTTTCCAACTGCTACGATGATTGCGCCAAGAACTGGCCGCCGCTGATGGCGGCTTCCGATGCCAAGGCTGATGGTGCATATTCGATCATCGACCGTAAGGATGGCACGAAGCAATGGGCCAAGGACGGCATGCCGCTCTATTATTGGGTCAAGGACAAGAAGACGGGCGACATCACCGGCGATGGCGTCGGCGGCAACTGGGATCTCGCCAAACCTTGACAGTCGGACCCTGATGCCAAGAGAGCCGGCGTGAAGATACCCGCACCCGAAACCTTCGAGGGCCAGATCCTGGCCCTCCTGCCCTCGCTCAGGCGCTATTCGCGCAGCCTGACGCGCTCGGATGCCGATGGCGAGGACCTGCTCCAGGATTGCGTCGAAAAGGTTCTCACGCGCCGCGGCCAATGGCGCGGCCTCAACCTGCGCGGCTGGGTCCTGACCATCATGACCAATCTCTACCGCAACGGCCGGCGCGGCAAGACGCGCGACGGCCTTGTCGAGCTCGATGCCGCAGACAATCTGGCCGCGCCCGAACCGCCGGCCGATCCGCTGGAGCGCGCCCGGCTGGACGATGCGCTGAACAGCCTTTCGGAGGAACACCGCGCCGTGCTGATGCTGGTCGTCATCGAAGGATACACCTATGGCGAGGTCGCAGCCGCGCTCGATATCCCGATCGGCACCGTCATGTCCCGCCTGTCGCGCGCCCGCCGGCGCGTCGCCGAGCGGTTGAAGGCCGACAACATCATTACGCTTCGGAGACCGAAATGAACGAGACCAATCCGAGCGTCACCGAAGCCGACCTCCACGCTTATGCCGACGGCCAGCTGCCGGAAACGGTGCGTGTCCGCATCGAGGCCTTCCTGGTCGACAACCCTCACGAGGCGGCGATGGTCGCTGAATGGCAGGCACAGAATTCAGGCATCCGATCGCTGTTTGCCGGTTATGAGAAGGCGAAGGACACCGATCCTCTGCTCGTCGTCCCCCCGCGCGCGGTTTCATCGAGAGCGAAACGCTGGGCGATCGCCGCATCAGCCCTCCTCGTCTTCACGCTCGGCGCCATCAGCGGCCATTATGGCCCCGCACTTCTGGAAAAGCCGGAACTGCAGCTTGCCGGCTCCGAAACCCTGCCAGAACAGGCCCAAACCGCCTTCACGGTCTATGCCGCCGAGGTTCGCCATCCTGTCGAGGTCTTCGCAAACGAGGAGGTCCACCTCGCCACCTGGCTCGGCAAGCGGCTGGCAATCCAGAGCCTCAAGATCCCCAACCTGCAGCCGCTCGGCTTCAAGCTTGTGGGCGGCCGCCTGCTGCCGGTCGACGGCAGGCCGGGCGCCATGTTCATGTATGAAAACCAGGCCGGCGAGCGCCTGACCGTCATGGTCGGCCGCAACACGGAAAACCGTACGACGAGCTTCCGCTTCGCCTCATCGGGTAATCTTGAAACCTTTTACTGGATCGACGGCGAACTCGGTTATGCCGTGACCGGCGAAATCTCCCGCGAGACGCTGCGTCAGGTAGCCGAGGAGTGCTACAAGCAATTCCCGTCCTAGAGTAATTCCAGGAAAAGTGCGAAGCGGTTTTCCGTCCGGAATTACGTAAAAACAAAGACTTAGAGTGGTTCTGCGCTTCCGTGAACAGCTGAACCGCTCTAAGGATCAGCGTGAGGGATCGTTGCCGAGCTCGATCGGCCGTCCATGCGGCGTCGCCTCCGCCGCC
This sequence comes from Rhizobium sp. SU303, assembly GCF_021052345.1. Taxonomy (NCBI): domain Bacteria; kingdom Pseudomonadati; phylum Pseudomonadota; class Alphaproteobacteria; order Hyphomicrobiales; family Rhizobiaceae; genus Rhizobium; species Rhizobium sp. SU303. Next base: position 2,973,103 of record NZ_CP088095.1, read on the forward strand.
CGCTGCCAGCTCTGCTGCAGTGCCAGGATCGTTTCCGCATCGGCGATGCCGTTGTCGACGATCAGGTCGGAGAGTGCCGCCACCCAGCAGTCGAAATAGTCGCTGCCATCTTCGGCCCGGCCAGGCTTGTGCAATTGGGCGGAAAGGGTTTCAGCCCATTCGCTCCAGCTGAACAGGCCTTGTGCGTGAAGATGCACCGTCATGGCAAAAGCCTCAGCCGCCCATGGCTCGGGAAAGACCGGCTCGCCTTCCGGCGATCTCGGCAGCCCGGACGATTGCGTCAGCGGCGATATTTCATGCCGGCTCAAGATAGCTCTCCCAGGCATCGATCGACACGGTCAGCGTCGGATCGGCATCCTCGCCCCAGATCTCCGCGCCGCCGAAAACGACCGTATAGAGCCATTGCGGGTTTTCACCCTTGCCATGCGCGTTGTCGTCGGGAAAGACGAAGGCACCTTGCACCGTCTCGACCACACCGGTCTTGGCTCGCGCATAACGCGGCAGGCGCGTATGCGTCGCCGGGTTGAAATTCTTTGTCCTCACCGCTTCGCCGGCCAAGAAGCGCGGCGCGGTCTTAATAGGACGATCGCAAGGCCCGCCCTTCGCCAGAACGCCGGGCACCATGTCCGCCTTCAGCACCCGCTTCGGAACGGCTCCTGCCTGCTGCGCTTGGCCGGAGAGCAATTCCGCACGCGTCGCAAAACCATGCCGTTCGAGCAACTTGTCGATGCCGCGGATCCAGATCTCGTAATAGCTGGCGGCGAGGTAATCGGCCGGCGGAATATTCTCGCGCGCATGCCGGCTTTCATCGATCGTCCATGCGCCGAAAGCGCCGCAGGAAAGCGTGATGCCGAGCGCCCGCTTTTCCCATTCGGCATGGAAATAGGGCTCGTCCTTTTCGGGCGCGACGGGACCGAAGCCCATCTGCCCGCCGAGATCGTGCGGCCCGTTCATGTGGCGCCCTCCGGCCTGCGGGCAACGGCCGTCCCGATCATCGCATCGCGGCTGACGAGGCCGGCGAGCGTCTGTTCGTCCATTCCGTCGGTCTCTTCGGGCCGCTCGGGAATGACGATGTAACGCAGTTCCGCCGTCGAATCCCAGACGCGTATTTTCTTGTCCTCAGGCAGCGTCAGCCCGAATTCGGCCAGCACGCCGCGCGGATCGATGACGGCGCGCGAACGATAGGCCGGCGCCTTGTACCAGACCGGCGGCAGGCCGAGCACCGACCAGGGATAACAGGAGCAGAGCGTGCAGACGACGAGATTATGGGTCTCGGCCGTATTGAAGACGGCGCGCATGTGCTCGCCCTGCCGGCCGGTATAGCCGAGGCTGGCAATGGCCGCCGTCGCATCGCGCTTCAGCCAGTCGGTGAAATCAGGATCGCTCCAGGCTTTTGCCACGACATGCGCGCCGTTCCTCGGCCCTACCTTTGTCTCGTAGGTCTCGACGATGGCATCAATCGCCGCCGGATCGATCAGCCCCTTCTCCGTCAGGAGCGTTTCCAGCGCCTTCACGCGCGCCTGCATGTCGGAATAATGGTTGTCGTGATCATGCCCGTGGGCGTGCTGATGTCCGTGAGCATGGTCGTCGTCATGGTCGTGCAAGGCGAAGCCCTCCCGAAACTGCCCGCTATTTCTAACATATGCCGCAGGCCCGCCAAGCCCTTCTATGTCTCATGCGCTTTTCCGCTAATCTCCTGCCATGAACATTCTGATTCTCGGCGCAACCGGCTTTATAGGATCCGTCGTCGCGGCCCGGTTCGTCGCCGACGGCCACGTCGTGACCGGCCTCGGCCGCAATCCCGCGCGTGCGCGCCTGAAACAGCAGGCGATCGACTGGCGGCGCGCAGATCTTTCATGCATGACGAAACCGGTGGATTGGGACGAGATCCTTAAGGATCAGCATGTTGTCGTCAATTGCGCCGGCGCCCTGCAGGACGGCCTCTCGGATGATCTGTCGGCCACCCAGGCAGAGGCGATGCTGGCGCTCTATTCCGCCGCAAAACGCTCGTCGCGCCCGCTGATCGTGCAGATATCGGCAAGGACGGCGAGAGCCGCTGGCGATCTTCCCTTCCTCGCTACCAAGCGGCGGGCCGACGAGGCGCTGGCGGCAAGCGGCCTGCCTTACCTCATCCTGCGCCCTGCCCTCGTTCTCGGCCGCAATGCCCATGGCGGCTCGGCGCTGCTGCGGGCGCTTGCCGCCTTTCCCTGCGTGCTGCCACTGGTCCATGCCGAAAGTCCGGTCGAAACACTTTCAGTGGACGATGTGGCAGAAGCCGTGTCGCGGGCAGTCTCCGGCGACATCTCCGGCGATATCGATCTTGCCGCCGACGAAGTTCTGACGCTCGCCGATCTCGTCCGCCTTCACCGCCAGTGGCTCGGCCTGCCGCCAGCCCGCGTGCTCGCTCTCCCTCGCTGGCTTGCCAGCCCGGTCACGTGGCTGGCCGATCTATCAGGACTGCTCGGCTGGCGTTCGCCGCTGCGCTCCACGGCGATGACCATCATGTCGGAAGGTGTGCGGAGCTTGAAAGCGGAGAGCGGTCTTGCCACGACACCCGCGGCAGCGACGCTCTCGGCCAATCCGTCCGGCGTACAGGATCTCTGGTTTGCCAGGCTCTATCTTCTGAAGCCGCTCGTCATATCGGGCCTATCCGCTTTCTGGCTGCTCTCAGGTTTGATCCCGCTGCTGACGCTGGAGAAGACGTCCGCTCACTTCCTGCCGTTCATGCCTGAGGCCGCAGCAACGGCGCTGACGCTTGCAACTTGCCTGATCGACATCGCTCTCGGCGCCGCCGTCCTCCTTCGCCCACTGGCAAAACGCGCCCTTCTCGGCATGCTGGTCGTGTCGTTCGCCTATCTTGCCGGCGCCAGCCTGCTCGAACCCGCACTCTGGCTCGATCCGCTCGGTCCCCTCGTCAAGGTGCTGCCATCGATCCTGCTGACGCTCACCGCGCTTTCCACGCTGGATGAACGCTGATGCTTGAGGAATGGCTGCTGCTTGCCCATGTCATCGGCGCGACCGTGCTCTTCGGCACCGGCGCCGGCATCGCCTTCTTCATGGTGATGGCGCACCGGACACGCGATCCCCGTTTGATCGCCCATGTCGCCAGCACGGTTGTCATCGCCGACACCCTCTTTACCGCCACCGCAGCTATTCTCCAGCCGGTGACCGGCTATCTGCTGGCCCGATCGATCGGCTGGGACCTGTCGGAGGGATGGATTGCGCTGTCGCTGCTGCTTTATGTCGTGACTGGCCTGTTTTGGCTGCCGGTCGTCTGGATCCAGATCCGGCTGCGCGATCTCGCCCGTGCCGCAGCCACAGCGGGAAAGGCCCTGCCGCCGGCCTATTTCAGCCTTTACCGCATCTGGTTTGCCTGCGGTTTTCCGGCCTTCTTCGCCGTCATCGGCATTTTCTGGCTGATGCTCATGAAGCCGGCAATCACTCTATTTTAGCATCGGCCAGAGGCTTAGCACCAACAGCACCGCCATGCTGATATTGAACCATTTCAGCCGCACCGGATCGGAAAGCCATTCCCTCAGCGCCGAGCCGAAGCCTGCCCATGTCGAGACGCTGGGCACATTGACTGCCGCAAAAGCGAGACCGACGATCAGCACGCTCACCAGGTAGAGTTGCGGATTGGTGTAGGTCGCCATCGCGGTGACCGCCATCACCCAGGCTTTCGGGTTGACCCACTGGAAGGCGGCCGCCGCGAAGAAGGACATCGGCTCGACGCCGCTCCTGCCTTCGCTGAGCGAGCGCGACGAGGCGATCTTCCAGGCGATCCAGAGGAGATAGGCTCCGCCCGCAAATTTTAGCGCCGTATAGACCACGGGCACCGTGTGCAGCAGCGCGCCGAGCCCAAGGCCGACGCCGATCAGCAGCGAGAAGAAACCGACACCGATGCCGAACATATGCGGGATCGTCCTGCGGAAGCCGAAATTCACGCCCGATGCGAAGAGCATCATATTGTTCGGGCCCGGCGTGATCGAGGTCGTGAAGGCGAAGAGAACGAGGGCGAGAAATGTATCCAGCGGCATGCGACCTCCCGAAGCCAGCTTTCTGCGGCCTGTTCATTAGGTCAGCATAACTGTCCTAAGTGGCCGATACCATTACATCATTGTCATGGTGACAGGATTACTTGAAAGATAAGAATTCGCCGCAATCTCCTGCAAAATGGAAAAGATCATGCAAGACAACCGGATTCCGACAATCACCTTCCCGAACGGCGTAGAAGTGCCGGCGCTCGGCCAGGGAACCTGGGCGATGGGCGAGGATGCCGGCCATGCCAAAGCGGAGATCGAAAGCCTGAGGGCCGGCATCGATCTCGGCATGACGCTGATCGACACCGCCGAAATGTACGGCGACGGCGGCGCCGAAGAGATCGTCGGCCAGGCGATCAGGGGCCGGCGCGACGAGGTCTTCATCGTCAGCAAGGTCTATCCCTGGAATGCCAGCCTGACAGGCACGATCGAGGCCTGCGAGCGCAGTCTCGAACGGCTGGGCACCGATCGCATCGATCTCTATCTGCTGCACTGGCGCGGAGACCATCCGCTCGCAGAGACCGTCGCCGCCTTCGAAATGCTGAAGGCATCCGGCAAGATCGGCGCCTGGGGCGTCTCCAACTTCGACACCGACGACATGGAAGAACTGCTCGGAGTGCCCGACGGCGCCAATGTCGCCGCCAACCAGGTGCTCTATAACCTTTCCCGCCGCGGCATCGAGTTCGATCTGCTGCCCTGGTGCCAGAGCCACGGCATTCCCGTCATGGCCTATTCGCCGATCGAGCAGGGAAATATCCTGCACCATCCCGAACTGATCCGCATCGCCAAGGCCTATCAGGCAACGCCCGCCCAGCTGGCGCTCGCTTTCCTGCTGGAACGCGACGGCGTCATCGTCATCCCGAAGACCTCGAATGCCGAGCGCGCAGCCGAAAACCGCGACTGCGTCTCGCTTGATATCACCGACGACGACTGGGATGCCCTCGATGCCGCCTTTCCGCCGCCCACAAAGAAAAAGCCGCTGGAAATGCTCTGATCTCCAGCGGTTTTCCCAATTATTGCAGCATCCGGCTTAGATGCCCGGGCTGTGATCTTACATGCCCGGGCTGTAATATTTACATGCCCTGCACGCCGCGATTCATCGCCGCAATGCCGGTACGGCACACCTCAATGAGGCCGAGCGGCTTCATGATCGCCACGAACTGATCAATCTTCGATGATTTGCCGGTGATCTCCAGAATGAAGTGGCCGACCGTCGCATCCACCACCTTGGCATGGAAGGCATCGGCAAGGCGTAGGGTCTCGGCGCGCATCTCGCCCTCGCCGATCACCTTGACCAGCGCCACTTCGCGCTCGATCGGCCGATCCTGGCCAAGCTCGCGGGCGCGCACCGTCAGATCGACGACGCGGTGCACCGGCACGATGCGTTCCAGTTGCGCCTTGATCTGCTCCAGCACCTGCGGCGTCCCGCGTGTGACGACGGTGATGCGGGAAAGATGCGCCTGATGCTCGGTCTCGGAGACCGTCAGGCTCTCGATATTGTAGCCGCGGCCGGAAAACAGGCCGATGACCCGGGCAAGAACGCCCGGTTCGTTGTCGACGAGAACCGAAAGCGTGTGGCTTTCGACCGCCGCCGTTTCCGGCGAGATGAAATAGGCGGAGCCCGTGGGCTGTAGGTGTGCGTTCATGTTCTTGGTTCCTTCCCTGATCAGACGAGCGCTCGGCCCTTGGCGTCGATCGCATTGGCGACCGCTTCGTCGGTGGCTTCGTCCGGCAACAGCATTTCGTTATGGGCCTTGCCCGAGGGGATCATCGGGAAGCAATTGGCGAGATTGGCGACGCGGCAATCGAAGATGACAGGCTTTCTGACCTCGATCATCTCCAGAATGGTGTCATCAAGCGCATCCGGCTTTTCGCAGCGCAGGCCGACGGCGCCATAGGCTTCCGCCAGCTTGACGAAATCGGGCATCGCCTCCGTATAGGAATTCGATAGGCGGTTGCCGTGCAGCAGCTGCTGCCACTGGCGCACCATGCCCATATACTGGTTGTTCATGATGAAGATCTTGATTGGCGCATCGTGCTGGATCGCCGCCGACATTTCCTGGATACACATCTGGATCGAAGCGTCGCCGGCAATGTCGATGACGAGGCTGTCGGGATGGGCGATCTGCACGCCGAGCGCGGCAGGCAGGCCGTAGCCCATCGTGCCGAGACCGCCCGAGGTCATCCAGCGGTTTGGCTGCTCGAAACCGAAGAACTGTGCCGCCCACATCTGGTGCTGGCCGACCTCGGTGGTGATGTAGGTATCGCGGTCCTTGGTGTGGGCGAAGAGCCGCTCCAGCGCATATTGCGGCATGATGACGTCATTGCTCTTCGTATAGGCGAAGGAGTTGCGTGCCCGCCAGCGGGCGATATCGCTCCACCAGTCGTCCAGGCGGCCCTTTTCCGGCTTCTTCGGCAGCGCCCGCCACAGGCGGACCATGTCTTCGAGGACATGGCCGACATCGCCGCGGATGCCGATATCGACACGGACGTTCTTGTTGATCGAGGATGGATCGATATCGATATGGATCTTCTTCGAGTTCGGCGAAAAGGCATTGAGACGGCCAGTAATGCGATCGTCGAAGCGGGCGCCGATGCAGACCATGACATCGCAGTCGTGCATCGCCATGTTGGCCTCGTACGAGCCGTGCATGCCGAGCATCTTCAGCCAGTTCTTGCCTGAAGCAGGATAGGCGCCGAGGCCCATCAGCGTCGAGGTGATCGGGAAATCGGTGAGCTCGACCAGCTCGCGCAGCAGCTTGGAAGCCTCGGGGCCGGAATTGATGACGCCGCCGCCGGAATAGATGATCGGACGGCGCGCATTCGCCATCAGTTCGATCGCGGCATGGATCTGGTTGAGGTCGCCCTGGATCTTCGGCTGGTAGCTCTTCTGGATCGCGTAATCGGCGGGCGGCGTGTAGGTGCCGGTCGCAAACTGCACGTCCTTCGGAATATCGACGACGACAGGGCCCGGACGACCGGACTGGGCGATCCGGAAGGCCTCGTGAATGACGGCGGCAAGCTGGTTGACATCCTTGACCAGCCAGTTGTGCTTGGTGCAGGGCCGGGTGATGCCGACCGTATCGCATTCCTGGAAGGCGTCGGAGCCGATCAGTGGGGTCGGAACCTGTCCGGTCAGGCAGACGAGCGGGATCGAATCCATCAGCGCATCCTGCAGCGGCGTGACGGCATTGGTGGCGCCCGGACCGGAGGTCACCAGCATGACGCCGACCTTGCCGGTGGAGCGGGCGTAACCTTCGGCCGCATGGCCTGCCCCCTGCTCGTGGCGGACGAGGATGTGCTTCACATCCTCCTGCTGGAAGATCTCGTCATAGATCGGCAGGACGGCGCCGCCGGGATAGCCGAAAATATGTTCGACGCCGTTGTCCTTCAGCGCCTTGAGAACGATCTCCGCTCCCGTCATCCGATTGCCTGCCGCCTGATTGTCCGTGCTCATCTGTCTGTTCCGTTTGATGCTGGGATTGCGTTTTTGGCCGGAAGCCCGAATTTCGGGCATAAAAAAAGGCCCCTGAGGAGCCTGTCATCTAGCGCATGGGTGGCTATCGCCGGATGGTTACACCATCCTGCCCATGCGCTTTCCCACCACGATAAGAGCCGTTGCGATTTTCATGGTCGGAAGTGATAGACAGAAAATTTCGCAGCGTCAACGCATGCCGCAATAAAAAACTGCCCCACGCCTGCATCCCCGAAAATCGATAGGATGAAGGATTTGTTAAAGGATCGACTTTATTCTTCTACGCTACCGCAGGGAGTAGCACTTTGCTCAACAACGACTTGCGCATGTCTGGCAAGGCAGGCGAGCATGATCGCCGCGATGGCCATACGCCCGGGAATCGCTTTCTCGGCCGCGTCGTTGCATGCAGCGGTTCGCGGGCGACGATTGCCGCCGTCGCCGAACAGGGTGGCACCGATCTGACCGAACTCTGGTCCGTGGGGCGGTTGATTTCGATCAGCGTCGGCCGCAACCGCGTCGTTGCCCTCGTCTATCAGATGAACACCGGCAGCCATGCCTGGGGCGAAGGCGAAGACAATATTTTCAAGATCGAGACCGAGCTGCTCGGCGAAGTCCGTGTCGACGAGGACGGGCGCGAGGAATTCTCGACCGGCATCTCGCGTTATCCCTATCTCGGCGCCATCGCGCACCGCATCCGATCGGCCGACCTGATGCGCATCTACGATGCCGGCGAAGGTACGACCGCCGTCATCGGCAAGCTGACGCAGGACGAAAGCATCGACGCGGCGATCCACATCCCCTCGATGCTCTCCAAGCATTTCGCCGTCGTCGGCTCCACCGGTGTCGGCAAGTCGACGGCCGTGTCGCTGCTCCTGCACAAGGCGATCGCGGCGGACCCGAAGCTGCGTGTACTGATCCTCGATCCGCATAACGAATTCGCCGCCGCCTTTCCTCAGCACGCCGTCACCATCGATACTGATACGCTTGATCTGCCCTTCTGGCTGATGCGACTGGAGGAATTCGCCGAAGTCGTCTTTCGCGGCCGCCCGCCGGTGCCCGAAGAGCTCGACATGCTGCGCGATATCCTGCCGGAAGCCAAGCGCGCCTTCCGCGGCAGCGACAATTCGCTGGTCCGCCGCACGACGGAAAAGAGCTCGATCACCGCCGATACGCCGGTTCCCTACCGCATGGCCGATCTGCTGGCGCTGATCGACGAGCGCATCGGCCGCCTGGAAGGCCGCTCGGAAAAGCCCTTCCTGCGGTCGCTGAAGATGCGCCTCATCGCTGCGATCAACGATCCGCGCTATCACTTCATGTTCTCCAACAACACGATCAGCGACACGATCACCGAAACCATCGCGCAGATCTTCCGCATCCCCGGCGAGAACCGGCCGATCTGCACCTTCCAGCTTGCCGGCATCCCCTCGGAGGTCGTCAATTCGGTCGCCTCCGTACTCTGCCGCATGGCCTTCGAGGTGGCGCTGTGGAGCGACGGCGCCATCCACATGCTCGTCGTCTGCGAGGAAGCCCACCGCTATATCCCCTCCGATCCGAGCCTCGGCTTCGTGCCGACGCGCCAAGCGATCGCCCGCATCGCCAAGGAAGGCCGCAAATACGGCGTCTCGCTCGGCATCATCACCCAGCGGCCGGGCGAGCTCGACCAGACGATCCTGTCGCAGTGCTCGACGCTCTTTGCCATGCGCCTCGCCAACGACCGCGACCAGGAAATCATTCGCTCGGCCATCCCGAACTCGTCGATCTCGACGACCAGCTTCATCTCCTCGATCGGCAACGGCGAGGCAATCGCCTTTGGCGAGGCGATCAGCGTGCCGATGCGTATGCGTTTTTCCCGCGTCGACGAAAACCTCCTGCCGAAGGCGAGCAGCGCCAACAGCAAGCAGAGCGAGGAAGATCCGGATACGGTCGATTTGCGCAAGATCGTCACCCGCATGCGGGCGGTGACCGTCGGACCCGACATTTCGAATTTCCAGCAGAATTATGCCGCGTCCGTGGCAGGTTTCGACGAGACAGACGCAGTCGACGAGGATCTTGACACGAAGCCATACACGCCGCCCGCCTCTTCCGCCGCGCCGCCCGCCTCCGCGCCGCTTGAATCCTACCGCCGCGAACTGCTGCCGCAGACGCCGCGGCTGGACCCGGCCGCGCCGCCGGCGATCGATCCCCGGCTGGACGCGCTCCGCCGCGAGATGCGCCGCGACGAGCCGGTCTTTCCCCGGCCGATACCGCCGGCGGACCAGCCCGCGGTCTCCCGCCGCGAACCCGGCACGTCGCTGCGTGAAAGCATCCTCAAGAAACCGCTGAGCAGCCTCTACAACAAGGATTGAGGCTTCAGCTCGCTCTCCAGGGCGATCAGAGGCTCGACGGCCTCGAGCACACGCTGCCGATCCATCGGCCGGAGCGGCAAGAGAGGGCGTGGGAGCTCTGCCCTGGCGAGTGAGAGAAGGTCGAGCAGCGTATAGACCACGCGAAGGCTTCCGAACTCTTTGAACGTTTTCCAGAGCGGCTGGAGGAGACCATCGAGCCGATGCGCCTCGCCGCCCTCGCCTGCAATCGCCGCCTTGCTCAGGGCAAGGGCGACGTTCGGAAGCAAGCCGCCGATGACGCTATACCAGGCGTCGGCACCTGAAAGCATCGCTTCGGCTGCACCCCAGTCGCCGCTGTAGCCGACTGCGAGGTTGGTCTTCTCTCGCAATGCCGCCAGCTCGCCTGCGAAATCACCGTCAACAGGCAGAGGCATCTTCACGGCCCTGATCGTCTCGATATCGGATAGGCGCTGCAGAAGATCCGGGCTGAAGGTGAAGTGGGTCGTGCCGGGATTGTTGTAGATACAAAGCGGCAGCTTCGCCGCCTCGGCGACCGCCAGGAAATGCTCGTAGGCTTCGTCCTGGGTCAACGGCGTGTAGGACACCGGCGCAAGCAAAAGAGCGTCTGCACCGGCGGCCTCGGCATCCCTCGCCATGCTCCCGGCATGGTCTGTCCTCAGAGCACCGACACCGACGACGAGGGGAATACGACCACGAACGCACTCGACCGCAGCCTCGACGGCTCGCCGTCGCTCCTCGCGTGTGAGAAAGGCATAGATCCCGGTGCTGCCGAGAAGGCCTATCGAAGCCACGTCTGCATCACACAGGCGTTCCAGCAGGCGGCCGAGGGCTTCCGTGTCGACCCGGCCATCCCTATCGGCGGGCGTGGGCGGAAAGGCCGAAAGACCATGAAATGGAGAAGCGATAGACATGATGCGATCCTGAAAATCCGGTCAATGTGAGAACAGAAGGCGCGATCCGGCGCCCGCGAAGAAGACGGCAAGACTGCCCTCGATCCACCGCCGCGCACGGGCGTAGCCGCGCGCCATCGGTGCCGTGGAGAAGAGCACGGCATAGCCGGCAAATATCGAGATCCCCAAGAGCACGCAGCCGCCGAAGGCGGTGACGGCCATCTGCGGCGAAGCGCCCGGCTTGAGGCCGAGCGACATGATCGCCACCCAGGCCAGAACCGACTTCGGATTGCCGAGATGCATCAGAACGCCGCGACGATAGAGCACGCCGAGTTGCGCGGCAGGCCGCACGGCCTCGGTTGCCGGCCTGTCCGGGGCGGCGGCCGAGCGGGCCGCCCTCCAGGCGAGCCAGAGAAGGTACAGCCCGCCTGCGATCTTGAGCAATAGCAGCGCATGGGCATAGCGGACCAGGATTGTCGAGATGCCGGTGACCGCGATCAGCCCCCAACATGTCGACATCGTTATGACCCCAGCGGCAAGGGCGAGCGCCGGTCGTCGCCCCTGCCGCATCGCCACGTTCATGATCGCCATATTGCTTGGTCCGGGACTGCCTGCAGCGATTGCATAGGCGGTGTAGACGACGAGAAGATCCTGCATTTACCTGCTTCCAGAAGTTTGCGCCCGTGCGCGCCGCGACGACCCCCAAGACGAGAATGCGTCATTAAGGAGCCGCCGATCCACTTCCTTTTCCTCGAAAATTGGTTCACCATGAAGCGCCATTTTCGAACAATCTCTATGGACCATTTCGCGATGTCCAAACGGCGCAGCACCATCGAAATCCCATCGCTCAACGCGATCAATCGAACGGCCAGTGTCGGTCGCCAGCTTGCGCAGTCCCTGCGGAACGCAATCGCCCGCGGTGAGCTGAGGTCGGGGGAACGCCTTCCTTCTACGCGTAGCCTTGCGGCTTCGCTGAAGATCGCACGCGGCACTGTCGTCGAGGTGTTCGATCAGTTGACCGCCGAAGGCTATCTCGAAGCGCGGGTCGGAGCAGGAACCCGTGTTGCCGCCGATCTGATGGACACCACGCCCGCGCCCCCGCCTGCGCCGGCAGCGGCAACTACCGCGGATGGTACCGATCTGCCTTCCCAGGCTGCCCGGCTGATTGCCATCGCCCGGGCGCTCACCCCGCACCCGCCCGTTCCCTTCGCCATCGCCGTCCCGGCTTGTGGCATTGCGCCCGACGACAACTGGCGCCGTCTCGGCAACCGCGTGCGCGCGTCGCGACAGGCAGCACCTTCGGGTTACCACGACCCCATGGGCTTGCTCGAACTCAGGCTTGCCATTGCCGGCCATGTCCGCCGCGCGCGGGCCGTCCATTGCGAGCCGGAACAGGTCATCGTCACATCAGGCACCCAGCAAGGCCTCTATATGGCGGGCCGAGTGCTTCTCTCGCGTGACGATCCGGTATGGGCTGAGGACCCGGCCTATCCAGGCCTGACGGCGGTGCTCGACGATCTCGGCGTCCGGACGCACCGCCTGCCGGTCGATGCACAGGGAATGAACGTGGAACGCGGCCTCGAGCTATGTCCGCAGGCGCGCGCCGCATTCGTCACCCCTTCGCACCAATATCCGATCGGGATGCCGCTCAGCATGGCCCGGCGCAATTCCTTGATCGCCTGGGCCGACCAAAATCGCGCCTGGATCGTCGAGGACGATTACGACAGCGAGCTGCGTTATGCCGGGCACCCGTTTCCCTCAATGCAGGGGTTGCGGCCGTCACGTGTCATCTATCTCGGCACGTTCAGCAAGGTGCTCTTTCCTTCCCTGCGCCTCGGCTACGTCATCGCCCCTCCTCCGCTCGCAGAAGCCTTTGCCGGCGCCCGCGCCATTCTCGACCGGCATTCGCCGATCGCCGAACAGCACGTTCTGGCGGCCTATATGCGGGAAGGTTATTTCGAAGCGCATATCCGGCGCATCCGCGGCCTCTATGCCGAACGCCGCGCTGTTCTGCTCTCGGCGCTCGAACGGGCCTTGCCAGTGGGATGCCGCGTCCAGGAGAGCGACCAGGGCATGCATATTCTTCTATGGCTGCCCGAAGAGGTCGACGACGTACAGCTCGCCGCCCGTGCCCTGTCGGCCGGCCTCGCCGTGCGTGCGATCTCCCCGATGTATGCCGCCCAGCCGGCCCGCGCCGGCCTGATGCTGGGCTTCGGCGGATTTCTGCCGGACCAGCTGCAGGCGGCGGTCGGTGAACTCGTCAAACTGCTGAGCCAGCAGATGTCTCAAGCGGGAGGCCCGCAACAAGCTGAAGCCTAAACCGTCAGCCGTTCCCAGCTGTCGTCCATCTGGTTGCGGAACCATGTCATTTGCCGCTTGGCATATTGCCGCGTCGCCGCAGCACCCTTCTCCAGCACCTCGTCGCGCGTCATCTCGCCCCTGACCATCGCCGTAATCTGCGACACGCCGATTGCCTTCATCACAGGTGCCTCGGCCGGCAGGTCGAGCGCAAGCAGCGCCCTCACCTCGTCTTCCGCGCCTTGCTGCAGCATCTTTTCGAAACGCCCGTTGATGCGCTGGTGCAGCACTGCTCTGTCCGGCAGCACGACGATCTTGCGGGCCTGGGCGGCGTCGATGACCATCGGTCCCGACCGGCCCTGGAAATCGGCGATCGACCGCCCCGTCGCCTTTACCACCTCCAGCGCCCGGACGATACGCTGTCCGTCCTGGCGGTTCAGGCTTGCCGCCATGGCGGGGTCGGCCTCGGCGAGTTCGATATAGAGCCCGTCCGGTCCCTCCTCCAGCAGCCGCGTCCTGAGTTTCTCCCGCAACACCTCCGGTATCTCGGGCATATCGGAGAGACCGCCGGTCAGCGCCTTGAAATAAAGTCCCGTGCCGCCGACGAAGACCGGCAGCCGTCCTGCGTCCCTGAGCCCCGGTAATAGTCCCGAGACATCCCGCAGCCAGGCGCCGGTCGAATAGGCCGCAGCCGCCGGCACATGACCGTAGAGATGATGCGGCACGCCCTGCATCTCCTCCTTCGACGGTCGTGCCGTCAGCACCCGCAGCGTGTCATAGACCTGCATGCTGTCGGCGTTGACAACCGCGCCGTCATGGCGTTTGGCCAATTCGACGGCGAGCGCGGACTTGCCGCTGGCGGTCGGCCCGGTTATCAGGATCGCGTTCACTGTGCTCAGAAGGTTTTCCATCATGGCCCTCGTTGCCACGCTTGTTGCCAATCCGTCAAATCCCGTGCTGACCCCGGAAATCGCCGAACGGGCGGCCGAGGCCGTGAACGCTTCCGGTCTCTACTGGCTGGCCGATGGCGTTGCCTGCGACATCGCGCTGCGCGACGGCACCGATAGGCAAGCGGCCGAGGCCAATATCCTTGCCGTCATATCAAGCGCGCCCATCGACCTCGTTATCCAGGAGCAGGAGACCCGCCGCAAGAAGCTGCTGATCGCCGATATGGATTCGACGATGATCGCCCAGGAATGCATCGATGAACTCGCCGCTGAAGTCGGCCTGAAGGAGAAGGTGGCCACCATCACTGCTCGCGCCATGAACGGCGAGATCGCTTTCGAGCCCGCCCTGCGTGAGCGTGTCGCCCTGCTGAAGGGGCTGCCGATATCGGTCGTCGACGAGGTCATCGCCAAGCGCATCACGCTCACCCCGGGCGGCCTGGAACTGATCGCCACCATGAAGTCGAAAGGCCATTACACCGCGCTTGTCTCCGGCGGTTTCACGGTTTTCACCAGCCGCATCGCCGCCACCCTCGGCTTCGACGAGAACCGTGCCAACATGCTGCTCGAAGACGGAGGCATTCTCTCGGGTTTCGTCGCCGAACCGATCCTCGGCAAGCAGGCGAAAGTCGATGCGCTAAACGAGATTGCGGCAAGCCTCAGCATTTCGCCGGAAGAAGCGATCGCCGTCGGCGACGGCGCCAACGATCTTGGCATGCTGCAGCTAGCCGGCTCCGGCGTCGCCCTCCACGCCAAGCCCACCGTCGCTGCTCAAGCGCGGATTCAAATCAACCACGGCGACCTGACCGCCCTGCTTTATATCCAGGGTTACCGCAAGACGGATTTCGTGACCTCTTGAAGGCGATATCGCGCCAGAAGGAGACATATAGGCAAACGAGGAGAGACGGCACGGCGCTGCTACATGTCTCTTCTCCCCAGCGGGGGTCCGAAGGACGGGTCGAGACCCGCGGCTCGACCCCGGTCGGTGCCGGCAGGCGGTTGAGGGGGTGAGCGGCAAAGCCGCGAATGCGCTGAGCGCAAGCGAAGGGCAATAGAGCAGCAATGAAAGGCGTGCCGGGCGGCCCCCTCATCCGACCCTTCGGGCCACCTTCTCCCCGCTGGGGAGAAGAGGGAGCAAGCCGCGACTGACCCATGCGCCGTCGCTCGTCACTTTACCAGCCTCTGCCCGGCGGCCTATTCCATCGGCACCGCCACGAACCGCAGATCGCCATTCGCCCCTGCGATCATCAGCTGGGCATTGCGGCGGCCTTCCTGTTTCAGCGCCTGCACCTTGGCGGCGACCGCATCCGGCGACTTCATGAACTCCTGCGCCACCTCGACGATGACGTCGCCGGGCTTCAGCCCCTTTTCAGCCGAGGCGGAGCCGGGTGTCACTTCCGTCACGACGACACCATCGACGCTCTCGGCGATGCCGAAGGCCTTGCGCGTCTCAGCGCTCAACAGCGACAGCGACAGCCCGAGCACGTTCTTCGGCGTGGCCGCGTCCGGCGACACCTGGCCCTTATGCTGGTCGGGCGTGCTGGGTACGGGCTGGACTTGATCGCCGGTGTCAGGCTGGTCCATGTCGTTGTTCTCACCGGGATCCGGGGTGATGACGCCGTCATCCTGCGAACCATCGGGCGCCGCGTCGTCGGATGCAGCTGCCTGGTCGCTGTCCTCGAGCCGGCCGAGCTTCACCTTGACGGTCTGCTCCTTGCCGTCGCGCAGCACCACGACGTCGACTTCCTTGCCGACCGTGCTTTCCGCCACGACGCGCGGCAGGTCGCGCATCTCGCTGACGGTCTTGCCGTCGAATTTCAAAATGACGTCGCCCGCCTTGATCGAGCCGTCGTCGACGGGGCCGCCCTTGATGACGCCGGCGACCAGCGCGCCCTTTGCGTTGTCGAGCCCGAGGCTGTCGGCGATATCGTCGGTCACCGGCTGAATGCGCACGCCGAGCCAGCCGCGCCGCGTCTCGCCATATTCGCGCAGCTGATCAACGACGCCGGAAGCAAGCTCCGACGGCACCGAGAAGCCGATACCGATCGAGCCGCCGCTCGGCGAAATGATCGCCGTGTTGATGCCGATCACCTCACCCTTCATGTTGAAGAGCGGGCCACCGGAATTGCCCTTGTTGATCGCCGCATCCGTCTGGATGAAATTGTCGTAGGGGCCGGCATTGATGTTGCGGCCACGCCCGGAAATGATGCCCACCGTCACCGAACCGCCGAAGCCGAACGGATTGCCGATCGCCATTACCCAATCACCGATGCGCATCGTGCTGGAATCGCCGAATTTCACGGATTTCAGCGGCGTCTTCGGCTCGACCTTCAGCACCGAAAGATCGGTCTTCGTATCGGTGCCGATCAGCTTCGCCTTGAGCTTCGAACCATTGGCGAAATTGATCTCGATATCGTCGGCGCCCTCGATCACGTGGTTGTTGGTGACGATATAGCCGGTCGGATCGATGACGAAGCCGGAGCCAAGCGAGCTGACATTGTGGTTGCCGCCCTTGTTGCCCTGCTGCTTGTTGAAGAAGTCGTTGAAGAATTCCTGGAAAGGCGAGCCGTCGGGGGCGCGCGGCGCCGGACCCGCGCCCTCATCGTCCTTCACCTTCTGCGAGGTCGAGATGTTGACCACGGCGTCGAGCAGCCCCTCGGCGAGATCGGCGACGGAAGCCGGGCCGGTGTTGGGCACGGCGGCCTGGATCGGAGCGGTCTGCTGCGGTGCGACGGCTGCGGGAGGCGTAGGAGCGGGAGCAGTCGTTTCCGGAGTAGCTGGAGCGGGTGCAATAACCCCGGGTGCGGTCGTCTCAGGCGCGGTTTGCGCATAGGCAATCCCGCTCACGCCGGCTTGCGCCAGGATTGCGGCGCTGGCCATAAGCGCTAGCGTTCGTCTGAAGGGCGAGCGAATCGTGGGGGCCATCAAGCTTCCTCATAAGGGTGCATGCGCACATTGAGCATCAGCATAAGGCGGAATGATGGAGGGTGAAATCACCTTTTCGCGAAATCCCCGTGCAATGTGACGTGGCCTCGCAAAAGCCGGATCGTCTCAATCATTCCACGAAAAAAGGGCCGGCGCTCGGGCCGGCCCTTCCGAAATTGTCGGTGGTCGTTTCGCTGGCTGTCAGTTCGCCGGGACCGGTGCTGCGGGAGTAGTTGCGCCCGGAACTGCCGGAACTGGCGCGGCCGGATTTGTCGGCTGCAGGGTGCCGGCGGCATTGTCGAAATAGCGGAAGAATTCCGAATTCGGCGACAGCACCAGCGTCGTGTCCTGCGACGAGAGAGCGGAGGAATAGGCCGCCATCGAGCGATAGAACTCGAAGAAGGCTGGATCCTTGCTGAAGACTTCGGCAAAGACGCGATTTCGTTCCGCATCGCCCTGGCCTCGAAGGATTTCCGCATCGCGCTGGGCGCCCGCGGTGAACTCGACAACCTGACGGTCGGCGATGGCGCGCCGCCGCTGGCCTTCCTCATTGCCCTCGGCACGGATGCGCTCGGCCTCGGCAAGGCGTTCCGAACGCATGGCGTTATAGGTGTTGGGTGCAACCTCCGGCGAAAGGTCGGTGCGGCGGATGCGAACGTCGTCTATATGCAGGCCGAGATTTTCGGCATCCGTGCGCAGGTCGTCGCGAATCTCCAGCATCATCGCGACACGCTCTTCCGAGAGAGCGGCATTGTAGTCACGCAGACCGTAGACACGACGAAGCGATGAATCGAGCTGCGCTCTCAACCGCGCTTCCGCGGCTTCGCGATCGCCCGAGACCGTTTCGCGGAAGCGGCGAACATCCGAGATGTTATAGATCACGAAGGCATCGACGTCGAAGGTCTGGCCATCCTGGACCTGAACGCGAATATTGTCGAGATCGAGCCTCAGCGCCTGCTTTTCGACCAGCTGAACGCGGTCGGCATCCATGAAGCCGAAGGGCAGCTTGAAATAAATGCCAGGCTCGGTCTTGACCGACTGGATCTGGCCGAAACGGACGACGATGGCCTGCTCGCGTGCATTTACCACGAAGATGGACGAATAAAGCCCGACCAGCACGATGGCGAGGATGATGAGAATGATGGGAAGTCTGTTCGATGTCATGACTCAACCTCCCTGCTGCGCCGGCTTGCCGAGCTCATTGAGCGGCAGATAGGGCAGGACGCCCTGCTTCTCGTCGATAATGACCTTCCGGGAATTCTTCAGCACCTGCTCCATCGTTTCGAGATACAACCGCTTGCGGGTCACGTCGGGCGCCTTGGAATATTCGTCGTTGATCGCCGTGAACCGCTGCGCTTCACCTTCCGCCTCCTTCACGACACGGTCCTTGTAGGCGGCGGCATCTTCACGGATTCTGGCCGCATCGCCTCGCGCCTGGCCGAGCTTCTGGTTCGTGTAGCGATTGGCCTCTTCGATCGTGCTGTCGCGGTCACGGCCGGCACGCTGCACTTCTTCGAAAGCATCGGCGACTTCCCGCGGCGGCGCCACATTCTGGATCGTCACGCCGGTCACGGTCACGCCCGCGCCATAGCGGTTCATCGTGTCCTGCAGGATGTTAAGCACGTCCACTTCGATCGGCTGACGATTGCTGCGGAAGGCGTCCTGCGCCGGACGTCGGCCGACGATCTCACGCATGGCACTGTCGGATACCTGCTGCAGCGTCTCCGCCGGATTTTCGACGTTGAAGAGATAGGCTTTGGGATCGCTGACGGTGTAAAAGACCGCGAACTGCACGTTGATCACGCTTTTGTCGCTGGACAGCATCAGGCCGTTCGAAGACGATGCCGAAGTCGCCCCGATGTTCAGCTGCTGTACGGTCACCTTGACCGTCTCCACTGTTTCCATCGGCCAAAAGTGGAAATGCAGGCCCGGCATGGAAATCTCGTCCTTCGGCGTGCCGAACCGCAGCTCGACGCCGCGTTCGTCCGGCTGCACGACATAAATGCACTGGATCAGCCAGAAGACCGCGACGATCGCCACAACGATCACTGCCACGCCGCCGTTGAAGCCGCCGGGAATGATGTTGCGCAGCTGGTCCTGGCCGCGCCGGATGATATCTTCCAGATCAGGCGGTCCGCCCTTGCCGCCGCCACCGCGCGGCCGGTTCGGCCCCTGTCCCCATGGTCCCTGATTATTACCGCCGCCGCCGCCCCAAGGGCCGCCGCCGCCATTCTGATTGCTCCAGGGCATCAAAACCTCGTTGTTCGTTAAGTCTCCACGCATCCGAAACCGTGGGGGCTGGCCGGCGGACGCGTTGGTGACCGTTATAGGTATCAGCGCATCGGCTTTCAACGCAGCGTGAGAAACTTGGTCAATTTAATTGGAAAATAGTTCATTTTCAGGCGTAACGGCGTTCGTAGACGATGAAACGTGTGGGATAACTGTCCTTTTCGCCGGCCGGAACCGCGATCACCTCCCCCGCCTGCCAGATGTCGGGATCGATCGCGGGAAACGACGCGTCTCCGTCGAGATCGGCCTCGACATGCGTGATGCACATCCGGTCGGCAAGACCGATCGCCTGCGCGTAGACCTGCCCGCCGCCGATAATGCAGATCTCGTCGACGCCGGTTTCGAGCGCCAGCCTGTCGGCCACCGTCATCGCCTCAGACAGCGAATGGGCCATGGAGACATCGGGATGGTCTATCGCCGCTTGCCGCGAAATGACGACGTTCGGCCGTCCCGGCAGTGGCTTGCCGATCGAATCGTAAGTCTTGCGGCCCATCACGACAGGCTTTCCCAATGTCAGCGCCTTGAAGCGCTTCAGATCGCTCGAAAGCCGCCACGGCATATCGCCGTCGCGGCCGATAATGCCGTTGCGGGCAACCGCGGCGATAATGGTCCTGCGAATGTCGGCCATGAAATATCCCGGATCAGACGGCGATCGGCGCCTTGATGCTGGCATCGGCCTCGTAGCCGATCAGCTCGAAATCGTCGAAGGTGAAGCCGAAAATGTCCCTCACATCAGGATTGATGCGCATGAAGGGCAGCGGCTTCGGCCGGCGCGCCAGCTGCAGCTTCGCCTGGTCGAAATGGTTGTGATAGAGATGGGCGTCGCCGAGCGTGTGGACGAAATCGCCGGGTTTTAGCCCGGTCACCTGAGCCACCATCATCGTCAGCAGCGCATAGGAGGCGATATTGAACGGCACGCCAAGGAAGATATCGGCCGAGCGCTGGTAGAGCTGGCAGGAAAGCTTGCCATCAGCCACATAGAACTGGAAGAGGCAATGGCAGGGCGGCAGCGCCATTTCGTCCACTTCGGCCGGATTCCAGGCCGAGACGATGTGGCGGCGCGAATTCGGGTTGTTGACGATGCCTTTGACCAGATTGGCGATCTGGTCGATATGGCCGCCGTCGGGCGCTGGCCAGGAGCGCCATTGGGCGCCGTAGACCGGCCCGAGATTGCCGTTTTCATCGGCCCATTCGTCCCAGATCGAAACGCCGTTCTCCTTGAGATAGCGGATGTTCGTCTCGCCCTTCAGGAACCAGAGAAGCTCGTGGATGATCGAGCGCAGATGCAGCTTCTTCGTGGTAAGGACGGGAAAGCCTTCTTCGAGGTCGAAGCGCATCTGGTAGCCGAAGACCGAGCGCGTGCCGGTGCCGGTGCGGTCGCCCCGGTCGGAGCCCTTTTCCATCACATGATTCAAGAGATCGAGATATTGCTTCATGTCGCGCTGATTCCGTTTCGGCCAATTTAAGCCTTCGGAACCGGGAAACCAATCACCGGCGCGCATTTTCCCAATGTTTCTGATGGGTCGCATAACGCTTTTATGACGTTTGCCCTTTCCTTGGGCTGAGGAAACCACTATATCAGCCTTGCCGGCTTTCGGGTCGGCTATGGCGATAAATGAGCGGTGTAATAAACCTATTGGACCCGGGGGCGGTACCCGGCGCCTCCACCAAAAACCGGCGGCCTTAGAGGCCGGCTTTTGATGGGGGCGAAACAGGATCGACAAGGGTGTAAAGATCGTCTTTTTGCTCGGCATTGTACCGCCGTTATCGGGCTAAAATTGTAGTTGCAAACGACAACTATGCGGAAGCTCGTCTCGCTGCTTAATCGCGGTGTGACACTTCAATCAAAGTCCTAGTGGTTCGCACCTCTAGGCGGGGTCCGAAGGCACCTGGCAACAGAAGCCTTCACCTTCTCCCTGCCGCCGAAATCATGTATGCTGCTTAAAAACGTGACTCGGCTCCGGTCTTTCCCAAGGCGCCCGGACGTGGCATATAACCTTGTGAAAAGACTTCCGAACCGACGAAAGACAGGAAAAGCATGGGGCAGGATCATATCCGCTACGACATTCTGGCACAGGATGCACTTCGCGGCGTCATCCGCAAGGTTTTGGCGGAAGTCGCAGCGACGGGCCGTCTGCCCGGTGATCATCACTTCTTCATCACCTTCCTTACGGGCGCCACCGGCGTGCGCATCTCCCAACACCTGAAGTCGAAATACCCCGAGCAGATGACCATCGTCATCCAGCACCAGTTCTGGGACATGAAGATCACCGAGACGCATTTCGAGATCGGTCTTTCCTTCTCGGATGTTCCGGAAAAGCTGGTCATTCCATTCAATGCGATCCGCGGCTTCTATGATCCCTCCGTCAACTTCGAGCTCGAATTCGACGTGCCGCTCGCCGATGGCGAGGAATTGCCGTCCGGCGAAATCACCGCCTATCCGGTGGACGCGGCCGGAAAGCCCGATGACGCCGCAGGCGCAAAACCCGCCGACGGCGAGGAGAAGAAACCGGGCTCCGTCGTCTCGCTCGACTCCTTCCGCAAGAAGCAGTGATTTGAAGGGAGGCCAAGCCTCCCTTTTTCGTGAGGGTCCAGGCAACCGCATGAGCGCCGAAATCGTCAATCTGCGCCAGTTCCGCAAGAAGCAGGCTCGCTCCGAAAAGGAGAAACAGGCCGAACAGAACCGCGTCACCTTCGGCCGCACCAAGGCCGAGAAACAGCTGACCCGCAGCCTGAACGACAAGGCCGACAAAGCCCATCGCGACGGCCGGATCGAGACGGATGACGACGGCGCGTGACGGTTTCACGCAACGCGTGAAAGCCGGAATGGATTCTGCGATCAGCCACTTGCGCACTTTCCTTGAATCGATCTGCCAACCCACCCTTAATTTGATGGAGAGTCCTGAGCGCGAGCGCGTCGTCTCGGACGCGCTGTGCTCTATCTGGGATGTGAAGGCCCCATGATTCGTAAGCATTCGGCGACATTGCACGGCCATCGCACCAGTTTCTCGCTGGAAGATGAGTTCTGGGCCGAACTGAAGACGATCGCCTCCGCCCGTTCGATGCCGCTCGCCGCCCTGATCTCCGAAATCGACGACCACCGCCCACCGGACAGCAACCTGTCCTCGGCGCTGCGCTTGCATGTGCTTTCCTGGCTGAAGGCCGCCGCCAGCCACCAGGCTTGATGCATGTTGCTCAAAATCGCGTAGCGATTTGGGATGACATCAATGAAAACAAAGGCCTGAAGCGTCTTGCATGAATCAAATTCTATGCGCTTTCACTGCGCCTGAATGCCCGGCAACTGATCGAAATTGAGCGGACCGGGCTGCGCTTGCCCGCTGCGCCGTGCAGCTTCCGCCTCGGCCGCCGCCCTCGCCTGCGCATCGGCATCCGCCTTTGCTTTGGCTTCCGCCGCGCGTGCGGCCTCCGCCTCGGCAGCAGCTTTCTCAGCGGCGGCTTTCTGCGCCAGCGCGCGCAGCCGCTCTTCCTCTGCCTGCCGTTGCCGCTCGATCTCGGCCGCCTTGATGCGCTCGGCGTCGTTGAACCGGTAAAGCGCCACCTCGCGGCGCAGCCGCTGTTTTTCGAGCACGACTGCCTGCAGCCGCTCGACACGCCGGCGCTCGCGTTCGAAGGCGCGCAGCGACAGATAGCTGGTGATATCGGTCACATCCATCGTCTTGCCGGGCGACGGCAGCATGCCGGAAAAATTCAGCCGAAGCGCCGGCTCGGCGCCGGAAAGCGCTTCCGTGCCAGGATTGAACCCGACACCCAGTGTCGCGCTGATCCGCTCTTCCGGCAGCGCGATCTGCGCATCGGCGGTGATGCGGGCGAGATCGTTGGCGACGGTGACATTCTGCACCCTCAGCGTCCCGTCGGCGATGTTGAAGGGGATGGCGAGCGGCGGCAGCTTCGCCTCGCCGTTGCTGAGCAGCGTCTCGATGATCGGATGCACCTTGCCGGCATTGATCTGCTCCTGCATCGTATCGGTCGCGGCAAGCAGCGGCGGCAAGATGGCAAGGTTCAACCCGCGTATGCTGGTATCGCCGAGCCTCAGTTCGCCTGAACCATTGAGCGAGCTGGCGATCTCGCCGATCGTCTTGCCCGAGGCCTCCATCGACAGCGACAATCCGAACTTGCCGTTGGCGATCGGCGCGCCGTCGCGCAGCCAGACGACGCCGGAAAGATCGGAATCGGCAAGCGCAAGCTTCGTCTGCAGGAAACCTGTGCCGCTGGCATTGGTGAACAGCAGATTGCCGGAGAGCTTTCCGCCGTCCCAGTTCCCGGCCATGTCGTTGAGCTGCAGCTCGTCGCCCTTGTAGGCAACATTGCTGGTGAAGTCCGACACCGCCGTTTCCGGCAGGCCGGGCCAGAACTCCTTGGCCGCCAGCTTCACGTTAACGTCGAGATCCTTGAAGATGGGCAGCCCCAGCGGCGCCGTCGTCAGCTGACCGTTGGCGGGATCGACGATCTGGCCGAACACCGCCTCGCCGAGCCAGCCGGCATCGGCCTTGGAGAGTGTCAGCCCGCCGCTCGCGGTCGTCCTCGCAGCCTTCCGGTCGAAGGTCAGCGCACCGGAAAATTCGTTGTCGGCCGCATGCCCCTTGAGATCGGAAAAGACGATCTTGTCGCCGTCGACGGCGGCATTGACCTGCAGGCCGAACGGCAGCCCGGTTCCGGTCTGCGGCAGGGCGATGCCGTTCATGATGAGATAGGGGTCGATATCGGCGCTGTCGAGCGAAAGCGCGATCTGGCCGTTCATGAAGGTCTCCGGCCGGACGTCGACCTTGCCGTTGGCCATGAACGAGGTCCGGTCGGTCGCAAAGGTCAGCGCCGCATCGGCGGGATCGTTGCCCGATGCCTTCACCTTCAGCGTCAGTCGGCCATTGGCGCCGACATCGACCGGCAGCGGGTCGAGCCCGGCCTGGCCGAACAGGACTGATGGCACGGCGTTTTCGAGCGTCGCCTCGAGGCTCGTCGTGCCGTTGCCGGTCAGCGCTAGGAGGTCGGACATGCGGTAATCGAGATTGACGCGGCTGCCGTTCGCCACACCGGCAAGCGTCACCGTCAATGCGTCGCCCTCGTCGCCGCCGAGCGTCAGTGCGCCGCGCAATGCCGTATTGCCGTACCAGCCGGCATTGCGCACCA
Source organism: Rhizobium sp. SU303 (assembly GCF_021052345.1). Taxonomy (NCBI): domain Bacteria; kingdom Pseudomonadati; phylum Pseudomonadota; class Alphaproteobacteria; order Hyphomicrobiales; family Rhizobiaceae; genus Rhizobium; species Rhizobium sp. SU303. The sequence continues at coordinate 2,997,454 of NZ_CP088095.1, forward strand.
GCCGGTCGAGCACCGGGTGATGTGGCAGGTGCTCGCGCAACATGGTGAAAAAGCCGCCGGGATCGGCCGATTTGAAGGTGATCTCGCCCGCACCCTTGTAATCGAGCAGCGAACCTTCTGCCCTGCCCGTTGCCGTCAGCTCGGCGCCGGCGATATTCTTGATCGACAGCCGGTCGATGGCGAGTGCCCCATCGGCGATCGTAAAGGTGGTCTCGACATTCTCGGCGTCGACACCGAAGGCGGTGAACTTGTCGGCCTTGAGCTGGGCGGCGATCTTGTGGTCGAGCACGTTATCGCCGGCATCCTGGCCGGTCATCAGCCCGCTCAGCGCCTGCAGCGCGTCGAGATCGAGCGTATCGCCATTTAGCGCCACCGACAGTGTCGGCGGCTGGCCGGAGATCGCCTGGCGCTCCAGCCGACCCTTCAGCGTCGCCGGTCCGATGGCAATCTCAAGGTTTTCAAAACGCTGCAATTCATGCGTCAGGCTGACATTGGCGGAAAAGCCCGCCTGCCGCAATTGCCGGATGGCCGGATCGACCGAGCCGGCAAGCCAGGAGGCAAGCCCCGTCGGCTGGCTGGAGGCCACCACGATCTGGCCGTTGAACGAAGGTTCGCCCTGAAGCAGGAGCTTGCCCTTGCCTTCCACCTGCGTGCGCCCCGGCAGCGTGCCGGTGGCGCTGTCGATCATCCAGCCGGTGCCGGCCGGTTCGAGCTCCAGCTGCACGTCGCGCAGCGTCGTATCGCCGGCGACGATCGCCGGCAGCTTGACGCTCGCCTTGCCCGGCACCTGCGGGATCGGCACCTGCGCGACGATATCGATCAGCGAATTCAGCCGCTGGCGCGCCGAAACAGCTGGATCCCGCGTCGTCTTGCCGGCTGACCCCTGATTGCCGATGCGGTTGACGTCGATCTGCTGCCCGACGGCGGTCAGCAGGAATTCCGGCGCATTGCCGGTATCGAGCGTCGCCTCGCCGGTTATGACATAGGGATCGTCCGTCGGGCCGATCTCCATCCGGTATTCGGGAATGCGGATGCGTTCATTGGTGAGCTCGAAGCGGCCCTTGACGCGCGGCGGCTGCTCTTTCTTGTTGGCGGGCTTGGCGCTGTTGCGGATTTCGATCGCAGCCGAAAGCTGGCCCTGATAGTTCGGCTTGCTATCGACGAGCTTCAGCTCGCCATCGAGATCGACGCTGACAGGGTGTTTGTCCGGCGAAAGCCTCGTGCGCATGCGCAGCACGCCCTTCTCGTCCGGCTGACTGCTCGAGATCGAGAAGCCGCCGTGCTCGCCGTCGAGCGCTGCGTCGCCCTCGATGCGCCACGGACCAGCCAGCGACTTTGCCGACATTTCCGCGTTGAGGCCGGTGATGCGACGCGAGCGACCCGACTGATCGTCGATGAACTCGACCTCGCCGCCGCTGACATGCACGTTTTCGAGAACGACCGTCCTTGCCGGTATTTCCGCGCGGCTGCCGCGCATCCAGTCGAGCGTGCCGTCCTTGAGCAATCTCAAGCGCACCTTCGGATTGACGACGCGCATGTCGAAGATCAGCGCTTCGCCCGACAGGAAAGGTGCAAGCTCCGCATCCATGGAGAACTGCTCGACCTTGACGATCGGCGTGCCGTCCGCTTCCTGGCCGACGCGCACGTCATGCAGCGTCACCGACGGGAACGGCAGCAGGCGTGCATCCACCGTGCCGTAGACGGTGACCTTCTTGCCGATGATGCGGCTTGCCTGATCCTCGAAATTCTTGCGGAAATCCGTCCAGTCGATGAACAGCGGCGCAAGCAGCGCCACGAACAGCACTACGACGATCACTCCCCCCAGAAAGACGAGGAACCGGCCTACCAATGCAAAGCGTCTCCATTCGGGATTCTGTTGCCGACACCAGAGCATGATGCCGCAAAGTGTGAGCGGTTTTCGGACGACATCATGCTCTAACTCTTTATTTGAGAACAGGATTCAGATTTCAGGGCGAGCCGGCCCCAACATCATCTTGTTCTAGCGCTATTCATGCAGGGGGCAAGGCCCAACTTCATGAGAATGTTCCGTTTTCAGCCATGGTGGAAAATCTTGCCGGGATTGAAGATATCGTCCGGATCGAGCGCCTGTTTCACCTGTCGCATCAGATCCACCGCGCCGCCGAGCTCCTGTTCCAGAAACGCCATCTTGCCTTGCCCGATCCCGTGTTCACCGGTGCAAGTCCCGTCCATTTCGAGCGCCCGCTGGTTGAGTCGCTGCACGAAGCTCTCGGCCACGGCGACGCCTTCGGTGCTCTTGTCATCAAACAACAGCAGCACATGGAAGTTCCCGTCGCCGGCATGGCCGACGATCGGCCCCAGCAGCCCATGCTCCTCGATATCCGCCTGCGTTTCGGAAACACAATCGGCAAGCCTCGATATCGGAACACAAACATCGGTCGAAAGTGCGGCAAGCCCGGGCGCCAGCGCCCTTGCAGCCCAATAGGCGTCGTGGCGCGCTTTCCAGAGCTTCGTCCGCTCCTCGGCATTGGCGGTCCATAGGAATTCGCCGCCGCCGCATTCCGCCGCGATCTCGGCAAAGGCTGCCGATTGCAGCGGCACCGTCTCGTCGGTGCCGTGGAATTCGAGGAACAGCGTCGGGCTTTCGGCATAGGAAAGCTTGGAATAGGCGTTGCAGGCCCGCATCTGTACCGTGTCGAGCAACTCGATACGCGCCACCGGAATGCCCATCTGGATCGTCATGATGACGGCATCGCAGGCGGCCTTGATGCTCGGAAAGGCGCAGGCCCCTCCGGCAATCTTCTGAGGGATCGCCTGCAGACGCAGCGTCACCGAGGTCAGGATGCCAAGCGTGCCCTCGGCGCCGACGAAGAGCCGCGTCAGATCGTAGCCCGCCGAAGATTTGCGGGCGCGCCGGGCCGTGCGGATCTCCTCGCCATTGGCAGTGACGGCGGTTACGGCAAGGACATTGTCCTTCATCGTTCCATAGCGCACGGCATTGGTGCCGGAGGCCCGCGTCGAGGCCATGCCACCGATCGAGGCGTTGGCGCCGGGATCGATCGGGAAGAACAGGCCGGTATCGCGCAGGTGGATGTTCAGCGCCTCGCGTGTCACACCCGGTTCGACGGTGCAGTCGAGATCTTCGGGATTGACCTCGATCACCCGGTTCATGCGGCTGAAATCGATCGAAATACCGCCATTGGCGGCATTGACCTGACCCTCCAGCGAGGTGCCGACGCCGAAACCGATCACCGGCACCTTGTGGGTCGCACAGGCTCTGACCGCCGCCTTCACATCGTCGGCGCTCTCGGCGAAAAGCACGCCGTCGGGCAGTTGCGGCGGGATATAGGTGGTCGTATGCGCATGCTGTTCGCGGAAGGACTGGCCGGTCTGGAAACGCTCGCCGAAGCTCTGCTTGAGAATGCCTAGCACCGCGGCAATTCCCGCCTCGTTGCGTGTGCCCGCCTTCGCGTCCTTCAGCGCCATCCCGTTGATCTCCCTGCCATTCCGCAGAAACCACATCGTGTTCCGCAGGCTACAGCGCCGCGCGTCTTTTCAGACGAGCAAAGGACGCTGTAGAACTCTAAAATTGCTGCATAATTTCATCCTTAAATCGATTCCGATTTAAGGAATTATGCAGCAGGCTGGGTATGCGGCAAGTCAAAGCGGCTGTCCAGTTAAGATTGGCAGAAGATTTCACTCCCACTTTGTTATAGGCCGTCCGCTATAGACAAATCCGCTGTCCCCGGCGCCTCATACGATCGGTGGATTGAGCCGGGCAAAACCCTCCTGCCGCCGATAGGGGAAATAGGGATAGGGCGCTGTCACCGCGCTGATGGCGTCGAGCCTTTCGATCTGCTCCTTCGACAGGCTCCAGCCGACCGCGCCGAGATTCTGCCTGAGCTGCTCCTCGTTGCGGGCGCCGATGATGACGCTCGATACCGTCGGCCGGTTAAGCAGCCAGTTGATGGCGATCTGCGGCACCGTCCGGCCGGTCTCGCCCGCGATGGCGTCCAGGACCTCAACGATGTCGAACAGCTTCTCGTCGTCGACGGGCGGGCCGTATTGTGCCGTCTCATGCAGCCGGCTAGCCTTGGGCAGCGGCTGGCCACGGCGGATCTTGCCGGTCAGCCGTCCCCAGGCAAGCGGGCTCCAGACGAGAGCTCCCACACCCTGGTCGGCGCCAAGCGGCATCAGCTCCCATTCGTAATCGCGCCCTGCCAGCGAATAATAGACCTGATGGGCGACATAACGCGGATGGCCGTGACGCTCTGCGGCGGCAAGCGACTTCATCAGTTCCCAGCCGGCAAAATTGGAAACGCCGACATAGCGGATCTTGCCTGCTGCAACGAGCCCATCGAGCGTCGACAGCACCTCCTCGACCGGCGTTGAGGCATCGAAGGCGTGAAGCTGCAGCAGGTCGATATAGTCGGTCCCGAGCCGGCGCAGCGCATCCTCGGTCGCGCGGATCAATCGCGCCCGCGACGTTCCCCAGTCCTGCGGCCCCTCGCCCATCGGCAGCGCCGTCTTCGTTGAGATCAGCACAGCGTCGCGCCGGCCACGGATCGCCTGGCCGAGCACCTCCTCGGACGCGCCAGCCGAATAGACGTCGGCCGTGTCGAAGAGATTGACGCCGGCTTCCAGGCAAATGTCGACGAGCCGCCGCGCTTCCTCGGCATCGGTATTGCCCCAGGCGCCGAACAGCGGCCCGCTGCCGCCGAATGTGCCCGCACCGAAGCTCAAGACCGGCACTCTGAGGCCGGAAGCGCCGAGATTTCTGTAGTCCATGGATCTGTCTCCTGTATTTCCTATGAGATAGACCTCAATCACCCGATGATATAGATTGCCTACAAGCAAATCATCTGTGACTTGAATTCATCATGAGCCGTCAAGACATCAATCGCTCCGGCGAAATGGAAGTCTTCGTCAGCGTCGTCGAGCGCGGCGGTTTTTCCGCGGCCGCCACGGCACGGCGCATGACGCCGTCGGCTGTCAGCAAACTCGTCGCCCGGCTGGAGACACGCCTCGGCGCCCGCCTCGTCAACCGCTCCACCCGCAGGCTGCAATTGACGCCGGAAGGCTGTGCCTTCTATGAGCGCTGCATTACCATCCTTGCCGATATTGCCGAGGCCGAACGTCAAGCATCGACAGGTGAACAGGCCTCAGGCCGCATCCGCATCAACACCAGCGGCTCTTTCGGCAACCATGTGCTGGCGCCGCTCGTGCCGGCCTTCATGGCGCTTCATCCGGCCGTGACGCTGGATATTTCCCATACCGACAGGATAGTCGACCTGATGGAGGAGCGCGCCGATGTCGCAATCCGCGCCGGCCCCTTGAAGAATTCCAGCCTGATCGCCCGCAAGCTTGGCGTCACCGGCAAGATCATTGTCGCATCGCCGGACTATCTCTCGCGTCATGGCAAACCACGCACGATCGCCGATCTCCGCCACCATTGCCGCATCGGCTTTTCCTACGCCCGCGCCATCGAGGGCTGGCCGCTGCGCGAAGGTGGCGAAACGGTGATGATCCCGATCACCCCGGGCCTGCAGGTGGGAGACGGCGAAGCCATGCGTCACCTCGCTTTGTCAGGCGTCGGCCTTGCCCGGCTCGCCGCCTTCACCGTGCGCGGCGATATCGATGCCGGGCGCCTGGTGCCGGTACTCGAAGAGGCCAATCCCGGCGATCTCGAGGAGTTCTACGCCGTCTATATGGGCCAGGGCGGCCCGCTGCCGCCGCGCGTACGCGCACTGCTCGACTTTCTCGTCGGCCATGTACGTTTCTGAGGCACCCAGCCCGAAACCGTTCAGCGGCTTGGAAAGCTGACATGCATAAAAACAACGACTTGAAGCGGTCGCATGATTCAGTTTCGCATTCCGGGGCCTAGAAGCCAGATTTCGCAATTGACCGCCCGCCTCGCGCCCGCCTATACCGGACCCGCGCCAGCCGGCTCTTGTAGCCGGCCTTTCTTCGTCATGCCGGAGCCTCTTCCCATCTTCAGCCTTTAAGGGCTCTCGCGCCGGTCGTGCTCTAACTATTTAATGTAGAGCAGGATTCAGATTTTGGCCGACCCGGCCTAAAATCATCCTGTTCTAGGAAAGATACGGGGATCATGTCATTCAGCGACGCGAGCCGCCTAATGCGGGATGTCGGCCTGCCGAAATGGGCGCTGCTCCTGGCACTTTCGACCGCTCTCGTCGTCTTCCTCGAACTCTTCGCTCTGCCGGCCTCGCTGCTGATCGGACCGATGGTCGCGGCAATCGCACTGGCGTTGACCGTCGGCAAGGGAAAGCTTCGCGTGCCCTTCTGGCCGCTGCAGTTCGGCCAGGTCCTCGTCGGCCTGATGATGGCGCGCACCATCACTCCGGACATTCTCGGCACCATGGCGAAGGACGCACCACTCTTTCTGCTGTTCATCTTCTCGGTCATCGCCATCGCCACCGGCCTCGGCTGGCTTTTGACGCGCTGGCAGGTGCTGCCGGGGACGACCGCGGTCTGGGGTTCCTCGCCGGGCGGCGCCTCCGCCATGGTCATCATGTCGGAAGCCTATGGCGCCGATGCCCGTCTCGTCGCCTTCATGCAGTATCTGCGCGTCGTCTTCGTCGCCGTCGGGGCCTCTGTGATCTCGCGCCTGTGGGTGGCAGCCGACGGCGCCGAGCCGCCGCCGCTCGTCCTCTTTCCCGAGATCGACTGGCCGGCCTTTGCAGCGACGATGGCTTTTGCCGCCTTTTGTGCTTATGGCGTCCGGCGCCTGCGCCTCCAGGGCGGCACGATCATCGTGCCGCTCTTCCTCGGCGCCTTGCTGCAGGGCGTGGGCCTCCTGAAAATTGAATTACCGATGTGGCTGCTCGCCCTCGCCTATGCGCTGGTCGGCTGGAGCATCGGCCTGCGGTTCACCCGCTCGATCCTCAAGCACGTGGCGCGCGCCCTGCCGAGGGTGTCGGCCTGCATCGTGCTGCTGATGGCACTCTGCGGTTGCATGGCGGTAGCACTTCACGTCTTCGCCGGCATCGATCCGCTGACCGCCTATCTCGCCACCAGCCCTGGCGGCGCCGATTCCGTCGCCATCATCGCCGCCTCCAGCGATGTCGACGTGCCCTTCGTGATGGCGATGCAGACCGGCCGCTTCCTGGTGATCCTGATGATCGGCCCGATGCTTGCCCGCTTCATTGCCCGCCGTTCCGGCCTTGTGGAAAATCCCGTCTAGTGCCCTGCTTGGGCTTGCGCGCGAGTGCAGCCCATTGGCCGGGCGTCACGCCGTAGGCCTTCTTGAAATGGCGGTTGAGATGGCTCTGGTCGGCAAAGCCGGTCGCCGCCGCCACATCGGAAATCCCCTCGCCCCCGCCGATCATCGCCCGGGCCCGCTGCAGCCGTCGCATCAGGAGGTAGCGATGCGGGCTGGTGGCGAAGGCCGCCCGGAAATGCCGCGCCAGCGCGAAACGATCGAGACCCGTCACCGCCTCAAGCTCGCCGGAATTCACTGCCCGGGTCGCATGCGCCTCGAGATAATCCCGTGCCGCCCGCGCCTGCCGCCAGGCGACGAGGCCGAGCGGCCGGCGCGGCATGCGCGCATGCCGTGACAGCCCGCCTGTCACCCACGATACGAAATCGTCGACGAAAAGCTCATCCAGTTCGCGGTCGAGTTCGCTAAGTGCTGCCAGCAGCACGCCTGCTAGCGCCGGATCGCCGATAACGGGTTCATCGACAAAAGGCAGGCCGACGCCATCCGCCTTCAAGCATTCAAGAAGCAGCGATGGTTCCAGATAAAGCATGCGGTATTGCAGCCCATCCTCCGTCCCCGCCCCGCCGTCATGCTCTTCGTCGGGGTGCAGCACGATCACCTGCCCCGGCAGGCTGAAGCGCCGCTCGCCGCGATAGCGGAAGGTTTGAACCCCCTTCAGAGTCACGCCGAGTGCATAGGTGTCGTGCCGATGCGGCTCGAAAGCATTGCCTGCGAACTGCGCCTCGATGCGCTCGATGCCGGGAAAGGCCGGCGCAGCCAGGATGGCGTTGCCGGATGGTCCGGCGCACAAACGTTCAAGACCTTCGAAGACCTGCGGATGTAAGTCCTGGTTCAACGCGCCCGATACTCCATAAATCCGTAGATAGGTGAAAGACCGTCCGATGTTTGATACCAAAATTGCCGTCGTCCTGCGAAACAATCTTGCCGGCTGGCAGAAGCTGAACGTCACCGCCTTCCTGATGACGGGCATCGCCGGCCGGCATCCCGAGATCATCGGTGAAGCCTACAGGGACCGCGCTGGCAATCTCTACAATCCCCTATCGATCCAGCCGATCATCGTGCTCTCCGCCGACGAGGCGACCATATCAGCCGTCCACCGCCGCGCGCTGGAGCGCGATATCACCAGCTCGCTGTTCATCGAGGAGATGTTTGCGACCGGCCACGACGCGGCGAACCGCGCCGTCTTCGCAGAATTTGCGCCCGAAGACGCCAAGGTGGTCGGCATCGCGCTGCGCGCCGAAAAGAAGATCGTCGACAAGATCACCAAGGGCGCAACGATGCAGCACTAACAGAAACGGCCGGGCTTAGCCCGGCCGTTTCAAAGGCAGTAAATTCGGTTCAGCCCTGCGTGATCGGCGCGATCTGGATCTCGACGCGGCGGTTCTGCGCGCGGCCGGCCTCGCTCGCGTTGGAGGCAACGGGCTGCGACGGGCCGAAGCCGACGGCGGAGACGCGGCGCTGGTCGATGCCCTGGCCGCCGAGATAATCGGCAACCGAAAGTGCGCGGCGCTGCGACAGGTCCTGATTGTGCTGCAGGCTGCCGGTCGAATCCGTATGGCCGTTGACGTCGATCAGCGTGCGGTTGAACTTGCGCAGTACGATCGCCACCGAATTCAGCGTCGGATAGAAGCCCGGCTTCACTGCGTCCTGGTCGACGTCGAAGGTGATGTTCGAGGGCATGTTGAGGATGATGTTGTCGCCGTTGCGGGTCACCGAAATGCCGGTGCCTTCGAGCTGGGCGCGAAGCTCGGATTCCTGCTGGTCCATGTAATTGCCGATCGCGCCGCCAGCGAGAGCGCCGACGCCTGCGCCGATCAACGCCGCATTGCGCTTGCCGTGGCCGCCGCCGCCGACAGCCACGCCGACGAGAGCGCCGCCGAGCGCGCCAAGCGCCGCGCCGCCGGCCGTATTGGAAACCTTCTGTTCACCGGTATAGGGATCGGTCGTCGTGCAGGCGCTGAGATAGCTTGCGGCAATAGCGAGAAGTATGAATTTTTTGATCATGGACAGGACGGTCTCCGTTCGACTGATGCGAGCAAATGGCAAGGATTGCGGCAAGAAAATGAAGATGTTCTCCTGATAGGGCAAATTCGGGCGCCGAAACACAGCCATGTTGCGGGAATGCGCTGATATCACCAGTTTTAGCGGACGGCCGCCCCTGCGCGGCGGCAAGGCACAGCGATCAGCCCTTATGATGCGGGTGAGGAGCGGAGCAATCGATCCAGTGAATCGATTGCAGTGACGAACGAAGGGCCGTATCAAACCACGAGGGCGGTTGGCCGGAGGATCGTACCTTTAGAAGTTCTGGAAGAGCCGCCGCATGGTGTCGTAAGTGGCGTTGGCGATGTTCAGCGACTGCAGGCCGAGCTGCTGCTGTGTCTGCAGCGCCCGCAGCCTGCTCGACTCCTCCTCCATGTCGGCATCGACAAGCCGGCCGATGCCGGCGGTGATGTTGTCGTGCAGTTTCGTGGCGAAGTCGTTCTGCAAGTTGATGCGCTTTTCCAGCGCGCCGAAGGCCGAACCGACCGTCGTCAGCTGCGTCAGCGCGGCATCTACGACGCTGATCATCTGGCCGATCTGGCCCTGTGTCGTGCTTGATGTCACCGAGATCACCACCTGCCCGGTGGTGGTGCCGTTCTTGCTCGTCATCAGCACGTAATTTTGAGCAGCACCGAGTTCGGTGGCGAAATAGGCCGATGTCAGCACCCCATATTCGCCGGAACCGGTGGCACGGTCGTCGATCAGGTAGCGCGCGTCCTTGGAGGTCGTCGCTCCGACGGGCGTATTGTCGATATGGTAGCTCAGCATGCCGATCGAGATCGTGCCGTCGGCGTTGCGGATGAACGAGGCCGGAATCTGGCGCGGCTGCGTCGGCGTCGCATCGTTGGTGAGGACCACCCAGTTGTCGCTGTTGAAGGTAGCCGATTCCGAAACGCTGCGCAGTTGCTCCTGCAGCTGTTTGATCTCTTCGTTGACCTTGTTCTTGTCGATGCCGTCTTCGGTTGCGGCAACCAGCTTTGCCTTGATTTCGGAGACGACGTCGATGACGCTCTGAACGCCGGTATAGGCCGTTCCCATCGTCGCTGCGGCCATGCCAAGCGCATCCTGGATCGCCGAAACCGCTTTATTGTCGGTCCGCGCGGTGGTGGCGATCGACCAGTAGACGGCGTTGTCGCTGGCTTTTTCGACACGCATACCCGTCGTGATGTGGTTTTGCGTGACCGTCATATTCCGATTGATATCGCGCAGCACATAAAGCGCCGCATCCACGGAGACGCGCTGATAAATACTCACGGTACTAAACTCCAAAACACAACAGACGCAAACTGAACTAAAAATGAACCGTGCCGCACGGACATTCATGTCCGGGGTCGCTGAAACTCCAGCGCATCGCAGCCTTCAAGAAACGAAGAAGACCGGTCGGTTACTGGTCACAATCATTGCCGTTTATGCTTAACAAACGACTAAACTTCAGAAGTAATTTAGCTAATTTGGCAAGGTTTCAGACACCATAAGAAACGCAGCCGGACGAGGTTGACCGGCGGCGTTTCGTAATCGGAAAAAACCTTATTCGGCAGCCTGCAGCTGCTCGTCGTCGGGTGCGGCGCGCGGCCGTGTGGCGACCGACATCTCTTCGTGCAGGCGCGCTTCCTCGTGGGCGTGCGGCTTGGCGAAGCGGGCAAGCAGCAGATAGGCGACCGGCGTGATGAACAGCGTCACCAGCGTCGCGAAACCGAGACCGCCGACGATCACCCAGCCGAGCGCAACGCGTGCTTCGGCGCCAGCGCCATGGGCAAAGACCAGCGGCACGCCGCCGAGGATGGTGGCGATCATCGTCATCATCACGGGACGAAGGCGCAGCGCGCAGGCCTTCTCGATCGAGGACCGCACATCCTCGCCCCGGTCACGCAGCTGATTGGCGAATTCGACGATCAGGATACCGTTCTTCGCCATGACGCCGACGAGCAGCACCAGGCCGATCTGGCTGTAGATGTTGAGGCTGGAGCCGGTGATAACAAGTGCGAAGACGGCGCAGGCAAGACCAAGCGGCACCGTCGACATGATGATCAGCGAGGACAGCACGCTTTCGAACTGCGCGGCCAGCACCAGGAAGATGATGACGATGGCGAAGCCGAAGGTCAGCGCCATGCCGCTCGAATTCTCTTCGAGCGTCGCCGCCTCGGCCAGTGGCAGCAGGCGGGAGCCTGGCGGCAGCAGCGGCTCGGCGAGCGCAGTCACTTGGCTGACGGCATCGCCGAGCGACATGCCGTTCCTGAGGCCGGCAGTGATCGCGACGGAGGCGAGCTGCTGCTCGCGGTTGAGCTGCGGCGCGACCGAACCTTCCTTCATCGTGGCGATGACCGACATCGGTACGATCTTGCCGTCGCCGGTCTTCAGAAACACGTTCTCAAGATCGGTCGGATCGTCGATCGGCCGCGTCGTCGAGGTCAAAAGCACGGGATAGGATTCGCCGTCGACGAAGACGTCGACCACCGAGCGCCCTTCGAGCAGCGATTGGATTGCCGTCGAAAGCCCGGTTATGTCGATGCCGAGATCCGAGGCGCGCTCGCGATCAATCGCCACCGATACCTGCGCCTGGCTGGGCTCGTTGGTCAGGCGCGGCGTATCATACTGGCCGGTGGCCTCGAGCGACTGAACCAGCTTGGCGGCCGCCGCCGTCAGCGCCACGTGATCATTGCCGATCAGCGCCATCTGCAGACCACTGCCGGCGCCGCGGATGCGAAGGCTGTTCGAGGAAATAGCATTGCCGCGCAGGGCCGGCACCCTGGAGGCTGCCTGGTTGATATCGCCGACGATCTCCGTCTGCGTCCTGTCACGCTCTCCCCAGGGGGCGAGCGTCAGCACCATGAAGCCGCTGTTCAGCGAACCGCCCTGGCCGGAGATCGAGAAGATATTGCGGATGTCGCCGCTGTCGACCAGCGGCTGCAGATATTCCTCGACGAGTTGCATCTTGTCGCGGGTATATTCGAGGCTCGATCCCTGCGGCGTCGTCAGCCGCATCATTACCAGCGACCGGTCCTCTTCTGGCGTCAGCTCGCTCTTCACCGTCGAGAAAGCGACGAGCGCCGCGCCGGCAAAGATCACCGAGAACAGGATGACGACGAAGGGCGCGTTGAGACAGCCGTGCAGCGCCCATTTGTAGAGATCGGCGAGCGCCCCGCCGAAGCGGCCGAGCATGCCGTGATCTTCGAGCATCGGCTTGGTCAGCATGCGCGAGGCGAGCATCGGACACAGCGTCAGCGCCACGATCGACGATAGACCGACCGAGAAGGCGAGCACGAAGCCGAATTCGCGGAAGAGGCCACCGACCTGTCCCGGCAAGAATGAGAGCGGAATGAACACCGCCGCCAGCGTCGCCGTCGTGGCGATGACGGCGAAGAACACCTCGCGCGTTCCGATCACGGCGGCAGCGCGCGGCCCCATGCCTTCGGAGCGCCGGCGTACGATATTTTCGAGCACCACGATCGCATCGTCGACGACGAGGCCGGTCGCCAGCACGATCGCGAGCAGCGTCAGGATGTTGATCGAGAAGCCGACCATGTAGATCGCCGCCAGCGTGCCGATCAGCGCCACCGGCATGCTGACCGCCGGGATCAGTGTCGCCCGCCAGTCGCGCAGGAAGAGGTAGATGACGGCGGTGACGATGACGGCGGCGAGCACCAGCGCCAGCACCACTTCGTGGATCGCACCCTGGATGAAGACGGCGTCGTCGCTGGTGATGGCGATCGTCGTGCCCTCGGGCAGCGTCTTCGACAATTGGTCGACGGCCGCCTTGATGCCGGTCGATATGTTCAGCGTATTCGACTGCGCCTGGCGGATGATGCCGAGGCCGATGCCCGGCTTGCCGTTGGAGCGCAGCGCCGTTTCGCCGTCGCGTGGTCCAAGCATCACCGTCGCGACGTCACCAAGCCGGACGCGGTCCTGCAGGATGACGTTGGAAAAATCGGCCGGGGTCTGCAGGTTGGCAGTCGCACGCACCACGATATCCTGCGTATTGCTCTTCAGCGAGCCGGCCGGCACGTCGAGTGCGGCATTGTCGAGTGCCTTCGTCAGGTCACTGATGGTCAGCCCCCGGCTGGCAAGAGCCCCCTGGTCGACATCGACGCGGAAGACCTTCTCCTGGTCGCCATATTCCTCGACGTCGGCAACCCCGTCGACGGAGGCGAGACGATCGATCACCTCGTTTTCGACAAGCTGGGTCAGATCGTCCATGTTGAGATTGGTGGAGGTGACGGCAAGGCGCATGATCGCCGAGGAATCCGAATCCGCCTTGACGATCTGCGGCGCATCCGCTTCGTCGGGCAGGTTCTGGGTGATGCGGCCGATCGCGTCGCGCACGTCGTTGGCGGCGACCGAGAGATCGATCGCATCCGAGAATTCCAGCGTCACCCGGCTCTGACCGAAGGACGAGGTCGACGAAATCGATTTCAGGCCGCTGACGCGCGCGACCGCCCCCTCGATCACCTTGGTCAGTTCCTGGTCGATCGTCTGCGGCGATGCGCCGTCGAAGGTGGTGCGCACGGTGACGACGGGACGGTCGACATCGGGCAGTTCGCGCACCTCGACGCCGACATAGGCGGCAAGACCGGCAACGACCATCAGCGTGTTAAACACCAGCGCCAGGATCGGCCGGCGAACGAAAAGTGCAGTGAAGCTCTGCTTGCCCGACGCCCTATCCTGATGAATCTCGGTCACGTTCATTGCGTGGCGACCTCCGCAGTCGCGGCGACATCGGCGCTCACGCGCACCGCCCCACCCTCACGCACGCGCTGCAGGCCCTGCGTCACGATCTTGTCGCCGTCCTTCAGGTCGGCCTTGACGAGAATGAAGTCGGGATTGCGCTGCACGACGCTCACCCGCACCTTATGCGACTTGTCGTTCGTAACCTGCCAGACGAAGGACCCTTGCGAATCCCACTGTACGGACTGCGGATCGACCGCCGGATATTTGTCTCCGGGGAATTTCATGCTGACGCTGAAGGACATGCCCGCACGCAGCTCGTCCGATGAGTTGTCAATCTTGGCGCGCAGGCGCAACGTACGGCTCGCCGCATCAATGCGATTGTCGACCGCCTCAATCACCCCAGAGAACACCTGCCCGGGCCTTGCGACCGACATCGCCTCGACAGGCTGGCCGACCTCAACCGTATTGGCGAACCTCTCAGGTACCCAAAAGTCGACTAGGATTTCCGAACGGTCGTCGAGCGTGACGATCGGGATGCTCGTCGTGACGTTGTCGCCGATATTGACCGGCACGATGCCGACGATGCCGTCGATCGGCGCGGTGATGTTGCGTCGGGCGAGATTGAGCTCGGCGGCCTGCAGCTGCAGCCGCGCGCCCTGCTCGGCGATCTCCGAATCGAACACGTCCATGCGCGACACGCTGGACTTGATGTTGTGATAGAGATTGGACTTCTCGACGGCGGCCTTGACCGCCACATCAGCCTGGCCGCGGGCGATCACCTGCTCCTCGCTGTCGAGCTTGGCGAGCACCTGGCCGGCCTTCACCCTGTCGCCCGACTTGATGAGGATTTCGCGGATCGTGCCCGATGCCTGCGGCGTGACCGCGACCGAACGGATCGCATCACCCGTGCCGATGGCGTTCAGCCGGTCGTTGACGATGCCCTGGACGACCGCCTGCGTCGCGACGAGAATGGTGTTGTTGCGCCCGCCGCCATTGCGGCGGTTCCCCTCTCCCTGCCCCTCACCACCCTGCTGCCCTTGCGCCCGGGCCGGAGCGTCGGCATCGGCCGTCTCCTCGGCCTTCGGCGCGATCTTGGAAACGATGCTGTCTGGAATACCTGCATCGCGCATCGTATCGCCAGCGCCGGGCACGAAGAAAACCCACGCGGCAAAGCCGGCAATAATGACGATGAGCGAAAGTACAAACTGCTTCCAGAAGGCCATTCACGTCTCCGGAGGGACTCGAGGTTGGACCAGGGTCGGTCGAAAGAGGCGCTGCGGGATCGAGATTCCCGTCTGATGCGACAATATCGCGCGTTTACAGCTTACCGGCAAGCATAAGCAGCCGGCATTACCGATTTGTAATATCAGCAAAGAATGGAAATAACCCGGCCGCTCACTTTTGCTTGAATGAACACTCGCCCGTGTCTTTGATCCCGCCAATTGTCGGGCAAGATACCGTACAAAATCCCTGAGGATGCGGGTTGGATGCCTATCGGCGCATCGACCACCGCAGGCCCATCACGGCCGCAATGCCCAGTATCGGCCAAATCGCCCAGAACTGCCCCGTCCAGGTGAAGAGGTTGATGCCGGCAAGGCCGAGCGCCAGGATCGCCAGCAAGGTGATCTTGCGATTGAACCGGGTCTGGTCGCGGTTCCAGGCGAGCGCCGCGACGACGGCAAGCGCGAGCACCGGAAAACGCGCCCAGAAGACGCCCTGCCACGACAGCAGATTGATACCGATCAGGGCGCCGGCGATGACGCCGAGCACGCCATACAGCCTGCGTCCGCCCGGTGCTGGGGTTGTCTCGGCCTTAGCGGCCGCCATAACCGGCGCCGGCTGCGGCCGCGCGGAGCCGGATCGTTCTGCAGAGGGCGTCTCGTCCCTGGTATCGCCGATCTTTACCGCGTAGCTCGGCACGCCTTCATCGACGTTCTTTACCATCAGCGGTCCGAGAAACTCGAAACCGACAGCCACCTTGTTGCGGACCTGGTCGTAGACGGTGCTCGATATCACGATGCCGCCGGCCGCAGCCGACGTCTGCAGCCGCGCCGCAATATTGACGCCGTCGCCATAGATGTCGTCGCCCTCGACGATTACGTCGCCGAGATTGATGCCGATGCGGAAGAGCATGCGACCGTCGGCCGGGCGGCGGGCGTTGAAACCCGCGAGTTCGTTCTGGGTGTCGACGGCCGCACGCACCGCCTCGACCACGCTCGGGAAATCGGCGATCAGCCCGTCGCCCCAGGTATTGACGACGCGGCCGCCATGGCTTTCGATCAGGCGCCCCATCGACTCCCGGCAGCGCTTCAGGCTCGCAAGCGTCCCCTCCTCGTCGGCCCCCATCAGCCGCGTATAGTCCTGCACGTCAGCACAGAAGATCGTCGTCAGCTTGCGCCGCGTTTCACTCATTGTCTCTCGTCTCCGCGCTATCCGCCCCGGGAAAGATCGCTGCAAAGGCTGAAACTGGTCGAGATCAAGTGGGCGATTGCAACGGCGGCAAACTACTAAGACTTTGTGCTTGTTGCCACCGACAATTGCTCATCATCGCCCGCCATCACAACGGCTGATTATTGAACGATCTTGCGCGGGCTCGCCGTGTGTTCTCTCGCCACCGTGCTGGAACTGTCGATTTCCTGAAGCAACACGTCATAGCCCCAGAGATCGGCGAGATGCTGCAGGACGAGTTTCGTGTCATTTTCCTGAAGATAGCAGCCATTCATGACGATGTGCTGCAGCAACAGGCGGCGGTCACCGGCGAGGTCGACATCGACGATATCGATTGCCGGATCGGTCCAGCCGATATCGTATTCGCGGGAGAGCTGGCGGCGGATGCGCAGGTATCCGCGCTCATTATGGATCGCCGAAACCAGTACCCCCTCGGTCTGCTCCGGATCGTCGTAGAGATGGAACAGCCGCAACTGCCGGATCAGGTTCGGGCTCAGGAACTGGCTGATGAAGCTTTCGTCCCGGTAATTGGCCCAGATGTCGCGCAGGACGACCATCGCATCGCCTCGTCCGGCGATATCGGGAAACCATGCACGGTCCTCTTCCGTCGGCATCGTAACGATCCTCTCGATGTCCTGCATCATCGCAAAGCCAAGCGCATAGGGATTGAAGCCCGAGAACCGCCGGTCGTCATAGCTCGGCTGGAATACGACGTTGGCGTGCGACTTCAGGAATTCGAGGAAGTTTCCGTCACTGATCTGCCCCCGCTCGTGAAGCCGGTTCATGATCTGATAGTGGACGAAGGTGGCGGTTCCCTCGTTCATCACCTTGGTCTGCCGCTGGGGATGAAAATATTGCGCGACATGGCGGACAATGCGAAGGATCTCGCGCTGCCACGGCTGCAGCCGTGGCGCCGACTTTTCCAGAAAGTATAGGATGTTGTCCTGAGGGAGCCCGAGGGCGGCGCGGCGCTTTTCCAGGCCGCTGTCGCCCGCCTTCCGCGTCTTGCCGACGGGAACCGTACGCCACAGGTCGTTAAATATCTGCTCCTCGTGGGCGCGGCGCTCCTGCTGCCGCTTCTCCTCCTGGCGAAGGTCAATCGTGGTCTTGCCCGCGTATCGATGCACCCCGTGCGACATCAGCGCATGGGCTGCGTCGAGCGTGCGCTCGACGACCGCCTCGCCGTAACGTTCCTCGCAGCGGGTGATATAACCCTTAGCGAAATCGAGGTAATCGAGGATGCCCTCCGCATCGGTCCAGAGCTTGAAGAGATAGTTGTTCTTGAAGAAGTGGTTGTGGCCGAAGGCCGCATGCGCGGTGACGAGCGTCTGCATCGTCGCCGTGTTTTCCTCCATCAGGTAGGAAATGCAGGGAGAGCTGTTGATGACGATCTCATAGGCGAGGTCGCGCATCCCGCGACGGTAGAAGGTTTCGTGATGCGCAAAGTGTTTGCCGAAGGACCAATGGCGGTAGAAGAGCGGCATGCCGGTCGAGGAATAGGCATCGAGCATCTGTTCCGAGGTGATGACTTCGATCTGGTTCGGATAAACGTCGAGGCCGAGTTCGCCGAGCGCGATCTCCTCGCAGGCGTCGTGAATGCGCTGGAGCGTTGAAAAGTCCCAGTCGGCCCCCTCGAACAATAGCCGCTCTGGTGGCCTCATCGTCATGGTCATGGCGTCACCTTCGACTGTGCGTCACGTTTCTGGAAGAGATCGTGGAAAACAGGGAATATTTCGTTTCGCCGGCAGACCTTGCGCATCGAAAGCGGCTGCAGTTCAGAACGGATCCCGTCATAGAGCATCCAAAGCGGCGAGCGGGATACCGAGGAGTCACCGCCTTCTTCGCCGACTTCGATATAGGCGAAATACTGGCACAGCGGCAAAATCTCGCGCAGCAGCTGTCCGCTCAGGTTCCCGTCCGAATGAGCGTTGTCGCCGTCCGAAGCCTGGGCGCCATAGATATTCCATTCCGCCGGATCGAAACGCGCCGCGATGATCGCCCGCATTGCCGCTAGCGCACTGGAAACCAGCGTGCCGCCCGTTGCCGGGCCATAGAAGAAGGTTTCCTCGTCGACTTCCTCGGCCTTGTCGGTATGGCGGATGAAGACGATCTCCACTTTCTTGTAGCGCTTCGACAGGAAAAGGTAGAGCAGCAGATAGAACCGCTTCGCCAGATCCTTCATGTGTTCCGACATGGAACCGGAGACGTCCATCAAGCAGAACATCACCGCCTTCGCCACAGGCTTCGGCTCGTTTTCGAAGCGGCGATACCGCACGTCGAGCGGATCGATGTAGGGAATGCGCCGGCTTTTTTCCGTCAAGGATTTGAGTTTTGCCTCAAGCGCCAGCCGGCTCTCGTCGTCCTCGCATTCCTCGATCTGCCGCTGCAGGGCTTCGATTTCTTCGCGGCGCGGACGGTGAAGCGCGACACGGCGCATCATCGCGAGCCTGGTCGTGCGACCGACGGCAATGTTGGACGGCGATCCCGACACGGAATAACCGGCACGGAACGGAGTTTCCTCCTCGGTTTCGGCCAGGCGCCGCTTGGCAAGGTCGGGCAGTTCCAGATCGTCCAGGAACACATCGAGGAATTCCTCGCGCGTCAGCACGAAGCGGAAGCCGTCCTCGCCGTCGCCCTCACCCGCATCCTTGGGTTTTCCGCCCCTGCTCCCCGGCGGGCGCGGAAGAATGTCGCCTTCGACGAAGGCCCTGTTTCCAGGCAGGATATGGTCGCGGATGCCGCCGTCGCCCTTTCTCAAGTTCGGCTCGGCCATTCCATCGATCGGCAGGCTGATTTCCCCGCCGTCGAGCACATCGCGAATGTTCCGGTTTTGCAGAGAACGCTTTACCGCCTGCTGCACGGCGCCTTTCATGCGCCGAAGAAACCGTTGCCGATTTTCCAGACTTTTACCGCGCGGATTTAGCCGACGGTCGACAATGTGCATATTGGCTCCACATTAACTTGCCTGTTTGACGCGCATGTACCATTCGACGAGGCGCCGAACCTGCCTCTCCGTGTAACCCCGCGCGGCCATGCGCGAGACGAATTCGCTGTGCTTCTTTTCCGTTTCGGAATCCTTCTTCGATCCGAAGGAAATGACCGGCAAAAGATCTTCGACCTGCGAGAACATTCGCTTTTCGATGACTTCCCGGATTTTCTCGTAGCTCGTCCACGACGGATTCTTTCCGCCGTTGGCTGCCCGCGATCTCAAGCAGAACTTGACGATTTCGTTGCGGAAATCCTTCGGATTGGCGATCCCCGCCGGCTTTTCGATTTTCGTCAGTTCCTGGTTGAGGAGCTCGCGGTCGAGAAGCTGGCCGGTATCGGGATCCTTGAAGTCCACGTCTTCGATCCAGGCATCGGCATAGTCCACGTAGCGGTCGAACAGATTCTGTCCGTAATCCGCATAGGACTCAAGATAGGCCTTCTGAATCTCATTGCCAATGAACTCTGCGTAACGCGGCGCAAGATCGGCCTTGATGAATTCCAGATATCGCTTCTCGACATCGTCGGAAAACTGCTCGCGGCGGATCGACTGCTCCAGCACATACATCAGATGAACGGGATCGGCGCCGATATCCGTGGTGTCGTGATTGAAAGTGGAGGCGAGCACCTTGAAGGCGAAGCGGGTCGATATGCCGTCCATGCCCTCGTCGATGCCGGCAGCGTCCCGATATTCCTGGACACTGCGGGCCCGCGGATCCGTCTCCTTCAGGCTTTCACCGTCATAGGTGCGCATCTTCGAGAAGTATGTCGAATTCTCATGCTTGCGCAGGCGTGAAAGCACGGAGAAGCGGGCCAGCATTTCGAGCGTTGCCGGGGCGCATGGCGCATCGGCGAGTTCCGATCCCTCGATCAGCTTCTCGTAAATCTTCTGCTCCTCCGTCACGCGCAGGCAGTAGGGCACCTTGATCACGCAAATACGGTCGATGAACGCTTCGTTGTTCTTGTTGGCCTTGAAGGTCTGCCATTCCGCCTCGTTCGAATGCGCAAGGACGATGCCGGAGAAGGGTATGGCGCCAATATTCTCGGAGCCGATATAGTTCCCCTCCTGCGTCGCCGTCAGCAGCGGATGCAGCATCTTGATCGGCGCCTTGAACATTTCGACGAATTCGAGCACGCCCTGATTGGCGCGGTTGAGGCCGCCCGAATAGCTGTAGGCATCGGGATCGTTCTGGGAATAGGTCTCCAGCTTTCGGATGTCGACCTTGCCGACCAGCGACGAGATATCCTGATTGTTCTCATCTCCAGGCTCGGTCTTGGCGATGGCGATCTGGCGCAACCGCGAAGGCTGTACTCTGACGACGCGGAAGCGGGAAATATCGCCTCCGAAGTCGTCGAGCCGCTTTAGGCACCACGGGCTCATCAGTCCGCTCAGGCGCCGCAGGGGAATGCCGTATTGCTCCTGCAGGAGCGATCCCATTGTGTCCGGGTCGAAGAGGTTGAGCGGACTTTCGAAAACGGGGCTGACCTCGTCACCGGCCTTCAGCACGTAGATCGGATGAACCTCCATCAGCAGCTTCAGCCGCTCCGCCAGCGATGACTTGCCGCCGCCGACCGGGCCGAGCAGATAGAGGATCTGCTTGCGCTCCTCGAGCCCCTGCGCCGCGTGCCGGAAGAAGGAAACGATGCGTTCGATTGTCTCTTCCATGCCGTGGAAGCCGGCAAAGGCCGGATAGATCCGAATGGTCCGGTTCATGAAGATCCGGCCGAGGCGGGTGTCCCTGGCGGTGTCGACCATCTGCGGCTCGCCTATCGCGGCGAGCAGGCGCTCGGTCGCATTGGCATAGGCAAGCGGTTCCTTTTTGCAAAGATCGAGATACTCCGAGATCGACATATCGGTCTCGCGACGCGCATCATAACTGCGGGTGAACGCATCAAATACGGATTCGCTCAGCATGGGCCCTCCATTCAAGGTTAATGCCACAGGCTTCAGGTGTCCTTATAACCATCGAGATGGCCATGACGTTCCTGAGAATCAATAGTTTCGTCGGTTATTCCACGCTCACCGGCTGTTTCTAGCAATGCACGAAATTGTGCATCCACCGGTTCTTTAATTACTGTACGAAACTGTCGGTCAGTATAGTTGAGAAAAACGCCATCGCGGTATCAGCACATTTCACGACGTGACAGAAAGATGAAAAAGGTGTGCAATGTCGCCCGTGATTCGATCTCGAAAATCAGCGATCGGCAGGCGGCGAGCCCGCTTCGATCGGTGAATATCGATGTGCGACGGACCATATGACGCTCGAAAATTTGGGATATTCTTAGAGAAATGGGCGCATGACGATCATGCGCCGGATATTGCTATCATGTCTCCGCAGGCCTCTCAGCCGTTGAACGCATCCTGGAGCGCAGCGACATCGATTTTGACCATGCCGAGCATCACTTCGGTTACGCGCTTGGCCCGCTCGCGATCGCTGTCGGCGATCATCTCGGAAAGCACGCGCGGCACGATCTGCCAGGAAAGGCCCCAGTGGTCCTTCAGCCAGCCGCACGCCTCCGGCGTGCCGCCATTGGCGAGGAATGCCTCCCATATCCGATCGATCTCGGCTTGGTTTTCCACGAGAATCGCAATCGAGAAGGAATGGTTGAAACTATCGAGCGGGCCGGCCTTCATGGCCAGGAAGGCCTGGTCGGCGAGCGTGAACTCGATCAGCTCGACGCTGCCGGGAGGCCCGCTCGGCGTTTCCGCCGGCAATATGGTGGTGCGGCCGATCCTGGAGTCCGGGATAACAGACACGTAGAATTCGACGGCTTCGCGCGCTTCCTCGGCGAACCAGAGATTTGAAACGACCTTCGGCATGAAACGGCCTCCTTGTTGATGGGTGTTGATCCGGACTGCTGTCCGATGACCCAAGGACGCCCCACCGGCACCAGTTCCGACACGCCGCGATCGAAATTTTAGCTCCGCCCGCCCGCATGGCGACCACAGCCGGGCTCGGCCGCGGCATTGCCGCCCGCAACATACCGCTTGGAATAGCGCCGGCTCGGGAATGAAAGCAGAACATCTTTTCTGGTCTTTCCTTCCCGAATCACTACATTACGCGCCATGAGCAATAGTTTCGACGATATGCCCTTCTTCGACGAAGAGCCGGGCGAGATGGCGCGCAAGCCGCAGCCGCCTGCCACGCCCGCCGAAAGGGCGTCCGCCGCCGGTGGCGGTATCGCCGCCCGCGCCATGGCGGCTCGCGACGGCGGCAAGCGGCCGGATTATCTCGCCGGGCTGAACCCCGAGCAGACCGAAGCCGTCGAAACGTTGGAAGGCCCGGTCCTCGTGCTCGCCGGCGCCGGCACCGGCAAGACCCGTGTACTGACGACCCGCATCGCCCATATCCTCAATACCGGCCGCGCCTTCCCCTCGCAGATCCTCGCCGTCACCTTCACCAACAAGGCGGCCCGCGAGATGAAGGAGCGTATCGCGTTGCTGGTCGGTGGCGCCGTCGAAGGCATGCCCTGGCTCGGCACCTTCCATTCGATCGGCGTCAAACTTCTGCGCCGCCACGGCGAGCTTGTCGGCCTGCGCTCCGATTTCACCATTCTCGATACTGACGACGTCGTCCGCCTGATCAAGCAGATCATCCAGGCCGAAGGCCTCGACGATAAACGCTGGCCGGCCAAGCAGTTCGCCGGCATGATCGACACCTGGAAGAACAAAGGCCTCGGCCCCGCCGATATCCCCGAAGGCGACGCCCGCGCCTTTGCCAATGGCCGCGGCCGCGATCTCTATTTTGCCTATCAGGCGCGCTTGACGACGCTGAACGCCTGCGACTTCGGCGACCTGCTGATGCATCCGATCGCGATCTTCCGCAAGAACCCGGATCTCTTGAAGGAATATCACGGCCGCTTCCGCTATATCCTCGTCGACGAGTATCAGGATACTAACACGGCCCAGTACATGTGGCTCAGGCTTCTCGCCCAGCGCCCCAAGGGCGAGCCGCAGAACGTCTGCTGCGTCGGCGACGACGATCAGTCGATCTATGGCTGGCGCGGCGCGGAGGTCGACAATATCCTGCGCTTCGAAAAGGATTTCCCCGGCGCCAAGGTGATCAAGCTCGAGCGCAACTACCGCTCGACCGAACATATCCTCGGGGCCGCCGCCCATCTGATCGCCCATAATGAGGGCCGCCTCGGCAAGACGCTGTTCACCGACCGCTCCGATCCGGACGACGTCAAGGTGCAGGTCCATGCCTCCTGGGATTCGGAGGAGGAAGCCCGCGCCATCGGCGAGGAGATCGAGCAGCTCCAGCGCGGCAAGCATCTCTTGAACGACATGGCGATCCTCGTGCGCGCCTCCTTCCAGATGCGCGAATTCGAAGACCGCTTCGTCACCCTCGGCCTCAACTATCGCGTCATCGGCGGCCCGCGCTTCTATGAGCGCCTCGAAATCCGCGATGCCATGGCCTATTTCCGCCTGGTTGCTCAAGCCTCTGACGACCTCGCTTTCGAACGCATCATCAACACCCCGAAGCGCGGCCTCGGCGACACGACGGTGCGGGCGCTGCACGACTATGCCCGTGCCCGGGATATCCCGATGCTTGCGGCAGCAGTCGACATCATCGAGACGGACGAGCTGAAGCCGAAGGCGCGAAAAGCCCTCTTCGACGTGATTCAATCTTTCCGCCGATGGCAGGAACTGCTTGAAAACACGCCGCATACCGAACTTGCCGAGCAGATCCTCGAAGAGTCCGGCTATACCGACATGTGGAAGAACGACAAGAGCGCTGAAGCCCCCGGCCGCCTCGAAAACCTCAAGGAACTGATCCGCTCGATGGAAAGCTTCGAGTCGATGCGCGGCTTCCTCGAACACGTCTCCCTGGTGATGGATGCCGAGACCAACGAGAACCTCGACGCCGTCTCGATCATGACGCTGCACTCGGCCAAGGGCCTGGAATTCGACACCGTCTTCCTGCCAGGCTGGGAGGAAGGCCTCTTCCCGCACCAGCGCTCGCTGGATGAGAGCGGCCGCGCCGGCCTGGAGGAGGAACGCCGCCTCGCCTATGTCGGCATCACCCGCGCCAAGCACCGCTGCCACATCTGGTTCGTCTCCAACCGCCGCATCCATGGCCTCTGGCAATCGACCCTGCCCTCACGTTTCCTCGACGAACTGCCGGAAACCCATGTCGAGGTCGCCGAAATGGAGCAGAGCTACGGCGGGTATGGCCGCGGCGGCTACGGCCAGTCCCGCTTCGACAAGGCCGAACCCTTCGCCAACTCCTATTCCACTCCCGGCTGGAAACGCGCCCAGGCCAACAAGACCGACGCCACACGCGACAATTGGGGCACCCGCTCCGGCCACGCCGTCGAACGCATCGGCTATGGCGAAAGCGGCCCGAAGGGGCGCACGATCGAAGGCGAACTGGTGGCGAAATCGACCTCGTCGGAACCGTCGAGATTCACCCTCGGCGATCGCGTGTTCCACCTGAAATTCGGCAACGGCAACAT
Organism: Rhizobium sp. SU303; assembly: GCF_021052345.1. Classification (NCBI taxonomy): domain Bacteria; kingdom Pseudomonadati; phylum Pseudomonadota; class Alphaproteobacteria; order Hyphomicrobiales; family Rhizobiaceae; genus Rhizobium; species Rhizobium sp. SU303. Next base: position 3,022,271 of record NZ_CP088095.1, read on the forward strand.
CACCGGCATCGAAGGCAACAAGCTGACGATCGAGTTCGACCGGGCGGGACAGAAACGGGTGCTGGACGGATTTGTCGAGCGCGTGTGACCTCGCGTCAGGACGACGCGAAAACGCTCACCCGAGCATCCGCATCCTTCCGAGCCCGAGAATATCGTTGACGAGCGCAATACCCATTCCCGCGGCGACGATTCCCAACCCGATCAGAAAGAGCCGGCGAGATCGGTCATAGTTGGCGGCAAACAGGGAGTCCCGCGCCAGCAGATCGGCAAAGACCTTCACCTGGACGGCGATGCCCACGGTCAGGAACAGCATCGGCAGGATATCGATGCGGCTCCAGTCATTGGGATTGGAAACCCAGACACTGATGAAATTGAGCGAGAAGCCAAGGATGATCCCGGCCGCCGTCAGCGAGCCGTTGCGAAACGTCGCATCGATCTTTTCGTCGGGATCCGGCTCTGACATGGTTTCGCTTCCGGCTTGCTTCCAAGGGTAAGAAAGGCAGAATTCATGACCCGGAGCAAGGTCGGCCTGACGTCACCTCTCGCAGAAAGCAGATGAAATGTCGCAGCCACGCAAACCCGGGCACTCCGCCCATAGCTCGTCCGCACTGCGTTACGGCAATTTCGGGTCAACATCGGCATGGATTTAGTCGCGCTCAGACACCGATCGCCCCGTCAACTCTCGCAATGATCGTATTAGAGCGCTCTGTTTTGGCGACTTACTACCGCTAGTGCCAGAATTAACACTTGCGCGTCCGCGCCTGGAAATCCACTAGTTGATCCATTCAGTGTGCTTGGCGTCTTACACTGCAATAAAGCGAAGGGATTGGCCTTGATGAAAGCGCTGCTGCTCGTCGACATTCAAAACGGCTTCTGTCCGGGCGGCAATCTACCGGTGCCGGAGGGCGACAAGGTTGTTCCCGTCGCAAACAGACTGATCGACAGCGGCAAATACGATCTGATCGTCGCCTCGCAGGACTGGCATCCGCCGGGCCACGGCAGCTTCGCCTCCGCCCATCCCGGTGCCGCCCCCTTCGAGATGGGCGAACTGTCGGGCAAGCCGCAGATGATGTGGCCCGATCACTGCATTCAGGGTACGCTCGATGCCGAACTGCACCCCGAGCTCAAATCCGAAGAGATCGACCTGATCCAGCAGAAGGGCGAGGATCCTGATATCGATAGTTATTCGGCCTTCCGCGACAATGACCGCGATGCCTCGACCGGCCTTTCCGATTTCCTCGAGGATCAGGGCGTCACCGACCTCGACGTCTGCGGGCTGGCGACCGACTATTGCGTCAAGTTCTCCGCGCTCGACGCACTGGAAATGATGCCCGGTGTCCGCGTGCGCTTCATCGAGGACGCAAGCCGCGGCATCACGCCCCAAGGCGCCGCCGCCGCCATAGAGGAAATGCGGGCGCATGGCATCGCGATCATCGACAGCGCCAAGGTCGTGGCCGGCTGATTGAGATCAGCGACAAAAGGCAATGTGGCGGATGTCGGATCGGCACAGGTCCATTCGTCCTTGGCTCTGAACACACCAATCATGGGAGTTGAGAGATGAGAAAGCTTGTTACCGCAGCCTTCGTGAGCTTGGATGGCGTCATGCAAGCGCCGGGCGCGCCGCAGGAGGATCCGACCGGCGGCTTCACCCTTGGCGGCTGGACCGTCAATTACTGGGACGAGTCGATGGGCGGTTTCATGGACGGGATTTTTACCGACCCCTTCGCGCTGGTGCTCGGCCGCAAGACCTACGAGATCTTTGCGGCGCACTGGCCCTTCGTCGGCAAAGACGATCCCATCGGAAAAGCCTTCAATGCCGCGACCAAATATGTCGCGACCACTTCCGCCGAGCCGCTCACCTGGGAAAATTCCGTTGCGCTGCGCGGCGATGCCGCCGCCGAAATCGCCCGGCTGAAGCAGCAGGACGGTCCCGACCTCCTGACGCAGGGCAGCAGCGGCCTGCTGCAAACCCTGCTGGCGCACGACCTGATCGATGAACTCCGGCTCCTGACCTTCCCGCTCATCCTTGGCCCCGGGAAGCGCTTGTTCGGCAAGGGCGCCAGGCCGGAGGCACTGAAGCTCACGGCCAACTCGGTATCGACGACCGGCGTCATCATGAGCGTCTACGAGCGCGCCGGCGCGGTCGAAACCGGCAGCTTCGGAATGCCCGAGCCTTCGCAAGCCGAAATCGCACGCAGAGAACGGATGAAGCGCGAGGGCTGAGACGCGCCGGCGCGTTCTTCAGGGACCAGCGCTTCATCGAGGATGCCCGCCGCGACAGCGTGGAGGTGTTGCGCGGATAAGCTGCTGACCGGCGTCTTATTTCAATACGTAGGCGTCGAACGTCTCATCGCTTCCGGCAACCGGGCCGAAGCGCTTGATAAGGCTTGTCGCGCTCTGGAAAGCAGAAATGTCTTCCGGCGTCAGAGACAACCGCCAAACGTAGCTTTCACGCAGGGAGACGGGCGCAGCAATCTGATCAAGCCGTTGCGAAAGAAGAATGACAACGGGCACATGCTCACTCTGCTGCAATCGACGTGCCGTTTGCAGAATATCAGCAAGGCTGAGCGAAAGCCTCGCGTTCCGGGTATATCGCACGATGGCGCCGAACCGCTCCTCCCGCAGGAGATAGGTACGATTGGAGACGTAATAGGGCAAGGCTTCCACGAGATAGTCGGGATCCGCCATGATGACCGCGTCCTTCAGATCAGGGCGCGATTGCATGAACGCACCGAAATCCTTGCTTCGGCTCAGGGGTATTTCGGCTATGAAGGCCCGATTGACCTTTTCGATACCGGACACGACCTGTAGCGCCAGCAATATCAGGAAGCACAGGCGCCCGAACCTTACGATGCCGCCAGCAGCCTCGATGCCGGCAGCGCCCGCCCCCTCGTGCTGAGTATGTCTGGTCAAGGCGACGATCGCGATCATGAAAACCAGCCAGAGCGCCTGATGTCTGTATCCGCCCGGATAGACAAGCGTAAAAAGCAGCGAAAGCCCTAACAGAACCAGTCCGGCTGCGATCATCGCCGGCCGCCGGTTCGCCAGCGCCAACAGGCTGGCGTAGATGAGCACGGACATCAACGCTACGAAAATATGGGAGGCCAACGGATATGCCACGACCAATTCAAGGACGCGGTTGGGATAGAATTCCATAAAATGAGAACTGGGCACGGCAAGCGCACCGAGGGCAAGCAAAGCGAAATTCTTGCCGCTGAGATCGTTCTGTCCCGTATCATTGAAGGTTGGATAGACCGTTACGAAACATAGAATAATTCCAACCGCGGCAATGGCGGCAGCTGTCGCAAAGGGCCGATATCCCGTCAAAGGACGCCGTGGTCGCGCCAGAAGCAGATCGAAAAACCAATAGGCGAGGAAGCCGCCGACGAGCACGACCGAATGGACGTTGGTATTTGCCAGCAAGGCAAACAACAGGCCGAGCAATAACCCGTTGCGTGTTCCTTTCTCCCAATTCAGGACGATAAGAAAAATCACCAGCATGCTGATGCCGTAATTTCGCGACATCGCGGCGTAGTCGAAAATCGAAAAGCTGCTGAACAGCGACAGCAGCATGCTGGAAAGCGGCAATTTCAGCCTGAAAATGAGCAGATAGACCGCCGCCGCCGCAATCGTCAGGGCGACGACCTTCAGGACGACAGGTGAGCCGACCACGACATAGGCGGCGCGCAGTAGAATATACCAAAGAGCAGGATGACCCTCGCCATGCATCTGGCGAAGCATATCGATGAAATTATCCCCCTGGAGGGCGAGTGACAATGCACGAACCTCGTCACGCCAGACCGTTTCGGACCAGCAAAGCGCAGATGCCAGCGTAAGCCAGACCGTAAACATCAACGCCTTGCCGAGCTTGGCGGATCGAGGTTCATCGATAGCAGAAACAATCACGGCCAAAAAACACGCAACCCGGTGAACGAAAGCGTCACGACCATATCGGCGCAGAAATAATTTGGCGTTAAGTGAAGGCTCTGGTTTGATTCTAAGGCGCTAAAATTTTTTCCTCCCTCTCAAGCAGATGGATATCTTCGGCCATGTCTTCCATTCGCTTCAACAGGGCGGCTTGGGCATCTCTCAGCCCTCGATTGTAGACGTACGGGCCGATCTCCTCGACGAAGAAGTCAAGCAGGAATTCAGCCGGCAAAGCGCCGATGGGATCCAGCTCCCGATCGAAATAAGCGCGGATGCGCGAAACGATCTCAGCCTTTTCTTCCTTCGAAAATTCGATCTTCTTCATGGTTGCCTCTTTGCCGAATGCGATCGGGACTTTGATGGTTCAGCGAAATCGATTGGTCAATCAATGAAATTCAATTGCCGTCGCAGGCCGTAGACCATAAGGGGAAACCTGAATTCCAAAAGGAAAGATCACATGAATCGCGCCGACTTTGTTGAAGGTTTGCGGGGCGGCTCCGCCGTTGCGCTGGCATCGGCACCCTTTGGCGCTCTCTTCGGAGCGCTTGCGATCGAAAACGGCATGTCGCTCTCCGAAGCCGCCTTCATGAGTGCCACCGTCTACGCCGGCGCCAGCCAGATGGTCGGCATCGAACTCTTCGGTCATAATGTCCACGCCTGGCTGATCGTGCTGTCGATCCTCGCCGTCAATTTCCGCCACGTGCTCTATTCGGCGGCGCTGGCGCGTTACATCGGCCATTTCACGCCGGTGCAGAAATTCTTCACCTTTTTCCTGCTTGTCGATCCGCAATTCGCCGAGGCCGTCAAGCGCGCCGAGGCCGGCCGGCAACTGACCTTCGCCTGGTATTTCGGCTTCGCCATCATCATCTACATTCCCTGGGTGCTGATCAGCATCGCCGGCGGCATGCTCGGCGGCTTCATCGGCGATCCCAAGGCCATCGGCCTCGACATCCTGCTACCGGCTTATTTCCTCGGCATCGTCCTCGGCTTCCGCAAGCGAGACAATTTCCTGCCCGTGGCGCTCGTCAGCGCAGTGGCTTCCGTGCTCGCCTACCGCTATGTCGGCTCGCCCTGGCATGTCAGCCTCGGTGCCGCCGTTGGCATCGTGCTCGCCGCCCTGTTGCCGCTGCCGCCGCAAGCGCAGGATCTGGAAGCCGACGCCATTCAATCCGAAGTGCACGAGGTCTGAGCCATGGAATTCGATCTTCACATGGCGCTCGTCATCCTCGCCGCAGCAGCCGCCACCTTCGCCACCCGCATCGGCGGCTATATCCTCATCACCCGAATGAAGAGCATTCCCCCGCGCATGGAGGCGGCGCTGAATGCCGTGCCGGCCGCCGTGTTGACGACGCTGGTCGCGCCCGCTTTCTTCATCGGTGGCTGGGAATCGAAGTTGGCGCTGATCGTCGCCCTCTTCATCGGCCTGCGCTTCAGCCATACATGGATGCTGGTCGCCGCCTGGATCGTCGTGATGACCTGGCGCCACTCGATCGGCGCCTGAGCACCGGCCCGAAAGCCGGCGCAGAAATTCAAGGTGTTACGCGTGGCCAAGGCTGTAACGCCGCTTTCTCAATATTCCAGCGGCAGCGTCGCGTTTTCGAGCCACGCCCTGACATCGTGATCGTGGATGAGCGGCATCAGCGCCTCACATGTGCGGCGATGATAGTCGTTGAACCAGTGCAGCTCGTCATGGGTCAGAAGCTCGGGAATGACGAGACTGCGGTCGATCGGGCAGAAGGTCAGCGTCTCGAATCCGAGCATCGGCGCATCGCCGCCCTCGATCTCTTCGGCGCCGCGCACATAGATCAGGTTCTCGATGCGGATGCCGAAGCTGCCGGGCCGGTAATAGCCAGGCTCGTTCGAAAGGATCATGCCCGGTAGCAGTTCCTGCGTCGAAAGCCTGGAGATGCGCTGCGGCCCCTCATGCACCGAGAGGTAGGAGCCGACGCCGTGGCCTGTGCCGTGAGCAAAATCGGCGCCGGCCCGCCACAGCGCGATGCGCGCCAGCGGATCGAGATCGCAGCCGCGCGTGCCCTTCGGGAAACGCGCCGTGCTGATCCCGATCATCCCCTTCAGCACCAGTGTGAAGAAGCGCCGATGCTCTTCCGAAACAGTGCCGATGCCAACGGTGCGGGTGATGTCGGTCGTCCCGTTGATATATTGCGCGCCGGAATCGATCAGGAAGAGTTCGCCGGCTTGGATCATCCGGTTCGTCTCGGTCGTCACGCGGTAATGCATGATCGCCGCATGTTCGCCGGCGCCTGAAATCGTATCGAAGGAAATGTCCTTCAGCGGGTTTTGCATGCTCTGGCCGACGCGGGCGCGCGCCGCTTCGAGATGCTCGGCAGCAGCGATCTCGCTCACCGTGCCGGGTTTCGTCTGCGACAGCCAATAAAGGAATTCCACCATCGCCGCCCCGTCCTGCAGATGCGCGGCCGCCGAGCCGTTGATTTCGACGTCGTTCTTCACTGCGCGCGGCAGCTTGGCGGGATCGGCGCCCTCCACCACTTCGCCGCCCGCCTTGCGGATGATCTCGGCCAGCGCATAGGCGGCGATGTCAGGGTCTATCAGCACGCGGCCGCCATCCCTGGAAACGGTGGCGAGCTTTTCTTCCAGCGCCGATGGCGGCAGCTGCGTGCAGATCTGCGCGAGATAGGCCTCCGGCTCGATGCCGGTCTTGCGCTTGTCGAGGAAGATCTCGGCCCCGCCGTCGGCATGGATGATGGCGCGTGCCAGCGGATGCGGCGTGTGCGGCACATCGGCGCCGCGGATATTGAAGGTCCAGGCGATCGAAGAGGGATCGGCGATCAACACCGCCGCAAGGTTCTTATTCGAAAGATCGGCGGCGATCGCCGCGATCTTCTCTCTCGCCAGCACGCCGGCCTGCGCGACGTTCTGGACGCTGACCGCGCCGAGTGGCTCGGCCGGCCGGTCAGCCCAAAGCCTGTCGAGCGGATTGTGCGGCAGGAAGACCAGCGTGCCGCCGATCTCCGACAGCGCCCTTTCCAGACGGCGCACCTCGGCCCCGGCATGCAGCCAGGGGTCGATGCCGAGCCGCAGGCCCTTGGCTCCGTTTGCGGCAAGCCAGACATGCGGCGGCTCGTTGACGAGATCGCCACCCGAAAAGACCGAACCGTCGACCTGTTCGGCAAGCTGCGTCACATAACGTCCGTCGACGAAGACGATCGCCTGCGTGCGCAGGATCAGCGCAATGCCGGCCGAGCCGGTAAAGCCCGTCAGCCACGCCAAGCGCTCCGAACATGCGGGGACATATTCGCCGTTGAATTCATCGGCGCGCGGCACGAGGAAGGCGTCGATGCCGAGCGAATCGAAACTAGCGCGCAGCGCTGATACACGATCCCTGCCGAATTGCGGCGTGGAGGTAACCTCGAAAGACTGGAACATGCTGGAAACCCGAATGATTGAGACGAATCCGGTTAATGGGATGCCGGCCATGTTAGCGAAATTTCAATCGATGGGGAGAAAAAGCGACAATACGAGTCGAAACCCCTGGGACCGCTCAACATTTTGACGGAACTGTGACGCCAAAAGTTAATTTGGCACGCTTTATGCATTGGCCGCATGGCTCCCATGAGCAAAACCCTCTGCCTCCGCATTTCAGAATAGCTATATAGGCGTCATCGAACGGTTCGCGATGAACCGGTAAATAAAGGAATTCTTGAAATGACCGCCTCTCTCTCGCGCTTCGCATATAGCAGCCCGGTGCAGGCTGGCGAACGCCAGACCGTGCGTCACGTGATCGGCGCCCGCCGTCCGCAGAACGAGGACAGCCTCAAGCTGCTCGGCGCCGGCCAGCGCGCCACGCGCCACAAGGGCGCCCCCAGCTACGCGTTCTAAGCCTGAAAGCCAGTCCGTCTCCTCCCTCCCGGACCGGCCTATTGGAATGCAGTAGAGCCCGCTTGAGCGCTCCTCCCCTTGAGCTCGCGGGCATTGACCGGATAGACCGGTCGAAGGCGGTGCCATCGGCACCGCCTTTTTCTTATCTTCAACAAGGCTTGGGAGGTACGCTATCCTGTGGAATGATCCGGTCGCAGCTTGCTCCCTCTTCTCCCCTCGGGGAGAAGGTGGCCCGAAGGGTCGGATGATGGGGCCTACACAGCACGCCATTCATTGCCCTTCGCTGTGCTCAGCGTATTCGCGGCTTCGCCGCTCACCCCCTCATCGCCTCGCTATCGCTCCGGCACTTCTTCCCGCTGGGGAGAAGAGTACACCGCATTCGCCTCCCCAACTCTCGCCCTCACGGCCGATCGAGATGAATAGTCACCCAGCCGTTGCGCCAGATGGTTCTGACATGGCGAAGCCTCGCGCCACTATAGGCGGCAATCACCTTCCAGCGTTGCCCGGCAAGGATGCCGGAGAGAATGACCGATCCGCCAGGCGCAAGATGCGTCGCAAGCTTCGGCGCCATGCGGATCAGCGGCCGGGCGAGAATGTTGGCGATGATGAGATCGAAGGGACCGTGCTCGGAAAAGGCCGTCGAATGAAAGCCCGGCGCGGTCCTGGTGACGATGCCCGAGGCGATGCCGTTGCGGCGCACGTTCTCGGCCGCCACCCTCGTCGCGATCGGATCGATGTCGGTCGCCAGCACCGGTATGTTCCTGAGCTTGCGCACCGCAATCGCCAGCACGCCGCTGCCGGTGCCGAGATCGAGCGCGTTGCGGACCGGGCGCGAGCGCACCACGCTATCGATCACTTCGAGGCAGCCGGCCGTCGTGCCGTGATGGCCGGTGCCGAAGGCCTGGCCGGCATCGATCTCGATGGCGATGTCGCCGAAACGGACTTTATCGCGGTCATGCGAACCATGCACCAGGAAACGCCCTGCCCGGACAGGGTTCAGCCCCTCCAGCGATTTCACCACCCAGTCGATCTCCGGGATGACTTCCCGCTCCAGCCGGACATCGGGGAAAGAGGCCTTCAATGCGTCCTCGACGCGGGATTGCACCTCGGCCTCGTCCTCGGCCATCATGTAGATCGAGGCTTCCCAGATATCCTTCTTCTCATCGATCTCGGTGGTGCCGATGGCAAAGTCTTCTTCACCGAAGACCGCGCTCAGAAGGTCGAGGATCTCTTCGGCCTTGGCTTCGGTCGTCGTCACGTAAAGGCGGATTTCACTCACGATAGGCGGTCTTTCCCGTTTCCGTTGCCCGCCGCCGATCGAGCCAACGCCCCATCACGCTGAAGCTGTCACCCCTTGCTGACGAGATTCTCCAGCTTCTTTACCGCCGTGTCTGGGTTTTCGCCATAGGCGATCGTTCCAGAAAACCGCCCGGCCGAATCGAGCAGGAAGACCGAGGCGGTGTGATCCATCGTATAGTCGCCATTCGGATCCTTCTCGTCGACCGGCACTTTCTTGGCGTAGACGCGGAACCCCTTGACCACCTCGGCGATCTTGTCAGGCGCGCCTGAAATGCCGGTGATGCGCTTGGAAACATTGGAGACGTATTCGTTCATGATCTCGGGCGTGTCGCGCTCCGGATCGACGGTCACGAAATAGGCCTGCAGCTTATCGCCCTTCGGATCGACCTTCTCCATCCAGCCGTTCAGCTCGAAAAGCGTCGTCGGGCAGACTTCCGGGCAATGGGTGAAGCCGAAGAACAGCGCCGTCGGCTTGCCGCGCAGCGCCTCCTCGGTGATCGGCTGTCCGTTCTGGGAGACCAGGGTGAAGGGTACGCCGAAGGGAGGTTCCGCCACCACATCCTTCGACTTCGTCAGGTTGAGCGTGACCGCTCCGAGAAACCCGGCAAGTATCAGGACACCGACCCAGACGGCGATGCGGAATGTCTTCATTGGCATGATCCTCGATCCGGGCGGAGACGCGCGGCCCGCCCCTGCTGGCGTGATTATAGCCTCGAGCGGAGGCGCGCAATTCAAGAATATGTTTTCGAACCCGTGTTGAATTGTCTCACCGGTAGAAACTGCCACGGCAACGAAATCCGCCCTCACGAATCTGCACGGATCAAAAATGCATGTGTTTGAAAAGCTTACCTCTAGAGCGACGGCCAATCCGAAAATACATATCGTTAGGAAAGACTTAAGCCGACACATCTATATTTAACAGCGGTTCTACATCGCCTCTCCCGCTGGGGACAACTGGGAAGAATTCTGACCATGAACAATAATAACGCCATCAAGCAGTCGGGCGCTTATCTCGAAATCGTTTCGTTCCATCTGGGCGATCAGGAATTCTGCATCGACATCATGGCCATCCGCGAAATCCGCGGCTGGGCGCCGGTGACGCCGATGCCGCACACCCCGCCCTACGTCTTGGGTCTCATCAACCTGCGCGGCGCCGTGATCCCCGTTATCGACATGGCCTGCCGCCTCGGGATGAAGATGACCGAGCCCTCCGAGCGCTCGGCGATCATCGTCACCGACATCGCCGGCAAGCTGGTCGGCCTGCTGGTCGAGCAGGTTTCCGACATGATGACCATCAAGGGCGAAGACCTGCAGCCGCCGCCGGAAATCATCCCGGAGGCCCAGCGCGCCTTCTGCCGCGGCATCGTCGCGCTCGAAAAGACCATGGTCTGCTTCTTGAACCTCGACACGGTCATTGCCGACGAGCTGACACAGGCGGCCTGAGGAATACTCATATCTGGAATTCGAAGGCCCGGCTCGTCCGGGCCTTTTTGTTTGGTGTGGCGAGCAAAACGGGCATGATTTCGGACTTGGGGTAAAACCCTCCCAACCCCTCCCCACAAGGGGGAGGGACTAACCCGAGGCCCCGCCCCGCTCCTACCGAAACATCGAAAATTAGGAAAGCTGGTGCGGTAAGTTAAGCCCCTCCCCCTTGTGGGGAGGGGTTTGGGGCGGGGTCTTTAATCTCGATAGCGAGAGATCCCGGAATCCCGGCCTTCATGGCTTCCCATTCTTCCAGACGACGCTCTGCCCATAGAGCGGAATGGTCGAGATCGACATCTTCGCCGAACCGTCGGTCAGTTCGCGCGAATGGGCGAGATAGATCAGCGTGTCGTTGGTCTTGTCGTAGATACGGTTGACGACCAACGTCTTCCATATCAGCGACATGCCTTGCCGGAACACCTCGCTGCCATCCTTGGACAGGTCGACATTGCCGATCTCGATCGGCCCCGTCTGCCGGCAGGCAATGGAATTGTTGGACGGATCCTCGAACCAATTGCCGTTCTTGAACCGGTCGATCAGGCTGCGGTCGAAATAGGTGACGTGGCAGGTCACGCCCTTGACCTCGGGGTCGGAGACCGCCTCGACGATGATGTCGTTGCCGATCCAGTCGACCCCGACCTTGCCGACGACTTGGGCCGAGGCAGCACCTGCGGAAACGGCGGCAAAAGAGAAGGCGGCGAGGAGAAGATTGCGCAGTCTGGACATGGCGGCTCCCTGAATAATCCGCATTCTAGATAAGCATGCACCCATGCTTTGCAAGAAAACGACGTTTGCAGAAAGGGATCAGCCTTTTCGGCAGGTGCAGGGCTCGTAGGCCCGCGCCGTCAGCCGGCCGGGTCTCATGCCGATCAATGCCGGTATGGCGTGGACGGCATGGGCCTTGACGGCCCTAGCCATCTCGATTGCGGCCGCTGCGCAGACGGCGGCATCTTCGGCGGCGTTGTGGTGCACGAAACGCAGGCCGAGATGCTCGGCGATCAGGTTCAGCCGGTGCGAGAGGAAATGCGGCCAGATCCGTTGCGCCATCTTCAGGCTGCAGAGATAGGTAAGCTCCGGATAGGACTGCCGGTAGAGATCGAGGCTTGCCCGCCAGACGCTGAAATCGAAGGCGGCATTGTGCGCGATCATCGTCGCGCCCCGAAAATCCTCCTCGAACTCATCCATTACCTCGGGAAACTCGGGCGCGTCCTCGACATGCTCCGGCCGGATGCCGTGGATGGCAATGTTCATCCCGGAAAAACGCATGTCCCGCGGCCGGATCAGCCGCTCCTCGACGCGCGTCACCCTGCCGTCCTCGATCCAGGCAAGGCCGACAGAACAGGCGCTGCCGCGCTGTTCGTTCGCCGTCTCGAAGTCAATCGCGATGGTTTTCAATGCCGCAGTCCGAATCGTTTCGTCGGGAACAGGAATACCGCCCCGCTTCCGGCCGCGCAAATTCGACACGATGCCCGGTTGACTTTTTAACCCCCATATCGAAACTTGCTGCCATGATCGGTTCCGTAACCATGGCAGCGCTTATCCATCACACCACGACCCTTGCAGGGTATGCGGGAGCGATGGCGCGTTAGCAGCGATCCGATCATCCCGAAAACCCTGCCGAGGCGAGCAGGGTTTTCGTAAAGCCGGCTCTCCTCCTGAAACAAACGGAGAGCATGAATGTCTGAAAACGAAGAGAATGAACCTCGTGGCCGAGCGCGCCTGCCGGATGGCGTTCTCGTGCGCGCCGTTCGCCTGTCCGATGCGGAGGAGATCACCGATCTCATAAATCTGCCCGGCTACCGGGCCGGCACCTTGCGGCCGCCCTACCAGCGGGTCGAGGAGGTTCGCAAGTATATGGAGAATCCGTCGCCAGGCGCGCTCAACCTCGTCGTCACCCTGGATGGCAGGATCGTCGGCAATGGCGGCCTTAACCGCCTCTCCGGCCGTAGGCAGCACGTCGCCAGCATCGGCATGGGCGTGCATGACGATTTCACCGGCCGCGGCTTCGGACGGATCCTGCTCGGGGCGATGGTCGATGCTGCCGACGACTGGCTCGATATCAAACGGCTGGAACTGACTGTCTACACCGATAACGATGTCGCCATCGGCCTCTACCGGAAATTCGGCTTCGAGCAGGAAGGCCTGCTGAAGGCCTTCGGCTTTCGATCAGGCGAGTATGTCGACGCCTATACGATGGCGCGGCTCAGGCTATGAGCGAGCGGGAGGCTGGCGGCTCGCCGCCAGCCTCCCGAGCCACAGTCAGGCGACGGCGAGCGTATAGGGTCTCACAAGGCACTCTGGCGGAACACCCCAGGCTTCCTGCAGCTTGAAGATCATTTCGACGGTCAGCGCACGTTTGCGATTGAGAATTTCCGAAGCACGCGAACGAGAGCCTAGCACTTCGGCAAGGTCGCTCTGTTTGCGGCCTGTCATCTCCATGAAACCACTGAGAAAATCGATCGGCGTCAGTTCCTCCGCCGTAAAATGCCGGTTCTCATAGGCCTCGATCAAATCCGCAAGCACATCGAAACGATCGGCCTCCGCCGTTCCTTGCTCCGGCGGATTGTCGAAATAAGGCGTGATCTCGCCGATTGCCCATTCAAGGTCCGCGGCCGTCTTGATTGGTCTGATATTGTTCATCCCACTGTCTCCGGATCGATCCTGTCATATTCCGCATGTGTACCGACAAACTTGATGAGGACCCGCCGGTATCGATAGGCGACATGCACGATCAGCCGATATTTGTTGCCGCCGATATCGAAAATAATCCTGTTGTCGCCTACGAAATCCACATTTGCTCCGAACATCGTCTTGATATCCGACGGACCGGTCCATTCCGCCCTGCTGACGGTCGAATACCAGACGCTAAGCGAGGTCCTTGCCTGTGGGTGGCGCTCCCAGAATGCTCGAAGCGTCGATTTCGCAATGATCTGCATGGGTCAATCTATTCCCAAATTGGGAACACGTCAATCAGCGGCCTCACCCGCTGATCAGGGCCAGCCATTCGTCCTCGTCCATCGTCTGCACGCCGAGTTCGCGCGCCTTGTCGAGTTTGGAGCCGGCGCCGGGGCCAGCGACGACGATGTCGGTCTTCTTCGAGACCGATCCCGCCACCTTGGCGCCAAGACTTTCCGCCCTCGCCTTTGCCTCGTCGCGGGTAAACTTTTCCAGCGAGCCGGTGAAAACCACAGTCTTGCCGGCGACCGGGCTGCCTGCCGTCTTCGGTTGTTCGGCCTCCTCGGGCGTCACTTCCTCAAGCAGCCGGGTGATCACCTCGACATTGCGCGGCTCCTTGTAGAATTCGACGATAGCCCGCGCCACGACCTCGCCGATACCCTCGATGGCGTTGAGATCGTTCCAGGCGTCGCCGGAAAGCGCCTCGGCCTCGCGCATTGCGGTTTCAAAGGCCGCGTAGGTGCCGTAGGAGCGCGCCAAGAGCTTCGCCGTGGTCTCGCCGACATGACGGATGCCGAGCGCGTAGATGAAGCGGTGGAGCGCAATGCTGCGCCGTTCGGTGATCGCCGCATAGAGCTTGCCGACGCTGACCTTGCCGAAGCCGTCGATATTCTCCAGCTTGGTCAGCGATTGCTGCTGACGCTTCTCCAGCGTGAAGATATCGGGCGCGGTGCGGATCTGCAGCGACGCGTCCTCGTTTTCGAAGAAGAAATCGATCTGCTTCGAACCGAGCCCTTCGATATCGAAGGCGTTTCGCGAAACGAAGTGCTTCAGATGCTCTGTCGCCTGCGCCCTGCAAATGAAGCCGCCGGTGCAGCGGGTGACCGAATCGAGCTTGCCGGTCTTCTCATGTCTTTCACGCACGGCATGCGAACCGCAGACCGGGCAGGTCTTCGGAAATTCATAGGGCCTGGCCTCGGCCGGCCGCTTCTCCATGACGACGTCGAGCACCTGCGGGATCACATCACCTGCGCGCTGCACGATGACGGTATCGCCGATGCGAATATCGTGCTCGTCGTCGCGGATGCGCTCGCCACTATTGCCGATGCCCCTGATGTAATCCGCGTTGTGCAGCGTCGCATTGGTGACGACCACGCCACCGACGGTGATCGGCGTCAATCGCGCGACGGGTGTCAGGGCGCCGGTGCGGCCGACCTGAATGTCGATATTCTCGACGATCGTGAAAGCCTGCTCGGCAGGAAACTTGTGCGCCGTCGCCCAGCGCGGCGAGCGCGAGCGGAAGCCGAGGCGGGCCTGCAGCTCGAGGCTGTCGACCTTGTAGACGACGCCGTCGATGTCGTAATCGAGATCCGGGCGATCGAGGCCGATCTCGTCATAATGCGACAGGATGTCGGCGACCGAGTTCAGCCGTTTCATCAGCGGATTGATGGGAAAACCCCAGTCCTTGAAGGTCTGCACCATCCCAAATTGCGTATCTTCAGGCATCTCCGACATCTCACCCCAGGCGTAAGCGAAGAACTTCAGCTTGCGGCTCGCCGTCACCTTGGCGTCGAGCTGGCGCAGCGACCCGGCGGCGGTATTGCGCGGATTGACATAGGTCTGCTTGCCCTCCGCCTCCATCTGCCGGTTCAGCGCCAGGAAGTCGCTCTTGGCCATGTAGACCTCGCCGCGAATCTCGACGACAGCGGGAACACCTTTCGGCAGCTCGTTGGGGATCTCGGCGATGGTGCGGATATTGGCGGTGACATTCTCCCCCGTCGTGCCGTCGCCGCGCGTCGCTGCCGTCACCAGCCTGCCGTTCTCGTAACGGATAGACATCGACAGGCCGTCGATCTTCGGCTCTGCAGTAAAGGCGATCGATTGATCCGGCAGCCGGCCGAGGAAGCGATAGACGCCCGCGACGAAATCCTGCACATCCTCCTGCGAGAAGGTGTTGTCGAGCGACAGCATCGGCCGCGCATGAACGACGGGCGAAAAAGTGACGGAGGGCGCCGCACCGACATGCCGCGATGGGCTGTCCTCGCGGATCAACTCGGGAAACCGCACTTCCAGCGCATCGTTGCGGCGCTTCAGTGCGTCGTAATCGGCATCCGAAATCTCCGGCCGGTCCTTACCGTGGTAGAGCGCATCGTGGTGCGCAATCTCCTTTGCCAGCCGCTCGAGCTCGGCGGCGGCCTCTTCGATCGTCAACGTGTCGACGGTGAAACCTTCGGTGGACATGGAACATCACTCCAGAGAATCTGGCCAGAAAATCTGGATTGTTTTTAGAGCAAAATTGCCGGATGAAAAGAGAGGCTGGATATCCTGCATCGGGAAGATTGGTCTACCCGGCCTATTCCCAATCCCTGGCGTTGCGCAGCCGGATGCCGCTGACATGCAGGCTGGTGTTCCCGAGGCCCTTCAACGGCCGCAGGCTATCGACCACCCGAAGCTCTACCCTGCGCGGCGAAAACTCCTGGTCGAGCCGCGAAATGGCGGTCCTCTCCAGGGGAATGACGCGTCTGCGGGCCACCCACATGCCCGCATCATCCAGATCCTCGAAGCTCTCGGCCGGCATCTCGTAACGGTGGATCGTCTCCGCTTCGAGCCTTTCCAGCCAATGGCGCTCGACATAAGCGACGGCCCGCCAGTCGCCGAGCCAGCGCCGCCGTTCGGCCTCCGACGTATCGGCTGTCGCCCAGAGCAGGATGCGGGGGCAATCGCGCGGAAAGAGATACATGAAATCATGATCGGCATCGATTGCCCAGACGAGTGGACCGTTCAGCCATTCTCGGCCGGGCGCACGGGCAGACGGGACGCGAACCGGGCGTGGCTCGAACGCCGCAATACCGGCATCGTCGCTGAAATGGAAAAGCCTCATGGCATGAGCTCGTCGCCGATCGGGAAGTTTGAGCCCATATCGCGCCGCAGGATGATTGTCATCCCGCCGGCCCGGGCGGGAAGAGCATCGGAAGAAAAATCAGCCGTTGCCGGCCAGCAGCCGCTTCGCCGCCGCCCTCGCCTCTTCGGTGACCGAAGCCCCGGCTAGCATACGGGCGATCTCCTCGGTGCGGTCCTTCTGCGCCATCGTCGCGACGCGGGTGGCGATCTTTTCCGAACCGTCGGCCGACGGTCCCTTGGAAATCAAGAGATGCGTCGCCGCCCGCGCCGCGACCTGCGGCGCATGCGTGACCGACAGCACCTGCACCCGCTCCGACAGCCGCTTCAGCCGCTGGCCGATCGCATCGGCCACCGCGCCGCCGACGCCGGTATCGATTTCGTCGAAGACGAGCGTCGGGGCCGAGCCTCGATCGGCGAGCGCCACTTTCAGCGCCAGCAGGAAACGCGAGAGTTCGCCGCCCGAGGCGACCTTCATGATCGAGCCCGGCCGCGTGCCGGGATTGGTCTGGACATGGAACTCGACGACGTCGATGCCTTCGGCCAGCGCCTCGCCCGCATCCGTGGTGATCTCGACCATGAAACGGGCGCGTTCGAGCTTCAGCGCCGGCAGCTCGGCCATGACGGCCCCAGCCAGTGCGGTGCCGGCATGATGGCGCTTGTCGGACAGCGAGCGCGCCGCCGCATCGTAATTTTCCCGAGCCAGGCCAACCTCGGCTTCGAGCCGCGCAAGCCGCTCCTCGCCCGCGTCGAGATCGGCAAGATCGGCGATCATGCGCACAGCAAGCGCCGGCAGCTCGGTGACGGGCACCGAATATTTACGCGAGGCGGCCCTGAGCGCGAAAAGCCGCTCTTCCACTCGCTCCAGCTCCCTTGGATCGTATTCGGTCTTGCGCAGTGCCGCCTCGACTTCCATCTGCGCGTTGGAAAGCTGGTCCAGCGCGGCGTCGAGCAGCGTCACGGTGTCTTCGAGCAGTCCTGGGGCCTCATGGCTCTTGCGCTCCAGCCGGCGAACCAGCGAGGCGATATGGGGCACCGGCGAGGCATTGCCGTTCAGGAATTCGGACGCCTCGGCGATATCGCCGGCGATTCGCTCGGCTTTCATCATCTTCTGGCGGCGATCGGCGAGCTCTTCCTCCTCGCCATCCTGCGGCGAGAGCTTCTCGAGCTCCTCGACGGAAGAGCGCAGGTAATCGGCTTCGCGCGCCGCGCTTTCCACCTTCTCGCGGTGCTTCTTCAGCGTCCGCTCGCTGTCGCGCCACAGGCGATAGAGCCGGGAGACCTCCGAAACCTCGTCGGTGAGGCCGGCGAAGGCATCGAGCAGCGTGCGGTGGGCATTGGTGTCGACAAGGGCGCGATCGTCGTGCTGTCCGTGGATTTCGACCAGCATCTGACCGGCCTGGCGCATCAGCTGCACGCTGACCGGCTGGTCGTTGACATAGGCCTTGGTGCGCCCATCCGCCGATTGCTGGCGGCGGAAGATCAGGTCGCCCTCGTCGTCGATGCCGTTTTCGCGCAGGAGGGTGCGGGCGCCGTGTTCCATGCCGACGTCGAACACCGCCGTCACCTGGCCCTTGTCCTCGCCATGGCGCACCAGGCCGCCGTCGCCGCGCCCGCCGAGCGCCAGCGACAGGCTGTCGAGCAGGATGGATTTGCCCGCCCCGGTCTCGCCCGTCAGCACGGAGAGGCCGGTCTCGAAGGCAAGATCCAGCCGCTCGATCAGGACGATATCGCGGATCGAAAGCTGGATCAGCATTGGCCTCAGGAACCGAGAAGAAGTTTCTTGCCCGCTGCGGCGATCCACGAGCCCTTGTTTTCACGCGGCTCGGCACCGCCGCTCTGCAGCAGCTTGTAGGAATCAGCATACCACTGGCTGTCAGGATAATTGTGACCGAGAACGGCAGCGGCTGTCTGCGCCTCGTCGACGATGCCCATCGCGTAATAAGCTTCGACGAGACGCGCTAAGGCCTCTTCGATCTGGTTCGTATTCGGATATTTCTCGACGACGATGCGGAAGCGCGAGATCGCGGCGAGATATTCCTTCCGCTCCATGTAATAGCGGCCGATCTGCATTTCCTTGCCGGCGAGCTGGTCGCGCGCAAAGCGGATCTTGGCCTGTGCGTCGTCGACATATTCGGAGTTCGGATAGTTGTCGATGACGGCCTGCATCGCCTCGATCGTCTTGGCCGAGGCACGCTGGTCCTGCGTCACGTCGACGATCTGCTTGGAATAGGTGAGACCGATGAGATACTGCACATAGGCGGCATCCTGGGATTTCGGATATTGCGACATGTAGCGGTTGCCGGAAGCAAGCGCATCGTCCAGGCGGCCTTGGCGGTATTTGACGAAGGTGCTCATCACAAGCGCCTTGCGCGCCCATTCGGAGAACGGGTTCTCGCGGTCGATCGCGTCGAACTTGCGCCCCGCTTCCGCCATGTTGCCGGCCTTCATATTGGCAAGGCCTTGCGTGTAGAGCACGTCGGGCGGATCGGTTTCGAGGCCGAGCTTGGTGATGTCGATATCGGGGTCCGACTGGCAACCGGAGATCAAGGCGCCTGCGCTGAGCACCAGAAGCGATGCGAACAAAGCACGCGCTGTCTTCATCATACCTTCAGATCCTGCATAACCCATTCGAAAGAACCCCACTGCTGCCGCTCTCTCCACGGCAGCCACGCCTCGCTGGCGTTTCTAGCCACAAATGTGCATCAAGAGCAACGCAATGATAAGGCATTAACGCATTTTTGTGGCAGCAGCCGCAGAAATGACCGGCTTTTCAACTTCTTCCCGACCTGTGGCGGCCAAGCATCGGCATATCGCCGCAGACGCGGTCGGACATAAAAAAACCGCCTCCGGGAAAGAGGCGGCCTGGTCTTGAGAATATGCTGGAGGTCATGCCGACCAGGGAGCGAATTCCGAAGCGCTGACGGCGATCAGTTCGCGGGCAGCGACGCGCTGGCGCGGCGTCGACGTCTCCACAACCTCGTAGGCGGAGGGATCGGCGAGCAGCGCCTTCAGCGCATTGGCATTCATCTTGTGACCGCCGCGATAGGAACGGTAGCAGCCGATGAACTGGGCGCCGGCAAGCGACAGATCACCGACGGCATCGAGCGTCTTGTGGCGGACGAATTCGTCCTTGGCGTAACGCAGTCCTTCGACGTTGATGACGGTGTTGTCGTCCGAGATGACGACGGAGTTTTCGAGTGAGGAGCCGAGCGCGTGGCCCGACGCCCAGAGACGCTCGACATCGCGCATGAAGCCGAAGGTGCGGGCGCGGGAAAGCTCGGCCTTGAAGACGGCGGCGGTCATGTCGCCGGCCCACTTCTGCCGGCCGATCAGCGGGCAGTCGAAATCGATCTCGACTTCGAAGCGCGTGCCGTCATAGGGGCGGAATTCGCTCCAGGAGCCGCCATGCTCGATTCGCACCGGCTTGGTGATACGGATATAGCGGCGCTTGACGCCGAGCGAGACGAGACCGACCTGCTCGATCGCCTCGACGAAGGGCAGCGAGCTGCCGTCCATGATCGGCATTTCGGAGCCCTGCACCTCGATCACCACATTGTCGAGGCCGAGCGCATAGACGGCGGCCATGACATGCTCGATCGTCGCGACCGAATGGGCAGGCGAGAAGCCGAGTACGGTGCAGAGGTCGGTATTGCCGACCTGCGAGGAAACGGCCTTGAGTTCGGTGATGTCGCCATTGTCATGCAGGCGCTGGAATACGACGCCGGTGCCCGATTCGGCCGGGTTCAGGGTGATCGAAACGTCGGCGCCCGAATGGACCCCGATGCCCGAAAGCGTTACGGGACGCGATACCGTCGTTTGAAAACCCAGCAAGCCAATTGCCATAAATTCTGCCTTTATTCTTCCGCACCGGCGGTCTGTCCGATCGGCGCGGTCATCGTTTATTCTGCAGCCGGAGCCTGTAGAAAGGTCTCCTGGGGCAGTTTCGTTGCACCATACTTACGTGCGCCGACGCTCCAATCCAAATCACTGTTTCTTTCGCTTTGTTACGAAGTCACGCGATTGAAATTGCTCGCGAATCGCAGGCTGAAAAACAGCAATGCCCGGGACCTTGATCCCGGGCATGAGAGGTGCCGAAACACGGCCTCAGTTCGACTGGCGACGCAGGAATGCCGGGATTTCCAGCTGGTCGTCTTCCTGCATCATCCGGGCCTGCGGAACCGCGCGGCCCTGGTCGTCGAGATTGCCGCGACGCGGTGCGTAGAGGCTTGCCTCCGGCGACAGCGGACGGCGCTGCTGCGAAGCGGCCGGCGGTGCTGCGGTCATATCGGCGGCAACGGCGTCGTCGTCGCGGCGGCCAAGCGAATTGGTGATTCGCTTAAGCAGGCCCATCGGACCACGCTCTTCCGCCGCATGCGCGGAAGCCGGCTGCGCACGGTGATCGAGTTCGGCCTGAACGACGGGCGGGAAATCCTCGACCTTCGGCATGCGCATCGGTTCTGGCGCCTGACGGATGATCGGCACCTGCCGGACGGGCTGCTGTTGCACCGGCTGGCTGATGACGGGCTGGCTGATGGCGGGCGCCGGAGCCTGCTGCTGAACCGGTGCAGGACGCATAACCGGAGCTTCCGGTGCAGGCGCGAAGATCTTGCTCTGCGGACGGAAGGTTTCCTGCTGTGCCGCCGGCTGCTGCAGCGGTGGGACAGCACGCGGGGCCGGAATTTCGAGCTCGCGTTCCATCTCGGCTTCGCGGATGGTCTGCGCGATCGGATCCATGGCCTTCGGTGCCTGCATCACGGGGGCAGGCTGAACTGCGGCCGCTGCCGGAGCAACAGCCGCGGAGGGACGGATAGCGGGCCTTGCTGCCGGCTGGAAGTTGCGCTCGGCGGCTTCGTTCATCGCCCGGTCGATGCCGGTTGCGACGACCGAGACGCGGATGATGCCTTCGAGCGATTCGTCGAAGGTGGCGCCGAGGATGATGTTGGCGTCAGGATCGACTTCCTCGCGGATGCGGGTCGCGGCTTCGTCGACTTCGAAGAGGGTGAGGTCGCGACCGCCGGTGATGGAGATCAGCAGGCCCTGGGCGCCCTTCATCGAGGTTTCGTCGAGCAGCGGGTTGGCGATCGCAGCCTCTGCGGCCTGCAGCGCGCGGCCGGAGCCGGAAGCTTCGCCGGTGCCCATCATCGCGCGGCCCATCTCGCGCATCACCGAGCGGACGTCGGCGAAGTCGAGGTTGATGAGGCCTTCCTTGACCATCAGGTCGGTAATGCAGGCAACGCCCGAATAGAGAACCTGGTCAGCCATGGCGAAGGCATCGGCGAAGGTCGTCTTGTCGTTGGCAATGCGGAAGAGGTTCTGATTCGGAATGACGATCAGCGTATCGACAGACTTCTGCAGTTCCTGGATGCCCATCTCGGCCAGGCGCATGCGGCGCCCGCCTTCGAAATGGAACGGCTTGGTGACGACGCCGACCGTCAGGATGCCCTTGTTGCGGGCCGCCTGTGCGACAACCGGGGCAGCACCTGTGCCGGTGCCGCCGCCCATGCCGGCCGTGACGAAACACATATGCGTGCCGTTCAGGTGATCGACGATCTCGTCGATGCACTCCTCGGCGGCCGCGCGGCCGACTTCCGGCTGCGAGCCGGCACCGAGGCCTTCGGTGACGTTGACGCCGAGCTGAATGATGCGCTCGGCCTTCGTCATCGTCAGCGCCTGCGCATCCGTGTTGGCGACGACGAAGTCGACGCCCTGGAGGCCGGCGGTAATCATGTTGTTGACGGCATTGCCGCCACCGCCGCCAACGCCGAACACGGTGATGCGCGGCTTCAGCTCTGTGATGTCAGGCTTTTGCAGCTTGATGGTCATGGTACCTGTTCCTTCTCTCTCTGGCCGCATCGCCACGCCGGCCAATTACGCAATTTCAGAAGCTTTCCTTCAGCCACTGGCCCATGCGGGCTATGCGGCTGTTATTTCCCCCAAGCGACATGAGCAGACCGCTCTGTGACGCATGTGTCTCCATGTCCGCGACCTGCGGATAGATCATCAGGCCGACGGCCGTCGAAAAGGCCGGGCCCTTGGCCGCCGTCGGCAGCCCCGAGACGCCCATCGGGCGGCCGATGCGGACGTTGCGGGCAAGGATGCGCCGCGCCACGTCGGCAAGGCCGGTCAGCTGGCTCGCCCCGCCGGTCAGCACAACGCGCTTACCGACGATCGGGCTGAAACCGGAGCGCTGGATACGGTCGCGGATCAGTTCCATCGTCTCCTCGATGCGGGCCGACACGATGCGCGAGACGAGTGCCCGCGGCACCTGCGACGGCTGGTCGCGATCGTCCTCGCCGATCGGCGGGATCGAGATCAGCTCGCGCTCGTCGGAGGAGTTCGAAAGGGCCGAGGCATGCACGACCTTCAGCCGCTCCGCATCCTCGATGCGGGTCGAAAGGCCGCGCGCCAGGTCGGTGGTGACGTGATGGCCGCCGAGGCCGACGGCATCCGTGTGAACGAGCTTACCCTCGGCAAAGACCGAGATCGTCGTCGTGCCGCCGCCCATGTCGATCGCCGCGCAGCCGAGCTCGACCTCGTCGTCGACGAGAGCCGCAAGGCCCGATGCATAGGGCGTCGCAACGATGCCCTCCACCGAGAGATGCGCGCGGTTGACGCTAAGCTCGAGGTTCTTCAGCGCCGAGCGCTCCGCCGTCACCACATGCATGTCGACGCCGAGTGCATCGCCATACATCGCCAACGGATCGCGGATGCCGCGCTCGCCGTCGAGCGAGAAGCCGGTCGCCAGCGAATGCAGCACCGAACGGTCCTGGCGCAGCGACTGCTGGCAGGCGGCCGACAGCACCTTCTTCAGATCGTTGAGCTCGACTTCCTGGCCGCCAAGATCGATTGTCGCAGTGTAGATATCGCTGCCGAGACGGCCGGCCGTCAGGTTGACGATCAGGCTTTCGACGGTCAGCCCCGCCATGCGCTCGGCCGCGTCGACGGCGAGACGGATGACGCCTTCCAGCGCGTCGAGATCGGCGATGACGCCGGTCTTGATGCCACGGGAACGCTGGTGGCCGATGCCGATGATCTCGATATTGTGCGTGCGGCCCGGCAGGATCTGGCTTTCCTCGCGCGGCGTCAGGCGGCCGATCATGCAGACAACCTTGGTCGAACCGATGTCGAGCACCGAAACGACATGTGACCGCTTCGACGAAAGCGGCTTCAGGCGCGGCAATCCGAAATGGGATGAACCGAACAAGCTCATATATTCTGCCCCGCCTTCTTCAATTCTTTCGTACGCTCCGTCACTGCCGTCTGCCTGCGGATCGCCGCCTCCGGCGTCAGCTGGATCGCGGTTCTGTCGGCCAGCCTGAGATCGACTGCGGCAATGTCCCGCTCCAGGAGCTGATGCTCCTTGTCGAACTTCGAAAGTGTCGCCAGTGCCTGGTCGATACCGTCTTCCGGCAGCTTGACGACGACGCCGTTGTCCATGTGCAGGTCCCAGCGACGGCCGGATATCCAGACATAGGCCTTCACGCGGGCCTTCACGTCGGGCCACTTCGAGAAGGCTTCGTCGAGCGAAGCCGCCGCCGTTTCGGCATCGCGGCCGACGACGAGCGGCAGCGCCGAAAACTTGTTGTCGCGTAGCGGCGCAATGACGCTGCCGTTCTTCTCGATCAGGGAAAGCTCCTGCCCGTGCTGCCAGATCGCATAGGCCTGGCGCTCCTTGAGCTTCACCTCGATCGTCTTCGGATAAATCTTGCGGACCTCGACATTTTCGACCCAGGGAAGATGCGCGATCTTCCTGCGGGCGGCATCGACGTCGAGGGCGACCAGCGAGGTCGTGCCGTCAAGGCCGATCAGTTGCAGGATCTCGATTTCGGAGGTCTCCGAATTTCCGGAGACCTTCACGTCCTCGATCGCAAAACCCGCGGCCGTCGTCGTCGCCTGCGCCACGGCTTCCGTGTGGCCGCCGAGCGACATGCCGTAAAGCCCCGTCGCGCCGAAGAAAGCGAGCGCCGAGACCGTGCCCGTATGAACAGGAATGTAGATGCGGCCGCTGCAGAGGCTGATCAGGAAGCGCGTGACCCGGCGCAGCGGACGTGGCAGCACGAACCGCTCTTCGGCTTCCATGATCGGAAGCACGGCATGATGGCTGGGGCGCCCAATCCTCTTGACTGTCAACGCAAACAAGACGCGTCCTCCACCATCCACCGGAGAAACTGACCAAATGAATAGCCGGCATGACCGGCCATTTCGGGCACGAGCGAGGTTGGAGTCATGCCTGGCTGGGTATTGACCTCCAGCCAGATAATTTCGCCGTCTTCGGAGAAACGATCGTCGTAACGAAAGTCGGACCGACTGACGCCGCGACAACCGATTGTCTGATGCGCCCTTAGGGACAATGTTTGTATTTTTTGGTAAATATTCGGTGAAATTTTCGCGGGGATGACGTGTTTTGAACCGCCTGCCGCGTACTTGGAGTCGTAATCATAAAAATTGTGTCCCTGCGGTACCACTTCCGTGACACCGAGGGGAGTTTCACCCATGACGCCGCAGGTGAGTTCGCGACCGTAAACATAGCGCTCGACGATCACCTCTTCCCCGTAACGCCATTCAGGCGAGCTGACGATCTGTGGCGGATGCGCCTGATCTTCCGTGACGATGACGACGCCGAAGCTCGACCCCTCGCGGACAGGCTTCACCACATAAGGCGGCTTCATCGGATGCGTCGAGGGAAAGGCGAAACGGTTGACTACCTGCGATTCGGCAACAGCAATGCCGGCGGCGGCAGCGACACGCTTCGCCTTGTCCTTGTCCATCGCCAGCGCCGAGGCAAGCACGCCCGAATGCGTATAGGGGATTTCGAGATATTCGAGGATGCCCTGAATGGTGCCGTCCTCGCCGAACGGGCCGTGAAGCGCATTGAAGACGACATCGGGCTTCAGCGCGGCGAGTTTCTCGGAAACGTCGCGCGCCACATCGATGCGCGTCACGTCGAAGCCCTCCGCCTCGAGGGCTTCTGCGCAAGCCTTTCCCGAGGAAAGGCTGACAGGCCTTTCCGAGGAAAATCCGCCCATCAGGACAGCGACATGCTTGCGACTCATCAACACCCCCAAAAAAATAACTTCCATTCTCGAAATCGACGCTTGCGCGAAGCTGTCTGCGTCGTTTCGGGCCTTTGTCCGACCTGGGTGCATTAGAGCATCATTATGGTTAATGAAGTGTTTACTTTCGTTAACTTCGTATCGCCGCACCTTTGATTTTTTAACCTTCTCTTCTTCGGGATTGCCGGATCGAAGATGCCGCCGATCCGTGAAAACAGGAAAACCCGCACGGAAAAACCGCGCGGGTTCAATGGGATAGATTAGCTTCTTGCAGTCAGTCGGCGTCGTCTAGGAACTTCCACACGAGCCCGCCGAGCGCGCCACCCGCAAGCGGCGCAATCCAGAACAGCCAGAGCTGCTGCAGCGCCCAGCCGCCGACGAAAAGCGCCTGGCCGGTGGAACGCGCCGGATTGACCGAGGTATTCGTCACAGGGATAGAAACGAGATGGATCAGCGTCAGCCCGAGGCCGATCGCCAGCGGCGCGAAGCCGGCGGGCACCCGACTGCTGGTCGACCCCAAGATGATGATCAGGAAGAACATGGTCAGCAGCACTTCGATCAGCAGCGCCGAGAGCAGTGAATAACCGCCCGGAGAATGATCGGCATATCCGTTGGCGGCAAAGCCGCCGAGTTCGAAACCCGCCTTGCCGCTGGCGATGAGATAGAGCAGCGCCGCCGCGGCGATGGCGCCGACAACCTGCGCGACAATATAGGGAACGAGGCGCGCCGCCGGAAACCGTCCGGCAACCGTAAGGCCGAGGGAGACGGCGGGATTGAAATGACCGCCCGAAATACCGCCCACGGCATAGGCCATTGTGAGCACGGTCAGGCCGAACGCAAAGGCCACGCCGGCGAAACCAATGCCCAGCTCGGGGTAGGCCGCGGCCAGCACGGCACTGCCGCATCCGCCGAAGACCAGCCAGAACGTGCCGAGAAACTCGGCAACTAGACTCTTTTGCATGCGCGCCTCCTAAACCTCAACCAAGAGTTTAAACAAATCCGCTACAATTTGATTCCGGTCAAGCTGGCGGACATTGCCGTGGCAAGCTTCACGCAAGGATCGAGAAACGGGTTCGAGTGCGACGCGAGGAGACGTTTTCTCTGACCTGAAATTGGGTTAAGACCCGCCCGCCTCCCAAGGCGCTTCATAAAAATACTGATTGGAATGAAAATGATAGACGCGATCTCCGCATCGCCGACTCCTGCCTCGAACAGTGCGCAAGTCAATTCCCCGGCTCGCGTTCTCATCGCCAGTCTTGTCGGCACCACCATCGAATTCTTCGACTTCTACGTCTACGCGACGGCAGCCGTCCTCGTCTTCCCGCATCTCTTTTTCCCGGCAAGTGATTCGAACGCCGCAACGCTGCAGTCGCTCGTCACCTTCTCGATCGCCTTCTTCGCCCGCCCCATCGGCGCCGTGATTTTTGGCCATTTCGGCGATCGCATCGGCCGCAAAGCGACGCTCGTCGCCGCACTGATGACGATGGGGCTTTCGACCGTCCTGATCGGCATGCTGCCCGGCTATGATGCGATCGGCATCGCAGCACCCTTGTTGCTGGCGCTTTGCCGCTTCGGCCAGGGCCTCGGCCTCGGCGGCGAATGGGGCGGCGCCGTTCTGCTTGCCACCGAAAACGCTCCTCCCGGCAAGCGCAGCTGGTACGCCATGTTCCCGCAGCTCGGCGCGCCGATCGGCTTCATCCTCTCCTCCGGCTTCTTCCTCATCCTGACGGAAACGATGAGCAACGAGGACTTCCTCGACTACGGATGGCGCATTCCCTTCATCGCCAGCCTCGCCCTTGTCGCCGTCGGCCTCTATGTCCGCCTGAAGATCGCCGAGACGCCGGAATTCCGCAAAGCCGTCGAAAAGCACGAGCGCGTCGCCGTGCCGATCGAGGTGGTCTTCCGCGGTCATCTGCGCAGCCTGATTCTCGGCACCTTCATCGCCGTGGCGACCTTCGTGCTGTTCTACCTGATGACGGTCTTCACGCTCTCCTGGGGCACGACACCCTTGGAGAAAGGCGGGCTCGGCTATTCCCGCGAGCAGTTTCTGGTCGTCCAGCTTGTCGGCGTCGTCTTCTTCGGCCTGACGATCCCGCTCTCCGGCTGGCTCTCCGATCTCTATTCGCGCCGCACCATCCTGACGCTGACGACGATTGCCATCGCCATCTTCGGCTTCTTCTACGCGACGCTGTTGACCAGCGGTCTCACAGGCGCTTTCCTGTGCTCGATCATCGGCCTCGCCTTGATGGGCTTCACCTATGGTCCGATCGGCGCTGCCCTTGCCGCGCCCTTCCCGACCATGGTGCGCTATACCGGCGCCTCGATGACCTTCAACCTCGGCGGCATCTTCGGCGCCTCGCTCGCCCCTTATATCGCCACCTGGCTCGCCACCCATTACAGCCTCGACTATGTCGGCTACTATCTCGCCGCCTCCGCCGTGATCTCGCTGGTTTGCATCCGGCTGTCGGGCCGCGAGGAAGTCTGAACCTCGAGCAGCAAGTGAATAACAGGCCGCGACGGCTAACGTCGCGGCTTTTTTATTGATGCCGTGAGCACTTCCGGTTAACCGGAACACTCATGGTAAAACGGGGAACAGATCATGCGATGCCTCATTACCGGCGCGGCCGGCTTTGTCGGGAGGCCTCTCGTCGAGAGACTGCATGGAGAGCGGATATGCGAGCTTGCGGTAACGACGCGGTCTGCAGCCGCCAGCTTCCCGACATCTGTGCGGCATTTCCCCGCCGAAATATCCAGCGAAAGCGACTGGACAGCGGTTCTCGAGGGTATTGATGTCATCGTCCATCTCGCCGCTCGTGTTCACATCATGAACGACCGCGCAGCCGATCCGCTCGCGGATTTTCGTCGGATCAACACCGCCGCCACGTTGAACCTCGCCGAGCAGGCCGCCCGCGCGGGCGTAAAAAGGTTCGTCTTCATCAGCAGCATCAAGGTCAATGGCGAGGAGAACGATCGGCCCTTCCGGCACGACGATACGCCAATGCCGATCGATCCCTATGGCATTTCGAAGCTGGAAACTGAAATCGGGCTGCATGAAATCGCCGCCCGAACAGGCATGGAAGTCGTGGTCATTCGCCCGCCGCTCGTTTATGGACCCGGCGCGCGGGGCAACTTCGCCCTGCTCGTCGGACTTGTCCGCAAGAAGATACCGCTCCCCTTCGCGTCGCTGAAGAACCGCCGGACACTGGTCGCGCTTCCAAATCTCGTCGATCTGATCATCACTGGGATGAAGCATCCGGGTGCTGCCGGCGAGACCTTTCTCGCAGGCGATGGAGAAGACCTTTCAACTCCCGGGCTTATCGAAGGGATTGCCGCAGGGCTGGGTGTCAAACCGATGCTGCTCCCCTTCCCCCCCGCCCTGTTGCAGATGGGCGCGAGAATCACGGGAAAGAGCGCCGTCTACCAGCGTCTTTGTGGTTCCCTGCAGGTCGATATATCCCGTGCCCGCGACGTGCTCGGCTGGTCGCCCCTCGTCACGCCGCGCGAAGGCCTGAAGCTTGCGGTGACGTAAACCATTATTCGCTCGTCACACCGTGGAACGGACGCACTTCACGGCCGGGCATGAAGACGCCGAGGCGTTTGATTTCCCATTCGAGCTTGATGCCGTTTTTTTCGAAGACCTCGCGGCGCACCTGTTCGCCGAGATATTCGAGATCGTAGCCGGTCGCCTGCCCCATGTTGATCATGAAGTTGCAGTGCAGCGACGACATCTGTGCTCCGCCGATGACGAGACCGCGGCAGCCTGCCTCGTCGACCAGTTTCCAGGCCGAATGACCGGCCGGGTTCTTGAAGGTCGAGCCGCCGGTCTTTTCGCGCACCGGCTGCACCGTCTCGCGGTGATTGCGCACGGCGTCCATCTCGGCGCGGATCTGGGCGCGGTCTTCCGGATAGCCCTCGAACAGCACGGAGGTGAAGATCAGATCGGCGGGCGCTGCCGAATACCGATAGGAATAGCCCATCTCGGCATTGGAGAGCACATGCTTGTTGCCCTTGCGATCGACCGCATTGACTTCGATCAGCCGCTCCCGCGTCTCCACACCGTTGGCCCCGGCATTCATGCGCGCCGCGCCACCGATGCCGCCCGGAATTCCGTAGAAGAAATGGAAGCCGCCGATGCCGTTGTCCATCGCCATCGCCGCCACATGTTTATCAGGGCAGATGGCGCCGGCGAGAATCCGGTTTTCGCCGGCAAGCTCGACGAAGCCGAACCCCTTGGCCGACAGGCGCAGCACGACGCCGGGAATGCCGCCGTCGCGCACCAGGATGTTGGAGCCGACGCCGACCACCGTCAGCGGCACCTCTTCCGGCAATATCTTCAGGAAGGCGACGAGATCGTCGATATCATGCGGCTGGAACATCAGCTCGGCCAGGCCACCGGCCCTGAACCAGGTGACACGGTCCATCGGGGCATCCGGCGTGATACGACCGCGGATATCCTTTACACCGTCTCCGAGAGACGCGAGAAGCTTTTCCCCATTCACCTGTTTCATACGGACTTTCCCGATAGGCCTTCCAGTTGCTTGGGCAGTGCCGCTGCCCAGGATGTAATGCTCCCAGCCCCCAACAGAACCACGAAATCGCCAGGCTTTGCAACCTCCGCGACCATCTGCGGCAGAAGCTCCGCCGAAGTTAGAAAGCGGGCGTCGCGATGGCCGCCGGATTTTATGCGCGAGACCAGCGACACGGAATCGATACCCTCGATCGGATCCTCCCCCGCCGCATAGACGGGTGCCAGGAAGATGCTGTCGGCATCGTTGAAGCAGGCGGCGAATTCCTCGAACAGGCTCGCAAGACGGCTAAAGCGATGCGGCTGGTGGACGGCGATGACACGCCCCTTGCAGGATTCTCGAGCGGCGCGCAGCACCGCCTTGATCTCGACGGGATGGTGGCCGTAATCGTCGAAGATCTGCACGTCGTTCCACTCGCCGGTCAGTGTGAAACGGCGCTTGACGCCACCGAAGGAGGCAAGCCCCTTGGCGATATCGGCGCTCGATATGCCGAGCCGGTTGGCAACGGCAATCGCCGCCGTCGCGTTGGAAATATTATGCCGTCCCGGCATCGGCATGACCAGCCCCTTGAGCTCGATTACCTGGCCGGTGCGGCGGCGGCGGATTTCGACGTCGAAGATCGAGCGCGTGCCGTCGATGCGCACATTCTTGAAGCGCACGTCGGCCTGCGGGTTCTCGCCATAGGTGATGATCTTGCGATCCTCGATGCGGCCGACCAGCGACTGCACCTCGGGATGGTCGAGACACATGACGCCGAAGCCGTAGAACGGCACGTTCTCGACGAACTGCCGGAAGGCGGCGCGCACGGCGTCGAAATTGCCGTAATGGTCAAGATGTTCCGGGTCGATATTGGTGATGACCGCGACGTCGGCCGGAAGCTTCAGGAAGGTGCCGTCCGATTCGTCGGCCTCGACCACCATCCACTCGCCCTCGCCCATGCGGGCATTGGTGCCGTAGGCGTTGATGATCCCGCCGTTGATGACGGTCGGGTCGAGCCCACCGGCTTCGAGCAGTGTGGCGACCAGCGAGGTGGTCGTCGTCTTGCCATGCGTGCCGCCGATGGCGATCGCATTGCGGAAACGCATCAGCTCGGCCAGCATTTCGGCGCGGCGCACCACCGGCAGCAACTTTTCGCGCGCGGCGATGAGCTCCGGATTGCTCTTCTTGATCGCCGTCGAGACGACGACGACTTCGGCCTCACCCAGGTTTTCGGCCCGGTGACCGACGAAAACCTCGATGCCCTTTTCGCGCAGGCGCTGGACGTTGGCGCTGTCGGCCTGGTCAGATCCCTGCACCTTGTGGCCGAGATTGTGCAGCACCTCGGCAATGCCGCTCATGCCGATGCCGCCGATGCCGATGAAATGGACGAGACCGATCGTCTTCGGCAGTTTCATGCGCGTGTCCTCTTGAATTCCGCTATTGTCCGTCTGGCGGCAATAGCCTCAACCATGTCGGCAAGCAAGTTCGCAGCGTCGGGTTTCCCGGCGAGTTTCGCCGCCGCCGCCATATGCGCAAGCTTTTCCGGATCGTTCATGACAGCCGTCAGGATCGCCGCGATCTTCTCCGGCGAAAGCTCCGACTGGGCGATTACCTTCGCCCCACCGGCCGCAGCGAGTGCCGCCGCATTCGCCGCCTGGTCGTGATCGAGAGCGTGCGGGTAAGGCACAAGGATGGCAGGCCTGCCGATGACGGAGATTTCCGAAACCGTCGAGGCGCCCGAACGGCAGATGACGAGATGCGCCCTCGCCAGCCTCTCGGCCATGTCGGTGAAGAAGGGGGCGATATCGGCATCCATCTCCAGCTTGGCGACGCAGCCGCTGACCATCTCCATGTCCTCGGGACGCACCTGCTGAGTGATGCGCAGACGCACGCGAAGCGCATCGTCGAGCAGACTGATCGCCGTCGGCAGCGTCTTAGAGAAATATTGCGCACCCTGGCTGCCGCCGAAGACGACGAGATTGAAAGCGTCGCCCGCATGCGACGGCGTGTAAGGCACCTCGGCTGCGGCGATGATCGCCGGTCGGACTGGATTGCCTGTCGTCACCGTCTTGTCCGGAAAGGCACCGCTCCCCTCCGGCAGGAAACCGCCGGCAATGGCCTGCACGCGGGTTGCCAAGGCCTTGTTGGCGCGCCCCATCACCGCATTCTGCTCGTGGATCATCGAGGGCACGCCGAGCCGGGTGGCGGCAAGCAGCGGCGGCACGGTGGGATAACCGCCGAAACCGACGACGACGACCGGCTGCAGCCGCTGGATCAGCTTCTTTGCCGCCCGCATGCCGCTCCAGAGCGTCCATAGCGAGCGGGCGACGGCGAGCGGGTTCTTCGAGCCGATCGTCGCCGACGGCACGACATGGATTTCCTCGGCCGGGAACTTGCCGGCATAACGCTCCGCCCGGCTATCCGTGACGAGATGCACCGAATAGCCGCGCTCCTTCAGCTTGAAGGCCAGCGCCTCCGCCGGGAACACATGGCCGCCGGTCCCCCCGGCGGCAAGCAGCACGATGCCATTGCTCATGGTCTTCTACTCCGCCGGCAAACCGTGCGGGACGCGAAAGAGGCTCCGGTCCTGTGCGCGTTTTTCCGGTCGATGGCGCGTCAGCGCCAGAATGAAGCCGGCGGTGACGCAGATCGCCACCATAGACGAGCCGCCATAGGAAATCAGCGGCAGCGTCATACCCTTTGCCGGCAGCAGTTCGAGATTGACGCCGATATTGATGATCGACTGGATGCCCAACTGCAGCACCAGGCCGGCGACGGCGAAGCGGTTGAAGTCGTTGCGCTCGCGATAGGCATGCGAGAGGCCGCGCAGCACCAGCACTGTAAACAGCGCGACGAGCGCCATGCAGAACACGATGCCGAATTCCTCGGCCGCGACCGAGAAGATGAAGTCGGTATGCGCATCCGGGATGATGCGCTTGACGATGCCTTCGCCCGGTCCCTGGCCGAACCAGCTGCCGCGGATGATTGCCTCGCGCGCGGTATCGATCTGGAAAGTATCACCCTCGCCTGTCATGAATTTGTCTATTCGGCCGGCGACGTGCGGAAAGACGTAATAGGCGCTGAGCAGGCCGCCGGCGCCGCCGATACCGAGCAGCACGATCCAGATCCATGGCATGCCGGCCATGAAGAACATCCCGCCCCAGACGGCCGTGGTCAGGATGGTCTGGCCGAGGTCCGGCTGCGCGACGAGAAGGGCCGCGACGATGCCGAACAGAATGATGGCAAAGAGATTGCCGGGAATCTCCGGCTGGCGCGCATGTTCGGCGAAAAGCCAGGCACAAACCACGACGAAGGCAGGCTTCATGAATTCCGACGGCTGGACGGAAAGGCCGGCGATCCAGATCCAGCGTCTGCCACCCTTGACCTCCTGCCCGACGAACAGCACCAGCACCATCATCGCGACTGAGACGATAAGGATCAGGATCGCAGTGCGCCGCACCTGGCGCGGCGTCAGGAACGACAGCCCGAGCATGACAGCGATCGAGGGGATCATGAAGGCCGCATGGCGCTTGACGAAATGGAAGGGCTCGAGCCCGATGCGCTCGGCAACCGCAGGCGATGCCGCAAACGACAGCATGAAGCCGATGCCCATCAGGAAGATGAACATCGCCAGGAAGAAGCGGTCGATGGTCCAGAACCAATCGGCCAGAGGCCCACGTTCCGCGCGGCTTACCATGTCATTTCTCTCC
Source organism: Rhizobium sp. SU303 (assembly GCF_021052345.1). Taxonomy (NCBI): domain Bacteria; kingdom Pseudomonadati; phylum Pseudomonadota; class Alphaproteobacteria; order Hyphomicrobiales; family Rhizobiaceae; genus Rhizobium; species Rhizobium sp. SU303. The sequence continues at coordinate 3,055,901 of NZ_CP088095.1, forward strand.
TGTTGCCGGACCGATCAGCATCGTAATCCCGTCAAGCGCTGCCACGTGGCCGACGAAGGCTTCGCCCCTGACTTCGAAGTTCTTATACTGGTCGAAGCTTGCGCAAGCCGGGGATAACATCACGGCCGAAGCAGCGCTCTCGTCGCGTTCGGCATCGGCGGCCGCATGCGCGACGGCGCGCTCCAGCGTGCCCGAGATCTCGTAAGGCACGGCCTCGCCGAGCGTCGCGGCGAATTCCGCCGCCGCCTCACCGATCAGATAGGCCTTGGCGATGCGCGGAAAATAGGGAGCAAGCGTCGTGATCCCGCCAGCCTTCGGCAAGCCGCCGGCGATCCAATAGATGCGATCATAGCTCGAAAGAGCCGGTGCCGCGGCATCGGCATTGGTCGCCTTGGAATCGTTGACGAAAACGACGCGGCCACGCTGCCCGACCGGCTGCATGCGGTGCTTCAATCCGGGAAACGAGGCAAGACCGGTGCGGATGTCGTCGGCGGAAATCCCGACGGCGAGGCAGGCGGCGACGGAGGCTGCAGCATTCTGCGCATTATGGCTGCCGCGCAGCGTCTGGATGCCGTCGAGATCGGCGAAAGGCAGCATGGCGCCGCCGGCGGCCTGGATGAGTTTGGTGCCTTCGGCATAGATGCCATCGGCCAGCACGTTGCGGCGCGAAATACGGACCACCTTGACGCCTGCCCGCTCGACACGATCGGCAATCAGTGCCGAAAGGCTGTCGTCGACGCCGACGATCGCGACATCGCTGCCGGCGACCAGCCTTTCCTTGATATCGGCATAATGCTGCATGGTGCCGTGACGGTCGAGATGATCGGGCGTCAGGTTGAGCAGGATGCCGGCAGACGGGTCCAGCGTCGGCGCCAGATCGATCTGGTAGGAGGAGCATTCGACGACATAATAACGCTCGGCCTTCGGCGGATCGAGCGTCAGCACGGCCGTGCCGATATTGCCGCCGAGCTGCGTGTCGTAGCCTGATGATTTCAGGATATGGGCGATCAGCGCCGTCGTGGTCGACTTGCCGTTGGTCCCGGTTATGGCGATGAAGGGGCAATCCGGCGCGTGGGCGCGGCGCTCGCGCACGAAGAGTTCGACGTCGCCAACGATATCGACGCCGGCGGCCCGCGCCAGATCGACGGTCCAGTGCGGCTTCGGATGGGTGAGCGGCACGCCGGGCGACAGCACGAACAGCGCCTGCTGGCTCCAGTCGATGTTGTGCAGGTCTTCCGTCCTGATGCCTTCGGCAGCGGCCTTGGTGACACTGTCGGGGTTGTCGTCCCAGGCGGTCACATCGGCACCGCCTGATATCAGCGCCCGGGCGGTAGCGAAGCCGGAGCCGCCGAGCCCGAAGAGCGCGACCTTCCTGTCCTTGAGTGTCGTGACCGGGATCATCGCCGCCTCACCGGAGCTTCAGCGTCGAAAGGCCGAGCATGGCAAGGCCGACGGCGACGATCCAGAAGCGGATCACCACCTGGCTCTCGGTCCAGCCCTTCTTCTCGAAGTGATGATGGATCGGCGCCATCAGGAAGACACGCCGGCCGGTCATCTTGAAGAAGCCGACCTGGATGATAACCGACAGCGTCTCGATGACGAAGAGGCCGCCGATGATCGCCATGACGATCTCGTGCTTGGTGGCGACAGCGACGGTGCCGATCGTGCCGCCGAGTGCCAGCGACCCCGTGTCGCCCATGAAGATGGCAGCCGGCGGTGCATTGAACCAGAGGAAGCCGAGGCCAGCGCCGATGACGGCGCCGAGCACGACGGCGAGCTCGCCGGTACCGGGCACGAAATTGATCTGCAGGTAATTGGCAAACACCACATTGCCGGCGAGATAGGCGATGACGCCGAAGGAGGCGGCGGCGATCATCACCGGCACGATGGCAAGCCCGTCGAGACCGTCAGTCAGATTGACGGCATTGCCGGCGCCAACGATCACGAAGCCGCCGAAGACGACGAACATGATGCCGATATTGATCATGAAGTCTTTGAAGAAGGGAAAGGCGATCGAGGAGCCGAAGGTCGAACCCGCAATCCCCGAGGCAAGGGCGGTGCGCATCATGAAATAGACGGCGATCCCGGCGATGACGAATTCGATGCCAAGACGTGCCTTGCCGGAAAAGCCCATATGGCTCTGCTTCGTGACCTTGAGATAATCATCGTAGAAGCCGATCGCGCCGAAGCCCAGCGTCACCAGCAACGTGGCGACCACATAGACGTTGGAAAGATCGGCCCAGAGCAGCGACGCGCCGACGATGCCGGCGAGGATCATCAGCCCGCCCATGGTCGGAGTGCCGGCCTTCTTGAAATGTGTCTGCGGCCCATCGGCGCGGATCGGCTGGCCCTTGCCCTGCCGGATGCGCAGCGAATTGATGATCGTCGGCCCGAACAGGAAGACGATCAGCGCTGAGGTGAAGAGAGCAGCCCCCGTGCGGAAGGTAATATATCTGAACAGATTCAGAAATTTGAAATATTCCGACAGTTCGACAAGCCAGATCAGCATTCAGGGCCCCTTGTTTACCCGATCAAAATTCGCGTTGCGTGTCGGCAAATGGCGGGAACTTGTCAAGGAGCGCGGCGACGATCTTGCCGAAACCGATGCCCAGAGACGATTTCACCATCAACACGTCGCCTGGCGCGACCGAGTTCAATACATAATCCGTCAATTCGTCCGTGTTCTCGCGATATTCGACATGGACGCTTTCCGGCAGCGATTCCTTGAGCGCAGCCATCTCGCCTCCGGCGAGCCAGACATGCTCGATGCCGGCCGCAAGCAGCGGCACGGCAAGGTCGGTATGGACCTTTTGCGCATACTCGCCCATCTCAAGCATGTCGCCGAGCACGGCGATACGGCGTCCGCGGCCGGTCGGCTCGGAGGCCGCCAGCAGCGCGATCGCCGCGCGCATCGAGGCCGGATTGGCATTGTAGCTCTCGTCGATCAGCGTGAAGCTGCCGCCGCCGATGACAAGCCGGTGGCGCTTGCCCCTGCCCTTTTCCGGCTTCAGCGTCGCAAGCGCTTCGATCGCCTTCTGCATATCGGCGCCAACGATCTTGACGACGCCCAGCGCTGCGAGCGCATTCTCGGCGATATGGCGGCCTGGAGCGCCGAGCGCGACCTCCAGCGTCTCGCCGCCGATCGTCAGCCACAGCGTCGAATTCTCGTCAGAACCGTTGAATTCCGCGAGCCGGAATTCGGCCTTGGCATGCTGGCCGAAGGAATGGATATGCTCGATGCCGAGCGACTGCGCCGTGCGGTCGAGAAAATTGAACTGGTCGTTGTCGCGGTTGAGCACGACATGGCCGCGGGGTTCGAGCCCCTCGAAGATCTCGGCCTTGGCAGCGGCGATTTCCTTGATGTTCTTGAAATTGCCGAGATGCGCCGGCGCGATCGTCGTGATGATGGCGACATCGGGACGGATCATCGCCACCAGCGGCCGGATCTCGCCGGGATGGTTCATCCCGACTTCGAAGACGCCATAATCCGTATCCTCAGGCATGCGCGCCAGCGTCAGCGGCACACCCCAATGATTGTTGAAGGAGGCGACGGAGGCGTGCACCTTGCCGGAGGGCGCCAGCACATGCCGCAGCATTTCCTTGGTGGTCGTCTTGCCGACCGATCCTGTCACTGCGATGATCTGGGCCTGCGAGCGCTCACGCGAGGCAAGGCCGAGCCGGCCAAGTGCCGCGAGCACGTCTTCCACGACGATCATCGGCACCGTCAGGCGACCCATGGCCGGAAGTCTCGCCTCGCTGACGACGAGAAGGGAGGCGCCGTTCGCCATCGCCATCGAGGCGTAGTCGTGGCCGTCGACGCGGTCGCCCTTGATCGCAAAGAAGGCTGCGCCTGGAGTAATCGAGCGGCTGTCGATGGAAATGCCGGTGATGCCTTCGGGCAGCGTGCCGAAAGGGCGCCCCGCCATCGCTGCGATCATGTCTTCCGTCGTCCAGAGCCAGCTCAAGATTTCAACTCCTCCAAGGCCTTGCGCACCTCCGCATGATCGGAGAACGGTAGGGTGACGCCGCCGACCGTCTGCCCTTCCTCGTGCCCCTTGCCGGCGACGATCAGCGTATCGCCGGATCTCAGCATGTCGACAGCCTCGCGGATCGCCATGGCGCGATCGGCGATTTCCGCCGCGCAGTTTGCTGCCGCCATGATCTCCGCGCGGATCGAGGCCGGTTCCTCAGAACGCGGGTTATCGTCGGTGACGATAACGACGTCGGCAAGACGACAGGCGATTTCGCCCATGATCGGCCGTTTGCCGCGGTCACGGTCGCCGCCGCAGCCGAAAACGACAATGACACGGCCGGTGGTGAAGGGTCTGACCGAGCCCAGCACGTTTTCCAGCGCATCCGGCTTGTGGGCGTAGTCGACATAGGCGAGCGCGCCGTCTTTCGTATGGCCGACGAGTTCGAGACGGCCGGACGCGCCGACGAGCTTCTCGAGCGCGGCCATAGCAACCTTCGCCTCAACGCCGGTCGACATGGCAAGCCCTGCAGCAACCAAAGCGTTGGCCACCTGAAAATCGCCGGCCAGCGGAATGTCCACCTCGAAGATCTCGCCGCCGATATGGATCTCGGCCATCTGCTTGTGGCGGAAGTGCTCGACGCGCTTCAACGAGAGGTAATCGCCCTTTCGCCCGACGGTACGAATGTCGTGACCGGCATGGGTCGCGGCCTTGATCGCCTGCGCCGACCACGGATCGTCGGCAAAAATCACCGCCGGCGATCCCTTCGGCAGCAGCGTATCGAAAAGCCGCATCTTGGCGGCCATGTAGGCCTCGACGGTCGGATGATAATCCATGTGGTCGCGGCCGAGATTGGTGAAGGCGGCGGCGGCAAGCCTGACCCCATCAAGCCGGCACTGGTCGAGACCGTGGCTCGACGCCTCCATGGCGGCATGTGTCACGCCTTCTCCGGCAAGTTCCGCCAGCAGCTGATGCAGCGACACCGGATCGGGCGTCGTCAACGAGCCATATTCGTTTCGCGTCGGCGAGACGACGCCGGTCGTGCCGATCATCGCGGCCGCATGGCCGGCATGCGCCCAGATCTGCCGGGTGAAAGAAGCGACGGAGGTTTTGCCCGCGGTGCCGGTGACGGCGACCATGGTGTCGGGCTGCCTGTCGTGGAAACGTGCGGCGGCGATGGAAAGGAAACGGCGCGGCTCCTTGACCGCAAGCACGGGGATCGAAGCATCGACGGCTTGGGAGGCGATCGCGACGGCAGCACCGCGGCCGGCGGCATCCACGATGAAGCCCGCGCCGTCCGCCCTGGTGCCGGCGACCGCGACGAAGACATTGCCCGGCGCCACCTTGCGGCTATCCGAAGACAGGCCTGAAATATCAAGCAGGCCTGCCGGGCCTTCGAGCTGTGCTTCAAGTTCCGGAAACTGATCTCCGGCCAGGTCTCGCAATTTCATCGAATGCACTTTTCTCTCTTGAAGCCGGTTCACCCCTCGCGAATCGGCGTCGATATTCATTCACACTCAATAAGACACCAGCAAGGCCGATCCGCCCTCCCCGAATTTCGGTTCGATGCCGAGAATAGGGGCCGCACGCCTGATGATCTCGCGGGCGATCGGGCCGGCGGTACCGGCGGAGATCGTTCCGCCATAGGCTTTCTCGCCGGTCTTCGGCTCGTCGCAGAAAGTGATCACGGCATATTTGGGATCGTTCATGGGGAATGCGGCGATGAAGGAATTGAAATTCAGGGTTGACGAATAACGGCCGTTCACCACCTTGTCCGCCGTACCGGTCTTACTGCCGACGGAAAAGCCCGGGACGCGGGCGACACGCCCGGATCCCTTGTAGCCGTTGAAGTCGAGGAGATAGCGGATCTCGTCGCTGGTGGTCTTCTTGATCACCTGCGTGGCGATCTCATCGGCCTGTTCGCGTGTACGCGGCAGGAATGTCGGCTCGATCAGTTTGCCGCCGTTGACGAGAGCGGCGGCAGCCACTCCTGTCTGCAGCGCCGTCGTCGAGACGCCATGGCCGAAGGAAATCGTGATCGAATTGATCTTCTTCCAGACGCGCGGCTGGCTCGGCATCTTCACTTCAGGCAACTCGGTCTGCATCTTCGTCAAGAGGCCGAACTTGGTGAGATAGTCCTTCTGCGCATCGATGCCGACCATATCGATGACGCGCGCCGTACCGATATTCGAAGAATACTGGAAAATCTCAGGCACGGTCAGCCAGCGGCGCTGCCCGTGAAAATCGTGGATGGTGAAGCCGCCGATATAGATCGATTTGCTGGCATCGAAACTGTCGGTCATCTTCACCTTGCCGCTGTCGAGCGCCATGGCCAGCGAAAAGGTCTTGAAGGTCGAACCCATTTCGAAGGTGCCGTTGGTCATCCGGTTGAGCCAACCCTCCTTGGCGCCTTCCTGCGGATCGTTCGGATCGAAATCCGGCGCCGATGCCATCGCCAGCACTTCTCCCGTATGCACGTCGATGACCGCGGCACCGGCGCCTTTGGCCTGGAAGTTGTTGACGGCGTTGACGACCGCGTCCCGGACAATGTTCTGCACGCGCAGGTCGATCGACAGTCGTACCGGCTCGAGCGGCTGGTCGCTGGTCATGCCGACGGAAGCGAGATCGGCAAGCCCCTGGTCGTCGATAAATTTCTCCATGCCGGCGACACCGCGGTTGTCGATGTTGACGTAACCGAGGATATGCGCGGCGGTCGCCCCGCCCGGATAGAAGCGGCGCTTCTCTGGCCGGAAGCCGATGCCGGGAATGCCGAGCGCCAGGATCTGGCTCTGCTGCTTCGGCGTCAGTTGCCGGCGCAGCCAGGCGAAATGCGAGGTCTTGACCGAGAGCTTCTTATAAGTGTCTCTGACGTCGAGTTCGGGCAGCACCGTTGCAAGCTTCTCGACCGCCTCGTCGGCATCGACGATCTTGTTCGGTTCGGCAAACAGCGAGACGGTGCGGATGTCGGTGGCCAGCACCTCGCCGTTGCGGTCGAGAATGTCGGGGCGCGATGCCATCAGCCGGTCGGGCGGCAGGATGCTGGAGACGACCTCCTGGTCCTTCATCGCATATTCGACGAGACGGCCGCCGATGACGGCGTAGACGCCCATGAAGCCAAGGATCAGCAGGCCGACCCGGCTTTTTGCCTGCCCTGATTTCTTCTTGCGCGATCCCTCGATCGCCAGGCCGGCGGGGGATGGACCGCCAAACCGGTTATAGACGCCGGCGGAGAAATGCGCTTGGCTCTTCAGAACCATGATGCGGGAAAGGAACGACATTATTCCTCCACCGATCCGGTTTCGATCTGGTCTGCATCCTCAGCCTCGCCGCGCGGCGCAGGCATCGGAATGGGCTGCGCCTTGGCGGTGGCTTGCGCGCCCTTGGTGCCTGGCGCGCCTTTGGCGGTGGCCACGGTCGCGCTCTTGGCGCTGGCCTCGGTCGCGCTCTTGGCGCTGGCCACGGTCGCGCCCTTGGCGCTGACCTTAGCCTCCGTCACGTCAGGCACGGGAACCTCAGATTTCAGCATCGGCAATTCCTTGGCATGCACGAGCGCCGTCGATTCCGTCGGCTGCAGCTTCAATTCTTCATTATAGGCCTTGACCAGACGCTCCAGCCGGTTCGGCTGCGATTGCAGCGCCCAGTCGGCCTTGAGAAGGTCAATCGTGTCCTTCTCAAGCTTGATCTCTGCTTCGAGGCGATGAACCTCCTCGACCTTCAATTCGGCGCGGTGCTTGATCGTGTAGGTCACGGTGGCGGTGGCCGTCATGACGCCGATGAGCACGAGATCGAACGTTTTCAGCATATCAACCTCCAAGCTTTCCGAGACTGGCAAGATTGGGAAACCCGAAGAGCGACATATCCGCGGCTTCGGCGGCGGCGTCCGTCCTCAGACCGGCGCGCAGCTTCGCGGAGCGGGCGCGCGGATTGATCTCCGCCTCCGCCTCGCTTGCAGAAACCATTGGCTTGCCGATCGCCGCAAAGGTTGCCGCCCGCTCATGCGCGACCGGCAGATGCCGCGAACCCGAAGCCTTGCCGGCGCGATCGGAGAAGAACTTCTTGACGATGCGGTCTTCGAGCGAATGAAAGGTGACGACGACAAGCCGCCCGCCGGGCTTCAGTACCGTTTCCGCCGCAAACAGCGCCTGCGCCAGTTCGCCGAGCTCGTTGTTGACGAAGATGCGCAAGGCCTGGAAGACGCGCGTTGCAGGATGGATCTTGTCCTTCATCTTGCGCGGCGTGACGAGTTCGATGAGACCGGCGAGATCGCGTGTCGTTTCGAACGGTTTTTCCTCGCGTCGCTTCTCGATCGCATGGGCGATGCGCGGCGCCTGGCTTTCCTCGCCGAGAAAATGGAAGATGCGGATGAGATCGGCGACTTTGGCGCGGTTGACGACATCGGCGGCCGAAACGCCTTCGGCCGACATGCGCATATCGAGCGGCCCGTTCTTCTGGAAGGAGAAGCCACGTTCGGCCTCGTCGATCTGCATGGAGGAGACGCCGATATCGAGCACGACGCCGTCGAGCCCGCCTTGCGGCGCATGATCGGCAAGATGCGAGAATTGCGAATGAACGAGCCTGAGACGACCGCCATAGGCGGCAACCATCGCTTGGCCGGCCGCAATCGCCGTCGGATCGCGATCGAGCGCGATCACCTCGGCGCCGGCAGCAAGAATGGCTGAACTATAACCGCCGGCACCGAACGTACCGTCGAGGATGAGTTTGCCGGGCGCGGGCGCCAATGCAGCAAGGACTTCAGCGAGAAGAACAGGAATGTGACGAACCGGTCCGCCACCGGCATCAGTTGAACCTCCGCCAGGATTCGCCACCATTCCGTTCCCTCGTTCTTTCAGGAACGCTTGCCCGCCAGCTTGCGCTCCCCCCGTGCCTGCGCCTGCGCGGCCACAAAAGCCTGCGGCTGCCAGAGCTGAAAATGATCCGCCCGACCGACGAAGGTCACTTCGTCCGAGATGCCGGTAAAGCCACGAATGAAATCCGTGACCATCAGCCGCCCCTCGGCGTCGAGCTTCATGAAGACCCCGCCTCCATGAATAAGAAGCGACATCTCGTTCGCATCCGGCGAAAACGGATCCTCCGCAGCAATCTGCCGTTCGAATCTTTCGAGAAGATCCGGACCGCCGATACTGATCGCCGGAAACACAAAGTCCTGGAAGCAGTAGAGCTCCTGGACATTGCGCTGCGCCAGCACGGAACGGAAAGCCGACGGCACGGAAACCCTGCCCTTGGCGTCGATCCTGTTGGTCGCGTTCGAAAGGAAGCGGCTCATGACACGAAACATCCGTTCCCGCAGGGATCCGGACGACCAAAAGACGCCCGAAACTCCCAATATCAGGCACAGCTTCGCAAGCCGGATGAGCGAAAACCCCTCCGACGCTTCCGGAGAGGAAGACGCCTTTGCTTTGCGATAAATGGGCAGATAATTGCCCTGGTGCAGTGCGCATTTGGGATAGCATGGGACCATATGGGCGTCAATGGGATACGCCCATTTTGCAATAGACGCATGATCAAAAATTTATAAGCCGTTAAGTTTAACAAAGGGTTAGCGGCGTCATCTTACAATTGACACGCATTGGTATCCCTACAGGAAAAATCCATCCAATGGATGCATAAACATCTGCTTGAAAACAGCCGGTTTCAGCGACTTACGCTGAAAATCCAGCTGCCGCGCGGTCAAGATGATAATCGCCAGTTGGCCTGTAAGCCGGGTTCTGTATGGCTCCGGCGTGAACCGGAACGTGGCAGCCATTCCTCTGGGACAGCGTTCGCACGCTGCCTCACGCAACCCACCCGGATGACTGGCCTGGAAACCAGCCGGAAGGCCTTTCGGCCTACCGCGTCATCCCTATTCGGTCTTGCTCCCGGTGGGGTTTACCGTGCCATTTCCGTTGCCGGAGATGCGGTGGGCTCTTACCCCACCCTTTCACCCTTACCTGTCATGACAGGCGGTTTGCTTTCTGTGGCACTTTCCCTGAGGTCGCCCTCGCCGGACGTTATCCGGCACCGTGTTTCCGTGGAGCCCGGACTTTCCTCACCCTACCGCCTTTCGGCATTGGTAAAGCGCGGCTGCCCAGCCAACTGGCAGGGCTCCCATAAACGAGAGAGATCGCAATTGCTATCGAAATCAAAATTTACTTACCGAAATTGTGGTGTGAAATCCGTGGAATAGCCCTGTTCGCTGATTCCGCCTGACAAAAGCAGCTCGGCCCCAAGCCGACCGATTTCGTCCGAGCTCTTGGCCGAGGTGCCGGCGCAGCCCGTCAGCACCGCGATCTCGGGCGATGAGCTATAGCCAATCATCGGATAGCCGCTTTCCGTATGCGACACGACGCAGGCGGCCGTCGAAATTGAAAGCGGCACCATATCGGGCACGAGACCGTCCACGATGCGTTTGAGATGCGCGTGCACCGTATCGCGCCCCTCGGTCTTGAACCAGGCGCGCATTTCCGTATCGTCGCTGAGCGCCAGATCGTCAGGATCGCCGCCGATCTTCAGGTAGAATTTGCCGTCGGGATACCGGATCGGCGGCAGCAGATAGATATCGATGCCGGGCGCCCGGAGAATGAGCGACGGCATCGTGGCCAGGCGCGCCGCGTCGGCCTCGCTTACCTCGAAAAGCGTCACGGTCCGGGCATAAACCGTCATAGCAACAGGTTGCGGCAACAGATTCTCCGCAATGGAAAATCCGCCAGCTGCCAGCAGCACCTTTTCAGCACGATGGGTCAGGCCACCTGATGTCTCGACGACAGCCGACCCACCTTCGCTGCGGATCGAAACGACATGATCGCGGATGACGGCCGCACCAGCCTTTTCCGCCAGCAACGATTGGGCTTTCACAAGCTTGCGCGGACTGATGTGGCCGGCCCCCCTCGCCTCGAAGACGCCCGCGCCCCCATCGGGAAAGGCGAAGAAGGGAAAGGCGGCTTTCAGCCCCTGCTCGTCGAGCAGGCTGGTCTCGACGCCGAGCGAAATGGCGGCCTGTCGGGTTTTCTCGAGATAATCGCCCCCGGTCGGCGCGACGACGACGCAGCCGACCTCGCGATAGAAATCGATGCCGCTGTCGCGGGCGATCTCGCCATAACGGCTGATCGAACGGTTGGCGAGCAGCGCCCAATTGCGGTCGGGATCGATGGTACGAGTGATACGCCCCTCGTCGTAATGACTGGCGAAGACGCCCTGATGCGCCTTGCGATCATCAGGCTCGTCCGGGCCGATGACGGCGACGCCATCCGTCTGGCGTGCTAGATATTTTGCGGCCGCGGCACCCATCATGCCGCGGCCGATAACGATAAACCTGAAATCGACTGCCATATCGCACCTCGCTAAATTCCAGCGATACCATGGCAATCGTCTTGAATCATCCAACCCTTGTCAGGGATAAGCGCTTCAGGCTCAGAGCATTGCCAGAACCTTGCCGCAATAGGACTTGGACACCGGGTTCATGCGCGTGGCGCCATGGCCGGCATTGTATTTGAGGATTGTGTTACAGGTCTCGCCACCACCGAGATCATGGGCGGCAGCCAGATATTTCATGCCGTACTTGATGTTGGTTTCCGGATCGAACAGGCCCTTGGCGCTGCCGGAATAGCCCATCATGCGGGCGGTTGCAGGCTTTATCTGCATCAGGCCGATTTCACCGTGGCTGCCGCGCGCATTCGGATTGAAATTGCTTTCGATGCGGATGACCGCGGTCGCAAGCGCAACCGGTACATCATATTGGCTCGCATATTTGCTGATCAGTGCGGAATAGGAATTGCCGGAAACATCGGCGACGGGATAACCGCTCTGGCGCTCGACCGTCTTCAGCGGGCGTTCCGCCGTCTTGAGCGGACGCTTCACCGGCTTGACCGAACGGTCCGCTTTCTTCAACGGACGCTCTGTCTTCTTCGAAGGACGCTCGACTTTCTTCACCGGCGCATCGGCTCGCACGCCCCAATCATTCGCAAAGGCAAAGCTATTTCCCGCCAGCACCATGCCAACGCATGTTGCAGCAACAACAATCAGTTTTCTCATGTAGTCTTGAACACTCCGACCCAAAGAATTTCCGGACTGCGCGCCTCGCCGTCATAATGAATACCAGATCAAGGATCGATCGGGATTCACGGTAATTCTTATCGTTTCACATAACGCCCGTGGTTTAACTCGAAAACAACCCCGAGCACCGCTTGGCGGACGTTCTTAGACCATCGCAATGAGGAGATAATAGGGAAATGATGTGGCAGGCGGAATTTCGCGCTGCAGTGCGAAATTCGGCGTTTCAGTAATTGCCGAGGAATCAGGAATAACGCGGCAGCGCCGACAGCAGCCGGTGCAACGTGTCGATCGTCGAGAAATCGGCGATACCATCCACCCGTTCGGGCCGAAAATGGCGCTGGAAAGCTTCGACGTCGCCCGCCGTTTTTTCCGAGAATTCACCCGTAATTTCAGCGCTGTAACCATAGAGAGACAGCATCGACTGCAGCGCTTCCACAGGTTGACCGGTATCGCCGCGTTGGAAGAAGCGCCCACCGGTGATCGTTGCCGGCTCGACCCAGTGCCCAATGCCCGCTTGGTGGAGCGCGGCCCAGGGGAATTTCTCGCCCGGATCGACCTTGCGGATCGGAGCGACATCGGAATGCCCGAGGACCCGTTCAGGTGTGATCGACCAACGTTTGACACAGTCGCGACACAATTCGATCACCGCGGCGATCTGTTCTTTCGGATAATCAGGAAGCCCGCCCGGATGGCCGGCATTGGCGATCTCGATGCCGATCGACAGCGAATTGATATCGGTCTCGCCGTGCCAGCTGCTTTTTCCCGCATGCCAGGCACGCCGCATTTCCGGCACGAGCTGCACGACCTCGCCATTCTCATGCACGAAATAATGGCTGGAAACCTGGCTTTCGGCGCGACAGAGCCAGTCGAGCGCACCATCTGCCGTCGGCATGCCGGTATAGTGCAGCAGGATCATATCGGGACGGCGCCCGTCCGCCCGTTCGCCATGGTTCGGCGAAGGCTGCACGCGGGCGCTTCTGCAGTCGGCCTCGAAAGAGGTCATGCGGCGCGGCGTTCCTTCTCGATCGCCTCATAGGCCGCGTTCAGCGCCGCCATGCGCTCATTGGCGATCACATGGAATTCCTTCGGCACGCCGCGCGAAATCAGCCGGTCGGGATGATGTTCGCTGACGAGGCCGTGGTAACGGCGGCGGATGGTCGGGAAATCATCGGAAGGCGAGACGCCGAGAACCTTGTAGGGATCGCCGCCGGACGAGACGTGGCGGGCGGCGATCTGCTCGAAGCGGATCTCGCTCATCTGGAAGATCTCGCCGATATGGCGCAGGAAATTCAGTTCCTTCTCATGGATCAGCCCGTCGGCCTTGGCGATGTGGAAGAGGCCGTCGAGCACGTCTTCCAGCACCGGGCAATTGGCCGCACAGGTTACGCAGAGCGTCGAGAGCCGTTCGGCATAGGCTTCGTAGCCGGCGACGTCCTGGCGCGCGAGATTGTAGAGCCTGGCGACATTCTTCGCCTGATCCTGCGGAAACTCGAAGATTTCGCGAAAGGCTTCGACCTCCTTCTCGCTGACGATGCCGTCAGCCTTGGCCATCTTGGCCGACAGCGCGATGATCGCCACCGAGAAAGCCACCTTACGCCGGGTCTCGGGATCGCCTTCAAAAACCGTGCGGATAGCCTCGACCACCGCAGACAGCGCATTGCCTGCAGTATTGCCAATGGCATTCAACAGTTTTTCCCAGAAGGACATCGAAAATCTCACACACTTGTCAACTTATAGAGAAACAGCTTGACCAAAGAATCGCAGCCTTTGCAAGGCGACTATTCGTCGTAGGGCCGAACACAGTTTTCACGATTTGGTAATTGTCGCACCGCAACAAACGATTCATCACGCCCGCTTTCATCTCGCGTGAGGGCATGGACGGCGGTCGCCGGCATTGCCCGGGCACGTGGATTCCGGAACGCGCGGCGGAAATTTCCACGGGCAGTTCTCGACAAGCAGACCGGGTTGAAACGATTATATCAGCACTTCGCCTCGCCTTTGCGGTCTAACACGGCAGAAACGCGCATTTTTCGTAAATTCTTTACTTTACAGGGCCCTTCCCCTGCCGCATCCATGCGCTAGCTAACGCTGCCGCACCGAAACACCTAGGAGGAATCATGGCCAAACAGAAAGTCGCAATGCTGACCGCCGGAGGCCTGGCGCCCTGTCTTTCGTCCGCCGTCGGCGGCCTTATCGAACGCTATAGCGACGTCGCGCCCGAACTCGAAATCGTCGCTTACAAGTCGGGCTACCAGGGTGTGCTCCTCGGCGACAGCATCGAGATCAGCCGCGCGATGCGCGAAAAGGCGCCGCTGCTGCACCGCTACGGTGGCTCGCCGATCGGCAACAGCCGCGTCAAGCTCACCAATGCCGCCGACTGCGTCAAGCGCGGCCTGGTCAAGGAAGGCGAGAATCCGCTGCGGGTCGCCGCCGAACGCCTCGCCAATGACGGCATCACCATTCTCCACACGATCGGCGGCGACGACACCAACACCACGGCCGCCGACCTTGCCGCCTACCTCGCCGCCAACGGCTACGATCTCACCGTCGTCGGCCTGCCGAAGACTGTCGACAACGACGTCGTGCCGATCCGCCAGTCGCTCGGCGCCTGGACGGCCGCCGAAGTCGGCGCGCATTTCTTCGACAATGTCGGCAACGAGCAGACCGCCGCCCCCCGCACCCTCGTCATCCATGAAGTCATGGGCCGCCATTGCGGTTGGCTGACGGCCGCCACCGCCCGCGCCTATCTGCAGCGCACCAGCCGCAACCAGTATGTCGACGGCCTGATGATGGACGCGCACCTGAAGAGTATCGACGCCGTCTACCTGCCTGAGATGGCCTTCGACCTCGACGCCGAGGCCGCCCGGCTGAAGGAAAGCATGGACCGCAACGGCCACGCCACAGTCTTCGTCTCGGAAGGCGCCTGCCTCGACGCCATCGTCGCCGAGCGCGAAGCCGCCGGCGAGACCGTCAAGCGCGATGCTTTCGGCCATGTGAAAATCGACACGATCAATGTCGGCGCCTGGTTCCAGAAGCAGTTCGCCAATCTGCTCGACGCCGAGCGTTCCCTGGTGCAGAAATCAGGTTATTTCGCCCGCTCGGCGCCGGCCAACGGCGATGACCTCAGACTGATCCAGAGCATGGTCGATCTCGCCGTCGAAAGCGCGCTCAATAAAGTCTCCGGCGTCACCGGCCATGATGAAGGCCAGAACGGTAAATTGCGCACTATAGAATTCCCGCGCATCAAGGGCGGCAAGGCTTTTGACCTTTCGACGGCATGGTTTGCCGAAGTCATGGACAATATAGGCCAGAAATACAAAGAAGCGTGATTGACGGATGGTTAATATGATGTCTTTGCTTGTTCCTGAGGAATAGGAGGAGACACCATGTCACTTGAAGCTTGGCTCGCTTTTGCGGCCGCATCCGCCATCATGCTGGCCATACCGGGGCCGACGATACTGCTCGTCGTTTCCTATGCGCTCGGTCATGGGCGCCGGACGGCGTTCGCGACGGTGGGCGGCGTGGCGCTTGGTGACTTCACAGCGATGACGGCCTCTCTCTTCGGTCTCGGCGCCGTCCTGGCCGCCTCCGCGACCCTCTTCACCGTCTTGAAGTGGATCGGCGGCGCCTACCTGATCTGGCTGGGAATCAAGCTCTGGCGGGCTCCCATCATCGGCGAACCGATTGCCGACAACGACAACCTGCCGGAGGAGAAGTCGCTCAAGATTTTCCTCCACGCCTATGTCGTCACCGCCCTCAATCCGAAGAGCATCATCTTCTTCGTCGCCTTCGTGCCGCAGTTCCTCAATCCGGCCCTGCCCTTCCTCGGGCAGATGGCGATCATGGAAGCCACCTTCCTCGTGCTCGCAATCCTCAACGCTTCCACCTATGCCTTTCTCGCCCATAGCGCGCGCGGCCTGATTCGCAAGGCGAGCATCCAGCGCGCCGTAAACCGAACCGGAGGCACTCTGCTGATCGCTGCAGGCGCCGTAACGGCCGGGTATCGCCGTATTGCAGCGTAGAAATATTCCGAAATATTCCGTGGTTGCCGGAATGTCACGAATAGGTTAATGGGGTCACCAAGGCTTAAGGCTTTTGGTAACTTTTATACGCTGCCGGGGCGGCGCGATTTCACGAAAGTGGCGGAATGGTAGCGATCGGATTATCCGGCCTGAAACGCAGTCTTATCGTCTCGACGATACTCTGCGGCGTGATGACGGGATGTACGAGCGTCGAATACACGTCCCAGGCCGAACTGACAGCCGCCCAGACCGTCGTGCCGATGCCGAAACCCGGCGAAGATGCAACACTCGCCGCGATCCCGACAGCCGAAGGCACAGCCGGTCAGTCGGTTGCAGGCGCCACCATTCCACAGACATCCCCCTCCCTGACCGCAACGGCGATGCCGGTCGTGACGACCTCTCAGCCTGGCGATCTTACCATACAGGCAGGCATGCAGCCGGCAGCCTATGCGCAGATCCCGCTGACGCCCGAGATGACGGCGATTCAGTCCGTGGTACCGACGCCGCGTCCGGGAACGCCGGCACAGCCGACGACGCAGCTTGCCTTTGCCGCGACACCGCAAAACAGCGCGCTTGCAGCACTTGCCGCAGTCGACACCACGCCGCGTGCCAGCATGGATTACGGTTTCGACGAATCCGGGCCGATCGATCCGCCGACCGCCCCCCCGATGTTCAGCGACGACGACAAAGACGATGCGCCAACGGTCGAGAAGAGCTTTGTCACCAAGCTCATTCAGAAATATTCGAAAATCTACGAAATTCCCGAGACGCTGCTCCATCGCGTCGTCCACCGCGAGAGCCGCTACAATGCGAAGGCTTACAACAAGCGCGGTTATTTCGGCCTCATGCAGATCAAGTACAACACCGCCAAGTCGATGGGCTATGACGGTGCCCCGGGCGGCCTCTTCGATGCCGAAACCAACATCAAATATGCCGCGAAATATCTGCGCGGCGCTTGGCTCGTCTCCGACAGCAAGGAAGACGATGCCGTTCGCCTCTACGCCCGCGGCTATTATTACGACGCCAAGCGCAAGGGCATGACCGACATCGCCCACGGTAACTACTGAAACCCGGCAATTACTGAAAAGAGATGACTGGAGCGGCGCTCGAAGCCTATGGCTGCGGCTGGGCTTGCCGTTGCGATCCGGCCTGCTGTTCCGGCGCCCCCGATTGCGGCAGGGCCGCCAGGATCGCCTTCAGCATCGTCCGCGGCTGGTAGCCGAACCAACTCGGCGTCAGTCCGAGCCGGACGACGACCAGATTGGCGGACGGCACGATCGCCATGCTCTGCCCGTCATGCCCCGTCAGCCAGAACGTATCCTCCGGCAGCCCAAACGCGGCGCTCGAGCCGCCGCCGGGGGCGAGCCAGGCCTGGCCCTGAGTGTACCGGCCGTTCGAAGCAGCCGTCGGGGTGCGCATGGCGCCGACAAAACCCTCCGGCAATAGGCGCTGGCCGTTCCACACGCCATCCTGCAGCAGAAACTGCCCGAAGCGCGCCCAGTCATGTGCAGTCGCATAAAGATAGGAGCTTCCGGCGAACGTGCCGCGCGCATCGAGTTCGAACACGGCGCTCGTCATGCCGAGCGGGGCAAACAACGCCTCGTGCGGATAAGAAAAAGCCGCCTGAGCATTGCCGACCCTGTCCATCCAGATGCGCGAGAGCAGCACGGCCGTGCCGCTCGAATAGCGGAAGCGCTGGCCGGGTGCTGCCTCCATCGGCGCATTGGCTGGCAGCGATACCATGTCGGGATCGAGATAGAGCATGCGCGTTACGTCGGCGACATCGCCATAATTCTCGTTGAAGGCAAGGCCGCTTTCCATGCCAAGCAGGTCGGAAACCTTTATTTTGGCGCGCGCATCGTGCTTCCACTGCGCCAGCAGATGATCGTCGTCGAAGGAGATCTTGCCGTCGAGCATCAGGCGACCGAGGATCGCCGCATTCACAGTCTTCGTCATCGACCAGCCGATCAGCGGCGTCTTCGCCGAGAATCCGGGGGCATAGGCTTCCGCGACGATGCGACCATCCCGCACCACCACGACCGCCCGCATGGCCGGGCCGGCAAGCCCGGCATCGGCCAGCACAGCGGCAACCTTCGTGTCGGGATCGCCGACGCCCTCGCCCTGCGGCCATAACGCAGGGTTCGTTTCCATCTTGGCCGGCGCGTCGAAAGGCACGGCATTCGCCGCCGCCTCGAAATCGCCATCCGGCACACTCGTGCAGCCGAGCCCGCCGCGATAGAGCGCATAACTCGATGCAAACAGCCCCATGAAGCGAGCCGTCACTCGGCCATTGTCACGGTCGACACTGACGCGCACAAGCCGCAGCAGCGGATTTCCCGGCGCCTGCACATCGTCCTCCAGCACGTCCTCGGCGTTGCGCCCGGCGATGAAGACGTTGGAACAGACAATCTTGGCGGCATAGCCGTCCCCGACACGCAGGAGCTCCGGCGGCCTGACGAACAACCAGGCGGCGCCGGCAACGACGAAGAGAACGAGAAGGAGAGCAAGCGTCTTCAAGACACGCAGGACAAATCGCATGGCATTCCTCCGAATGCCCGGAGAGAAGCAGGAATTCCGTCTGCCGGAAAGGGGGCGGCGCGAAGAAGATCCGTCGCCTCGATCACTTTCCGAGGAGCTTGATGTTTTCGAACGGCGCGCGCCCACAGCCCACGTCATCAAACTGTAGCAGTGGCGCGCTACACGCCCTGAACGCTAAAAAGGTGACAGACTCATGTCAGAATTTGCACCGGATGCCGGCTTCCGCAAGAACCGGAAACTCAAAGACGCCCTTCTCCGCCATAAGGCTTTTTCGAAGGATGGCTTTTCCGAGCGTCTCTTCGGCCTTCTCTTCTCCGGCCTCGTCTATCCGCAGATCTGGGAGGATCCGGATCTCGACATGCAGGCGATGGAGCTCAAGCCAAACCATCGCATCGTTACCATCGGCTCCGGCGGCTGCAACATGCTCGCCTATCTCTCCAAAGCGCCGGCCTCGATCGACGTCGTCGATCTCAACCCGCACCACATCGCGCTGAACCGCCTGAAGCTTGCCGCCTTCAAGCACCTTCCCGGCCATGCCGATCTCGTCCGCTTCCTGGCAATGCCGAACGAGAAGTCGAACAGCCGCGCCTACGACCAGCATCTCGCCGCCCGTCTCGATGAGGCGACCCGCAGCTACTGGAACGGCCGTAAGTTCGGCCGTCGCCGCGTCACAGTCTTCGACCGCAACATTTACGAAACGGGTCTGCTCGGTCGCTTCATCGGCGCCGCCCACCTTCTTGCCCGCCTGCATGGCGTCAAGCTGCGCGAGATGACCAAGACCCGCTCGATCCGCGAGCAGCGCCAGTTCTTCGACGAGCAGATCGCGCCGCTCTTCGAAAAGCCGGTCGTGCGCTGGATCACCGGCCGCAAGAGCTCGCTCTTCGGCCTCGGCATTCCGCCGCAGCAATATGACGAACTTGCAAGCCTTGCCGCCGATCATTCGATCGCGCCAGTGCTGAAGCACCGCTTGGAAAAGCTCGCTTGTCATTTCCCGATGAGCGACAACTATTTTGCCTGGCAGGCCTTCGGCCGCCGCTACGGCACCGAAGAGGAAGGCCCGCTGCCGACCTATCTGAAGTCGGAGCACTATCAAGTAATCCGCGCCAATGTCGATCGCGTCAACGTTCACCACGCAAGCTTCACCGAGCTTCTGGCCCGCGAGCCGGCCGCCTCACGCGACCGCTACATCCTGCTCGACGCACAGGACTGGATGACGGACGAGCAGTTGAACGACGTCTGGACGGAAATCACCCGCACGGCGCGCGAAGGCGCCCGCGTGATCTTCCGCACCGCCGCCGAAAAAAGCATCATCGAAGGCCGCCTGGCTCCGGCGATCCGCGACCAATGGGATTACTTCGAAGAGAAGTCGCGTGAACTGACTGCGCTCGATCGCTCGGCAATCTACGGCGGCTTCCACATTTACGGGAAGAAGGCGTGAGCAAGGTCGGCACCGAGACGGCAGGACAGAGCGATGAACATGCCAGCCTCATGGATGGCATGTACCGCTACCAGCGCCATATCTACGACCTGACCCGCAAATATTATCTTCTCGGCCGCGACAGCACGATCCTCAATCTCGACGTGCCCGAAGGCGGCACGCTGCTTGAAGTCGGCTGCGGCACGGGGCGCAACATGGCTTTCGCCCACAGACATTTCCCGACCGCCAAGCTGTTCGGCCTCGACATTTCCCAGGAGATGCTGATTTCGGCGCACAAGACCTTTGCCACCAAGGCGACGATCCCGGAATTCCGCGTCGCCGACGCCACGGCGTTCACACCGCGTGAATTCGGCGTCAGCGGCTTCGATCGCATCCTGATTTCCTATGCCCTGTCGATGATCCCGGACTGGGAGCGCGCCGTCGATGCATCGATCGCCGCCCTCAATCCCGGCGGCCAGCTACACATCGTCGATTTCGGCCAGCAGGAAGGCTTGCCGGGCTGGTTCCGGCGCATGCTGCAGTCCTGGCTTGCGAAATTCCACGTCACCCCGCGCCCCGATCTGCGTGAGGTCCTGGAAGCGCAAGCCCATGAAAACAACGCGACATTGTTGTTCGATACCGTCGGCGGCGGTTATGCCTGGCGGGCAGCTATTATCAGCAAGCGCTCATAATTCGCTTGAAACTAACCGATTTTTTACGTTGATATGGTGAAAAGAGGGTTATCCTCTGCTGACTCGTCTTTTTCGAAGGTCAGGTTGTGGGGCAAAGAGATCATTCGAGCTACGACGGGACGCCCATGCGCCGGCTTTTGTTTTGCGTTTTGCCCTTGGCCGTCCTTTTGGCCGGCTGCAGTTCCTCCGGTTATGACTACCTCGAAACGGCCTCGATCAAGCCGAAAACGCGCTTCAAGGACACCGATCCCCAGAATTTCGGAGCGAAGCATCCGCAACAGAATCCGGTGCACGGCATCGATATTTCCAAATGGCAGGGCGATATCGACTGGGGCACGGTGAAGAATTCCGGCGTCGCCTTCGCCTTCATCAAGGCCACCGAAGGCAAGGACAGGGTCGATTCGCGCTTCGACGAATACTGGCGAGAGGCTGGCGCCGCCGGCATCCCGCACGCTCCCTATCATTTCTACTATTTCTGCTCCTCCGCCGATCAGCAGGCCGACTGGTTCATCCGCAACGTGCCGAAGCAGGCCATGCGCCTGCCACCGGTGCTCGACGTCGAATGGAACGCCGAATCGAAGACCTGCCGCTACCGTCCCGACGCTGAAACGGTGCGCGCCGAAATGCAGCGTTTCATGGATCGGCTGGAGGCCTATTACGGCAAGCGCCCGATCATCTACACCTCGGTCGATTTCCACCGCGAAAATCTCGCCGGCTACTTCCAGGATTATCATTTCTGGGTCCGTTCGGTGGCAAAACACCCCGAGGTGACCTACTCCGACCGCCGCTGGGCCTTCTGGCAATACACCTCAACCGGCGTTATTCCCGGTATCAGTGGGCCGACCGATATCAACGTCTTTGCCGGCAGCGCAAAGAACTGGAACAATTGGGTAGCGGCCGTTTCCAAGGATAGAAATTCTTAGTAACGTCTTGCGATGTTTCTTGCTTCCGTCACATTCGTCTGTGAAAGCGACGGCAATCTGATTGATATAAGGACCGCATCCATGCACCGCTCGCTCGCAAGCCGCTCTGCACTCGCCCTTCTGTTTGCCCTCGCCCTCGCAGGCGGCGCGGTCGCCCAGCAGGCGCCGGGCGCAGTCCCGGCAGCGCCCTGCGGCGGCGATCTGTCCGCCTTCCTCGAAGGCGTGAAGAAAGATGCTGTCGCAGCCGGCGCCAGTGCGGCAGCCGCCGACGAGGCCTTCGCCGGCGCCGACATCGACCCCAAGGTCCTGAGCCGGGATCGCGCCCAAGGCGTCTTCAAGCAAACCTTCCTCGAATTCTCCCAGCGCACCGTCAGCCAGGCCCGCCTCGACATCGGCCGGCAGAAGATGAAGCAATATGCCGACGTCTTTGCCCGCGCCGAGCAGGAGTTCGGCGTCCCCCCGGGCGTCATCACCGCCTTCTGGGCGATGGAAACCGATTTCGGCGCCGTCCAGGGCGATTTCAACACCCGCAACGCCCTGGTGACGCTGTCGCATGATTGCCGCCGCCCGGAACTCTTCCGTCCGCAGCTGATCGCCCTTATCGAGATGGTCCAGCATGGCGACCTCGACCCCGCCACCAATACCGGCGCCTGGGCCGGCGAGATCGGCCAGGTGCAGATGCTGCCGCGCGACATCATTGCCTATGGCATGGATGGCGACGGTGACGGCCATGTCCGCCTGAAACAGAGCAGCCCGGACGCCATCCTGACGGCAGCGAAATTCATCCAGCATCTCGGCTTCGAGCGCGGCCAGCCCTGGCTGCAGGAAGTGACCCTGCCCAATAACCTGCCCTTCGAGAAATCCGGTCTTGGCGGCACGATGAAGGCCGCCGAATGGTTCGCACTCGGCGTCAAGCCGCGCGACGGCAATACAGCTTTCGGCGATCTCGAAGGCGACCTCGTGCTGCCGCAGGGCCGCATGGGACCGGCTTTCATCGCCTATCCCAATTTCAAGATCTATCTCGAATGGAACAAGTCGTTCATCTACACGACCTCGGCCGCCTATTTCGGAACGCGCCTTTCGGGCGCCGAGCCGTACCTCAAGGGCGTGCCGGAACAGGGGCTTGCCAGCGACCAGATGAAGGCGCTGCAGACCAAGCTGCAGTCGCTCGGCCATGATGTCGGCGAGATCGACGGCATCCTCGGCTCCGGCACGCGAGTCGCGATCCAGAAGGAACAGAAGCGCCTCGGCATGCCGGCCGACGGCTGGGCGACGCCTGCCCTTCTCAACGCCCTCTAATCCCCACTGACATTTTACCGCCGCCCGCTTCGCAAGAAACGGGTGGCGCGATCCGCCACCTGCGCTAAAGCATGAAACCGAAAACCGTTTTCGGCAAAACGGCTTGCGGTGGAGGAATCGGCATGGACAGCAGAATGAATGCCTGGACCTGGGCTCTGCTGGTCCTGCTCGGCCTGATCTGGGGCGGCTCCTTCTTCTTTGCCCGTATTGCCGTCCACCACGTGCCGCCGCTGACCCTCGTTTTCTTCAGGCTGCTGCTCGCGGCGCTGGCGCTGCATATCTATATCGCCGGCCGTTTCGACTTCTATGCGATCCTCAAGGCCCGCTGGCGTGAGTTCCTGATCCTCGGCCTCATCAACAATGCCCTGCCGCATGCGCTGATCTTCTTCGGCCAGACCCGCATCGGCGCCGGTCTGGCGGCGATCCTGAATGCGACAACGCCGATCTGGACCGTGCTGATCGCCAATTACTTCACCTCAGACGAGAAGCTGTCGCCGGCAAAGATCGCCGGCTGCCTCGTCGGCCTGGCCGGAACGATCGTGCTGATCGGCCCCGGCATTTCGGCCGGTGGCCAGGCCCCGCTCTGGGCGCTGCTTCTTCCCGTGCTTGCCGCAATCTCCTATGGTTTCGCCGCCACTTACGGAAAACGCTTCAAGAATGTTCCCGCCCCTGTTACCGCAGCCGGCCAGTTGACCGCCTCTTCGCTGATTGCGCTGCCGCTGTCGCTGCTAGCCGACCGTCCCTGGGCGCTTGCAGCACCGCCGCTCGATGCCTTGCTCGCCATTCTGGCACTGGCGCTACTGTCGACCGCCTTCGGCTACATCCTCTATTTCCGGATCATGGCCGCGGCCGGCGCCACCAATACCTCGCTCGTCACCCTGCTGGTGCCGCCGAGCGCTATCCTTCTCGGCGTGCTCTTCCTTGGCGAAAGGCTGGCGCTTGGCGAGTTCGCCGGCATGGCGCTAATCGGTTTCGGCCTGGTCATTCTCGACGGCCGCGCCTATCGCCTGCTGGCCAAGGCCGCCTGAAACCGGTTGCGAATTCCACATGTTTTCAACCGGTTGCGATCCCGCCATGTTTTGGGCGCATAGGTAAATGCGCAATCGCCCGATTTAACGGCATGTTAAAATCTGTGAACAAAAATTTGTTGCAAATTAACAAATAATTTCAAATGTTTGCCGAAACGCTATTCGACTTATCCACTGAACCCTTCTGCAGCGCAGCATAAGATCTGCTTCCCAACCGACATATTTCAGACATATTATTGGCCGGTTAACGCGAGGAGACAGACATGGGACTCACGCAATCCTTGAATGTTCTGTTGGTCAGTGCAGCGTTTGCTTTCGTCTTGTCCATGCTCTTCATCTGAGCTGGCCGACGAAAGTGTAATGACTGATAGTGCCTAAACTCCCGAACAACTGATCAATCCGCCAACGAAAAAGCGCATGTCCCGCCCGACATGCGCTTTTCACTTTTACAGCGCCGCGCGTCTTTCAGACGCGCAAAGATCAGGCGGCTGCGCCAGCATTTTTTGTTTGCCGGCGGGAGAAGCCGAGATTGTCGAGCACGGCGGAAACCAGCGGAGCACGGTTCATCGTATAGAGATGGAAATCATGGATGCCGCGCCGGACGAGATCTTCGATCTGTTCAGCGGCGACTTCGGCTGCGACCTTCGCCCGCTCCTCGGGCTTGTCGTCGAAGCCCGCAAAGCGCTCGTCGAGGAAGGCGGGGATGATGGTGCCGCAGGCTCCAGCGAAGCGCTTGAGCTGCGTCAGGTTCTGGATCGGCATGATACCGGGCACGACGGGGATCGAGATGCCGGCGCCGCGCACCCGCTCCAGGTAGCGCTCGAAATTGTCGTTGTCGAAGAAGAACTGCGTCAGTGCCCGGTCGGCGCCATTGTCGGCCTTGCGCTTCAGCATGTCTATATCGGCCGCCGTATCACGGCTTTCCGGGTGTTTTTCCGGATAGGCGGAAACCGAAATCTCGAAATCGCCAATTTCCTTCAGGCCGGCCACCAGCTCCGCAGCATTGGCATAACCGCCGGGATGTGGCTGGTAGGGCGCGCCCGCGCCGCCGGGCGCATCGCCGCGCAGCGCAACGAAATGCGTCACCCCGGCCTTGCGGAAGGTGTCGACCACCTGATGGGTCTCCTCCTTCGTCGCGCCAACGCAAGTGAGATGCGAAGCGGTGGCAAGCGGCGTCTGCGAAAGGAAGCGGGTGACGGTGGAGAGTGTCGGCGCCTTGGTGGTGCCGCCGGCGCCATAGGTCACCGAAACGAAATCCGGATCCCAGTCCTGCAACTGGCTAACGGCGTGCCAAAGCTGGCCTTCCATTTCCTCCGATTTAGGCGGGAAGAATTCGAAAGAGACTCTAATGTCGTTGCGGCCGCGTGCTTCGTTTTTCAAAGCCATGTCATACCCTCCCGGCAAATGTAGGTTCGGCGCCTTCGCTTGTCTGCGAAGCCATGAGGCGCCTCGGATCGCGCGCGAGCCAGACGGTGACCGTCAATCCCTGCCCGCTTTGCTGACCCGGATGAAGATCGACGACCTGCTCGACGTCGAGCCCGGCCTTGCGCAACCAATCGGACATCGCCTGGTGCGAAAAGCCGAGGCGGACATGTGCATGCTCGTCGCGGAGATATTCGAGCGTGTGCGGCGCAAGGTCGATGACCACGAGCCGGCCGCCCGGCCGGAGCATGCGCGCCGCTTCCGCGATCGCAATCTCTGGCTGATCGAAGAAATGCAGCACCTGATGGATCGTCACCAGATCGAAATCCTGCCCCTCGAAAGGCAGGTTCAGGATATCGGCGTGGCGCACGGTGGCCTTGGTGATGCGGGACTTGTCGAGATTGGCGCGGGCCACGCTCAGCATGTCGCGGCTGGCATCGACGCCGGTCGCGCGGCGGTAGAGCCCGGACAAGAGTTCGAGGATGCGGCCGGTGCCGGTACCGAGGTCGAGCAGCGAATCGATCGGCTGGTTGCCGAGCAGCCGGATGACGGCGGCGTCGACTTCCTCGTCGGCGGCATGCAGGCGGCGAAGCTCGTCCCATTCAGCCGCATTGCGGCTGAAATAGGCCTGCGCCCGCTCGGCGCGCTGGCGCTTGACCTGCGAAAGCCGCTCGCCGTCGCGAAGGATGGTCGGATCGTTCTCGGAGACATGCTTCAGCAGCGCCCGCACCAGCAGGGCCGCCTTGCCGTCCTGCTTGAGGCGGAAATAGGCCCAGGCCCCTTCCTGGTAGCGTTCGATCAGTTCGGCCTCGCCAAGCAGCTTCAGGTGGCGGGAGATGCGCGGTTGGGATTGGCCGAGGATTTCGGTAAGATCGGTCACCGTCAGGTCGCCGCCGTCAAGAAGCGCCAGAAGACGCAGGCGCGTGGGCTCGCCGGCCGCCTTCAAGACGTCCACCAGCGCATCCAGTCCAAGCTTCAAGGGTTCGCTCATCTTCGATCCAATCAAGATATAAAGATATCTTTATGTGAATTGAAAAGCGGTGGCAAGCGGCAATTCGCACTCTCCGCGAAATTGGCTGCTCAGATTGCGACAAGGCGCGACATGAAAAAGCCCCGGCCGAACCGGGGCTTCCGCAAGCAAAAATGAGTGAAATCAGCGTGTCAGGCGCTTGTGAGCCTGGCTGCCCGGGTTGAGGGCGTCGGGGCCGAGACGGCGAACCTTGTCCTGTTCATAATCCTCGAAGTTGCCTTCAAACCATTCGACGTGGCCGTCGCCTTCGAAAGCGAGGATATGCGTCGCCAGACGGTCGAGGAACATGCGATCGTGGCTGATGATGATGGCGCAGCCGGCGAAGTTTTCCAGCGCGTTTTCCAAGGCACCCAGCGTTTCCGTATCGAGGTCGTTGGTCGGTTCGTCGAGCAGCAGAACGTTGCCGCCGGCCTTCAGCATCTTGGCAAGGTGAACACGGTTGCGCTGACCACCGGAGAGATTGCCGACCTTCTGCTGCTGGTCGCCGCCCTTGAAGTTGAAGGCGCCGCAATAGGCACGGGAGTTCATGTCGAACTTGCCGAGCTTGATGATTTCGGCGCCGCCGGAGATTTCCTCCCAGACCGTCTTGTCAGCCGCAAGGGTGTCACGGCTCTGGTCGACATAACCGAGATGCACAGTCTCGCCGATGCGGATCGACCCGCTATCCGGCGTTTCCTGGCCGGTGATCATCCTGAATAGCGTCGTCTTGCCGGCGCCGTTCGGGCCGATGATGCCGACGATGCCGCCCGGCGGCAGCTTGATCGACAGGTCGTTGATCAGCGTGCGGCCCTCGAAGCCCTTGGTGATGCCGTCCATCTCGATGACCACCTGACCGAGGCGCTCGCTGACCGGGATGATGATCTGCGCGTCGCCGGGACGCTGCTTTTCGGCGGCATCCACCAGCTGCTCGTAGGACTTGATACGCGCCTTGGATTTGGCCTGACGGGCCTTCGGGCTGGAAGCGATCCACTCCTGTTCGCGGCTGATCGCCTTCTGGCGCGATGCGTCTTCGCGGCTTTCCTGCAGCATGCGCTTGGCTTTCGCCTGCAGGTAGGCCGAATAGTTCCCTTCGTAAGGAATGCCACGGCCGCGGTCCAGTTCGAGGATCCATCCGGTGACGTTGTCCAGGAAGTAGCGATCGTGGGTAATCATCATCACGGCGCCCGGATAGTCGCGCAGATGCTTTTCGAGCCAGGCAATGGTTTCGGCGTCCAGATGGTTGGTCGGTTCGTCGAGCAGCAGCAGATCCGGCTGCGAAAGCAGCAGGCGGCAGAGCGCGACACGGCGGCGCTCACCACCGGAAAGGCTGGTGACTTCGGCGTCGCGCGGCGGGCAGCGCAAGGCTTCCATCGCCATCTCGACCTGGCTTTCCAGATCCCAGAGGTTCTGGCTGTCGATGACGTCCTGAAGCTTGGCGCCCTCTTCCGCCGTCTCGTCGGAATAGTTCATCATCAATTCATTGTAGCGGTCGAGGACAGCCGTCTTCGAGGCAACGCCTTCCATGACATTCTCGAACACCGTCTTGTTGGGATCGAGATGCGGCTCCTGCTCCAGATAGCCGACCGTCGCACCTTCGGCGAGCCAAGCTTCGCCGGTGTACTCCTTGTCCTGACCTGCGATGATGCGCAGCACGGTGGATTTACCCGCGCCGTTCGGACCAAGGATACCGATCTTGGCATCCGGGTAGAACGAAAGGTGGATATTCTCCAGGATCTTCTTGTTGCCATAGGCCTTGTTGAGGCCGGACATATGATAGATGAACTGACGTGCCATGCTGCGCTGCTCCGGGCGGGAAACTTCGATTGTGCCGCTATGTAGGCGAAACAGCGCCTGCGGGCAACGCCGAAACCCGGTTTACTCAGGATTTCCGGTCAAAAGCCCGCAGCGTCGACGACGCCCTCGTCACAACCGAACGACGTTTTTCCAGCACCCTGGATCAGATCGGCAAGGCCGGCACTTTTCGCCGATGCCGCCCCGGCGGCTTCCGAAAGCCCGATCGTCAGTTCGCTGATCATCCTGACATTGCCGGCCCGCCGGCAGCTCATCTTGACGCGGTCGCCGGCACCCGGCCCGAAGCTCTTGTCGAAAGCCGCCTTGATCGCGTCGGCCTTGACCGGCTTGCCGATATTGGCAGCGAAGAGATCGCGCACGGCCGACGCGTTGAGTGCGCCCACGAGATGCATGCCGACGCCGAAATAGTCGTCGGCGCTCATCTTCGTGCAGGTGCCATGCTTCACCCATTCATGCCGTTCCAGG
This sequence comes from Rhizobium sp. SU303, assembly GCF_021052345.1. NCBI lineage: Bacteria > Pseudomonadati > Pseudomonadota > Alphaproteobacteria > Hyphomicrobiales > Rhizobiaceae > Rhizobium > Rhizobium sp. SU303. Next base: position 3,084,548 of record NZ_CP088095.1, read on the forward strand.
CCGGATTGCGTGCCGGGCATCGCCTTTGCGAGCGCCGTCTTCGTCTCGGCCGCAAGCGTGACCTCCGGCAGCTTGTTCCAGTCGCCATCCTTGTCGGCGGCCTTCTGCTCGGCGCTTACGCCGCAGTAATCCTGCCGCATCGGCCAAAGTCCGTGCAACGAAAAGTTCGTCGCGTCGGGGCGCTCGCCGGTCTGGCTCGCACACTCGGCCTTCTTCTGGTTCGTCTGGCAAAAGGCCGGCTGCCAGCTCGCCGCTAGAATGAAGCGGGTACGTCCGCCAGCCTCCTGCGCCACGGCGGCACCGGCAACAATCATCGACACGGCGAACGTCAAGGTACGCAACTGCATGCTGCTCATTTCAACCCCCAAAAAAGAACAATACAGGAACAAATAAGCACCAAAATCAAAAGGCCGCAACCCTGAATCGCAACAAGGGCGCAAATTGTTATCAGATAATCAAATGCCGATGTTGCAATTACCCGGCGATCTGGTCTGTTGTCGCCGGGAGGACCCACATGTTTTCTGAAACGCAAAGGCTCGCCGTGCCAGGGGCGTCGCTGGCCTATCACCATGCTGAGGCCATCACCCCTCCACGCGGCATCCTGTTGATATCGCATGGCTTGGCCGAACATTCGAAACGATACGGCGTCTTTGCCGAGACGATGGCGGCGCGCGGCTATCACGTCTACGCCCATGATCACCGCGGCCACGGCGAGACGACAGCACCCGATGCACCGGTCGGCCGCTTCGCCCGGCGCGGTGGTATCGAAAGGGTGATCGGCGACGTCATCGCCATGCGCAGCCATGCGGCCTCCCGCCATCCCGGTCTGCCAGTGATCCTTTTCGGCCATTCGATGGGCGGCCTCATCGCGCTCAACGCTGCCGTCACGGCTCCGGCGGACTTCGATGCCGTCGCCGTCTGGAATTCGAATTTCGCCGTCGGCCTTGCCGGCCGCGCCGCCCAGGCGGTCCTGCTTGCCGAGCGCATGCTGAAGGGCTCCGACGTGCCAAGCGGTTTGCTGCCGAAGCTCACCTTCGGCGCTTGGGGCAAATCCATTCCTAGCCGCCGCACCGAGTTCGACTGGCTGTCGCGTGTTCCTGATGAAGTCGACAAATATGCCGCCGATCCGCTCTGCGGCTTCGACGCCTCGGTCTCTCTATGGCTCGATCTCTTCGAACTGACCTTCCGCGCGCTACAGAAAATCCACCTCGACCGGCTGCCGCGGGACATGCCGATCCATCTCGTCGGCGGCGGAGAAGACCCGGCGACCGAGCGTGGAAAAGCCGTGCTCTGGCTGTCAAACCATTTGAAAGGTCAAGGCTTCTCCCGTATCAGCACTGAGATATATCAGGACATGCGGCACGAAACACTGAATGAGCTTGGCGCGGATGCGGCGATCACAGCCTTCGCCGATTGGTGCGACGGGGCCGCCGCAAAATCCTGAGCGACCAATATCCTGAGTGACCAATATCCTGAGTGACCAATATCCTGAGTGACCAATATCCTGAGTACAGGGATTTCATCATGAACAGCACCTCCGCCCGCCCCGTTTCGTCCGCCTCCGACGTGACGATGGGGCTTGTGCTGATGTTTATTTCGGTGATGTTCTCGCCGCTCATCGATATTTTCGCCAAGCTTGCCATCGTCACCGTCCCGTCTGCGGAGATCACTGCCGGCCGCTTCGCCGTGCAGGCGGTCTGCATGCTGCCGATTGTGATATGGCGGCGCAGCTTCGCCGATTTTTCCTGGCGCCAGAACCTGTTCCATGCCATCCGCGGCGCGATCATCACCGTCTCGATGATCTCCTTCGTCACCACGCTGAAATACATGGCGGTCGCCGACGCGATTGCGATCTTCTTTGTCGAGCCCATCATTCTGACGATCCTCGGCAGCATTTTCCTGAAGGAGACGATCGGCTGGCGGCGCTATAGCGCCTGCGGCGTCGGCTTCTTCGGGGCGATGCTGATCATTCAGCCGAGTTTCGAAGAAGTCGGCTACATCGCGCTTCTGCCTGTCGTCAGCGCGCTCTGCATCGCCATCTTCGTGCTGATGACCCGCGTCCTCTCGCACAGGGAAGACCCTTGGGCGATGCAGTTGCAGATGAGCATCTGGGGCCTGCTCTTCTGCGCCATCCTGCTTTTCCTGGGCCAGGGAACCGGCTCCGATCTCTTCGACCCGGTCATGCCGGATGGCCGCGCCTGGTTCTATGTCGCCGGCGTTGGCGCCATGGCCGCGATATCGGGCATCCTCGGCGTCTATGCCTATCGCGCAGCACCAGCCTCGACGCTCGCACCGCTGCAATATTTCGAGATCGTCTCGGCGACGATCTTCGCCTGGCTGGTCTTTGGCGACTTTCCGGATGCGATCAAATGGCTCGGCATCATGATTATCATGGCGTCGGGCTTCTACATTGTCTGGCGCGAGCGCCGCTTTGCATCGAAACCGGTATCCGGTACATCAGAGGCGACGCTGGCGCCCTAGATCCAAGAATGAGAGCCCGGAGGAACATGACCGAGACCGTGACGAAAAAACCGCCGCTGGCAGGCATCCGGGTGATCGAGCTTGCCCGTGTGCTCGCCGGCCCTTGGGCGGGACAGATGCTTGCCGATCTCGGTGCCGACGTTATCAAGGTCGAAAATCCCGACGGCGGCGACGATACGCGCCAATGGGGACCACCATTCGTCGAGGGCGCCGACGGCGAGAATCTCTCAGCTGCCTATTACCACGCCGCCAATCGCGGCAAGCGCTCCGTCACAGCCGACCTGAAGAGCGCCGAAGGTCAGGATCTCGTCCGGCGCCTCGTCTCCACCGCCGATGTGGTCATCGAGAATTTCAAGCTCGGCGGCCTCGTCAAATACGGGCTCGATTATGACAGCCTGCGCAAGGTCAACCCGAAGCTCGTCTATTGCTCGATCACCGGCTTCGGCCAGAACGGCCCTTATGCCAGCCTCGCCGGCTACGATTACATCGTCCAGGGCATGTCCGGCTTCATGTCGATTACCGGGGAGCCGGACGGCCAGCCGATGAAGGCAGGTGTCGCCATCGCCGATATCTTCACCGGCATCTATGCAGTCTCGGCGATCGAAGCCGCTCTGATCCATGCCCTGAAGACCGGTGAAGGCCAGTTAGTCGACATGGCTCTGCTCGACGTGCAATCGGCCGTGCTCGCCAATCAGAACATGAATTACCTTGTCTCCGGCGAGGCGCCGACCCGCCTCGGCAATGCCCATCCCAATATCTCGCCCTATGAGGTCGTGCCGACGGCGGATGGTTACCTCATTCTCGCGGTCGGAAACGACGGCCAGTTCCGTCGCCTCTGCACCATCCTCGGCCTGGAGGCCATCGCCGGCGACGAGCGTTTCGCCACCAACAAGGCCCGCGTCGGCAATCGCGGCGAAGTGCGCCGCCTCGTCTCCACCGAAACGCTGAAATGGCAGAAGGCGGATCTGCTGAAGGCCTGTGAAGACAATGCGGTTCCATCAGGCGCAATCAACACGATCGAGGAAATGTTCGCCCATCCGCAGGTACAGGCTCGCGGCCTGCGTATCGACCTTGCGGATTCAGCCGGCACCGTGATCCCCGGTGTCAGGACGCCTGTGGTGCTGTCGGAGACGCCGCTGCGTTATATCACGCCGAGCCCGCGTCTCGGCGAACACCAGGCAGAAATTCTGGCGGAACTCGCCGAGCGCGAGAGGAAGGCATCGTCATGAAGAAGGCATTGTCATGAAGAAGACGGGCGGGGAACTGATCGTCGAGGCGCTGAAGGCGAATGGCGTCAAGCGGCTCTCCTGTGTGCCCGGCGAGAGCTTCCTCGCCGTGCTCGACGCGTTGCGCGACAGCGATATCGACGTCCTCGTCTGCCGCCAGGAGGGCGGAGCGGCGATGATGGCGGATTGCTGGGGCCGGCTGACCGGCGAACCTGGTATCTGCATGGTGACCCGTGGCCCCGGGGCCACCAACGCCTCCGCCGGCCTGCATATCGCCAAGCAGGACTCGATCCCGATGATCCTGTTCATCGGCCAGGTACAGCGGGAAGCGCGTGAGCGCGAGGCCTTCCAGGAGGTCGAGTTCCGCCGCGCCTTCACCGAATTCGCCAAATGGGTGGGCGAGATCGACGATGCCGCCCGTATTCCCGAGTTCGTCACCCGCGCCTTTGCGGTCGCAACCTCCGGCCGGCCCGGCCCTGTCGTGCTGACGCTGCCGGAGGACATGCTGCGCGATGAGGTCGAGGCACCCCGCGCCAGGCACTATGCCAACGTCGAGGCCCATCCCGGCCGCCGCCAGATCGACGATTTCTATCTCCGCTTGCTGAAGGCCGAGCGGCCGATGGTGATCCTTGGCGGCACGCGCTGGGACGCCGATGCCGTCGCCGATTTTCAAAGTTTCGCCGAGCGTTTCCAACTGCCCGTCGGCTGCTCCTTCCGCCGGCAGATGTTGTTCGATCATCTCCATCCCTGCTACGCCGGCGATGTCGGCATCGGCATCAATCCGGCGCTGGCAAAGGAGATCAAGGAGAGCGACCTGCTGATCCTGCTCGGCAGCCGCATGTCGGAAATGCCGTCCTCGTCCTATACGCTGATCGATGTCCCCTACCCCCAGCAATCGCTGGTGCATATCTATCCCGACGCTTCCGAGCTTGGCCGCATCTATCGTCCGGATCTTGCCATCTGCGCGGCACCTGCCGATTTCGTCGCGGCACTCGCCGATCTGGAAGCGCCGGCCGAACCACACTGGACCGAGCGCACCGCGCGCCTGCACCAGGCCTATCTCGCCTGGTCGAAGCCGCCCTCGAGCGGACCGGGCGCCGTCCATATGGGGCCGATCATGGAATGGCTGGAGGCCAATACCGGGCAGGACGCGATCTTCACCAATGGCGCGGGCAACTACGCCACCTGGGTGCACCGCTTCCATCGTTTTCGCCGCTTCAACACCCAAGCCGCCCCCACCTCCGGCTCGATGGGTTACGGCCTGCCGGCCGCCGTCGCCGCCAAGCGGCTCTTTCCCGAGCGCGAGGTCATCTGCTTTGCCGGCGACGGCTGCTTCCTGATGCACGGCCAGGAATTCGCCACCGCCATCCGCTACGGCCTGCCGATCATCGCAGTCGTCGTCAACAATGGCATCTACGGCACGATCCGCATGCATCAGGAGCGCGAGTATCCCGGCCGCGTCAGCAGCACCGATCTGACCAATCCCGACTTCGCAGCCCTTGCCCGCGCCTATGGCGGCCACGGCGAGACAGTGGAAAAGACCGAGGATTTCGCCCTGGCGTTCGAGCGAGCGCGCGAAAGCGGCAAGCCGGCGATTATCGAAATCAAGCTCGATCCCGAAGCAATCACGCCCGCACGGACACTGACGCAAATCCGCGAGAAATCCTGATTGAAAAGCAGCATTTGAGGCAGCGTGAACCTCAGCGGGCGAGTTCGCGCCTCAGCATTCTGCCCAGCTGATCGCAGCTTGCTTTGGTATATTGTTTGGTTGACTGCCGCGTGACACCCCGGCGAGCAGTACTAAAGGCCCGTTCTGTGGCAGATTCCGGGTCTTTGAGTTCCTTTCGGGCAAACTTCAGAAAAAGAGCTTTCGCGTCACTGACGACCTGTGGACGCTTATAATGGATGTCGCAAGTCAATGCGATGACCATGCTCACTGAGGCCACGCCAAGCCCCTGACCTTTGGGGATTGGCGGAAGTTCTTCCGCGGAAGCCACGGAAGCCGCAAGGCTACCGGCAAAACAAAACATCAGCAGGCGCCTCGTCGACATCCGTGTCCCCAAATCAGATCGCAGCCGTGACGATGAACTCGACCTTGTATTTCGGAGCTGCGAGCTTGGCTTCGCTGGTGGCGCGAGCCGGCGGATTAGCCGGATCGATCCAGCCTTCCCAGACGGCGTTCATCTCGGCGAAATCGGCGATGTCGGCGAGGTAGATGATCGTCTGCAGGATCTTCGACTTGCTGCTGCCTGACGCAGCCAGCAGGCGGTCGACTTCGGCAAGCGAGGACTTGCACTGATCGGTGACGCTTTCGCCCTCGCCGACCTGGCCTGCGAGATAGACTGTATTGCCGTGAATGACGGCGCCGCTCATGCGCGAGCCGACGTCGATACGCTTGATGCTCATCATAGTCTCCTGAGTGAATGGAAGGTGGTGGCGCTGAGGTTCAACGCCGGAAATGGCGCCCGGAGCGGGCGCTCAATTGCGGATATGGTGGGTCTTTTGGTAGATCGCCGTCGAGCGTGCGCCGGAACGGCAATAGCCGAGCATCGGCCGCGGGAATTCGTCGAGCGCGTCGACCATGCCCTGCACGGCTTCCTCGGTCACGCCCATCGGCCCGACAGGCACATGGGCGATATTCAGGCCGAGCTCCTTGGCGCGCGCCTCGATAACGGAGAACGACGTCTGGTCGGGACTTTCATGGTCGGGGCGGTGGCAGACGATCGATTTGAACCCCAGCGCCTTGATCTCGTCGAGCTCCTCGAGCGTGATTTGGCCCGAAACCGAATATTCATCGTCGATCTGGCGAATATCCATCGTCTTGTCTCCTCAAAAATCGTGGGCTGAAGGTCTACGACGGAGGTCTGCCAGCGTCAACAACACTTCGCTCACAGGAAGGTAAAGGTCAGCGCATAGCTGCGGCTCTCGCCGGGCGCCAGCATGTTGAACTCACCAGTTGCCTCAAGCTCGTCGCGCGATATCCACCGATGCGAAACCGGCTCGATACCGATGATATGGGCCGGCGCCTTCTGGTTCCGCCAGACCTGCAGATGGGGCAGTGTGTCGGCGCGGAAACGCACCCGCAGCGTCCTGCCGCCGATTGCGGCGATCGGTCCGAGGCGGACCTCCGCGAACCCCTCCTCCGTCGCCGGCGCCGCGACGCAGAAGATGCCGCCCGGCTCCTCGCCGAACGTCCAGGGGAAGCCGCCATTTTCCAGCATCCGGCCTTCGAGCCGCGTGCCCTCGTCCAGCCATTTGCCGCCGGTGTTCATGTGGTACATCAGGAAGGTCGGCACCGTCCGATCGCTCGTATTGACGACCCGGTCCTCGAGCCGCACCTCGCCGGTCGCCCCATCGATCCGCCACAGCCGCTCGATGCGCTGCGGCAGTCCCTCGACGGTCACAATGTCGATATCGGCACGGCATTCGGCATTGCGGTTCTCGAACTTCGTCCACAGCACCTTTGCCGCATGACCGGAGGCCGATCCGTGCAGCGGATAGACCTTGCCGTCGTCCCGGCCGGGGATCGGCTGGCGGTGGCGGATATGGTCCGGCCCGCAGGTGAACAGGAAGCCCTCGAGCGAGTGATCGATTCGCAGGTCGCCGTCATCGGGAATGGCGCGTTTCGGCGCGATGTCGACGCCTTCGACGATGCATCCGCCGATATCCAGCACCGATGTTTCGTCCAGCATCAGGCGCGGCCCGCTTGCGGCGGCAAATTCGATCATCACGGTCTCCTCAGGGATTATCGGCTCTTTAGCGCCGTGCGTCCTTCCGGACGCCACAAGCGACGCTCTAACACTTTGAATCCGCGCATCATGCTTTCCGTAAATCGATTTCGCTTTTTGGAAAGCATGATGCGCTAGCGTTAGGTTTCGCGCGGCCATTCGTCAATCGACGTCGCCCGCATCTTGCGTTTTTGCAGCAACCGTGAAGTTTGCGGAACTGACACAAGGACGCAAACGTTTATGAGTAAAAGGAAATCTTAGTGATTTTCATATTTTGTTCAGCACGCTTTCATAAATTCCACACTAGCGTCAAAATTCGCAGGTGTGTGTCTGCCAGTCACTGATCGAGGTATGATACGTGGATCGCTTTTTGAAGTCGGCATTTTGTCTCGCGGCCGTCCTGGCTGCTCTTGCGGCTACAGCGCCGCAGGCAAGCGCGCAGCAGTTCCGCGATCGCCGCCAGAGCGATATCGTGCTTGTGACGCCGAGCGGTGAAATCCTCGACTATGTTCCAGCCGGCTATATCTACGCCCGCGACCGTAGCGGCAATCGCGTCTTGATCGACGACTATGGCAACGTCGTCGCCACCGAGATGCGCGCCCGCGGCTACTATCCTCCGCGGCCCGGCCCGCGCGAGGTCTATAACGACCAGTACGGCAACGACCCCTATTATTCCGACAACAATCCCTATGGCGATACGCGTTATTCCGAGCGCGGCGCTGTCACCGGCGGCATACCGCGAGATGCCGCGATCGAGCGCCAGCCGCTCGGTGACCAGCCCTATCCCGAGGATAACAGCATCGGCAATCCGCAGCCCGGCGACGATTATGCCTCGATCGATCCCGACCAGCAGATCCCGCCCGCCGATCAGCCGAAGGCCGCACCCGATGAACCTGTCATCACGCTGAACAACAAATCGAAGCCGGAGATCGTCGCTTTGCAGGTCTTCCTCGACCGCGCCGGCGCCTCCCCCGGCGTCATCGACGGCCATATGGGTTCGAACGTCACCAAGGCGATCTTAGCCTACGATCAGATGACCGGCTCGAAGCTCGACCCGAACAACACAGACGCCATTCTGGAAGAGCTGCGCATGACCGGCGGGCTGCCCGTCGTCAGCTATACAATCACGCCTGCCGATGCGGCCGGCCCCTTCGTCGCCGCGATTCCGGAAGACTATTCGCATAAGGCGCTGCTGCCGTCGCTGGCTTACACCTCGACCACCGAGATGCTCGCCGAGCGTTTCCATATGGATGAGGCTTTCCTCAAGGAGATGAACCCCGGCGCTGACTTCACCGTTCCCGGCACCGTCATCAAGGTCGTCAATCCGGGCGAGCCGAAGAGCGGCGCGGTCGCCCGTATCATCGCCGACAAGGGCCGCAAGCAGGTCTTCGCTTATGACGGCGCCGGCAATCTCCTCGCTGCCTATCCGGCGTCGATCGGCTCCACCGATACCCCCTCTCCGTCAGGCACGGTCAACGTCGAGCGCGTCGCCTTCAATCCCGGCTACACCTACAATCCGAAGATCAATTTCCAGCAGGGCGCCAATGACAAGATCCTCAACATTCCGCCCGGCCCGAACGGTCCCGTCGGCACCGTCTGGATGGCGCTTTCCAGGCCGACCTACGGCATCCATGGCACGCCCGAGCCCTCGAAGATCGGCCGCACTCAGAGCCACGGCTGCATCCGGCTGACCAACTGGGATGCCACCGAGCTTGCCAAGATGGTCAAGCCGGGAGTGACGGTCGAATTCGTCGACTGAACATACCCTCGCGTCTTCAGGCGGAATGACCGCAATGCGAACAGACAACAGTGTCACGCGGCGGGCCTGACCAACACGCAGCGGGATCGTGCTGCCCCGCACTTTGACACAACAATCTAGCGCAGCCCGCGATGGCAGTTCAAAATTGCTCTTCCGTACCAAAGTTTGGAACTCGAAAGCACGCCAAAAGCTATTAAATCTGTAGATTTCACTTCCTAACATTTGGAGGTCGTATGAAATCGCTTGTTCGATTGGCTTTAAGCGTTTTGGCGGGTTTGGTTGCAGCCGGCACGGCGCAGGCTGCTGATGTCTCGGAAATTCGCGTGGACTGGGCAACCTACAACCCGGTCAGCCTCATTCTGAAGGATGAAGGCATCCTGGAAAAGGAATTTGAAAAGGATGGGATCAAGATAACCTGGGTCCAGTCCGCAGGCTCCAACAAAGCCCTGGAATTCCTGAATGCCGGCTCCCTCGATTTTGGCTCGACGGCGGGTGCGGCTGCTTTGATCGGCCGCGTCAACGGCAACCCGATCAAATCCATCTATGTGTATTCGCGTCCGGAATGGACTGCGCTCGTAACACGCAAGGATACCGGCATCGCCAAGGTCCAAGACCTCAAGGGCAAATCCATCGCCGTGACGGGCGGCACCGACCCGCACATTTTCCTGGTGCGCGCCCTCGCCGATGCAGGTCTGACTGAAAAGGACGTTTCGCTTGTTCTGTTACAGCACGCGGACGGCCGCCTTGCGCTGAAGCGGGGCGACGTCGACGCTTGGGCCGGCCTCGATCCGATCATGGCCTCCGCCGAGATTGAAGATGGCGATGTGCTGTTCTATCGCAAGCCGGAAAACAACAGCTGGGGCGTGCTTAACGTGCGCGAAGAGTTTGCTAGCGCGCATCCTGATCTCGTCAAACGCGTGCTTGCTTCCTACGAGAAGGCGCGCATTGAAGCTCTGAAAGATCCGACCAATCTCAAAGCCGCCCTCGTTGCAGCCACCAAGCTGCCCGACACGGTGATAGAGCGCCAGCTGGAGCGCACGAACCTCACCTATTCCGTGATCGGCAATGCACAGCGCGAGACGATCGAAGCAGCGGGTCTCGCTTTGCAAAAGGCCGAAGTCATCAAGACGGATGTCGATGTCGTCAAGACCGTATCGGCGCTGGTCGATCCCAGCTACGCCTCGGCCGCTCTCGGCCAGTGAAGATAGAAAGAGCGTTCCCATGTCATTGGTGCACATCGCGCTGTCATGGCACAATGCGGAAACAGGAAGGGAGACCCGGCAGCGCCGGGTTTCGTCTTTCGATCGCCCGATTGTCGGAATCGTGTTTCCGGTTGCGTTGTTTGCCGCCTGGGAAATCCTCGTTCGCGCGGGAATAGTCGGAGGTCGTTTGATGCCCCCGCCCTCGAAAATTCTCTATACGGTCTATGCGCTGGCCGCCTCCGGCGATCTGGCAACGCATGTCGGCGCGACGCTGCGCAGAGTGGCGATCGGCTTCGCCTTCGGGTCCCTGGCGGGGACCGCTCTTGGGGCGCTGACCGGGTACTCCAAACCGCTTGCACGTCTGCTGGATCCGACCCTGCAGGCTCTGAGAGCCATTCCCTCCATTGCCTGGGTGCCGCTGTTCATCCTGTGGTTCGGTATTTTCGAAGCCTCCAAAGTCGCCCTGATTGCCGTTGGCGTCTTCTTCCCGGTCTATCTAGGAGTCTATGGCGCCGTCGTCGGCGTCGACAGGCGCATCGTAGAGGTCGGTCGCGTCTTTCGGCTTTCGGGCTTCGAGCTCATTCGTCTGATCCTGCTGCCGGCGGTCCTTCCGGACTTTATCCTTGCCCTGCGCGCAGGGCTGGGCCTCGGTTGGATGTTCGTCGTTGCGGCCGAATTCATGGGCGCATCCGAAGGCCTGGGATATCTTCTGGTGGATGGTCAGCAACTCGGAAAGCCGGATCAGATCCTGGCGGCAATTTTGATCTTTGCCGTTGTCGGCAAGGCGACCGATAGCCTGCTTCTGATTGCGAGCGCGCCGTTCCTGCGCTGGCGCGACACCCATGCGAGCGGGATCTGACATGCTTGACATCCACTCCCTATCCAAGATCTATCCCAACGCAACACATGCTCTGCAAGACTTCTGCCTCAGTATCGGCAAGGGAGAGTTGGTCGCGGTCATCGGGGGATCGGGTTGCGGCAAGAGCACCCTTCTGAGACTGTTGTCGGGCCTCGAAGCCCCTACACAAGGCGAAATCAGCCTGGAGGGACGGCTGCTGACAGAGCCGGACTCGCTCGTGAATATCGTCTTCCAGGAGCCCCGGCTCTTTCCATGGCTGACAGTCGCGGACAATATCGGTTTCGGCCTGCGCCATCTGGCAAGCAGCGAACGGGATGAGCAGGTATCGGCGGCCCTGGAGAAGATTGGCCTTCGCGGGTACGAGAAGCGCTGGATAAAGGAGCTGTCCGGCGGGCAGGCGCAACGCGTGGCCTTGGCGCGAGCACTCGTGACGAAGCCGGCGGTTCTCCTATTGGACGAGCCCTTCTCCGCACTCGATGCGATGACGCGTGTCGAACTCCAGGATCATCTGATTGATCTATGGCGCGTGAATGCCACGACGATGCTGCTCGTCACGCACGATATCGAAGAGGCAGCCTTTTTGGCGGATCGCGTCGTCGTGATGCGCCCCTGGCCGGGACGCATTCTAGAGGTGGTCGATATAGGCCTGCCGCGACAACGCAATCGCATGTCGGACGAATTGGCCGAAGTCAAAAGGCGTCTTTCCGATCTTCTGGCTCATTCTCTCAATGATGGCAGCCGCACGGCAAGCGCCTAAAAACGAAATGCGTCGCGGAGCGAACCGGACGCACTTCGTTCGAGGATGCGGAAACTGTCAGGCTGCCGTCGCCATGCGGGCGGATGCCGTCAGCCTCGCCGGCAGCTTGCGCATTATTTCTTCGGCAAAACAGGCAGCGTTTTCCCGGGCCTTGTCGAGATTGCTGACGCGTGTAGGATCGATGGTGTGCAGCGTGCCGCCACAGTCGAAGATGTCGCGGAAGGCGGAGCGTTCGATGATAGCGGTATCGAGCACCGGCACATGCCGCTCGCTGAGCAGCGACTTGACGACTTGCAGCGCCCGCGTCGTCACCATCGAGTTGACGCGGGTGAGCACCACCGAATGGCCGATCTTGATGCCCGCCTTCTCATCCAGATACTGCAGCAGTTCGAGCACCTGCGCGCCGCCGCGCGCATCCATCGCACAGCCCTGGATCGGGATCAACACATGGTCGGAAAGCCCGACGGCGGTGGCGAGCAGCGGATTGCGCGCACCCGGCAGGTCGACGATGAAATAGTCGGTATTGTGCTTGTTCTCGCTGATATGCAGCGGCAGCGACGCAGTCGTCACGAAATCGATCACCGAAACATTGGGCACATGACCTGATATTTCGTGCCAGCGTGAAATCCAGTGCTGCGGATCGGCGTCGAGAATGGTGACGCGATAACCTTTGCGGGCAAGCTCGGTCGCGAGCAGCAGAACAGCGGTCGTTTTGCCGGCGCCGCCCTTGGTATTTGCGAATGTGATGACAGGCATGTTCGGTCCTCAGAAGGGATGGTGCGAGCTGGAATCGCTCTTTTACGCACCGTCGGAGCATCGTGCGGTTAATGCATCCTTTCTAATCATGGTTAACAAATTCGAAACACGCGCGGCGAAATTGCAGCCGGTATTTTTCACATCCCTAAAAATAGGGATGCCACCGAAACGAAAAAAGCCTGGAAAACCAAGGTTTTCCAGGCCAGTCTGTAGGTCCGCTCTTATGTTGTCAGAAACAATCCCTGAAAAGGGCCTTGGTATTTTCGAGTGTCATTGCAACCGGGTTGCCGCCAGCACTCGGATCTTCGATCGCCATGGCCGACAATTCGTCGATGCGGTCGTCAGCGATTCCCATCGCCGACAGCGTCTCCGGCACGCCCAGTTCGGAGCGGAGCTTCAGCACATAATCGTAAAACCCGTCGAAACCGCCCGAAATGCCGAGATAGGCCGCGGCACGGCCGATCTTCTCCTCGATCGCCTTGCGGTTGAAGCGCAGCACCGCCGGCATCACCACCGCGTTGGTCATGCCGTGATGGGTGTTGTAGACGGCGCCGATCGGGTGCGACAGCGCGTGAATGGCGCCGAGCCCCTTCTGGAAGGCGACCGCCCCCATGGCGGCGGCGGCCATCATGTTGGCGCGGGCTTCCAGATCCGTGCCTTCTCTATAGGCGCGCGGCAGGAATTCCTTGACGAGCCGCATGCCTTCGAGCGCGATGCCGGCTGACATCGGGTGATAGAAGGGCGAGGAATAGGCCTCCAGGCAATGGGCGAAGGCATCCATGCCGGTGCCGGCCGTGATGATCTTCGGCATACCGACCGTCAGTTCCGGATCGGAGATGACGACGCCAGGCAGGAACTTCGGATGGAAGATGATCTTCTTCACATGAGTTTCGGAATTGGTGATGACGCTGGCGCGCCCGACTTCCGAACCGGTGCCTGCCGTTGTCGGCACCGCGACGATCGGGGCGATGCCCTCGAGGCTCGCACGCGTCCACCAGTCGCCGATATCTTCGAAGTCCCAGACCGGCCGCGCCTGGCCGGCCATGAAGGCGACGCACTTGCCGAGATCGAGGCCGGAGCCACCGCCGAAGGCGACGACGCCGTCATGACCGCCGTCCTTGAAAGCCCTAACGCCGGCTTCAAGGTTCTTCTCGTTCGGGTTCGGGTCGACATCGGCAAAGATCGCCCGGCCGAGACCGGCATCTTCGAGAATATCGAGCGCCGTCTTGGTGATTGCCATCGAGGCAAGGCCGCGGTCGGTGACGAGCAGCGGCTTCTTGATGCCGAGGCTCTTGCAGGCGTCGGCCAGTTCCGCGATGCGGCCCCGGCCGAGCTTAACCGATGTCGGATAGCTCCAGTTTGCGGTGATGTTGCTGCTCATGCTGTGACTTTCTTCAGATGGAAGGATTTCGGACGCGTCAGATTGTGGAAGCCGATGATCGACAACGAGCCGCCGCGGCCGGTCTCCTTGACGCCGGTCCAGCACAGCGCCGGGTCGAGATAGTCTGCACGGTTCATGAAAACGGTGCCGGTTTCGATCTCGCGGCCGAGCCGCCCTGCTCGCTCGGCATCCCTGGTCCAGAGCGAGGCCGTCAGCCCGTACTGGCTGTCGTTCATCAAGGCGAGTGCCTCCTCGTCGCTCTTCACCTTCATGATGCCGACTGCCGGACCGAAAGTCTCCTCGCGCATGAAGGCCATCGAGTGGTCGACATCGACGAGAATCTCAGGTGCGAGATAGGCGCCGCCGTCATCCTGGGGGAAAAGCTTGGGATCGACAAGCGCTTTGGCGCCCTTCGAAACCGCATCGGCGATCTGCTCGCGCACCACCTTGGCGAAGCGCTTATGCGCCATCGGCCCGAGTGACGTATCGGGATCGAGCGGATTACCGAGCTTGTAGTTCGACACCCAGGCAACCGACTTCTCGACGAAGGCGTCATAGAGCGATTCATGCACGTAGATGCGCTCGATGCCGCAGCAGCACTGGCCGGAATTGTAGGTCGCGCCGTCCATCAGCGTGTCGACGGCCGCCTCGAGATCGGCGTCCTCCATGACATAACCCGGATCCTTGCCGCCGAGTTCGAGGCCAAGGCCGGTGAATGTGCCGGCGGCGGCCCGCTCCATCGACCGCCCGCCTTCGACCGATCCGGTGAAGTTGACGAAATTGAAGCTGCCGGCGGCAATCAGCGCCGACGTCGTTTCGTGATCGAGGAAGACGTTCTGGAACACATCTTCGGGAACGCCGGCCTCGGTGAAGGCCTGCACCAGCCGCTCACCGACCAGCAGCGTCTGCGAGGCATGTTTCAGCACCACCGTATTGCCGGCCATCAGCGCCGGCGCGATCGTGTTGATCGCCGTCATGTAGGGATAGTTCCATGGTGCGACGACGAAGACGACGCCATGCGCTTCGCGCTCGATGCGCCGCTCGAAACGATCGCTCTCCTCGACGACAACAGGCGCCATCGCATCCGCCGCGATCGAGGCGACATAGTTGGAACGCTCGTTGAAGCCCTTGTATTCGCCGCCATACTTGACCGGCCGGCCCATCTGCCAGGCAAGCTCCGGCACGACGACATCGGACATCTCGTTCAGCCGCGCAGCACCCTTCAGCACCAGTTGCACACGCTCTTCGAGCGGCCGTTTCGCCCAGGCTTTCTGCGCCTTGCGAGCGCGCGCCACCACATCCTTGGCGGCATCGAGAGAAAGGGCTGCGCGCTCGGCATAGACCGACCCGTCAACCGGTGAAATACATTGGATCATTGCCATGATCTGTTCCTGTCCTCGTATTCTTCAAAATTTGAGTGAGGCCGTGGCCCCTCATCCGCCTGCCGGCACCTTCTCCCCATAAACGGGGCGAAGGGGATATGCCGCACCGGCTTTCCCCAACATCGACGCTGCGTTTGCCACGTACCCTCTCCCCGTTTTTACGGGGAGAGGGTTAGGGTGAGGGGCAAGCAGCCCGCAAATGCCTATTAAGCTCTTTCGAAACCGCGCGCCACTTCCCAATCGGTGATGCGGCGGTCGTATTCTTCCTGCTCCCATTCGGCAGCGCGGGTGTAATGGTCGATCACGTCGTCGCCAAAGGCTTTGCGCAGCATCGCCGATTCCGTCATTTCAGTCGCCGCCGCGCGTAGCGTGCGCGGGATCTCGCGAACGCCCTTGCCGCCATAGGCGTCGCCGACGAAGGGCGCTTCGAGCTCAAGCTTGTTTTCGATCCCGTCAATGCCGGCGGCGAGCAGCGCGGCGAAGGCGAGATAGGGATTGAGATCGGAGCCGCCGACGCGGCACTCGATACGAATTCCCTTGGTCTCCTCGCCGCAGAGCCGGTAGCCGGCGGTGCGGTTGTCCTTGCTCCAGATCGCCTTGGTCGGCGCGAATGTGCCGGCCATGAAACGCTTGTAGGAATTGATGTAGGGCGCCAGGAAATAGGTGATCTCGCTCGCATGGGCGAGAAGCCCGGCGACGTAATTGTGCATCAGCGGCGACATGCCGTATTTGCCGGTATGGTCGAAGAATAGCGGCTTTTCCTCCAGGCTCCAGAGCGACTGATGAATATGCGAGGAACTGCCGGCGGCATTGTAATTCCACTTGGCCAGGAAGGTGATGGCTTTGCCCTTCGACCAGGCGATCTCCTTGCAGCCGTTCTTGATGATCGCGTGCCGGTCGGCCATGGCGAGCGCATCGGCGTAGCGCACGTTGATCTCCTCCTGGCCGGCCGAAGCCTCGCCCTTGGAGTTCTCGACCGGAATGCCGGCGCCCTGCAGCCCGGTGCGGATCGCCCGCATCACCTCTTCTTCCTTGGTGGTCTGGAAGATGTGGTAGTCCTCGTTATAGGCGCTGGCGAGCTTGAGGTTGCGGTAGCCGGAAGCCTGCGCCGCCTCGTAGGTCTGGTCGAACAGGAAGAATTCGAGCTCGGAGGCCATGTAGGCCTTCATGCCCATATCCTCGAGGCGCTTGACCTGCTTCTTCAGGATCGCGCGCGGCGAGTGGGCGACCTCCTCGTGCGTATGATGGTCAAGCATATCGCAGAGCACCAGCGCGGTGCCTTCGAGCCAAGGAATACGGCGCAGCGTCGCAAGATCCGGCTTCATCGTATAGTCGCCGTAGCCCTTCTCCCAACTTGTCGCCTTGTAGCCGGAGACGGTCTCCATCTCCATATCGGTAGCAATCAGATAGTTGCAGCTGTGCGTTTCCTTCCAGGCGCTCTCGACGAAGTATTCCGCCTGGAAACGCTTGCCCATCAGCCGGCCCTGCATATCCACCTGGCAAGCCAGAACCGTATCGATGCGCCCTTCGGCAACATCCTTCCTGAGATCTTCGATTGTGTAGCTGCTGCTCATGATTGATCCGCCTGAATTAGGATTGAAAAACGGGGCAACGAAATCGCATGCGCTCGGCCGGACTTTGCGGCCTGATGCCTTTTCGTTGAACCGGTGATGGGGCCGCAGGATGCGGCCCCGCCATTTGAGAGGGAAGCTCGATGCTTAGTTTTCGCCGCTTTCGCCGACGGCGGCTTCGGCGGCCGCGATCTCGGCCTGGCGCTTTGCCACTTCGGCACCGATCGGCGGCCCCTTGAAGCGGCGGCTTTCGAAGCCGAACCAGACGATTGCCGTCAGCACCAGGAAACCGACGGTGATGTAGAGCGCCCATTCATTCGGCGGCTGGATGCCGAGGATGAAGATCAGGATCATCGCGATGACAGTCAGCACAGCAAAGAGCTTGAAGGCGCCTTCGCCGAGGTTCCACGGACCCATCTTGTCCCACTTCGACGTGCCCCAGGCAAAGAGACCGAGGGTGATCGGGATCGCGAAGGAGAAGAACAGGAAGATGACCGTGCACGACACGACGATCGTATAGACCGGCGTGTCACCGATCGTAGCGAGCGAAGAGCCCCAGACGAACAGAACCGACAGGATCGAGCCGGTCCAGATCGCGGCCACCGGCGTGCGATACTGCGGGCTGACCTTCGACAGCGCCTTCGATGCCGGCAGACCGCCGTCACGCGAGAAGGCAAAGATCATGCGCGAGACCGAGGTGACGGTCGCAAGGCCGCACAGCCACTGGCTGACCAGGATGGCAAAATAGAGAATGTCCTTGACGATCGGGTTCACTTGGCTGTCCATCGCCCAGAAGAACACGTTCCAGCCCTGCTTTGCGGCATCGTCCATGTTCGGCAGCATGAGAACGAAGGCGCACAGCATGATGTAGCCGAAAAGCGCCGACCAGAGCACCGACGCGACCATGCCGCGCGGAACAGATTCGGCAGCCTTGACTGTCTCTTCCGACGTATGCGCCGAGGCGTCATAGCCGGTGATGGTATAGATCGGCAGCAGCAGGCCGAGAAGGAAGACCCAGGCGCTTGAGGTGGTCGGCCAGACATTGCCGCCGACTTCGCCGGAATAATTGGCAAAGGTGAAGAGGCGGCCGAACTCGTAGGAGGGCGCCGCGGCGAGGCAGACGAGCGCTAGCGCGATCGATGTCGCGAAGATCAGATACCCCGAGAAATCGGTCAGCTTCGCGGTCAGGCCGATGCCCATGTGGTTCACGAGCGCTTGCGCGCCGGTGATGATCACGAGGAAGATGATGCGCACCGTCGTCGAGTCGGTCAGCCCGAGATAGGTCGTGCCGAACGAACCCATGAAGAAATAGTAGGTACCGACATTGATGGCGCCAAGCACGGTGACGAGACCGAGCAGGTTGAACCAGGCGGTCAGCCAGCCGGTGAAACGGTTGCCGAGGATCGAACCCCAGTGATAGAGACCGCCGGCCGTCGGATAGGCCGAGCTGATCTGCGCCATGGCGACGGCGAAGACGAGCGAGATGAAGCAGCCGAGCGGCCAACCGATGCCGATTGCGGCACCGCCGGCACCGGAGGTCGCCTGGGCCAGCGAATTGATGCCGCCGGAGAGAATGCAGATGATGGAAAATGAGACGGCGAAATTCGAAAATGAACTCATGCGCCGTTCGAGTTCCTGGGCATAGCCCATGGAATGCAGGATGTGCACATCCTGCTTCTTGTCCAGTTCGGTATAGTCCGACATGACTTCCCCCTGTTCACGACCGGCCGCGGGATTGCGGGCCGATTCAGTGCCAATTGTCCGTGGCATTTTCGCCATGCGGACGTCCGCAGATAAACTGCTCCCTCGGGTCTTCTTTTTATCAGGCGTCCAAGCTTTGCTGGAGCAGCCCTTTTAGATAGTCAGCCATGACCCCTTGGCCGCTATCGTCTGCGATGAGGTCGTTGCGGACCTCGATCATCACATTGCGCAAGCCGTTCGAAAGCCCGTGCAGGATCAGCGTGTGGGTCACGCCGTCCTCGGGTCCGTAGGGCTCGTTGCGTTCCGTCCTGTAAAGCGGCGCCTCTGCCGCTGCCCTCAGCATCAGGTCGGCGAGCCGGCTATCCTCATCGTGCAATATGCCGAGCTCGACCGCGCGTTCGCGGCCATGATAGACCGGCGTGAAGCTGTGCATCGTCACGATGATGCTGTCCTGCCCTTTCGCCCGGCGATCGCGGATCAGCCCGCGAATGGCGTCGTGGAAAGGCACATAGAGCGCATCGGTGCGCGCAAGCCGTTCTTCGGGGCTCAAATTCTTATTGCCGGGAATGTCGTAGATTTCGCTGGTCTCCGGCATGGCGCCGGGTGAACTGGGCGGCCGGTTGCAGTCATAGATAAGCCGCGAGAACCGCTGGTAAGCGAGCGTCGCGTCAAGCACTTCCGATAGGATGCGGGCGACCGCCAGCGCGCCCGGGTCCCAGGCGATGTGACTGGAGAGCGCTTCGCTGGGCAGGCCGAGATCGCCGAAAACGGCTGGAAGCGCATTCGAAGCGTGCTCACAGATAAGAAGTACCGGGCTCCGGCCCTGGATGCGCTCGATCCCGACGCAGTCGCCGTCCGCTTCGCTGAGGATTTTCGGCCGGGCCAGCACCAAAGGCGCCACTCCTATCCCTTAACAAATTCTTGATGAAGAAAAGAATTCTTCAGGTTTCGGTCAGTGTCAAGCATGGGCTGAAAATTTCTTTTCATGACACTGGTTGACATGGATTGTGACAGCGTTGTTAACTTTGAGTGGGAAAGTGGCGCCAGACCATCCCGGGGAGCATAGTTACGTGACAGTTGCGTCGAAGACGGTTTCGGACGTCATACACTCGCATTTGGGGGTGTTGACGCGTGCCGAGAAGCAGTTGGCCGAAAGCCTTCTCGACAATTATCCGGTTTCCGGCCTCGGCAGCATCACCACGATTGCCGAGAATGCCGGCGTCTCGACGCCGACCGTCGTGCGCATGGTGCAGAAGCTTGGCTTCAAGGGCTATCCGGACTTTCAGGCGCATCTGCATCAGGAAGTCGAAGCGACGATCTCGAACCCGATCGCCAAGCACGACCGCTGGGCGCAGAACGCACCAGGCACCCATATTCTCAACCGTTTCGCCGATGCCATCATGGGCAATCTGCGCCAGACGCTGACCGATCTCGACACCGCGACGTTCGACAGCGTCGCCGCGTTGCTCTCCGACCGCAAGCGCGGCCTTTATTTCGTTGGCGGCCGCATCACCGGCGCGCTTGCCGAATATTTTTTCACGCATATGCAGGTGATCCGGCCGGCAACGACGCTGCTATCGTCGAATTCCAGCAGCTGGCCGCAATATGTCCTCAACATGAATGCCGGCGACATCCTGATCATCTTCGACATCCGCCGCTATGAGCAGGAGATGGTGAGCCTTGCGACCGCCGCCCGCAAGCGCGGCGCCGAAATCATCGTCTTCACCGACCAGTGGGGTTCGCCCGCGGCCAAGCTCGCCAAGCATGCCTTCCGCGTCCGGATCGAGGCGCCGTCGGCCTGGGATTCCTGCGTCGTCACCCTTTTCATCGTCGAAGCGCTGATCGAGGCCGTGCAGAATTCGACCTGGGACGAGACGAAGGAGCGCATGAAGACACTGGAAGGCCTGTTCGAGCAGACCAGGCTTTTCCGCAAACCGGGTTAGGAGGACAAGACTAAAACAGAAGAAAAACAATGACGGATTTTTCGCGGAAACAGACGGCGTTGTCGCAAATAAAGCATTTGTCGCAACCCCTGCTATTCACAGCAGAATTAACGTCACCGAACTGTCACACAAGCTTCATGTAATCTCATTAACAGCATCGCCAGACACTGAAAACCCGAAGGAGAACAACAGTGATCTCTAACATTTCTCAACTTCTGTCGCTTTCTACTGCGATGATCGTGGCCTCGACCGCGATTGCCTCCGCCGAGCCGAGCGCTGAACTTATCGCCGCCGCCAAAAAAGAAGGAAGCCTGACGACGATCGCTCTGCCGCACAGCTGGTGCGGCTATGGCGAGGTCATTGCCGGCTTCAAGGCCAAGTACGGCCTCGAGGTCAACGAACTGAACCCGGATGCAAGTTCGGGCGACGAAATCGAAGCCATCAAGGCCAACAAGGGCAACACCGGCCCGCAGGCTCCTGACGTCATCGACGTCGGCCTCTCTTTCGGCCCGTCTGCCAAGAAAGACGGCCTGATCCAGCCTTATAAGGTCTCCACCTGGGATTCCATTCCTGACAGCGCCAAGGATGCTGAAGGCTACTGGTACGGCGACTATTACGGCGTTCTCGCGCTCCTGGTGAACAAGGATCTCGTCAAGGAATCGCCGACTGACTGGGCCGACCTGAAGAAGAGCGACTATGCAAACAGCGTCGCCCTCGCAGGCGATCCGCGCAGCGCCAACCAGGCTGTCCAGGGCGTCTATGCCGCTGGTCTTTCCGCATCCGGCGGCGACGCTGCCAAGGCAGGCGAAGAGGGCCTGAAGTTCTTCGCCGAACTGAACAAGAGCGGCAATTTCGTGCCGGTCGTCGGCAAGGCTGCTCCCTTCGCGCAGGGCTCCACGCCAATCGTCATCGCGTGGGACTACAACGCCCTCTCGTGGGGAGAAGGCCTGAAGGGCAATCCTCCGTTCGAGGTCGTCGTTCCGAAGACCGGCGTCGTAGCCGGCGTCTACGTTCAGGCGATTTCCGCCTTCGCTCCGCACCCGAACGCTGCCAAGCTCTGGATGGAATATCTCTATTCCGACGAAGGTCAGCTCGGCTGGCTGAAGGGCTATTGCCACCCGATCCGCTTCAACGATCTTGCCAAGAACAACAAGATCCCGAAGGAACTGCTCGACAAGCTGCCGCCGGCAGCAGCCTATGAAAAGGCTGTCTTCCCGACGCTGGAAGAGCAGGCCGCCGGCAAGGAAACCATCACCAAGAACTGGGATTCCGTCGTCGGCGCCAACGTTCAGTAAAGTTTGATCCTGCCTCCCCGCCGCAAGGCGGGGAGGTCTTCTCACTCCGACGCCCCAGGATGAGCTTTTCCATGAGCACCGTTTCAACGCCGATGGCGAGCAGTGCCCCCTTGATCAACAAAGACCGCGTGATCGACTGGCTGGGCATCGCACCCTTCATTATTTTCTCCCTGCTATTCCTGATCATCCCCACGCTTTATCTCGTGGTGGGCGCGTTCCTGACGCCCGAGGGCGATTTCACGCTGAAGAATATCGGCGATCTTTTTACGCCATCAATCATGAGCGCTTACTGGATCAGTATCCGCGTCTCGGTCGCCTCCGCCCTCGGCGGCGCGTTGATCGGGTTTTTCCTTGCCTGGGCGGTCGTGCTCGGCGGCCTGCCCGCCTCCGTGCGCTCGACACTGCTGACCTTCTCCGGCGTCGCCTCGAATTTCGCCGGCGTGCCGCTCGCCTTCGCCTTCCTCGCAACGCTCGGCCGCACCGGCCTTGTGACGATCTTCCTGCGCGAATGGTTCGGCTTCAATCTCTACGGCACCGGCTTCAACCTGCTGTCCTTCTTCGGCCTCACCATCACCTACATGTATTTCCAGATTCCGCTGATGGTGCTGATCCTGACGCCGGCTCTCGACGGCATGAAGAAGGAATGGCGCGAAGCATCGCAGATTCTCGGGGCCACCAACCGTCAGTACTGGACGATGGTCGCGCTGCCGATCCTCTGGCCAAGCCTGCTCGGCACGACGCTGCTGCTCTTCGCCAATGCCTTCGGCGCCATCGCCACAGCCTTTGCGCTGACCGGCAGCTCGCTGAACATCGTGCCGATCCTGCTTTATGCGCAGATCCGCGGCGATGTTCTGCATAATGCCAACCTCGGTTACGCCATCGCGCTCGGCATGATCGTCATCACCGGCGTCTCCAACGTCCTTTACCTCCTGCTGCGCATGCGCGCCGAACGGTGGCAGAAATGAAAGCTCAACGTCTCGGAGCCTGGATCGCCATCATTCTCGGCGCGTCCTACTTCATCATCCCGCTGATCGGCACAATCGAGTTTTCGCTGCGCATGCGCCGCGGCGAATACAGCCTCGACGCCTATCAATCGGTCTTCTCGGACATTCAGTTCCGCGAGACCTTCGGCTATTCCATGCTGATGGCGCTGCTGACCATCGTCTTCGGCATGCTGCTCGTCGTGCCAACGGCCTATTGGGTGCGGCTGCGCCTGCCGCAGATGCGCCCCGTCGTCGAATTCATCACGCTGCTGCCGCTTGTCATTCCGGCGATCGTCATCGTCTTCGGTTACCTCAGGATGTACAATTCGTCGTCCTACCTGCCGCTGACGGGTTCAACGACTGGCACCAACATCCTGCTGGTCTTCTCCTATATCACCCTGTCCCTGCCCTACATGTACCGCGCCGTCGATACCGCCATGCGCGCCATCGACGTCCGCACCCTGACGGAGGCAGCCGAAAGTCTTGGCGCCAGCTGGACGACCATCATGTTCAAGTGCATTTTCCCCAACGTCATGAGCGGCGTGCTCTCAGGCGCCTTTATCACGCTCGCGATCGTCATGGGTGAATTCACCTTCGCCGCACTGCTCAACCGTCCGGCCTTCGGTCCCTACCTGCAGCTCGTCGGTGCCAACAAGGCCTATGAGCCTTCGGCGCTCGCCGTCATCGCCTTCTCGATCACCTGGCTCAGCATGGGCCTGCTCAACCTCGTTTCCCGCGTCGGCAAAGCCCGCCCGGCAAAGGCTTAAGGTAACTGGTTCATGTCCTTTCTCACACTGACCAACATTCAGAAATCCTTCGGCCCGGTGCAGGTCGTCAAGAACTTCAACATGACGATCGAAAAGGGTGAGTTCGTCTCTTTTCTCGGCCCGTCAGGCTGCGGTAAGACGACCGTCCTGCGCATGATCGCCGGCTTCGAAACGCCGACCGGCGGCACGCTGACCATCAATGGCAAGGATCAGAGCTCGCTGAAGCCGAACCAGCGCAACATCGGCATGGTCTTCCAGGCTTATGCATTGTTCCCCAACATGACCGTGCACGACAATGTCGCCTTCGGCCTCAAGGTCGCCGGCGCCCCGAAGCCTGAGATCGACGCCCGCGTCAAGGAAATGCTCGGCCTGATCAAACTCGATCATCTGGCCGACCGCTTCCCCTATCAACTATCGGGCGGCCAGCAGCAGCGTGTCGCCCTTGCCCGCGCGCTTGCCGTCAAGCCGCAGGTGCTGTTGCTTGACGAGCCGCTCTCCGCGCTCGACGCCAAGATCCGTGTGTCGCTGCGCGAGGAAATTCGCCAGATCCAGCAGCAGCTCGGCATCACCACGGTCTTCGTCACCCATGATCAGGAAGAAGCCCTGTCGATCTCCGACCGCATCGTCGTCATGAATGCCGGCAAGGCTGACCAGATCGGTTCGCCCTTCGAGATCTACAACACGCCGGCGACGCGCTTCGTCGCCTCCTTCGTCGGCACGCTGAACCTCATCGAAGCCAAGGTCGTCGATCCCGACACCAACCGCATCCAGATCGGTGATCAGGGCATCACGCTGAAGCAGTCGGTGGCCGCTCACAAGACTGGCGAAACCATCTCGCTGGCCCTGCGTCCGGAAGCCGGCTCGCTCTCCAACAGCGTCAAGAGCGACACGGCGCTGACCGGCCAGGTCGTTTCGGCCCACTTCCTGGGGTCGGTCATTCGCACCCGCATGAATGTTGGGGGCAACGTCATCTCCTTCGACATGTTCAACAGCCCCGGCATCACCCCGCCGCAGGCCGGCGAAACCGTAACCCTGCGCTTCATGGCAGCCGACCTGCTGATCATCCGCGACTGATTTCGCCAATACTGCTGAGGCAAAGGGCGCCGCGAAACGGCGCCTTTTTCATTTCAGGTTGTCCGACCTGTCAGCAATCGTGATGCAGCCATCACCATAAGGCACTTGAACTCTCCGAGGCCGGTGCCAGAAGTTGAGCAAACCAAATGAGCCCGGTAGCCCTCTGCCTGGCACTTTAAGAAATGGGATATTTCAATGATTACCTGCCACCTGCGCTATGTGATCGATCCGTACAAGCTTGCCGAATTCGAGCAATATGCCCGGCTCTGGATTCCGATCGTCAACAGGATGGGCGGCACCCATCACGGTTATTTCCTGCCATCCGAAGGCGCCAACAATATTGCCGTTGCGCTGTTTTCCTTCCCGAGCCTTGCCGCCTACGAGGACTATCGCACACGCATGGCAAGCGATCCGGAATGTCAGGCGGCTTTCGAACTCGACAAACGCAACCGCAGTATCGTCAGCTATGAACGCAGCTTCATGCGGCCGGTGCTCGACTGATCAAACCCGCGCACGCCGACTGTAAACGAATACCCCGTCGGGTTGGCTGGCGGGGCTTTTCCGTTCTGTCACGCGCTCAGCGGATCGCCTGGTCGTCGACGTCGAAACGATGGACGTGGGCCTGGTCCGGCGTTGCATAGACGATCTCGTCCGGCTCGTACTGATGCTCGCCAAACAGACGTGCGGTCAGCAGGCCGCACTGGTCGGATTCCAGATAGATGATCGTGTCGGCGCCGAGATGCTCGACATGCACGACCTTCGCAGCCCAGGTCCCCTGGTCGCGCGACAGCGTCAGGTGTTCGGGACGCACGCCGATCGTCTTGGCGCTGTGGTCGCCGACCTTCTCTGCCGCAATGAAATTCATCTGCGGCGAGCCTATGAAGCCGGCGACGAAGACATTGGCCGGTCGTTTGTAGAGTTCCATCGGCGAACCGATCTGCTCGATCGCGCCGGCATTCAGCACCACGATCTTGTCGGCAAGCGTCATCGCCTCGACCTGGTCATGGGTGACATAGATCATCGTTGCCTTCAGGCTGCGGTGCAGCCGGGCGATTTCGAGGCGGGTCTGGACGCGCAGCGCCGCATCGAGGTTCGACAGCGGCTCGTCGAACAGGAAGAGTTCCGGTTCGCGCACGATGGCGCGGCCGATGGCGACGCGCTGGCGCTGGCCGCCGGAGAGCTCGGCCGGCCGGCGCGCCAGATAGGGTTGCAACGAGAGCATGCCGGATGCCTTGCCGACACGCCTATCGATCTCATCCTTGGCGGTGCCGGCCTGCTTGAGACCAAGTCCCATATTGTCCTTGACCGTCAGATGCGGATAGAGCGCGTAGGACTGAAACACCATGGCGATGCCGCGCTTGGCCGGCGGCGTCAGGGTCTCATCGCGGCCATTGATGACGACGGCGCCTGACGTGACGTCTTCGAGGCCGGCGATGCTGCGCAGCAGCGTCGATTTCCCGCAGCCCGACGGCCCGACGAAGATGACGAATTCGCCGTCCTTGACCTCAAGGTCGATGCCTTTCAGCACCTCATGCGTGCCATAGGTCTTGCGGATGGATTTGAGTTGAAGCGATCCCACGGGTCTTTCCTTATAATCTGACCGGCTGGCCGGTGCGCACGCTCTCGTCGGCGGCAAGGCAGATGCGCAGCGACGCCACCGCATCCGCCATATGGCGGTCGAGGTCCAGATCCTCGCGGATCGCCCTCAGCATGAAGGCCTGTTCCAGGTTGCAGAGTTCCTGATGACCGGGCTCTCCTTCCATCGTCATGTCCTGGTCGGGCCGGATGAACTTGCCGTCCGGGCCGGTCTCGGCCGTGTGCAGACGGATCACCGAGGTCTTGGTGTGCGTGTCGATATCGTCGGACCTCGCGTTCGGATCCATGACGATCGACACCGCCCCCTTCGGCGACATCACATCTTTCACGAAGAAGGCTGTTTCCGAGATCATCGGGCCCCAGCCGGCCTCGTACCAGCCGACGGAACCGTCCTCGAACAGCACCTGCAGGTGACCGTAATTATACATGTCGGCAGCGATCTCGTGGGACATGCGCAGTCCCATGCCGCGTACCTCGACGGCCCTCGCATCGGTGATCTGGCACATGACGTCGACATAATGCACGCCGCAATCGACGATCGGCGAGGTCGTGCGCATCAGCGACTTGTGCGTCGCCCAGGTCGGGCCGCTGGACTGCTGGTTGAGGTTCATGCGGAAGACGTAAGGCGGGCCGAGCTTGCGCGCCTCCTCGATCAGCTTCATCCAGGAAGGATGATGGCGAAGGATATAACCGATCACCAGCTTGCGCCCCGCCTTCCTGGCTGCCGCGACGACGCGCTCGGCGTCGGCGACGGTGGTCGCCAGCGGCTTTTCCACGAAGACATCACAGCCCGCCTCGAAGGCGGCGACCGCATAATCGGCATGGCTGTCGGAATAGGTGTTGATCGAGCAGAGGTCCGGCTTCAGCTTGGCCAGCGCCGTCGTGAAGTCGGGATGGATCGTATAGTCCTGCAGCTCAGGCTCCAATTGCGGCGTCGAGCGGTTGACGAGACCGACGATCTCGAAGCCTGGATTGTTATGATAGGCGAGCGCATGGCTGCGGCCCATATTGCCGAGGCCGGCAACGAGCACGCGGATCGGTTTTTCGGTCACTTGACGGCTCCTGACGTGATGCCGCGGATCAGCTGCCGCGAGAAGATGACATAGAGGACGAGGATCGGCAGGATCGCCAGCGACAGCGCCGCCAGCACCGCATTCCAGTTGGTGACGAACTGGCCGATGAAGATCTGCGAGCCGAGCGTCACCGTCTTGGTCGCCTCGGAGGGCGCCAGGATCAGCGGGAACCAGAGATCGTTCCAGATCGGGATTATGGTGAACACCGCGACCGTCGCCATGGCCGGGCGCACCAGCGGCAGCACCAGGCGAAAGAAGATCGCATATTCGGAAAGCCCGTCGATGCGGCCGGCATTCTTCAGATCGTCCGAAACCGTGCGCAAGAATTCCGACAGGATGAAGATCGCCAGCGGTATGCCCTGCGCGGTATAGACCAGGATCAGCGCCGTCAGCGTATTGACGAGGCCGGCCGCCACCATGCCCTGCAGGATCGCCACCGTGCCGAGACGGATCGGGATCATGATGCCGATCGCCATGTAGAGCCCGAGCAGCATATTGCCGCGGAAACGGTATTCGGAAAGCGCAAAGGCCGCCATGGCGCCGAAGAGCAACACCAGCAGGATCGAGACGATCGTGACGATAAAGCTGTTCTGGAAATAGGTGGCGAAATCGCCCTGCCCGAGCACCGTCTGATAGCCGACCAGACTGAAGGTCGACGGCGTCGGGATCATCAGCGGCTCGCGGAAGATCGAAGCACGATCCTTGAACGAGTTGACGATGGTCAGGAACACCGGAAACAACGCGACCAGCGTATAGGCGCTCAGCGCCAGATGTACGAGGCCGGTGCGGATGGGAGATGTGCGTGCCTTGGACATGCGCGCTCCTCAGAACTGGTAGCGACGCATGCGCCGCTGGATGACGAAGAGATAAAGCGAGACGCCGGCGAGGATGATGAGGAACATCACCGTGGCAATCGTCGCGCCCATCGAGCGGTCGCCGAGCTGAAGCTGGAAACCGAAGAAGGTGCGGTAGAGCAGCGTGCCGAGAATGTCGGTCGACATGTCAGGCCCGGCCAGCGCCCCCTGCACAGTATAGATCAGGTCGAAGGCGTTGAAATTGCCGACGAAGGTCAGGATCGAGATGATGCCGATCGCCGGCAGAATGAGCGGCAGCTTGATTTTCCAGAACTGAGCCCAACCGGTAATGCCGTCGCATTCGGCCGCCTCGATCACCTCTTCGGGGATGCTGAGCAGTGCGGCATAGATCAGCATCATCGGAATGCCGATATATTGCCAATTCGAGATCAGCGACACCGCGATCAGCGCCGAACCGGCCTTGCCGAGCCAGGGCGCGAACAGGAATTTCAAGCCGATGAGATCGAGCATCCAGGGCGCCACGCCCCAGATCGGCGAAAGGATGAGCTTCCAGATGAAGCCGACGATGACGAAGGAGAGTAGCGTCGGCAGGAACATCGCCGTGCGGTAGAAGGCGACGCCGCGGAGCTTCGGCACCGAAAGCAGGGCGGCAAGCGCCACACCGATCGGGTTCTGCACGCACATGTGGATGGCAAAGAAGATCAGGTTGTTGACCAGCGCATTCCAGAAATCGCGCGCCCAGCGCGCATCGCCGAACAGCACCTTGAAATTCGCCAGTCCGACGAAGGCCGGCTGCCCGTCGACCGTATTGTAGAGCGAAAGCCTGAGCGTTTCGATGAGCGGCAGCACCATGACGGCAGAATAGACGATCAGGGCTGGCAGCATGAAGACGAAGATATGCCAGCGCACCGGGCGCCTGATCGGGACGATATCGACCGTGTTGTCGGTTTCGCTCATGGCTTTTGCCTGTTCTTGTCGACTGGCCGCAAGGTGCAGCGCAGATGGAAACATTGCGCCTCACCCCTGACCGTCTCTCCGGCTGCCGGGAGAAGGAACGTGCCCTGCTTTGATGCCAAGTCGGGCTGGGAGGTCGCTGCGAGTCTCCTTCTCCTCTGAGTGGGAGAAGATGGCCGGCAGGCCGGATGAGGGGCGGCAAACGCCGCCCCTCCACACGCTATCACTTGGCCGGCTTGTACCAGCTGTCGAGGCCGTCCTGCAGCTTCTTGGCGGCAACCGCAGGCGTATCCGTGCCGTTGATCACGTTGGCCGATTCGACCCAGGTCTCGTTTTCGAGGTTCGGCGTGCCACGCGACAGGATCTGGTAGGTCGAGCGCACCGTCGACTTGTACGGGCCGCGCCAGGAAACGAATTCCTGAGCGAGCGGATCGGACATCTTGACCGGGGTGGAGTTCAGGCTGAAGAAGCCCGGCAACGAGTTGGCGTAGATATCAGCGAACTCCGGCGAAGCGACCCAGCTGAGGAACTTCTTGGCTTCCTCGGCATGGGTGCTCTTTGCGTTCAGGGCAACACCGATATCCGGATGGTCGGAGATGTAGCCCGTGTCGCCTGCCTTCGGAACCGGCGGCGGGAAGGCGCCCATCTTGAACTGGGCCTGGCTGTTGAACAGCGCGATTTCCCACGAACCGGCAGGATAGATCGCCGCGCGGCCGAGCGTGAACAGGTTCTGGCTGTCGGAGTAGGTCTGGGCCTCGAAGCCGTCGCCGAGATAGGGCTTCCACTTGGCAAGCTCTTCATAGGGCTTGACCCATTCGGCATCGGTCAGCTTCTGCTTGCCGGCGATCAGAGCGGCGCGGCCGTCCTCACCCTTCCAGTAGTTCGGGCCGATGTTCTGATAGCCCATGGTAGCGGCTTCCCAGAGGTCCTTCGTGCCCATGGCGAGCGGAATGTAGGTGCCGTCGGCCTTGATCTTGTCGAGCGCTGCGTAGAACTCGTCCTGCGTCTTCGGCACGGAGATGCCGAGCTTGTCGAAGGCATCCTTGTTGTAGATGAAGCCGTGAATGACCGAAGCCATAGGCACGCAGAAGGTGGACTTGCCGTCGTCGGTGCTCCAGGCGGCCTTGGCGACCGGCGAGAAGTTCTCCATGCCAGGCAGGCTGGTGATGTCGGCGAGCTGCTTCTTGTTGAAGAGTTCGAGCGAGGCATCGAACGGACGGCAGGTGATGATATCGCCTGCGGAGCCGGCATCAAGCTTGGCGTTCAGCGAGGCGTTGTATTCGGTCGGCGCGGTCGGCGAGAAGACGATCTTGATGCCCGGGTTCTTGGCTTCGAAGGCCGGGATGATCTTTTCCTGCCAGATCTGCAGATCGTCGTTACGCCAGCTTTCCACCGTCAGCGTGACGTCGGCGGCATGGACGAGGCCCGCTGAAGTCAGCAGACTGGAGGCAAGCAGCAAGCTTTTCAGAGCAGTGTTTTTCATTTCCCTCTCCTGTTTTAAAGCGCCGCTAGGCGCTGTCTTCGATCTGAAACAAGCAATTGGCGTGTTTGAGGTAACACCCAATGCCCCTTGGAGGACCGCCAGCAATGCCGGTCCCGAAAGCTCAACGGACACGAAGGCGGACGCCTGCGGCCGAACTGCGCGCCTTCCCGGCGACTGCACCAGGTGGCGAAATGATGGGGAAAGCCGATGGATGCCTGACCTTCACCACCAGCTTGACGGGCCGGCGGGTTGTCATCTCGATCATCCTCGAAGCGGTTCCGGCTTGGTTTAACTGCCGGTTTTCGTGGGCTTCGAAGTGCTGTTCCCTTTTGCCGAATTAATGCCAAAAAAATACCAATTGTCCAGCCGAATTTAACTTTTCGGCCCGATAAAACTCATTAAAAAATTTAATCAAGCAAAATCAATATGATAAAAAGATTGATTTTCTGTGTCATTCCCACTTGGTAAATGGTATTTTTTTGGTATTGTATTAAAAAACATAGGGAACGGCATATTCGGAGGCCCGATGACGGAGCTTGCAATCGGCATAGACGGCGGCGGAACGAGCTGCCGGGCCGCAGTCGCGGACAGGAACGGCAATGTCATCGGCCGCGGCAAATCAGGCCCTGCCAACATCCTGTCGGATCTGGAAAACTCTCTTCTCAACATCGTCGAATCCGCCCGGCAGGCGCTAAGCGATGCTGGGCTTGCCGCTGAAACCCTTCCCTCCGTCGCAGCCGTCGTCGGCGTCGCAGGCGCCAATGTCGGCGATTACGGCAGGCGGATCGAAAAGGCCCTGCCCTTTGCCGAGGGCCGCGTCGTCACGGATGCGCTGATCGCCCTGCAGGGCGCGCTCGGAGATGCCGACGGCATCGTTGGCGCCTTCGGAACAGGCTCGGTCTATAATGCCCGCAAGGACGGCCGGCTGAACGGCATCGGCGGCTGGGGTTTCGTTGTCGGCGACCAGGCAAGCGGTGCCCGCCTCGGCCGCGACCTCCTGGAACGATCACTGCTTGCCCATGACGGGGTGCACCCGGCCTCGCCGATCACCGACGCGGTCATGACAGAATACGGCAACGATCCCGAGCGCATCGTCGAATTCGCCCATTCGGCAAGGCCGAAGGATTTTGCCCGTTACGCGCCTGTTGTCTTCCAACATGCCGCCAAGGACGATGCCGTCGCGGCCGGCATCGTCACGGATGCGGCAACGGCGATCGGCGAAAGTCTCGAAGCACTGCTCTGGCCCGAATGCCCATCGATCTGCCTGCTCGGCGGTCTTGCCGAAGCCTACGAGCCGTGGCTTTCCGAACGCTACCGGTCGCTGCTTGCCAGACCGAAAGGCGATGCCCTGCAAGGCGCGGTGGAACTTGCGGTCAAGCTCTTAAACGACAGGCAGAGAGGTGCGGCATGACCGACGACCTCGCTACCCTCCTTTCCCTGGAGCGCCTGCAGGCAGCCGGCACAGGTCCGCTCTACGTCAAGCTGCGCCGCACGCTCGAAGGAGCCGTGCGCGCCGGCACGCTTGGTCACGGCGATGCGTTGCCCCCCGAACGCGACATCGCCGAATTCGCCGCCGTCAGTCGAGTCACCGTGCGCAAGGCGATCGACGAACTCGTCGCCGATGGCCTGCTGGTGCGCCGTCACGGTTCAGGCACCTTCGTCGCCAAGCCGGTCTCCAAGGTTGAGCAGCGCCTGTCGCAGCTCACTTCCTTCACCGAAGACATGGCGCGCCGCGGCATGTCCTCCCGCTCCGAATGGCTGCACAAAGGCGTCCACACCCCCTCGCCCGACGAGATGATGATCCTTGGCCTCGGTACCGACGTCAAGGTTTCGCGCCTTTCCCGCCTGCGCATCGCCGACGACCAGCCGCTGGCGATCGAGAATGCCAGTGTCTCCGGCGAATTCCTGCCCGATCCCTCGGCCGTCACCAATTCGCTCTATGCCGAACTCGAACGCCTTCAGGTCCGCCCGGTGCGCGCCGTGCAGCGCATCTCCGCGACCAATATGAAGGAAGCCGACGCCCAGCTTCTCGGCGTCTCCGTCGGTGCGGCCGGCCTGTCGATCGAGCGTATCTCCTATCTCGGCTCCGGCCGCGCCGTCGAATTCACCCGCTCGCTCTATCGCGGCGATGCCTATGACTTTGTCGCGGAGCTGACGATCGCGGTGACGTGAGAGGCTTGAATTTATCCGAATTATACGTATAATTCGGATATCGTAAGTTGGAACGGGTAAGATGGCTCAGACCACGGCTCTGGAATTTCAGCGTAAATTCGGCGAATTCCAGCATCAGGCGCAACGTGAACCTGTCGAGATCACCCGGCATGGCCGTCGTGAATTCATCCTCATGTCCGCGGAACACTATGATTGGCTGAAGGCCGCCGCGCAACGGACGCACAAAACCGCCGATGCCCTTTCTGTCGTCATCGATGCCATTGAGCGCGCAGAGATGGATCCTGTCCACGCTCCTCTCGATGAATTGCTGAAATAACATCGCATGGCGTCGCTTCCCGAACCGAGGTCGGGCTTGGTCGTGCGCTACGATTACCTCTGGTCGCGCGAAGCATTGGCGGGTCGCGACCAGGGCAAGGACAGACCAGCCTGTCTCGTCGCGGCAAGCGATAGCCTCGCCAATGCCCGCTACGTCGTTCTGTTGCCGATCACGCACACCCCGCCTTCAGGCGAAACGGTCGGAATCGAAATCCCGCCGAAGGTGAAGCAGGCAATCGGTCTGGATGATGAGCCGAGTTGGGTTATCATCTCGGAATACAATATCGATGAATGGCCGAATGGCGGACTTTCGCCAGTGCCCGGCAGCGGAGGAATACTCGCTTATGGCTTCATTCCGCCTGGACTTTTTGCAACGATCAAGGCGAGGTTTCTTGATCTCGCCAAAGCCAGGAAAAGTGATCCCGTTCGCCGCTAAAGCGTGCCGCACCCTTCGTATTCGCTCCTCGCGCTTTAGGTCTTTGTTTTTATGCATGTCGTTACCGCAAAACCGCAGCACACTTTGTGCGACCTGCTCCAGGTTAAGTTCAGCGATATGATTTTCACATTTATTTTCAAAAACATGAAGCCGGAAAGTGAATCACTTTCCGGCTTCCTCGTTTCTTGAATCACTTTATCAGCGGACGACGCCAAACGGCTGGTTACGCCGCATCCTCTATCTCGGTTTCGGCCTTGCGCGGCACATAGTTCAACACCGGTCCGAGCCAGCGCTCGACCTCGGAAACCTGCATGCCCTTGCGGGCCGCATAGTCTTCCACCTGATCGCGCTCCACCTTGGCGACACCGAAATAATAGGAGTCGGGGTGGCCGATATAGAGGCCCGAGACCGAGGAACCGGGCCACATCGCATAGCTCTCCGTCAGCTTCACGCCGGCCGCTTTTTCAGCATCGAGCAGCTTGAAGAGTGTTGCCTTTTCGGTGTGGTCGGGCTGGGCGGGATAACCGGGCGCCGGGCGAATGCCGGCATAGGCTTCGGTGATGAGGTCCTCTTTGCTGAGCGTCTCGTCCTTGGCATAGCCCCAGTATTCGCGGCGCACCCGCTCATGCATACGCTCGGCAAAAGCTTCGGCGAAGCGGTCGGCCAGCGCCTTGACGAGGATTGAGGAATAATCGTCGTTCGCCCGCTCGAAACGCTCGGCGATGGCGATTTCCTCGATGCCGGCCGTCACCACGAAGCCGCCGACATAATCCTCAACGCCGCTTGAAACCGGCGCCACGAAATCGGAAAGTGCCACGTTCGGCCGCCCGTCCCGCTTCGAAAGCTGCTGACGCAACGTGTAGAAAGTAGCCAGTTCTTGGCTGCGGCCCTCGTCCGTGAACAGCCGGATATCGTCGCCGACCGCGCCGGCCGGCCAGAAGCCGATGACGGCGCGCGGGCGGAACCACTTCTCGTCGATGATCTTCTTCAGCATCGCCTGCGCATCGGCCCAGAGCGCGCGCGCCGCCTCGCCCTGCTTCTCGTCTTCGAGAATGGCAGGATAACGGCCGCGCAATTCCCAGGTCTGGAAGAACGGCGTCCAGTCGATATATTTGGCAAGCTCGGCCAGATCGTAATCCTCGAACACCCGCGTGCCGAAGAATTGCGGCTTCTTCGGCTGGTAGGCAGACCAGTCGACCTTGTGGGCATTCTCGCGGGCTCGCGGCAACGGCAGCCGCACCTTCTCTGCCTCGCTACGCGCATGGGCAGCCGCCACCTTGGCATATTCGGCGCGGATATCGTCGACATAGCCCTGGCGGCTATCCGGCGACAGCAGAGCCGAGACAACGCCGACGGCGCGGCTCGCATCGGTCACGTAAACCGTCTGCCCCTTGTTGTAGCCGGGATGGATCTTCACGGCCGTATGCACGCGGCTGGTCGTCGCCCCGCCGATCAATAGCGGGATCTCGAAGCCCTGCCGCTCCATCTCGGCAGCAACATGCACCATCTCGTCGAGCGACGGCGTGATCAGGCCGGAGAGGCCGATGACGTCGACCTTCTCGGCAATGGCCGTCTCGAGAATCTTCGTCGCCGGCACCATGACGCCGAGGTCGACGATCTCGTAATTGTTGCAGGCAAGCACGACGCCGACGATGTTCTTGCCGATATCGTGCACGTCGCCCTTGACCGTCGCCATCAGAATCTTGCCTGCCGACCGGCGCTGGTCGCCGCCGTTGAGGCGCTTTTCCTCTTCCATGTAGGGCAGCAGCACGGCAACCGCCTGCTTCATCACGCGTGCCGACTTGACCACCTGCGGCAGGAACATCTTGCCCGAGCCGAAGAGGTCACCGACGACGTTCATGCCGGCCATCAGCGGCCCTTCGATGACGTGCAGTGGCCGGGCGGCCTGCAGGCGCGCCTCCTCGGTATCGGTCTCGATATATTCGGTGATGCCGTTGACCAGCGCATGCTCGAGACGCTTCTCGACGCTCCATTCGCGCCAGGAAAGATCCTGGACGCGGCCTTCGCGTGCCGCGCCGCCACGGAATTTCTCCGCCACTTCGAGCAGCCGCTCGGTACCATCAGGACGACGGTTCAGCACCACGTCCTCGCAGGCCTCGCGCAGCTCGGGATCGATATTGTCGTAGACGGCAAGCTGGCCGGCATTGACGATGCCCATGTCCATGCCCGCCTGGATGGCGTGATAGAGGAACACGGCATGCATCGCCTCGCGCACCGGCTCATTGCCGCGGAACGAGAAGGACAGGTTCGACACACCGCCCGAAATATGCACCAGCGGCATGCGCTCGCGGATCGTCCGCGTCGCCTCGATGAAATCGACGCCGTAATTATTGTGCTCTTCGATGCCGGTCGCGACCGCGAAGATGTTCGGGTCGAAGATGATATCCTCGGGCGGGTAGCCGATCTTCTCGGTCAGCAGCTTGTAGGCACGAGTGCAGATATCCACCTTGCGCTCGTAGCTGTCCGCCTGCCCCGTCTCGTCGAAGGCCATGACGACGACGGCGGCACCATAATTGTGCAGCAGCCGCGCCTGGGCGAGGAAATTCTCCTCGCCTTCCTTCAGCGAGATCGAGTTGACGATCGGCTTGCCCTGGACGCGCTTCAGGCCGGATTCGATGATCGAGAACTTCGACGAGTCGATCATGACAGGCACGCGGGCGATGTCAGGCTCGGCGGCGATGAGGTTGAGGAACTCGACCATCGCCTTTTCGGAATCGATCAGGCCTTCGTCCATGTTGATGTCAATCACCTGCGCGCCGTTCTCGACCTGGTCGCGGGCGACATCGAGCGCTGCGGTGAAATCGGCGTTGGTGATCAGTTTGCGGAAGCGGGCCGAGCCGGTGACGTTGGTGCGCTCGCCGACATTGACGAAGGGAATGTCCTTGGTCAGTTCGAAGGGTTCGAGACCCGACAGCGACATGAAGGGGCGATGCTCGGGAATCGGCCGTGGCTTGTACTTGGCAACGGTCTCGGCGATCGCCTTGATATGCTCGGGCGTCGACCCGCAGCAGCCGCCGACGATATTGACGAGGCCCTCGCGGGCGAAGCCGTCGATCTGCGCCGCCATCAGCTCCGGCGTTTCGTCATACTGGCCGAACTCGTTCGGCAGGCCGGCATTCGGATAGGCGCAGATGAAGGTGTCGGCAACACCCGACAGCTCCTGCAGGTGCGGGCGCATCGCATTGGCACCGAGCGCGCAGTTGAGCCCGATCGTGAAGGGATTGGCATGGCGCACCGAGTTCCAGAAGGCCGACGGCGTCTGGCCGGACAGCGTGCGGCCTGAAAGATCGGTGATCGTGCCGGAGATCATCACCGGCAGGCGCACGCCCTTGGCCTCGAAGCGCTCCTCGCAGGCGAAGATCGCAGCCTTGGCGTTCAGCGTGTCGAAGATCGTCTCGATGAGGATGATGTCGGCGCCACCGTCGATCAGCCCGTCGATCTGCTCGCCATAAGCGGTGCGCAGATCGTCGAAGGTGACGGCGCGGAAACCCGGATTGTTGACGTCGGGCGAGATCGAGGCAGTGCGGTTGGTCGGCCCGATGGCGCCGGCGACGAAGCGGCGGCGGCCGTCCTCGCGCTCGGCGCGCTGTGCCGCCCGGCGCACGATTTCGGCGCCTTCCTTGTTGAGGTCATAGACCGCACCTTCCATCTCGTAATCGGCCTGCGCGATGCGGGTCGAGGAGAAGGTATTGGTCTCTAGAATATCGGCGCCGGCCTTGGCGTATCTGTAATGGATCTCTTCGATCGCGTCCGGCTGGGTCAGGATCAGAAGGTCGTTATTGCCCTTCTGGTGACAGGCGCAGCCGAAGAAGCGCGTCCCGCGGAACTGGTCTTCATCATAGCCAAGCCCCTGGATCTGCGTGCCCATGGCGCCGTCCAGAACAAGGATGCGTTCGCTCGCGGCTTGTCTCAAAGCTGCGAAAACTTCACTGCCGTCACGTTTGCCCGTTTCCGGACCAAAGAGATTGTCAAACACGGGAGGGCTCCTTGACGTCGTAAGACCAGACTTCCAAATCACATAAAGATATCTTTATGTCAATATATGCCTGTCGATTTCGTGCTTTGCAAATCTCGCCGGATGACAGACTCGCACGACGCCTATATAGGCGTTTACCACGCTTTGTGCACGAAATCGGAGGAGCATCATGGCACCCGCAACAGGCAACGCCGTGCTTGGAAACTGGACGACCCGCACCTATCACCGCAGCTGGCTGCTGACCCAGGCGAACGGTCTCTTCGATTTCTTCCAGCACAATTCGGTCAACCCCAAGGGCGGCTTCTACGATCTCGACGACGAAGGCAGGCCTCTCGATGCCGAGAGCCAGGTTCGCGGCATCCATATTGCGGCGCGCGCCGTGCATTGCTTCTCGATCGGTGCTCTGCTCGGCCGCCCAGGTGCAGCCGATGTCGTCGGCCACGGCATGGACTATATCTGGAACCACCACCGCGACCGGAAAAATGGCGGCTATTTCTGGTCGCTCAACAATGACGGTCCTGTCGATTCCAACAAGCAGGGCTATGGCCATGCTTTCGTGCTGCTCGCCGCCTCATCGGCAAAGACGATCGGCCATCCGCTGGCCGACGGCATGCTGGCCGATATCACCGAGATCCTCAACACGAAGTTCTGGGAAGCCAAGCACGGCGCGATCGCCGAGGAATTCACCGCCGACTGGCAGCCGCTCGATGGCGGCGCCTATCGCGGCCAGAACTCCAACATGCACCTGACCGAAGCGCTGATGGCCGCCTTCGAAGCCACCGGCGACAGGCAGTACCTCACCAAGGCCGAAAGCATCGCCGATCTCGTCATCCGCCGTTTGGCCGGTTCGGTCGACTGGCGCGTCGCCGAGCATTTCGACGCCGAATGGAACCTCGACAAGACTTACTATCATCCGAACGAAATGTTCCGCCCGGCCGGCACAACGCCCGGCCACTGGCTGGAATGGGCCCGCCTCATCCTGCAGCTCTGGGCGCTCGGCGGCAAACGGATCGAATGGATGCCGGATGCGGCGAAGGCCCTCTTTGCGCAATCCATGGCGCTCGGCTGGGACAACGACAAGGGCGGCTTCTTCTATACGCTCGATTGGGACGACAAGCCCGCCAAGCGCAACAAGCTCTGGTGGCCAGCCTGCGAAGGTGCGGCTGCCGCACATTTCCTCAACGAGCACCTGCCGAGTGATTTCCATGAAGAGAGCTACCGCAAGATCTGGAACGTGATCGAGCGCGCCTTCATCGACCACAAGAACGGCGGCTGGCATGAGGAGCTGACGGAGGATCTCGTTCCCTCTCACTCTCTCTTCCCCGGTAAGGGCGATATCTACCACGCGCTGCAGGCCTGTCTCATCCCGCTTTTCCCGGCGACGGGCAGCCTGACGAAGGGCATCACTGAGGCTGGCGGCAAGCTCTGAGGCGAACGGCCTCACCGGCAAGAGACGTCAT
The DNA here is from genome assembly GCF_021052345.1 of Rhizobium sp. SU303. Lineage (NCBI taxonomy): Bacteria > Pseudomonadati > Pseudomonadota > Alphaproteobacteria > Hyphomicrobiales > Rhizobiaceae > Rhizobium > Rhizobium sp. SU303. The sequence continues at coordinate 3,123,714 of NZ_CP088095.1, forward strand.
TCTCAGCCTTGTGCCGAGGATCTACGGATAGCGCGGCAGATGCTCGGCACAAGGCCGAGCATGACGAGCGAAAAGCATCGTCAGCGCTCCTGCGCCAGATCCACACGAATATAATATTGCAAACGAATATTGTGCTGGCGGTTCACGGCCTCGATCATCCGCTCCACGTCGTCGATCGGCGAATGGAATATCTCCGACAAGAGCGCACGAAAATCGGCTTGCGATATCTCCACGGCCATGCCGGTGATCGTGCGCTGAAGCTTGGTGTGAAGAACCCAATGCAGGACCGCCCGGCGATAGGCGTCATCGAGCAGCACAGCCAGATCGCCGGCCTCGATCTCATATTCGAACGACAGGCTGACATGGCCGGAATCGACGGGAAGCGAATAGATCAGCCTTCCATCGATATCATCGACATGCGGCTCGTAGCCATCACCCATGCGGCGCTTGCCGGAAATTGCAGCCATCTCAGGCGAGCCGCAGCGAATCCAGATCCTTGGCCAGCATCAGTGCCAGCGCCTCGACCGCGAGATTGTGGTCGTCGCGCTGCGGCAGGCCGGAGACGGTGACGGCGCCGATGCAGCCGGTGCCTTTGACGTTGATCGGGAAACTGCCGCCATGCGGCGCATAGTCGGCGCCGCAAAGTCCGTTATCCTCGACCGTCTTACCGTCCTTCTGCAGCTTCAGGCCGGAGGCATAGCTGCTGCGGAAATAACGCAGCACCATGTTGCGCTTGCGCCGGACCCAATTGACGTTATCAGGCGTCACACCTGGAAGTGCCGCATAGAAAACGGGCATCGAATGCAGGGTCACGTCGATCGCAATGCCGAGGCCGCGCTCGGTGGCGAGTTCCTGCAGGAGTTTGCCGAGCTGCCATGCCGTCGTCAGGTCGAAGGCGTCGAAGCTCAGCACTTTCTCCTGCTCCACGATCCGGCTGAGATCGTCCTCGATTGTCATGATGAGCGTTCCTCTTGCGCGATGATCCGTGCAGACCATTCTCGCGGGGAGCAAAAAAGTAAAGCAAAAACTTGGGGCTATCCCTGGAGCAATTCCAACAAAACTGCGCAGCGGTTCTGCGTCCGGAATTGCGCGAAGACAAAGAGATAGCGCATTTTCGAGACTCGAAGAAAACGGAAATGCTCTATGTCAAAGCTTCGGTGTCATCATCTCGAAACGGTCGCGGATGGTGGCGCAGCTATCGCCGCCAAGCCTTGCAATGGCATCGACCGCAGCCGGATCGACATGCAGCCTCTCCGGATCGACCACCCCGTCGCGGTAATGCGCGTAAACGATCTCGCCCATGACGATCTGCCGCGAGCGGCCGAGCTCCAGCGTTACATGCCGCCGGCATTCAAAGGCGGCCGGCGCCTCGGCGATGAAGGGCGAGGCCACCTTCTCGCCCGGCATCGCCGTGAGGCCCGCCTCCTTCAACTCGTCGACACCGCGCGGATATCTGGCGCCGCAGACATGCATCGCCTCGGCGATCGCGAAGGAGACGATATTGACCGTGAACACCTCGGTCATGCGGATATTGTGGCCGGTGTCCTTGAACGACATGTCGGCATTGTTCTCGACTCCGATCGCAAGGATCGGCGGGTCGGCCGAAAGGCAGTTGAAGAAACTGAAGGGCGCCGCATTGATCCGGCCGTTCTCGTCGACCGTCGTCACCAACGCGATCGGCCGCGGAATGATCGTGCCGATCATCAGCTTGTAGCGTTCACGCTCGCTGAGCTGCTTGAAATCGAAGGAAACGGACATCGATTCAGCCGACCTTCAGGATCGGCGAGAAGCCGCTCATCGCCCCGGTAAAAGGTTTCGGCAGTGGCGAGGCGTAGGAGCCGCGCTTGCTGGTGGAAAGTCCGAGCGACACCAGCGTTTCGGCCTGCTTGACGGCGGCCGCGACGCCATCGACGACCGGCACGCCGTAGATTTCCTGCAGTTCTCGCGCCAGATCGGTCATGCCGGCACAGCCGAGCACGATCGCCTCGGCGCCGTCTTCCAAAAGCGCCCGCTCGATCTCGGCTCTGAGCTTGCCGATCGCGCCCGAGCCTGCATCTTCCAGCTCCAGCACCGGGATGTCGGAAGCGCGCACCTTGGCACGGTCGCCCATGCCGTAGCGGCGCACCAGATTGTCGATCAGCACCCGCGAGCGCTCCAGCGTCGTCACCACGGTGAAGCGCTGCGCCAGGAAGCCCGCCGTCACCACGGCGGATTCGCAAAGCCCGAGGATCGGCACATCGGCAAAGGTTCGCGCCGCTTCGAGCCCGGTATCGTCGAAACAGGCGATAACAGCCGCGTCATAGCCCGCCGTCTGCCGCTCCTTGAGTTCGGCGAGCAGGCCGGGGATCGCTAAGGCCCCGTCGTAGTGTCCCTCGATGGAAACCGGCCCCATGCGCGAAGTGGCCGCGATGATCTCCGTGCCGGATGCCGCCACAGCACGCGCGGCGGTGGCGGCCTTCTCGGTCATGGAGGCCGTGGTGTTCGGATTGACGATGAGGATGCGCATGTCAGTTAATCTTTGCCTGCCGCCGGCTGAGCATCGTCATGATGCCGAGCGCTACGAGAATGATGGTGAAGGAAAACAGCGTCGTCACCGTGCCGAGCGCATAGAGCACCGGCGTCGTGACATTGGTCGTCATGCCGTAGATTTCGAGCGGCAACGTGTTGTAGGTGCCTGATGTCATCAGCGTGCGGGCGAATTCGTCATAGGAGAGCGTGAAGCCGAACAGGCCGACGCCGACGAGGCTCGGCGCGATCATCGGCAGCACGACATGGCGGAACGTCTGCCAGGAGCTGGCGCCAAGGTCGCGCGCCGCCTCTTCATAGGCCGGCGAGAAACGGTTGAAGACGGCAAACATGATCAGCACGCCGAAGGGCAGCGTCCAGGTCAGATGGGCACCGAAGGCCGACGAATACCAGGCGGGTTTCAGCCCTCCCTCCTGAAAGACGACACCGATGCCGAGCGAGATGATGATCGACGGCACGACGAGACTTGCGACCGTGGCATAGAACAGCGCGGTCGAACCGCGGAAACGGCGGCGGAAGGCAAGGCCGGCGAGCAGCGAGACGACGACGGTCACCGCCATCACCATCAGCCCGAGGGTGAAGGAGCGCCGGAAAGAAGCGCCGAAATCGCCGACCGCCTGCTTCTCGAACAGGTTGAAGAACCAGTGCGTGGAAACGCCGTTCATCGGGAAGGTCAGGCCGCCGTCCGGCCCCTGGAAGGAGAGGATCAGGATTGCCGAAAGCGGGCCGTAGAGAAACAACACGAAGATGACGAAGAAGAGCGCCAGCAGGTAGAATTCCAGGCCGCGTTTTTCGTGGCTCATCTCAAAGCTCCTTGCGGATGTCGACGACGCGCAGGATGGCCGCGACCATCAACAGCACGACGGCGAGCAGCACCACGGCATTGGCGGCAGCGGCCGGATATTGCAGCAGCGACATCTGGTTCTTCATCATCAGCGCCACCGAGGCGCTCTGGCCGCCGGACATCACCTGCACCGTAGAAAAGTCAGCCATGACGAGCGTGACGACGAAGATCGTGCCGATCGCCATGCCGGGTTTGGCGAGCGGGATGACGACATTCCACAGCACCTGCCAGCCCGACGCGCCGGCATCGCGCGCCGCCTCGAACAGCGACCGGTCGATGCGCATCAGCGTGTTGAAGATCGGCGTCACCATGAACAGCGTATAGAGATGCACCATGGCGAGCACGACGGCGAAATCGGAATAGAGCAGCCATTCGATCGGCTGCGGGATGATGCCCATCTTGATCAGCGTCGAATTGACGAGGCCGTTGCGCCCGAGCACCGGGATCCACGAGATCATGCGGATGATGTTCGACGTCATGAACGGCACGGTGCAGACAAGGAAGAGGATCATCTGCGTCGATGTCTTGCGGATGTGGAAGGCCAGGAAATAGGCGACCCAGAAACCGATGACGAGCGTCAGCGCCCAGACGATCGCGGTGAATTTCAGCGTGTTGAGATAGATCTTCCACGTCACCCACGAACCGAGCGTGTCGGTGTAGTTCATCGTCAGGAAATCGGGATAGAGACCGGCAAAGTCGTAGTCCCAGAAGCTGACGACCGCGATCATCGCGATCGGCAGCAGGAAGAACAAGCCAAGAATGACGAACAGCGGCGTCGCCTGGAGATAGGATATCGCAGATGGGGAAAGCCTCAGTCCGCGCCCGCCGCGCGCGCCCTGGCCATCCTCCTCCGTTTCCGCTGCGATGGTCGCCATCCCTTACCCTTTCGTTCGTCGAAGTAATGAAAGGAGGGATCATCAAAGACCCCTCCCCAACCCTCCCCACAAGGGGGAGGGAGAGTTTTGCCGCACCCTCGCCGGGCTCCCTCCCCCTTGTGGGGAGGGTTGAGGGGAAGGCGATAAACGCCTACTTGGCCTTAGGCCGCGATGAACTCGTTCCAGCGGCGGACCATGTAGCGGTCTTCGTCCATCACCGAGTTCCAGCAGGCGACCGCACCCATGCGGGCTTCGAAGGAGCCGCCGTCGCGAACGGCGCCGGCCTTCTCCATGACCTTGCCCTCAGGCGACATGATGTCGCCGGTTGCAGCCTTGCCCTCGATCCAGTAGCCCCACTCGTCCGCCGTCATAAAGTTCTTGGCGGTGTCCATGCAGGCGGAATAGTAACCCTGGCGGTTGAGATAGCCACCGACCCAGCCCGATGTGTACCAGTTGATGTATTCATAGGCGGCGTCGAGCTGCGCGCCCTTGAGGTGCGAAGCAAGGCCGAGACCGCCGCCCCAGGCGCGATAGCCTTCCTTGAGCGGCTGATACTTGCAGGCGATGCCCTTGGAGCGGACGGCGGCGACGGCCGGCGACCACATGGACTGGATGACGACTTCGCCCGACGCCATCAGGTTCACCGACTCGTCGAAGCTCTTCCAGAAGGCGCGGAACTGGCCGTCGCCCTTGGCCTTGATCAGGAATTCGATCGTCTTGTCGATCTCTTCCTTGGTCATGTTGCCCTTGTCGGCATATTTGATGTTGCCCATGGCTTCCATGATCATCGCGGCATCCATGATGCCGATCGACGGAATGTTGAGGATCGAGGTCTTGCCCTTGAACTTCGGATCCATGATGTCGGCCCAGCTGGTGATGTCGCGGCCCACGAGATCGGGGCGAATACCGAGCGTGTCGGCATTGTAGATGGTCGGAACCATCGTCATCCACTGCGTCGCCTCCTTGGCGAACTTCTTGGAATCCTGCGCTTCGACGAAGCCGACCGTGTGCGGCGCCGTGCCTTGGGCGATGACGCTGTCTGCCTTCAGCTTGCCGTTGATGAACAGCGGCACGATCTTGTCGTAATATTTCAGCTTCTTGACGTCCATCGGCTGCATGACGCCGGTCGGGAACACCTTCTTGGCGATCCAGTATTCGATGTCGGCGATGTCGTAGCTGTCGGGCTGGGTGACGGCGCGCTGGGCGGCGGCGTCGGAATCGGTCGCCGTCATCTCCAGCGTGATGCCGAGATCGGCCTTGCACTTCTCGGCGATGGCATTGATGTTCGAAACGCCGGTGCCGAACTGGCGAAGCGTGATGTTCGTCTGCGCCCAGATGGTGGGAAAGCCGGTGATGGCGCCGGAGCCGGCGATGGCGCCGACGGCGGCAGCACCCGTCTTCAGCAGCGCGCGGCGGGAAAGCCCCTTCTCCGCCTTGGTCGATGTCGTTTCAGTCGTCATGTCAGTTCCCCTTTTCTTGGATATGGAAGGTTCAGTGTTCTTGATGGTGATGGCTCATGCGGAAGAGCGGCCGAGAAGCACGGCATCCTCGAGCGCCCAGCTGAGCGAGACGGTGTCGCCGACGGCGACCGGTCGGGCGAAATATTCGCCGTCGTCGGCAATGACGGTGAAGTCGTCGCTGCCGGCGCCGATAACGGTGATCTTCACGGAAGAGCCGCGATATTCGATGTTGGAGACGATGCCGTCGAAGCCGAGCGTCCATTCGGTCGCCACCTGCAGGCGCACGCGGTCGGTGCGGATACCGATATCGACGGGCTCTCCGACTTCCCTGCCCGTCCCGCGCACGGAAAAGCTCTGGCCTTCCGGCACGGTCATGACGAGCACGCCGTTCTCGCTCGAGGTCACCCGGCCGGACAGCACGTTGTGGTCGCCCATGAACCGCGCGACGAAGGCCGTCGCCGGCCGCTCGAAGACCTCGCGCGGGGCTGCCGCCTGCTCGATCCGGCCGTCATTCATGATGACGATAACGTCGGCGAGCGCCATTGCCTCTTCCTGGCTGTGGGTGACGTGCACGAAGGTGATGCCGAGCGACTTCTGGAGTTTCTTGAGTTCGGCACGCATGCGGATCTTCAGGAACGGATCGAGCGCCGACAGCGGCTCGTCGAGCAGCAGCGCTTCCGGATCGGTGATCAACGCGCGCGCTAGCGCCACGCGCTGTTGCTGGCCGCCGGAAAGCTGGGCCGGACGCCTGGTGGCATAGGCCTCCATCTGCATCAGCTTCAGCATCTCGAGCGCCTTGGCCTGCCGCTCTTGCTTATCGACACCCTTCATCTTCAGGCTGAAGGCGACGTTGTCGATCAAATCGAGATGCGGGAAAAGCGCGTAGGACTGGAACATCATCGCCGTGCCGCGCCTGGCCGGCGGAAAATCGGTGACGACGACATTGCCGAGCCTGATATCGCCCGACGAGATGCTCTCATGGCCGGCGATCATGCGCAGCGTCGAAGTCTTGCCGCAGCCCGACGGGCCGAGGAAGCAGCAATAGGAGCCGGCCGGAATCTTCAGGCTGATCGCATGGACCGCCGTCGTCGCGCCATAGACCTTCGAAACGGATATTATATCGATCTCTGCCGCTTTCGACATCATGCCTTCCCCTGTTCGGAAAAGACGATGCATCTGCCGTGCCAGACTCCGTTGCTTGCAGGAAGCCATTGCGAAATAAGGATTTTATCAAAATCGTAATTGAGAGAGCAAATTAGAGGCGCAACGCTATCTGCACATGATTTAGGCTATCGTGCGCAATTTGTGCAAAACATCGTATACAATCTTGCCGCCATTTCGGGCACAAATTCTGTTTAACTTTTGCCGCGAAGCCGGGTATGGTTTGCCGACCATCAGGAAATAAATTTCATGAAATCCGCCGCCAAGGCTCAGCAGGCCGAAGACTCCGCCGAAACAGGCGCGCAACAGATCCGCGATGCCATTCGCGAAGCGATCGTCGAGCGCAGGCTCTCGCCCGGCACCAAGCTTTCGGAAAGCGATGTCGGCAATCTCTTCAACGTTAGCCGCACGCTTGCCCGCGCCGCCCTGCAGGCGCTGTCCTATGAAGGTCTTGTCAGCGTCGAGAAGAACCGCGGCGCCTTCGTCGCCTATCCCTCGCCTGATGAGGCTCGCCAGATCTTTTCCGCCCGCCGGCTGGTTGAACCCGGCATTTTGCGCGAGGCAGCGGCGCGGATCACGCCTGATGACATTACCCATCTGCGACAGCTTCTGCTGGAAGAAGGCCGCCTGATGAGCGAGCGTGGCCAGACGGCGCGCCGCGCCGAAATCAAGGCATCGGGCGATTTTCATTTGATGCTGGCGGCCATATCGGGGAACTCAATCATGCAGCGCTTCATGGAAGAGCTTGTCGCCCGCTCGTCTCTGGTGATTGCGCTCTACGGCCAGTCGACCGCATCGAGCTGCGGCCATTCCGAACATGGTGACATCATCTCGGCGATCGAAGCCGACGAACTCGACCGCGCCTGCCAGCTGATGCTGCATCACATCGCCCATATCGAGGCCGACCTCGACCTGCGCGAACGCAAGAGCCTGGGCCTCAAGGAAGCCTTCGAACTCTGAACATGCAAAAGACACGGGGACGCAGATGATCCACCGCGCCCTGCTTCAAGCGAACTCTCGAAACGCTACCAAGGCGTCTTCTTCGGCAACATCTCGAAGGCAGCGAAGATATCCTCGGCGCTCATCGGCTCGCTCGAGCGCAGCTTGACGGTTCCGTCGCGTCCGATCAGGATCAGCCCAAACTCGCCGGACGGCGGTCCCTGCAGCCGATCGCGAATATCGTCGGCATCGAGTTCCCAGTCATCGTCGAACAGCGCAAACGCGCCGCCGCCGGCGATGCTGAACACCTCGACGTCTTCCTCGATCAAGCGCATATGCGCCTTGCGCAGCCATTCGTCCTGGATCAGCGCGCGGTCATCTTGCGCATCGGCAAAGATGATCAGCACCCGTTTCCTGTCGCGAAACTGCTCGAGCGATTGCGGAAGGTCAGGCTCACGCCTGGGTGTACCGATGATTTCATGAACAATAGATTTTAGCATGGTGCTTCATTCCTCGCCCGTCACCACTGCATAATTCTTAAATCGGGATCGATTTAAGGATAGATTATGCAGCAATTCGAAGTGCTACAGCGCCCTTTGCGACTGTCGAAAAGGGCGCTGTAGTGGCGGGCTGTGCCTGCCGAATTAAACGGCTGGGAATAAGCGAGGTTCCGCCAAAAAGCGGAAAAGGATCGCAGCCATGGCCGCGATCCTCACTTTGTCAGTCGCGGCCCTGGTCTTCGGACGCGTGGGCCGAAACGGCGACGAGATCCGCAGCCCCAGTGACGTGAAGGCGCTTGCGCACCAAAACGCGCATGACACGCGCCGCCGTCGAGAAGGTCATCTGGTCGAGCGGGCCTTCGCCCTCCCACGGCTTGGTCAGCCGTTCGGTGACGGCGCCGACGATGTTCATCGGCACGATGTCGGTGCATTCGCGCATGGCTTCGAAAACGAAGCTGATGGGGATGACCCGTCCTTCGTGGGTCACGATCGGTTCGGTCAATTCGCTGTCCCATTCCTCGAAGGCGTAGAGCGCTTCGCGAAACAGCTGCTGGAGGTTGAACGGCGCGTGGCCGTCATGAAGTGGCGGCAGTGCATTCATCATGTCTGTCTCCTCTTGATGGGTTGAAGCCAAAGTCCTCCGGTATCGGTCGCGCCAACGCGGGGAACGGAACGTTTTGCTGCCCCCTGCGAACCGAATAACACTATTGATTCTATAGAGTAACGCGCCGGGGTAAAGCCCATTTATCCGCCACCATGGAAGCGAATTCCATAACACGCTGATATTCTTGCGTGTTTTAGACGAAATTTTCTCCGAGCACGCCAGCCTTAAAAATCTATGCCACTCGCCCGAGATCGCTCCGGAATGGCACGGCGAGGCGAAAAAACCCTGAAAAATCACGGAACTTTTATGGCTGTAATCTGTTTTGTTCTCACGATTCGCAAAACACACTGGGGTTACCACCAATGACGCAAATCCGTGAACCGGAGCGCCGAAGCAGGATCCTGCGCGGCCGTCCCTATAGCCTTGATGAATTCGCCACCAAATATGGCCTGCGCGGCGAGCAGGCAGAAAGTCTGTTCACCCGTTTCGGGCCCTCCTCGATCGAACTCGACCTGCTGATGGCAGCCAAGCGCCGGCCGCCGATCCTGCAGGACAGAATTGCCGAATAACACTGAATGGAATGGATCGATGAGCGACAGCCGCCACGAATGGATCAGCAAAAGAGCTTACGCGATCTGGGAAGAACAGGGCCGGCCTGATGGCCGCGACGACGAGCACTGGCGCCAGGCAGTTGCCGAACGCGAGGCGCTGGAGCGCACGCAGGCCTCTGTCGATGGTCGCGAGGTGCTGGTGAAGTTTCGTCCGAAACCGCAGCGGCCCGAAGCGCCACGTCAGGACTGGGTCAATCCTTCGACAAAGGTCGGCTGACCCTTCCCTGGTGCCGGCTCAGCTCAGGCTGAGCCGGAAGCGCGCCTGAAAATCTCCCTGCCACCACATCGGGAAATTGGTTCCCCACTTATTGTTGTGCAGATTGAAGCGGATGCCGGCGGCAAAGTCCGGCAGCGTCCTGCAAAACGTCATGAAATCTGAGCTTTGCGGCGCAACCAGCGGCGCATCGAAGGTTTCGATCGTCAGCGGACCCTCGGCAAGATCACCGCGTGCTGATGTCACCGCCTGTAATTGCCCGCCGCCGCTCGTCGCAATATTCCCGGATTGGTGCCAGAGGCCCATCTTGCGGAAATTCCAGTCCCCCGCACCATCAGGCGTGAAGGAGAGGAAGCTTGCCTCCGGCATGCGGTTGGCCGGCTTGTCATGCAACGTCAGACGCAGGTCGAGACGATCGCCCTCGGCGGTGAAATGCAGCATCACATGCGGCGGCGCGCCGTATTTCTGCACGGCCTCGGCCGGCATCGACAGAAGGATGTCCGCCCCATCAGTCGCTTCCAGCTTCGGCAGAAAAACCTTAGAAAGTGCTGCCCCCGACCGGGCAAGCCCCGGCTTGTCATGGTCGAGCACCGCCCATTCCTGGCGATGGGTCAGGTAGGTTTCCATGTGCCTGGTAACGTCGCCGGCATCGTAGCTCTCATATCGATAGGCGATCAGCGAGCCGTCGCGGCCGGAGATCGTCCGGCCGGAGGGCGAGGTGATTTCGGCCACATCGCCGCTCGCACCGTCGAGCGCGATCGACCAGCCACCGGTCTGCAGACGGAGCTCCCGTCCACCGCCCTCGATCACGGCAGGGGTAGTGAATTCGGCAAGCACGGCCTGGGCCGCCTTCCGGTCCGTCTCGTCGAGTTCCGAGACCGCCTGGTCGAGATAGGCGCGCTGCTCGTCCCATGAGGCTTCGGTATAGGCAAAGCGATAATCGGATCGGCGCGCGGCCTCGAAATCGGCCCGCGACCACGCCTTGTCGTCGCGCAGATAGGATTTGATATCGACGCCGCAGGTATGCTCGGCCACCATCGCCAGTCCGCGCCCGAAGGCGAGACGCCGCGCGTCGAGCCCATCCGCCGCGAAGCGGTCGTAGAGCCGCTGCAGCGCGAGGAACCGCGCCGTCTTCACCGGATCGCTGCCGCTGCCATGGATCCAGCTGTCGCCGAGTTCCAGCTCGATGACAGGGAAACGCTCGCGCTCGCTCCAGAGAATGGCGCCGTAATCCTCGAGCGTCGCCGCGCGGATGACCGCATCCGGCTCGCGGGCGCGTAATTCGCGATAGGCCTCGGCCGTCTGCGGCACGCTCTGCGGCCCCATATTGTCGTTGGTATGGGCAAAACTCAGCCCGTCCTCGAAACCGTCGGGGAAACAGGTCTCGCCATAGGAGCGCTGGTACATGACGACCACTTCCTCGCCGCCGGGCGTCCGCCAGCGGAAGATGTCGGGCACATCGGGCGGCGGTGAGGCCGTATTGACGCCGAGATGCAGGAAGCGGATGCCCGCTTCGGAAAGCAGCGGCACCATGCCGAGCGTATGGCCGGGCACATCGGTCATCTTCGCCGCGATTGTCGTCTTGCCGAAGCGCCGGTCGAGCTCCTGCGAATAGGAAAGCCCGGCCCGGAAAAGGTCAGGCGACATCAGCTCCGTATGCGTGGTGAACGGCAGGCCGTGCCAGCGGATCAGCCCGCGCTCGATCGCCTGTTCCAGCGCTGCCACCTCTCCCGCCGAGCGCGAATTCAGATGGTCCCAGATCAGCCAGGCGCCCGTCGTCCAGATGAATTTCGGCTCGTCGGGATTTTCGGCATGAAAATGCTTGGCGGTTTCGATCGCCTGCGGAATGAAGCGCTCGTGATATTGCCGGCGGACTTTCTCGGCATGGTCGGTAAAGCCGATATCGAGATGGGTCTTGAAAACCAGATGCACGCGCTTTTCAGTCATTCCATTCCACTACATCGGTGATGACAGTCGAGACACTCTGCAGCCAGTAGCGGCACAGGTGTGTAACCGTTTCCACAAACATCATTGCTCCTGCCGCAAATTCTTCGTCAACCCGTTTTGGCACAAATCGATGAAATCGTGCGGGTTTATTAACCATATATCCGAAAACGCTATCGTCCGACGCTTTCATCGTAGAATCGAATCGCGACAAGAATGAAGACGTGTTCATCGATAATTATATAGAAAGGCGGCGGGACTTCCTTGCTGCCGCGCCCGGGTGGTGCGCTGTTTAGCCAAGGAGAAAAGCCTGAGCCCTTCGGGGAAGCCGATTATCAGAAGGCGTTGGTTTCCTGGCAGAGCGCCCGGTGAACCTCGGTCCAGAACAGCGCCAGCGGCGTGTCGCCGTTGCGTTCGGCAACGAGCGCGCGAATCAGCGCTTCGGAGCCTGCCATGTCCTGCCAGCTGGATTTCAGGCCCTTGGCGGCCTGTTGGCATTCGGCAATCGCGAATGGTCTCTTGCTGTCCATATGAGGTCTCCTCATGAAAGGCGCTAGCAGATGGGACCCGGATTGTCATTCCCCGCATATGTGGGGATGCCTTGTATTTATGACAGCGCTCGCGGTAGGATTGAGGGGATTGGGGCAGTGGAAATGATTGAGAATACCTACAGCGAAAAGTTCGAGTCCGCTTTCGAACAGATCAAGGCTGCGGCCAATGTGGATGCCGCCATCCGCATTCTCCAGGCGGAATATGGCCTGGATTTCGTCACCTACCATCTCGCCCAGACGATCGCGGCCAAGATCGATTCGCCCTTCGTGCGCACCACCTACCCGGATGCCTGGGTCTCCCGCTACCTCCTGAACAGCTATGTGAAGGTCGATCCGATCGTCAAGCAGGGCTTCGAACGCCAGCTGCCCTTCGATTGGAGCGAGGTCGAGCCGACGCCGGAGGCCTATGCCATGCTGGTCGATGCCCAGAAGCACGGTATCGGCGGCAACGGCTACTCCATTCCCGTTGCCGACAAGGCGCAGCGCCGCGCGCTCTTGTCGCTGAATGCCCGCATACCGGCGGAAGAATGGGCCGAACTCGTCCGCCGCTGCCGCAACGAATGGATCGAGATCGCCCATCTCATCCACCGCAAGGCCGTCTACGAGCTGCATGGTGAAAACGATCCGGTGCCGGCATTGTCGCCGCGCGAGATCGAATGTCTGCACTGGACGGCGCTGGGCAAGGATTACAAGGATATTTCGGTGATCCTCGGCATATCGGAGCACACCACGCGCGATTATCTGAAGACCGCCCGCTTCAAACTCGGCTGCGCCACGATCTCGGCCGCCGCTTCGCGGGCCGTGCAATTGCGCATCATCAATCCCTAGCGCATGGCGTTGTCGCAAAACCGCTGCACACTTTTGCGCGATATGCGCCCCCCTCATCTGAGGGGGCCCATCTGAGGGAATTTCCGAACCGGCCCGCTTGAACCATTCTGCTTTCCACGAACTTGAAAACGCTGGAGGGCAAAATGTTCGTTATCATTCAGGCACATGAGTATCAGAAATACGCTGCCGTACTCGACCAGATGTTTCGCCTGCGCAAGAAGGTCTTCGCCGATACGCTCGGCTGGGACGTTCCCGTCATCGGCCCTTACGAACGCGACAGCTACGATTCGCTCGCCCCAGCTTACCTCGTCTGGTGCAACGACAGCCGCACCCGCCTCTATGGCGGCATGCGCCTGATGCCGACGACAGGACCGACCCTTCTCTACGACGTCTTCCGCGAGACGTTTCCCGATGCCGCCAATCTGATTGCCCCCGGCATCTGGGAAGGCACGCGCATGTGCATCGACGAGGAGGCGATCGCCAAGGATTTCCCCGGTATCGACGCCGGCCGCGCCTTCTCCATGATGCTGCTTGCGCTTTGCGAATGCGCGCTCGATCACGGCATCCATACGATGATTTCCAACTACGAGCCCTATCTCAAGCGCGTCTACAAGCGCGCCGGCGCCGAAGTGGAAGAACTCGGCCGTGCAGACGGCTACGGCAAATACCCCGTCTGCTGCGGCGCCTTCGAAGTCTCGGACCGGGTGCTGCGCAAGATGCGCGCCGCCCTCGGCCTCACCCTACCCCTTTATGTCAGGCACGTGCCGGCCCGCTCGGTCGTGACCCAATTCCTGGAGATGGCAGCATGAATCGCCTCGCTGAAACCGCCACGCAGACCGCAATACAGAAGGATATCGGCGCTCTCGAGCGCCATGTTCTCGCATCCCGCGACATCGCCACGCAGATAGGGGATCCCTTCCTCTCCTATCTCCTTTCGATGGCGCTGTTCACGATCTACGAGAAGAAGGCCCATCACGAGAACGAGGCGCTGAAGAGCAGCTTCAGCTGAGGGTGTGGTTCCCCTCCGCCCCGCCTGAAGACGAGCATGTCTCCCGGCGCCTCTCGCGCAGCCGCAAAAACAGTCCCCGTTTTGCGGCTGCGCGCCCCTGTCCTGTCATCAGGGTTTGCCGTTACGTCATCAGAGAATCGATCGTCGAAACCAGCGTATCGTGCATGTAGGGCTTCGGCAGGAAGGCGGTATTGGCGGGCAGCGCCATCGGATCGAGCCGCACCATGCCCGAGGTGATGATGATGCCGATATTCGGTCGCATCGCCCTCACCCGATTGGCAAGCTGGAGACCGTCCATCGAACCGGCCATATTGACGTCGGTGAACAGGATATCGACATCCTGCCTGCCCTTCAGCACCACCAGAGCTTCGTCGGCATTCGCCGCTTCCAGCGCCACATGACCGACCTCTTCCAGCACATCGAGAATATTGAACCGGATCAGCGGTTCATCCTCCACGATGAGCACCACGGCACTGTTCGAAGCCACCATCTGCGATCGCCCTCTTCATGCGGAATGTGACTTGGATAAGTGTAGCCCGCGCGAGAAGGTTCCAGTGGCTGCCCACGAAATATGCATCGTCCACAGATGCTTGCGCTCACCGCTTGTGGCTCCCCCGGATTTGCGTTAGAGCGGAAACCGTGCTGCGGGAACCATTGCCCCGGCACCCAAGCGCCGGACACCCGACGCCAGGGCCTGTAGCTCAATGGTTAGAGCCGGCGGCTCATAACCGCTTGGTTGGGGGTTCGAGTCCCTCCGGGCCCACCATTTTTCTTTACCTTTCAAGGCTTTAAATGGCGGTTAGCCGGTAGGGTTAGCCGGACGGTTAGCCACGCCTCTTTTTGCCCTGCACAAGTCGTGTCACCTTGCTCATCCCGTCTTTGGCCAGAATCGCCTGTGAGGCCTCCCGGCTGTAGAGTTCCGCACGCTCGATATCGTCATGTCCGAGGGTTTCCATCAACTGGCGAGTGCTGGCGCCTCCCTCGGCAAGCAGCTTGCCAAGAGATTTTCGGAGCCCGTGCAAAGTGCATCCGGCTGCCATGCCCGCCATCTTTGTCCAGTGCGCCATCATGCCGGTAAGGGACTTCTCGCTGTATGGATTGCCATAGGCGTTCATCAGAACGAAATCCGTCGTTCGATCGAGCGGCGCAAGGATCTCCAGCAGCATCGGCGTGATCGGCAAGACCAGCTCTTTGTCGCCTTTCTTTGTCCTGATCACCACCTGGCCCCGGTCGAAATTGAACATCGGCCACGTCAAGCGAGAAACGTCCGACCGACGGTTTCCAAGCCATGGATTTTCCAAGGCCGCAGGTCCGCAACACTGGCTGCTATTTTGCCATGATCGGGAAGGTGTTTGCCCTCCTTTCAAGCTCGTCCACCCGGGCAATGACGTTCAAAACGGCATCGGCCTTACCCACGAAGATTTGGCGCGTCATGGGATCTCGCCCTCCGAAGTCGCCAAGCCCGATTTCTTCGCCCGGTTCGGAGCAAGCTTCATGGCTATCGCCCGCACAAAAAGGGCGGTCATGTTCGGGATGTCCACACCCTTACATTTCGTGGGCGGTCACTGTGATCTCACCACGATTACCGAGCATGGCGTTACCGTCGAAAGGCTCTGCACCTGGCCGGACAAGCTCGGCCGGCCGGTCGAATCCTTCGCTGCCGATGAGCCTGCCGGATGGTCAGGAGGTCGCGGGGTGAACCAGCTCGTCACGATCGACAACGGGGAAGTGCTGCTCCCGGACGAGGTGATTGACGTCTATATCCGTCGTTCACCGCTGCGACAGAAACGCGAGCATATCGCGGTGCCGGCAGGCCTGTCGGTTGAAGAGATTATCGCTTGCTGCGGGCTGGAGCCGCCGCGGCTGCATGTCTCAATTGCCGGCCATGTGATCGAACAGCGGAATTGGGCGCGCGTGCGCGTGAAGCCAGGTTTCTCCGTTGTCATCGTCAAGGTGCCGGGCAAGGGTGCTTTGCGCGCGATCGCCGGCCTTGTCGTCGCCCTTGTTGCGGCGGTTGCAGCTCCTTGGCTTGTGGGCACGGTGCTCGCCATCCCGGTCGGGGCTGCCGCTAGTGTAGCAACCGGCCTTATCGGCGCCGGCATCAGCTTAGGCGGATCTCTGACCATCGGAACTCTGTCGGGCTACGAGCAGGTGCTCTATGCGATCGATAGCGGAAGCGAGCCTTAGATGGGAGTGCGGCATTAGCCATGTCCGGACATCACCAAGACCGGGCGAAATATGTGGCCTGCGTTCTTTGGCTGATCGGCTATTCCTATGCAACGATCGGCAAGGTGCTGCAGCTCAAGCGTGGCCAGGTCGGTGGCATCATTGATCGCAGCGAATATGCCGGGCGATCGGCAATGAGCCGCGCACAGCGCGCGGCTCTGCTTAAGGACCTTGAGGAGATCCGATTCGAGGATGGCCGGCCGATTGATGGAGGCATCCTCGACCACGTCCAATTTAGCCCGCTTGCATGAACTCGGTTTGAGCGTCTTGATAAGGTTGATTGTCAGAATCGTTGAGATGCCATGCCGATCACAGAACACCCCATCTTCAAACAGCCACCCCGCGATGCCAAATTATGGCGCTACACTAATTTTCCGAAGTTTGTTTCTCTTATCACAACCAAAGCTCTGTTCTTTTCGAACGTCTATCATCTCAGCCGCGATGATCCATATGAAGGGGCGCTTCCGGCTGGCAATTTCGCTCATCGTGATTGGTCTATCGATACCCTGCCTTCTGATATCCGGCAGAGGATACAACGCGCTCGCTATAGCCACGATGAAAACGAACCTCTGGCGAGTAAGCTTCAGCGACATATTTCCGGCCAAAACGAGTTAATCCGTCACGTCTTGCGGTCCACCAAAGAGTATTTCATCAATTGCTGGCATCAATCGGAATATGAATCCGCGGCGATGTGGAAGCTATACGCTGAAGACAGTTTTGGAATAGCGATCGTCAGTAACCTCAGCAGGATCAGCGGCGCACTTTCGAGCGCTAGCGGCGATATCATGTGCGGCTTAGTCAACTACATCGATTATGAGAAGGACTTGCTCGATCTCGAAAACGCATTCACACCGATCATCTCTAAACGATTGAGCTTTGCGCATGAACGCGAAGTGCGTCTCCTTCATTGGGATACCTCGATCGGTGATGAACAAGTCTGGATGTTATGGAATGGCCAGCCCAAATTGATGTGGCAACCGAAGTCGCATGAAGATCACTATAAAATTGTGCCCCCAATGGGGAATATCTTCGCTTGTGACCTTGATGAACTCGTCCTGGAAATTAAGATCTCACCTACCGCCCCAGCATGGTTTGAAGCAGCCGTGCGAGATTTCTGCGACCTCGCCGGGTTTGATAAGCCCATAAGCAAGTCTTTATTGATGGGTTCGCCCATGCGCTAAAGCTGTCCCGAAAGGACTGCGGATCCTCAACAGGTTTGATTTCAAGGGCTTTGGGCTTCATCTGCCGAAGACTGGTCGGTGATAGCCATCACCTTCACCTGCGCGATTTGAGCTTCGAGGAGATCGGGTTCGAGAATGGAAGATCGCTCGATTGTGGCTTTTTAGCTAACGTCGTTCCGGGTTACCGATAGGTAGCTTCGGAGCGCTTCACCTCAACTTCAGGGTAGTTCATGTGGCGTAGGAAGCCACGCACCACGTCGCTCGTGGTGATGTTCTTGGGGCCAACGGTCACAGAAACTATTGCCTTTTTCTGTCGCTCCAAATTTATCGTTCTGAATGGCACCAAACGATCGCTCGCCGCCCGATATTCAAGGTCCTTATCTGACGCATGGAGCACAGGCACTACCAAGCGATGCTCGACTTCCTCCCTAAACGCTGGATTTTTCATCCGATACATGGGGCTAACGAGCGCAATCATCTTCATCATGATCTCTGGAAGATTCTTTTGATATTCGGTTCGGCGTGCGGCAAACTCCTCGTCACTTTCGATCAAGCTCTGAAATACGGGTCTTAAGCGGTCGTTTTCAACAGCTGGAACGATTTCACTGAAGACTGGCCTCAGTGCTTCGATTTGCAGTTCGAAATCATATTCGACTTTGAACATTTGAAAGGCTCTGACACCTTCAGCGTCTAGCCGGCCGCCGTATTCCGAAAGCACCTCGCGATCAAAACCGATGCAAAGCACGTCCGTCATCGGCATAACCCCGCCATTGACTCAACATATCCTCGCTCTCCGAGAGGCAGAACCCAAGGCCGTCAACGTTGTTCAAGATCGCGTCGGCATAGTCGAATACTTCAGCTTTTCGGAACTTCACCACCGGCGTTCGATCGCAAAGCTCACTCAGGACGCGGGTCAACCACTTCCCTTCCTGGTGTCGTTCGACATTGTCAAGGACGACATCCTGATGCTGCTGTGACGCACAATCGCTTCGAACGAATGAGTGGAGCAGTAGTGGTACAGAACGTTGGTCACTGGCGGCTCGTTTCTTCACGCCGGTAGATCCCAATCAGCGCGGCGAGTTCTCTCTGCGATACGTGTTTGTCCCCGCCAGGCGCATGGACGAACATGTCATACCCGAAGTGATTGCCGGCATCGTCGCTCACCGCTTTAACAGCGGCCTCGATTGAATCGTAGATATGGTGACCAACCCATTGGCCCTGCAGTTTGGCTTGCGGCTGTTCTACAAACCAAACCGTTAACTGGGTATCCTTGAATAGTTCTAGCCAGCCATCAACGTTTATTGTGTCCTGCGGCATCGTGGCGTCTCCATTTGCGTTCTGATGGACAACGAAACTAAGACGCGCAGTAAAAACCGATTCCATCAAGCCCAAAATTTATCAGAGGTTGTGGATTGCGTGGGCTCTAGGGACAGTGAGGAAAGGAACAGCCGGGGTTGGTTAGCCAACCCGGTTGGAACATAACGCGAAGGCAACGGGCTAACCGTGCTCCTAAACAGTTGAATTGCAGGCTTCGTCCCGGCCCTCCGGGCCCACCATTTTTGCAGTTGTCCCCATGTAGCCGCAGGCGAATCCGCAATTTTGACGCTACGTTCCAGAGTTTGAAGAACACCGCTTGAGCCCACGCGTTGACTACGGGGTCGCGGATGGAGCGACGGATGCAGCTACTCGTCGTCGAGACTCTACCGAAAATCTTCCGCGGTTCTCTCCCAGCAAGGATGCATCATTTTTAGAAAGCCGGCTCTGAACCGCTGCTCGGTTCGTCAGAATGATGCGGCAAGTGTCTCCGATAGCATCCGTTCAACATCTGCTATGGCGACAGACAAGTGGTTGCAACGGCTTCGCTGCTTCGATCCTGACCAGAGCTAGATCGTTCGTGGCGTCAATCCGGGGATCAGCGGCGTCACCCCTGCCCTTTATTTCGATGCGCTTGCATCCCTGGGCGACGTGCGCGTTTGTTAGCAGCCAGCCATCCGGGGTTACTGCGAAACCGGTACCCGACGACGTCGGGGCATCGGCAAGGCATGTGGAAGCAAGGGCAGCGGAAAAGAAGGCGCTCAAGATCGAGCGACGCACGGTTACCATTAGTGTATCCCCAGTTGTCTGGAGCTTAAACCTTTGACCGAGCGCTTTTCAACCAACTCTTGCAGTCAGGCTTAATCGAAGGATTTTGTTGGCATTGTCATGAAACGCAAAAGCCCCGCTTTTTCGGCGGGGCCTTCGTCCTGCTGATCCGACAGACAGTTCTTAGAACTTCACGCCGATTCCGAACTTGAGTTCGTGCTGGTCGAGGTCGACATCAACGCCGAGAATGTCTTTCTCGCCGAAGTCATTATACCGATACTCGCCGCGGGCGAAGATGTTGTTGGTGATGGCAAAGTCGACGCCAGCGCCGACGGTGTAACCGTTGAAGGTTTCCGTTTCTTTGTCAAACCCCGGCGCGTCCACGTATCCGCGCGTCGCGGTCCAACCAGCTGCGCCGTAAAGCAACGCTCTGTCGAAGGCGTAGCCGACACGGCCACGAACAGCGCCGGCCCAATCGGTCCCAACGTCCGCCCCCAGCGCTTCCTCTTCGTTCCAGTTGTGTTCGAGGTTGCCCTCGATACCGACAACGAAGTTGTTGTCGAACTGGAAATTGTAACCCACAAAACCACCGAAGACGCCGCCGTTGAAATCCTGAGAATCGCTGGCCCCGCCGACGCTGAAGTCACCGTTTAGCCAGCTGGCGCCGCCATCGATACCGAGATAAGGACCTGACCAGGTGAAAGCCGGCGCAGCCGCAACAGGTGCGGCCGGGATGTCCTCTACGGCATCCGCCGCAAACGCGGTCGTTGCGACAAGTGCTAGAAAAGTGGTGGCGATCGTTAGCTTCATTTTCGTTTACCCCATGCCTTACAACACGCCAGAGGATACAGCCCAACTCAACAAATAGCTGTAACGCTAAAGACGCACTCGCAGAGCTATACGATTAGAGAACATATGCGCCAAAGTGGTCGTGACAAGTATCGCGCCACCTAATAACTGCAAGACCGCCCGTCGCTAGGTCTAAATCCACCCCCACACGCGGGATTAAGCGGCTGACGCTCATAATAACCGCCATAACCGCCGCCGATCGACGACGTCTGGTCGACGCTTCCGGACGAAGTGCAACCCGAAATGATCGTAGCAAGGCTGATCAGCGTTCCGGTCGCGATAAATGCGAAAAATCGGTTCATCTGAGCTTCTCCTTCGGAGGGCATGGTTTTACCCCAAGCGGGCAATCTACCACGCCACGGCGACCACAGACGAGGATTTATAGCAGCCGACCGCCCTCGACGAGCGTTTCTAACGCCAATGTGATCACCTTTTAGGCCAGCCACCCTCAAGCCATGCACTGTCACATAACTGTCATGCAAAATTGCCCATTGTTATGGCAGCCTGGGCAAAATATATGCTGCCGGCTAACAAAAAAAAGAATGAGTGAACTGCCATGAGTGCCATACAGAAACTTTTCCACCGCAATCTCCTCACCCGTTTCGTCGCCGGTCTCGGCGCTGTTCCCCAACGTATTCGGAACGCACGCGAGGAGCGCAAGCCCGCCATCCACCCATCGTTCATGGACGATTTCGGCGCCTAGTAGGACAATTGGCGAGTCAACAGACTCGTCTGCTCCCGCGATTATGTCCTCCAATGTCATTCCAGTTGATATCTGATGGGAAGCCGCCAGCGGCTTCTGATCAAGTTGCGGCGGAAAATTCCTTCCGGAACCAGATCCGGTCAACGGGCCGGCCTCCGGCATGTCCGCTGATCCTGCCGAATTCGACATATCCGAGCCTCGGGTAAAAGTCCGGGGCCTGGGTCGAGAGTGTGTCGACACAGGCCGTGACGGCGGCGCGGCGGCGTCCTTCTTCTTCCGCCGCCGCCATCAGTTTCCGGCCGATGCCGCTCAGGCGCAGCGATTTTTCGACCCACAGATTGCCGATGAAAAGAACCGAGAAGGAAACGGACGCCGTTATTGCGGCGACAAGCCTTCCGTTTTCCCGCCAGACGATGGCAAAAGCCTCGCGTCTGATCTCAGCGCTCTCGTTGAAGGCGTTCAGGCCATTGGAAATCGCGGTGGCGATCTCGGACGGGACGGGATCGAGCGTTTCGAACATTGCTTCCTCGTCGTCGATGATCGCCAGATAATAGTGAGCCGTCGGTTCCGATCCAGCCGTTTCGGCTTTTAAGGTCGGCGGACGGCCTCCGGGTTCAAGCTCCAACGCAGGCGCCCCTTAGATTTTTCTCTCGCTACGCATGCGCCTGTCTTTTCCGCCGCAATAGCTTCACAATCAACCGACAGAAAGCTGTTCCGGGAAACGACAACCAAGGAATGAAAACATGGCGCCGATTTATACCAAAACTGTCCTGATGACCGCCCTTCTGGCGCTGCCGCTTGCCGCCGCAGCGCCCGCCTTCGCGCAGGAGGCAAAGCCGCGAGAGCCGGTGATTTCGGTGACCGGCGATGGCGAATCCTCCGTCGCTCCCGATATGGCTGTCGTCAATCTCGCCGTCGTCAAGCAGGCGAAAACCGCCCGCGAAGCGCTCGATGAGAATAACAAGGCGATGAACGACGTGCTTGCCGCGCTGAAGAGCGGCGGCATCGCCGAGCGCGACCTCCAGACCTCGGGCTTTTCCATCCAGCCGCAATACAATTATCCGCAGCCGGTCGACGGCCAACAGCAGCAGCCGCAGCTGATCGGCTACCAGACCATCAATTCGGTCACCGTCAGGCTGCGCGATCTCGCCAAGCTCGGCGCGGTGATCGACCAGTCCGTCAGCCTCGGCATCAACCAGGGCGGCGAAATCCAGTTCACCAACGACAAGCCGGACGCCGCGATCGAAGAGGCACGCAAGGCCGCCGTCGCCGATGCCGTCAAGAGGGCGAAGACGCTGAGTGAAGCCGCCGGCGTCAAGCTCGGCCGCATTCTCGAGATCAACGAGAATGTGCCGCGCGCAATGCCGCAGCCGGTCTATCGCGCCACGATGATGAAGGAGGCCTCCGACGCTGCCGTTCCCGTCCAGGGCGGCGAGAATAATTACAATGTCAGCGTCACCGTGACCTTCGCGATCGAGCAATAAAATGAAAGTGCCGCGCGTCTTTTCAGATGCGCGGCGCTGTAAAAAGATTTTCAAAAAGAAAACCGCCCTTGCCGATCCGGGGAGACGGGCAAAGGCGGTTCTTAGCCGCCGCATCGGGGAGACGGGGCGGCGTTTTCTTCCATTGATTAGCGGCGGCGCAGGGCGGGGCAACCCCGCACATTGCCGAAGCTCATTTCATCGGGACCGCGACGCGTCCAGCCCTGGACGATCACGCGGCGCGGGGTGATGTCGACAACCCGGGCGCGGCGCAAGCCGTAATCCCGGGCGAGGTTTTCGGCAAGCTGCGGATTGCAGCCGCGCGACGGGCGGCCGTAGCCTCGCGGCGGAGGCGGACGGCGGTAATCCTGCGGCGGACCACGGTCCGGCTCGCCAATAATGATATTCAACTGCGCTGCGGCCGGGGCCACCGTACCGGCAAGAGTACCGGCTGTCAGCATGACGGCAAGACCCGCCTTTGCCAGAAACTGCATCATCGAAAAACCTTTTCGTTTGAAAGTCGGGCCGGTCGAGCCGCCCTCCCATTACTCCGCATGACGCCGAAGCGTCATTTGGGAATCACTCATACAGGTCAGAGAAGAGACGGCTGAAAGTGTCACCGTCAAGGCAAAAACGGACCGGAAGCGCCGCATCGGCGCCTCCGGCCGCAGTCCTCAGCGCCGGATCAGCGGGCAGCCGCGGACATTCGCGAAGGTGATCCTGTCCCAGCCGCGGCGGTCGCGTCCTGCGACGACGACAACGCGCGGCGACATGCGGGTGATATGGGCTCTCCGCAGGCCGAAATCACGCGCCTTGCGCACCGCGTGCATCGGCGAGCAGCCGCGGATCGGGCGATGATACTGCGCCTCGACGACGAAGTTCGTCTGCGGTCCGGCGGCGGCCGCCGTGGAAACAGTGGCCGGAATAGTGCAGAGGGCGAGCAAAGCCGCAAGCGAAGCCTTGGTCAGGAAATGCGTCATGGGATGTCTCCGTCGATTGAATTCCAAGCTCTCCCTTCAGGGATTGTCTCGACAGTAGACCCAGCAAACTGAATGGCGTTCGAACCGGGCATTCAGTTTGCATTCACAACGATTAACTCTTTCAATCGCTGAGATGCAGCACGATTTCGCGCCGGTGCGGCCGGTCTCGATGTTCAAAGAGATAGAGCCCCTGCCAGGTGCCGAGCATCAACCGCCCCCTGGCGACGGGAATGCCGATCGAGACCTGCGTCAGCGCCGCCTTGATATGCGCCGGCATGTCGTCCGGCCCCTCGGCCCTGTGCACGACCCAGCCCATCTCGGGATCGGAGGCCGGCGGCACGAGGCGGCGGAAGAAGGAGAGAAGATCGGTGCGCACATCGGGATCGGCATTTTCCTGGATCAGCAGCGAGCAGGATGTGTGGCGCACGAAGACCGTGAGAAGCCCCTCCTCTTGCGCCGACGCGCTGACGAAGGCCTCCGCTTGGTGGGTGAACTCGTAAAGGCCCTGTCCGCGTGTGGACAAGGTGAGGATCGTCTGGGGCAAGGCGCTCTCCGCTTCGAGATAACATCTCTCGCGAGTTGGCGCGCCGCTTGCCGCAAGTCAAGCTCGCGCGGGGCAAAGTCAAGCTTGCCCGGGCGATCAGAGCCTGAGCAGCGTCTCGAAGCCGCCATAGATCATCCGCTTGCCGTCGAACGGCATCTGCCACTGGTCGCCCTTGAGCCTGGGATCGGCCATCACCTTGGCATTGATATCGTCGCGCTCCTGGCGCGAGCCGTAGACGATCCAGGAAAACACCACCACCTCGTCCTCCTTCGCCTGCACGGCGCGGGGAAAGGAGGTCAACTCGCCATAGGGCACGTCGTCGCCGATACATTCCACATATTCGAGAGCGCCATATTCCTTCCAGATCGAGCCGGCGAAGGTCGAGAATTCCTTGTAGGCCTCGATATTCCCCTTCGGAACCGCCACGACGAAACCATCGACATAGGACATCTCGCTCCTCCTTTGCGTCTCTGCGCCTTGTTATCGCGGAGGAGATAGGACGGCGGCCAGGCAGGTCCAGGGACGAAGCGCTCAACCGCCTTTTCATCTCGGATTTGCGCCGCTGTCGATCGTCCATTCGATTCGTGAGGTTTGACCCCGATCCGGTTTTCCGCTTTACCGGCTTTGCAGAGCAATCCTTCGAGTGAGCATCGGGCGGGACACCATGATTAGAGCGGTCCTTTTTGATCTTGACGAGACCCTCATCGACAAGACCGCTACCGTCCTCACCTTCCTGCCGCTCCAGTATCAGCGATTTCGTCTTGGCGAGCACGGTGTCGAGGAACAGCGCTACATTGCTGAATTCCTGCGGTTGGAGAAAGCCGGGCTGGTCAGAAAGCGCGATCTTTATCCGCGCTTGGCGGAGACATTCGGTCTTCCAGGCGAGCTTGCTGCAGCCCTCTTCCACGACTTCGAGACAGTGTATCCCGGCATGGCTGTTCCCATGTCAGGGGCAAAACAGACCATTTCGGCGCTGAAGCAATACGGCGTTCTAATCGGCGTCGTCAGCAATGGCGAAGGCAATGTTCAGCTACCGAAAATCGCGGCGGCGGGACTGAACGAAGGGCTCGACCTGGTGGTCATTTCAGGAGATATCGGCCTTCGCAAACCGGCGCGGGAAATTTTCGAGCTGGCTGCTGGCCGTCTCGACCTGCCGGTCGACAACTGTCTCTTCGTCGGCGACAATCCCGAGGCCGATATTCTTGGAGCAGACAACGCCGGCATGCATGCCGTCTATTGCGGCCCGAAAAACGCCTGGCCCGCTTCGCTGCCCTCGCCGCGGTATCGAATAGAGTTGCTGCCGCAACTGATAGCCCTTGTCCGCGATCTGAACGCACTCACCGAGGATTGATAGCGACGAAGCACCCGCTCCCAAAGGTGACACCCATGCATTTGGCTGCAACCTGATAGCCGCACCCGAGCTTCTGGGCTCGGCCTTGAGAAGGTCGCCCGTTATCCGCTTCGGCCCTATTATGGTCCATTGACCAGCTTGAGGATGAGCTGCTGGATATTGCCGCCATCACCCATTTCGATCTTGTCGAAGTCGCGGCCGCGCTGGCGTTGTCTTTGGGAGATCTCGCCAAGGCGGCGTGTCAGCTCGATTCTGATCTTCTTGCAATCGGGATCGTCGGCAACGGTGAGGCCGATGCTCGTCGCCTCGATCTCCTTGACCATCTCCTTGATGGTCTCGCCATGCACCCGCTCATGCGCCTGCACACCTGATATGAAGGCCTCCCAGCTGCTCTTCACGGCGGCCGGCAGCGCAGCAGATGGTTTCGGCAGCGTATAGGTGATGATGAGCTTCGGCCGGTTGGTCACGATCACGCAGGCATTGCCCTGCGGTTCGTATTTCCTGGTCCAGGTCAGCTTGAACGTCGTATGCGCGATTGCCCGGCCGAAGCCGCCCGCCTTCGGCCCACGCTCGCCGATCGATGCATAGAGCCCGGCCCCCGACGTGCCTGATATCGAATAGGGCCGCACCTCTTCGACCGCCTGCCACTCGGCCAGCGCCACCGCCGGCACCGACGTGAAAACCGCCGCAAGCACATAGGATAGAAAATTTGTCGTCACGCGCGGCTCCGCCGAATGATGTTTCGGGCCGAACCTAACGGGAGCGGTCACCGCTTTCAACGCGTCATGCATGTGTTAGCCCTGCAGCGTCTTGACCTTGGTGAGATCGGGGAAGAGCCGCATCCACAGGAGCACGACGACGATCGTGCCGAGCCCGCCGACGACGCCTGTGGCGACCGGCCCGAGGGCTGCCGCCATCATGCCGGATTCAAATTCGCCGAGCTGGTTGGAGGTGCCGATGAACAGCGAGTTGACGGCACTGACACGACCACGCATTTCGTCCGGCGTCAGAAGCTGCACCAGCGAACTGCGCACGACGACGCTCACCGTATCGGACGCGCCGATGACGAACAGTGCCAGCACGGACAGCGCGATATTGGTGGAGAGCGAGAAGACGATGGTGGCGACGCCGAACACGGCGACGGCGGCCAGCATCTTGCGCCCGACATTGCTGCTCAGTGGCCGGCGGGCGAGCATGATCGACATGGCAAGCGCGCCGACCGCCGGGGCCGCGCGGAGAAAACCGAGGCCCCATGGACCGGCATGCAGGATATCGCTGGCGAACATCGGCAGCAGCGCCGTCGCGCCGCCGAGCAGCACCGCGAAGAGATCGAGCGAGATCGTCCCGAGCATCACCGGCCGGCTGCGGATGAAGGAGACGCCGGCAAAGACCGAGGCGAGCGTCACCGGCTCGCGCTTGGCAGGGCTCCATTGCATGCGGATCGAGATGACGTTGAAGCTTGCAACGGCAAAGAGCAGCGCGGATATAGCGAAAGGCGCGACGGGGTGGAGGCCATAAAGCAGGCCGCCGAGCGAGGGGCCGATGATCATCGCCGTCTGCATCAACGAGGTCGAGGTTGCGACCGCCTTCTGCAACATCGAGGCCGGCACGATGTTCGGCAGCAGGGCCGCCATGGTTGGGCGCTCGAAGGCGACAACGGCGCCGAGCACGGTGACTGCGGCAAGGATGCCGGCCGGTGTCAGCCATTGCTGCCAGGTGGCAACCGCCAGCACCAGCGCCGTCAACGCTTCGATCAACTGGCAGACGAGCCCGATGCGCCGCCGGTCGAACCGGTCGGCGACATGGCCGACGACGAAGGTCAGCACCGCCATCGGCAGAAACTGGCACAAGCCGACGAGGCCGAGCGCAAAGGCGCTGTGCGTCTGGTCGTAGATCATCCACCCCATGGCGATGCCAATGGACTGGAAGGAAAGCGAGGAAAAAACGCGGGAGGCGGCGAAGTTCAGATAGCCGGGGTGGCGAAGAACGCTCCCCGGTCCTTGGGATATGTCCATTGCGATGTCACCGGCCGGCTACGGTCGCGCCAGCCTTATAGGAGTTTTAAGAAGGTCGAGGCGGTGTTCTGCCCGAATGGTCGAATTGTCAATCGCAATGAGCTGGTGTCAGCGGATTGTGTGATACCTCGTTCTTAGCGTGGTTCCCTGAAGATGCTGAGATAGCCAGGATCGAATTCGGCGATTTCCTGCAGGCGTTCCCAGTCGACGATGGTGATCGTCCGGTTCTCCCAGGTGAACACGCCCTCGCGCCTCAGCGCCTGCAAAGTCTTGTTCAGGTGGACGACGGAGACGCCGAGCACGTCGGCCATCTCGATCTGCGTCAACGGAAACTGGAAGCTTGCCCCCCGCGTCCGCTTCACCACCTGCAGCCGCACGAAGAGTTCGCAGACGAGATGGGCGATATGGGCGCGCTTGGAGCGCCGGCCCATGGCGACGATCCACTCGCGGTGGATGGCGCCATCGACCAGCGTATCGAGCCAGAGCAGCCGCGTCAGATGCGGCATGCGCTCGGTGATCGCCTTGAGATCGGCGTGATCGGCGAACGCAACATGACAGGACGACAGCGCGACGATGCCGTGATCCATCTTTTTGATCGGGAAAGCATGCAGATCGACGAAATCGCCGGCGACATGCAGCGCGGTGATCTGGCGGCTGCCATCGGCCATCACCTTATAGCGCGCCGCAAAACCATCGAGCAGCAGTGTGCTGTAGCCCGGTCGGCTCCCTTCGGAGACGAGATCCTCCCCGGCAGCAAAATACCTGTCTTTGACGATGATCGCTCTGAGATGGCTTTCCTCTTCGGCCGACAGCACATCGCGGCTGCCAAGATTCAGCAGCAGGGGTTCAATCACGGTCTTGCCCGCCGATATCGCAAGAGTTCCGGACCATTTCGATGCGACCTGTATTTTCTATAAGAATCAATGCCTAGCCTCGGGAACAATTGTCTTCATCTGTGATTTCTCCCTGTGACCCGCAGGAAAAAACATGGCTCGCTACTATTTCGATCTACACAACGGCGAAGGTCCCACGCGCGACGAGCACGGTACCGAGCTCAAATCTCGTGAAGACATTCCGAAAGAGCTGACCCGCATCCTTCTGGATGTGGCCCGCGACGAATTGCCGGCGGGTGATCGCATGACCATCGCCATCACCGTTCGCGACGAAAGCGGCGATCCGGTCACGGTTGCGAGCCTCGTCTTCAGCAATGAATGGCTCGACGTCTTACGATAGCGGCTGCCGTTTAAGGGCTGCCGACGGTCACTCCTACGCATCAATCCGACTCGGTCGATTGGCGCGACGCTAAGACCCGCCTTCATAGCCGGCAATTAAATTTGACATAGTCTTTTGATTGCTTTGGCCTGGATCGACAGGGATCGCAGCCGGCAAGCCGATCACGGCTATTTCGGAATTTCTTCGAGAATGAGCCGGATTTCCGCAAGCGGCCTACGGCTTTCATCGAAGAGTTCCACCGACATCATATTCAAAGGTGCAGCCGGCAAGCCTTCTGTGGCCATCTCCGCCAACACGCGCCGCGCCTCCGCTTTCGCTGCTTCGACGGATTCAAAATCATATGCCGTCTCGGTCGTCCCGGCGCCATCACGATCGAAAAGTTGAAAGTAGAATTTCGGCACGGCATATCCCCCGCTAGATGAACCTAACGGTCCGGCGGACAACATGTTCCGCCGGAAAGGGTTTCAATGTCATGTGCCGCGTCAGAAGGCGCCGGCTTCCGGAGAGGCCATTTCCTCGATACCGTCGACGCGGTCGGGATAGAAGGCGAGATGATCCTTGATACTGCTGACCGCGGCATTCGGCGCCTCGTAGGTCCAGACGGCATTCTTCGAGCGCTCCCCGCCCGGAATGATGCTGTAATAGGAGGCGTCGCCCTTATAGGGGCAATGGCTGCTATGGTCGGTGCGTTGAAGCAGCGACATGTCCACGTCCCTGCGCGGAATATACTGCACCGGCGGATAGGAGGCCTCGCACAGCGTCAGCGCATCGCGCGTATCGGCAATCGTCTTGCCGCCGAGCGTGACGACGACGCGGGAAGGATTGTGCTCGACCGTGATCGGATGATCCGGCCCCGGAATCTTGATCGACTTGTCTGACATTTTTTCTGACATGGGGGTTCGTCTCCGGAAGGTATCGGTCCCATGGAGATAGGGCGGACATGCCGCCGGCCCAAGGCCTCGAACCTACTGATCTGACGACACCTGGGGTCAACCTTAGAATTCGAAACGCGGTGATACCGGACTGAGTATCGCCGTTTTCGCCACCACCGGCCAGTGACGTACAAGCGCATCAGCAGCTGTTTCGACCAGGCGGGCGATGTCGTCGCCGGCCGAGACGTGCAGGGCCTCGACAACGATCAGCACCGAGCGCGTCGTCTGCCGCACCGCCGAAAGCCCGCTCTGCCGGTTCGTCCAGCGCCGCGCATGTGCCCTGTGCTCATCGTCTGCGAAGATCACTTCGTTCGCCTCCGGATGCTCGATTTCGCCGGCGAAAGTCAGATAGGTCTCGTCACCCTTGGCTCGCCGGACTTCGAGATCGCCATCGATCCTTTCGACGTCGAAGACGGCGACCGGAATGGCGAAGGCGAGCGAAATCGCATTGCAGAGATCGATGAGCGGATGCAGGCGCGGCAGCGCATGTTCCTGGCGGAAGCGGCGCAGCAGCGCCTCGGAAGCGCAGCGATATTGCGTCGGCTTCAGCCCCATGCGGGAAAAGCCGCGCCGCCAAGCCTGGATTTCGGGGAATTCGCCTTCCTGCGCTTTGACCAGCCGGGCCTCGGCGATCGCGCTGAAGCTTACGATTGCCGCCTCGACATCGGCATCTGCATGGATGCCGTTGGCATGGAGCGCGCCGGCGCGAAGCTCCGGAAAGGCCTGCCACATGGCATCGGAATGGCTGAACTGCATGGTCTATCTCCCTCCGGCAAGTTTCACTGAACGGCTCCCGGCAAAGGCAAGCCCGAGCACGGCCGCAAGCACGCAGGCGATACCCGCGATCTGGCTGAGCCCGACCGGCTCGCCAAGAATGATGAAGGCAAGCATGACGGCGGAAACCGGCGCCAGCGCGGTGAAGAGCGCGGCCTCCGTGCCACTCACCCTTTCTGCCCCCGCATACCACAGCAGAAATCCGCCGACGGTCGGCACCAGCGCATAATAGACGACGGCGGCGACAGCGCTTGCCGAAATACCATCTGCGAAAGGCACTTCGAAAATAGCCGGGATGGCGGCAACGATAAAGCCGATGCCGGCCATCAGCGTCGACTGCGCAAGCGGCGCAATCTCCGTCTTCAGCCTTTTGTTCAGCAGGATGAACAGCCCCTCGCAGACGACGGCCAGGAAGATCAGCGCATTGCCGGAGAGCGCCCCTCCGGCCGCATCCGGCGTGAAGGCGATCGAAAGCACGCCCGCCGTTGCGAGCGCCACGGCAAGAAGCAGCGCACGCTGCGGCCGTTCGCGCAGCAGCAGGATGGAGATTGCGGCCGACACCACCGGCAGCGTGCCGATGATGACGCCGGCATCGGCCGCCGAGGTCAGGCTGAGGCCGGAGATCAGCAGCGTCGTATAACCGACGCTGCCGGCCCCGGCCTGAATGACAAGGATGAGGCGGTCATGCCGGGAAAACCTCGGCAGCCGCGCGCCGGTCGCCCACATCAGCAGGAGAAGGACAGGAAAGGCGATGGCGAAGCGCAATGCGGTGGCGCTGAACGGCGGCAGACCCGACGCGATCAGCTTGCTTGCGATCACAGTGCTTCCGACCGTCAGCATCGCCAGCGCCAGATAGACATAACCTTGAACCTGCCTCGACATTCAGCGTCTCCTGTTGAATGCGCCGAGAAAACAGCAGGGATGGATCAGGGTCTTGAACGAAATTGCACAGGTGCAAAGCAGCTGCTCAGAGAAAGGCGCCGGCATAGAGGCGCGGCGACAGACCGTATTTGCGCACGAAGACGCGCGTCATGTGGCTCTGATCGGCAAAGCCGCTGGCAAAGGCCGCTTCCGCAAGCGGCATGCCCTGAGCGATCAGCCGGCGGGCGATATGAATGCGGGCTTGGACGAGATAGGCGTGCGGCGTCAATCCGGTCGCCTTGGCAAAACCGCGCAGAACCTGGAAGCGGCTGAGTCCGCTTTCCCTGGAGAGATCGGCAAGCGAAACGGCGGCAAGCGGATCGTCGTCGATCAGGTCTCGTGCCGCGCAGATCGACGCCGGCACCAGTGGCCGCTCTTCGGCACCGCAGCGCTCGCGCATGACATCGGCGACGAGTTGCAGAAGCAGTTCCTCATGCAGCAACTCGTCCGCCGCTCCATCGCCGGTCACCGCGCGAAACAGCGCTTCGAAACGGGCGGCGATCGCCGCATTGCGGATGACGGGATGCGGAATTTCCGATCGTCCTGCCCCGTCTTCGCTGATCTCTCGCGACAGACCGGTGACGATGGCGGGATCGAAATAGAGGATGCGCCACGACCGGCCCTCGCCGATCGGCGCGCCGTCATGCACCTCGTTCGGATTGACCGTGATGATGTCGCCGGCCTCAGCCTCCACCATGCCGCGGCCGCTGAGCGACGACTGTGCCCCGGCGGATATCAGGCCGATGCCGAACTGCTCATGCGTATGGCGCGCAAAGCTGTGATGCGTTGCCGCCTCCACCGCTTCGACGCCTGATAGCGCCGAGCGCAACATCCTGAACTGGTTTTTCGCCATTATCTGCCCGCAGGTCCGATCGCCGGATACTCTGCCAGCCGCCGTGAGATGACGCAATCGTTGCGGCTAAACCGGCTGCTTAGAAGAACTCGTCGAGCAACTGGTAGTAGGCGAGCCTTGCCGGATCCGCGGCCGGCATGCCGTAGCGATCAAGGAAGGGCTGCACCAGCGCCTCGCCGAAATTGTGGGCAATGCTGCGGCAGGCGAGCGCGATATCCTGATAGCGGTCGGCGACGCCGAGACGGCTGCAGTCGATATAGCCCGAAAATCCCTCTTCCGATGCGGTGAAATTCGGCAGGCAGGCATCACCATGGGTGACGACGAGATCCTCGCGGCCAGGCCTCCCGCTTTCGAGTTCGGCAAACAGAGCCTCCGCACTTTTTCCAAGCCGCGTCTCATCGAAATCGGTCTCGTCGACGATACCGGCCTGCATCCGCGCTTTTGCCGTCGCGATACGTGTCTCCAGCCGGTGATCGAAGGGGCAGGATGCGATCGGCAGGCGATGCAGGTCATGAAGCGCCGCAGCCAGCAGTTCAACCCGCGCAAGCGGCGTCAGCACTGATGCACTGGCGAGATCACTCCCAGGCAGCGCGCTGATCAGCAACCGGTTGCGCGCACCGTCGCTGTCCTCTGCAATGATATCGGGACAGGGCAGACCGGAAGCCTTGACCCAGCGAAGCCTGGCGGCCTCGTCAGCGAGTTCGCCGAAAGGACCGACCTCTTCGACCTTCAGATAAAGCGTCCGCAATCCCGGAGCTTCCAGCCGGAAGACACTTGCGGCGGAGCGGCCGAGCGCATCGCGTTCGAACCGGTAACCGGCCAGACGGGCATCGAGCGCGCTCGCCGGCGGCGGTTGATCCTCTTGGAAAATCGACATGATATCTAGGCCATTGATGCTGGCGCATTATCCCGACAAGACGGGACAGCGCAAGCGACGCGATCGCTCAGCACACATTGGCAGACTGAGCGAGCTGTCTGCGACCTCAATGAACGGTTTCGGCGGGTGCGGCTTCGAGAAGTATTTCAAAAGCCTCTTCCAGAGCAGCCACCAGAATATCGGTCAGCTCGTCGCCCTTGTTTTCCAGGAACAGCGCACTGACGGCTTCGTCCTGATGCTCAAAGAAACGCTCGATCTCGTTCGACATATCATCTGTCCTCTTCTTCACCGGAATCATCACGGCCATGAAAAGAGGCTAGGTGCGGTTCCTTGCGCGTGGCTTTTTCCCGAATGAGACGCAATCCAGGATCGCTAGGGCTAGTCACGAATTTCATATTTCGCATACTGACTACGGGGGATCAATCCACCAACTTCGTGGGCAAATGACACGACTTTCGTCGCTTCCTCATCCACCTCGCAACGGAAACGAACCTGGTACCAGCCCTTGAATGTGCCAAAGGCGGCATCTCTTACATCAAGGATGGTACCGGTTCGCAATCCAAAACTAGGCAATGCGGACGGGAAATAAGGCGGCGAACCGTGAACGAGTTGGCCCTGAAGCTCGGTGGTGCAAAGCGTGGCCACTCGCTCTTTGCGCGGAAGACCACTGACCGCAGTTTGCGCAAACAAACTGCCATCTTCCGTCCGTGAAAACAGAGTTTTTGCCTTGGGCAGATCGTCCTTAGCTATCACTTTCGGTTTCTCAGCCGTCTGCTGCTCCGGCGGCTTGGCCTCCTCGATGCTTGTATTGGCTTCGCCAGAGACGTCTGTCGGTGGCCCATTTCGCTCTGGGGAAACGTCAGTCGTCGCGACCTCAGGAAGCTTCACGTCGTCCGGCACCGGTTTTGACGGAGGCTCCTCAGTTTTTGGTTTTTCTGCAGCAGTCTTTGTCGGCATCTGCGCCGGTTCGGCATCGTGCTGCGGCGGAGTTGTTGCGGGTTTGGTTTCGCCCTGAGGAGAATTTCCCGCCAACGACTTTTTGGGGCCACTATTCCTGTCGCCAAACTCGATGACAGGGCTCAGAGTCGGCATGGGCCTCGGCTTAGCTTGCTCGGGAGTCTTGCTGGCCGGCGGAGGCGGTGGCGGAGGTGGTGGCGGCGGTGGCGGAGGTTCCTTCTTGGCCTCTTCCGGCGGCTTCGGCTCCGGTGGCTTGGGCTTAGGCTCCGGTTTTTTCTCCTCCGGCGGCGGGACGAGTTCCACCTTCACGCTCTCGTCTTCGGCAGGCTTCGGCTCGATCTTCGGCAGCCCGAAAATGAGAAGAGCAACGATAGGAATATGGGCAGCAACGGACGCGACGACGCCCCAGCGGATTTCAGGCCGCTGCTTTCCCGTTTCGTGCTGCGCTTCCGCCGGTTCTACGTCTTCTTCTGTCACAGCAGCGATGTGGCCTCTAAAACCGGCAGCATCAAGCCACAAAAGAAAAAAACCGCGTGATCGAGCAGCGATGAGGGTTATTGGTCGGCCGCTCCATCGTCCGCCACCAGATTGTGCTCCTGCCATTCATCTCGCGGAATGGCATCGCCGACAAGGAAGGCAAAGGACAGGACCTTGCCGGAGCGGGCATCGAGCTCGCATTAAAACTGGATGTGGAAGGCACCGCCCTTCACCTCGACATTGTTACCGCTGACCTTCTCCAAAGTCGGGCCGGAGCCTGCCGCGACATTGCCAGCGCAGCGAGTGCTCCGCAACATCTAAGATCGACGATCTTCGGCCCTCGGCTACCCGAGTGAGCCGATGAGATCCCGGTAGGCGGCTTCCGGGAATGCCTTCAGCGTCTCCGTGCGGACATTGCCGCCCATCGCCAATGAGAGCGTAAAATGCGCCATGACGGCGTCATCGGGCGCCTCGCAGACGGCGACCATGTCATGCCCGCCCATCGTCAGGTAGAATTGGTTGATGGAGCCTCCGACGCCGGTGAGCAATTTCTTCGCGGCATCGAGCCGTTTTGCTGAGTCGCGCACATTGCGGATGCCCTGGTCCGTCCAATTGATCAAAAGAATGTAAGTGGTCATGTCGCACCTCCCAGAGCATGATGCCGAAAAGTGTCAGCCGTTTTCGGACAACGCATATACTCTATTGCTTTGATGTGGATCCAGATTCAGATTTTAGGCCCGTCAGGCCTGAAATTATCCGGATCTAGCGGAGGAGTGGTCCACGCAGGCATACGTCGACCCTCGCTCGCGCGTTGCGATCGATGCCTTCCCCCGTGGCCGGATTATAGGCTTGTCACCATGGAGGGACAAGAAAGATGCCGGGCTCATTGGTATTAATCACAAAAGGAAAAGCCGGGCATGAAGCCCGGCTTTTCCAATCAGAACGACGTGGCCGAAGTCTTAGCTGTCGAGGAAGCTTCTCAGCTTTCTGGAGCGGCTCGGATGCTTCAGCTTGCGCAGCGCCTTCGCCTCGATCTGGCGGATACGTTCACGGGTGACCGAGAACTGCTGGCCAACTTCTTCAAGCGTGTGGTCGGTGTTCATGCCGATGCCGAAGCGCATGCGCAGCACACGTTCTTCGCGCGGCGTCAGCGAGGCGAGAACACGGGTGGTCGTCTCGCGCAGGTTCGCCTGGATGGCGGCGTCGATCGGCAGCAGCGCGTTCTTGTCCTCGATGAAATCGCCGAGATGCGAATCCTCTTCGTCACCGACAGGGGTTTCGAGCGAGATCGGCTCCTTGGCGATCTTCAGGACCTTGCGGACCTTTTCGAGTGGCATGGCAAGCTTTTCGGCCAGTTCTTCCGGTGTCGGCTCGCGGCCGATCTCGTGCAGCATCTGGCGCGACGTGCGGACGATCTTGTTGATCGTCTCGATCATGTGCACCGGAATGCGGATCGTGCGGGCCTGGTCGGCGATCGAACGGGTGATCGCCTGACGAATCCACCATGTCGCATAGGTCGAGAACTTGTAGCCGCGGCGGTATTCGAACTTGTCGACCGCTTTCATCAGGCCGATATTGCCTTCCTGAATGAGGTCGAGGAACTGCAGGCCGCGGTTCGTGTACTTCTTGGCGATGGAGATGACCAGGCGAAGGTTCGCTTCGACCATTTCCTTCTTGGCGATGCGCGCTTCGCGCTCGCCCTTCTGCACCATATGCACGATGCGGCGGAATTCCGAGATCGAGATACCGGTTTCGGTCGCCAGATTCTGGATTTCCTGGCGAATGTCGCGGATCGTCGTGTTTTCGCCCCTGGCGAATTCCTTCC
Source organism: Rhizobium sp. SU303 (assembly GCF_021052345.1). Classification (NCBI taxonomy): domain Bacteria; kingdom Pseudomonadati; phylum Pseudomonadota; class Alphaproteobacteria; order Hyphomicrobiales; family Rhizobiaceae; genus Rhizobium; species Rhizobium sp. SU303. Next base: position 3,160,041 of record NZ_CP088095.1, read on the forward strand.
AGCCGCGGGCGGCCAGATTGCCGATCGACTTCATCCAGTTCGGATCGAGTTCGGCGCCCTGGTACTGCTCCAGGAAGGAGTCGCGCTTGACGCCGTAGGATTCGGCCAGACGCAGCAGGCGGCCCTCGTTGGAAACGAGGCGCTTGTTGATGTCGTAGAGCTGCTCGACGAGGGCGTCGATGCGGTTCTGGTTCAAGGACAGAGATTTGACGGCTTTGATGAGCTCATCTTTGAGTTCCTTGTAACGGCGCTCTTGGGCAGTGGACAGCGTGCCGGAAGCCGACAGCCGCTGCTCGACCTGCTGGTCCTGCAGCTTGCGCAGCTTCTTGTAGGTCTCGGCGATCGTATCGAGCGTCTCCATCACCTGCGGGCGAAGCTCGGCTTCCATCGCCGCAAGCGAAAGGTTGGATTCGTCCTCGTCCTCTTCCTCCTCTTCGGGAGGCAGGCCTTCGCCGCCGACATCGGTGATGTCGTCGTCGCCGGAGCGGGCGCGACGGGTCTTTTCCTTCTCTTCTGCGAGCTTGCGATCGGCTTCGATCTTCTCCGGGCTCTGGAACTGCGGCGCAGCCTTGGCTTCAGGGCCGGAATAGGTGGTTTCGAGATCGATGATCTCGCGCAGCAGCGTCGTGCCCTCGTTGAGCTCGTCGCGCCAGATGATCAGCGCCTGGAAGGTCAGCGGGCTCTCGCAGAGACCCGCAATCATCGTCTCGCGGCCGGCCTCGATACGCTTGGCGATCGCGATTTCGCCCTCGCGGGAAAGAAGCTCCACCGAGCCCATCTCGCGCAGGTACATGCGAACCGGATCGTCGGTACGGTCGGTCGGTTCTTTTTTCTTGGCGGTCGCCAGCGCCGTGCCGCTCGAAGGCGCGAGTTCGCCGCCTTCGCTCTCCTCGTCGCCGCCGGCGTCGTCGTCATCGCTGCCGCCGGAAGCACCGGCTTCCTCGGCTTCCTCGTCTTCGATGACATTGATGCCCATGTCGGACAGCATCGACATCGTGTCTTCGATCTGCTCGGACGTCACTTCTTCGGACGGCAGGACCGCGTTGAGCTCGTCCATGGTCACATAGCCGCGCTTCTTGGCGGCCTTGATCATCTTCTTGACCGCGTCGTCGGAAAGATCGAGAAGAGGGCCGTCGCTTGCGCTGTCGCGTTCGACTTCCGCGTCTTCGTTCTCTTTGACCTTGGTTGCCATTTATATCGTCGCCTTCCTGACGCTATCCAATCTCGCTACGGTGAACGGGCTGTCTCAGGGCCTGACGCGCCGCACGCGCCGCCCTCGAATCACCTTTGCCCACCTAACGGGATGACATTTAAAGCCTGATTAACCACGATTACCGGCACCGGACAGCAAAGCTTTCTTGCTCTTGGATTTCCGGCCATGGTTGCGCGATCCGCCTTGACCCAGTTCACCATTCAACAAGTCGAACGGTGATTCCCACATTTTTTGTTCTCGTCAAGCTTTTCCAGAAAAAAAGCCCACAAAAATACGGAAAAAGCCTTATCCACAGGCTTTGAACCGCGGCAGCGATTGCGAACCCTTATTTAAGATGCGGCGAACAAAAGACAAGGGCAGCAAATATTTTGCCCGCCGTACCAGTCATTTCTGCCATTTTCGCAGTTGTGCGAAGGATCTATTCGCCATTGCCTGACGGATATCGGCTAACGCGCCGCGCCGTCATACGGCTTCACCGTCAGCGCGCCGATATCGACCGCGGGAATGCAGCGCAGATTGATCGAAGCCATCGCCGCGCCGTTCGGACCCACGGCCTCGCCGAACGGCGCGATCCCGCAATGGGCGCAGAAGTGATGCCGAATGACATGTCGGTTGAAAGTATAAGTCGAGAGATTGCCCTCCGGCGTTTTCAGCGCCAGCTTCTCGCGCGGCACGAAGGCGAGAAGTCCGCCGCGCCTGCGGCAAAGCGAACAATTGCAATCGAGCGCCTCGGTGAATTCGCCTTCGACCTCGAAAGCCACGTTGCCGCAATGGCAGCTACCTTCATAGAGCATGTCGTCTCCTCACATCCAGTCCATCACGACCTTGCCGGAATTGCCCGACCGCATCGCCTCGAAGCCGTCGCGAAAATCGTCGATGCCGATCCGGTGGGTGATGATGGGCGCGAGATCGAGACCGCCCTGGACGAAGGCGATCATCTTGTACCAGGTCTCGAACATCTCGCGGCCGTAGATGCCCTTGAGATTGAGCATCTTGAAGATCACCTTGTTCCAGTCGATTTCGAAGCCCGCCGGCGCGATGCCGAGAATGGCGATCTTGCCGCCATTGTTCATCTTGTCGATCATATCGCGGAAGGCAGGTGCGGCCCCCGACATTTCCAGCCCGACGTCGAATCCCTCCGTCATGCCGATCGCCTTCATCACGTCGGCGAGGTTTTCCTTCGATGCGTCGACGACGTAGTCGATGCCGAGCTTGCGCGCCAGCTCCAGCCGGCGCGGATTGATATCGGTGATGACGACCTTGCGGGCGCCGGATCGCTTGGCGACGAGCGCGCCCATGATACCGATCGGCCCGGCCCCGGTGACGAGCACGTCCTCGCCGACCAGATCGAAGGAAAGCGCGGTGTGCACGGCATTGCCGAACGGATCGAAGATCGCGGCGATCTCGTCGGAAATATCATCCGGGATCGGCACGACATTGCTTTCCGGAATGCAGACGAACTCGCCGAACGAACCCGGCCGGTTGACGCCGACGCCGAGCGTATTTCGGCAGAGATGGCCCCTGCCCGCCCGGCAGTTGCGGCACTTGCCGCAGACGATATGCCCCTCGCCGGAGACCCGCTCGCCGATATGATAGCGGGTGACCGCCGAGCCGATCTCGGCGATTTCGCCGGAGAATTCATGGCCGACCACCATTGGTACCGGAATGGTCTTCTGCGCCCACTGATCCCAGTTCCAGATATGGACGTCGGTGCCGCAGATCGCCGATTTCTTCACCCGGATCAGCACATCGTTCGGCCCGACCTCGGGCACCGGCACATTCTCCATCCAGAGCCCAACCTCCGGTTTCGCTTTGACCAGCGCCTTCATCATGTTCGACATACTTGTCCCAACCCTTGCTTGGTGCTCGACTTCGCTACTCCCTCTTCTCCCCAGCGGGGAGAAGGTGCCCGATAGGGCGGATGAGGGGGTGGCACGGCACGCCGTCAAACTCAAATCACACCCAATTCCCGCCCTGCCTCGGCAAAGGCCGCGATTGCCCGCTCCACATCCGCCCGCGAATGCGCCGCCGACATCTGCGTGCGGATGCGGGCCTGGCCTTTTGGCACGACGGGGAAGGAGAAGCCGATCACATAGATCCCCTTCTTCAGCATCAGGCTTGCCATATCCTGGGCGAGCTTGGCATCATCAAGCATGACGGGAATGATCGGATGGCCTTCGCCGGCAAGCTTGAAGCCGAGCTTGGTCATTTCGGCGCGGAACAGATCGGCATTGTCGGAAAGGCGCTTGCGCAAGGCATCGCCGTTTTCGATGAGGTCGAACACCTTGAGCGAGGCAGCGGCGATGACGGGCGCCAGCGTGTTCGAGAACAGATAGGGCCGCGAGCGCTGCCGCAGCCATTCGACGACCTCAGCCTTGGCGGAGGTATAGCCACCCGAGGCGCCGCCAAGCGCCTTGCCGAGCGTGCCGGTGATGATGTCGATCCGGCCCTCGACACCGCAATATTCCGGCGAACCGCGGCCATTCTTGCCGACGAAGCCGACGGCATGGCTGTCATCGACCATGACCATCGCGCCATATTTCTCGGCGAGATCGCAGACGCCGCCCAAATTGGCGATGATCCCGTCCATCGAGAAGACACCGTCGGTGGCGACCAGCTTGAAGCGGTTGCCTTCGGCCTTTTTCAGTTCCTCTTCGAGTGCTGCCATATCGTTGTTGGCGTAGCGGAAGCGCTTAGCCTTCGAAAGCCTGACGCCGTCGATGATCGAGGCGTGGTTCAGCGCGTCCGAGATGATCGCGTCCTCTTCCGACAGCAGCGTTTCGAAGAGACCGCCATTGGCGTCGAAGCAGGAGGAATAGAGGATCGTGTCTTCCATGCCGAGGAAGGAGGAGATGCGCGCTTCGAGCTGCTTATGCTCTTCCTGCGTTCCGCAGATGAAGCGCACCGAGGCCATGCCGTAGCCGTATCGATCGAGCGCCTGCTTGCCTGCCTCGGCTAGTTCCTCGTTGTCGGCAAGGCCGAGATAGTTGTTGGCGCAGAAATTCAGCACCCGCTCGCCGGTGGAAATCGCGATCTCGCCCGCCTGCTTGGAGCTGATGACGCGCTCGGATTTGTAGAGGCCGGCATCCTTCAGCGCTGAGATCTCGTTGCTGAGATGGGAGAGAAATTGCGAGGTCATGGACGGCCTTTCCCAGAGATTTCGTTTTGCCCGCCGGGTTAGCATATTGCCGCCGGCTTGTCTTCTCAGCGCTGGACCGAGATCAGCAGGAACATCGGCCGGTCCATCTCCTCCGCCCAATCTGGATTGTCGTGGAGCTCATCTTCGTTCGGGCTCCACTCCTCGACATGGCGAATGGTAAAGCCGGCCGCGATCAATGTGTTGAGCGTCGTGCCGAGCTTGCGGTGCTGCTTGACCACACCCTTGGCAAGCCAGTCGGTGGTGCGCAGACCTTCGACGGAATAACGGTCGAGCGGCCAGATGCGCCGCCCCTCGGCATCGGCTGCCCAGGCGGGATTGGTCGGCGCCATGAAGATCGGATGCTCGATGGTGAAGACGAATTGCGATCCCGGCAAAAGCGCGCGATAGACCGTCGCGGCGAGACCGGCAAAATCCTCGATATAATGCAGCGCCAGCGAGCTATAGGCGAAATCGAAGGAAGCTTGAGCAAGTGTGAGATGCTCGAGATCGGCGATCTCGTAGGTGATCGCTGCTTCCGCCGTATCGGCCTTCGCTCTGGCGATCATCTTTTCCGAGATGTCGAGCGCAAGCACACTTGCAGCACCCTGGCCCACGGCAAAACGCGAAAACCAGCCGAAGCCGCAACCGAGATCGACGACGCGCTTGCCGGCAAGATCGGGCAGCAACGCGCGCACCGCCGGCCACTCCGATGCTCCGTCGAGCCCGTGCACGGATCGCCTCATGCCGCTATATCCGGCGAAGAATTCCGGTCGGTCGTAGATATTCTGGGCCATCGGCGCTCCTCCCTACTGCATAATTCCTGAAATCAGTATCGATTTCAGGAGAAATTATGCAGCAATTCAAAGTGCTACAGCGTCCTTTGCGCGTCTGAAAGACGCGCGGCGCTGTAGAGGCAGCACTACCATGCCCCCTCGCCCGATCTCAAGGATCAGGCGGGCCTGTTAACCCTTGTCCTGCGCAAACGATGATCTCGAGGAAGGCATCGCCGTAACGCTCCAGCTTCGCCTGCCCGACGCCTGATATGGCGAGCAGTTCCTTGCGGCTGCGCGGCTTCTCGGTGGCGAAAGCTATCAGCGTGGTATCGGGAAAGACGACATAGGGCGGTACGCCGAGCGATTTCGCGATCGCCATGCGCTCGGCCCGCAGTGCCTCGAAGAGACTGCCGTCGGCGCCTGATAGTCCCGATTTGCGTTCGCTGCGCTCTGCCTTTTTCGTGCGCCGTTCCGAGGCCGGCCGGTCCTTGCGGAAGAACACTCGCCGCTCGTGTTTGAAGACGGCGCGCGCCTCCGGCTCGAGCTTCAGCGCCCCGAAGGCCTCGTGGTCGACACGGATCAGCCCCATGGCAAGCAACTGGCGCAAGACCGACTGCCAGACGCGTGCCGAAATATCCTTGCCGGCCCCGAAAACCGGCATCTCGGTGTGGCCGAAACGCTCGGTCTTTTCGTTGACGTTGCCAAGGAGCACGTCGACGACATGGCCAGCGCCGAAACGCTCGCCGGTGCGGTAGACGGCGGCAAGCGCCTTGATCGCCGCCTCCGTGCCCTCCCAGGTCTCGACCGGCTTCAGGCAGGTGTCGCAATTGCCGCATTGTCCGGCATGCGCCTCGCCGAAATGAGCAAGGATCGCCTGGCGGCGGCAGGAGGCGGTCTCGCAGATCGCCAGCAATGCGTTGAGCTTGGCGCGTTCGACCCGCTTGATCTCCGCGGCGGCACTGCCCTCGTCAATCATCCGGCCGCGCTGGATCACGTCGGCCATGCCATAGGCCATCCAGACCTCGGACGGCAGGCCGTCACGGCCGGCGCGCCCAGTCTCCTGATAATAGGCTTCTACCGAGCCCGGCAGGTCGAGATGGGCGACATAACGCACGTTCGGTTTGTCGATGCCCATGCCGAAGGCGACGGTGGCGACCAGGCAAAGGTTCTCTTCTTTCAGGAAGGCATCCTGATTGGCGTCACGAACCGCCCTGTCCATACCGGCATGATAGGCACGGGCGCGAATGCCCTGCCCGTTCAACCATTCGGCCGTATCCTCGACCTTGGCGCGCGACAGGCAATAGACGATGCCGCTGTCGCCCTTGTGGCCGGACAGGAACCGCAGCAGCTGCTGGCGTGGCTGATCACGCTCGACGATCTCGTAGGCGATGTTCGGGCGGTCGAAGCTGGTGGTGAAGATTTCGGCAGAATCCAAACCCAGCCGCTCGATCATGTCGTCGCGCGTATGCGGATCGGCCGTCGCCGTCAGCGCCACTCTGGGCACACCGGGATATTGCTCGCCGAGCCGCCCGAGTTCGCGATATTCCGGCCGGAAATCATGGCCCCACTGCGAGACGCAATGGGCCTCGTCAATCGCAAATAGCGCGATCTTCTCGTTGGCGATCAGCTCGCGGAAACCATCGGTCAAAATGCGCTCGGGCGTCACGTAGAGAAGGTCGAGCTGGCCCGCCGAAAGCGCGCGGCGAACCTCGACGAACTCCTCGCGCGACAGCGACGAGTTGAGTGCTGCGGCGCGGATGCCGAGCTGCTTCATCGCCTCCACCTGATCGCGCATCAGCGCGATCAGCGGTGAAACGACGATGCCGACGCCATCGCGGCAGAGCGCCGGGATCTGGAAGCACAGCGATTTGCCGGCGCCTGTGGGAAAGAGCACGACCGCGTCGCCGCCGGAAACCACATGCTCGACCACCTGCTGCTGCTTGCCGCGGAAGGAGGAATAGCCGTAGACCTGCTTGAGGATATCGAGCGGCGAGCGGCCGGAAGAAAACAGCGCGCCGGAAGCGGAAAAGCCCGGTTCGTTTCGTTCGGTCAGCGACATCAGTGGTTCGCCGCCCCTTTGACACGGCCGGAAAGCACGCCGAAGCCATCGATGATCGCCTCCTGGTTCTCAAGGCGCACCCCTTCGAAATGCACTTCCTGCTGCGCTCGCATCAGCTGAACGATCGCCTCGCCGTCGCCGGCTTCGGTCGCCAGCGCGATCTCACGCTCGAGTTCGATCTTCTGCCGGCGCAGCGCCTTCGCCCGCTTGTGGGAGGCCAGTGCCTGGCGGTATCCCTCACGCGCATCCTCCATCGCCGCCTCCTCGGTCGCGATCCACAGCCGGGCATTGCGCACCTGCTGGTCGAGGCTCTTGATGAGCGGGCCGAAGCCTTCGAATTCCAGCCTTTCGGTCAGATATTCGCGCGTCAGATGCGGGCCGGCGACGGAAGCCGCAGCTCCCAGCATCGCCGACCAGAGCCGCTGCAGCTCGCGGCTGTCATATTCGATCGCGGCGATCTCGTCATAATCGTCGATCATCAGCGAGGGGTGATTGACGACGGTCAACGCCAGCACGCATTCGCGCAGCGCCGTATTGTTCTGGTGGCCGCGCACGGGACCCGAGCGGGCGAGCCTTTCTGAAATGACACTCGGGCTTTTCGGCCCGGCCTTGCCCGCATTGTCGCGGCCCGTCCGGTAATTGCCATTGCCGTTGAAGCCGCCGCGGCGATCGCCATTGTTGCGATTCTGGAACTGCGGCTGGAAGAAGGCGTTCAGCCGATCGCGAATATCCTGCTGATAGTGACGGCGGACATTCTCGTCGGCGATGACGGCGACCAGTTGCTTCAGCCGCGCCTCGAGCTCGGCGCGCGCCTCCGGCGTGTCGAACTTGCCGGTGTTGACCTCCCGGCTCCACAGCATCTCGGAAAGCGGCTTTGCCTGGCTCATCACCTTGTCGAAGGGCGCCCGCCCGTCATCGCGCACGAGATCGTCGGGATCCTTGCCGTCGGGCAGAAGCGCGAAGCGAACGGAACGGCCGGGCTTCAGATGCGGCAACGCCAGTTCGGCAGCGCGATTGGCCGCGCGGATGCCGGCGCCGTCGCCGTCGAAGCAGAGCACCGGTTGCGGCACCATCTTCCAGAGCAGCTCGAGCTGGTTTTCGGTGAGCGCCGTGCCAAGCGGCGCAACGGCATTCTCGATGCCCGCCTGATGTAGCGCGATCACGTCCATATAGCCTTCGACGGCGATGATGGTGCCGGTCGCATTATCATCTTGAGGATCGCCGCGGCCCGGTCCCTGGATCGCCCGCCGCGCACGGGCGAAATTGTAAAGGACATTGCCTTTGTGGAAGAGCTCCGTCTCGTTGGAGTTCAGATATTTCGCCGGCGCATCGGCCGCCATGGCGCGGCCGCCGAAGGCGATCACCTTTTCCCGCGACGAAAGGATCGGGAACATGATGCGGTCGCGGAAACGATCGTAGGAAACCGGCACGTTTTCATGGACGACCAGACCGCACGCCTCGATCTGCTCCTTGGAGACACCCTTGCCGGCGAGGAATTCCTTCAGCGCATTGCGGCTGTCGGGCGCATAGCCGAGACGGAAGGTCTCGATGGTGCGCCCCGTCAGTCCGCGGTCGCGCAGATAGGCGCGCGCCCTCGCCCCATTCGCCGTCTGCAGCTGATCCTGGAAAAACTGTGTCGCCATTTCCATGACGTCGATCAGCGACCCGCGCTCCTTCTCGCGCTTCTCCATCACAGGATCGGCAAGCGGCATCGGCACGCCGGCCATATCGGCGATCTGCTGCACCGCCTCGGGGAAACTCAGGCCCTCCAGCTCGGTGAGAAAGCGGAAATGGTCACCGGTGACGCCGCAGCCGAAGCAATGATAACGGCCTTTGCGGTCCTCGCAGTGGAAGCTCGGCGATTTCTCGCCGTGGAACGGGCAGCAGGCCCAGTAATCGCCGCGCGACACATTGGTCTTGCGTTTGTCCCAGCTCACGCGGCGCGCAATCACGTTCGAAATCGGAACGCGGTCGCGAATATCATCGAGAAAGGTGTTGGAAAAGCGCATCGATACCTCTTGGCCAACCTCCATATAAGCTGCTTTGCCGCTCCATGCCACGAAACTTGTTATGAAAACCCGCTATTCACAGGCTATCCGCGCGTTATCAGCGGCGCCGGTTATCCAATCAAAAACGCGTTATCGCCCCCTGCGACAGGGTGCGACATTATTGTCGTCGCAGAGCCGGAATTGCGCGACATCCATGACTTCCGCAACAGCGGAAGCCTCTGCCAGATCCGAGGAAAAACGTTTGGGAACAACGATTTGCTACCTCTTTCGACTGCGCCTCATCATCCTCCGCACCACCTGCCGAGAGTCCGCTTCTACGCCTCCCAAATCGCCTGTTCCGGCAATTATTATTTTTTTGTAATTTGAATAAGCCGCCGCACCGCAATAGGTTCGATCTCAACAAAGCGATCCCCGAGCGAAGCACCATCCCTACCCCCGGCGCCGCTTCGCAAGGGTGCCTTTGCAAATACCCTCCGGCTTGGGCTTCGGCCCTGCGTGCCGGTGGAAGCAAAGAGCAAGAAGGCAGGAGCGCCCCCAGCTCCTGCCTTCTTAAATTTTTGGCTCTCCCTGCGACAACTCTCCCTTTGAAATTAACCGCTTATCGATAAAACCGTTGACAGGCGGCGCTTGCATGAAAGATGTATGCGCCGAATTCCCTGGACCTCTCCAAATGGCTTTTACCGCGGATAATCTTGCAGCTGACGATCGCTTTCTCGCTGCCATCCTGCATTGCGCCGATCAGATGCTCGCCATCTATCGCGAGAGCCCGCGCATAGCTTCGATCTTCGCCGCGCAACAGCGCTGGCTGATGGCCCATGCCGGCTTCGCGCTTCATTACGGTTATTCCGACGACGGGAGGAGCGGCGGCCTCTATTCCGGCCGCTTCATCGATTTTGCGGTCAGGAACAATATCGCCAGCCGCAACACAGCCGCGGCCTTCATGCAGGAAATGCTGGCCTACCGCTTCCTGCGGCCGGTTCCCGGCCCCGACAAGCGCACACGCTACCTGGAGCCCACCGAAATCGCCGAGCAGCATTTCACCCGATGGCTCGTCGCCCATATGATGATCCTCGACAGCCTCGACGGCGGCGAGCGCGCCGATAAGATCACCGCCGACCCCTCGGCGATGATGGCAGCGATCCAGCCGCTGATCGCAAGAGCGATCATCGGGAGTGAAGCGGTGCGCAGCCCGGGCGCCACCTTCAACCTCTTCAACTGGGCGAATTCCGGCGGGCTGGTGATGGACTATATGATCTCGCGCCTTCCCGAATTTCCAAGGACAGCCGACCGCGTCGTTCTCGGCCCTCTGTCGCTCCGGGAAATCCGCGAACAGTTCATGATCTCCAATACCCACCTGAAGCGGCTTCTGATGCAGGCAGCGACCATGGAGAGCATCGGCTGGACGGAACCCTCCCGCAAGGGCGACTTCTGGCTGTCGGGCCGCTTCATCTGCGAATATTGGAATTATCAGGCGGCGAAATTCGCCATCATCGATGCCGCCGCCGAAGCGGTGCTCGGGCCTGCGGTCCGTGACGAACCGCAGGCAAGACGGGTTATCTGAGGCTTATCCGTTCAACAGTTCCTTGACGGTCGCCGACGCCTTGGCGAAATCCATCTGGCCGGCATAACGCTCCTTCAGCGCCGCCATCACCTTGCCCATGTCCTTGGCGCCCGCGGCACCCGTCTCGGCGATGATCGCCGAGACGTTGGCGCGCACTTCACTGTCCGAAAGCTGCTTCGGCATGAAATCCTGGATGACGGTGATTTCGGCACGCTCCTTGGCGGCAAGCTCCGGGCGGGAATTCTCCTCGTAGATCTTGGCCGATTCGTCGCGCTGCTTCACCATCTTGGCGAGAATCTGCAGGATCTCGTCGTCGCTCGCCTGCTCCTTGCCGGTGCCGCGATTGGCGATATCGCGGTCCTTGACCGCGGCCTGAATCAGCCGGACGGTGGAAAGCCGCTCCGCATTCTTGGCCTTCATCGCCTCTTTCAGCTGGGTGGCGAGTTGATCGCGCAGCATGGTCTTCACTCCTGTTTTGATGCCGCTTCATAAACCACGCTGATGCGGGGGATCAAATAAATTGCGCGGTCTGTGCGATAAAGCGCAGGAAAACGGCAGCAATCTCGGCTACAAAGATTGACCGCAAGCGATTGCGTGGCTATTTACCGCCACCTGCACCAAAATTCGTGATCAGGCCTGAAGCGCGAGGCATTGCCGCGTCCACACGCCTGCGAGATCAAAAGGCGGCCAGCCGCGGCAACGCGCGCACCGATCGCCGGAAACGGGATGAAGATGACCGCGACAGCACCCTGGACAATCGAAAAGCCGACCGCCCTGCTCGTTCTTGCCGACGGCACGGTCATCGAAGGCAAGGGCATCGGCGCCACCGGCAAGGTGCCGGCCGAAGTGGTCTTCAACACAGCGCTGACCGGCTATGAGGAGATCCTGACGGACCCCTCCTATCTAGGCCAGATCGTCACCTTCACCTTCCCGCATATCGGCAATATCGGCACCAATGATGAAGACATCGAGGATCTGACGCCGGCCGCCCGCCACGGCGCCGTCGGCGTAATCTTCAAGGCCGACATCACTGAGCCCTCGAACTACCGCGCCGCCAAGCACCTCGACCAATGGCTGAAGGCCCGCGGCGTCATCGGTCTCTGCGGTATCGACACGCGCGCGCTGACCGCCTGGATCCGTGAGAACGGCGCTCCGAACGCGGTGATCGCCCACGATCCGAACGGCGTCTTCGACATCGAGGCGCTGAAGGCCGAAGCCAAAGCCTGGAGCGGCCTCGAAGGTCTCGACCTCGCCAAGATCGCCTCGTCGGGCCAGTCCTCGCAATGGACCGAAACGCCGTGGGTCTGGAATGAAGGTTACGGTGAGCTCAAGGCGACGGACGCGAAATACCACGTCGTCTGCCTCGATTACGGCGTCAAGCGCAACATCCTGCGCCTGTTTGCCGGCCTCGACTGCAAGGTGACCGTCGTGCCGGCCGCAACGAGCGCCGAAGACGTGCTCGCCATGCAGCCGGACGGCATCTTCCTGTCGAACGGCCCTGGCGATCCGGCGGCAACCGGCGACTATGCCGTGCCTGTGATCAAGACACTGATCAAGACCGATATCCCGGTCTTCGGCATCTGCCTCGGCCACCAGATGCTGGGCTTGGCACTTGGCGCGAAGACCGAGAAGATGCATCAGGGCCATCACGGCGCCAACCACCCCGTCAAGGACCATACGACCGGCAAGGTCGAGATCGTCTCGATGAACCACGGCTTCGCGGTCGACTCGAAGTCGCTGCCGGATGGCGTTGAAGAGACTCATATTTCGCTCTTCGACGGCACCAATTGCGGCCTGCGCGTCCTCGGCAAGCAGGTCTTCTCGGTCCAGCATCATCCGGAAGCCTCTCCTGGCCCGCAGGACAGCCACTATCTCTTCCGTCGCTTCATCAACATGGTGCGTGAGAAGAAGGGCGAACCGGCGCTCGCCGAACGCTGATTTCAAAAAATGCCCATTTCCGAGGAAGGCCCGTTCAACGGGCCTTTTTCTTTATCCGCATATTGACCTCAGCTTAACTTGAGGAATTACAGATCTGCCTGCAGACATCTGATGCAGGAGAAAACTGGATGAGCGGAGCTTTCTTTCGAGTAGACAAGTTCATCGTGCCGGCGGCGGCACGCGAGGAATTTCTCGTCAAAGTGATGATGACCCACAAAGTGTTGGAAGCGCAGGACGGTTTCATCGATCACAGGGTGCTGGAGCAGGTCGCCGGTCCGGGCGAATTCAATTTCGTCACGATTGCCGAATGGGAAAATACCGAAGTCGTCGAGCGCGCGCGGGCAGCCGTGGCGGCCGCTCATAAGGCCGCAAATTTCGATCCGCAGGAAATGTTTTCGCGTCTCGGCATTCGTGCCGATATTGCCAGCTACAAACCTGTCGCGGCTTGAGGGTAAAACGGCCGGCTAGAGCAATTCCAGGAAAAGTGCGAAGCGGTTTTCCGTCCGGAATTGCGTAAAAACAAAAGGCTAGAGCGGTCCTGCGCTTCCGTTAAAAGCTGAACCGCTGTAGAGCATGATGCCGAAAAGTGTCAGCGGTTTTCGGACGACATCATGCTCTAACTATTTGGTTTAGAACGGGATGATTTTAAGCGACTCGGCCTAAAATCATCCCGTTCTAGGCGCCGGCCGTCACTCCTTCGCGGCGAAGGAGAAGGTAGAAGCGTGCGCAGAGCATGACGGCGGCCGCCGCCAGCCCGACGAGGAAGCCGAACCAGATGCCGATGCCGCCGAAACCGAGCGGCAAGGCAAAGGCCCAGGCGAGGAAGAAGCCGATCGGCCAGTAGGCGATCAACGCCATGATCATCGGCACGCGTGCGTCCTTGAGGCCGCGCAGCAATCCATTGGCAATCACCTGCAGCCCATCGACGAGCTGGAAAAGCCCGGCAACGACGATCAGCGGTCCGGCATAGGCAAGCACCTCCGGCGCCTCGGGCGAGTTGACGTCGAGGAACCAGCTGCCGAGGAATTGCGGCATGGAGGCAAAAAGCACGCTGCCCACCGCCGAAATGGCGCAGGCGAGGACGAGCACGGTGATCGAAGCGCGCACCAGCCCCTGATAATCGCCCTGCCCATGCGCGACACCGACGCGCACCGTTGCCGCCTGGCTGAGGCCGAGTGGGATCATGAAGGCGATCGAGGCCCATTGCAGGGCTATGCCGTGGGCGGCGAGCTCGATGGTGCCGATATAGCCCATCAGCAGCGAGGCCACCGTGAACAGACTGACCTCGGCGAGGATGGTGACGCTGATCGGGAAACCGAGCCGGATGACCTCCAGCAGCGCGTGCCAGTCGGGTTTCCAGAATCGCACGAAGATCTCGTAGCGCCGCGTCTCTTCCCGCCGCTGCACGAAAGCCAGGATGAAGAGGAAGCCGGCTGTCTGCACGACGACCGAAACGATCGCCGCCCCTTCGAGCCCCATTGCCGGAAAGCCGAAATGACCTAGCACCAGGGCATAGGCGAAGATCGCATTCATCACCAGCGTGACGATGGTGACGTTGAGGATGACGCCTGCCTTGCCGATTGCACTGACAAGCGAGCGCATGACGTTGAAGAGCAGCGCCGGCAGTACGCCGAACTGACCGATCATGATATAGCCGTGGGCGAGCTTGGCCACCTCGGGCTTCTGCTGCGCAAAAAGCAGGATCTGTTCCGCATTGAAGAAGGCCGGCTGCATGATGACCCAGTATGCGATCACCACCCACAGGCCCATGCGCAGCGACCGGCGCACCGAGACGAGGTCGCCGCGGCCATAGGCCTGCGCTACCAGCGGAATGACGGCGATGGCAAAGCCCGAACCGAAGATGAGGATCGTGAAGAGGAACTGGGCCGACAGCACCATCGCCGCCAGCTGCTCGGCGCCGAGACGTCCGACGATCATCACATCGGTGGTGTGGATGCCGAGCTGAGCGAGCTGGGCGCCGATCAGCGGAATGCCGAGCGCCAGCGTGGCACGGAAATGTGCACCCCAACGATTATCGGTTGTCGGCGCAAGCCTGCGCGCGTCGATCGGCGTGTCCATGACACCAGTCCTGTGATTGAAATATGCGTCGCCGCAGCTTGCGGCGAAATATCATCCGGGCTTAGATCAAAGCCCTGCAAAGAACTACCCCAAATGAGGCAGGTGATGAAAAATTCATCATCGCATCACCATTTCTGATCGATCAGCCCGTGGCTTCCAGCGCCTCGGCCGGCTCCCTCACCCGAACCCTTGTGAGGAATACCCCGGCGGCCAGAAGGATGAGCACGGCGGCCGTGAGATACGGCGCGCCGGCAAAAGTGACGGGCGCCTCAGGCCGCGTGAAATAGGAAAACATCTGCGTGAAGATCAGTGGCCCGACAATGGTGGTGATGCTGCTGAGGCTGGTCAGCGCGCCCTGCAGCTCGCCCTGCGCCGAAGGCGGCACCTTGCCGGCAGCGATGCTGCGCAGCGGCGGGTCGGCGACGTTTTCGATGACCGTCGCGACGATGACGACGTAAACCACCCAGCCCTCCCAGGCGAAGGCATAGCCGGTCAGTCCCGCAGCTGAAAAGCAGAGGCCGAGAAGCGCAGTCTTCCATTCGCCGAGCACCGGCACGATCCGCGGCAGAACCAGCCCCATGACGAGCGCAGCACCGATGCCGTAAATGCCGAGCGACAGACCGATCTGTCCCTCGCTCCAGCTATAGCGATAGGTCGAGACGAACGCCCAGACCGAGGGATAGACGGCATGCGCCAGGAAGAACAGGAACATGACGAGGCTGACCCAGCCGATGCCGGGATAATGGCGCATCTGGCGCAACGCGCCGAGTGGATTGGCGCGTTTCCACTCGAACCGGCGGCGGTTCTTCGCCTCCAGCGTTTCCGGCAGCAGGAAGCAGGCGGCGATGAAATTCAAAAGCGACAGCGCAGCCGCGCCGAGGAACGGCACACGCGGGCCGAATTCGCCGAGGACACCGCCGACGACGGGGCCGATGGTGAAGCCGACGCCGAAGGCGATGCCGATCAGCCCGAAATTTTTCGCCCGGTTCTCCTCCGTGCTGATATCGGCGATATAGGCCGAGCAGGTGGCGAAACTGCCGCCACTGATACCGGCAAGCACGCGGCCGACGAACAGCATCCAGAAGCTGGTGGCGATGCCGCAGATGAAATTGTCGATCGCGAAGGTCAGCACCGAAAGCAACAGGATCGGCCGGCGGCCGAAACGGTCGGACAGGTTTCCGAGCAGCGGCGCGAACAGGAATTGCATGCCGGCATAGACGAGCATCAGCCAGCCGCCGTCGATCGCCGCGTCGCTGACGCTGCCGCCGGTCAACTGCTCCAGATAGGCGGGCAGCACCGGCATGATGATGGCGATGCCGATAATGTCGAGGAAAAGGATGATGAAGACCAGGAAAAGGCCGCGGCGAACGAATTTCGGGTCAAGCATGAGGCATCTCTACAGCGGTTGGTTCTGAAAAGACGATCTCGTCGCCGAGAAAGTGACATAGCTCAGAAAAGAAACCGAAACAATCCGTGAACATTTCAAAGTTTTTGATAATGTTCAACGGGAAATTTATGAGAGGCCTCAACCGGTGGGCGCTTGCCGCCATTCCAGCTCCCAGAAGATCGAGAGCCGCCCAGCGGATCGCGGGCAATGCATCCCCTTGCAATCGCCGCGACGGCATCCAGATCAGAAGACAAGACCGGTCATTGTGCATTTCCCCGCACAGCCTGTTCGACGTCGTCCGATTATCGCCCGAATGCGAAAGCGGTAAAACGGCGTCCGGCAACGCCGCCCGGCGCGGATGCTCGATCGCACCGCGCTGAGCAGAAATAGGAGAAAACTATGCAGACCTATCGTTTGGGAAAGACCGGACCCGATGTCTCGGCCATCGGTCTCGGCTGCATGGGCATGTCGGGCATGTACGGCCCCTCAGATCGCGCAGAAAGCATCGCGACGATCCATGCCGCGCTCGATGCCGGCATCAACCTGCTCGACACCGGCGATTTCTACGGCATGGGCCATAACGAAATGCTGATCGGCGAGGCGTTGAAAGGCCGCAGGCGCGAGGACGCCGTCATCAGCGTCAAGTTCGGCGGCCTGCGCGATCCCGTCGGCGGCTGGAGCGGCATCGACGCCCGCCCGGTCGCGGTGAAGAACTTCCTCAGCTATACGCTGCAGCGCCTCGGCGTCGACTATATCGACATCTACCGTCCCGCCCGCCTCGATCCGAACGTGCCGATCGAGGACACGGTCGGCGCCATCGCCGACATGGTCAAGGCGGGTTATGTCAGGCATATCGGCCTGTCGGAAGTTGGCGCCGACACGATCCGCCGCGCCGCCGCTGTCGCCCCGATCGTCGACCTGCAGATCGAATATTCGCTGATCTCGCGCGGTATCGAGGAGAAGATCCTGCCGACGACACGCGAACTCGGCATTTCGATCACCGCCTACGGCGTGCTCTCGCGCGGCCTGATCAGCGGCCACTGGCAGAAGGGCCAGGGCGGAACGGCCGGCGATTTCCGCGCCTACAGCCCGCGCTTCCAGGAAGGCAATGTCGAGCAGAACCTCGCTCTGGTGGAGAAGCTGCGCGAGATCGCCCAGGCAAAGAGCGTCTCGGTCGCCCAGATCGCCATCGCCTGGGTCGCCGCCAAGGGCAAGGATATCGTCCCGATCATCGGCGCTCGCCGCCGCGACCGACTGACGGAAGCGCTCGGCTCACGCGCCGTCGACCTGTCTCCGGAAGATTTCGCCGTCATCGAACGCGCCGTGCCGAAAGATGCGGCCGCGGGTGGGCGTTATCCCGAGCATATGCTGCAGCATATGGACAGCGAGAAGTAAGCAAGGAGTGGAAGGGGCTGCGATGTGCTTTGTGCCGCGCCCCTTCATCTCTCCTCAAACCGGTCCCGAGAACGTATCGCAGGCCGACAACTGGCCGCTGTCGAAGCCGCGCTTGAACCATTTGACCCGCTGCTCCGAGGTACCGTGGTTGAAGCTTTCCGGGACGACATAACCCTGTGACCGCTTCTGCAGCGAATCGTCGCCGATCTGCTGGGCTGCGTTCAGCGCTTCCTCCAGATCGCCTGACTCGAGCAGGCCCTTCTGCTGGGTATATTTGCCCCAGATGCCCGCAAAGCAATCGGCCTGCAGCTCGACGCGCACCGACATCTTGTTGGCGTCGGCCTCGCTCATGCGCTGGCGGGCCTGGTTGAACTTCGGCAGGATGCCGAGCAGGTTCTGCACGTGATGGCCGACCTCATGGGCGACGACATAGGCCTCGGCGAAATCGCCGGACGCGCCGAAGCGGTCGGAAAGCTCCTGGAAGAATTCTGTATCGAGATAGACCTTGTGGTCGCTCGGGCAGTAGAACGGACCTGTCGCCGATGACGCGGAGCCGCAGGCCGAGGCCGTCGCGCCGGAAAACAGCACGAGACTCGGCTCTTCGTAATTTTGGCCCTGCGCCTGGAAGATGCCCTGCCAGGTATCCTCGGTCTCGGCAAGAACGGTGCGCATGAATGCGGTCATCTCGTCGTTGGCGGGTGTGCGTGTTCCGCCGGACTGGCTCTGCTCGTAGCCGGGGCCGCTCGTCGTGCCGCCGGTATCGAGCACCTGCAGCAGATCGATGCCCATCATCTTGAAGATGAAATAGATGACGACGAGGAAGATGATCGTGCCGATGCTGAGGCCGCCGCCGGCGCGGCGAACGCCGCCGCCGGAAGGAAAGTTGAAGCCACCGCCGCGGCCGAAACCGCCGCCGGTCGGACCGCCACGGCGATCTTCAATATTGTCGGACTGACGCCGGCCTCTCCATTCCATCTTCGCTCTCCCCGGCAATGCCTGTGCTTGCGCTCAAGGAGTTATATATCCGTCGGCGGCCGGAATTCCAGCGACTTCATCGGGCAATCAGGCGCCCGCGTCGGCAGCGCAGCACGATCGCGACCAGGATCGAGCCAATCACCGCCGCGGCAAGGGCAGCCGGCCGTTCCGCGCCGGTGAAGACGACCGCATGCATGATCCGGCCGGGCAGGAAAGTGAACAGGCCGGCAAGCACGATGCCGCCGAAATAAAGGCCGGCGACGATGCGCTTATGCAGACGGATATCGCCGCGGCGAGCCGCCGCGATCGCATTCCAGCTGCCGAACAACGTTGCGATCGACAGAAGATGGATCGGGCTGAACCCGTAGGAGAGATCGAGTTCATGAATGAAGAAGCTCGATATCGCCGTGACAACCATCAGCGCCATCCAGATCCTGCCGAGCAGACGGTGTAGCGGCGTGCCCTTGGGGCGCAGCAGGATATAGGCGCCGAGAAGTGCCGCCGGCGTAACAGCAGTGACATGGATCTGAACGGCGAGCGGGGCGCCGAGGAGCGGTTCGAGGATCATGAGCGACATCCGGTTGAATTCGATCCCTGTTTCCGCCAAGACTTCATCCGCCTCAATCCGAACCGCGCGAACGGCAGGAAAACTTCGTGATTTACCTCTTCTTGCAATCCACGCTTCGCGAATTGCAGGTCTTTCTCCACTCCCGGCGCTTCTGGGGAACCTTTGCCGCGATCGTCCTGCTCTTTGCCTTCACCGGTCCCTACGGCACGATGGAAAGCATGGCCTTCGGCGAACGCCTCGCCTACTGGCTGACCCTGCATGCCGTTGCCTGGACGATCGCCATTCTCTGCGCAGTCACGGCCGAAAGACTGCTGCAGGGAGTGATCGTTTCGATGTTCGCCCGCATGATGGCGGGCTCGCTCATAGCCGCCCTGCCGATCGGTTTTGCCATCGGCCTCGTCGACTATGCCTTCACCGGCGAAGCGACCACACTCGAAAGCGGCCTGCACCGCGCGCTTTTTGCGGTGCCGCTCTGCGCCCTCTTCTGCCTTTTGACCTACATGGCGATGAGCCAGAAAATCGCCGAAGCCGCAGTCCCTCCGGAAACCAACTCCGCAGCCTCGATCCTGGACCGGCTGAAGCCTGAGAATCGTGGCTCGCTGCTGCGCCTTTCCGTCCAGGACCACTATACCGAGGTGGTGACCAGCCGCGGGCGCGAACTGGTGCTCTTGCGTTTCGCCGATGCGCTGAAGGAAACCGCCGCGGCGCCGGGCCTTCGCGTCCATCGCTCGCACTGGGTGGCCGATTCCCATGTCGAAAGCCTGAAACGCGAGAATGGCAGGCTGCTGATCCTCACTCGCGACGGAACGGCAATCCCGGTCAGCCGCAGCAATGCCGAGGAAGTGCGCCGCCGCTTCACGTAAAGAAGACGCGCCAAACGCTTGACGGGACTCCTGCTTTCGCTCTTCCGGAAGCAGGGCGGCGGCGAAATCCGGGTGGCGGTCGTGTCTGTTGGGAAATAGTCTTCCGCGCCGTGTTGGATTCCTGTCGATTCCGCGATTTATGGGGTTCCGTTTGCAAATACATTTGCCTATAAGCCGCTTCTAGCCTGAAAAGACCCAGCATGCGCGACCCGACCCGGTGATCTCCCACCCTGGCCGGCTTTCTGCGCAGCCAGAAAACGGAAGCACTCATGCCGAAGCGCCAAGACATCAAATCGATCCTTATCATCGGCGCGGGACCGATCGTCATCGGCCAGGCTTGCGAGTTCGACTATTCCGGCACCCAGGCCTGCAAGGCGCTGAAGGAGGAAGGCTACCGCGTCATCCTCGTCAACTCCAACCCGGCGACGATCATGACCGATCCGGGCCTTGCCGACGCCACCTATGTCGAACCGATTACCCCCGAGGTTGTCGCCAAGATCATCGCCAAGGAGCGTCCGGATGCGCTGCTGCCGACCATGGGCGGCCAGACGGCGCTGAACACCGCACTTTCGCTGAAGCGCATGGGCGTGCTCGACCGCTACAATGTCGAGATGATCGGCGCCAAGCCCGCCGCCATCGACATGGCCGAAGACCGCGCGCTGTTCCGCGAGGCTATGGCCCGCATCGGCCTTGAGACCCCCCGTTCGATGCTGGCGAATGCCACCGACATCAAGGACCTCGACCGCAAGACGCACGAGGCCGAGCGCGTCAAGCTGCGTGAAAGCCTCTCGGGATCCGACCTCGACAAGGCGCTGGACGAGCTGGAAAACCAGTGGAACCTCGGCGAGAGCGACCGCAAGCAGCGTTACATGAGCCATGCCATGGCGATTGCCGCCCAGGCGATCGACCATGTCGGCCTGCCCGCCATCATCCGTCCCTCCTTCACGCTCGGCGGCACCGGCGGCGGCATCGCCTACAACCGCTCGGAATTTTTCGAGATCGTCGGCGGCGGCCTCGATGCCTCGCCGACCACCGAAGTCCTGGTCGAGGAATCGGTGCTCGGCTGGAAGGAATATGAAATGGAGGTCGTCCGCGACAAGGCGGACAACTGCATCATCATCTGCTCGATCGAAAACATCGACCCGATGGGCGTCCATACCGGCGATTCGATCACCGTCGCCCCGGCCCTGACGCTGACAGACAAGGAATACCAGATCATGCGCAACGCCTCGATCGCGGTGCTACGCGAGATCGGGGTCGAGACCGGCGGCTCGAACGTCCAGTTCGCCGTCAATCCGAAAGACGGCCGCCTCGTCGTCATCGAAATGAACCCACGCGTGTCGCGCTCGTCGGCGCTCGCCTCCAAGGCCACCGGCTTCCCGATTGCCAAGATCGCCGCCAAGCTTGCGATCGGCTATACGCTCGACGAACTGGATAACGACATCACCGGCGGCGCAACGCCTGCCTCCTTCGAACCGTCGATCGACTACGTCGTCACCAAGATCCCACGTTTCGCCTTCGAGAAATTCCCCGGCGCCTCGCCGGTGCTGACGACCGCGATGAAATCGGTCGGTGAAGTCATGGCGATCGGTCGCACCTTCGCCGAATCGCTGCAGAAGGCACTGCGTGGCTTGGAAACCGGCCTGACGGGCCTCGACGAGATCGAGATCCCAGGCTTTGAAGAGGGCGAATCCAGCCAGAACGCCATCCGCGCCGCAATCGGCACACCGACGCCCGATCGCCTGCGTATGGTCGCCCAGGCGCTACGCCAGGGCATGAGCGAAGCTGAAGTCCACGAAGGCTGCAAGATCGATCCCTGGTTCATCGCCGAACTCAAGAATATCGTCGAGATGGAAGCCCGGATCCGCGAGCACGGCCTGCCTGATGATGCCGCCAACCTGCGCATGTTGAAGGCCATGGGTTTTTCCGACGCGCGCCTGGCGACGCTGACCGGCAAACGCCCGAAGGAAGTCGCCGAATTCCGTAACAAGCTGAACGTCCGCCCCGTCTTCAAGCGCATCGACACCTGTGCGGCCGAATTCGCCTCGCCGACCGCCTATATGTATTCGACCTATGAGACGCCTTTCGTCGGCGCCGCCCGCTCCGAGGCTGAAGTCTCCGACCGTAAGAAGGTCGTCATCCTTGGCGGTGGCCCGAACCGTATCGGCCAGGGCATCGAGTTCGACTATTGCTGCTGCCACGCCGCCTTCGCGCTGAAGGATGCGGGTTATGAAGCGATCATGATCAACTGCAACCCGGAAACCGTCTCGACCGATTACGATACCTCGGACCGCCTCTATTTCGAGCCGCTGACGGCCGAGGACGTGATCGAGATCCTGCGGGCAGAACAGGAAAAGGGCGAAGTCGTCGGCGTGATCGTCCAGTTCGGCGGCCAGACGCCGCTGAAGCTTGCCGAGGCGCTGGAAAAGAACGGCATCCCGATCCTCGGCACCGCGCCTGACATGATCGACCTTGCCGAGGACCGCGACCGCTTCCAGAAGCTGTTGATGAAGCTCGACCTCAACCAGCCGAACAACGGCATCGCCTATTCGGTCGAGCAGGCCCGCATGGTCGCCACCGAAATCGGCTTCCCGCTGGTCGTGCGTCCCTCTTACGTGCTCGGCGGCCGCGCCATGCAGATCCTGCATTCGGAAGGCCAGTTGCAGAGCTACCTGCTCGATACCGTGCCTGAACTGGTGCCTGAGGATATCAAGCAGCGCTATCCCAACGACAAGACCGGCCAGATCAACACTCTGCTCGGCAAGAACCCGCTGCTCTTCGACAGCTATCTCAGCCACGCCATCGAAGTCGATGTCGACTGCCTCTCCGACGGCACCGACGTCTATGTCGCCGGCATCATGGAGCATATCGAGGAAGCCGGCATCCATTCCGGCGACAGCGCCTGCTCGCTGCCGCCGCGCACGCTCTCCAACGAGATGCTCGACGAGCTGGAGCGCCAGGCCAAGGCGATGGCCAAGGCCCTCAACGTCGGCGGCCTGATGAACGTCCAGTTCGCCATCAAGGACGGCACCGTCTACGTTCTCGAAGTCAATCCGCGCGCCTCGCGTACCGTGCCCTTCGTCGCCAAGACCATCGGCGCGCCGATCGCCAAGATCGCTGCCCGCGTCATGGCCGGCGAAAAACTCGATGCGACCTTCGCCGCCTACGGCGAAAAGCCCGATCCGCGCAAGCTGAAGCACATCGCCGTCAAGGAAGCCGTCTTCCCCTTCGCCCGTTTCCCCGGCGTCGACACGCTGCTCGGCCCGGAAATGCGCTCGACCGGTGAAGTCATCGGCCTCGATACCGATTTTGCACTGGCCTTCGCCAAGTCGCAGCTCGGCGCCGGCGTCGAGTTGCCGCGTGACGGCACCGTCTTCGTCTCCGTGCGCGACGCCGACAAGCCGCGCGTGCTGCCGGCGATCCGCATCCTCGTCGAACAGGGCTTCAAAGTGCTGGCGACCGGCGGCACCGCCCGCTTCCTCGCCGAAAACGGTATCACCGCCACCAAGATCAACAAGGTGCTGGAAGGCCGTCCGCACATCGAGGACGCGATCCGCAACCGCCAGGTCCAGCTCGTCATCAACACCACCGATGGCAACAAGGCGATCTCGGACTCCAAGTCGCTGCGCCGTGCGACGCTGATGCAGAAGGTGCCCTACTACACGACGATGGCAGGCGCCGAGGCAGCCGCCCAGGCAATCAAGGCGCTGAAGGCCGGCAATCTCGAAGTGCGGCCGCTGCAGAGCTACTTCGCCTGAGATAGGGCAGCGCCATCGCTCGATCAGCGATGGCGCTAGCCTTGCCATTGGGCATCGCCGAGGCTTCGGAATCAGTTTATGCAGCCGTCAGCATAAGCCGCTGAATTGTCAGCATATCTTCGCGAAATCGCGCCAGTTCTTCCGCTTTCAGTCGCTCGTCGGGAATACGCAGCAAATAGGATGGATGCACCGTCACGAAGAGCGTTCGCTTCTCGTCGATCGCGATCGCTTTCCCCCTGACATCCTGCAGCCGCTGCTTCGTATCGGTCAGCGCCGAAAGCGCCGTCGCCCCCATCGCAACGACCAGCTTCGGCTTGATCAGCGCCATCTCCAGATTGAGCCACCAGCGGCAATGCTTCACCTCGCCCATATTGGGCTTCTGAT
This sequence comes from Rhizobium sp. SU303, assembly GCF_021052345.1. Classification (NCBI taxonomy): domain Bacteria; kingdom Pseudomonadati; phylum Pseudomonadota; class Alphaproteobacteria; order Hyphomicrobiales; family Rhizobiaceae; genus Rhizobium; species Rhizobium sp. SU303. Next base: position 3,184,142 of record NZ_CP088095.1, read on the forward strand.
GGATGCGACGCTTGCCGCGCGGCTCATATTTGAAATGCTTGACGGCATTGGTGACGTAAAGCGTTGAGCGGTCGATGCCCGCTTCGGTGATCACCTGGTCCAGAAGCCTGCCGGCGGGACCGACGAAGGGGCGCCCTGATATATCCTCCTGGTCGCCCGGCTGCTCGCCGACAAACATCACCTCTGCATCGCGCAGCCCCTCCCCGAATACGGTTTGCGTCGCCTTCGCATGAAGCGGACAACGGGTGCAGGTGGCAGCTTCCGCGCGCAGTGCTTCCAGCGTGCCCGCCGGCGCTTCGGGTTCAGCTGGAATGCTGCGCGCGGCTTCCTGCAGGCGATCGTGAAAGGGCAACGACTGGGTCGCCTCCCGTGCAGCCATGGCCCGCACCTTGCTCTCCGCCGATGCGATCAGCCCAGGGATGAGATCGGCTTCCGGCAGGTTCTTCCAATATTTTTTCGGCATCTCCGCCTGCATCGCCTTCAGCTTCAAGCGCGCCGGATTGAAAATGCTGGCGTAGTAGGTGCGCCAGAGGTCATCGGTGGCATCGGTGAGATTGGGTTTTTCACACGGTTCGTCGCTCATCGTCAGCCGCTCGCCGTCCCAGGCGGCCGATCCCTTGGGCGTCGCGATCAGCCAGTCCATGTCGGTGAATCGCCGTTGAAAGAAGGGTGCTGTGCGCCCGACGATATGGTGATCCGGCTCGAACCAGGCGAGGAATTTTCGACGGCCCTCCGACACCGCACCAACCTCCTTGAAGCGGACGAAGGCCGTCATCTTGTGCGCGTCGCGTCGAACGTTTTTCGCCATCAGCCTGGCACGGGCGACATCCTCGTCGGAGGCCACTTCAAGCAGCTGCCGGTCCAGCTGCAGCCGCCAGAGCAGACGGTAAAGCAGGGAAAAGCGCGCCGGGTCGGAATGGCAGAGAACTGTCTCCGCCAGCTCGATGAAGGCGGGCGGCACTTTCATCGGCTTGCGTGCTGCGGCAGACGGAGGCGGCATGGCGTCGTGTTGAAACGCAAAACCCGGCTCAGCGCGTTTTTCGCGCCACTCGATCTCCTCCGGCAGGATGCCGGCGACCGCGAAAGCGCGCGCGGCGTCACGCCATTCGGCAAGCTCCCCGCGTCCTGAAAGCACGACCCGGCGCATCACAGCAACGACAATTGTTCGGGTTGCGGTTCGAACATGGCGCGAAGGTCGGGGCGCTCGATCAATCGCCGCGGCGACCAGCCTTCCGCCGAGATGAAGGACTGAACCTTCTTGATCGAAACGCCGAGCCGCTGGAGATCATCGAGCCGCAACCGGCGAAAACGGCGGGCCGAAACGATCGCTTTGACTGTCTTGGTGCCGAGACCGGGCACACGCAGCAACCGTTCACGCTCGGCCCTGTTGATATCGACGGGAAATTCGGCTCGGTTGGCGAGCGCCCAGGCAAGCTTGGGGTCGAGGGTGAGATCGAGCATGCCATCCGCCTGGTTTGCGGTGATCTCGTCGATGCCGAAACCGTAGGATCGATAGAGCCAGTCGGCCTGATAGAGCCGGTGTTCCCGCATCAACGGCGGCTTGATCAGCGGCAGGTTTTTCGACGAGTCCGGGATCGGGCTGAAGGCGGAATAGTAGACGCGCTTCAGCCCGTAGCTGCTGTAAAGCCGACCGCTGGTCGCAAGGATCGTCGCATCGTTCGCGCCATCGGCGCCGACGATCATCTGTGTGCTCTGGCCGGCAGGCACGAAACGCTGACGCTTCTTCGTCTGCAGCGTCGGTTCGCCGGCGGCCTCGATCTTCAGCCGCAGATCCCCCATCGATCGCCGGATATTGGCAGGCTTCTTTTCCGGCGCAAAACGGGTGATACCGTTATCCGTCGGCAACTCGATATTGAGCGACAGCCTGTCGGCATGAAGCCCCGCCTCCTCGATCAGACGCGGCGACGCCTCGGGGATCGACTTCAGATGGATATAGCCGCGGAAATTATGGGTCACACGCAGTTCGCGGACGATGCGGACCATCTCTTCCATCGTGTAATCGGATGAACGAATGATGCCGGAGGAAAGGAACAGGCCTTCGATATAGTTGCGGCGGTAAAATTCCAGCGTCAGCCAGATGACCTCCTCGGGCGTAAAGCGCGCCCGTTCGACATTGCTCGACGAGCGATTGACGCAATAGGCGCAGTCGTAGATGCAGAAATTGGTCAGCAGTATTTTCAAAAGCGAAATGCACCGCCCGTCCGGGGCATAGGCATGACAGATGCCGGATCCCTCGGTCGAACCGAGCCCGCCGCTTGCCCGGGAATCACGTTTCACCGTGCCGCTGGAAGCGCAGGAAGCGTCATATTTCGCGGCATCGGAAAGGATGGCCAAGCGTTCTGTTAGCGACTTCTTCATTAGTATGTTCACTATATGTTCCGGCATGCAGAGTCAATCGGAACGATCCGATTTCCGCCCATTTTCAAGCTGCATCACCGGATGTTGGAGCAGGCCGCGTTTCTTTCATGCGAATTTTCTGGAAATCGGGCTTGGCGATCTGCTATAAGCGTCCGACTAAGATTGTGGCACGGTTCCGAAGCTCCCCTTCGGGACCTGTTTTCTTTTGTGTTCGCCGCTGATTATGCGGATACAAGGATTGAAGGACAGAAAAATGGTTGAAAAGGTACCGATGACACCGGGCGGTTTCGTCAAGCTGCAGGAAGAACTGCGCTGGCGTCAGCAGGAAGAGCGTCCCCGAATCATCGAGGCGATCGCCGAAGCCCGTGCCCATGGCGACCTTTCCGAAAACGCCGAATACCACGCCGCCAAGGAAGCCCAGAGCCATAATGAAGGCCGCATCAGCGAGCTGGAAGACTTGACGGCGCGCGCCGAGGTCATCGACCTCACCAAGATGTCGGGCGACAAGATCAAGTTCGGCGCTAAGGTGAAGCTCATCGACGAGGACACCGACGAAGAAAAGACCTATCAGATCGTCGGCGACCAGGAAGCCGACGTCAAGGCCGGCCGCATCTCCATCTCCTCGCCGATCGCCCGTGCGCTGATCGGAAAGGAAGTCGGCGATTCCATCGAGGTCAATGCGCCGGGTGGCTCCAAGGCCTACGAAATCCTCCAGGTTTCCTGGGGCTGATCGCCCGCCAGCCGCGAGACCCCTCCCTTGCCTGATATCCGTGACGTCGAGATCATTGCGCCCAATTTCAAGCGCCGGCTCTCCGGCGTCACGTCAACTATCGTTCAGCTCATCCCATGCCAGATCCGGCTCGGTATCAAGATCGCGACACTCGGCCCCGGCCTGCCGGAGGACCTGCCGAAACTTAAGGGACGGCAGCTCCTCGGCCTCTGGCGCCCACCGGCGCGCCGGCGCCAGCGTGTCTGGCACGCTCGCCGCAACAACGAGATGGCTGTCGGCATCCTGCTGCGTCATCTGTTGCGCATGCCGCTGAAGCTTCTCTTCACCTCGGCCGCGCAACGCCGGCACACCGCCTATACGAAATGGCTGATCCGTCGCATGGACGCTGTCATCGCGACCAGCGATCGATCCGGCTCGTTCCTGGAGATACCGCACACGGTGATCCAGCACGGCGTCGACCTTGCTCTGTTCCATCCGCCGGAAACGGCGGAGGACGGCATCGCCGCCACCGGCCTGCCGGGCCGCTATCTCATCGGCTGCTTCGGCCGTGTGCGCCATCAGAAGGGCACTGATCTTTTCGTCCAGGCGATGATCGAACTGCTGCCGCAGCACCCCGAGTGGACGGCGGTCGTCTCCGGCCGGGTGACGGCCGAACACACGGCATTTGGCGACAAACTCAAGGCGGATGTCGCGGCCGCCGGGCTCAGCGACCGTATCCTCTTCCTCGGCGAAGTGCCTGACATCAAGGTCTGGTATCGCCGCCTGACGCTTTACGTCGCCCCTTCTCGCAACGAGGGTTTCGGCCTGACGCCGCTCGAAGCGATGGCCTCGCGCACCGCGGTGGTGGCATCGGACGCCGGCGCCTATGCCGAACTCATCGTCACGGGCGAGACGGGCTCGGTCGTCGCCGCCGGCGATGGCGAGGCGCTGACGCGGGCAATCGCGCCCTATATCGCCGACCCCGCTCTGGCGGTCGCCTATGGCGAGAATGCGCTGCGGCATGTCAGGACGAATTTTGCGCTGGAGAAGGAAGCGAGCGCGATCGGCGCCGTTTACAACAGCCTTCTCGGCGACAATCGCGGCTGAAGCAGAAAAGAGAAACAGCCCGTTGGATAACGGGCCGCTGCAGGTATTCTAAGGATAATGAATAGCGGCTGGTTATTCGGCCGGCTGGAGCCCGGCAGCCGAAATATCCTCTCCGGTCTGGCCGCCCAGTGCCGCGGCGAGCTGCGCCGTATCCAGTTCGTTTTCCCAACGTGCGACGACGATCGTCGCGACCGCATTGCCGACGAGGTTGGTCAGCGCCCGGCATTCCGACATGAAGCGGTCGATGCCGAGGATGAGCGCCATGCCGGCGACCGGCACGGATGGGACGACGGATAGCGTTGCAGCAAGCGTGATGAAACCGGCGCCGGTGATGCCTGCGGCACCCTTCGAGCTCAGCATCGCCACCAGCAGCAGCAGGATCTGATCACCCCAGGAGAGATGGATGCCGGTTGCCTGAGCAATGAACAAGGCAGCCAGCGTCATGTAGATGTTGGTGCCGTCAAGATTGAAGGAATAGCCTGTGGGGATGACGAGGCCGACGACCGAGCGCTTGCAGCCGGCCTTTTCCATCTTGTTCATCAGCCCCGGAAGGGCGGCCTCCGAAGACGAGGTGCCGAGGACCAGCAGCAGTTCTTCCTTGATGTAGCGCAGCAGCGCCACGATCGAGAAGCCATTGTAGCGGGCGACAGCGCCGAGAACGACGAGGACGAAGAGCAGAGAGGTGATGTAGAAGGTGCCGATCAGCATGGCGAGGTTGGCGATCGATCCGACGCCGTACTTGCCGATGGTGAACGCCATGGCGCCGAAGGCGCCGATCGGAGCAGCCTTCATGAGGATGGCGACGAGCTTGAACACGGGCGCCGTCAGGGCATTGAGGAAGTTGACTACCGGTTCGCTCTTTTCGCCGACCATGGCGAGCGCGATGCCGAAGAGCACCGAGAAGAACAGCACCTGCAGAATGTCGCCATCGGCAAAAGCGCCGACGATCGTCGTCGGGATGATGTTGGTCAGGAAACCGACGATGCTCTGCTCATGCGCCTTTGCGGCGTAGCCGGCGACGGCGGCCGGATCCAGCGAGGCAGGATCGATGTTCATGCCGGCGCCGGGCTGGACGACATTGGCGACGATCAGGCCAATGATGAGCGCCAATGTCGAGAATGTCAGGAAGTAGAGCATCGCCTTGCCGGCGACGCGGCCGACCTTCTGCAGGTCGCTCATGCCGGCAATACCGGTTGCAACCGTCAGGAAGATGACGGGGGCGATGATCATCTTGACGAGCTTGATGAAGGCATCGCCGAGCGGCTTCAGCTGGGTGCCGAATTCGGGATAGAAATGGCCGAGAAGGATACCCGCGGCGATGGCCACGAGAACCTGAACGTAAAGATGGGTATAAAAGGGCTTTTTGCCCTTGCTGTCTGCGACTGCATCGAGTGGTGCTGCGATCATGATGTCCTCCTAATGGCTCGTCCGGAACGAACTCCGGCCTCCCGAGCCGTTCGCTTCAAGTCCAACAGCTCAGCCGTTGTTGCCATCTCTTTCGCAATCGCCGTGCCAGTTTTGCGCCGACAGACCAACATATTGTATTTATTAAGGAAAAATTTACGGGACCGCTAACAGCTCATTAAGCAATGCGGAAATCCGCACAAATCCATTTGCGTTTCGTGCAGAAAAATGCACAAATCCGCCATGTCCATGTCGCAGAAATTGTGGCCTTCCCTGCCCCTGCAACACCGCATCCGCCGGATGTGGTGGGTCTATGCCATGTTCGCCCTCCTCGCTGTCGTCGCAAGCCTCTGGGCCAGCGGCGAGATCGGCCGGCACCGGGCGGAGGCTGCTCTCGAGGAACAGGCCCGCATGGATGCGAGGCTGAATGCGGCTTTGCTGCGCACGGTTCTCGAAAAATACCGGGCGCTTCCCTTCGTGCTGTCGCAGGACGCGGCACTCGCCGCCGCACTGGCGGGAAACGATGCCGGCGCTTTCGAGCGGCTCAGTCAGAAGCTGGAAAATTTGGCGGCGGGCACGAAGGCTGCCGTCATCTATGTCATCGACAAGGATGGCATGGCGGTTTCGGCCAGCAACTGGCGCGAACCGACGAGCTTCGTCGGCAATGACTATCGTTTCCGGGAGTATTTTCAGGGTGCGGTGGAACGAGGACAGGCCGAGCACTTCGCGCTCGGCACGGTCAGCAAGAAACCGGGCCTCTATATCTCTCAGCGGATTTCGGGCAGCAATGGCCTGCTGGGCGTCGTCGTGGTCAAGGTTGAATTCGACGACGTCGAGGCAGATTGGAATGCCTCAAACACCCCATCCTACGTCGTTGACGAGCGCGGCATTGTCCTCATCACCAGTATTCCGTCATGGCGGTTCATGACGATCGGCCGGATCGCCGAGGACCGGTTGACGGCGATCCGCGAAAGCCTTCAATTCGGCGACGCGCCGCTTCAACCCCTGCCGCTCGACATGGTCCGAAACCTCGGTGACGGGCTCGATGTCGTCGAGATCGTCATGCCGGGCGACGCGGGAAAAACCAGGTTTCTCGATGTCGCAACGTCGGTGCCGGCGACCGGTTGGCATTTGCAGCATCTCGTGGCGCTCGGACCATCCGTCGATGCGGGGATTCGTGAAGCCCGCATGCTGGCATTGCTGATACTCCTGCCGCTGCTGGCCGGAGCAGCCTTCCTGTTGCGCCGTCGCCATGTGATCACCCTGCGAATCTCCAGCGAACAGCGGGCGCGGGAGGAACTGGAACGGCGGGTAGTCGAGCGGACACTGGATCTCAGCCAGGCGCGGGACCGATTGCAGGCCGAAATCATCGGCCATAAGAGCACGGAGCAGAAGCTGCAGGCAGTGCAGCAGGATCTGGTGCAGGCCAACCGGCTGGCCATCCTGGGTCAGGTGGCCGCCGGCGTCGCCCATGAGATCAACCAGCCGGTGGCAACCATTCGTGCCTATGCGGATAACGCCCGCACCTTCCTCGATCGCGGCCAGACGGCGCCTGCCGGCGAAAATCTCGAAAGCATCGCGGCGCTGACGGAGCGCATAGGTTCGATCACCGAGGAGCTGAAGACCTTTGCCCGCAAAGGCCGAGGCAGCGCCGAACCAACCGGATTGAAGGACGTCATCGAGGGCGCGGTGATGCTGTTGCGCAGCCGGTTTGCCGGCCGCATGGATACGCTCGACATCGACCTGCCGCCCGACGAACTGCAGGTGATGGGAAACCGGATTCGTCTCGAGCAGGTGCTCATCAACCTGCTTCAAAACGCCCTCGAGGCGGTGGCGCCGAAGGCCGGAGAGGGTCGCGTCGAGGTCAGAACATCCACCGATGCAGGGATGGTAACGGTGACGGTCGCCGACAACGGTCCCGGCATCCCGCCGGAAATCCGCAAGGGCTTGTTCACGCCGTTCAACACCTCGAAGGAAAGCGGCCTCGGCCTCGGCCTGGTGATCTCCAAGGATATCATCGGCGACTATGGCGGCCGGATGGAGGTTTTAAGCGACAGCGGCGGTACCCGGTTCATCGTTCAGCTGAGGAGGGCTTGAGGTCATGAACACACTGATGCCTGTTGCGCTGATCGACGACGACAAGGACCTTCGCCGCGCCACCGCCCAGACGCTCGAACTCGCCGGATTTTCCGTTTCCGCCTATGACGGTGCGAAACCCGCGCTGGCGGATCTGCCGGCGGACTTTGCCGGCCCCGTCGTCACCGATATCCGCATGCCGGAAATCGACGGACTGCAACTCTTCGCCACGCTGCAGGGCATGGATGTCGACCTGCCGGTGATCCTGATGACCGGCCACGGCGATATTCCCATGGCGGTTCAGGCGATCCAGGATGGCGCCTATGATTTCATCGCCAAGCCCTTCGCAGCCGATCGGCTCGTGCAGAGCGTGCGTCGCGCAAGCGAGAAGCGGCGGCTTGTTCTGGAAAACCGCATGCTGCGGAAAGCAGCCGAAGATGCGCAGGAGAATTTGCCGCTGATCGGCCAGACGCCTGTCATGGAAAACCTCAGAAACATTCTTCGCCATATCGCCGATACCGACGTGGACGTGCTCGTCGCCGGCGAAACGGGCAGCGGCAAGGAAGTGGTTGCCCAGCTCCTGCATCAGTGGAGCCACCGCCGGAGAGGCAATTTTGTAGCGCTGAACTGTGGCGCCCTGCCCGAAACCGTCATCGAAAGCGAACTGTTCGGCCACGAGGCCGGCGCCTTTACCGGCGCCCAGAAGCGCCGCACGGGCCGCATCGAACATGCAAGCGGCGGTACGCTTTTCCTCGACGAGATCGAAAGCATGCCGGCCGCCACCCAGGTCAAGATGCTGAGGGTGCTGGAGATGCGCGAGATCACGCCGCTTGGCACCAATGAGGTGCGTCCGGTCGATCTTCGCGTCGTCGCGGCTGCCAAGATCGACCTTGGGGATCCCTCGGTGCGCGGCGATTTTCGTGAGGATCTCTATTACAGGCTGAATGTCGTGACGATCTCCATTCCGCCGCTGAGAGAACGCCGCGACGATATTCCGCTGCTGTTTTCCCACTTCGCCGCTCGCGCCGCGGAGCGCTTCCGCCGCGATGCCCCGCCGCTTTCACCGGATGTGCGGCGGCATCTCGCCTCGCACCCATGGCCGGGCAATGTCCGCGAACTCTCGCATTATGCCGAACGCGTGGTACTTGGCGTGGAAGGCGGAGGAACGGCAGCAGTCCCTCCGCAGCCGATGGATGCGACGCTTCCCGAACGGCTGGAGCGCTACGAGGCGGAGATCATCCGCGATGCGCTGTCGGCCAATGACGGCGACGTCCGCCGCACCATCGAGGCGCTCGGCATTCCGAGAAAGACGTTTTACGACAAACTCCAGCGCCACGGAATCAATCGGGGCGGCTATATATCGCGCAAGTAATTGGCGATAACGTTTGCTCTGCCGAGGTGGTGTTAGACCTCCACCAGTCCCAGCTTCTTCACCTGCCGGATCGTCAGCATGGTGCGCACGGTATCGACATGTTCGTTCGCCGTCAGCACCTCGATGACGAAATCCTGGAAACGGGTGAGGTTCTCCGCCACGCAATGCAGCAGGAAATCGCTGTCGCCGGAAACCATCCAGGCCTGGCGCACCAGCGGCCATTCGGCCGTGGCGGCGGCGAAGGCTTTGAGATTGCCTTCCGACTGATGCTTGAGGCCGACCATGCAGAAAGCGACGAGGTCGAATCCGAGCTTCGGGCTGTTCAGCATCGCGTGATAGCCCTCGATGATGCCGGCTTCCTCGAGCTTGCGCACCCGGCGCAGGCAAGGCGGCGCCGAGATGCCGACGCGATCGGCAAGCTCCACATTGGTCATGCGGCCGTCGGCCTGCAGCTCCCGGAGGATCTTTATATCGATGACGTCGAGTTCCGCACGACCCACATCATTGCCTTTCTTTAATTCTCCGCGGGGAGCTTCTATATAAAGCCGCGGAATACGCAAGAAAGTTTCACGCCGATGACGGATTCTTGCACATCCGGGCGATTTGCCTTGTTGGTAACGCAAGGCTGCCCTTGAATAAAAGCATTGGACGTTCATAAATGGCGCAGGGACGCGAAACGGCCGCAATCGCTATCTAGCCGCCGCCCTCCTGCCAGTCGAAAGGAAATGACATGCCCGCCCGCCATACCAAGGTGCTCATCATCGGTTCCGGACCCGCAGGCTATACCGCCGCGGTCTATGCCGCGCGCGCCATGCTGAAACCGGTTTTGATCGCCGGTCTCGAACAGGGCGGCCAGCTGATGATCACCACCGATGTCGAGAACTATCCGGGCTTTGCCGATCCGATCCAGGGTCCCTGGCTGATGGAGCAGATGCTGCAGCAGGCAAAACATGTCGGCGCTGAGATCGTCAACGATCTCGTCACCGAAGTCGACATGAACCAGCGTCCTTTCGTCGCCCGCACCGACAGCGGCCAGGTCTGGACCGCCGATACGCTGATCATCGCCACCGGCGCCAAGGCCAAGTGGCTCGGCATCGAGAGCGAACAGCATTTCCAGGGCTTCGGCGTTTCGGCATGCGCCACTTGCGACGGTTTCTTCTATCGCAACAAGGATGTGATCGTGGTTGGCGGCGGCAACAGCGCCGTCGAGGAGGCGCTCTATCTCTCCAACATCGCCAAGTCGGTCACATTAGTGCATCGCCGCGACTTCTTCCGCGCCGAGAAAATCCTGCAGGAACGCCTGTTCTCCAAGGACAATATCAAGGTTCTGTGGAATACCGAAGTGGCTGAGATTACCGGCACGCCGGCCAAGCCGCCGATGCCGCAATCCGTATCCGGAGCGCGCCTGCGCGACGTCAGAACCGGCACGATCACGGAGATGGTGATCGATGGCGTCTTCGTCGCTATTGGCCATGCGCCGGCAACCGAGCTCTTCAAGGACAAGCTGAAGCTCAAGGACAATGGTTATCTCTGGACCGCGCCGGATTCGACTGCGACCAGCCTGGACGGCGTTTATGCCGCGGGCGACGTGACGGATGATACGTTCCGCCAGGCGATCACTGCCGCCGGGCTGGGGTGCATGGCTGCACTTGAAGCAGAGCGATATCTGACGGGCCATATGCCCGTCGCCGTGGCCGCGGAGTAAGATCGGCATGAGGGGTGGGGGAATGCCATTGGATTGGGACAAGCTGCGTATTTTTCACGCAGCTGCCGAGGCGGGTTCGTTCACGCATGCGGCGGATAAACTGCATCTGTCCCAATCCGCCATCAGCCGCCAGGTCAGCGCGCTGGAGCAGGATGTCGGCACCAAGCTGTTTCACCGCCATGCACGCGGCCTGATTCTGACGGAACAGGGCGAGCTGCTTTACCGCACCGCCCATGACGTGCTGCTGAAGCTCGAAACCGTGAAGATGCAGCTCACCGAGACGACCGAGACGCCATCCGGCAAGCTGCGCGTCACGACGACGGTCGGCCTCGGCCAGGGCTGGCTGACCGACAAGATCCAGGAATTCCTGCAGCTCTATCCCGATGTGCAGATCCAGCTGATCCTCGACAATGAGGAAGTGGATGTGAACATGCGTCATGCCGACTGCGCGATCCGCCTGCGCCAGCCGCAGCAATCGGACCTCATCCAGCGCAAACTCTTCACCGTGCACATGCACGTCTATGCGGCCCCGTCCTACATCAATCGCCACGGCGAGCCGCAGAAGGTCGAGGATCTCGACAATCACCGCATCATCACCTTCGGCGAGCCGGCGCCGAGTTACCTGCTCGATGTCAACTGGCTTGAGGTCGCCGGCCGCTCGTCCGACAACAAGCGTATTCCGCATCTGCAGATCAACAGCCAGACCTCGATCAAGCGCGCCGCCCTGCTCGGCATCGGCGTCGCCTGCCTGCCGGATTACATCGTCGGCCGCGACCCAGGCCTGATTCAGCTGGCAATCAATGCCGACGTCCCTTCCTTCGACACCTATTTCTGCTATCCCGACGAGATTAAGAACGCCGCCAAGCTGAAAGCCTTCCGCGATTTCATCGTCAGCAAGGCCAGAAACTGGAACTTTTGAGCCTGGTTTTATTGATAAATTGCCGACTATGCAGAACACGCATGACTGGCATGCACAAATGAGGGTTGCCGTTTGCACATTAAACCACCATATCGCTCATAGCTGATGCACATGGTGGCTTTTCCTCCCAGTTCCACCGCATTAGCTGTTCCCCTCTGGAGGTTTTTGACCTTCACACTTATAAGGGCCCTGGTTTTCCAGTGGCCCTCTTTTTTTGCCTTTCTTCCTCAGTGAAATGCCGCACCGCAAAAAATTTGTGCGGCGCATAGCAGACATGCACAAAAAAGCATTGAAACCTGCTCAAGGAAGCACCATATCCCTTTCAGCTGATGCATCTTGTGGTTTCTCTCCCAGTACCACCGCATTAGCTGTTCCCCTCTGGAGGTTTTTTGACCTTCACAATTATAAGGGCCCTGGTTTTCCGGTGGCCCTCTTTTTTTGCCCAAATTTTGCTCATTCAATAAAACCCATCGCCTCACGCCTCCGTGATTTGCATATCGAAGTCTGACGATCGATATATCGGCCAGACACGATTTATAGTTCGGCGAAAGACGATGGACAAAGACGAAATTATCAAGGCGCTCGCCCATCCCACCCGGATGGACATTCTGAATTGGTTGAAAAATCCCGAGGAGCATTTCCCCTCGCAGGAGCATCCTTTCGAAATGGGCGTCTGCGCCAGCCAGTTCGAGCGCTGCGGCCTGTCGCAGTCGACGGTCTCGGCCCACCTCGGCACGCTGCATCGCGCCGGCCTCGTCACCACCAAACGCGTCGGCCAGTGGATCTTTTACAAGCGCAACGAAGAAACCATCGCGGCATTCCTCAAGCAACTGACGCAGGACCTTTAGAATGCCCCTCGCCCTCCTCGTTCTTGCCTTGAGCTCGTTTGCGATAGGCACCACCGAATTCGTCATCATGGGTCTGTTGCCGGAGGTCGCCGCCGATCTCTCGGTCAGCATCCCGCAGGCCGGATGGCTGGTGACCGGTTATGCCCTGGCGGTCGCGATCGGCGCACCTGTGATGGCCATTTCGACCGCGAAGCTGAAGCGCCGCACCGCCCTGATTGCGCTGATGGCCTTCTTCATCGCCGGCAACCTGCTTTGCGCTCTGGCGAGCGACTACTGGGTGCTGATGATTGCTCGCGTCGTGACAGCACTTTGCCACGGCGCCTTCTTCGGCATCGGCTCCGTGGTCGCCGCCGGCCTCGTTGCCGAAGACCGCAAGGCACGCGCCGTCGCGCTGATGTTTACCGGCCTGACACTTGCCAATGTTCTCGGCGTGCCGCTCGGCACCGCGATCGGCCAGGCTTACGGCTGGCGCGCCACCTTCGGCGTCGTCACCGTTGTCGGTATCGTCACCATTCTCGGCCTGATCGCCATCCTGCCCAGGGACAAGCAGCAAGAAAACGGCAGCATCCTGCGCGAGATCGCAGCACTCAGGAATGGCGGCCTTTGGCTTGCGCTCTCCACCACCGTCTTCTTCGCCGCCTCGATGTTCGCCCTCTTCACCTATATCGCGCCGCTGCTGCGCGACGTCACCGGCGTGTCGCCGGAAGGCGTCACCTGGACGCTGTTCCTGATCGGCCTCGGGCTGACCATCGGCAACCTCGTCGGCGGCAAGCTTGCCGACTGGCGGCTTGGCGCAACGCTTGCCGGCGTCTTCGCCGCGATCGCCATCACTTCGATCGCCTTCAGCTATACGAGCCGCTTCTTCATCCCGGCTGAAATCACCCTCTTCCTTTGGGCAATGGCAAGCTTTGCCGCCGTGCCGGCGCTTCAGGTCGGCGTCGTCGGCTTCGGCAAGGACGCACCAAACCTGGTCTCGACGATCAACATTGGCGCCTTCAATACCGGCAATGCGCTCGGCGCCTGGGTGGGCGGCCTGGTCATCGACGCCGGCTTCGATCTCACCCGCGTTCCGCTCGCCGCGGCCTTGATGGCCCTGATCGGCCTCGGCGCGACGGCGCTCACCTATCTCTCCGCCAGGGGCCGGGCCGCCCTCGCCCCTGCCGAGTGATCCTCCCGCAAAAGAAAGGACTATCATGGCCAAGCTTTTCGAACCCACGAAAGTCGGCGACATTTCAGTCAAGAACCGCATCGTCATGGCGCCGCTCACCCGCAACCGCTCGCCGGGCGCAATCCCCAACGACCTCAACGTCGAATACTACCGTCAGCGCGCTACCGCTGGCCTGATCATCACCGAAGCAACCGCGATCACCCACCAGGGCCAGGGTTATGCCAACGTGCCTGGTCTCTACAGCAAAGAGGCTCTCGACGGCTGGAAGCGCGTCACCGATGCCGTTCACGCAGCCGGCGGCAAAATCGTCGTCCAGATGTGGCATGTTGGCCGTATCTCGCACACGACGCTGCAGCCGAACGACGGCAAACCGGTTTCCTCGACCAGCCGCATCGCCAAGGCCAAGACCTATCTGGTCAATGCCGACGGCACCGGCAGCTTTGCCGACACCTCTGAGCCGCGCGCGCTCGACACCGCCGAAATCCCCGGCATCATCGAGGATTACCGCAAGGCCGCCCGTGCGGCGATCGACGCCGGCTTCGACGGTGTCGAGATCCACGGTGCCAACGGCTACCTGCTCGACCAGTTCATCCGCGACGGTATCAACGACCGCACCGACCAATATGGCGGCTCGATCGAAAACCGCACCCGTCTGACCTTTGAAGTCGTCGATGCCGTGGTCAAGGAAATCGGCGCCGGCCGCACCGCAATCCGCATCTCGCCGGTGACGCCATCAGGCGAAAGCTACGATTCCAATCCGCAGGCGACCTTCGCCCATGTCGTCGAAGGATTGGCCAAATACGAGCTAGCCTATATCCATGTCATCGAAGGCCAGACCGGCGGCGACCGCGACTACAAGCAGGGCGACAATCCCTCCTTCGATTACAAGGCGCTGTGCCAGACTTATGAAAAGGCCGGCGGCAAGGCTGACTGGATGGTCAACAATGGTTACGATCGCGATCTGGCGATCGACGCCATCGAAAGCGGCCGCGCCGATCTCATCGCCTTCGGCAAGCCCTTCATCGCCAATCCCGATCTCGTCGAGCGCCTGGAACACAACCTGCCGCTCAACACGCCCGACCAGTCGACCTTCTATGGCGGCACCGGCAAGGGCTATATCGACTATCCCATTCTCGAAAAGGTCGCCTGACCTTTCACACGCCAACGCGAATCCCGCCGAAAGGCGGGATTTCCATCTTCGACGGGTTTTTGTAGGGTGCCGCCATGTTTGCTCCCTATCTTGATCGCTGGTCGCTGATATCAGACGGCGAGCCTATCATCACCCACTCCAGCCGCCTCCTGCCGGTCCTCTGGCAGGACAGGCCTGCCATGCTGAAAGTGGCGGCCGATATCGACGAACGATACGGCGCGCTTCTGATGCAGTGGTGGGACGGCGACGGCGCAGCCTATGTCTATGCCCATGAGGGTGATGCCGTGCTGCTTGAAAGGGCGACGGGAAAACGCTCGCTGCTTGCCATGGCGATGAGCGGCGAGGACGACGAGGCAAGCCGCATCCTTTGCGGGACGGCGGCAAGGCTGCATGCGCCGCGCGAAAAACCGCTTCCCGACCCCATCCCCCTTACCAGCTGGTTCCGCGATCTGGAGCCGGCAGCAGGCAAGCATGGCGGCACGCTTGCCGATTGCTCTGCGATCGCCGATGTTCTCCTTGCCGATCAGCGTGATGTCACCATCCTCCACGGCGACATCCACCACGACAATATCCTCGATTTCGAGGCACGCGGCTGGCTGGCGATCGATCCGAAGCGGCTCCATGGTGAGCGCGGCTTCGATTTCGCCAATATCTTCGCCAACGAAGAACTGCCTGTCATCACCGATCCCGCCCGTTTCCGCCGCCAGTTGGCCATCGTCTCAGCGGAGGCGAAGCTGGAGCCGAAGCGGCTGCTGCAATGGATCGCCGCCTATTCCGGTCTTTCCGCCGCTTGGTTCCTCGGCGATCCGAATATTCAGCAGGCAGAAACGGCCCTGACGGTCGCCCGGATCGCACTGGCCGAACTCGAGAGCTAACCCGCGTTCTGCGACCTATGCCCGATGAAGGCAGCCGCCGTGTCACGATGCGGTTCGGGCAGGCAGCCGAGCGCGACGAGCGAAGCCCTGACCGCCTCCTCGATCGGCGTCTGCGGCTCTTTGCCGAGTTCGGCCGTAAGCTTGTCGTTCCTCATCCGCACCGGCACCTTCCAGAGATAGCGCATCTCCTTGATCTCCCGCATCACGGGAACGAAAGGAGCGGCCAGCGGCACGATCCACCAGGGGAAGTTGCCGATCTTTGCCTTACCGCCGGCAACGCGCTTGAACGCTTCGGCCATCTGCATGCCGTCCGCATCCCAGAAGCCCTCCATATGATAGACGGCGAAGGACGGCAGCCGATCGGCCCGCTCGATGAGCTGGGCGATGGTTTCCGCCATGTCTGGCAGTTAGGTCCATTGATGACCGACACCGCGCCGACCCGGGTTCCTGATCGTGCCGACCGGCTTGCCCGGGGTCACGAGACCGGACGAAAACCAGCTGTTGGCCGTCGTGCCTGGGCCGAAGAAATCCCCCGCCCTGACGATGATGACGCCGGCGCCGGACTGTGACGCCTCCTTCAGCCGCCTCTCCATTTCGACCCGGATCGTCCCCTTCTTAGTCACCGGATGCTGCGGGCTTTCTTCCATCGGCGCCGGCAGGGCGTCGGGACCGAAATTATAGACGTTGCCCGGCAGCACGATGCGCACGCCGACAGCGCGAGCAGCGGCGATGGTATTGTCGAGCATCGGCAGCACCAGCGTTTCCCAGTCGCGATAGCCGGGCGGATTGACGGCATGGACGATCAGGCCGACCCCTTCGGCCGCCCTCAGGACGTCGCCCGCATTCATCGCATCGCCCTGCACCCATTCGAAAGCCGGCTCGCTCCTCGACGCCTTGGCGGCGTCACGGTTCAGCGCCCGGACGCGCCAGCCGCGCGCAAGCAGCTTGCGGGCAACCGCGCCGCCGATACCGCCTGTCGCGCCGAGAATAAGGGCCGTCATCTTCATTTCGCTGCTCATGACAATCATCTCCTTCGATCGGATGAGAGGATCATGCCATCAGCATGGCATAAACGAAATTGACGAAAGAAATACATCTGTTATACAAAAATGCATGATAATGGAGCCGAGCTGGGATTTCTACCGCAGTTTTCTTACCGTGCTTCAGCAGGGGTCGCTTTCGGCGGCCGCCCGCGAACTGGGGCTAACCCAGCCAACCATAGGCCGCCATGTCGACGCACTGGAACTGGCAATCGGCGCCGAACTCTTCACCCGCTCACCGAACGGGCTGCTGCCGACCGACGCCGCATTGGCGCTGAAGCCCTACGCCGAAACGCTGGCGGCAACCACCGCCGCCCTTTTACGCACCGCATCCGGCCAGCGCGAGCGCGTGGCGGGAACGGTCAGGGTCAGCGCCAGCGAGGTCATCGCCGTCGAAGTGCTGCCCGGGATTCTCGGCCCGCTGCAGGAGACCTATCCCGAACTGCAGATCGAGCTCTCGGCATCCGATACAATCGAGGACCTGGTAAACCGCGAGGCCGATATCGCCGTGCGCATGGCCGAGCCGCAGCAGGCTGCACTCGTTGTGCGCCGCATCGGTGATATCCCGCTCGGCTTCCATGCCCATCGCCGCTATCTCGAACGACACGGCATGCCGCAAACCCTGGCTGACCTCGTAAACCACCGGCTCATCGGCTTCGACCGGCAGACGGCCTATGTCCGCATGGTGATGAAACGTTACGCGGTGCCCGGCATCAAATTCTCCTACAGGACCGACAGCAATCTTGCCCAGCTTTCGGCGATCCGCGCTGGCGTCGGCATTGGCATCTGCCAGATCGGACTTGCCCGCGAGGACCCTGATCTGGTGCACGTCCTGCCTGATGCCTTCGCCATACCGCTCGGCACCTGGGTGGCGATGCATGAGAGTCTGAAGTCTTCGCCGCGCTGCCGCGCCACTTTCGACGCGCTGGTCAAGGGGCTGCAGGACTATCATCGATATTCGACCTGGCGGGAACGAGATGGCAACGCACAATCCGGTTGAGCTCGTGCCCTATGATCCGCAATGGCCGCAAGTCTTCCAGCGCATCCGCGGCAGGCTTCTGGCTTTGCTGCCGCAGGCGCTCTCCATCGATCACATCGGCAGCACGTCCATACCAGGCATGATCGCCAAACCGCTTATCGATATCGACATCGTTCTTCCCGGCCTCGTGCATATCGAGGACGCCACACGCGTGCTTCTGGCCGAAGGCTATGAGCCGCGCGGCAATCGCTATGACGACGATGTCTGGGCTTTTCTATCGAAAGGTTTGGTGCCGGCGGAACGGGTCTACCTTTGCCCTGAAGGTAACGGCACGCATCGAAACAGGCTGGCTTTCCGGGATTATCTCATCGCGCATCCGCAGGCGGCGGCTGATTATGCCGCACTCAAATGCAGGCTGGCAGCCGAATTCCGGATGGACGGCGACGGCTATACTGCGCATAAGCGCGAATTCGTCGATGCGATCGTCGCACGGGCATTGGCGGGAGATGGTTAGCTGCCGATGCCTTGCGAGGCCTCGGCCGTGCGATCCTTCCACTGGCCGTCCACCACCTCGGTTTCCGGCCGGTCGCCGCCTTCGGCATATTCTTCATGCCACTTGCCGTTCTCGTCCTGCCAACTGATCTCGGCGGAATCGCCGCCGACCTGCTGTTCGGCCGCGACGATGCGCGCAGCTTCGAGCGCGTCGGCATGGGTCGGGAATGCCTCTGAATAGACACCTCCCAGCCTGTAGGCCCAGCCGCCGTCATGCGGCACGACTTCGTAGACCACCTTGATCATGCATCCGTCTCCTCATCTTCTTGTTGCGCATTCGCACGCTTCCGGAAAAGATCCGGATCATCGCGGCCGCTTGACGAGAATTCGAGGACGCCGCGATCTGCTTTCCGGCCCCGATGACGTTCAGTATTCCATTAAACGTCGAAGACTGCAAATGGCACTCGACCGGGGCTTTCTTGATATGCGAAATCAGCGACTTAGATAGAAGGCATGAATCGGGACAGGAGCTGAGGCTTGGGGATCGCGTCACGCTTTAAAGAGGAAAAGTTTCTGGTCGCCGCACTTGTCGTTGCAGCGATCGCCTATTTCTTGGAACATGCGGTGATCGAGATGGGGCGCGGCGTCGCACTGATTGCCGCCGCTGGCCTGGTCGGCACCATCGTGCTCGCCTCGATCCGCGTGGCCCATCATGCCGAGCTACTCGCCGTCAAGGTCGGCGACCCCTATGGCACGATGATCCTGACGCTCTCGGCCGTCGCCGTCGAAGTCATCATCCTCGCCATCATGATGGGCGGCGAGAGTTCGCCGACGCTGGTGCGCGACACGATCTACTCGGCCCTGATGCTCGATATCAACGGCATTCTCGGCCTGGCCGCCCTGCTCGGCGGCCTCAAGCACGGCGAACAGCCCTATAACGACAATTCCGGCAAGACCTACGGCGTTATGATCCTCACCGCCATGGGCATTTCGATGATCGTGCCGGAGTTCGTGCCCAGCGACAAATGGCACTATTATTCCGCCTTCACCATCGTCGCAATGATCGCGCTTTATGGCCTTTTCCTGCGCATGCAGGTCGGCCAGCACAGCTATTTCTTCAGCTACAGCTATCCGCGCTCCGAACGGAAGAAAGAAAGCCCGGATACGCATGGCCCCGACGAGTCGGCGGCGATCTCGATCGCCACCATTCTCGTCGGCGTCGTCATCATCGGCCTGCTGGCGGAGTTCATGGCGGCCTTCATGACCGAAGGCCTGCGCGACAGCGGCGCGCCGATCGCCGTGACCGCCGTCGTCGTCGCAGCGATTTCGGCCGCCCCCGAGATCCTGACCGCATTGAGGGCGGCACTCAGGAACCGCATGCAGGCGACGGTCAACATCGCCATGGGCGCCTCGCTGTCGACGGTCATTCTGACGGTGCCCGTCATGGAGGCGATCGCGCTCTATACCGGCCAACCCTTCATCATGGCGATGACCCCGGTACAGACGGTGATGGTGGCGATCACGCTGATTGCTGCGGCGATCAATCTCAACGACGGCGAGACCAACGCCATCGAGGGCATGACGCATTTCATCCTCTTCGCCACCTTCGTCATGCTGACGACGCTGGGGCTTTGAAGGCTGCGTCTTCCCGACAGGGGAACGGATAGCAGTGATCCGCGCACGTAGCGTCAACTCACAGAGCGGCTTGACAGCCCGCCTTTTGAGCGGAGCTTTCGACAGTCACTCCTTCGACTTTTCGAGGAAACGCTGCTTGCGGGTTTTCGGCTTGAAGCGCCGGAAGAAACCCTCGATGGCGCGGATGGATTTGGTGACGGACATGAGCCTGTCGATCTGGCTATTTGCGTTGTGGAGCCGTTCCGACAGGACTTCGGCCGCCGTCATCGCGATCTCGATCGGCGGCACCTGTGGAAACCGTCTGGCAATTGCCGCATAGGGGCTGGCATCCACGCCGCCCATCATCGAGATCGTGCCCATCCGGGCAAAGAGACGCAGGAAGATCTGCTCGAACGTCCAGTCGTGCACGTCGAAGACCTTCCACTTCTCGCTCCTCTTCGCCGAAAAACCGGCAAGCAGGATCTTGCCCGGCAGTTGCAACTCGGCGAGCCACAGCGCCACCGCAAAACCACTCGTCGCGATCTTGCCCACCGGATAGAGGTCGACGAGCATTTTCGTCAGATCAAGGTGACGGGTTTCAGCGCCTTCGAAGCGGCCCTCTTCGCTGAAGTTTTCCTCTGGGGACACGCGAATGTTGACGACACCCAAAAAATCGTCGCCGGCAAAGAAGCGCAGGACATCCGCCGCCTCGCGCCGGTGGACGATATTGGCGCCCATCACGCCGCTGCGGGCAAACAGCACCGCATGGCCGGCGAAGGGTTCGTCGAGCACCTTATAGACATTGTTGAAGAAGACGTAGAGCGCCGTCTCCGGCAATTCGCTTCGCAGCCGTTTGAAGTCGACGGCTTCGCTGTTTGCCACCAGCACGACGTGGGAATAGTGCGACAACAGCGCCTTCCACGCATCCGGCGTTAGAAAATTGAAGCCGCTATCCGGGGCGGCCATGGTCTGCGTGTCGCTGGGGATTGCTTCCATATCGGCTCACATGCACTTTCCAAGGACGATGCGCTCTGCCGTCCCACTAGCTGTTGCTGAAATAAGCGCGTGTCCGCGCCAGCCGCGCCAGCCCGCCGATCCGCTTTCCCAAATGCGAAAGAAACCCCGCGATCCGGCCCGTCATCGACGGCTGCCTGCAGAAGGAGGCCCATGGCGTATTGGCGAGATCCTCGGCATAACGCTTGGCCATTCGGCGATGCACCCACGGCACAGTCGCCTGCCACGGTTTTTTCCGGCCGGTGAAATGGATGATCGCCGGCCGGCCGACGAAAGGCAGGAGGCCGGTCTGCGTGTTCCAGCGCGGATCGAGCACCAGCCAGTCGCCATCGAAAGTGACGTTCAGCGCATCCTGGTCGTTATTCTCGAAAAGATGCGACCGCTCGTCGAAAATCTCCCGTGTCCTGGCAAAAAGCCCCCTCGACCGGCAGGCCGACCAGTCGAACAGCAGCACGCCGGCATTGAAATAGCGCCCGCCCTCGCGCATGCCGATCTTCCGCTGCCGTGCGCCGGCCTTCTCGGGAAAGGCCATGACATAATCGTCTATGGCGGCAAGCGCCTTGCCCTGCAAATCCATGGCGAAGAGGTCGTCGACCGGCGCAACCGCAAGCACATCGGCATCGAGATAGAGCAGCCGCTCGACATGATCGGGAATGTGCAGATCCATGTAGAGCCGCGCCAGCGTCGCGCCCGACCAGCGGCCCCGCGCCTGCAGCGCCGTATCCGGCGTATTGTAGGGCAGCACCTTGATTGCCATGCCGTGCAGCCGTGCGAAATTTCCGACCTCGGCGATCTCGTTCGGCTTGAGGTCGATGCCGAGAAGCAGGAACTCCACAGTGGAATTTGAGAGATTGCGGTTGACGGAAAGCAGGGTGCAGCAGGCGGCCGGCAGCATGTTGACATCCGAACAGACGATCACGGCACTCTGCTGCAAAATCCCGGCCTCCCGAAGCGGCGACTTAAACTGATGCCGGATATCTAGTTGGTTTGATGCCAACCCGCAACCGCAGATCACCAGCCGAACCGTCGCTCTGCGTCACGTTTTGAATCGGATTTCAACGACTTGCGAGGCAAAGCGGATTCAGATGTGCAGCATGTTGAATCGGAACGCGAACTTAGAGCCGCAGCGCCAATGGATGATCAACGAGCAGCCGGTCGACTGTCGCAAGCTGCAGCCCCTCGACCTTGCATTGCGCAAGCAGCAGGCGATCGAAGGGATCACGCGTCTCCGGGTCGGGGTCGGCGGCGGTGATGACGTGCGGGATATCGATGGACAGGATCGTCAGGCCGGTGCCCTGCAGGTAGGCTGGAATAACGTCCAGGGTTAGTCCCGGCTGCAACTTGCCAAGTCGTGTCTTGATCGCAATTTCCCAAAGGCTCGCGACGCTGACGAAACCTTCGGTCGCAGCGTGCAAAAGCACACGCTGGACATCAGGAAAACGGTCCGCCAGCTTTCGCTGGACGATAGCGATGACCATATGCGTATCGAGCAGCACGCGCATAATCACGGCAGCGGCTTGAGAAGGAAATCTTCCGGCAAAGGATCGTCGAAGTCGTCGGCGATATACATCTCCGTCCGCGTGATACCCTTGGAACGAAGATAGGCTTCGCCGGCCTCCAGGTTCAAACCGCCGCGTTTTTGATGTGGCACGAGATCGAACACCGGCCGGCCGTTGCGTGTCACGACAATGGTTTCACCTTCCTCGACCTCACGAGCGAGTTCGGTCAGGCGGTTCTTCGCATCACGGATCGAAACGGTCTTCATGAAGGGCAAATGTAGCTACATGCAGCTACATCGTCAACGTCGCCTTCGATTGGTGTTTTTAAGAACCGCTTACTTGCAGGCGCCGCAGAAGCGCTGGATGCGGCGGCAGGCCTCCTCGAGCAGCTCTTCCGAAGTCGCGTAGGAGATGCGGAAGTTCGGGCCGAGACCGAAGGCCGAACCGTGAACGACGGCAACACCTTCCGTTTCCAGAAGCTCGGAAACGAAATCCTCGTCCGTTTCGATCACCTTGCCCGACGGCGCCGTCTTGCCGATCAGGCCGGCGCAGGACGGATAGACATAGAAGGCGCCTTCCGGCACCGGGCAGACAATGCCCTTGGCCTGGTTCAGCATGGAAACGACGAGATCGCGACGGCCCTCGAAGATCTTCTTGTTCGCGGGGATGAAGTCCTGCGTGCCGTTCAGCGCTTCGACAGCCGCCCACTGGGCGATCGAGGTCGCACCCGAGGTCTGCTGACCCTGGATCATGTCCATGGCCTTGATGAGCTGGATCGGACCGGCCGCATAGCCGATGCGCCAGCCGGTCATCGCATAGGCCTTGGAGACGCCGTTCATCGTCAGCGTGCGGTCGTAGAGCTTCGGCTCGACTTCCACAGGCGTGACGAACTTGAAGTCGCCATAGGTCAGGTGCTCGTACATGTCGTCGGTCAGCACCCAGACCTGCGGATGCTTCATCAGCACATCCGTCAGCGCCTTCAGTTCGTCCTGCGTATAGGCTGCCCCCGTCGGGTTGGACGGCGAGTTGAAGATGAACCACTTGGTCTTCGGCGTGATCGCCTTTTCAAGATCGGCGGCCTGGAGCTTGAAGTTGTGCTCCTGGGTGGCCGAAACGAAAACCGGCGTGCCGCCGCACAGCGCCACCATCTCAGGATAGGAAACCCAATAAGGCGCCGGGATGACGACTTCGTCGCCGGGGTTCAGCGTCGCCATGAAGGCGTTGAAAAGGATCTGCTTGCCGCCGGTGCCGACGATCGTCTGCTCCCAGGAATAGTCGAGGCCATTCTCGCGCTTGAACTTGGCGGCGATCGCCTTGCGCAGCTCGGGAATGCCGGAAACCGGCGTGTACTTCGTCTCGCCGCGGTTGATCGCGTCGATGGCGGCCGTCTTGATATTATCGGGCGTATCGAAATCCGGTTCACCCGCGCCAAGGCCGATGACGTCACGTCCTTTTGCTTTCAGCTCGCGCGCTTTCTGGGAGACGGCGATGGTGGCTGAAGGCTTCACACGGGAAAGAGCATCGGCAAGGAAAGCCATGATAACGGTCCTAATGGTTGAAACGGGCAGAAAGCCGGGACCGGAGTTCTGCGGTTAGCTCTATGTCCAATGTATGACGGCATTTCAAGCGGAAAGGCGTCATGGTGGCATGATTCTTATTGATCGGTTCGCCGCGCCACCCGCCCGGCATGCAGTACCCTTCGAAGAGGCTTGCGTCACGCGGTCGAAACGCCATGCGCAGATTTTGATTCAATCTCCGAAGTCACCCGGATTTATCCCCTGAAATCAGTGGCATCGTCGAATTCGGCCATTGCCACGAATAAGCCGCAACAAATGCCGCGCCACGCCGCAATTCGGTCGCGAGCGCGCCGAGATCGAAGCCGCATCATCCAGTATCCGAAATTGGTTATTGAGGGTATGCCAATGTTTCTGGAAGATGAGTTTATCATAGGGCGCATTCGTGCGCGCCGAATTTCCGTTTCAGTCCTTGTTGCCGTCACCGCCTTTGCCGCCTGCATCGCCGCGATCCTGGGGCTTGCCTCCGCCGCCCGCGCCGCCGAGACGCCGCAGGCATCCGCTCAGCTCGCAGCGCTTGTCCGGCCGAACGACGTCAATAGCGGCTCGCTGCTCTTTCCGTCGAAGGAGCCGGGCTTCTATGTCGAAGCGCCGCGGCTGAAGACCGATGTCGCCATCGATGTCTCCGGCCCGATCGCCAGGGTGAAGGTTACGCAGCGCTTCCAGAATCCGAGCCAGGGTTGGGTCGAAGGCACCTACGTCTTCCCGCTGCCGGACAATTCCGCCGTCGACGCGCTGAAAATGCAGATCGGCGAACGCTTCATCGAAGGTCAGATCAAGCCGCGCCAGGAAGCCCGCGAGATCTACGAGCAGGCCAAGGCCGAGGGCAAGAAGACGGCGTTGCTCGAACAGCAGCGGCCGAACATCTTCACCAACCAGGTCGCCAATATCGGTCCCGGCGAAACCATCGTTGTCCAGATCGAATACCAGCAGACCATCCACCAGTCGGGCGGCGAGTTCTCGCTGCGCTTCCCGATGGTCGTCGCTCCGCGCTACAATCCGGCGCCGATCGTCCAGACGGTCGAGTTCAACAATGGCGCCGGTTTCGCCACGCCGCGCGACCCGGTGGAAAACCGCGACAAGATCCAAGCCCCCGTGCTCGATCCGCGTGAGAACGCCAGGATCAACCCGGTTTCGCTGACCGTCGACCTCCGGGCTGGTTTCCCGCTCGGCGATGTCAAATCGTCCTTCCACGCGGTCGATATCAGCCAGGATGGCGACCAGGCGAGGACGATCAGCCTGAAGGCGGACACCGTTCCCGCCGATAAGGATTTCGAACTCACCTGGAAGGCCGCTCCCGGAAAGATGCCGAGCGCCGGCCTCTTCCGCGAAGTGATTGATGGTAAGACCTATCTGCTCGCCTTCGTCACCCCACCCACGGCCCCGGATGCGGCAGCACCGCCGGCAAAACGCGAGGTCATCTTCGTCATCGACAATTCCGGCTCCATGTCCGGCCCGTCGATCGAGCAGGCGAGGCAGAGCCTGGCGCTCGCCATCTCCAAGCTGAACCCCGACGACCGCTTCAACGTCATCCGTTTCGACGATACGATGACTGACTATTTCAAGGGTCTCGTCACTGCCACCCCTGACAATCGCGAAAAGGCGATCGCCTATGTCAGAGGCCTGACCGCCGACGGCGGCACGGAAATGCTGCCTGCCTTGCAGGCTGCGCTGCGCAACCAGGGACCGGTCGCAAGCGGAGCGCTGCGCCAGGTCGTGTTCTTGACGGATGGCGCGATCGGCAACGAACAGCAGCTCTTCCAGGAAATCACCGCAAACCGCGGCGATTCTCGCGTCTTCACCGTCGGCATCGGCTCGGCGCCGAACACCTATTTCATGACCAAGGCTGCCGAGATCGGCCGCGGCACCTTCACGGCGATCGGCTCGACCGACCAGGTGGCAAGCCGCATGGGCGAGCTTTTCGCCAAGCTGCAGAACCCAGCCATGACCGATATCACTGCCACCTTCGAAGGCATCGAAGCAGAGAATATCACGCCGAACCCGATGCCGGATCTCTATAGCGGCGAACCCGTCGTGCTGACCGCGGAGTTGCCTGAAGAGAAGCCCGCCGGCAAGCTGCAGATCATCGGCAAGACAGGCGACCAGCCCTGGCGCGTCGAGATGGATATCGCCAATGCCGCCGACGGCAGCGGCATTTCCAAGCTCTGGGCGCGCCGCAAGATCGACGATTTCGAGGCCCGTGCCTATGAGCGTCAGGATCCGGCCGTGCTCGACAAGGATATTGAGACGGTGGCGCTCGCCCACCATCTCGTCTCCCGCGTCACCAGCCTGGTTGCCGTCGATGTCACCCCGTCGCGCCCGGCCGATCAGCCGCTCGGCTCGGCCAAGCTGCCGCTCAACCTGCCGGATGGTTGGGACTTTGATAAGGTCTTCGGTGAAAACGTTGCCCCTCTTGGCGGCGCAGAACGCCATGGCTCGGCTACGCCGGCAGGAAACGCCGGACCGGAGCAGGCTGCAGTCGAAACACAGGATCTCGCCGCATCACCTGAGATCGCAAACATGATGGCCGCAGCCCCGACCGCCAAGGCGGCCACCATGATCGCGCAAAAGAGCACGACCGTGAACCTGCCGCAGACGGCAACGCGCGCCGACGAGCAGATCATCCGTGGGCTAACCATGCTGCTCCTGGCGCTGACGGCGGCAAGCGGTTTGGCCGTCTGGCGGCGACGCCTCAAGGGCATTATCGCAATTGGAGCCAAGCGAAATGGTCTCTAGGCTCTCTGCAAGCCAGAACAGGGAAGCGGCCGAATTCGAGCCGCTTCCGACCTATCTGGAACTCGCCATGGCCGCCGCCACGGCCCACGACATCCCGAAGCCGCGCCAGCGGAAGGGTTTCTTCCTCTGGCGTCTTTCCTCGATCGAAAAGGCGATCGCCTTTGCCATCGCCGGCCTTGCCTTTTATGGCTTGGCGCTGATCGGCGACGGTTTCCTGCTCAAGGCGAAAGCGGAGCTCTCCCAGATCCTGCTGAAACGTGCCTTCGCCGCGGAGCTGCAGGGGAAAGAGACAAAACCCTGGCCCTGGGCGGATTTCACCACGGAGGCCAAGGTGCGTGCCCCGCGCCTCGGCAAGGAGGCGATCGTGCTCTCCGGCGCCTCTGGCGAGGCTCTAGCCTTCGGTCCGGCCTGGCTCGTCAACACGCCACAGCCGGGCGACGAAGGCACCTCCGTCATCGCCGCCCATCGCGACACGCATTTCCGCTGGCTACAATATATAAGGCCCGGCGATACGATCGAGGTCACCCGCCGCGACGGCAAGCTATTGACCTTCAAGGCCGGCGAGGGCCGCATCGCCCCGTGGGATGCCAACGGCATCGATCCCTCCTCCGATGGCCGCCGCCTGGTGCTGACCACTTGCTGGCCCTTCAATGCCACCGAACGCGGGCCGTTGCGCTACATCCTCGAGGCGGAATTGGTCGACGACCAGGCGACGGGCTCGGTTCAACCGCTAAACACAAAGCCGTTATTGCAGGTCGAATGAGGTTGAAGCCCTTCCCTACCCGCTCCACGTTCCGCATAGAGAAACGACGGGGAGCAACATGAAGAGAATATCCGCCTTCCATTTCGCAGCAGCGCTGGTCCTGTTCAGCACGGTGTCCGCTGATGCGGCCGAGACCGTCAACACGCAGGAACTCGCCGTCCGTGTCGACAAGCTCGCCGACGGCCTCGAACATCCCTGGGCAGTCGAGGTGTTGCCCGATGGCGCCTATCTCGTCACCGAGCGGCCGGGCCGCATCCGCATCGTCCGCGACGGCAAGGTCTCCGAGCCGATTGGGGGCGTGCCCAAGGTCAGTTCCCGTGGCCAGGGCGGCCTGATGGACGTGGCGCTCGCGCCGGACTTTGCGACATCTCGCAAACTCTATTTCACCGCCGCCATCGCCAACAGCCGGGGCTCCGGCACCGAAGCCTTCAGCGCCACGCTTTCCACGGACGAGAAGACACTCGACGCCGTGACGCCTATTTTCAGCATGCGGCGCTTCACCTCGGGCAATATCCAGTACGGCTCGCGCATCGCGATTGCCGCAGACGGTACGCTGTTCATCAGCGTCGGTGATCGCGGCAACCGCGACCGCTCGCAGAACTGGCAGGACGATGCCGGCTCGATCATCCACATCAATGCCGACGGCAGCATCCCTGCCGGCAATCCATTCAAGGACGGAGGCAAGGCGCTGCCGGAAATCTGGTCGAAAGGCCACCGCAATCCGCAGGGCATCACCTTCGACGCCAAGGATGGCAAGCTCTATACTGTCGAACACGGCGCGCGCGGCGGCGACGAGATCAACCAGCCCGAGGCCGGCAAGAATTACGGCTGGCCGATCATCACCTATGGCCGCGACTATTCGGGTGCCGAGATCGGCGAAGGCACCGCCAAGGACGGGCTGGAACAGCCGCTTCATTACTGGGATCCTTCGATCGCACCAGGCGCTCTCGTCGTCTATCGTGGCGCCATGTTCCCGGAATGGGACGGCAATTTCCTCGTCGCGGCGCTGAAGTTCCAACTGCTCTCGCGCATGCAGCGCGACGACGGCGGCGCCTTCGTCACCGAAGAGCGCCTGTTCGAGGGCGAATACGGCCGCATCCGCGACGTCGTCGTCGCCCCTGACGGCGCGCTACTGATGGTGACGGACGAGGACGACGGCGCGCTGCTCAGGATATCCAGGGCACAAGCCCGTAACGGCTGAGACTTCACAACGCGCCGCGCAGCTCCTTGCGGATGACGAATTTCAACCCGGACCAGATCTCGTCGACGGCGCAGACCTTGACGTCGACTAGGCCAGTTGGGAGCAGAACCTCCCGCAGCACGTCCTCGGTGATGTCAGTCGAAACCCGTGAACTCTTCTTCGGCCAGGAGATCCAGACCATACCGTCCGGTCTCAGGTCGCGAAAAAGCGCGGGCGCGATGGCCTCCAGCGCCGCACGTTCTGTCGTAAACAGATGCACATAGTCGAATGCACGTTGAGGCGTCTCGGGAAGCGTGTGGACGACCGAAGCAAAACCGTCGAAACCATTGATTTCGCCGATCGATTCGGGAATGCCGAGAAGAGCGGCTGCCTGCCCCTCTGCGAGGCCGAGTTTCCTGACGAGCGGCGTGCCGGAATAGCCTGCTGTCTCAGCTACCGCCGCACCGCCGGCCGGCTTGGTTCTTCGCCTCGCATGTCTTCACCTCCGTCAACCGGCACCAAGTCTTCACCCTTGCCGAAAGCAAACACAACTGCTAACCGCTCGGGCACATCTCCTTCCCATCGAGGACGACATGACGCGCGTTCAGGCGAACCTCCTCCTATTGCTTGCAGCTGCCATCTGGGGCGGCGGCTTCGTCGCGCAGTCGACGGCGATGAAGGCGATCGGCCCCTTCTGGTTTATCGGTCTGCGCTTTGCCGTCGCCACCCTGGCCGTGCTGCCCTTCGTCCTTTTTGAAGCGCGCAAGGCAAAGGAGAAGACCAGCGCGCGCCATGCGAAGCTCTATATCCTGATCGGCCTTGCCCTTTTCGGCGGCGCAGCCACGCAGCAGGTCGGCCTACAGACGACGACGGTGACGAATTCCAGCTTCATCACCGGCCTCTACGTCGTTTTCGTGCCTGTTATCGCCGTGTTCTTCCTGCGCCGTGCCCCGCATTGGATCATCTGGCCGGGGGCGCTGATGGCGGTCACCGGCATCTATCTCCTGTCCGGCGGCCGTCTCTCGGCGCTGACACCTGGCGATCTGCTGACCGTCATCTGCGCCGTCTTCTGGGCGATTCAGATCACCCTTGCCGGCACGACCGTTTCCGAGACCGGAAGGCCGCTCGCGCTGTCCGCCACGCAATTTGCCGTCACCGCAGTCTGTGCGCTGGCCGTTGCCGTAGCCGTCGAACCTGTCAGCCTTTCGGCAATACAGGCCGCGGCGCCGGAGATCCTTTATGTCGGCATCTTCTCCTCGGGCGTGGCTTTCGTGCTGCAGGTGATCGGCCAGCGCTACACGACGCCCTCGCAGGCCGCGATCTTTCTTTCTTCCGAAGCGCTCTTCGGTGCCTCGCTTGCAGCCCTACTGCTCGGCGAAACGATGCCGGTAACAGGTTATGCAGGTTGCGCGCTGATGTTTATCGCTATGCTTGTGGTCGAACTCGTGCCGGGATTGACCCGCCGACGCCTGCCAGCCACGTGAACACGCGTCCAAATATGGGTGAGTCACCCGTCGGAAAAAAAATTCATCTGCCGCGGGAGACGCGTTCACGTTGCATTTTTGGGAAAATCTGCTCGGAACTTATATTGCAGACGATATAAAACGTTAATCATTCCCTATCGGCGAAGGAAATTTTCGCGTTTTTGCGCAAATTGGATATCGGCAGGGGTGTGCCAGGAACGACACGTTAAAAAACTTTTGCTTGCCAAAATCCTTTAAACGCAGCACTCTCAGCGCGTTCGGGCATTTTGCGAGCATGGGAAGTCCTTAAGTATTTGCGCGCCGGGAACGCTAATATCCCGGTCAGCCGGTTCCGAAAATGGCGGGCGAAAGTCCTGCCTGGAACAGGCCGAGGTAGAGGGGACCTTTTTCTCAAATTTCAAGAATTGCCTGCCAACACCTCCCGCCGGGAGGCAATGCTATGATGCTGCCCGTGTGGATGGCGGGCAGAGAGAAAAGGACCTGAGGCATGGCAGAGACTGGCACTGTAAAATTCTTCAATACCGACAAAGGCTTCGGCTTCATCAAGCCGGACCGGGGCGGCGCCGATATCTTCGTTCACATTTCTGCCGTTCAGGCCTCCGGCCTGGCCGGTCTGACGGAAAACCAGAAGGTAAGCTTCGACACGGAGCCGGATCGCCGCGGCAAGGGCCCGAAGGCCGTCAATCTGCAGATTGCGGGCTGAACCCTTAACAAGGCTGGCGAATTCGAGTTGAAGCCCGGCAGCAATGCCGGGTTTTGTCGTTCAGCCTTCGTTCAGCTAAAAATCTGTACGACTGTGACCATCGAGAAAGGGACCGGCGTTCGGTTCCCGGGATTAGGATTTATACTTATGAACAGGCTCGCCAAGACCCTTCTGCTGACGGCTACCGCTGCCGCGCTCACGCTTTCCGCCATCGGTGAAGCGTCGGCCCGCGACCGCCACTGGCGCCGTGATCACGGCAACAACGATGCCTGGGTTGGCGGCGCCGTCGGCCTTGCCACCGGCCTGATCGTCGGTTCGGCCATCGCCAACGCCAATAACGGTCCGGTTTACGACGAGCGCCGCTACATCGACCCGGCCTACGAGCCGGATTACTACGAGCCCGCTCCGGTCTATCGCGCGCCCCGCCGCGTCTATGTCGATCAGCCGCAATATTACGAGCCGGTCCGCACGGCGGTGGAGCCCTGGTCGCCGCAATGGCAGCGTTACTGCTCCTACCGCTACCGCACCTTCGATCCGCGCAGCGGCACTTATATCGGCAATGACGGTCGCAGCCACTTCTGCACCGCCGGCTGAATCGTCGAATATCCCTGATGCAAAGCGCCGCTTTTCAGCGGCGCTTTTGTTTTGCCTGGGTCAACCGGCCTTCTTTTTCCAGGGCAGCGACTCGGCCTCTGCATCAAAATCGGTCGAGACGCTGACGGTGCGCCACATCCGATCGGCTTCGATACGCGCCGCATCCGCCTTTTCGACATTGTGGACCGCATCGCTGCCGAGCAGCAGCCGGAATGGCGGTTCGTCGAGACCGGCGACGTGGATGACGACCGCAGCTGCTTTGGCAGGATCGCCAGGCTGGCGCCCATCATATTCACGCTGGAAGCGCACCGTGGCGCCGACCGTCTCCGCATAGTCCTGCCGCCCTTCGGCAAGCACCGTCGAGGAGCCGGCGAAATCGGTCCTGAAGCCGCCGGGCTCGATCACCGTCACCTTGATCCCGAATGGCGCGACCTCCTTCGCCAGCACCTCGGAAAAACCCTCGACACCGAATTTCGCCGCCGAATAGGCGCCGCGCCCGGCAGGTCCGATCCGGCCGCCGACGGATGAGAACTGGATGATGTGTCCCGCTCCCTGCCCGCGCATCAAGGCGATGACTGCCTTGGTCATGATGATCGTGCCGAAGAGGTTGGTCTCGATCTGGGCCCGGAAATCGGTAAGGCTGGTATCCTCGATCGAGCCGACATTGCCGTAGCCGGCATTGTTGACAAGAACGTCAATGCGCCCGAACCGCTTCACACCCGCCTTGACTGCCGCCGCTGCCGCCGGCTCGTCGGTCACGTCAAGCGCCAGCGTCAGCACCTGATCGCCATACCGTTCGGAAAGATCGGCAAGCTGGCCGGGGTCGCGCGCTGTCGCCACCAGATTGTCGCCGGCGGCCAATACCGCCTCCGCCAGCGCCCGGCCGAGACCGCGCGAACTCCCTGTTATCAACCAGACTCTGAACATCGGAAACCCTCCTTCTTTGGTTCCCGGTTCATGTATGGTCTATTGTATCCGATCGAAAGAAGGTACCCAGACGATCTATACACACCTTGAGGTAACTGACGTGAGCAGCGACATGTTCGATTTCTGCAACAGCATGACGGACGAACAGGATGGGCGGGCCCGTGAACTGATCGAACGGGCGGCGGCGAAATGGCCGCTGCGCATTCTGCATGTGCTCTCCGATGCCGGCGCACCCCTGCGATTCTCGCGCCTTTTGGAGCGGGTCGAGGGCATCAGCCAGAAAGTGCTGACGCAGACGCTGCGCACCCTCGAAAGGGATGGCCTCGTCATCCGCACGCTTTATCCCCAAGTGCCGCCGCGCGTCGAATATGAGTTGACGCCGCTCGGACACGACCTCCTCATGCAGGTCGTATCGCTCTGGCGCTGGATCGTCGAACACCTGGACGATTTCGATGCACGCAAAGCCGTGAAGCTGACGGCCGCCCGTGGCTAAGCCGGGATGCGGATCGTTGCCCTCAGTCCGCCGAGCGGGCTGTCACTGAGCGTGACGTTACCGCCGTGGCTGCGGGCGATGTCGCGGGCGATCGCGAGGCCGAGCCCGGTGCCTGATGCATCGAGATTGCGCGCCGTATCCAGCCGGAAGAACGGCTTGAACACGTCCTCACGGTTCTTTTCGGGAATCCCTGGCCCGTCATCGTCGAAGATGACGGTCAGCCATTTGGCATTGTGCTTGGCCTCGATGTCGAGCCTATCGGCATACCGGCGCGCATTCGAGGCAAGGTTGGTGACGAGACGCATGAAGGCGTTCGGCCTGACGGAAATATCGTCATCGCCTTCGATCGAATAGCTGAATTTTTTACCGTGCAGGGCGAAATCGGATTCCAGCTTCGCGAAGATCTCACTGAGTCTCAGCTCGCCGACATCCTCTTCGACCTCGCCGCGTGCAAAGGCCATATAGGCCTCCAGCATGGTCTGCATGTCGTTGACGTCGTCGTTGAGGCCATGCAGGTCGGGATTGTCGCCGGCCAGCGCCAGCTGCAGCTTGAAGCGGGTGAGGATGGTGCGCAGATCATGACTGACGCCGGAGAGCATCGCGGTGCGCTGCTCGATCTGTCGTTCGATTCGCTCGCGCATCAGAATGAAGGCAAGGCCGGCGCGCCTGACCTCGTCAGCGCCCCGCGGATAGAAATTATCGGGCTTCTGCCCCTTGCCGAAGCTTTCGGCCGCGCGTGCCAAGGTCAGGATCGGCCGGATCTGCCCGCGCAGGAAGAGGATCGAGATGCCGATCAGCACGAGCGAGGTGCCGACCATCCAGACGATGAAGATATGCGTGTTCGAGGCATAGGTCTGGCTGCGCTTGGTCAGCACCCGCAGGATCTTGTTGTCGAGTTTGATGCGGATCTCGACGAGGTTCGAGTTGCCGACCGTGTCGATCCAGAAAGGCCGATGGATCTCGTCGGTGATCTCGTCGCTGAGGATGCCGTCGAGGATCGAGAAGAACGGCTTGACGCGCGGCGGCGGCAGGTCGCCGTCCGGCTCGATCGAGATCTGCAGGCTGAGCTGGTCGCGGGCGATGCGGATGATCTCGCTATAGTCCGAATTCTGCGGATAGGTCTCGATGATCTCGATGATCGCGGCGATGTCACGGGTGACCGCAAGCGACAGCCGCTCCGTTACCATTTGCCAGTGGCGCTCCATGAAAACGGCGGCGACGACGGATTGCAGGAGCACCATCGGAATGATGATGATCAGCAGCGAGCGCGCGTAAAGTCCGGTCGGCAGCCGCCGGCGCAGCCAGCGGACGATCGAGCGCCAGCCCGGCGCAGAAGTGCGGTCTTCCCGCCGCAAGCTGTCGATCGTCACCATCAGCGCCGGTCCCGAACCTTGAGTTTAGTCGATGCTCAGCCTGTATCCGATGCCGCGCACGGTCTGCAGCCAGACGGGATTGGCGGGATCGTCCTCGATCTTACGCCTCAGCCGGTTGATCTGCACGTCGATCGTCCGCTCGCCGACTTCGGCATCGTTGCCGATCAGTTCATGGCGGGGGATCGTGTCGCCGGCACGCCGCGCAAAGAGCAGCATGATCTCCTGCTCGCGGTCGGTGAGCCGGATCACCTCGCTGGCTTTCTTCAGCTCCTTGCGGGTCAGCGAGAAGGTGTAGGGGCCGAACATCACCTGTTCGATCTTCGGACCCTCGCCGCCGGCGTTGCGGCGCAGGATGTTGTTGATGCGCAGCACCAGTTCGCGCGGGTCGAAGGGCTTGGAAAGATAGTCGTCGGCGCCCGCCTCGAGGCCTTCGATGCGGTTGCCCGATTCTGCCAGCGCCGTCAGCATGATGATCGGGACGTTCTTGATGGCGCGAAGCCCGCGGGTAACCTCGATGCCGGATTCACCGGGCATCATCACATCCATGATGATCAGGTCGAAGTCGAGACCCGCAAGCTTGCGCTGCGCCTCGGCGCCGTCGGCGGCGACGGTGACGCGGAAGCCGTTCTCGGCGAGATAGCGATTGAGCAGCGCGCGGATGCGGGAGTCGTCATCGACCACCAGCAAGTGCGCCGCATCGTCGGAAATATCTGTCTTGACCGCCATTCAATCCGCCTTCTGTCTGTCCCGCATGCCGCTGAGGAAAGCTTTTACGCCCTCCCGCACCTCCGCAGAAGCCCCTTCGAATGCCCGCTCAATGCGGCGCGATTGCGGCTCGGCAAGGGCAAGCGCCAGCTCTCGTCCCGATTTCGTCGGATAGAGCTTGCGCTGCCGCCGGTCTTCAGGACCTGCCACCTGGCGAATATAGCCTGAGTCGATCAGCTGTTTCAGCACCCTTGCAAGGCTCTGCTTGGTGATCTTCAGCGTTTCGAGAAGATCGGCTACCGTCATGCCGGGATTGCGGTTGACGAAATGCACGACGCGGTGATGCGCCCGGCCGAAGCCGCTCTTTTCGAGGATAGCGTCAGGATCGGAAACGAAGTCGCGATAGGCGAAGAAGAACAGCTCGATGATCTCGAAATCGATGATATCAGTATCTTCCATCGGCGTGGCTAGCGGCTCTGGCTTGCCTGCTTTCGGGCCGGTCTGTCGTGACACTCGCATTTCCTTTCTTTTCCGCGCGCTGCCGGAAGCTTTCGCAAAAATACGTCAGCTTTATTGACATAAATTTGCGTCGCTATTAGCTTCCGCGAACTCTGCGGGAGCCCCGCACGGCCTCTCATTTCCCTGGCATTTCCCCAGAAAACAAGGCCCGTCCGGCACTCCGACGCAATACGCGATTTCCCCTTGCGTCTGTGGATAAAACGTAATGGGGACAACAATCAACAGGCATGGTGCTTGAAGCGCCGGAGGAGTTTGGGGATGGCTTCGATTCCTTTGAATCAGCTGGACGGGGGCGCAGGCCAACCGCATCAACGTCACCATCGCCATCTGGCAATGGGGCAGCTATTTCAACCCGACCGAAAAGCTGATGGGCATCCGCCTCGATATCGCCGAATACCGCCGTCCCGATCCGAAGACGGCGCCCTGCGCCTCCAAGGCTGCCGGTCTCTACACGATCAGCACCATTTCCGAGCACGCCGCCGAAGCCAAGGGCTACGCCGATGCAATGATGCTCGATTATCTCGGTCAGGTCACTGAGGCGACCGGCGCCAACATCTTCTTCATCAAGGATGGCGTCATTCACACGCCGACCCCGGATTGCTTTCGGAACGGTATCACCCGCCAGACGTCATCAACCCGGTTTCCGAAATCGGCCCGTATCGCTTCACGCCGTCGACGATCTCGAAACACGGATGAACGACCACATGAAGGAAGTCTATCCGGCGGTGGTCGCCGCCGAATAAGACCTCACGCAATCGGTCCGGCTATCGCATAATTCCTTAAATCGGAATCGATTTAAGGATGCAGCAGTTCAAAGTGCTACAGCGTCCTTTGCGGCTCTCGAAAAGACGCGCGGCGCTGTAGATACAGACCCGTCGGGCCTTTTATCTATGCGCGCGTGCCATGACCAGTCCGGCGAGCGTCGAGAGAATGCCGCCGCCGATCAAGCCGCCGATGCCGTCGGCGATCAGGCCGGTCATAGCCGCTTCCCCACCGACCATGCTGAGCAGCATACCGCCAGCAACGCCGCCGATCGCACCCGCGATCGTACGGGCGACAACATTGATCGCCTGCTGCTTCAAAGCGGCGCTCGCGGCGTTGCCGCCGATTGCACCGGCAATCAATTGGGTGATGAGCGGAAGTAGCGCTTCCATGATTTCCTCCTCTGGCGATCTCCCCGACCGCCGATCCATGCCGAACCTTCGGCATATTAGTATACTATCATATTTCGGAGGAAAGCGTTAAGAAAAATCAACCGATGCGGGATTAAGGCAGGGAGAACCGCCCCGGAACGAGGCGGTCCGACGTCCGCCTCGCCTCGTTTCTGTCGATCACGTCACTGATAGACGTAGACGATCCAGCGTGTACCGGGATCGACCAGCACCGGCCGGTCGTTGATCCTGGTATAGCGATACTCGTAATCCGGGATCGACTGGAAGGTGACATCGGCAGGCACTTCCGCGCCGACGACGACGTCACCGCCGAGCTGCACCGTCTCACCCGGATTGGTCTCGATGTAGGTGCGGACTGTCTCCGGTGGGGTGATGGTCTCGACCGCACCGACGGGGCCGAGCAACTCGTCGCCCGGTGCCGGCTGCGGATCGGCCGGAACGACACTCGCGGTCGATTCGTAAGTCACGCTGGGAACGCCGATCTCGGCGCGGTGCTGTTCGACGATAACAGAGGTGCCGCCATGATCGACCTGCAGATAATCGGCATAGACCCAGCCGCGCATGCCGTTGACGTCGACGCGGCACCAGCGGCTGCCTTCGATGCAGCCGTCGAGGACCGCGGTCGAGCCGCGGGTGGCAAGGCCGACCGAGGGATATTGCGGGCCTGGGCCGGCGCGAACGTTGAGATCATTGACCGTTGTCGCCATCATCTCCGCCTGCGCAAGACCGCCGCTCGCCAGGAGCACGGCTCCAGCCAACAGAATGTTTCTCTTCAAGGTCATATGAGCGTCTCCTTGGTTTCGATGGGCTGACAACGCGCGGGGTTCCACGATGTTCCCCGGCACTCCGCCCAGCGAAACGCCGCTTGTGGGAGATTTCATCCAAGTGCCTTGAAGAATTGAAGAAAAATCGATTTTTCCGCTCTACGACAATGGCGAAGAGAGGCATAAACTCTTGTTTCAGTCCGTCTTTTTGCCGTGAGGCAGGCCGCCATGGCGGAAGATTCCGGCTGTCCTTGCCGTGGTTTCGGACTATACCCGAAGCAACAGAGACACGAAGCGAGGCACATATGGGCATGCTCCAGGCCGGCATCATTCCGGTGACACCCTTCCAGCAGAACTGCACCATCTTCTTCGATCCCGATACCAAGGAAGGCGTCGTCGTCGATCCCGGCGGCGACGTGCCGCTCATCCTGCAGGCGATTGCCCAGAACGGCCTGACCATCAAGGAAATCTGGTTGACACACGGCCATCTCGACCATGCGGGCGGCGCCAGTGAATTGAAGGAGGCCCTCGGCATCGACGTGGTCGGCCCGCATCAGGACGATCTGCCGCTGCTGCAACGGATCGAAACGCAGGCTGAAAAATACGGCATATCAGGATTGCGCGACGTCGTGCCCGACCGCTGGCTGAAGGATGGCGACAAGATCTCTTTCGGCGCCCATGAATTCGAAGTCTATCACACGCCCGGCCATGCCCCCGGCCACGTCATCTATTTCAACCGTGCGCAGAATTTTGCCCATCTCGGAGACGTGCTTTTCAACGGCTCGATCGGCCGCACCGACCTGCCCGGCGGCAATCATCAGCAGCTTCTCGATTCGATCCGCGACAAGGTATTGCCGCTCGGCGACGACGTCGGCTTCATCTGCGGCCACGGCCCCGGCAGCCGCATCGGCGACGAGCGGCGAAGCAATCCATTCCTGCAGGAGATCAGACCTCGTGGAGGATCCGATCCTGCCACGTCGGGCGAAGCCCGGAACAACTAATGCATGTCGCCCAAAAGTGCGCAGCGGTTTTGGGATAACGACTTGCATAAAACAAAGACTTAAAGCGCGTGGCATGAATCCGATTCGACGCGACGCGCTTTAAGTGTAAGCTCGCGCTCACATCATTCTTCTGCCGTTCGGCACCGGCTGTCCGACTGCAGCAAGCACGATCGCGCCGTTCTCATCTTCGAAACCCAGCGTCAGCACTTCCGAGCGGAACGGCCCGATCTGGCGCGGCGGGAAATTGACGACGCCGAGCACCTGCCGGCCGATCAGGCTTTCCGTCGTATAATGCACGGTGATCTGTGCTGAGGATTTCTTATTGCCGATGTCGGGACCGAAATCGATCAGGAGTTTGAACGCCGGCTTGCGCGCCTCCGGAAAGGGACTGGCTTCGATGATCGTGCCGACGCGGATATCGACACGCTCGAAATCGGCGTAGGTGATCTGTTCCGCCATATGGTCTCCGTCAGCCAGCCAGTTCCTCGGCCCGCTTGCGCGCCGCCGCAAGGGCTGCGTCGAACAAGGGCTGCATGCCGTCTTCGGCCATCAGCACGGCGAGCGCCGCCGCCGTCGTGCCGCCGGGAGAGGTCACATTCTCCCGCAGCCGCGAAGCGTCGTCGGGGGACTGGTGCATGAGTTCACCAGCCCCCGCGACTGTTTCCCGCGCAAGACGCATGGCGAGGTCCGCCTGCAGGCCGAGTTTACGGCCTGCCTCCGCCATACATTCGACGAGATAGAATACATAAGCCGGACCGCTGCCCGAAAGCGCCGTCACGGCATCGATATCGGCTTCCGCCGGCACCCATTCGACCGGCCCCGAGACGTGCAGAAGGGCATGGACGCGTTCGCGCTGCGGATCGCTGACCCCTGAATTCGCAAAAGCACCGGTAACGCCGCGCCCGACCATGGCTGGCGTGTTCGGCATGGCCCGCACCATGGCGGCCTTGCCGAGATGCTTCTCGAGGAAACCGAGCGTCTTGCCGGCCGCGACCGAGACGACGACCGTGTCCGGCCCGACGGCACTCTTCACCGCCGGCAGCACCGTCTCCATCACCTGCGGCTTGACCGCCAGAAACAGCACGCTTGCCTTCAAATCCGTAGGAAGCGCGGTCAGATGGGTCGCGCCAGCCTCGTTGATCGTCGAAAGCATCGCCGGCGACGGGCCCGGATCGACAACGATGACGGCCGAGCCCGGAACGCCGCTTTTCAGCCAGCCGGAGAGCATCGCCCCGCCCATGTTTCCGGCACCGATCAGAATGACGGGATGTGTCGAGGAGAAAGCCTTCGTCGGCATCTCAAGCCTCGCCGACCGTTTCAAACAGCACGGCTTCCATCGCCTTCGTCGCTTCCATGCCGGACCAGACGACGAACTGGAATGCCTGGAAGTAAGCTTCGCAGGTGTCAAGCGCGCTGGAAAGCAGCACCTCCACCTGGCGATTGGTAGGCTCCGCACCGCCGGCAAGCAGCAGCGATTGGCGGAAAATGACGACATCTTCCTGGCGCCAGAGGTCGAAATGACCCATCAGCACCTGCCCGTTGATCGCCGAGAGCAGCTTGACCACCTCGTTGACCCTGATGTCGGGAACTTTGATATCGAAGGCGCAGCCAAGGTGCAGCGCCTCGAATTCCTCCATCCAGGAGAAGGAGACGTGGTAGTCCGTCCAGCGGCCCTCGACCGTCATAGCGATCTCGTCCTCGCCGGACCGTTCGAACGACCAGTCGTTGTTGGAGGCAACGTACTCGATCATATCGACCGGGTTCGACTGACGCTCGACTTCCAATTCCATCAGGTTCATGCAGCACCTTCTTGACCGGAACGAATGCGACCTAACTTGGTGTACGAACACAAGAAAGACACACGCAAAATACCGGAACCACCACTCGGATGATCGTTGAACCGCTGCCAGACTTAACGCAGATAACCTGCCCGGAGCTTACCACGTCGCTTCGAATCATCATTTAAAATCAGTGTATAGCGCCCCTGGTCCCCTGCCAGCCCCCTGAACGGAAAATAGGACCGGCCACTGTGGAAAGGCTCTTCGAAATTCAATTCAGAAGGGAGAATAAGCGACTCTGCGAATTGGCTTTTTTGGCAGTGTCCACAGGTGGAAAACTCACCTGGTTTTTTTACGGAAGATGCGGCGTGTGGCATGAAGGCAACGCCGCATCTGTGTCGTATCGGGACTTAAGCGCCCTCGCCGGCAAGCTGCGCCTCGAGTGCTGCGATGCGGGCGGCAAGCGCCTCGTTCTCGTCGCGTGCCTTGATCGCCATCTCGCGCACGGCCTCGAACTCCTCGCGCTTGACGATGTCCATGCTGTTCAGCCAACGCTCGGCCTGGGCGTTGAAGGCGGTTTCGATCTCCTTGCGGACGCCCTGGGCGGCACCGGCCGCATCGGTCATCAGCTTGGCGAATTCGTCCATGATGCGGTTCGTTCCGGTCGTCATGGCGTTTTTCTCCCTTCGCATGAGGTGAAATTCAGCCCTTCAGGGCCTCGAGGATTGAGGTAGGGCTTCGCCATCGACGATGCAAGCGCTTTACACGGGATAAGCTTGCCGGAACCGGCCGGGAATGGGCCATCACGAACAATGGACTTGACCGTCCGGGATCGCAGCGGCATGTTCCGCGCAACTCAACAGGTGGAAAATCTTGCCGACAGCAGCCGATCTCCTTGCCATCATGCCTTTCCCGGATATCGATCCGATCGCCTTTTCGATCGGT
Source organism: Rhizobium sp. SU303 (assembly GCF_021052345.1). Classification (NCBI taxonomy): domain Bacteria; kingdom Pseudomonadati; phylum Pseudomonadota; class Alphaproteobacteria; order Hyphomicrobiales; family Rhizobiaceae; genus Rhizobium; species Rhizobium sp. SU303. Next base: position 3,225,203 of record NZ_CP088095.1, read on the forward strand.
CCGCTGGCGATTCACTGGTACGGTCTCGCTTACGTCGCCGGCATCCTGCTCGGCTGGGCCTATGCACGCCGCATCGCCGCCAATGACAGTCTCTGGCCCGGCAACGTCTCGCCGATATCAAAGACGCAGCTCGACGATTTCATCGTCTGGGCAGCGCTTGGCGTCGTCCTCGGCGGTCGTCTCGGCTATATTTTCTTCTATGATCTCCCCGCCGTCCTGCGCAGTCCCGTCCGTGCGCTCGAGATCTGGAATGGCGGCATGTCCTTCCACGGCGGCCTGACCGGCACGACGATCGCCATGATCCTCTTTGCCCGCCGCAACGCCATCCCGGTCTGGAGCCTGTTCGACATCGTCGCCGCCGTCGTTCCCTTCGGTCTGTTCTTCGGCCGCATCGCCAATTTCATCAATGGCGAGCTCTGGGGCCGGTTGACCGACGTGCCCTGGGCCGTGGCCTTCCCGACCGGTGGTCCCTTCGCCCGCCATCCGAGCCAGCTTTACGAAGCTGGCCTCGAAGGCATCGTTCTGCTCCTGGTGCTGGCCGCCTTCGTCTATGGCATGCGCGCGCTGAAAAGCCCCGGCTTCATTACAGGCGTCTTCGTTTGCGGTTATGCTTTGTCGCGCATCTTCGTCGAATTCTTCCGCGAGCCTGATGCCCAGCTCGGTTACCTCCTCGGCACGAACTGGCTGACCATGGGCATGGTGCTCTCCTCCCCGATGATCCTGCTTGGCCTCTGGGCGATGCTGCGGGCCCGCCGCCAGGCTGCGCTGCAGCTCTGAAACGGCAGGACGCGCGACATGACCACCGCTCTAGGCGAAAAGATCAAGGCGATCATCCAGGCCAACGGCCCGATCAGCGTCACCGATTACTTCTCGCTCTGCCTCGCAGACCCCGAACACGGCTATTACCGCACCCGCGAGCCCTTCGGCCGTTCCGGTGATTTCGTCACCGCGCCGGAGGTCAGCCAGATCTTCGGCGAGATGATCGGCGTGTTCATCGTCCATGCGTGGCAGCGCCACGGCACACCGACAGACGTCCGCCTCGTCGAGATCGGCCCCGGCCGCGGCACCATGATATCAGACATGCTGCGCGTCATCTCCCGCATCGCTCCACCGCTTTTCGACGCCATGACCGTGCATCTCGTCGAAACCAGCGAGCGCCTGCGCGACATCCAGAGCCAGACGCTCGAACCCCACGGCGAGAAGATCACCTGGCACGATGGCTTCGACGAAGTGCCACCCGGCTTCACGCTGATTGCCGCCAACGAACTCTTCGACGCCATCCCGATCCGCCAGTTCGTCCGCATGCCGACGGGGTTCCGTGAGCGCATGGTCGGTATCGACGCCGATGGCGAGCTGACTTTCGCCGCCGGCGTCGCCGGCCTCGATCCTACCTTGCTGCCCGAACCGGTGCAGAACGTGCCGGTCGGCACCCTCTTTGAGATCTCGCCTGCCCGCCAGGCGGTGATGATGGCGATCTGCGAGCGGCTGCGCGCCTTCGGCGGCACGGCGCTTACAATCGACTACGGCCATCTCGTCACCGGCTTCGGCGATACGCTGCAGGCCGTGCGCATGCATGAATTCGACCCGCCGCTCGCCCATCCCGGCGAAGCCGATCTGACGAGCCATGTCGACTTCCAGCAGCTCGCCGAAACGGCGCTTGCGGCCGGCCTCCATCTGAACGGCGCCCTGCATCAGGGTGATTTCCTGACCGGCCTCGGCATCATCGAGCGCGCAACCGCCCTCGGCCGCGATCGCGAGCCGCAGACCCAGCAGGTCATCCAGGCGGCGGTCGAAAGGCTCGCCGGCGCCGGTGAAGGCCGGATGGGCGAACTCTTCAAGGTGATGGCGGTCTCCTATCCCGCCCTCGATCTCATGCCCTTTCGTCCGGTGGATTGACAGGGCGCACGCGGCTGGTTCAACATCCGCCCGAAACAAGAACTTGAAGCGCGCCGCATATGCGATGCGCTTGGGATAATAACAAACCCCTCGAAAACCCCGGAATCACAGATGCAGGACGCGGCCTCTCCCGCACCGATCGAAAGCGCGCTGCTGAACGAAGCGACGGGCGCCACGATCCGGCACGGATATTTCACTCGGGCCGGCGGCGTTTCGGAGGGGCTGTATCGTGGCCTTAACGTCGGCCTCGGCTCCAGCGACGAACGCGACAAGGTCCTGGAAAACCGCCGTCGCGTCGCCGCTTGGTTCGGCTTGCCGGTCGAGCGGCTGGCAACCGTGCATCAGGTCCATTCCCCCGATGTCGTGACGATCGGCGCCGATTACGACGGCGCCCGCCCCGATGCGGATGCGATGGTAACGCGCACCCCTGGCATTGCGCTTGGCGTGCTCGCCGCCGATTGCGGACCCATCCTGTTTGCCGACCCGGACAATCGCGTCATCGGTGCTGCCCACGCCGGCTGGAAGGGCGCGCTGACGGGCGTGCTCGAAAACACCATCGCCGCCATGGAGGCACTAGGTGCGGACCGCGCTCGCATCGTCGCTTGCCTCGGCCCCTCAATCAGCCAGGCGAGCTATGAGGTCGGCCCTGAGTTCGTCGAGCGTTTCGTCGCCGAAAACCCGGAGGACCAGCGCTTTTTCGTGCCTTCCGCAACGCCCGGCCACGCCATGTTCGACCTGCCGGCGCTGACCGTCGACCGGTTGACGAAAGCCGGCGTGCGTGCGGAAAGCCTCGGCCTCTGCACCTATCCGGACAACGAGCGCTTCTTTTCCTACCGCAGGACGACACATCGCAAGGAGCCGGATTACGGCCGCCAGATTTCCGCGATATCAATCAGGGAGACTTGAGCAGAATGGCACTGCACTTCGAAAAGGCCGAATTCGCAAGCCGGCTTGCGCGCCTCACCGAGAAGATGAAGGAAGAAAAGCTCGACGCCTTGCTGCTCTTCGCCCAGGAAAGCATGTACTGGCTGACGGGCTACGACACCTTCGGCTACTGCTTCTTCCAGACGCTGGTCGTCAAGAGCGACGGCACCATGGCGCTGATCACCCGCTCGGCCGATCTTCGCCAGGCCAGGCATACCTCGATCCTCGAGGACATCCATATCTGGGTCGACCGGGTCAATGCCGACCCGACGCTCGACCTGAAGAACCTGCTGGTCGAGATGGACCTGCTCGGCGCCCGCATCGGCATCGAATATGATACGCACGGCATGACCGGCCGCGTCGCCCGGCTGCTCGACGCGCAATTGACCACCTTCGGCCAGATCGTCGACGCCTCCTACCTCGTCAGCCGCCTGCGCCTGATCAAGAGCCCGACGGAGGTCGCCTATGTCGAGCGTGCCGCCGTTCTCGCCGACGATGCGCTCGATGCCGCGATCCGGCTGACAAAACCCGGCGCCGACGAGGCCGATATCCTCGCCGCCATGCAGGGCGCGATCTTTTCCGGCGGCGGCGACTACCCCGCCAACGAGTTCATCATCGGCTCCGGCGCCGACGCCCTGCTTTGCCGCTACAAGGCCGGCCGCCGCAAGCTCGACGCCAACGACCAACTGACGCTCGAATGGGCCGGCGCCTATGCGCATTACCATGCCGCCATGATGCGCACGATCGTCATCGGCGAGCCGACGCATCGCCACCGCGAGCTATACAACGCCTGCCGCGAAACAATCGAAGCGATCGAGACCGTGCTGAAGCCCGGCCAGACCTTCGGCGATGTCTTCGACATGCATGCCAGGATCATCGACGAGCGCGGCCTGGCCCGCCACCGGCTGAATGCCTGTGGTTATTCGCTCGGCGCCCGCTTCTCGCCCTCCTGGATGGAGCATCAGATGTTCCATGTCGGCAATCCGCAGCCGATCGAGCCGAACATGTCGCTCTTCGTGCACATGATCATCGCCGATTCCGATACGGGCACGGCGATGACGCTCGGCCAGACCTATCTGACGACTGCGGATGCGCCGCGCGCGCTATCCCGCCATCCGCTCGATTTCATCGGGCTCTGACCGGTGAGAATCCGGAATTGACAGACGACCGTCCCCACCCGCATAAATTCGGGTGGGGCTGATTGCGATTGCGGGAAGGACGGACCAAGGGATGACGCGAGCTGCGATTGTGCCCACGCTCCTGTTCGTCATGGCTTTGCTGACAGCCTGCAACACGACCGATGCGCTGACGCCGCAGGTCGACATCGGCAATTCCTCCGGGGGCGCCCCGTCGAGCCCGGTGACGCAGAGCGAAGCCGAGCGCTTGGCAGGCACCCGCCAGCCGAGCTTCTCGGGAAGCTCGCAGCAGGGCGGCTACCATCCAGCCTATGATCAGTCGCAGCGGGCCTATCGACCCGGCACCGGCGCGGCGCCGACGACGATGCAGGAACAGGCAGACGCCCTGTCGAGAAGCGGCTCCTCACCGGCCGCCTCGGCCCCGATCGACGGACAATCGCTGCCCCCGCCGGCGGCCAGTGGTGAGCTTGCCGCACAGCCGGCTCCGCCGGCCGAGGCGCAACAGCCGCAGCAGACCGCCGCCCTCCCCCCCAGTTCCTCCTCCGCCCGCGGCAATACCGTGCGCTTCCTACCGATCATCGGCGCGCCGGTGCAGGCCGTGACACCGCTCTCGCGCCAGCTCGGTGCCGAAGCGCGCGCGCACGGCCTTTCCATCAAGAGTTCGAACGACGCGAGCAGCGACTACATCCTCAAGGGCTACCTCTCCGCCTTCAGCGACGACGGCAAGGTCACCGTGGTCTATGTCTGGGACATTCTCGACAGCGGCGGGGGCCGCCTGCACCGCATCCAGGGACAGGAAAGCGTGCCGACGGCCGCGGCCGATCCATGGGCGGGCGTTCCGGCCTCGGTGATGCAACAGATCGCCTCGAAAACCATCGCAGAATTCTCTTCCTGGCGGCAGGCTCAGGGCGGTTAGTCACAAACTTTTTGCAAATATGGAAGCCTGTGGCGCCTTTGCCCTTGCATTCACGGGGAAGCTGACTAAAAAGCGCGGCTATCAGCGCGTAACAGGCGGACCAAAATGAAGGTTTTCGCGGGCAATTCGAACCGGCAACTCGCCGAAGCGATCTGCAACTATCTCAATGTTCCCTTGGGGAAAGCCAGTGTTCGAAGGTTTGCCGATCAGGAAATCTTCGTGGAAATCCAGGAAAATGTGCGCGGCGAGGACGTTTTCCTTGTACAGCCCACCGCTTTTCCCGCAAACGACCACCTGATGGAACTGCTGATCATGATCGACGCCATGCGTCGTTCGTCAGCCCGCCGCATCACCGCCGTCCTTCCCTATTTCGGCTATGCCCGCCAGGACCGCCGCGCCTCCGGCCGCACGCCGATCTCCGCCAAGCTGGTCGCAAACCTCATTACCGAAGCCGGCGCCGACCGTGTCATGACGCTCGATCTCCATGCCGGGCAGATCCAGGGCTTCTTCGATATTCCGACCGACAATCTCTTCGCTATGCCCGTGCTGACGCGCGACATCAAGAGCCATTATGACCTCAGCAACGTCGTGGTCGTCTCGCCTGACGTCGGTGGTGTGGTGCGTGCCCGCGCGCTTGCCAAGCGGCTGGACTGTCTTCTGGCCATCGTCGACAAGCGTCGCGAGCGGCCGGGTGAATCCGAAGTCATGAACATCATCGGCGACATCACCGGCAAGGACTGCCTGCTGATCGACGACATCGTCGATTCCGGCGGCACGCTCTGCAACGCGGCCGACGCGATGCTGGCCAAGGGCGCATCCAGCGTCACCGCCTATATCACCCACGGCGTTCTCTCGGGCGGCGCAGTCACCCGCGTCACCTCCTCGAAGCTTCGCGAACTCGTCATCACGGATTCGATCCAGCCGACCACGGCAGTTCTCTCGGCGCACAATATCCGCATCGTGACCACGGCCCCTCTGATCGGCGAAGCCATCAGCCGAACAGCTCAGGAAGAGTCCGTCTCCAGCCTCTTCGATTAAAGAGAGCCGGCATTCGACCGGCTCTTTCAATTTCTGCATTAGATGGACCAAGCTATTATTGGGCATACCCTCCGAGCCGCATGAATTGCTGGCCGTTGATTGTGGCGGAGCCGCGTTCGCAAGCGGCCGCCCCGATCGTTGGTTTCGGCGAAGCTTGTGACGTAACGCACAAAAGCCGGCACAAGGCCGGCTTCCTTTCATTTCGGATACCAAGTGATAATGCTTAAGGCTGTTGCGGTGGCGCAGGTACCGTATCCTGCCCCTGATCCGGTTCCTGCTCAGTCTCCAGCCCCTGATCCTGATCCGGACCATCCGGCCCCTTGATCTGCTGGCCGTTGACGACGACTGCACCATCGCGGCTGACACTGATGTCCCAGCGCGAGCGGCCATCTGCATCGGTCTTGGCGAAACCTTTTACCATCATGATGCCGAAGGAGACCTGGCTAAGATCGGGATCCGTCTTGGCAAGCTCCTGAACCGCGGCAATCGTCTTGTCGAGATCACGGGCAAGGATCGTCGCCTCCATCGAATAATCCTTCTCGGTGTCGACCCGCCCCTCGATTTTGCCGGTCATGTCGATGTCGTAGACATCCGATTTGGCACTGACCTTCGGAAACTCGACGGCGAGCCGGCCGTCGCGGAAGAACTTCTTCGCCATCTCCTCGCCACTCGTCTCAGGCGCCTCGGCGCTGCTGAAATCCACCGCCATCAAGGCGTCGCCGAAGCTTGCGAAATCCAGATTCGGCATGGCGAGTTGCAACTCGAAGCTGGTCGGCAGGAAAGGCGAATAGCTTGCCGGCATCAGGGGCGTGTCGAGGCTGATGTCCTGGGCATTCATGCCGAAGCCGAAACGCATGGCGTCACTCGGCCCGTCGACGGCCACATTGTAGTCGAATGCCTTGGCGCCTCCATTGCCCATCTGGCTGCTGATGGTCAGATTGTTGACCCCGATCGTCTCGCTGAACGAGGCAAGAATCGGGAAGGCCTGCTTGAGCATTCCCTTTATCTTGTCGCTGTTCTCCGGGCTTAGCTCCTTCTCCTCGAGATGGTCGAGAACGAAAAGGACGATCTCGCGGATCTGCTTGGCCGGCAGGCCGTTCACCTTGGCCTCGAAATCGATCGAGTCGGCACGGATTTCAACGGGTGGCATTTGCAGGCCGGAAACCTGTTCGACGAAAGTGGACATCGAGCCGCTGCCCGCAAAATCGATACGCTCGTTGCCGCCTGCGCTGTCCGTCGAACTCAGCTTTTGGTCGATCGCGGCGATGCTGGCATGGACTTCCTCGGTGTCGGACTTGCTGGTGACCTTGATGTCCTTGCCGGTGAAGGTGCCGGAGCGCAGATAGCTGATCGCCGGATCGAAGACGCCGGTGTAGACAAGCGAAGCGATGGAGTAGGAAAAATCCGTCGGCTTCTGGTCGGGGCCTTTGAAATGGCCGGAAACGTTGAGGTTGTTGTCACCCTCGATGTTCCAGAGCCCGCTGTCGAGCGGCGTGGCGAACATCGAGAACGGCGTCAGCCCGTTAATCGCGAATGTCGCCGGATCGGCTTTGGCAAGCAGCTTCGCCAGATCGTAGATGATCTCGTATCGCGCCCCCGCCGGATTGACGGTGATCATACCGCTCTTCGCCAGATCCTCGGGAAGCAGCTTCGTCAGCGTGTCCTTGACCGCATTGGCGCCATCCTGATTGATCTCGGCACTCTGGGCCGTGGTGACAAGGCAAAGTGCCAGCAAGCTCGTTGCCGTGACAAGTTTGAGACGCATAGTCCGATTTCTCCTCAGCCGCTTTTTTGAATGCGGGCCATCCAAAGATGCGAAGCGCACCGATGTCAACCTCAGCTACGTCACGCGACCGCGGATTTCTTCACGACCGGCGCAAGTTTCCTGCTGTACGGCCGGCACTTCGCCGTTGACGATCGCCTCGATGCCCGAGCGCGGTCCCGGCCTACCGAAGAGGAAGCCCTGCACCTGCAGGCAGCCTTCCCGTCGCAGGAAGTCGAATGGCTCTTCGTTTTCGATGGTTAAACCTTGGCGAAAGCGTGTATATGGGCAAAAAACAACCCAAATCCGCAACTTGCGTTTCCGATCGACTTATAATATAGGCCACCGGTCCGTGTAGACACCCTTGGAGGCAACGCGGATGAGGTCGGGTCATACCGCCTCCGGTTCGTCGGAACAAGGCTTTTGCCCGCCGCCGAACTCTCCAAATAACCTCGAAAGGAATAGCCATGAGCCAGGAAACTTACGAGCTCAAGGCCGAGGCGCGCGAACGGGTTGGTAAGGGGTCCGCCCGTGAACTTCGCCGCAACGGTTTGATTCCCGCTGTCATCTATGGTGACAAGCTGGCCCCCATTGCCATCGCTCTCAACACCAATGAGGTGACGAAGCGCATTCACGCCGGTAGTTTCATGACTACCGTGGCGACGATCGACGTCGACGGCAAGAAGCACAAGGTTCTGCCGAAGGACTACCAGCTCGATCCGGTCCGTGACTTCACGATGCATGTCGATTTCCTGCGCGTCTCCGGCAACACCCAGGTGACCGTCGAAATCCCCGTTCACTTCATCAACGAAGAGAAATCCCCGGGCCTCAAGGTCGGCGGCGTTCTGAACATCGTTCGCCATGAAGTCGAAGTTCATTGCCCGGCCGATGCGATCCCTGAATTCTTCAACATTGACCTCAGCGGCAAGAAGATCGGCGACAGCATCCATATCGCGGAAGTCACCTTGCCGAAGGGTGTCACCCCGGTCATCGACCGCGACTTCACGATCGCGACGATCATCGCTCCGGCTGCCGGCATTGATGAGAGCGCCGCGGAAGGCGAAGCCGAAGCCTGATCGCTTCGACCAATTTGTAAAGCATATGGCCCGCTTTCCCCTGGAAAGCGGGCTTTTCATTGCCTGGAAACGCCCCGTTTCAGCAACATTTAACAAATTCGTGAAAGCATGCTCCGTCAGCTGCGAAGAAGCCCGCCTCAACGCGCGACAGCAAATACGGCCGGCCCGGGGAGTAGACGGAACCATGAACAATTCCGTTGAGAACAGATTTTTTGCGATAGTTTGCGGAGCGCTGCTTGTGTTTGTCGCTCCCCTCTTTGTTCTCTTCCTTTTTCTTTCCTCGGAACGGGCCGACAAGGAAATACGCGACCATATCTCTGTTCTTCTTGTCGCCAATGCCCAGGCGCTGGCCAAACCCCTATGGGACCTTGATGAGGACAGCGTCACCCAGATCAGCGCGACGGTCGTTTCCCAGGGCGCCATCGTCAAGGTCGAAGTGCGTGACCAGTCGGGCCAGCTCGACGTCAGCCAGTCCACCATTCCGCGCTCCTTCGACGGCAAGCTGGTGCAGGTGTCACGCGCCATCATCTACAACACCGTCGACGGTCCGAAGAACCTCGGCAGCATCAGCGTCTATTATCCCGCGCTCAGCCTGTTTTCCGGCCTGAAGCAGGAAGAGGTCGTCTTCATCTCGATCTTCATCTTCGCGGTGCTGACCGTTTTCGGCACGGCGCTGATCGGCAACCGCTTCTTCGTCATCCAGCCGCTGATGCGGCTGACGGCGGCAATCGAGGCCACCCGCCAGTTGGGCTCCCGCCATCATGTCGACTGGCAGTCGAACGACGAGATGGGACGGCTCGCCCATAGCTTCAACGAGATGCAGACCAAGCTCGAAAGCGAGGAAAAGGAGCTGAAGCTCGCCCACCGCCGCGCCACCGATATCTACAATCTGACCCCCGCCATGCTCTTCTCACTCGACGAGGAAGACCGCATCACCGCCGTCAGCGATTATTGGCTGCTCGCCACAGGTTATAACCGCGCCGCCGTCATCGGCCGCAACTTCGCCAATCTCGTCACCCCCGCGACCCGCGACAAATTCGTCAAGCGCCGCCAAGCCGAAAGCGGCATGACCGTCACCGTCAAGTTCGTTTGCCTGGATGGCCGCACCATGGACGTCCTCATCATGGAATCCGAGGCGGGAGCTGGCGCTCAGGACCGCCTCTCGCTATCCGTCATGACCGATGTGACCGAACTCAAGGCGTCCGAGGACCGCAACCACCGCCAGGCGATCACCGATCACCTGACCGGGCTTCTCAACCGCCAGGGCTTCGAAGCCGTCCTCGACAACAAGATCGCCGCCGCCGATGCCGCCGGCCAGGAACTCGCCTGTCTCTTCGTCGATCTCGACCGTTTCAAGTGGATCAACGACAATATGGGCCATGCCGCCGGTGACACGGCGCTGGTCGAGCTCGTCGAGCGCCTGAAGATCCATCTTGCCCCCTCCGACGAGGCGGCCCGTCTCGGCGGCGACGAATTTGCCATCCTGCTGCCGGCCAAGGACGCCGAAACCCGCGCCAAGGTGATGTGCGAGCAGATCGCCTCGATCTTCGAAACGCCATTCGCCCCCGACATGCATCTGAGCGCTTCCGTCGGCATCGCCATCTATCCGCATCATGCTGCAACCGCGGCCGAGCTGCTGCAAAAATCCGACATGGCGATGTATGCCAAGAAACGCGACGGCAAGAACGGCGCGCAGCTCTTCGACAATGCCATGCTCGACCGTGCCCGCAGCCGGGCCGAAATCGAGGCCAATATCGAAGCCGGCCTCGTCGACAACTGGTTCGAAGCCTTCCTGCAACCGATCGTCACCTTGAACGGCCGCGGCATTGCCGGTTTCGAGGCGCTGATGCGCCTCAACCATCCGCAGAAGGGCTTGATACCGCCGGCCGAGATCATCAGCGTCGCCGAGGAAACGGCAAAGATCGTCCGCGTCGGCAACGTCATCATGGAAAAGGCGGTCGCCAACCTCGCCAAGATTTCCCGCATACCAGGCATGCAGGATACCTATCTCGCCATCAACTTCTCGCCGCTGCAGTTCGAGCCGGCGCTGCCGGCCCGTCTTGCCGCCATCGTCGGTCGCCACGGCATCCGTCCCGAGCGCATCGTCGTCGAGATCACCGAAGCCGTGCTGATGCACGACAACCCACAGATCCGCTTGATCGTCACGGAACTTCGTCGCTTCGGCTGCCGCATCGCGCTTGACGATTTCGGCACGGGCTATTCGTCGCTGAGCTACCTCAACCGCTTCCCTGTCGACATCATCAAGATCGACCAGTCCTTCACCCGCGCGATCAACGACGGCGACGACGACGTGCGCCAGAAGAGCCGCATGCTGATCGAAGGCATCACCACACTTTCCCACAAGATGAACTGCACCGTCATTGCCGAGGGTATCGAGACCGAAGAGGAATGCCGCACGCTCCATCAGATGGGGCTTGACTATGGCCAGGGCTATCTCTTCCATCGTCCGCAGCACGCCGCCACGCTGATCGAGGAACTGACGGCCTCGCAATCGGCCATCGCACGCGCCTCGTGAACGAAGAACCAAGGAGATGAACGGATGAAAAAGCTCCTGCTTCTCGCATGCCTGGCGCTGCCCTGCACCGCCCATGCGCAAACGGTGACGTTCACGACCGAGGACTATGCACCCTTCAACTATCGCGAAGGCAAGGAGATCAAGGGCGCTACCGTCGAGCAGGTCGAAAAGGTGATGGCCGCGATCGGCGTCGACTACACGATCGAGGTCATGCCCTGGGCGCGCGCCTATGGCCTTGCTCGCACGGCGCCGATGACCTGCGTCTTCGCGACTGCCCACAACAGCACGCGCGATCCATTGTTCAAATGGGTCGAACCGCTGCTCATCGACCGCAATATCCTGATCACGCGAAAGGGCTCGGGCGTCACCGCCGGCAATCTGGACGAAGCGAAGAAATATACGATCGGTACCCAGCGCGAGGATTACACCGAGACGATCCTGAAGGAAAAGGGCTTCACCAAGCTCGATGTCGCCAGCGACTTCAACGCGACGCTGCGCAAGCTGCTTGGCGGGCGCATCGACATGATGCCGATCTCCGAACTCTATTTCGAAAAGCTGAAGGCAGACCAGCCGGTGGAATTGGTGACCGTGCTCTCCGCCCAGCCAATGGGCATCGCCTGCGAGAAGAACTTTCCGGGCGATCTGCTCGCCAGGATGCAGGCTGCCCTCGACAAGCTGATCGCCGATGGCGACCAGAAGCAGATCTTCCTGAAATACGGCATGAACCTGTCGGACTGACTCCGAAGATATCTGCCCTTTCCGCTTGACTTTGCTTTCATTTCGCGGTGGTGAACGGCGGAAGTTCTAAAGCGCGTCGCGATCTTTCAGATTTGCTCGTCGCGGTTTAGGTCTTTGTTTTTACGGATGTGATTGTCGCAAAACCGCTGCACACTTTGCGCGACATGCTTTAGCGAGGAAAAACAGGCCATGCTGATCATCGCGGGTCTCGGCAATCCCGGCGGCAAATACGTCGGCAACCGCCACAATATCGGCTTCATGGCCGTCGACGCCATCCATCGGCGCCACAGCTTTTCGCCCTGGTCGAAGAAGTTCAGGGCCGAGATCGCCGAGGGCGAGGTCGGTGGCGAGAAAGTGCTGCTGATGAAGCCGCAGACCTTCATGAACCTTTCCGGCGAGTCCGTCGGCGAGGCGATGCGTTTCTACAAGCTCCAGCCGGCCGATCTCGTGGCCATCTACGACGAGCTCGACCTTCCCCAGGGCAAGGCACGACTGAAGACCGGCGGCGGCCACAACGGCCACAACGGCATCAAGTCGCTCGACGTCCATTGCGGCAGGGAATACCGGCGGCTGCGCCTCGGCATCGGCCATCCCGGCGTCAAGGAAATGGTGCAGAACCATGTACTCGGCGATTTCGCCAAGGCCGACAAGACTTGGCTGGAGCCGCTTCTCGACACGCTCGCCGACAATGCCGATATGCTGGTGCGAAACGAGGATTCGCAGCTGATGAACAAGATCGCGCTGGCGCTCGGCGGCAAAGCCGAGGAGGAGAAACCGGCGAAGGAAAAGAAGGACGCCGAGAAGAAGCCGGCCGGCCAGTCGCATATCCATCAGGCCCGCAACCACAATCAACCGAAGCTGCCGGCCACCGGCCCGATGGCCGACATGCTGAAGAAGATGTTCGGCAAAAAGGGCGATTGAGACCGATGCCGGATCAAGACGTCATCATCCGCCCGGCTGCCCGCGGCGATCTCGCCGGCCTCATGACACTTTACCGTCACCTGAACCCCACCGATCCGGTTCTTGACGAGGCCATTGCCGAAGAAGGCTTTTCCGCCATCCTGGCCCAGCCCGGCATGACCGTCTTCATCGGTTTTGCGGGTGAGGTCGCCGTCGCCACCGTCACAAGCGTCGTCGTGCCGAACCTGACACGGAACGGCGCGCCCTATGCGCTCATCGAAAACGTCGTCACCCATGCCGATCATCGCAAGCGCGGTTATGCCCGCACCGTCATCGGCCACGCGGTCGCCGAGGCCTGGAACGCCGGATGCTACAAGGTGATGCTGCTTACCGGCTCCAAGAATCCGGCAACGTTGCGCTTCTATGAGAATTGCGGTTTCGTGCAGGAAAAGACCGGCTATCAGATCCGCCGGCCCTCACTCCATATTCGGGGCGGCCCTCGGAAAGCGCCTATTCCTCCGGTTCGGTGGTGAACATCAGTGGAAAGCCCATGCCCTTGGCAAGGTCGATGCCTTCCTTGGCCTTGGTCTCGGCGATGTCCCTGACGCAGACCACGACCACGCAGGAACCGAGCTTGTGCGCCGTCATCATCACCCGGTAGCCGGTCTCCTCGCTCATGCGGAAGACGGCCTTCAGGATCATGATCACCAGTTCGCGCGGCGTATAATCGTCATTGACGAGAATGACCTTGTAGAGCTTCGGCCTGTCCAGCTTGAGCTTCACTTTGGTCTTCGGTTTCAGGGCAATGTCATTGTCACTCATCGGAAAAACCCACCCGTTGATGACATGGGGTCAGAAATCTTCAAAACCATCTAATCATTGTCGATGACGAATTTTTGACGGTTAGCCGGTGCGGCTCCCGACCTCAAACGGGCAGGAGCTGGTCGCCGGCATCGTCACCGAAAGGTCAACTGCGTCTATGCGAACAGCGGCCGGCATTCTGGTGAAATCAGCAATACGTCGAAATCTCCGTCGCTTTCAAGAATAGGCCAGCACCGATCCGTCGGCAAGTGAGCGACGCTAAAAGCTCTCTAAGACTTGACCATATTGCTCCTTTATCCCATAGGCACCAGCAAGGAATTCAAGAACAGCAGGTTTTAGCCATGGGCTTCAAATGCGGTATCGTCGGGCTGCCGAATGTCGGCAAATCGACCCTCTTCAACGCGCTCACCAAGACGGCGGCGGCACAGGCGGCGAACTACCCCTTCTGCACCATCGAGCCGAACACCGGCGAAGTCGCCGTTCCCGATCCGCGCATGCGCAAGCTTGCCGACATCGCCAAGTCGAAGGAACTGATCCCGACCCGCATCTCCTTCGTCGATATCGCCGGCCTGGTGCGCGGCGCCTCGAAGGGCGAAGGCCTCGGCAACCAGTTCCTCGCCAATATCCGCGAGGTCGATGCCATCGTCCATGTGCTGCGCTGCTTCGAAGACAGCGACATCACTCATGTCGAGGGCCGCATCAACCCGGTCGCCGATGCCGAGACGATCGAGACCGAGCTGATGCTTGCCGACCTCGAAAGCCTGGAGCGCCGCACCGAGCAGACGCGCAAGCGCGCCACAGGCAAGGACAAGGAATCGGTGGCGATGCTGCCGATCATGGAAGCGTCGCTGAAGCTGCTCAACGAAGGCAAGCCGGTGCGCACGCTGCTGTCGACGCTCGATGCGGAAGAAATCGTCATCCTCAAGAGCCTCAACCTTCTGACCTCGCATCCGGTGCTCTACGTCTGCAACGTCGCCGAAGGCGATGCCTCGACCGGCAATGAATTCACCGAAGCCGTTGCCGTCATGGCGAAGGAACAGGGTGCCGAAACCGTCGTCATCTCGGCGGCGATCGAAGCGGAGGTTGCCCAGCTTCCCGAAGAGGAAGCCAAGGAATTCCTCGCCGCCCTCGACCTTGACGAGGCGGGCCTCGACCGGCTGATCCGTGCCGGCTACAAGCTGCTCCACCTCATCACCTATTTTACCGTCGGCCCGAAGGAAACGCGCGCCTGGACGATCGAGCGCGGCACCAAGGCGCCGCAGGCGGCCGGCGTCATCCATTCGGATTTCGAGCGCGGCTTCATCCGTGCCAACACCATCGCCTATGATGACTACATCAAATACAACGGCGAAGTCGGCGCCAAGGATGCCGGCAAGGCGCGCGACGAAGGCAAGGAATACGTCGTCCAGGACGGCGACGTCATCCATTTCCGCTTCAACACCTGAACGGAAATTGCCGCTATCCCGATCAATTCATTTCGCCCAAATCGCTCAGCGGTTTGGGCGAAATCGTAAGATTTACGGGGTTACCCCTAAGACGGCCGGCGGCAGCCTTTGCGAAATGGCGGCCGGCAGCGCCCGCAGCACGATGCGGCGCAGCGGCATCCAGCCTGTTCCGATGATGAGCACGATCGCTCCGACGACGATCAGCGTCGTGAAGATATAGGTGTCAACCGTCGCATTCCCCTGCCGGAAAATGCCGTAGATTGCAAAACCGAGCGACAGCAGGCCTGACGTGACGAAGGCGCGCCGATCGATGACAAGGCCGATCAGCATCAACACCACCACGCTGATAACGATTATGGGCGTCTTGATCGACACCGCCTGGGCAACATCGAGCAAATTGCCGTCGAACGACATCAGCAGCCTTACGCTGAAGAGCAGAGCCGGTGCCGCGCCGAGGTGAAGCCAGAAGGCGATATCGGAGCGTGTCGTCCGGCGCAACCGGTCCCCGAGGTCGAAATACAGCGCCGTTGCAAACAGCCCGAGCGCGCAAACGAGGAAGACCACCGCGAGCAGGAGGGGATGGTTGGAGAAGAATTGCGGATCGCCGCTCGCCCATTGCATGAGACGCAATAGCAGGGTGAGCACCAGCGCAAGGGCCGAGGTGATGCAGAGCGCCAGCGACAGCGGCACGCGGTACCGGGCATAATAGAGGCCGAGAATGATCGGGAAGCCGGCGATGAACTGCGTCGCCTCCGCCCCGATATCATTGAAGGCTGATGTTCCCGGCTTGAAGAAGAAGGACATCAGCAGGAATGTCCAGCAGAGCAGCGCAATCGTCAGGCTGACGGCTGGCAAGGCAAGCCGCTGGCGGCGCACCAGGATTTCCGAAAGCACGATGATCGCAGGCAGCACGGCATAGAGTGCGGCAAGCCCCCAGAGGCCGCCGAGCGCCACCACGACGCCGATAGTGATCAGCACGTCGTGGAAGCCGCGCACGAAGCGTGGCGTCTCGGTATCCGACCAGGCCTGCCCCTCCGCCGCCATTGCCGGCTGTGCCTCAGCGACCCCACCCCCGATGACGGCGACCCCGCGCTCCGTCAGGAACGGCAGAAGACGCCCGCCCGTCTCCGGCGAAATCAGCTCCTGGCGCACGGCCTCGTCGAGTATCGACCTTAGTTCAGTCATGCCGGTTTATCTCCCCGGAATCATTGAGCCCGCGCGGATGCTATTGTAAGCATTGTGCGCTGCATATGGCGGGAGGAGCGAATGTCGGCAGAAAAGCTTTCCTTCGAGGATTTCCAGCCCGGCCGCCGCTTCGCGCTTGGCCCGAAGCCGGTGACCACCGAGGAAATCATTGAGTTCGCAAGCGAATTCGACCCGCAACCGATTCATCTCGATGAGGCTGCCGGCCGCGCCAGCATTCTCGGCGGCCTTGCCGCCTCCGGCTGGCATACCTCTTCGATGTTCATGCGCATGATGGCCGACAGCTACGTGCTGAACTCGCTTTGCGAAGGTGCGCCCGGCGTCGATCTGATGGAATGGCGAAAGCCGGTGCTTGCCGGCGACACGCTGTCCGGCCACTCGATCGTGCTTGAAGCCCGGCCGATGCGATCGCGCCCCGGCATCGGCATCGTCAAGTTTCGCCACGAGGTGGAAAACCAGCGCGGCGAACTCGTCTGCGTCTCGGAGAATTCGGTCATGTTCGGCATGCGCGCCCGGCCAGCCGATATCGGCATAAACCCGGAGACATCAGCATGAGGATGTCCGAGCTTTACGCGGTTGGGGAGAAGGCCGAGATCGGCAACTACACTTTTACCGAGGAAAACATCATCCGTTTCGCAACGCGCTACGATCCGCAGCGTTTCCACGTCGACAAAGAAGCCGCCAAGGACACCCTTTTCGGGGATCTCTGCGCCTCGGGCTGGCACACCACCGCCGCCTGGATGCGGACCTTCCTCGCTTTTTGGAAAAGGCAGAGCGTCGCACTCGCGCAAAACAGCCTGACGTCGCCGAACCTCGGCCCTTCGCCGGGTTTCCAGAAACTGCAATGGCTGCGGCCGGTCTTTGCCGGCGACGTCGTCACCTATTCCGTCGCCTTCCTCTCCAGCCGGGCGCTCGCGTCGCGGCCGGGATGGCACCTCAACACCATCCTCTGCGAGGGTGTCAATCAAAACGGTGATGCCGTTATCCGCTTCGAAAGCAGCGTGCTCGAATTCGACTGACGCCCCAGGCAGCAGCAGGACGAGGGCTCAGTGGCCGGAGAATTCGACCAGCGTATGCACGACGACGCCGAGCTCTTCCAGCTTCCTGCGGCCGCCAAGATCCGGCAGGTCGATGACGAAACAGGCGCCGACCACTTCCGCACCGATCTGGCGTAATAGCTTCGTCGCGCCGACCGCGGTACCGCCGGTGGCGATCAGGTCGTCGACCAGGATCACCTTCTCGCCGGGCTGGACAGCATCGCGATGCATCTCCATCTCGTCGACGCCATATTCCAGGCTGTAGGCGATGCGCACGGTCTCGTGCGGCAGCTTGCCCTTCTTGCGGATCGGTACGAAGCCTGAGGAAAGCTGGTGCGCCACCGCGCCGCCGAGGATGAAGCCGCGCGCCTCCATGCCGGCGATCTTGTCGATCTTCGTGCCGGCATAGGGCTGCACGAGTTCGTCGACCGCCCGGCGGAAAGCCCGAGGGTTGCCGAGCAACGTTGTGATGTCGCGGAAGATGATGCCGGGCTTGGGATAGTCAGGAATGGAGCGGATGCTGGCTGCGAGCTCCGAAGTCGTATTGTTCATGGAAAATCCATATCTGCGAACGCATGAAACTGGCCGCACCCTAGCAATTGCCAGGGGCGGAACCAACAAAAAAGGCGGCCCGTAGGCCGCCTTTCGAAATCCGGCGGGAACCGCTCAATGTTCCTTATTGGCGTAGATCGAGCGCTTCGTCAGGTAGATCAGCACCGTGAAGATCGCCAGGAAGATCATGACCATGAAGCCCGTGCGCTTGCGCTCCTCGAGATGCGGCTCCGCTGCCCACATCAGGAAGGCGGTGACGTCCTTCGAATACTGGTCGACCGTCGCCGGCGCGCCGTCGTCATAGGTCACCTGGCCGTCAGAGAGCGGCTTTGGCATGGCAAGGACGGCGGCAGCATTGAAATAAGGGTTATAATGTCCCCCCTGCGGCACCTGGAAACCGGCCGGCGGCTCTTCATAGCCGGTCAGCAGTGCGTGGATATAGTCCGGGCCGCTTTCCTGATATTGCGTGAAAATGTCGAAAACGAACTGCGGAAAGCCGCGCTCGACTGAGCGGGCCTTGGCAATCAGCGAAAAATCGGGCGGAGCCGCGCCATTGTTGGAAGCAGCCGCGGCTTCAGCATTGGGGAAAGGCGACGGGAAGTAATCGGAAGGAACCGCCTTGCGGGTAAACATCTCGCCGCTGGCGTCGGGACCATCCTGGACCTCATAGTTCGCGGCGAAGGCCTTCACCTGCGCCTCGGAATAGCCGAGCTCGTGGAGCGTGCGGAAAGGCACGAGCTTCATCGAATGACAGGCTGCACAGACTTCCGTGTAGACCTTGAGGCCGCGCTGGAGCTGGCCCTTGTCGTAATGGCCGAACGGACCGGCGAAAGACCATTCCTCCTCCTTCGGATGCTTCAGCGGATAATGCGGCGTCTCACCTTCCGCGTGATGGGCCGGAGCCGCACCGTTGGCGGGCGCCTCCTCGGCCAGGGCCGCGCCGCTGAGACCGGCAACGACAGCGAGCGAGAGAATGCTTGCAACAAGCGTTTTCATGTTTCTGTTCCCTTCCGTCGCGCGCTTACGCATTGGCCGCTGCACTGGCGGCAGCTGTCTTGTTGCGCTTCTCGAGCACCGCTTCGGTGATCGAGTTCGGGATGCGGCGCGGTGTCTCGAGGAGGCCGAGCACCGGCATGGCAACCAGGAAGAATGCGAAGTAGAGGAGCGTGCAGACCTGAGAGATCCAGACGAAGTCACCTTCCGCCGGCTGCGATCCGAGCCAGCCGAGGATGATCGCGTTGATCACGAACAGCCAGTAGAACACCTTGTACCAGGGACGATAGACCGCGGAGCGAACCTTGGAAGTGTCGAGCCAGGGCAGGAAGAACAGCACGATGATCGCACCGAACATCACCAGCACGCCCCCGAGCTTGGAATCGATCGGGCCGACGTTGAAGGTGATCGAACGCAGCATCGCGTAGAACGGCAGGAAGTACCATTCCGGAACGATGTGGGCCGGCGTCTTCAACGGGTCGGCCGGGATGTAGTTGTCGGCATGGCCGAGGAAGTTCGGCATGTAGAAGACGAAATAGGCATAGACCAGCAGGAAGACCGATACACCGAGAGCATCCTTCATCGTCGCATAGGGCGTGAAGCGCACCGTGTCCGTCTTCGTCTTGACCTCGACGCCCGTCGGGTTCGTCTGGCCGACGACATGCAGCGCCCAGATGTGCAGGACGACGACGCCGGCGATCATGAAGGGCAGCAGGTAATGCAGCGAGAAGAAGCGGTTCAGCGTCGGCTGTTCGACGGCAAAGCCGCCGAGTAGGAACTGCTGCAACCATTCGCCAATCAGGGGAAAGGCCGAGAAGAAGCCGGTGATGACGGTCGCACCCCAGAAGGACATCTGGCCCCAGGGCAGAACGTAACCCATGAAACCGGTCGCCATCATCAGGAGATAAATGACCACACCGAGAATCCAGAGAATTTCTCGCGGCGCCTTGTAGGAGCCGTAGTAGAGGCCGCGGGCAATGTGCAGGTAGACCGCGACGAAGAAGAAAGACGCGCCGTTGGCATGCATATAGCGCAGCAGCCAGCCATGATTGACGTCGCGCATGATCTTTTCAACGGAATTGAAGGCAATCGTCGTCTCGGCGGCATAGTGCATGGCGAGAACCACACCCGTCAATATCTGAAGGATCAGCATGACGGAGAGCATTGCGCCAAAAGTATAGGCATAGTTCAGGTTACGCGGAACCGGATAGGCGACGAAACTATCATAGACCATGCGCGGCAGCGGAAGGCGCGCATCGACCCATTTCTCGAGGCCGGTTGATGGCTCGTAGCTGGAATGGCCACTCATATATCAGTCTCCCCTCAACCGATCTTGATTTTGGTATCGGACACAAATGAAAAGGTCGGGATCGCCAGGTTCTCGGACGCAGGACCTTTGCGAATGCGGCCGGCCGTGTCGTAGACCGAGCCATGGCAGGGACAGAACCAACCATTGTATTCGCCGGCCTGGCCGAGCGGTACGCAGCCGAGATGCGTGCAGGTGCCGATCATGACGATCCAGTTTTCCTTGTCCTTGCCGCCCGAACGGTCAACACCCGTTGCCTGAGCGTCGGCGGGAAGGTTTGCATTGCGCGCAATCGGGTCCTTGAGATCCGACAGCGGAACATCGGCTGCGGCCGTCACTTCTTCCGGGGTGCGATTGCGGATGAAGATCGGCTTGCCGCGCCATTTGACCGTCAGCGACATGCCGGGTTCCAGGCTGGCAACGTCGACTTCGATCGAGGCGAGAGCGAGCGTCGAAGCGTCAGGACGCATCTGATCGATGAACGGCCAAGCGACCGCGACGGCGCCAACGGCGCCCGCCATACCAGTGGTGAGATAAAGGAAATCACGGCGAGTGGGTTCGCCCGTGCCCTCGCTTGTCGTTTCGTGTTCGCTCACGGCTAACATCCTCTGCGCAATTTTCGCGGAATTCCGCCCTGCCCCCTCTGCCGGCGAATCTCTCTAGACACAATTCGGCCATAGATTCCCCAGCAATCCGGCGCGTTCTATGCTTGATCGCAAATTATGTCCAGCCTTGGCAAGGGGATGAGGGCACAATGTCGCGGGAAATTTCGGATGAATTTTTTAAGGCAAACACGCGCTTGCCGTTATGTTGCATTGCAACAAAAATGCCCTCGTGATAGGCGCAGTCCAAGCCACGCCAGCGAGCCGGACCGGAGCGGATGAGAGACACGATTTTTTGCGTATTCAGCGTCCTTACGACGCTTGTTCTCGCCATCATCTCCCTGCGATACGTCACCGATTTTTATCTGCTGTCCTTTTTTTACAGCTTCCAGGTCCATCTGGCGGTTGCCGGCGCGGTGGCTTCGGTCGCAGCCCTTCTCGTCAAGCGACACTGGTATGGCCTGCTGACGCTCGCGGTATCGGCGGTCCTTGCAGTCCATGGCATTGCGATGATGCGCGAATTCGTCGAACCCTCAGTCGAAGAGAGCCGCCCGGCCCTCTTCAGGCTGATGTCCTTCAACATCGAGAACGATAATTTCGCAAACGGCCCTCACATCGCCGACATGGTCATCGCCTCAGGCGCCGACGTCGTCAACATCCTGGAGGCCGAACCGCTGCTGTCGGAACTGCCGCGGTTGTTGAAGACTTATCCCTATTATATCGGCTGCGGCGTCGGCATGGAGCAATGCGATACGCTGGTGCTGTCGAAGCGTCCGCTGATCGAACCCCGCATCCGCAATCTCGGCCTGCTCTGGCGCAACCGGTTGACGATCTCGACGATCGATTTCGATGGCCAGAAGGTCAATTTCCTCGCCGCGCACCTGACCAAACCTTATTACGACGAGTTCCACGGCCTGGAGGTCTGGGATCTCGCGGAGGTCATCCCTACCCTTTCGGGACCGCTCGTTCTGGCCGGTGATTTCAATACGTCGATTCTCGCGCCCGACATGCAGTATCTCATGCGCACTCAAGGCTTGGGCACGGCATCGCTGGAGCCCGCGACATGGCCGATCCGCGCCGGCGCCTTCGGTATTCCGATCGATCATATCTTTACCCGCGCGCCGCTGCGGCTTAAATCGGTCCGCCGCATCGAGAACGGCTTCGGATCAAATCATTTTGGCCTCATGGCGGAATTCGTCGTCGACCCTTGAGCCTGCATCCTCATCCGTAGCAAGGAAGCCGCCGGACTGGCGCGCCCAAAGCTCGGCATAGAGCCCGCCGTGGCGAAGCAGTGCGTCATGGCTGCCTTCCTCGATGATCCGTCCGAGATCGACGACGATCAGCCGATCGAGCGCGGCGATCGTCGACAGCCGATGGGCGATCGCAAGCACCGTCTTGCCTTCCATGATCCGGTGGAGATTGGACTGGATCGCTTCCTCCACTTCCGAATCGAGCGCCGACGTCGCTTCGTCGAGAACGAGGATCGGCGCGTCCTTCAGCATGACGCGGGCAATGGCGATACGCTGCCGCTGCCCGCCGGACAGTTTGACCCCGCGTTCGCCGACATGCGCATCGAAACCTCTGCGGCCCTGCTGATCCTGCAGGCGTTCGATGAACTCGATGGCTTCGGCGCGCCTGGCCGCCTCGACCAGCCCCTCCTCGCCGGCATCCGGCCGTCCGAACAGGATGTTGTCGCGCACCGAACGATGCAGCAGCGAGGTGTCCTGGCTGACGACGCCGATCTGCATCCTGAGGGATTCCTGCGTCACGGCTGCGATATCCTGACCGTCGACGAGAATGCGGCCATCCTGAATATCGTAGAGGCGCAGCAGCAGGTTCATCAGCGTCGATTTCCCGGCGCCCGAACGGCCGACGATCCCGACCTTTTCGCCCGGGCGGATGGTCAGCGAGAAATTCTCGACGACCGGCTGGTGGCCCTTGCCGTAGCGGAAGGAAACATTGTCGAAACGGATGCCGGGCTGCCGGATCACCAAGGTCTTCGCATCGGTCCGGTCGACGAGCCCCAGAGGTTGGGAGATCAGCTCGGCGGCGTTCTGGATGGTGCCGAGGTTGCGCATGATACCGTTGAATTGCGTCATCAACCGTCCGAGCAGGAAATTCAGCCTGAGCACCAGCGCCAGCGAAAACGCCACCGCACCCGAGCTGATGAGGCCGCGCAGCCAGAGATCGACGCTCAGGCCCGCCATCGTCACGATCATCAGGCCGGAAAGCAGCGCCATCGAGGCCCTGACGCCGGTGATGAACCGCGTGAAGCGCAGCACCGTATCCTGATAGATATCGAAGCCCTGCCGCATGTAGCGGTCGCTCTCCTCGTCGCGTGCAAACAGCTTCAGCGTCTGCATGTTGCTGTAGGAGTCGACCATCCTGCCGTTTAGCATCGATCCGGCTTCCGCCGTTTCGCGGGAATGATGGCGGATCCGCGGGACAAAGTGGCGCGCCAGCAGGCTGAATGCGCCAAGCCAGAACAGCACGACGGCGGCAAGGGAAAAGTCCAACCGGGCGACGAGCACGAGCGTCGTTACGGCATAGATGCCGACGAACCAGACGCTTTCCATCAGCGAGGTGACGAGATCGCCGGTGGCCTGCCCGGCCGACCAGACCTTGGTGACGATGCGTCCGGAAAAATCGCTCTGGAAAAACGACAATGACTGCCTGGAGACGTGGAGATAGGATTGCCAGCGCGCGAGATTGTAGAAGCCCGGCGTGATCACCTGCTGGTCGACGAGCGCGATCAGGAAGGCGATGACGAAGCGCACGAGCCCGATGAGGGCGAGCATGCCGAACAGCTCACCGCCATGGGCAGCCAGAAGGCCGCTCCAGCCGGCCCCCGGCGTGATGCTGCCGAGGATATCGACGAGCCGCCCGACGAACCAGAAGAGCGCTGCCTCGATCGCCGCCGACGCGCCGCCGAGAACAAGCATGGCGATGAACGGCGTCCTCGCCTGGCCGATATAGAACCAGATGAATCCGAGCGTCGAGCGCGGCGGCTGGAGATTGGCGCGTGGGCGGAACGGATCGATCCAGGTTTCGAACCGGCGGAGGATGGGGCTTAAGAACATAGAAGCGATATAGGCGGAATAACCGGACCGGCAAAGGGAATGAAAAGCGACCGAAACCTTATATTTTGGTAATTAATGGTAACATCGGCGGCATACCCATTGAATGCCCCCGAACCGGTCACAATCTCACGTTACGATCGCGCTTTACCGGAGACCACTTCCATGGAAACGAAAATGCTCGATGTGCATGTTCCGCTTCCGCTTGCAGAAAGGCTGGATGCCCTGGCATTCGCCCTAGGGTTGCCGCGCGACGAGATCGTCGCCGAGGCCATTACCGCCTGGCTGGACCAGGAAGAGCAGCGTCGTCTCGTCGCACTGCGCGCGATCGCAGCCGCCAACACCATGATCGTCGTCGAACATCACCGCGTGATCGATTGGGCCGACAGCCTTTGAGCGGATAGAACGCAAACGCGCTCGGGCCCCAGCAGCTGGAAACCACCCTCAGTATTCAAGAGGCCCTCTCCGCTTTCGCCGAGAGGGCCTCATTTATGTTATTCCGCCGCCACTTCCGCTTCGTCGGCGTGATCGGAGAGGAAGCCGCCGGACTGGCGGTTCCAGAGGTCGGCATAGATACCGCCTGCTTCGATCAGTTCGCTGTGCGAGCCGGCCTCGATGATCCGGCCCTTGTCGAGCACGATCAGCCGGTCCATCTCCGTCAGCGTCGAAAGCCGGTGGGCGATGGCGATCACCGTCTTGCCCTCCATCAAGGCGAAGAGGTTTTCCTGGATCGCCGCCTCGACTTCCGAATCGAGCGCCGAGGTCGCCTCGTCGAGCACCAGGATCGGCGCGTCCTTCAGGAAGACGCGGGCGATCGCGACGCGCTGCCGCTGGCCGCCTGACAGTTTGACGCCGCGTTCGCCGACCTGCGCGTCGAGCCCCGCGCGGCCCTGCATGTCGACGAGGCCTTCGATGAACTCCCAGGCATTGGCGCGTTTGGCGGCCTCGATCACCTCGTCGTCCGTTGCTTCGGGACGACCATAGGCGATGTTGTCGCGGATCGAGCGATGCAGCAGCGAGGTGTCCTGCGTCACCACGCCGATCAGCGAACGCAGGCTTTCCTGCGAGACGCCGGCGATATCCTGCCCGTCGATGGTGATGCGGCCGGTCTCCAGATCGTAAAAGCGCAGCAGCAGGTTCATCAGCGTCGTCTTGCCGGCACCGGAACGGCCGACCAGACCGACCTTCTCGCCTGCCTTGATGTCGAGCGACAGGTTGTCGATGACGCCCTTGCTCTTGCCGTAGTGGAAGCGGATGCGGTCGTAGTGGATCGCGCCCTTCTTCGCCGTCAGGGTGGGTGCGCCCGGCTTGTCGACGATGTCGTGCTGTTTGCTCATCATCTCCATGCCGTCATAGACCGTACCGATATTCTCGAACAGCGCCGAGACTTCCCACATGATCCATTGCGACATGCCGTTGACGCGCATGGCAAGACCGATAGCGATGGCGATGGCACCGACCGAGATCGCCCCGTTCAGCCAGAACCAGATCGACAGGCCCGAGATGACGAAGAGCGCAACGCAGTTGTTCACATAGACGCTGATGTGGAAGAGCGTCACCTTGCGCATCTGCTTGTGCACGGTCTGCAGGAACTCGTCCATGCCCTCCTTGGCATAGACCTCCTCGCGGCCCGCATGCGAAAACAGCTTGACCGTCGCGATATTCGTATAGCTGTCGACCACGCGGCCCGTCATCATCGAACGCGCATCCGCCTGCGCCGCCGCGATCTTGCGAAGCCGCGGCACGAAATAGGCGACGATGCTGATATAGACCGCGAGCCAGACGAGGATCGGGATCATCAGCCGCCAGTCCGCCGCCGCAATCACGATGATCATCGTCAGGAAGTAGGTGACGACATAGACGAAGACGTCGAGGATCTTCATCACCGTTTCACGTACGGCAAGCGAGGTCTGCATCACCTTGGTGGCGACACGCCCGGCAAACTCGTTGGCAAAGAACGACATGCTGTGGCGCAGCAGGAAGCGGTGCATCTGCCAGCGTGCGATCATCGGATAATTGCCGAGCATCATCTGATGCATGATGAGCGAATCGAGCCCGGCTACCACAGGCAGGCCGATCAGCACCAGCGCCGCCATCCAGAAAAGCTTGTGGCCTTCTCTCTCCAGGAATGTGGCGCGGTCGGCATTGGTCAGCCAGTCGACGATGTCGCCGAGGAACTGGAAGAGCGCCACTTCGCCGATAGCGATCAGCGCGGTCAGCACGGCCATCAGGCCGAGCCAGGGCGCAGCCGGCTTGCTGTAATGCCAGCAAAAGGCAAAGAGACCTTTCGGCGGGGCGACAGGGTCCTCGCTGGGAAAGGGATTGAGTCGCTGTTCGAACCAGCCAAACATGAAATTGCTCCGAAACGTCAGCGTTCCGGCTCCCGGCTTCGCGCCATCCCAGCGCCATGCAAGCACATATGGGAACCGAACGTTCAAGGGGCGAGGCTGAGACAGCCGCACAATGGATCAAAAAAGGAAATTCAGGGAAGAAACCCGCACTATCGGCGGAAAATCGCACCGCTTGGCATCACGGCCGGGAGGCGCACATACAGCAAAATATTCATTCTGGCGCTCCTTGCTGGCGATTGAAGATATGCACCGATAACGCGAAAACGAGGAATTTTCCAGCCCTGTTGTGCCAAAAACGCGCCCTGTTGCGCCGAAATCACAGTTGCATTAGGCCTTGAGCGGCGAAAGCAGGAAAACGGCGCATCATGACTTCACTCAGACTGGCACTCTATCAGCCGGATATAGCAGGCAATACCGGCGACATCCTGCGTCTTGCCGCCTGCCTTGGCTTCGCGGTCGATCTGATCGAACCCGCCGGCTTCGACATCTCCGACCGCAACCTGAAACGGGCCGGCATGGACTATATCGCCGCCGCCGCCCTCACCCGCCATGTCAACTGGGACCGCTTCGAGGCGTGGCGTCTGAGCACCGGCCGCCGCCTGATCCTCGCCTCGACAAAGGCTGCGGAGCGCTACACCGATCTTGCTTTCCGCCCGGACGATGTCCTGCTCTTCGGTCGAGAAAGCGCCGGCGTGCCGGACCAGGTGCATGAGAGCGCCGACGCCCGCATCCTGATCCCGATGATCGAAGGCCAGCGGTCGATCAACGTCGCCGTCTCGGCCGCCATGATCGTCGGCGAGGCGATGCGCCAAACCGTCTGGGCCTGACGGACACCGGCGCTGGCGGAGCAAGGCCCGCGGAATTGCCGATCCGCTCCAGAATATGTCGCAAAATAGCGTTGTCTCTCTGTCAAACCGGCGTATATTTATTAGCCGGGCAATCAAAAATTCAGCATTGGCTTCCATGATTCCAACAAGTTGGAATGGCCGTGTGAGGAAAAATGCATTCCTCCAGATCTGTGAAAGAAGAATAAAAACAACAAAATGGACTCTACAATCATCATGATCAATCTGTTCGGCGCCGTGGCTCTGCTGCTGTTCGGCCTCGCGCAGGTAAAGGATGGCGTGTCCAGGGCCTTCGGCGCCCGCCTGAGAACAGGTCTGGCGACCGGCACACGCGGCAGCCTTCGTTCTTTCCTGTCAGGCCTCGTCGCAACCATCGCGCTGCAGAGCTCCACGGCAACGGCACTGATGACGGCCTCCTTCGTCGAGCGTGACCTGATCAAGCCGCGCATGGCGCAGATCGTGTTGCTCGGCGCCAATGTCGGCACCGCGATCACCGCCTGGATCGTGGCAACGGGCATCGAATGGCTCTCTCCGCTTCTGATCCTTGCCGGGATCGTGCTTTGCCGCGGCCGTTCCAGCGCCAGCCAGGGCGGCGGCACAGCGCTGATCGGCATCGGGCTGATGCTGTTGTCGCTGCACCTCCTTGGCCTTGCGACGGAACCGATGCGCGCCTCTCCCGCCCTTGCCGCCTTCATCGGCCTGCTGGACGGCGCCCTGCCTGTGGCCATGATCGTCTCGGCAGCGCTTGCCTTCGCGTCCTCGTCGAGCCTTGCGGTGGTGGTGCTCATCCTGTCGCTCGCCTCGGCCGGCGTGGTCTCCGCCGAACTCGTCATCGTGCTCGTGCTCGGCGCCAATCTCGGCGGCGCAATACCGCCTGTCGTCGCGACATTGTCCGGCCCGGTTTCGGCTCGGCGCGTCACTCTCGGCAATCTCGCCGTCCGCACGCTTGGCTGCCTCATCGCCCTGCCGCTGGCGGGATATGGCGCGGAACTCATCCAAATGCTGCCCTTTGGTCCCGCCAAGCTGCCGGTCGACGCGCATCTTGCCTTCAACCTTCTGCTGGCGGCGCTGGCCTGGCCATTCTCCCGCCCGCTCGCCGCCCTGATGGCCAGGCTGGTGCCGGATCAGGCCGAGCCCGACAGCGCCCCGAAATATCTGGATGCGCAGGAGCTTTCGACGCCGGTCGTGGCCCTTGCCAGCGCCACCCGCGAAGTGCTTGGCGTCGGCGACCTGATCGAGCGCATGCTGATCCGGGTCTCCGAAGCTTTCGAGCGTAACGACGCATCGAAGCTTGCCGAGATATCCGCCCTCGAAGAGCGCGTCGACCGGCTGCAGCAGGCGGTGAAGGTCTATCTCTCGAAGCTCGGCCGCGAGGGTCTCAGCGACGAGAATGCCCGCCGCTCGATCGTCGTCATCGATTACGCGATCAATCTCGAACATATGGGCGACATCATCGAGAAGGGCCTGGCGGAGCAGGTGGCGAAGAAAATCTCTCTCGGTTTAAAATTTTCCGAGGACGGTCATCAGGAACTGCGCAAGCTGTTCGATCTGACGATCGACAATCTGCGCGTCGCCCAGACGATCTTCGTCACCCGCGATTTCAATCTCGCGCGTCAGATGATGGAGGTAAAAGTCGAGGTGCGCCGGATGGAAAAACAATCGGCCGAGCGCCACCTCGAACGCCTTCGTGACGGCCGCGCCGACAGCCTTCAGACGAGTTCGCTGCATCTCGACATGTTGCGCGACCTGAAGCGCCTCAACGCCCACATCGTGTCCGTGGCGCATCCGATCATGGATGAAAGCGGCCTGCTGATCGAAAGCCGCGTGCGCACCGCTGCGAAGTGACGGTCAATCAGCCGAAGGCAGGCGGCGCATGGTGAATTCGATCTGGTCGCCGTCGAGCTGGCGCCAGCTTTCCACTTCGGTCCAGTAAGCGGCTTTCGGATATTCGTCGAACCATTCGCGCGCCTTGGCGCGTGCATCCATGAGGCCGAGGCAATATGTCTCACGCACGAAATGGTCCTTCTTGCTCGGCGGATTTTCCGCCCGATGTCTCGCTATCCTGCGCTTCAGGCCGTCGAAAGACGGAGGCCCTGGAACTTTTTTCATCACACCTACCTCCTCGGAAAAGGTAATATCGAAATTCTCGATTTGCGAGTCGAATCTTGGAAGCGCCCAGTGCCTGCCTTGGCTTGGCGAGATGCAGCACCAACTGCTAATCATGGCGGGCAATCAAGAATGAGCGAGTCGCCTCCGAAGGAGATGTCGACCGTCGGAGGCGTAAATGGAAAGACCGGAACTGCCGATCGGCTTGCCTGACGATATCGAACAGAAGAAGGCTGCCGCCCGCAATTGGTTCGAGGGGTTGCGCGATACGATCTGCGCCTCCTTCGAGGCCATCGAGGATGAGTTGGAAGGGCCGCTCTCCGATCAGGAGCCCGGCCGCTTCGTCGCCAAGGACTGGTCGCGCGAAAATGGCGCCGGCGGCGGTGGCCGGATGTCGATGATGGAAGGCCGCGTCTTCGAAAAGGTCGGCGTCCATACCTCCACCGTGTACGGCGAATTCGCCTCGGATTTCCGCGCCCAGATACCCGGCGCCAAGGATGATCCGCGTTTCTGGGCCTCCGGCATCTCGCTGATTGCCCATCCTGTCAACCCCAACGTTCCGGCGGTGCACATGAATACCCGCATGGTCGTCACCACCAGCCGCTGGTTCGGCGGCGGGGCCGACCTGACGCCGGTGTTGTCGCGCCGCCGCACGCAGGAAGACGAGGACAGTCAGCTCTTCCACAAGGCCATGGAGATCGCCTGCCGCAATCATGCCGTCGCCGATTACGATGCGTACAAGGCGTGGTGCGACGAATATTTCTTCCTGAAACACCGCAACGAGGCCCGCGGCATCGGCGGCATCTTCTATGACTGGCTGCATTCAAGCGAGGAAGTTGGCGGCTGGGACGCCGATTTCGCCTTCACGCGTGATGTCGGCCGGGCTTTCGCCATGGTCTATCCGAAAATCGTCCGCTCCAACTTCGATAAATTGTGGACAGAGGCCGATCGCGACGAACAATTGATCCGCCGAGGCCGCTACGTCGAATTTAATCTGCTGTATGATCGCGGCACGATCTTCGGCCTGAAGACCGGCGGCAACGTCGAATCCATTCTCTCTTCGTTGCCCCCCGTCGTCCGCTGGCCATGAAACTGTGATATCTCATCGATAAATTCGAGGTGATAGACCTTCACGAAAACTCAGTGCGTCCTAACTTTATATGTATGTGCGTAACAATCGGAGGAGGATTGTCATGACGATACAAAGTGGCTCGCCAGCGTCCACGGATGTCCAGGAAACATCCCGCACGATCGACACATCCGAGTTTCTGACGCGCATTGCCGAGAAACTGCGGACCAAGAGCGGCTCGGATCTGCCGCTGTCCTGCTTCATCGAGCAGGTCAAGCTGCAACTGGCCAGCGGAAAGTCGCCGGAACAGCTGCAGAATGAAGCAGCGGCCGCCAACAGCAACATGCCCGGCCACCTCTTGGAGACCTACAAAGCATGGGCGATGCCCGACTGACACGGCCTTTACTGGCCGGCATGTCGATTGCCGGCCGGAACCTTCCCTCCCCCCGCACATTCATAAATCGCGTAAGATCGCGATCGTCGTTGTGTTTCGAACAGAGGAGAAGACCATGCGACTTTTCGAATGCGGCACTCTCGTTCCGGGCTGCGCCTGGCATACACGGGCAGATAGCGACGCCGAGGTGGTCCGCCGTGCCGTCGAGCACCTGAAAAATGCTCACGGCGAGACCACGATCCGCGAGAACATGGTGGATAATATCAAGGCTCGCATTCGCGACGAAGCGACCGCCGCCTGATTATTGCACGCGTTCCTGCAGCCGGGCGAGCAGCGCCGCCCGGTCGGCAACGAAGTTTTCCTCCACCCACTGGTTTTCCAGGCCGGCAAGCAGTTCGCCGACGCGCGGGCCGGACGCGATTCCTGCCGCAATCACGTCGCCGCCGTTCAGCGGAAACTGTGGCTTCTTCCAGTGCATTGCCCTGTCCAGCAGCTTGATAAGCCGAGCCGACCGCGCCATTTCGTCGAAATCGCCTTCAGCCTTGCCGCGCGCAACCGCAAGCGCGAGCTTCAGCCGTGTCGTGATGCCGTCAGCGCCGTTGCGGTAAAGCAGCCGTTCGAAGGCCGCCGACGACATGTCGTCATTGACAGGCGCTGCCATGGCCCAGGCCTTGAGAGTGGCCGCTTCCGCATTCGAGAGTTTGAGCCGGGCGGCAAGCGCCTCCATACGCGCCGCATCGGGCGGCACGATCGCCGCAAGGCGCAGCAACGGATCGGGCGTCCAGCCGAGCGCCTTTTCGGTGGTGATCAGCGACGGGATCGCATCGATCCCCCATCGTTCCGATTCCGGCAGGATTTCCGTCAGCACCGCCACCTGCCGCATCCAGAGCAGCGCCCGGCCAGGATCGGCAGCACCTAGCAGCTTTCGCAGTTCAGACCAGACGCGTTCTGCCGAAAGCGTCGTCAGTTTCGAGCGCGCGAGGGAACACGCCTTCAGCCCCTCGGCATCCGGCCTCCCGGAACCGTAATAGGCAAAGAAGCGGAAGAAGCGCAGGATACGCAAATGATCCTCGGCAATACGCCTTGCAGCGTCGCCGATGAAGCGGATGTTGCGCGTCTCAATGTCGGCAAGCCCGCCAACGAGATCCACCACCTCGCCCTTTGCATCGGCATAAAGCGCGTTGATCGTCAGATCCCGCCGTTCGGCGTCTGCCTTCCAGTCGGTGCTGAAGGCAACCTTGGCATGGCGTCCGTCGGTCTCGACGTCGGTGCGAAGGGTCGTCACCTCGAAGGGCTTGCCGTCGATGACGAGCGTCACCGTGCCGTGCTCCAGGCCGGTTGGGACTGCCTTGATGCCGTCCGCCGCCGCCCGCTCCATCACCGCCTCCGGTCTGAGTGTCGTGGCTATGTCGACATCATTGACCGGCAGGCCCATCAGGCTGTTGCGCACCGCTCCGCCAACCACCCGCCCTTCCCCGCCATCGGCATTGAGAAGTGCCAAGATCCGGCCGAGGGCCGGGTCGCGGAACCATGCTTGGTCGGCGATGCCGGTCATGCATAAAGCCTTTCGTAAAGCGTGCGGACGATGCCCGCGGTGATGCCCCAGATCATTCTGGTTTCAAAGGGCACGCGGTAGAAATGCCGGTCGACGCCGTCGATGACACGTCTGTCGCGGGTGTGATTGGCAGGATCCATCAGGAAGGAAAGCGGCACCTCGAACACGTCGTCCACCTCGGTCGGGTTCAGCGTCAGCGCAAAGCCCGGCGAGACGACGCCGAGCACCGGCGTAATGCGGAAGCCCGTCGAGGCAAGGTAATTCGGCAGCCGCCCGACGGTTTCGACGAAGGAACCGGCCAGGCCGATCTCTTCTTCCGTTTCTCGGATCGCCGCCATTTCGGGCGAGATATCGGCGGGATCGATCGAGCCGCCGGGAAAGGCGATCTGCCCGGAATGTTTGCGCAGCGTCGCCGTGCGCTTGGTGAAGATCACATGCGCTTCCTCGCCGTCGTCGACGACGGGCACGAGCACGGCGGCGTCGCGCAGCTCGAAGGTCTCGACCTCGGCGACGATATCGGGATTGAGGATGTGGTCCCCGTGATCGCGCCAGGCATGATCGACCGGCCCACCATTCTGGTTGAGCGCGCGGCGGCGGAATTCGGCTGCGGAAAACAGCGGATAACGTTGGGTAATTGCATCATTCATCGGGAAAGCGCATCCAGTTCATCGGCCGGCATCATCGCAAAGACTTCTCCGGCGGAGCGGACGGCGAACATCGCCTGTCCCTCGACCTCGAGCGTCTCGCCGAGCGCCACCAGTTCATACATCACCGCACGCGACACCAGCGCCTCCAGCCGCCCGCGCACATGCAGATAGGGTTTCAATTCGGCATTCTCGCCTGCAATGGCAAAGCACAGCCGATGCTCTCCTCCCGCCTCCACGACATCGCCGACATTGGTGCGGAAGGTCAGCACCTGTTGGCCTTGCCGCTCCGTCACGCTCACCTCCACGGCGATGAAAGGCGCGTCGACGACCCTAATACCGACCTTTTCCACAGGAGTTACGAGATAGGTCTTCTGGTCGTCGTCTTTTCTTAAAACCGTCGAGAACAGCCGCACCAGCGCCGGTCGGCCAATCGGCGTGCCCATGTAGAACCAGGTACCGTCCGCCCGGATTTCCATGTCGATATCGCCGCAGAAAGGCGGATTCCACCGCTCGACCGGCGGTAATCCTCGTTTTTTTCCGGCATTTTCCTGAGACGCGCGCGAAATCAGTGCGGCAAGTCCCGCCGCATCCGCCTGTCCGCTGATTTCCTCGGCTGCCATTCTTCCGTCCCGGTTTGTCCTTAACGAAGTAAAGTCACGAGATAGTCATTCGCAACGAACTTGTCAGCCCGTCACATCTCCATAACTCTATCGGGCATGAGGCACATGTATAAGTCCGCCGATTCGCTGCCGAATGATTTCAGCCGTTGGAGATACGCATGGGTATGATGAAGACCGAAGCCAGCCTCGATGAAAAGGCGATCGTCGCCGCCGCCGAAAAGGCGCTCTCCGATATCGCCGCCATCCGCGGTGAAGTCTCGAAAGTAATCTTCGGCCAGGAAAGCGTCGTCGAGAACACCATTCTCGCCGTGCTGTCAGGCGGCCATGCCCTGCTCGTCGGCGTTCCCGGCCTTGCCAAGACCAGACTGGTGACGACGCTCGGCGAGGTGCTCGGCCTTGCCGCCAACCGCATCCAGTTCACGCCTGATCTGATGCCCTCGGATATTCTCGGCTCCGAGGTGATGGACCAGGACGACAGTGGACGCCGCTCCTTCCGTTTCGTCAAGGGCCCGGTCTTCGCCCAGCTCCTGATGGCCGACGAGATCAACCGTGCCTCGCCGCGTACCCAGTCGGCCCTCCTGCAATCCATGCAGGAATACCATATCACGATCGCCGGCCAGCGTTATGACCTGCCGGCGCCCTTCCATGTGCTTGCCACCCAGAACCCGCTCGAGCAGGAAGGCACCTATCCCCTGCCCGAAGCCCAGCTCGACCGCTTCCTGCTGCAGGTCGACGTCAATTACCCTGAACTCGCCGCCGAGCGCCAGATCCTGCTTGAGACGACGGGCCTGGGCGAAACCCGGCCGGAAGCCATCATCGATGCACAGAGGCTGCTCGAGATCCAGACCCTGGTGCGCCAGATGCCGGTGAGCGACACGGTCGTCGATGCCATCCTGGCGCTGGTGCGTTCCGCCCGCCCAGGACAGGGCAATGCCTCGACCGAAAAGAATGTCGCCTGGGGCCCCGGCCCGCGCGCCGGCCAGGCGATGATGCTCTGCGCGCGTGCCCGCGCGCTCTACGAAGGCCGTCTCGCCCCGTCTCTGGACGATATCTTCGCGCTCGCCGAACCCATTCTTCAGCACCGCATGGCGCTGACTTTCGCCGCCCGCGCCGAAGGCATGTCGGTGCGTGATGTCATCGCCGGACTGGTCAAGCAGGCAAAGGGATAAGGAAGCCGGACGCGTGGCATCTATCGGACAGATCGTCAATCCGACACCCGGCAGCGATGCCCTTTCCCGCGCAAGGCAGCGGGCCGCCCTGGTACCGGACTGCCTGGTGGAAGCCAAGCGCATCGCCAACACGGTGATCGCCGGCTGGCATGGCCGCCGCAAGCGCGGCATCGGCGAGAATTTCTGGCAGTTCCGTCCCTATGCCGAGGGCGAGAGCCTGTCGCGCATCGATTGGCGTCGCTCCGCCCGCGACGATCATACCTATGTGCGCGAGCGCGAATGGGAGGCAGCGCATACGATCTGGCTCTGGTGCGACATGTCGCCCTCGATGATGTACAAGTCGAGCTATGGCAGCGTCTCCAAGGAAAGCCGCGCGCTGGTCATCATGCTGGCGCTTGCCGAAATCCTCGCCCGCTCCGGCGAGCGCATCGGCTGCCCCGGCATCATGGAACCCGCCTCCGCCCGTAACGCCGCCGAACGCCTCGCAGCCGCTCTCATGCACACGCCGCTGACCGGCGGCCTGCCGGAAACGGCGATGATCCGCGGCTGGAGCGACCTCGTCCTTATCGGCGATTTCCTCGACGATGCGCCGGCAATCATGGAACGGCTCGGCCCGCTTGCCCGCCGTGGCCTGCGCGGCCACGTGGTCGAGATATCAGATCCGGCCGAGGAGATATTCCCCTATAGCGGCCGCACCGAATTCACCGATCCCGAGAGCGGCGCCAAGCTTATCTCCGGCCGCGCCGAACATATCCGCGAGGCCTATCGCACCGCCTATCTCGCCCGCAGGGACAGCCTCGGCCAGTCGCTGCGCCATCTCGGCTGGACCTTCGCGAGCCACCGCACCGATCACCTTGCGTCGGAGGCGCTGGTCGCGGTGCACATGTATCTGTCCGGCATGCCGGCCAAGGCAACGCATGGAGGGCAGCTATGAACGCCCTTCCCTTCGCTTTCGCCTATCCCGCCATTCTCGGCGCGCTCCTTGCCTTGCCCATCATCTGGTGGCTGCTGCGGCTGACGCCGCCACGTCCGAAGACCGAAGTCTTTCCGCCGCTGAAAATTCTAGCCTCCGTGCTGAAGCGCGAGGAGACGCCGGCGCAAAGCCCGTGGTGGCTGACGCTGCTGCGCATGCTGCTCGCTGCCGCCATCATCCTTGCGATCGCCGATCCGGTTTTCAATCCACGCACCAGTTCACTCGCATCAGGTGGCCCACTCGTCCTCTTCGTCGACAACAGCTGGGCCGCGGCACCCGACTGGGAGCGCCGCATCCAGACCGCCGACGCATTGATAGACGATGCCGAATCCGCCGGCACGCCAGTGTCGATCGCCTTCACCGCCGATCCGACCAACGACGCCGTGCCCGGCACCGCCGCTGCCGCCCGCGACAAGCTGCGCGCCGCCGAGCCACGACCGCTTGTGCCGGACCGCGAACGCGCCTTCCAGGCGCTGCGCGCCGCGCTGAACGGCATCAAGCCCGGTACCCTCGCCTTCCTGACCGACGGCGCCGCCGCCAAGCCCGACGACGCGACGGTGCGCAGGCTCGCCGAACTCCAACCCGCCGATCTGCGCCTGATCGAGGGCGATGCCGCGCGGACAGTGGCGATTACGGCGGCC
The DNA here is from genome assembly GCF_021052345.1 of Rhizobium sp. SU303. Lineage (NCBI taxonomy): Bacteria > Pseudomonadati > Pseudomonadota > Alphaproteobacteria > Hyphomicrobiales > Rhizobiaceae > Rhizobium > Rhizobium sp. SU303. Next base: position 3,261,532 of record NZ_CP088095.1, read on the forward strand.
AACAATGCGGCGGATGCCATGACCGTCAAGGTCACGCGGCTCAACAGTGCGCAGGCCGCATCGGTAGCGCTGAATGCCGTCGATACCCAGGGTCGCTCGATCGCCAATGGCAGGGCGGATTTCCGCCCCGGCCAGAGCGTTGCGACCAGTTCGATCACCGCCCCCTTCGAGATGCGCAACGATTTTGCGCGCGTCAGCGTCGATAATGGCGCGACGGCAGGCGCCGTCCACCTTCTCGACGACGCATTCAAGCGCCGCCGCGTCGTCTTGCTGTCGGGTGAAGGAGGGGACGAGTTCCAGCCGCTGCTCTCGCCGCTCTATTACATCCAGCGGGCGCTGCAACCTTATGCGGATCTGATCCAACCTGCCGATTCCGATCTTTCGGTCGCAATACCAAAACTTCTCGCCAGCAATCCCTCGATCATTATCATGGCCGATATCGGCCGGCTGCCGGAGGAGACCTACGAGCCTTTGACGCGCTGGATATCGAATGGCGGCATGCTCCTGCGTTTTGCCGGCCCCCGCATGGCGGCAGCCCCTGCGGATGATCCGCTGATCCCTGTCATCCTGCGTCAGGGAGAACGGGCGCTGGGCGGCACCTTGTCCTGGAGCGAGCCGCAGTCGCTTGCCGAATTTCCGAGTATCGGGCCTTTCGCCGGCATAGCGCGTCCGGCCGATGTCGTCGTCAAGCGGCAGGTGCTTGCCGAACCGACGCCCGATCTTGCCGAACGCACCTGGGCAAGCTTGGCTGACGGCACGCCGCTCGTCACGATGAAGCAGCTCGCCTCCGGCCAGATCGTCCTGTTTCACGTTACCGCGGAAGCAACCTGGTCCGATCTGCCGATCTCCGGCACTTTCGTCGACATGCTGCGTCACCTCCTGCAGATATCGCGCTCGGGCGGCGTGACATCGGAGGCGCGCGGCAATGCGCGTGTCTCCGAAACTCTGCCGCCATTCCGCATGCTGACGGCCAAGGGCACGCTCGTCTCCGAGACGGGATCGGCGCGGCCGCTCATTCCACAGGCCGGAGTCGAACCGACGGCAAATTTCGACAACCCTCCGGGGCTCTACGGTTCGGAGGATGGTTTCACCTCTTTGAACGTGCTGCCCGAGAACGCCGAACTGAAACCACTCGACACAACAGGAACCAATGCCGTGCGCGAAGGCCTGGTCGGCGGCGAAAGCTGGTCGGCAAAACCCGCGCTCTTTCTCGCGGCCTTCCTGCTGCTCTTGGCCGACAGCCTGATCGTCCTCTTCATGAATGGTGCATTCTCGCGATTGCGCCCGGCTGTCCGCACCGCCGCGATGATCGCGGTCGCCGCCGGCGCCGGCTTTCTAATGCAACCCGGCACGCTTCATGCCGACGACTCCAAGCCCGGCGACGACCTCATCCTGCAGAGGCTTGACAACACCCATCTCGCCTATGTCGTCACCGGCGAACAGGATGTGGACAATATATCCGAGCGCGGTCTCGAGGGACTAACCCAGTTCCTGACGTTTCGCACGACGCTGGAGCCGGCACCGCCCGTCGGCATCGACCTCACCAAAGACGAGCTCTCGTTCTATCCGATCATCTACTGGCCGGTTTCGGCAACCGCGCCGATGCCATCGTCGGCGGCGATCAGCCGTATCGATGCCTATATGCGCAATGGCGGCACCGTGCTTTTTGATACGCGCGATCAGATCAGCGCATTGGACAATGGCGGCAATGTCAGCGCCAACGGTGAGAGGCTGCAGGCAATCCTCGCCAATCTGGACATTCCGGCGCTTGAGCCGGTACCATCAGATCACGTGCTGACGAAATCCTTCTATCTCCTGTCGAGCTTTCCCGGTCGTTATGCCGGCAGCCCTCTCTGGATCGAGGCCCGGCAAGGCGGTCAGGGGCCGAGCGAAAAATCGGCGGCGACGGCCGACGGCGTGTCGCCGATCCTGATCACCGGCAATGATTTCGCCGGCGCGTGGGCAATCGACGAGAACGGCGTACCGATACTGCCGACTGTGCCGTCGGATGAAACGCAGCGCGAATATGCCTACCGTTCCGGCGTCAACATCATGATGTACATGCTGACCGGCAACTACAAGACCGACCAGGTCCATGTTCCCGACCTCCTCGAACGGTTAGGACAATGAGATGACATTCGACTTTTCGCCCTTCCTGCCCTGGTCGGTTCTGGCTGCATTGGCCGCCGTCAGCGCCATCATCGCCGTCTTCGCGATCTTGCGCGGCATTCGCGGCGCCTGGATCAGAACGCTGGCAGCGCTCGCCATGCTGGCCGCCCTTGCCAATCCTGTGCTGCTGCAGGAAGACCGGGATCAGCTGTCGACGATCGTCCCCGTTCTTGTCGATCGAAGCCAGAGCCAGCAGACGCCCGATCGCGTCAAGATGACCGACGAGGCGCTTGCGGCCCTGAAAGGACAGCTCGCCCGTTTCCCCCAGATAGAGCCCCGCTTCGTCGATGTCGAAGGCGACGTCAATTCCGATGTTCCGTCGACGCGCCTGTTCGACGCGCTGTCGGCCAACGTCGCCGATGTCCCGCCCGCCCGCATCGGCGGCGCCATCATGCTGACCGACGGTGAAGTCCATGATGTTCCGGCCGCCAATCAGGCGCTTGGTTTCGACGCGCCGATCCATGGCCTCGTCACCGGCAAGGCCAACGAATTCGATCGCCGCATCGAAGTCATCAAGGGGCCGCGCTTCGGCATCGTCAACGAGGAGCAGCAGGTAATCTTGCGCGTCTTCGACGACGGCCCGAGCCCCGGCGGCACGGCCGATGTCACGGTGAAGCTGAATGGTGACGAGATCGCCACCCTGCAGGCGACGCCCGGGCAGGATACGCCGTTCTCCTTCAAAGTGCCGGGTGGCGGCAGCAACGTGCTCGAATTCTCGGTCGCAGCACTTCCAGGTGAAGTCACCACCGCCAACAACCGCGCCGTCCACGTTATCGACGGCATCCGCCAGAACCTCCGCGTCCTGCTCGTCTCCGGCGAGCCGCATGCCGGCGAGCGCGCTTGGCGCAACCTGCTGAAATCCGATGCCTCGGTCGATCTCGTCCACTTCACCATCTTGCGTCCGCCGGAAAAACAGGACGGCACGCCGATCAACGAGCTGTCGCTGATCGCCTTCCCGACGCGCGAGCTCTTCGTCGACAAGATCAAGGATTTCGACCTGATCATCTTCGACCGCTACCAGCACCGCGGCGTGCTGCCGCTGCTCTATTACGATTACATCGCGCAATATGTCGACAATGGCGGCGCGCTGCTGATCGCCGCCGGTCCCGAGCATGCCGGCCCCGATTCCATTGCCTTGACGCCGCTTTCCTCGGTTCTGCCGGCGACGCCCACCGGAGAGATGATCGAGAAGGCCTTTTATCCCCGCCTCTCCGAGGAAGGCCGCAAACATCCCGTCACGCGCGGCCTGGACGGTTCGAGTGAGGACCCGCCGCATTGGGGCCGGTGGTTCCGTAGTGTCGATGTCGACCGGCCGCAGGGCGAGACGATCATGCTCGGCGCCGACAACCACCCGCTGCTGGTGCTGAACCGCGCCGGTCAGGGTCGCGTCGCCATGCTGCTTTCCGATCAGGGCTGGCTCTGGGCGCGCGGCTTCGAAGGCGGCGGTCCGAACGTTTCGCTCTATCGCCGTATCGCCCATTGGCTGATGAAGGAGCCGGCGCTCGAGGAAGAAGCGCTGACGGCGCGCGCCTCCGGCCGAACCCTTGAAGTCACCCGCCAGACGATCGGCGACAATCCCGGCAATGCCACCGTGCGCTATCCCTCCGGCAAGACCGAAACTCTGCCGCTCACCCAGTCCGAACCCGGGCTCTACAAGGCCGAGAAGAGGATGGACGAAATCGGCCTTTTCGAAATCCGCAACGGCAGGCTGTCGACGCTTGTCCATATCGGCGCCGTCGACGCACCGGAATTCAAGGCGATGATCTCGACGACCGATGTACTGCAGCCGGTCGCCGACAGAAGCAAGGGTCTCGTTGCCCGCGTCTCCAATGCAAATGGCGCGATCTCCGTGCCGCCGATCCTGCCGGTGCGCGGCCAGGTCCGCGTCTCCGACAACGATCGCATGATGATCCGCATGACCAACGAGACGGTCTTGAAGGGCATTAACACGCTGCCGCTCTTTGCCGGTTTCGCCGGCGTCGGCATCCTGCTGCTCGCCTTCGGCGCCATGTGGTGGCGAGAAGGGCGCTAATCTCATGCCGGAATTCGAGCTCACCGCCTCGCCCACGCCGGAGGAACTTGCGGTGATCACCGATGCGCTCTCGGCCTTCAACACCAGCGATGTCGGCCCTCGGATCGTTGGCCGCTCGCGGTCCTCATCCGCGATACCGACGGCAAGGTGACACGGAAGGCGGCACGCACAGCTTCTCCGGAAAAGCCTGTAGCGGCTGTCGCAAGATCATTCGCGCCAGGCGATCGTGCCTTTCAGCCGCTCATGCACGCCCTCGGCGATCGGAACGACGAGCACACGATGGGGATCGACCGGGCCTGGAAAAGACAGCGCGTTATAGGCAACCTTCTCGAAGCCGAGCGGGCCGTAATAGGGTGGATCGCCGACGAGGATGACGGCTTCCGAGCCTTTGCGTCTTGCCGCCTCCACCGCAATCCGCACCAACTCCCGGCCGATGCCCTTGTTCTTGTGGGAGGGGCGGACGGCGAGCGGACCGAGCAGATGTCCCTTCACCGTGCCGGCCAGCACCGGCGTCATGCGCACGGAGGCGATCGTCTCACCATTATCGGTGCAGATGAAGGAAAGCGACAGATCATGAGGCCCCTGCTCACGGATGCGCGCGGCAGCGCGGGTGAAGCGGCCGGGACCGAAGGCTTCTTCGTTGATGTGTTCGATGGCGGCGTCATGAGACGCGTCTTCAGTGAGGTAGACGAGATCGTGCTTGTACATGATGACAGAAACCGGATGGACAGATTGATGGGTCTCGAACACGCCTTGGGCGTTCGGGAGCATCAGCGTCGTCGCGGGTTTCTGGAAATGAACATCAGGCAGTGTCCCAAAATCGTGAAAAGGCCGATAGCAGGAAAAATTTCCGTCGTCCAACGCAAAATGCACGACCACACCGCGGCGCATCTTTTCGAGAGCCAAAAAGGACGCTGCAACACTTTGAATTATGCGGTGCCCGAACGATGTGACGCACTGTTCAATCTTTGCCGCCTGTAAAGCCCTGCCATCTGCGATATCTTCCGCTCCAACACGCAATCAAGGGAATGAAGATCATGGGAATGCTGGTGGACGGCGTCTGGCGTGACGCCTGGTACGACACGAAGGAGAGCAAGGGCCATTTCAAGCGGCAGCCCTCGCAGTTCCGCAACTGGGTGACATCGGACGGTGGGGCCGGCCCTTCCGGCAGCGGCGGCTTCAAGGCCGAGGCCGGGCGTTACCATCTCTATGTCTCGCTCGCCTGCCCCTGGGCGCACCGCACGCTGATCTTCCGCAAGCTGAAGAAGCTCGAAGAGCTGATCTCGGTTTCCGTCGTCGATCCACTGATGCTCGAGAACGGCTGGGAGTTCAAGGTCGGCGACGGCGCCACCGGCGACCACCTCTTCGGCGCGTCCGCGCTTTGGCAGGTCTATGTCAGGGCCGATCCACACTACTCCGGCCGCGTCACCGTTCCCGTGCTCTGGGACAAGAAGACCGGCACGATCGTCAACAACGAATCCGCCGAGATCATTCGCATGTTCAACGGCTCCTTCGACGGGCTGACCGGCTCGACAGCCGACTTCTATCCCGAGGACCTTCGCGCCGAAATCGATGCGCTGAACACCACCGTCTACGACACCGTCAACAACGGCGTCTACAAGGCAGGCTTTGCCACCACCCAGGAAGCCTATGCGGAAAATGTGGCCAAGCTGTTCGAAACGCTCGAGATGCTCGATGAACGTCTAGGCAAAAACCGCTATCTCTTCGGCAGCAGGCAAACCGAGGCCGACTGGCGCCTGTTCACCACGCTGGTGCGTTTCGACCCCGTCTATGTCGGCCACTTCAAATGCAACATCCGCCGCATCGCGGATTACCGCAACCTGCCAGGCTACCTCCGCGATCTCTACCAGATGCCTGGCGTTGCCGAGACGGTGAATCTGACACATATCAAGCAGCACTATTACCGCAGCCACAAGACGATCAACCCGACCGGCATCGTCCCCGTCGGCCCGACCCTCGATCTCGACAGCCCGCATGGCCGCGCTACAGCGCAGCGCGTCTTTTCAGACGCGCAAAGGACGCTGTAGAACTTTAAATTGCTGCATAATTTACTCTTAGAATCGATTCCGATTTAAGAGTAAATTATGCAGCGGGCTTGCCGGGGCCTGAACTTACCAGCGATGGTCGGGCTCCTGCTCGCCCCGAAGCTCGGCAAGACGGCGATGGGTGGCATCGGTCGTGCCCTCGGGCAGGCTGTCGAGGGAGAAGAAGCCGCTGTCGGAGATCTCCCAGTCCGGCGGCCGCGGCGCGGTCTGCTCGACTGTCGCCCGGTAGAACACGACATGGTCACGCTTTGTGGTCGTGGTGTTGAAATAGACCTGAACCAACTCCGGTTTGCCGATGATCCTGAGGTTGCCCTCCTCGCGCAGCTCCTTGACCAGCGCTTCTTCGGCCGTCTCGTTGCGCTCCAGTCCGCCGCCGGGCATATGCCAGCCGCCGATATAGCTGTGGCGCACCAGGAAAATACGACCGTCCGCATCGAAGCAGGCGGCCCTGACACCCACGGTCATGCCGCGGGCAAAGGAGAAATAGACATGCAGGAGGCGCAACGCCAGCCTGATGTGAGGGGGCCGCTTCTCTTTATCCACCATCGTTCCGTTTCAGCTCTTCATCGCGCCGGATGTGTTTGATTTGTCAATAAGCTGGTCTATGTCTCGTAGAATGTTCAAGCTCGCGCATATTTCCGACGTCCACCTCGGGCCGTTGCCCAGTCTTTCCATTCAAGAGCTGTTTTCAAAACGCATAACAGGCTTTGTGAACTGGCATCGAAATCGACGCAAGCACCTTTTCGGCAGCACGTTGGATCTGCTGCTCGACGACATCCGCGCCCATCAGGCAGATCACCTGGCCGTCACCGGGGACCTCGTCAATCTGGCGAGCGGCATCGAGATCCGCTCGGCCGCCGCCTGGCTGCGCGCGCTCGGCGATCCTGCAGACACGTCGGTCGTTCCCGGCAATCACGATGCCTATGTACCCGGCTCCTACGAGAAGTCGATGCGCGCCTGGTACGATTATGTCCGCGGCGATCTCGCTCCACCGCAATGGCAGGACGACCGCCATATCTTTCCTTATCTGCGCGTTCGCGGCAAAATCGCGATTGTCGGCTGTTCGACGGCGGTCGCCACCCCTCCCTTCGCCGCCTCTGGCTTTTTCGGCGCGCGACAGGCCCGCGATACTGTCAACATACTGCGTGCGGCTGGCGAAGCCGGTCTCTTCCGCGTCGTCATGATCCATCACCCGCCGATCCGCGGCGCCACGGCCTTCTATAAACGGATGATCGGCATCCGCCGCTTCGCCGCCGTGATTTCGACGGGCGGCGCCGAACTCGTGCTGCACGGACATACGCACCTGAACACGCTAAATTGGCTGCGCGGCCAGATGCAGCCGGTGCCAGTCGTCGGTATCGCCTCTGCCTCGCAGGGACCGGGCAGCATCAAGCCGCCCGCCGCCTACAACCTCTTCTCCATCGATGGCTCTCCCGGTGCCTGGGAGCTCAGCGGCGAGCGCTTCAGCCTCAACAGGGCTGGCGACGCGGTGATGCCGGAAAGCGCCGATATTTTCGCGTCTTAGCTCCAGTTCCAGACTCTTTTAGTGCAGCACTTGAATCGATCTGCGAGGACATCAGTCCACCGTCGCAACATTTGCCGCAGAGGTTGCTTACCCTCTTGGTATTTTTAGTGGTAAGCGTACAATCCGAGCAACTGCATTGCCTGAGAACGGAGCGCGCCGATGACTTTTTCTTTCCGCCACCTGTCCAGACTTTCGCTCGCCGCCGGCTTTGCCTTCGGCATCGCCACGGCCGCTTTCGCGGCCGGCGACAGCAACGATGACACCAATCCGCCGCCGAAGACCCAGACGACCAAGACCTGCACCGGCGGCAAGGTCTGGGACAAGGCCAAGAAGGAATGTGTCACCCCGAAGAAGAGCAGCTTCAACGACGACGATCTCTATCAGTTCGCCCGCGAGTTTGCCTATGCCGGCCAGTATGACAACGCCATCACCGTGCTCAATCTCGCTCGCAACCAGAACGACCCACGCGTCCTGAACTATCTCGGCTACGCCAACCGCAAGGCCGGCCGCATGGAGCTCGGCATGTCCTACTACCGCAAGGCGCTGCAGGCGGATGAGAATTATATCCTCGCCCGCTCCTATATGGGCATGGCGCTGGTGGAACAGGGAGACATCCAGGGTGCTCGCGTCCAGCTTGTCGAAATCCGTGATCGCGGCGGCGAAGGCACCTGGGCCTATCGCTCCCTGCTGCAAAGCTTGAACGGCTACAAGACATATTGACGCAAGCTTTGCAGGCCACAATACGAAAATCCCTTGGGAAAGAGGGATGAAGACGACCGGATGCTTGCGAAGTGCAGGAGACTTGTTTCATAAAGCGCATGCATCGACGGCGTCGATAGAGTCGGTTTCGCGCCCGACGGCGAACCCTTCGTCCGCGAAACCATTGTGAATGCTTCTTGGATAGACAATGCGTCAGCCCGCAACGACCATCGATCTCCGGCGTGATCTCGTCGGCCTCCTGCCCCGCCTTCGCCGCTTCGCGATCACGCTCGCGGGCGAGGTTGCCGTGGCCGATGAACTCGTTCAGACCGTCTGTCAGCGCGCCGTCTCCAAAGGTCATCAATGGAGCGGCGAAGGCCGGCTGGAAAGCTGGATCTACACGCTTGCCCGCCAGCAATGGACCGACGACAACCGCAAGCGCAAGCCGAAGGCTTCCGTCCGCGGCAACGTCACCGATATTCGCGAGGCCGCGCGCGATCGCTCGGCCGCGGTCGATCCCGACACCATCCATCACATGATTTCCGATATGCCGGATGGCGTTTCCAGCATGTTCCTGCTGGTCGACGTCGAAGGCCACAGCTACCAGCAGGCGGCCGACATCATGGGTATTCCGGTGGCAAACGTCGTCTCGCAGCTCGCGACCGCGAGGCTGCATTTCGCCGGGCTTGGCGGCACCCACCCCATCCACAGGTTCTGAATTTGCTCGATCTTAGGAAATTGCCGCTCGAAGCCCAGCTCACCGCTCTTCTCGACGGCGAAGTCTCGCCCGAACAGCGGCAAGAACTGGAGCAGCGTCTGGCAAGCGACGAGAATGCACGCCGACTGCATGAGAAGCTGCGTCACGGGGCTGATTTCGGCCGCCGCCGCCTCGACGATATCCTGAAGGAGCCTGTACCGCTCGCCCTCGTCCGCTCGATCAAGAGCACGCAGCCGCCGAAAACGCCGATCGCCCAGCGCGCCACGCGCCCGCAAGTGAAACTGGCGCCGAGCGGCCCGCAGGCACTGGCCGCCGCGCTCATCCTCTTTGTCGTCGGTTGCGGTATCGGCTATTTCGTCGGCACCGCGCCGGATGCCGACGAGATTGCCAGCACGGCTACCACCAATGCGGCACCGGCCAATACCAGCGACTGGCTGGGCGACGTCACCGCCTATCAACGCCTGCTGATCCGCCAGCCCCGTCATCTCGTCGAAGTGCCCGCCTCGCAGGCCGAGGAAATCTCCAGCTGGCTGACGACGGCGATCGGCGTGCCCTTCCGCGTGCCGGATCTGAGCGCCGAAGCCTGGACCTTCCAGGGTGCACGCGTCATCCTTGGCGATAGCCGCCCTGTCGGACAGCTCGTCTATTCTAATTCCGATGGCGACATCATCTCCATTTGCTTCCGCAAGGACGCACAGCCGCCGGAGACCGACGACTTCAAGGAAACGATCAAGGACGAGATCGGCCTCGTGACCTGGCACAATGCCGGCACCTCCTATGTGCTCGCCGGCCCCTCCGCCGAAGCAACGCTCGGCCAGCTCGCCATGGAGATCGCCACCGCGATCTGATTGCCGGAGCATGATGCCGAGCGGTATGGAGACAACACCGCGCAAGACTATCCTTTCGGCGCTTCGAAAGGATAGGCCATGGACATCAACCAGGCCGTCGGAATCGCTTCAGGGGTCGCAGGTATCCTCGCCCTTTTGCTGACGATCTACGACATGTTCTACCGGAAGAAGTAACAGGAACCCCCGTCGCAGAGATGCGGCGGGGGTCCTCTGAGGAGCCCGGCATGCATACTGAGCGCGACAATAGCAATGCGTCAATGATGGGTGCCCAGCTGAATCGGGTACCTCGCTGTCCGCACTGTGGGGTGGCCTCCCCACATCTATTTAGGGTTTGGGCCAGCTCAGGGGGACGGTTAGAAATGATGGCGGCCAGACGTCAAATTGGGCCGCTTACTGCTGTACCGCTTGTGGTGCCATCAGCACGGTGTCTGGCCGGTGGAACGGAAAGCAATTTGATGTCACCGGGATTTTTCCAGCGCCGAAGACTGCGCACGAGGACTTGCCGGACCGCGTAAGAACCTATCTTCAACAAGCGTATCAGACATTGAGCGCTCCTGACGCTGCGGCAATGGTGGCAGGGAGCGCTGTTGACGCAATGTTGAAAGAGGTCGGTTACCCGGTTGGCAGCTTGTACTCTCGGATCGACAAAGCGGTGGCGGACGCGGTTTGACAAAGGGTATGGGAGAGTGGGCACACGCGGTCCGCCTTGGATCAAATCGTCCCCGGCATGCTGATGCGGACGAACCTCACGTCGCGCCGGCGCAGGCCGCTCAATCCGTGGAGTTCGCAGAGGCTCTTGGAAACTTCTTGTTCGTTCTGACGAAAAAGATCGAGCGTGGGATCGAAGCGGCGACTCCGTCTGCCTAGCACCGCGTAGGTCCGAAGGCTCCTACCGCCCATGCATTACTTTCAACTTTTCATAATACTCCTCGACCCTCCAGCATGCCTCCCGGGACTGCACTTCCACCGCTGGTAATACATCAAAAGGACGCCCTGATCGTCCTTTGAGCAATCTGGCAAAAGCGCATCGTCAGAACTAAGCTGTACGAGTTCGTGTTTTGGAGCAGCGGCATGGAGTTAGTCGAGTACTGCCTGCACAAGCTTGGAAGCTTTTTTTATAACACTTACTATCTGAATGGTAGGGCAATGGCGCTCAGTTTCGCCATTTCCATAGGCCTGGTTCTGACGGTTTTCGCGGTGGAACTCACCTATGTGGGGTTCGGCAATTCCGGGTTCCGTCGGGTTTTCTTCGAACGCAGCAAATCCACAATCACCGACATCGTCTATTTCGTCCTTCAGGCGACGGGAATGATTACGCTATTCGCGGCGCTCGCATCATTTGGTCTGTCCTATGCCATCACCCGCGCGGCTCAGGATGCCCCCCACCTGGACCTTGCCGCGAGGCTGCCAGGCTGGGCACATGTTCTCTTGTTCCTAGTGCTGACAGACTTCTTGAGCTACTGGCAGCATCGGTTGATGCACCGGCTGCCCGTACTATGGCGACTGCACGAATTTCACCACGCAGCCGAAGAGTTCAACGCGCTGACTTCGTCGCGGGAGCATCCGCTGGAGAAGGCCATAAACATGGCCATCATGGTCGTTCCGGCGCTGCTTGTCGGCCTGCCAACGGCCGAATTTGCCTTCGTGACCATCACCTTTGGCGCCATTGGTCTGGTCAAGCACAGTGCCATTCCCTGGCATGGCTGGTTTGGCAAATACGTGATCCAGTCACCACGCGACCACTTCATCCATCACTCCCGAGTGCGGGAACATCACGACAAGAATTTCGCCAATTATTTCCCGATCTGGGATCATTTCTTCGGCACCTACTACGAGGGCGATGCAGACGGTGCAAAGCTCGGTCTGGACCGCGACTACTTCAACCAAACCGATCCGTTCCGCGAAAGCATCGCCACAGAAATTCGTTTCTTCCAACGCGCGGGGCAAGCTGCCAAGGCCACATTCGGCATAAGCCCCATAAGCGGAAAACCTGCCTCGCCGCAGGGGCTGTCGGGCCCGGAAGAGCGCCGGTAGCGCGGCGAACTGGCTCAAGATTAAATGCGTCCAGAGCGACAGTTTCTTTGTTGTCAGTTACGAGAAGTCAACGGCGGCACGTGGTCAGATTGGATCGCTACCGCGCCGCGCTGCAGCGCCGCGCGTCTTTTCAGACGCGCATAGGACGCTGTAACACTTTGAATCCTGCATAATTTTATCCTTAATCGATTCCCATTTAAGGAATTATGCAGATTGCGGTGGCGGCCTGAGGCCTTCCGAAATCAGGCCTTGCCGGCCTTCACGTCGAGCACGCGGTTAGCGGCCGAGACGATCGCTTCGAGCGATGCCGCGACGATGTTGGTATTGATGCCGGCGCCGAAGAGTTTGCCGCCGGGATAGGAGGTCTCGACATAGGAGATCGCCGCCGCGTTCGAGCCATGCTGGAGCGAATGCTCGGAATAGTCCTCGACCGACATCTCGATGCCGAGATAATGCGACAGCGCATTGATGAAGCCGTCGATCGGACCGTTGCCGCGCCCTTCGATGCGCTTGATCTCCCCATTGTCGGTAATCTCGGCTGCGACGATCCGCTGGCCCTTGTGCTCGGTGTCGGGATAGGTGTGATGGTCGATGAAGCGCAGGCGGCCCTCCGGCTGCGTCACGTAGCGCTCGATGAAGCGGTCGTAGATGCGCCGGGACGGAAGCTCCTTGCCCTCTACGTCGGTGATGCGCTGGATATCCTCGCGGAATTCCACCTGCAGGTTGCGCGGCAGGTTCAGCCCGTAATCCTGCTGCAGGATATAGGCGATGCCGCCTTTGCCGGACTGAGAGTTGATGCGGATGATCGCCTCATAGGAACGACCGACATCGCGCGGATCGATCGGCAGGTACGGGACCTCCCACACCGGATGGTTAGCGACCTGTGCTGCCTTCATGCCCTTGTTGATCGCGTCCTGATGCGATCCGGAAAAGGCCGTATAGACCAGTTCGCCGACATAGGGATGACGTTCGCCGATCGCCATCTGGTTCGAATATTCGAACACTTCCTTGATGCGCTCGATATTCGAGCAGTCGATCTCGGGATCGACGCCTTGCGTGAACATGTTCAGCGCCATCGTCACCATGTCGACATTGCCGGTACGCTCGCCGTTGCCGAACAGCGTGCCTTCGACGCGGTCGGCACCTGCCAGCAGTGCCAGTTCGGCGGCAGCAATGCCGGTGCCGCGATCGTTATGCGGATGCAGCGAAACGATCAGGTTCTCGCGATTGTCGAGGTTGCGGCACATCCATTCGATCTGGTCGGCATAGACGTTCGGCGTCGCCATCTCGACGGTGGACGGCAGGTTGATGATCAGCTTGTTATCGGGCGTCGGCTTGACGACCTCGATGACGGCGTTGCAGATCTCCAGCGCCACATCGAGTTCCGTGCCGGTAAAGCTCTCCGGGGAATATTCGAAACGGTAACCGCCGCCAGCCTTCGTGGCCATATCGGTGATCATCTTGGCGGCATCGACGGCGATCTGCTTGATGCCCTGCACATCCTTGGCGAAGACGACGCGGCGCTGCAACTCGCTGGTGGAGTTGTAGAAATGCACGATCGGCCGGATTGCGCCTTCCAGCGCTTCGAAGGTGCGGGTGATGAGTTCCGGGCGGCACTGTACCAACACCTGCAGGGAGACGTCGTCGGGCACATTGCCCTCCTCCACGCACCAGCGGGCAAAGTCGAAATCGGTCTGCGAAGCCGAGGGGAAACCGATCTCGATTTCCTTGAAGCCCATCTCGATCAGCAAATGGAACATGCGCGCCTTGCGATCGTGGCCCATCGGGTCGACGAGCGCCTGGTTGCCGTCGCGCAGGTCGACCGAGCACCAGACCGGCGCTTTGGTAATGGTCTTCGTCGGCCATGTGCGGTCGGGAATGTTCACCTGCGGATAGGCCCGGTATTTCACCGCGGCGTCTGGCATGCCTTTTGCGGGGCTCATCTCGCTCTTGGAGGCCATCTTATCTCGGGGGGATTGCGTCTTCGCGTCCATCGTATCGTCTCCTCGTCCCGGCATTTGCCCGCTCTTAGCCGATCACGTCGGCCTTGGCGATAAACAAATGCGGACCTTGTCGGTCGTTAGGTCAATTTTGAAAGTGAGTCGCGAGGAGCGATGGCCGGGCGGGCTTTCGGCCGCCGGGCGCTCCTCAAAGGACCCGGCAACCGCGCGTAAGGCCGAGGAGAAGAAGCGAGGTCAGGGCGCGCGAGACGTCACGCAGGGCGATGCGGCCGCGTGCAATCGTGTCAGAAATTCTGGCGCCAGTGGTCTTCATGACCGCGCTTATAACCTCGGGCGGTGACGCTGGCAAGTCCTTGCCCGGCCTTTGGTCGTAGCCAACATTCGACGAGCTGCCCGCTTATTGCCGGCGGAGTTGCCTGAAAGCGCCAGGATCCGGCATTTGGAGAGCAGAACGACCTTCCGCTACCTCGACTGGGCTCGGTCTTTCCAAATCTTCACCAGCCGCGACAGCGCGAGCATCAGCCCACCGGCGATCAGGCCCCAGAAGGCGCCGGAAATACCGCCGAAAGAAACGCCGGAGGCGGTGACGAGGAAGGTGATTGCCGCCGCCTCGCGCGAGTCCGGCGCCTGGAAAGCCGACATTGCCGAGGACGAGAAGGCGCCGACCAGCGCCAGCCCCGCCACCGCCTCGATCAGGATGGAGGGCGCGAGCGCGACGAAGGCCGTCACCGCGCCGGCGAGCAGCCCGAGAATGATATAACCGACGCCGGCGATCAGTGATGCCCAGTAGCGACGCTTCGGATCGGCATGGGCATCTTGGCCCGCGCACATCGCCGCAGTGATCGCCGCCAGATTGACCGCGTGGCCGCCGAACGGCGCCGAGAGCAGCGAGAAGAAGCCGGTGACGGCAAAGAGCGGACCGGGCTTCGGATCGTAGTGATTGACCTTCAGCACCGCGACGCCGGGAATGTTCTGCGAGGCCATGGTGACGATGAAGAGCGGCAGCGCGATCGAGATGAAAGCAGCAAGGTTGAACACCGGCCGGACGACTTCGGCCGTCGGCACCAGCGATCGTTCGAGCGAGGCGAATGCGCCCTCGGGAATATCGACGCCGAAGACAAGCACCAGCACGAAGGCCGCGAGTGCTGCCGGCACCGCCCAGAGCCGCTTGAAGGCGCCGACAACGATCCAGGCGAGAACGATCGGCAGCCCGAACAGCGGATTGAAGCCGATTGCCTTCACCGGCGCGAAGCAGAGGCCGATCAGCACGCCGGAAAGCATCGCATTGGCAAGCGGCGCGGGAATGGCGGCAACCGCCCGGCCGAGCGGCTTGAACAGCCCAGCGACAATGATCAGCGCAGCACAGACCAGGAATGCCCCGACCGCAGCATTGAAGCCGCCCTCGATCGCCCCGGTGCTTGCCAGCAGCGCGGCGCCCGGCGTCGACCAGGCAATACTGATCGGTAATCGCGTCACGGCACTCAGCACGATCGCGCAGATGCCCATGGAGATCGACAATGCCATCAGCCCGGATGCCGCCTGCGCATCCGTGGCGCCAACCGCCTCAAGCCCGTGCAGCACGACGGCGAAGGAACTGGCGGAACCGACGAAGGCGGTCAGCAACCCCATGAACAGGGCTTGGACGGAAAAATCTTTGAGCATGGCGGGACTCGAGCTGCGCGAATGGCGCATGGAGCATGATGGTTGCCGCGGGCGCAAGTCCGGATTCAGTGCTTTCCGTTCAGACCTTGTCGATAGGAACCCATCTCCGTTCAAGCGCTATCCAAAAACAGAACGCCCTCACCTGCGATGGGCAGGCAAGGGCGGGTTCTTGGCAGCTTTGGCTGATAAAACTTAGATATCGGCCTGCGATGTGACGATCCGTGAAACGAGGCCATAATCCTTCGCCTCCTCGGCCGAAAGCCAGTAGTCGCGATCCGTATCCTTGTCGATCTTGTCGAGCGGCTGGCCAGTGGCCTCCGCCATGATCCTGTTCAGGCGCTCGTTCATCTTGATGATCTCGCGTGCCTGGATTTCGATGTCGGATGCCATGCCGCGCGTGCCGCCGGAGGGCTGATGCAGCAGGAAGCGCGTGTTCGGCAGGCACAGGCGCCGTTCCTTCGGAGTGGCGACATAGATCAGCGCGCCGGCCGATGCGACCCAGCCGGTACCGATCATCCAGACCTTCGGCTTGATGAACTTGATCATGTCATGAATGGAATCGCCGGATTCGACGTGGCCGCCGGGCGAATTGACATAGATGCGGATGTCCTCGTCGCTGGCCGCGGCAAGCGCCACAAGCTGCGAGCAGACCTTCTGCGCCAATTCCTGATTGATCGGTCCGTAGATGAAGATCGAACGCGACTTGAAAAGATTCGCCTCCGTTTCCTTGCCGAGCGGCAGTTCCTTCGTCTTGTCGTCCTGGTCTTCGTCGTTCATTCGAACCTCTTGGAGATGAATTCGGGTTCCTCGCACATAGTGCGACTCAATGCCTAAAACAATGCGGGAAAAACACAAGGCACCGAAGCGATGGAGATATCCTTAAGAAGCCGCACGCCGTTCTGCAAGCCTTACTGAATTGTAACGGCGAAAGGCTTTGAAAAGCCTAAATCGGTTCCTACCTCAACCTCACGCGGCAAATACCGCATCAGATCATTAGGAGGCAGGACATGTCACCCGAAGAACGCCAATTGCTGACCGCCCTCTTCGACCGCGTACGCACCGCCGCGGCCACACCGCGCGACCGCGACGCCGAAGCCCTGATCGACCAGGCGACGCGCGAACAGCCCTCCGCCACCTATTATCTGGCCCAGGCCGTCATCGTTCAGGAAAAGGGGCTGGAGGCGGCCGCCAATCATATCAAGGATCTCGAAGAGCGTGTCCGGCAGTTGGAAGCCGGCGAGAGCGAACACCGCCAAGCCGAACAGGGCGGCGGCTTCCTGAGCTCGATTTTCGGCAATACCCAGGCGCAGCAGCCGGCCCCAGTTCCCTCCAATCCAGGCCCCTCCAACGCAGGTCCCTGGGGCCAGCAGTCCCGCGGCTACGACCGCGATTTCCGCCAGCCGCCGCAACAGCCGACCGGCCCCTGGACCCAGCAGGCCTCTGCGCCGTCGGCAGGCGGCAGCTTCCTGCACGGCGCGCTCGGCACGGCAGCGGGCGTGGCCGGCGGCATGCTGCTTGCCAATTCGCTGAGCGGCATCTTCGGCAACCACATGTCCTCGCTCGGCTTGGGTTCGCCGTTCGGCGCCAATCCCCTCGGCAATGCCAGCGCACCGACCGAGGAAACCGTCATCAACAACTATTACGGCAACGATGACACCCGCCAAGCCTCCGACAGCACAGGCGATGATAACGATGCCAACCTGCAGCAGGCCGATTACGACGGCGGCAGCGATTCCACCGACGACTCGTCCGGCGACGATGTTACGGATGTGTGAGATCTAGCGGGGTAGAGATGGGCAGCGGTTGATATTGCTGCATCGTCGCCCGGCCCTTCGCTTCGGCTCAGGGCGTTCGCTGCTGCAATCGATTCACTGGATCGATTGCTCGGGCTGCGCCCGAACGCAGCTCACCCACGGCCGCGGTAGGTGGCAACGCCCTGTTCCGGCAGCCACACGCCTTCCGGCGGCTTGCCCGTCTGCCAGAAGACGTCGATCGGGATGCCTCCGCGCGGATACCAGTAGGCGCCGATCCTGAGCCACCTGGGATCGAGCAACTCGACGATGCGCTTGGCGATGTAGATCGAGCAATCCTCGTGGAAAGCGCCGTGATTGCGGAAGGAATGCAGGAAGAGCTTCAGCGACTTCGATTCCACCAGCCATTCGCCCGGAATGTAGTCGATGACGATATGAGCGAAATCCGGTTGCCCGGTCATCGGGCAGAGCGAAGTGAATTCCGGCGCGGTGAAGCGCACGACGTAATCGGTGTCGGCATGGTTGGACGGCACTTTCTCAAGCATTGCCTCCTCCGGCGATTGCGCGGTTTCGGTCTGCTGACCCAGCATCGACAGGCTGGAAACATCGGTACTCGGCATCATGTCTCCTTGACAACTTTGACGCGGATGCCGTGAGCCTTTTCGCCCTCCGGCTCCACATGAATTGCGATAGTGGCGCCCTCGTGCACCGCCCTGATGGCATCCTCAAGGCGGTCGCATATATCATGCGCCTGCCGCACCGACATCCCGCCAGGCACCACCATGTGGAAATCGATGAAGGTGACGGTGCCTGCCCGCCTCGTTTTCAGGTCATGCACGCCGATCGAGCCCTCCGCGTGGGTGGCAATCGCCTGTTTGATCGCTTCCTCCTCCTGCGGTTCGACCGCATGATCCATCAGCCCGCCGATCGACTGCGAGATCACCTTCCAGCCCTGATAGAGAATGTTGACGGCAACGAGGATGGCAAGCACCGGGTCGAAGATCGCATAACCGGTCGCCAGCGCCAGCAGCAGGCCGACGAGCACGCCGACCGAGGTCACCACATCGGACATGATATGCTGGCCGTCCGCCGTCAGCGCCGCCGAGCGGTGTTTTCGCCCGGCCCGGATCAGCAGCCGCGCCCAGATCGCATTGATGACACCGGCCGCGAAGTTGATCGCAAGGCCGAGCACAGGTGCGTCCAGCATGCGTGGCTCGGCGAGATAGCCAACCGCCTCGTTGACGATCAGCAGGGCAGCGACGACGATCAGTACGCCCTCGGTGACGGCAGACAGGTATTCCGCCTTGTGATGACCGAAGGGATGGTCGTGGTCAGCCGGCTTCTGCGCATAGCGGATGACGAAGAAGGCGATGAAGGCGGCAACGACGTTGACCGACGATTCGAGCCCGTCCGACAGCAGCGCCACCGACCCGGTGACCCACCAGGCCACCATCTTCAGCCCCATGACGCCGAGCGACAGCGGAATCCCCCACATCGCCAGCTTGCGAACCGTAAGATCGCCGTTGTCACTCATATCGTTCCCCTGCGGTTGCGAATGAATTGCAGAATTCAAGCCGTTGAAACGCAAAACCGCCCACGCGAATGTCGCGCAGGCGGTTCAGTTGAAGGTGATATGGGGGAAGACGGCGGATTTGTCAAAGGGCAATGAGGTTCCCCTTTCGCGTGGCTCAAGGAGCAGGCTCGGAGAGAATAGTCTGCGGCCAGCGCAAGAGCGCCGCCTGCCCTGCAGGCGTCAGGGCGTAGACGCCCTTCTCCTTGCGTTCGAACCATCCGTAGACGTTGTCCAGCAGGATTCGGCCGGCATTGGGCACCTGAGCCTTCATATCCCGCGGCCGCCCGACCCCACGCTCGATTGCGGCGGCGCAGAGCAGCACCTGCTGACGATAGGCGGTCATGATTGGCGCCCGCGTGCTGCCGCCGACGGCGGGATCGCCGTGGCGGCGCTGATGCTCCTTGACGAGGCGCGTGCGCCGCTTGGGATTGGTTCGCGGCATCGGCGAGACGGAACTGACGATGATGCTGACCTCGCCGGCATCGGAGACGCCGAGCATGCCGATGCCGAGCCTGCGGCAGAGATCGCGATAGCGTTTGTCGGTCTCCCGCCCCCGACCCTTGGCGGAGACGCGGGCCGCGATCCAGACCTCATCGCTCATCGCCGCGCGGTCGACCGCCTGGAGAAGCAGTTCGAGGTTGAAGGAGAGCTTGAGTTCGCAGACCACCACGACCGGCGGCTCGGCATCGCTGAGGCCCACGAGATCGCACCCGCCGACCTCACCCTTTACGACATAATCCGCCGCCTCCAGGAAAGCTTTAACCGGCAAGTAGAGCGACGTCTCCATAGTGAAAACTGCGCCTCAGGCGGCGTTGAGATCGGCAATCTCACCGTATTTTGCAAGCAGCCGCGGCGAGGACATATCCCCGGTTTCCTCATCGACGATCACGGCATAAGCCGCCACGCCGACGAAACGCTCCGACATCGCCGAGGCGATTTTCTCCGCGCTGACGGAGTTCGATGCCTGGCGCATTTCACCGGGGACGAGATTGCCGCGGTTCTTGCGATAGGGAAGAACGATGAACTTTTCAGCATTGGCCACGTCGAATATCCCGATTGATCGTTCCTGAAATGTTCTGATTTGCCTGAAGAAGTCAACCGGCCTTTCGAAAACGGCCTGCCCCTCCCCGCAGTCGGGGAAAGGGCAGGCCAAATAACCGGCGAAATCCTTAGGCAGCCTTCGTCTTCACCTTGCGCGCCAGATGCGCCACGACATTTTCGATCATCCGCATCCCGGCATCGCCGCCGAGCGTCATGATCGACTCCGGATGGAACTGCACCGCGGCGATCGGTTCCTTGGCGTGTTCGATGCCCATGATTGTGCCGTCGTCGCTTTCCGCCGTGATGATGAACTCGCGCGGCAGCGTCGAGGGGTCGGCGAAGATCGAGTGGTAGCGGCCGACCGTCACCTCCTTGGCAAGGCCGGAGAAGACGATGCCCGGCTCCAGCACGCGGATGCGCGAGGGCTTGCCGTGCATCGGCAGCGCCAGATGGCGCAGTTCCCCGCCATAGGCTTCCGCCAGAGCCTGCAGACCGAGGCAGACGCCGAAGATCGGCAGGTTGCGCGCCCGCGCCTTCTTGATCGTCGCCTTGCAGTCGAAATCCTTGGGCGTTCCGGGTCCGGGCGACAGCACGACGAGGTCCGGGTTCAGCCGGTCGAAGATTTCCTCCGGCACCGGCGTACGCACGGTCGAAACCGTCGCCCCCGTCTGGCGGAAGTAATTGGCGAGCGTGTGGACGAAGCTGTCTTCGTGATCGACGAGCAGGATGCTGACGCCCTTGCCGACGCTCGCAACGTCGCGCTGGATCCTGCCGGAATTGCCCGTCTTGGCGTCTCGGATGGCGGAAAGCATGGCAGAGGCCTTCAGTTCTGTTTCGGCTTCTTCTTCGTCAGGAATGGAATCGTTGAGCAGCGTCGCACCGGCGCGCACCTCGGCGATACCGTCCTTGATGCGCACGGTGCGCAGCGTCAGGCCGGTGTTCATGTCGCCGTTGAAGCCGACCATGCCGATCGCTCCACCATACCATGCGCGTGGGCTCTTTTCATGGCTCTCGATGAAGCGCATCGCCCAGAGCTTCGGGGCGCCGGTGACGGTGACGGCCCAGGCGTGGCTGAGGAACCCGTCGAAAGCGTCCATGTCGTCGCGCAGCCGCCCTTCGATATGGTCGACCGTGTGGATAAGGCGCGAATACATCTCGATCTGCCGGCGGCCGATCACCTTGACCGAACCCGGCTCGCAGACCCGGCTTTTGTCGTTGCGGTCGACATCCGAGCACATGGTGAGCTCGGACTCGTCCTTCTTGGAATTCAGGAGCTTCAGGATCTGCTCGCTGTCGGCGATCGGGTCGTCGCCGCGCTTGATCGTGCCCGAAATCGGGCAGGTCTCGATGCGACGGCCGGAAACACGCACGAACATTTCGGGCGAGGCGCCGACCAGATATTCCTGATGGCCGAGATTGATGAAGAAGGAATAGGGCGACGGATTGATCGCCTTCAGCCGCTTTGAAATGTCGGACGGCTTGCTGTCGCAGCGCTCCATGAATTTCTGCCCGGGCACGACTTCGAAAAGGTCGCCCTTGCGGAAACTTTCCTTCGCCTTGGTGACGAGCTCGGCATATTCGCCCGGCCGGTGATCGCTCTTCGGCGGAATGGCATCCGTGTGTTTGAAGGGCTCCGCTGAGATATCTTGGGCCTTGCCCTCGGTCGTCACGCCGTCTTTTTCGAAGTCGTAACGATCGACCCAGGCCTTGGCGGCGTAGTTGTCGACGACGAGGATCTCGTCCGGCAGGTAGAGCACCATGTCGCGCTGGTCGGAGGGTCGTGTCAGCTTCAGATCGATCGCGTCGAACTGGAAGGCGATGTCGTATCCGAAGGCGCCGTAGAAGCCGAGGCTCGCATCCGCCTGCGAATAAAACAGGTCGGTAACGGCGCGCAGCACGGTGAAGACCGTCGGCATCTTCGAACGTTCTTCCTCGGTGAACACCCGGTCCGGCGTCTTGACGGTGAGGTCGAGGCGGCGGGCCGAGGAAGCGCCGAGCACGATGTCGGACACAGTCTTCAGCCGCTCGGTCACGAAGCCGAGGATCACCTCGCCGCGTTCATTATAGGCCTCGATCCAGACGTCGCGCCCGAAGGAAGAGATGCCGAGCGGCGGATCGACGACAGCGGTATCCCAGCGCGTATAGCGGCCCGGATATTCGTAGTTCGACGAAAACACCGCGCCGCGGCGCTCGTCGAGCTTGTCGACATAGGAAGAGACCGCATCGCCGTAGGGGATCGCCCGCCGCTGCCGCGTGACGGATATGCCGCCCTTGGTCTCGTAGATTTCCGCACCATCATCCCGCAGGATCGTTACCATTGTTCCACTCCGTTATCGGGGCCCGGACGACAGGCGGCCATAAAACAAAAAAAGCCGCCTCGAAGTTTCGGGCGGCTCACTCGTCGTCTTTGGACACGATTGGTCGAGGCCGCCTTAGCGAACCCACCACCAAACAGCAATGTTCAAGGACTTGATCATGAAAAATTGTTAGCCTGAGATCAGCGATTGCGCAAGAGGCGAATGCGGGATTGAAAAAGGGCGGCCCGAAAGCCGCCCCTCCCCAGCCTTGAAGGCGTGATCGCGATCAGAAAGTCTTGGTGATCGAGACCTTGAACGTACGACCCGGCTCCGAATACCACTCCTGCGGCTGGGACGCCGTCGCCGAGCTCAGATTGACCTCGCGCACGGCCAGTGCGTTGTAATGTTCCTGATCAAAGATGTTGTAGACACCCCCCTGGATACGCAGGCCCTTCATCTGCTCCGGCGTCCACCATGCCGTCAGATCGACGATACCATAACCGGGCGCATCGAAGGTCGTGTCGGGAGGCGAGCCGACGGTATCGAGATGGTCGGTTAGCATGCCAGCCGAAAGCGTCGAAGACAGATCGAAGCCGAAAGTTTCATTGCTCCAGCCGCCGCCGACGATTGCCTTGAACGGCGCTACTGAGCGCAGGCGCTGTGTGGTTTCTTCATTCCTACCGTAAGCATAGGCAAGTGAAGCGTGCAGGTTGACGCCGTTGTTGAACGTTTTGGCTGCGCTGGCTTCGATACCCGAGATCGTTGCAGCTGCTACGTTCGTGTAATTGAACTCCGTGAAGCCGGTCACATCCCTCGTCGCCACTGTCTCGATAAAGTTCTGGTAGCGGGTATGGAAGGCCGCGACCCGACCGGTAAAATCGCCCGTGTCAAAATTAGCGCCGATTTCGACGCCGCGGCCGATTTCGGGTTCCAGATCGGGATTGCCGAGCTGGGCGTAGCGGCCCGTCGGGTTGTAGAAGCGGCTGTAGAGTTCGTCCACGGTGGGTGCGCGGAAGCCAACGGCCAGCTGCATGTAGAGCTGCACGTCAGGTGTCAGGTCGTATGTCGCAAGAATCTTCGGTGACAGGCCGGCTTCCGTTCGGTCGTTCAGGTCCCCGAAACGGGTAAGCCCGGTATTGCTTGCGAAACTCCCGCCGGTCGAGGGATTGTAGTTGAACCAGTCAAAGCGGAAACCGGGTGTCAGCGCGAAGCCGGTATTGCCGATTTCGATCTTGTCTTCGACAACAAGCCCAAGATTCTGGCTGTCGACATTGGGCACTTCCGCCTGGTTATTTAGCGCCGGGCACGTTGTGGGCGTCGGGCAAAGTGCCCAGCTATACTGGCTCCAGCTCGAAACGCCAACGTCGAGGCCCACCCGAACGGAGTGGCTGAGACCGGAATATTCGAAATCCTTCGTTGCCGTGCCACTGAAGCCCCAGGTTTCGTTTTCAATCTCGTTGTTACGTCCATAGGCCACATTGGCGGTCGTACGGCCCCTGCTGCCGGCTTCCTTCTTCAAATCCAGCCAATAGAGCGTGGCACGCGCACTGCTGAAGAACGCGTCGGAGGACTGCGCTTCATAATCATAATCGAGCGATACGCGATCGCGGTCACGCAGTTCGCGACCGTCATAATTGTCGATCATGAAGTTGCGAGGACTGGTGCCTCCCTGGAGTTGGCGCAGGTCGGTCTTAAGATCGCGGCGGAATCGTTCCGCTGTCAAGCCGATGCGATGGCCGCCTTCCAGCTCCTGGCGTAGTTTGAAGAGCAGGTTGTTCTGATCGAAATCAGCCGGATTCGCCTCGGTGCGAAAAGCACCGTAGCTGTCGTTGGTGCCCATATTGTCGCGTTCATGGCCCTTGCGGTAGCCGCCCTGAAAGAGGATCGACGTGTTGCCGATCTTCTTGGCAGCGGCGGCCGAGCCGGAAATGCTGCGGTCTTCGCTGTCATAGGTCGACTTGACGATCGCACCCCAATCCCGGCCTTCAGGAATGAGATCCTCCGGCTCCAGCGTATTGAGAACAATGGCGCCGCCGAGCATGCCGGAACCGCCCTTGCTCGAATCCGCGCCGCGCACGATATCGAGCGAGGACAGTGAATCGAAATCGAAGGTGTCGCCGCCGCCGTTGGCGTTGGCCGGCGCAAAGGCACCCTGGCGCGAGCTGTTCGAAATATACGGGATCGGAATGCCGTCAATGGTGGTCAGGATGCGAGCGCCGGAAAGGCCGCGCAGGTTGAAGCCTGCGTCACCACGCGAATAATTTACGCCTGCATCGATGCTGCGGCCGATATCGTCAAAATTGGTGACCTGCTTTTCTTCGAGCTGCTTCGCGGTGATCTCGGTGGCAAGCGGCGTGTCGGCGACGCTGCCCGGCGCCACTCGTTTGCCCTTGACGACGATCTTTTGCAGGACGGTGCTGTCCTCCGTCGTGGCTTGCGGCGCTGTTGCCGGAGCGCTTTGCGCGAAAGACTGCGAAACGGGAAGAACAACTGTGGCTGCCGTGCAGACCAATAGAACCGAACGCCAATGCCGGACGATCATAACCTACCCTCTCATGATGATTACCGGGCTGGCTGGTCGTGGCGTTTCGCACGCTCGAGGGGCTGGCTGGGCTTTTGCGGATGAAGACGAAGTGGAACTCCGCCTTCTTTTTGCCGCATAAAAAACATGAGGAGCGCTGTCAACATAAGTCGCCGGTTTATGTTGAATATATGCATCAAGTTTTAGCGAACTTCAGTGACGTTGCACAATTGCAACGAAAAACGCCCTCATGCGTTGTCTTTAGCCACGGATATGAGGAATCGGACGCGTTGAGAAAACTTTCGACATTGGCGATCCTTCTCGCCGCAACCGTCTTTCTTGCCGGCGCCCGCCTGCCCCCGCGAGGCCCGGTGCCCGAACCTCGGCCAGATGCCGGACAGGCGACCAGCCCCACCTCCCCGTCCTCGGAGGTGGAGCCGCCCGCGCCCGAAGAGGTCCCGGCCCCTCAGCCGAAACCCGATCTAAAGGATCGGCAGGCACCGGTACCGCACCCGCCGCCAGCGCCGCAGGCCGCACCGTCAAAGCCCGAGCCGTCAGAACCGATGCAAGGTCCGCCACGGCCGCCGGGCAGCCCTGAAAGCTCGCAGCCGCCGACGGAAGAAGGTAAGCCGCCCGGCGAACAGACACTGGAAGAGCAACACCTGACGATCGAACCCGAAAGCGATGCCGAGCATGCCGAATGCACGGCTGCACTCCAGTCCCTGGGCGTCGTCTTCAAAGAAGCGCCGCGCATCGACGATGGTAATGGCTGCGGCATCGACAAGCCGATCATCGTCTCCGAAGCCCTTCCAGGCATGAGACTGAAGCCGGAGGCGACGATCCGCTGCCCGGCAGCGCTTGCCCTTGCTCGCTGGATGAAGGACAGCGTGATCCCGGCAGCTTCCGCCGCCCTGCCGGAGCAGGGCCGCATCACCACCGTCAACCAGGCAACCTCCTATATGTGCCGCCTGCGCAACGGCGCTGGAACCGGCAAGATCTCCGAGCATGCCCGCGGCAACGCCATCGATATTGCGAGCTTCCATTTCGAAAAGGGCGAGGATGTCGTCGTCCGTTCCCGTCGCGAGGATTCGACCCTCACCGGCGCCTTCCAGCGCACCGTCAGCGCCGCCGGCTGCCTCTACTTCACCACCGTCCTCGACCCCGAAAGCGACGCCGCCCACGAGACCCACTTCCACCTCGACGTGATCGAGAGGAAGGGCGGCTATCGCTACTGTCACTAATCATTTCAGTGGTTTGCGATTCCCGCTTGAATCAGGCCATTCAACCACTAGACTTGAATGCGAAGAACCGGCGGAGCGCCCATCATGACTCGGAAACTCCGGATCTCCTTCTTCACATGGCTCGGCAATTGCTTGGGTCTAGACCAACGGAATCAAAAGATTCCGTCGCTCGCCGATCTCGCCGCCGCGCTTCCTGAGATTTGACACTGCTAGCAATTATCTCGATTGGGAAATCTCTTTTTACCTAGCATGCAGCTGGGACGTAGGCTCACAACCAGGAAGTACGATGATCTCATTCAGACCCATGCGTGATAGCGAATATCCGGCTTACCTCGATTATTTCATCACTGATTATGCGACCGAGATTTCGGCCAACTACGGTCTTTCAGGCACTCAGGCCTTGGCACGGGCCAAACAGGAAATCGCGAACGACCTGCCACATGGCATCAATACTCCCGGCGAGGTCATGTTCTGTGTCGTAAACCGAACGCCGGAAGCTGAGAGCGTCGTGGGTTATCTTTGGTACCGACCGGATTTGGCAAGCCGCTCTGCATTCATCAAAGATTTCTATATCTTCGCTGCACATCAGGGAAAAGGGTTCGGCAAACAGGCATTATATGTGCTGGAAACTGAACTGGCGCGGACGGGGTTCGAGCAGATAAGGTTGCGTGTTGCCGAGGATAACAAGCGCGCAAAACATGTCTACGAGGGTACCGGCTTTCGCGTCACTGGCGTCAACATGAGTAAGACAATCAAAACGGGATAATTCATTACGGCTCTTGCGACCTGCCGCCAATTTGCTCCGCGTACTAGATTAAGCTCCAAACACTCCCCACCTCGGCAAGCGCTCTGAAGATCAGAACAATCCCTCGATATACCCCTGGTCGTTCAGGAAAATCCGTTCCGCCGACGGCGATTTCGGCAGGCCGGGCATTGTCATGATCTCGCCGGTGATGGCGACGACGAAGCCCGCTCCCGCCGAAAGCCGCACCTCTCGCACGGTGACGATGTGACCTTCCGGCGCGCCGCGCAGGTTCGGATCGGTGGAGAATGAATATTGCGTCTTCGCCATGCAGATCGGCAGCTTGCCGTAGCCCTGCTCTTCCCATGTCTGTAACTGGTCGCGCACCGCCTTGTCGGCCGTCACCTCGCCGGCGTGATAGATTTTCGAGGCGACGATCTCGATCTTCTCGAACAGCGAAAGATCGTCGCCGTAAAGCGGCTGGAATTTCGCCTGCCCGGATTCTGCCAGTTCCACCACCTTGTGCGCCAATTCCTCGATGCCGGCCGAACCCAGCGCCCAGTGACGGCAGAGGATCGCCTCGGCGCCAAGCCTCGAGACGAATTCCTTGACTGCCGCGATCTCGGCGTCGGTATCCGAGACGAAATGGTTGATCGCCACGACGACGGGCACGCCGAAACGGCGCACATTGGCGACGTGCCGGCCAAGATTGGCACAGCCCTTCTTCAGCGCCGCGACATCCTCCGTGCCGAGATCTTCCTTCTTCACCCCGCCATTCATCTTCAGCGCCCGGACGGTCGCGACGATCACCGCCGCATCCGGCTTCAGCCCCGCCTTGCGGCACTTGATGTCGAAGAATTTTTCCGCTCCGAGATCGGCGCCGAACCCTGCTTCCGTCACCACATAGTCGCCGAGCTTCAGCGCCGTCTTCGTCGCCGTCACCGAATTGCAGCCATGGGCGATATTGGCGAAAGGCCCGCCATGCACGAAGGCCGGATTGTTCTCCAGCGTCTGCACCAGGTTCGGCTGCATCGCATCTTTCAACAGCACCGCCATGGCGCCGTCGGCCTTCAGGTCGCGCGCATGCACTGGTGTCCTGTCGAAACGATAGCCGATGATGATGTCGCCGAGGCGCTGCTCCAGATCCTTGAGGTCGGTGGCGAGGCAGAGGATCGCCATCACCTCGGAGGCGACGGTGATGTCGAACCCGCCCTGGCGCGGGAAACCGTTGGCGACGCCGCCGAGCGATGAGACCATGCTTCTGAGCGCCCGGTCGTTCATGTCCATGACCCGCCGCCAGGTGATGCGGCGGATGTCGATATTCTCTTCGTTGCCCCAGTAAATGTGGTTGTCGACCATAGCCGCCAGCAGATTGTGCGCCGATGTGATCGCATGGAAATCGCCGGTGAAATGCAGGTTGATGTCTTCCATCGGCACGACCTGCGCATAACCGCCGCCGGCCGCCCCGCCCTTGACGCCGAAGCAGGGACCGAGCGAGGCCTCGCGGATGCAGACAATGGCCTTCTTGCCGATCCTGTTCAGCCCGTCGCCGAGCCCGACGGTGGTGGTCGTCTTGCCCTCGCCCGCCGGTGTGGGATTGATCGCCGTGACGAGGATCAGCTTGCCGTCCTTCTTGCCCGCCTGCGCGGCGATGAACTCGGCGCTGACCTTCGCCTTGTCGTGACCATAGGGAGCGAGCTGCTCGACCGGAATGCCCAGTTTCGCCCCGATTTCGAAGATCGGCTTCTTGGCCGCGGCGCGCGCGATTTCGATATCGGATTTGATTGATGGCATGGATGTTTCCCCATCCGAGCTCCGCGGGAGCGGAGTCGTTGCTTTTCTCTTCATCGAGATAGCGAAATATCGGCGGGGTGTGAATAGCGCCACGCCTTGCGGCCGCTAAACGGGCAACACGAGGCGCCTTCGGAGCTTAAACAAGCAGCAGCCCAGCGCAAAAACGCCGAGCTACGCTCTTTGGCGTCCTGAGATCAATTGACCGAAGCCGCAACAGGAACGGTCTCTGCCTCAGCTTTTCTCGGGCATCGAAGGCTTTCCTTCGCCTCCGGCCCACAGACATGCAAGCCGGGCTTTTCATCATAAGGGATGATACCATTGACGATGCCAAACTTGAGCGCCTGGGAACGAAGTATAGTCCCTCGCTCAATTGATGTCGCGAACATCATCGTCTCGTATGTCTCGGCGCTCACGCCCATCTCGTCGAAATAAGCGAAGAATCTCGTATATTCAGCCGTCGTGGGCCTGACGAGGCCGATCGAGGAATATCCGACAATCCGCGGCGTTCCGCTCATCAGGACAAGAGTACAGCTTGAAAGGCAATACGCACGGCCGGCAAAGACTTCTCCCGCGGTCGGTCCGCTTTTGGCGATGCTGGCTTTGCAACGCGGATCCAGCTTTGGACAATTCGGCAACTGCGTTCTGCCAATCGAGGTCTCCAGACCTGCAGCACGGATCATACGCCCCATCACGAATGCCGCATCCATGTCCCCGCCATTAGACTGAAGGACGATCGGCAGCTTTCTTTCGCCGAGCGTCGTCAACATCGCCTTCAGCCGAGCCGGCGTATCCGGCGTGATGTCTCCATCCGCAGAAATCCACTGCGTGCACTCTTCCCGGCAGTTGCCATTGGACATCAGGAGGAAGTCCATCGGCTGGGTTTTCGGTAGTTTCTCGCTTGTCTCTGTGGCCGCATCCTGCACGGGCGCCTGAGATACAGGCGCCTTGGCCATCACAGGGGCTTCGGCTACCGGATGGCTGTGACAGACAGCCTCGGCCGCTGCATCTGGGGCGCAGAGCGGCATGCCCGGCCACTCATTGTAGGACAACATGTCCGTGATGAGACCTGTTCGAAGTGCCTCCGTAGCCGGTACGATATTGATGTTGTCAGGCGTGGCGCTCATCATCAGACCGATCACTTCTTCGCTGACGCCCATTTCCTTCAAATAGGCCGTCAAAGCAGCGGTAGCCTTCTTTCCAAGTTCGGTGGAACTGCTCTGCCCCGCCACCTTGCGTCCGACCTCCTTGCGGGAGATTTCCTTCTTCTTGCCATTCACGATCTTGTATTCAATGCGATAGGAAACTCGCACCTTGTTGTAGACGGTCGTGATCTGGTGCACGCCGATGAAGGCCCATTGCGACGAGACACGCGACACACCGCCCGCTAACGCCAGTGGACACGCGGAAAAACAGTATGCACCAGCCGAATAAGTGTAGCCGCCCGACGGACCGTCCTTTGCAATAGCGGCTTGGCAGCGCGTGTCCCCAACGGGGCATCCCTTCAGCCGCGTGCCGCCGACCGCCGTTTCCAGCCCGGACTTGCGGATCATCCGGCCCATCGCGTAGGCGGCATCGACGTCCCCACCCTCAGAACGGAAAACGACAGGCAATTTACGGCCGCCGATCTTCTTGAGCATTTTTCTCAGCCGCGCGGGCGTATCGGACGTTATGCGCCCCTCCGCCGATATCCATTCCGGACAGTTTTCCTGGCAGAGAAGACTGCGCACGAGGATGAAGCTCATCGGCGGCTGTGCCGCCTTCTTCTCCCCGGCAGCCTGCGAGGTTGCCGCTCCGATCGGCAAGGTCAAAAGGAGAAAAACAAGTAATAATCTGGAAAACAGACACTTCACCAAAAAGGAAATTGCAAAGCGCACGATTAAATTGCCTCAGCTGTACTGAGCATACGCTTAGCAATTGGATTGACTGCCAGCAAGTCGGATTTCGCCGCCTGCCGCCATCCTTCTTATCGCTGCTCTCTGACCGCAATCAGGCTGAAACAGCGACCCGCTGCGGCCGCGTTCACGCAGTTCACCCGCTCCAGCGCAAAGCGCTGCAGGCAGAGCGGTCCACCACCTTTGCGCCCGTGCCGGAGAGAGCCGAGTTCTTCCGCAAAACTCTCCCAAGTGATTCTCTCCTTGCCCGGCTGGGCGAGACCATCCCTATGCCGCAGTGAAAGAACTCAGAGATACCGCAACGCTATTTTTGCAAGTCGAAACTCAACCGGCGCGCGCACTACCGTGGCTAATTATTCACAATTCGAATGAATCGGCTTGCGTTACGTCAATTGGGGCTAGCATCCCGCCGATTTTCTGTATTTGATAGCGTTAACATTGGGCTGCCGGGGGCGTACAAATGTCTTACATGACTACCTCTGAAAGACAGTCATTGCTTTCGGCAGAACTTTCGACCGCACGAACGCGCAGCCTGTTTGCGCAGGCGCTTGGCAGGGTCTCCACATCCTTCGGATTGTCGCATGCAACACTGATGCACGCCCCCTCCCCGGAAGACCTTCTCTTGAAACCCCTGCTGATCGAGAGCTCGCTTCCGGCCGCCTATGTCAGGGATTTCGACCGTGCCCACATGATGCGCGACTGCCCTTTCGGCGTAAGGCTGAGGGAGTCTGCCGTGCCGCCGGCATGGCACCTCAACGACGCCTCCAATGGTCAGGCTTTCTCCGCCGAACTGCATGCCCTGATGCTGCGCCATGCCATACCGGCAGGCGTTGCCATGCCGACCATTGCAGCCGACGGCCAGCGCCTGGTCTTCTGGTTCTGCGGCGAGCGCGCCGCACTCGGCCAGAGCGAAATCAACGAGCTGGCAATGATCATTCTCCATGCACTGAATGCATACAATGCAGTCAAACGTAACGAGGAATGCGCGCATAACGCGCTGTCGACTCGCGAACTAGAAGTTGTGCGCTGGACTGCCCAAGGCAAGACCTCGATCGAAATCGGTCAGATCCTGACGCTCTCGGACCATACTGTGAACGCCTATATGACGAACGCGATCAAAAAACTCGATTGCGTCAACCGGACCCAGTTGGTAGCTAAGGCAATTCGATTGAAGCTGATCAACTGAGGCATCAGAAGAGAGTCGGCACGTCGTCCGGTGATCTGGGGGAATCGTGCCTCTTCACTTCGAACAGCCCGTTATTGACAAGACAGAACAATCCCGCGCCCACATCGGCATCACCGATGCGGAAGTCGTCCAGATGCTTGCTGCCTATCGTCTTTTCGGCTTCTGGCGCATCGACATCGAGACAGGACATTTCTTTGCAAGCGAGGATGTCCATGCGATCTTCGGCCTCTCCTACAGCGACGGCCCTGTCAACCTGACAGAGCTGATGTCGCGCATCCACGAGGAGGACCGCAGCCTGATCGCCCAAACCTTCGAAGAGGCGAGCCGTCACGGCGTCGGCTTCCATTTCGTTTATCGCGTCGACAACCGGCTTGGCGGCTACAAGCTGGTGCGTAGCGTCGGCCGCTTCCGAAACGATGAAAGCGGCGGCGGCATCGTCGGCATCACCTATGAATTCGTCGAGAAACTGCGCGTCGTCGGCTTCGAGGACAACACGATACCCCGCTGACCCCCGGACGTTTTAGCGGTCAAGCACCGAGCGGATCTCGACGAGGTTCGAGCGCACCCTGAGAATATAGAAGCCCATGGTGGCGAGATGGCTCGGCATGATCCAGCCGTCCTCGCGGCCGTTCGAGATGATCGCAGGCTGGATGCGCAGTGCGGCCTGGAACTGCCGCGTCGTGCTGCCCCAGATCGCGCCGAGATTGCGTTCCTGCACCACCTGCGAGAAATCCGCCTGCGCGGCGGCAAGGATGGCGTAGTAGGCATAGAGCTGGCCATAGGCGAACCAGAACCGGTCGTCGGCACGGGTATCGAACCAGCCGCGATTGTGGTTTTCCGAGCGCTCGGCGAGCATGTCGGAGGTGCCGCCGAGATCGTTGGCGATGCGGTCGATGAACTGCATCAGATTGTCGGCGCGGCCGTCGAAAACGACGTTGCAGAGGGCGAGATCGGTGTTGAACTTGCGCAGGCTGCCTATCGCCGAGCGGTAATAGGAGGGCGTCGGCGTCTTTGGCCCGAAGGGGTTGAGGCCGAAATACCAGCTGTTTTCGTCGAACTGCAGATTGCCGCGCGCGCTCTGCAGGTCGTTGTTGATGCCCGAGGTGCCGCGCACACGCCCGAGCGTATCGACAAGCTCCGCCGAAGTCCGCCGGACCGCCTGGTTGATACCGCGCTGGAAAGAGGCCTTGTTGTCGAGGAAGGGCGTATGATCCCAGTCGATGCCGAAGAAGCCCATCTTGTAGAGCAGCATGGAGGAGATCCATGCGTTCTGGTTGACATTGAAATCGGTCAGATCGGCCGCGACGTCGACGATCGCCGAGCGCTGACATGTCTTCGGCACCGTCGTATTGGCGCCCTCGGCGACCGGCACTTCCTGCCCGGCGGCAACCTTGCGTTCGGAAAGCCGGTACTGGTCGACGAATGCGGTGTTGAAATTCGACCAGACCTGCGTCTGCCAAAAGAAATAACCGTAGAGCACGACCAGCAGCGCCACGAAAGCGATGACCGGCAGCCGGATCATCCAGCTCCGGCGCTGATACCAGCCGTGCGCGGCAAGAAAGGGCCAAAAAGCCCAGGCGGAAAACAGGCGGGCCCAGCGGCCGATCGTTTGGCCGATCAGCCTGAAAAAACCGGCTATCCGGTCAAGCATCGTCGTCTCCTGTCAGGCGAGGCGAACATCGGGACTTTGCCGCCCCGCTGCATCCCACATATGCGCTCGATGGGCCGAGCACAACACGAGCCCCCTCGATTTTTCGGAATGAAAGCATTGTGCAAGAGGGATACTGCCCGCGCCCCTGCTGGTCAGGAGCGCAGGAAAGGTAGGCTGAAACGGAAGGACCTGCGCGCCGTGTCGATCAGAGGCGCTCCAGATGTTTCCGGCGGCGGTTCGGCATAGGTCGGAAACCTTCTGGCGAATTCGAGATTGGCGCGGCTCTTGCGCCGCTCCAGATCCTGGGCGACCAGCATGCCCTTCTCGAACAGTCTGATCGGCGCGGCGATATCCGGAAAGAGTTCCGGCTTGATCCTCACTTTCATGCCCGGTCGGTCGGTATCGACCTGCGCCTGGTAGATGATCAGCCGTTCTTCCACGTCGATCAACAGCTTGCGCAGCAGCACGTTGCCGGCGGCGATCCGGCCGTTCAGCGAATCGACAAAGGCTTGGAACAGGCCGATGAAGCGCTCACGCCTCTGGCTGTCGTCGCGCATCTCGTGCTCCCCGGCGGAAATCCGCTCGGCCTCCGCCTTCAGCGCCCGCCGCTCCGCCTCCATCTGCTCCCAATGCGCCCTGTTGCCATAGACGCCGATCCGGCCCTGCGTCGTCAGCGCCTTGGCATTGAGCTCCTTCATCTTAAGGCGGGCGATATCGATGGAAACGACCAGCCGACGCCTCTGCTCGACGATATCGACAAGGCTGAGTTCGGCGGCCTTGTGCCGTTCGGTGAGTGCGGCGCGCTGGCCGGCGATCAGCCCCGCGAGCGCGTCCGATTTCGTCAAAAGGTCGAGCAGCCGCTCGATGACGGGCGCTTCGCGCACACGTTCGGTATACATGCGCCACATCCGTTGGCGCGACACCCAGCCGGCCATCTTCTCGCGCAGCGTCAACCCCCGGAAACTGTCGAGATCGGCTGAAACCTCGGCCGTCAACCGATCGAGGCAAAAGACCAGTTCGGCCAGTTGGGCGTCGAGCGCCGCAGCATCGGCGATATAGGCCTGGAAGCGGGCATTCTGCTCGAGGAAGACCTCGTCGGCCGATCGTGTTTCGTCACCGCTGAAGGCGCCGATCGCGGCCACGCAATAGGCTCCCTCGGCCGCAATCCTTTCGGCAAGGCTACCTGCGGCTTCATACTGGCTGTCGAATGGCGGGATTTTGCGCAGCTGATCTCTCCAGGGAATCTCCTGACCTCAAGCTAGCCGCTTACAACGCCAAAGAAAACAGGCGCCGGCTTCAGACCGGCTCGGCGATCCAGGCACCGTTCATCGCGTCGTCCCAATGCCTGCGGCAGAGCGAGACATATTTCTCGTTGCCGCCGACATCGATCTGCGCGCCTTCGTGCAATACTTTTCCTTCCGCGTCGAGCCGCACAACCATCGTCGCCTTACGCCCGCAATGGCAGATCGTGCGCACTTCGCGCATTTCATCGGCGATCGCCAGCAGTTCCTGCGAGGCAGGAAACAGCTTGCCCTGGAAATCGGTTCTCAGCCCGTAGACCATCACAGGGATGCCGAGCCTGTCGACGACGCGGGCAAGCTGCCAGACATGGACAGGCGTCATGAAATGCGCCTCGTCGACGAAGATGCAGGAAATCGGTGCTCCTTCGCCGCTCAGCGTCGCAACCAACCGGAACAGATCCTCATGCGGCTCGAAGGGAATGGCGCTGGCCTCCAGGCCGATCCGCGAGCCGATGACGCCTCGGCCCGCGCGCTCGTCGAAGGCGGCGATCAGCTGCACCGTGCGCATGCCGCGCTCCTGGTAATTATAGGAGGCCTGCAGCAGCATCGTCGACTTGCCGGCGTTCATCGTCGAGTAGTTGAAATAGAGTTTTGCCATCCGATTTCTCCTTGATCGGCTTATTGAAAGCTCGGAATGGCAAAGAAAAGCCCTGAGTGAGCGATAATCACAGGAATCCGGCTCGAAACCGCTGAAAGCCCCGAAAACAAGGCATTGCCAAAAAGTCCGCAGACGTCGCAATCGCATGGGTCGATACGGCGCAAACGCACTGAGGTCGCTTGTCAAACTCGGTTATTGATGGTTGGCTTGGGAACTTAAAGACTGGGAGTCTAAAATGAAAACAACAAGCACGTTCAAACTCGTTACCGCAACTGCCGTCGCCGCCCTCTCCGTTGCGACCGCCGCCTTCGCTGCCGATCCCGACAGCTGCTCCACCGTTCGTTTCTCGGACGTCGGCTGGACGGATATCACCGCCACCACCGCCACCGCATCCGTCGTCTTGAAGAGCATCGGCTATCAGACCGACGTCAAGGTTCTCTCGGTGCCGGTCACCTATACCTCGCTGAAGAACAAGGATATCGATGTCTTCCTCGGCAACTGGATGCCGACACAGGAAAAGGACGTCCGGCCCTATATCGATGACAAGTCGGTTGAATCCTTCGGCCCCAACCTCGTCGGCGCCAAGTATACGCTTGCCACCAACGCCAAGGGAGCCGAGCTCGGCATCAAGGACTTCAAGGACATCGCCGCCCATAAGGACGATCTCGACGGCAAGATCTATGGCATCGAGCCCGGCAATGACGGCAACCGCCTCGTCATGGACATGATCGAGAAGAACGAGTTCGGCCTGAAGGATCTGGAAGTCGTCGAGTCCTCCGAACAGGGCATGCTCGCCCAGGTCGCTCGTGCAGACAAAGCGGGCAAGCCCGTTGTCTTCCTCGGCTGGGAACCCCATCCGATGAACACCAACTTCAAGCTGACCTACCTCACAGGCGGCGACAACGTCTTCGGCCCTGACTTCGGCGGTGCCAAGGTCTTCACCAACGTGCGTGCCGGTTATCTCGACGAATGCCCGAATGTCGGCATGATGTTGAAGAACTTGAAGTTCTCCCTCGACATGGAGAACCAGATCATGGGCAAGATCCTTAACGATGGCAAGGAGCCGGAAGCTGCGGCTTCCGAATGGCTGAAGGCGAACCCCGCAGCGCTCGAACCCTGGCTTGCGGGCGTCAAGACCCGCGACGGCAGCGGCGAAGCCCTCGCGGCCGCCAAGACCGGCCTCGGCCTCTAATGATATGAACGGGGCGGCTCGCCGCCCCGTTTCATTTTTGTCCGATTGTTGTTTTTTGGATAGGCGCGCCCTTGAATTGGATCACCGAATTTAAGATTCCCGTTGGCCCCTGGGCCAAGTCCTTCGTGGATTGGCTGACCTCGAACGGCGAATGGTTCTTCAACCAGATCGCCTTCCTGCTGTCGAGCGCGATAGACGGCCTGCTCTTCGTGCTGCAGAAGCCTCATCCGCTGATCGTCATCGCTGCCATCACCGGCATCGCCTTTTGGCTGCGCCGGTCGATCGCGGTTGCCGTCTTCACCTGTCTCGGGCTGCTGCTGATCGTGAACCAGGACTATTGGAAAGAAACGACGGAGACGCTCGCTCTCGTGCTCGCCGCCACCTTCGTCTGTATGGTGATCGGTATTCCGCTCGGCATTGCCGCCGCCCGCCGCCCTTGGGTCTATGCTGCCATGCGCCCGGTGCTCGATCTCATGCAGACCATACCGACTTTCGTCTATCTGATCCCGGCGCTCATCCTGTTCGGCCTCGGCATGGTGCCGGGCCTGATCGCGACCGTCATCTTCGCAATCCCCGCCCCGATCCGGCTGACGCGTCTCGGCATCATCTCGACGCCGCCCTCCCTCGTCGAAGCCGCCGTGGCTTTCGGCGCGACGCCGATACAGGTGCTGCGCAAGATCGAGCTTCCCTTCGCCACGCCGCAGATCATGGCGGGTCTCACCCAGACCATCATGTTGTCGCTGTCGATGGTCGTCATCGCCGCCCTCGTCGGCGCTCCCGGGCTTGGCGTGCCCGTCGTCCGTGCGCTGAACACCGTCAATATCGCCAAGGGCTTCGAGGCGGGCTTCTGCATCGTCATCCTGGCAATCATTCTGGACCGGATGTTCCGCACCGCGGGTGAAGGAGGCGCTGCATGACCGCGGTAAGCTTTAACAATGTCAGCATCGTCTTTGGCGATCGGCCGGAAGCAGCCCTTGCCATGGTCGACCAGGGCAAAACGCGCGACGAGATCGGCGCCGCGACCGGTCTTGTGCTCGGCGTGGCCAACGCCTCGCTCACGATCGAGGAAGGCGAGATCCTGGTGCTGATGGGTCTTTCCGGCTCCGGCAAGTCGACGCTGCTGCGCGCCGTCAACGGGCTCGCTCCCGTGGTGCGTGGCGATGTCGCGGTCTCGGCGGCCACCGGCCCCGTCAACCCCTATAGATGCAATGCCAAGGCCTTGCGCGACCTGCGCTCCCACACCGTCTCCATGGTGTTCCAGCAATTCGCCCTCCTGCCCTGGCGCACCGTCGCCGACAATGTCGGCTTCGGTCTCGAGCTCGCCGGCATGCCGGAAGCCGAACGCAAGCTTCGCGTCGGCGAGCAGCTTGAACTCGTCAACCTGACGAAATGGGCCGATCGCAAGGTCAACGAGCTTTCCGGCGGCATGCAGCAGCGTGTCGGCCTTGCCCGCGCCTTTGCCACCGGCGCCCCGATCCTGCTCATGGACGAGCCTTTCTCCGCGCTCGACCCACTGATCCGCACCCGCCTGCAGGATGAGCTCCTGGAATTCCAGCGGCGGCTGAAAAAGACCATCCTCTTCGTCAGCCACGATCTCGACGAGGCCTTCCGCATCGGCAATCGCATTGCCATCATGGAGAGCGGCCGCATCATCCAGTGCGGGACGCCGCACGATATCGTCAAGAACCCCGCAGACCAGTATGTCGCCGATTTCGTGCAGAACCTCAATCCGATCAACATGCTGACGGCCGCCGACGTCATGCAGCCAGGCCTCGGCCAGACTGCCGCCGGCATGAGCGTCAGCGCCACGGCCCGCGCCGCGACCCCGCTCATCGATATTCTCGATGCCCTTGCCCGCCAGCCGGGCAGTATCGGGATCGTCGAGAACGGCGCGATCGTCGGCACCATCTCGGCTCAGGATATCGTTGCCGGCCTCACCCGCCATCGCCGCAAGGAGGAAGCTTGATGTTTTCCATCCGCTTTGTCACAAAGCGGATATGAAAGATCAGCCCTCGCCCTTACGCGAAACCGACGACGATGCCCGCAAGCTCGCCCGCGTGTTGTTGCGCTCCGCCCGCTATGCTGCGATCGCCGTTCTCGACCCCGAGACCGGCTTTCCCTTCGCCAGTCGCGTGCTGGTCGCTACCGACATCGACGGAACGCCCGTGATCCTCGTTTCGAAGCTGTCGGCCCACACCAAAGCGCTCGCCAAGGACCCGCGCGCTTCGCTCCTGACCGGTGAACCCGGCAAGGGCGACCCCCTCGCTTATCCCCGTTTGACGACCCAATGCCTGGCAGAACTCGTCGAGCGTGGCAATGCAATCCATGAGCGTATCCGCACGCGTTTTCTCGATCGCCACAGCAAGGCGGCGCTTTATATCGACTTTCCTGATTTCCTGTTCTTCCGTCTCAAGCCGGAGCAGGCCAGCCTCAATGGCGGATTCGGCCGCGCCTACCTGCTTGATGGGAATGATCTCGTAATCCAGTCGGCCGCGAATGAGGCGATCGCCGCCGAGGCGGCAGAGACAGTGCGAGATTTAGTAGAACGCCATCCCGATATCGCCGAAGCCCTCGCTATCAGGCTAAAGGCGCCGGAATCGAGTCCTTGGCGCATTTGTGGTATCGATTCCTCAGGTTTCGACATGATTTCCGGCGACTTCCTTCTGCGATACGAGTTCGAAACCCTCGCTGTGGATGCCGATCACATTTGTTCAAACATGTCTAAAGTAGCATACTCGATACCTTAAATTTAGGTATATACAATCTTCGAGCCTAGTTGATAGCTTTTGGTGTCAGTCAAAATCCCGGCTGGCGCTCTGCGTCAACCCACTTGATGTACGTTTCGCATTAGGAAGACAACATATGGAAACCTCTGATTTGGCCGATCACACGAATGTGGCGGCAGCTTTATTATCGGCCATGGCCAACCCGAAAAGATTGCTGATCCTGTGCAGCCTCGTGAAGGGCGAAGTGGCCGTCGGCGTGCTTGCGACGCAGGTCGGGCTCAGCCAGTCGGCTCTTTCTCAGCACCTCTCGAAACTGCGCGCTCAAAAGCTGGTCAAGACCCGCCGGGACGCACAAACCATCTACTATTCGAGCACCTCCGAGCCGGTCATGAAAATCCTGGCAACGCTCGAAGATATCTACCTCGTGCAGAACAGGAATAGGTCCGCCGCCTGATGATAGCGCTGACATGATGTCGGCCGATGTCGTGCTGCAAGGGGATGTTCCCGGAGGCTTGGCAACGATATTTCAGCACCTGAACCTTATGGCACGACCGGCAAATTTGCGATTTGCCGGTCGTGCTTTTAGAATGACAGCCGGTCGCGCAGGAACGCCCGTCTCGCTATCGGTTTTTTGTTTTGGTGCAATTCTAGACGTAAAACTGCCGCGCACTTTGCCGGAGTTGCTTTAACTGCCGACCACATCGTTGTTGACGCGGCTCAGCATCACCAGCGACGGGCGGGCGGGCATGCCGGGTTTGAAATCCGGCCAGTCGGTGCCGGCATCCTCCATCGAGGTCGCATCCTCGTTGTCGGCCATCCGCAGTTCGCCCGGATGCTGGATGGAAAGAAAGACGCTGCTGCCGTCAGGGGTGAAAGTCGGCGAACAGGCTTCCGAGCCGACGGGCGCAATATAGAACAGCTTCGGAAGTGCCCGGCCCGGGCCTTCGGTATCCATCACATAGACGGAATCGGTTATGCCTTCCGGCGGCGGGCCGTCGGTGGTGACCCAGAGGCGTCCGGCCGGATCGACGGCGAGATTGTCGGGGTCTGTGAACCAGCCGGCGGAGGTCGTCGCAGGATGAAACATCGCCTGATCCTCGGGCTTGGCGGGATCGCCGCAGAGGATGAAGACGTCCCACTTGAAGCTTTCAGCTGTATAATCCGGCTTTTCGGGACCGCCAGGTGCTGCGAGTTCCAGCAGGTGACCGTGCGGATTGGGGCTGCGCGGATTGGCAATGTTGACCATCTCCTTCTCGTCGCCGCCCTCAACCTTGGGCAGCCGATCTTCGTTCTCGGTCATGGCGACATAAAGCTTGTCGGTGCCGAGATGCGCGATGAAGCCTTCCGGTCCGTCCATCGGCGTGGCGCCGACGAGATCGGCAGCAGCGCGCGTCGCCAGCACGACGTCGGCCTGGCTCTTGAAGCCGGCTTCCGCAGTCAGTAGCCCCTCGCCGGCAATGAGCGGGATCCAGCGCATCGTGCCGTCGCTTTCGAACTTGGCGACCGAGAGGGTGCCGTGGTCGAGCAGGTCCCTGTTGGCGGCGCGGTCGTTCGGGTTCCAGGGATCGCGAGTGACGAAGCGGTAGATATATTCGAAATCGTCGTCGTCGCCCATGAAGACCACCACGCGGCCGTCAGGGGCGACGCAACACTGGGCGCCCTCATGCGTCATGCGGCCGAGCGAGGTGCGCTTGACCGGCTTTGCAGAAGGATCGAACGGATCGATCTCGACCACCCAATCGAAGCGCATCCATTCGTTCGGCTCTTCCTCGAACTTGAAGCGCGGCTCGACGCGGCTGATGGAGTAGATATCGTTCTCGTCCTCGTCCCAGCCCTGGCGCTCGACCAGCTCCTGGTTCGGCAATTTCTTGTAGTCGCCGGCGAAGACATCCATCGCGCCTTCCTCGCCTGAAAGCATCGTGCCCCAGGGCGTGATGCCGCCGTTGCAATTCGAGATCGTGCCGAAGACGACGGTGCCGGTCGGATCGGCCTTGGTCTTCAGACGGTCGTCGCCGGCGGCGGGACCGGAGATGTCGATTTCGGTGCTCATGTGGACGCGGCGATTGTATTTGCCGTCCTTGACGATCGCCCATTTGCCGTCCGTCTTCTTCACTTCGAAGATCGAGACGCCGAGGGCGGCCATGATGGCGCGGATCTGGTTATCCGTCAGCTTCTCGCGATAGTTTTCGTCCGTCAGGCCGGGAAACATCAGGAAAGGCGTTGCATATTCATGGCTGACCACCATCAGCCCATGGTCGGAGCTCTTCTCGCCCCAGGGCAGCGGCAGAAACTGCGTGAAGTCGTTGTTGTAGCCGAACTGTCGCTCGGCCGCCTTACCATCCAGCGTTGCAATGTCGAATTCCGGGCTGTCGGAGAAAAGTGCATCGCCCCAACGTGCCAGGATCTGGCGCTCATAGCCCTCCGGCCAGTGGTCGGCGGTATCGCGCACGCGCCTGAGTTCCGGAAATGTCAGGCTGGAGCCGGCAGCCTCGGCATGCGCGGTTCCGAGCGCCGGCGAAAGTGCCGCAGCGCCCATCGCTGCGAGAAAGCCATTGAGCACGCTGCGGCGGCGAACGCCCTCTTCGAGAATGGCGCCGTAACTTGGCGCGAATGTATGGCGCCGCGTGGGGCGCGCCCTTGTCTTCTGGCGGTCAGACATCAGTATCTCCGATCGAAATATCGTTTGATTTCAGTGAATTGATGAAATGCAATTGCGCCCTGCGAGCCATCGGTTTTTGTAACAAGCCGAGGCGAAGGATTGATGACGGGCGGCCTGCAGTGCCTGACCCTGGATATTTCCGGATCGTACCAAGCAAGTTGAGCCTCCTGTCAGGAGGGGCTCTGGGGACTTTTCCCGTTGACGCCTTGGGAAGCCCTGATAATTTGACCGGGCAGTAAAAATATGGGCGTGAAGCCCCGGGAAAGGGCCGTCAGCGGCCAGGAGAACAGCATGTCCAATCGCCTCAATGCACC
Organism: Rhizobium sp. SU303; assembly: GCF_021052345.1. Taxonomy (NCBI): domain Bacteria; kingdom Pseudomonadati; phylum Pseudomonadota; class Alphaproteobacteria; order Hyphomicrobiales; family Rhizobiaceae; genus Rhizobium; species Rhizobium sp. SU303. The sequence goes on from NZ_CP088095.1 coordinate 3,303,725, forward strand.
GAACGATCTTCGCGCCTTCTGGATGCCGTTTACGGCAAATCGCCAGTTCAAGAAGGAGCCGCGTTTGTTCGTCGGCGCCAAGGACATGTACTATACGACCCATGACGGTCGTCAGGTGCTGGACGGCACGGCTGGCCTCTGGTGCGTCAATGCCGGCCACTGCCGCCCGAAGATCACCGAGGCGATCCGCGAGCAGGCCGGCGAACTCGATTACGCGCCGGCCTTCCAGCTCGGCCATCCCAAGGCCTTCGAACTGGCGAACCGCCTGGTCGACATTGCCCCTGAAGGCCTGAACCACGTCCTCTACACCAACTCCGGTTCCGAATCCGTCGAGACGGCGCTCAAGGTGGCGCTTGCCTATCACCGCGTGAAGGGCAATGGATCACGCTTCCGCCTGATCGGCCGCGAGCGTGGCTATCACGGCGTCAATTTCGGCGGCATCTCCGTCGGCGGCATCGTCACCAACCGCAAGATGTTCGGCACGCTTCTGACCGGCGTCGATCACATGCCGCACACCCACCAGCCCGGCAAGAACAACTTTACCCGCGGCGAGCCCGAGCATGGCGGCGACATCGCCACCGAGCTCGAGCGGATCGTCACCCTGCATGACGCCTCCACCGTCGCTGCCGTCATCGTCGAGCCGGTGGCGGGCTCCACCGGCGTCTTGATCCCACCGAAGGGCTACCTGCAGAAGCTGCGCGAGATTTGCACCAAACACGGCATCCTTCTGATCTTCGACGAGGTCATCACCGGCTTCGGCCGCCTCGGCGCCCCCTTTGCCGCGCAATATTACGACGTCAAGCCCGACATGATCACCGCCGCCAAGGGACTGACCAACGGCGTCATTCCGATGGGCGCCGTCTTTGTCACCTCCGAGATTCATGATGCCTTCATGAACGGCCCGGAGCACATGATCGAGTTCTTCCACGGCTATACCTATTCCGGCAACCCGATTGCCTCCGCCGCCGCCCTCGCCACGCTCGACACCTACAAGGAAGAGGGGCTGCTGACACGCGCCGCCGAGCTTTCCGACTATTGGGCCGACGCGCTGCATTCGCTGAAGGACTGCCCCAATGTCATCGACATCAGGAACACCGGCCTGATCGGCGCCATCGAGCTCGACCCGATCGCCGGCGAGCCCACCAAGCGCGCCTTCACCGCTTTCCTGAAAGCCTATGAAAGCGGCCTGCTGATCCGCACCACCGGCGATATCATCGCGCTCTCCCCGCCGCTGATCATCGAGAAGCACCACATCGACGAGCTCTTCGGCAAGCTGCGGACGATCCTCCAGAACAACATTTGAGAAAGCTCTAAAGACTTCCGGCATCAGGGCCTGCGGCGGATAATTCCTTAAATCGGATTCGATTTAAGGACAAAATTATGCAGCAATTCAAAGCGTTACAGCGCCGCGCATCTGAATAGACGCGCGGCGCTGTAAATCCACGCAGGCCCTTTGTTGGGGAGACCGATAGGCCTCAGGTCACGGCGGCCACCGAAAGGCAGAGGGCGAATTTCTTCAGGAGCCGGCGATCGAATTGCCCTTCACTGCCAAGCATCCATTTCAGTGCCTGGCTCGCACTCCATGGCGCCTTGTACGGCCGCACGGAGGTCATGGCGTCATAGACGTCGCAAATCGCAGCAAGACGCGCATGGAAGCTGACCTGCGCTTCGGAAAGCCTGCGGGGGTAGCCCTTGCCGTCGATACGCTCATGATGGTTGAGGCAGACGTCGAGAACGATCTCCGACATGCCTTCCTGGCGTGACAGGATTGCGTGCCCCTTTTCCGGATGATCGCGGATCATCTTGATCTCGTTCTCGTCCAGGCGCCCTTCCTTGTTGAGTATCTCGAGCGGAATTTCCAGCTTGCCGACGTCGTGCAGCAATCCTGCCGTGCCGAGCATCTGCACGGTCGTCTCGTCAAGTCCGAGATGACGGCCGAAAAGGATCATCAGCGCACTCACCGAAAGCGAATGCAGAAACGTCACTTCGTCCTTGGTTTTCAGACGCGTAACGCTCAGAAAGACAGTGGGATTGTCATCCATCGACTTGGAGACCGAGGAAATCACCGGCGCCACCTGATCGAAGCTGATACCATCGCCATGCTGGAGCCGGCCGAAAACGCTTTCCAGGACCTGCACGGATTTCTGGATGGTCTCGCGTGCCGCCTTCGTGTCGATCTCGATATTGCCGCCTGGCAGACCGTCGATGTCGAGGCCTCTGCTGGTGTTGATGATAACACCTTCAATGCCGCTCTTGCGAAGCTTCAGGGCATCGACTTCACGGCGCAGCAGAAATCTTCGCTTGGACAGAAGAGGGTCCTGCCATGCACCCTCGATCGCCTCCACAAACATTCCGTTGCGCACCTGTCTGGCTTCGATACGCTTGAGCATCCAGATCTCTGTTCCTGAAATATCTCTCTGTTTATTATCGACCGTTCTTTTGCATCGCAGCAATATATGCACGAACAATGATTCTACTCTAATTGGTAGAATCAAGTGTTAATCTCGAAACCGAATTCGACTATTCAGAAAGACGAAGAGTTTCGCGAAATTCGGCAGGTTCATCGGCACCGCGCAGACGCGGGTAAAGCACCCTCCGGAAATCTGCAGACGGCGCCACGATCGACGATTTTGGATTATTTCGCGCCGGATCGGCTCGATTTTCGTTTCATTTTGTTATCAACTTGCGGAATCTCACCAAAATTCTTAAAAATCTTGCCGTTGCACCCATTCGAGCCAAATATGGCCGGAGGGCGCATCGATCGCGCCGATATCGATCGTCCTTGGCACGGCCTGGGGGCTGTTGAACGATCCGGAAAATCCGGCGCGGCACCTCATCGCGGGTCGAATGACCCCATCCAAGGAGACAGACAATGACCCTCAAAACATTGACGGCGACCCTCGTCGCGTCGCTCGCCTTTGCCCCGCTTGCCCATGCCGATATCACCATCGGCCTGATCGCGCCGCTGACCGGCCCCGTCGCCGCCTACGGCGACCAAGTGAAGAACGGCGCTCAGACAGCCGTCGACGAGATCAACAAGAAGGGCGGAATTCTTGGCGAGAAGGTCGTCCTCGAACTGGCCGACGATGCCGGCGAACCGAAACAGGGCGTTTCCGCCGCCAACAAGGTCGTCGGCGACGGCATCCGCTTCGTCGTCGGCCCGGTGACATCGGGCGTCGCCATTCCCGTTTCGGACGTGCTTGCTGAAAACGGCGTGCTGATGGTCACTCCGACCGCGACGGCCCCCGACTTGACCAAGCGCGGTCTGACCAACGTGCTGCGCACCTGCGGCCGCGACGATCAGCAGGCCGAAGTCGCCGCCAAATATGTGCTGAAGAATTTCAAGGACAAGCGCGTCGCCATCGTCAACGACAAGGGCGCCTACGGTAAGGGCCTCGCCGATGCCTTCAAGGCGACGCTGAACGCCGGCGGCATCACCGAAGTCATCAACGACGCGATCACGCCTGGTGACAAGGATTTCAGTGCGCTCACTACTCGCATCAAGTCCGAGAAGGTCGACGTGGTCTATTTCGGCGGCTACCACCCGGAAGGCGGCCTGCTGGCCCGCCAGCTGCATGACCTCGCCGCCAACGCGACGATCATCGGCGGCGACGGACTCTCCAACACCGAATTCTGGGCAATCGGCACGGATGCGGCAGCAGGCACGATCTTCACCAACGCTTCGGACGCCACCAAGAGCCCGGATTCCAAAGCCGCAGCCGACGCGCTCGCCGCCAAGAACATCCCCGCCGAAGCCTTCACGCTAAACGCTTATGCCGCCGTCGAAGTGTTGAAGGCCGGCATTGAGAAGGCCGGCAGCGCCGAGGATGCGGAAGCCGTCGCGACTGCGCTGAAAGGCGGCGAAGAGATCCCCACCGCCATCGGCAAGGTCACCTACGGCGAGACCGGCGATCTCACCTCGCAGAGCTTCTCGCTCTACAAATGGGAAGCCGGCAAGATCGTCGCCGCAGAGTAATCGACAGCTTTTATAAACGAGGATCGGGCGCCCCACGGCGCTCGATTTGCATTTTGGGAATGGTTGCCGATCAGTCGGGCTTCTCATTGTCCTTAGGCAGGTAACTTTCCAGTGTTGGATGTTTAATGAGCACCATCGGTTGACGATAAGTCCAACTGGGTTTTGGGTTTGAAATTCGCGCGTAGAAACTGGCGACCACAACGCGCTTAAGGTCTTCATCGGAAGCAACACTTCCAGTCGACTTTCCGAGAATGATCCGACTGACCTTTCCATCTTTGTCGGTCGTGAGTACAGCTGAGTTGTTGACACAGCCGCTCAACAAAAAGGCAGCCGCGCAAGCTGCCGAAATAATCGCTTTCATATCATGACCTTGAGTTGGAAACGGACATCTATATTCTCGCTTCACTAGCACTGCTGCCAGCGAGGCAATAGCAGCCGGAAATACAACCCAAATGTTTTCCAGCATTCGTTCTTGATCACCTGCAGAAAACAGTCGAAGAGGTAGCAATTCATGACCACCAAGCTCGAACGTCTGATCGACCAGGGTGTCGGCCGCGTGCCGGCTGATATCGTGCTGAAGGGCGGCCGCTTCTTCGACCTCGTCACCGGTGACCTCGTCCGATCCGACATTGCCATCGGCGCCGATCGCATCGTCGGCACCTCAGGCAATTATGAGGGCGAAACCGAGATCGATATTTCGGGCAGGATCGTCGTTCCGGGCTTCATCGACACGCATCTGCACATCGAATCTTCGCTGGTGACCCCGCATGAATTCGACCGCTGCGTTCTGCCCTACGGCGTCACCACCGCCATCTGCGATCCTCACGAAATCGCCAATGTGCTTGGAACCGCCGGCATCGAGTTCTTTCTCGAATCCGCGCTGGAGACGATCATGGACATCCGCGTCCAGCTCTCCTCCTGTGTGCCGGCGACGCATCTTGAAACCTCCGGTGCCGATCTGCCGATCGAGTGCCTCCTGCCCTTCCGCCACCATCCGAAGGTGATCGGACTTGCCGAATTCATGAATTTCCCCGGCGTGATCCACAAGGATCCCGTCTGCATGGCCAAGCTCGACGCCTTCCAGGGCGGCCATATCGACGGTCATGCGCCGCTGCTCTCAGGCAACGACCTCAACGGTTACCTCTCGGCCGGCATCCGCACCGAGCACGAATGCACGACCGCCGGCGAAGCCTTGGAGAAGATCCGCAAGGGCATGCATATCCTCGTGCGCGAGGGTTCGGTCTCCAAGGATCTCGCGGCGCTGATACCCATTATCACCGAGCGGCTTTCACCCTTCCTCGCGCTTTGCACCGACGACCGCAATCCGCTCGATATCGCCGAACAGGGTCATCTCGATCACATGATCCGCACGGCGATCGCAAGTGGCGTCGAGCCCCTGGCGATCTACCGCGCCGCCTCGATTTCGGCCGCCCGCGCCTTCCGCCTCAAAGACCGTGGCCTGGTCGCGCCGGGCTGGCGCGCCGATCTGGTGGTGCTCGACAGTCTGGAAAACTGCCGCGCCGACATGGTTTTCTCGGCCGGCCGCCGCGTCACCGATGCGCTCTTTTCCTCGCGCAGACCGGTTGCCCCGATCGGCCTCGACAGCGTCAAAGCCCGGCCCGTCAATGCCGCCCATTTCGGCGTCCCTGTCGCCGAGGGCGAAACGCCTGTCATCGGCGTCATACCGGGCAAGATCATCACCGAGCATCGCCGCTACCGCCTGCCCGTCAGGGGCAACGAGACGACGGTCGATCTTGCCAGCGATATCATCAAGGTCGCGGTCATCGAACGCCACGGCAAGAACGGCAACCATGCCAACGGCTTCGTCCAGGGTTTTGGCCTGAAGAAGGGTGCGATCGCCTCGACCGTCGGCCATGACAGCCACAATATCTGCGTGGTCGGTGTCAGCGAGGACGACATGGCACGCGCCGCAAACCGCCTCGGCGAGATCAAGGGCGGCTTCGTCGTCGTCGAAGACGGCAAGGTCACCGGCGAAATCGCCCTGCCCATCGCCGGCTTGATGAGCCTCGAGCCCTACGAGACGGTCCGCGATACGCTCCACCAACTGCGCAAAGCCGCCTTGGCGCTGGGCGCCACGCTGGAAGAACCCTTCCTCCAACTCGCCTTCCTGCCACTGCCGGTCATCCCGCACCTGAAAATATCCGACCGCGGTATGGTGGACGTGGACAAGTTCACGCTGATCGGGTGATGCGATTGAAAAAGGGCTGGCGCCGCGGCGGACAACCTCGACGGTCGCCTTCAAAGACACAGCAGTCGAACGTCAAACCCGCGCACAAAACCCATCCAGCGCCGCAAGCTTCACGAGCCCCGCGCCAGCCGCCGCCTCGAAGCCCGGCATCTCAACCGCTTCCCCAAGCACCATTCCATCGGGCAGGCGAAATTCCGCCGGCTTGCGCGTCAGGTTGAAAACGAAGAGCAGCTTTTCGCCGTTCTTTTCGCGAGTGAAGGCGAGCAGATCCTGGTTGGTGCCGATGAAGGTCATGTCGCCGTCGATCAGCGCCAGCTGCCTCTTCCGGAATGCGAGCGTCCTGCGGTAGTGATGCAGCACCGAGCCATCGCTCGTCTCCTGCGTATCCACCGAAAGTGCAGCCTGCTCGTAGGGCACCGGCAGCCAGCTTTTCTCCGCCGAGGTGAAGCCTGCATGCACCTTGCCGGCTTCCCAGGGCATCGGCGTGCGGCATCCGTCGCGGCCCTTGAAGGCCGGCCAGAAGCGGATGCCGTAGGGATCGCGCAGATCCTCGAAGGCGAGCTCCGCCTCGGGCAGACCGAGCTCCTCGCCCTGATAGAGGCAGATCGAGCCGCGCAGCGCCGCAAGCACGGAGATCGCCAGCTTGGCGATGACAGGGCGCTCTTCCTCCGTCAGCGCAAACCGGCTGACATGGCGCATGACGTCGTGGTTGGAAAAAGCCCAGCAGACCCAGCCGTCCGTGACCGCCTTCTGGAAAGCTTCGACGCAGCCGCGGATATGCTCGGCGGTGAAATCCGGTCCGAGCAGATCGAATGTGTAGCACATGTGCAGCTTGTCGCCGCCGCTCGTATAGGCGCCAACCGTCTTCAGCGAACGCGCTCCATCGCCGACCTCGCCGACAGTCGTGCGATCCTCGTACTGATCGAGCAGCACCCGGAAGCGTTTGAGGAAATCGACATTTTCCGGCTGCGTCTTGTCATAAAGATGGTTCTGCATGCCGTAGGGATTGGTATCGGGCGCATCGAGGCCTGCATCATCCTCGTCGGGCTCGTGCGGCGGATTGCTCCTGAGCAGCTTGTCGCAGAAATAATAGTTGACCGTGTCCAGGCGGAAGCCGTCGACGCCGCGATCGAGCCAGAACTTCACCGTCTCCAGCACCGCATCCTGCACCGCCTTGCTGTGGAAGTTGAGGTCCGGCTGCGAGGTCAGGAAATTGTGCTGGTAATATTGCCGGCGCACGCCATCCCACTCCCAGCCCGGGCCACCGAAAATCGACAGCCAGTTATTCGGCGCCGTACCGTCAGGCTTCGGGTCGGCCCAGACATACCAGTCCGCCTTGGGATTGGTCCGGCTCGACCGGCTCTCGACGAACCAGGGATGCCGGTCGGAGGTATGCGAGATCACCTGGTCGATGACGACCTTGATGCCGAGCCTGTGCGCTTCGGCCATCATCTCGTCGAAATCGGCGAGCGTCCCGAAGATCGGATCGACGTCGCAATAATCGGAAACGTCGTAGCCCATGTCGGCCATCGGCGACTTGAAGAAAGGCGAGAGCCAGATCGCGTCGACGCCGAGGCTGGCAATATGCGGCAGCCGGCGGGTGATGCCCCTGAGATCGCCGAGACCGTCGCTATTGGTGTCCTGAAAAGAGCGCGGATAGACCTGATAGATCACCGCGCCACGCCACCAGTCCGCACTCTCGCCTGCCTGCAATGCCATCGGCTATATCTCCTGCCTCGTTTGCGCTCGCCACACTAAAGCGGACGAAACAAAAGACAACCATGTGAAGCGGTTATGAAGGCTTTGCGAAACGCCGCGACGCGTCGTCGCGATATGACAAGGGGGAGACGTATATAGGCTTGTCCACAACCCGTTCCCACCCGCCGGATTTGGGGTTGCAACGCAAAGCCTTTGCGATAATGTGCGCGCTGACCTGCACGTAAGAGGTCAAACACCGGGAACAAATGTCTAATAAAGGCGAAAAGCCTAGAAAGGTGGACCCACCATGAACCATTTCGCGAAAAAATTTCTCGCCTCTGCAATGCTTGGCACATTGCTGGCGTTTTCGGCCCATGCGGCCACGCTCAACATTCACAATGGTGGCGACCCGCAGTCGCTCGATCCGCAGAAGCTTTCCGGCGACTGGGAGAACCGTATCGCCGGCGACATTTTCGAAGGCCTCGTCACCGAGGACGCCAAGGATAATCCGATCCCCGGCCAGGCTGAAAGCTGGACGATTTCGCCTGATGGCAAGGTCTACACCTTCAAGCTTCGCGACGGCATCAAGTGGTCCGATGGCCAGCCGGTCACGGCAGGAGACTTCGTCTTCGCCTTCCAGCGCCTCGTCGACCCGAAGAATGCCGCCGATTATGCCTATCTGCAATTCACCATCAAGAATGCGGAAAAGATCAACAAGGGTGAGATAACCGATCTCAACCAGCTCGGCGTCAAGGCGATTGACGACAAGACGCTCGAGATCACGCTTGAAAACGCCACCCCCTATTTCATCAATGCGCTGATGCACTACACCGCCTACCCGCTGCCGAAGCATGTCGTCGAGGCAAAGGGTCAGGATTGGGTCAAGATCGGCAACATCGTCACCAACGGGCCCTACAAGCCGGTCGAATGGGTTCCCGGCTCGCATGTCACGACGGTCAAGAACGATCAGTGGTACGACACCAAGGACCTGAAGATCGACGGCGCGAAGTTCTTCGTGCTCGAGGATCAGGAAGCCGCGCTGAAGCGCTACCGCGCAGGCGAGTTCGACATCCTCACCGACTTCCCGACCGACCAGTACGAGTGGATGAAGAAGAACCTGCCGGGCCAGGCGCATGTCGCCCCCTTCTCCGGCCTCTACTATTACGTCGTCAACTCGCAGAAGCCGCCCTTCAGCGACAAGCGCGTCCGCCAGGCTCTCTCCATGGCGATCAACCGTGAAGTGATCGGCCCACAGATCCTCGGCACCGGCGAACTGCCGGCCTATTCCTGGGTGCCGCCGGGCACGGCAAATTACGGCGAGCCGGCCTATGTCAGCTGGAAGGACCTGCCCTATAACGAGAAGGTCGCCGAAGCCAAGAAGCTTCTGACCGAAGCCGGCTTCGGCCCGGACAAGCCGCTGCACGCCGTGCTCAGCTACAACACCAACGACAACCATAAGCGCATCGCCGTCGCGATCGCTTCCATGTGGAAGCCGCTCGGCGTCAATGTCGAGCTTGTCAACGCCGAAACCAAGGTGCATTACGACCAGATGCAGCGTGGCCAGGTCGAAATCGGCCGCGCCGGCTGGCTCGCCGACTACAACGACCCGGACAACTTCCTGAACCTCCTGGTGACAGGCGTGCAGATGAACTACGGCCGCTGGTCCAATCCCGAGTACGACAAGATGATCAAGGAAGGCAACGCGGAGACGGATCTCGCCAAGCGTGCCGCGATCTTCAAAAAGGCCGAGCAGCTGGCGCTCGATGAATCCGCCGCCCTGCCGATCTATTACTACGTCTCGAAGAATGTCGTCTCGCCGAAGATCGAAGGCTTCGTCGACAATATCCAGGACATCCACCGCACCCGCTGGCTGTCGATGAAAGAGTAAGGGAAAACGGTCCTTTCCGCGCACTGCGGAAAGGACCGGCCCACGATCATGATCAAATACGCACTCCGTCGCCTCCTGTCGACGATCCCCGTTCTGTGGATCGCCGTCACAGCCTGCTTTTTTGTTTTGCGCCTTGCCCCCGGCGGCCCTTTCGATGGCGAAAGGCCATTGCCGCCGGTGATCCTGAAAAACCTTGCGGCTCACTACAACCTCGACAAGCCGCTCATCCAGCAATACCTGATCTATGTCGGTGACCTGCTCCGGGGCGATCTCGGCCCCTCCTTCGCCAGCGAAGATTTCACCGTCGCCCAGCAGATCATGATCGGTCTGCCCTACACTTTCACGATCGGCACCGCAGCCTTTCTGCTCGCCATCATCGTCGGCGTCGCCGTCGGCTGTTTTGGAGCGCTCTATCAGAACAAGACGCCGGATTACATTCTCGGCGCCCTCATCCTGATTGGCGTCGTCCTGCCGAACTTCCTGATCGCCCCCATACTGCAGCTCGTCTTCGGCATCCATCTCGCCTGGCTTCCGGTCGGCGGCTGGGGTGACGGATCGATCAAGTTCCTGATCCTGCCGATCGTCGTTCTGGCTCTGCCGCATGCAGGGCGCATTTCGCGCATCACCCGCGGCTCGATGATCGAGGTGATGAACCAGAACTTCATCCGCACCGCCAAGGCCAAGGGCATTGGCCCGCGGCTGACCGTGATGCGCCATGCGCTGAAACCCGCACTAATGCCTGTGGTCTCCTATCTCGGACCGGCGGCTAGTTACCTTCTCACCGGCTCGCTTGTTGTCGAGAGCATCTTCGGATTGCCCGGCATCGGCCGCTACTTCATCAACGCGGCGCTCAACCGCGATTACGGCATGGTTCTCGGCACGGTCATCTTCTATATGGTGCTGATCGTCGTTCTGAACCTTCTCGTCGACATCGCTTATGCGTGGCTCGATCCGAAAGTGAGAAACAGATGATCCTCAACCCCGCAAAGCGCGAACTGCTTGCCCAGGAATTGCTGGAGGCGGAAGGCCTTGCACCCGAAAGCCGCTCGCTCACCAAGGATGCCTTGCGCCGCCTCGGGCGCAACAAGGCCGCCGTCCTGTCGATCGTCGTCCTGACGCTGCTGATCCTCGCGGCCTTTATCGGCCCCTGGTTCATTCCGTTCAACTATGAGGATCCCGATTGGGCGGCCTTCCGCATACCGCCCTCAATCGAAACCGGCCACTATTTCGGCACCGACCCGAACGGCCGCGACCTCCTCGCCCGCGTCCTTTACGGCACCCGCGTCTCGCTTGCCGTGGCGCTGACGGCGACTGTCGTCTCCGTCTTCATCGGTGTGCTCTACGGCGCGGTATCGGGCTATATTGGCGGCAGGCTGGATGCGATCATGATGCGCTTCGTCGATATCATGTACGCGCTTCCCTATATCCTCTTCGTCATCCTGCTGATGGTGATCTTCGGCCGCAACGTCTATCTGCTCTTTGCCGCCATCGGCGCGCTGGAATGGCTGACCATGGCCCGCATCGTGCGCGGCCAGACGCTGTCGATCAAGCATCGCGAATTCATCGAAGCGGCCCGCGCATCCGGGCAGCGGCCGTTCAAGATCATCATCAAACACATCATCCCGAACCTCGTCGGACCCGTGGTCATCTTCGCAGCGTTGACGGTGCCTGAAATCATCGCCACCGAAAGCTTCCTTTCCTATCTCGGCTTCGGCGTGCAGGAACCGCTGACCTCGCTCGGTACGTTGATCGCCGAGGGAACCGATGCCATGGAAAGCATGCCGTGGCTGCTGGTCTTCCCGGCAAGCTTCCTCGTCGCCCTGTTGCTCAGCCTGCTCTTCATCGGCGACGGCCTGCGCGACGCGTTCGACCCGAAGGATCGCTAAGAATGTCCCAGGAAACACAAAAAGATACCCTTCTCGAACTCAAAGACTATTCGATCACCTTCAAGACACCGGATGGAGAGGTGAAGGCGGTCTCGAACATGAACCTGACGGTCAAGCGAGGCGAGCGCATCGCTATCGTCGGCGAATCCGGTTCCGGCAAGAGCCAGACCTTCCTCGGCATCATGGGGCTGCTCGCCAAGAACGGCAAAACGACGGGACAGGCGCTGCTCGAAGGCAAGGACGTGCTGGCGCTGAAACCGCGCGAACTCGACCAGATCCGCGGCAAGGACATGGCCATGGTCTTCCAGGATCCGATGACCGCCCTCAATCCATCGCTGAAGATTTCCCGGCAGCTGACGGAACAGCTCGAGGTGCACGGCAGGCTGACGGCGCGCGCCGCATCCACTGCTGCCCTCGACATGCTGAAACGCGTCGGCATCCCCGACCCGACACGGCGCTTTCATCTCTATCCGCACGAGCTCTCCGGCGGCATGCGCCAGCGCATCATCATCGCCATGGCGCTGCTCACCCGGCCGAAACTGTTGATCGCCGACGAGCCGACGACCGCGCTCGACGTCACCATCCAGGCGCAGATCCTCGATCTTTTCAATGATCTGACGGCGGAGATGAACACGGCGCTGATCATGATCACCCACGATCTCGGCGTCGTCGCCGGCCTCGCCGACCGTGTCGCCGTCATGTATGCGGGCCGCATCGTCGAGGAGGCGCCGGTCGATGAGCTCTTCGACAATCCGGCCCATCCCTATACCGCGGCACTGCATGCCTCGATCCCGCGGCCGGACCAGGATGTCGACGACCTCGTCGTCATCCCCGGGCGTCCGCCGAACCTGCAGCACTTGCCGAAGGGCTGCAATTTCTCGCCGCGCTGTTCCCAGGTCCAGGACGATTGCATCGACCGTCCGCCATTGCTCGAAACGCTGGCGCCGCATCACTGCGCCGCCTGCTACCACCCCTTCCCGCGTCGCGAGGAGCTGCTGAACCATGGCTGAACGATCGCTTCTAAGGGTCGAGAACCTGACGACTCAATTCGAACTGCCGGCGAAAGGCCTCTTCAAGCCGCCGATCTTCCTGACCGCCGTCAACAATGTCAGCTTCGACCTCAGCGAAGGCCGCACGCTCGGCATTGTCGGCGAATCCGGCTGCGGCAAATCCACGCTCGGCCGCTCCATCTTGCGGCTGTTGAAATCGCAGAAGGGCCGTATCCTCTGGCAGGGCCGCAACCTGCTCGACCTGTCGGACGAGGAAATGCGCGCTGCGCGGCGCGACATGCAGATCATCTTCCAGGATCCGATCGCCTCGCTCGACCCGCGCATGACAGTCGGCGACATCATCGCCGAGCCGCTCACCGTCTTCGAGCCGAAGCTATCAAGAGCCGAGCGCACCGAGCGTGTCCGCGATATCATGACCGCCGTCGGCCTGGTGCCGGAAATGATCAACCGCTATCCGCACGAATTCTCCGGCGGCCAGGCGCAACGCATCGGCATCGCCCGCGCGGTCGTTACCAAACCGAAGCTCATCATCTGCGATGAGCCGGTTTCGGCCCTCGACGTCTCAATCCAGGGCCAGGTCATCACGCTTCTGCGCAAGCTCCGCAAGGAATTCGGCCTGACGCTGATCTTCATCAGCCACGACCTCTCCGTCGTACGGCTGATCTCCGACGATGTGCTGGTGCTCTATCTCGGCAGGGTGGTGGAAGCAGGCAGTTGTGCCACCGTCTTCGATCATCCCGCTCATCCCTATACGCAGGCGCTCTTTTCCGCCGCGCCGATCCCGGATCCGAAGCTTGCGCGCCTGCGCACCCGCATCCGTCTGCAGGGTGACCCGCCTTCGCCGCTTAACCCGCCGAAAGGCTGCGTCTTCTCACCGCGCTGCTGGAAGGCGACTGACATCTGTCGCACCGAAATGCCGCCGACCGAGGAGGTCCGCCCCGGCCAGAAGGCCGCCTGTTATCACATGGACAGGCCATGAGCAGAACGAGGGCCGCGCAAGCGGCCTTCATCTCGCCCATGAAAGTGAGGGTTCCATCTTCCTTATTATCGGCGCTTGCCACCTTCATGCTCTCCGCGTATCAGCGAATGAGGACCAGCGCCTAACCCCGAAAATCGGAATCGATTTTCGGGGTTAGGCGCCAATTCAAAGTGATAGAGCGTCCTTAGCGCGTCCTTGGACGCGCGGCGCTCTAGTGCCGGGAGGACAAGGTGAGCAGACGGTTTCTATCGATTGGTGAATGCATGGTGGAACTCTCGCAGGCAGGCGATGGTCTGCTGCGCAAGGGCTTTGCCGGCGATACCTTCAACACCGCCTGGTACGCCCGTGCCTGCCTTGCCGCCGACTGGTCGGTCGACTACTTCACCGCCCTCGGTGACGACGCCATGTCGGATGAGATGCTAGCCTTCATCGACAAGGCGGGCATCGGCACCAGCCTCATCCGCCGCATCAGGGGCAGGACGCCCGGCCTCTACATGATCAACCTGAAGAACGGCGAACGCTCCTTCAGCTACTGGCGCGACAGCGCCGCCGCCCGCAGCCTGGCAGCCGATCCCGACCGCCTGCGCGAGGCGGTGGAGAGCGCTGACGTCGTCTATTTCTCCGGTATCACCCTTGCCATCCTGCCGCATGAGGATGCCGAGACTTTGCTTGCCGAAGTCCGCCGCGCCAAGGCCGCCGGCAAGCTCGTCGTCTTCGATCCGAACATCCGCCCGCGGCTCTGGTCCAGCTACGACGTCATGCACACGACGATCAGCGAAGGCGCTCGCTCCTCCGTGCTTGTCATGCCGAGCTTCGACGACGAGGCGGCCCATTTCGGCGATGATTCCATCGAGGCAACGATCCACCGCTATCGCGCACTCGGCGCCATTCATATCGTCGTCAAGAACGGCTCTGACGGTGTCACGCTGAATTTTGCCGGCGAGCAAACCTTCGTTCCGGCTGAAAAAGTGGAGAAGGTGATCGACACGACCAGCGCCGGCGACAGCTTTAATGGCGCCTTTCTCGCACGATATCTCGAAGCTGGCGATGCACCAGCCGCCGCCCGCTTCGCAACAAAGGTCGCTGCCCGCGTCGTCAGCGAACATGGTGCATTGGTCCCAAGGGAAAAGCTTGGATTGGATGGCGGCTAGAGCGGCGCGATCTTTCAGATTCGCTTAGCGAGACATGCCTTTAGGCCGCACATGCTGACGCAGTATGAACGCCATGTGCGAGCGCTCCCCGCTTTCGGCATCGGTTGCCCGCTGCCAGGGGAAATCAGGACTTCGTCGGCCGATCGGAATCGCGAACTGCCTCGTCATGGTACCAGCAGCTGTCGAGCGCAGCATCGCAGACGCCTGCGGCCTCGCGCTCCATCAGCCTGGCGCGTTCGAACCGGTTGGCGTTTCGTATCGCCTTAACTGGAAACTGGTAGATCGTTGCGGATTCACGATGGAAACCGGTGGGCATGAGATCGCCTCCATTCAGTTCGGCGCATCAACATTTCAGGACCATCTATATAGCATAATGCACATAGTTTATGCAAATTGCATAAAATAAGGGCAATGTTGCAATTGTAATCGGTCGGCATGCTGTCTCGGCTAAAAGCTTCCGATAATTTGTTTAACACTTCATCATTTCAGCCTAACGCCGCAATTTTCATCCGGTTCCACATGGAAAAAAGTGCGATTTGATGGGCGATACCGCCAGTGAGCGTTAAAAACAGCCCGATTTTCCAAAAGGGAAAAAATCGGACGACACGCTGATTCGCGATTTTTCTTTCGCGTGGCGCCAAAACTGGCACGCTACGTGCTTTTAAAGCGTCATCCCTGGCGGTCGGATGCGCTTGCGCGCCGAGATCACCTCCGGATTTGCTCACCTTCGTAGCATTGAGAGAGTCGCGATGACAAAATTTAAGCTCGAGTACATTTGGCTCGATGGGTACACACCAGTACCGAACCTGCGTGGCAAGACGCAGATCAAGGAATTCGATGAATTCCCGACGCTGGAACAGCTTCCGCTGTGGGGCTTCGACGGTTCGTCGACCATGCAGGCCGAGGGCCGCAGCTCTGACTGCGTGCTGAAGCCCGTCGCCATTTATCCCGATCCGGCCCGCACCAACGGCGCTCTCGTCATGTGCGAAGTCATGATGCCGGATGGCGTCACGCCGCATTCGAGCAACGCTCGTGCAACCATCCTCGACGACGAAGATGCCTGGTTCGGCTTCGAGCAGGAATATTTCTTCTACCAGAACGGCCGTCCGCTCGGCTTCCCTGAGCAGGGCTACCCCGCTCCGCAGGGCCCCTACTACACCGGCGTCGGCTATTCGAACGTCGGCGACGTTGCCCGCGAAATCGTCGAAGAGCATCTCGACCTTTGCCTCGCTGCCGGCATCAACCACGAAGGCATCAATGCCGAAGTGGCCAAGGGCCAGTGGGAATTCCAGATTTTCGGCAAGGGCTCCAAGAAGGCCGCCGACCAGATCTGGATGGCACGCTACCTCCTGCAGCGCCTGACCGAAAAGTACGGCATCGACATCGAGTATCACTGCAAGCCGCTCGGCGACACCGACTGGAACGGCTCGGGCATGCATTGCAACTTCTCGACCAAGTACATGCGCGAAGTCGGCGGCAAGGCCTATTTCGAAGCGCTGATGGCGCAGTTCGAAAAGAACCTGATGGACCACATCAACGTCTACGGTCCTGACAACGACAAGCGCCTGACCGGCAAGCACGAGACAGCTCCGTGGAACAAGTTCTCCTACGGCGTTGCCGACCGTGGTGCCTCGATCCGCGTGCCGCACTCCTTCGTCAAGAACGACTACAAGGGCTATCTGGAAGATCGCCGCCCGAACTCGCAGGGCTGCCCCTACCAGATCGCTTCGCAGGTTCTGAAGACGATCTCGGAAGTTCCGACCGCAAGCTCGGCTTCCGCTGCAGCTTGACCTCCCAGGCGGCGCCGGTCCACGACCGGCGCCGTGACCTTCTTCTTTCAAATGAGAAACTGCCAGCCACTGACATAATCGGGGCGATCAGGCCGCCGAAAGCCCTGCAATCCTTGCAATATGGGCTGTAATATTTCCATCATGGTCATGCCTCAAAATAAGCAAGCGGGAATCGCCGTTCCGGAACCCCGCTGAGGGGTTGAGCGTTGGCATATCACTGCGACGCGGATGGAAATCGTGACATGCTGCAACGTCCGACAAACACTTATAGCGGCGAGAGCTGGGCCAATGCCGCAGCCGCCGGGAACCTGCCTGAGAGGCTGGTGATCGTCACCGATGCCTGGCACCCGCAGGTCAACGGCGTCGTGCGCTCGATCGAGAACACCAACCGCGAACTGGCGAAGATGGGCGTCGAGGTTTCCATGGTGACGCCGGAGCGCTTCAACAGCATCCCCTGCCCGACCTATCCTGAGATCCGCCTGTCGATCGCCAATTACCGCCGCATCGCCCGCGAGATCGAAAAGCACAATCCCTCCTACGTGCATATCGCCACCGAAGGCCCACTGGGGCTGACCGCCCGCCGCTGGTGCCTGCGCAAGCGCATGCCCTTCTCGACCAGCTATCACACCCGCTTTCCGGAGTATGTTTCCGCCCGCTTGCCGATCCCGCAGAGCTGGCTCTACGCCTTCGTGCGCTGGTTCCACAATGGCGGCGCCGGCTGTATGGTGGCGACACCGAGCCTTGCCCGCGAGCTATCGGCGCGCGGCATCAAGAATCTGATGCCCTGGACCCGCGGCATTGATGCCACGCAGTTCCACCCCATGCCGCTTGAAGACGAGCCCTTCGGCCTCCCTCGTCCGATCTTCATGACGGTCGGTCGCGTGGCGTTGGAAAAGAACCTGCCGGCCTTCCTGGATCTCGACCTGCCGGGTTCCAAAGTCGTCGTCGGCGACGGCCCGGCGCGCGCCGAACTCGAGAAGCAATATCCGGACGTCTTCTTCACCGGCGTACAGTTCGGCGAGGATCTGGCGAAAACCTATGCTCAGGCCGACGTCTTCGTCTTTCCCTCGCTCACCGACACCTTCGGCAACACCATCCTTGAAGCGCTGGCATCAGGCGTGCCGGTCGCAGCCTATCCGGTCACCGGCCCGCTCGACATCATCGGCGAGGATAGCGAAGTCGGGGCGCTCGACCAGAATCTGCAGGCCGCATGCCTTGCCGCCCTTTCCGCCTCCCGAGACAAGGCGCGCGAGCTCGCCATGCAATATTCCTGGGAAGCTGCGACGCTGCAGTTCATCAACAATATTCGCGCCGCCAACGGCGTCATCACGCCGAAATGGAAGAGAGCCTGGCAATTTGCCACCAAGTCGCTTCCAAGAAGCAGAAAGCCCGGCGAAACCGCCGGGCCTGTCCCATCCGCAGACTGATTGGTTTTTACTTGTGAAGAGCGCTGCGAAGCGTGTCATTGGCGACCGCAATCGCGCTGCGCGTGGCAGGCGTTTCGGCAATGGCGTTCAGCAGCACGAAATCGTGGATCGTGCCATTGTAGCGCATCGACGTGACGCGGACACCGGCCTGGCTGAGCTTGCGGGCATAGGCCTCGCCTTCGTCACGCAGCACGTCGTTCTCGTCGACGATGACCAGCGCCGGCGGCAACCCGTTCAACTGCTCCAGCGACGCCTGCAGCGGTGAGGCCGTCGGCTCGTTGCGCTTGGCTTCATCGGGTAGATAGGCGTTCCAGAACCACTTCATCGCTTCCTTCGTCAACCACGGGCCATCAGCGAACTCATTGTAGGAACCATTGTTGAAATTGGCGTCGGTGACGGGGTAGAACAGCACCTGCTGGTCGATGGCAGGACCGCCACGCTCCTTGGCAAGCAGCGTTACCACCGCCGCCATGTTGCCGCCGACGCTGTCGCCTGCGACAGCGAGCCTGGAGGCATCGACCTTGAACTCCTTGGCATGTTCGGCGACATATTTGGTCGCGGCATAGGCCTGCTCGATGGCAACGGGATAGCGGGCTTCCGGCGAGCGCTCGTAGTCAACGAAGACGACGGCGGCATCGGCGCCGTTGGCGATCTCGCGCACCAGCCGGTCATGTGTATCGGCATCGCCCAACACCCAGCCGCCGCCATGGAAATAGAGAATGACCGGCAGCGTGCCCTTGGCATGTTCCGGGCGGAGGATGCGCAGCTTGATGCTGCCTGTCGGACCGGCCTTGATGACCCTGTCCTCTTCCTGGGCGGCAAGCTTCTTCACGTCGCCCTTCTGCGCGCCCGCCAGAACATTGCGGGCATCGGCCGGCGACAGCGTGTAGATCGGCTTACCGCCGGCAAGCCCGTCGATGAATTTCTGCGTTGTCGGTTCGAGTACCGAATCGGCAAGCGCGCCGACGGAGGAAGCTGCCAGGAGTGCTGCTGCGGAAACTGCGGTCTTGATGGTCGACATTGTCTTGTCCTCTCGGGTTCGATGTTCGTCCTGAATATCGTTTTTATATCGCGCACGATTATTTATAGGACAATTTAAATTTGCGCATAGCAGCCATGCATAAAAATCGCTTACGATTATTTATTGCACGATATAACTTCCATCAGTTCTGGAGATACCCCATGCAGGATCAGCTGAAGCTCGAAAATTTCATCTGCTTCGCCGTCTATACGGCAAGCCACGCACTGAACCGCGTCTACAAACCGCTGCTCGATACGTTGGGTCTCACCTATCCGCAATATCTGGCGATGGTTTCTCTCTGGGAGCAGGACGGCCAGACCGTCGGTGGCCTCGGTGAAAAGCTCTTCCTGGAATCGAGCACGCTGACCCCTTTGCTCAAACGCCTGGAAACCGCAGGTTATGTCAGACGCGAACGCAGCAAGGACGACGAACGCGTCGTCATCGTCCGCTTGAGCGAAGAAGGCATTGGCCTGAAAGAAAAGGCGATCGGCATCCCGGGTTGCATCGCCGCTGCCAGCGGTCGCGACGCAGTCGACCTCACGCGCCTCCAGGCCGAAATCGTGGCGCTGCGTGAGGCGCTGAATCGAAGCGTGGCTTAGCTGCTAACCGGACTGGGTATCAGAGTGCTTGTGGTACCCCCTCTGCCCTGCCGGGCATCTCCCCGAGATCAGCAGGAGGCGAACGCTTCGTCCCTCTCTGTCGATATTCCAATGGCCAAGTGTAGTTGTTTTGGGAAGCCTTAACGCCCATCCGATCTCCCCCTTGTGGAGGAGATGCCCGGCAGGGCAGAGGGGGTGTTCCCACTACGAAGCCCCTGAACCCTACGTCCGCCTCTTCTTGCCTTCGAACGGATTGTCAGGCGAGCGGAAATGGATGCGGATCGGCACGCTCGGCATGTCGAAATCCGCGCGCAAGCCATTGATCAGATAGCGCGTATAGGATTCCGGCAGCGCATCCGACCGGGTGCAGGAGATCATGAAAGCCGGCGGACGGGCCTTCACCTGCGTCATATATTTCAGCTTGATGCGGCGGCCGGAAACGGCCGGTGGCGGATGCTGGATCTGCTGCGTCTCCAGCCAGCGGTTGAGCCGCGCCGTCGAGATGCGCTTGTTCCAGACCTTGTCGGTATCGATGATCGACTGCATGAGCTTGTCGAGCCCCCAGCCGGTCTGGCCGGAAATCGGCACGGCACGAATGCCCCGCGCCTGCGGCAGCAGCCGGTCGGTCTTTTCGCGCAGATCCGCAAGCACCGCCTGCCGATCTTCGATCATGTCCCACTTGTTGAAGGCGAGCACGGCGGCACGCCCCTCGCGCAACACCAGGTCGACGATCTGCAGGTCCTGCTTCTCGAAGGGGATCGTCGCATCGAAGACGATAACGACGGTTTCGGCGAAGCGGATGGCGCGCAATGCGTCGGCGACCGAAAGCTTCTCCAGCTTCTCGATCACCCGCGCCTTGCGGCGCATGCCGGCCGTATCGAACATCTTGATGGTGCGGCCGCGCCAATCCCATTCGACCGAGATGGAATCGCGAGTGATGCCTGCCTCCGGCCCGGTCAAAAGCCGGTCCTCGCCGAGGAAGCGATTGATCAGCGTCGACTTGCCGGCATTCGGCCGGCCGACGATCGCCACTCTGAGCGGCTTCGTCTCGTCATAGGTCGGCTCTTCGTCCTCGTCGCCCTCGTCTGATGATTGCGGAATGTCGACGTCGGTAACCGCCACATCCTCTTTCTCGGGATAGGCACGGTCCTCGCCGATCGCCGCGACGATCGCATCGCGCAGGTCGAGCATGCCCTGCCCGTGTTCTGCCGAAATCGGCGTCGGCTCGCCGAGGCCGAGCGTATAGGCGTCATAGAAGCCGCTGTCGGAGCCGCGCGCTTCGGATTTGTTGGCGACAAGCACCACCGGCTTGCCGCGCCGGCGCAGCATTTCGGCAAGGTCGGTATCGACGGGCGTCAATCCGCTCTTGGCGTCGACGACGAAAAGCGAAAGATCCGCCTCGTCGATCGCCGCTTCGGTCTGCGCCCGCATCCGGCCCTGCAGGCTTTCCGCGTCGGCCTCTTCCAGACCAGCCGTGTCGATGATCGTGAAGGTCAGGCCCATCAGCCGCGCATCGCCCGGCCGGCGGTCGCGGGTAACACCCGGCGTGTCATCGACAAGCGCCAGCTTCTTGCCTACCAGCCGGTTGAAAAGTGTCGACTTGCCGACATTCGGACGACCGACGATCGCGACCGTGAAACTCATATCTTGTCCTTAACGCGATCAGCCCTGAGCGGCGGGCGCCTTGCCGGATGCGGTAATCAGATCAAGCATCATATGGGCGCGATTGGCAACATTGCGTGGGCTGTCGGTATCGTCGACGATCGACTGGAACCACTGCCGCGCCTGCGCCATGTTGCCGGCTTTGTAAGCGGCAAGGCCGAGTGCCTCGCGCGCCGAATGACGGAAGGCGTTGCCCGGAACGGCCATTTCCTCGATCGCCGCCGAAACCTGTTCGTAAGTGCCATTCTCGATGAGCAGCCAGCCGGCGCGCATCTTGGCGGCATCGCGCACGGCAGCCGGAATGGCATTGTCCTTGCCGATCTCGTTGAAGGCGGCGATTGCCGCGGCAGTATCACCCTTCTGCACCTGAACGGTCGCGGCCCGCATGCGCGCCAGCACCGGGTAGGCACCATGGCCTTCCTTCTCAAGCTTGTCGAGCGCGGCCAGCGCCTCGTCGTTCTTGTTCTCGTCGGCTAGCTTCATTGCCGCCAGAAACTGGTCGCCGGTGCCGGAGGAGCGGTTGTCGTCCCAATAGTCGTAGAGAACCTTGCCGGCGGTACCGACGACGATCAGGATGGCGACGACGACGATATAGCGGCCGAACCGGCGCCAGACGCCCTTCATCTGGTCAGACCGCAATTCCTCATTGACTTCACGGATGAAGCTGTCGTCGTTGAATGCCATTCTCGTCTCCGGCCGCGGAATACCCATACACCATGCAAAACGCATATTGTCGGGCCTTCTACTCCATTTTGCAGCCGTTGTAAGGGGGATGTGAAAGATTCGTCAGATGACGAGCGGCGAAACGCCGATCAACCATTCGTGCAGCTTCCAGATGATCAGCGCCCAGACGACGATGCCGATGATGATGGCATAGAGGTCGTATTTGGCCGAGACGAACGGTCGGAGCGTGATCTCGCCCGCCCGCTGCCGCCGCTTCAAGGAAATGCGCAGGATAACGCCCCAGGCGAGAAAGGCGGCAAACAGCAGAACCGACGACGTCTCGCCATTGGCGAGCAGGTGCGCCAGTGCCCAGATCTTCACCGACAGCACCATCGGATGTTTGGTCTTGGTCGCGATATGCCCCGCCGGCAGCAGCGAGGCGACGAGACAGATCATAGCGATCAGCATCAGCGTGATTGCTATATGCGCCATCCAGACCGGTGGATTGTAAAGCGTTCCGGTCACCTGCCGCGCCTGCCCGAAGCCGTAGATCAACAGGATCAGCGTGGCGATGCTGGCAATCGAATAGGCCGCCCGCCAGCCCTTCTCGCCGAGGCTTGCGATCATCGAACGGCGAAAGTCCGGCACCAGCACCCGCACCAGATGCACCCCGAGGAAAAGTATGATGCCGACGATAAGCAATGTCATTGCGGATCCCTTCCGTGCCGTTTGTCATGGCTTACCGGCTGGCGCGAAAAAATGCCAGCGCGACCGCAGCTTCGCCGCAATTCTGTCGGAGGGAAACCGCGAACAAATTGTCGCGGTGCCCATGTCTCGTTCCCTCTTCTCCGCCTGCCTTTCTGTTTCGCTCCTCGTTCCGGCAATTGCAGAGGCGGCCGACCGGCCGAAACAGCTCGTCATCATTTCCTTCGACGGCGCCCACGACAACGCGCTGTGGCTGAAGAGCCGCGAGATGGCGGCGAAAAACGGCGCCCACTTCACCTATTTTCTCTCCTGCACTTTCCTGATGAACGAGGCGGCGAAAAAGGCCTATCAGGCGCCGCACCAGAAACGCGGAAAATCCAATGTCGGCTTCGCCCAGAGCGACGACGAGATCCGCGAGCGCCTCGGCAATATCTGGCACGCCCATCTCGAAGGACATGACATATCGAGCCATGCCTGCGGCCATTTCGACGGCCGCCTCTGGAGCGAGGCCGACTGGTCGGCCGAGTACGCCACCTTTCATGCGACATTGAAAAACGCCTGGAAGAGCGTCGATCTCGAAGAACCGACCGGCTGGCAGGATCTGGTCGATCACGGCATTAAGGGCTTTCGCGCGCCCTACCTCTCCGCGACGGCTGGCGCCGATATGATCACCGCCGAAAAGAAGGCGGGCTTCACCTATGATGCGAGCCTCGTCACCAAGGGACCGGCAATGCCTGTCGAGGAAGACGGCATCATCCGCTTCGGCCTGCCGCTGATCCCCGAAGGCCCGAACGACAAGCCGATCATCGGCATGGACTACAATCTCTTCGTCCGCCATTCCAAGGGTGAGGAGGATACGGCCGATTCCGCGGAATTCGAGGAGCGCGCCTATGCCGCCTTCAACGAGGCTTTCGACAAGCAATATACCGGCGCCCGCATCCCGCTGCAGCTCGGCTTCCACTTCGTCGAAATGAACGGCGGCGCCTACTGGCGCGCCCTCGACCGACTGGTCAGCGACGTCTGCCACCGAACGGATGTGGCCTGCGTCGGCTATTCGGAAGCGATCCCGATGATCGAGGCACGCGGGAAATTGCAGACGTCAGGCCTCTGACGGCGGCGGCTACCAAGACTGCAAGGTGTTTCTAGGTCCGATTGGATGAGACGGCGTGCCGTGTCGCCCCTCATCCGCCCTATCGGGCACCTTCTCCCCGCTGGGGAGAAGAGGGAATCGAGACGTTGCGGCAAGTCTCTTCTCCCCGGCGGGAAGAAGGTGCCGGCAGGCGGATGAGGGGGCCGCACGCGAGACCTTTTCAACCTACCACATTAAAATCCCCAACCTGCCCTTCTCCATCTGGGCAAGCCCCGCTCCATCAGCCGTCGGCGTGAACAACACCCGCCTCACGCTCCAGATAGCGCTGGTCGATCTCAGGCAGCGGTTCGTCGTCGATTGCCGCTTCGAAGGCCTGGAGGCGTTTGTGGATGGAGAGTAGTTCGATGATCGTCGTCCAGGAACTGACGAGGTATTGGAACGAATTGCTGACCTGGCCAAAAGCCGTAGCAATCTGCTGCCATATCCCAAGCGTGATCTTATGCGCGACGAAAGTCGGCACCAAAACGAAATAAAGAAATATCGCATCAAGCTGCCCGTATGAATAACGTGCAACATTGAAATAAAGATAGTGAAAATACATACGGAAATAGTTTCGCCTGACGTTCGAGAACAACTCGGCGACGGTTACCGGTTGGGCTCTATCTTCATGATCTTCGCCGTAGACGAGTTCTTTGCGATAAGCCGCCTCAACACGTTGGTTGCGAAAATTCAATCCTGGCAGTTTTACGCCGACAACAGCCAGGAGAACGGTGCCTAAAACCGACCAACCAAGCGCGAGCCAGACGAGGGAATTCGGAACCGCGCCAAGGATTGGAAGATCGGTTACATGGGCCGATAACGCTGACAGGATTGGCAGGAAGACGATAAGCGTCATGACCGAGCCGATGAGGCTGACGCCGAGGCCTTCGATGATGTTTGCAAACCGCATCGTGTCTTCCTGGACACGTTGCGACGCTCCTTCGATATGACGAAGTTTCTGCCACTTCGACATGTAGAAATCGTTCATCGCCACGCGCCATCTCAACACATAGTGGTTGATGAGAAATGCAGACACCACGGACACAATCACGCCCACCGTACCGATCTCCAAGAACTTCAAGATCAAATAATAGAAATTCTCATTGGTGATACCCGGTTTTCCGGCAAGTGCATTTTGAAGAAGGTCAAAGAAAGGCCCTCGCCAAACATTAATTGCCACATCCATCTGAACGCCGAAATACGTAATGAAAATGATCAGCGCCGATCCCCAGACCGACCATATTTTCCAAGGGTGCGCGTGGGCGAGGACGTGCCATACACCGCAGAACAAAGCGGAGCAAAGTATGAAAAATAGATAAAATGACAGATTGGCGGGTGCGACAAAGAACGCGGCTCCGACCGGCTGCGCATCCTCCGGCAGCGGAGGAAAGCCAAGATTGGTCAAAAGGCCAATGCCCGCGAAATACCAAAAGAAAACGCAGGCGAGCGTCCATACGACCGCGGACGTAAAAAACAGCTTCGGTCGGGGGAAAAACGAATGAAACACGGGGGCTTTGCTTTCCTGAACTGTGAGTCTCGGGCGTGTCGTCAACACTGATTGTGCCGGAAACTAAGGCAGTTCCAAGGAAGCAGCAATGGGTTCAGCCGATTGTTACGGAGATGTAACCGGTTAAGCGATTTTCTTGATCACGGGCATCACCAGCGTTGCGCAGGCGACAAGTGCCACGGCGGCGATCATCGTGGGCATGGTGAAGCTGCCCGTGCGCTCGGCGATCCAGCCGGCAACAACAGGCCCGACGATCTGGCCGACACCGAAGGCGGCCGTCATCATCGCCAGGATCCGCCGCGGGCTCTCAGGCGAAAGCTTGCGGCCGATCTGCAGCCCGTAGGCGGTGATTGCCAGGAACGTCGCGCCGAACAACGCGCCGCCGATCAGCGGTGCAACGGAAGGCGGCAGCGCCACGGTCGCAAGCACGCCGGCGGCCTCGACCAGAAGGGCTGCGACATAGACGCCGCCAAGCCCGAGCGGCTTGACCAGCGGCTTCCAGGCAAACAGCGCCACAGCAGCCGTCAGGCCGGCAATGAACCAGCAGAGGAATTCGACGAAGGGTCCCGTTGCAGAAAGACGTGCGATGGTGACGAGGAAGGTCGCGGTGATGACGTAGCCGAAGCCGAACAACCCGTAGGACAGCGTCAGCAGCACCATCGGCCGGTTCCAGACCAGCGCCGGCTCCTTGCCTGACTGCGCCGATTGCGCCGGCGCCGACGGCAGCAGCAGGAAAACGACGACGAGGCTTGCCGCGCAATAAAGCGCCCCGCCGATCCAGTCGGCGCGCCAGCCGCCCGGCTCGTCGTGAAAGCCGAGACCGATCAGAAACACCATGACCGAGGACAGCGCGATGCCCGCCCCCGGCCCGCCGAAATGCGCCGCCTGCACATGATCGTTGCCGGCGGCAGCCCCGTGGCTGAGCACGATCGACGAGGTGAAGACCATCGCAAAAGCGCTGGCGACACCAGCCAGAAAGCGGATGACCGCGAAGATCGCGACGGAATCAGTGGCGGCCATGGCGGCAAGCAGGATCGCCGTTGCCAGCAGCGACAGCAGCGCCACCAGCCGCTCCCGCCCCGCCACCCAGCCATAGGCGGCCAGCACGGCGCCGACGAGATAACCGACGAAATTCGCCGATGCGATAAAACCTGCATCCGCTGCCGAAAGCGGCACGCCGCTGATCATGCCGGGCAGGATCGGCGTGTAGGAGAAGCGCCCGAAGCCCATGGCGGCGGCCATGGCAATGGCGCCGGCAGCGGCGGTGGAGACAAGATTCGGCGGGGAGTGACCGGTGCGCACGAGCATGCAGCGCTTATCGCGCCGCAGCACCGGTATCACAATCAAGTAATTCTGATCGATCGATCAATTTCCCGAAACACCAAAAATTTTCGGTCGCACTTGAAACCTATTATCGTACGATATATGTTTTACGACATAGCTAACGATACGTCTAACGATGAAAGGAAGAACCATGAGAGGTTTTAAAGGGGGCATGTTCGGCGGAGACTTCCGCATGGGCCGCAAATTCGCGGCGGGCGACCTGCAGCTCGTCATCCTGGCGCTGCTCGCTGAGCAACCGCGCCACGGCTACGAATTGATAAAGATACTGGAGGAGCGTTCCGGCGGTTTCTATGTACCGAGCCCCGGCGTCATCTATCCCGCGCTCACCTATCTCGAGGAAACCGGCCTTGCCGAGGTCGAAGCCGAGGGCGCCAAGAAGCTCTATCGCATCACCGAAGCCGGCCGCAGCCGCATCGAGGAAAATCGCGCCATGATCCTGCATACGTTCGCCAAGCTGGAACGCATTGGCGAGAAGATGGCCCATGTGAAACGTGTCTTCGAAACCGACCGTCACGGCGCCGACGATGGCGATGACGGCGACTTCATGCAAGACGGCGGCGATATCCGCGCCGCCCGCATGCTGCTGCGCTCGGCGCTCAGGATGCGCTATCCCTGGTCGAAACCCGAAGCCGCCCGCATCGCCGGCATCCTCGAACGCGCCGCCACCGAAATCCTGCAGGGCGGCAGGCCGGGAACGCGGGGCTGAGGACGAGAGTCGAATGGTGGGGCGAGCGTTCGTGCCAGGAGGCAGGCAAGAAGCGGCGTTGCGGCAGGACCCTTCGAGGCTATGCCCTGCGGGCTTCGCACCTCAGGGTGAGGTGCGTTTGAGGATGCCGCAAAGGTGTGGAGAATGCACGGCTTCTGCTGCCAACGCGTGAAGCCTCCAAGAGAGCCTCACCCTGAGTGCCCCGCAGGGGCCTCGAAGGGCGAGGCGGGTACTCCCACCCAGCCGGAATAACATCGGTCCCAGCCTTACGCCCGCTCGTCCGGCAAGGTCAAAATCACCGGCCCGTTGCGCGTCGCGACCACCGTGTGTTCGTATTGCACGGTCGGCGCCTTCGGATCGGCATAGAGCGTCCAGGCATCGTCGCCGCCTTCGGCCCATGTCGCGCCGAGCGAGAGAAACGGCTCGACGGTGAAGACGAGACCTTCCGTCATCATCCGTTTTTCCGAAGGGTCCGGCCAGGTCGAGAGCTCGGCCGGCTCCTCATGCAGCGAGCGGCCGACGCCGTGGCTCGCCAGATTGGCGACCAGCGTATAGCGGTTCTTCTGTGCAAAGGCGCCGACGGCGGTGCCGATCTTGGCGAGCGGCTCGCCCGATTTCACCTGGTTGAGCCCGACCCAGAGCGCCCGCTTGCCGTCGCGGCAGAGCCGTTCGATCTTCGGCTTGACCGGCGGCACCGCGAAGGAGGCGCCGGTATCGGCGAAGAAGCCATCCTTTTCCGCCGAGACGTCGATATTGATCAGGTCGCCGGCGCGGATGACGCGCGGACCGGGAATACCGTGGGCGATTTCTTCGTTGATGCTGATGCAGGTGGCGCCGGGAAACTGGTAGCAGAACTCCGGCGCCGAGCGCGCGCCGGATTCCTCCAGCACCTTGCGGCCGATCAGGTCGAGCTCCAGCGTCGTCATGCCGGGCTCCATCGCCGCCGCCATCACCTGAATGGCGTTTGCGCAGATGCGGCCGATCTCCTTGAGCTTTGTCAGTTCGTCGTCGTTTGCGATAACCATTCGTCTGTTCCGGCCTTGCGCAGGGCGGCAGCGGCCGCCTTAGAGCGCCGCGCCTCCAACAG
The DNA here is from genome assembly GCF_021052345.1 of Rhizobium sp. SU303. Lineage (NCBI taxonomy): Bacteria > Pseudomonadati > Pseudomonadota > Alphaproteobacteria > Hyphomicrobiales > Rhizobiaceae > Rhizobium > Rhizobium sp. SU303. The sequence continues at coordinate 3,332,162 of NZ_CP088095.1, forward strand.
GAAGCCCTAAGGACGCTCTGTCACTTTCGAATCTGCGCATACTCCGTTTCCAAAATCGATTCCGATTTTCGGCGTTATGCGCTCGAAGCCGTGGCTTTCGCCTCTTCGCTGCTATCAGTCAACGCCTTTCTGACGATCGGCGCGACTTTCGTGCCGTAAAGCTCGATGCCGCGCATGATCTCGGCATGCGGCATCAGGCCGATGGCCATCTGCAGCAGGAAGCGGTCATTCTTGAAGAGCCCATGATGGGCGATGATCTTTTCGGCGACCACTTCGGGATCACCGACGAAGAGCGCGCCGTTCGGCCCGCGCGACATGTCGAAATGCGCCCGGTTGGTCGGCCCCCAGCCGCGCTCGCGGCCGATGCGGTTCATCACCTCCGCCTGCGGCCCGTAGAATTGGTCGGCGGCTGCCGCCGTCGTGTCGGCGATGAAGCCGTGGACGTTGATGCTGGTCTTCAACTTTGACTGATCCTGCCCTGCCCGGCGCGCGGCCTCGCGGTAGAGATCGAACAGCGGCGCAAAACGGCGAGGCTCGCCGCCGATGATCGCCAGCGCCACCGGCAGGCCCAGCGCGCCGGCGCGCGCCACCGACTGCGGCGTACCGCCGACCGCGACCCAGAGCGGCAACGTATTCTGCAGCGGCCTGGGATAGACGCCGCGCCCATTGAGCGGCGTGCGAAGCTCGCCCTTCCACTCCACAACCTCGCTGTCGCGCAGCGCCAGCAGCAGATCGAGCTTCTCCTCGAAAAGCTGGTCGTAGTCTTCGAGATTATAGCCGAACAGCGGGAAGGACTCGATGAAGGAGCCACGCCCCGCCATGATTTCGGCCCTACCGCTGGAGATCAGATCGAGCGTCGAAAACTGCTGGAAGACACGCACCGGATCATCGGAGGAGAGCACAGTGACCGCACTGGTCAGCCGGATATTCCTGGTCTTGACGGCAGCCGCCGCCAGCACGACCGCCGGAGCAGACGCTGCATAGTCCGGCCGATGATGTTCGCCGAGCCCGAAGACGTCGAGCCCCACCTGATCGGCAAGCTCGATTTCCTCGATAAGATGCTTCAGCCGTTCGGCCGCTTCCGCGCCCTTGCTGCGGGAAGGGTTGGGATTGACGTCGGCGAATGTGTAAAGCCCCAGTTCCATCATCGGCATCCTGTTGAATTCTCGGCTGAGATAAGGATGCCGGGGATGCAGCGCAAATACAAATTCTGGAACGGAATGTTCGAGAATCTCGATAGCGGTCTTTGGCGATCTGAAAGACCGATCGAAGACCAATTCGAATCTGAATTCAACGACTTCGAAGCACCGGCGGAATCATCTTTCGAACCGCCTCAAACCTTGCTTGAAGCGTCAGGACGACGCGGTCTCGCCGCGCCGCCTCACCGCGCCGCTCACATCTTCGCCAGCAGCTCCGCCAGTTGGTCCGCAGCCTTACCCCATCCTTCGTGGAAGCCCATCTTCTCGTGCGCTTCCTTGTCCTCGGCGCGCCAGTGCAGCGCCTTGGCCGTATATTTCGTGCGACCGTTGCCGAGATCTTCGAGCAGGATGAGGCCCGTGAAGAAAGGTTTCTCGGCCGGCACCCAGGCGCTGGTATAGGCATCGGTGAAGACGATCTTCTCGTTCTCGACGATTTCGAGATAGACGCCACGGTTCGGGTATTGATTGCCCTCGGGGTCATGCATGACGACGACGCTGGAACCGCCGGGGCGGACGTCGAGCGTTGCTTCGGTCACACCCCAGGGACGCGGCACGAACCACTGCTTCAGCAGATCAGGATCAGTCCATGCCTTATAGATCTTCTCGCGCGGGGCATCGAATTCGCGAACGAGAACGAGTTCATGTTGCGTGCTGGCGGTCATTTCGACATCTCTCCATTTGAATGAAACCTGTTTCCTGTCAGGTTGTTACAAGGACGTGTCAGAGTTCGTCGATCCGACAACGCGCCGGACTTTTCCAATTTTATTTTGCGACCGGCTGCGTGGCTTCTTCCTGCATCTTGTCGATCTGCCGGCGGATATGGGCTGCCTCAGCCGCCGAATGGGCCAGTGCAATGGCGCGGTCGAAGGCCTCGCGCGCCTGGCTGGTCAAGCCAAGCTGCTTCAGCAGTCCGCCTCGTAAGCCGTGATAGTAGAAATAGCCGCCGAGTTTTTCGCCAAGCGGATCAATGAGGTCGAGCGCATCCTGCGCACCCTGGAGCTTGGAGACGACGACGGCCCGGTTCAGCGTTATGACAGGCGACGGCTGGAGACGCTCGAGCGCGCGATAGAGCAGATCGATCTCCACCCAATCGGTATCCTCGGCGCGTTTTGCGCGGGAGTGAACGGCGGCAATCGCTGCCTGAATCTGATAAGGAGCGGGCTTGCGATGGCGCAGCGCCTTGTCGAGCAGCGCCAACGCCTCATTGATGAGCGGTTGGTTCCAGAGCAACCGGTCCTGATCTTCGAGCAGCACGATCTCGTCTCCGGCATTGAAGCGCGCCGGCCGGCGCGAGATCTGCAGGAGCATGAGCGCAAGTAGCCCCATCAGCTCCGGTTCGGATGGGAAGATATGCAGCATCAAGCGCGCCAGCCGGATCGCTTCGTCGCTGAAGGCAGCCGCCTCATGCCTGGGATCGGCCTGGCTGTAGCCCTCGTTGAAGATCAGGTAAATCATCGTGCTGACGATCGAGAGCCGTTCGGCTCTTTCCTGCGGGCTCGGCGTTTCGAAAGGCACGCCAGCCTTGGCGACGCGCGCCTTGGCCCGGGTGATGCGCTGTTCCATGGCGCTTTCGGAAACCAGGAAGGCACGCGCGATCTGCGGTACTGAAAGGCCGGAGACGATGCGCAGCGCCAGCGCGATCTGCTGGGTTGCCGGCAGATCGGGATGGCAGCAGATGAACAGCAGCCGCAGAATATCGTCGCGATAATTGGAATCATCCAGCCGCTCGGCGATATCGCTTTCGGCATCCTCGGTATCGGAAATGACGTCTTCATCCGGCAGAGCCTGGATCTTTGCCCGCTTGCGCACCGCGTCGATGCCGCTGTTGCGGCCGACGAAGATGAGCCAGGCTGTCGGATCACGCGGCGGCCCTTTCTCCGGCCATGTCCGGATCGCCCTCAGGCACGCCTCCTGAAACGCCTCTTCCGCTGTATCGAGATTGCGGAAATAGCGCAGCAGTGCGCCGACGGCCTTTGGCCGGGCCGAGGCAAGTGCGTGGTCGATCCAGGCAATGTCTGTCATGATGAAGCATCTCCCGGCCTGAAGACGTAGAAAGGCCGAATTTCGTAAGAGGTGGAACCTGGATTGACGGATGAAAGCTGCTTCGAGAAGGCGATCGCCTCGTCGAGCGTTTCAAAGTCGACCACATAGAAGCCGAGAAGCGCCTCTTTCGTTTCCGCAAAAGGCCCATCGATGACCAAGGGCTCGTCCTTGCCCTTGCGCACTGTGGTCGCAGCCGTGGTCGGCATCAGCCGGCCGACAGGGCCGAGTTTGCCGGATGCGGCAAGCGGCTCCTGCACGGCGTAGAGTTTCTCCATGACGGCAGCCTCCTCCTCCTTGGTCCAGGCGAAGACGGTTTCCTCATGGGCGTAACAAAGGATTGCATAAAGCATTGCTCACTCCTCTTTCCAAATGACGAAGGAGTAACCGCTTACCCGACAGGCCGCATCAAAAAATTATTGATGCGAAATTCGTGATCTTCTCGAGCACGGCAACGCCGTGGCTGCAGAAATAGCCGAGTATCTCGCAGAAACGAGCGGAGTTATATCGCGGCTCCATCCGCCCCCTTACCCCTCGCTCAGCGTCCGCTTGACCGCATTCTTCCAACCCTTGAGCTTTGCCGCCCGCACCTTCTCGTCCATCGCGGGCTCGAACCGCCGATCGCGTTTCCAGGTCGCCGAAAAACCGTCGCGGTCGGGCCACACCCCTGCCCGGCTGCCGGCGAGCCAGGCGGCTCCCAGCGCCGTCGTCTCAAGAATGACCGGGCGGTCGACCGGGGCATCGAGCAGGTCGGCAAGGCGCTGCATCGTCCAGTTAGAGGCGACCATGCCGCCATCTACGCGCAGCACTGTGTCCTCGGCGCCGTTCTTCCAGTCCTTTTGCATGGCGTCGAGCAGGTCGCGGGTCTGGTAGCAGACAGCTTCCAGTGCCGCCCGGGAGAGTTCCGCCGGCCCGCTATTGCGCGTCAGCCCGAAGATCGCGCCGCGCGCCGCAGCATCCCAATGCGGTGCGCCGAGGCCGGTGAAGGCGGGCACGAGATAGACCTCCTGGGTCGGATCGGCCCTTTCGGCAAGGGCATTGGTCTCGGCGGCGCTGCCGATGATGCCGAGCCCGTCTCGCAGCCATTGCACCGCGGCGCCGGCGATAAAGATCGAACCTTCCAGCGCATAGGTGGTCTCGCCGTTCAGGCGGTAGGCGATGGTGGTCAACAGCCGGTTTTTGGACCGCACCATGTCGGCGCCGGTATTGAGCAGCGCGAAACAGCCGGTGCCGTAGGTCGATTTCATCATGCCCGGCCTAAAACACGCCTGGCCGATGGTCGCTGCCTGCTGGTCGCCGGCCACGCCGAGAATCGGGATAGCAGCACCGAAAATATCAGGATCGACTGTGCCGAAATCGGCTGCGCAATCCTTGACCTCCGGCAGCATGGCGGCGGGGACCCTCAGAATTTCGAGCAGATCCTCGTCCCACGCGTTTTCGGCAATGTTGTACATCAGCGTGCGCGAGGCGTTAGTGGCATCGGTGACGAAGCTCGTGCCACCCGTCAGCTGCCAGATCAGGAAGGTGTCGATCGTGCCGAAGCAAAGATCGCCCCTGGCAGCGCGCGCCCGCGCGCCCTTCACGTTGGCGAGCATCCAGGAGAGCTTGGTGCCGGAAAAATAGGGATCGAGGATGAGGCCGGTCTTCTTCGTGAACAGCCGCTCGAGATCCTGCCTTTTCAGATTGTCGCAATAGCTTGCCGTGCGCCGGTCCTGCCAGACGATGGCATTCTGGATCGGGCGGCCCGTTTCGCGCTCCCAGACGACGACGGTTTCGCGCTGGTTGGTGATGCCGAGTGCGGCAATATCCCTAGCCTCGATCCCGGCATCGCGAAGCGCCGCCTTGACGGTGGAGACGACCGAATCCCAGATCTCCTCGGGATCGTGCTCGACCCAGCCTGAGCGCGGATAGATCTGGGTGAATTCCTTCTGGCCCTTGCCGGCGACATGCATGTCGCCATCGAAGACGATCGCCCGCGTCGACGTCGTTCCCTGATCGATCGCCAGAACATAACCGCTCATGCAAACCCTCCCTCAGCATGTCAATTGTCGAAGCAAATCAATAGGACACGGATGCGGGCGAGAAAAGCGAATAAAGCGGAATTGCCAGCCCGCCGGCTTTGGGCATAACCTCGCAGTCAACGCTGCAACGCAGCATCGCGATTTCAGGGAGAACAGCATGAGCAGAACAGTCGTCGTCACCGGCTCCACCAGCGGCATCGGCCTTGCGATCGCCACTGCCTTCGCCGAAACGGGCGACAACGTCGTCATCAATGGTTTCGGAAAGGCTGATGAAATCAACGCGATCGTTGACCGACTTGAATCATTGTCCAAAGGCCGGGCGATCTATCATCCGGCCGACATGACGAAGCCGGCCGAGATCGCCGACCTGATCGAAACGGCAGCGAAGACCTTCGGCGGCGTCGATGTCCTGGTCAACAATGCCGGCATCCAGCACGTCGAGAAGATCGAGGATTTCCCGATCGAGAAATGGGATCAGATCATCGCGATCAATCTGTCGAGTTCCTTTCATACCATGCGCGCCGCGATCCCGCTGATGAAGGCTAGGAAGCACGGCCGCATCATCAACATCGCCTCGGCCCACGGGCTCGTCGCCTCCCCGTTCAAATCCGCCTATGTCGCGGCAAAACATGGTATATTAGGCCTGACGAAGACGGCAGCACTCGAGCTTGCCGAGTTCGGCGTGAGCGTGAACGCCATCTGCCCCGGCTACGTGCTGACGCCGCTCGTCGAGAAGCAGATCCCGGACACCGCCAAGGCCCGCGGCATGACCGAGGAACAGGTAAAGAGCGAAGTCATCCTCAAGGCGCAGCCGACGCATGAATTCGTCAAGGCCGAGGAAATCGGCGCGCTGTCACTCTACCTTGCCAGCGATGCGGCCCGGCAGGTGACCGGAACGCATATCTCGATTGACGGTGGCTGGACGGCGGCTTAACCATTTGGAAAAACAACCGGGAATATCATGAACGACAGCATCCGCTTCATCCTGAATGGCGAGGACATCACGCTCACCGATGTCGGTCCGACCGAGACGCTTCTCGATTTTCTGCGGCTGAAGCGGCGACTGACGGGCACCAAGGAAGGATGCGCGGAAGGTGATTGCGGCGCCTGCACCGTACTCGTTGGCCGGCTGGCGGACGGCAAGCTCGCCTATGAATCCGTCAATGCCTGCATCCGTTTCATGGGCTCGCTGCACGCCACCCATGTGGTAACGGTCGAGCATCTGGCCGGCAGGGACGGCGCGCTGCATCCGGTGCAGCAGGCATTGGTCGATTGTCATGGCTCGCAATGCGGCTTCTGTACCCCGGGCTTCGTCATGTCGCTTTACGGCCTCTGGCTCGCCAAGGAAAAGCCGAGCCGCCAGGAAATCGAAAAGGCGCTGCAGGGCAATCTCTGTCGCTGCACGGGCTATGAGCCGATCGTCAAGGCTGCCGAGCAGGTGAGCCTGATGCGGCCGAGCACGCTCTTCGATCCGCTGGAACGGACGCGCTCTGAAATCGTCGCGCGGCTTTGGGCAATGCAGGCGAGTGGTACGATCAGGATCGCGAATGGCGAAAACCGGCTGATCGTGCCGGCTTCGATGCAGGCACTGGCAGAAGTCCTCTCGCAGGAACCCGACGCAATTATCGTCGCCGGCGCGACGGACGTCGGCCTCTGGGTGACGAAGCAGATGCGCAGGCTGAGCCCGGTCGTCTTCATCAGTCATTTGAGCGAATTGCAGTCGGTCACGAAAGGCGAGGATGGCGTCACCATCGGCGCCGGCGTCAGCTATACCAAGGCCTTCGAGGCGATCTCCAAGAAAATCCCGGCGATTGGGCGACTAATCGACCGCATCGGCGGCGACCAGGTGCGCAACATGGGCACGATCGGCGGCAACATCGCCAACGGCTCGCCGATCGGCGACAGCCCGCCGCCGCTGATCGCGCTCGGCGCGACGCTTATGCTGCGGTCCGTGGAAGGCCAGCGTAGAATGCCGCTCGAGGATTTCTTCATCGCCTATGGCAAGCAGGACCGAAAACCCGGCGAATTCGTCGAGAGCGTCTTCGTGCCCTATCCGACAGCCGCCAGCCGCTTTGCCGCCTACAAGATCACCAAGCGCCGCGACGAGGACATCACTGCCGTGCTCGGCGCCTTCCTGCTGACGCTCGACGAGGCCGAAATCGTTACCGACATCCGCATCGCCTTCGGCGGCATGGCGGCAACGCCGAAACGCGCCCGCACGGTGGAGGCGGCGCTGATCGGCAAACCATGGACGGAAGCGACGATCGACGCGGTCCGCCCCGCCTTCGACGCCGACTACCAGCCGCTGACCGATTGGCGCGCCTCGGCGGAATACCGACAACTGACGGCGAAGAACCTACTGACGCGGTTCTATCTGGAAACGGTTGGAGCGCCGGCGGAGCTGAAGCGGTTTGAGGAGGTGGCGTGATGGAGAGATCGACCTCCGCTCCCAGACTGCAAGCTTTGATGGGAACAGTCGCGTTCTCCTCCCCTCCCTCATTCCTGTGCTTGTCACAGGAATCCAGTGCGCCCGAGTCTTCGGGCGCGGGAGACCTTTCCTCCGCGTCATATGAGTCATTCACCGTGCAGACGCGCGGTGGCTGGATTCCTGTGACAGGCACAGGAATGAGGGCGTGCGGCGTAACTGCATCCCATCGCTCCCTTCGCGGAGGACACCGCTAATGGACAAATCCACCTTCGAAGACCGCAAGCCTATCATCGCAGGCACGATGCACGGCTCGCTACGGCATGATTCAGCGCATAAGCATGTCACCGGAACCGCTGATTATATCGACGATATACCCGAACCCGCAGGTCTGCTGCATGGCGCCCTCGGCCTCTCCGGCCGGGCGCATGCCGAAATCCTCGGCATGGACCTTTCCGCGGTCGCCGCGCATCCCGGCGTCGTCTGGGTCTTCACCGGCAAGGACGTGCCGGGCGTCAACGACGTCAGCTCCAACGGCAGCCATGACGAGCCGCTGCTGGCCGAAACTTTAGTTCAGTTTCATGGCCAGCCGATCTTTGCCGTTATCGCCGAGACGCGTGATGCCGCCCGCCGCGCCGCGCTGCTGGCGAAGATCGACTATCGCGACCTGCCGCATTGGAGCGATATCGACGGCGCGCTCGCCAATGGCAGCCCGCTGGTCATCACCCCGATGACGCTGCGGCGCGGCGAGCCGGACACGGAAATGAGCAATGCCGCCATGCGTCTGAAAGGTCAGATGCGCATCGGCGGACAGGAACATTTCTACCTCGAAGGCCATATCGCTGTGGCGATCCCCGGCGAAGACGACGAGGTCACCGTCTGGTCCTCGACGCAGCATCCGAGCGAGATCCAGCATATCGTCGGCCATGTGCTCGATATTCCTTCGAACGCCGTGACCGTCAATGTGCGCCGTATGGGCGGCGGCTTCGGTGGCAAGGAAACGCAGGGCAATCAGTTCGCAGCACTTGCGGCCATCGCCGCCAAGAAGCTCGGCCGCGCAATCAAATTCCGCCCTGATCGCGACGAGGATATGAGCGCCACCGGCAAGCGCCATGATTTCCTCGTCGATTATGAGCTCGGCTTCGACGCCGAAGGCCGCATCCATGCGGTCGACGCCACCTATGCGGCGCGCTGCGGTTTCTCCTCCGACCTCTCCGGGCCGGTGACCGACCGGGCCCTCTTCCATGCCGATTCCAGCTATTTCTATCCGCATGTGCATCTGACCTCGAAGCCGCTAAAGACCCACACCGTCTCCAACACCGCCTTCCGCGGTTTCGGCGGGCCGCAGGGCATGCTCGGCGCCGAACGCTTCATCGAGGAGATTGCCTATGCCGTCGGCAAGGACCCGCTCGATGTCCGCAAGCTGAATTTCTACGGTCAGCCGGGCTCCGGGCGTACGCTCACCCCCTACCATCAGGAGGTCGAGGACAACATCATTGCCCGCATCGTCGAGGAACTGGAGGAAACGGCCGAATACCGGGCGCGGCGCAACGCCATCATCGCCTTCAACCGCGACAGCCGCTACATAAGAAAGGGCATCGCGCTGACGCCGGTGAAATTCGGCATCTCTTTCACCATGACCGCCTTCAACCAAGCAGGCGCCCTCGTCCACATCTACCAGGACGGTTCGATCCACCTGAACCATGGCGGCACCGAAATGGGCCAGGGCCTCTATACCAAGGTGGCGCAGGTGCTGGCCGACAGCTTCCAGGTCGATATCCACAGGGTAAAGATCACCGCGACGACGACAGCCAAGGTGCCAAACACCTCAGCCACTGCCGCCTCCTCCGGCTCGGACTTGAACGGCATGGCCGCCTATGACGCCGCCCGCCAGATCAAGGAACGGCTGGTCGCCTTTGCAGCCGAGAAATGGGATGTTGGGCCTGCCGACGTCGTCTTCCTGCCGAACCGCGTGCGCGTCGGCGAGTTCGAGATCGCCTTCCCCGATTTCATCAAGCAGGCCTATTTCGCCCGCGTCCAGCTTTCCGCGGCCGGCTTCTACAAGACGCCGAAGATCCACTGGGACCGCAAAGCCGGCCGCGGCACGCCCTTCTATTATTTCGCCTACGGCGCCTCCTGCACCGAGGTTTCGATCGACACGCTGACGGGCGAATATCTGATCGACCGCACCGACATCCTCCACGATGTCGGCCGCTCCCTGAATCCGGCGATCGATATGGGCCAGGTCGAAGGTGCCTTCGTCCAAGGCCTGGGCTGGCTGACGACGGAAGAGCTCTGGTGGGACGACAAGGCCCGGCTGCGCACCCATGCCCCGTCGACCTACAAGATCCCGCTCGCTTCCGACCGCCCGAAGATCTTCAACGTGCGCCTTGCCGAATGGTCCGAGAACGCCGAGGCCACCATCGGCCGCTCCAAGGCCGTCGGCGAACCACCCTTGATGCTGGCGATCTCGGTGCTGGAAGCGCTGTCGATGGCCGTGGCAAGCGTCGCCAACTACAAAGTCTGCCCGAGGCTCGACGCCCCGGCGACGCCGGAGCGGGTGCTGATGGCGGTCGAGCGGATGAAGCGGGTGTAGCAGATGGGAACGCGTCCGGCTGGTTTGTCGGCTGAGCAGGACGGGCAGAGAGCTTGGGGTGAGCGATACCCCCCTCTGTCCTGCCGGACATCTCCCCCACAAGGGGGGAGATCAGCAAGACGGAATGCTCTGCGCCTTACCACCCTGCAGCTACATCACCAAAGTCAGACTCTACGCTACGACTTCTCTGTTCCAGGAGGCCGCTGCCTCATACCGATCTCCCCCCTTGTGGGGGAGATGTCCGGCAGGACAGAGGGGGGTGACACACCCACCAACCCATCGGCCATCCACCGATGACCGACATTCGCCGCTTCCTTGCCGCCCATCCGGACTGCATCCTCGTCGATATCACCGGCACGCAGGGCTCGACCCCACGCGAGGCCGGGACCTTCATGCTGGTATCGCAAACCGCATTGTGGGGAACGATCGGCGGCGGGCAGTTCGAGTTCATGGCGATCGCGAATGCGCGGGACATGCTCACGGGAACCGGTGGGATGCCGGAGATGGATATCCCGCTCGGGCCTGACATCGGTCAGTGCTGCGGCGGACGCACGCAATTGCGGTTTCGCCGGGTGACGCGGACGGTTGCCGAAGAAATCGAGGCCAGGCTAACCAGTGAGATCGAGCGCCTGCCGGAGGTCTATCTCTTCGGCGCCGGCCATGTCGGCCGGGCGCTGGCAACGGCCCTTGCGCCGCTGCCGCTGTCGGTGACGGTCGTCGAGACGCGGCAGGAGGAACTTGCCAACCTGCCTCCCGAGACGAAGACGCGGCTCATGCCGATGCCCGAAGCGCTGGTGAAGGATATTCCGGCTGGCGGCGCGGTCGTCATCCTGACGCACGATCACGCGCTGGATTTCCTCATCGCCCGTGAAGCGCTTGAAAGAACGGATCTCGCCTATGCCGGTATGATCGGCTCTGCGACCAAGCGCGCCACCTTCGCCAGTTGGCTTTCCCGCGAAGGCGGCGGCGAGCGCGGCTGGATGGAGCGGCTGACGCTGCCGATCGGCGGCGCGGCGGTCAGAGACAAGCGCCCGGAGGTGATTGCCGCCATGACCGCCGCCGAGATCCTGACGGCGCTTGTCGCCTACCGCATGCGCTCGTCTTCGTAATAGGGATCGCGCCCGTCGAGGAAACCGAGATCGCGCTTGACGCGATCGGGCGCCGTATCGAGATCAAGGCTGGGCATCCGCCAGATCCGCGCCAGCCGGCCGCCGATGCGCCGGAAAATTCCGATGGTCGGCTGCGGTGGGTTCTGTTCGATAGCATAGCAATCCATGACATCACCTCGATGGTTTGATGGTATGAGTTGCAGTTTGCGGCAAAAAATGCTGCAATTCCAATCGAACGACCGTCTGCCTGCATCAAGAGAACTTATCCATGAAACTGTCGAAACAATTCCCGCTGAATGCGTTGCGCGTCTTCGAGGCCGCTGCTCGGCTCGGAAGTTTCACCAAGGCGGGCGATGAGCTCGGCATGACGCAGACCGCCGTCAGCTACCAGATCAAGCTGCTGGAGGAGAATGTTGGCGAGCCGCTCTTCCTGCGCCGTCCCCGCCAGATCGCACTGACAGACACCGGCGAGCGGCTGGCGCCGAAGGTAACCGAAGCTTTCGCCGTGCTGCACGACGCGATGGCGACGGCGCGCGACAGCGTCGAAGGCACGCTCGCCATCAGTTCGACCCATACCTTCGCCTCGAAGTGGCTGGCGCCGCGCCTTGGCTCCTTCCACTTGAAACATCCGGCCATCGCGGTGCGCTTTCAGGCGAGTTCGGATATCATCGACTTCGCCCGTGAGCAGATCGATGTCGGCATCCGCTGGGGCGACGGCAACTGGCCGGGGCTGGCGCTGCACCGGCTGATGGGCCTGGAATTCACGCCGATGCTGAGCCCCAAACTGGCGGAGGCGGCAGGCGGCATCAGGGAGCCGCGCGATCTCCTGAACTTCGATCTCTTCGACGCCGGCGACATCTGGTGGAAACAATGGTTCGAGGCTGCCGGCGTCACGGAGACGGATCTCGATCGGCGCCCGCGCAACCAGCTTGGCTCTCAGGCAGTGGAAGCCGATGCCGCGATCGCCGGCCATGGCGTCGCCATCCTTCATCCGGCCTTCTATGCGGCCGAGATAGCGCTCGGCCGGCTCTATCAACCCTTCGAACTGACCCGCAGCGACGGAAAGGCTTACTGGCTCGTCTACCCGGAAAACCGTCGCAACGTGCCCAAGATCAAGGCCTTCCGCAACTGGATCCTCGAAGAGATGAAGGCAGCCGGAAATTGATGCATGTCACCTAAAATGTGCAGCCATTTTCGGACAACGACATGTCGGACCCGGTTCGTGAGCCGGGTCCGGTCCTTTGGCTCGGCTTCAAAATCCCATTTCCGGCGCATAGAAACAGCGCGGCGTATCCTCGTTCGGGAACAGACAGAGATGATAGTCGTTATCGCCGGATTGCATCGCCTTCGTCATCGGCAGCAGGAAGACATGAGCATGCGTGACCAGCCGGTGGTCGCCCGGCATCAGCGTCACTCGATATCCGCCTGGCGTCACCGTCACGCTTTTCGAAGGGATCATTTGGCAATCGCCATTATGACTGTTGCCGTTGCAACAATAGGGGTCATAACTCCACCCCGAGGGTGCGTCGTGAGCCATCGCCAACGACGCATACGCAATCATCACACACGTCAGAATGCTGCGCATGGGCATCTTCTCCGTCGATGAATGCGCCGCCGATGATCTAACGGTTCTTATTTTATTCCGGCGGCCTGCAAAATAACTGTAATCGAGTCGTCGCAGTTCAAGGTCTGCTGAATTAGCAGATCAAGCATAAGGCAGAGATAATGCACAGCCTTCTCGGCAGCTTTTAGGCACGCGACAGCAGATCGGCGATGCGGTCGCCATCGGAAGCTTCGGCAAAACCGCCGGAAATCATCAGCGGAGCGCCGAAGATCTCAACGAGCCCTTTGCCGAGGATGAGACCTTCGCCGTCCCGGCATGCGAGAATAGGGGTTACCGTCGTCTCGCTGTAGCGAAGCAGCGCGGAGAGATAGCCGGGATCATCGTTCAGATGCGGAAAGAACTCGAAGGGTACCAGACCGAGAGCCGCGCCATCACGCACCGCATCGGGGGAACTGCCGGAAAAGAGCGCGTCGACGGCGATTGTCGGCGTCATCAAAATCGCCCCGGCACTGGTTCCGACGACGATGCCGTCATCACGCGCCCATGCGCGTAGCTTCTCCAGCATTCCGCTTTGGCGCAGCCGTCTCAGAAAATCGCCGGTGTGGCCGCCGGTGAGATGAATGGCGCTACAGGAAAACAGCCGGCCGATCTCTTCGTCACCGGAAAGCACGTCGAGATCGAAGAAGAGATCGAGGGAAAGCCCGTAGCTGCGATAATACCGCCGTTTCTCGTTGAAAAACTCCCGCTGCGGCTCCGGACCGGAGGCGATATAGCCGATGCGGTTACCGCGCGACAGAATGAGCGCGGCAAGCCGCCGGTCCATCCGCGCGTTTTCGGCGATGAACTGATCGCTGTAGAGCGCGGTAATCATTCCATTGCTCCTTCGGCCTTGCCACCGTTGCAGAAATCAGTGCGCATGTGCAGTCTTTCAATCTCCTCTTCCCTCCCCGCCAAAATTTCCGCAATGTCACGAGTCGGAGGAAGATAGGGGAACTCGATGTATGAATATGCCATAGCATGGGAATGGCTCGCCTTCGCGGCGCGTTGGTTCCATGTCATTACCGCGATCGCCTGGATCGGATCATCCTTCTATTTCATCGCGCTCGATCTCGGACTGGTGAAACGCCCACATCTGCCACCCGGCGCCTATGGCGAGGAATGGCAGGTCCATGGCGGCGGCTTCTATCATATCCAGAAATATCTGGTGGCGCCCGCCCAGATGCCGGAGCACCTGACCTGGTTCAAATATGAGAGCTATTTCACCTGGATATCCGGCTTCCTGATGCTATGCATCGTCTATTACGGCGGCGCCGATCTCTTCCTGATCGACCGGCATGTGCTCGACATCAGCCCACCGACTGCGATCCTGATCTCGCTGGCATCGCTCGGCGTCGGCTGGGTCGTCTACGATCTGCTCTGCAAGTCGCCGCTTGGGCGGAACACCTGGGGACTGATGGCGGTGCTCTATATCGTGCTCGTCTTCATGGCCTGGGGCTATACGCAGCTTTTCACCGGCCGCGCCGCCTTCCTTCATCTCGGCGCCTTCACCGCGACGATCATGTCGGCCAACGTCTTCATGATCATCATTCCGAACCAGAAGATCGTCGTCGCCGACCTCATCGCCGGACGGGTTCCCGATCCCAAATACGGGCAGGTCGCCAAGCAGCGTTCGCTGCACAACAACTACCTGACACTGCCCGTCATCTTCTTCATGCTGTCGAACCATTATCCGCTGTCTTTCGGTACGCAGTTCAACTGGGTGATCGCGGCTCTGGTCTTCCTGATGGGCGTCACCATCCGCCACTGGTTCAACACGACGCATGCCAGGAAGGGCCGGCCGACCTGGACCTGGATCGTCACCGTCATTCTCTTCATCCTGATCATGTGGCTTTCGACCGTGCCGAAGCTGCTGACGGGCGAAACCGATGCGGCGGCGGTCGCGCCCGCCTTCCAGCAATTCGCCGGCGATCCGCATTTCCCTGCCGTCAAGCAACTGGTCTCGACGCGCTGTTCCATGTGCCACGCGGCCGAGCCGGTCTATGAGGGTATCGTGCGGCCGCCCAATGGCGTGATGCTCGAAAACGACGCGGAAATCGCCGCCCACGCCCGCGAGATCTATATACAGGCGGGCCGCAGCCATGCCATGCCGCCCGGCAACATCACCGACATCACGCCGGACGAACGCAAGCTGCTGGTCGCCTGGTTCGAGAGCGCAGTCGAAGGCAAGAAACAATGACGACGACACTCCTGCGCGGCCGCCTGCTTTCCTTCCATCGCGCGCCGCTAAGCCTCGCCGACAGGCAAAGCTATCTTTACGAAGAGGATGGCGGCCTGCTGGTCGAAGATGGGCTGATCACGGCAATCGGCCCCTATACCGACGTCAAGGCAAAAGCAGCCGCGGACACGGCCGAGATCGACCACCGCCCGCATCTGATCATGCCGGGCTTCATCGATATGCACCTGCATTTTCCGCAGATGCAGGTGATTGCCTCCTACGCCGCCAACCTGCTCGAATGGCTGAATACCTATACCTTTCCCGAGGAATGCCGTTTCGTCGAAAGCGCGCATGCAGAAAGGATCGCCACGCATTTCTACGACGAGTTGATCCGCCACGGCACGACGACGGCGGTCGCCTATTGCTCCGTGCACAAGACCTCGGCCGACGCCTTCTTCGCCGAGGCGATGAGGCGCAATATGCGCATGGTCGGCGGCAAGGTGATGATGGACCGCAATGCCCCGCAGGGCCTGCTCGACACGCCCGAGATGGGCTATGACGAGACCCGCCAGGTGATATCGGACTGGCACGGCAAGGGCCGCAACCACGTCGCCATCACCCCGCGCTTCGCCATCACCTCGACACCGGCGCAGATGGAAGCGACATCAGCCCTTGCCCGTGAATTTCCCGACCTGCACATCCAGACGCATCTTTCGGAAAACCACGACGAGATCAAATTCACCTGCGAGCTCTATCCCGACGCGCTCGACTATACCGACATCTACGCCCACTACGGCCTGCTCGGTCCGAAAAGCCTCTTCGGCCACGCCATCCACCTGTCCGAGCGCGAGGCCGACGTCATGAGCGAGACGGGCGCCGTCGCCGTCCACTGCCCGACCTCGAACCTCTTCCTCGGCTCAGGCCTGTTTCCGCTGAAGGCACTGGCGCGGCGGGAAAAGCCGGTCCGTATCGGCGTGGCGACCGATATCGGCGGCGGCTCCAGCTATTCGATGCTGCGGACGATGGACGAGGCCTACAAGATCCAGCAGTTGCTCGGCGAACGGCTGAACCCACTGGAAAGCTATTACCTGATGACGCGCGGCAATGCCGAGGCCCTATCGCTGGCAGACCGGATCGGTACGCTGGAACCCGGCACCGAGGCCGATCTCGTCGTTCTCGATGCAACGGCGACACCCGCCATGGCGCTGAAGATGGAAGTCGTGAAGACGTTGCCCGAGGAGCTTTTCCTGCTGCAGACGATGGGCGACGACCGGGCGATCGCCGAGACCTATGTGGCCGGTGTTGCGTTAAAGGCGCAGCTTTGCTGACACGCCCTGTTACTCTCGGATTCAGACCGTGAAGGCAGCCCGGCGCGGCCCCAATTTCCCGTAACGCTCCTGCGAAATTCATGTTATGGCCGATGGCCGCATTCAGATGTGAAGGTTCAATTCATGGCCACCCCGCTCACCATCGCCGACCTGAAAAAGCTGGCACGGCGCCGTGTGCCGAAGATGTTTTTCGACTATGCGGATTCGGGTGCGTGGACGGAATCGACCTATGCAGCCAACGAGAGCGATTTCAGCCAGATCAAGCTGCGCCAGCGGGTGATGGTCGACATGACCAACCGCACGCTGGCAACGACGATGATCGGCCAGAAAGTGTCGATGCCCGTGGCGCTGGCGCCAACCGGCCTGACCGGTATGCAGCATGCCGATGGCGAGATGCTGGCGGCACGCGCCGCCGAGGAGTTCGGCGTTCCCTTCACACTCTCGACGATGAGCATCTGCTCGATCGAGGACGTCGCTTCGGTGACGACGCGCCCTTTCTGGTTCCAGCTCTATGTGATGAGGGACAAGGATTTTGTCCTCAACCTCATCAACCGCGCCAAGGCGGCCAAATGTTCGGCGCTGGTGTTGACTGCCGATCTGCAGATCCTCGGCCAGCGGCATAAGGACCTGCGCAACGGCCTGTCGGCGCCGCCGAAATTCACCCCGAAACATGTCTGGCAGATGGCGACCCGGCCTTTCTGGTGCCTGGACATGCTGCAGACCAAGCGGCGCAACTTCGGCAATATCGTTGGCCATGCGAAAAATGTCACCAGTATCGCTTCGCTGGCCGCGTGGACACATGAGCAGTTCGATCCGCGGCTTTCCTGGGCGGATGTCGCCTGGATCAAGGAACAATGGGGCGGCCCGCTGATCATCAAGGGCATACTCGATCCGGAGGATGCGAAGGCGGCCGCCGACACCGGCGCCGACGCGATTGTCGTCTCCAATCATGGCGGGCGTCAGCTTGACGGCGCCCCCTCATCGATCAGCATGCTGCCGAAGATCGTCGACGCCGTCAGCGACCGTATCGAGGTCCATCTCGACGGCGGCATCCGCTCCGGCCAGGACGTGCTGAAGGCCGTGGCGCTCGGCGCCAAGGGCACCTATATTGGTCGCCCCTTCCTCTACGGCCTCGGCGCCATGGGCAAGGAAGGCGTATCGCTGGCGCTCGGCATCATCCGCAAGGAGATGGACATCACCATGGCGCTCTGCGGCAAGCGCGACATCAACGACGTGAATTCGTCGATCATCGACGGGCGGCAGTGACCTGCCACCAGCGACGGACGCAGCAACGGCTCTCTAAATATCTCGATACTGGACGCTGCCCTCGGTCTTTCTAACTGCGCGTTAAGACTAGGTTGTATTTTTAGCGCCGCGTCTTGAAAGCACAAAAGCGGTGCTTTATGTTTTGCCTATGGCTACCACAGGCAAGACACCGCATCCATCGCTGCTGCGCTACACGCTGGCGCCTGACGACAGTGCCCGGCAGGCGCTGGACGACACCATTGCCGCCTATCTCGGGATGATCGAAATCCTGACCGGCCTCGTCTCCGACAGGACGGGCGCCAATCTCGTCGTGCTGCATGACCTTGCCTATGAAACCGTTCGCGAGCAGACGGGCTTGCCGGCAAGGCTGGTCACGCTCGGCCTTCGCGATTTCGCCGCCAATCGCGGCGTGACCGCCGATCCGCCGCATCTGCCGCTCGATGACAAGCTCTTCGCCATTAAAGGCCCCTCGGACCTGACGATCGCCACGGTGCACGGACGCGTTGCCGTGCCCTTCGATGTCGCGGGTTATTCACGGGGATGGGAGAGTATTTTTCCGGCCTACCTCGTTGCGGGCCAGGACCGTTACGAGATTCACATCGGCGTTACGCCGAATTCCGCTCGGATGGAGGAAAACATGACGAACGAAGGCATTCTCTCACGTATGGGCCGTCTGATCGCGGGCATCGCGAATGCGGCCATCGACAAGGCGGAAGGGGTCAACAAGATCGCCGTCATCGAACAGGCGATCCGCGAGATCGACGCGGCGGCGGATGAGGCCCGCACCGATCTCGGCAAGGCGCGCGCCGAGGAATATCGCATCCAGAGCCGCAGGGACGAAATTGTCGAAGACCTGAACGCGCTCGACCAGAAGATCCGCCTCGCTGTCTCCTCCGGGCGGGATGACCTGGCAAAGGCCGGCGTTGCCCGCCAGATCGATCTCGAATCCCAGATCGCAGCGCTCGATAAGGCGCTGGCCGATGCCAGGGAACAGGTGGACGAAGGCCAGAAAGCCTTGCAGGCCGTGCTCGCCACGCGCCGCGAGGCGGACGCTCGCCTTGCCGATTTCAAGCGCAGCATCGCCCGGCATCCCGAACAGGCAGCGACCGGTCACAGCCAGCCCGCACCGGGTGCAGATGCTGCCCGCGCAGCCGCAGCCGTCTCGCGGCTGACCGGAGTTCCCGCTGGCGAGCATGGCCACAGTTCCGAATTGGACGAACTCGACCGACTGCACCGCGAACAGGCAATCGAAGCCCGGCTCGCACGCTTCAAGGCGGATAACCGATAACGCGATGGCACTCCTTTTCTCCCCTGAATGTGCGCCCTTTGCCATCGCCGCAGCGATCCTTGTCGGCCTGACCGCGATTGAGATGCTCGCGATGGTCATGGGTTTTTCGATGACGGAATTTCTGGGAAAGCCGGAGGTTCATGGCCATGACGGCATCCTGGCTTACCTTTCCTGGCTCAATCTCGGCGGTGTTCCGCTGCTGATCCTCATGATGCTGACGCTCGGCTTCTTCGCGATGACGGGCTTTGCGTTGCAGGCGGTCGCCAATGCCTTCTGGGCGCCGCTGCCAAGCTTGATAGCCGTCATACCTGCCGCGCTCGCAACTATCCCCATGGTCAGGGCATCGAGCAGAACCGTGGCGCGGATCGTACCGCACGACGAAACCTATGCGGTCGATCTCGACGCCTTGCTCGGCCGGACAGCCGAGGTCTCGATCGGCCCGCTCGATCAGGGATTGCCGGGCCGCGTCCGCGTCAAGGATCAGCATGGAAACTGGCATGTGCTTCGAGCCCGAGCCGCCAAGGGCGAAGGTCCGCTCGCGATCGGCGCTTCGGTTCTTCTCGTCGATCACAAGGCAAATGTGTTTATCGCCATTCCCGCGCCGGTCGACCCCACCGGTTCGGACAATCAATCTTTGAGGGAGCAGCAATGATGTACGACGTTATACTACCAGCCGGCATTGGGATTGTTCTGATCTTCGGCATCGGTTTTGTCCTCGCCTCTCTTTACACGCGCTCCAGCCGCGATGAGGCCTATGTGCGCACCGGTCTCGGCGGCCAGAAGGTCGTGCTCGACGGCGGTTCGGTCGTCCTGCCGATCTTCCACTCGACCGCCCGGGTTAACCTGAAGACACTGCGGCTTGAGGTTCGCCGCGGCGAAGGCGATGCACTGATCACCAAGGACCGCATGCGCGTCGACATCGGCGCCGAATTCTATGTGCGCGTGAAACCCGATGCCTCCTCGATTGCGCTTGCAGCTCAGACGCTCGGCAACCGCACCAACGACGCCGAGGCTCTCCGCATCCTGATCGAGGCGAAATTCGTCGACGGCCTTCGCTCGGTGGCCGCCACGATGAACCTCGACGCGCTGCAGGAACAGCGCATGGATTTCGTCAAGGCCGTGCAGGAGGCTGTCGGCGCCGATCTCCAGTCGAACGGCCTCGAACTTGAATCCGTGTCGCTGACACGCCTCGACCAGACCGATATCAAGCATTTCAACGCCAACAACTTCTTCGACGCGCAGGGCCTAGCGGCATTGACCCGCATCACCGAGGGACGCAAGAAAGAGCGAAACGAGATCGTCCGCGACACCGAAGTCGCCATCGCCCAGAAAGATCTCGAGGCCCGCCAGCAATCGCTGACCATCGAGCGGACCAAGCGGGAAGCCGAACTCAGCCAGGAACGGGACATCGCCAACAAATCCGCGGCGACACGCGCTGAAACCGCGCAGCAGGAGCAGGCCGCAAAACGCGCCGAGGAGGAAGCCCGCATCGCTTCCGAACAGGCGATCGCCGAACGCGAGGCATCTGCCAAGCAGGCTCGCGAAAGCGCCAACATCGACGCCGCCCGCGCCGTCCAGCAACGCGAAACCGAGGCCAAGCGTGACCTCCAGATCGTGGCACAGGAAAGCGCCATCGCCGTTGCCAACAAGAGCCGGGAAGAATCCGAAGCGAAGGCGGCTGCGGAAACGGCCCGCGCGCTGGCGATAGCGGCAGAAGAAAAGGTCGGCACCGCCAAGGCGATCGAGATTGCCGAACGCGAAAAGCAGATTGCCGTCATCGACGCACGCAAGAAGGCCGAGACGGAAGCGACGGCCGTCACCGTCGGCGCCGAAGCCGAAAAGCAGGCGGCAAGCGACCAGGCCGAAGCCATCAAGACGCTCGCCACCGCCGAGGCGGATGCCGCGATCATCAAGGCCAAGGGCATTCTCGAAACCGGCAAAGCCGCGGCCGAGAGCGAGGCATTGCTCAACGACGCTCGCAACAAGTTGAGCTCTGCTATCATCGAGTTCGAGATCACCCGAGAACGGATCCGCATCATACCGCAGGCGCTCGCCGAAGCGGTCAAGCCGATCGAGAAGATCTCCGATATCAGGATATTCGACACCGGCGGCATGCTCGGCCGCGGAAACGGACCGGCCGGCGGAAACGGCATCGGGCTCGGCGAAGGACTGGCTGGCCAGCTCCTCTCCTACCAGGCGAACAAACCGATCCTCGACAAATTGCTGAAGGAAGCCGGCTTCGAGGGCGACGATGCCATCTCATCCCTTCTTGGAAATCTCGATGGCGCAAAACCGGCAAGACCGGCAACGCCCGCTGCAGCCCCGGCAAAGCCGGCAACTCCGACACAAACGATCATCCCTCCAGCACCGAAGCCGGCACCAAAGAAGGACTGATCGCCGCACAAGCGGGTCTGGACTAGAACAGGATGATTTTAGGCCGGTTCGGCCTAAAATCTGAATCCTGTTCTAAATTAAATAGTTAGAGCATGATGTCGCCCGAAAACCGCACACGTTTTTCGGCATCATGCTCTATCTCACCCAACCCGCTGCCAGCGCGCCTGCCCAGTCGGCACGGCCCCTTTCGGCGGCCAGTGCCGACGTCGCCATATGGTCATAGGCGACGGTTCGGAACTGCCATGTCCATCCGGCCGCCGCCTTTTCCAGAACGGCATAGCTCGCCAGCGGATGGCCGGCTTCCACCTTGTGGTAATAGGGCAGCTCGTCGTCATAGGCCGGGCAGCCGACGCTGCCTGGATTGACGATCAGGCGGCCATCGGAGAGGCGCACAGCGCGGGGGATGTGGCTGTGGCCGCAGAGGATCAGCGGCAGGTCGATGCCTTCGGCCAGCGCCTCGATCGCTTCGATCGGCTTCAGGAAGACGAAGCCCTCCGGCGACACCGATTCCAGCCAGTAGAGATTGTCGTCCTTCGGCGTCGCGTGGCAGAGATAGACCTCTTCGCGATAGATGGTATCGAACGGCAGGTTTCGGATCCAACCAAGTTGAGACGACGACAATTGGCCGTAGGCGGCCGCATCCGAAGCATGCATTGCCGCCGGGTCCTGTTCGATCAGATAGCGGTCGTGATTGCCACGGACCGACGTCAGGCTAAGCGGCATCAGCAAATCTGCCGTCTTGCCGGCCTCGAGCGGGCCGCTGAAGAAATCACCGAGATTGACGATCTCATTGATCTCCTGCGCACGAATATCCGCGAGCACCGCCTCAAGCGCCAGATGGTTGCCGTGAATGTCGGCGATTGCTGCAAAACGCATCTCTAGCTGCCTCGATAGGTGGAATAGCCATAGGGTGAAATCAGCAACGGCACATGGTAATGCGCCGAGACATCGGCAATGCCGAAGCGGATCGGCACGAGATCGAGGAAGGCGGGATGCGGCAGCGGCGTGCCGCTGGCCCTCAGATAATCGCCGGCGTGGAAGACCAGTTCATAGGTGCCGGTCCGAAAATTTTCGCCAATGAGGATGGGGCCGCCGTCAACCCGGCCGTCGGCATTGGTCTCCACCGTCTTCAGATGCCTGCGGATCTCGCCGTCAAGCTGGAAAAGATCGATCCTCAAGCCTTCGGCCGGCTTGCCGAGAGCGGTGTCGAGAACATGTGTGGTCAGTCCGGTCATGGGGCTGGCTCTTTGATGATATAAGGGGTTTCGAAGAAGTATTCTTCCAGATTATTGCCCGGCCCGTCACGATCGACGACCAGGAAATCTGAGGCTTGGCCGAGCGCCATCAGCGGATGATGCCAGACGTTGCGGCGATAGTTCACGCCCTGGTCGCCGCGCGCCAGAAACACCTGGGGCCTGCCCGGTCGGCCGTTCTCGTCCTCGGAGACGACGACGAGAAAAGGACGGCCCGAGACCGGCGAGAAACTCTGGCTGCCGAAAGGATGGCGCTCCATCATGGTGACTTCATAGGGGAAGTTGCGCGGCTGGCCGCGAAAGAGGTTGATGATGACGCGCGCACCCTCGCCCGTCGCCTCGGTGGCGGCGAGCGCATGGAAACGCTCCGTCGTGCCGCCATTGATGAGCCGCATCGAGGCGGGGTCGGCTTCGATCACCTCGCCGAAGGGAGCAAAGGCGGATCTCGCAAGCGGACGGATGTCGAGATGTGGGGGCAATCGCTCACTCACCTTCGGCATGCCAGTGACGGATGGCATCGATCGCGGAAAGAAGCTCCGGCAGCGTGCGATACGTCGCCTCCCAGATGTCGGAAGGATCGAGGTCGAAGACACCGTCGAGGATACGGTTGCCCGTGCCGCAGATTTTCGTCCACGGCAGATCGGGATGTTCGGTCGCAAATTCCGGATGAGTCACGAGCAGACGGGATGCCGCGGCACCGATGGTGAAGTGGCAAAAGGTGACCGCCTTGAAAGTGAGCTTGTCCCCGGCAAACGCCGCCCCATCCATTCCACCGACGAAAGACAGCGCTTCGGATGCCGCCTCATACATCTCATTGAGATAGTCGATCGCGCGCCGCTCGTTCATTCAGCCTCCGGCAGCATCGTCGTCAGGCGCAGCAGCGCGATCCGCTCGACTTGCGCCGTCGCGGTCGCAAATTCTTCGTCCCTGCCATTGCCGATCCGTGTTTCGAAGGCCGACAGGATATCGTCCTTGCCGAGCCCTCTGACGGCGATGATGAAGGGAAAGCCGAATTTTTCGACATAGGCCGAATTGAGTTCGGTGAAGCGGGCATGTTCGGCCGGGCTCAGGCGGTCGAGACCGGCGCCGGACTGCTCCTTCCGGCTGTCTTCAGTGAGTTCACCTGCTATCGCGAGGCGCCCGGCAAGGTCAGGATGGGCGCTGAGCACGCCGAGGCGCTCCTGCGGGCTTGCCGCCCGGAAGACAGCGGTTAGCGACGCATGCACGCCGGTCGCCGTCAGCGGCTCCGTCACGTGGCCGGTGTCATAGGCGCGCTCGGCGATGAAAGGCGAATGTTCAAAGACACCGCCGAAGCGGGAGACGAAATCCTCGCGCGACATCATCAGAGCGCTTCCGGCTGATGGTGCTTGTGCCAATGCTCGGCGATCTCGATGCGGCGCGGAATCCAGACCTTGTCATGCTTCAGCACATATTCGATGAAGCGCTTCAGCGCTGCCGCCCGGCCGGGACGTCCGACGAGGCGGCAATGCAAGCCGACCGACATCATCTTCGGGCTGCCCGCCTTGCCTTCCTCATAAAGCGTGTCGAAGGCGTCCTTCAGATAGGTGAAGAACTGATCGCCGGCATTGAAGCCCTGCGGCGTTGCAAAACGCATGTCGTTGGTTTCGAGCGTATAGGGGATGATCAGGAAGGGTTTCCCGTCGACGCCCTTCACCCAATAGGGCAGGTCATCGGCATAGGAATCGGAGGAATAGAGGAAACCGCCCTCCTCCTGCACCAGCCGAAGCGTATTGTCGGAAGGCTTGCCCTGATAGAGGCCATAGGGCCGCTCGCCGGTAAGCTCGGTGTGCAGGCGCACCGCTTCGAGGATATGTTTGCGCTCCAGATCCTCTGGAAAATCCTTGTATTCCAGCCAGCGGTAACCGTGGCTGGCGATCTCCCAGCCGGCCTCCTTCATTGCAGCGACGGCCTCGGGGTTGCGGGCCATCGCCAGTGTCACGCCGTAGACGGTTGCCTGCACCTTGAGATCGGTGAACATCCTCCAGAGCCGCCAGAAGCCGGCACGCGAACCATATTCGTAGATCGATTCCATGTTGAGGTTGCGCTGCCCTGGCCAGGCGGCCGCACCGACGATTTCCGACAACAGGTTTTCCGAAGCCGGATCGCCGTCGAGGATCGAGCTTTCGCCGCCCTCCTCGTAGTTGATGACGAACTGCACGGCGACGCGTGCCTCGTCCGGCCATTTCGGATCGGGCGTCAGACGCCCGTAACCGACGAGATTACGCGGATAAGTCTCGGATACCATCAAATCACCTTCTGAAAAGACGGGGAACGGTAGCATCCGCAGCCGGAATGTCGAGACGGAAACTGCTCCGCCGGATTTTGCCTTTACGGCACAAGCCTTTAGCTCATCAGCACCTTCAAGCGATTTTGCGCGCGCTGACCTTGCCCATCGGATGCAGCGAATGAACGCGGAAAGGACCGCCGGTGCCCTCTTCGATCATCAGGGCAATGTTGGAAACCATGACAGGTTCGCAGAGGACAGGCTCGAAGATCGTCCGCAACACCGGCTCGATGCGCGGCATGTCGATCGCGTTGACGGGGCCCGTCACCGGCATATGGAAGCGGAACTCCTCCATCACATAGGGATTGCCCCAGCGATGCAGATTGGAAAATTGCGTCGCCGACAGCCCGTCCGGATCGCTGCGTTCGATCTCGGCCTCGCTGAGCGGTGCGCGAAAACGATCGAATTCCTGCACGATCGCCGAGGCGAGATACTGGATCTGCTCGGAGGGAGTGCTCGGCAGCAGGCTGTAGAAATTGCCGAGCCGGGCGACTTCGATACGCGGAATCTGAAAGGGAACAAAGGTCCCGGAAAAACGCATAAGATCGCGCAGGAGTTGCGATTCGGGCATGTCGTGGGACAGATGAAAGGGCGCCTTCAAAACACCGTGAAAGCCGTAGCGCCGCGGCACGGCGGTATGGAAGGCGATCTCGTGAATACCGAGGCCACGAACTGCCGGAGGCTCCATCATATCGCCCGAAAACACGTTTCGGCCAAGCCAATTGGCGGCCACGAGCGACAACGGGTCGCTCGCCGGAGGCGTGAAGCAAATGGCATAGCGCATGCAATTTCCTCCATCAAGGAAGTGAGCGCCGTTCAGATCCGGCGCTGTCGATGCGCAAGCAGATAGGTGATTTGCATGACAGAATAACGAAACGCAGCGGCGTCTAATTCACGTTTAACGTGAAGCCGCCGCGATGTGGCTTGAAATTGCGAAGCTTTCCGGCAGCAAAAATCCGTGAGACTCATCGCCTGCGATACATATCGCCGCCTCCGCCAGCCGGTGGGCGAGGCCGAAGCTGACCTTGAAGCCGCCGGTGAGCGCGATCAGACGCCGGTGGTCGGGATGGCGGCCGATCATCGGATCCCGGTCGATCGCCTTCGGACGAAGCCCAGCCCAGCGCTCGACAACGGGGGCATCACGAAGGGTTGGCACGATGGTGCGCGCCGCCTCGATCAGCGCGTCGAGCTGGGCGTCGGTCGAGCTGGGATCGTCAAAACGGTTCTCGCTGGTGCTGCCGATTGCCGCGTGCCCGCCCTCGTGCGCGACGACATAGAGCCCGTCGAGAAAGATCGTCGGCAGGGCCGGGTCGATATCGGCTTTCAATAGTGCCGCCTGCCCCTTGACCGGCTGGCCGAGCGGCTGTTTCAGCCCCGGCGTCAGGCCCTGCAGCAACGGAAAGGACTGATGGCCGGCGGCCAGGATGCAGTGACTGAAAGCGATCGTTTCGCCGTTGATTTCGGCCGTGCCGCGATCAGGATCGAGGCCGGCAACCGTCGCTTGCTCCAGGATACGAACATGTTTCGCCCGCCGCAGGAAGGCGATAAGCGCTGCGATCAGCAAGCGGGGCGCAACGCGGGCGGCGAGCGTATCGTGCACGAAGCCGCTCTCACCGGCAGACGCCTCGATCCAGCCGTTGACCGGTGGCCTGTCGAGCACATGCCAGTGGAAGCGGCGCTCGCCCACCCGCCAGTGCTGTTCAGCGTCCTCGAAATGGCCGCGCGCTATTGTGTTGAGATGCGGCTTCGGCAGCGGGATCACCCGTCCAGACCTGTTATAACCGGCGGAAAGCCCGGTCTCGACTTCGAGCGCGGCGATCTCGGTTTCGAGCGAGACCAGCGCATCGAACTGAAACTGCTTCTTCTCCGACCACCGGTCCGGCATATGCGGCATCAGCGCGCCGAGCAGGCCGCCGCTTGCACCTTCGCCCAATCTGCCGGCGTCACTGATAAGAGTCCGGATGCCCCGGCGATCCGCATGGACGGCCGCCCAGAGACCCATGATGCCGCCGCCGACGATCAGCAATTCCGAGGACGATTGACGTGAGACCGGCGCAGGATTATCGGCTTTTTCCATGACAGACGTGACCCCCGATCAGATTGGCGCAGGCGCCCCGCAGCCGCTGGAATGGCGCGACGGCGATATGCCCTATTCGACAGCCTTTGGCGATCATTTTTATTGCCAGACCGACGGGCGGCTGGAATGCGGCCATGTTTTTCTCGCCGGCAACGGCCTGCCGGAGCGCTGGAACGGGCGGCAGAGATTCCGGATCGGAGAACTCGGATTCGGCACCGGCCTGAACTTCGCCGAAACCTGGCGGCAATGGAAGCTCCACCGTTCAGACGGCCAGTACCTGCATTTCACCTCCTTCGAACTCCACCCGATGCGCGGCGAAGAAATCGGCCGGGCGCTGTCGCACTGGCCGGAGATCGATGCCGAACGCGAGGCGCTGACGGCGGCGTGGCCGCAAGCGCCTGATGGCATCGTTGAGCTCGATCTCGATGCCCAGACGATGCTCAGCGTGGTCTGCGGCCATGCCTTGGAGGGCGTGGCCGCAGCCACGCCCGGTTTCGACGCCTGGTATCTCGACGGCTTCGCCCCGTCGCGCAACAGCGATATGTGGTCGGAGCAACTGATGCGGCTCGTCTGCGAGAAAAGCGCAGCCGGTGGCACCTTCGCCACCTATGCGGCGGCTGGCTTCGTGCGCCGCAACCTCATCGCCGCAGGCTTTGCCGTCGAGCGCCGCAAGGGCTTTGCCGGCAAGCGCGAAATGCTCTGCGGCGCCAAGGCGTCACCCGATCAGCGTACAGATCAGTAGCTGGTGCGCCCTGGCTGCTGCTCACTTGTTCCAAGCCACTGGCGGATTTTTTCCTCGAGCAGTTCGGGGCTGATCGGCTTCGACATGTAGTCGTCCATGCCGGCATCGAGGCAGAGTTCGCGGTCGCTTTCGAGCGCATGGGCGGTAACGCCGATGATCGGCACCCGGTGCCCCTGCCCCTTTTCCCGTTCGCGGATCGCCCGGGTCGCCTGATGGCCGTTCATGACGGGCATTGAGACGTCCATCATGATGATCCGCGGCGCATGCCGCTCCCAGGCGGCGACTGCTTCCTCGCCATTGTCGACGACGAGGAAGGAAAGACCCGTGCCTTGCAGGATCTGGGTGAAGACGATCTGGTTGACCTCGTTGTCCTCGGCAACGAGCACGTCGAAGAATTCAGCGGCTCGCTTCTGCGGCGCAGGCGCGGGCGCGGCCACTTCCGTCTGCAGCCGGGCAATCTCGGCCTCGGATGCCTGCTTGACGCGGCTGGCGCGCACCACCTCGACGACGGTGTTGCGCAGCACGTTGGCGCGCGCCGGCTTCATCAGATGCGCGTGGCCATTCAGCGCCGCGAATTCCTTTTCCGTGCCGGAAATATCCATCGACGTCAGGAAGATGATCGGCAGTTCGACGAAGCGGGGATCGGCTCGTAGCCGACGCGCGACATCGGCGCCGTTCATATCGGGCATGTGATAGTCGAGCACGACGGCATCGACGGTAATGCCGAGACCGGCCGCCGCCTCCAGAATCGCAAGTCCGGTGCCGCCGCCTTCGGCGGCCACGCCGTCGAAGCCCCAGAGAGACAGCTGTTCGGTGAGGATTCGCCGGTTCACCTCATTGTCGTCGACGACGAGGATGCGCGCACCCTGCACGTTGATCGGCAACGGCTTCGGCTCAAGGCGGGCAGCCGCCACCGCAAACGGCAGGTTGATGGTGAAGACGGAACCCTTTCCCCATTCGCTTTCGACGTTGAGATAACCGCCGAAAAGGTCGACGAGCCCGGCGGTGATCGCAAGACCAAGGCCGGTCCCCTCATGCCGCCGGGTCGACGAGGCGTCCACCTGCGAGAATTTATCAAAGACCGATTCGAGCTTCTCCGGCGGGATGCCGATGCCGGTATCCTCGATGCGGATGCACGCCATGATCTCGCCGCCGGCAGCCGGCTGGAAGCCGACATCGACGAAGACATGTCCGCGCTCGGTGAACTTGACGGCGTTGCCGACGAGATTGGTGACGATCTGGCGGAAACGCCCGGCGTCGCCGATCACGGCGGCGGGCAGATCGGGTGCGGCCCGCACCAGGAGTTCGATGTTCTTCTCGGCAGCGTGCGAGGACAAGAGTGTCGCCACATCCTCCACCGCTTCGGTAATATCGAACGCGGCCTTGCGCAGCTTCATCTGCCCGGCATCGATCTTCGAGAAGTCGAGGATATCGTTGATGATCGTCAGCAGCGCATTGCCCGACTTGACGATGATATCGACGAAGGTCTTCTGGCGCGTATCGAGGTTGGTCTTGGCAAGCAGTTCCGCCATCCCAAGCACGCCGTTCATCGGTGTGCGAATCTCATGGCTCATATTGGCGAGGAATTCGGATTTGGCGCGGTCGGCGGCTTCGGCGCGCGACAGCAGCTGGCGCAGTTCCTCCTCGCGGCTCTTGAGCTCGGTGACGTCGGTGAAGAGCGCCACCCAGTGCTGACCCTTGCTGACCGTCGCATCCATGTTCACCCAGCGCTCGCCGCCGACATGGAAGACTGTGGAAATCGGCAGCCTGGCCGCGATATTGTCGCGCCAGCCCTGCAGGATTTCGGCCGCCGCATCATGGAAATCGCCACGCGCCGCGCAAAATTCGAACATGCCAATCCAGCCCTCGCCAGGCTCGAGATAGGTAGCCGGAATCTGCAGGATGTCAGAAAGCGCCTCATTGGACATCTTGATAATGCCGTCCTGAACGATGGCTAGACCCTGCGGCATGGCATGCGTCGCGTCGCGCAACAACTCGCCGAGATGTTCCAGCGCGGCACGGGCCTCGTGGACTTCATTTTCCCGCTCACGCACGGCCGTAATGTCGGCATAGGTCAGCAGGATCCGGTCGTTTGAGATACGGCGGCTATCGAAGATGACGGATTTGCCGCCCGCCCAACCGAGCTCGATCGGCTCGGGCTCCTCGGTCTCGAACAGGTGCTTGCGGAAATCGTAGATCTCCTCGGGCGTCTGCGTGCCGTCGTAGCGACCGAGCTCATAATTGCGGCGGATGACGTCGATGAAGGGCCGGCCGTCGAAGGGATCGTCGAGTGGCAGCTCCCAGATGCCGTAGAACTCGTCGTTGACGTAGAGGATCCGGTGGTCGTTATCGAGGATCAGCACGCCGACCGGCAACGAGCGTAGGATATTCTCGATATCCCGGTGCAGCACCTCTTTGTGTTTCTGCGCCTCGATCAGCGCCTTCTCTCGTTCCTTGAGTGGCGAGATGTCCGAAAAGGAGCCGACGACATAGGGCCGACCATCCGCTGTCACGACGCGATTGACGCGCGAGAGGACGGAATAGATATGGCCGTCCTTGCTCGGCAGCAGGCTTTCGATCTCCTTCGACCTGCCTCCCTGCAACGCCAGCAGGTTTTCCTGGTAGATCGCCTCGCCCCCGTCCGGACCGAACATTTCGTGTTCGGTCATCCCAAGGACCCGGGAACGGCTATGGCCGCTGAAGGTCTCGTAATATTGATTGGCGTAGACGAGGCGATGCTTGTCATCGCGCACGAAGGCTGCGACCGGGAGGTCCTCCAGGATGGTCCGCAGCAGGTCGAGCTCATTGACGCTCTCGTGCCAGGCCGTGTCGCTGACAGCCGCAGGCTTTGCGCCGTTGCGATAGGCGGCGTTGACGACCAGTGGCCGGCCATCTTCGGCAAAGATGCCGATCGGCTGGTCGAGCTGTTCCAGCGCCTCGCGCACGCGGGCGAAATCGGCGGCGACACCGGTGTCGCTAGTCATCCGAGGGTCGCCAGCGATCCCAGGGTCGCCCATCGCCTGGCGCGTCGGTTCGCGCACTTCGAACATGCCGAGCACGTAGGCCCGATCCGGCGATGGTGAGAAGCTTTCGATCTGGATGCGTTCATGACTGAGGCCCGCCGCATCGAAGCAGATGGCGTTTTCCTCGGTGCCGAACACCAGCGCGCGGCGTTCCTTGTCCTCGCGTTCCTCTTCCTCGGGACGGTCGAGGAGTTCGCGGCTGCGCCTGCCGATGAAATCGGAGATCTCGCGGCCTAGAAAGCGGGCATAGGCCTCGTTGACGGCGATATAACGCAGCTCGCTGTTCTTGACATAGGCCGGGGTATCCAGATCAGCGATCCGGCGGCAAGCCAACTCCAGAAGTTCCCCGGCTGATTTCAAAAAATATCGCTCCCGTAATAAATGAAATATCGACTACAAAAACTATAACGCCAAGGCTTTTAACAAGGTTTTAACCATAAATTTCGACAGCCGAATTTTACGAGCCGGCTTACCAAGCTGAAGACATTTCGGGATTACCAGCCCCGGCTTGCACGAGACTGAAAGGTCGCCCGCGATAAATCCTTTCGACATCGGGGATCCGTTGAAATCATGACGAAAATTTAATGCCGAAACTGCTTGCGCGGCCATTGCGCCGCCGCGATCCGGGCCGAGTCTGCGGCATGGCTTTATGGAAGCCATGCCCATGAAAGGAAAATACCATGTCCGTTCTTCATAAGACCATGGCGACGGGCCTGATTGCGCTGACCTTTGCCGGCGCCTCGCTCGCCACCGCCACCACCGCCGATGCCCGTCCGCGCGATGCCTTCTGGGGCGGCCTTGCTGCCGGCGTCGTCGGCGGCGCGCTGCTGTCGGAGGCCGCCCGTCCCGCCTACCCGGCCTATCCCGCTTACCGCCCCTACCCCGTTTACCGGACCTATTACCGGCCGGACTATTGCCACTTCGAATGGTTGCACGACGATTGGGGCAATCCCTATCGCGTCAAAGTCTGCCAGCGATAACAGAAACCGCATCCGGCGCCGCTTGACCTCCCGGCGGCGCCGACCCAGTGCCCTCAGCGACGACCAAATGAAACTGGCGGATTTTCATCCGCCAGATCAAAGCCGATCAGACCGTATTTTCAACCGTTACGGAGAAAGTTCCTCCAGTACGCGGTCCTTGGTTTCTATCGCAAACAACATCGTGATGATTGCACCAACGATCAGAATGGCTGCGAAGCTCGCAAAGACATACTGGATGCCCATGGAAGACATCACCGTACCGACGAGGATCGGGCCGGCCGATGATCCCAGGCGAAGCCAGGCGCTGCCGGTTCCGGTTCCCAATGCCCTGAGGCGTGTCGGGTAGATCTCGGCAGAGTACAGGTAAAGGGAGAATGTGACGGTCTGGACGATCGCATAAGCGAGGCCGGCTAGAACCAAAACCTGGATGGGAGAGGTCGCGCCGAGCCATGCGAGAACCAGCAGCGGCAGGGGAGCGAGAAGCAGCGCCCCCGTGTACCAGCGCTTGCGTCCCACTTTGTCGATGAGCAGCGCACAGATGACAGC
Source organism: Rhizobium sp. SU303 (assembly GCF_021052345.1). NCBI lineage: Bacteria > Pseudomonadati > Pseudomonadota > Alphaproteobacteria > Hyphomicrobiales > Rhizobiaceae > Rhizobium > Rhizobium sp. SU303. The sequence continues at coordinate 3,364,533 of NZ_CP088095.1, forward strand.
AGCAATCACGCCGCCGACCGACGTCAGGAAACCATAGAAGATGCTGGTTTGAAGCGGCAGGTTGAAGACCTGTCGATACAGGGTCGGCAGCCAGGTGATCGTACCGTTGGCAACCGTATAGGCGGTAAACCACATGGCCCAGATGGAAAGCGTCCTCTTCAAGTAGACGCCCTGGAAGAGTTCGCGCCAGTCCGACTTGCGGTGGACCGGCGCCTGGATGAGCTTCGGTTCGGGCAATTCCTTGCCGGCCGCACGAGCACTTTCTTCCATGCGGGTGACGATAGCGTTTGCTTCGCCATAGCGGCCGTTGGCAGCTAACCAACGCGGTGATTCCTTGAGGAACCAGCGCAGAGGAACCATGATGATTGCGGGAACGAGACCGACGACGAACATCGCCTTCCAGCCGTAAACCGGTACCATGAAGTAGCCGATCAGCCCGGCGCCGACGAGGCCCAGCAGGAACATGACCTCATAGAGGAGGAAGAACTTGCCGCGCCCCTTCGACCCGATCAACTCATTGATATAGGCGCTGGCGACCGGAACCTCGCCGCCGGTGCCGATCCCCTGGACGAAACGGAAGGCCATCATCATGCCGGCCCCGGCAGCAAACAGGCATGCGACATCCATGCTGACGAAGAGCAGGATGGTGAATAGGAGAACTTTCAGCCGGCCGATCTTCTCGGCGAGCCAGCCAAACAGGATCGCACCGATCAACTGTCCCAGATAGCCCATCGACAGGATCATGCCGGTCTGTGAGGGCGTCAGGCCCCACTCGCGAACAAGGACGGGCATGGCATAAGCGATGGCGATGACCGTGTAGCCGTCGAAGAACGTTGCGGCGCCGACAATATTGCGCGCCCAGAATACCTCGCGGGTGATGGGAAGGCGCTCCAGACGAGCGCTGATTTCGGCCTGATGATCAGCGACATTCGCCGTCTCAGCCGGCATAGGCTGCATGACATTCATTGGTTCCTCCTTCTCGCCCCGTGGCCTACCACTCTCCCGGCCAGGGGCGCTCCTGCTTGATGATTGCTACTGCGCGTCAGTTCGTCCTGTCGGAGCAATGGCCTTCAAAGACGTTCAAGTCTGCCTCGGCGGTTTCCATGGTTTCCTCCTCCTTTCGAAATGCGCCCCCGCGACCTGCGCAGGGGCGTCAAAGAGGTCACTCGGCAGCCAGCATCTGGCCAACGCGGCCAATACCGGCGGCGTCGAAGGCAGCAAAGATCTCTGCTTCGGCCTTTTCGCCAAGGTTCTTCAGCGGCTCGCGGATCGTAGCGTGGTCAAGGATACCGCGGTGCACGAGGCCGAGTTTCAGGGCCACGGTGCCTTCCATATGAGAGCCGCGATGATAGACGGCACGCGTCACCGGAAGAAGGCGCTCGAAGATCTTGCGCGCTTCCGGATAGTCCTGCGCCTTGCCAGCTTTGATCAGGTCGATCAGCAGCTCGGGCGCGATATTGCCATAACCGACGAGCAGACCGTCGACATCGAACATGGTTGGCAGCAGCCATTCATCATGGCAGCTCAGAACCTGCAGCTTTGGATTGGCTTTCTTCAGCTCCGGAATTTCGACATACCAGCGCTTCATATTGCGCACGCCGTTCTTGGTGGCGACGACGCCTTCCTGTGTGGCAATCGCAAGCTGTGTATCCAGATCGTATGATGCCTTGGTGGCGTCGGGATACTGGAACAGGATGCACTGGAGGCCAGACTCCTGCCAGATTGCCTTGTAGCGATCCTGAGGCGCTCCTTTCTGAAAGCCGAAACGCAGCCAGCCGTGGTTCGGATAGACGAGCGCGCCGGTGGCACCAGCCGCCTTGCATTTCCTGGCCTCTTCAGCGGCGACCCTCGTGCCTTCACCAGTAATCCCGGCAATGATCGGAACGGCACCGTCGACCGCTTCGACATAAGTGCGGATGAGAGCAAGGCGCTCCTCTTCCGTGAGGAAGGTGCCCTCGCCGGCATGGCCGAGGATGACGAGGCTTTTGACGCCTTCCATCGAGACCAGCCATTTGGCGAGTTTGGCGTTGGCTTTGTGATCAACTTCACCGTCGCGGGTGAAAGCGGTAACGGGGGCCGGGCTCAACCCGCGCATATCCATCGGTTGCATATTGGTCTCCTCCTTCGTGCGATCGCGATTGGCTCGTGATCGGTATAGGATCGTTTACGGGAACGTTCCCACTATCGTTCTCGAATTCTCTGGAGTCAATATCTTTTTTGAGGCATGCTGGAGAGCGGCGGCTTAATGTCGACTCGAATGGACAAGGCTCAATGAATTCAAAGACGGATGAAGTTCCGGGGCAGACCCGCGTCACTATTCACGGCGTCGCTGCCGCAGCCGGTGTCTCCAAGTCTACCGTGTCCCGCATTCTCGACGAAAGGCTTCCGCGATCCGACAGCGAGACCGCGCGTCGCGTGCGCAAGGTTGCCGAAGAGCTGGGATACGTTCGGGACATTTCCGCAGCGAGCCTGAGGCGCGGCAACACAATGACAATCGGGGTGATCGTACCCAGGCTGACAGATACGGTCATGGCCATGCTTTATGAAGCACTGGCCAAGGCCTGCAGCCGTAGTGGCCGCTTCGCGATCGTCGCAACGACCGACGACAAGCCAAAGGCGGACCGGCTTGCGGCCGAGTCTCTGCTGAAGCGCGGTGTCGATGGACTGATTCTTTCGACGGCGCGGGAAGACGATGACTTTCCGGACGAGCTGGCAAAACGCGGTATTCCCTATGTCCTGGCGCTCAGGACGGATGGCCACAGCCTCTCGTCGGTCGGCGACGACAGGCTCGGCGGGTACCTCGCGGCCCGCCATCTCCTCGATCTCGGCCATCGCAAGATTGGTGTCATTGCCGGTCCATCCTATGCCTCCAGTTCGCGAGGCCGCGTGGAGGGTTTCCGCCACGCCTTGCAAGAAGCTGGATTGAATGCAGATCCCTCATACATCATTCCCTCGACATTCGGCATCGAGTCCGGTGCGGTAGCCGTCGAAACCCTAATGCACCTTAGTCCGCGCCCAACCGCTATTTTCGCCGTCAACGACAATACCGCCATAGGCGCCTTGTCGGGACTGACGAAACTTGGCCTTTCCGTGCCGCAGGACATCTCGATCGTAGGCTACAACGACATTCCGATTGTCAGCCACCTCCCCACGCCGCTGACGACGTTGCGGGTGCCGTTCGAGCAAATTGCGTCAAACGCCCTTGATCTTCTTGCCGGTGACAACAGCCCTGCCGACGAGCGTATTCGGATCTCGGCCCCAACCCTTATTCCAAGGAAATCGACGGCACCGGTACGCTAAAGCTCGCGCTACACGCACACCCCCACTATCTGCACACGATTGCTCGAGTGGGTGCGATCACTCTATTCTCCGATAGCAAATCGCCAGATGTTTCGCAGACCATGCTGCCTTTATGCGGCCGGCATGCGGCGGTCGCATAAAGAGGAAGGACCAGCATGCCGGAACCGCTCAAGAACTTGCTGCATGAAACATTGGTCGCCGATATGGCCGATCGCATTGCCGCCAACGCGCCGATCTTCGACAGAAACCGCTTCGTGATGCTGGCGACCGACGGCCTCGGAGCGCTGGAGCTGATGGAGCGCTCGGCCCTGATCCGTAACGCGCTGTTTGCCACCCTTCCCGGTGATTTCCGGGAGGCCGCAGCCATTCTGAAGGCGAGCCTGCCTGCCGCCGACAGGCCGGGGCTCTCCGGCTGGATGCTGCTGCCGGTCAATCAGTTCATCGCCGCACGCGGCCCCGATCATTTTGATCTCGGTCTCGATCTCCTGAAGGCGCTGACGCCGCATTTCACAGCCGAATACGGCATCCGTCCCTTTATCCACCGCGACCAGCAGCGCGCGCTGGCCATCATTTCCGGCTGGCTCGACGATCCCGATCAGCATGTGCGCCGGCTGGCGAGCGAGGGAACGCGGCCGCGCCTGCCCTGGGCGATGCGTCTGCCGCAGCTCGTGAAGAATCCGGCGCCTATCCTGCCCATTCTGACCGCGCTGATGGATGATCCGGAGGATTATGTGCGCCGCTCCGTGGCCAACAGCCTGAACGACGTCGCCAAGGACCATCCGGATCTGGTCGCCGCCTTCATCGCCAGTCATATCGAAGGCGCTTCGCCCGAACGCCGGTGGGTGCTGAAACATGCCTCGCGCACGCTGCTGAAGAACGGCCACGCACAGGCGCTCGCCAATTTCGGCTTCGCCGCCAGCGATTCGCTCGAGTGCGAACTGCGGCTCGTAAACGCCGAGGTGATGTTCGGCGAAGGGCTGGATTTCGAAATCCGCGTGACGAATGCAGGCGAGCGAGCGCAGTCGCTGATGATCGACTACGCCGTTCACCATGTGAAGAGCGACGGTTCGCTCTCACCCAAGGTCTTCAAGTGCAAGGCGATAATGCTCGCTCCGGGGCAAAGCCATACAATTGAGCGTCGCCACGCCATGCGGCCGATCACGACGCGGCGCTATTATCCAGGCGAACATCGCATCGCCATCCTCGTCAACGGCGCAGAAACCGCATCGCAAAGCTTCGTCCTCGTCATGCCCTCACCTGACCAAGGCTGAGGCTTTCTTGTGCACCGCACTTGACTTTCCACGCGAACTAGCCCAAATGCGGGTCAGCTTTCACCCTTCCGGCCGCCGCGTGAGCGTGCCCCTGCTGAAAAATACAGATGCAGGAAGAAGGGACAAAAGCGCATTTCGATAGAGCGCCGCACTCCCATGAGCGGCCAGAAGCGCTGGAAAGCTTTTTCCAACTCACAAGTTCCCACTTCACGCGGGGTTCTTGACGCCAGAATGAAACCGGATCGCATGGTGCGTTCCGGCGATAGTCATTGTGGCGCCCCGAAAGGTTATACCTTGACTAATTTTGAATCGCTTGGTGTCTCCAAGCCGATCGTCGCTACTTTGTTCCAGCTCGGCATCGAAACGCCGACGCCGATCCAGGAACATGCCATTCCTCTCCTCCTTGAAGGCCGCGACCTGATCGGCCTTGCCCAGACCGGCACTGGCAAGACGGCTGCTTTCGGCCTGCCGCTGATCGAAAAGCTGCTTGCCGACGAACGGCGCCCCGACAACCGCACGACGCGCACGCTGATCCTTGCGCCGACCCGCGAACTGGTGAACCAGATCGCCGAGAGCCTGAAGAAGTTCATCCGCAAGTCGTCGCTGCGCATCAATGTCGTCGTCGGCGGCGTCTCGATCAACAAGCAGCAGCTTCAGCTTGAAAAGGGCACCGACATTCTCGTCGCCACGCCCGGCCGCCTGCTCGACCTCATCAATCGCCGCGCGATCACGCTGACTGCGGTTCGCTATCTCGTGCTCGACGAAGCTGATCAGATGCTCGACCTCGGCTTCGTGCATGATCTTCGCAAGATCGCCAAGATGGTGCCGAAAAAGCGCCAGACCATGCTCTTCTCGGCCACCATGCCGAAGGCGATTGCCGATCTCGCCGGCGAATATCTCGTCGATCCCGTCAAGGTCGAAGTCACGCCTCCAGGTAAGGCTGCCGACAAGGTCGAGCAGTACGTTCATTTCGTCGCCGGCAAGAACGACAAGACGGAGCTGCTCCGCAAGTCGCTGACCGAAAACCCCGATGGCCGCGCCATGGTCTTCCTGCGCACCAAGCACGGTGCCGAGAAGCTGATGAAGCATCTCGAAAACATCGGCTATTCCGTCGCCTCGATCCACGGCAACAAGAGCCAGGGTCAGCGCGAGCGGGCGCTGAAGGCCTTCCGCGACGGCAGCATCAAGACGCTGATCGCCACCGACGTCGCCGCCCGCGGCATCGACATTCCGGCCGTCAGCCACGTCTACAACTACGACCTGCCTGAAGTGCCTGACGCCTATGTCCATCGCATCGGCCGTACGGCGCGTGCCGGTCGCGACGGTATCGCCATCGCCTTCTGCGCCCCTGACGAAGCCAAACTGCTGCGTGATATCGAACGCCTGATGGGCATCGACATCACTGTCGCAAGCGGCGAAGCGCCGGCAAACGTCAGCGGCGGACCCCGTCGCGCCAACGGCAACGGCAACAACCGCAATCGCAATGGCGGCCAGGGTCGCGAAGGCCAGGGTCGTGGCGAAGGCCGTGGCGACCAGAACCGCTCCGAGCATCGCGGCAGCCGTCAGGAACGCCGCCCGCGCCGCGAAGGTGAAGGCAGCGAAGTCCGCGCCAGCGGCGAGGAGCGTCGTCCGCGTCCGGAGCGCCCGACCAGCCGCAACGAGGACTTCCGCGGTCAGCGCCGCGGTGAAGCGACCCCGGATCTCGGCCCCGACAACGATCTGGCCTCGACCTCCGATTTCCGCGCCTCTGCAAAGCCGCAGCGTCCGGCCCATCACGGCGCCCATGCCAACGGTGAGCCGAGCGGTCATCACCGCGGCAACAGCCGCCATGCCCACGGCCGCCCGGCCCGCAAGCATGGCGAGGACCGCGGCCCGCAGCAGGCCCAGGCCGGCGAACCGCGCCGCGACGGCAACAGTGGCAACCGTCGCGGTGGCTCCGGCTCCCGCAGCGGTGGCGGCCAGCGCCGCGAACGCGCCTGATCGCCGAACGATTGAAAAGCAGAAAGGCCGGGGATATCTCCGGCCTTTTTATTATCACGCCTCCGCAGGCCTTTGCTCGCTGAACGCCTTGCGGTTCGTGAGATAGACGCCTGTCACGACGACCACGGTGCCGACGATCAGCGGCAGGGTCAGCGGTTCCCCGAAGGCGATGAAGGCTTCGAGAGCAACCGCCGGCGGCATCAGGTACATCAGCGAGGCGGCGCGTGACACCTGACCCCGGCGGATCAGATAGAGCAGCAGTCCGACGCCGCCCATCGACAGGCCGAAGACCGACCAGGCCAGCGCGCCATAGGCCTGCGCAGCGCCGTCGAAATGCTGATGCTCGAAGATCAGCGAAAGCGGCAGGGTGAGGATCAGCGCGCCGATATATTGCAAAGTCGCGATGGTTCTGAGGTCGCCGGATTGCAGGTGTTTCTTCTGATAGAGCGTGCCGTAGGTGACGGACGCCATGGCGACGAGGTTGATCGCCAGCGGCAGGGCGGCATGCGTGAGGTCGGCGGTCGCCGGATCGAGCAGCTTCGGCGAAATGGCGATGGCAATGCCGATGAAGCCGAGGGCAAGGCCGAGTTTCTGAGCCTGCTGCAGCCGCTCGCCGATGAGGAAGGGAGCGGCGATCGCCGTCAACAGCGGCTGCAGCGCCGCGATGATGCCCGATATGCCGGCCGGCACGCCATTGGCGATCGCCCACCAGAGACCGGCGAGATAGAAACCATGCAGGAAGAAGCCGGAATAGACGGCGCGCAGCGCCGTCCCCCGGCTCGGCCATTGCGCCTGCACCACAAGGCAGAGCGCCAAGAAGGCCGCCGCCGACAGCGCGTAGCGTATCGAAAGAAAGGTGAAGGGTTCGGAATGCAGCGAGGCGTATTTCGCCACCACCCAGCCCGTGGACCAGAGCAGGACGAAGACGGCGGGGGCTAGGCGATCGAGGGACATGGAGCGGCTCGGGAGAGAAGAGGTTGCCGTGCTGATAGCCCCACCCAGCCGTCGCCGTCAAAGGCGAAGCGTTGATGCTTATCTGAAATTTCGCTGATGGCAGTGGTCACCAGTGGCGGTCGCCAGCTGTTACCCGCGCATGACCATATTCGACCGCCTACAACGCCGCGCGTCTCTTCGAGAGGCGCAAAGGACGTTGTAGCACTTTGATTGCTGCATAATTTCACCCTTAAAGCGGAGTCGATTTAAGTGTGAAATTATGCAGTAGGCCGAACGAAAAGCGGTCACATGCTCAGATTTTGCGCAGACACCTTGGATGAATATCCGCCATGCCGCAGCGCATCACTTTAAATGCCCAGATTTTCACCCGTTTCCCGCAGCGCAAAATCTTTTCCCGAACTGCGCATGGTTCTTGCATTGCCATTTGCGTTGTATTCAAATGAAGAAAAAGGGGAGCCGCGCTTTTGGCATTTGATGAAATGATTACCGGGGACGAAAGCCCTCGCCCGCCTTACGACAAATACTTCGAGTGGTACAACAGCCAAGACCGGGCGCATCTGATTGCCAAATCCCGCGATGCGGAAAACATCTTCCGGAAGACCGGCATCACCTTCGCAGTCTACGGCCATGCCGACAGTTCCGAAAAACTCATCCCCTTCGACATCATTCCCCGCATCATCTCCGCACGCGAATGGCGCAAGCTCGCCCAAGGCATCGAGCAGCGGGTGATCGCGCTTAACGCCTTTCTCGACGATATCTACCATAAGCAGGAGATCATCCGCGCCGGCCGCGTTCCGCGTGAACTGATCGAGAACAACGTCACCTTCATCCCCGAAATGATCGGCTTCCGGCCGCCCGGCGGCGTCTATACCCACATCGTCGGCACCGACATCGTGCGCACCGGCGAAGACCAGTTTTACGTGCTGGAGGATAATGCCCGCACACCCTCCGGCGTCAGCTACATGCTGGAAAACCGGGAAACCATGATGCAGATGTTCCCTGAGCTCTTTCACGAGAACAAGGTGCAGCGTGTCGAGGATTATCCCTATCTGCTGCGTCAAAGCCTCGCCTCGCTGGCGCCTCCCGGCTGCAAGGGCAAACCGCGTGTCGCCGTGCTGACGCCGGGCATCTACAATTCCGCCTATTACGAGCATTCGTTCCTCGCCGACATGATGGGCGTCGAGCTGGTCGAGGGCGCGGATCTGCGCGTCATCGACGGCAAGGTGAAGATGAGGACGACACGCGGTTACGAAGCGATCGACGTGCTCTACCGCCGCGTCGACGACGACTTCCTCGATCCCCTGACCTTCCGGTCCGATTCCGCGCTCGGCGTTCCCGGCATCATGGATGTTTACCGCTCCGGCAACATCACCATCGCCAATGCGCCGGGCACCGGCATTTGCGACGACAAGGCGATCTATTCCTATATGCCCGAGATCGTCGAATTCTATACCGGCCGCAAGGCGCTGCTCGAAAACGTGCCGACCTGGCGCTGCTCGGAAGCCGACAGCCTGAAATATGTGCTGGAACACCTGGAAGACCTCGTCGTCAAGGAGGTGCACGGCTCCGGCGGCTACGGCATGCTGGTCGGCCCGACGGCATCGAAGAAGGAGCGCGCCGATTTCGCTGAGAAGCTGAAAGCCAAGCCGAACAATTACATCGCCCAGCCAACGCTGTCGCTCTCCACCGTGCCGATCCTCGTCAACAAGGGCATCGCGCCGCGCCATGTCGACCTTCGCCCCTATGTGCTTGTATCCGACAAGGTACAGATCATTCCGGGCGGGCTCACCCGCGTGGCGCTGAAGCAGGGCTCGCTGGTGGTCAATTCCAGCCAGGGCGGCGGCACCAAAGACACTTGGGTATTGGAGGACTGATGCTCGGAAGAACAGCAAACGGCCTCTACTGGATGTTTCGTTACATCGAGCGCGCCGAAAATATAGCCCGCCTGATCGATGCCGGGCTGCGCATGTCGCTGACACGCAGCAGCACTGGCGATGACAATTGGGATGGCGTGCTGCAAAGCGCGGGCGTGCGCGAGGCTTATGACGAAGGCCACAACAAGCTGACCAACGCCGACGCGATCGATTATCTCCTGCGCGATCGCACCAATCCGTCGAGCGTCATGTCTTGCATCGATTCCGGCCGCAACAATGCCCGCATGGTGCGCACGGCGCTGACGCGTGAGACCTGGGAAGCCACCAACGAATGCTGGATCGATTTGAAGTCGCTGCTCGAAAAGCGCGTCAAGGCGGCCGAAATGCCAGAGGTGATCGATGTCATCAAGCGCCGCGCCGGCCTCATCCGCGGTGCCTTCCATGGCTCGACACTGCGCAACGAGCTCTATAATTTTGCCCGCATCGGTACCTTCATCGAGCGGGCCGACAATACCAGCCGCATCCTCGACGTGAAATATTACGTGCTGCTGCCCTCGGTTTCATCAGTTGGTTCCTCCCTCGACAATGTCCAGTGGGAATCGATCCTGCGCTCGGTCTCGGCGCACCGCGCCTATAGTTGGGCCTATGACGGGGAATACCGGGCGATGAACATCGCCGACTTCCTGACCCTCAATGTCCAGATGCCGCGCTCGCTTGCCTATTGCTACGAGAAGATCGTCAGCAATCTCGGCTATCTCGCCCAGGATTACGAGGAGCGGCTGCCTGCCCACGATACCGCGGATTCAATCCGCACCACGCTGCAGACAAGGGCGATCCGGGATATCATGGATCAGGGGCTGCACGAGTTCCTGGAGGATTTCGTCGCGCGCAACAACAAGCTCGGCGCGGAAATTTCCGACGGCTACCGGTTCTATGTATAAGCGGATAACAATATGAGACTGAAGATCAGCCACCTCACCGAATACCGCTACGACGAACCGGCGCAATTCTCGCTGCAACGGCTGCGGTTGACGCCACCGACGACATCAGCTCAGAAAGTGCTCGGCTGGTCTCTGAAAGTCGAAGGTGCCACGCCGGAAGTAGAATATGACGACCAGTACGGCAATCATGTCAATCTGGTCTCGCTGGAAGGCGAGCAGGACGTAACGCGCATCCTGGCCGAAGGCGAAGTCGAGACGGAGGACAATAACGGCGTCACCGGTCCGCATACCGGCTTCTGCCCGCTTTGGCTCTTCCTGCGCGACACGCCGCTGACCAAGGGCGGCAAGCTGGTGAAGGAACTGATCAAGGGCGTCAGCGGCGACAACGAGCTTGCCCGCATGCATGCGCTGATGGCGGCGATCCACGAGACGGTCGATTATAAGCCCGGCACCAGCAACACCGAGACAACGGCCGAACAGGCGTTGGAGAGGAGGAGCGGCGTCTGCCAGGACCACGCGCACATCTTCATTGCCGCAGCCCGCGCGCTGCAGGTGCCGGCGCGTTACATCTCCGGTTATCTGATGATGGAGGAAAAGATCGAACAGGCGGCGACCCATGCCTGGGCAGAGGCGCATATTCCCGGCCTCGGCTGGGTCGGCTTCGATCCCGCCAATGAGATCTGCCCGGATGCCCGTTACATCAGAGTCGCCTCCGGCCTCTGCTATCGTGATGCCGCGCCGATTTCGGGCATGCGCATCGGCACACCGGGCGAAACGCTGTCGGTCACCGTGAAGGTCGAGGACGGCGGACAGATGCAGAGCCAGAGTCAGAGCTGAGCGGAGCATAAAGACAGCTTTACCGCGCCCTGCGGTGGGGCCGATAGAATAGCTGCGAGGTCGGCGCGAACCAAACATGTTGGACTTGAATATAGAGACCGGCGGTGCCGAAATTCCGCCTGCTTCTGGCACGCGGCGCATGCCATAACTGCCGCTTGTCACTAACTCAATTTTAAGGCCGCAGGCATAAGCTTGTCTGCGGCGACGCTTGGTGTATTTCGGCCCCAACCAAAGCCTATCCCGCTGCAAGAACCTGGAGGTGCCCGCGCGCGCCGTAACTGAGGATCGCCTGGTCGGCCGTCAGTAACGGGACGCGATGAAAGCGGGCTGTGGCAGCAATGATGCGGTCGGCGGGATCGGCATGAAACTCGCCAGGCAGCCGAACGCTGTCTATTGCGATGGGAGGCTCAATCGGTGCGAGCTGGATACCGGGCAGAGACAATGCGCTATCGATCCATCGACCGACATCGTCGCCGAGCGCCAGGCGTCCCTTCTGCACAAGCAACGCGATTTCCCAAGGTGTAATCGCCGAAACCAGAATCTGGCTTTTCTCCGTCATCTCGTCGATGATGCGCCGGGCTTGTGAACCGAGGCGCGCATCGTCCTGCATTGCCCAGACGAGGATATGTGTGTCGATGACGATCAACGAACGGCGTCCCAATCTTCCGCTTCAGCAGCCGGAGACAGCGGATCGTCATAACGCAATACGCTGCCCTTCATCGCGCCGATAACACTCCTGCGTCCGCTGGTATCATGTACCGGCGAAAGCACGGCAACTGGCCTGCCGCGCTTGGTGATGACGATTGATTCGTCGTCCTTCCCCATCTGATCGATAAGGTTCAGGCATTTCGCCTTGAACTCCGCCGCACCGACCATCTTGGACATGACTATATCTCCTGTACATCTATACGGAATATAGAGCCATTTCCGTATTCAACAAGTGCAAAGAAAAAGGCGGGGTCATGCCCCGCCTTTTTCTCGTTATGGATTGAGCCGCGCTAGTGGCTGTCCTTACCGACCGCATTTCCGCGACATCCCTTGAGGAAGTCGAGGTCGGCGCCGGTATCTGCCCCTTCGACGTGCTGCTGATGCAGGAAGGCATAGCCGGATGTGGGCAAATCATGGTTCGGCTGCCATTCGGCGAGCCGCCGTGCCAGTTCCTCCTCGGAAATGTCGAGATGCAGACGACGGTTCGGCACGTCCAATTCGATCATGTCGCCGTTTTTCACGACCGCGAGCGGCCCGCCGACAGCCGCTTCCGGCGAGGTGTGCAGCACGACGGTTCCATAGGCCGTTCCGGACATGCGGGCGTCGGAAATGCGCACCATATCGAGAATGCCCTTCTTGAGCACCTTCGGCGGCAGCCCCATGTTGCCGACCTCGGCCATACCGGGATAGCCCTTCGGCCCACAGTTCTTCATGACCATGATGCAGGTTTCGTCGATGTCGAGGCTGTCGTCGTTGATCTTGGCCTTGTAGTCGTCGATGTCCTCGAACACGACCGCCCTGCCCCGGTGCACCAGCAGATGCGGCGAAGCCGCCGAAGGCTTCAACACCGCGCCTTTCGGCGCGAGATTGCCGCGCAGCACGACGATGCCGCCCGAAGCTGTCAGCGCCTTTTCGGCCGGCAGGATAACGTCCTCGTTCCAGTTGACGACGTCCTTGACCTCGTCCCAGACGGTTTCGCCGGATACCGTCAGCGCATCCTTGTGCAGGAGGCCCGCCTCGCCGAGGCGCTTCAGCACCACCGGCAGGCCGCCGGCATAGAAGAACTCCTCCATCAGGTACTTGCCCGACGGCATCAGGTTGACGATGGTCGGGACATCACGGCCGCAGCGGTCCCAGTCATCAAGCGAAAGATCGATGCCGACACGGCCGGCGATGGCGAGCAGGTGGATGACGGCATTGGTCGATCCGCCGATGGCCGCGTTGGTGCGGATGGCGTTCTCGAAGGCTTGCTTCGTCATGATCTCGGAAGGCTTCAGGTCGTCCTTGACCATCTGCACGATACGCCGGCCGGTAAGCTGCGCCATAACCTTGCGGCGGGAATCGACGCCCGGGATAGCGGCATTGCCGGACAGCGCCATGCCGAGCGCCTCAGCCATGGAAGCCATGGTGGAGGCGGTGCCCATGGTGTTACAGGTGCCCGACGAACGGCTCATCGAGGCTTCTGCCTCGAGGAATTCGGCCTGCGTCATCTCGCCGGCCTTCACCATTTCGGAAAACTTCCACAGATGCGTGCCCGAGCCGACGCGTTCACCGCGGAAATAGCCGTTCAGCATCGGTCCGCCTGTGACGACGATCGAGGGCAGGTCGCAGGAAGCTGCCCCCATGATAAGCGACGGCGTGGTCTTGTCGCAGCCAACCAGCAGTACGCAGCCATCCATCGGCTGGCCGCGGATCGCCTCTTCCACCGCCAGCGCGGCAAGATTGCGGTACATCATCGCGGTCGGGCGGAACGTGTTTTCGGATGCCGAGAACACCGGCACCTCAAGCGGGAAGCCGCCAGCCTCCCATACGCCCGCCTTCACCTTCTCGGCGAGTTCTCTGAGATGCCCGTTGCACGGGGTCATATCCGACCAGGTGTTGAGGATGCCGATCACCGGCCGGCCGTCGAACAGGTCGTGCGGATAACCCTGGTTCTTAAGCCAGCCGCGGTGATAAATCACGTCGCGGCTCGTACCGCCGTACCATTCCTGCGACCTCAGCCTGCGCGGCCATTCCGCTTTCTTTTTCATCGTCTCTATCCTTCAGGATATCGCCGGACCGCCCCGTACGGCCCGGGTTATCGCACTTGTCTCAAGCCAGGGTGTAGGCGGTCTTGACGGTTGTGTAGAATTCGGCGGCGTACTTGCCCTGCTCGCGCGGGCCGTAGGACGAGCCCTTGCGGCCGCCGAACGGCACGTGGAAATCGACGCCTGCCGTCGGCAGGTTGACCATCACCATGCCGGCCTCGGAATTGCGCTTGAAGTGCGTGGCATATTTCAGGCTGGTCGTGGCGATGCCGGCGGAGAGCCCGAACGGCGTGTCGTTGGCAACGGCAAGCGCCTCGTCGTAGTCCTTCGCCCGGATTACCGACACCACAGGCCCGAAGATCTCCTCGCGCGAAATGCGCATCTGGTTGGTCGCTTCGGTAAACAGCGTCGGCTGCAGGTAGAAGCCGGGCGTGTCGCGCGAGATCACCTCGCCGCCGAAGGCGAGTTTGGCGCCCTCCGACTTGCCGATCTCGATATAGTCGGTATCGGTCTTCAGCTGCCGCTCATCGACGACAGGGCCGATATGAGTGCCGGCCTTCAGCGCGTTGTCGACGACGAGCGTCTTCAGCTTGTCGGTGAGTGCTGCGACGAACTTGTCGTGGATGCCTTCGGTGACGATCAGCCGCGAGGAGGCGGTGCAGCGCTGGCCGGTCGAGAAGAAGCCGGAATTGGCGGCGGCCTCGACGGCGACGTTGAGGTCGGCATCGTCAAGCACGACCATCGGGTTCTTGCCGCCCATTTCCAGCTGGAACTTGCGGTTATGCTCGATGGAGGCGGCAGCGACGCGTCTGCCGGTGCCGGTGGAACCGGTAAACGTGATGCCGTGAACGTCGGGGCTTTCGAGCATGGCCTGGCCGACGACCGAGCCTTTGCCCATGACGAGGTTCAGCACGCCCTTCGGCAGGCCGGCGCGGTTGAGAATATCGACGATCGCCCAGGAACAGCCAGGCACCAGTTCGGCCGGCTTGAAGACGATGGTGTCGCCGTAGCAGAGCGCCGGCGCGATCTTCCAGGCGGGAATGGCGATCGGGAAATTCCACGGGGTGATGATGCCGATGACGCCGAGCGCCTCGCGTGTGATCTCGACGCCGATATTCGGGCGAACCGACGGGAGAACCTCACCGGCCAGCCTCAGCGCCTCACCGGCGAAGAATTCGAAGATCTGCGACGCGCGGATCACCTCGCCGGTCGCTTCCGGCAGCGTCTTGCCTTCTTCGCGCGCAAGCAGCGCGCCGAGCTCGTCCTTGCGCGCCATGATCTCGTCGCCCGTCTTCTTCAGGATGACGTGGCGCTCCCAGATGCCGGAGCGCGACCAGGCCGGGAAGGCGGCCTTGGCGGCGGCAATGGCGTTTCTCGTGTCATCTGCGCTGCCGTCGGCATAGAGGCCGACGACCTCATTCGTATCCGACGGGTTGATGTTCTTCGTCGCGTTCGAGCCGACCCATTCGCCGGCGATCAGATTTTGATAAATGGTCATGGGCTTAACAAGCCTCCTTTACCGTTTACGAGCAAAGAGCCGGCCGCCGACTGCGGCCAGATCCTGAATTCAGAGCTGCCTGACGGCGACCTCTTCCTCGGCGGCCACCTTCAGCGGATTGCGGAGCGCCAGGCCGAATTCGGCGACTTCGATCTCGAAGACGTCGCCCTCTTCGGTCTTGACGCCGTCGGCAAAGGAAAGGGTCGCCGTGCCGAACATATGGACATGCACATCGCCTGGAACACGGAAGATGCCATACTTGAAATGGTGATATTCCAGATTGGCGAAGGTGTGCGACATGTTCGCCTCACCTGATAGGAATGGTTTTTCGAAGATCACCTTGTCACCGCGCTTGATGCGCGAGGTGCCGCGAATATCGTCCGGCGCCGCGCCGACGCGGATTTCCGGACCGAAGCTTGCCGGGCGCAGCTTCGAGTGGGCGAGATAGAGATAGTTGATCCGTTCGGTGACGTGATCGGAAAATTCGTTCGACAGCGCAAAGCCGATGCGGAAGGGCGAGCCGTCCTTGGCGATCACGTAGATGCCGGCCATCTCCGGCTCCTCGCCGCCGTCGAGCGCGAAGGAGGGCGAGATGAGCGGCGCGCCGGGGGCTGCGGCTCCGTAGCCGTTGCCCTTGTAGAACCATTCGGGCTGGACGCCCTTTTCGCCGGCCTTCGGCTTACCGTTCTCGAGGCCCATCTTGAACATCTTCATCGAGTCCGTCAGGGTTTCCTCGGCGGCTTCGGTGGTCTTCTTGTGCATGGAATCGCGCGTTGCCGCCGAGCCCAAATGCGTCAGGCCGGTGCCGGTCAGATGCAGGTGCGCGGCATCTGGATGGGTGATCGGCGGAAGGAAACGGCCTTCCGCATAGGCCTTCTCAAGATCGACGGCATCGCCGTAGCCATACGCTTCGATGATCGAGGCAAGAGACTTGCCGCCGTCTGCGGCTTTCATCGCCAACGCATAGACGCTGACGGCGTTCTTGACCGACCTTGCAGCGCCGCCCTGCTCACGCACGGCGACGATGATCTCTCCGTTTGCACCCTTGATCTGTGAAATAAGCACGTCTTCGATCCTTCTCGTTTCGGCGAAGACAGGAAAAAGCTCCGCCTGTCCGGCTCCATCAGGAGCCGAAATCCATCATTCATAGGACTGCGAATGCCTGACTGGCGCCTTGAGGCGCTCAGCCCTTGTTCTTGTTGTAAACGTCGAAGAACACTGCGGCGAGAAGCACGAGGCCCTTCACCATCTGCTGGAAGTCGATGCCGAGCCCGACGATCGACATACCGTTATTCATGACGCCCATAATGAACGCGCCGATGACCGCACCGGTGATCTTGCCGACGCCGCCGGACGCCGAGGCGCCGCCGATGAAGCAAGCCGCAATGACGTCGAGTTCGAAACCGACGCCGGCCTTCGGTGTTGCCGAGTTCAGACGAAGCGCGACGATCATGCCGGCAAGGCCTGCGAGCACGCCCATGTTGACGAAGGTATAGAAGCTCAGCCGCTCGGTATTGATGCCCGAAAGCTTGGTTGCCTTGGAATTGCCGCCCATCGCATAGACGCGGCGACCGATCGTCGTGCGCCGCGTGACGAACGAGTAAAGACCGATGAGAATCAGCATGACGACCAGGACGTTCGGGAGGCCCTTGTAGGTCGCGAGCTGGAAAGCCAGGAATATGATGACAAAGGCTAGGATGGCGTTTTGCGCGATGAAGAAGTTCGCCGGCTCGACGTCGACGCCATGGCTAATCTTCGACGCGCGCCGACGGGCCGCAGCAAAGATGAGTGCTGCCGCACCGAGGATGCCAAGAACGAGAGCAGCGACATTATTGATCGTCCATGTCGCCGTCACGATGCTGACGTCAACAGGCGCCCAGCTCATGGTAGTGAAGTCGAAAAGGAACGAATTGACCTGCATCCAAGGACCGCTGAAGGACCAAGGGCCGAGAAACGACAGGAAGTCAGGGATAAAGCCGGTGCTAACGAGCTGGAATTCCTTCGGAAATGGACCGATGTTCTTGCCGCCGAGCACAGTCAGCGTC
This sequence comes from Rhizobium sp. SU303, assembly GCF_021052345.1. NCBI lineage: Bacteria > Pseudomonadati > Pseudomonadota > Alphaproteobacteria > Hyphomicrobiales > Rhizobiaceae > Rhizobium > Rhizobium sp. SU303. The sequence continues at coordinate 3,381,968 of NZ_CP088095.1, forward strand.
AGGCCGCGGAAAACGAGCATGCCGGCAAGCGTGACGATGAATGACGGGATGCGGTGATAGGCGATGAAATAGCCCTGCGCCGCGCCGATGATGCCGCCGACGATGAGGCAGATCACGCCGGCAACCCAGAAATTCATGCCCAATGTCACGGTCAAGATCGCCGCGAGAGCGCCGATGAAAGCGACGATCGAGCCGACCGACAGGTCGATATGGCCGGCGACGATGACGAGCAGCATGCCGAGCGCCATGATGACGATGAAGGAGTTCTGCAGGACAAGGTTCGTTAGGTTGACCGGCTTGAAGAGAATGCCGCCGGTATAGAACTGGAAGAACACCATGATCGCGACAAGCGCGATGAGCATGCCGTATTCACGAATATTGCCGCGTATATAATCGGCAACGGAAACGACGTTGCTATGCTCGGTTGTCGGGTTGACCGGAGTCATTGTCTCTTCTCCCCTGAGCGCATGATAGCGCGCATGATGGTTTCCTGGCTTGCTTCTCCCTTCGGCAATTCGGCGACGATGCGTCCTTCGTTCATCACGTAGATGCGGTCACATGTGCCAAGCAGTTCGGGCATTTCCGACGAGATCATCAGAACGCCCTTTCCATCGGCGGCAAGCTGGTTGATGATAGTATAGATTTCGTACTTTGCGCCAACGTCGATGCCGCGGGTCGGCTCGTCGAGGATCAAAATATCGGGATCGGAAAACAGCCACTTCGACAGCACCACCTTCTGCTGGTTGCCGCCCGAAAGATTGACCGTTTCCTGGAAGACGCCGGAGGAGCGGATGCGCAGCTTCGACCGGTAATCGGTCGCGACCTTCATCTCCTTGATGTCGTCGATGACGCTATTGCTCGAAATCCCGTTGAGATTGGCAAGCGTCGTGTTGTGCAGGATAGTGTCGTTGAGCACGAGACCGAGCTGCTTGCGGTCCTCGGTGACATAGGCAAGACCGGCGTCGATCGCCTTGCGCACGGTGCTGACGTCGACAGCCTTGCCATCGACGAAGACCTCGCCGCTGATCTTGTGGCCGTAGGATTTGCCGAAGACGCTCATGGCGAATTCGGTGCGGCCGGCGCCCATGAGGCCGGCAATACCCACGACCTCGCCCTTGCGGACGGTGACATTGATGTCGTGCAGCACTTGGCGGTCGCGGTGCTGCTGGTGATAGGCGTTCCAGTTCTTCACTTCGAAGATCGTCTCGCCGATCGGCACGGAGCGCGGCGGATAACGGTCGGCCAGATCTCGGCCCACCATGTTCTTGATGATGATGTCTTCGCTGATCTCGTCCGTGTGACAGTCGAGCGTCTTGACGGTCATGCCGTCGCGCAGGACAGTGATCTGGTCGGCGACCTTACGGATCTCGTTCAGCTTGTGGGAGATGATGATCGAAGTGATGCCCTGATTGCGGAACTCGATCAGCAGATTGAGCAGCGCGTCCGAGTCCTTCTCATTGAGCGAAGCGGTAGGCTCGTCGAGGATGAGCAGCTTCACGCTCTTCGACAGTGCCTTGGCGATCTCGACGAGCTGCTGCTTGCCGACGCCGATATCGGTGACCAGCGTGTTCGGAGATTCCCGTAGGCCCACCTTGGTGAGCAGCTTCTTCGTGCGGTTGAAAGTCTCTTCCCAGCTGATGACGCCGTTCTTGGCATTCTCGTTGCCGAGGAAGATGTTTTCGCCGATCGACAGCAGCGGCACGAGCGCCAGCTCCTGGTGGATGATGACGATGCCGATTTCTTCGGAGTCCTTCAGGACCTTGAAGTTGCGCGTCTCGCCTTCATAGACGATGTCGCCTTCATAGCTTCCTGTCGGATAGACGCCCGATAGCACTTTCATCAGGGTCGATTTACCGGCCCCGTTTTCGCCTACCAACGCGTGGATCTCACCCTGGCGAACCTTGAGGTTCACATTCTCCAGCGCCTTGACGCCCGGGAACGTCTTGGTGATGCTCCGCATTTCGAGGATGGTATTGTCCATAGTCAAAGTTCCAGCGCCTCCGGCCGTCGAGCGGCCGGGCAATCATAAAATCGAAGACCGGAACCCGCAAGCACGGGTTCCGGTCCCTCTCATTACTTCAGCTTGTCTTCGGTGTAGTAACCGCCGTCGACGAGGATCTGCTTGTAGTTGGTCTTGTCGACAGCAACCGGCTTCAGCAGATAGGACGGAACGATCTTGACGCCGTTATCGTAGGTCTTCGTATCGTTGACCTCGGGCTCCTTGCCGGACATGACGGCATCGACCATGGCAACAGTGACCTTGGCGAGTTCGCGGGTGTCCTTGAAGACCGTCGAGTGCTGTTCGCCAGCAATGATCGACTTGACCGACGGAACTTCGGCGTCCTGACCGGAAACAACCGGGAGCGGCTGGTCCGGAGTGCCGTAGCCGACGCCCTTCAGCGACGAGATGATGCCGATCGACAGACCGTCATAGGGAGACAGGACCGCATCGACCTTGGCGTCGGTGTAGTGGGCCGAGAGCAGGTTGTCCATGCGGGCTTGGGCCGTTGCAGCGTCCCAACGCAGCGTGCCGACCTTGTCCATGCCGGTCTGGCCGGACTTCACGACGAGCTTGCCGCTGTCGATGTAGGGCTGCAGAACGGACATTGCGCCATCATAGAAGAAGAAGGCGTTGTTGTCGTCCGGCGAGCCGCCGAACAGTTCGATGTTGAACGGACCCTTGCCATCCTTGAGGCCGAGGGCGTCAACGATGGAACCAGCCTGCAGAACGCCGACCTGGAAATTGTCGAACGTCGCATAGTAGTCGACGTTGGCCGAGTCGCGGATCAGACGGTCATAGGCGATGACCTTGATGTTGGCGTCATGAGCCTTCTGGAGAACGTCGGAAAGCGTCGTTCCGTCGATCGAAGCGATGACGAGAACCTTGGCACCCTTGGTGACCATGTTTTCGATCTGCGAAAGCTGGTTCGGAATATCGTCGTCAGCATACTGCAGGTCGGTCTTGTAGCCGGCGGCCTCGAGCTGCTTGACGATGTTGTTGCCGTCGTCGATCCAGCGAGCCGAAGACTTCGTCGGCATTGCGATACCGACAAGCCCCTTGTCCTGCGCCATGGCAGGCATAACGAACGAAGCGACGCCGAAGGCAGCCGCAGCCATCAATGAGATAATGGATTTCATTTCTCTCTCCCTTGTTAATAGACGGCGGACGAAAAATCGCCCGCCCCGAAACTGTGGCAGGTTCCGTATTGGATAGTTACTTCAGATGGTGAGAAACGAAGTAGGTCTCCTCCACGATCTCACACGTGTTGAGTGCCAACCAGCACACGGCGGCAAACTGGTATGGATTCCTATAACTGTCAAATAGAATAAGTGGTAATATGCATAACAATTTTGGTATATCGTTAAAAAGTATTACTTTTGATGGAGCGCAGTGAGGAGGCTGCAACCATGACGATTGTTTCCGAGCCATTTTCAATGGATCACGTCGATATCCACAGCGATAATTTCGGCGATGACAGCCTTTTACGTGCAGGACTTAAGCTGAATCACCTGCGCATGATCGTCGCAATCGAAGATAGCGGACAGATTTCCGCCGCAGCCGACGTTCTGAACATTTCGCAGCCCGCCGCATCGCGCATGTTGTCCGAAATGGAATCGATTACCAAGACGTCGCTCTATGAGCGGGTGGCCCGCGGCGTGGTGCTGACGACCTTCGGCGCAGCGCTTGCCCGCAGGGCTCGGAAGATCCTCCTGGAGCTGCGCGAGGCGAGTCGCGAGATCGGTGAATTGAAAAGCGGCAAAGGCGGCTCGGTCTTCATCGGCGCGGTAACGGCGCCGGCCATGAGCCTCGTCGTTCCGGCAATCAACAAGGTGCGCAAGGCCTATCCCGGCATCGAGATCAACATCCAGGTGGAGACGAGCAACGTGCTTGCCCGCGAGCTGCTCGCCGCCCGCCATGACTTCATCATCGGCCGCATTCCCGATGATCTCAATCCGCGCCTGTTCGAGGTGACAGAGATCGGCATCGAGCGGGCCTGCCTGATCGTGCGCAGCAGCCATCCGCTTATGAAGCAGAAGACGAGCAGCCTCGCCGACGTCAGGGATTACGACTGGGTGTTCCAGCCGCCCGGCACGCTGCTGCGCCGCACGATCGAGGACGTCTTCCTGTCGCGCGGCGTGGCGTTGCCGGAGAACATCGTCAACACCTCCTCGCTGTTGCTCACCTGCGCCATCATCTGCGAAACCGATGCGATTGCTCCCGTCGCCGTCGACGTCGCCCAGTTCCTTGCCAGCCAGGGCTCGAACGCCTCTGATGTGCGCATGCTGCCGATCGATTTCGACATCAACGTCAAGCCCTACAGCATGATCACGGCGAGGGAACGGGCGCTGCCGCCGAGTGCAAGGCTGCTCTACGACATCATCCTCGAGGAGAGCCGCAAGCAGGCCGGCTGACGACAGCCGCAAGCCCTGCGCCATCTTGCTCTCTTTTAATGCGCGCTTCGAAAGGAAGGCGGGATGCTGTTCGGGCAGTCGGTATTTCAATCAGTCCTCGAGCGACTGAAGGCGGAGGACGAGACGGCCGAAGACGCCGAGGCGCGGGCGGCCCATCGGGTGCCGGGCCTTGCGACCGGGCTTGCCTTTGATGTCATGGAAGGTGTCTCGGCCGCCTCGCAACGCGTCGGCCAGGCCTATTTCGACAATCTGGAGCTCGATCCCGCCGCCGCGATCGCGGAGGAACCGGCGGCTGCGCCTCCACCCGAGCCCGTCATGCCGGACCATCTCGCCCGCATCGCTCCGGAAGAGATCGCTGCGGAACTGGCGATCGCTGCCGCCGATACCCAACAGACGCTGAACGAGAAGCGGCGCGCCTTTGCCAAGGCCAATCATCCTGATGGCGTCGCGGAGCTTTTCCGCGACAATGCCAACAGGCGCATGATGATCGCCAATCTGCTGATCGACGAGGCGATGCGCCGCCTGCCGCACAGCTGAAGCTTTCTCGCGAACGCAGGCAAACGTTCCGAAGCTTTGGAAGAGCCGCCGTTTCCGGCTCGATTCGCGAGCTCTATATGGGCTGTTTTTCCTGCGCTTCAACCGGTGCCCATGGTGCTCAGTTTGATTCTTTCGCGCTCGGGTAGCAGATAAATCTCCCGCTTTTTGCTACCGGCAATAGCGTATTTCGGGACCCCCGTAGACCATGCCTACTCCCTTTTTGGTAGGCCGTAGCTATTTAGCGAAATTGAATGCGGTACAACCTCTTGTAACATAGGGCGGTGCAAATATTTTCAGGAGACCGCCGACATGTCATCTACGGAAGATCCGAAGCTGCCACGCAACACTGCGCGCAGACATTTTCTAGGTGTAGCCGCAGCCGCCGGAGCTCGTCTTGCCGGCGTGGCCGCCTTGGCCACAGCAATTACCACCTCTCCGGCCAACGCGCTGGGGCGGCTTTGGGGACGGGGCGGCTCCGGTGGACACGGAGGCTCTGGCGGGAGCGGTGGCTCAGGTGGTGGTAGTGGCGGAGGTGGCGGCGGCAGCGGGAGCGGCCCAAATTGCTTCCTGCGGGGAACGGCGATCCTCACGGATTGCGGTGAGAAGCCCGTCGAGGATCTGCGCATCGGCGATCGCGTTGCCCTTCCTGACGGCAGCACCCGTCCGGTAAAGTGGGTCGGCCGCCAAAGCTTCAAGAAGAGCGGCGCGCGCTGGCACAAGGACGTCGTGCCGATCCGGGTTTCCCGCCACGCACTGGACGGGCAAACACCCCATTCGGATCTCTATCTGTCGCCTGGCCATGCGCTGTACCTGAATGGCATTCTGATCCAGGTGAAGGACCTCGTGAACGGCAAGTCGATTGCATGGGTCACTCCCGCCGCCAACGTATCCATCGAGTACTATGCCATCATGCTCGATACGCACGAAGTTATCCTTGCCGAAGGTGCTGAGACCGAGTCCTTCCATCTGAAGAACAGCAATCACGAGAACTTCTGCAATTTTCCAGAGTACGAGCGCCTCTATGGCAAGGAACGCATCGTGATGGCATCCTTTGCGCCATTGCTGGGAGGTGGCTGGTCACATTTGAAAGCGCTTCTCCTGCTCGGCGTCTCGCCGCTGGTACCGATGCACGATCCATTCGGGAATGCCTGCGAAAAGATCGACGCGCAAGCCAAGGAACTGTCACTCTGACAGGACGGGAATGCGCCGGGGATCGGGCTGGCTGCACGCGAAGCTGTGCGTCGGTTTTGCGATCGTATCAAGCAAAGACATCAAGCGTGGCGCGCATCGGAAGATCGCGGCGCGCTTCGATTCTTCGGCCTTCTTCTCTTCGTTAACTGCCGGCTCGTCCCCCGTCTGCGTCATCGGGTGTGACGACTGCCGCCGTCTCCGGCGGCTTCGGATCGAAGGCCCAGATCAGCATATAGAAGGAATAGACACCCGCACCGCCGGCCAGCATGCCCGCGCCAATCACCCCCGACGGTGTTGCCTGCCTTCGCGACAATGCGACGAAGCGCAGCGCCGAATCGCCCCCTGATTATTCCGCCTGCCCGTCCTTGGAAGGCTTTTCAGCGGTCGCCGCAGGCCCTTCTTCTTCTTCGGCGTCAGGCTGCGCGGCCGGCTCGGTGGCCGGTGGCTGCGGCTTGAAGGTCCAGAACAATATGTAGAAGGAATAAGCGCCCGCCCCGCCCGCGAGCACGCCCCAGAACGGATCGCCGGTGACGAACTCGACCACGGCCCAGCCGAAGCAGACGGCAACGATGGCAACTCGCACCCAGAGGCGCCGGTATGCCGGATGGTTCGGATCGATCAGCTGCATCTTTACCCCGCGGTCGGATATGTCGCACTGCCCTCGGCCTGTGCCGCGCTTGTCTCTAAAGCCTTTCCTGGCCAGATTAAAGTATTCTGTTGGCTCAAACTGTATCGAATGTTCGAGAGGCCGGCTCCGGAAGAACGCTTCAATCCGAGCCGGAAATGCTCTGGTTCGAATCTTGCAAATGTGAAAGATCCGAGGCCTTGACGCGACGCAGAGAAGGTGGAATGAAAATTCCAGAAATTTGACTATTCGGTTTATTTGTTCCGAATTCAAGGGAGGTTGGAATGACAGTGAGATTTGGTCTTCTTGGCGCCGGCCGCATCGGCAAGGTTCATGCGAAGGCTGTCAGCGGCGACGCCAATGCAAAGCTCGTCGCGGTCGCCGACGCCTTTCCGCAGGCAGCCGAAGCCATCGCCTCCGCCTATGGCTGCGAGGTCCGCACCATCGAGGCAATCGAGACAGCCAAGGACATCGACGCCGTCGTCATCTGCACGCCGACGGATACCCATGCTGACCTGATCGAACGCTTCGCCCGCGCCGGCAAGGCGATCTTCTGCGAAAAGCCGATCGATCTCGACGTCGCCCGTGTCAAGGCCTGCATCAAGGTGGTGGAAGAGACCGGCGCCAAGCTGATGGTCGGCTTCAACCGCCGCTTCGATCCGCATTTCATGGCTGTCCGCAAGGTCATCGACGAAGGCAAGATCGGCGATGTCGAGATGGTGACGATCACCTCGCGCGATCCCGGCGCCCCGCCGGTGGATTACATCAAGCGCTCGGGTGGCATCTTCCGCGACATGACGATTCACGATTTCGACATGGCCCGCTTCCTGCTCGGCGAGGAGCCGGTCTCGGTGCTGGCGACCGCCGCCGTGCTCGTCGACAAGGCGATCGGCGCAGCCGGCGACTATGACAGCGTCTCGGTGATCCTGCAGACGAAATCCGGCAAGCAGGCCGTCATCTCCAATTCCCGCCGCGCCACCTATGGCTATGACCAGCGCATCGAAGTGCATGGTTCCAAGGGCCTCGTCTCGGCCGAGAACCAACGTCCCGTTTCGATCGAGGTGGCAAACGGCGATGGCTATACCCGCCCGCCGCTGCACGATTTCTTCATGACCCGCTACACCGAAGCCTATGCCAACGAGATCGCCGGCTTCATCGCCGCGATCGAGAAGGGTTCGAAGATCTCTCCATCAGGCGCCGATGGTCTCGCAGCGCTGGCACTCGCCGATGCCGCGGTCCTCTCCGTCAAGGAAGGCAAGCTCATCAAGATCGGCTGACGGCCCTCTCCCGACCGGAAGCCATGCAGGAGATGGCCGGGCGCCTGCCCGGCCATTTCGCGTTTTGCGGATCTTTTTGTGGGCGTCGCGGCGCGCCCTTTAAAGCCACATGCTTGATTGAGAGAAACCCTCAATCCGATTCCTGAATAGTCGCCGATGCCTGGATTCCCTGAACGCCCGAGACAACGATATCCTCGTCGATGACGGATAGCGCCCGGTTCAGATGTCCTTCGAAGACGAGGATCTGCTCGTCGGCCACTACCCTGATCTCGGGCATGCCTTCCATGCGCACGATATGCGACTGCCCGAGCCCCTCTTCGATCCCTTGCTGAAGAAGGTCGTAATAACGCGTGCCCGGCCCGGTGATGGCGATCGGCATGCGCTCCGTCAGGCTCAGCATGCGCGACAGCCCGTTGCCGAGCGCCAGTCCCGCCTGGCGGAAGGCGAAGGCGGGGACCCGCTGGCCCTGGCGCGCCTTTGCGGCAATCTTGTCCAGTTCCGCCACCGGCACGAACTTTGCCGGGATCGTATCGAGCGGCACCTCGAAGGCGCTGCGCAGGATCGCGTAGAAACCGGCATAGGCCTCGATGCAGCCACGCGTGCCGCAGCGACAGAGCCCGCCATTGGCCATGTGCAGCATGTGCCCGAAATTGGGTGCCGATATCTCCTGGCCTGTCTGGTTCCCGCGCCTGACGATGCCGAGCCCGACGCTGTGGCCGAGCGAAAGGGCGGCGAGCGAGCGGAAATCGGCGCCCTTCACGATCTCTTCACGCGCGCCGAGCGCGGCTGCAACCAGCAGCGTCTCGTTGTCGAGGATCACCTTGGCCTGCCATTCCGGCCGGAGTGCTGATTCGAAATCGATCTGCTCGCTGCCGAAGATCGGTGACCATACGAGAACCGGCTCGGTCGAATTAACCAGTCCCTTGCTGCTGATCGAGATCAGCAGCACCTTTTCTTGGCTGATCTTCGAACGATCGAGAATCCGCAAAAGCCCGGCCCGCACCGCCGCGACGAAGCGGACGGCACCTGCCGGATCATGCGAACGCTCCTCGCTGAAGCGATCGATCAGCTTGCCGGCATAATCGACCAGCGAATATTGCACGGCATCCGAGGAGATGATGACGACGATGAGATAGCCGCAATCGCGCCGCTGGCGCAGCAGCACACGCGGCCGGCCGCGGCCGCTTGCCGGCTGCTGTTCCGATTTTTCGATGATCTGGGCTTTTTCCAGCTCAGTGGTGATCGCCGAAATGGTGGCCGACGAAAGCCTGGTGAAATCGGATATTTCAGTATGCGCGAGCGCACCGTGGCGACGCAGCACGGACAGCACGAGCACGCTGTTTCTCTGCCGGACCAGCTCCGTGCTCGACTTGGTCAGCATGAATGCCGCCCTCTCCTCCTGCTTGCTCTTCCCTTTGTTTTCCACTGCATCTCCAGCCGGTGTTTCGCAAGGAAATTAAGCTGGCAGTGCAGTGTTGACAGTTGAAAAAATCTCTGACACTAAATTTCTCGACTGTCGAGAAAAAAATCCGAACCTTTCTGGACAGGCTTATCGCGGTGGCCGGAGGAAGCATGGGCTGGGCCGGTCGCAACTCACTCGGGAGGACATTATGAAGTCTATTTTGAAACTGATGGCGGGTGCCGCCATTCTCGTTTCCGTGCATACTGCCGCCATGGCCGCCGATCTCGTCGTCGGCGTTTCCTGGTCGAATTTCCAGGAAGAACGCTGGAAGACCGACGAAGCCGCCATCAAGAAGGCTCTCGAAGCCAAGGGCGCCAAGTATATTTCCGCTGACGCGCAGTCTTCTGCCGCCAAGCAGCTGACCGACGTCGAATCGCTGATTTCGCAGGGCGCCAATGCGCTGATCATTCTCGCACAGGATTCCGACGCCATCGCCCCGGCGATCGAAAAGGCCGCCGCCGAAGGCATCCCTGTCGTCGGCTACGACCGCCTGATCGAAAACCCGGCCGCTTTCTACATCACCTTCGACAACAAGGAAGTCGGCCGCCTGCAGGCTGAAGGCGTCTTCAAGGCCAAGCCGGAAGGCAACTACGTCTTCATCAAGGGCTCGTCTTCCGATCCGAACGCCGACTTCCTGTTCTCGGGCCAGCAGGAAGTGCTGAAGGCCGCGATCGACGCCGGCAAGATCAAGAATGTCGGCGAAGCCTATACCGACGGCTGGCTGCCGGAGAACGCTCAGCGTAACATGGAGCAGTTCCTGACCGCCAACAACAACAAGGTTGACGCCGTCGTCGCCTCAAACGACGGCACTGCCGGCGGCGCGATCGCAGCGCTCGACGCCCAGGGCCTCGCCGGCTCCGTTCCGGTTTCCGGCCAGGATGGCGACAAGGCAGCACTCAACCGCATCGCGCTCGGCACGCAGACGGTTTCTGTCTGGAAGGACAGCCGCGAACTCGGCCAGCGCGCCGCCGAAATCGCTCTCGACCTCGCCGGCGGCAAGGACATGAGCAAGATCGACGGCGCCCTGGCTTTCAAGGGCGGCCCGAAGGGCGTGGAAATGCAGTCAGTCTTCCTGAAGCCGCTTGCAATCACCAAGGAGAATCTGAACCTCGTCATCGACGCCGGCTGGATCTCCAAGGCTGAAGCCTGCCAGGGCGTGAAGGCCGACACAGTCGCTGCCTGCAAGTAAGCAAGCTCTGCACTGAAATTGCCGGCGCCGCAGCGGAACACCGTTGCGGCGCCGGATGCGGATGAGAATTCGATCGACGAAATTTCTCCGCCTCGCCGCGCCATCGCGGGTTTTCATTCCCTGCCGGAAGCGTCGCGACGCCACGCGACCCAGTTTCCGGAAGCTCCGCGATGGCCAGTTGAAGAACAGACGCATGACGCCGCAGTTTCTGGCACGCCGGCGCATCCGTCCAAACAAAAGTTGGGGAACGGCAAACCCATGGCCGAAATGGTAAAATCAACGACATCAAGCGGGCCGCGAACGGCGGAAGCCAGTCCGGTGACCCGCTTCTTCCGCGCCACCGAGATCGACACGCGTCTGCTCGGCATGATCGGCGCGCTCATCATCATCTGGATCGGCTTCCACATCATCACCGGCGGCCTCTTCCTGACCCCGCGCAATCTCTGGAACCTCTCGGTTCAGACGACCGATATCGCCATTATGACCACGGGCATGGTGCTGATCATCGTCACCCGCAACATCGACCTTTCCGTGGGATCCGTGCTCGGCCTCTGCGGCATGATCATGGGCGTGACGCAGTCCAAGATCCTGCCGGAATATATCGGCTTCGACAGTCCCTTCACCTGGGCGATCACGCTGCTGGTCGGCGTGGCGGCAGGCTGCCTGATCGGCGCCTTCCAGGGCATTATCATCGCCTTCCTCAACGTCCCCTCCTTCATCGTCACCCTCGGCGGACTGCTCGTCTGGCGTGGCGCCACCTGGCTCGTCACCAGCGGCCAGACGGTTGCCCCCATGGACCAGACCTTCCGCATTATGGGCGGCGGCGCCGAGGGCTCGATCGGCGCTACCTGGAGCTGGATTGTCGGCATCGCCGCCTGCCTCTTCGTCGTAGCCAGCATCGTCGGCTCGCGCCGGCAGCGCCGCCGCTTCGGCTTTCCGCGCCGGCCGATGTGGGCTGAATATTTCCTCGCCACCTTGAGCTGCGTGCTGATCCTCGGCGCCGTTTGGGTCGCCAACAGCTATTACTGGCCAATCAACATCGCCAAGAAATATGCCGAGACCAACAATATTCCCTGGCCCGAAACCGGCCTGGATATTCCCTACGGCATCGCCGTGCCGGTGCTGATCGCAATCGTCGTCGGCATCATCATGACCTTCATCGCGACGAGGCTGCGTTTCGGCCGCTACGTCTTCGCGATCGGCGGCAACCCCGAGGCGGCCGAGCTCGCCGGCATCAAGACGCGCTGGGTCACCGTGCGCATCTTCGCGCTGATGGGCATTCTTGCTGCCATTGCAGCGGCGATCTCCACCGCCCGCCTCAACGCCGCAACGAACTCGCAGGGTACGCTCGACGAGCTCTACACCATCGCCGCCGCCGTCATCGGCGGGACGTCGCTGGCAGGCGGCACCGGCACCATCGCCGGCGCCATGCTCGGCGCGCTCGTCATGCAGTCCCTGCAATCGGGCATGGTTCTCGCGCATGTCGACACGCCGCTGCAGAGCGTCGTCGTCGGCACCGTCCTCGTCGTGGCGGTCTGGCTCGACACCGTCTACCGCGCCCGTGCCAAGTGAGAGGAGCCCAAGACATGGCTGATCAACGCACTCCCCTCGTGGAACTGAAAAACATCTCGATCTCCTTCGGCGGCATTCACGCCGTGGACAATGCCTCTGTGGATCTCTACCCCGGCGAAGTCGTGGCCCTGCTCGGCCACAACGGCGCCGGCAAATCGACGCTGATCAAAATCCTCTCCGGCGCTTACAAGCGCGATGGCGGCGAGATCCTGATCAACGGCGAACCGGCCGACATCCGCAATCCGCGCGACGCCAAGAAATACGGCATTGAGACGATCTACCAGACGCTCGCCGTCGCCGACAATGTCGACGCCGCCGCCAACCTCTATCTCGGCCGCGAGCTGAAGACCCGCTGGGGCACGCTCGACGACGTCGCGATGGAAGCCTCGGCCCGCGAGGTGATGGGGCGGCTCAACCCCAACTTCAAGCGCTTCAAGGAGCCGGTGAAGGCGCTTTCGGGCGGCCAGCGGCAATCGGTGGCGATCGCCCGTGCGATCCTCTTCAACGCCCGCATCCTGATCATGGACGAGCCGACGGCAGCGCTCGGCCCCCAGGAGACGGCGCAGGTGGGCGAGCTCATCAAGCAGCTGAAGAAGGAAGGCATCGGCATCTTCCTCATCAGCCACGACATCCACGACGTCTTCGACCTCGCCGACCGCGTCTCGGTGATGAAGAACGGCCAGGTCGTCGGCCACGCCCGCACCGAGGATGTGACCAAGGACGAAGTCCTCGGCATGATCATCCTCGGCAAGGTGCCGCCGAAAGCCATCCCCGGCCCCGGCGCCATGCAGATCTGACTGCCGCCAAACGACAGCCCGCAACAATCACGCTCCGCCGCCCGCAAGGCCGGCGGAGTTTTTATGCAACGGTCCCAGGCTGACGGATAAAAACACCCTGGAAAGCGCAAGCACCCGTATTTCTGAGAATTTCCCGATTGAAGCCAGCCGCAAGCTAGGCTAAGAACCACCCATCGGACAGGCGATTCAAACCGCCTTAGGCATGCACCCGTAGCTCAGCTGGATAGAGTGTTGGATTCCGATTCCAAAGGTCACAGGTTCGAATCCTGTCGGGTGCGCCATTTCACCGGCGAGGATTCGAACTCGTATGGGCGAAAGGGCCTTCCGATTCCTGCGAACGTCTGTTTCGCCCAAAACTGGTCAGTCGGTTGTCTGGAGCGATCCGAAGGAAATTCGCCGAAATTGGACGCCAATCTGATCAATGAGCGCTCGGTCTTAAATCCAAGTAGGCCCGCATGCGCTCCGCGATATGGAATACGATCGTCCCGACTCGAATAGGGCGAGATCGTTTGAGCCAACTTAGTCGATCACCGTCGCGAAAAGTTCGAGCACCAATTCCATTCCCAGGTTCGGCCTGCATCAGCGGAGAACGCCCGGCTATAAATCGGGGCGTTCGGGTCGCGCTTATCCCAATGGAATTTCACGATAACGTCTTTGCCGGCGACAACCTCACGGCCAAAGAATTCACCTTCGTCGCCGTCGAACGAGCCAACCTTTCCGCCGTCGAGTTTCACTGCGTTGCTGTCAGCCCAGTAGATCGTCCACAGACGCGTCTGCGGATCGAATAATCGCACGGTGAGGCCTTCGAATGGCTTTCCGTCAAATTCCGTATGGAAAATGTCGAAATTGCCCAGCCCCAGCAATACGGGGCGGAGTTCCTGGGTCGCGTCAAATTCCTCCCATTCGTCGCTGCCGGCCAGCTGTTCTTTCAATGTACGATTTCTGATGTTCCACTTACCTATCAAATAGTCGAAATCATTTTTCGAGGAAGTCTCGCTCGCCGTTATCGCGAGTTGCCCATCTGACGAAATAGAGAACGAACGCATGCATATGCCTCTTTTGGATGGCTTTGCGCCAGCACTCGGACATGAGTGTCGGGTCGATGACTACTGCGCGGGTCGCATTTCGGATCGCGCTGCCACTTCGACCCGAGGCAAACCTCGTCGTCCGCCGACTTTGTCATCCTAGCCCGCAAACGCGCGCGCCGAAGGTCGGTTCCGCTCGACCGATAAAAAAGCGAACAGGCCAACGGTCCCAGATGCCCAGAAAGCCGCAATCAAGGTTCTATCGGAAAAACAATGATGTAGCAGTTCTCAGTTTCATCTCGTCCGGTGCGCCAGTTCTCCATTGTCCATTCCCGACACATAGGTAACGGAACGTACCTAAGACATAGGTAACACTTTTGAGCCGAAAGGGTTCGGCAGTGGTTCCAATCTACTTGGCGTATTTCTCGGGCCGTCTCGCGCTATCGTGAATCAGAAATTTCATCCCTCGGAGAACGGCAGTCCGTCGGCAACGGAGGCCAAAATCGGGGTAGCTTTTCAGCGATTCGCACTCAGATTGGATGTCGGTCGCATTCCGCTTGTTGCGAACAAGGTAGACCCACTTGGCGTCGTCGGCAGGTTCTATCGGACTGCAAGCTCACGTGCAGGCGAGGAAGTTTTTCCAGTATGGCCGCCGCGTGCCCCACCGGCCATCACGAGAGCAGCTCAACTGACCTCCTCGAGCCCTTCGTGAAAGCATCGTGCAGGAAGCAGCGTGGCTTGGCGAAGACCGCAGTCTCATCAATGCGGTCGCTCCCCTCGTCCTTGTCCAGCTGCCGCCGATCCTATTGCTTTTCGGTCGATCTCAGCACCCCTACAAGGATTCGACCGTCGGTGAAGTACGGATCGCCGCCGCCGTTGCGACCATTTTTTGTCGCACCGACGCCCGTGCGCTCGTAGGTCATGGAGATCTCTCCGGCGGCCTTGAGGTCGCCGATCACCAGTTCGCGCTCGGCATCGAGATCGGGGCCGATATGGTGGGTGATCTGCCCGGTGTCGTGGCTGACACCGACGCCGCGGTCGAAGCTGGCGGAGCCCAGCCACAGCGGCTGGCCGTCGGCGCCGACGGTCGCCGTGCGCCAGAGGCGTATGTGGTGGCGCTCGTCCGCGCTACGCCCGACAGGCTTTTCGAAAGCCAGATCCTGCTTCCGGCCGTCGAAGAACAGCGGGCTGACGGGTGCATCGAGATCCGGCCGATCAAGCGCCACGCTCAGGCCGATTTCAACCGAGGAGAGCAACGTTATCCTGTCGGCGGGATCCCAGCCCGAGGCGGCGAAGGCCTTGATCACCTGCTGCTTCGGGCCGACGACCCCGACGTTGATCGGGTCGCCCGGAATGTCGTCGTCGGTCGTGGTGACCATCCGGCTGAGATCGGCAACGGTGCTCCGGTCGCGGAAGATCCAAAGCTCCGGCATGACCAGGTAGCAGACGAGCAGATACGCCAGGAGGACGGCGGCAAGAACGCCCGCAGCCGACTTCCATCTGCCTCGACTGCTTCCCCCCCTGTTCCATTGCAATGTGCCGCTCCCGACTTCAGTAGCAGGGCGGATACGGATAGTAGCCGCAAGGGGGGTGATAGTAGTATGGCGCGGAGGCCGCCGCGGCACCGATGGCCGCGCCCGTCGCGACCGCAGCGCCGTAGCGGGCCGCCGGGTGCGCATACCACCCCCCGTGGAAGCCGACCGCACCCACGCCAACCACGCCGACGCGCCCCATTCCGGCGCGCGCCACGAACATGTCGATGAAAAGCGAAGCCGGGCCATTGGCCTTTGCGAGTTCGCCCTCGAGAACCTGGACGTCAAAGGTCAGCGTGCCGCCATCCAGCTTTGGCTTGGTCAGGACCACGACCGCGTCTTCGACAGCGATGCCATCGCTGCTCATGACCGAGATCGTCGCGTTCGGCGGGTCGACCGCGAAGCTGTCCTTGCCCTCGTCCCATTCCTTGATGAACTCGGTCGTGAGCACATGTCCGGCCGATCGTACGGGACGGTCGGCGAACACGATGGAGTTCGGGGTGACGCCCGTCATCGTCAGCTTGCCATCGACCAGCGTCGCCCCGCCGGAATTGAGGACGGCGAGCGACGGCACCATCTTCGTGGCCGTGGTCGCTCCAATGGTCTTGGCGGCGGGTGCCGTGATCGCGTCTTCGGCCTGCGCCGCTCCTGCGAACGACACGAGGCAGGCTACGGCGAGAGTGCCAATCCGTATATGGCGTTTCATGGAGAATTCTCCTTTTTGCTACTTCACGAGACCGAGGTTCACGAGCTGGACGCGCCGATTGTCGGCGGCCTGCGGGTTCGACGGATCCACGAGCCACTCCTCGCCGACGCCGATCGCGAACAGACGATCCGGGGCGATGGCGAAGGTCGTCGACAGCGCCTCCGTGATTGCGTTCGCCCGCTTCTGGCTGAGGTCCAGATTGTGCTTGGCGTCGCCCGTCGAGCTCGTGTGTCCGACGACAAGGAACTTGTAGCGCCGCAGGTTCGGATGATGCAGGGCGTCGGCGATCATGCCGACGGTGCGGTAGGATTTCGGTTCGATGGCGATGGAGTCGTTCTCGAAGTCGATCTCGACGATGAGCTGCGACAGCTTCGAAAGTTTCTGCCAGTCGGGAAGCGCGGCGACGCCCTTGCCTGCACTCGCCGCCGCTTCTTCCATAAGCAATGCGAGGTCGACGGCCGGAGCTCCGCCCTGCAATCTGTCGAGCGTGCGCACCACCTGCGAACCGCTCAGTTCTTGTGCGAACGGGTGGCCGGGTGCCAGCAGCAGTCCGGCGGCAAATATCGTTGCAAGTCGAAAGCTCTTCATGATCCTGTGTCCCTTCAACATCGTTTCACCGCCAGCCGGCGTCGATGATGGCCTGGCCGCACTGGCCTTCGTTCACGCGCGTCGCCTTGTTCAGGCAGGAAAGAATGTTTCCCTCGCCCACCACGCCGCTGCAGAACTGCGCGACGTAGTGCTTGCAGATCGCGGTGAACGACGATTGGGCGGCAAGGCGCTGCTCGATCGAGGCGGTGACGCTCGCCAGTGTCGAAGTGCAAGTCGGCGAGACTTTTGCGGCATGGGATTCGAGGCAGTTCTGGATGCGGCCGCTCCCGAGGTTCAGGCCCTTGCAGAACTTCTTGATGTCGGATCCGCAGTCGTTGGCGAGCGTGCTCACCGCGTCGGCGAAGCTGATGGTGTCGGCACGGGCCGCACCGCTGAGCGCCAGGAACGCGACCAGCGCCCCTCCTAACAGTCTGGTTCTCGTCGACATGCTACCCCCATAGTGAACGATTGATCGTCGGAGAAACTCTCCGCACGCATCTGGTGCGCTTTCGGGGGTGAGAAGGGAAGTATGTTACGGTTACACGGACCGTAGGAGACGGCGTTCAACGCGTCGCCGCAGCGATGGATGTGGAAGCTACTCGCTGCGCTCTGGCGGCCGATCCTCCATCGCCTTCCCGAAGCGATCCAGTTCGAGCGAGTAGCAGAAGAGTCCGAACAGCGTCGCCGCGACATACAGGCTCTTCACGAACGCTTGGGCGAATGGCGGAAAGGCGTCGAGTTCCGGCAGATGCCTGAAGAAAATGGCCGAAAAGAGCGCGCCGCCGAAGAAGAAGCTCACCCGGCTGGCGAAGAAGAGCAGATGCGCCGCAAAGACACTGTGAAACGGCGACGTGACCGGCACCCATTTCAACCGTGTCCAGTAACAGCAATGGAGCAGTGCGGTGCTGGCAACAATCCCGACCTGGTCTGAGAGAGCGAGCATCTGCTGCTCCCCGAGGTGGGTGACCAAGCCATGAAAGATGGGAAACACGATCCAGAACAGGGTCAGGGCCGCGGCGGTCTGAGCTGCGAGGAGAGCCAGGTAGATCCATGGTGCCGACGGCCCTGATCTTGACGTCAAGCTCCGCCTCCCCCAGTCCTGCTGATCGTTGCTATGGCGCATGAGCCAGAAGGCTCAAGGCGCCGTGGCTGATGCCGGCGGCGCACTCATGCTTCCGGCCGATGCCGATCCGACGTACCAGTCGGATCGGCATTGGAGTTCATCGCATATTCTAGCGTCACTCGACCGGTTCGAACTCGCCTGGCTTCCAGGTCTTGTCGAACCATGGCTCAAGGGGCCCATAGAGGCGAAGAAGTACGTTCCAACCCTTGCCGGGCACTGTCTGGACCCAGTTGGCCTCATGGCCTTTCGGCGCCGTCGGACCGAACCAGACGTCGACCGACGAGTCCGCGTTGATCACGATGTCTTTCTTGTCGCTTCCGATGCTGGGGAATTGCCGATCCGTCTGCAACATCGAACGCGTCTGGTTGTCATACGCCACAAACGACCAGAATTCCTTTGCGGGAATGTTTGGCGGCAGGTGAATTTTATAGGTCTTGCCGCCGTCGAACGGCTTGCCGTCCTTGTCGGTCGTGGCGCCGGCATATTGCGAACCGATGCCAACGCGCTTTATCGCCATCGCCGGCGTGATCCCCGTCGCGTAGTAGTGGAACAGGACGCGGGCATCCAGATAGCGAACGCCGGGCTGCAGCAGAAACTCGTAGCTGCCGCCGACAAAGCCGGTGAACCAGGCACTGTTCGGATAATAATAGGCGTCCTTCATTCGCGTCTTGAAGGTGATGGTGCGCGCCGTCGCATTGCCGACGGCCACGGCTTCGGTGAGGATCTTCTTCATCCGCGCATCTGGCGCGAAGGGCTTGCCCTTTACGATGCCGATAGCGGCGAGCTGTCCCAGCACCTCCGGATGATAGGCTTCGTTTGGCTCGTACTGAACGATGTCGTTCACTTCCTCGTAGAAATGGAAATTATTGGCATGGATCGTGTTGAACTCCTTGCCTGAGACGTTGACGATCTTCATCGGCGGCGGATTGCCGGCTTCCGAAAGCGGATAGACTTTGGCGAATTTCCTGGTGTTTTCGACTGCCGTCGTCGTGCTGCCGTTTTCGAGGAAGCCGCGCCAGAAGAACAGGTTCCCGTAGGTCGAGGACCGCAATACGTGATAACCCTCGGGGACCACGCCGTCGTAGCCCGGCGGCAAGAGCAGGTATTTTCCACCCTTGCCCTTGTCCGGGCCGGCATTGCCGACATCGCCGACATATTCGAACCAGTGGTTGTCGATCATGCCGAGGATGTTGGGCGGCGTTTCGATGACCAGCGGACCCGCCTTAGTGTCGAGCCACATGAGATTGTAGATGCTTTCGGTGTTGCCGGTCAGGAACAGCGAATGCGAATCCATGAGATTTTCGAATATCAGAATGGTTTGGTTGTTGTCGGCGCCCTGGCCGGCCAGTCCAACCCGAAGGGCTTCGACCGAAGCGCCGGGCATGGCATTGAGAAAAGCATCGACGCCGCGCATGAAATCGAGATTGTCATAGATCTTCTCCGAAGTGGCGTCGTCCGGAAAGCCGTCAAAAAAATTCAGCTTGCCAATCCTGGTGTCGACGCTCTCCGGCGTGACGATCGAATCCGGTATCGGCGTGGACATCTTCGTCTTCGGTGCTTCGGCGTATGCGGCCCCCCAGCCCATCAGTAGCACCGCAGCAGTAGCGTAAACCTGTCTCGTCGCGCGTTTCATTGCTTTCTCCTTGTCGACCGCCCCGTCGGTCGTTTTTCATGAGGTCGCCAATCTGTGTGCATTCGGCGGCGCGAAAGGAAGTATGTTACGGTTACACGGCCGTAGCTTGCGGCGGACCGCAGCCGGACTCCGCCTAGAACTTCACCGCCAGTCGCGTGAAGACGCCGTGCTGGGTGGCGTCGTACTGGAAGCCACCGTCCTCGTAGTCGGTGTAGAGGGCCTTGTAGCCGAAAGACGAAGCGAGGCTGTCCGTCCAGTTGTAGCCGACCGTCGCGGTGCCCTGCAGCGTGATGTCGGAAGCGACGCCGAAGCCGCCGACGTCGGCCATGACGTCCACGAACCATTTGTTGGTGATATCATAATGCATGGTGAGCCCGACGATGGGATCGGCCCAGCTTTGCGAACCGCTGCGGTCGATCGCCGGAAAGAACACGGGATCGATCCCGAGTTCCACCTTGTTGTGCTGGTAGCGAAGTCCGCCTGTCGCGTAGAGCTGCATGTTCGCCACGTTGATCGGCAGCTCGTAGCCGACAAGGGCCGTCGCCACGATCTGCGTCTGCTCGAAGTCGGCCGTTCCGCCGAAGGGGCCGAAGTCGGCGTCGGTCGAAATCTTGGCCCACATGACATCCGTATAGAGAAGCCAGCTATCGCCTGCTGCTTGAAAGGATCCTGCGAACACGCCGTCCAGATCCTCGAGCACGTCCAGAGGCGAGACGTCGACCGCCGCCGCCGGGAGACCGCGCACGCCGATGTCGCCATTCAAACCTGCCAGCCAGCCGTCGATCGTGACCTGGAACTTCCATCCGCTGTCGGCGATAACCGATCGAGGTCCCGACATGTCTGCGGCGGCCGCGGGTGCCGCCGCCAGGGCCAGAGCCAACCCGCAATAGACGCTTTTCATTTCAATCATGCAGCAGCCCCGATCTTTCATGGCTCCGGCGATCGCCGGAAATGATTCCCTGCGAAAGGGATAACCGATCACGCCGGAAGCACCCGTATGTTACCGTATCCGATTGTCCCCGCAGACTATTGGCGTGACCATTTCTGCGACTCGCAGACGACCTTCATCACGCAGCCTTTGAGGGTGACCGTGTCGCCGGAAACGCTGATGGTGCCGTTGTAGGTCTTCTTCGCGTCGGGATCGGTGATCTTGCCGGAATAGCTGCCGCCGCTGCCTTCGAACGCGCCGATCTTCTCGCCGGTATGCTTGCCGCTCTTCAGCGTGATGCAGAAACCGCCGCCGCACGGCTCGATCGCGGCGGTGTCGCCGAGCGTCGTCTTCCAGTTTCCGACGATCGGCTCGGCTGCGCTCGCCAGTCCGGTCGACATCAGCAGCGCTGTGACGGAGATCAGGATGGGTTTCACGGTAAGGTCCTCGCATGGCTGGCCCGCCACCGGGCCGATGACCGAATGGACCACACATGCGCCGCCGACCGCAAGAAACTCACGGTGTGTTACTGTAACCTACATGGTGCCGGCCCGGTTCTGTGTCATCTTTACGACGACGACGCGATATGCGCCCCCCGCGTCGCCTGGCCGGGAGCCGATGCAATGGAATACGACACGGAGTTCGCCAAGCGCAGGTTTCCCGAGCAGACGCTTGAGATCGAAGCGCTTGCCTCCCGCAGTGAAAGCTTCCGGGAACTGTGCAACGACTTTTCCATCGCCGACCAGCTCGTGCGGGACTGGAAGTCGTCTACGGCTCCGGAGCGGGATGCACGTTATGCCGAGGCGCTGGAACTCATGGACGGCCTCGCCGCGGAAATCCACACCATGCTGGACTTTGCCAAGGTCGTTCCATTCCCAGCCGCCCGATAAAGTCGCGATCTCGCCGTCGTGGCGGCACGGGGGCTACAGAAAAGGAACAACATGCCTCGACCGATGGCGATCGTCCTCATCCTCCCGGTCGCCGTTATCGTGGCGGCTTTGACAGCCTGGAGTTCCCTCGCCCTATGGTATCGCCTACCCCTGCCTGATGGCGGGCGGGCGATCGGCACTGGCGTCTTCCTCGTCTACGGTCTCTTCACTGTGGCGGCGCTTGCCAGCCGGCAGCGCATCAGAGCCCTCCTTTCGTTCGCGGCCGTCTTCGCGCTGGTTCTCTTGTGGTGGAACTCGATCAAGCCGGAAGCCGACGCCGCATGGGCGCCGGATGTCGCCCGCCAGGTCACGGGTCGTGTCGAGGGAAATTCGCTGACCTTGACCGATGTCCGGGACTTCGAGTGGCGAAGCAATTCCGACTTTACGGAGCGCTGGACGACGCGAACCTACGATGTCAGCAAGGTTAGGACGGTCGACCTGTTCATGTCATACTGGGCGGGGCCGAAGATCGCGCATGTCATCTTCAGCTTTGGCTTCGAAGGCGGCGAACAGCTCGCCTGGTCGATCGAGGTGCGCCACAAGGTCGGGGGCGGGTTTTCTCCCCTTGCCGATCTCTTCAAGAACGACCCGCTGGTGGTTGTTGCGGCGGACGAACGTGACGTCGTCGGCGTCCGCTCCAACGTGCGTGGTGAGGACGTCCAAATCTACCGGCTGAGAGCCAGTCCCGAGCAGGCGCGCAACCTGCTGCTCGAGTACGTCGCGGAGGCAAATGCGCTCGCCCGGACCCCACAGTTCTACAACTCGATCACGACGAACTGCACGACGACCGTCGCCAAGCTAATGCGGGTCGCAGGAGACAAGGTGCCGTTCGACTGGCGGCTGATCGTCAACGGTTATCTTCCCGACTACGCCTATGACCGGGGAGCCGTCGACACGTCGATGCCGCTCGACCGCCTGCGGGAGATTGCCAAGATCGACGTGCGGGCGCGGGCGGATGGATTGTCGCCCGACTTCTCGAAGGCGATCCGTCTCGGCGTGCCCTTCCCGGTCGTCGTCGCTAGGCCGTAACGTACAGTAACATACGAAGGGAATCGCGATGATTGAGGCATGGTCCGGCCAATCAGGAATTCGCTAGGCGAAGTTTCGATTATGCCCTTAACCAGGACCGCACTCATGAACCTCATCAAGTACATTCAAAACCTCGCGACGGCTGCGGCCATCCTGATGATGGTGGCCGCACCAATGCTCGCTCCGACCTCGGCCGAAGCCCGCCGTGCGGTGGTCGGCTGCGGAGCCAGAGGATGTGCGGCCGTTGGCAATCGCGGCGCCGTCGTGGTCCCTCGCGCGCCCGTCAGGCGCGGCGTCGTCGTCGTGAATCCTCGCCGCTATTGGCCCGCCGGGGGTGCGATCGCGGCTGGAGCCGCCATCGGCTTCATCGCGGGCGCCGCGGCGGCCTCGGTCGCCGGGACGCCGCCGAAGTCCGGCATGTGCTGGTACTATACCGATAGCACCAAGAAGACGGGTTTCTGGGACGTCTGCCCACGATAGCGCTCGATGATCGCCGTGAGCATCGAGCACGGCGAATCGATTTCAACAGGGGACTTGAGCTTGTTTGCTTCGTTGACTGCTGGTCGTATCCGGCGACTTCTTCCATGCCTCGCGCTGGTCGTGCTTGCTGGCTGCGGCGGACATCCGAAGGGCGTGCTGTCCCCCGTTGCGGACACCGCGCCGGGTACCAGTCGCGTCGACATGCTCGTCGCGACCACGCGCGCCCGATCGACTGTTCCGGGCGAGATGTTTACGGGCGAGCGCGCCCGGACGCCGTCCTTTGCGCAGATGAGGGTTTCACTGCCCAAGGTCCGCAAGGAGGGCGACGTCGCTTGGCCAAGGAAGCTGCCTTCCAATCCGAAGACCGACTTCGCCACGCTGAAGGCCGATGAGCTCAGTCTCGAGGGTGCGAAAGACTGGCTGAACGCCTCGGTCAAAAGGAACCGCGACCAAAGCGTCCTGGTCTTCATCCATGGCTTCAACAACCGCTTCGAGGATAGCGTCTACCGCTTCGCTCAGATCGTCCACGATTCCAATGTCCACAGCACGCCGGTCCTCGTGACCTGGCCATCGCGCGGCAGCCTGCTCGCCTACGGTTATGACCGCGAGAGCACCAACTATACGCGCAACGCGCTCGAGACGCTGTTCCAGTATCTCGCCAAAGACGGGACCGTGAAGGAAGTCAACGTGCTGGCCCACTCGATGGGCAACTGGCTGGCGCTGGAAGCGCTCCGGCAGATGGCGATCCGCAATGACGGTCTTCCGGCGAAGTTCAAGAACGTCATGCTGGCCGCTCCGGACGTCGACGTGGACGTCTTCCGGTCTCAGATCGAGGACATGGGCGACCCTCATCCGCAGTTCACGCTCTTCGTCTCGCAAGACGACAAGGCGCTTGCCTTCTCGCGGCGGGTCTGGGGCAACATCCCGCGGCTCGGTTCGATCGATCCGGAAACCGCGCCGTACAAGGCCGAACTCGCCGACTACAAGATCTCGGTGATCGATCTGACCAAGATCAAGGTCAGCGACGACCTCAATCACAGCAAGTTCGCGGAATCGCCGCAAGTCGTCCAGCTCATCGGCGCGCGGCTGTCCGAAGGGCAGACGCTGACCGACAGCCGGGTCGGCCTCGGCGACACGATCCTTGCAGGGACGACGCATGTGGCGGCGGCGGCCGGAAGCGCCGCGGGCCTCGTACTGACCGCCCCCGTCGCCGTGCTCGACGCCGATACTCGCAGCAACTACGCCAATCATGTCGGCGGTCTGACCGGACAAGACGGTGACACGCAGAAGATCGCGGTCAAGAACTGCGCTGCGATGCCGGCCGACCCGGCGTGCCGGAAGCAACGATAGCAGGAGGCGCCCGCTTGAGTTCGGCCACGCCTGGCACGCTCTTCGTCATGCCCGTTCATCGCCGTCATCGTCCCCAACCGGTTGCCCGGCCCATGGCGATCCACCTTGAAACTTCTTTCAGGTAGACGAAGGGCTCCTCGGGGGTTAGGTTGCATAAGGGGATTTTAATACAAGCTTTAACTGTCGCGCATCTGTGTGACGAGGGGAAGGATGCAATGCAGACCTCGGTGCCTTTGCCTGACGATCAGGCCGAGCGCCCCTGTCCGACCCATGAGGAGGTCAGGGCGCAGCTTGAACGGATTCTGTCGAGCCGCGAGTTTCCCAGCGCCGGACGCGGCGCTGCCTTCCTGAAATATGTCACCGAGGAGACGCTTGCAGGCCGGGCACAGCGTCTCAAGGCGTATTCGATCGCCATCGAAGTGTTCAACCGAAGCGCAGGCTTCTCTCAGGAGGATCCGGTCGTCCGCATCGAGGCCGGACGTCTTCGCCGGGTCATCGAACGCTACTATCTCGTTGCAGGCCAACGCGATCCGATCCGCATCGACATCCCTAAGGGCGGCTACGTGCCGACCTTTACGTGGAATGACGCGCCGACAAAAGCGACCGGGGATGCGCCGATCGAAGAGGTCGTCGAGCCCCGGGTTTTCGCGTGGCGGCGACGCGCCTGGCCCATGCTGGCCGCGCTCGTGGCATTCGTCTGCGCGGCGCTTGGCTACTACGCGGGAGTTCTGACGGGGCCGGCCACCGGTCGTTCCGCCGGGCAGGTTCCGGGCGAGCCGACCCTTGTAATCGCACCTTTCGCGGATCTTGGCGACGGCCCCCAGGCTGCACGCTATGCCGCCGGGCTGACCGAGGAGCTTCTAACCGCCCTTCCCCGCTTCAAGGAGATCACCGTCTTCGGCCGCGAGACATCGAAGGCACTGCCTCCAGGCGTCCAGGCGTCTCAGGTGCGCGAGGGACTTGGCGCGCACTACCTTCTCGCGGGCGGGGTCCGCGTCGCGGGCGACAAGATCCGCGTGACCGTGCGTCTCCTCGACACCTCCGAAGGATCCATCCTGTGGTCGCAGCACTACGACGAGAACCTGGACACGCACGAGCTCTTCGTTATTCAGACGGATGTCGCGAGCAAGGTGGCGACGGCGATCGCCCAGCCTTACGGCATCATCGCGAAATCGTTGGCGGCCAACCCGCCGCCGGACGATGTCGGCGTCCATGACTGCACGCTGCGCTTCTACGCCTACCGCGAGGAGCTGAACCCGGAAACGCATCTGATCGCGCGCGACTGTCTTCAGAACGCCGTGGCGCGTTTCCCAGGCTACGCGACCGCTTGGTCGATGCTCTCGTTCATCCATCTCGACGAGGGCCGGTTCGAGTTCAATCCACAGAGTGACAAGGGTCCTGCGATGGAGCGAGCGCTGGGTTCGGCGCGGCGGGCGGTCTCGCTCGAACCCGACAACACGCGCGCCCTGCAGGCGCTCATGACGGCTCTATTCTTCAACAACGAGACGAAAGAAGCCTTCGAAGTCGGCGAAGCGGCGCTCGTCGCCAACCCGAACGACACGGAGTTCCTCGGGGAACTCGGAACGCGCGTCGCGTTCTCGGGGCAATGGAAGCGCGGCGCGGAACTGCTGGATCGTGCGATCGAGCTCAATCCGGGCGGCGCCGGATATTACTTCGGGACACGCGCGCTGATCGCCTGCATGCTCGACGATCATGAGGTGGCGGTGCGGCTGATCCGTAAAGCCGACCTGCAGAAATTTCCGCTCTTCCATGGCGTTGCGGCGGTCATCTACTCCGAGGCGGGGCTGTTGGCGGAAGCGAAGCGCGAGGGCGAGGTGTTCATGAACATGCGCCCCGACTATCTGCCCAACATCGTGGTCGAGAACCGGAAGAGAAACCTGTCGCCGAAGGACAGCATGCGCATGATCGCAGCGCTTCGACGGGCTGGACTGCCAGTGCCGAGCGCGACTGACATCGAAGCCGAGTTCCGGGTCTCCGACGCTTCATACGGCCCGTGAAGCCCGTACGCTACAGTAACATACGTTTCTTCTTCCCGCTCGTTCCGCCATTCTCCCGGCGCATGACCCGAGGCTCGCCGCCAGCCTCGGCATCGGATGGAGACAGAGCAAATGGCCAAGACCGCATCGACCCGCACCCTGCCGCTGAAGAGGTCCCTGACGCTCGCCGTCGCCGCGACCCTCGGCTTGGGGGCGCCGGCCTATGGTCAGGATTCCAGCTCCGATCTCGCCAAGAAGCTTTCGAACCCGATCGCCTCGCTCATCAGCGTTCCCTTCCAGTTGAATTATGACCATGGCTACGGTCCGCTCGATGGCGACAAGGCGACGCTGAACATCCAGCCCGTGATCCCCTTCTCGCTGAACGCAGACTGGAATCTGATCTCCCGCACGATCCTTCCCGTGACCTACCAGAACGACATCGCCGGGCAATCCGGGTCGCAGTTCGGTCTCGGCGACGTCGTTCAGAGCTTCTTCCTGTCGCCTGCCAAGCCGACCGATGGCGGCCTGATCTGGGGGGCGGGACCTGTCTTCCTGATCCCGACCGCGACGGACGATCTGCTCGGCGGCGAGAAATGGGGCGCAGGGCCGACCATCGTCGCGCTGAAGCAGGACGGCCCCTGGACCTATGGCGTACTGGCCAACCACATCTGGTCGTTCGCCGGCAACGAGGATCGCAACGACATCAGCAGCACGTACATGCAGCCATTCCTCTCCTACACGACGCCGACTGCCTGGACGTTCGCACTGAACACGGAATCCACATACGACTGGAAGGCGCACGATTGGTCGGTGCCGATCAATCTGACCGTCTCCAAGCTGGTCAAGGTGAACGAGCAGCCGATCAGCCTGACGGCCGGACTTCGATACTGGGCGGCGGCTCCTGACGACGGCCCCGAAGGGCTCGGCGTCCGGGTCGGGCTGACCTTCCTGTTTCCGAAGTAGGCGCATAACACCGCCTTTGGTTGGGACCGCTCGATGTCCGCAGCCGCATGACCCCTTCTCCTGCCACCTGCGCGTGCCTGATCGCACGCCGCGAACCGAAAGGACGTTCAAATGCTTACGAAACGCGATCTACTCCGCTCTGCTACGATGGCCGCACTCGTCGCCGCAACGGCGAAGTCCACCCCGGTGCTTGCGCAGAACAAGGCCGAATGGCCCAGTCTGCTGGAGGCCAAGGACATCGCTGAAGAAGGCTTCATCTACGGCCTGCCGCTGGTGATGAACTATGCGGTGATGAACGAGTTCGCCGTGGACAGGAACTCCGGACAGTTCAAGGCGCCGTTCAACGAGATCAACAACATGCATCAGGTCGCCAGCCCGGCGGACACGGCAATCATCACGCCGAACAGCGACACGCCCTACTCGATCCTTTGGCTGGACTTGCGTGCTGAGCCGATGGTCATCTCGGTACCGACGGTCGAGAAGGAACGCTATTACTCGGTCCAGCTCATCGACGGCAACACCTACAATTTCGGCTATATCGGCTCGCGCGCTACGGGAACAGAGCCGGGCTCCTATCTCGTGGTCGGACCCGACTGGAATGGGGAGGAGCCCGACGGCATTAAGCAGGTCTTCACCTCGAGCACTCCGTTCGTATTCGCGAACTTCCGGACCCAGCTTATCGACGCCGAAGATATGGCGAACGTGGAAAAAGTGCAGGCCGGCTACAAGGCGCAACCGCTTTCAGCCTTCCTCAAGCAACCCGCCCCGCCCGCTGCACCGACGATCGAGTTCTTTCCCGCCACCACAGCCGGCATCAAGAAAAACTTCTTCGAATATCTCGACGTGGCTCTGCAGTTCGTCCCGGAGACGTCAAGGGACAAGGAGATCCGAGCGAAGCTTGCAAGGATCGGCATTGGTCCTGGCAAGACCTTCGAGTTCAACGATCTGCCGCTCGAACACAAGGCCGAGTTGCTGATCGGGATGAAACAGGGGGATGGCAAGGTCGACAAGTGGCTGACCAGCGGAAACAAAAACATCAACGGCTGGAACGTTGGCGCGTTCTTTGGCGACGAGGCCTTCTACGACGGCGATTGGTTGATGCGCGCTGGTGCCGCCAAGGCCGGCCTCTATGCCAACGATGCAGTCGAGGCGATGTACCCTTATACCCGGACGGACTCGACCGGTGAGCCGCTCGACGGCAGCAAGCACAAGTACGTACTGACCTTCCCGCCCGGCCAGTCGCCACCAGTGAATTCTTTCTGGTCCGTGACCATGTACGACGGCAAGAGCCAGTTCCTGGTCAAGAACCCGATCAATCGCTACCTCATCAACTCTCCGATGTTGCCGGGGATGAAGAAGAACGCGGACGGCTCGCTCACCCTCTATATCCAGAAAGACAGCCCCGGAGCGGACAAGGAAGCCAACTGGCTTCCGGCCCCGGACGGCACGATCTATCTGGTGATGCGCCTGTACTGGCCGAAGACGGAAGCGCCTTCGATCCTGCCTGCGGGTAAAGGAACGTGGCAGCCGCCCGGCGTGATGCGGGTTTCGTAGAAGACGCTGAACGCGGACTGGAACCTGCTCCGCGCCGGCGGGCTCGACAAGGCGCTCCACGAGCTCGGAGCGCCGCAACCGGCTGGACGTCGACCTGAAGTCGGACTAGAGACCGGTCTTCTCAGTCGAAAAACAGCCGGAAGGGGACAAGTGTATGAAATGGATCGGGCTATTTCTGGCCCTGACGATGTCCGCCTCTGCTCACGCTCAGGAGGCTCCACGACCCCAGAAGGTCGACGATCTCGTGCGGCTGCTGCAGGATCCGGAGGTTCGGTCATGGCTGGAGAAAGCGCCCGGCCCGTCGTCGATAGCCGTCGAGGAAGTGGACGCCGGGCTGGCGACATGGGAGGCGGCCACACGGAGCCGGATTGATGGCGTCGTTCAGGTAATTCCAAGGATTCCCGGCGAGTTCATGGCGGCAGCCTCTCGCACGAGGGCGGACGCCCTGTCCCACGGAAAGCTGCCGGTGTTCGTCGTCTTCCTTGGGCTGACGGCGGTCGGACTTCTCGCCGAGCGGATGTTCGCGCGGTCGAGACGACGCGCTGAAGGACTGCAGGAACGCCTGCTGGCGATCGGCGTCTTCGCGGTGGCCATGGGCGCGGTCTTCTTCGCATTCGACTGGCCCGCCCTTCCACGCATCGTCCTCCTCGTGTCGCTGCTGGCGCTCGTCGCCTACCGAACGATCTCCGCGCTTCTCGATGCGGCGGTGCTGGCGTCTTCCGTCCGCAGGCGGGCGAAGGTCTTTGCGGGAGTTGCCGTAGTCGCGGTTGCCGCCGCAAGTCTTGGCCCGCCCTTGTCGATCGACCCGGCGGCTACGGAGGCGATCTCGTTCTGCTTTTCGATCGCCCTCCTCGCTTTGGCCGTCGAGGGCGCCGTCTCCTCGTCCGGGAGGACCCTTGCCACGCGCATATCGCTATGCCTTGCCTTCGTCGTCATCTGGGCGCTCTGGTGCGTCGGTCTGCACGGCCTGTTCTGGCTGGGCGTCTACGCGATGGCCCTGCCCACGGTGCTGCGCTTCACCGGTCGGGCGGCGGCCGAAGCGTTTCCTTCCGAACCTGACAGCATGAAGCGCGTCCTGCTTGCCCGTGGCAGCCGTGCCGTCGTAGTGGTGGCGGCTGCTGCATGGCTAGCCCTCGTCTGGCGGTTTGATCCGAACTCCCTGGTCCACAACAATCATGTCGTGGCCGCGGTGTCCTACGGACTTCTGAAGAGCGTGGTTGTTCTACTACTCGCCGATCTCGCGTGGCATCTCGCTAGGTCGTGGATAGACAGACGGCTCACCGTTTCGTCCGGTGTCGCAGGCGATGCATCTCAGGCGGCCCGGCAGGGCCGGCTTCGGACGCTCCTGCCGATCTTCCGGAACATGCTCGCCGTCATAGTGGCGGTTGTCGCCGGCCTGATCGTGCTCGCGGAACTCGGCGTCCAGATCGGGCCGCTGATTGCGGGCGCCGGTATTTTCGGCGTCGCGCTCGGCTTCGGATCGCAGACGCTGGTGAAGGACGTCGTCAGCGGAATCTTCTACCTGCTTGATGACGCCTTTCGTGTAGGTGAATACATCCAGGCGAAGAGCTACAAGGGAACCGTCGAGGGATTCAGCCTCCGGTCGGTGCGGCTGCGTCATCACCGCGGCCCGGTGTTCACCGTTCCGTTCGGCGAGCTCGGCGCCGTCGAGAACATGAGCCGCGACTGGGTGATCGACAAGTTTCGGGTGAACGTGAGCTACGACGCGGACATCGAGAAGGCGCGCAAGCTCGCGAAGAAGATCGGGGAGGAGCTGAAGGCCGATCCGGAACTCGGGCCACTGTTCATCGAGCCGCTGAAGATGAAAGGCGTCGAGGAGTTCGGCGACTACGGCATCGTCCTCAGCTTCGCGATGACGACGGTGCCGGGCATGCAGACCTATATCCGGCGCAAGGCATACGCGAAGATCCGCGAGGCGTTCAAGGCAAACGGCATCGATTTCGCGACGCCTTCGGTTCAAGTCGGCGGCGATGCCAGGGACAGCGCAGCGGCGGCCGCGACGGCGCTCCGGACGGAGCAGGACAAGGGGGTGGCGGAGGAGGGTTAGTTGGCATGATTGTGGCAGGGAACGACGTCCGCCCTCGGGACTGGCGTCTACCTCGAGAGACCGTCGTCCTGAATGTCTCACGTCACGGTCCGCCCGGCACTGAGGGCTTCGCCAAGCGAGTTATCAAATAGTAATACAATATTGCGGAACTTAAAACTGGCGCCGTCGTTGTGCCATCATGTCTGAAACGTATAAAACAACCGCAGCAGGAATCATCGAGCGCGATACCTTGAAGCGCTTGGGACCACATTTGCGTGGCCTACCAGAGTTCGCATTGCCCGCCGACTCCGAAGACGTTTTCGGCGACTTCCTGAAAAAACTAGACGCTGTTGCCAGAGAGAACCAGGCACCAGGCATTGAGGTTGGAAGCAAAATAGGCTCGCCGAGTTTGTCAGCTTAAATCGTAAAACCTGGTGGCAAAGTCGAGCTGGTGAGCGACAACTCTGATGTCGCTCGGATAACGCGAACCGATGCCGGGATCCTTGCGGCGATCTCGGGAATGCGCTCAACAAGTACTCGCTTTGTATCGCTGCGACGGCTGGGCGGCATGAGCGCGGCGGATGGCGTCGCGGGCTACCCGGACACGCCGAATTCGCGGAAGCGGTACTATTGGCCCAGCTCTTGACGATCGCGCCAGGCAAAATTGGAGGTCCGTTTGGCGATCAGCCATTTGCCGTCGCGACGGACATATTCATCATGGTAGGTGACGCCGCTGGTGTTCTTGATCTTCTTTCCGGCTTCATCCGCAATGAGGACCACCAGGCAATAGGCTGTTCCAGTCGCGGTATCCCCATTCAGCTCGACCGTCTGCTGACCGTTGATGTGATAGACGGTCTCGAAGTTGGCGAGGTAGCCAGCAAAGGCATCGCCAATCTCCTTGCGGCCCTTGAAGGATGAACCCGGTTGGCCGCTGGATACGCTAGAAACAGTCGCATCCTCGGTGAACAACAGGAGCTGGGCGGTGACATCCTTTGTGTCCGCCAGATTGGAGAACGTGTCGACGAGGGTCTTCAAGGCTGCTCCGTCTTCGAGTGCCTGCAGTTTCTGCTCAATGGTAGAAGTGCTCATCGTCTGCGCCTCCGGTTCTAAGGGCGAGAGGATCAGCGCCAGCCCCAGAGAAAGTCCGGCGAGCAGATGACGATGCCACCCTCCTTGCAATCGGCGGGCTTTATATTTGTCAAAACTGTCTCTCCATCGATATGATCGCGAGCTTTTCCACCTGCCTGGAGCGCCGGCATGCAGTCAGTCTGTTGGCGGCAGGGCGTCCAACCTGGCGGAAACAGTTTCCAGAGTTCGTTTCTCCTGGTCTGCTGCGAGCGAAAACCCACGACGGACGGTAGCTTCGGGCGCGTGGGCTTCGACCACGCCCATGCTATTGCCGAGGCCGTAACCGCCGTGGGTGACGAAGGGGACGACAGACCTACCCGTCAGATCATGCGCCAGAAGGAACGAGCGGATCACCGGCGGAGCAGTCATCCCCCAGATTGGAAACCCCAGGAAGATCTCTTCATAGAACCGAATGTCGGCGACGATTTGCTTGAGCGGTGGCCGATAAGCGGATTCCGTCTCTGCGGCGGCCTGCGCGACGGTCGCCTGGTAGTCTTCCGGATAGGGCGTGGCTGGGTTGATTTCGAAGAGCGTCGCATTGCGGGCTCGCCGGATCTGATTGGCGATCACACGCGTGTTCCCGGTTCGGGAAAAGTACGCGACCAACGATCGAGGAGGCTGGCGTTCTGCGAGAGCCTGCACCTTGGGAAAGACCACTCCGGCGGCGCTCAGAAACATTATTTGCAGAAGGGCGCGTTTGGGGATTGTGGGGATCACTCTCCGCCTCCTTGTTCAGGCCTCATATCTATAAAGCGCAGCACGATTGAACGGATCAATCTTCAAGGTCGCGACCTCTCTGAGGGCATCGCCTCTCCAATCCAGAGCCGTCTCGCACGTTGCATCGACGAGCATCGTCGTTCTGGTCGTTGTGTCGTACGGCTTCCAGTCCGGCATGCGAGCGTTGTTTGGGTTTCCTGTCCTTGCAAAGTTTACGAAGGCCGACATGAGGTTCATCGAGGTCTCCATCGCGTCGTCGCCCGGACCGATCATCTCCCCGGCCTCATTGACGGTGCCGAAGGCGAACGGGATGTCGACTGCATGCGGCGATCCGAGCACGCCGTTCTGCCACGGGATCGTCCAGTTGAAATTATACATGTAGACCGGGGCCTGCCCTGTTGCGCCTGACTTAGTTTCCGCCGCACCGGTCAGCGGAAGACGGAATTGAACGTCGGAGGCGACCGCCACCAGGATGTCCGACGGCGTCATATCGGGAGACGCCTTCCGGTAAGCCGCCATAATGGCGTCGACCTTAGCGTCATCGATCTTGAACGTAGTCCGCAACCGCACCCGCATCTGCTCCTCCGTTAGCGTGAAGTTGCGCATGTCGCTCTGGAAGAACAGGCTGGCTTCGGTCTTGGTGCTGCCCAACAGCATTGGAACCTTGGCATGCATCGCCAGGCCTTCCGGGGCCATTGGACGGGCCACAATATGCTTGCCGTCGATGACTGGCCGGGCGCCTTCGAACGAGGCTGCTACGGCGCGGATACGGGCGTCGAGCACGGTTTGCATCGGGATCTGCTGGGCGGCGGCGAGGTTCTTCGGATCGACCCCCAGTTCCTTGATGAACGCGTTTACATAGGGTTCCATCGCCGTAGCCGGATCGACGTTCAGGCCGGCGGCGCCGCTCATGCTGATCGCCCGATGAAACAGACCTTGTGCCTTCGGCATCGCCAACAGGGTCATGATCTTCGATCCACCACCGGACTGGCCGAAAACGGTCACGCTGCCGGGATCGCCGCCGAATTGCGTGATGTTGTCCCGCGCCCATTCCAGAGCGGCGACGATGTCGAGGTTGCCGGCATTGGCCGCATCGCCAAAGTGCTCAGGGTCGAGGTGGGACAGGTTGGTGAAACCGAAGGCGTTTAGACGATGATTGATCGTCACCACCACGACGTCGCCGTATCGGGCAAGATTACTTCCGTCGAGACCGGCGCCGCCTCCCCCACCGTTGATGTATCCGCCTCCTTGGATGTAAAACATCACGGGCCGCTTGGCGTTGGTGTCAAGATCCGGCGCGAACACATTGAGGACGCAGCAGTCCTCCCCGAGCGGTGGCGGAGCGGTTCGACGCCGGCGTTCGCCTCGGCGAGCAAGTCGAGAAGGACATGATCGCGATGAGGATCGGCCCGGACCTGCGAATGGCGGTAGTCGGGTCGCCTTCATATTTCGACAAGCACGGGCGACCTGAGATTCCGGAAGATCTCACACGGCACAACTGCACCAACATCCGGATGCCGACATTCAAGAGGATCAATGCCTGGGAGTTCGAAAAGGGCGGCAAGACCGTCAACGTCCGGGTCGACGGGCAGGCCGTGTTCAATAGCGGCTCGCTACGGATGAACGCGGCGCTCGCCGGCGTCGGACTTTCCTACATGCTCGAAGACTATGCCAAGCCCTACATCGACGACGGACGCCTGGTGCGAGTGTTGGAGGACTGGTGCGAGCCTTTCGCGGGATACCACCTGTACTACCCTAGCCGGCGGCAGCACTCTCCGGCGTTCGTGCTTCTTCTGAACGCTTTGCGGTATCGAGAGTAGGAGGGCGGGCCGCCTTTTTATTGCCGTGTCTTCGTAGGAAGAGCGCGACGCGACTTCATTCGCAGACGCAAGCGGCCGGCATCGCCGTCGGCCGAAACGTGACGAAAACAGCGCCGGCCCTCGAGTGCCGCTGCGCCTGGATGGCTCGCATCCGCTTGTTAGCAATTTATTGACCATAAGCTGGCTTTATTGAGCCTGATGGATGCGGAGATTCCCGCCCCGTCGTCGAGTGTTTGGTGTTGGACGGGATTGTTCGTGTTGAAGTACCCAGTGCAAGGATTATCGAGCGGAGGCTTGTGCGGAATTGCCAAGCTCCTGTCGCGTGCAAAACGCTTCGCAGCGCAGACCATTCTCCCGGCTCTGTTTGCGCTGCCGGCATTTGTCGGTTCTGCATCATTTGCCTCGGCGGAAGATCGGGCCTTGAAGCTGTTCTTTACCCATACGGGCGAGAGGGCCACGATCACCTACAAGCGGGACGGAAAGTTCGATCCAAAGGGCCTCGCCCAGATCAATCGGTTTCTGCGCGACTGGCGGAGGAACGAGCCGACCCGGATGGATCCCCGGCTGCTCGACCTGGTCTGGGAGGTGTACAAGCGCAGCGGCGGCAAGGACTACATCCATATCGTCTCCGCCTATCGTTCCCCGAGCACCAACAACATGCTCCGCAACCGTTCGCGCAGCACGGGCGTCGCCAAGAAGAGCCAGCACATGCTGGGCAAGGCGATGGATTTCTACGTTCCCGGCGTGAAGCTTTCGACGCTGCGTGCGCTGGCGATGCAGATGCAGGTCGGCGGCGTCGGATATTATCCGACCTCGGGATCGCCCTTCGTGCACCTCGACGTCGGTAATGTCAGGGCCTGGCCCCGCATGTCCCGGCAAGAGCTCGCCCGAATATTCCCGAATGGGCAGACGATACATCTTCCGGCCGACGGCCGGCCTCTGCCTGGATATAATCAGGCGGTTGCGAACCACAAGAAGCGCGGCGGCCCCACCTCGATCCAGATCGCCAGCACCGCTGGAGAAGACGAAGATGTGAGCGCGTCGAACAGGTCGAGGGGCGATACCGCAGACAATAAACTCGTGACGGCGCTTCTGCCCACGCCGAAAAGCCGAGCATTGAATGCGCTGGCGCTGCAGACCGGCGCCGCCCAGCGGGATGACAAACGGTCCGCTCCGGATCTTTCCTCTCTCTCGATTCCGATACCGGCGATGCGGCCGCCTGCCCTGGAGCACGACGCAGACGTGGATGACAAACTAGAGACTGCGTCGATCGGCCCAATTGATGTCCTTCCGGATAAACCGGCGTCTGCATTGCCGGCCTACGCCCGCTTTGAACCCCGCCTTGTTGCACACCAGGCCTCCAAGCAGGGCACGAACATGATCGCCTCCCTGCCCATGACCGCTTCCTGGGAAGAAGCAAATTTCCTCGGATCGACGTCCGAAGCGGCGCTGATGAAATGGGCGCTGCATACTCCTGGCGAGATAATTGAATTGAGCGCGCCTCGCATTTCCCCGCGCACGGTTCATCGTGAGGTCAATATCGCGACGTCAGGTGAGGATATCATTCCGGTCGCCGCCCAGTTCGATGCCAACCGGCTTGCGTCGTCCCCAGAGGGCTGACCTCATCGTCAAGGCTTGATGCGCAGCACGAAGCCGGTCAAAAGCGCCAGAACGGCCATGGTGGAACCGGGCTGGCGGTCCCGAGAAACCAGGCGTCGCCGCCCAGTGCCAGAAGCCTGTGCGGTCACCAGCAACAGCCGAGCGGCACCACGAAGGCGTGACATTCCATGTATCTGCGTATGGCCGACTAGATTTTTTAGGATCTCCTAAACAATTGGCACACCTTATGGGCGATGCGCGCGCATCGGCCCGAAAATCGGAATCTATGCTCGGGAAAAATGAGGTAGATCCAATGTGTTAAAGCGTTGTCCAGGCGTTTGAAAAGACGACGACGATCGCTTCCGCGCGCGGGAAATTCAGACCAAAGTCCGATCCAACCCCGGACTTCGTGCCCATACCAAACGTTCAATCGCTGTAATAACAATAATATATCTTGAAGTAATGAGGCGCATTGATGTGAGAAGCGTATTAATTTCTGGCAGAGCCGGCTTCATTGGATCGCCTGTGACCGACTTCTACTTAGGAAACGATGTCCGGAAACTGGTTGTTGTTGACAATGTTTACACTGGACCTTTCGAAAATATAGCACACATCAAGGATCCCCGTTGCCGCCGAGCGACATGCTTGTCGATGAGCAACCTCAGCTCTGGATCCGGAACGCGTCGGAGAGGTTCTCGAAACCATGCGGATTCCTTCGATCGTACCCGCAGATGGGCGGACTTCTCATGGCACGGATAGTCGAGATAGGGCAGGTCGTGATGATCGCGCAACGCTCATCTGTAGTATCCGGTCCGGCGCGGTCGCTCGTTATCGAGCGCGGCATCGGCAGCGACAATCACCTTAAAGTAGTTACATTTAACGATTAACATTAATGAGTGAGTATTTCTTAGAACTCCTCTAAATAATTGCCATGCATTACAGGCGATGCTAATAAACAGGCACATTTCTCAAGTCACGAGGCGCAATGCAATGAAAAGCGTATTGATTTCTGGCGGGGCTGGCTTCATCGGATCCCACTTGTGTGATCGACTTTTGCTGAGGACGGACATTCAGAAGCTGGTCGTTGTTGACAACCTCTGGACCGGGCTTTTCGAAAATATCGCGCACATCAGAGACCCCCGTTTCCATTTCGTGAAAGCCGACGTCGAGACGCTGCAGACGTCGGATAAATTCGACGAAATCTATCACCTTGCATCCCCCGCATCGCCGCCGTGGTACATGAAGGAGCCGAAGAGGACGATTTCCGCCAATCTTCTCGGAGCGTTCCGGCTTCTCGATCTGCTGAAGAAGGGCGGACGTTTCGGTTTCACATCTTCTTCCGAAGTCTATGGCGATCCTCTGGTGTCGCCGCAGCCGGAATCCTATAAGGGCCAGGTCGACTGCACCGGACCTCGCTCATCCTACGACGAGAGCAAACGATGCACGGAGTCGCTGCTGTTCGAGATGCAGCGTACCCAGGGGCTCGACGTCAAGATCGTTCGCCCCTTCAACATCTATGGCCCGCGGACACGGTCCGACGATGGCCGCGCAGTCTCCAACTTCATCACCCAGGCGCTTTCGGGCCGGCCGATTACCGTGTTCGGCGACGGCCTTCAGTCTCGCAGCTGGGGCTATGTCGATGACGTTGTCGATGGTTTCGCGCGATATTTCTGGATGAATGAAACCGACTATAAGGGGCCTCTGAACGTCGGCAACGATCGCGAGATTTCGGTTCTCGAAGTCGCGCAATATGTCTCCAGACTTGTCGGCGGCGTGCCGATCGTCTTCGAACCGTCACCGCCGCAGGATCCCACGAACAGACGGCCGGACTTGACCAATGCGCACTATGTCATGCCCGAGTGGTCGTGCAAAATCACCTACGAACAGGGCGTGGCGATGACTCTCGACTGGTTCAGGGACCAAATGAGGCACGCCGCGGAATAAACCATGTCGGCTTTCGAGACTCGCGTCTTGGATGCGCGCGGCGTATGTTCACGGTGCGATTGAGAGAGTATGATGCGAGAACCAATTCCGTCCGATCTGAAGGATATGAGTTTTCCCGTACCGATTCACTATCTCGATCTCGCCTCCTCTCGTCTCGATGCCGTTTCGCCCCCGATCACCGATGGGCTCGTGGTTTTTCTGTCGGATGGTCTTCCCGTCGGACAGACCTATATAGAAATGCCCGAGACAGCTACCGCCCTCGCCGAGCGTATCGTGCGGCCCGAGACCCTCGAGCATGCGCGTCATGTCGCGCAAACGCCGGTGCGCAACCGAGACGTCAGCATTCTGATTTGCACCAAGGACCGGCCGGAGGAGCTACGTCGGTGCCTGGCCTCGATCCCCAAACAGTCGCTCGGCCCCGTCGAGATCATCGTGGTGGATAATGCCTCCGCCGGTGATGCGACACGTCGTGTGGTGGAGGAATCGGGCGCAACCTATGTCCGCGAAGACCGGGTCGGGCTGGATTATGCGCGCAACGCGGCGGTTCGTGCGGCGAGAACCGAATTCGTCGCGTTTACGGACGATGACGTCGTCCTCCACGAGCGCTGGCTGGAAAACCTGATGAAGGGGTTCGACCTGCCGGAGATCGCCTGCGTAACCGGGTTGGTTCTTCCCGGAGAACTTGCAACGCCCGCACAATTTATCTTCGAAAAGCATTGGGGTTTTGGCAGGGGCTATCTGCGGCAGGATTTCAATCAGGACTTCTATCGTCGGGATACACGTTACGGCGCTCCGGTCTGGACGATCGGGGCCGGCGCAAGTCAGGCCTTCCGTCGCAAGGTCTTCGAGGAGATCGGCCTGTTCGATGTCCGCCTGGATATGGGCGCTGCCGGATGCTCGGGCGATTCCGAATACTGGAACCGGCTCCTCCATCATGGCCATGTCTGCCGCTACGAGCCGACGGCGGTAGCCTGGCACTTTCATCGCAAGGATATGAAGGGGCTCGCCAAACAGATTTACCAATATATGAGTGGCCATGTCGCAGCACTGCTGGTCCAGTATCAGAACACAGGAAATAACGCCAATCTGCGGCGCATCCTGCTCTCGTTTCCGAAATATTACGCGGGAAGGCTCCGAAGACGGCTTCGCAAAGGCACGACATCGCACGACTTCTTCCTGAAGCAGGAGATGCTCGGAAGCGTAAACGGCGCGCTATACGTTCTGCGGCGATGGAAGAGGCCCGCATGGTAATCGCCGCGACGCCTGACATTTCATTCCTCATCCCCGCCTATAATGCAGACGACACGCTTGCCGAATGTCTTGCCAGCCTGCAGCAGCAGACGCGATCGAACTGGCAGGCGGTCGTGGTCGATGACGGTTCGACCGACCGCACCTGGGAGGTGCTTGAGGGCATAGCAAGAACGGATAGCCGTATTCTCCCCGCCCGTCAGCCGAATGCCGGCGCCGCCGCGGCGCGAAACCACGCTGCACGCCTTGCGGTCGCTCCCCTGCTCTGCATGCTGGATGCCGACGACTGGCTGGATCCGACCTTCATCGAAAACATGCAGCCGGTGGCAGAGGATGCATCTCCACCCGTTCTCGCCTATTGCGATTATCGTCGCGTTGCTCCGGGCGGCCGGCTGCTGCGGGTAGAACAGGCTCCCATCCTGACGGGAGATGCCGCCAAGCGCGAATTCTCCTCCTTCTGCGCCCTTGCCATCCATACGGTCGTCTTTCCCAAAAGCCTTTTCGAGCATTTGGAAGGCATGGATGAAACCTTGCAGACCGGCGAGGAATGGGATCTCTGGCTCCGCATGGCCTTTGCAGGCGCCGAATTTTGCCATGTGGACGAATGCCTCGCATTCTATCGCATGAAGGCCGGTTCGCTGTCCGGCGATCCGGTCAAACTGGTGCGCGACGCCGTTCGCGTGACGACGAAAGCGCAGGCGCTGCAGATGCAGCAGGGCTTGTCGGCAGGGGGGCCGGAGACAGGTTGGATCACGCCCCCCGTCAGCCAACTGCGCATGCTCGCCTGGGTCGTCGCCGCCAAGCTCGATCCGACTTTGGATATTGCAGCCCTTGCAGCGCTTCTGCCTGACATGCCGGACGCCGCGGGCTACGAAAACCTTTTTGCCGGCGTAATCCTCCATGGCCTGCAGACAGGGCTCTTTATCGATCGGGCAGACGGTCTCATCGATGTTCTCGATAAATGGCGACCGACGTTCCTTTCGCTCATCCAGCTAATTCAGGATCATTCCATGCCTGGCGCTGGGCGCAAGATCATTGACGCCGTTTCTTGGCACATATCCGCCGCAAACCCTTTGCGGTCATTCACGCTTGGCAATGTCCAGGTGGTCAGTGTCGCGCTCGAAACGCTTTCGCGAATCCCCAAGGCCGAACCAGCCGACACGCTCGTCATGCACGCCATGTCCGGTGGACAACATGTCGGCTCCTTTGTCGGGCCATTCTGGGGCGATCTTTCGATCCGGGCGCAGATCAGGCTGATCATGCATGAGATGCAGGCAGACGAGCATCTGCAAACGCCCCACGCACTCGCCTATGCC
The DNA here is from genome assembly GCF_021052345.1 of Rhizobium sp. SU303. Classification (NCBI taxonomy): domain Bacteria; kingdom Pseudomonadati; phylum Pseudomonadota; class Alphaproteobacteria; order Hyphomicrobiales; family Rhizobiaceae; genus Rhizobium; species Rhizobium sp. SU303. Next base: position 3,422,687 of record NZ_CP088095.1, read on the forward strand.
AGCTCCTGGACAATGGAGGCATTGCGCGGCTACAGGACCTTCGGCGGACTGATCATCAAAAGCGGCCGGCGGCGAGGGCGTCTCGAAAGGTTTTTGGTGCGTGTCGGACGCAATGCCCTCCTTGCCACAGCGCCCGGCGACAAACAGGACAATGACGCCCGGATTTCCGAAATCCTGCGGGATTTCGAACATCGACTGGCACCGCCGTTTCGAAATTCTCCCGGGCCAAGGTCGGAGAAAAGAAAAGAGACTGCTTCCACTCAATCGGAAGAGGAATACTGGGAGCATATGTTCGAACGCCCGGATCCATGGAATTACATCTCGGTCTACGAGCAAGTCAAATATGCGCAGACGTTGAGCCTGATCCCGGAAGGGATCGAAAAGGCCCTCGAACTCGCCTGCGCCGAAGGAATCTTTACCGAGAAGCTGGCGCCAAGGGTCGGTCGGCTGACGGCCACCGATATTTCCCAGCGCGCGATCGACAGGGCGATCAAGCGGTGCCGCGACCATGGTAACGTCGAGCTTCGTGTTCTCGATTTCGTCAAAAGCGATGTTCCGCCCGAGCAGGATCTCGTTATCTGTTCCGAAGTCCTCTACTATATGAAGGATGAGGAGATGCTTGCGGCCGTCTGCCGGAAGATGGCCGCAGCAGTGAAGCCGGACGGCTACCTGATCACTGCCCACGCGCATATCCGCCAGGACGAACCCGGCCGAACCGGTTTCGATTGGGGCCATCCTTTCGGTGTCGAGACGATAAAACGGGTTTTTGCCGCGCAGGCCGGCCTCGCCCTGGAAGAGACGATCGACACCGAGCTTTACGCCATCCACCGATTCAGGAAAGGTGCCGTGGCCAATCCCGCCCTGTGGATCGAAGCGCACGGAGCCCCATTGGATACGGATGTGGCAAAGCACATTATCTGCGGACCGGCGGGCATCGCGCGCGAGGCGGCATGGAAGACGGAGGTGACCACCTCGGTTCCCATTCTGATGTATCACAGGATCGCAGAAGACGGCCCCGCTGCACTCCGGCGCTTCCGCACGCCGCCGGAGATTTTCCGCAAGCAGATGCAGTTCCTGAGGCGACAGGGCTATTACAGCGTGACCGCGCAGAACCTGGCAAATCTTCTGCGCAGCGGCAAGCCGATCCAGGGCCGGCCTGTGATGCTGAGTTTCGACGACGCCTATCTGGATTTCCAGACGAACGCCTACCCGATCCTTGCCGAGAATGATTTCAGCGCCGACGTGTTCGTCGTGACCGATAAGGTCGGCGGTCGGTCAGATTGGGATTCCGCCCATGGAGAACCTGCACCGCTGATGTCGTGGTCGCAAATTCAGGAATTGCACCAAAAGGGCATCAGCTTCGGCTCCCACCTCGCATCCCACACACCAGCCAGTGCGATTGATAACGAAGCCCTGCTGGCCGAAGCCATATTATCGCGCGACGCGCTGCAGAGCCGGCTGGGCGCCCCGGTGGAATCGATCGCACTTCCTTATGGCGGGACAGACTTCAGGGTCCCGGGCATTCTGGCGCTTGCCGGCTATAGCGTCGGCTTCACGACCCGGCCGGCAAAGGCTACCTTCTCCGATAATTTCTTCGCTCTGCCGCGCTTCGAAGTGCGCGGGGATCGCCCGCTTGAAGCCTTCCCTGAACTCATCGGCCTGCCCGGAGCCTTTATCGGATGACAAAGCCATGATTGCCGCAGCATCCCCCTTGGTCACCATCGTCATACCGGCTTACAATGCCGAGAAGACGCTTGTCGAAACATTGCGAAGCGTCTCTGCCCAGTCTTACGACAAGCTCGAAATCCTGGTGGTCGACGACGGGTCGCGGGACGGCACCTTCGATCTTGCGCGCGACTACAGCCTGACCGATCGCCGTGTCCGTGTTCTCCGCCAGGACAATGGTGGGGTTGCGCGGGCGCGCAACCACGGCATCAAAGAGGCGCGCGGCTTCTATATAGCCCCTGTCGATGCCGATGACGTGTGGCATCCCAGCAAGATCGAGCTCCAGCTTGAGGCGGTGCTGAAATTTCCCCACGGAAACGGAGTTGCCTACAATTGGTATGCGGCGATTGACGAAAACGGCATCATTTTCGGCCATTCGCGCCCGGTCCTGCATCAAGGAAACATCTTCGAACCGCTGTTGCGGGAAAATTTCATCGGCAATGGCAGCACGCCCTTGATGCCGCGGGCGGAGATTCTTCGCTGCGGCGGCTATGACGCCGGCCTGCGCGACAACGGCGCCGAGGGGTGTGAGGATCTGAAACTTTATCTGGCGCTCGCCGAAACGCTGCCCTTCGCGCTGGTACCCGATTTTCTGACCGGCTATCGTTTCACCAAGGGCAACATGTCCAGCAATGCCTATCGGATGCTGAAGTCCCACGCCTTGGTGATGGCGCCGATCATCGCCCGCTATCCACATTTTGAGCGTGATATCCGGACCGCCGAATTCAACACCGCCTCCTGGTATTTCAAAAAGGCGTTTCTCGACGACGATTATGCGCAGCTCAAAAAGCTGGCGCCGATGATGGTGAGCAAATACCCCTCACGCCTTGTCATCCATGGCATGCAGCAGGGATGGCGGCAGGTAAAACGCCACGGCATACGCATAGCGAGGCGCGCCCTGGGCAAGCCTCCGGCCCGACCCAAAACCCGCTTCGCCGCGGTCATCCCGCAAGCCGGAACAGCTTTCCGCGATCGATACGCCGGCATGCCGGCCAGGGAAGCGCCCAGCCCCATCGCTGCGCGGGTGGCCGACAATGAATAGGTTTCGAAAACCTGCATCCGCCAAGCCGGCCACCGCCTACAACCTGATCGTGGCAGCTCGGTTCCGCGAGCTTCGGCAACTCGTGCCGGCGCTGCGGTTCAAGATGACGGTGATGATCGTCCTCGGAATTCTCACCGGCCTTTCGGAAATGATCGGGATAACCCTTCTGGTCAGCCTGGTCTTTCTTCTAGGGCAGCAAGGCCCGGTTTCCGGCTCCGCCATTGCATGGCTCCCGGCGTTTTTCGGCAACATCGACCTCAGCCTTTCCAAGCCTGTCCTGATCGGCATTCTCATCGGCTCCATCCTCCTGCGGATTTTTCTGGGATGCGCCAACTCGCTCATCTCGAGCGCGATCAATCATCGGATTAGCGACAGGATGCGGGATCGCCTCTACGCTAAGGTCCTGGCCATTCCTTTCCAGCGATTTCAGGACTATGAGCGTAGCGACCTGATCAACGTCATCGCCACGGAATCCTATGCGGTCTCCTCGGCGCATGCCAGCCTGGTGCGGTTGGGGGTCAATTTCGGCACGATCGTGATCTTCGGCGTCGGCATGGTGGTGATGGCCTGGCCGATCGCTTTGCTCGGGCTCATCTTCGGCGTCCTCCATAATTTCGCATTAGGCTTCTTTGCCGGCGCCTACCGGCGCGTGGGAGCCTCGGCGGTGGCGGCAGTGGAGGCATTGACGCAACTGAGCTGGACAACGCTCCAAACTGCCAAGGCCGTCAAAAGCTTCGGCCTCGAGAAGCGCCACCAGCAGCTCTTCGCGGCGCTTTCCAGGGAGGTCGGCCAGACTTGGCGCCGGTCGGACTGGATGGGCGCGACGACCTCGCTTGTGAGTGAAATCCTGACGTTCGGTGTCATCCTGACGATCATTCTATCCTCGGAATTCCTGCCGGTGGATTTCAAGGCGGCGCTCTCGGCCACGATCCTTCTCTACAGGCTGCAGCCGCATATCAAAGGATTCGATTCCCAGATTCTGAGTCTTTACGAGATGGAAGCGTCCCTGCAAAACGTCCTGGCGCTGCTTGCGGAGAAGGATGACATCAAACTGACCTCGCAAGGAGAGCCGGTCACCCGCCTGGCGGAGGCGATTGTCTTCCACAACGTCTCGTTCGCCTATGAGCGGTCGAACGCCCCGGCTGTTGACGATCTCAGCTTCTCCATCAGGGCAGGCGAAACGACGGCTCTGACGGGGCCGAGCGGCTCCGGCAAAACCACAATCCTCAACATGATTCTCGATCTCAACCCGCCGAGCCAAGGCGTGATCACCATTGACGGAAGGGACCTCGCAACCATTGACCGTTCCAGTTGGCTGGAGCTGCTCTCCGTGTCGGGTCAGGACGTTGAACTGATGGAGGGCACAGTCCTCGACAACATCCGGTTTCGTCGCGATATATCGGAGCAGGATATCCGCTGGGCGGCCGATGTGGCCTGCGCAACGGAGTTCATCAACGATCTGCCGTATGGCTTCGATGAATGGCTGGGCGACGAGGCGATCCGGCTTTCGGGCGGACAAAGGCAACGCATAGGCCTGGCGCGCGCGCTCGCCGGCCGGCCTCAGATCCTGCTGTTGGACGAAGCGACGAGCGCGCTCGACGAAGAAACCGAGATGCGGGTGTTTTCGGCGATGAAAGAAGACGCCGGCAGAACGCTCATCGTCGTTAGCCATCGGCCCGCTGTGGCCAGGCTGATGAAGAATCGGATCGATCTCCGCCCCCCCGCTCCCACGTCGAAGCTCGGGTGACGGAGATGGATATGTCAACGATGTCCGGGATTTGGGTGGCCGTCGTGATCCCCGCCTATAACGCCAGAGACTACCTTGCCCAGACGCTCCAGTCCGTCATCGACCAGACCCACAAGGCGCTGGAGATCGTCATCGTCGACGACGGCTCGACGGACGACACAGCCTCGATCTGTCGCCATTTTGCCGCAAGTGATCCAAGGATCCGGATTGTCTCGACTGAAAACCGTGGCGTCGCCGCGGCCCGCAACGCTGGGATTGAAGCATCGAAATCCGACTATATCGCCTTCCTCGATGCCGACGATCTGTGGCATCCGACCTATATCGAAAGAATGCTTTCGGCTCTCCATCCCCTGCCGAACACCTGGGGCGCGGTCTATGCTCTTCACCGTCTCATCGATCCCGAGGGATATTGCATGAGATCCGGTTCGTCACTGAACGCCAGGGACACCATTTTCACCCGTCATCTCGTATTCCGCTTCGTCGGCAATGGCAGCGGCTTCATGGTTCGCCGCGCAGTCATTGAGAAGATCGGTGGCTACGATCCAAGTTATGCCAGGCAGGGTATCGGAGGATGCGAGGATTTCGACTTCGAACTTCGTACAGCTGAGCATTTCAAGATCGAGACGGTGCCGTTGGGTCTAGTGGGATATCGTGTTCATTCAGCAGCCATGTCTTCCGACAGGTCGCAAATGGCGCTATCGCTTCTGGCTGTGACGGAGCAATGTATCGCCCGCAATCCACAGCTTCCAACTTTTGTCGTCAATTGCGCCCGCGCCTCGGCGAATCTTTATGCATTTTCAAAATTTGCCGCATTGAAAGATTGGCGCCGCGCCGCGACCTCGCTCAAGCACATTTATCATCATAGCCCAATGCTTGCTTCCGGCATCCTGTTCAAATTGATCCTTTCAAAAGCCGACAGAGCCGCACGCAGGACATTGTCCAAAGCCTGGCCAGCCAAGGAACAAAAGGGAAAGAATTTCAGGAAATTCGAAGAGATAGACCCACTTGTCCCATTGGTTGGCGGTTGGACACGCTTCAGGACGAAGGCATTGTTAAGGCACTTGTCGGAGATCGATCGATCCGGCGAATGCTCTGCGGCGGCCTCGTCGCAGGAGGCTTGATGCTTGCCGACTACACATCTGTTGGTGGCGCCAGCGCCGGCGGCAGTTTTTCGCCCGGCTGCTCAAAAATCTAAAGGTTTAACAACCCATCACTTCAATCGGCGTGGCGACTACCTCACTACCTTCTATTACGAATTTGATAATTAATCAGAATAGTAAGAGCAAATAAGAGAACAAGATATAAAAAAAGCAATTACCCCAATAATGATCTGTGACAATACAGAGTTTTACTGTAATCATCCTTATGCACGTGCAAACATTCTTAGCAGAGGACCCGTCACCCACCCCGGCGGGTCCTCGACTTTGCTTTTTTGGCTGATTGCAACAAATGCGACAGCCGTTATCGCCGCATCGGCATAAATAGATTTCACCGCGGATGGCGATACTATCGCTGTTGAGTTCGGTTCGATCAGAAAATCCCCCGTCATCGGCAATTGAAGAGCAAAATTCGGGTTCTATTCCGTCAATATTTCGACTATCGCCTCAATTCACCTCGGTGATGCTTCCGGATCCGCAATGAAATTGCGGAGACAGAAAGATCATCATCACTTCGAGACTACCATCCGATAGAATTTCATAAGCATCACTGCCGCAATTAAGAACAACAAATCAAATGATTACCATCATGTATAAACTTAATCGTCTTACAATTGATTTTTAAATACAACCATTGTCTGAAATTAATGATTTTACCTTTTGATAAATTTTATCCTGATGAACTCAGTTATCGATTTCATATATTGTGCATACATTTTCAAGGAGCATCAGCATTACCTTCGACTTGGGAACAGAAGATCTACCGAAAGCTACTTCTCCCGCCGGGCTCTCAACGACCCCGGCAAATGCCTGCATCATCGGTGATGATTGGTCACCGCGGATGGTCCAACAATCCTGGGACGGTCGCGAGAAGAAAAGTTGCCGATGCAAAACACGACCGCTGGATTGAAGTGTAATATATTGATAAATAAAGGGTATCTCTTATCTACCTGCGACCTGCACCGAACAGGTCGGCCAACAGCATTCGGTCTGTCTTTTCAAAAGTCGGCATATGAGCCTGGACTCGCAATTGAAATACCGGCACAAAACTCAACGACCTAAGACATTCCTGTCCTCTTTGACGAGCCTCCCGATACGACACAAGCGATTGCTCGCGGCGCAGTTGACATGTCCTGATTCAACACGCGTGCGGCCTGTAAGATGGCTGACCTGTGTCGAAATGGTCGCACCTCCCAAACGAATTAACCCTTCATAAAGCATTTGCTTGCTCAACTTATAATTTGTGTCATGGTCACTGTAAGTAGTGAGGGAGCCGACCTGATGAGTGATATAGCATCGCAGATTCCGGAATTTGGTTACGATGAGCGCGTGATGATCTGCCGGAAGCAGATCGAGAAGGCGGTCTATCAGTTCATTGCAAATACGAAGGTCGAGGGATGCGATCCGGCGGAAGTCGCAATGGCCATCGCAGACATTGCCGACGATTACATTCTGTTGCTGGCCCAGAAGCGCAACCTGACCCATTGAGATGAAGGGTCGGTCGTTGATCGGCTGGTCGTGCAGAAGACATTGAGTGCGAAATCGCGCCGCCTCCCTGCCCGGAGGCAACGTCAGCGAAGCCGCTTACCCCTCGCTTGAAACCCATCCGTGAGGCGGATTTTGAACAGCTTCTGAATAAAGCGCCAACGGCCGGAAACGAGCCGGACTTCCCTAACCTACAATTGACCCGAAACGCCGAAGCATGGGCACATACCAAGCGTGCGCGTTTCAGCGCGTTATCTCACCGCGATTGAAACAAACGGCTCCGTTCGATTGACGACTGCTCGGCTGCGCGCAACCACACACATAACCCCGAAAATCGAAGCTGATTTTCGGGGTTATCGCGGGTTTGAAGTGATGGAGCGTTCTCGGCGCGCCCTATCGGACGTGCCGTACTAATCGTACTAATGACTTCTTACGCTCACTTGCGGAACCGGGGAGCTCAATTCGGCCAATTCCCTGGTCAAGCCCTCCCCGACTTCCTGCTTCACTGCCTCGAGCGCAAGGTCGAGGCAATTCGTCGCGAACGGCAGTTTGACATCCTGAGCGACCTGTCGCGCATAGGCGATCATCCGCGCCAACGCGACGAGCTCTTCCAGACCGTCTTCCGCCCCTTGGTCTGCATCTATCTTGACAACCGATGTCACGCCCATGCCCCAGTTCTCCAATGAATTGAGGAAATGATACGCGTGTGGAAGTGATCCAGCCCGTGAAAAAAGCGTGACACAACCCTCGGTGACTATTACCGGCTTCGGTTCACAATGCAGGGCGCGTGGGGAAAGAGGTGTCGTGCAGTTTCCAGGGCAGATCGGCAGTTGAGCGAATGTCGCGGACGTCCTGCACGGCTTTCAATAATCCCAAGGCATCGATGCGTTTTTGATCGACGGCGTTCGACAGAAGTGCCGCCAGCAGGCCCGCACGATCCGGCTCAGCCAGCCCTGCGCATTGCTCGACGACCGCTCGCCACGTTCGCTTCTTGAAGAATATCGCGCTTGCGGCATCTTCGAGCTGTTGGCGCAACCGACTTTCCAGCAGTCCGCGGTCCTCCATCGCATCGAGCGTTGCGCTGACATTGACGAGCGGTACCGTCAGCGGCTTGCTGCCCAGCGCGCTCGGCGCGTGCGTGAGCGCGACGGCGGCATCGTCGACCAGCCGGTCGGTGCGATAGTCTTCGAAAATGCGGCCGATTCCGATCATGCCGAACGGATGACATTCGGCAGCGCGCAACGCGCCCATGCTTGCCGCCCCGAGAACCGCGACACCCAGCGACAGAGCATGGAGAATTTCCTTGTGCCAGACCGGTGCGGCATATTCGAAGCCGCCGTCGATCAGGCCGATGACATTGGCACCCTGCTCCACCGCGGCCAGGACATCGCCTTGCGTGGCAGGCGGCAAGACGCGTATCCCCTCGCCGGCAAGCGACGCCGCATCGGGAAGACTGGGACCTGCGAAAATGATCTTCAAAATCCTATCGCCCTTGCAAGCGCCCTCGTTCCAAACCGCCGGGCGCGCTCCCCCTCCGGATTTTCGAGATCGGGGATGACAATCTTGACGACACTGAACGGAAGCGTGTCGTCGCTGAGACGCACGGCGATCACCGAAGCAATCCGCCTGTTTCTCAGCGCGTCGAGCACATGCTGCAGCAACTGCGGCAGATCCTGTTGGTGATACCCTGCCGCCTCGTCACGGCCGATGGCAGCGGCGGGCGGTGCGGCAACCGCATCGAAGGCCTGCCGCATCAGCGGCGGCAGCCATCTTGAGAACGTTGCGGGAGAAATATCGTCCCTGGCTCCGCTGATATAGGTCATCCGGGACTGCACGGCTTCCGTCACCGCCCGAATGGCCGCGCGCACGGGAGACGGATGAGCGCCGGTGCCGCCGGTCACCTCGACGAGGCGAATGTCCTTATTGCCGTGAAAATCCCGGGAGCCCAGGAGGGAATCCCCAGGACCCAGCATGGCGGTGAAACAGGGGATCCCGATGTCGCTGGTGATATCGAAGAGCCTGAGCGCCAATCCCGAGGTTTCGATCTTGTCGATCAACCCGTCCAGGGCGCCGTCCTCAAAGCCGCGGGGATCGGTGCAGCCGGCATAACGATCCGCTTCCGCGCCCACCTGCCACAACACATGGGCGTCACGCTCGATACGCTCCAGGACGCCGTGCAAGATCGCCTCCTCGACATTGTTTCCCGAGGCCAGGCCATCCGACGACATCCAGTATCGCGCGTCACGCGTGCGGTCGAGCACCACCGCTTCAAAGGGGATATAGACCTCCTCGCCGGTGAGGATATTGACGCCGGCAACCCATTCCGTCTCCTCGTCCGGTCCGAGATCGGGTTTGTGGCTAGCGGTCAGGCAATTCAGCACGTCGGTCTTGTGCCCCATTGCCTGCAGACGGGAAGAGGTGCCGTGGACGAGATCGACGGAGGGTTCGCCGGCGACCGCCCGTTCGAGGGCTTCCATGACAGTGGATACTTTGGCATCGAGATCGGTCAGGCCCTTTCCCTGGGCAATCACGATCGAGCGGGAATTCGGGGCGTATGCGCACCAGACGGGGATTCCGATATCGTCCAGTCCGGTATGTCGCGCAACCCTGGTGATGCCGAACCCGGCCAAAAGAGGTTCGACGCGGGAAAGGGTTTCCCGCGGCGACATGACCCTGTCGGAATATATGGACCGGTGTGTCAGAATACCGGCTCAGCCGTCGACGTGACCGGAAAGGGCAACCTGCGCCGAGGAAACCGCGACGGCGAGGTCGACGCTCTTCACGAACGTGCCGCCGGCCTTGCGCAGGCCGTTTGCAGTCGCCAATTCCCCCGTCGGATTGAGAGGCTTGACCGTACCCGCGTCGAGATCGGCAAGCCAGAGACCCGCCTCACCCGGTATACCTATAATGACAGCTTTCGCCATGTAATGCCCCTCAGCTATTGTTAAAAACCAGCCCTCAACAGGCCCTCACGATAAAGCTTTTTTTGCCAATCTTCCTTGAAGGGAACGATGGCGAGCCACTTCTCGACGTCGAAGACCGGGTTGATACTTTCGGCCCGTTGCCGATGGAAGAGCGCCCGTTTTCGATCGCCGATCATTGCGCAACTGGCCGCGGCGATGCGATGGGCCGGCGCTTTGTCTTTCATCGCCTCAACATAGGCGATGGCCTCCTCGTACTGTTCAAGGAAGAAGCTCGCTCCCGCAGCACACCAGAGATAGGCATCAGGCGCGATCGGATTGAGCGAAATCGCTCTTCTGATCTTGGCGAGCGCGTCGCCGGGGCGGGATGCATGCACGAGCGTGTCGGCATGGCTGTAGATGACATCGGCAAAATGCGGGCTGAGTTGTTCGGCCAGATCAAGTGCGGCGACACTGGCATCGACATCGCCGAGATAGAGTTTGGTGACACCAAGCTCGCGATGGCCCGCCGCCGATGCCGGATCCCGCTCGATGGCCCGAAGCGCGTTCTGCTCCGCCAGATGCAGCAGCTCATTGTTTCCCTGCGCCGTCACGAGCCACTCGCTGGTGAAGGTCCTCGCCAGCCCGGTAAATGACGGAGAGAAATCCGCCTTATGCGACAGCGACTGCTTGAAAGCTTTTCGGGCCCGGCGGATATGCGGCAATGTCAATTTGCTCATCAGGCTCGAGCCGACCAGATAGGCGTGATAGGCCTCAGGATTGGCTTCGAAGCGTAAGCGCTCTTCCTCGTTTTCAGCCAGCTCGCGGGCGACAGACATGGTCAACTGCTGCGCGATCAGCCGTCTCTGACGCGGCAATATATCGGGCGTCATCGTAAAGCGATTAGCCCAGATGATCTCGTCCGTGGGAAAATAAACCAGCTGGGCGAACAATCCCTCTTCGGAAAGCCGTGTATCCAGAAGATAGGCGATCGAGTGACGGGCGACCACGGCAGCCTTCTCGGAGTCGCGGCGGATCTGGCCGGCCGTATGGGGCGCTACGATGGAAATGTTTCTGAGCGCGCAGAGTTCGATCGTGACGTCTTCGATCAGGGCGTTGGCAAGCGCAAGCCCGGCATCGGCATGTTTCGATGTCGGGGGAAGCAGCACCAGCCGAGGTAGGATCAGCGGCGCCTGCGATACGCGTTCGATGTCGGCGGTCGTCTCACCGCCGGCCTCGGAACGCTTCACCTGCACCCTGGCATGGCCGTCGCCCTTCGGCAATCTCTCGCTGAGGGACGAACCGCCGGATAGCCGGTGCAGCAAGGCTCTGACCTGCTCGTCATTCGGATCCCGTTCGAGGATCTGCAGGGCGGCGCCGGAAATGGAGCGCGCAGCGCCGGGCTTTTGTGCATCCGGCAACGCATCCAGCAATGCCTGCCGCAATTGCAGCGCCTGGGCGTCCCGTTGTGCCCTGATCCAGGCGTCTATCAGCTTTGTCGCTGGTTTGATATTTCCGATGAACCCACGCTGGGTCAGTTCGGCGATCGCGTTCAGCCGCTCCAGCGGCGAACCGCCGGCGCGAAAAATATCCAGATCGCTGGAAACCGCCTGCGTGTTGAGACGAACCGTGGTGGCGGTGAAATCGAAGGGAATTTCGGCGCGTCCGCCGTCTGTCTCGCGGATGCGGGAAAGCAGTTTGCGCAGATTGAGCCTCGCCAGCTCGGATTCGACGTCATTCCATAGAAACTGAGCCAATTCATAACGGCTGAGTTCATGGCTCGCGCCGGCATAGAGATGGGCCATCATCAACAGGCCCTTGATCGGATAGCGAACCGGGTCGCCATTCGTTTCGGTCAACCGCAGATCGCCGAATGTCTGCAGGTAGAGCACGATCCGTCCTTAGCTGTTCACAACCGAATCCTGCAGTTCACTGTCGCTGTCAGGCAATCCCGCGACCGCCAGGCTTTTGGCCAACGCCACCAGCTTTTGCCTGATATTCGGATCCTCGATGGCGATGAATGCCTTGTTGAGCGCCAGCCCCTCCTTCGAGGACAAAAAGCTGTTCAATTCATTCGTCGCGCCGTCGATCGGCCCGGAGCCGCCGTTCTCGAAGAAAAAGCCGACGGGCACGCGAAGAATCTCGGATATGCGCTGAAGACGGCTGGCGCCTATTCTATTCGTTCCCTTTTCGTATTTCTGGATCTGCTGGAAGGTAATGCCCAGAAGTTCGGCCAAGCCGCTCTGGGTCATCCCGAGCGTCTTTCGCCGAACGCGCACGCGGTTGCCAACATAGACGTCAATCGAATTCGGCGATTTAGCCTTCATGTGAATAAGTCTCCCGCGTTTATCAGCACGCCCAGCTGTATAATGGAGAGTTTAAGCAAGAATGCAACTAAAAGTAAATATTTCGTAAGGATTTTTTTCAGCAGTGCACAGAGTAAAAACAACCTGTGGATTATTGCAGCTGGCGCAATTTGGCCCGGATGCCAATGATGTTGAAGCGCCTCCGCCGAGCCCGCAGCGCCCTTCGTCATGACGAGGCACAAAGGTGCCCAATTGCCGACACGAAGCCAAAGATATTTAACGGATCAATGTATACTGCTGGATTTAGACAGCCCGATCGAAACCCCTTCTCGCGCGCCGGAGAAGACAAGCTTGCCCGATAATTCGTCGTCCGCATATGCAAAACAGCCGGTGGGGAAACCGCGGGTTCCCGTGGTCTTCTGGTTGCTGCTGACGATTTCCCTCTCGCTGGTCATGGGAACGGTCCTGCTTTCCAACAACATGAAGCACTTAAAGACGGTTAGCCACTATTTTGGCTTCGATCTCTTTCCCCAGGAGGTCAGACCGCCTCCCCCAAAGCCCTTCCCCGCCCCACACCACCGGCCACCTTCATGCTTCCATTGCATGTCATCGAACCGCCGGTGGTACGGACCGCCTCGACTTTCCTGCGAACATGGCGGATATCCGGCGCCGCAATGTGTGCGGCGCTGCGCAATGCCGGCATCGAAACCAGCGATTGGGCGGCGGCGAGTTTCAACGCCGATACATTTGAATGCTTTTTCGAGCAGAGCGGCAAGCGGGAGAAGGATCAGCTCCCGAGCTCCATCTTCGTCATCGTTCGCGGCGACGCCGCCGGCACGATCAACAATATGCGCGTGAAAATCATCAATCCCGAGACCGATGAAAATGGCCAGCTCGATCCCGCCATTCTGCGAATTTTCGAAATCATGCTGCGGCAACCGCAATGGCTCGATTTTCACGAGACCCTGAACGCGATCAAGAATCTGAAGGACATCAAGGAAGACGGCTTCGGAGCCAGTATCGGCTTCACCCGCGAGGTGCTCAATCCCGGGAATTACAACTTCACGCTCTCGCTGGATGCAACTTCAGGACCCCAGAAAAGTACACGAAATTATTTTTCCGGCAGAAGATGGCTGCCGTTGCCGGACCCCGCAGTCGAGATCGACAGCGCGCAACCGGAATCAGTCTCCGAGACTCCCCATACCGAAGCGCCGGCTGAAAGTCAGGAACATCGGCATTAGGTCCTCGGCTTCATCCCATGCACGGACTGATCACGCCATGTGACGCGCATCGTCGTGATGTCTGGCCATTATCTTGTAGAGCTCTTTCAAACTGTCCGCACTCGGCCGTTCGGTGCTGTCCCCACCCGCCAGACGCCAGACACGCTCGACATTGAGGTCCTGCGTGACTTGCGCAAGCTCTTCGTTCAGCGAGCGAATGACGATTTCCGATCGGCGCAACCGCCACGACATTCTGACCAGCGCTGCGAACGGGAGGGAAATGATGCCGATGATGCCGAGAATAAGGACCGCGAACTGCCAGTCATCGAGAGCAGAGAGACCGTTTCGAATGGTCGCCATAAAAAAAACGGCATTTTGAAATGCCATATGAAAATAGCTCATCAGATAGCTGGACCAATCTTCCATCGCGCGCGCCCTCCCCGAGCGGTTTATATCTTGGGTTATTCTGAAAAGTCTAGCAGACACCAATAATATCCCCTGCCGGGAAAGTATATTTGAGGTTGTATTACTCTGCTGAATTGAACGCGAATCTCGTGATGGATCGGTGCCGACGGGCCCGGCCTTTCAAATTCCACCACGGACATGAAAAAAGCTAACAGTGAGAGATAGAATGAATAGAAGACGTTTCCTCGCCTCGGTTCCGCTCGCTTTGTTGTATGTCCGTACGGGCCAGGCCCTGGCACAGGTGCCTGCCGCTGCAGGCCTGCGCGTCCTTGCCGACAGGAGGTCGTTCCGATTCGGATCGGCAATCGATTTGCAAAACATCAAAGATCCAATCGCTGCCGAGATCTACATCGACAACGTCAATTCAATAACGCCGCGAAACGAACTGAAGTGGAGTGCGACGGAAAAGAGACCGGGTGTTTTCAGCTTCGGCAGCGCCGACCGTATGGTTGCATTTGCGCGCAAAAACAACATGAGGGTTTATGGCCATACGCTGATCTGGTATCGCGTCCCGGGCTGGGTGTCTGATATCACCGACGCAAAGACCATTCAGGCGACGATGAACCGTCATATAAAACAGATTGTCACTCGCTATAAGAACTCGATCGATGCTTGGGATGTGGTAAACGAACCGTTGGAGTATGATGCACCGGATCTGCGGGATTGTGTTTTCCGACGCCTTCTTGGCGACGATTATATCCGTATGAGTTTCGACATGGCGCACCAGGCCAATCCCGGCGCGACGCTGGTGCTCAACGAAACGCATCTGGAGAAAAAATCCGACGTGTTCGAACAGAAGCGCGCGCGCATCCTGAAAATCGTCGAGGATCTCGTCGCCAAAAAAACGCCGATCAATGCAGTGGGCCTGCAGGCGCATTTCCGCCCCGGCCTCGACCGGATCGATCCGGAAGGAATGGGGCGCTTCTGCGCGGCGCTGAAGGACATGGGTGTCGGCGTTTTCATCACCGAATTGGATGCGTCCTGTCACTTCCTGAACCGCGACAAAGCCTTCACGCCGGCATCCTACGCCGATATTTTCAGCGAGGTGATCACTGTCGCCGCCGAACATGGTGACTTGAAAGGCGTGACGGTATGGGGCATGTCGGAAAAATACGGCGAGCCCGATGAGAAAGCGACCGATCCCGCTGCGGCTTGCACGAAGCGCGTTAATCTTTACGACGAAAACAATGCGCCGAGAAGTGCGGTTGATGGGATCCGGCGGGCAATAGAGGCGATGTGATGCGCAAGACAACGGAGACGCAAACAGATTCATGAAAAAAGCCGTTATTTATGTGGAAAAATTTTTGCCTGCCAGCCAGGCATTTGTTCTCAACCAGGCGGTAGCGTTTCGTTCTTTCGAAGCTGAAATTCTTGCTGGCTCGCGAATTTCTTCGGCCCATACAAAAAAATCCACTGTTCCGGTTCATGACATCCGTCGGTCGCCCGTTGCACGGGCCGGTGAACTGCTTCTGAAAATCCCGCAGATCGGTCTCCCCTTCCTCTTTCCCGCGATCGGAAAAGCCGATCTCGTTCATGCCCATTTTGGCAAGAACGGGTATGTCATCGGCCCATTGGCGCGCGCCGCCGGCAAGCCGCTGGTCACGACGTTCCACGGCTTCGATGCCACCTATCGCGGTGATCCGAAAAAGCCGGGCGGCTTCAATCAGGTGCGTTTCTTCGCCAAGGGCCGGAGCGAGATGGCCGGCTGGAACAGCTGGAACATCGCCGTTTCCGATTTCATCCGCGACCGGCTGCTGGCGCTCGGCTTTCGTGCCGAACGCGTCTATCGCCATCATATCGGCATCGATCTCGATCTCTTCAAAATGGAGCCTCGTCCGCGAAAAAAAGGGCTCGTGGTTTCAATTGCCCGCTTCGTCGACTACAAGGGCCATCGTTTCATGATCGATGCGCTTTCACGGGTGGCCGCCGCCGGCACCCCGGTCGAATTCGTCATGGTTGGCCAGGGCCCGTTGAAGGAGGAAATCGAAGCACTGGCGCGTCGTTCCTTGCCAAGCGTCACGATCCATGAAAACCTGTCGCAGACTGAGATTAGAGACCTGCTCGCCAGTGCGGAGCTTTATCTTCATGGAAGCGTGACCCTCGAGAATGGTCACGCCGAAGCTTTCGGCCTCGCCAATCTAGAGGCGGAAGCCGTCGGTACTCCGGTCGTCGCATTTCGCTCGGGAGGCGTGGGCGAAGCGATCGAAGAGGGGAAAACTGGTTATCTCGTGGAGGAGCGGGATGTCGCGGGAATGGCGGAGGCGGTCGGAAGGCTGCTCAACGACCAGGCTCTGTGGACAGCCTTTAGCGCGCGGGCACCGCTTCTGGTGGCCGAGCGTTTCGACTTACGTCGCCAAACGGGGATGCTCGAGGACTATTACAGTTCCGTGCTAGACGAATTTTCCAGCCGGGGTCGGACTTGATGGTGCAGACAGGAAAAAAGCCGAAGTGGGGACTGAATGTATTTCGGCCGCTGCGGAACAGCATTGTGACGGCCAAATGGCTCTACTATACGAAATTCTGGGGAATGGACATCGATCCGACGGCAAGCTTTTCCTTGAGCGTTCGTTTCGACAAGACCAACCCGAAGGGATTGCATATCGGCGCGGAAACTTACGTCGCCTTTGAGGCTGCGATTCTCACCCACGATCTCACACGCGGGCTCTACCTCCACACGAGGATCGGCAAGCGCTGCTTCATCGGCGCCCGCAGCATCATTCTGCCCGGCGTCGAGATCGGCGACGAATGTGTCATCGGCTCGGGCTCGGTGGTGACCAAGAACGTGCCGCCGCGCTCGCTCGTGGCGGGAAATCCGGCAAAGATAATCCGCAGCGACATCAAGATCATTTCGCGTTACGGACGCATGGCACGCGAAGACGAGACGGTCTCGCAGATCGTGACGCACTTGCCGACTGGAGAAGCACGATGAAGATGTTTGCCTACCGGGGGAAACACGAGAATTTTGGCGACGAACTGAACCATTGGCTCTGGGAGCGTCTGCTGCCCGGCTTCTTCGATGAGGACGAAAGCCAGCTCTTTCTCGGCATCGGCTCGATCCTCTACGACAATTTCGACCCGAACATGCAGAAGATCGTCTTCGGCTCGGGTTACGGCGGCTACACCAACCCGCCGAAAGTCGACGGCAACTGGACGTTCTATTTCGTGCGCGGAAAGAAGACCGCCGAGGTCCTCGGCATCGATCCGAGCTACGCCATCGGCGATTCGGGCATCCTCACGCGCAGCTGCTGGGATGCGAAAAGCATCGAAAAGCGTTACCCGGTCTCCTTCATGCCGCACTACGAAAGCGCCATGTACGGCAGTTGGGATAAGGTTTGCGAACTCGCAGGCATTCACTATATCGATCCGCGCTGGCCGGTGGAAAAGGTTCTGACTGAAATCAGCGCATCGCATAAAGTGGTCTCCGAGGCGATGCATGGCTGCATTATCTCAGACGCGCTGCGCGTTCCCTGGCGGGCGATTCGACCGATCGCGCCGGGGAACCGAGCCAAGTGGTACGATTGGGCAAGTGCACTTGATCTGGAGATCGACTTCGACCCGATTGGCCCGTCAAACGTCGTCGAAGCAGGCGCATCACTGGTACGGAACAACACCTATCTTTTGAAGAACATAACGTTCCGCCACCGCCGCATCCGGCAGCTCACCGGCAATTATGTCTTCGGGTCGACGGTCAAGACGCTGCAGCGGGTAGCAGAGAAGCCGGGACAACTGAGTTCCGACGAGTCCATGGTAAATGCGCACAACAGAATGCTGCTGGAACTGGATCGGCTGAAGCAGGATTTTTCCAAGAAAACGGCAAGCGTCCTGTGACCAGGCAAACCCGATTCGTGACGAGGCGATAAGGCATGATCCCTTCTAACTTCATCAACACCCTCTCTTCCCGCAATGGAGAGAAATACTTTGGATGGGCGCTCAGCCCGCTTCAACGGTCAATGTCTATGACGTGCGGAGCCGTTCGACCATGAGCAGTGTTACCGACCGGCTGATCCAGGGCAGCATGTGGCTGAGCCTGTCCCGCGCCATCGTCAACGGGCTTTCGGCGCTCAGCACCTTCGTTCTCGCCTGGTACCTCGCACCGTCCGATTTCGGTCTCGTTGCCATTGCAACGACGATCCAGATCATTCTGAGTTCCGTCACCGAACTCTCGCTCAATCAGGCGCTCATCCGCCACGAGGACCCGAGCGAGGTTCATTTCAGCGCGGTTTGGACGCTGAGCGTGACAAGAAGCGCGATCCTGGCTTTGCTGTTTGCCGCCAGTGCCTTTCCAATTGCCGAATTTTATAACGAGCCCCGGCTGACAAGCGTCATGCTGGCTTTGAGTTTCAGCTTGCTCCTGAGCGGCCTGGCCAATCCACGTCGCGTCATGCTCCAGCGTGATCTGATCTTCTGGCAGGAATTCGTTCTCAACGTATCGCAAAAGCTGGTCGGCTTCGTCGTGACGGTGGCAATCGCTGCGATCTACCAGAGCTATTGGGCTCTTGTTCTCGGCACCCTCGCCTATCAGATTACCAATATCATCGTTTCCTATACCGTCTTGCCGTTCTGGCCGCGCATAACCTTCCGGCATGCGCGGGAATTGTTTTCGTTCTCGCTTTGGCTGACGGCAGGACAGATCGTCAACACGCTGAACTGGCGGATCGAGTATCTGCTGATCGGCAAGATGTTGGGCGCCACGCAGCTAGGCCACTATACCGTCGGCAACACCCTTTCGACGCTGCCGACCCGTGAGGCCACGGCACCGTTGAACCAGACGATTTATCCGGGCTTTTCCAGAGTACGCAACGACCCGGTCCGGCTAATCGCAGCCTATCAGCGTGCGCAGGCGCTTTTGGCTGCAGTGGCGCTTCCGGCTGGAATCGGCATGGCGGTCGTGGCTGATCCGATGATGCGGCTCGCCTTGGGAGAGAAATGGATTCCCGCCATCTTTATCGTCCAGGCGCTCGCATCGGTCTTTGCTCTGCAGACGCTCGGTTCACTCGTCCAGCCGTTGGGCATGGCAAAGGGTCATACCAAGTTGCTGTTCATCCGCGACGCCCAGATGCTGGTGGTCCGCGTTCCCATCATCATCGTCGGCCTGATAATTGCCGGACTTCCAGGCGTCGTCTATGCGCGTGTGTTGACGGGTTTGATTTCCACCGCGGTCAATATGCTTCTCGTCAAGCGATTGATCGGCCTGCCGTTCTTCCAGCAACTCGGCGCCAACTTCCGCGCACTTGCCAGCGTCGCATTGATGGCCGCCGGCGTCTGGGGACTGTCGCATGTCCTGAACATGCCGACCGATAAGCTGGGCTTGGCTCTCCATCTGGCCATACTGGTCATCACCGGCGGTATTCTCTATGTCGGTTCCAGCTTTGTCCTTTGGCTCGCTATGAAGAAGCCAAATGGCCCGGAAACCGAAGTTCAGCGTATCTTTGTCAAGTTCCTGTCAAAAGCCAAACGTATGGCCATACCCAAGTCGGCCTAAAAGCTAAAACGAACATCAACAAGAGAGGCAGAATGACCAGCCAATCCAGAACGGAGCTGATCGCAAAACTTAATGGTATGATCCATGATTGCCTGAAAGACTATGTCTCACGCGATGAACCGCTTGCAATCCTTGATTTCCCCGACATCCGCAATTGCGGCGACTCCGCAATCTGGCTGGGCGAAATGGCCTATCTGAAGGATCGCTTCGGCAAACGCCCGGACTATGTTTCGAGAACGGCGGACTTCTCCGCAGATGAGCTGAAAAAGCGCGTGCCGACCGGTCCGATTTTCATTCATGGCGGCGGCAATTTCGGCGACATCTGGGTTTCCCATCAGGATTTCCGCGAAGCCATCATGGAGCGTTTCCCGGATCGGCAGATCGTCCAGTTCCCGCAGTCTATCCACTACAGTTCACCTGAGCGCATCGAGCAATCCGCACGCGCAATCGCGCGTCATAAGAATTTCGTCCTGCTCGTGCGCGATGAAGAATCGAAGGAATTTTCCGAGAAGCACTTCGACTGCACCGTCCGGCTATGCCCCGACATGGCCTTCGCCATCGGGCCGCTGCCGGACAGGGCAACGCAAATTTCCGTCCTCGCCATGCTGCGAGAGGATGCGGAACGGGTTGGCGGCACCGATCGCAAGATCCCTTCCGATATTCCCGTGGAAGATTGGATCACCGAGTCGAAACGCAAGGTTGATATCGCCAAGAAGTTGGGGGCAGCTTCGGCTTTCCTGGCACTGAAGCCGAGCGAAGTGGCATTGCGCAAGCTGGACGCCGCAGCGCACAACCGCTTCGAGCGCGGCATCAGCCAGATTTCACGCGCTCGCGCCATCGTTACCGATCGCCTGCATGTCCATATCTGCTCACTGCTGCTTGGCCGGCCGCATGCCGTATTGGACAACAGCTACGGAAAGATCCGCCGCTTCATGAATGCCTTCTCCGGCGGGACCGACCTTTCATACAAGGCAACATCGCTTGAAGATGGAATCGAGTGGGCGCGTCACCAGGCCGGGCAAGGAGCGCGCGGATGACAGAGACGCTGCGCGCTTGCAGGATCAGGAGGTAATCCGATGACACTTGTCACCTTCATTATCCCGGTCCGACATCAGGACAATGCCCGCGACTGGAGCAGGCTGAAGGCAAATCTGACACAGACCGTGGCTTCCATTTCCAACCAGACCAATGGGGACTGGCGCGGCATCATCGTGGCAAACGAAGGCGCCGATCTGCCTGACCTGCCGGAAAAATTCTCCGCCGTGCGTGTCACCTTTCCGCCGAACGACCTGCATGAGCTTGGAAAGGGCAGCAAGGAAGACTTCCTTGATGCCTTCCGGGCAGACAAAGGCCGTCGCGTTCTGAGCGGCATGTTGAACGCCACCGACAGTCGCTTCTTCATGATTGTCGATGACGACGATTTCGTCAGTTCGCGAATCGTTCAACACGTGTCCGAAAATCGGGACGCCAACGGATGGACAATCGACCATGGTTATATCTGGGACGATGGCGGCAACTTCCTGTTTGGCCATGACGACTTCAGCCATCTCTGCGGTACCTCATTGATCATTCGTGCCGATCTCTACGAACTGCCGGAACGCTTTGAGGATGCTTCGCTCGATTGGATCAAGTCGATGCTGGGCAGCCATGTCCGCATAGCGGATATTCTTGCGCAACGGGGAGCGCCGCTCACGAAGCTTCCCTTTCGCGGGGCGGTCTATCGGGTCGCCCACGGCGGATCGCATAGTCAGGCACCGAGCCTGCTGCGACAGTATTTCCTGAACCGCGGCGTACTCACCAAACCGCGGCGGTGGTTGCGCAATCTTCGTAGACTGAGGATACTCGGCGAGGGTCACAGGCGCGAGTTTTTCGGTAAGACGCGATCGAACCCCGCGTAAGCGTCGATCCCACTCGAACATCGCACAGGCGGTCAAAATATGAAGCTCTTCTCTTTCGACTTCACCAAGAGGGTTGTTAACTGATGTCGGATCTATTGGTCAGCGTGCTCTTTTCATCCTACAATGGCGCCAGCCGCCGGCTGCGCCATACTTTGGATTCCTTGGTGCGCCAGGAGCTTCCCCATGATCGGTGGGAACTGATAGCCGTCGACAACAATAGCAATGACGGCACGTTTGATCTTTTGGAAACCTATAGCGACAAGCTTCCCATCACCATCCTGCAGCAGCGCAAGCCGGGAAAGTCCGGCGCGCTGAATATGGCCCTGGATCGGGTGAAGGGGGATCTCGTCGTCTTTACGGACGACGATGTTCGTGCCGAACCGAACTGGCTGAAAGCGATCGTCGACTGCGCCGCAGCCCATCCGAGTTATGGCGTCTTCGGCGGCAGAATCGTCCCTGAATGGGAGAAAGAACCAAAAGACAGGTTTATCGAATGGATTCCGATGGGATCCACCTTTGCGATAGTCGATGACACCCAAAGCGGACCGTGTGACCCGACGAAAGTCTGGGGCCCGAATACGATCGTCCGGCGAGAGCTGCTCGGAACAAGCGTGCGCTACCGCGAAGATATCGGTCCTCTTCCCGGAAAGATTTTTGCTATGGGTGAAGATGCGGAAATCATCATTCGCCTGGCCGCCAATGGCGCCAAGTCCTATCGATGCGCCGAGGCCGTGGTCCATCATTGGATTCCGGCATCGAGCGTGACGGAGGATTGGGTACAGAAAAGAGGCGAGCGGCTTGGCTACGGCATGCCGGCGCTCTTTCCCGACGAGGTGCCTGGAGGGGTGAGGTTAAGCGGAGTTCCGCTTCCGACCTGGATCGAAAGCGCACAATGGGCCTTCCGGGCAGCAATGCTTTATCTCTTGCCGCGATCGAAGAAACGTTTCTGGGCGATCTGGAAATATTACTACATGCGCGGCTATCGCGCCGGAATTCGCCGATACGTTTCTCAGACGATGACACAGTAATTCATTGCCGAGGAGGCAGTAATTTAAAATCTACGGTGCCCATCAGCAATTTATGGCAGTATGCGGCCACGCAGCGACAGCGTTCTATGGCAGGCCAAGTCATCGGTAAGGCGTGACCCAATCCGCACTGGGGAGCGATCAGACCAAAATGAGGTCCGGAGCATCAAATGAGCAAAGTCAAGGTCACAATACTGTTCTCAACTTATAACGGCGAGAAAACCCTGCCAACGATGCTTGACGCACTATGCGCTTCGACCCTACCGAAGGAAGAATGGAAAATCGTCGCAGTCGACAACAACAGCAGCGACAACACTGCATCAGTCTTGAATTCCTTTAAGGCGCGGCTTCCACTGGAAGTTTATTTTGAGCTAAAACAAGGCAAACAACACGCATTGACTTCGGGCTTCCGCCATCTGGAGGGCGAACTCGTCATTTTAACCGATGACGACGTCATTCCCGCGCCGGATTGGATCGAGCAGTTTCTCACCTTGGCGGATCAGCAGCCACAGTTTGCCATATTCGGCGGCCTAATAACGCCCGAATGGGAGGAAAGGCCGGCATCGTGGCTCATCAAATACGGGCATCTGGGGATTCTTTATGCGCTAAATGACGGTTTACCCGAGGGGCCGATTTCAGCGGCATTGATATCTGGGCCGAATTCGGCCTTCCGTCGTTCCATTTTAGGATCCGGTTATATCGTTCACGACGGCCTCGGCCCGGATGCCACTGTCGCTCAGTTCCCCATGGGCGAGGATACTGCTTTCGCTCTCAGGTTGGAGAAGAATGGAGCCAAGGCTTTTCACTCGCGACGTCCCGGGGTTCGGCACATTGTCAGGAAGGGCTATGTGAACGAAGGCTGGGTTTTGCGGCGCGGCGAGCGTTATGGCATGGGCTTGGTTATCGTTCGGCCGGACCTCTTCGACAGCAAAACGAAAATTGGCGGTCTGCCCATCGCTAGCGCCTTGAGATGGCTTCTGATGGTGCCGGCCAGCGTTGTCGTCAAGAGATTTCCGCCAAGCGGCGTTCGCTTCAAATTGCTCTGGGCGCAGTCGGTGAGACAGGGGATCCTGCGGCAATTTCTCAAGCAGCGATCTACGATGAATAAAACGATCTACTCTCAGGTCGGTGCCAAATGACGAAAGTACTAAACCGCGGCATCGACAGGAAGTGCTCCAACTGCGGAGGCAGCGGGCAGGATTTTCGCACGTCAGGAGGCGAGTGGGTTTGATGACGGATCCGAGAATTAGTGTCATCTTTTCGTCCTTCAACGGCGCCAGCAGACGGCTTCGACAGATGCTGGATTCGATGTTGGGGCAAAACCTTCCAGTCGAACAATGGGAACTGATTACCGTCAACAACGCCAGTAAAGACGAAACACAGGAGCTTCTCGATCAATATGCAAAGAAGCTTCCAATTGTTGTTGTTAATCATACCCGCCCAGGCAAATCAGGCGCTATGAACGCAGCTCTGGCGATCGCTCGAGGAGCGCTGATCGTTTTTACGGACGACGACGTCGAGGCAGATGCGAACTGGTTGAGTTCGATCGCTGCATGCGCGGAGGCAAACCCGAATTTCGGCGTTATCGGCGGCCGAATTCTTCCAAATTGGGAGCATTATCCCCATGGGGATCCGCTGTTGGACTGGATTCCCATGGGATCAACCTTCGCCATAGCCGACCAGGAATCCAGTGGCCCATGCGACCCGACAAAAATTTGGGGTCCGAACACGACCGTGCGTCGCGAATTGCTTGGCAGCAATATTCGATTCCGCGAAGATATCGGGCCGCTTCCAGGAGGTCTTTTCGCAATGGGAGAGGATACGGAAATCGTCAGCCGCCTATCCCGAAGCGGCGTGAAAACCTATCGGTGCGCCGAGGCCATTGTTCATCATTGGATTCCAGCCTCTAGCGTGACAGAGGCTTGGGTACAGAAGCGTGGGGAACGTCTTGGCTATGGAATGCCAGCGCTCTTCGCCGAGGACATTCCAAAAGGTGTCAGGATCGGGGGAATCCCCTTAAGAACCTGGATCGAGAGCGCCAACTGGGCGGTTCGGGCAGCCCTCCTTTATCCGTTGCCCCGATCAAAGAAGCGGTTCTGGGCCATCTGGAAGTACTATTACATGCGTGGCTACCGCGCCGGACTTCGCCGATACGCACCGGCGGTAAATCATTCTGGTCGACTAGCGCAGGAGGTCGTGCATTGAAAATATCGGTGCTTATCAACAATTTCAATTACGGCCAGTATTTGCGCCCATGCATCGACAGTGTTCTGTCGCAGGTCTATCCCGACTTCGAAGTGATCGTGGTCGACGATGGCTCCACCGATGATTCCCAAGATATTCTTGCTTCCTATGGCGAGCGGATCCTGACCGTATTGAAGGAAAATGGTGGCCAGGCATCGAGCTTCAATGCGGGTTTTGCGGCCGCAAGCGGCGATATCCTCTTTCTCCTCGATGCCGATGATGCGTTTTTGCCCGGCAAACTCGCGCGCATCGCCGAGATCTACGATCGCAACGAGATCGACTGGTGCTTCGACCGCGTGACGACCAATGAAGACGACCAGCCTCCCGCGGAGCTGCAGGTGACGCTGTTCGACAAGCGGGATACGCTTCGCAGGGGCGGCTTTCCCTCGCTTCCGGTTCCGACATCGGGCTTGAGCTTCCGCCGCAATCTGCTGTCCCAGATACTGCCAATGTCCGTCGCGACAGACGTCGTCCTCAGCGACAATTACATCAAGTTTGCAGCCGCGTATCTGGGTCGCGGCGCCATCGTCGAAACACCGCTGACCTTTCAACGCATTCATGCCTCGAACCGCTATACGGGCACAAGCAGGGCAAAAACACTGCGCCCGCGGATCATGATCGCGACAGGATTGGAACTGGCACGCCGCTATGACGGCCTCCAGGCACTCGGCAAGAGCCTCGTGGCCGGCGGAATTGCCGAAACGACATCGCTTCTGAAGCTCCCGAGCGAAGCTCGCAACACAGTGGCCGGCGGTCCGTTCGGCGATGCTGCCGCGACCGAAGTGGCCTTGATGGCGGCGCGCAAGCGTTTGGGAAATATGCTGCGGAGAGGACAGTCATGAATCAGCAAGAGACTTTTCCGCATTCATCCGTCGGCACAGAAGGAGGCGCCGCACCGCTGAAGATTGCCGTCGGTGTGCTGACCTATCGGCGCCTCGACGGGATCGCCAAGCTGCTTGACGTCATGACGCGCCAGGTCAGGCACCCGGCTCGCCCCTATCATCTCACCATGGTGATCGTGGATAATGACGCGGCCGGCAGCGCGAGGACCACGGTAGAGAGCTTTGGCCAAACAGGTGCCTACGACCTGATCTACGTCATTGAACAAAACCAAGGCATACCCTTTGCACGCAATCGCGCACTGGACTCGGCACCTCCAGGCACTGACCTCTTCTGCTTTCTCGACGATGACGAATGGCCCGTCGACGGCTGGCTGGATGCGATGCTGGAGACACGGGAGAAAAACCGCGCCGATTGCGTCTATGGCCCCGTCCAACCGGTCTATCCGGAAAACCCGCCGGAATATTTTATCAAGGCAAGGGTGTTCGAGCGCAAAAAGAACAAGGACGGTCAACGCATTTCTTATGCGGCATCGAACAACGTCATGTTCGACTATCCCCTGATCCGTTCATGGAATCTGCGTTTTGAAGAGAAGATGCGCTTCACCGGGGGCACGGATTACCTTTTCTTCAACCAAGCCATCCGCCGTGGCATGCAGGTCTTCTGGGCTGACAAGGCGCTTGTCCATGATATCGTTCCGGCCAGCCGGATGACCTGGAAATGGGTATTGCAAAGACAATACCGGCTCGGCAATACCTTCGCAGTCAGCGAGGTCCTGCACGGCAACCTGAAGCGCCGGATCTACCGAGCGGCCTATGGCGCCACGAGAGTCATGCTTGGGCTGGCCATGCTGCCGGCGATCCTGATTTCACCCTATTGGGGCATGCGTGCCCTCACCCATGTTCTGCGCGGCGCGGGCATGGTTAACGGGATTCTCGGACATGCATATCAGGAGTACAAACCCAATGCCGCTCACTGATCATTTGCGCGGGCGCGCTCGGATGAGATTTGGCCGTTATGCTGTTTCAGACGAAAACATCATGCGTAATTGCCGGTTTATCAACTTCATGGCTTCAACCAACCGGGCCAGAAATGGTACACTTCCACTGAACTATCGTGACGCAATCGCTGTTCGAACAGAACGGTTTTCGCCCTTATCCATCGGTCAAATATAGGAGATGCCTGTTTATGACTGAGAAAAAATTGAAGGTTCTCGCTGCCTCGTCAGGAGGCGGCCACTGGGAACAGCTGATGGCCATGCGCGGCGCATTTGAGGGCTGCGATATCGTCTTTGCAACGACCATCCCGGGACTGCTTGCAAAATACGACATTCGCGGCGGACTAGTCCTTCCCGATTGCAGCCGCGACTCGATTACCATGTCGATCCGGTGCTTTTTCACCGCCTTCTCCATCGTCATCAAGCACAGGCCCGACGTCATCATCTCGACCGGTGCCGCACCCGGGCTTTTTTGCCTGCTGGCCGGCAAATTGACGGGCAAGCGGACGATCTGGATCGATAGCGTCGCCAATGTCGAGAAGCTGTCCCTATCGGGTAAACTGGCCGGCCATATTGCGACGCTCTGGCTCACGCAATGGCAACATCTGTCGAGGCCGGATGGCCCCCATTACGCAGGAGCTGTCCTTTGATCCTTGTCACCGTCGGAACGCAACTGCCGTTTGATCGCCTCGTCAAGGCTGTCGACACCTTCGCAAACGAACTGTCGAAACCGGTTCTGGCGCAGATCGGCAAGGGCACCTACACGCCACAGAATATGAAATGGATCAAGAATATCGAGCCCAAAGACTTTGATAACGTCTTTCGCGATGCAAGTGTCATCGTCTCTCATGCGGGAATTGGCACCGTGCTTACGGCCAAGCGTTTTGGAAAGCCGATCATTCTCGTTCCCCGACAGGCGGCTCTCGGCGAGCACCGAAACGATCATCAGCTCGCCACGGTGAGCCAGCTCGTGGGCCGGCCGGGCATCTATGTCGCACACACCGATGACGATCTCCGGAACTATCTGCTCGAAGAGCTGGATAGCCCATCTCACGAAGATTCGTCGGAAGCCGGTCGGGCTTCACTGGTCACCTACCTGAAAAACTATATTACGGCAGTCTGACCCCGAGAGCCGTCATAGCCTCTGACGCTTACGAGCGAATTTCATTCTCCGCAATTGTTGCCGGCGATACGTTTGACAAGCTCAGGCGCAATGATTTTAGAGGCTATGTCGGGCAGAGGATGCACGCCATCAGGAATTGCGGTGGCCAGATCATCCGGCGTCAGGCGCTCCCAATTGGGCCGGTGGTCGACAAACTCCAGACCACGTTTTTGCGCCTCCGCCTCATGTGCGGAGACATAACTGTCGACAAAGGGACGGATCAGCCCACGCAATCCTGAAAACGGATTCATGGCCATGACGATGATCCGCGCTTGCGGAAGGCGCTGCTGGAGTTGATCGAGGATGTCGCCAATATTCTTTCGGCTTTGCGCAAGCGACACGAACCGATGCAATGTCGCATCATTGGCGTAGAGCTCAATCAGGATGATATCCGGCTGCTCGGCAACGACGCGATCGATCTGGGTCAGAGCCCACAGTGACGTTTCACCGCTTTTTGCAACGCTCTCGACCTTCACCGGCTTCTGCAAGCAGGCTGCAAGCTCCGTCTCAAGGGCAGGCTGCCATCCCCCTCGCGCCGTCAAGGATGTTCCGAAGGCCACTATTTTCAGCGGCACGGGACGATCGGCATAACCGTTCCTGACCGCCGAAAGCATCAACAGACACGCCAGAAACAGAACCAGTCCATAGACCGGTCGCCTCTCAATCGGCACCGCTCGCCAAAACTGCAAACATATCATGAGGAGACCTTGCAGCAGGCTTGAGACAATTTCGTGAAATGGCCGCGCATGCCTGTTCGAGCAATGCGAAACCGTCCAATCCCCATCCTGGTAGATGACAACGGCAGCTTTGAAACGTCGGAGCTCTTAACGGCGTGAAACAGCCGCCAATCACTCCTGGCGAAATACGTGCTGCATCTGATCGGTCAGCGGCTTCGTCAGATAGGATATCACGGTCCGATCGCCGATCTTGATGAAGACCTCCGCCGGCATGCCGGGATAGAGTTTTATCGTCTTCAATTTGGCAATGCTTTCAGCTTTCGGCTTGACGCGCAGGGGATAGTAGCTGATGCCCGTGCGCTCATCCTTGACGATATCGGGCGCGATCGAGGTAATCTCACCGGCCACATCAGGCGTCGTGCGTTGATCGAAAGCGCTGAAACGCACATCGACTGACTGGCCGACATGAACCTGATCAATATCGCGGGTGGCGACTTTCGCCTGGACCGTAAGCTCGTTATTTTCGGGAACGACGAGCATCAACGTCTGACCGGGATCGATAACACCATTGACGGTGTGAACCGAAAGTTCGTGAACTCGCCCAGTCAACGGTGCGGTAATGTCGAGACGGTGTAGCTGATCGACTGCGGTTCCGCGGCGTTCTTCATATTCGGCGATCTGCGCCTCGACGTCGGTCAGGTCTTTTGCAATCTCCGAACGGCGATCTTCATCCAGCTGGATCGACTGGCGATCGATCTCGATTGCCTTACCCTCGGCCTCCGCCTTAGCTGCGATTTCCTGGCCGCTGTTGCCCTGGAGATCGGCGCGGGCGCGCTTGAGCGTAT
Source organism: Rhizobium sp. SU303 (assembly GCF_021052345.1). Taxonomy (NCBI): domain Bacteria; kingdom Pseudomonadati; phylum Pseudomonadota; class Alphaproteobacteria; order Hyphomicrobiales; family Rhizobiaceae; genus Rhizobium; species Rhizobium sp. SU303. The sequence continues at coordinate 3,451,904 of NZ_CP088095.1, forward strand.
TCAAACGCTGAAGCGTGACGAGCCCCTTCTTGTAGAGCGTATCAATGCCCTCGAGCTCCTGTTCGATCAAGCCCAAGGCATCGTTGGTGGCATTGATCTGCACGACCAATCCCTTTACCTGCTCGCCCAGTTGATCCTTGCGCGATGCCAACTGGCTCTTCATTCCGATAAGCGCCGTCCTGCGACTGTCGAACAACTTCTGCTCGCCATCGAGAAGCTTCTCTGCGGAGGTGCTGGATGTCAGATCCCTGATGTTTTCCTCGACCTCGAACGAATCTGCCCCGATTCGTTCCGCCTTCAGACGGGCGCGGCGCGCATAAAGCTGAGCGAGCGTGCTTTCCACAATCGAGAGATTCGCTCTTGTCGTCGTCCCATCGAGCCGTATCAGCACCTGCCCGGCCGTCACATGGTCGTTTTCGGAAACCAGCAATTCCGACACGATACCACCTGTCAGGTGCTGGACCTTCTTGACATCGCCGTCGACGACGATCACGCCCTCGCCGATGACGGCGCTCGAAAGCTCTGTCGTCGCCGCCCAACCGCCAATGCCGCAAACGAGGGCTATCGACAGCACACCGACAACGGCAACGTGCCTATTGAGGGAGCGTTTCGATTCACTGATATCTTTACTCACAATCTTCCCTCTGGCCTATTCGGCCGCATTCATGCCGTCGACCACGACTTTAAGCTGAGCCACGCGCTCGGCAATCGGCGTGCGCGCCGCTTCCGGCCGGCTGACTCTCGCTAGAACTTCCTCTTTGGGACCGAACGCGATCATGCGGCCGTCCTGCATCATCAGCACGAAGTCGCAGACCGCCAGAACGCCGGATCGATGTGCGATGACGACCACAATGCCGCCCCGCGCCCGCACGCTCATGATCGCGGCACTCAGCGCCCGCTCGCCTTCTTCATCGAGATTGGAGTTTGGCTCGTCGAGCACGACGAGGAATGGCTCGCCGTAAAGCGCTCTTGCCAGCGCGATACGCTGTCTCTGGCCAGCCGAAAGCGCAGCACCGCCTTCGCCGATTTCGGTTTCGTAACCATTCGGCAGACGCAGGATGAGATCGTGAACACGCGCCGCCCTCGCCGCGGCAACCACCTTCTCAGGCGACATTTCCTTCGCAAAACGGCAGATATTCTGCGCAACGGTTCCCGAGAAAAGCTCTACATCCTGCGGGAGATAACCGATATGCCGGCCAAGTGCGTCGCCGTCCCACTGGTCGAGTGCTGCGCCATCCAGACGAATAGATCCTCTGACGGTCGGCCAGATACCCATCATCGCCCGTGCCAACGACGACTTACCCGAGGCACTGTACCCAATGACCCCAAGCGCGCTCCCTGCCCGTAAGCCGAAGCTGACATCCGAAATGACCAGGCGCTGACCCGCCGGTGGCCCGCTCGCCAGTCCTTCGACAGTGACTTGTTTGGTAGGAGCCGCGAGTGCAAGGGGGGCCGGAATCTCGGGAATGGTTTTTAGCAGGCTCGAAAGCCGCGCCCAGCTCTGCTGAGCAGAAACGAAACCACGCCAATTCCCGATCGCCGCTTCGACAGGCGCCAGGGCGCGAGAGGTCAATATCGAGCCGGCGATGATAATGCCCGAAGAGGCCTGCCCCTGAATGACCAGGATCGCGCCGGTCGCGAGCGTTCCCGATTGCAAAGCAATACGGAAAATCTTCGACAAGGTCGCATATCCATTGCCGATATCCGATGCCTGCCGGGTGATTGTCCGGTATTCACTGTTCTTGCGGTCCCAGATTTCGGCCATCGTCCCCGCCATGCCCATGGCGTGAATAACTTCGGAGTTGCGGATCGAGGTCTGCGCGAAGGCATTTCGCATGTTAGCGGAGTCAGACTGCTTTTTTGAGAGCGTACGCGTTCCCTGATTGGTCATGAACGTCAGGATGGCGAGAACCAGCGCTCCACCGATCGCGATGTACCCGATCGCCGGATGAAAGAGGAAGCAGATCACGATATAGAACGGCAACCATGGCAGATCGAACATCGCTGTCGGGCCCTGGCCGGACAGGAAGGTTCTGATCTGATCGAAGTCGCGCAACGGCTGAAGCCCGTCGCCGCCGATTTTCACCTTCAACGGAGCCTTGATCAGCGCCCGGAACACGCGCCCGTTCACCATCTCGTCAAGCGCTCCGGCAACACGCACCAGCATCCTGCTTCGTAGAACCTCGAACGCTCCTTGAAACGTGTAAAGCATCAACGCAAGTATTGCCAGAACAGCCAGCGAAGGTATGCTTTTGCTGGGAATGACCCGGTCATACACCTCAAGCATAAAAAATGAACTTGTAAGGTATAGGATATTGATAAGCGCGCTTGCTATTCCAATGAAAACAAGCCCCCCCTTGCATTTCTTTAATGCTTTGGATGGCTCGCTGACATCAGCTGCTGAACTCTGAAACACGAAGTAATCCCTCTCTTACCGCATCGCACAAAGCAAATATGCCGGCGCACACTCCAACTCCGGGGTCCATCACGCCCGATCAATGACACGACTGCCTTGGACCCCCGACACCGGCGCCGGACCCGCTTGCAAGCCCACGACCTATTACATGAATCCAACCAAAAAGTGACCAAAAATTCCAATTTATAACGAGTGGCTTCAGGGATTCTGACTTGACGCTACGCTAAATATACCAACCTAAGCAAGTGAAAATCGCAAATTGCCCAACAACGGCGCAGATGGATGAACGTATCGCGCGCATATTAGCGACGTTTACTGGGGAGTTAACTATAAATTCAATCTATAGTTCATTTTTCCTATGAACGGCGGAACTATTTTTTATCCGCGCCTTCGACCGCCGACACCCCTCCATCACCAAGCTTTCAAGTGTTGAACACGGGGCCGGCGCTCTCTAATTTGGCGTGATTCAAACCAGCAGGTGCGACGCTTGGCTGTTATGGAACGCGTCCACATTAATATACACGCCGAGCGAGTCGGTATCGATGTGAGAAGCGCCGTCAGAAATCTTATATTGGAAGGATTCGCTGACCTTTCCGCTGAGACCGGCGATTTTCACCGCATCGACCGTATAGGTGTAATCACCATCGCTCTCCACATGGATGACGCCGTATTTCCCGGTCAGCGTCAGGCCATGCTTATCCACGGCACTGTCACCGAAGCGACGAAGCAGCACGGTTCCATTGATTGCGCTATCGTTTTCGAGGAGGTTGCCATGATAGGCGCTGCCCGTATCCGTGGAGATTTTCAGGCTGTCATGGGCTGCGACAATCCTGGGAACGGCGACGGTGGGTGCGGTCGGAACCTGCACTTCGTCCGCGGGCGCCGGAGTGCTTGTCTGCGTCGGTGTTGACGGTTCGACAGGCGGCTCCACAACCGGCGTGGTAGGCGTCTCACTGTTGGACGGGGTGTTGCCACTCGTGGCGTCGAGTTCGGCCTGCGCTTGCTCCAGGGTCTTATTGTCGTTGATCAAGAAGGTGCTCTGGAGGGCAATTGCGACGGGCATCGTCAACGTCGACACCGTGCTGTCGATGATATTTTCATGGAAAGATCCTGATGCAGGCCTGTCCACCTTCAGCGCCGAGGACGACAGGTCGTCAAAGACATTACCATAAATATCGATATCGGTGCGTGCATAACTTGGGTAACCTGCAGCGCTGATCGACACGCCCCAGACGCCGTCATGAATATAGTTTCCACTGATATCGTAATTTGTCGCATTGCCCTGATCGCCAAGGCCGATACCGTAGGACCAACTATAGCCGCCGTATCCCGAGATGTCGTTGTCGTGGATGGCGATATTCGTGCCCGCGTTGGCACCTATCCCGAAACCGCCGCCGATCACGGTGTTGTCCTCGACTGCTGCATTTACAGCCCGAACAAGCACCAGGACGCCTTTTGCGCTATTGGTCTCCGTCTGCTCTAGGTGGTTACCCTTGATCAGGATATTGCTGCTGTCGTTCAACTGAACGGCGTCTGCCGCAGCGCCCTGGCTGTTGATGACCAGATTATTAACGATGGTAACGCCAATCACTTTATCCATCCAGATGCCGTCTCCATTTACCCCGGAAATCTTGCTGTTCTCGATGGTAATGTTCTGGCTGCTCTGGAAATTGACGGAACCGGGCTTGTCGGCAAGGCCGGTATTTTCGACCTCTACGTTGCGGACGGTCCAGTTGGAGACATTTCCCGCATATATCGCCGCACCGCCGGTATCAGCAATCTTGATGTTCTCCACGATGATGTTTGAAGCCTTCGAGCCGTGGATGCCGTCATTGCTACTGTGAATAACCGGCGCATCGCCAACGCCGTAACTGCCAATTGTAATCGGAGAGCTGACAGTGCCGGAGTATTTCAGGTCGAATTGCTCGTTAAACACGCTTCCGGCGGCAAGCAGCACGCTGTCTCCCGGCTTTAGCCTCAAGGATTCGACAGCGGAAAGTGTCGCGAAAGCCGACTGCTCGCTCACTCCACTGTTCTGATTGGATCCTGTTGCGGAATTTACATAGTAGACGGTCACGCCCGTGATCTCCCAAAGATACTGGAAAATCTTTTACCCGCGGAACTCTCTCTGCCTGCTAAAATGGAACACTAAAATGCGTTCTATCTCGCGATAATTCTTACGTCCCCCCACAAAACATCTTCATTTCCTAAATATTTTGCATTGCAACAAAAATTGCGTCGCACAGTTATTACGATGTTACCCAATATCTCTAGTGTAAATAAGATTATTCTCCACGCATCGCATATTATTTTACCCCAATTGCGTTTCGATAGAAACATTACTTGACAAACAAATGTTACAAAATCATGACATCAGTTACTTCGTCAAAAAGCAGACGCCGGTGCGGGAACCGAAGCAAGATTGGGATTTCAAGCTGTAGCCCGTAGTGATTATATCAACATCTCATCTGCGCATAAGCACCTCCGCGTATTCTTATAAATTGCCCCTGAATAAATATTCTTCTCCTCTGAAGAAACAGAGGTCCGAATCTACCATTTCGTATTTTCACTTATTATTAACGCAATAATTACCATGCGCTTCATCGCCTTATGCGTGTTACGGGTGTGTCATTATTGTACAACACACTCGAAAATGTTCACTTGCTGTTAATTGCACCCTTGACTCTCTGTATTAAGATATCCTTAATCGACCAGCTCGCTAAAGGTCAGAATTGGCCTAGCAAAGAAACAATTCGAGGAGAGACAGTAATGGCTATCCATGCAACAGATGATAGTGCAACATTCCTGGAAACCGACGCTATTTCCGGAAATCTGCTGGCGAACGATACATCCGATGGGAACTTGTTCCTTCGTTTCTTCGATCAGCAGGGCGTTGGCTCCAAGCAAGGCAACAGCCAGGTCACCGAGATCCAGGGCGATTACGGCACCTTCTTCGTCAAGCCGGACGGCAGCTATACCTATGTTCTGAGCGACGCTGCCAAAGTCGGCTTCACCAATGGTGAATTGCTCCAGGAGAAGGTCTCGTACAAGATCTCTGATGGTGCCGGTCACACCGATGTCGGTCTATTCACCTTGAATATTCAGGGCGTAAGCCAGGTAAAGCCGATCGCTGTCGACGACAACTACAGCTTCACCGAAGGCGACGCCATCAGCGGCAACGCCCTGGACAACGACATTGCCGGCGACAATGGCCACCTCTTCCTCCGCCTATTCGGCACCACGACCGTAAACGGCGACCCGAGCGCAACAACCGACGTCGCCGGCACGTATGGTACGTTCCATGTAAAAGCGGATGGATCATTCACCTATGATCTGACAGCAGATATCGCTCCGGGGGACCAGGTCACAGAGACCATCCAGTTCTACAAGATCTCCGACGGCGAAGGCCACACCGACGCCGGCGTTCTGACACTCAACATCACTGGCGCGGACGCAGAAGTCTGATCATCAATAGCCAATCAAAAAGCAACGCCCGCAGCGCAGACTGCGGGCGTTGTTTTATGCAAGTTGAATTCGGCCAAGAGAAAGAGCCGTAGCCGCTCAGCCTGTCGGCCAAAAGCTTGGAACTTTCTATAAGAACCAGCCTCGATGATTACTTGCTGCAGCGCTGTCGGAACCGCGCCGTCGCGGCCGCTCCGACGTTTGTCCAGCTGCGATCGAAGATCGGGCGGAGCTGTGGGCTGATCTCTCTTATCGTGGCATTGACCCTGCAACGATCGCCCCGTTTCAGCATGGTCATGAGATCGCTATCGAGCGCGCGCTCTGCCGCGGCGAGTGTTGCATCGGTGAAATCGTTCCAGAAATAAAATCGCGTCAGGATCATCACCTGGTCGTACGGCGCAAGCGCAACCGAACGCTTCATCATTGCTGCGATCGAGGACGGCTCTTCCGCAATGGTCGATTGCACCGCAGCAAGACGAAGCCAAAAATTACTGTTCGTCGGCATGCACGAAAGCGCATGCCGCAGATACTGGCGCGCACTCGAGGCCGCAGCGGCCCAGCCGTCGTAATTGACATTGACATTCTGCCGATCGAGTTGCGCCAGAACGAGGGTTACACCGGCAGCCACGATGTCGGATCGACAATAGTGTCCGTCAACGACGTCGACACTGCGCGACGCATATTTGGTCACGACATCATCCGCAACGGTCTCGCCACGCTCGATCCTTTCGGCGACGATCGAGATGCTGGCCGTTCTTATCGAAGCGTAGAGCTCTCGACCGGCCAGCACCACCAAGACGACGGTGACGATAATGAAGGCGATCCTGGTAATCGAAACGGGCTGACTGCGGAACATCAGCTTTCGGTATAGTATCGCGAATAGCGCTTATAATAATATTCGCTCGAACCGAATGTCCGGTAGAGTTTCATCTGCGACGGGTCGACCTTGGTCAAGATAGTACCGACGCATTTCGCATAGAGTTCCGGCTCGGACAGCAGGGTCGACTGCACGACCTTGCGCGATGTCTTTCCCCACTCGATAACGAAAACCACCGCATCGAGCTTCGAATTGATAGCGCGCGCATCCACAACCGGCGCCAAGGGCGGCAGGTCGACGATAATATAGTCGAAGCTTTGACGCGCCGTTTCAAGAAGCTGATCCATGCCGCGTGACGCGAGTAGCTCCGACGAATGCGGAACACGATATCGTGCCACCGTCGGCAAAAATGCGAGCTTTGTTTTTGGATCGAGAAGGATCAGATCCTTGAGCGGACGGCTGTCGACGATCGCCTCGAGCAAGCCGGCCTCGGCATGTCGGCCGATCGCCCGGGTGGCACCGGGATTGCGCATATCGCCATCGATAAGCAGGCAACGCGCACCCTGCATTGCCAGGAGCTTGGCAAAATTGATGGATGTCGTCGACTTCCCCTCGCCGGGCAAGCTCGACACGACACCGATGACCTTACAGCGCTGATCGGCAGCACTGAGGTCGATGGCAATCTTGGCGCTTCGAAGCGTCTCGGCAAATGCCGAGAGCGGATGCTCCTCGACATAGGTCGTCGTCTTTCCACCCCTGGCGATGCTTCGCGGATTGCTGGGATCAACGAGCGTCGGATCGTCGACGTTGTTTTCAATCAGCGGCATGACACCGAGAGACTCGACATCGAGCACGTCCCGAACATCATCGCCGGTGCGGAAGAACCGATCCCGGAATTCGCGGAAGGCAGCTATACCGCTTCCAAATGCACATCCCACGAACATAGCGAAAGCAACGACGAGAGCTCTCTTCGGAGCGCTCGGCTTCGTCGGCGTCTCCGCCGTCGTGATGATGCGCGCAGCGGTAATCGGAAAGCTCTGCTGCTGAATTGCTTCCTGGTAGCGCGTCAAGAAGCTCTGATAAAGATTCTTATAGGTATCGCGCGTACGCTCGAGCTCGCGAAGCTGCACCTGCGTTTCGCCAGCCGTTGCGGCAACGCCCGTCGCCTGCGTGACACTGTCGCGCAAAGAATTTTCCCGCGACTTTGCGACCTGCAGCTCGCTTTGGTAGCTCTCGGCAATGCGGTTCAACTCATCGAACATGAGCCTTTTATATTCTTCCATTTCCGCACGAAGCCGAACCGCCTGGACGTGATCGGGACCGAGCCGAGCCTCGATTTCGGTCTCGAGCTTGGAAGCCTCCAGATATTTCTTGCGCAGGTCGTTCGAAATGGAGCTATCGAGCACATCCGTGACGATCGCATCGGTCTGCTTGGCGTCGATGATCGACTTGACGCGCGCATATCTTGCCTCGGCCTTCGCTGTCTCGGCCTGCGCATTGATCAATTGGGTATTGATCTCGGAAAGCTGCTGCTCGCTGATAAGCGTACCGGATCCAGCCTCGACAAGCCCATGCTCGCCGCGGAATTTCTGAACCGCAAGGTCGGTGTCCAACGCCTGCTGCCGGAGCTCTTCGATACGCTCCTGCAGCCACTGGCCGGCCCGGCGTGTCGCCTCGTATTTCGAATTGAGCTTGTCGACGAGATAGACGTCGGCGATCGCAGCCGCGATATCACGCGCCAGATCGGGCGACTGCGCGGTATAGCTGACATCGAGAACATAGGAGCGACCGACGCGTTCGACGTCGATGTTGCCCGCGACGGTCTCCGCAGCGCTTCGCCGTTTCCTTTCCGGATCGGGTGCAACGGCTGCGTCATCGGCAAACCATGACCGAAAATTCACGAAGGATTTCAACGTTGAAACAGAAAAAAGCGAGCTTTTCGGTGCCGTGAACACCGGATTGTCGACGAGTTTCAGTTTATCGACAACAGCATAGGCGATGGTGTCGGACTTCAAAAGCTCGACCTGACTGAGGACAGTACCTTCGTCATCGTCCATCTGGCCGAAAGCCGCCAGCTGATTGATCACCTGACTATCGCTGCGGTCGATCAGCACGCTGGTGTCGGCGGTGTAGACAGGCACCGAAGTCAACACATACACAATGCCGAGAATGGCAAAGGCGAAACCGCACGCCGCAACCATCCGCCACTGTCGGCGGGCGATTGCGATGAGCTTGTCGAAATCGATGAAATCAGCATCATTTCCGGTATCGCGGGAGGGGTCAATACGCGGTGTAAGTTTATCTGGCGATAGCAATTTCGATCTCCAACAAATGCGTCAAGCGCTAAGATCTAAGGGCAATTCCAGCTATTATATGACCGGGACACTCTGACTCGTCGACTCCGTCGTATCGGTAGACGACTGCCCTCCCGCTCCGGTGCTGAGGATCGTCGTCGTTGAAGTCGACGATGAATCATCTGCGCCGGCATTCGAAACCTTCAGCGTACCCGCTGTTGTCGCAGCGCCGTCGAACGGCGTACCATCGTCCGCTCCAGGCCCGGTTTGTCCAACTTGCCCGTCATTGCCGATGCCGGATGCGGCGGCGGCGGCACTTGCACCCGGGCCGAGCGCCGCGGTCCCGCCTTCGGCAAGGACCTTTGCAAAGGCTGCAAGCAGCGGCGCCAGGTTCGGATCGGCACTCGCCGCCTCGGCAACAGCCTTTTCGATCGCCAGTTTGAATTGCGGATCCGTCACCTGGCAGCTGTTTGCGGCCCGTCCGAGACCGGAGCCGATAGCCGCCATCTGTGCGGCACTGGCCTTCTTGGCCTGCTCGATCACTGGCGACAGCGCATCATTGCTGCTTCCAACCAGCGCGCGAACACGCGATGACAAAACCAACGGATCGGACATGTCGAGCAGAACGGCCGGGCTAGCCGTAAATCCGCTGACATCGACGGAAGTCAGATTTGCCGGACCCAAGCAAGCTGCCGCAAAAGCGCTTGAATTCATGCCGGCAAACATCGCGACGACAATTCCGCTATATGCAAGCTTACGATAAACACCAGACCTTGCCATAACCACGCCCTTCATCAAATCCGCTATATAGGCCGCCGTCATTGATCATTCGCGATCGATGACAGCCCGCCTATTTCAATCAATTTCCAAGATCCTGTACCGCGTTACTGGTATCGTTCGCATCGTCGGCCACTCCGGAAACAGTGGATGATACCGAGTTCACGATGTCAAGGAACTTGACCAGTTCGACAGAGTCCGAATTGGAAATATAGATAATATCCTTGTCTTCCATCTTGAATTGCTGAACAGCAAACAGGGTTGCCGGGTCGCGCATATTCGCACGAATGATCACCGGAACCATTTCACCAGCAAATCTCGTCGTGTCCACATGCATCGCTTGAACCGTTTTCTTCGGGACAAGACGATAGAGCAGGACCTGAGCCGGGTCGGCGCGGTCGTCGCGTAGGCCGCCCGCCTTGGCGATTGCCTCTCCAAGGGTCAGGTTGGACTCTTCGAAATCGAACCGACCGCTGACGCCTGCGGCACCGAGCGCAAGATAGGTGCGGCGCTCATGATCGATCGAGATCGTATCATCCGGCGCAACATAGATATTTTCGGCCGGGTTCTTCAACAGCGTAGTGTAGGCGACGGTTGCCGTCTTGCCGCGGCGCTGCAGCGTCACATTCGTTTCGATATTGTTGGTCGTCAAACCGCCCGCGGCGGAAATGATATCGAGAACACGCTCACCGGCCGGGCTGATCTCGACGCGCTGGGGATTGTTGACATCACCGAGCACAGCAACCTGACTGGAGCGGCTTGTCGTTGTCGTAATAACCACCTGCGGCTCAATCGCGCGGCTCGCCAGGCGATCCTCAACGTCCTGCTCTACGGTCTCCTTCAGGCGACCGGCAGCCGGAACCCGACCCGCATAGGGAATTGTGATCGTTCCGTTTCTATCGATGGTCTGCTCTGGCAGCGAGATGTAATTGCCGGGTCGGCTACCTGCATCGGACGGAATGAAGAGACCGCCGGACTGAGCTTCGAAGATGGCAACCGAAACGACATCGCCGTAACCGAGCGGAATTTCGGGCGCCCCGCCTCGACCACCACCAAAACCTTTGAACGAGGTCGGCTGGGGAGCGGTAAAATACGACAGGACGTTCTTGCTGAGATCAACCAGGGCGTAGTCGATACCGACCCGACGTTCCTTCGTTGTCACTTTCACCGCTGCATCTCGATCAACGTCTTTGTGATCAGGACCGGATCTTGGCAACGAGGTGCAGCTTGCCAATATAGTCGTAAGCGCTACAACAATGGCGACGCGTGTACTACCGATACGAGAACAACCCATAGAATACCCTGCGTTTACGCCCCTGAAGCTACTGCCCCGCGATCTGACAAAATACAAGACAATCCCCGATCAATAACACTTAAAGCCGATTAACATTCCCCTAACTGTGGCAGGCTGGCAACGCCGAGCCCCTTAGGAAGCGAAAAACGACTTCGGTCCGACTTTTCTTGCGTCGCAACAATCCGAAGGCTGCACCCGCTATAAAATTTCTTGGGTTTCAGAGTCAACCGTTCGCACCTGCACAATCGATCTTTTCCGAAAATCTTATTAAAATCCATCCATTTAAACTTTACGTGGTTAACGGCCGCTCATATGCCATGTCCGCGTTTCCATTGCTACGTCCGAGGCATATCGCGACAACCGCACTCAGGAAGGCGGAGTAAAACACCGCAAAACCCGGTATCTGCAGCGAAAAATCGACCGCCGCATGAAGGGCGACCAAAACGGTCGCCGCCAAGCCAAGAAGAACATAGTGCCTGAGACGCCGTCGTTGGACGAGCCCGTGCTGGAACACTCTGGCAAGCACCGAAAGGGCAAGGACTGTCGCAATCGGGAACAATATTCCGAGGCCCAGAAATCCTTCGAGATAGAAATTATGCGCACGGTCGAAGACCCCGAAAATTCCGCAAGCCGGATCGCGGTAGGCGGAAAACACGGTCCGGAAGGTTCCGAGCCCCGTTCCCGTCAACCAATGATCCGAGATGGCACGCCATATGCCCGGCAGAATGCAAAACCGATCGTCATCCTCGAGTCGCCGCTCTTGAGCGCGCAAAATCGCCTGGCCCGCAAACACCGTCAGCAGCAGCACGACGAAACCAATCGCCGAGAGGAGCTTCAGCAACGAACGCCATCTTGGCGCCGGTCTCAGATGACGCCTCGAGCCGTTCCAATTGATGACAAGCCATGGAAAATAGATGAGAGCGGCAACAAAGGTGGCAAATATCCCGGCACGCGAGCGGCTCAGCATCAGTGCGGTGAAGCATGCGCATAAGAGCAGGATATAGATCCACGATCTCAAGAGAAGCGCGTTTCTGCCCGGCTCGCCGGGCGGATAGTTCGAATAGGCTCGGGTAATATCCCTGACCAGGGTCAGCATCAGCAGCGTTCCAAGCCCGAGGAAGGTCGCGGCGGTATTGCGGTTGACGAAGACCGCAGTCAGGCTGTCGAGGTAGGCGCGTTTCTCCACGACAATCAGGATGTTGGGAAACAGCAAAAACTGCAGCAGGCCGAAAACAGCGATGATGCCCGCCGTAAGCCCGAGCCCTGTCAGCACTTTCCGCGCGCGCTGGTCGGTATCGCATAAGAGCAGCCCGGTCAGAAATGTGACGAAAGGCAGGGCGACCCAGAGGATCGACGCGAGCGTATCGGCCGGTTCGACCGAGATCGCCGCGGACTGCGCACCTGCCAGGTCACGCGCGGCATTCCAGGCGGGATTCGCCAACCAATTGGAGGGCAGCTCGATGGTTTGGATGAACGTCCAGCCCGCCAGTACGACGAGTAGAAACAAAGCGATACTGAAAACCCATCTGCTTTGTCTCGGCTCTCCGAACAGGAGTCCCGAAATGATGGCGAGGGCAAACATCCCGATCGCGGCGAAGGCGAAGGGAAAGGGCGTGACGCTCCCGAACGGTATGAGAGTCAATATAACGAGGCCGATGAAGGCAAAAAGCAAAACCTCTCGCAAGACCCGCTTATTGATGAGGTTGGAGAACATGTGAATTCGTTTACCAGAGTAGGCGGCGACCAAAGTGATTGCAACCGAAGAGATTAATTTACTCGTACTAACATAAGTTGAACATCAAGCGCTTGCGTGCTAAAGTGTAACAGAATTCCACATCGTTTAAAATTGTCGCGAAAGGTTTAAGCCAATCGAGACAAGGCCCGGCTATGCTCCTTCCAAGCAGCAGAAACGGGACAGATATTCTGCGCCCAATACTTGGCAGATCATCAGATCGCCATGCCATTGACCGAGAAAAAAGGCAAGCCTGATCTCAATCGGTTGCCCTGAACGGGGATTTAAGAGATGAAGAAAACAGTCGTTACGCTTCTGGCACTGGCCTTTACAGCAGGCAATGCATGCTCGGCATTTGCCGCCGGTCCCGCAGGTTTTGCCCGCGGCCTGACCGGTAGTTCGGCGGTCAGTTATATCTCTGAAAAAGGCAAGATCATTCCGCCTTTCGCCCAGGTGCTGTTCTGCGCCCAGAACCCGACCGAATGCCGCGACAACAATGGTTTGGCGGTCGTTGCGATGACGGACAAGCAAATGCTGCAACTGAAGGACGTCAACACCGCCGTCAATCGTACGATGATCGGCCGGAACGACTCCCGCAACGAACTGAATGGCGACGTCTGGAAGGTGAATGTGCGCAGTGGCGACTGCGAAGATTTCGCTTTGACCAAACGCAGCCGACTGATTGCGATGGGCTGGTCGTCGCGCGCTTTGCGGATCGCGACGGCATATACGCCCTCCGGTGAAGGACATGCGGTCCTCGTCGTCAGAACCGACAAGGGCGATCTCGTCCTCGACAATAGGAAAAGCAGCATCAAGAACTGGCGCGATACCGATCTGCGCTGGGACAAGATTCAATCGGGAACAGACCCCTACGTCTGGTTCCGGCTATAACAGCCGAGGCAGCGGCACAGACTGATTGATCCTGTTTCCGGATTGAAGTCGAGCCTGCTCTGACGAGCCGCTCGACTTGTCATATCGCCCACACAAACCTATGTTTTGGCTATCGACGGGGCAGCGCGCGGCAAGCTGCGGTGCCCGGAGTTCGATTTTCGATGTGGGTTTCAGGCGATCTTCGGTATTGTCTTTTCGTCCAGATTAACTATGACGAACGTCATGCTGCGACGCAGCATGACGTTCTACTCTAATGATTTGAGGGAAATATGCGCATCACGATGATTGGATCAGGCTATGTCGGCCTCGTTTCAGGCGTTTGCTTTGCGGATTTCGGCCACGACGTCATCTGCGTCGACAAGGATCTGAGTAAGATCGAAGCCCTTCGCGAAGGCCGCATTCCGATCTACGAGCCGGGTCTGGAGCAATTGGTCGCCGAAAATACCAGCACCGGCCGGCTGTCGTTTTCGACTGATGTCGGCGAAAGCGTCCGCAGCGCCGATGTTGTGTTCATCGCAGTCGGCACGCCGTCCAGGCGCGGCGACGGCCACGCAGACCTTTCCTATGTCTACGCCGCTGCACGCGAGATTGCCACCTATGTGGAAGGCTTCACCGTTATCGTCACCAAGTCGACGGTGCCGGTCGGCACGGGAGACGAGGTCGAGCGCATCATGCGCGAAACCAATCCCGCGGCGGATGTCGCTGTCGTTTCCAATCCGGAATTCCTGCGTGAAGGTGCGGCGATCGAAGACTTCAAGCGTCCCGACCGTATCGTCGTCGGCCTGAACGACGACCGGGCGCGCGAAACCATGACCGAGGTCTACCGCCCGCTCTATCTCAACCAGGCCCCCTTGGTCTTCACCACCCGCCGCACCTCCGAACTGATCAAATATGCGGCCAATGCCTTCCTCGCGATGAAGATCACCTTCATCAACGAGATCGCCGATCTCTGCGAACGGGTCGACGCAAACGTCCAGGACGTCTCGCGCGGAATCGGTCTCGACGGCCGTATCGGCTCCAAGTTCCTGCATGCCGGCCCGGGTTACGGCGGTTCGTGCTTCCCCAAGGATACGCTTGCCCTTGCCAAGACGGCGCAGGATTACGACGCGCCGATGCGTCTCATCGAGACGACGATCTCGATCAACGACAACCGCAAGCGGGCGATGGGACGCAAAGTCATTTCGGCCGTCGGCGGAGACATTCGCGGCAAGAAGATCGCGATCCTCGGCCTGACCTTCAAGCCGAACACCGACGATATGCGCGACAGCCCTGCGATCGCAGTCATCCAGACCTTGCAGGACAACGGCGCGCACGTGGTCGGCTACGATCCCGAGGGCATGGAAAACGCCCGCAAAGTGATCGAGAACATCGAATATGCGAGCGGTCCCTATGAAGCGGCCGCTGGTGCGGATGCGCTTGTCATCGTCACCGAATGGAACCAGTTCCGCGCGCTCGATTTCAGTCGCCTGAAGCAGTCGATGCGTGCTCCGATCCTGGTCGATCTGCGCAATATCTACCGCAGCGACGAAGTCCGCAAACACGGCTTTACCTATACCGGCATCGGCACCAACCTTTATCAGGAAACGACCGGCGCCTGAGATAGCCTCCTGAACATCTGATCGTCCTGGCGCCGCGGAGCATAATCCGCGGCGTTTGGTTTTGGGCATGACGCCGAAAGTGTAAGCGTTTCGGACGACATCATGCTCACCGATTTAAAGAATTCCGACCCGCGTCCCCTTTATCGTCAGCACAGTCAGCCGGCCCGTCGCCGAAACTGCGGTGTCGATGCCGATGCGTTGCGGACCGAATGTCGGGATTCGCGCCGGGGTGTGCCCATGAATCACCAGGACAGGAAGCTGCGGCCCTTCATCCAGGAAGGGCTGACGGATCCACATGAGGTCGCTATCCTTCTGCCTTTTGAGGTCGATGCCCGGCCTGATGCCCGCATGAACAAAGAGGATCCTTCCCATCCGCAGCATGACCGGCAGCGATTCCAGAAATCGGATATGCCGTTCGGGTATCATGTTGCGAATGACGCGGGCGATTGTTTCGCTTCCGGCCGCCGACTGCAGCAGATGCTCGATATCGATACCGTATGAGTGCAGCGTCTCCGTTCCGGCAAAGCCGAGCCATTCGAGAATGCGCGCCGGTTTGCGATAGAGCTTCACCAGCTCCGCGTCATGATTGCCGCACAGGACGAAACGTTGAAACCCCGGCGGCGGGGTCCTGCTCAAGAATTCCAGCACCGCGCTCGAATCAGGCCCGCGATCGACATAATCGCCGAGCATGACGATGAGTTTCGGCCCCGGAATGCGCGCGGCATCCTCCTCGATGCGGCGATGTGCCTCGACGAGCTCCTTGTAACATCCGTGAACATCACTCATCGCGTAGACCGCAGCGAATTCGCCTTCGGCAAACGTCAGCCGAGCGCGTCTTTTACGGTTGCCAGCCAGTATGGGTATCTGTTGTCGCCACGGCGCTAGATAGTTAAACATGGAACCCATTTATGAGCCCCGACCGAATGGCAGATTGTCGGAAACAATCCATCTCTTATCCATCGCTGCAACGGCACGAGGCTCAGTGTTCATAAGAATTTGGCCTGATCGCGGCCCCACCGAAGTTGTACCCGAACCAATTGCCACATTCGGAGCATAATCCCTCGCCATCGCTGCACCGCCTGCGCCAGGTTGGCCTGACTGGTCGCGGCCGAACGCTGCGCATCCAGCATCAAGCAAGGATGATTGTCCATCCTTGTAGCTCCCGATTGAAAGCGCAAGAGTCTCCTGCGTGATCTTCACCTGAGCACGCAGCGCCTGCGACTCGGCAACGCCGATATTGGCCGTTGCGGCGGCGAGGTGACGCTCCGCCTTGCGGATGTAATCATTCATACTCGGGAGGGTGCTGCGGTTAATATTACGCTATAGTTTGCTATATGATGGTTAATCCGGCGTTAAACCGGCGATTATTGCGTTTCTCGCGACGTTATCGGCTAATATTCCCCAAATGGAGGAGCCACTGGTATCGGATTTTCACAGGTCACACCTTCGAAAAAGCTGTAAAAATCAACCATAACGATAGCCATCAGGAAAAAATGAACGTTAAAGAAGATGATGCTTGACGCCCCCGCGGCGCAGCATAATGATGGTGCGTTGCGAGTGTGAATGACATTTCTTGATCAGGAATCTCAGATCCAAAATTGCGGGGTGCAAAGTGGAAACTGCGGTTGATTCGAAACTTATCGAGGCGATCACCTACGACGAAGACAGCCGGCATCTACGGGTCTATCTGACCAACGGTCAGAGGCGAGAATATGAAGGCGTTCCCAAGGGCGTCGTCGTCGGGTTGACGATGGCGGAATCACCGGGAAATTTCTACATGAAGGCAATCAGGGGCAAATATCCTCCTCGCCCCTAATGTCCTATCGATCACGACGATAGGATCCTTGTTTCAGCAAAGATGCGGGACCGGCATTCGCCGGTCCCGCAAACCAGTTTCCCGCCGACCGATGGTGCACGCCGTCAATAACCGCCGAGAAAATCGCGGACCGCATTGATCTCGAGCGGCGCAATCTCGTGACCGCCGGGATGCCAGACCACCCTGATCTCCGCCCCTCGGTTTTTCAGATGTTCGGACAGCGCCTCGGTCATGGAGACGGGCGCGATAGGATCCCGTTGCCCGGCCGTCATCAGCACCTTTCTTCCCGCCAGCGTCGACTGGGCTTCGGGTTGAAACGGAATGAGCGGGTGCATCAGAACCGCGGCATCGAAGATACCCTTCTCGATCAGGACATTGGCAAGAATATTTGCGCCGTTCGAAAAACCCAGGCCGAGAATATGGGAAGCCTGGTGCTCGTCAGCGAATGCCTTGATGTAGGCGGCCATCTTCTCCGTCGCGCGTGAGAGATCGGGCATGTCGTAGACCCCCTCCCCGGTGCGGCGAAAGAAGCGCGCCGCGCCATGTTCGGAAACATCGCCGCGCGGCGAGAGAATCGTCGCTTCAGGCAGCAGGCGCCGGCCGAAGTCGAAGAACTGGTTCTCGTCGCCGCCGGTGCCGTGCAGCACCAGCAGGATGGGTTTATCAGGTGCACCGGCATGCAGCCGGTGCACATATCCGGTTTCGGTCATATCGCCTCTCCTCACACTTCGAGCGGCTGCAGATGCTGCTCGAGCAGCGCGCGAAGATGGGCGTGCTGTTGCGGCAGTTTCAGGGCTTCGCCAAGATGGGCCGTATCCTCGTCGCGGTCGAAGCCGGGCTCACTGGTCGCGACCTCGAACAGCACGCCGCCCGGCGTGCGGAAATAGATCGCCCAGAAATAATCGCGGTCGATCACCGGCGTGACCTGATAACCGGTGTCCATCAGCGCCTTGCGCACTTCGAGTTGCTTCTCGCGGTTTTCGACGGCGAAGGCGACATGGTGGACGGAGCCGGCACCCGGAAGGGCGCGGGCAATGTTCGGCATGGTCTCGAGATCGATGAGATGCGCGCCATTGCCGGAAGGCTTGATCAGCCGCTTGACGCCGTCCCTTTCCTCGGCGACCTCGTAACCCATGAACTTCAAGAGTTCGGCCGTGGCGCCTTCGTCCCTCAGCCGCATGGCGACGGAGTGGAAGCCGTAAATGGCATGGTCTTCGCTGATGCCGCCATGTGTCCAGGCCTGGCGGGCGTCATCCTTTACCTCGACGAGCGCGAAGCCATCGCCATCCGGGCCGGAGAAGTTCAGCCGTTTTTCGCCGAAACTTTCCTCGGCCTTCAGGCCGCCGACACCAAGCGCTGCAAAGCGATCGCTCCAGAAGCCGAGCGAGCCCTGCGGAACGGAAAACACCGTCGTGCCAACTTCGCCGGTACCGGGACGGCCCTGCGCCATCTTTGGGAACGGAAAATAGGTCATGACCCTGCCGGGCGCACCGGTCTCGTCACCATAATAAAGGTGATAGACATCGGGCGCGTCGAAATTCACCGTCTTCTTGACGCGTCGCAGGCCGAGCGCACTGGTGAAAAACTGGTTGTTGGTGCGGGCATCCTGCGCCATCGACGTGACGTGGTGCAGACCCTTGATCTGATCGAGCATGTCAAACCCCTTTCATGCCCGCCGTTGCGGGCTTTCGATGAGGCTAAGATGCGCGCTGAAACTCCCGTAGAACAGACCCATAGACCAAAACGCATTGTCTTCTTTTAGTGAACGAACGCCAAAGTCCGTTCACACCTACGCCCCATGGGGATCGGCCGGCAATTGCCA
This sequence comes from Rhizobium sp. SU303, assembly GCF_021052345.1. NCBI lineage: Bacteria > Pseudomonadati > Pseudomonadota > Alphaproteobacteria > Hyphomicrobiales > Rhizobiaceae > Rhizobium > Rhizobium sp. SU303. The sequence goes on from NZ_CP088095.1 coordinate 3,470,823, forward strand.
GTCGATCGGCGCACGTCCGCGCGACTGCAGGAAGGCATTCGCCTTCGAAAAATGCCCGCAGCCAAAAAACCCGTTATGGGCCGAAAGCGGCGAGGGATGCGGCGCCCGGAGCACGAGATGCCGCGTCGTATCGACAAAGGCGGCCTTGCGTTGGGCATAGGAACCCCACAGCATGAAGACCACGGATTCGCATTCATCGTTGACCTTGCGGATGACGGCGTCGGTGAAGCGTTCCCACCCCTTGCCCTGATGAGCAGCCGCCTGCCCTTCCTCAACGGTCAGCACGCTGTTTAGCAGGAGTACGCCCTGCTTTGCCCAATGTTCGAGAAAACCGTGACGTGCCGGCGCTATGCCAAGATCCGTCTCCATCTCCTTGTAGATATTGACCAGGGAGGGCGGTATGCGCACGCCCGGACGGACACTGAAACACAGTCCATGGGCTTGCCCGAGTCCATGATACGGGTCCTGGCCGAGGATGACGGCCTTGACGTTGGAGATCGGCGTCAGATCGAGGGCGCGGAAATATTCGCTGCCCTTGGGGAAAATCCGCTTGCCGACCTGCTTCTGCGCGACGAGGAAGGATTTGAGCTGTTGCATGTAGGGGCTTGAAAACTCCCCCTCCAGCGCGGCTTTCCAGCTCTCCTCGAGACTGACGGATGTATCGCTCATCTAGGAAAATCCTTCGCATATGACGAAACAACGGACACACGGTTCTAACAAAATCGATCTACGCTGCAATGCCTGCCGGCGCGGCAATGGGTCTACACCTCCAGAATTCGGTGAGAGAAGATTGCAAGAGACTATCCGAGGCACCGTCGTCCGTATTTAACTATATGATGGCTTTGGTATTTACGCCGGCAGGCGGCCTGAGTAGAACTTTGATCGTGAAATCGGAGCCATGTCTTCCCATGAAATTCGGCACCAGCGGCCTTCGCGGACTTTCAGTCGACCTCAAGGGACGCGCCTCCGCCCTCTACGCCACCGCGTTCGGCAAATATCTGCTGCAGACCGGCAAGGCGCGGGCCGGCGACGTCATTCTGATCGGCCGCGATTTTCGCGATTCAAGCCCTGAAATCTCGGGGAATTGTGCCGGTGCGCTTGCCGCGCTCGGCTTCCGGATATTCGACTGCGGCACCGTCCCCACACCCGCCCTTGCCCTCTATGGCCTCGAGAGCAACGCCGCCTGCCTGATGGTTACGGGCTCGCATATTCCGGCGGACCGCAACGGCATCAAATTCTATCGCCCGGATGGTGAGATCGACAAATCGGACGAGGCTGCTATCACCGCATTGGCGGTCGAGATCGAGCGAACCGGTGAAGCGGTGACGCAGGCGCCAGCCGAGACAGAGGAGCATGAAGCGATCTGCCGTCAGCTCTTTTTCGAACGCAATACAGCCCTGCTTCCGCAAGGCGCGCTGTCCGGCATGAAGATCGGTGTCTACCAGCACAGCAGCGTCGCCCGCGACCTGTTGGTTGATGTTCTCGCCCATTACGGCGCCGAAATCACCGCTCTCGGACGTTCCGAGAGTTTCATTCCCGTCGACACCGAAGCCGTTTCCGACGAGACGATCACGCTGATGAAGCGCTGGGTGTCCGAGCACAAGTTCGATGCGATCGTCTCTACCGATGGCGACGGCGACCGCCCGCTGGTCGCAGACGAAACCGGCACGCCGTTGCGCGGTGACCTTCTCGGCCTTGTGGCAGCCAATTTCCTCGGTGCCGGCACGGTGGTGACACCGGTTACCTCCAATTCGGGCATCGAGGCCGCGGGCTCTTTCGCCGTCCGGCGCACCCGCGTCGGCTCACCCTTCGTCATTTCAGGCATGGTAGAGGCTGTGGCGGCTGGCAAGGATCATGTCATGGGCTTTGAAGCCAATGGCGGGCTGCTGACTGCAACCGCCTTTGATATCAACGGCCGGAACGTGCGTGCCTTGCCGACACGCGATTGTTTTATCCCGATGCTCGCGATCCTATCGCTCGCCGCCACCCGCAAGCAGCCGCTTTCGGCCGTTGCCGCCTCCTATCATCTGCCATTTGCCGCCGCCGACCGCCTGGAGAATTTTCCGGTCGAGACAAGCGCGGCGCTGATGCAGTATCTGCGTGCCACCGATGAAAATCTTTCGGCCTTCCTGCAGCCGATCGGCGAAGTGGCGACGAAGTCTGACATCGACGGACTTCGCGTGACACTGGAAGACGGTAGGATCATCCATTTCCGCCCGTCCGGCAATGCGCCGGAAATGCGCTGTTACGTGGAAGCCAGGAGCGAGACAGCAGCCCTGGATCTTCTGACCGCCGGGCTAACACGTATACGAGACTGGGCAGAAGCCCGCTAAACATGCGACGAACACGCTTTTTTCAAGGAACCCGCCTATGACGCAGAAAATCGTTCCCGTGATCATGGCCGGCGGCAAAGGCACGCGGCTCTGGCCGCTTTCCCGTGCCACCGCACCGAAACAATTCATCCAGTTCGTCGGCGACAAGACGCTGTTTCAGGAAACCCTCGAACGCGTTTCCAATCCGGAGCTCTATGAAGCCCCTATCGTCGTCACCAATGAGGAATTCCGCTTCCTGGTCGCCGAGCAGGCCCGCGCGCTCGCCGTCCCTCTCGCTGCCGTGCTGCTCGAACCGGTCGCCCGCAACACTGCCGCGGCAGTGGCCGCCGCTGCAACGCTCGCTGGCGAGCTGTTCGGCAAGGGCACCATCATCCAGATGCTCGCCTCGGATCACGAGATCCTTGCCGATGAGAGCTATTTCGATTGCATCCGCATCGCCCGCGATGCCGCCGCCGAAGGCAGCCTCGTCACTTTCGGCATCAACCCGACGGAGCCGGCGACAGGCTACGGCTATATCGAGATCGGCGACGCGCTCAAAAACGGTGCGCACAAGGTCAAGCGCTTTATCGAAAAGCCGGCACTCGAGAAGGCCGAGCAGATGCTCGCCGACGGCGGCTTCTACTGGAACTCGGGCATCTTCATGTTCCCGGTGACGGAACTCATCGCCGAACTGCAGGAATATGCACCCGATGTGCTGAAGGCGGCCAGCAAAGCCGTTTCGAAGGCAAGCCGCGACCTTGATTTCACCCGCCTCGACGCCGACCATTTCGCCAAGAGCCCCGATATCTCCATCGACTACGCGATCATGGAAAAGACCTCCAAGGCCGCCGTCGTCCCCTCGCCGTTCAAATGGTCAGACATGGGAAGCTGGGATGCCGTCTGGAAATCAGGCGCACGCGACAACAACGGCAATGTCGCCGCTGCAAACACCACCGTCGTCAATACCCGCAACTCGCTCGTTATGACCCATGGCGTGCATCTTGCCGTCCAAGGTATGGAGGATGTCGCCGTCATCGCCAGCGAGGACGCCGTCTATGTCGGGCCGCTTAAAGACAGCCAGAATGTTGGACAATTGGTTAAAATGCTGGCCTCGTCCTCCACTACTGCGAAATTCGCCGAAACCCATCCGACATCCTATCGCCCGTGGGGCGGCTATACCTCCATCTTCAACGGCGATCGCTTCCAGGTGAAGCGCATCTTCGTCACGCCGGGCAAGAAGCTTTCGCTGCAAAAACACCACCATCGCTCCGAACACTGGATCGTCGTCAAGGGAACGGCTGAGGTGACGGTCGGCGAGAACGTGCGTATGCTGCGCGAGAACGAAAGCGTCTACATTCCGCTGGGCGAAGTCCACCGCCTCGCCAACCCCGGAAAGATTCTTCTCGAGCTCATCGAAGTTCAGACGGGCTCCTACCTCGGCGAGGACGACATCATTCGTATCGTCGATGAGTTTGGAAGAACGTAAAATCGCAGCCGGAGCGATGGTCGGGCCTTTCCGGCGCGACCATCCTGGCTGTTGAATTTCCTCTTGGGGTTCTCGTAGAATAGATGTACCGACAGACATGACCGGAGATATCCCCCTGATGCGTACCTTGCCCGTCCTCGCCGGATTTCTTGCAATTATGGTGCCGGGAATGGCGTTTGCCGAAACGGCAAGCATGCGAACCGCAAGCGAGTCGGAAATTCGCCAGCACCTGCCCGGTACGTCCGAACTGAAAGAAAGCAAGAACGGCTACGAATATCGCGACGGCAATAAGAATGGCTACAAGATAACCAATGGCCAGGTGTGCGTCCTGTTCCCCAGCAGGAAGACCGATTGCGTCAACGTGAAGACCGACGGCAAGAGGTTTCAAATGATCGACAAAAAAGGCGGCCGAACCAGATTCTGATCTGTAGCCCCGGCAGGATTTCCTTGCACAGGTAAAGTCATTTTGCCGTTGAAGTTTCGCCGTCCTTGTCGAGAACGAAGTCGGCGATCAAGCCCGAATGGTTCGAGCCGAGATTGTCGTCGAGACGTTTCAGCGATGTCAGATGAAGCGGCGCGCGCACAAATATGTGGTCGATGGCGATCCCGAGCGCGCCGGCGCCGATCGGCCATGTTGCCGGTTCTGGCGTGATCGTTTTCAGCTTCTGCTCGCGCAGGAAAGCTTGGATGCTCGGGGCGATCGCCGAGGAGTTGAAATCACCTGACAGCACCAGAGGCCCGTCGATCGAGCCAAGCGCTTTGCCGAGATCTTCCAATTCAGCCATCTGGAAATCGTCGAAATATGGTTTGGTCAGGTGCGCCGAAAGCAGATTGATAGTTTCGCCGTCGAAATCGACGCTTGCTATAACAAGCCTGTTTTTTCGAAGACTGCCCATGCTCGCGACCTGCCGGCTGACGAACGGGCGTTTGGACAGCACCAGCGTATCGCATGTATCCTTCCCGGTATCGCAGCCGATATGGTAGGGATAGGCCTTGAACAATCGCTGCAGGTGAAACGTCAGCGGCTTGGCTTCGAGCAGATTGACGACGTCGGCATTCGACGCGATCACCATGTCGGTGATTTCAGTCGAGTTTTTCCAGTTGTCGATCGCGATGTTGAACGACATCAGACGAAAAAGCGGCGGCCTGTCGGTGCCTCTGTCGCCCTGCGAGAACTCGCGCAGCATGATGACGCCGTGAGCGATGAGAAGAATCGAGGCAAGCAGAAGGATAAAGCCGTAAATCTGCCTTTTGATAGCCAGAACGACGAGACTGGCAGCGACGAACACGACGCCGAGGTGAAGTTGAAAGCTGTAGACGAAGGACAGAAGCCAGAAGTTCGTGACATAGCGTAACAACACGATCGCGATGGCAACAGTCAGAAACGCGCAGAGAATCCAATAAATTATATCTCTCATCGATCCTGACCTGCTTGCAGACGACCGGCCGGCCATAACATGCAAGCCACCATGTTGCAATGCAGCATAACGGCCGGGAGTTGCGGCTGACCGACAGACGATATCGATGGTCTGGCCCTCATCCGGCAAGGCAGCAGCGGACAGGCCGCCGACGGTAGAGACGGGGCTGTGGCCTTCTCGTTGAAAGGCCTATCGACTCGGCCTCTTTTTATCTTGTAAGTGGGGTCACTTGATACGGAATCGGCTCTTTGCCGTCGGCAGGGAGCCGAGAAAAGGTGGGAATGCGCTACTTCATTACAGGGACTGCCGGCTTTATCGGTTTTCATCTGGCGAGGCGCCTGCTGCAAGAGGGGCATGACGTCACAGGCTTTGATGGCCTCACTCCCTATTACAACGTCAAGCTCAAGGAGATGCGCCATGCGGCACTCTCCCAGTTTCCGGCCTTCAAACCCGTCATATCAATGCTCGAGGACCGGCCAGCGCTGGAAGCGGCTGTTCTGGCGGCCAAGCCCGACATCCTGATTCACCTCGCCGCACAGGCCGGCGTGCGCTACAGCCTGGAAAATCCCGAGGCCTATCTTCGTTCGAACGTCGAAGGCTCGTGGAATATCATGGAAATCGCGCGGCGCGTCGAAATCCGCCATCTGATGCTGGCCTCGACATCATCGATCTATGGCGCCAATGCAACCGTCCCCTTTCGCGAGACCGATCGCGCCGACGAGCCGCTGACCATCTATGCGGCGACGAAGAAATCGATGGAACTGATGGCGCACAGTTATGCCCATCTTCACAAGATTCCGACCACGGCCTTTCGCTTTTTCACCGTTTATGGCCCGTGGGGCCGCCCTGACATGGCGCTGTTCAAATTCACCAAGAACATGCTCGAAGGCCAGCCGATCGAGATCTACGGCGAAGGCAATATGAGCCGTGACTTCACCTATATAGACGATCTCATTGAGGCGATTGTCAGGCTATCGGCGGTCGTCCCGTCCGAGGGAAATCGCCTCGAAAACACGGCTGTCGAAACGCTCTCGCGCCAGGCGCCCTTTCGCGTCGTCAATATTGGCGGCGGCCAGCCGGTCAGCCTGATGGATTTCGTCGAAACGGTGGAAAAGGCGCTCGGCCGTCCTGCCATCCGCAAGATGCTGGCGATGCAGAAAGGTGATGTGCCGCGTACCTTCGCGGCCCCCGATCTGCTCGTCGCGCTGACGGGCTACAAGCCGGATACGACCCTGGAGATCGGCGTCAAGGCCTTCGTCGACTGGTATCTCGATGTGCGCGGCGAACTCGACGCCTAGCGGATGTCGCGCAAAAGTGCGTAATGGTTTTGCGACAACGACATGCGACGCGCTTTAGGTGCGGATGAACTTAGGCCCTGATCGACCTAAGATCTGGCTAGGTATCAGCGAAGAAACGTAACCGCCTGCACGGCCTCGACCGCTGTCGAAAACACGTAACCGACGACAACGGTCAGGCTCTGCGAATAGGTCTTGAGCCGATAGCCCTCGCCCTCGACCGCAGCCGGGCTGCGCAGGACGAAAGGAACGCCTGGGCGCACGAAACCGGCGCGAGTCGTCAACGGAACTTCGGGCGCATGGCCGATGGCGGAGGTGTACATCAGGTCGCGGGCAAGGCTGGCGGGGCCGACGGCGAATGCCGGCTCGGCAGCGGCAGTGATGGTCAGGGTCAAGGCGATGGCGGCAAGAGTTCTGTGCATGTTGAAGTCCCCGTTTGCGGATCAGCGGGCGTTCGGTTTGCCCGGCTCCAAACGATCGACGCGTCTGTCCACGCTTCGGTCGCTTTCATGAGACCACTCTACACATCAGTATTTTCAGGGCTTTTAAGCAGATCGGTCAAATTTTACGAAATTTGACTTTCTCTCGGAAGGCTCGCGAGCGCATAGCAAAAACATTCGCTGGCCCGATGTCGAGAACGCAACATCGGCCAATTGTACCGCTGACCTGGACGCTGCATCGCAGTTTATAGAATGCGATCCAGCTTCTTGTTAATGTGCAGGTTCGGCATCAATCCCGCGCTTTGCGCGGCATGATAGGATTCTCGCGCCGCATCGAACGAGATCGACCACATGATGGCGCTGAGCAGCAGCGCGATAATATAAATCTGAATACGCATCGAACCGGCGATACGGAAAGAGCAAGGCAGTTTTGTGTCAAAACAGTGCCGCAGGGATCACGAAAAAGTGGCGGCTTTTTTGTTTTGCGGCCGGTCGGCACCAGACATATTAGTGTCGTGAAAATTAGCGATATTATACCGCTACCTGTTAGCAGCCGACCCCGAGGCTTGGTTCCTCTTCCCACCCCGAGAACCCTGAGAGACCCGTTCCCACGGGTCTCTTTGCCTTGTCGAACGCTGAACGGCACATATCGATCCCCCATCAGGCCACGCATCCAGCCATGAGCGATCTCACGTTCTTGCCTTGCCTCAGTAAAGGCATCGGTCGATAACATCTACTTTCGAAATATATCAATCGATTGACTTATTTGTCCATCGGCGTTATAAACCCGTCATGACTCAGGAACGCGATAACCAACCTTCACCAGCCTCTGCCCGCGCCGAGATCGCGCGCCAGAAGATGCTGACCGCCGCTCTCGACGTCTTCGGCCGCTATGGTTTCGATGGCGCCTCGACGCGACAGCTGACCGAAGCGGCCGGCGTCAACCTGCAGGCAATCCCCTATTATTTCGGCAGCAAGGAAGGTCTCTACATCGCCACCGCCGAATATCTGATGATGCAGATCAATACGCATGTCGGTGACATGAGGGCGCGCGTCGGCGCGCATCTGCTGGCGCTCGATGCTGCAGGCAAACCGCTTGGTGAAGCGGAGGCTCGCCATTTCCTGACCGAGATTTTGCAGACCATGGTGACGCTGTTCGTCGGCAAGGAGTCCGAATCCTGGGCGCGCTTCCTGATCCGCGAGCAGATGGAGCCGACAGAAGCCTTCACACGGGTCTATCAGGGCCTCATGCGGCCGATGATTGAGATGAGCCGGCGGCTGATCGGCGCCATCCTTCATGAGGATCCCGCCTCGGAACATGTGCGCCTGCGCACCTTCACCCTTCTCGGCAGCATCCTCGTCTTTCGCGTCGCCCATGCAGCCGTGCTCGCCCAGATGGAGTGGGAGGGCGTCGGCCCGGAACAGGTGGAAACCGTGCGCGGCCTCGCCGCAGAGCTGGTCGATGCCATCGGCGCATCGAAAGGAAGTGCCGCATGAAACGCATCTTTCCCATAGCCATCCTTCTTCTCGTGGCGGCGGGTGCCGCCGCCTGGTGGTACGGCCTGCCCGAAAAGCTCGGCTGGTTGCCTGAGGCCCGCCGCGAGTTCGTCCTTTACGGCAATGTCGATATCCGCCAGGTCTCGCTCGGTTTCCGTGTCAGCGGCCGTCTCGCCGAACTCCATGCCGACGAAGGCGACGTCATCAAGAGCGGAGACGTTCTCGCAAATCTCGATGCAGCACCCTATGAATTCGCGGTCCGCTCGGGCGAAGCCAATGTCGCAGCCCTCCAGGCAACGCTCGACAAGCTGAAGGCCGGTCCGCGGCCGACAGAGATCGCCCAGGCGCGCGCCGCTTATGACGAAAGTATTGCCGATCTCCGCAATGCCAACCTCGCCTATGACCGAGCCCGCCAGTTGCGCCCGCAGGGCACAATCTCCGAGGCCAGCCTTGATCAGGCGACTGCTGCAAGGGCCATGGCCGCCGCACGCTCCGACTCTGCCAACGAGGCGTTGAAACTGCTGCTGGAAGGCTCCCGTATCGAGGATATCGCCGCCGCCGACGCCCAGTTGAAGGCGGCTCAGGCAACGCTTGCCTCCGCCCGCACTTCGCTTGATGATACCGAACTGCGCGCGCCGAACGACGGCGTCATCCTCTCCCGCGTCAGAGAGAATGGCGCGATCGTCTCGCCGGCAGACACCGTCTTCGTGTTATCGCTGACAGAACCCGTCTGGGTGCGCACCTATGTCGCCGAACCCGATCTCGGCCGCATCCATCCCGGCATGAAGGTTGCGGTCACCTCCGATACGGCGCCCGACAAACCCTATGAAGGCACGATCGGCTTCATCTCGCCGGTCGCCGAATTTACTCCGAAATCGGTGGAAACGCCGGAACTGAGGACCGACCTCGTCTATCGCCTGCGTGTTGTCATCGATAAGCCCGGCCCGGATCTGCGTCAGGGCATGCCGGTCACGATACGTTTTCCCTCGCTGACGGCAAGTGGACAATGACCGCCGCCGACGCCAGCCAGGACGACAAGGCGCTCGTCCGGATCGACGGCGTCACCAAGCGCTTCGGCGATGCGCCAGCCGCCCTTGACGCCGTCTCCGGCATGATCGGCGGCGGCGCAATCACCGGTCTCGTCGGCCCTGACGGCGCCGGCAAAACGACGCTGATCCGCCTGATGACGGGCCTGATGCTGCCCGACACGGGAACGATGGAGGTTCTCGGCTTCGACACGCGTAAGAACCCCGCCGGCATCCAGGCGGCGATCGGCTACATGCCGCAGCGCTTCGGTCTCTATGAGGACCTTTCGGTGCAGGAAAACCTCGATCTCTATGCCGATCTGCGGGGCCTGCCGAAGAGCGAACGCGCAAGCGCCTTCGACGAGTTGCTCACTTTTACCGACCTCAAGCGTTTCACCGGCAGGCTCGCCGGAAAGCTCTCCGGCGGCATGAAGCAGAAGCTCGGCCTTGCCTGCGCGCTTCTGAAGAAGCCGCGCCTGCTGCTGCTCGACGAGCCGGGCGTCGGCGTCGACCCGATCTCGCGCCGCGACCTCTGGAAGATGGTCGAGAACCTGACGAAGGAAGGCATCGGCGTCCTTTGGTCGACTGCCTACCTCGACGAGGCTGAAGCCTGCGACCATGTGCTGCTCTTGAACCAGGGAAAGCTGCTCTTTTCGGGAAAACCTGATGACATGACCGGTCGCGTCAACGACCGGGTTTTCCGCGTCTCGGGCATGACAGGGCGCCGCCGGCAGGTGCTTGCGGGGCTTCTGCAGGCCGATGGCGTCATCGACGGCGTGATCCAGGGCGAAGCGATCCGCCTCGTCGCCGCCAGGGACAAGAAACCGGATATCGGCTCGGCCGGCGATGGCGCAACGCTCACCCCTGCCCCGCCGCGCTTCGAGGATGCCTTTATCGACATGCTGGGTGGTGGTCCTGGCGGCCGTTCGAGGCTGGCCGAGGCGCAAGAGCCGGTGAAAGGCGAGGACGACCGGCCGGTGATCGAGGCCAAGGGGCTGACCAAGCGCTTCGGCGATTTCACCGCTGCCGACAATATCAGCTTCGATATCCGCCGCGGCGAAATCTTCGGCCTGCTCGGCCCGAACGGCGCCGGCAAATCCACCACCTTTAAGATGCTCTGCGGCCTGTTGAAGCCGACCGGCGGAGAAGGCCGCGTTGCCGGTTTCGACCTTCGCCGCGATGCCGCCGAGGCCCGCAACCAGCTTGGCTATATGGCGCAGAAATTCTCGCTCTACGGCGATCTGACAGTCATGCAGAACCTCGAATTCTTCTCCGGCGTCTATGGCCTTCGCGGAAGACACCGGCGCGAGCGCATCGAGCTGATGGCCGGCATCTTCGATTTCGGCCGCCATGTCAGCCAGCCGGCCAAGGACCTGCCGCTTGGCCTGAAGCAGCGTCTGGCGCTCGCCTGCGCCGTCATGCACGAGCCGCGCGCCCTCTTCCTCGACGAACCGACCTCCGGCGTCGATCCGATCACCCGGCGCGAATTCTGGACGCATATCAACGCCCTGGTCGAAAAGGGCGTCACGGTGCTCGTCACCACTCATTTCATGGACGAGGCCGAATATTGCGACCGCATCTCGCTGATCTATCGCGGCCGCTCGATCGCGCTCGGCTCGCCCGATGAATTGAAGGCCCGCGTCGCGACCAAGGAGCTGCCCGACCCGACAATGGAGGATGCCTTCATCGCCCTGGTACAGCAATCCGAGAAGGAGGATGCAGCATGAGCACCTCTTCCGGCCGGATGCGGCGTCTCTTGGCCCTCGTGCGCAAGGAAAGCTTTCAGGCGATCCGCGATCCGAGTAGCATCCTCATCGCTTTCGTGCTGCCGCTGATTCTGCTTTTTCTTTTCGGCTACGGCGTCTCGCTCGATACCACCCGCACCCGCATCGGCCTCGTGACCGAGGAGATGACGCCGCTGACGCAGGATCTGTCGGCCAGTTTCCAGGCCTCGCGCTATTTCGATGTGGCCATCAGCCGCGACCGGCGTCTGTTCGAGGAAGATCTCGTGCTCGGCAAGCTGCGCGGCATCGTCGTCATCCCCGCCGATTTCACCACGCGCTACACCGCCGGCAACCGGCCGGATATCCAGGTGATCGTCGATGGCTCCGAACCGAACACGGCGAATTTCGTGCAGAATTATGCCCAAGGCACTGTCGCCAACTGGGAGCGGCAGAGGCAGGCGGATGTCGCCTCCCACAGTCCCGCTATTTCGGTGGAACAGCGCTTCTGGTTCAATCCCGAACTGACCAGCCGCAATTTCCTCGTGCCCGGCTCGATCGCCATCGTCATGACGCTGGTCGGCACGCTTCTGACCTCGCTCGTCGTTGCCCGCGAATGGGAGCGGGGCACGATGGAGGCGATGATGGCGACGCCGGTGACGGCAGTCGAACTGCTCGCCGGCAAGATCCTGCCCTATTTCCTGCTCGGCCTCACCTCGATGACGCTCTGCGTGCTGCTTGCGGTCTTTCTCTTCGGCGTGCCGTTCCGCGGCTCCATCGCTGCTCTTTATGCGCTGTCGGCCGCTTTCCTGATCCCGGCGCTTGGCCAGGGCCTGTTGATCTCGACGGCAACGAAGAACCAGTTCCTTGCCTCGCAGCTGGCGTTGATCTCGGCCTTCCTCCCTGCTTTCCTGCTGTCTGGTTTCCTCTTCGAGATCAATTCCATGCCGACCGTGATCCAGTGGATCACCTTCATCGTGCCGGCGCGCTACCTGATCCCCAGCCTGCAGACGGTGTTTCTGGCCGGCGACATCTGGCCGATGTTCGGCCAAGCGATCGGCGTAATGCTGACGATCGGCGCCATCATGTTCGTGCTTGCGGCCCGCAGCACCAGAAAGAGGATCGGCTGAGATGGGTTGGACAAGGCTCTACGCCCTGATCGTCAAGGAACTGCTCGCCGTGCTGCGCGATCCCAAGGGCCGCGCCATTCTGATCGGCCCGCCGATCGTCCAGCTTCTCGTCTTCTCCTATGCGGCGACGCTCGAAGTTCGCAATGTCGACGTGATGATCCTCAACCGCGACAGCGGCCATTGGGGCCAGGAATTGATCGAGCGCATCGATGGCTCGCCGACCTTCCGGAAAATCGAGATTGCAGGAAACCAGGCGGAGGTCCGGGTGGCGATCGACAACCAGACGGCCATTGCCGCCGTTGAGATCGGCCCGGACTTTTCGCGCAATATTGAGGCGGGAGCGCCGGCCGACCTGCAGGTGGTGCTCGACGGCCGCCGCTCCAACGCCTCGCAGATCGTCGCGGGCTATCTCTCGCAGATCAGCGCCGCCCTCGCCGCCGAGACGCCGGCCGGCAAACGTGCCGGCGCCGACATCGTCTCGACAGTGCCGCGCAACTGGTTCAACCCGAACCTCACCTATCAATGGTTCATGGTGCCGAACCTGATCGCTAGCATCGCGCTGCTGATCGGCCTGATCGTCACGGCCCTGTCGATCGCCCGCGAGCGCGAACTCGGCACCTTCGACCAGCTGATGGTCTCGCCGCTGCGCATTCACGAGATCCTGATCGGCAAGCTGATCCCGCCGATGATGATCGGCCTCTTCCATATCACCGTCTATATCCTGGCCGCCGTCTTCCTCTTCGATGTGCCGCTGCGAGGCTCTCTCTTTCTGCTGTACGGCAGCGCAATCTTCTATCTCGGTTCGGTCGCCGGCCTCGGCCTGTTCATCTCGGCGCTTTCGATGACGCAGCAGCAGGCGATCCTCGGCGCCTTCCTGTTCATGGTGCCGGCCATGCTGCTATCAGGCTTTGCGACGCCGATCGAGAACATGCCGGGGTGGCTGCAGCCGGTGACACTGATCAATCCGCTGCGCTATTTCCTGGTGATCGTCAAAGGCGTTTTTCTCAAGGATATTCCGCTGAGCGAGGTGGTGAACCAGACAATCCCGCTGGCGCTGATCGCCACTGTTACGCTCAGCGCCGCCGCCTGGCTCTTCCGCCGCCGGCTGGAATAACCACTGCTTCGGCCGCCTCACAGAATGTGAACCGGCCTTCCAAAGCGTGACTCTCTTCTGCCGGAACCTCGGATTGGCGCGGTCGTTACCCAAGCGCAACCCAGCAAAGGAGAAGCAAAATGTACAAGATCCTACTTGTCTCCAGCGCCCTTGCGCTGTCGTCGCTCGCCACCAATGCGCTCGCTGACGGAGCCGTCACCGGTGCAGCCGGCGGCGCCATCACCGGCGCAATCGTCGGCGGCCCTGTGGGTGCTGCCGTTGGCGGCGTGGCCGGCGGTGTCGCCGGCGCAGTGATCGATCCGCCGCCGCGCGAGGTCGTCACCTATGTCCAGCAGCAGCCGGCCCCGACCGCTTCTGTGGTCGTCCAGGAACCGATTGTCGTCGGCAAGCCGCTTCCGGCGGATGTCGTCGTGACGCCGGTGCCTGACAATCCGAAATATGCTTACACGGTCATCAACGATCGCCGTGTGATCGTCGAACCCCGCACCCACCGCGTGGTGCAGGTGATTGAATAAACAGGAAGAAAGGGTACGGCTCCCACGGACCCTTTCTTCTAGCGAAAACCGCCGCCCCGAAAGGACGGCGGTCGTGCTGTTTGATCGGGCGGATCAAACCTTCAGCTCGCGCCGCTCGCGCTCGGTCACCATCGCAAGGTCGAGCACCTTCTGCAGGTTGGCGGCGTGGCGGAAGTTCGGGTCTGGCTGGATGCCGCTTGCCACGGCCTCGGCAAAACGCTGGTAGTTGGTCGCCACCGGTTCAACCTCGATCTTCGTCCAGGTGGCGGTTTCGACATCCTCACCGAGGCAGCCATGCAGCTCGGAACCGCTGGGACGATGGATGACCTCGAGACTGCCCCTCTCGCCATAAATGCGCAGCTTCAACTCGTTCAGATGCCCTGTCGCCCAGCGGCTGGCATGGATGACGCCGAGCGCGCCGTTGGCGAAATCGACAGACATGGTGAAGCTGTCATTGGCATCGAGCAGATATTCGCCGATCTGGCCGCCCGGCGCCTTGTTGAAGGTCTTCAGCCGGGCGAAGACGTGGTCGATGTCGGTCGCCGCGCCATAGGCGGCGAAATCGAGAATATGGATGCCGACGTCGCCGAGCACGCCGTTCGAACCGTGGCCGGTGGAAAGCCGCCACAGCCAGGTCGATTCCGTGCGCCAGTCGCCCCAGGCACGCGACACCAGCCAGCTCTGGAGATAGGAGGCTTCCACGTGTCTGATCGTGCCGAGCTCGCCGGCGAGCACCATCTCGCGGGCGCGCTGCAGCGGCGCGACGTTGCGATAGGTGAGATTGACCATGTTGATGACGCCGGCCCTTTCGGCCGCCTCCGTCATCTCCAGCGCCTTCGCATAGTTCTCCGCCAGCGGCTTTTCGCAGAAGACATGTTTGCCCGCGGCAATCAGCGCCATCGTCGTCGGGTGATGGATGCGGTCGGGGGTGACATTTGTCGCCGCATCGAATTCACCCCAGGCGATCGCCTCCTCCAGCGAAAGAAACCGCTTTTCGATGTTGAACTTGTCGGCGAAGGCCGAAAGCCGCTCGGGATCGGTGTCGACGGCGCCGACCACCGTCACGCCGTCGATGAGGGGGAAGCGGGCGAGTTGGTTTTTCGCCATCACCCCCGTGCCAAGAACGAGTAGTCGCATGGATGCTCCTCAGCGGTAACCGGCTTCGCCGGCCTGGTGCAGTCTCGGGCCGCGTTCGACGATCGGCTCCAGTGCTTTTTCTACCGGGACATTTGGAGCATCGGTAATACTCGTCAACGACCCCTCAGGGTTATAGGCCCACTTCACGCCGTTGATCAGCACCTTCTGAACATTGACGTCGTGATAGGTCGGATAGGTCTCGTGGCCCGGGCGGAAATAGAAGATGTTGCCGGCGCCGCGGCGCCAGGTCAGGCCCGAGCGGAACACTTCGCCGCCCTGGAACCAGGAGATGAACACCGTTTCGAGCGGTTCCGGCACCGAAAACTGCTCGCCGTACATTTCCTCGTTCTCAAGCTCGAAATGTTCGCCGATACCGGCAGCGATCGGATGGCGCTGGTTGATCGTCCACAGACGCTCGCGCTCACCCGCCTCGCGCCATTTCAGCGCGCAGGGCGTGCCCATCAGCCGCTTGAAGATCTTGGAGAAATGGCCGGAATGCAGCACCAGCAGGCCCATGCCTTCCCAGACGCGCTTGGCGACACGCTCGACGACGACGTCGGAGACCGCGCCGTGATCCTTGTGGCCCCACCAGGTCAGCACGTCGGTCTCTGTAAGGCGGGCTTCGCTGAGGCCGTGTTCCGGCTCCTGCAGCGTCGCTGTCGTCGCCGAGATACTTGGATCGGTGTTCAGCGCATTGGCGATCGTCGTGTGCATGCCTTCGGGATAGATCCCCCGGACGATCTCATTGGTATTCTCGTGGATATTCTCTCCCCAGACGACGGTGCGAATGGCCATGATGTGCTCCTGTAGAACCTGGAAGTATCGATAGGCGGGAAGGCAGGATTCAAAGCGCTTTGGAAAACGGCGCTGGCTGCGCCTCGTCTCCTCCACGTCCAAGGAACACATAGACCTTTGTCAGTATTTTGACAAAGGGGAAAATTTACCGGCCGAAGACGGAAAAACTGCCTGGCAATATCGCAGCAATATCAATGCGAAACCGATTTAGAAAATAGATTGACGACCAAAACGCCTGTTATGATCAGCCCGAGCCCGACGATTGCCGGTAGGTCGAGGCGCTGCTTGAAGAACACCAGGCCGACCGAGGAAATCAGCACGATTCCCAAAGCGCTCCAAATCGCATAGGCGATACCGACGGGGATGCTTTTCAGCGTCAACGACAGGCAATAGAAGGCGGCCGCATAACAGGCGACGACGAGTGCCGTCGGCCCGATGCGGGTGAACTGCTGCGACAGTTGCAGCGCGGTCGTGCCGATGACCTCGAGCACGATGGCTGCAAACAGCAGCCCGTAGACGGCGGCCTGGCTCATGGCGGATTCCTTTTCGAATTACCTGCCGGTCAGTTCGACAAGGCGATCGATGAGATCCCGCCTCAGAACCCCGTTGATATCATGGCTTTCCAACGTATCTGCGAACCAAAGTCCATCGGCGGCGAAACGCACGACTTGTGCGTCGAGGGAGGAATCGGTGCCGATATATTCTTCGGCCCGCGCCTGCACCCATTGGCGCCAGCGAAGACGCAGCCGGGGTTCGGCAAGAAGCGCGATCGTCACCTGCGTCCAATTCCTGGAATCGTCGGGACGCTCCTTGAGACCGGATACCGCCCTGAGATAGGCGCGGGTGAAGCGGCCCTGCGGCAGCGGATCGCCGCGCATCAGTTCCTCTATATCGGCGTCGAATTTTTCGAGCAGGCTCTCGAACAGGGCATCGAGCAGCGCATTTTTCGTCGGGAAGTGATGCAGCAGCCCGCCCTTGCTGACGCTGGACGCGGCGGAAACCGCATCGAGCGTGACGGCGGCCATGCCGTCGCTGGCAGCAAGGCGCGCGGCGACCTCCAGCAACTGCTGGCGCACAAGCACGGGCTGCTTCTTGCGATGATGTGCGTTCGACATAGAGATAAAAGATACCGTCCGGACGGTTTTGTCAAGGAGAATCGGCCACCACCCTACCGTCCCGGCATTATGCGCGAAATGCCGCGGCACCTTGATGACAGTTGCGATCATTTTCCGCCCGGTGCATGAAGAGGCCGGGGAATGGTTGAGGCAATGGGGATGGTTTCGTGACGGAGAAGGTCACCTCGTTATATCAGGCGATCGGCGGCGATCCTGCCGTGCGGGCGCTGACGCACCGTTTCTACGAACTGATGGACAGCTTGCCGGAGGCGAGAAACGTCCGCGCCGTGCACCCGCCGAGCCTTGTGGGCAGCGAGGAGAAATTTTACGAATATATGACCGGTTATCTCGGCGGCCCGCCGCTCTATACCGATAAGCACGGCCATCCGCGTCTGCGCAGCCGCCATTTCGTCACCGAGATCGGCCCTGTCGAGCGCGACGAATGGCTGCTCTGCTTCCGCCGCGCCCTGGACGAGACGATATCAAGCCAGGCGCTGCGCGATCTCATCTGGGCGCCGGTGGAACGGCTCGCCTATCACATGCAGAACAAGGCTCCCGACAACAAGGAACAACCATGAGCTTGAACGCGCGTCTGGAGCCGGTGCTCTATCTCTTTGCCGGCCTGTTTGGCGTAGCCGGCGTGGCGCTTGCCGCCCTTGCTGCCCATGGCGGCGGCGAGGCCAATCTTGCGGCATCCGCATCTGCCATGTGCCTTGCCCACGCCCCTGCGCTGCTGGCATTGGCTCTCGGCAACGTCAGGCTCAGAACCGCCTGGCTGGCCGGTTTGCTGATGATTGTCGGAACGCTGCTTTTTGCGGGCGATCTCGTCACCCTGCGCTTTTCCGGCTCCGGCCTCTTCCCCTACGCCGCGCCGACCGGAGGCTGGGCGATGATGCTTGGCTGGCTGGCCATTGCGGCAGGCGCGGTTCTGCGCGTCAGGCCTTGAGAGAGCTTTTTACTGACCGCTCAAGCCCTCTCCTCCCTCATTCCTGTGCCTGTTACAGGAATCCAGTGCGCCCAAGTCCTTGGGCGCAAAAGACTCTTCCGCCTCGGCATTGGTTCATTCACGGCGCAGACGCGCCGTCGCTGGATTCCCGTGACGGGCACAGGAATGAGGGTGTGCGTGGGGCCAAGGCGAATACAAAGTCAAAAATTCAACCAAGAGCTAAGTCACGCCGCATCAACTGCAATTAAATGCCGTCGACCACGTTGAAACCCTCGAAGACCGGCGGCCCCTTGTAGATCGCCTTGTGATCGCCGGCATTGCGGTGCGCCGCGCGAAAGCTCTCGGACTTCGTCCAGTTCTGAAAATCCGCTTCGCTTTTCCAGACCGTGTGCGAGGAATAGAGCGTATAGCCCTCTTCTTCGTTGGCCTTGCCGCGCAGCAGGCGGAATTCGACGAAACCGGGCACCTCGGGCAGGCTGGAATCGCGGTTGCGCCAGACCGTCTCGAAATCGCCTTCGCTCCCGGTTGCAACCTTGAAGCGGTTCATTGCGATATACATGGAATCTCCCTACGCCTTCCTCTTGCCCGCCCTTGCAGAACGCAAGGGAAAGGCGAGAACATTATCGCCGTTTGCCGCTGCTGGGCCAAGCGGTCTTGTTGTCGCTTCCCCAGGCATGCGCGCTTCCCAGGTCGGGAACAGCGTCACATTCCGGTAGATCTGCTGGCGGTCGGCATGCTGCTGGAAAAGTTCGTAAAGTTCGGGCACGAGGCCCTCGCCTGTCTGCGCGGCGAGCTTATGCAGGCCGATCATGGTGAAGCCGTCGGGGCGCTGGTCGTTCATCGGGAATTGTCTCGTTCGTTCATCGTCTGCAGCGCACGCTCCAGGCTGGACTTGCTGCCATTGCGAAGCGGGATGAAGGTCTTGCTGAACTTCTTGCAGCCTGTCTTCACACGCAGGCAGGCATCGTGGCTGATACAGTCGATCGGGCAGAAGACGCAGTCGACCGAGGGAAGCAGAGTATCGATGCGGGAAACCGCTTCGCGCAGACCGCCATCATGGTGGATGAGCTCAGCGCCGAAATTGCTGGCGATCTGGCGAAGATGCGCCACCTGGCAGTCACGACCACCGACATAAAGGAAACTGCAGCCATCCAGTCTGGACCGTCCGAGGGATGCCTGACCAGCGTCCTCGCCCGCGCTGTCGCGGACCTCCCGGTTCGAACCCTTCTTGCCCTTGCGAGCCATATGCCACCCGTTCGCTCGTTGATCGTCACACGATTCCTGCGTGTGCGGGTGGACCTTATTAAACTTGATTTTTAGAGTAAAGTATAAAGTTGATTGTTTTTATCATATTATCGTGGCGTGACCTCGATAGGCGCTGACATGGTCATCGCCTGCCCACCAGGCGGGGGGCTGAAAGGTGCCGCACGACGCACCGCATCGAGAGCAAGCTGATCAATCTCCGGAACGCCGGACCCACGTGAGATACGAGCGGAGGTCAGGCCGCCGCCGCCATTGACTGAGAAGGTGACAACAACGCTGCCTTCGACACCTCGGGGCGTCCTGATCGCACGCCGAATACGGCTACGGATCTTGCCTTTATAGTTTGCGGTCGCGGCCGTCCCCACACCGTTATTGCCGTTGGCGGCCTGCGAACTGCTGTCGGATTGCGCCGATGAATTGCCTTCGGCAACGCCACGCGTTGACGTCTGCTGCCCCTCCCCCTTGTAGCCAGCGGTCTTCTGCGGCGGACGCTTCTTCTCGACCGGCTTGGGCTTCTCCTGTGCCACTTTCGGCTTTGGCGTCGGCGTTACAGCCTCGGGCGGCTGTTCCGGTTCCGGCTGGATTTCTGCCGTTTCTACGGGCTTCACCTCCTGTGGAGTCTCCGCGACTTCCGGCGGGGTTTCCGCAGGTTGCACCTCGCTCGGCTGGACCGCAGTCGGCTGTACCTCGGATGGCGGCACTGCGTCGAGCGGCACCTGCTGCTGTTCGGGAACGACCGTCGACATTGGCTGCGCGACGGACTCCTCCGCCGGCACCTCGGACACCAGAATCTCCGGCTCGACGGCCGCGGCCGTTTCGGGCGAAACGCGCGTCACTTCCGGTGCCGGCGCCTGCTGAACAGGATCCTGCGCTTCAAAGGGCGAAACTTCGGTCGGCTGCACGGTTTCCGGTTGAACTTCCGCCGTTTGCGTCGGCTGGATCGTGTCAGGCTGCACTTCTTCGGGAATGATTTCCTGCTGGATGGTCGTTTCGGTCTCGCCGGCCGAAGCCTGGTCGATATCGGAATCGCCATACATAACGACGTTCATCGCCTGACCGGCTTCTTCGATTGCCTCCTCCGAAGCCTTGGGGAAAGCAACCAGCAGCACAGCCGCCAGTGTCGCGTGAAAGATCAGCGAGCAGATGCAGGTCAGCGCCAGCCGTCGCCGTACCGGCGCCTTTTCATCCTCCTGCTTCTCCACTGCCGCATCCAT
The DNA here is from genome assembly GCF_021052345.1 of Rhizobium sp. SU303. Taxonomy (NCBI): domain Bacteria; kingdom Pseudomonadati; phylum Pseudomonadota; class Alphaproteobacteria; order Hyphomicrobiales; family Rhizobiaceae; genus Rhizobium; species Rhizobium sp. SU303. The sequence continues at coordinate 3,491,246 of NZ_CP088095.1, forward strand.
CGGCGGCGGATTAGCGGACGTTGCCGGGGCCGTTTCCGGATGATCGGGGAAGGAAGATATCTGTGTCAGACGTGCGTAGTGGATGACCTGCTCGCCGGCCGGCTGCCGCTGCACGTTGCACAGGTCGGAAAGCTCGTGGCCGGGATGTATGTGGTTGTCGTTCAGACCGCCGCCAGAGTCCGGCTCCCCGATGAGCGCCTGTCTCGATCTGGACTTCGCTGAAATTGCCATTTGTATGCCTCGGACAGTCTGGACATGCCCGCCGGGATTCATCCCCGGCGTATTCTTAGCCCTCGAAGGGAACCGAAATCTGAGAGCGGGTGACGAGACCCTTCATGCATTCGCCGGCGGCCGGACCGTCGCAGACCGGCGTATCGTTGATGATGATGCGGGTGACCGTCTCGCACTTCACATTCGGCATATCGAACTGGCGCACGCGCTTCTTGCCCTGCGGCAGATCGCGGAAGTCGAGCACGGTGATGCGGTCGACGGCATTCTTGTCGTTGAAAAAGGCGAGTTCGAAGGAGATCTTGTTGATCGGGGTCTGGAGATTGTTCTCGGCGACGAAAGTCATCATGCAGCCCTTTTGCGATGGCGCCAGAGCGTTGAGTTCGACATCCAGCTTGGCGGTTGCCGCGTCCTGCGCCTGGCATATGCTTGAAACCGCCATCACCATGCCAGCTGCAACAGCCGCAAACCTAACCGTCATCATCTTCTCCGCCATTGTCGCGAACCGCCGCCAGGCGGCCTCCTATCAGCAATCTCAAAAACTTGACTGCAATAGTCTCCTATTGCGTCTTTAAAAAACTATGAGTATGAAAGTCAAGATAATTGTCATCACAACCGGGGACCCCTGATCACCGGCCTCATGGAATTGCCAACCGAAATGATGGTTGAAAAGCCAGATAACTTTAAGCACGTGCCGCTGCAGAGCGAGCCTGCGGCGCAGCACCGGATCGTCGAAAGCGCGGACCTTTTCCGCGGCACGAACGAGATCATGATAAGACATGACGGCTTGGTCTATCGCCTGAAGATCACCCGTCAGGGCAAGCTCATTCTCAATAAGTAGGGTAGGACATGACCGAACAGACAAGACCGGCGCCAGCCGAAATCCGTGCGTTTCGCGCCGAGAATCCGAAAATGCGCGAGCGTGATATCGCCGCCCAGCTGAAGATTTCCGAGGCAGCCCTCGTCGCCGCCGAAACAGGCATCAGCGTGACCCGAATCGATGGCAGTGCGCTGAAGCTTCTCGAGCACGTGGCCGGCCTCGGCGAAGTAATGGCGCTGTCGCGCAACGAAAGTGCCGTTCACGAGAAGATCGGTGTCTTCGAAAACATCAAGAGCGGCGCGCAGGCCGCGATCGTTCTCGGCGAGAATATCGATCTGCGCATCTTCCCGAGCCGCTGGGAGCATGGTTTCGCCGTATCCAAGAAGGATGGCGATCAAGAACGCCTCAGCCTGCAATATTTCGACAAGGCCGGCAACGCCGTGCACAAGGTGCACCTGCGCCCGAGCTCGAATGTCGAAGCCTATCACGCGATCGTCGCCGAGTTGAAGCTGGAAGACCAGTCGCAGGATTTTGTCGAGGCTGAGACCTCAAATGCCGTCGATGAGACCGCCGACGTCAACCGCGACGAGCTGCGCGACAACTGGAGCAAGCTCACCGATACGCATGAGTTCTTCGGCATGCTGAAGCGCCTGAAGATCGGCCGCCAGGCGGCCGTGCGCACCGTCGGCGACGACTATGCCTGGAAGCTCGACAACAGCGCGACGGCAGACATGATGCATGCCTCGGTGAAATCCGGCCTGCCGATCATGTGCTTCGTCGCCAATAACGGCATCGTCCAGATCCATTCCGGCCCGATCTTCAACGTGCAGCCGATGGGGCCGTGGATCAATATCATGGACCCGACCTTTCACCTTCATCTGCGCCAGGATCACATCGCCGAGACCTGGGCCGTACGCAAGCCGACCACGGACGGCCACGTCACCTCGCTGGAGGCTTACAATGCCGAAGGCGAGATGATCATCCAGTTCTTCGGCAAGCGGAAGGAAGGTTCCGACGAACGGGCCGAGTGGCGCGAGATCATGGAAAACCTGCCGCGGGCAGCAAGTGTGGCCGCATAAGGATCGCTACGATGACGATGCGTAACAATCTGCGCCGGATCCGTCCTTGGGAACTGGCCCTGACGGCGGCCATCATGGCGCTGCCGCTGATCCCGACGGCGCCGACCATCCAAGGCTTCGCCTTCATCCGCGCCGCCCACGCCGAGGAAAAGAAGCTCGACACGTCGCGCCTTGTTTCGGTCGGCGGCGACATCACCGAGATCGTCTATGCGCTCGGCGAGGAAAGCCGGCTCATCGCCCGGGACACGACGAGCATCTATCCGGAGGCGGCGCTAAAGCTGCCGAACGTCGGTTACATGCGCGCGCTCTCACCGGAAGGCATCCTCGCCATGAACCCGACGGCGATCATCGCAGTCGAAGGTTCAGGCCCGCAGGAAGCGCTGGCTGTGCTGAAGAATGCCAGCGTGCCCTTCGAGACCGTGCCGAGCGCCTTTACCCGCGACGGCATCATCGCCAAGATCGACCGTGTCGGCACGCTGCTGGGCGTGCCCGACAAGGCGAAGGCGCTCGAAGAAAAGGTCGCGGCCGATCTCGACGCGGCGATCGCCGATGCCGAAAAGCGCCCGGAGGCCGAGCGCAAGCGCGTTCTCTTCATCCTCAGCGCCCAGAACGGCCGGATCATGGCATCGGGCACCGGCACCGCCGCCGATGGCATCGTCAAGCTCGCCGGCGCCATCAACGCCGTCGGCGCATTCCCGGGCTACAAGCCGCTGACGGACGAGGCGATCATCGAAGCCAAGCCCGACATCATCCTGATGATGAATCGCGGCGACGGCGCCGGCACCAAGAACGAGAACCTGCTGGCTCAGCCGGCGATCGCGCTGACGCCGGCAGGCGAGAAAAAGGCGATCATCCGAATGGATGGCGTCTACCTGCTCGGCTTCGGCCCGCGCACCGCAGCCGCCGCGCGTGAGCTCAACACGGCGATCTACGGGGGCTGATCATGGCCCTGCCGCAAGCCATGATGGAACGAAGGCGACGATTCCCGATGGCGGACATCCGCGAAATCAGGCAGGCGGGCGACAGGACGCGGCTCGCCTTGCTGGCGATCGCGCTGCTTGTCGCCGGCTCGGTCTTTTCGATGCTGTTTTCGGTAACGACCGGCGCCTCGGATGCCTCAATCCTCGACGTTATCAGCAACATGGCCGGCTCCGAGGCGGCGCTCAGCACACGTGACCGGATCATCATCTTCGATATCCGCCTGCCCAGGTCGATCCTCGGTTTCCTGATCGGCGCCTCGCTGGCCGTTTCCGGCACGGTGATGCAGGGCCTGTTCCGCAATCCGCTGGCCGATCCCGGCCTCGTCGGCGTCTCTTCCGGCGCAAGCCTCGGCGCGGTCGCGATGATCGTGCTCGGCGGCGGCCTCGCAGCTCCACTCGAGGCGCTACTCGGTATCTACGCTCTGCCGGCGGCAGCCTTCGGCGGCGGCCTCGTCACGACGCTGCTGCTCTACAGGATCGCCACCCGTCACGGACAGACCTCGGTCGCGACGATGCTGCTTGCCGGCATCGCGCTTGGCGCACTCGCCCTCGCCATCACGGGACTGCTGATCTACATGGCCAACGACCAGCAGCTGCGCGACCTGACTTTCTGGAGCATGGGCTCGCTTGCCGGCGCCACATGGACGAAGATCGCCGCCGCCAGCCCGATCATCTTGTTGTCCTTCACCGCCCTGCCCTTCATGGCTCGCGGCCTCAATGCCATCACGCTCGGCGAGGCCGCCGCCTTTCATATGGGCGTTCCGGTGCAGCGGCTGAAGAATGTCGCGATCGTCGGTGTCGCTGCGGCGACCGGCGCATCCGTCGCCGTCAGCGGCGGCATCGGTTTCGTCGGGATCGTCGTGCCGCATATCCTGCGCATGGCGATCGGCCCCGACCATCGTTTCCTGCTGCCGGCCGCAGCTCTTCTCGGCGGCTCTTTGCTGATCTTTGCGGATGTCCTGGCGCGCACCCTGGTCGCCCCCGCCGAACTACCGATCGGCATCATCACCGCGGCGGTCGGCGGACCGTTCTTCCTGTGGATCCTGCTGCGGCAGCGTTCGCGCCTTGCCCTGTGAGTGCCCCCTGTGAGCGACATTGAGATGATCGAAGTTTCCGGCGTCTCCGTGCGCCTTTCCGGCAAAACCATCATCGGCGACGTCTCCTTCACCGCAAGAGCCGGCGAGCTTACGGCGATTGCCGGGCCGAACGGCTCCGGCAAGACGACGACGATGAAAGCCATCTCCGGCGAACTTGCCTATGGCGGCTCGGTGCGCATCGGGGGCGGCGAGGTGAAGGGGCTGAAACCCTGGCAGCTTGCCGCCATTCGTGGCGTGCTGCCGCAGGCAAGCACCATCTCCTTTCCCTTTACCGTGCGCGAGATCGTCCGTATGGGGCTGACGTCAGGTCTCAACCTGCATCCCGACAAGGCCGAGCAGACGGCGGCGGCAGCGCTTGCCTCCGTCGACTTGACCGGCTTCGAAGGCCGTTTCTATCAGGAACTCTCGGGCGGCGAGCAGCAGCGTGTGCAGCTTGCCCGCGTGCTCTGCCAGATCGCCGAGCCCATCGTCGACGGCAAGCCCTGCTGGCTGCTGCTCGACGAGCCAGTCTCGAGCCTCGACATCAGCCACCAGTTGACCATCATGACGCTCGCCCGCAATTTCTGCGAACGCGGCGGCGGTGTCATCGCCGTCATGCACGATCTCAACCTGACGGCGCTCTTTGCCGATCGCATCGTGCTGATGAAATCCGGCCGCCTCGCCGCCGCCGGCAGCATCGGTGAAGTGCTGACGAACGAAACGATGCTCTCGGTGTTCGGCTGCGCGCTGCGCATCAACCAGGTACCATCAGACGGCACGCCCTTCGTGCTCGCCCACAGCGCCATTTCCCGCCCCTGAGCACTGCGCGAGCGGAACTTTTGACCGCCCGGCACGTTGTCGGCAGTGATCTGGGTCAATGCCGGGCGATATCATTCATGCAACGGACGGTGGTGACCCTCGTGCGAAATAGGCGGGCTTGCGCGCGCCCCAGCCAATGGAGACAGCCATGAGCTATTCTATCTTCCAGTCCGGCCGCAGCCGCCGCAACGGCACCTTCCACAATTTGGAATCGGGCATCGAGGAGCAGATCGTAGCGTTGCGCGACGAACTCGCGGAACTGACGCGCCTCGTCGGCAAGAGCTCACGCCACCAGGGCGAGAAAATCCGCAGCCAGGCCGGTGCCGGCTATGAGGAGCTGCTTGGCCGTAGCGAGGATCTGCTGCGCGAACTGCAGCACGGCTATGAGCGCGGCGCGACGGAAATGCGCGAGACCGTGCGCAAGCATCCCTTAGCGACCATCGGCGCCGCGGCCGCTTTCGGCCTTGCCATCGCCTTCCTCGCCCGGCGCTGAGGAAGCGCGATGCTCTTACCGATCCTCAGCCTGTTGACAGGCGCAAGCGTGCACCGGACCGTTGCGCGCGCCAAGCGCAACGGCATCTTCATTGCGCTTGCCGTGCTCTTCCTTCTCACCGCCTACGCGCTGGCCGTCACCGCCGGCGCCATCTGGCTTGCCGGCATCTACGGCCCGGTCGGCGCGGCTCTCTTCCTGGCCGCCTGCGCGCTGCTGATCGCCATCATCGCCCTGGTGGCGATGTCGATCATCAACGCCCGGGAAGCACGCCGCACCCGCGAACGCCGTGCGGCGCTCGAATCGCTGGCAACGGTCGGGCTCGGTCTTATCCGCGCCCAGCCGCTCCTGACCGCCGGTGTTTTGGCAGCAATCGTCGCGGCCAATCTGGTAGGGTCAAAGCGCGAGGATTGAAGAGGCATTGGCTCTCCTGATCGTTCTGAGAACGACGAGGAGAAGCGGGTTTGCGTATCAGCAGGATTGGGGTAGGACGCCGACCCCTCCCTCATTCCTGTGACAAGCACAGGAATGAGGATGAGAGGTAGTGCCTCGAATGGCCGTCCCATCCCGTGGGGCCCGTCCTTCTCCCACCCTTACAACGCAAAAAAGCCGGCGCCCCGAGGGGCGGCCGGCTTTCCTCCCAAATATAACTCTTGTCAGAACGCGAAAGCCTTCGATGTCAGCGGCGCCGAGGTGGCGTCGGGGCCGAAATCAGCCTCGCCTGAGATCTGCAGCAACTCCTGCAGCCGCTGGCGGGCCCGGTTGACGCGGCTCTTGATGGTGCCCACGGCGCATCCGCAGATTTCGGCCGCCTCCTCGTAGGAAAAACCCGAGGCGCCGACGAGGATGATCGCCTCGCGTTGATCCGGCGGCAGCTGGTCGAGCGCCTTCTTGAAGTCCTGCAGATCGAGCGCGCCATATTGCGAGGGGTGCATCGCCATCGATTCGGTGAACAGCCCGTCGCTGTCCTGCACTTCGCGACCGCTCTTGCGCATCTGGCTGTAGAGTTCGTTGCGCAGGATCGTAAAGAGCCAGGCCTTCATATTGGTGCCCATCTCGAAATGATCCTGTTTGGCCCAGGCTTTCATGATGGTGTCCTGGACGAGATCGTCGGCACGATCGTGCCGCCCGATGAGCGAGATCGCGAAGGCGCGAAGGCTTGGGAGTGCCGCCAGCAGTTCCCGCTTGAAGCTGGGTTGCGATTTGTCTTCCATGCGACGATCCTATTCGGCCATCTTGGCAGAAGCCATCATTTCAGCATGGTCGAGCTTTTCGAGAAGGTCGAGAAAACGATCGGGAATCGCCTCATCCTGTGCAGCCGCATAGAGCGACCGCAGCCTGACGCCGATCTGGTTGTTCGGGTCCAGGATGTCGCTGGCCCGCAACTCCAGCTTTCGCTGATCGGCTGCTTCTTTCTTGCGTGTAGTCATCAATTCGTCTTCTCGCCGGTTGTCTGTCCAGAGCATGATGCCGAAAAGTGGGAGCGGTTTTCGGACGACATCATGCTCTAACTTGCTAATTTAGAACAGGATTCAGATTTTAGGCCGACCCGGCCTAAAATCATCCTGTTCTAGGGGCGTGGATGGGATCAAACACGATTTCAACCATCGACATCGAACGTTCCCTTGTCGATGTCGCTGGCATTTGCCGTTGCATGGGTCAAAACGCTACGCCCTTTCTTCGTCGGCTGGAATAATGCGGCGCAACGAAAAAAGTTCCTGCCGTTCCGGAACTTTTTTATCAAGGCGGCGTTAACCGCTCATTGAAGCCAATGCCGGCCTGTATGCAGGAGCCCATTAATGACACTTTCTACTCGGATTGCGCCGCACCTTCCTTATCTGCGTCGCTATTCCCGCGCCCTTACCGGCACTCAGACTTCGGGCGACGCTTATGTCGCCGCCGTTCTCGAAGCCATTATCGCCGATCTGTCGATTTTCCCGGATACGGCGAATGACCGGGTCGCACTCTACAAACTGTTCACGCAACTGTTTGGTTCCACCGCCGTCCAGATTCCAGAGCCGACCTCGCCCTACGCCTGGGAGCAGCGCGCCACGCTGAACCTTTCCAAGGTTTCCCCACGCGCCCGGCAGGCCTTCCTGCTCGCCTCCGTGGAGAATTTCCGCGTCGCAGAAATCGCCGAAATCCTGGAAACTGAAGAACAGGATGTCATGAAGCTGCTCGACGTCGCGTCGCAGGAGATTTCCCGTCAGGTCGCAACCGATATCATGATCATCGAGGACGAACCGCTGATCGCCATGGATATCGAGCAGATGGTCGAGAGCCTCGGCCATCGCGTCACCGGCATTGCCCGTACGCATGCCGAGGCCGTGGCGCTCTACAACAAGACCAAGCCGAGCATGGTGCTGGCCGACATCCAGCTTGCCGATGGCAGCTCCGGTATCGACGCAGTCAACGACATCCTCAAGACGTCGAGCGTGCCGGTGATCTTCATCACCGCCTTCCCGGAACGGCTTCTGACCGGCGAGCGCCCGGAACCGACTTTCCTTGTCACCAAGCCGTTCAATCCCGACATGGTCAAGGCATTGATCAGCCAAGCTCTTTTTTTCAATGAATCGACCAGAGTAGCCGCCTGAGACGCAATTTTCCGGCCTTCGGAACCAAATCGCCAAAGCAGGCGTTCCGGTGCTACCGGGACGCTCCGGTGGCTTTAACGGTTTTTGCAGCGCTTTGTTCTAGAGTTGGCAGGCGGTGTCTGGAAGGGCGCTCCCTTCAGCGACGTTCAAGATGTCACAAGGAAAGGCGGCCGAGTGAATACGACTGAACCATTGTCCGGCATGCCTTTTACCTTCGAAGGCAAAGCCGCAATGATGGAACGCGCGCTCGGCAGCGCCGGGATTTCGATCCTCTGCCAGGACGCCCGACTGTCGATTTTCTACGCCGAAAATCTGCCTCCGCATTTTGCAGCACTCTTTGCGCCCGGCAGCAGCGATGCTGTCCTCTTTGGCGATGCGCACGGCCGATATCTGACGGCCCTGAAGCACAAGGTGCTGGAAACCGGCATTCCCAACAATGCCGAGGTCGAGATCGACGTCGACGGCGAACGGCGCACTTATGAACTGAAGATCCAGCGCACCGACGGACGCGGCGAACATGGACTTCTGTCCGTCATGGCTGAAGTCACCGAAAGCCGGCATCGCGAAAAAGTTCTGAAATCGCTGCTGCGCGAACTCTCACACCGTTCGAAGAACCTTCTCGCCATAATCCAGGGCATCGCCACCCAGACGGCCCGCAACACGCTCTCTCTCGACAGCTTCCTCCTCAAATTCCGCGGACGGCTGCAATCGCTTTCCAACTCGCAGGACCTGATTACGGATTCGAGCTGGCGCGGCGCCTATCTCTTTGAACTCGCCGAAAAGCAGTTTGCTCCCTATTGGCCGGAGACGGCCGGCTCCATGCCGATCTATGGCATCAACGCTCACCTGACGCCGAATGCCGCCGTGCATCTCGGGCTTGCCCTCCACGAACTCATCGTCAACTCTGCCTCCTTCGGCGCGATATCAGGCGGCGCCGCCTCCATCACGCTCAATTGCCGCGAAGCCGTGATCAACGACCGGAAGGCGATCGAAGTCGCCTGGGCGGAAGTTCTGCATGATCAGGCAGAAGTCCACGAATTCAGCGACAACAGCTTCGGCCGCACAGTGCTGGAGCGTGTCGTGCCTTCGTCGGTCAACGGCAAGGCGGAGTTGAACCTCGTTCCCGGCCGCATCGAGTACCGTCTGACCATTCCGGAAACCGAATTCGAGATCTTCAAGCGAGTGTGAAAGCCCTGGAGACAGCCTTAAACGGAAAAACAGCCGGTGCGAGGGCGGCGCACCGGCTGTCTTCACTCACCGGGAGGGGACCGTGAGTACGTCCGGATAGTGGGTTGGGGGCGCGCATGTTGGGTCGATGCGATCACCATCCGGATATCGCAATAACGGCGACATCAAACTTTGGTTCCCTGCCATCCAAAAAAATTCAGCTTTTTTGAATCTTTTTTCGGATGCCCTTCCCTCGTCGCGCGCTCAGCCGTTTCACCGATGCAGACCGATTAAATTCTTCCAGTAAAAACAGTGGATTGCTTGCGGGATTAAACGCAAAAATCGTCAAAATTTTACCGTTTGATAAATTTTTAAACCTGAGTTACGCTTTCCCTCACAGGCCGTTTACCAATAATGAGGGAACTTCAATGGAACGACTGGAAACCGGGATTCATCCCGGCCGGCTTTCGCCCGCCGAGTATGAGGCTAATTTTTCCGATCTTCATCCGCGCCTCGATAATCATGAGGCGCTGGTCGCCGCTGACCGCTGTTATTTCTGTTATGACGCGCCATGCATGACGGCCTGTCCCACCTCGATCGACATTCCGCTGTTCATCCGCCAGATTTCGACCGGCAATCCAATCGGCTCGGCAAAGACGATCTTCGACCAGAACATCCTCGGCGGCATGTGCGCCCGCGTCTGTCCCACCGAAGAACTCTGTGAACAGGCCTGTGTGCGCAACACGGCTGAAGAGCGGCCGGTCGAGATCGGCCGCCTGCAGCGTTATGCGACCGATGCCGCCATGCAGGCGGGCCGGCAGTTCTACGCCAGAGCCGAACCGAGCGGAAAGACGATCGCCGTTGTCGGCGCAGGCCCGGCCGGCCTTGCCGCCGCCCATCGCCTGGCAGTGAACGGCCATTCCGTCGTCATCTATGATGCCAGGGAAAAATCCGGCGGTCTCAACGAATACGGGATCGCCACTTACAAGACCGTCGACGACTTCGCCCAGAAGGAAGTCGATTACGTCCTTTCGATCGGCGGCATCGAGGTTCGGCATGGGCAGCGTCTCGGCCGCGATTTCTCGCTTTCCGATCTGCAGGCGCAATATGAGGGCGTCTTCCTCGGTATCGGCCTTGCCGGCGTCAACGCGCTGCGCATCGAGGGCGAAAACCTTGCAGGCGTCGACGACGCCGTCGATTTCATCGCCGCACTCCGTCAGGCCGAAGACAAAAGCGACATCGCCATCGGCCGCCGCGTCGTCGTCCTTGGCGGCGGCATGACGGCGATCGACGCTGCCGTGCAGGCAAAGCTGCTCGGCGCCGAGGAGGTGACGATCTGTTACCGCCGTGGCAAGGAGCACATGAACGCCTCCGAATTCGAACAGGATCTGGCGAGCTCCAAGGGCGTCATCATCCGCCACTGGCTGGCGCCGAAATCGATCCTGTCGCAGGACGGCAAAGTCGCCGCGATCGAAGTGGAATATACCAAAATCCTCGATGGCCGCCTCGTCGGCACCGGCGAAACCGGTGTGATTGCCGCCGACCAGATCTTCAAGGCGATCGGCCAGAGCTTTGACGCCTCTGGTCTCGGTTCGCTGCGCATGGAATCCGGCCGCATCGCTGTCGATGGCGAAGGCCATACCTCGCTCGACGGCGTCTGGGCAGGCGGCGACTGCGTCTTCGGCGGTGACGATCTCACGGTTTCGGCCGTCGCCCACGGTCGCGACGCGGCTGAATCCATCCATCGTGCCCTCACCGCAGCAGCCGCTCCGGCTGTCGCCGTCGCTTGAAGGGGAGAATGAACAATGGCTGATCTCCGTAATAATTTCGTCGGCATCAAATCCCCGAACCCGTTCTGGCTGGCGTCTGCGCCGCCGACCGACAAGGCCTACAATGTCGAGCGCGCCTTCAAGGCCGGCTGGGGCGGCGTGGTCTGGAAGACGCTGGGCGAGGAAGGCCCGCCCGTCGTCAACGTCAACGGCCCGCGCTACGGCGCGATCTGGGGCGCCGACCGCCGCCTGCTCGGTCTGAACAATATCGAGCTCATCACCGACCGCGACCTCTATACCAACCTGCGGGAAATGAAGCAGGTGAAGATGAACTGGCCGGACCGGGCACTGATCGCCTCGATCATGGTTCCCTGCGAGGAAGAGGCCTGGAAGGCGATCCTGCCGTTGGTGGAAGAGACCGGCGCCGACGGCATCGAGCTCAATTTCGGCTGTCCGCACGGCATGTCCGAGCGCGGCATGGGCTCGGCCGTCGGCCAGGTGCCTGAGTATATCGAGATGGTGGTGCGCTGGTGCAAGCAGTACACCCGCATGCCTGTTATCACCAAGCTGACGCCCAACATTAGCGATATCCGCCGCCCGGCCCGCGCCGCCAAGGCCGGCGGTACCGATGCCGTGTCGCTGATCAACACGATCAATTCGATCGTCTCCGTCGATCTCGATAACTTCGCCCCCAACCCGACGGTCGGCGGCAAGGGTAGCCATGGCGGTTATTGCGGCCCGGCGGTGAAGCCGATTGCGCTCAACATGGTGGCCGAGATCGCTCGTGATCCCGAAACTTACGGTCTGCCGATCTCGGGCATCGGCGGCATCACCACCTGGCGGGACGCTGCTGAATTCCTCGTTCTCGGCGCCGGCAACGTCCAGGTCTGCACGGCGGCGATGACCTACGGCTTCAAGATCGTCCAGGAGATGATCACGGGCCTTTCCGACTGGATGGACGAAAAGGGCCACCGTAGTCTCGACGACATTACCGGCCGCGCCGTGCCCAACGTCACCGACTGGCAATATCTGAACCTCAACTACATCGCCAAGGCGAAGATCGACCAGGACGCCTGCATCAAATGCGGCCGCTGCTACATCGCCTGCGAGGACACCTCGCATCAGGCGATCACCAACTTCGTCGACGGCGCTCGCCATTTCGAAGTGATGGACGAGGAATGCGTCGGCTGCAATCTCTGCGTCAGCGTCTGCCCGGTCGAGAACTGCATCACCATGGAGCAGCTTCCTGCCGGCACCCTCGACAAACGCACCGGCCGCGTCGTCGACCCGAACTATGCCAACTGGACCACACACCCGAACAACCCGATGGCCCGCCAGGCGGCAGAATAAAAATTCGCGACACCGCCGCAATCCTCGGCGGGTCATGACCAGCGAAATCGGCGCCCTTCATGAAGGGCGCCGTTGTTGTTTGTGGTCGGGCCACGCTATTCCCGACTACAGCTTGAAGGTTTTGACCTCGTTGCCGCGCTCGATGGTCCGGTTGGCGATGAAGCGCCCGGATTTGGCGGCCTCCTGCTTCTCCGCCTCGATATGGCGCAGCATCGCCTCAAGGCGCCGGAGCGCTAGGGCTTTGTTGCGGTGCTGGGAACGCTCGTCGCGCGCCGTCGCGACGAGACCGGTCGGCCGATGCAGGACACGAACCGCACTGTCGGTCGTATTCTGATGCTGCCCGCCCGGTCCGCCGGCCCTCAGTGTCTCGAAACGCAGGTCGGCTGGATCGATCGTCACCTCGCCGCCTTCCGGTTTGGTATCGATACGTTGAACCGAGACGTACCAGTTCTGCCGTTTGTGACCCGGACGCACCTGGCTCCGGAAGGTGAAGCGGATCGTGCCGCAATAATCACTGGCAATCTGCTCCGCCTCGAAACCATTGAGGCTGACGATCGCTGACTTCGCACCGTGCTGATCCGGCATCGGGCCAAGGCTGGTCTCGAAAGAGCAGCGGAGCCGAACAGCCTCCTGTTCGAGGATGCGGAGAAGCGCTGACAGCGCCATGCGGCATTCTACCGGGCCGTTGCCTGCGGTAATGAGAAGATCAATAGCGCTCATGGCCACGTCCTCCTTCCCTGCGATATTCAGGTTTTCGCCGGCGCTGCTCAACCTCCGCTTCATCAACCGCCTTCTTGAAGGTGACAAGCGGCCGAAAGCTGGCAAGCCTCACGACCAGGCTCTCATTTTCCAGATCGGTCACCACCTGCCCGGCATCCTTGTATGCGGACGCCGCCTCCTCGACGACAAGGGAGCGATCGTCGCAGATGGCGATACCGCCCCAGGAATTGCGCAAGAGCTGTTCTCGTTCGGAGCGATTGCGGCCGACACGCCCGTGCATGGTGGCGCGGTCATATTTGCGACCGGCCCCGTGAGAGATGCCGTCCAGCGAACGGGCAACGCCAGCGGTCGGACGAACCACATAACTGAGGCTCGCTCGAGATCCCGCAATCGGCGCAAGTTCGCCGGCTACGACCGCTGCCGCACCCTTGTAGTGCACAAACCCACGATCGGACGGGCGAACGAGATTGTGCGGTACGTCGGCGATGAGACGCAGATCGGCATGAAGCGCTGCGGCCGCCCGTTCTGCGATCAGTCGTCGGTTCAACGATGCCCAGGCAACGCACTGGTCGTGCCGCATAAGCCAGGCGGCGCCGGCCTCCGAACCGGGATCAAGACCGGCTGCGAGCCCCGAATGAGCGGCCACCATCGCCGAGAATATGGTGGCGCCAAGAGAGCGCGAACCGGAATGAACCAGCAGATAGAGCTCCTGATCATCGAGACCGTCGGCAGATCCGCCTCCGGCGAGATCCTCCACAGCCTGCAACTCGCAGAAATGATTGCCGCCGCCGATCGTGCCGAGAGCACCGGGTGTGAGATCGGTCGACAGGCCTGCCTCCGCGAGAAGTTCCGCCGCATTTCCGATCGCCTGCGCTTCAAACCGGCGAAGCCGCTCCGCCGCCCTGTCGATCTTCAGTTTGCGCAACGGAAGATCCAGGCCGAAGAGCGACATGCCGCAGCCGATATCGTTGCCGATCAGCAGCGGGTGCAACTGAGAGGACAACAGTGCCACGCCGGTCGCACCATATTTGCCGGGGTGCAGATCCGGAAAGGCGGCGATCTCCAGAACGCCCGGCAGGCGGGACATTTCGTCAAGCTGATCTAAAGCGGCGCCTTCGATCCAGGCGCTATCGGAAAAGAAACGATTGATGAGTGCCGGATGTGCCGACGACGTCATCGGGGAGCTTCCGCTCCCAATGGAATTGCCCATGATAATGAACTCTGGATATGAGTGGTCTTTCATCGCCAAAAACGGCGATATTCAACCGGCATTCATCGACCCGTTGGCCGAGTTAAGCCGAAACCCTCTCGGGGCGTGCTGAGATATTCGTCATCGTGGCGCTCCCTTTCCAGAAACATCGAGAGCGCCCCTTTAGGTGAAATGGCAAAGAAATGCAAGCATGGGATGCTCTAACCGCCGAATGACTTCCGATAGGCATTGGGGCTCGTCCCTAGCCGCCTGCGGAAATGATGCCGCATCGTCGCCAGTGTTCCAAAGCCGCTGGCGGCAGCGATATCGTCGAGCGAAACAGCAAGTTCCTTCTCCAGCAGATCGCGGGCATGCCGCAGCCGCTCCTTCAGCAGCCATTCGCCGACGCTGAGGCCCGTCGTCGCTTCGAAACGCCGTTGGAAGGTGCGCATGCTCATGCCCGCTCTTTTGGCAAGAAGGCTGATTGGCTGGTCCTCGCAAAGGCTTTCGCGCATCCATTCGATCAGCGGCCCGAGGCGGATGCCCTCGCGTTCCTCGGGAACCGGCGCGTGAATGAACTGCGCCTGTCCGCCTTCGCGGTGCGGCGGCACGACGAGACGTCTTGCCACGCTGTTTGCGGCTTCCGAACCGAAATCGCCGCGCACCACATGCAGGCAGAGATCGATGCCGGCAGCACTGCCCGCCGCCGTCAGCAGGCTGCCCTCGTCCATGTAAAGAACGTCGGCATCGAGCGTAATGTCGGGATAACGCGCGGCGATCGAGGCGACATAACGCCAATGCGTCGTCGCCCTGCGGTTCGTCAGCAGACCCGACCCGGCAAGAACCGCAACACCCGAGCAAAGCGACATGATCCTTGCGCCGCGTTTATGCGCGGCCTTGAGCGCTGAAGCCAGCGGCTCGGGAACGGCTGCATCGATCGACCGCCAACCCGGCACGACGATCAGGTCCGCTTCGTCAAGCACTTCCAGTCCCTTGTCGACTGCGACCGTCAGCCCTCCCGCAGCGCGAAGCGGACCCGTTTCGATGCCGCAGACCGAGAAACGATACCAGCCTTCGCCCATTTCCGGGCGTGGCAGGCCGAAGACTTCGTAGGCGATGCCGAATTCGAAGGTGCAGAGCCCGTCATAGGCAAGCGCGGCGACCAGCGGTCCTTTGGTCTGCTGTGGCGATGAGTTTGGCATGATCTTTACGCTGTCAGTCATGATGGCCAATTTCGCACAGCTCTAGCATCGGCGATACCAGGCGGCAACTTCAGAAAAAGGAAAAACCGATGCCAAGCGCCGTTTCCCAAATACCTGCTGCAGCTCCGGATGCTGCCGTCGCTCACTTTGCCGCCAAGCTTGCCTTCGAAACCGATTGCTCCGACGTGCATGCAGCCTTTGCGGCCGGCAAAGTCGATTTCGTTCTCCTCGACGTGCGCTCGCCGCAGCTCTTCGCAGAGTCCCACATTCCCGGAGCCATCAACCTCCCGCACGGCAAGATGACGGCGCATCGCATGTCGACATGGGCAAGCGATACGCTGTTCGTCGTCTATTGCGCCGGCCCGCACTGCAACGGCGCCGACAAGGCTGCCTTCCGCCTCGCCAATCTCGGCCTCCAGGCCAAGCTGATGATCGGCGGCATGACCGGCTGGGCCGATGAAGGCTTCGCCTTCGAACAGGGCGTTTCCACTGCCGCCTGATGGCCTCCCGTCTCCCCCTACAATTATTGCAGCGGGGAGAAGGGAAAATCGCGACGGTCAGAACTCGACGACCACCTTGCCGAAAGGCCCGCGATAGAGGTGATTGAGCGCCTCAGGGAATTCGTCGAAGGCATAACGCTTGTCGATCACAGGCTTCAGCCCGGTCTGGTCGATTGCCCGCACCAGATCTTCAAGCGCACGGCGATGGCCGACGGCAATGCCCTGCACAACAGGCGCCTTGAGCAGCAACGGGCCGGCCGGGCCGGAAACCTCGAACCCCTCGAACACGCCGATAACGGAAATGCGGCCATTGATCGCCACCGCCTTCAGCGCCTGGCCGAGATGCGGGCCGCCGACGATCTCGAGCACGTGATCGGCGCCATAGCCGCCGGTCAACTGATAGAGTTGCTCAACCCAGTCGCCCTCATGGCGATTGATCGCGTGATCGGCGCCAAGGGCAACGGCGCGGCCGAGCTTCTCGGCGCTGCCTGATGTGATGAAGATCTCCGCACCATGCGCCTTGGCGATCTGCAGACCGAAGAGCGCCACACCGCCGGTGCCCTGCACCAGAACCTTGTCGCCAGCCTTCAGGCCGCCGCGTTCGATCAGGGCGAACCAGGCGGTCAGTCCGGCGCAAGGCAAGGTACTCGCCTGCGCCGCATCGAGCGTGTCAGGCGCGCGTGAATACCACTCCTCCGACAGCACGGTATATTGGGAGAGGACGCCGGGATAGAAGCCGCCGCGCGTCTTGTAAGGTGGCGTGCGCGCATCGCCTAGCCCGCGTCCGTCGATCCAGTCGGGCGAAAACGTCGAGATGACCCGATCGCCAGGCTTGAAACGGCTGACA
The DNA here is from genome assembly GCF_021052345.1 of Rhizobium sp. SU303. NCBI lineage: Bacteria > Pseudomonadati > Pseudomonadota > Alphaproteobacteria > Hyphomicrobiales > Rhizobiaceae > Rhizobium > Rhizobium sp. SU303. The sequence goes on from NZ_CP088095.1 coordinate 3,508,076, forward strand.
TCGGGTCCGACTGCCTCGACGACCCCTGCCATGTCCGAAGCTGGCACGAAGGGAAATTGCAGCGGCAACCCCATGCCGCTCTCCATCAGCAACCGATCGCGGAAATTGAGCGAGACGGCTTCCGTCCGGACCAGAACCCTGTTTCCCGAAACCGGTTCGAGCCTCCGCTCCCCGATCGTCAGCTGGCGCTCCGGCCCTACCGCGTCGATCTGCCATTGCCGTGTTGTCTGCATTGTCTTGCTCCTTGTCCATTGCAGGGAGCGCAAAACATATCGTTGAATATTTCGCACCAGTTGCGATATTTATTCTCCAGAATGGTTCCAAAGAGGAAACAAATGGAACAGCTGAAGGGTATCTCGATCTTTGTCGAAGCCGTCGAGGCAGGTGGCTTTTCGGCCGCCGCCGAGCGGCTTCACCTCACGCGTTCGGCGGTCGGCAAGACGATCGCACGTCTGGAACAGCGTCTCGGCGTGCGGCTTTTCAACCGTACGACACGCATGCAGAGCCTCACCGAGGAAGGCCGCTTCTTCTACGAGCGCTGCCTGCGGGCGGTCGAGGAAATCCGCCTCGGGGAAGCCATGCTGGAATCCGGCCGGCGTGATGTGCGCGGCCGCCTGCGCATCTCGATGCCGGTGCTTTTCGGCCGCCATTGCATCGCGCCGATCCTGGCACGCCTGCTCGATGAACATCCGAACCTCGAACTCGACCTTTCCTTCAACGACCGTATCGTCGACCTGCTCGAGGACGGCTTCGATCTTGTCATCCGCAACGGGCCGCTAAAGGACAATCCGGATCTGATGGCCCGGGCGATCGCCCGCCAGCGCATGACCGTCTGCGCATCGCCCGCCTATCTGGAAAAGCATGGTTCGCCGCAGACCGTCTTCGATATTCCCCGGCATGAGGGCATCGTCTACAGGCGGGACGATGATGACAAGGGTTGGATCTTTCCGACTGCAGCCGATCCCCGGCGGCGGCTGGCGCCAAAGGCGCGACTGCGGCTCGACGACCTCGCTTCGATTTCCGAAGCGGCCGTCGCCGGGCGCGGACTTGCCTGGCTCCCCTGCTGGCTGGTCCGCGAGGAGGTGCTGGCAGGCCGGCTCATTCAGGTGTTGAAGCAGGAACCGGCCAATGTCTTCGATGCCCATGCCGTTTGGCTGCGCTCTCCGGTCATGCTGCCGAAGGTGCGGCTCGCGATCGATACGCTCGCCGCAGGACTGCCGGCAATGATGGGCTGAAGCACTCGCCACGCGTCTGCGAGCGACGAGAAACCCATGTAATTCCTATACGTTTCCCTGGAAATCACCCGATGCAGCAGTATATCCGATAGTTCACCGTCCGTTGTGGACGACCGCCATATCACTCGGAACACGGTCAGCATGTCACTTCGCAGCGCCCTCAGCGCACAAACTGCAGATTGCCACGCCGCGGTCGACGCTCTCTTCGGCAGTTTCAATCTCTCACGCACCCAGGATTACAAGGCATTCCTGCTAGCGCATGCCCGGGTCGTACCATCAGTCGAACATGCGCTTGAGGAAGCCGGGATCGCTAGCCTGCTGCCCAACTGGTCGGAACGAAGGCGCGCTCACCTGCTCGCTGCCGACATTAGGGAACTCGGCGATCGATTGCCCGCGCCCCTTCCTCAACCCGCCTTGCATTGCGAAGCAGCGGTCTGGGGTGCTGCCTATGTCCTGGAAGGCTCCAAGCTCGGCGGCGCGCTGCTCGCCAAGGCCGTGCCTGATCATTTGCCCAGCAGCTACCTGACCCCCCAAGGCCCGAAGGGCGCCATGCGGCTCTTCGTGGGTCGTCTTGACGCGACCAACCTGGAGGATCACGCCGCTGCCGTCGCCGCCGCCCGCGATGTCTTCGATCTCTTCCTCAAAGCCGGGCATCTCACGCTGGAAACCGTGCCATGAGCGGCACGCACGAACCTGTCGATCTCACCAATTGCGACCGTGAACCGATCCACCAGCTTGGATCGGTTCAACCTTTCGGCTTTCTCCTGGCGATATCCTCAGACTGGATTGTCACGCGCGCCTCCGCAAATCTGGTGGAGTTCCTCGGTGTTGCGCAGGCCGACGCGATTGGCCGTCCCGTTGTCTCTCTGATCACACCCGAAGCACTCCACGCCATCCGCAACAAGCTTACCACGCTGCGCGGTCCCGATATCGTCGAGCGCATTTTCGGCATTGCCCTGATGCCCGATCAAAACAGGTTCGACATTGCCCTGCACCTGAACGGAGGTGAGGTCATCATCGAAGGCGAGCGCTGCCAGGATGACCGGCGCGACGCCGCTTCGCTCTCCATGCGCAGCATGATGTCCCGCCTCGACCACACGGAAACACTGGAGGCTTTCTTCCGCGAAGGTGCAAGACAGGCGCGCGCCTTGACTGGCTTCGATCGGGTCATGGTTTATCGTTTCGACGAAGGCGGTTCCGGCGAAGTGGTGGCGGAAGCCGCCCGGGCCGGCATCGGCTCGTTTCTCGGGCTGCACTATCCGGCTTCCGACATTCCGGTGCAGGCGCGCGCGCTTTATCTGCGCAACCTGTTCCGCATCATTGCCGATGTCGACGCCGTCCCGGTCCCGGTCCTGCCGCAACGCGACGAGCACGGCCAGCCGCTCGACCTCTCCATGTCGGTATTGCGTTCTGTTTCGCCGATCCACATCGAATATCTGAAAAACATGGGCGTCGGCGCTTCGCTCTCCATATCGATCGTCGTGGACGGTAAGCTCTGGGGCCTATTTGCCTGCCATCATTACGGCCCGCGTCTGCCTTCGGCCCAAAGCCGCTCCACTGCCGAACTCTTCGGTCAGATGTTTGCGTCGCGCCTTGAAAGCCGCGAACGGCGGCTGGCTCTCGACTACGAGACCAAGGCGCGCCGCATCGCCGACCGGCTTCTCACCTCCGTGGCAGACAATGCGAGCCTGCTCGACGATCCGGCCTGGCTGATTGAGGCGCTCGCCGATGCCATTCCTGCTGACGGGATCGGCGTCTGGATCAACGGCCGGCTGGCACTCGCCGGCATCGGGCCGGATGAGAGAAGTTTCGCAGCCCTCGTCCGCCACCTCAACCGTAGCGCTGCCGGCCGAATCTATGCCGTGGACAGGCTCTCAGAAACCTATCCGGACCTTGAGGTCGACGATGCGGTGGCAGGCATGCTCGCCATCCCGATCTCGCGTTCGCCGCGCGATTATGTCGTGCTTTTCCGTCAGGAATTGGTGCGCACCGTCCGCTGGGGCGGCGACCCACACAAGCCGGTGGAATACGGGCCGAACGGCCCGAGGCTGACGCCGCGCAAGAGTTTCGAAGCCTGGTCGGAACTGGTGCGCGGCCGCTCCCTTCCTTTCACGGACGCCGAGCGCCGTGTCGCCGAAACCATCCGCGTCACACTGATCGAAGTGGTGTTGCGCCTCACCGACGAGGTCAGCATGGCGCGCCAGACGGCAAACGAGCGCCAGGAACTGCTGATTGCCGAGCTGAACCACCGCGTCCGCAACATATTGAGCCTCATCACTGGCATTATCCGGCAGTCGCAGGCAACGTCGGTCGGCCTTGGCGACTACATTCGCCAGCTCGAGGGCCGCATCCAGTCGCTCGCCCGCGCCCATGACCAGATCACCCGCGATCACTGGGCGCCCGCTTCGCTTCGGCAATTACTGCTCGCAGAGACCGCCGCCTATCTCGGGAAAAATGCGCAACGCATCCAGATGAGCGGCGAGGACGTGCTGCTGGAACCGCAGGCCTTTTCCACCGCCGCCCTTGTTTTCCATGAGCTGATGACCAACAGCGCCAAATATGGCAGCCTTTCCGGCACCGGCAGCGGCACCGTCCAACTCGGCTGGCATCGCGACGACGAGGGCAATCTGCGTATTGGCTGGCGCGAAAAGGATGGTCCACCCGTCGTCGAACCCAAACGCCATGGCTTCGGTTCGACCATCATCCGCCGCTCGATCCCCTATGACCTCGGCGGCAAGGCCGAGGTCCGCTACGTCAAGGATGGGATCGAGGCGGATTTCTCCATTCCGGCGCGACATGTCGTCGGCCCGACGAGCGAACGGTCAAATCCGGCTCCGCTCAGAACGACCGAACCCAAGAGCAATCCCGACGATCGGCCGCTTTCCGGCCTGAACGTGCTGCTGGTGGAAAACAATCTGATCATCGCCATGGATGGGGAGGACATCCTGCGCCGCCTGGGCGCCGACGTGGCTACGGCTCCAAGTGTCACTGAGGCGATGGAAATTCTGGCAGGCCAGTCCTTCGATCTGGCGCTTCTCGATGTCAATCTTGGCGATGAGACGAGTTTCGGAATTGCCGACCGGCTGGCTGCCGAAGGCGTGCCCTTCGTTTTTGCCACGGGCTATGGGGAGGGCATCGCCCAGGCAAACAGCCACTCCGACGCGCCCGTGCTACAGAAGCCTTATACGATGGAAGGTATGACGGATATTCTTGCCCGGGTGCCGCTTCCAAGAAGAGGGTAAACCCTCACGCCTCCAGGGGATCCGGTCGCAGGCCGCCGATGAAGAGCTGTTCCAGAAACCGTGCCGCATCCTCGAAGCGCCCTTCGCCCGAATGTTCCTGCCCCAGCACGGCACGCACCTGAACGTCGAAATCCGCGTAATGCTGCGTCGTCGACCAGATGGAGAAGATCAGGTGATAGGGATCGCATTTGACGATCTTGCCTGATTTCGCCCATGCGCGGATGACCTCCGCCTTCTCGTCGACCAATTCCTTCAGCGGTCCCTTCAGCTCGTCTTCGATATGGGGCGCGCCCTGCAGCACCTCGTTGGCGAAAAGCCGGCTCTCGCGCGGAAAATCGCGGGCCATCTCCAGCTTGCGGCGGATGTAGCTGCGGATTTCCGTCTCCGGGTTGCCTTCGGCGTCGAAGGCCCGCAGCGGCTCCAGCCAGGTGTAGAGCACTCGGTCGATCAGCGCCCGGTGCATGGCTTCCTTGGTGCGGAAATAATAGAGCAGATTGGGTTTCGACATGCCGGCCACTTCGGCGATCTGGTCGATGGTCGAGCCGCGGAAGCCGCTTGCCGAAAACACGTCGAGGGCCGCTTCCAGGATTTGCTCTTCTTTCTCCTCCTGGATTCGCGTCCGCCTCAGGGTTTTCGCTGCTCTCGGTATGGTCACAGGCTGTTATTTCCCCTTGAAATTCAAATTCTTCGCTCAAGTTTTGGCTGGGAATGGTCCCCGCCGCTTCCTTGAGCAACTGCCCGTATATTTATCGGCAATTTTCGTGATTTTCGTCTTGAGCCCGGCGGTGGAAGTTGTAATGTTTACCAATCGGTCAAATTATCCGCCAGATGCAAAACAAAGGCAACTGGCGATTTTCCGGCGCTCGACAAAACCAATAAGGGGGCGCAGGAAAGGACCACGGGAACAGGCGGGCATGCCCTTTGCATGACTGCCGCAAACAGGTGAGGGCATACGAAATGGTGGCAGCACCAGGCGAGAACATGCGCGTCAATGGCGACCGTCTCTGGGACAGTCTCATGGAGATGGCGAAAATCGGCCCCGGCATTGCAGGCGGCAACAATCGCCAGACCTTGACGGATGCCGATGCGCAGGGCCGCAGCCTTTTCAAAAAATGGTGTGACGATGCCGGTTTGACCCTGGGTGTCGACCGGATGGGCACGATGTTCGCCACCCGCCCCGGCACCGATCCCGATGCTCTGCCCGTCTATGTCGGCTCGCATCTCGACACCCAGCCGACCGGCGGCAAATATGACGGCGTGCTCGGCGTGCTTGCAGCCCTCGAAGTCGTGCGCACGATGAACGATCTCGGCATCAAGACCAAACATCCGATCGTCGTGACCAACTGGACCAACGAGGAAGGGGCGCGTTTTGCCCCTGCCATGCTGGCGTCAGGCGTCTTCGCCGGCGTGCACAGCCTGGACTTTGCCTATAGCCGCAGGGACCCCGAGGGCAATCTTTTCGGCGACGAATTGAAGCGCATCGGCTGGGTTGGCGACGAAGAGGTCGGCGCCCGCAAGATGCACGCCTATTTCGAATATCACATCGAGCAGGGACCGATCCTCGAAGCCGAGGAAAAGCAGATCGGCGTCGTCACCCATTGCCAGGGCCTCTGGTGGCTGGAATTCACGCTGACTGGCAAAGAAGCCCATACCGGATCGACGCCGATGAACCTGCGCGTCAATGCCGGCCTCGCCATGGCCCGCATTCTGGAAATGGTCCAGGACGTGGCGATGGGCGAACAGCCGGGCGCCGTCGGCGGCGTCGGCCAGGTATTTTTCTCGCCAAACTCCCGCAACGTGCTGCCGGGCAAGGTGGTCTTCACCGTCGACATCCGCTCGCCCGACAAGGAGAAACTCGACCGCATGCGGGCAAAGATCGAGGCGAAAGCGCCTGAGATCACCGATGCACTCGGCGTCGGCTGTTCCATCGAGGCGATTGGCCACTTCGAACCGATCACCTTCGATCCGAAACTGGTCACGTCGGTGCGCGAAGCCGCCGAGCGGCTCGGCTACAGCCACATGAACATCATCTCCGGCGCCGGCCACGACGCCTGCTGGGCCGCCAAGGTCGCACCGGCAACGATGGTCATGTGCCCCTGCGTCGGCGGGCTCTCGCACAACGAGGCGGAAGAGATTTCCAAGGAATGGGCGATGGCGGGAGCCGATGTGCTGTTCCATGCCGTAGTGGAAACGGCGGAGATTGTCGTGTGATGGCATCAGATTTGCCAACCACTTATCTCGATTATCCTGATATCTTTAAGTTCGAAACTCAGCGAACTGCCGACGACCTCGCGTGGGCCACCGCCAATGTGACGCCAGTGAACGAAGGTCCGTGGGACGACGTCCCTGGCGTGCAGATCTTCTACATTGGCATCAACACGGCAGGCGAGCGGATCAAGCTTCCGCAAATATCGAGCTTTTGGCGATATGAACCTTCTGGTGTTCAACTGGCCAAGTCAGATGACCGCGACCCAGATGCGCTCCACCAAACCTACTATATCTATGGGCCCGGGCCCGGTGTCGTTCGCATCGAACTTGGCCCTTCCACGCCTGGCATACTGATCGAACGTCCCAAGGACAGCCAACCCGTACAGTCAACCGGGCTGATCGACGGCAAGGATTTTTACTTTCGCGAATGCGACGGCATTTGGTCCTTGTCGGTGGGTGGCATTGACGTCCTTGAGCAGCCCGACTGGTATTACGAAGAGAAGCACGACAAGCCGAATGAGTTGAGTGAGGAGGCCGTCTACAGCCTTATCGCCAAGGGTGCGGCGCTCTTTAGAAACGGCACGCCCACGATGGCAGTGGAGCCGTAAGACAATAAGATCGCAGGGAAAAGGAACAGCAGCCATGACCACAGTCATCAAGAACGGCACCATCGTCACCGCCGACCTGACCTATAAGACTGACGTGAAAATCGACGGCGGCAAGATCATCGAGATTGGTCCGAACCTCTCGGGCGACGAGACGCTGGATGCCACCGGCTGTTATGTCATGCCTGGTGGTATCGATCCGCACACCCACCTCGAAATGCCCTTCATGGGCACCTATTCTTCCGACGATTTCGAGAGCGGCACACGCGCCGCCCTTTCCGGCGGCACGACGATGGTGGTCGATTTCGCCCTGCCCGCCCCTGGCCAGTCGCTGCTCGAGGCGCTGACCATGTGGGACAACAAATCGACCCGCGCCAATTGCGATTATTCCTTCCACATGGCGGTCACCTGGTGGAGCGAGCAGGTCTTCAAGGAGATGGAGACCATCGTCCGTGACAAGGGCATCAACACCTTCAAGCACTTCATGGCCTACAAAGGCGCGCTGATGGTCGACGATGACGAAATGTTCGCCTCCTTCCAGCGCTGCGCCGAACTCGGCGCCCTGCCGCTGGTGCACGCCGAAAACGGCGACGTCGTCGCCTCGATGTCGGCAAAGCTGCTGGCCGAGGGCAATAACGGCCCCGAGGCGCACGCCTATTCCCGCCCGGCCGAGGTGGAGGGCGAGGCCACCAATCGCGCCATCATGATCGCCGACATGGCCGGCTGCCCGGTCTATATCGTCCACACCTCCTGCGAACAGGCGCACGAGGCGATCCGCCGCGCCCGTGCCAAGGGCATGCGCGTCTATGGTGAACCGCTGATCCAGCACCTGACGCTCGACGAGAGCGAATATTCCAACCCCGACTGGGATCATGCCGCCCGCCGGGTGATGTCGCCGCCCTTCCGCAACAAGCAGCATCAGGACTCGCTTTGGGCGGGGCTTGCCTCCGGCTCGCTGCAGGTCGTCGCCACTGACCATTGCGCCTTCACCACTGCGCAGAAGCGTTTTGGTATCGGTGATTTCACCAAGATCCCGAACGGCACCGGCGGCCTCGAAGACCGTATGCCGATGCTCTGGACCCATGGCGTCAATACCGGGCGGCTGACGATGAACGAGTTCGTCGCCGTCACCTCGACCAACATCGCCAAGATCCTCAACATCTATCCGAAGAAGGGCGCGATCCTTGTCGGCGCTGATGCCGACATCGTCGTCTGGGACCCGCAACGTTCCAAGACCATCTCGTCCAGGGCCCAGCAGTCGGCGATCGACTACAACGTCTTCGAAGGCAAGGAAGTGATCGGCCTGCCCCGCTACACGCTGACACGCGGCGTCGTGGCAATCGAGGAAGGCGCGATCAAGACCCGCGAGGGCCACGGCGAATTCGTCAGGCGCGAGCCGGTCACGGCTGTCAGCAAGGCACTTTCCCAGTGGAAGGATATCACCGCGCCGCGCAAGGTGACGCGTAGCGGCATTCCGGCAAGCGGCGTATGACGATGGCGCATGACGATATGGCCATCAACCGGAGACCGCTGCCTCTATGCCAATGACCTCACGCCGGCACCAAAGCGTCCAACTCCGGCAGAAGCACGACGCTTTCCTGCTCGTTCGGATCGGTGCGGGCGATGATCGCCGTGCACGGCGTGCTGCTGAGGTTTGCCGGCAAGTGCGGCACGCCGGCCGGGATATAGAAAAGTTCGCCGGCATGGACGATGACGTGATGCTCGAGCCGATCTCCGTACCATGTGTGGGCCTCGCCGGAGAGCATGTAGATCGCCGTCTCGTGCGCCTCGTGCAGATGCGCCTTGGCGCGTACGCCCGGCGGGATCGTCAGGAGGTGCATGCAAATGCCCTTGGCGCCGACCGTCTCGGCCGCGACCCCTTGGAAATAGCTGAGCCCCTGCTTCCCGTCATAGGCATGATTGGGGCGAACGATGTGGCAGGTGGGCTTTGATGTCACGTCCATCCTCATCCTCCATGGAGTGTGTCGTCGATAAAACCGGCGGTAATGATAACACGCAAACCGCGTTCCCGCGGCGAAAACAAGACTGGTCGCATTGATGCAAGCACCCTCCGTCGTATCCGCCAAGGATCTCTGTCTCACCTACCAGGCGAATGACGGCCCGGTGCAAGCACTGAGCAATGTCAATCTCGATGTCCGCAAGGGCGATTTCGTCTCTTTCATCGGCCCGTCGGGCTGCGGCAAGACCACTTTCCTGCGTGTCATCGCCGATCTCGAGAAGAGCACGTCTGGCGAGATCTCGATCAACGGCATGACACCGGAGGAAGCCCGCAAGGCCCGCGCCTACGGCTATGTCTTCCAGGCGCCGGCGCTCTATCCCTGGCGCACCATCGAAAACAATATCGCCCTGCCGCTGGAGATCATGGGGTATTCCGGCGCCGACCGGACGCGGCGCATCGCCGAAGCGCTCGATCTCGTCAGTCTTTCGGGCTTCGAGAAGAAATTCCCCTGGCAGCTTTCCGGCGGCATGCAACAGCGCGCCTCGATCGCCCGTGCGCTCGCCTTCGACGCCGACCTGCTACTGATGGATGAGCCCTTCGGCGCCCTGGACGAGATCGTCCGCGACCATCTGAACGAAGAGCTGCTGAAACTCTGGACCCGCACCAACAAGACGATCTGCTTCGTCACCCATTCCATCCCCGAGGCAGTCTACCTCTCGACCAAGATCGTGGTGATGTCTCCGCGCCCGGGCCGCGTGACCGATGTGATCGACTCGACCCTGCCGGCCGAACGCCCGCTCGACATCCGCGACACCCCCGAGTTCCTGGAAATCGCCCATCGCGTCCGCGAAGGGCTGAGGACGGGGCACGCATGAGGAGCGGGCGATTGCACTCTGGGTCCAGCACACTCCATACCAATAGATGGGGGCGCGTCTTTTGAAACCCGACACCTTCAAGGATAAGATCGTCCCCGTCACCACCATCCTGCTGGCCCTCGTCGTCATCTGGTATGTCGCCGCCATCCTGATGAACGCGCCGTTCCAGCGCGACATGGACGGCCGCGCCGGCGCCACACCAACGACCCTCGAATTCATCGGCAAGACGCTGGCGCAGCCAAAGCCTATCCTGCCGGCGCCGCATCAGGTGGCGCAGAACGTCTACGAGAACACCTTTCTGCGCAGCCTTTCGAGCAATCGCAGCCTCGTCTATCACAGCTGGGTAACGCTCTCCTCCACCCTGCTCGGCTTCGGCTTCGGCATGCTGCTCGGCATCCTTCTCGCCGTGCTGATCGTCCATAACCGCGCCATGGATCGCTCGCTGATGCCCTGGCTGGTGGCGAGCCAGACCATACCGATCCTCGCCATCGCGCCGATGATCGTTATCATCTCCTACAACGTACTGACCGGCGACAATGCCATTGCGCATCTGTTGAACCTCGATTCCGACGCCTCCCGCCTCGTCTCGAAAGCGCTGATCTCCACCTACCTCTCCTTCTTTCCGGTCGCCGTCGGCATGGTGAAGGGATTACGTTCGCCTGAGATCATGCATCTCGACTTGATGCGCACCTATTATGCCAGCCCAATGCAGACTTTCTGGAAGCTGCGCGTTCCAGCCTCGATTCCATTCCTCTTCACCTCGATGAAGGTCGCGATCGCCGCCAGCCTCGTCGGCGCCATCGTCGGCGAGCTGCCGACGGGTGCCGTCGCCGGCATCGGTTCGAAGCTGCTGGCCGGCTCCTATTACAGCCAGACTATCGATATCTGGGCCGCCCTCGTCGCCGGATCGCTGCTGGCGGGCATCCTGGTTGCGATTGTCGGCGTTGCAGCGAAGATCGTCGACCGCGCCATGGGCGGGAGGCCGGCATGAGACATCTGACCTTCTCCTGGCAGGGCGTGGTCGCCCTCCTCCTCTGCGTCGGGGCGCTGACGGCCCTGCCGTTCCTGGCCGAGGGCGCGGCGCGCGCCCTCACCGACGGCACGGCAAGCCTCATTTTCACCATCGTCATCGCGGCTGCCCTGTTGTCATTCGCACCGCAGCCGCCGGCCTATCGGGCCACCGTGCTGTTTATCGGCGCGCATGGCGCCGCCTGGATGCTGCTTTCGGCTCTTTCCGGCAACGAGGGCGCGGCGACGCGGGCTTTCTTCCTGCTGCTCTTAGCCTGCTGGCTGCTTGCCTGGCGATGCGTCACCGAACTGTCGAAACTGCAGCCCGTCACCACTTTCGGCAAGTCGGCGCTCCAGCTCCTGATCCCGGCGATCTTCGGCGCCTGGATCCTCATTCTCTGGGAAGCGGTCACGCGTGGCGCTGGCGTCCCCTTCATCCTGCTGCCGCCGCCGAGCGCCATCGGCGCGCGGTTCATGGCGTCGCTGCCCATCCTCGGCGCGGACGTCAGGCAGACGATCTTCAAGGCGGTGCTGATCGGTTATATCGTCGGCTGCCTCAGTGGCTTCGTCGTCGCGGTGCTCGCCGACCGCATCGCCTTCCTGCGCCGCGGCCTTCTGCCGATCGGCAACATGGTTTCGGCCCTGCCGATCATCGGCGTCGCCCCTGTCATGGTCATGTGGTTCGGCTTCGACTGGCCGTCAAAGGCCGCCGTCGTCATCATCATGACCTTCTTCCCGATGCTGGTGAATACCGTCGCCGGCCTTGCCGCCTCCGGCAGCATGGAGCGCGACCTGATGCGCACCTATGCCTCAGGCTATTGGCAGACGCTGTTGAAACTCAGGCTTCCGGCGGCAATGCCCTTCATTTTCAACGCACTGAAGATCAACTCGACGCTGGCGCTGATTGGTGCCATCGTTGCGGAATTCTTCGGGACACCGATCGTCGGCATGGGCTTCCGTATCTCCACCGAGATCGGCCGCATGAATGTCGACATGGTCTGGGCGGAAATCGCCGTCGCGGCGCTGGCCGGCTCGATCTTCTATGGCATCATCGCCCTGACCGAACGGGCGGTGACGTTCTGGCATCCGTCTATCCGTGGTGGCTAGGCGCGCGCGGGCTCCAGAAACGGGTCCGGGCATAACTTCAGAGGGTAAGGATAAGAAAATGAGAAAGTTGATGGTTGCAATGATGGCGAGCGCGATGTCGCTTGCAGCGGCCCATGCGATGGCCGCCGACAAGGTGGTGCTGCAGCTGAAATGGGTCACGCAGAGCCAGTTCGGCGGTTATTACGTCGCCAAGGACAAGGGCTTCTACAAGGAAGAAGGCCTCGACGTCGAGATCAAGCCGGGCGGTCCCGATATCGCTCCTGAGCAGGTGATCGCCGGCGGCGGCGCCGATGTCATCGTCGACTGGATGGGCGGTGCCCTGGTTGCCCGCGAAAAGGGCGTCCCGCTCGTCAACATCGCCCAGCCCTATCAGAAGTCGGGCCTGGAAATGGTCTGCCGCAAGGACGGCCCGGTCAAGACCGAAGCCGACTTCAAGGGCCACACGCTCGGCGTCTGGTTCTTCGGCAACGAGTATCCCTTCTTCGCCTGGATGAACAAGCTCGGCCTGTCGACCGAAGGCGGGCCGAACGGCGTCACAGTGCTGAAGCAGAGCTTCGATGTGCAGCCGCTCGTCCAGAAGCAGGCCGACTGCATCTCCGTCATGACCTATAACGAATACTGGCAGGCGATCGATGCCGGCTTCAAGCCGGAAGAACTGACGGTCTTCAACTACACTGAAATGGGCAACGACCTTCTCGAAGACGGCCTCTATGCGATGGAAGACAAGCTGAAAGACCCGGCCTTCAAGGAGAAGATGGTCAAGTTCGTCCGCGCTTCGATGAAGGGCTGGAAATATGCCACCGAGAATCCCGACGAAGCCGCCGAGATCGTCATGGACAATGGCGGCCAGGACGACAACCATCAGAAGCGCATGATGGGCGAAGTCGCCAAGCTGGTCGGCGACAGCTCCGGCAAGCTGGACGAGGCGCTCTATGCGCGCACGGCAAAGGCGCTGCTCGATCAGAAGATCATCAGCAAGGAGCCGTCAGGCGCCTGGACGCACGACATCACCGACGCCGCTTCCAAATAATTCGGCGAGATTGCGAAGCGAAACGCGCGGGAGATTTCCCGCGCGTTTCGTCTTTTTCTAGAGCATGATGCCAAAAAGTGTCCGCGGTATTCGGACGACATTCTCTATCTATTTGATTTAGACGCTGATTCAGATTTCCGGTCAGTCGGCCTTAAATCATCTGCATCCAGCAACCGAAAAAAATGCCTTGCAACTGTCGCATTTATCGGGCGTCAAACGTCTTAGGGATGAGCGTGATCAATCTTCGTAATGTTGACATAACCTTGCGGTGATTGATTGACTTCGGAATGGTAATTAATATCGCCTAATGGGGAATTGTTTTCTGCCGGACTTGTAGATCGAGCAAATCGATACCACCTACAAGCCGAATTTGCCGGCGAGGGATGAAGACGGCAAAGGATCGGCGGATACCTCTGAGAATGCAGGAAGGGCAGTGGCCTGATCGCGCGCTGAGTGGCAGACGCTCGAGTTCGGCCAACCTTATCATAAGATTGGACGAAGACGCATGGCACGCAAGCCGATTGGAATTCTAGGCGCCTCCACCCTTTTTGCGGCGGCTCTCGCCGCATCCGCCGCTTTTTCGCAGGAGACGCCGGTCGCAAAACCGCAGCAGAACCTGCCGGCGATCGTTGTCACCCAGGCGACGAACCGAACCCTCGTCGACCGCGTAATCGGCACGGGTACGGTCAAACCCGTCGAAGAAGTCTATATCCAACCGCAGGTCGAAGGCCTCTCTATCCGCACGCTGAAAGCCGATGTCGGCGACAAGGTGCAGGCGGAAAGCACGCTCGCCACGCTGAACGAGGACGCGCTGATCCTGGAGAAGAGCCAGATGCTGGCGACGAGAGCCAAGGGTGAGGCAAGCCTTGCCCAGTTGCGCGCTCAGCTCATCGAGGCGCAGGCCAACGCCGAACAGGCAAGGCAGCAGCAGGCCCGCGCCCAGGAAATGGGCAAGAAGGGTACGGTCTCCACCGCACAGGTCGAACAGGCCGATGCGACGGCCGCCGCAACCAATGCCCGCGTATCTTCCGCCGAACAGGCGATCGAAGTTTCCGTAGCCGATCTCAAGGTCTTCGACAGCCAGATCGCCGATGCCGATCTGAAACTGGCACGCACCGATGTAAAGACGCCGGTCTCGGGCACGATCTCAGCGAAGAACGCCAAGGTCGGCGCCATCGCCGCCGGCAACGGCGACCCGCTCTTCACCATCATTCGTAACGGCGATATCGAACTCGTCGCCGAAATCGCCGAAAGCGATATCGTGAGAGTCGTGGCCGGTCAGAAGGCTGCGATTTCGCTCTCCGGCAGCCGCGAGAAACTGTCCGGCGCCGTGCGCCTGGTCTCGCCCACCGTCGATCCGGTCACCCGCCTCGGTCTCGTCCATATCTCCATCGACGACGACAGCAAGGCGCGCTCCGGCATGTATGGCAGCGCCGAGATCATCGTGCGCGAGACTGAGGGCGTCTCGCTTCCCCTGACCGCCGTGCTGACCAGCAACGAGGGCTCCTCTGCTCGCAGGGTCGAGGATGGCGTGGTGAAATACGCCAAGGTCGAGACCGGCATCCAGGACGGTGCCTATGTCGAGATCGTCAATGGATTGAAGACCGGCGACGAGGTCGTGGCCAAGGCGGGCGCCTATGTCCGCGACGGTGACCGCATCACTCCGGTGCGTGAACAGCTCCCGGCTTCCAACTAAAGAGACCATCCGATGAATTTTTCAGCCTGGTCCATTCGAAACCCCATCGCACCGCTGCTGGCCTTCTGCCTGCTGGTGTTCATCGGCATGCAGTCCTTCAACTCGCTGCCGATCACCCGTTTTCCCAACATCGACGTACCGCTGGTTTCGATCAGCGTGACGCAGAGCGGCGCTTCGCCTGCCGAACTCGAAATGCAGGTGACGAAGGAGATCGAAGACGCAGTCGCCTCGATCACCGGCATCGACGAAATCCAGTCGACCGTGACCGACGGCAGTTCGCAGACCAACGTCATGTTCCGCATGGAAGTGCCGACCGAACAGGCCGTGCAGGACACCAAGGATGCGATCGACCGCATCCGCAGCGATCTGCCGGCAAACGTCGAAGAACCTATTGTCTCCAAGGTCGATGTCGAAGGCCAGGCGATCCAGACCTTCGCCGTTTCCTCGCCCGCCATGTCGCTGGAGGAACTTTCCTGGTTCGTTGACGACACGATCAAGCGTTCGCTGCAGGGCCAAGCTGGCATCGGCCGCGTCGACCGCTACGGCGGCGCCGAGCGCGAAGTGCGCATCGAACTCACGCCCGACAAGCTCAACGCCTATGGCATCACCGCCGCAAGTGTGAACGAGCAGCTGCGCGGCACCAACATCGACCTCGGCTCCGGCCGCGGCCAGGTGGCCGGCAGCGAACAGGCGATCCGTGTTCTCGGTGACGCCCGCAACGTCGCCGACCTCGCCAACACGACGATCGGCCTGCCGAACGGCCGCTTCGTCAAACTATCCGATCTCGGCGTCATCAAGGACACCTATGAGGAGCCGAAATCCTTCTCGCGCTTCAACGATACCCCAGTCGTTACCTTTGGCGTCTTCCGCTCCAAGGGCGCCAGCGAGGTCAGTGTCGCCGAAACCGTGGCGCAGAACCTCGACAAGGTTCGGACCGAAAACCCGAATGTGAAGATCGAACTGATCGACGATTCGGTTTATTTCACCTACGGCAACTACGAAGCCGCCATTCATACGCTGCTCGAAGGCGCGCTGCTCGCCGTCATCGTCGTCTTCCTGTTCCTGAGGAACTGGCGCGCGACGCTGATTTCCGCGATCGCCCTTCCGCTGTCCGCGATCCCGACCTTCTGGATCATGGACTTGATGGGCTTCTCGCTGAACCTCGTCAGCTTCCTCGCTTTGACGCTCGCGACCGGCATCCTCGTCGACGATGCGATCGTCGAAATCGAAAACATCGCCCGCCACATCAAGATGGGCAAGACCCCCTATCGAGCGGCGATCGAGGCGGCTGATGAAATCGGCCTCGCCGTCATCGCCACTACCTTCACAATCATCGCCGTCTTCGTGCCGGTTTCCTTCATGCCGGGCATTCCGGGCCAATACTTCATCCAGTTCGGCTTGACCGTCGCCTTCTCCGTCTTCTTCTCGCTGATGGTGGCGCGCCTCATCACACCGATGATGGCCGCCTATCTGATGCGCCCCGAAGACGCGATGGAAGACCATCACGACAATGACGGCCTGCTGATGAAGGGCTATACCCGTCTCATACGTGGCACGACCGGACGCTGGTACACGCGTTATGCGACGCTGATTGTCGCGTTCGGCTTCCTGGTCGGCTCTGTTATGTTGCTGATGCAGGTTCCCGGCAGCTTCCTGCCGCCGGAAGACGCTTCACGCATCGTTCTCTCCGTCGAACTGCCGCCCAATGCACGGCTTGACGACACCGAGCAGACGACGGATGCGATCTACGACAGGGTCAAGGACATCAACGGTGTCGATAGCGTCTTCGTTCTCGGCGGCGCATCACCGAAGGGCGAACTCGAACTGCGCCGCGCGACCATCACGCTCGCCCTCGACAAGCTCGACCAATCGCTGATCAAGAAGATGGTCAACGACGTGCTCGGCCATATCCCGGTCGTTGGCCCGATGCTGCCGAAGGTGGAAGTCCACGGGCGCGAACGTCCGCAATGGAATATCGAAAAGGAAGTCTTCGCCAAGCTGCGCGACATTCCCGACGTCCATATCCTGAAGCTTAACGACCGCGGCGAACGCGACCTCTCCTTCAACTTCCTCTCCAAGAACGAGAAGGACCTGAACGACGCCGTCGGCATTCTGGAATCCAAGCTCCGCGCCGATCCGCTGCTTGCCAATGTCAGCGCCGACGGCGCCCTGCCCCGTCCCGAACTGCAGGTTCATCCGCGCAAGGATGAGGCTGCCCGCCTCGGCATCACGCCGCAGCAGATCTCCGAGACGATCCGCGTCGCCACCATCGGCGATGTCGATGCAGCCCTTGCCAAGATCTCGCTCGACGATCGCCAGATCCCGATCCGTGTCCAGACTTCACTCGACATGCGCCGCGATCTCGCGGCCATCCGGGCGCTGAAGGTCCAGACGGCCAGCGGCGGCACCGTTCCGCTCGCAAGCGTCGCCAATATCGACTATTCGGAAGGCGTAAGCTCGATCAAGCGCAACAACCGCAACCGCGTCGTCTCGATCGGCTCCGACCTGCCGCAGGGCGTGGCGCTCGACACGGCTTCGGCCCGCTTCCGCGAGATCGTCAATGGGGCCAACATCCCCGCCACGGTGCACCTTGCCGAAAGCGGCGACACCAAGGTGCAGACGGAGATGCAGCAGAGCTTCGTCAACGCCATGCTGATGGGCCTGCTGCTGGTGCTGACGGTGCTGATCCTGCTCTTCAAGGACGTGATCCAGCCCTTCACCATCCTGTTCTCGCTGCCGCTCGCCATTGGCGGCGTCGCAGCCGGCCTGCTCGTCACCAACAATCCGCTGTCGATGCCTGTCATGATCGGCATCCTGATGCTGATGGGTGTCGTCACCAAGAACGCAATCCTGCTCGTCGATTTCGCGATCGAGATGCGCCACCAGGGCATGCCTCGCGTCGAGGCCATGGTCGAAGCCGGCCGCAAGCGCGCCCGTCCGATCATCATGACCTCGATCGCCATGTCGGCGGGCATGCTGCCTTCTGCGCTCGGCGTCGGCGAAGGTGGCTCGTTCCGCGCGCCGATGGCGATCGCGGTGATCGGCGGTATCATCGTTTCGACCGTGCTCTCGCTCGTCGTCGTGCCCTCCTTCTTCCTGATCATGGACGACCTCTCCCGCCTGCTCGGCTGGGCTTTCGGCCGCCTGGTCGGCAGGAAGGACAATGAGGAGCTGCCGCTGTCGCGCGAGGATCTCACCCGCGTTACCCGTGAGAACCGCGACGACATCGACTCGCTGGAGGAGCGCCTGACCGCGATCGAAAAGCCGGAAAGCAAACGCAAGACCGCCAACGGCAACGACACCAACGTGCTGCGCCTGCCGCCCTTCGCGGCGGAATAAGCAAAGCCGAGGAATTGAACGGGCCGGGAGCGATCTCCCGGCCCATTTCGTTTTCGTTCATGTCTGACGGTTGACCAAAATCAATTCCGTCGCCGTCTCCCTCCCGTATTTTGCCCGGCAGCATAAGGAATTGGAAAGACCGGCCATATCAGGAGACCGGGAGATGAACAGAATGCTGACATTCAACGGCCATGAGGCCGCTGTGCTCGCCAAGGCTGACTTCATGGCCGGGCTCGGCCACGACGAGGCTGAAGCCCTGCGCGCTTGCGCCACCTTTCTCCTCTGCGAGCCGCACGACGTTCTTTTCGAGGAGGGCGGCAAGGCGGCCTATTTCTATTGCGTGCTCAGCGGTTATGTCAGGCTCCATTGCCACAATGGCGACGGCAGGCAGGCCGATATCCGCATCTGTGAGCCCGGCGACAGTTTCGCCGAATGCCTGATCCATACCGACGAAACTTATCGTTACGGCGCGCAGGCGATGGATCATGCCGTGCTGGCGCGCTTCCACATTCCTAAGGTTCGGCTGTTGCTGGACGAGCGGCCACGGATCGGCAAGGCGATCATGCGCAGCCTGTCGCTGCATCTGATCTCAACGATGGAATGCCTGGCAAGCGACCGCATGCAGACCGCGCCGCAGCGCGTGGCAAACTATCTGCTGACCCATTGCGTCGAGGACGGTGCGAGCGCTTCGCTGCGGCTGCCCTTTCCGAAAAATCTGCTTGCCCGCAAGCTCGGTCTCGCGCCGGAGGCGCTTTCGCGCGCCTTCTCGACGCTAAAGATGAAAGGTGTCACGGTGCGCGGCCGGGCGATCGCCATCAGCGACGTCAAAGTGCTGCGGCAGATCTGACCGTCAGAACACGATGCCGAAGGCTCTAAGCATGTCGCGCAAAACTGTGCAGCGCTTTAGAGCCTTTCCGGGTTAGATTGAAGCATTCTGTTGGCTCAAACGGAGTCGGATGGTCGACCGGCCGGCGCGTGTCGTAGCCCGGCTCTACGGCCAAGCCGGCCGGTCGATCAGCCGGCCCGTTTCAGCCAACCCGAAGGGCCGGGCATCTTTGCGCCAGGATCAGAGGCGATCGGCTCGGACGTACCAAGAGGTATGCCCGTCGCCAATCGCCTCTGCCCTGACGAAAACCTGCTCCGGCAGAATGTTTCAATCTAACCCGGAAAGGCTCTAGAGCCCGCCCTGCTCCCTGAGGAAGCTGACGATCGAGCTCACGCCGTCACCGCGCTTCATGTCGGAGAAGACGAAGGGGCGGCTCGCACGCATGCGCGTCGCATCCCGGTCCATGACCTCGAGATCGGCGCCGACATAGGGCGCCAGATCCTTCTTGTTGATGACGAGCAGGTCCGACCGGGTGATGCCGGGCCCTCCCTTGCGCGGGATTTCCTCGCCCTGGCAGACGGAGATGACATAGATGGTGATATCGGCAAGATCGGGCGAAAAGGTCGCTGCCAGATTGTCGCCGCCGGATTCGATGAAGACGACGTCGAGATCGGGGATCCGCTGGTTGAGGCCGGCGATCGCCTGCAAATTGATTGTCGCATCCTCGCGGATGGCGGTATGCGGGCAGCCGCCCGTCTCGACACCGACGATGCGGTCTGAAGTCAATGCCTGCATCCGCACCAGCGCCTCGGCATCCTCGGTCGTGTAGATGTCGTTGGTGACGACGGCGACGGAATAATCGTCGCGCATCGCCTTGCAGAGCTTTTCGGTCAGCGCCGTCTTGCCCGAGCCGACCGGCCCGCCGATGCCGACACGCAAAGGTCCGTTTCTTGATTTCATGTGCCTTACTCCAATCGAACCCCGATGATAACGAAGCCGCCCGCCCGCGCCACCGTCAAATGACGCAGCCGCAGCGATAATTTCGGACAATCACGAACGGAACAGCCGTGTCGCCTGCGTCTCGTGGCGCAGGCTGGCAATATCGGCCTGCACTGTCGCCGAACCCAGATCGTCGAGCGTCGAGGCTGCCGCCCGCCGGGCGACCTCCGCGATACGGTCTTCCAGACCGGCAAGAACGGCGAGGCCATCCCGTTGCCCGGCGACACCGAGGCGGATACCTGATGAAACCGCTTGTGAGACATAGGCATGCAGGAAGGCGGCGAGCGCCTTCTCGGGCCCTATGCCATGGGCGCCCGTCACCGCCCCGACCGCAATGGGATACGCGACCCTGTCAGGTAGCCGCTCGAACACCCCGTCGGGCCAGGCCCGCGCCGCTGCGAGGAAAGCCTCACCGAGCAACATCGTTTCCTGATGCCGCTCGCGTGATCCGGCCAGCGCCTCGGCGAGTGCAGCGACTTCGGCAAGGCGTGCGGGTTCTGCCTGTTGCCTGTGGCTTTCGGCCAGAAGCACCGCATCGTTCCAGGCCGAACCATTCCCGACCAGCGTGCCGATCCAGGCCGCAAGCGAGGTCGCATGCGTAACGAGCCCGTCGGCCACCGCCCGCTCCAGCCCGCCCGAATAGGCAAAGCTGCCGATAGGAAAGGCCGGCGAGAGCCATGCCGTCAGGCGCAGCAATGCCTGCAGCTCGCGATCCCTGGTCATCAAGACTCAGTCGTGCTTGTGGTCATGATCATGACCGCGATCGTGGCGGTGCTCATGCTCATGCTCGTAGCCATGTTCGTGATCGTGGTCATGGCCGTGATCATGCCCGTGGTCATGCCCGTGGTCATGATTGTGATCGTGGTCATGCCCATGCGAATGCCCGCCTTGGGAATGATAGGCGCCGCGCGCCGGCTGGAACGGCTCGTCGATCTCGAGGACGACGGCGCCGAGGCCCTGCAGCATGGCGCGGATGACATGATCGCGGAGGATGACGATGCGGTCTTCCTCGATCTGCGCGGCAAGATGCCGGTTGCCGAGATGCCAGGCGAGCTCGACCAGATGGGTGCGGTCGCGACCGCGGATTTCGAAGAGTTTCTCGTCGGCGGCGAGGATCTCGATCAGTTCGCCGTCGTCGCGCACCAGCAGGTCGCCATTGGCGAAAAGCACCGGATCCTTGAGATCGAGCATGACCATCTCACCATTTTCCAGATGCAGCAGCTTGCGGCGCAGATGGCGCAGATCATGCGGCAGCTTGACCTGGGCGATTGGGTGGGAGGAAGGGGTTCCGGCGGGAAGATAGGAGGTGACGCGCTGCATGACATGTCCGTTTTTCTGAGAGGACGACCATGCAAAATAGCTCTTCCCGATGCAAGCACCAATGGCCTTTCGTCCGGCTTCGGCTTTTATATTCCGTAAGCCTGCATCACATTGTCGCTCTCCGGGCCTCTGTTCTCGCCGTCGACGCCGTTCTCGACGAGCCCGTGCCAGGCGTGATGAAGACCTTCCCGTTCATGTACGACGCGAT
The DNA here is from genome assembly GCF_021052345.1 of Rhizobium sp. SU303. Taxonomy (NCBI): domain Bacteria; kingdom Pseudomonadati; phylum Pseudomonadota; class Alphaproteobacteria; order Hyphomicrobiales; family Rhizobiaceae; genus Rhizobium; species Rhizobium sp. SU303. Next base: position 3,529,734 of record NZ_CP088095.1, read on the forward strand.
TGCGCCCGAGCGCCTTGGCGAGATAGAGCGCCCGGTCGGCGGAGGCATAAACCGCCTGCTTGTTGCGCCCGGCGACGAGATCGGCAATGCCGCCGGAAACGGTGATGCGGATATCGTGCCCCTCGGCCTTGATGGCGCCGCCGGCGATCCGGGCCCGGACACCTTCAATACGCTCCATCCGTGCCTCCAGCGGCTCGCCGGATAGGATCACACCAAACTCCTCCCCACCCAGCCGTGCGACGACGGACATCTCATCGAAGGCGGATGTGAGCATGGACGAAACGGCGATGATGACGGCATCGCCGCAACCGTGGCCGAAGCGATCATTGATCGCCTTGAAACGGTCGACGTCGAAAATCACTAGGGACGCGTTGCCATCGGCATTCTCAAGCGCCTCGGTAAAAGCGCGCCGGTTGAGCAGCCCGGAAAGCGTATCCGTGAGGCTGAGCTTTTCGAACTCCGCCCGCGAGAGCGCGAGGTCGCGCATGGCAAAGCCGGCAAACAGCGACAGCATGCCGGAAACGGTACCGCCGATCAGCCAGGAAAAGATCGCGCTGAAGCCGATTGCATGGGCGAGCGTCACCGGTAGAAGCCCGAGAAGATCGAGCGATGGCATCGTCAATGCGATGATGACTCCTGAGAGAATAACCGAAAGAAAAGCCATCTTCAGGGCGAAGACGTAGACGTTCTTACGGTATTGAAGATCGCCAAAATCGGCCTGCAGCGAAATCCAGTTTCTCATGAGAATCAACCTTCCTGCTCGGCGTTTCCAGGCATTGATAAGAGCCCAATTGCTGCGGGTGTCTTAATTGACTCGTTAAAATTCGAACGGTTTTGGACGTTTCGGTGGGCAGAATTTTTCTAGCAGGGGATGCAGCTTTCCAATCCCTGAATCGAACAGTGCGGAGAGACAGATAAACAATTGATATAGAAGGGATTTATTGAGCTTCCAGATGCGGCTGTTCCAGAATGGCTTAGCTGAAGAAAATACCGGTTTTTCCACCGATTTTTACAACCAGATGGAGAGCGCTATTCACAATTCACTTTAAGAGCGGACCGGCCCGACGGCTGCTTCAATTGTAGACAGAAACAGACAATCGCAATGCTTGTGGAAGCGGGTTCCATATGCCGGTTCGAAGCCCAGCCGAGCGCAGGGCAGCGGCAGTCCAGGTGTTGCAGCCGAAGAGGGCGTTGAAGTATCCCCTGGCCTCGAAGAACCGGTCGATCTCGCCGTAACCCGCACCCGGAATCGGCACCACCGCGCGCCCGTCACGGACGAAGCTCTCGGAGATAAAATCGCGCAGCTGCGCCAATTGATCCTCACTGACATTGAATGCCGTAACGGTGGGCTGCGGCTCGGTGATTGGGCCGGCAAGGTCCACATGCAGCACGGAACGATCGATCGTCAGCGCGCGCAACACCGGCAGCGGCTTCAGCTCCGCCCATGTCGGAGTTTCCAGATAGAAGGCACGACCGCCCCAGCCGATAATGAGCCACTCCGCGCTCGGATGGCCGAGCGGAAAATCGGTATTGTCGAGGAATGAAAAGGCAGCCCGCGTTTCCGCGTCGAGCGGAATGGCAATATCGGTATGGATCGGGCCTGACAGCAGCAGAATCCGATGCGTCACCGCCGCAGACGACGCCTTGACCGGCGCAATCAGCGGCCGGGGAATAAGGGTCCCGCAGACCGCCGAAAGCACGAGCAGGAATACGATCCGCAACAACCAGCGGATACCTGTCCTCATCGCAGCCGTCCATCACGCATCGGACGTGGGCCTAGAACAGGAAATAGCGCTGCGCCATCGGCAGCACCGTCGCCGGCTCGCAAGTCAGCAGCTCACCGTTCGCCCTGACCTCGTAGGTCTCGGGATCGACCTCGATCTCGGGTGTCAGGTCGTTGTGGATCATCGATGCTTTGGAGATGCCGCCGCGCGTATTCTTCACCGCGACCAGTTCCTTGGCGACGCCGAGCCGGCCCTTCAGGCCGGCATCGAGCGAGGCCTGGCTGACGAAGGTGACGGAGGAATTGGTGAGGCTCTTGCCATAGGAGGCAAACATCGGCCGGTAGTGCACCGGTTGCGGCGTCGGGATCGAGGCGTTCGGATCGCCCATCGGCGCGGCCGCGATCGAGCCCCCGAGCAGCACCATATCGGGCTTCACGCCGAAGAAGGCAGGATTCCACAGCACGAGGTCGGCGCGCTTGCCGACCTCGACCGAGCCGATTTCACGGCTGAGACCATGGGCGATCGCCGGGTTGATTGTATATTTGGCGATATAGCGGCGGACGCGGAAATTGTCGTTGTCGCCCTTTTCCTCCTTCAGCCGGCCGCGCTGGCGCTTCATCTTATCGGCCGTCTGCCAGGTGCGGATCGCCACCTCGCCGACGCGGCCCATGGCCTGGCTGTCGGACGAGATGATCGAGAAGGCGCCGATGTCGTGCAGGATGTCTTCGGCGGCGATCGTTTCCTTGCGGATCCGGCTTTCGGCAAAAGCGATATCTTCGGGGATCGACGGCGACAAATGGTGGCAGACCATCAGCATGTCGAGATGCTCGGCAATGGTATTGACCGTATAGGGACGCGTCGGATTGGTCGACGACGGAATGACATTCGGCTGGCCGCAGATCTTGATGATGTCGGGCGCATGCCCGCCGCCCGCCCCTTCCGTGTGGAAGGCATGGATGGTGCGGCCCTTGATGGCGCCGATCGTATCCTCGACGAAGCCGCTTTCGTTCAGTGTATCGGTGTGGATCATCACCTGCACGTCGTATTCATCGGCAACCGACAGGCAGCAGTCGATGGCGCCTGGTGTCGTGCCCCAATCCTCGTGCAGCTTCAGCGAAGTGGCGCCGGCCAGCACCATTTCGGTCAGCGCCCCCGGCAGCGAGGCATTGCCCTTGCCGGCAAAGGCGAGGTTCATCGGAAAGGCGTCGGCCGCTTCGATCATGCGCGCGAGATGCCAGGGACCGGGCGTGCAGGTGGTGGCGAGCGTGCCGTGTGCAGGACCGGTGCCGCCGCCGAGCATGCAAGTCATGCCGCTCATCAGCGCTTCTTCGATCTGCTGCGGCGCGATGAAATGGATATGGCTGTCCATGCCGCCAGCGGTGACGATCTTGCCTTCGGCGGCGATCGCCTCCGTACCCGGGCCGACGATGATATTGATGCCCGGCTGCATGTCGGGATTACCCGCCTTGCCGATCGCGACGATGCGCCCATCCTTGAGGCCGATATCGGCTTTGTAGATGCCCGAATGATCGACGATCACCGCATTGGTGATGACTGTATCGACCGCGCCATCGGCCCGCGTCACCTGGCTTTGGCCCATGCCGTCGCGGATCACCTTGCCGCCGCCGAACTTCACCTCCTCGCCATAGGTGGTGAAATCCTTCTCGATCTCGATGAAAAGCTCCGTATCGGCAAGGCGTACCTTGTCGCCGGTGGTCGGTCCGAACATGCCGGCATAGGCGGCGCGCGAGATCTTGTAGGGCATATTCTGGTTCTACCTCTGGAGTTCCGAAAAATTGGGAGATTTCGATGCGGCCCTGTCGAAAGTCAGGGTCGTGCGGCAGCCGTTTCGCTTGTTGATTTCGCCGATGAGATGGTCAGAAAAATCGCCCGGATATGCGATGAAGCTGCTCAACGATGCCTCCACGGTCGCAGTGTCCTGGACCATTACATTTGACATGTGCAGCAGCCTTGTCATGACCCCGGCAATGATCTCCTTGCTGTATTTCAGCTTCTGCCGAAGCACCCAGATCGTCTCGACAACGACCACATGGTTGACGAAGAATGGTTCGCGGCTCCCCACAACGGCATCGCGAACCAGGGCGAACTGGTCCGGCGTGTGGTCCCCCTCGGAAAGATCGGTGAGAAAGATCCTGAGCAGGATATTCGTATCAATCCCCAGCATTCCACGATCCCGTCGCCATTGCACCGCGCGCCTCGGCGATCCATTTTTCAATGTCATCGCCCGAAACCGGTTCGTCGCTCTTCAGAACTCCTATCAAGTCGGCAAGACTTTCTCTCAGCACACGAACCTCGAAAACGCCGTTGGAATTCGCGACGAAATCGATCCGGTCGCCGGCATGAATGTCCAACGACTTGCGCAACCCTGCAGGCAGCGTGATCTGATTTTTCGATGTGACCTTTGCCGATGTCGCCATAACAAGTCTCCTTACCTTTTGTTCAAAATGTAAGGCGTTTTGCGGGATGCCGCAATGTCTGTCCGAAGCCGCCGAAGCCGTCCCTCGTCGATATACCGGTCCGCCAGCTGCCGCTCGGCGGCGAACGGATGCCATTCCCAGCCGACATGGCCGAAGCCAGCAAGCGTCACCTCGGTCTCGTCATATCTCTCCAGCACCTCGCCGATCACGATCATGCCGCTGCTCGGCACCAGGTATGGCTGAGGATCAAAAGCCGAAATCGCTGCATCGACGGCATCGTGAATCGACTTGCCGATGACGACGTGCGTCTTGCCGGTGGCGGCGCAGAAGGCGCTGAACTCAGCGGTATAGTCGTCGCAGAAATCGTCGAGTTCCGGATGCGAGACGGCAAGCGGCGCCCGCATCGCGGCGAATTTTTCCGGATCGCGCACGCTCCAGATTTCGCCAGCCGACACCACGCCCGGATGGGCGCGCCACTCACGCGAACCGAGCATTGCCTTTGCCGGCCTGCCGGTGTTGCAGACCGCGACGGCATCCGTGCGGCTGCCGCCGGCCCCATAGGAGCGGCAATCATTGAAGCGGATGACGAAATCGGCGGCATCGATGACACCAGCCTCTGCCTCTCCGACGTCGCCATTGCCGACGATCATGATTTTCCTGATCACCCTAGTTGCTCATCATATCTTCGAGCTCTTTCAGCTCTTTCGTGCGTTTATCCGTAATGTTGGCGAGGCATCCGGCAACCAGCATCGGCTCCATCGTGCCGCCGCGGGCCTGAAAGCCGAAGGCGTCGCATTCGGCATCGCGATAATCGATCCAGGCGCGCTGCGCCTTGACCAGCGCCTGCTCCGCGCCCTTCATGTCGCCATCCAGGTCCTTGTCGATCGCTGCCAGGACGGCGCGGGTCTTCTTGTATTGCGCATTCAAAGCCTTGTCGGCGGCCTCATGACGCGCCGCCTCGCAAGACGTCATGTCCGATTGCGTCTTGGGACTGTTGCAATCGATATCCTCAGCAGAAGCAGCACCTGCCGTCAGCAGCATCGCCGCCCCGACGAGGCAGATATTCAAGCGCATGCATTCCTCCAGCCTATTGTTCTTAAAGCTTGCCCATCACCAGCTGCCGGAAGCCGTAAACCTCGCGCTTGCCGGAAAGCGGGATCAGCGTCACCGAGCGCGTCTGCCCCGGCTCGAAGCGCACCGCCGTTCCCGCCGGGATATCGAGCCGCTTGCCATGCGCCGCCGCGCGATCGAAGGAAAGTCCCGCATTGGTCTCGGCGAAATGATAGTGGCTGCCGACCTGCACCGGCCGATCGCCCGTATTGGAAACCTCCAGCGTCACCGTCGGCGCGCCGGCATTCAGCTCGATGTCGCCGCTTGCGGCAATGATTTCGCCTGGAATCATCTCGTCCTCCTTAAGCCGCCTTGGGCGCGCAGCCCTCGGCTTTCAGCACACGCTTCGTCGACGCCGGATTTTTGACAAGCATCGCCGCCGGCCGAATAGGCCTCGCGACTAGATTGCCGCCGCAGTTCGGGCAGACACCCTTCAACACGCCGTCCACGCAATCGGCGCAGAAGGTGCATTCGTAGGTGCAGATCCGTGCCTCAGTGCTATCAGGCGGCAGATCCTTGTCGCAGCATTCGCAATTGGGCCTTAGCTCGAGCATCCCTATCTCCTCACCGGATCGGCTCGTGCACGGTGACGAGCTTGGTGCCATCAGGGAACGTCGCCTCCACCTGCACGTCGTGGATCATCTCGGCAATGCCCTCCATCACCTGGGAGCGGTCGATCACATGGGCGCCGGCTTCCATCAGCTCGGCAACCGGGCGGCCATCGCGGGCGCCTTCGACGACGAAGTCGCTGATCAGCGCGATCGCTTCGGGGTAATTCAACTTGACGCCGCGCTCCAGCCGTCGCCGCGCCACCATCGCCGCCATCGAAATCAACAGCTTGTCTTTTTCTCTCGGAGTGAGGTTCATCGCTTGTCCATCTGCTTGACCGAATGCTTACGTTCATAGATTCCAGACTTTCGGCACAGGCGCACCATTGCGCAAGGCGGAAATGACGGGGATCAGGATTTTTCTGAGTGAGAAGCCGTCGGCTGCGGCAAGGCGAACGACGAGCTTGCCACTCCAAGCGCTCGCACCGCCCATCGATCCTTCGACGAGCGGCCGGACTTTGCTAAGATAGGCTTCTGAAAGCGGCCCGGCATAAAGCAGCGTCGCAAAGGCCACCTGTCCGCCGAGCACAGCCTGCCGCGCAGCCAGCGCCGCCACACCTTCGGAAAGTCTGAGTTCCTCGGCATGGATCAGTTGCCCCGAGCGGCGGATGCGCCAGCGATCACGAAAGAGCCCTGATACCACCGCCTCACCCATCGCCTTGCGGCCGAGCAGCACGGCTTCGACTGCCAGAAATTCGGCGCTCTCGTCAAGATCGACATCCAGCCGGCGGAAAAGTGCGGCCCGGTCGAAGAGGATCGTTTCCTGCGGCAGCCAGTCGACGCGGGCTTGGGCTCCGACCTTGATGCTGGTTGCCACCTCGGCGATGCCGGCCGATACCTTGTAGATCTTCTCGCAAGCCTGAGTGGTGACGTCGATGCGTGTGCCGGCGCCGGCATCCACGCTCCAATCCATCCGATCGCCGCCCGTCAGCCCGCCAGCGGTATTGATGATGACGGCTTCCATCGAGGCATCGAAGGTATCGGGCAGGCGGATTTTCGCTGCCCCCTCCTGATAGAGTTCACGGATGCGCGTGCGGCCATCGAACAGCTTTGCCGCCAGATGCCCGCGCCCTTCCGCTCTTTGCGGTCTCGTGCCTGCCGCCGCAATCGTCATATCGTCCCTTTCGGTCGCGCCCCTGGTTTTCATTCAAGCGCGCGGATAACGGAAAGCAAGCAATTCCTATGCCGTCCCGAGCAGACCGACAGCGGCGGCGGACGGTTTTCCAGGCGCCGCGCGCTCTGCTGCAAAATGCGGCATCTGCCGGTCAGACAGTCAGGTGTCGGCGGGCCTCCGGCGTATCCAGCGTCTCGGCAAGCCCTTCATGGACGATTTCGCCGCGGTCCATGATGTAGACATAGTCGGCAAGCTCGCGGCAGAAATCGAGATATTGCTCGACGAGCAGGATCGCCATGCCTGTAGAATCGCGCAGGTAGCGGATCGCCCGGCCGATATCCTTGATAATCGATGGCTGAATGCCCTCGGTCGGCTCGTCGAGCACGAGAATCCTGGGCCGTGTCACCATGGCCCGCCCGATCGCCAGCTGCTGCTGCTGCCCGCCGGAAAGATCGCCGCCGCGACGTGACAACATCGACTTCAGCACCGGGAAGAGACTGAAGATGTCATCGGGGATGTTGCGGTCGCGGCGGCCAAGCGGAGCAAAGCCCGTTTCGAGATTTTCCTTGACTGTCAGTAGCGGGAAGATTTCGCGCCCCTGCGGCACATAGCCGATGCCCTGCTTGGCGCGGGCAAAGGGCGGCTGGCCGTTGAGCTTGGTATCATTGAAGGTGACGGTGCCGGCCGACAGCGGATGCTGGCCGGTAACGGCGCGCAGAAGAGAACTCTTCCCCACGCCGTTACGCCCCAGCACGCAGGTGATCTTGCCCATCTCCGCTTTGATCGAGATGCCGCGCAGCGCCTGAGCGGCGCCATAATGCAGGTTTGCGTTTTCGACTGTCAGCATGCGTTCACCCATTCCCCATCAGTTCATCAGCATGCGCCTCAGCATTTGCAGGGCGTGCTCCTGTTCCTTCGTTCTCTCACCACCAACCTCGGCCACTTCCTCGGCAATACCGATCAATTGCTGACGCTCTTGCATATCCAGCGCCTCTATCCAAAGATGCCGGAACCGTCGGATCGGATCTTCGGGACTGGTGACGTTTTTAGACGCCCACTCGCCGAAAACCAGCACTTCTTGCATATCGCCCGGACGGATGATGCCTTTCATGCGATTGCGAACGACATCCTTCGCAGCGTCGAAATAGATCGGCTTTTCCTTGGCAAGGCAGAAAAAGAAGGCCACCGCGGCAATCGCCGGCTCGGCGATCGAGGCCAGCGGCGCTGTCTCGGCCTGCTTGCGGAACTTTCCGCGCTTGTAAGCACCCCGCATACGCTCGACGGAATCGATGATCTCGTTTCCCGCCTCACGCACCATTTTCAAACGCCAATACCAGACGACCGCGCCGCTGATCGCCACGACCAGAATACCGAGAAAAGCCATGATGAAACCCCACAATAAAACCCGCTCGTTTTAGAGCTCGTTCTTTTGTCAGGTTCAAGCCTGTAAGTTGCATCCATCACCGCCCCAAATAGTTCTCGATGACCTTCGGATCCGAACTCACAAAATCGATCGATCCCTCTGCCAGTACCGATCCCTCAGCAAGGCAGGTCACCTTGACACCGAGGTCACGGATGAAGCCCATGTCATGTTCGACGACGACGACCGACCGGGTTTTGGCGATATCCTTCAGCAGGATCGCAGTTTCCGCCGTCTCCGCATCGGTCATGCCGGCCACCGGTTCGTCGACCAGCAGGAGCTTCGGCTCCTGCGCCAAGAGCATGCCGATCTCCAGCCATTGCTTCTGCCCGTGCGAGAGATTGGCGGCGAATTCGTCGCGGCGATGCGTCAGCCGCACCGTTTCGAGGATCTCCTCGATGCGCGTCTTGTCCTCGCCCGAAAGCCGGTAGAACAGCGTCGAGAACACACCGCGACGGCGGTTCAGCGCCAGCTCCAGATTGTCCCAGACCGTATGGCTTTCGAAGACTGTCGGCTTCTGGAACTTGCGGCCGATGCCGAGCTGCGCGATATCGGCCTCGTCCTTCTTGGTAAGATCGATCGTGCCGTTGAAGAACACCTCACCCTCATCGGGCCTGGTCTTGCCGGTGATGATATCCATCATCGTCGTCTTGCCGGCGCCGTTCGGGCCGATGATGGCGCGAAGTTCGCCGGGTTCGATGACGATCGACAGCGAATTCAGCGCCTTGAAGCCGTCGAAGGAGACCGAGACGCCGTTGAGATAAAGCACGCTGGTGGGTTTGACGTCGGGGATCATGGCGCTCACTCCGCTGCCTGAATTTTCGGCTCGATGCCATCTTCCTCAGCCGTCGATGGTGCCGCCTTTGAGACGACCTTCCGCTTGCCGAGATATTGGGCGATCGTGCCGACGACACCCTTGGGCAGGAACAGCGTGACGGCAACGAAGAGGCCGCCGAGCGCAAACAGCCAGAACTCCGGGAAGAGGCCGGTGAAGATCGTCTTGCCGCCGTTGACGAGGATCGCGCCGATGATCGGGCCGATCAGCGTCGCCCGCCCGCCGACCGCGGTCCAGATGACGACTTCGATCGAATTGGCAGGCGCGAATTCGCCGGGATTGATAATGCCGACCTGCGGCACGTAGAGCGCACCGGCAATACCAGCCATCATCGCCGAGACGACGAAGGTGAAGAGCTTGAAGTGCTCGACGCGGTAACCGAGGAAGCGCGTGCGACTTTCGGCATCGCGCACGCCGACCAGCACCTTGCCGAACTTCGAGCGCACGATCGCCGAGGCGAGCAGCAGCGATAGAGCAAGGAAGATCGCAGTTGCGGCAAAGAGGACTGCACGCGTGCCGTCAGCCTGGACGTTGAAACCGATAATGTCCTTGAAATCGGTAAGGCCGTTATTGCCGCCGAAGCCCATGTCGTTGCGGAAGAAGGCCAGCAGCAGCGCGTAGGTCATCGCCTGGGTGATGATCGAGAGATAGACGCCGTTGACACGTGAGCGGAAAGCAAACCAGCCGAAGACGAAGGCGAGCAGGCCGGGCACGACGAGCACCATCAGCGCCGCAAACCAGAAATGGTTGAAGCCGTACCAGAACCAGGGCAGATCCTTCCAGTTCAGGAACACCATGAAGTCGGGCAGAACAGGGTCTCCGTAGCTGCCGCGCGTGCCGATCTGGCGCATCAGATACATGCCCATCGCATAGCCGCCGAGCGCAAAGAAGGCACCGTGGCCGAGGGAGAGGATGCCGCAGAAGCCCCAGACGAGATCGAGCGCCAGCGCCAGCAGCGCATAGGTCAGATACTTGCCGAACAGCGACATGATATAAGTCGGCACGTGCAGCGGATTGGTCGGCCCCGTCATCAGGTTCAGGACCGGCACAAGGACGGCGACCAGAAGCAGGAGGGCGATGGCAATGACGATCTTGCGATCGAGTGATCGGAGAAGGAAGGCCGTTATCATGCTTCCACCGCCCTTCCTTTGAGTGCGAAGAGCCCGCGGGGACGCTTCTGGATGAAGAGAATGATGAGGACGAGCACCAAGATCTTGCCGAGCACGGCGCCGGCGAAGGGCTCGAGGAACTTGTTGACGACGCCGAGCGAGAGTGCACCGACCAGCGTACCCCAGAGATTGCCGACACCGCCGAAGACGACGACCATGAAGCTGTCGATGATGTAGGATTGACCGAGGTTCGGCGAGACATTGTCGATCTGGCTGAGCGCCACGCCGGCAATGCCGGCAATGCCCGAGCCGAGCGCGAAGGTGAAGGCATCGACCCAGCCGGTGCGGATGCCCATCGACGACGCCATGCGCCGGTTCTGCGTAACGGCACGCATCTGCAGGCCGAAGGCCGACCGCTTGAGGAGCAGGAGCAGCGCCACAAAGACGACCATCGAAAAGACGATGATCCACAGTCGGTTCCAGGTGATGGAGAGCCCGCCGAGATCGAAGACGCCGGACATCCAGGTCGGATTGCGGACCTCGCGGTTGGTCGGGCCGAAGATGCTGCGCACCGCCTGCTGCAGGATGAGCGACACGCCCCAGGTGGCGAGCAGCGTTTCCAGCGGCCGGCCGTAGAGATAGCGGATGACGGCGCGCTCGATCACCAGACCGACGAAGCCGGTAAAGACGAAGGCCGCAGGCACGGCAAAGGCCAGCGAATAATCGGCAAGTTCAGGAAAGGCGGAGGTGATGTACTCCTGCACCACATAGGTGGTGTAGGCGCCGATCATCACCATTTCGCCATGCGCCATGTTGATGACGCCCATGACGCCGAAGGTGATGGCAAGGCCGATCGCGGCAAGCAGCAGTACCGAGCCGAGAGACAATCCGTACCAGATGTTCTGGACGATATCCCACAGCGCCAGGCTGCGATTGATGGAGCTGATATCCGCCTGGATCGCCGGCTTCAGGTCGTCGGGCGCGGTTTCGAGTGTGGTCGTGAGGATGGTCAGCGCATCGCGATTGCCGCGCGCCGCGATCGTATCGATCGCAGCCTTCTTGTCTTCGACGCTCGCATCCGTCTTGAGCAGCAGCACTGCGCGCGCCGCTTCCATCGTATTCTTGATCTCAGCGTCCTTTTCGGCCGCAAGCGCCGAGTTCAGCAGGTCGAGATTGGCGGGATCGGCATCTTTCAGCAAGCCCCGCGCCGCGGCAAGACGCGCGGAACGGTCCGGGCTCATCAGTGTCAGTTGGCTGGTGGCGGCGCTGATGACGCCGCGAAGCGCGTTGTTGATCTTGACCTTCGTCATCAAATCCGGATCGACATCGGCAGCGGCTTCGCCGGTGATCGGATCAGAATAGGTCGGTTCGTCATCGGTACCGCCCTGGAGGAGAACCGGGCCGCCATCGGAATTGACGTAGAGAAGGCCGTCGCTCAACTGCTGCAGGATCTGGCTGACATGCGGATCCTTGGAAGCGACCAGCGCCTTGATGGCCACTTCGCGTTCCGAAAAATCGCCGACGCCGAGCGCGTCCATCAGCACGTGGATGTCGTCCTGAGCCTGGACTTGGCTGGAGATCATCACGCCCGAAAATGTCAAGCCCGAAAATGTCAGGCAAACCGTGATGAGGAAAATCTTTATGGCGCGATACATCGGCTTTCTCGCCCTTGATAGTGTTGGCCTCGCGGCGCAATCGCTGGGACGGAGCTTCCGCCCGGGATCAAACCCGGACGGAATCCTTCAGGCAATCATCGGATCGAGATCGTACTCAGGAGCCCTTGCCACCGCACTTGCCCGTAGCAACGTTGAAGTTGCCGCAGGACATCGGCTTGCGCCAATCGGAGATCAGGTCCTTGGAATCAGGCAGGAAGTCTGACCATTCGTCACCGACGACGGCAGGTGTCTGCTGAACGATTTCGAACTGGCCGTCGGCCTGGATTTCACCGATCAGCACCGGCTTGGTGATGTGGTGGTTCGGCATGACGGTCGCATAGCCGCCCGAGAGGTTCGGAACGCTGACGCCGATGATGGTATCGAGAACCTTGTCGGTATCGGTCGTGCCGGCAGCCTGGACGGCCTTAACCCATGCGTTGAAGCCGATATAAGCAGCTTCCATCGGGTCGTTCGTCACGCGCTTGTCGTTCTTGGTGAAAGCGTGCCAGTCCTTGATGAACTTCTTGTTGGCCGAGCTTTCGACCGATTCGAAGTAGTTCCAGGCAGCGAGATGGCCGACGAGCGGCTTGGTGTCGAGACCGGCAAGCTCTTCTTCGCCGACCGAGAAGGCGACGACGGGGATGTCGGTTGCCTTGATGCCCTTGTTACCCAGTTCCTTGTAGAACGGAACGTTGGCATCGCCGTTGATCGTAGAGACGACGGCGGTCTTCTTGCCGGTCGAACCGAATTCCTTGATCTTGGAAACTTCGGTCTGCCAGTCGGAGAAGCCGAACGGCGTGTAGTTAGTCATGATGTCTTCTTTCGGAATACCCTTCGAAATCAGGTATGCCTCGAGAATCTTGTTGGTCGTGCGCGGATAAACGTAGTCCGTACCTTCGAGAACGAAGCGCTTGACGCCTTCTTTTTCCATCAGGTAGTCGACAGCAGGAATGGCCTGCTGGTTCGGAGCAGCACCCGTGTAGAAGATGTTGCGCGAGGACTCTTCGCCTTCATACTGGACCGGGTAGAAGAGGATCGAGTTGGTCTCTTCGAAAACCGGCAGAACGGACTTGCGCGACGAGGACGTCCAGCAACCGAAGACGGCGGCAACCTTGTCCTTCTGGATCAGCTCACGTGCCTTTTCGGCAAACAGCGGCCAGTCGGAAGCCGGGTCGACGACGACGGCCTCAAGCTTCTTGCCGAGAAGGCCGCCCTTCTTGTTCTGCTCGTCGATGAGCATCAGCATGGCGTCCTTGAGCGTGGTCTCGGAGATGGCCATGGTGCCGGAGAGCGAGTGCAGAATGCCGACCTTGATCGTGTCATCGGCGGCAACTGCACCGCCGAAGGCGGCCGACGCCGCCATGACGGCGCCGAGCGCTGCGCCCGTAATAGTGGATTTGAGATTCATCTGGTTGAACTCCCCTCTTCTTGTTCCGCAACAGACCGGAAACGGAGATTAACTGTTGCTTAAAGAACTATCGGGTGCTGCAGCGCGAAAACACATACGTCGATTGACGTAGGCGCGGGGGTCAAACAGGCAGCAGGCCGGGAGAGAGGTGGCATCCCCCACCGCGGGAGATGCCCTGTCGATTCTCTCGGAGGAATTATCCGTCGATCGTCAAGGTGACTGATGTCGGGCCGTAGGAGAGGCTCGCCTTGTGGCCGGAGACGGTGAACTTGCCGAAGGTGCCGGTCACGGCACTCGCCTTCAGGATTTCGATCTTGGTTCCGGGCGTCAGGACATAGCCATCGACAACCGTCACGTTAAGGTCGCCGGCCAGCGCCGCCTTGCCCTCGACCACCAGCGTGCCTCCGCCGTTCGCGCCGAGCGCCGGCTTCGCCGCGGCATTGGCGAGCTGCTGATAATCGCCGCTTACGGTCAGCGGCTTGTCGGCCGCCAGAACGAGCGAACCGCCATTGACCGTCAGCCCGCCGGTACCGAAGGCCGACGGCGAGCCGGCCACGAGCGCGCCCTCTTCCAGCACGGTGCCACCGGCATAGCTGTTCGCGCCCGACAGCCCGAGGATGCCTTCGCCGCGCTTCACCAGCCTGCCCTTGCCGGTGATGTCGTTCCGCCAGGTATCGATCGCATTGAAACCGCCCTTTGCCGCGTCCATCGTCACGGTGACGTCCTGTTCGAACGCGCCGTACCCGTCGGCGGCGGCAAACAGGTTGAGACGGCCGTAACCTTCGGCGTCGTCGAGCAGCGGATAGCCGGAGGCGATCTCCGTCGTCTTCAGCACGTCGCGGCGCTGCTCGCCGTCCAGATAGGGCAGACGCGTTTCGAGAAGCGCTTCGGCGCGCCCTGCGGCACACGCGCCGGCCGATCGGTCGCATGGATCGTCGGCAGGCCATAGCTCAGGCGCTGCAGCACGTAAGCGCGATTGGCGTCATGATCGGCGAAACGATCTGCAGTCAGCGGTTCCGCATGGGCGGCAACCTCAAGCGCGCCCGCATCCGCAACGCCTGATTTGGCGACAAGCCATGCCTGCGCTTGGACGTAAGCATCGCTCTTCAGCGCCGCATTGTCGGCCTTGTTCAGATTGTAGACGACCGTGGCGGTGCCGAGCATCCGGCCGCCCATCACGTCGAGAGGAGAATGCATGCCGGCGAGGATGCGGTCTTCACCCAGCTCGCTGGCGCGTGTGATCATTTCCTGGAAGCGCTGCGGTACGAGATAGGCCATGGCGAGCCCATCCCGCCAGGCTTCCGCCGTATGCCCGCTGGGGAAACCACCGTCCTCGACCGGCTTCCCGCTCTTGGCGGGCTCCAGCGTCGGCACCACCGACACGTCCTGGCTCCAGCGGTAGGGACGGCCATATTTGAAATAGCGTTTTGCGGGCTCCGTCGAGCCGTCACCGCTTACGGCGTTGATGAAGTCGATTGCAAGTCCCATGTCCGGGTTGGCATCGGTCTTGTTTTCCGTGTCCGGCTTGCTGCCGGCGCCGCGATTGTTGCCCTTGTCGTCATATTTGACCGTCGTCGCGTCGGCCGCCACCTCGGTGATCGTGGTGGTCTGCTTCGAGCCTGCCTTCCAGGCATCCGTCAGCGGACCGAGGCCATCGACGATGCTGGCATTCTTGCCGCGCCGATCGTCGAGATAGGCGGCTACCGCCTGGTCGGCCGTCCGCGCCCGCGTCGCATTGACGACATAGGCAATGTTGGCGTCATGGACGGCCTGGTTGACGATATGGCCGTCGGTCTTGCTGGCGGGAATACCATCCCAATCCGTCTTGGCGACCGCCGGGCAATTGTCCTTGGCCGGGGCTTCGACACCCGCATCGACGAAAGGCGTGCGCGGGGTCCAGATTTCGAGGAAGCCGGAGAGAAGGTGAACGGCGGCGTTGGTGTCCGCCGTCGAGAAGCAGGCATCACCGCGTTTGTTGGTGTTTCCGGCCTCCGCATAAGGCGCTTTCGCTGCCGTGGACTGCTCGGCGCTGGCAAGCGATGGCACGATCGAAAGGAGGCAGACGAGGGCCGTGCTCAGCCGGCAAAGGCTTAAAACAGACATGGCGATACCCGAAATGGTTGAACGAACGCCGGGAGAGTTAGAGCTCTCATGTGACAGATCAATTGCAAAAATATTGCCATTCTGTGAACCAGTCGGTGCCTGCCTCTTGCCTTTCCCAGCCATCCCGCCAAAACTGCCGGAGAGACGATGAACCCAACCGGAATGCCGGAAAGGAAGACATGGCAGCGCGCCAACGCATCATTCCGGTGAGACGCGAATATAATCGCTGGGTCGCCAACCAGACGCTGGAAGATTACGCGCTGCGCTTCACCGCAAAGAGCGCCCGCCATTTCTCTTCGCAGCGCATCTCGCAGACGGCGATAGGCGCAATCTCCTTCCTGGCGCTGGAGGCAATCGGCGGCGCAATCACCCTCTCCTACGGCACCACCAACGCCTTTTACGCCATCATCGTCGCCTCGATCGCCATGCTGGCGATCGGCCTGCCGATCAGCCGCTACGCCATCCGCCACGGCGTCGACATTGATCTGCTGACGCGCGGCGCGGGCTTCGGCTATATCGGCTCGACGATCACCTCGCTGATCTATGCGAGCTTCACCTTCATGCTGTTTGCCATCGAGGCTTCGATCATGTCCGGGGCGTTGGAGCTCACCCTCGGCATCCCGCTCTGGATCGGCTACATCATCAGCGCCGTCATGGTGATCCCCCTGGTGACGCATGGCGTACGGCTGATCAGCAAGTTCCAGCTGATGACCCAGCCCTTCTGGATCGTGCTGAATATCCTGCCCTTCATCTTCATCGCCCTGCTGGACTGGGAAAAATTCGATCTCTGGCGCGCCTTCGCCGGCATCCGCCATGCCTCCGGCCCGCCCGGCACCACCGCCGAATTCGATCTGGTGGAGTTCGGCGCGGCCTCCGCCGTCATCCTGGCGCTGATGTCGCAGATCGGCGAACAGGCCGACTTCCTGCGCTTCCTGCCGCCGGACCCGCAGCGCAAGTGGCGCCACCGCCTGGCGATCTTTCTCGCCGGGCCCGGCTGGGTCATCATCGGCGCGCCGAAGTTGCTTGCCGGCTCCTTCCTCGTCGTGCTGACCTTCACCTCGGGCGTCCCCCTCGATCGCGCCGCCGACCCGGCGCAGATGTATCTGACCGCCTTCGGCTACATGGTCCCCTGGCATAATGGCGCGCTGCTGTTGATGGCCGCCTTCGTCGTCGTCTCGCAGCTGAAGATCAATGTGATGAACGCCTATGCCGGTTCGCTCGCCTGGTCGAACTTCTTCTCGCGGCTGACCCACAGCCATCCCGGCCGCGTCATCTGGCTGGTGTTCAACGTCGCAATCGCCCTGCTTTTGATGGAACTCGGCATCTACCGGCTGCTGGAGGAGACGCTCGGCATCTTCTCGATCATCGCCATGGCCTGGCTCTGCACGATCTCCGCCGATCTCTTCATCAACAAGCCGCTGGGGCTGGCTCCTCCCGGCATCGAGTTCAAGCGCGCCCACCTCTACGACATCAACCCGGTCGGCCTCGGCGCCATGACGCTGTCGGCGACGGTGTCGCTGATTGCCCATTTCGGCGCCTTCGGTGAGATCGCCGCCTCGCTCGCTCCCTATATTACCCTCGTCATCGCGCTCGTCGCCTCGCCTGTCATCGCCTGGGCAACGAAAGGCAAGTTCTATCTCGCCCGCAAGCCGCGCCAGAGCTGGAAAAACCTGACGAACATCACCTGCTCGGTCTGCGAGCATCCCTTCGAACCAGAGGACATGGCCTGGTGCCCGGCCTATGCCGCGCCGATCTGCTCGCTCTGCTGCTCGCTCGACAGCCGCTGCCACGACATGTGCAAGCCGGCCGCCCGTTTCAACGCGCAGGTCGGCACAGTCGCCAAGGCGCTGCTGCCGGAAGCCATTCTGGGGAAGCTGACGACGCGCCTTGGCCGCTACGGCATCGCCGTCGTGCTGGCATTGACCGCCATCGGCGCAATCCTGGCGATGATTGCCCATCAGGTCGCCTCCGCCTCGCCCGAGACGGGTGAGGTCGTCAATCGCACCATCCTCATCGTCTTCTTCGTCTTCTCGGTGATCTCAGGCGTCGTCTGCTGGTTCTATGTGCTCGCCCATGACAGCCGCGTCGTTGCCGAGGAGGAATCCTCACGCCAGAACACGCTGCTGCTGAAGGAAATCGCCGCCCACAAGAAGACCGACGCCGCCTTGCAGAACGCCAAGGAAACCGCCGAGGCCGCCAATCGCGCCAAAAGCCGCTATGTCGTCGGGCTCAGCCATGAATTACGCACGCCGCTGAACGCCGTGCTCGGCTACGCCCAGATCCTCGAACGCGACGAGACCATTCCGGCGCCGCGCCAATCCTCGATCAAGGTCATCCGCCGCAGCGCCGAACACCTTTCAGGACTGATCGACGGCCTGCTCGATATCTCCAAGATCGAGGCCGGCCGCCTGCAGGTCTATTCCAACGAGATCAACATCCAGGATTTTCTCGACCAGATCGTCGATATGTTCCGCCCGCAGGCGCAGGCAAAGGGGCTTGCCTTCATCCATGAGCGCGCGCCGGCCTTGCCGCAATTCGTCCGCACCGACGAAAAGCGCCTGCGCCAGATCCTGGTCAACCTGCTCTCCAATGCCATCAAGTTCACTGACGAAGGCAGCGTCACCTTCGATGTCGGCTATCGCAGCCAGGTCGCGACCTTCACCGTTGCCGATACCGGCCGAGGCATCACGGAGAAAGACCTGCCCCGTATCTACGAACCCTTCCAGCGCGGTGAGGCCGAAAGCGTGCGGCCGATGCCGGGGCTCGGCCTCGGCCTCACCATCACCCGGCTTTTGACCAATACGCTTGGAGGCGAGATTTCGGTTTCGAGCATAAAGGACGAAGGCTCGACCTTCCGCGTCCGGCTGATGCTGTCCGCCGTCATGCGTGCCGTGGCCGCCGCGCCACAGGAGAAGCGCGTTGTCGGTTATGACGGCCCGCGCCGCACGGTCGTCGTCGTCGACGATAACGAGGACCACCGCGAGATGATGCGCGAGATCCTGGCGCCGCTCGATTTCATCGTGCTGACGGCGGCGGGCGGCGGCGAATGTCTGACGCTGATCGAGGGCATCATGCCGGACCTCTTCCTCGTCGATATTCTGATGCCCGGCATGAACGGCTGGCAGCTCGTCTCGCGTCTGCGTGAGGCCGGCCAGACGGCGCCGGTGCTGATGCTGTCGGCCAATATCGGTGATGCGGCCGTTCTCAGCGACAGCGACGACAGCCACAATGACGCGATCGGCAAGCCGGTCGACATCCGCCAGTTGCGCGACAAGCTCGCCCTGCATCTCGGCGTGACATGGATCTATGCCGATGCCACGCCAGCCGTTGCTGTCAAGATCGAAGCGCCGATGCTGAGCCCAGGTGCTGCCCATGTGCAGGAATTGCTGCGGCTCGGCGAGATCGGCTATATCAGAGGCATTGAAGCCAAGCTTTCGGACCTTGCCAAGGTGGAGGCAAATCAGCCATTCACGGAGGAACTTCGCGCCTATGTCGCCGCCTTCGATCTCGCCGGCTTCATGACCTTCCTGCACGACTTCGACGAAAAGGTGGAATCCATTGGCTGAGCCGGCCCTCCCCCGCGACATCGTTCTGCTCGTCGACGACTCCGCCGAAGCCCTCGGCTTCATGACCGACGCGCTCGAACAATCCGGCTTCTCCGTGCTGATCGCCACATCGGGCACGGCGGCACTTGGTATCGTTGAGCGCATCACGCCCGATCTTATCCTGCTCGACGCGGTGATGCCGGGTATGGATGGCTTCGAGACCTGCCGCCGGCTGAAGGCGAATGCCGCGGTAGCGCAGGTGCCTGTCGTCTTCATGACCGGCCTGACCGAGACCGAGCATGTCGTGCACGCGCTGGAATCCGGCGGCGTCGATTATCTCAGCAAACCGATCAACATCGATGAACTGCGCGCCCGCATCCGCGTCCATCTGCGCAACGCTCGCTCGGCCCAGAGCGCCCGCATCGCCCTGGACGCAGCCGGCCGCCATCTGCTGGCAGTCAAGGGCGACGGCGCCATCCACTGGTCAACCCCGCAAGCGACACGGCTGGTCAATGCCGCCATGGGCAGCGACGACGGCATGGAAATCGTCGTCCGCCATATCGCCGGCTGGATGCGCGACCGCGTCGCCGCGGTGCGCGACGGCATCATCTCGATCGCCCATGCCGGCCAGGCAGCGTTGCAGCTCGCCTTCCTCGGCGCAATCGGCCCTGACGAATATCTCTTCCGCCTCACCGCCGCCAGTCAGCGCAGCGACGACGAGGTGCTGCGCCAGCGCTTCTCGCTCACCCAGCGCGAATCCGAAGTGCTGCTCTGGATCGCCAAGGGCAAGGCCAACCGCGACATCGGCGAAATATTGGGACTGTCGGCGCGGACGGTGAACAAACACCTCGAACAGATTTACGTGAAGCTCGGCGTCGAGAACCGCGCCTCGGCCGCCGTGAAGGCCACGCACGTGCTGTACGAGATGTAAGAGGTGATGGCGGCTGGCTAAGCCACCCGATCTGGCACATCCCTGCCCTCGAAAAACGCCGTCACGTTCTCGACCACCTTCATGCCCATGGCCATCCGCATCTCTTCCGTGGCGCTGCCGAGATGCGGCGGCACCATGACGGTCTCCATCCGTCCCAGCGTACATCAGGTTCCGCCCCGTAGACGTCAAGCCCCCGCCCCACACGGATCGTGCCGTTTTCCGGTGCCGAAGTCGGGCGCCGTAACGTGCCGTCTTCGTGGGATCGATCGATGAGCGATTGCGGTACGGTAGCCAGGCCGGAATTGAAACACCCGCCAAAAGAAAGAAGCCCGGTCGGAACCGGGCTTCGATAATCATGTCCCGTAAAGGGAAGCGAGGCTTACATGCTCTGCGGGAAGTAGCTGTACTTGCCGTCCGGACCCTTCTTCCATTCATACATGATGTAGCCAGGAATCTTCGGGTCGCCCTTTTCGTCGAACGAAATGTCGCCGAGAACGGTCGGGAACGGGCCCTTTTCCTTCATGGCCTTGGCAACGGCCTCAGGATCCAGCGAACCGGCAGCCTTGGCGGCCCCAGCGATCGTCTGCATCGCAGCGTAGGAATAGAGCGTGTAGGCTTCCGGATTGAAACCAGCGGCCTTGAACTTTTCGACGAGTTCCTTGTTCGCAGGGTTCGCCGTCGGATCGGGGCCGAAGGTGTTCAGCGTACCGGCGACGGCGTCACCAGCGATCGAGGCCAGTTCGTTCGAAACGATACCATCGCCCGAAACCAGCGTCGCCTTCAGGCCCTGGTCGGCCGCCTGGCGGATGATGAGACCGGCTTCGGTGTGCAGACCACCCCAATAGATGATCGAGACGCCGGCTTCCTTCATCTTGGCGATGAGGGCCGAGAAGTCCTTGTCGCCGACGTTGATGCCTTCGTATATGACCTCCGTGACGCCAGCGGCATTCATAGCCTTCTTGGTTTCGTCGGCAAGGCCCTGACCGTAGGGGGTCTTGTCGTGAACGACAGCGATCTTGGCGTCCTTGAAGTGATCGGCAAGATATTTGCCGGCGATGGCACCCTGCTGGTCGTCACGGCCGCAGGTGCGGAACGTGTTCCAGAGGCCCCGCTCCGTGAAGGTCGGGTTCGTCGCGGCCGGGGTGATTTCGAGGATGCCGTTTTCGGCATAGACTTCCGAAGCCGGGATCGAAACGCCCGAGTTGAAGTGGCCGATGACAAACTTGACGCCGTCAGCAGCGAACTTGTTGGCGACCGAAATGCCCTGCTTCGGGTCGGAGACGTCGTCGCCGAGCTCGATCTTGATCTGCTCGCCGTTGATGCCGCCAGCCGCGTTGATGTCGGCGGCTGCCTGTTCAGCACCCTTCTGGAGCTGAGCGCCGAACGCGGCGTTCGGGCCAGTCAGCGGACCAGCGACAGCGATGAGAACGTCGGCCCACGCGTTGCCGCTGAAGGCGACCATCGCCGTCAGAGCCACTGCCGACAGAAGAGACTTCTTCATATTATTACTCCCAATTTTTGGGCGGGTTCCGGTCCAAGGCCCAGCGCACTACCCACCATTGACTGCGCCAGGAAAGCTGTTCCACTCGGAAGGCAATTCATGCCTAGTTTCAACGGACTGTCAATGTTTGTCCTTCCACGAAAACGCGGAAGTTTTCTCGTACAGCCAGTAATAGTTGTTAACCATCTGATTGGTGCGGCGGTAGCGGAAGCCGGCCGTCGAGAACACCAGCAGCGTCACGAAGTCGAGAATATAGTAGAAGGCGTTGAGCATCGGCCCATTGAACAGGGCATGATGCAGGAACTGCATCGCCCAGGCGAGCAGAAATGTATAGACGATGACCAGCGGATAATCGCTCCAGCCCTCGGCAACCGCTTTGCCGGCGCGCCAGGCCGTCCAGAAGCCTAAGAGCAAGACGATGACACGGATTGCCACAAGGGGGCCGGCATCCGCTTCGAAGAAAAGTCCCTGCATGTCAAACTCTCCTTTCGACCTAGTGTCTTCCGCCTTCGAGATAGGCGGCGCGGACCTCGGGATTGGCAAGAAGCTCCTTGCCGGAACCGCTCATCGTCACCTTGCCGTTCACCATCACGTAGGCGCGGTGAGAAAGCCTGAGGGCGGCGAACGCGTTCTGCTCGACGAGGAAAACGGTCAGCCCCTCCGCCTCGTTGAGCTTCCTGATCGCCTCGAAGATGCCCTTGACGATCAGCGGCGCAAGACCGAGCGAGGGTTCGTCGAGAAGAAGCAGCTTCGGGCGCGCCATCAGCGCGCGGCCGATCGACAGCATCTGCTGCTCGCCGCCCGAAAGTGTTCCACCCCGCTGGGCGTGACGTTCCTTGAGACGCGGGAAGAGCGTGAAGATCTTCTCGACGTCTTCGGCGAAGTGTTTCAGATTGTCGAGGCCAGCGCCCATCTGAAGATTTTCCAGAACCGTCATACGCGGGAAGATGCGGCGGCCTTCCGGCGACTGTGCAATGCGCAGACGGGCGATTTCATGCGTCGGCATGCGGGTGATGTCGCGGCCCTCAAAGACCACCGAACCGGTGCGGGCCTGCGGGCTGCCGCAGATCGTCATCATCAGTGTCGACTTGCCGGCGCCGTTGGCGCCGATCAGGCTGACGATCTCGCCCTTGTTGACGTGGACATCGACCCCAGCCAGCGCCCGGATATTGCCGTAATAGGTTTCGACGCCATTCACCTGAAGGAGCGGTTGACCCGTCATTACTTCATCGCCCATCAGTTTGCGCCTCCTTCGAGCTGCTCGACGGCTGCGATCACCTCTTCCACTTCTTCATCCTCGACACCGAGATAGGCCGCGATGACCCGCGGATCGTTCTTCACGTGATCCGGTGTGCCATCGGAAATCTTCTGACCATATTCGAGGACGACGACGTGGTCGGAGATTTCCATGACCACAGACATGTCGTGCTCGATCAGCAGGATCGACGTCCCGGTTTCGGCGCGAATGCTCTTCAGCAGCGCGTTGAGCGTTGCCGATTCCCGTGGGTTGAGGCCGGCAGCCGGTTCATCCAGGCAAAGCAGCTCCGGGCCGGTGCACATGGCGCGGGCGATTTCGAGACGCCGCTGGGCGCCGTAGGGCAGATCGCCGGCGGGGTCGTCGGCGCGGTCGATCAGGTCGGCCTTCTCAAGCCAGAAACGGGCAAGCTCGATCGCCTCTGCCGCTTCCCGCCTATAGGGGCCGACACCGATAAGGCCGAGGATCGTATAACCCGATGCCTTCATCAGCTTGTTGTGCTGGGCAACCAGCAGGTTTTCGAGAACGGTCAGGCCGGAGAACAGCCGGATGTTCTGGAAGGTACGCGCGACCTTGGCTTCCCTGGTGATGCGAAAGTCCGGCAGGCGCTCCAGCAGGTATTGCTTGCCGCTCTTCTGGTTGAACGTGATCATGCCCATCGTCGGCTTGTAGAAGCCGGTGATGCAGTTGAAGACGGTGGTCTTGCCGGCGCCGTTCGGCCCGATCAGCGCGGTGATATCGCCACGCTTGGCTTCGAAGGAGAAGTCGTTGATGGCCATCAGGCCGCCGAACTTCATCGACAGGTGTTCGACCTTGAGAAGAGTGTCGTCAGACATCGTATTCGTCGTTACGGGGCTCATCAACCATGGCCCTCCTTGATGAAGCTTCCGGATATCGCCTTGCGCTCTCTGAGGAAGGCTGTCGGCTCACGCGAGCCGACGAAGCCGCGCGGCTTGAACAGCATGACGACGACCATAGCGAGGCCGAAGATCAACATGCGGTATAGTTCCGGCGTAAAATCTGGTCCGAAGATGAGTTTTAGGAAGCTCATCTCGCGCAGCAACTCGGTGCCGCCGACCATGACGATGGCGGCGATCGCGATGCCGGTCAACGACCCCATGCCGCCAAGGACAACAATGGCGAGAATGACGGCCGATTCCAGGAAGACGAAGGATTCCGGCGAGACGAAGCCCTGGCGGGCGGCGAAGAACGAGCCGGCAAAACCGGCAAACATCGCGCCCGTCGCAAAGGCGGTGAGCTTGGTCGTCACCGTGTTGATGCCGAGCGAACGGCAGGCGATCTCATCTTCGCGCAAAGCTTCCCAGGCGCGTCCGATCGGCATGCGCCGCAGCCGGATGGTGACATAGGCCGTCAGCATGCAGAGCGCCAGGATCAAATAGAACAGGAAGATCTTGTAATAGGCCGAGGAGATCGGCAGGTTAAAGAGCTTCGCAAAGCCGCCGGCCGTCGCATCGAAGGGAATGCCGAAGAGTGTTGCCTTCGGGATACTTGAGATACCGAAGGTGCCCTTCGTCACTTCAGTCCAGTTGATGAGGACGAGACGAATGATTTCACCGAAGGCAAGCGTCACGATAGCAAGGTAATCGCCGCGCAGGCGCAGCACCGGAAAGCCGAGAATGACGCCCCAGAGTGCGGCGAAGATGCCGGAAAGCGGCAGCAGCACCCAGAAGGACAGACCGAAATAGCTCGAAAGCAGTGCGTAGGAATAAGCGCCGACGGCATAGAAGGCGACATAGCCAAGGTCGAGCAGGCCGGCGAGACCGACGACGATGTTCAGCCCCCAGGCGAGCATCACATAGATCAGGATCTGAATGCCGAAATTGTCGACATATGTCAGCGAGCCCTGAGGGCCTTTGATCGCCACGATCACCATGGGGTAAAGCAGCAGCGCGATCAGCGCGATCTTCAGGAAATGCCGGTGGAAGAAGCTCTTCTCTGTCGAGATGTCGAGCTCGCCCTCGCGCGCCTTGCTGAGCTTGCGGCGGTCGATATTCGGCCTGATGAAAACGACCATGGCGAAGCGGCCGATGGCGGCGACCGCGACGAAGATCGCAAGCAGGCCCCAGCGCTGGACAATGATCAACTCGTTGCTGATGTTCTGGTCGGTCTTGAGGCCGACATAGAGAACGAACATACCGAACGACAGGACGGCGGCGAAAAGAGCTTCGGTAAGGCCTTTGCGGACAAGTCCGGCATCGGGCTTGCCTGCAGAATTTTCGATGTTTGCCATGACGTTATACCTTCTCGACTTCCGGCCGCCCGAGGATGCCGGTCGGCTTGAAGATCAACACGAAAGCCAGGATCGCAAAGGTCGCGACGTCCTTGTAGGCGATGGTGAAGTATGCCGACCACAGCGACTCGATAAGGCCGATAAGGAGGCCGCCGAAGACGGCGCCGGGCAACGAACCGATACCGCCGAGAACGGCTGCCGTGAAGGCCTTCACACCGGGCGTGAAGCCGTCGTTGAATGAGGCAACGCCATAATACATCAGGTACATCGTGCCGGCGACCGCTGCGAGTGCCGCACCCATAACGAAAGTGATGGAGATCGTCCGATCGACGTTGACGCCGAGCAGCGCTGCCATCTTGCGATCCTGCTCAGTGGCGCGCTGGGCGCGGCCGAGTGCCGTACGATTGACGATGTACCAGAAGATCGTCAGCAGCACTGCGGTGATCACGATGATGATGATCTGCTTCAGCGACACCGAGATGTTGCCGAACTGGTAGACCGAGCTCACCATCGGCGGGATCGGCTTGTTGCGTGGGCCCTGCGTCACCTGGATGAAGTTGGACAGCGTGATCGACATGCCGATCGCGGTAATCAGCGGCGCCAGGCGGAAGGACCCGCGCAGGGGCCGGTATGCCACGCGCTCGATCGTCCAATTCCACAAACTCGTCATCAGCATCGCAACGACAAGCATCACCAGCAGCAGAACGGCCACCGGGAGACCTGCGAAGATGGATGTGAGGACGAGGAAGACGATAAGAGCGGCGAAGCCACCGAGCATGAAGATGTCGCCATGGGCGAAATTGATCATGCCGATAATGCCGTAAACCATCGTATAGCCAATAGCCACAAGGCCATAGATGGATCCGAGCGTCAGCCCGTTTAAGAGCTGCTGGACGAAATACTCCATATGTCGTTTTCCCCTGGATGCGAGCGAAACATGCTGCATCTCTTTTTGGTTCTTCGGTTCCCCGTTTCAGGGAACCTCATAGGCCGAATGCATAGCGGTTTCGTCGAAAATGTGAAGACAAAAAGGGGTTACTCCGACAGATTCTTGCGGAAACAGGGTTAACTGGCGCATTTTGAACCAAAATCCACAGAAAAACGGCAGAGCGGGGCCTATTTTTAGCCAGAAACCGCCACTGGGTTAACCATCCGGAGATATCGCCGTCGATTTCCTGCACTGCTTGCTGCGTAAGCTATTCCACAGAATTGGAAGATGGAGCAAATTCAGACCCCAAGGCAGCCCCTTTGACGAATGCCATTTCACCAGCGATGCCGCATCTTCGTCTGACAAGGCTGAAAACTTATGGTAGCATCATCAGGCTGCGTATTGAGGGATGCGGAGCACGACGGGGAACACCATATTAACTTGCGTATCTGGTTGTGACAGGGATGGTTTGCGGACGAGCGACAGCGGGGTGCTCGCCGCGTGGCGAACGGCAAAAGGACAATGCTGAGGACATTTGAAAAGGCGGCGCTCGAAGCCGGCAAGGCCATCATCACGGTCTTGCGCGAAGGCTTCCCTGTCGCCATGAAGGCGGATGCAAGTCCGGTCACGGTCGCCGACGAGGAGGCCGAACGCATTATCCTCGCTCATCTCGCCAGAGATTATCCTGAAATACCCGTCGTGGCGGAAGAATCGGTCGCCGCCGGCAAGGTGCCCGACATTGCCGGCCGAGGCTTCTTCCTGGTCGACCCTCTCGACGGCACCCGTGAATTCGTCGACGGACGACAGGAATTCACCGTCAACATCGCCTATATCGAGAACGGCGCCCCGGTGGCCGGCATCGTCTATGCGCCGGCGCTGGGGCTTGCCTTCTCGGGAGAACGCGGCCACGCCGAAAGGCTCGTCGTCATGGACGATTTCACGGTTGGCGCACGGAGCGCAATCACGGTGCGCGAACAGCCGGACGACAGGCTGGCGCTTGCAAGCCTTCGCCACAACAGCCCGGAGACCGGGAGCTTCCTCGCCGACCACGCGATCTTCAAATGCACCAATATCGGTTCCTCTCTGAAGTTCTGCCTGCTCGCCGAAGGCAAGGCCGACGTCTATCCGCGTTTCACCCGCACGATGGAATGGGACACCGCGGCTGGCGATGCGGTGCTGCGCGCCGCTGGCGGTTCGACTGTGACGCTGGACGGAACGCCGCTGACCTACGGCAAGACAGGAACGGCGGCCGATTTCGACTTCGCCAACCCGAACTTCATCTCCTGGGGTGGCAGGAAACGCGTCCTCGAACCGGCGTAACCACCCGCGGATATCACTGAATACCGACAGGCGACGCAATCCTCTGCCTCGCCGCCACGCGTTGAGGCCTGCCGCGACAATCCGCGATCTCCGACAAGCGCCCCCTGAGCGGGCTGTCTTTGCCCGCCAAATAACCTCCCCCTACGTGTCTGGAAGCGTGTCCATTTCGAGCTGTCGAGTGATTCGCGCGATCGGGTCTCACCAACTGATTCTGGCCGTGAACGCGTCGTCTGCATCTTTTCCAGACGATGTCCCTCCACCAATCCCGCCTTGATTCTGTCACATTTTGACACGGCTTCCAGAATGATCGATATCTTCATCAGAAAAATTTCGCCTCGTGTTCCGTTAAGAAATACGCTCAAGAGACCCGGGTCACGTGCCGAAACGGCGCGTCGCCAGCCCCGGCGAACCCTCGCCAAAGTCCTAAAAACCTTGACGAAATTCCAATTATTAACGAAATATCATGAGCTTGCCTCAACTTAACGCAAATGCGAAAGATTTGCTGCGATGCGATATTTCTCTGGACACCATTACACAATTGTCGCATTTTTCCGTTTTAGTAGGGTTACCAAGACCTAAGTGCAGCCCTGGTGACAGGGTTAACCATTGATCGCCTATTGCCGCCGCGCCCCCTCGAAGACAACAGAGTACGATCCTTGAGCATCACGGAATTAAACAACAGCATTTCGACAGAGTCCTTCCGGCCGAGCCGCCGTCAGCAGCCGAGCCTGAAGATCCAGACCCCTGTTATCCATAGCGATGCGCCGCAGGCGCCGTTGATGGATCTGGTCCTGAAGCGGGCGTTCGACATCGTATCGTCGTTGAGCGCCCTCCTCGTCCTCGCCCCTTTCCTCCTGTTCGTCGCCCTGCTGATCAAGATCGACAGCCCAGGGCCGGTGCTCTTCAAGCAGACCCGCTGGGGCAAGAACTGCAAGGCCATCAAGGTCTATAAGTTCCGTTCCATGCGCACCGACCTCTGCGACGTCTCCGGCGTTGCCCAGACGGTGATGAACGATCCGCGCGTCACTCGCGTCGGCGCCATTCTGCGCCGCACGAATGTCGATGAGTTGCCGCAGCTGCTGAACGTGCTGCTGGGCCACATGTCGGTCGTCGGTCCGCGTTGCCATGCAATCGGCATGCGCGCCGGCGGCGTGCTCTACGAAGAGCTCGTACCGGAATACCATCAGCGCCATGCGATGCGCCCCGGCATGACGGGTCTTGCTCAGATGCGCGGCCTGCGCGGTCCAACCGATCGTCCGGCCAAGGCGCGCGCCCGCATCGCCAGCGATCTCTACTACGTCGGGAATTTTTCGATCTTGATGGACATGCGCATCATTTTCGGAACCGTCGTGTCGGAGCTGACCCGCGGAAAAGGCTTCTAAAGCGCGTCGCGATCTTTCAGATTCGCTCCTCGCGCTTTAGTCTTTGTTTTTGCGCATGTCGCACAAAAAGCGATGCACACTTTGCGCGACAGGCCTCCCAGCTTTAGCTTTGTGAGAAAGGGCCGGCTGCCTCAGAGCAGCCGGTACCGGAATGCTCTGGCGACCGCCTGCATGCGGCTGACCGAATCGAGCTTGCGCATCGCGCTCTTCAGATAACCCACCACCGTATGCGACGAGAGATCGAGAATGATCGCGATCTCGTTGCTGCTCTTGCCGGCCGCCGACTACAGCGCCGCGCGTCTTTTTAGACGCGCAAAGGACGCTGTAGCACTTTGAATTACTGCCTAATCCCTTAAATCGATTCCGATTTAAGGAATCAGGCAGCGTCGCAGGCATTCGATTTCGCGCCGGGTGAGCGTCTCCAACGGACCATCCTCCACGCCGCTGCTACGCGAAACCTTGTCCAGAAGCTCCACGGAGCGGTAGAGCAGCGCCATCGCCTGCTCTCGCGTGGGCATAGGACAGCCGCCTGAGAAGGCGAAGATGTATTGTTTCAGGTCAGCGTCGTGCAGCGTGAAGGCGAAGGTATTCTTCAGCCCGTGCATCTGAAAGAGCACGTTGAGTTTGCGGTTTTCCTGATTGGCGGCGCTGCCCGCAAACGACCCCTCCTCGCAGAAGATCGGCACAATTGTCCGCTTCATCGCGGTCACCAGTCTGCTGCAATAGAAGAGATCGGCAGCCTCGTAAAAGCCGACAAGGCTTTGCGGCCAATTGCTGATCAACCGGTTTTCGGTGAAAGCTGTGCGATCGCCCCGCGGGAAAGCCGAGACCAGATAGAAATCGAAGCCCGCAACCTTCGCCATCGCGTCGAGCCGTTCCTTGCCGTCGTCGGCCGAAACCCCAGTGCCATCGGCCTGCGAAGGCGAAAATGCAGCATCCTCAGCGCAGTCGCCGACTGCGCGTTCACGTCTTTTCAACTTCATATCCTCGAATGGCCAGCTTCGGCTCGGCCTTGCTGCCGGCGGCGAAAACTTCGCGCCGGGGCATCAGCAAAGACGGTTTCTGCCCGCATCCCGAGGATACGAAGCATCAAAAACGCGAACTGGACTGATACAGCGGGAAGAACGGAGACGAAGTCTTGCGCTCATTCTTATGTTGCAGCTCTGATAAAATCGTCCCGGGAAATCAGCTAATATTTATTCCGCATGGCTCCCATGCAGGGCGCTACAAATTGACGTGGCGGCAGGCAGCCGCCCCCATCATCGGCCAGGGCGGGCGTCTAAATTTGTTATCAAAGTCTTACGATGGGTTTAGGCAATTTTTAAATGTGGCAGGCTAGAGTGGGGCTCGTGGTCTTGCGTTGTGTAGAGAGTCCAATGACCGAAATGATACGTCCCCGAGTAAAATATGTCATCGGCCCCGATGGCAGCCCCCTGACGATCGCGGATCTTCCGCCGCCCAATACGCGGCGCTGGGTGATTCGCCGGAAGGCAGAGGTTGTCGCGGCTGTCCGCGGTGGCTTGTTGAGCTTGGAAGAGGCCTGCGAGCGTTACACGCTCACGGTCGAAGAATTCCTGTCCTGGCAGTCGTCGATCAACAGCCACGGTCTTGCCGGCCTGCGCACCACGCGCATTCAGCAATATCGTCACTGATCACACCCCAGCATCGACGACATTTATTTCGGGCCGGACGCATCTCCCATGAGGGAATGAAGAAGGCCCGAAATCATTGACGAGGCCGCGTAGCACCAGAGGCCGGGCTGCGTGAAGGCATCCGCCAGCCCCGTCGTCTTCGCCGCCGCAATGACGATCGCGACAAGCAGCACATCCATCATCGACCACTTGGACAGATGCGGTACGACGCGACGATAGAACAGGCTGCCGGCCCCACCCCCGGCGGCCGTCGCTTCTGCGGTGATCCCCATCGCCTCCACGGTGATGCCGATCATCTTCAGAAACGGGAGCAGGATCGAAACCAGGGCGACGATTGCCGCCAGCAGCCCGTCCCCGCCTTGCCAAAGCGAGACGATGATTTCGATGAGCGACGGCGTTTCGTCGAAGAAATACAGCGTCTCGAAACGGACCAGCGGCAAGACGAGGCCGAGCGCCAGGAAGAACGGCGCAGCCACGAGAAGCACGGGGCGAGCCATCGAAAGCGCACTCATTGCCCTGAACCTCT
This sequence comes from Rhizobium sp. SU303, assembly GCF_021052345.1. Taxonomy (NCBI): domain Bacteria; kingdom Pseudomonadati; phylum Pseudomonadota; class Alphaproteobacteria; order Hyphomicrobiales; family Rhizobiaceae; genus Rhizobium; species Rhizobium sp. SU303. The sequence goes on from NZ_CP088095.1 coordinate 3,560,549, forward strand.
CATCGATCCGACATTTTGCATGAACACTCTGTCTCCTGCCTGTATTGCCTCCACGGCTTGGCACGACCGCGCCGCCATGTCACGGTCCGCTACGACAATATCGGTTATGAGGAAAGACAATGGACATTCGAAGTGAGGAAGGCGTCTCCGGCGGCCGCTATGCGGCCGAGGTCGAAGGGCACGAGGCGGAGATGACCTATTCACGCACATCGCCTAAGCTGGTCATCATCGATCACACGGGCGTTCCCGATTCGCTGCGCGGTAAAGGTGTCGGCCAGGCGCTGGCGCTCCACGCCGTGGAGGCAGCCCGGACCGGCGGCTGGAAGATCATCCCGCTCTGCCCATTCTTCAAGGCGCAGGCGCAACGCCATCCGGAATGGAAGGATGTCGTGAATTAATGCATGTCGCCCAAAAGCGCACAGCGGGTTTGGGACAAGGACATGCATAAGATAAATCGTCCCTGTGGGGGACGAATCTCGTTTCCGGTGGGAGCGACGCCATAAGGCAAACACCAAAAGCCATGTATAACGGACAGCGCGCCCATTATACATGGCTTCTCAGTGGCGATCCCAGGGCGCCGAAGCCGGCACCCAGCCGTTTCTGTTACGCCCTTGCTCTGGCGCCGCCGTCACGCTCTTCCAGCGCTGTGGCCCTTGCATATTCCGCTTGCATCTCCTCGAGCGCCATTTCCAACGTCTCTTCCTGCATCTTCAGTTCCTTGATCGAAACCTGCAGGTTGTCGGCCCGCTGACGCGCGGCCTTGGCGAAGGTCGGATAAGCAAAGTGATTCGGGTCGGAAATACCGGACTTCTTTTCCTCGACGACGATCTGGCTCTCCAGATCCTTCGTCATCCGTTCGAATTCGGACATCATCATCTGCAACTGCTGCAACTGACGTCGTTTTTCGTTCACCTGAAATTCCTTCAGGCGAACGAGACTTTCTCGCGACTTCATACGCATTACTCCCGTGATGCGAGACCCCGGCTCAACTTGAAACCGCCCTGCGCGCCGCTTTGACACGGTTTGCTAAAAAATTTCCCGCGATATTAACAAATACCTACCGCTGGTAACCTTTCGTTTACGGGCATCGTTAATGATAGGCCCGATGATTTAAGGGTCGGTAAATTTCGCAGCATGAAGTTCGAACCTTTTCATTGGCGAGTCGGATGAATCACTTAGCGCTATTTCTTAATGTGAAAGTTGAGGAGGGCCCTTTTGAGATTCCTATTGGAAAACAGAGAAATGGAAAAATTGTTTAATAAATTCGATACTCCTTGCCAGAGTGAATTAGAATTTGTTAACCATTTCGTGGCAGCTTTCAAATCACGTAGCGTGTTCGGTATCGTGTAGGGGGCCAGACCACCTTTCGGCGGCGGTAAAGGGGATAATTATGCGGGTACTTCTAATTGAGGATGACAGCGCGACGGCGCAGAGCATCGAGTTGATGCTGAAATCAGAGAGTTTTAATGTTTATACCACCGATCTCGGTGAAGAAGGCGTCGATCTGGGCAAGCTGTATGATTATGATATCATCCTTCTCGATCTAAACCTGCCCGACATGTCCGGATATGAAGTGCTTCGCACTCTCCGGCTGTCCAAGGTCAAGACGCCCATCCTTATTCTGTCGGGCATGGCCGGCATCGAAGACAAGGTTCGCGGCCTCGGTTTCGGCGCTGACGACTACATGACCAAGCCGTTCCACAAGGACGAGCTCGTCGCACGCATCCACGCCATCGTCCGCCGCTCCAAGGGCCACGCCCAGTCGGTCATCATGACCGGCGAGCTGATCGTCAACCTCGATGCCAAGACTGTCGAAGTCGGCGGCCAGCGCGTCCACCTGACGGGCAAGGAATATCAGATGCTGGAGCTGCTTTCGCTCCGCAAGGGCACCACCCTCACCAAGGAAATGTTCCTGAACCACCTCTACGGCGGCATGGACGAGCCGGAACTGAAGATCATCGACGTCTTCATCTGCAAGCTTCGCAAGAAGCTTGCCAACGCCGCGGGCGGCGCCAACTACATCGAGACTGTCTGGGGCCGTGGTTACGTTCTTCGCGAGCCGGATGGTGCCGAATACGCCGAAACCGCCTGATATTTTTTTCCGATCCCCTTATCGGATAAACGAATATCCCGCCTTTTCGGCGGGATTTTTCGTTTCTGCCTGCGCAATAAGAATCCGCCCTCACCTCAGGCCGAATCGGCCTGAAATCCTCTGTTCTTTCGATCTAGGAAATAGCGTGCGGCGGCCGAAACCGCTTGCACACGGCATCATGCTCCAGTGATGCCGATATCGGCGGAAAGAGATCTGCCCGTCAGGCGGCGATCGCGCGATTTCCGAAAACGGCGGTCAGGATCTTGCGATCGAACGGCTTCAGCAGGAAGTCGGTGGCACCGGCCCGTTTGCCTGCCATGAGTTTCTTCAGATCCGCCTCGACGACGCAGTAATAGATCTTGACCTCTTTGCCGCCCTCCATGGCACGGATGGCAGCGATGAGGTCGAGGGCGCCTTCCATGCCGGAATCGACGATCAGATATTCCGGCAGCTCCGCCTGGCAGCGCTGCAGCGCCTCGCCGGCGTTGGAGGCCTCGCTGACGAGAAAGTCGAGTTCGGAGAGAATGCGCTTGCCGACCTTGCGGACGATGTCCGAATTATCGGTGATCATGAACCTTTGCATGGCCGCTCCTTTGCCCCCGCATTCGTCGCAGCAAGAGGCCTCTTACAACCCTGGAGAATAGGTCCATCAGGCTAACGAATCGTTACCGGACGGAGCGCCGACGCAGGTCCGCGCTCCGAAATCAGGCTGCCGCGGTCACTGCCGTGAACACCAGTTCGTCGGCGCTGGCGCTGTGATCAAGCGTCATTCCGCACTCCTGTGCCAGAAGCACGGTGTAATAGGGCTGGATCGAATGGGCATCGATCGCTTCCTCGATAGTGCCGGTCGATATCTCGACGAACTTCGGCGGCAGGCGCATCAGTTTGCCTTTGGATGTGAGCTTGAACTTCGCATCGAACTCGGGATTTTCGAGCGTTACCTCGAGCACGCCGCCGCGCGGAATGGCGGAATAGGCAACGAGGAAGAGGTTGAGCAGCAGCTTGACACGGTTCTTGGCGACGATGGCGCGCGGTCCGTTCCAGATCACCTCGGTCTTCTTTTCGGCGACGGCGAAATCCTTGGCAGCACGCTCGGCCTCGCCGGTGTCGATCGAGGCGCCGACGGAACCCGACGCGCCGAAGGCGAGACGTGCGAATTTCAGGCGGACGGAAGCATTGAGCGCGCTGGTGCGGATCAGGTCCATCGCATCGGCATCGGCGCCGCCTTCATCCAGGAGCTCCAGCCCGTTATTGATCGCGCCGACCGGCGAGATGACATCGTGGCAAACGCGGCTGCAAAGAAGCGCGGCCAGATCCGGGCCGGACAGGGTGAGATTGGGGTTCTTGGACATCATTGTCTCCTGATGGGCGGCAATTTCATTGCGCCCGGAATATGCTTCATCAAAATTGCGCGAAGTTTGCGATCGTACTCGGTGCCATAATGACACCATATTTGGTAAACCGATTGTTAAGATCATCGGCGCAAAATGCACCAATCGCCGCGAGCGGTTGCCCGCTCTCAGCCAAACGACGAACGGATGACACCATGCGCCCTCGATTTCCGCACCGATTCATCGGCTTCTGCAGGTTACTTTCGGCCCTCATCTTCTCCTCGCTGATGACTGCCGGGCCGGCCGCCGCCCAGGACAACGGCCAGTACACGATGCAGGAAATCGTCGACGCCGGCCACTCCTTCTTCGGCTCTGCCAGCGGCGGACTTGCCAAGGTCGTAGAGAGTGCCTTCCAGAAATACGGCCTGCCGAACGGCTATATCCTCGGACAGGAAGGCGGCGGCGCCTTCATCGCCGGCCTTACCTATGGCGAAGGCCAGCTGAACACCAAGAACGCCGGCGAACATAATCTCTACTGGCAGGGCCCCTCGCTCGGCCTCGATTACGGCGGCCAGGGCTCACGCGTGATGATGCTGGTCTACGACCTGCCCTCCGTCAACGGCATCTATGCCCGCTTCGGCGGCGTCAGCGGCTCGGCCTATGTGATCGCCGGCTTCGGCATGACGCTGCTCAAGAACAACGACGTGCTGGTCGTGCCGATCCGCACCGGCGTCGGTGCTCGCCTCGGCGTCAATGTCGGCTATCTCAAAATCACCCAGGCGCCGACCTGGAACCCCTTCTGAGGCCGCAAAGCCGCTGGAATCGGCGGCCGTCCCCACCGGCGGCCTTGCCATGCGCGTCACGCGTGCTTAATCATCGCGGCTGACCTCGTATCAACCTTCTTACCGATGGCCGCGCCGTGATCGAATATGCTCTCTTGTTCGGATTGGGCTTCCTGACCGCGGCCTTCCTCGTCTTTCTGGTCTCGCCCGCCGTTCACCGCCGCATCGTCTGGTATACCGAGAACCGGCTGAAAGCGACGATGCCGCTGAGCCCGCAGGAGGTCCGCGCCCAGAAAGACATGGTGCGCGCGCTCTATGCCGCCGAAAACGCCCGCACCACCCAGGACCTTCTGCGTGAGCGCGAGAAATCCTTGTCGTTCCAGCTTCGCCACGACGCCCTCGCCGTCGATGCCGGCAGGCTTGCCGCCGAGATCGGCGAATTGCAGGCCCAGATCGGCGAGATGCATGTCGAGGCGGCCGACCAGCGCTCGCATCTGCGCAAGGACGAGAACTATATCAGCCAGTTGAAGACCAATCTGCATATTGCCGAGCAGTCCGCTGCCAACAAGGAGAGCGAACTGGCGACGATGCGGACGCGGTTGAGCAAGCTCGGTGAACAGGCCGATGGGCTGAGGATAGACCTGGCCGCGCGCGAGACCGAGGCGGAGAGCTTGAAATTCCGCGTCAACGCGCTGCGCGACGAACGCGACACGCTGCGCCAGGACGTCAGCCTGCTGCAGAAGCGCGCCAAGGATGCCGAACAGAAACTGACGCAGCAGCAGCATATGGTGATCCGCCTGGAGGATAAGGCCGCGCGCGAGAGCGCTTCCGCCACCGAAAAGGAAACCCTGGTCGCGCGCCGCCAGCAGGAGATCGCCAGGTTGAAGGAGCAGTTGAAGGCCGCCAACGCCGAGATCCGCAAGGTCAACCGGGTGCTGCGCGACGCCGGCCTTGCCGGGATGGCCGCGGAGCTGCCGGCGGAAATGACGGAAGACACGACCACATCCACGCTCGACATCGCCATCGTCACGGCTGAGATGGGCGAAGATGTCCGCAAACGCAGCTCCGCCCTGGCCGAGCGCCTGCAAAAGGCAAAGGCCGTAGCCGGACGCGATGGTGCGATCCGCGAGGAGATCGCCTCGATCGCCGCCAATATGGTGGCGCTGACCGCCCTGAACGAGGGTCCCTCCTCGCCGATCCGGACGCTCCTCGTCGAAGCTGCTGAAAAGAAGCCGAACGATCGCGTCAACCTTGCCGACAGGGCAGCCGCGATCCTCGCCGATCCCCCGAGCGTCCGATAGGACGCGCGGCGCGTCATTATGTTTGAATTGACGCAGAACCCTGAAATCAATCCGATCTGAGAGGGATATGCGTTAGACCCGGCCCATCGCCGAGGCCATGGAAAACAGCGCGATCCCCGTCGCCGTCGCGGCATTGAGGCTGTCGAGTTCCTCCGACTGTGGAATGCGCGCGCTCTGGAACCGCGCAAGCAGCGCCTCCGGCAACCCCTCGCCCTCGGTGCCGACGACGAGCGCCATGCGCGTCGAGGCCGGAATGGCGCGGATATCGGTCTTGCCGTGCGGTGAAAGGGTCCAGATGGCAAAGCCCCGTTCGGCAAGCGCCACGAGTACATCGAGCGCCTTGCCGCCGCGGCGGTGCGGAACGCTCAGCACCGAACCGACCGAGACACGCAGCGCCTTGCGGTAGAGTGGATCACAGGAGGTTTCGTCGAGCAGCACCGCATCCGCCCGGAAGGCGGCCGCATTGCGGAAAATCGAGCCGGCATTGTCGTGATTGGAAATGCCGCAGCCGACGAGCACCAGCGCCCGTTCCGGCAGTGCGTCGAGAAGTGCCGCCTCCCCGCGGTCCTGTCGCCGGCCGAGCGCGAGAACACCGCGATGCAGATGGAAACCGACGACGCCATCGAGCACATCCGCGCCGGCGACATAGATCGGCACATCGGCCGGAAACCGCTCCAGGATGGGCAGCACGCCCTCGACGCGGTTGCGCAGCAGCAGGATCTTCTCGGCGAAAAAGCCGCGGCCTGCCGCATGCGCCTCGGCGAGCATGCGCAGCACGACGGTGCCTTCGGCGATGAAGCGGTTCTCTCGCCCCGTCAGGTCGCGCTCGCGAATCTCGCGGAATTCAGCGACGCGCGGATCGTCAGCGCTGTCGATGTCGATCGGGACGGCGGCCATGCCGGCCTCAATTGCCCGCAACAGTGACGTCGGCGACGGTGCGGCCGGTCCTGAGATCGTAGACCAGCGCCTTGTTCTTGCCCTCGACCGTTTCGCCGTAGAACAGGATCTGCCCGGCTGAAAACGAAGTGGACTGCACCTTGAAGCCGAGCGGCAGGGAAACGGTTGCCACAAGCGGCGCATCCGAAGGCACGCCGGAGGCGGTAACAGCGGACGCCGTCTCCTTGGGCTCGCTGTTCATCACCTTGTAGACAACCGCGCCGAAGACCGCCATAAGGCTCACGAACATGATGGCGCCGGAAACGATCTGCAGGCGGACCATCTTGCGCCGGACACTTTCCATCGCCGGATCAAGGGGCTTCTCTTCCTGGTCGTCTGGCTCGATTGCTGTCATCTGTGCGTCCCGTTCTAAAAAATACGTCGGAGAAGAAGCGTCTTGAGCGACCCCTTTAAACAAGCAGCCGGCAATAGAAAAGTCCTGACCGCCGATGAAACTGCCGAAGGCCGGTTGGACGCCTGGCTGACGGCGCAGGTCGGCGAGGAATTTTCGCGCAGCCGCATCAAGGCGCTGATCAAGGACGGCCAGGTTTTTCTGCGCGGCGAACCCGTCACCGACCCGCAGCGCAAGGTGCGCACCGGCGACAGTTTCGAACTCACGCTGCCCGAGCCGGAAGACCCGACGCCGCAGGGCGAGGACATCCCGCTTGATATCCTCCATGAGGACGACGACGTCATCGTCATCTCCAAGCCTTCCGGTCTCGTCGTCCATCCCGGCGCCGGCAACTGGACGGGGACGCTGGTCAACGCGCTGATCCACCATTGCAGCGATACGCTCTCCGGCATCGGCGGCGTGCGCCGCCCCGGCATCGTCCACCGTCTAGATAAGGACACGACAGGCGTCATGGTCGTCGCCAAGAACGACATTGCCCATCGCCACCTGTCGCTGCAATTTGCCGACCATGGCCGCACCATGCCGCTGGAGCGGGCCTATCAGGCAGTCGTCTGGGGCCGGCCCCGCACGCTGTCGGGCATGGTCGACGCGCCGCTTGGCCGCGCCACCGGCGACCGCACGCGCCGCGCCGTCAAACGCCCCGACAGTCAGGACGCCGACGACGCGATCACGCATTACCAGGTGATTGAGCGCTTCCATGAGAAGCCGGACGCCACCGCGTTCGCCTCGCTGGTGGAGTGCCACCTCGAAACCGGCCGCACCCACCAGATCCGTGTCCACATGGCCCATATCGGCCATCCGCTGCTGGGCGACACGGTTTACGGCGCAGGCTTCAAGACCAAGGCCAATCTCCTGCCCGAAGAGATCCGCAATGTCGTCAACGGTTTCGGCCGCCAGGCGCTGCATGCCTTCATGCTGCAGTTCGAGCATCCCCGCACCGGCGAAATCATGCATTTCGAGGTGCCGCTGCCGGATGATATGGTCGAACTGGTCGAAGCGCTGCGGCGATAAAGCCGGGCTCCGAATGCCGCCTGCCCAACTCACACCTGCGTGAGCGGCACCTTGAACCGCCGTTTCGCCACACTTATCTGTATATTGACTTAGTGCGGGCTCGCAGTAGAGCCGCACGTCCCGGTTTGCCTTTTTTAACGCGAGGATGCGTTTCCATCGGGAACCGGAATTCACTTTAGGAGGGTGCACTATGGCCCGAAATACCTTGCCGTCCATTACCGCCGGTGAAGCCGGTCTCAATCGTTACCTCGACGAAATCCGCAAGTTCCCGATGCTGGAGCCGCAGCAGGAATACATGCTCGCCAAGCGTTATGCCGAGCATGGTGACCGTGATGCCGCCCACAAGCTCGTCACCAGCCATCTTCGCCTCGTTGCGAAGATCGCGATGGGTTATCGCGGTTACGGCCTGCCGATCGGCGAAGTCGTCTCCGAAGGCAATGTCGGCCTGATGCAGGCCGTCAAGAAGTTCGATGCCGAGCGCGGCTTCCGCCTCGCCACCTATGCCATGTGGTGGATCAAGGCCTCTATCCAGGAATATATCCTGCGTTCGTGGTCGCTGGTGAAGATGGGCACGACCGCCAACCAGAAGCGCCTGTTCTTCAACCTGCGCCGGCTGAAAGGCCGCATCCAGGCAATCGATGACGGCGACCTGAAGCCGGAGCACGTCTCGGAGATCGCCACCAAGCTGAACGTCTCGGAGGAGGAGGTCATTTCGATGAACCGCCGCCTCTCCGGCGACGCCTCGCTGAACGCGCCGATCAAGGCAGCCGAAGGTGACGGCGGCCAATGGCAGGATTGGCTGGTGGATGACCACGACAGCCAGGAAGACGTGCTGATCGAACAGGATGAGCTCGACACCCGCCGGCGCATGCTGGCGAAAGCGATGAGCGTGCTGAACGAGCGCGAACGCCGTATCTTCGAGGCTCGCCGCCTCGCCGAGGATCCAGTGACCCTGGAAGACCTTTCGACTGAATTCGACATCAGCCGCGAACGCGTTCGCCAGATCGAGGTCCGCGCCTTCGAAAAGGTGCAGGACGCCGTCCGCAAGGAAGCCCTGGAACGCGCCAAGGCCGTCCGGGTCGTCGAAGCCACGGCATAAACCTGTCGCGTGATACAATTGAAGAAGGCGGGTCCTTGCGGCCCGCCTTTTCTTTTTCATTCATCTTTGTCCGCAGCCTCGGCACCGCGCCAAGATCGGGAAACCGTCACTGGCTCGTCGACACATCCCCGAGCGCAGTCCATTCCTTGATCGCGGTATTGAAGGCGTCCGTTCCCGTACCGCCCTTTTCCATCGTCAGCAGCGCGCGGCGGCCGTTGCGGTACGTGATCGGAATATCGATCCAGTTGCGGGTCGACATCAGGTCGAGATTGGCCTTGCGCGCATCAGGATAATCGTTGAGCGCGATCATATGGAAATCGTCGGTGATCTTGGCCGGAACCGCGATCAGCGCGTCACCGCGGTCCTGCTCCGTGCGCTTCATCGAGATGCGCTGGACGCTGTCGATGCTGCCGCCTTCGAAATTTGGCGGCACCGAGAAGACGATCTCGACGAGATGGCTTGCCGGCAGCGACGGATCGGAATTGCGCTTGAAGGTGACGAGAGCCGAAAGATTGCGCTCCGGAACCGTGACATTGCCCTGCACCGTCGCCTCCTGCCGGCCATCCTGGCCAGCCTCGTGCTGCACGCTCCAGACGACCGATCCCTCGATCGCCGTCGGCGAGCTCTGGCCGATGCGCTCCTCATAGAGGAACATCTTTTGCGACGACCCGACGGGCGCGGTCTGCGGCGGCGATGCCGCTGGGCCGTTCGGCGTCCGCGTGTCGGCGGGTGCCGCATCGCCCTGCGCGCTGGCAGGCGGCGTATCGGCTGCCGCGACATTCTGTTCGGCGACCGACTTTCCTTCCGCGGTCGGCGTTCCCGGCACAGTCGCCGGGCCACTGTCAACCTCGGTTCCATCGGTCAGCAGCCGCTGGGTGAATTTCGAATTGGCCGCAGCGCCGTCATTGTTCACCGACGCTACCTGCGGGTTCGGCTGCGCCGGCGCCGCTGGAGTATTCTGCGCTCCTGGTGTGGTTGGCTGGGCTGGCGTCACCGCGCCCGGCTGGGCAGGCGTCGCCGAGCCATCCGGCGGCGTTGCCGCCTCGTTCCTGGTCGCCTGCGACGGTGCCGAGCTAACGAGCCCGTCGACCATCGCCACCAACGCCTCCCTGTTCGTCCAGCCGGCATAGGCGCCGCCACCGATCAGGATGAGTGCGAAGATGAGCGTGATCACGGTGCCGATGCCGAAGCGGCGGCGCTTCGGCTCCATACGGAAGCTCTTGCCCTGCAGCTTGGAGGCAACAATCTGATCGATATCCATCGACGGATTGGCGTCATCGTCGTCAGCGGCGACAGAGCCGCGGCGGTCGTAGCCGCGCAGCGCCTTCGCCTCTCGCCAGTCCTCGCTCGGCGCACCGCTAGCAGGCGCCGGCTTGCCGTTGTGCACTTCGGCGAAGATATCGACATCGTCGAAGTGAGAGGCAACCGGCGTCTTCTTATTGTTGCCGGCCTCGATCGGCGGCAGATCGTCGAAGGCGGCCGTCTCCCAGGAAAAACTTTCCTTGGCGGCCGGCATGACGGCGGCGGGTGCCACTTTTTCGAGGCTCGATATCACCTCCTCGAAGGCGCGCGCCGAGGCATCGGCGGTAATCGGCGCCGGCGCCGTCTCCGAATATTGCCGGAGTTCCTCTTCCGCCCATTCGGTCTCCGCATCCTTGGGCGCCGGAGCCGGCGTTTCGGCAACGGGCTCGGTCCAGACGGGGTCGAAATGCGCCGCAGCTTCGGCCTGCAACGGCTCCTCGCGGCTGTGCTCGACGAACTCCTGCGGACGATCGAAATCGGCGACCGGCTCCACCAGGCGGTTGGATGCGTGGTCTATGCCGCGGGTGATCGGCTGCAACGGCTCGTCGGGCTCGTAAGCCTCCTCGGCCTCCGGCTCCTCGCTTTCCACCGCCGCAGGTTCGTCCGCGATCTCGTCGGCTTCCAGGGGATGCTGCTCGTCGACACGGTCTTCGTCGGCTTGTTCGTCGCGATGCTCGGAGGCTGGCGCTTCCCAACCGTCATGTTCGGTCGGTACGTCTTCGGCAGCGACGTCGCGCGCCTCGCCGGCATGCCATTCCTCGGCCGGCGCTTCCTCCTCCTGAGAGGGATGCCAGTATGTCTCGGCCGGACCGGCTGTCTCCGGCGAAACCGGTGTCTCGGCGGCAACAGGGGTTTCCGCGGGAATGGATGTTTCCGGCGAAACGAGTGTTTCCTGGGAAAGAGGCTCCTCGGCAGCGACCTCGTCCTCCTCCGGCGCGGCGACTTCCACCTGATCGGGCTCGCCGGTGGCCTCGTCCGCCTGCGGTTCCGCATAGGCTTCGTAGGCCGGCTCCTCGACAGCAGTCTCCGGCGCCGACGCTGGTTCGCTTTCGTGGGGAACCGCTTGTTCTTCGAAGGATTCCGAAGCGGTAACGGCCGCAACCGGCTCATCGAGCGGCATCGCCTCGGAGTGTTCGCCTTCCACCTCGCGGATGGCAGCCTCGAGCTTTTCGAGCTGGCGTTGCAGCATGGCTTCCGGCGGACGCGGTTTCATGTTCTCGAGCTGCCGCTGCACTGCACCGCGGGCACGTTCGTAGACTTTCACCCGCATCTCGGGGGTATTTTCAGCCAAGCCGTCAACGGCCCGCCGAATGACTGCAATAAAATCCGCCATCAGTACTTTCTCAAGAAGTCCGGTACCCTACCGAACCATCCTCCACAGTGACCCGTGAGCTTAATCCTCAAACGGATCGGTCACAAGTATCGTATCATCCCGCTCCGGGCTGGTGGACAAGAGCGCGACGGGTGCCCCGATCAGCTCTTCGACCTGGCGAACATATTTGATCGCCTGTGCCGGCAGATCCGCCCAACTGCGGGCGCCGACGGTCGATTCCTTCCATCCCTCCAGGGTGACGTAGATCGGTTCCACCCTAGCTTGCGCTCCCTGGCTTGCGGGAAGATGATCAATCTGTTGGCCGTCGAGCATGTAGCCGACGCAGATCTTCAATTCCTCGAGACCGTCGAGCACGTCGAGCTTGGTGAGCGCGATGCCCGTGATGCCGTTGGTGGCGACCGACTGGCGTACGAGTGCCGCGTCGAACCAGCCGCAGCGGCGCTTACGCCCCGTCACAGTACCGAACTCATGTCCCTTCTCGCCCAGGAACTGGCCAATTTCGTCGGTGAGCTCGGTCGGGAACGGGCCTTCGCCGACGCGCGTCGTATAGGCCTTGGTGATGCCGAGGATATAACCGAGCGAGCCCGGTCCCATGCCGGAACCGGCTGCCGCCTGGCCGGCCACCGTGTTTGAGGAGGTCACGAAGGGATAGGTGCCGTGATCGATATCGAGCAGGCTGCCCTGCGCGCCTTCAAAGAGGATGCGAGCACCCTTGCGGCGCTCCTTGTCGAGGAAGAGCCAGACCGTATCACGGAAAGGCAGTACCCGATCAGCGATCGAGGTCAGTTCGTCCATGATCGCCTGGTGGCTGACTTCGGCAACGCCAAGACCGCGGCGAAGCGCATTGTGATGCGTCAGAATACGGTCGACCTTGCCGGAAAGACTATCGAGATCGGCAAGATCCATGACGCGGATGGCGCGGCGGCCGACCTTGTCTTCATAGGCCGGGCCAATGCCGCGGCGCGTCGTGCCGATCTTGGTGCCGCTGTTCGACGCCGCATCCTCGCGCATCGCGTCGAGCTCGCGGTGCAGCGACAGGATGAGCGTCGCATTGTCTGCAATGCGCAGATTGTCAGGCGTAACCGTCACGCCTTGCGCCTCCAGCCGGCCGATCTCGGCGATTAGCGCATGCGGATCGACGACGACACCGTTGCCGATGACGGCCATCTTGCCCGGGCGCACGACGCCGGACGGCAGCAGCGAGAGCTTATAGCTCGTGCCGTCGATGACGAGCGTATGGCCGGCATTGTGTCCGCCCTGATAGCGCACAACGATATCCGCACGCTCCGAAAGCCAGTCGACAATCTTGCCCTTGCCTTCGTCACCCCATTGCGAACCGACCACGACTACGTTCGTCATCCAACTCTTCCTGTTACCGGCGCGGAACCGCGCACCTGCTCAAACCCGCGCATCTATAAAGCTTTGTTTTTTGGAAAGCGACCCTGTTGTCACAGCAGATTGGGCTTTTTACGTGACAAATCAGCAGCCGACAGGCTATTTCCCGTCACAAAACGCCGCTCGGCGATCGCGGAAAGACGGGAAGAACGCTCTTGCAAGCCACGGCCTATATCTGCCTCGTTATCGCCACCCTCTGCTGGGGCGGCAACTCCGTCGCCGGCAAACTCGCGCTCGGGCATATCAGCCCGATGATGCTGACCTTCCTGCGCTGGTTCCTCGCCGTCGCAATGATCGCCGTGATTTCAGTACCGCAAATGCGGAAGGACTGGCCAGTAGTCAGGAAGAACCTGCCGCTGCTCCTCTTCTACGGTGTCATCGGCTACACCCTTTTCAACGCCATGCTTTATTCGGCCGTGCAATATACGACGGCCATCAACGTCGCCATCGAGCAGGCCGGCATCCCGATGCTGATCTTCCTGCTGAATTTCATGTTCTTCCGTACCGGCATCTCGCTGGCGCAATGTCTCGGCTTCGGCATGACGCTGATCGGCGTCGCTCTGACCGCCGCACATGGCGACCTCGCAACGCTGCTGCAACTCAGCCTCAACCGCGGCGACGGGCTGATGCTGATCGCCATTGCCGCCTATTCGGTCTACACGATCTTCCTGCGCTGGAAGCCGCCACTCGACTGGCGCACGCTGATGGCGGTCCCGGCGCTCGGCGCCATGCTGACCTCGCTGCCGCTGCTCCTCTGGGAAACCGGCCGGGGTGCCGCGCAGTGGCCGGACCAGGCCGGCTGGGTCATCACTCTCTACACGGCGATCTTCCCATCGCTGGTGGCGCAGATCCTCTATATCAAGGGCGTCGTGGCAATCGGCGCCAACCGCGCCGGCCTCTTCATCAATCTCGTGCCGGTGTTCGGAACGCTGCTTTCCGTCGCCCTGATCGGCGAGAGACTGCAGTCCTTCCATGTGATCGCACTGGTACTGACCTTGGGCGGCATCGCGATCGCCGAAAGGGGCCGTCCGAAAGCTTCGTCGCCGACCGTGCCCGCCTCACCCGTGGATTAAAACCTTTTCCTGGTCAGGAAAGGCTTTAACCAAGCTCCAGCGTCGTCACGCCGAAGACGTGCTTCAGCGGGATGGCCGGCGCCGGTCCGCGATACATGCGTGTCGTCTCGAATACCGGTTGAAGGCCGATGCCTTCGGCAAGCGCGACCGCCTCGCGGTTCTCTGCGGGAATGTCGATGAAGACCGCAGCCCCTTTCGCCTCGGGGATCAATTCGGCAAGCAGCGCCGCGGCGCTGTCGGCATCGTTGGCAAAGAGCGGGCCGATCTTGTAGCCCTCGTAGCAGCGGCGGATCGTGCCGTAACCGCGGATCTTGTGGCTCTTGCGCACCACCGCCGAACGACGGCCCTTGCGGGCGGTGCACCAGGCAGCGAGAAAGGCATCCCGCGGCTGCGGAAAGATCGCCGAATCATATCGTTGCAGGCCTTCGAGGCGTGAATCCAGCACCGGTTGCGCGACAAGCGTCGAGACAGGCAAGGAAATAGCGACACCGCCATAGCGAATGGTGGAATAGGCGGGTTCGAAGCCGGCCTTGCGGTAGTTGTCCTGCTGTGCGGCGACGCCGTCGAGACCTATCGTGCGGTCTCCCGCGCTGGCAATGCCCGCCGCCCAGATCGCCTTGCCGTAACCCTTGCCACGAAAATCGGGATGGACGATGTAGAGGCCCAGGAAGGCGAAAATATCGCCATATTTGACGACCGAGATCGAGCCGACGGGGACTTCACCGATGGAGCCGACGAAAAATCCCGACGGATCAGCCTCGTTGAATGCAAGCGAATCGTCGAGACCAGGGTTCCAGCCTTCCTGACGCGCCCATTCGAGCACGAGTTCCAGTTCGCCGGGCCGCATCGAACGAACGGCAAATTCCGAATTCATGCAACTTTCCCAGATTGAATGTCCCGCAAGTCCATCCCGGCAACGGCAAAGCAATTGTCAGGCCCCAGCTCCCGATTGCACCTGCGAACGATGGAGAGCCGCGCTCATGGACTTGACGACGCGTATAATCATTTTTCGATGCAATACAGAAAGCTTCGTTTCCGCATTACCATGAAACAATGCCGTTGCAAGCTCAAGAAAATTACTTGGGCCTCAATTATCTTCCAGCCGATGCGAATAAAAAGCCGCGCCGAAAAGATGCCGCCTTGCCAATTTGAAAGACGAGAGAAGCATTCGTCCGAAATCACTTCCGCGACGCGGCAAAAAACCGGGAGCGTCGACAGTCGCCCGCGGAAGGATCACCGGCCGTTCAACTGCCCATCGCGGCCTTCTGCTTTTCGATTCGGCTCGCCATCGATGAGAAAAGACGGTCTGTCTCGGCCGCCGGTGCGGGATAACCGAACGCATAACCCTGCAGGCCGTCGCAGCCGAGCTGCGCCAGCACGACGGCATGCGCCTCGGTCTCGATGCCCTCGGCGATCACCTCGACATCGAGTGCCTTGGCGATTTCCACGATCGAACCCACCACGCGCCGCTGCTCGGCGGAGGTGACGACCTCGTTGACGAGCTGCCGGTCGATCTTCA
This sequence comes from Rhizobium sp. SU303, assembly GCF_021052345.1. Classification (NCBI taxonomy): domain Bacteria; kingdom Pseudomonadati; phylum Pseudomonadota; class Alphaproteobacteria; order Hyphomicrobiales; family Rhizobiaceae; genus Rhizobium; species Rhizobium sp. SU303. Next base: position 3,576,135 of record NZ_CP088095.1, read on the forward strand.
GCCGCTTCGGCCGCAGCTTGACGAGACCGATCAGCGAGGCATGGCCCGATCCGAAGTCGTCGATCTCGATGTCGATGCCCATCTGTTTGATATCGCCGATATGAGCGAGCAGTTTTTCGTCGCTGTCGTCGAGGAAAATCGTCTCGACCAGTTCGAAGACGATCACGCCGGGCGGGATATCGAGTTTCCTCAGCTTGTCGAGCAACGCCGGATCGGCAAGGCGCGACGCCGAGATATTGACGGCGATGCGCGGAACCGCAAGGCCGTGCAACAGCCAGAACAGCCGGTCTTCGAGAACGCTTTTGAGGATCGCCGCGTCGATCTCCGCCGCAAGTCCGTGCTCGTCAGCGATCTTCAGGAATATGCCGGGGGCGAGCACGCCCTTCTCGGGATGTTTCCAGCGCGCCAGCGCCTCGAAGCCGATGACCTCCCGCGTCCGGGCGTCGAGCTGCACCTGATAATAGGGAAGGATCTCGCCGCGCTCCAGTCCGAGCTTCAGCTCTTCGGCGAGGCGACGCTTGGAGCGCAGATCCTCCTGCAATTGCCGTGTGAAGAATTCGACGCGGTTGCGCCCGAGCTTCTTGGCCTGGTAGAGCGCCAGGTCGGATTCTGCAAGCAGGTTGCGCGCCCGCCGATCGCCGCTCCAGGAAACGCCGATCGAGGCGCCGGATTGCAGCATCTCCTGGCCGAAGCGGATCTTCTTCCGCAGCCGGCGCTGGACATCCTCGGTGATCTGCTTCAGCTCAGTGAGATCGGTGAAATTGACCAGCACGATGACGAATTCATCGCCGCCGACACGGGCGACCATGCCATTCGCAGGAATGGCGGCAGTGATGCGAAGGGCCGCAGCCCTGAGCACGGCATCGCCTGCCGCATGACCGTGGCTGTCGTTGATCTGCTTGAACTGGTCGAGGTCGAGATGCAGCACGCCAAGCGTCGTGATGCTTTTGTCGGCCGGCAGTTCCGCCAGCCGCTTGTCGAGAAGGCGCCGGTTCGGCAAGCCGGTGAGATAGTCGTGATCGGCGACATGCTCGATGCGCGCATTGCTTTCTTCCAGTGCCAGCGCCCTCGCCTCGGCCACCACCTTCTGCCGCGCGAGTTCCGCGTTGAGCATTACGTCGGCCGTCACATCCCATTCGGCGCCGATGAAGGAGGGAAGACCTTCCGCATCGACATAGAAATGGGCGCGCGAACGCAGGTGGCGGATTTCGCCGCTCGGCAATACGATCCGGAATTGTGAGTTATAGGCGCCGCGCGTCGCGATCGCCTGCTCGAAGTCGCGTTCGGCCCGCTCGCGATCATCGGGATGGATGGCGTTCGACCAAAGCGATGCCGTCACCAGCCGGCAGGTCTCGCCGGTCTCGTAGAGACGATGCATCTGCGCATCCCACAAGATCCCGTCCTGCTCGATGCTGTGCTCCCAGACACCGATCCGGGATGCATCGAGAGCGAGTTCGAGCCGACGCAGAAGATCCTGAAACTCGTGTTCGGATCGTGTGGCTTTTTTCTCTGGCAACGCGGTCCCAGCCTTAGAAGCTTGCATAACGGCAATATGGTCTCAAGCCGGCATTAATGAAGCCTTGTCCCGATGACCGAACTAGTGACTAGGTGAACTGTTCGTTACGACTTTCCCCTTTTGGATCAAAGGACTTGCAGTCTGCGGCAGCATCAAGATCAGTGGTTGTGCCGCGGCGGGTTCTTTGCGATCTGGCGGAATTCGGTCGCTCCCTCCAGCACCGCGCCGTCCGACAATTGCGTCACCGAGCGGCGGTAGATCTGCTGCCATGGCGTCGCATCCGCCGGCACTGGCGGGATGCCATCGCCCTTGCGCCGTTCGATCTCGGCGTCCTCGACCAACATGTCGCAGCGCCCGTGGTTAAAGTCGATGCGGATGATATCGCCGGTACGAAGCCAGGCAAGGCCGCCGCCAGCGGCGCTTTCCGGCGAGGCGTTGAGGATCGAGGGACTGTCCGCCGTGCCCGATTGGCGGCCGTCGCCGATCGTCGGCAGGCTGCGGATGCCGCGCTTCAGGAGATGATCCGGCGGCTGCATGTTGACGACCTCAGCCGAACCCGGCCAGCCGATCGGCCCGGCGCCTCGGATGACGAGGATGGTATTTTCGTCGATGTTGAGTTCGGGGTCGTTGATGCGCTTATGATAGTCCTCGGAACCGTCGAAGACCACCGCCTTGCCTTTGAAGACGCCCTCGTGCCCGGGTTCCTCAAGATAGCGCCGACGGAAATCCTCCGAGACCACGCTCATCTTCATGATCGCGAAATCGAAGAGATTGCCCTTGAGAACCAGGAAACCCGCCCGCTCCTTCAGCGGCTCAGCGAACGGCGTGATGACCTCGCGGTCGCGCGCTTCCTTGCCCTCCAGGTTCTCGGCCATCGTCCTGCCCGTCACCGTGCGACAGTTGCCATCGAGCTTTCCGGCCTGCAGCAGTTCCCACATGATCGCCGGCGTGCCGCCGGCACGATGAAAGCGCTCGCCGAGATAGGCGCCCGCCGGCTGGACATTGGCCAGCAGCGGGATATCGAAACCGTGCACCTGCCAGTCGTCGGGATAGAGTTCGACGCCGGCGTGCTTCGCCATCGCGGCCAGATGCGGCTGCGCGTTGGTCGAACCGCCGATCGCCGAATTGGTGCGGATCGCATTCAGGAAAGCCTCGCGCGTCAGGATGTCCGACGGCTTCAGATCCTCGAAGACGATTTCGACGGCGCGCCGCCCGGTGCGGTAGGCCATCTGGCCGCGCTCGCGGTAGGCGGCCGGAATCGCTCCGCAGCCGGTCAGCGAAAGGCCGAGCGCCTCGGCCAGCGCATTCATCGTCGAAGCGGTGCCCATCGTATTGCAGTGGCCGACGGAAGGCGCAGAATCGAGCGCTGCCTGCAGGAACTCTTCCCGATCGATCTCGCCTGCCGCATATTTCCGCCGCATCCGCCAGATCACCGTGCCGGAGCCCGCCAGCTCGCCCTCATGCCAGCCGTCGAGCATCGGGCCGCCGGAGAGCACGATCGCCGGGATATCGACCGTCGAAGCCGCCATGATCGCCGAAGGCGTGGTCTTGTCGCAGCCGGTGGTCAGCACGACGCCGTCGAGCGGATAGCCGTAGAGGATTTCGACGAGGCCGAGATAGGCGAGATTGCGGTCGAGTGCGGCTGTCGGGCGCTTGCAATTCTCGAAGATCGGATGTGTCGGAAACTCGATCGGGATACCCCCGGCATCGCGAATGCCGTCGCGCACGCGCTTGGCAAGCTCAATATGCACCCTGTTGCAGGGCGTAAGATCGCTGCCGCTCTGGGCAATCCCGATGATCGGCTTGCCGGAGCGCAGCTCTTCCGGCGTGATGCCGTAATTCATGAAGCGCTCGAGATAGAGCGCTGCCATGTCGATATGATCGGGATTGTCGAACCAGTCCTGCGAACGCAGGCGCCGCTTTGGCGAATGGCTGTCCATCACTTCTTTCCTCCCGGCCGGGCATTCTTCTCTTCGAGATGGAGGAGCAGGCCGCTGTGATCCTTTTCGCCATTGCCATTGGCGACGAATTCGCTGAATTCGGCATGTACCGCCGCAGTCAGCGGTAGCGTCAACGACAGGGTCTTGGCCGTCTCCATGGCGGCGTTCAGATCCTTGAGCTGGTTGCTGGACGAACCGCCTGGCGTAAACTGCCGCTCGACCATGCGCTTGCCGTGCAGCTCAAGGATACGGCTCTCGGCAAAGCCGCCGCGAATGGCGTCCCGAAAGGCTGCCTGCGAGCCGCCGCCCGCTTCGATCAGCATCATCGCTTCGGCGACGGCGCCGATCGTTACCGCGACGATCTGCTGGTTGGCAAGCTTGGCAAGCTGACCCGCTCCGCTTGGACCGACGCGGGTCACGCGCCCCATCGGCGCAAAGACATCTGCAAGCCCGTCGACCACGTCCTTGTCGCCGCCCGCCATGATCGCGAGCGTACCCGCTTCCGCGCCGACGACGCCGCCAGATACCGGCGAATCGACATGATGGATGTCGCGGTCGGCAAGCCTCGCCGAATGGTCGCGGGCGAAATGCGGGGCGATCGAACTCATGTCGATGACGGTTGTGCCAGGCGTCATCGCATCGACCGCTCCGCGGTCGAACAACACGTCCTTCACCGCCTCGGCGTTGGTGAGCATGGTGATGACGACGTCGGCGCCGGAAACGGCATCATCAGGCGTTTTAGCGCAGACCGCACCGTCTCCCGCAAGCGGTTCGGCCTTGCCGGAATCGCGATTCCAGACGGTGACGGCAAAGCCCGCGCCAAGCAGCCGGCGAGCCATCGGTGCGCCCATCAGGCCGGTGCCAAGAAAGGCGATCCGCCTGCCGTCATGACCGTCTCTCGAATTCGTCATTCAGTCCTCCCAACTGTTGTCCGTCTTTGATAGTCCCCTCGCCCATCGTTGCAAACCGTTTTGACGGGCGTAACGCATTTTTGTCACATGCCCTGGAGGGGTTTGTCGGAAGGCCGCGCGCACTCCCTGAAAACGATACGGGCGAGAACCGAAGTTCCCGCCCGATTTACTCGACAAAGGAAGGTTGAATTCCGTTTATTCCGCGGCGAGCCGGATAACCTCCGCCTCTTCTTCCTTGTGTTCGTCCGGCTTGTGCTGGATGAGCGGACGGTTGCCCGTCAGCCGCCGCAACAGCACATAGAACACCGGCGTCATGAAGATGCCGAAGAAGGTCACGCCGATCATGCCCGAGAAGACCGCGACACCCATGGCCGCGCGCATTTCCGCGCCGGCGCCGGTGGAGACGACGAGCGGCACGACACCCATGATGAAGGCAAGCGAGGTCATGAGGATCGGGCGAAGGCGAAGGCGGCTGGCCTCGATCGCAGCCTCCCGCGGTGTCCTTCCCTCGAATTCCAGTTCGCGGGCGAATTCCACGATAAGGATGGCGTTCTTCGCCGATAGACCGACAAGCACCACAAGACCGATCTGGGTGAAGATGTTGTTGTCTCCACCGGTGAGCCAGACGCCGGTCAGCGCGGCCAGCACGCCCATCGGCACAATCATGATGATCGCAAGCGGCAGCGTCAGGCTTTCATACTGGGCGGCCAATACGAGGAAGACGAGCAGCAGTGCCAGGGGGAAGACAACGATGCTCGAATTGCCGGCCAGGATCTGCTGATAGGTCAGATCCGTCCATTCGAAATCGATGCCCGCAGGCAGGGTCTCGTGAAGGATCTTCTCGATTGCCGCTTGCGCCTGACCCGACGAGAAGCCCGGTGCCGGACCGCCGTTGATATCAGCGGCGAGGAAGCCATTGTAGCGGTTCGCGCGCTCCGGACCGGTGCTCGGTTCCACCTTCAAGAGGGCTGAAAGCGGGATCATCTCACCCGATGCCGACCGGACCTTCAACTGGCCGATATCTTCCGGCTGGGCACGGAATTTCGCATCGGCTTGCACACGGACGCTGTAGGTGCGGCCGAAGGCGTTGAAGTCGTTCACATAGAGCGAACCGAGATAGATCTGCAGCGTCTGGAAGACGTCGGTGACGGAAACCCCGAGCTGCTCGGCCTTGGCACGGTCGAGATCGGCATAGAGCTGCGGCACGTTGATCTGGAAGCTGGAGAACAGTCCGGCGAGCTCAGGCGCCTGATAGGCTTTTGCAAGGACGGCCTTGGTCGCCTCGTCAAGCGCCTGGTTACCGAGGCCGGCACGATCCTCGATCTGCAACTTGAAACCGCCCGTCGTGCCGAGACCATTGACCGGCGGCGGCGGGAACATGGCGATGAAGGCATCCTGGATGACGCCGAACTTCTGGTTCAGCGCCATGGCGATTGCGCCGCCCGAGAGATCAGGCGTCTTGCGCTCTTCGAAGTCCTTCAGCGTCACGAAGACGATGCCGGCATTCGAGGAGTTGGTGAAGCCGTTGATCGACAGGCCCGGGAAGGCAATCGCATTGGCAACGCCCGGCTGCGCCAGCGCGATGTCGGTCATGCGCTTGATGACGTCTTCCGTGCGGTCGAGGCTTGCGGCATCCGGCAACTGGGCAAAGCCGATCAGATACTGCTTGTCCTGTGACGGCACGAAGCCGCCGGGGACCGTGCTGAACAGGCTGTAGGTCGCACCGACCAACGCCAGATAGATCACCATAACGATGCTCTTGCGCGACAACAGCCCGCCAACGCCCTTGCCGTAGGCATTCGAGCCCGCGCCGAAGACACGGTTGAAGCCGCGGAAGAACCAACCGAAGATGGCGTCCATGAACCGCGTCAGCCAGTCCTTCGGCTGATCATGGCCCTTCAGGAGAAGGGCTGCCAGCGCCGGAGACAGGGTGAGTGAGTTGAAGGCCGAGATGACGGTCGAGATTGCGATCGTGAGCGCGAACTGGCGGTAGAACTGACCCGACAGACCGGAGATGAAAGCGAGCGGCACGAAGACCGCGACGAGGACCAGCGCGATCGCGACGATCGGACCGGAGACTTCCTTCATCGCCTTGTAGGTGGCAGCCCGCGGCGACAGGCCATGCTCGATATTGCGCTCGACGTTTTCGACCACCACGATCGCGTCGTCGACGACGATGCCGATCGCAAGCACCAGCCCGAACAGACTGAGCGCGTTGATCGAGAAGCCGCAGACATACATGACCGCGAAAGTGCCGATGATCGATACGGGAACCGCGATCAGCGGGATGATCGAAGCGCGCCACGTCTGCAGGAACAGGATGACGACGAGAACAACGAGCGCAATGGCCTCGAGCAGAGTGTCGATGACCTTCTCGATCGAGGCACGCACGAATTTCGTCGTATCGTAGACGATCTCGTATTTGACGCCCTCAGGCATGGCGAGCTGCAGCTGATCCATGGTCGCGTTCACATTGTCCGCGATTTCGATCGCGTTCGAACCCGGCGCCTGCAGGACAGCAACGGCGACGGCCGGCTTGCCGTCGAGCAGCGAACGCAGGGTGTAGTCCGCAGCACCGAGCTCGATGCGGGCGACATCGCGAAGACGGGTGATCTCGCCACTGGCGCCCGTCTTGACGATGATGCTGCCGAACTCCTCGGGAGTGCGCAGGCGGCCTTGGGCATTGACGTTGAGCTGCAGGTCCACACCCGGCTGGCTCGGCGATGCGCCGATGATACCGGCGGCGGCCTGGATGTTCTGGGAACTGATCGCGCTGCTAATGTCGCTGGCGGCAAGATTGTGCTCGGCGGCCTTCTGCGGGTCGATCCAGACACGCATGGAATAGTCGCCGGCGCCGAAGACCTGCACCTGCCCGACGCCTGCAATGCGGGCGAGCCGATCCTTGACGTTCAGGGTCGCGTAATTGCGAAGATAGGTGATGTCGTGATTGTTCCCGTCGGAGACGAGATTGACGACCATGATGAAGTTGGGTGAGCTCTTGACTGTAGTGATGCCGAGCGAACGGACTTCCGCCGGCAGGCGCGGTTCGGCCTGTGAAACGCGGTTCTGCACGAGCTGCTGCGCTTTGTCGGGGTCGGTGCCGAGCTTGAAGGTAACGGTGACGTTGAGCACGCCGTCCGATGTCGCCTGGCTGGCCATATACAGCATGCCTTCGACGCCGTTGATCTGCTCTTCGAGCGGCGTCGCCACCGTTTCGGCGATGACGCTTGGGTTGGCGCCGGGATAGGTAGCGCGCACGACGATCGACGGCGGCACGACCTCCGGATATTCGGAAATCGGCAGCGCGCGCAGGCCGATCAGGCCGGCAACCAGGATGAGGACCGAAAGAACGCCGGCAAAGACCGGGCGGTCGACAAAGAATCTGGAGATGTTCATATCAAAGCCCTCTCCGGGGTGAACATGGATGCAAAGTCCCTCTCCGGCGGTTTGGGAGCCGCCGGCGGGTCGTATCATTTCGAGTATTGGCCCTCCCCCTCAGGGGAAGGCGAAAGTCTTTACTGCGCGGTCGCGACCTTCTCTTCCATCTGAGGCACGACGACTGCGCCTGGACGGATGCGCTGCAGACCGTTGACGACAATCTTCTCGCCGACGTTCAGGCCGCTTTCGACCACCCGCTGACCGTCAGCCACCGTGCCGAGCTGGACCTGCCGATAGGCGACCTTGTTCTCGCCATCGACAACGAAGACGAACTTCTTGTCCTGGTCCGTGCCGACGGCGCGGTCACTGATGACGATCTTGTTCTCGGCCTTCGGCTGGCCCATGCGCACCCGCACGAACTGGCCGGGGATGAGACGCCCGCCCGGATTATCGAAGACGGCGCGAACGCCGATCGTGCCGCTTGATGCATCGACCTCGTTGTCGATCAGTTGCAGCTTGCCCTTGATCGGCGTGCCGCTGTCGGTCAGAGTGCCGACCTCGACAGGGATCTGCTCGACGGCAGGCAGGGCGCTGTCCGTCTGCGGAAGCTGGGCAAGCGCCCGCGTCACCATCTCTTCGCTGGCATTGAAGCTCGCATAGATCGGATCGACCGAAACGAGCGTCGTCAGCGCCGGCGAGGCCGACCCGGCCGCAACAAGGTTACCGGCGGTCACCTCGATCTTGCCGATGCGGCCGGACACCGGAGCCCGCACCTGAGTGTAATCGAGATCGAGCTGAGCCGACTGCAGCGCGGCCTGCGCCGAACGCAGCCCCGCCTGAGCCTCGGCCAGCGCGCTCTGGCGCTGATCGAGATCACTCTGGGAGATGGTGCGGTTGTCGGAAAGCCTGCGGCCGCGATCGAGCTCGGTCTGCGCCAGGCTGACTTTGGCTTCGGCCGAAGCGACCTGGCCTTGCGCCTGCGCCACGCTCGCCTGGTAGGGAGCCGGATCGATGGTGAAGAGCAGGTCGCCCTGCTTGACCAACGCCCCTTCGCGGAAGGCCACCGAAAGGATGGCGCCGGCGACACGGGAACGCACCTGCACCCGGTCGACCGCTTCGAGACGGCCGGAGAAACTTTCCCAGGCCGTCACGTCGCGCGCCGCGACGACGGCAACCGTCACCGGCACAGCGGGAGCCTGCGCGGGGGCGGAAGCAGCCGTAGCGGTCGTGCTCATCGGCAATTCGAAAAACAATGCAGCGCCGGAAATGGACGCAATAAGGGCTATGCCGGCGCCCATCAGGGCCCAGCGCTTACTTCTGGACGTCATCAGTACTCTCCTTGCGGCTCTAAGCCGCCGAAATATCAGGTCTTCTTCAATGCAATTGCGGTTGGACGCTTACCTCCCGAAGGAAGCTTCCGAAATGGCGGCTGACGTTTTCCTGCCAGTCCGGCACACCCTCGGATTTCCCACCATAAATCGAGGGCCAGCCCGTCCCGGCGGGAAGGACATGCTGGCGCACACCGACGCCGGCCTGTTTCAGGCGGACACCGTAACCAATCGTTTCGTCGTGCAGAGGATCATCCTCCGCGGTAAATATCAGCGCCGGCGCGACGCCTGAAATACGCGAACAGAGGCAAGGCGCCGCATAAGGGTGGCAACCGCCGCCGCTCAGATAGTGGCTCCAACCTTCCGTCCAGCGCTGGCGCATGCCGATGGCTTCAGCCTTGCGGATCGAGGACGTGCCCATGAAGGGATCGAGCAGCGGCGAAATCAGAACCTGGCCGTCGAGCGCGTCCGGCATCTGGTCGCGCGCCTTCAGCGCCACGCCGGCGGCAACATTGCCGCCCGCCTCCTCGCCGGCGACGAAGAGCAGCGACTTGCGGTCGCCGAGACCGGCGCGTTTGTTGGCGAGATAGGTGAAAACGGAGAAGGAGACTTCCAGCGCCTTTGGAAACAGATTGCCGGAAAGGCTGCTGTAGTCGGCGGCAACGACGATGGCGCCGGCCTTGGCGAGGCTCATCGCCACCGGTCGGTCGACGTGTTTGTCGCTATCCAGAAACGCGCCGCCATGCAGGTAAAGCACGATCGGCGGACCCTTGCCGTAATCGGCGCCCTGGTAGATGCGTGCGGAAACGGGGCCGATGGCCACCTTATCCAGCATCATATCTTTCCATTCCACCGTCATGCTTCCGGTCTCTTCTGTATCGGCGACAAACAGACAACGTCCACCGCTTGCATTTTGCAAAAAAAAGATATTGTTATTCCAACCAAGGAATAAGAAGCTATAACGCGATAACACTGTTCCAGATCTCGAACAATGGTGCAACGCAAACTGCGGATTTGAAACCGATGGATCAGCTCTCGGCAATGCGCGTCTTCATTCGTGTTGTGGAGACGGGCAATTTCACCCGCGCCGCCGACATGCTCGCCATGCCCAAGGCGACGGTGACCAATCTCATCCAGGGCCTGGAAGCGCATCTGCGCACCAAGCTTTTGAATCGGACCACGCGCCGGGTCATGGTGACCACTGACGGCGCGCTTTATTACGAACGCGCCGCCCAGATCATTTCGGAACTGGAGGAGCTCGATGGCAGCCTCTCCAACTCGCAGAGCTTGCCGAGCGGACGGCTGCGTGTCGAGATGGCCGGCGCTTTCGCCGATTGGATCGTCGTTCCGGCACTTTGCGATTTCTATCAGCGTTATCCGGACATCCGCATCGACCTCGGTGTCGGCGACCGCACGGTCGATTATCTTGCAGAAAATGTCGATTGCGCGCTACGCGCCGGCACGCCGACCGACCAGTCGCTGATTGCGCGGCGCGTCTCCGAAGTCGAGATGATCACCTGCGCTTCTCCGGACTACATCCAGAAATTCGGCATGCCCGAGCGGCCCGAGGATCTGGAGGCGGAACATTACACCGTCAACTATTTTCGCGCCCAGAACAACCGGACGCTGCCTTTCGAATTCCGCCGGCACAACGAGGTGATCGAGACCAGTCCGCGTTACATCGCCTCGGTCAACGATAGCCGCACCTATCTGACGGCTGCGCTGACGGGCCTCGGCATCGCGCAGGTGCCGATCTTCATGGCGCGCGAGCCGATGGCACGGGGCGAACTCGTCCGCGTGCTGCCGGACTGGCGCCGCGATCCGCTGCCGCTCTATGTCGTCTATCCGCCGAACCGCCACCTCAGCAACAAGGTTCGCGTCTTCGTCGACTGGCTGGTGAAACTTCTGGTCGAGGCGAGACTGAACGACGGTTGAGCGCCAAGACAAATACGGCCCGGAAGGCGGGGGAAACCTTCGACGGGCCGCAATCTGCAACTTTGAACATCAAGCCTGTCGCACCGTAGCAAGGGCGCGGCAGGCGCTGGAGGTTCGCAAAGAGAGCGGCAGGGAATTCCGCTCTCTCGCGATAGAGCAGATATACGCACTCCCCGCAGGATTATAAGGGAAAATTCCGCAATCGCGTTCACATATTTGCGATGACGGCTCGGCTCCCATGTTCCCGCGCGATCGTCCCGCGCGGTGGCGGACCGGGTGTCAATTCCCGACGGCCGGCTTCAGCAAGTCCTCCAGACCGATGCGGCGGAACAATTCCGCCCGGACACGGTCGGCGACGCCGTTGACGATCTCCGCGCCGTCCTCGGACGGATCGATATGGACGCGGAATGGCCGGGTGCCAAACGGCTTGCCGACGACATCGACGATGGCCGCGGCAACCGCGCCGGCATCGGCGTCCGCAGGTTCGAGCGCTGCCAGGCCCTGCAGCGCCTGTTCCGGCACGCCCTTGTAGGGTCCTTCATTGTATTCTGCGGCGCGGGCCGTATCATCAGGCGAGCCGGAATGGGCGAAATGGTTGGTGCCCTTGGTGAAGGCGCCGGGCACGATGATCGAGGTCTCGATGCCCCAGCGGGTCAGCTCGCCGGCATAGGAGACGGCAAGTGAATCCATCGCCGCCTTGGCGGCAAAGTAGGGTGAGAGATAGGGAGGCGTGCCGCCGCGGCTGCTCGACGACGATATCCAGACCACCAGGCCCCTGTCCTGCTTGCGGAGATGCGGAAGTGCTGCTCGGTTGACGCGCTGGGTGGAGAGCACGTTGATGTCGAAAAGCTCGGCGAACTGTTCCGGCGTGAAGGCTTCGGCCGGGCCGAAGGACATATGGCCGGCATTGTGCACGATGACATCAAGGCGGCCCGCATCGGCGATGATCCCGGCGACGCCGGCCTCCACTGAAGCGTCGGAAGCGACGTCGAGTTCGACCGAACGCAGATCGACGTTGTTTTCCCTGGCGAATTCAGCAGCATCGGCGACGGCCGGAGCGTTGCGGCGTTTGGTGGCGCGCATGCCGGCATAGACGGTATGGCCGGCCTTTGCGAGGGCGCGGGCGGTAAGAGCGCCGAAACCGCTGGAAGCGCCTGTGATGACGATGACTTGCTTGCTCATGATCGTATTCCTTCCGATTGGGGTTGCTTGGCAAATGGAAAGCTCTGAACGAGCGGCGGCCATAAAGCCGCCGGCTTCGTCAGATCACGCCGCCATTGGCGCGTAGCGTCTGGCCGTTGATCCAGCCACCATCAGGGCCGGCGAGGAAGGCAACCGCAGAAGCGATGTCTTCCGGTGTGCCGAGGCGCTCCAGCGGGTTCATTTTCGCCGTGCGGGCGATGAGTTCGTCCGACTTGCCGTTAAGGAAAAGCTCGGTGGCGACTGGACCCGGCGCGACGGCGTTGACGGTGATGTTGCGGCCGCGCATCTCCTTGGCCATGATCGCCGTCAGCGTTTCCACGGCTGCCTTGGTAGCGGCATAGACGCCGTAGGTTTCGAGCTTCAGGCCGACGACTGAGGTCGAGAAGTTGACGACCCGGCCGCCGTCGCGCAGACGCTTGGCTGCCTCGCGCAACGTATTGAAGGTGCCCTTCAGATTGACGCCGATCTGGCGGTCGAAATTGGCATCGTCGGCCTCGGCAAGCGAAGAGAGCATCATGATGCCGGCATTGTTGACGAGCACATCGACGCCGCCGAAGGCGGTTTCCGCGGCATCGAACATGCGGCGGACGGCTTCGGCATCGCTGACATCGGCTTTCGCCGTCAGCGCCTTGCCGCCGGCCTGCTCGATCTTCTTTGCCAGCTCCTCGGCCGGGGCGGCATTGCCGGAGTAATTGATGACGACGGTGAAACCGTCCTTGGCGAGACGCTCGGCGACCGCTGCGCCGATGCCGCGGGACGAGCCGGTCACCAATGCGACCTTGTTTTTGTTGGAAGCCATTGTCCTTCTCCTTCATCTGCGCCGCAGCGCATTTTCGATAAGGAGAAAATGCGCCTTTTCATTTTGCGGATAATCTGGCATTCTTCGGCATCACTATCCGGGAACGACGAACAAACAGATGGACAGATTTGACGCCATGCGCGTGTTTTGCCGTGTCGTGGAACGCCGCAGCTTCACGCTTGCCTCCGAGGACACCGGCCTGCCGCGCTCGACTGTCACCGATGCGGTCAAGGGGCTGGAAGCCCGTCTTGGCGTGCGCCTGCTCCAGCGCACGACGCGCCACGTCAGTCCGACGCTTGATGGCGAAGCCTATTACCAACGCTGCCTGTCGATCCTTGCCGATATCGAGGAAGCCGAAGGCGCCTTTGCCGGCGCCAAGCCGAAGGGCATGCTGCGTGTCGACGTGCACGGCACGCTCGCCCGCCATTTCGTGCTGCCGAGCCTACCGTCCTTCCTGGAGACCTATCCTGAGATCGAATTCTACATGAGCGAGGGCGATCGGCTGGTCGATCTTGTGCGTGAGGGCATTGATTGCGTGCTGCGCGTCGGCACGCCTGGAGATAGCGACATGGTCGCCCGGCGCGTCGCCATGCTCGATGAGGTGACTGTCGCCTCTCCTGCCTACATCGCTCGCCACGGCCTGCCGCAACATCCCGACCGGCTTGCCGGCCATCGCATGGTCGGCTTCCACTCCAGCGGAACCGGCAGCCTGCTGCCGCTCGAATTCACCGTCCGCGGCACGGTGCGTGACATCACCATTCCCGCCACCGTCGCCGTCAACGCCGCCGAAAGCTATATTTCAGCGGCGAGGATGGGCCTCGGCATGATCCAGATCCCGCGCTATCACGCCGAAGAAGACCTAGCCGCAGGAACGCTGGTCCAGATACTGCAGGATTTTCCGCTGACCCCGACACCGGTTTCCCTGCTCTACCCCCGCAACCGCCAGCTTTCGCCACGCGTGCGCGTCTTCATCGACTGGCTGGTGAAGGTCTTCGCTCGACAAAATTCCGAAAACGCGCTTCACTAAAATGCATCTCACTAAAATGCATATTGCTAATGTGAGCGCCCTCGGAGAACGGCCATGGCACTCAACGATATCACCGTCTACCAGACGGAAGACGGCTTCGTCGTCGAATTCGGCGGCGAAGGCGAAGACAGCATTGCCGTGACGCTGCGGAGCACGCCTGAGCTGACGTCGGAAAATGCCGTCTTGCGGGCCAAGGCCCTGCTTGCCGCAGCAATCGAACCTGCCCATGGCGACGGCGCGCGCCGCAAGGATCCCGCTTTGCTCGAAGAAGAGCTGGAAGAGGGCCTGGAAGATTCCTTCCCGGCGAGCGACCCGGTTTCGGTCACATCATCCTCGATCCCGATGCGCGATCCGAATGCCGGCCGCTGATGTCTCCGGCCGAAAAACATGACGCGGTTTCGGGATGACGGCGAGCACGCTGAATGTTATCTGCGTCGGCCATGACCGATGGTGGAACGATATCAGGTGCGATCGGCACCGGCACGCTCACCGGCGAAAGCCTCAGGACGTTTTTTGAGCGCGATGCGATCGTCGTCTCTCGCGACCTGCTCGGCTGCCATCTCACCGTGGACGGCGTCGGCGGACGCATCACCGAGACCGAAGCCTATTTTCCCGATGATGAGGCCTCGCACAGCTTCCGCGGCCCGACCAAGCGCAACGGCGCCATGTACGGCAAGCCGGGCAACGTCTATATCTACCGCATCTACGGCATGTACTGGTGCCTGAATTTCGTCTGCCATCCGGGCTCGGCTGCACTCATCCGCGCCCTGGAGCCGGAAACGGGAATCCCTCAGATGATGGAGCGGCGCGGCACCGATACGCTGACGTCGCTCTGCAGCGGCCCCGGCAAGCTCTGCCAGGCACTCGGCATCGATATCGAGATCAATGACAGGCTGCTCGATCGCCCGCCCTATGCGATCACGCCGTCCGCACCGGTGCCGATCGTCTCCGGAAAACGCATCGGCATCACGAAAAATGCCGAAGCACCATGGCGCTTCGGCATTCAGGGATCGCGTTATCTCAGCAAGCCGTTCCGCTAAAGTAATTCCAAGAAAAGTGCGAAGCGGTTTTTCGTCCGGAATTGCACGAATCTCGAGTTCATTCCATGACGGCGCTGTGGTCGACGGCGGGTGCTGCCTTCGGTTTGCGCAGCAAGAGCACCAGCGGAATGACTGCAAGCGACATCAGCATCAGCAGCTTGAAATCGTCCATATAGGCGATGATCGTCGCTTGCAGCGTTATGATCTCGTTGAGCGAGGCGCGGCCGGCCGCCGTCACCGGGCTGAGCCCCTGCGCAGCCACCGCATTGAAGGCGTGGTTGAACGGCGTCACATAGGCCGCGATCGATTCATGATTGCTCTGCGTGTTCTCGACGATCAGCGCCGAGACGATCGAGATGCCGACCGCCGAGCCGATGTTTCGCGACAGGTTGTAGAGACCGGTGCCGTCGCCGCGCATATGGGCGGGCAGCGTGGAAAAAGCGATCGTCGTCAGCGGCACGAACAGAAAGCCGAGGCCGGCGCCCTGGATGAAGCCGACCGAGACGATTGTCCATTGCGAGACGTCGGGTGTCCAGCCCGTCATGTCGTACATCGCCCATGCCGTGAGCCCCAAGCCGAGCGCCAGCAACGCGCGCGTATCGACCTTGCCGACCAGCCGCCCGACGATGAACATGCAGAGCATGGTGCCAAGCCCGCGCGGCCCCATGACGATGCCGGCAGTGATGACGGGATAGCCCATCAGCGTCTGCAGATAGGGCGTCATCAGCGCCAGCGAGGCGAGATAGGTAATGCCGACCACGAAGATGAAGATCATGCTGATCGAGAAGTTCTGGTCGAGGAACAGCTTCGGGTTCACGAAGGATTTCTCGGCCGTCAGCGTATGCACGATCAGCAGATAGAAGGCTGAGGCGCAGATCAACGCCTCGAGCATAATCTCACCGGAAGAGAACCAGTCGAGCTGCTCGCCGCGGTCGAGGAAGAGCTGCAGCGCGGCGATGCCGAGGCTCATCATCCCGAAGCCGAACCAGTCCAGTTTGGCCAGCAGATCCCTCTTGGTCTCGGTGACGAAGACGACGATGCCCATGAAGGCGAGCGCGCCGATCGGCACGTTGATATAAAACACCCAGCGCCAGCTGATATTGTCGGTCAGCCAGCCGCCGATGACAGGCCCAAGCACCGGCCCGACCATGACCGAGACGCCGAAAAGGGCCATCGCCGAGCCGCGCTCCTCGACCGTATAGATGTCGAGGAGGATGCCCTGGGAAAGCGGCACCAGCGACGCGCCGAACAGGCCTTGCAACAGGCGGAAGGCGACGATCTGGTTCAGCGATTGCGCCAGGCCGCAGAGAACGGAGGCGGCCACAAAGCCGGCAATGGCGACGAGCAGCACGCGTTTGCGGCCGAACTTGGCGGCAAGAAAGCCCGACGGCGGCGTCATGATTGCCGCCGCGACGATATAGGAGGTCAGCACCCAGTTGATCTGGTCGGCAGAGGCCGACACGCTGCCCTGGATATAGGGCAGCGCCACGTTGGCGATCGTCGTGTCCAGCGCCTGCATGATGACGGCGAGAATGACGCAGGCCGTGATCGCACCGCGATTGGCAATCGGCGTCGCCGGAGAAGCGGAAGCGTTACTCATGATCCTTGCCCTGAGGCCGGCCCAGAAGCTTGTTGACGAAATCAGGCAGGCCGCGGGCATGACCGGTCTCGACATCGACCACCGTACTCATGCCGACGCGCAGCGGCGGCTTGCCGTCGGCGTCCTCGATGCTGACGCGCATCGGAATGCGTTGGACGACCTTCACCCAGTTGCCCGTGGTGTTCTGCGCCGGCAGCAGCGAAAAGCTGGAGCCGGAGGCCGGGCTGATGCTCTCGACCTTGCCCTTCCAGACCACACCCGGATAGGTGTCGACGGAGATATCGGCCGTCTGACCGGGCTTGACATAGGTGAGCTCGGTTTCCTTCGGGCTGGCGGCGATCCACAGATGGTCGGTGGCAACGAGCGAGAAGGCCTGCTGCGAAGCCTGCAGGTAGGAACCGACCTGCAGCGCGTTGACATTGGTGACGATGCCGTCGAACGGCGCCTTGACGACGCTGTGGTCGAGTTCGCGCTGGGCATTGTCGACCTGCGACTTGGCCTGCAGGTAGAGCGGGTTTTCCTCGGCCGGCTGGTCGGCATTGCCGCCGAGCTGGGCGAACGTCGTTGCGGCTTCCGCCTTGGCGACGGCAACCTTCTGCTGCGCGGCTTCCAGATTGTGCTTGGCTTCGTCATAGGCCGACTGCGTCGCGCTGCCGTTGTTGACGAGGTTCTGCTGCCGGTCAAACTGATCCTGATAATAGGGCAGATCGGCTTGCGCCTGCGTGATCTCGGCAAGCGACTGCTGATAGCTGGCCTTGAGATTCATGATCTGGTTGCGCTGCGCGCCGAGCTGCGCCTTGGCGCCATCAAGCGCGATCTTGAAAGAATCCGACCGCAGGCTGAAGAGCACCTGTCCCGCCTTGACCGCCTCGTTCTCATGGACGTTGATCTGGTCGACGATGCCCGAGACATCGGTGGTCAGCCCGACCATGTCGGCCTGGATATAGGCGTTGTCGGTCGACATCACCTGGCCGCCATTGACGTAATAATAACCACCGACGACGAGCGCCACCGGCAGCAAGGCAAACAGGACGGGCCGCGTGAGACTGCGCCGGCGGCGGACCTTGTTGCCGCCAGGCGCAGCCACGGCGGCAGCCGGCGCTGAATTGGATGAAGGCGCTTCGGCTACCGTTTCCTGCTGTTTCGCTTCATTGTCTTCGACAGGAGTCTCGGTCTTCGCATTGGCGTCGGCAACGACGCGGAGGGGGGATTGATCAGCCATCGTTCGTCTCATTCTCGTCAACCGGGCTCCGGCATGCCTGAACCAGGTTCGTCTTCATTACGGATAGGATGTGGAAAAGCTGCTCGCGCTGCTCGGCCGAAACACTTTGCAGCGCTTCCGCGCGGGTGGTGTCGCCGAGCTCGCGCATTTCGGCAAGCAGCGGGTGCGCCTCATCGCGCATATAAAGCAACCAGATACGCCGGTCGGTCGGGTGCTGGCGGCGCTCGATCAGCCCGCGTTCGGCGAGCTTGTCGAGAATGCGCACCAGCGTGATCGGCTCGACTTCGAGGATTTCGGCAAGGCCGCCCTGATGGATACCTTCGTTATTCGAGAGATAGGCAAGCGTCTGCCATTGCGACCGGGTCAGCCCAAGGCACTTCGCACGCTGCTCGAACCGCTTGCGCAGCAGCCGTGCGACGTCGTGGAGAAGGAAACCGAGGGTCGGAGTGGCGTTCATGAAAACCTGTAACCGTTATTTATAAGCACCCTTATAATATCGGCAGATATATTGAGCATGTGCACTGCACAAGGGCATGGACGGCGGATTCAGCAATGGCGGCTAAAATGCCGCAGACCGGGTCAAGCATATCCGCAGTTTCTCCTTTCGCCGTTTACGAGCACCAGTCGGTAGCCGCAGCCCAGCTCCGCCCTAATTCTGTGGCAGGAACAGCCTCCGCCGGAGGCGCGCATTGGGGAGCTCGATGGCGTTCTTCGAAAGCATGCTGACGCTGCTGCTGGTGGCGATCGTCTTTCTGCAATTCTCCAGGAAGTTCCGGATTCCCTATCCGACAATGCTGGCGATCGCTGGCGTCATCGTTGCGGCCGTGCCCTGGGCGCCCGAAGTCGCGATCGATCCCGAACTTGCGCTGGCGCTGCTGATCGCGCCCGTGCTCTTCGACGCCGCCTATGATTTGCCGCCGAGGACATTGAGACGCAACTGGCTGCCGCTGTTCTCGCTCGCCGCCATCGCCGTGATCGTGACGGCCGCAGCCGTCGCTACCGTCAGCGTGACGATGGCCGGCCTGCCGCTTGCCGCAGCCGTCGCACTCGGCGCCATCGTCGCGCCGCCGGATGCGGCGGCCGCCACCGCCATGCTCGACCGCTTCACCCTGCCGCGCCAGACCTATGTGATCCTGAAGGGTGAAAGCCTCCTGAACGACGCCGTCGCGCTGCTGATCTTCAGCGCCGCGGTGGCAGCCGTCGCAAGCCCCACCTTCTTCGCCGGCGCCCTGGCGGAGCTGGCGCTCGCCGTGCCTGGCGGGATCATCCTCGGTTATCTCCTGGGCCGTCTCTACATGGTCGTCGGCCTGAGGCTCGCCGGCACGCTCGGCGGCACTTTGCTCGAATTCGTCGCCACTTTCGGCACGTGGATCATCGCCGAGCGGCTGCATCTTTCGGCAATTCTGGCGATCGTCGTCTATGCGATGGTGATCGCCCGTTACATGCCCGAGCGGCAGACGGCCCGCCACCGCATTCATTCCTATTCGGTCTGGGAAGCCGCGGTCTTTCTGCTCAACGTCCTCGCTTTCCTGCTGATGGGCCTGCAGGCCCGCCAGATCGTCCTCGACCTCGATCCCGGCCGCCTGAATTTCGCGATCACCTTCGCCGCCATGGTCTTCGTCACCGTCATCGTCGTCCGCCTGGCCTGGGTGCTCTTCTATAACCGCGTCATCAACTTTCTCGCCGCGCGCGGACGCACGACACAAGCCGTTCCGACCTTCGCCACCAGCCTGCTTGCCGGCTGGTGCGGCATGCGCGGCCTCGTCACGCTGGCAACTGCGCTCGCTTTGCCGATCGATTTTCCCGATCGCGATATCATCCTGCTCAGCGCGCTCGCCGTCGTTCTCGGCACGCTCATCGTCCAGGGCCTGACGCTCGGGCCACTGATCCGTTACCTGAAATTCGACCCGGACACCTCCCTGGACCGCGACCTCGCCAGAGCCCGCGTCACGTTGATCGATGCGGCCCTTGCCGAACTCGCCGGCGGCGAGGACAAATCCACCCGCATCCTGCGCGACGTCTACACCTCCGAGCGCCAAATCGCCGCTGACGGAAAACACCCGCGCGAGGTCAGCAGGCTCGACAAGCAGCGCCGCAACGTCATCGTCGCGAAACGCCGAAGATTGGCAGCGATGCGCCGCGCCGACGAGATCGACGATGATGTCTTTCACATGCTGGAACAGGAACTCGACTGGGCCGAACTCGCCGCTCTGCAACCCGGCAGAGACGAGATCGTCGAGAGCTGATGCCCTCTGTGACGTTTTGATGGATTCCGGAATCGTTACCAATTGGCATTTGCAATTTTTCGCCGCTGCCGTTTATAGTCCAATTCCATAGGGTTACGATTTTTCCGATGTGCATTGCGTGCCGGTTTGCCTTTTTCAAAGGATCGAAAGCCGGGAAAGTCGCGGGGGCCGGTGCCCTCGTTCAAGCAGCAAGACAATGAAATAGCATCACTGATTTAGGTTCGGCGGCAATCAATCGCTGTCGTGATTGGAGGATCGGCATGACTTTCGCGCTTCGACAGATGGTGGTGCTTGGCTGTATCGCCGCATTCATGCCCCTCCCCGCGCTGGCCCAGAGCGCCCCGCCGCCCCCACCCGTCACCGTCGCCAAGCCGGTCGTTCGCGATGTCATCGATAGCGACGAGTTCATCGGCCGGTTCGAGCCGGTCGACGAAGTCTCCGTTCGTTCGCGCGTCGGTGGTTACCTGCAGGAAATCCATTTTCAGGACGGCGCATTGGTCAAGCAGGGCGACCTGCTCTTCGTCATCGATCAGCGGCCGTTCGTAACCGCGCTCAATCAGGCAAAGGCGACACTCGAATCGGCGCAATCCACCCTGGTCTTTGCCGATGCGCAGTATAAGCGCACGCAATCTCTTGCTTCGAGCGGCAGCCAGTCGGCGCAGACGCTGGATGATCGCCGCCGCGAATTCGATTCGGCCGAAGCCAATGTCCGCGGCGCACAGGCCGCAGCCGATCGCGCGTCTCTCGACATGGAATATACCGAGATCAAGGCGCCCCTCAGCGGCCGCATCGACCGCCGGCTGATCTCGGCCGGCAACCTCGTGCAGACCGATCAGACCGTGCTGACGACGATTGTTTCGCTCGACCCGATCGATTTCTATTTCGACGTCGATGAGCGCCGCCTGCTGAATTTCGCCGACACGGCGCGCAAACTGGGCAAGGATCTTCAGCAGGGTGGCGGCGGCCTGGATGTATCCGTCACGATCTCGGATCCCACTGCCAAACCATTCAAGGGAAAGCTCGATTTCGCTGAGAACCGGGTCGACAATGAGAGCGGCACCATTCGTCTGCGTGCCCGCTTCCCCAACCCCGATCTCGTCCTTCAGCCCGGCCTCTTCGGTCGCATACAGGTCGAAGCCTCCAACACCTACCAGGCCATTCTCGTCCCCGACGAGGCCATCGGCTCGGACCAGAATGAGCGCGTCGTCTATGTCGTCGCCGAAGACGGCACGGTGTCGACCAAGCCCGTAAGGCCCGGACCGCGGCTCTATGGCTACCGCGTCATACGCGAGGGCCTCGACGGCACCGAGACGATCATCGTCAACGGCCTGATGCGCGCCCGGCCGGGTGCAAAGATCACGCCTCAGATGACCGAACTGCCGCCGGAACGGCAGGACACTGCGCCCGAAACCGCCGGCGCGGAGAACGGACAATGAGATTTGCTCATTTTTTCGTAGACCGGCCGATCTTTGCGGCGGTCATCTCGATCCTTTTTCTCGTCGTCGGCAGCATTGCCTATACGCAATTGCCGGTATCGCAGTATCCCGAGATCGCACCCCCGACCATCGTCGTGCGCACCTCTTATCCGGGTGCCGACCCGCAGACGATCGCAGATACCGTTTCGACGCCGCTTGAACAACAGATCAACGGCGTCGAAGACATGCTTTACATGTCATCCTACTCCAGCGCCGACGGCGCCATGTCGCTGACGATCACCTTCAAGCTCGGCACCGATCTCGACAAGGTCCAGGTGCTTGTCCAGAACCGCGTTTCCATCGCCCTTCCCCGTCTTCCCGAGGAAGTCCAGCGGCTTGGCGTCACCACCGACAAAAGCTCGCCTGATCTGATGATGGTGGTGCACCTGCTGTCGCCGTCGCATCGCTATGACCAGCTTTACGTCTCGAACTATGCCCGCAACCGCATTCGCGACGTTCTCGTTCGCCTTGACGGCGTCGGCGACGTGCAGCTCTTCGGCGAGCGCCAGTATTCGATGCGAATCTGGCTGGACCCGGAAAAGCTCTCCGCCTACGGGATGACATCCGACGACGTCGTCGCTGCGCTGAGAGATCAGAATGTCCAGGTTTCAGGCGGCAAGATCGGGGCCCCACCCGTCACCGGCAAGAATGCGTTCGAATATACGGTGCGAACGGACGGACGCTTCTCCGACGTGCGCGAATTCCGATATGTCATTGTGAAATCGACAACATCGGGCCGGCTCGTGCAGTTGCAGGATGTCGCCCGGATAGAACTCGGCGCACAGGATTACGTCACTAACAGTTATCTCAACAACGATCCCGCAGTTGCTCTCGGCATCTTCGCCCGGCCGGGAACCAACGCCCTGGACACGGCCCATCAAGTCCAGACGCTCATGAAGGACATATCCCAGAATTTCCCGCCGGGTCTGGAATATCGTATCGTCTACGACACGACCGAATTCATCTCGGATTCGATCAATGAGGTCTACAGAACCATTGCAGAAGCGGCCATCCTGGTAGCAATCGTCGTTCTTGTCTTCCTGCAATCCTGGCGAACCGCGATCATTCCGATTATTGCCATCCCGGTATCGCTGATCGGCACCTTCGCCGTCCTGCTCGCCTTCGGCTTCTCGCTCAATATGCTCACGCTGTTCGGTCTCGTGCTGGCGATCGGTATCGTCGTCGACGACGCGATCGTGGTGGTCGAAAACGTCGAGCGCAATCTGGCGCGCGGGATGACGCCGAAGCAGGCGTCCCATGTCACGATGGACGAAGTCGGAACCGCCGTCGTCGCCATCTCGCTGGTGCTGATCGCCGTGTTCGTGCCGACAGCCTTCATTCCAGGCATCTCAGGACAGTTCTACAGGCAGTTCGCGGTCACGATCTCCGTCACCACTGCAATTTCCGCATTGAATTCGCTCACCTTGTCGCCCGCGCTTGCAGGCATATTGCTGAAAACCCATGACCATGAAACCAAGCGCACGAATGTCGCATCCCGTCTGGGAAGAGGGCTGGCAGACGGCTTCAATCATGGATTCGATCGGCTGAGTTCCGGCTATTCATGGACCGTTCGGCATCTGGTCAGCAGCTGGATTGGGTTGACAGCCGCGATGGTCACCTTCGTCTGCCTGCTCGGAGCGACTTGGTACATGGGCACGAAAGTTCCCGCGGGCTTCATCCCGACCATGGACCAGGGTTACGCGATCATCGTCATCCAGCTTCCGGACGGCGCCTCGCTTGCGCGTACCGACGCCGTCGTCAAACAGGTGGGCGAAATCGCCCGCACCGTGCCCGGCGTCGGCAATGCCGTGCAATTTGCCGGCTTCAGCGGGGCGACATTCACCAATGCCTCGAATGCCGGCGTCGTCTTCGTCCCTTTCAAGTCCTTTGCCGAACGTGAAGAAGGCGGCGAAAACGCTAACAAGATCATCGGGGAGCTTTTCGGCAAGCTGCAAAGCATCCAGGAAGCCTTCATCATCGCCATCCCGCCGCCATCCGTGCGGGGCGTCGGCAACTCCGGCGGCTTCAAGATGCAGATTTCCGATCTCGAAAACGCCGATATGACCCGCGTCCTCGGCCTCGCCCGGCAAATGATGGGTGCAGCGGCAACGACCGAGGGGCTGACCGGCGTCTTTACGACATTTTCGGATGCCAGCCCGCAATACTTCCTGGCGATCGACCGCGACAAGGCGCGTTTCCTGAATGTGCCGATCCCCAATATCTTCAACGCCCTTTCCATCAATCTCGGCGTCGCCTACGTCAACGATTTCAATGCCTTCGGCCGCGTCTACCAGGTTCGCGCCCAGGCCGACCGGCAATATCGCATGGACCGGGAAGACATCCTCGCCCTGAAAGTCCGCTCGGCGACCGGCGCACTGGTTCCGCTTGGAACCTTGATGGACATCCAGGATGCCAGCGGCCCGGCGCTTGTCCAGCGCTACAACATGTACGTCTCGGTGCCGCTTCAGGGCAATCCGACGCCTGGCACGTCGACGGGCGATGCCATCGCCAAGATGGAGGCCTTAGCGGCGAAGATCCTGCCGCAGGGGACGACCTTCGAATGGACGGAACTCGCCTATCAGGAGACCCACACCGGCAACACCGCCATCTACATCTTCGCCCTGTCCGTCGTCTTCGTCTTCCTGGCGCTGGCGGCACAATATGAAAGCTGGGTTCTGCCGCTCGCGATCATTCTCATCGTCCCGCTTGCGGTGCTTGCGGCGCTGATCGGGGTCTCGCTGAGGGGAATGGACAACAACGTCCTGACCCAGATCGGCCTGATCGTCCTGATCGGCCTTGCGGCCAAAAACGCCATTCTGATCGTCGAGTTCGCCAGGCAGGCGGAAGACGAGGGCAAGTCACCGGTGGAGGCGGCCATCGAGGCCAGCCATCTTCGCCTGCGCCCGATCCTGATGACGGCATTCGCCTTCATCTTCGGTGTTCTGCCGCTTGCCATCGCCACCGGCCCCGGCGCCGAAATGCGCCAGTCGCTTGGCACCGCCGTCTTCTCGGGCATGCTCGGCGTGACGATCTTCGGCCTGTTCCTGACGCCGGTCTTCTACGTCGTGCTACGCGGCTGGCGCCGTAAACGGCCGGCCACTGTAGAACCAGCGAAGACAGAGCCGGTCGAGGAAGAGGTCGTCTGAGACGATCCTAGAGCCTTTCCGGGTTAGATTGCAGCATTCTGCCGGAGCAGGTTTTCGTCAGGGCAGAGGCGATTGGCGACGGGCATACCCCAAGGTACGTCCGAGCCGATCGCCTTTGATCCTGGCGGAAAGATGCCCGGCCCTTCGGGTTGGCTGAAACGGGCCGGCTGATCGACCGGCCGGCTTGGCCGTAGAGCTTGGCTACGACACGCGCCGGCCGGTCGACCATCCGACTCCGTTTGAGCCAACAGAATGCTTCAATCTAAACCGGAAAGGCTCTAGCGGCTGAGGAAACGGAAGTCAGGTCGAAAACAGATGCACTCGGCCTTGCCACAAGCGGGCGACGGTGAGTTTGCCGCTGCGATAGGCGCGCGTATCGATATTGAGCCGCTTCGGCCGTATGTCGGGTTCATCGTTCGGCGTATGACCGTGAACGACGAGTTTCAGCAACGGCACCCGGCTTTCGAGAAACCGTTGGCGAATGAGGACCAGATCCTCGTCCGTCTGCTCACTGAGCCGCAGCTTCGGATTGATGCCGGCATGCACGAAAATCACGCTCGGGGTCTCCAGCACGACAGGCATCGCCCGCATGAAATCGATATGCGTACGCGGCAGCGACTGGCGGATGAAGGCATCGAGCTTCGCGCCGGAGGGAAAGACCAGCGGTAGATGCTCCGGATCGAGGCCGTAGGATTTGAGCGACTCCGCCGACCCCATCTGCATCCAATCGTCATAGGAGATCCAGCCATCGATATAGTCGAGCATGGCGACTTCGTGATTGCCGGCAAGGCAGATGCGGTCGAATCCATCAGGCGGAGGCTCCATCAGATGGGTGATGACCTGTGCCGATTCAGGGCCGCGGTCGACATAGTCGCCGAGCGTTACGATCAGCTTTCGCCCGGGCAGCCGCGCGCCATCACGCAGGATCGCCTCCTCGGCTTTCACAAGCAGATCGTACCGACCGTGAATGTCGCCGATCGCATAGGTTGGGATCGCGGCAATATCCAGCGTCAGGCGCGGTCTCGGCTGGCGTGCCATTTTCGAAACCTCGCTGTTGCGAGCACGAGAGTCGCTCATCATATTTCTCGATCAGGGAAGCCCCACTTCACCGTAAGTAGCGTGGAGAACAGGGCAATCAAGCTGGTAAGAAAATTCAAAGCACACGGGTTTTGTAGAAAAACCGGCCTTATCATTCGAGGGGCAATCCCTCACTCCTGTATCCGTCGAGAAAAGAGTGACCGATGGGAACGGTATCGCAGTTTCATGAGAGCCTGAGGCCTCCCGCGCATCGCATCGAAAGCGAAGAGGAGGCGATATCCACGGCCCGCGACCTCGCCGCCGCATTCCGGCATCAGGCGAGCGAGCGTGATATCAACCGCATCCTGCCCTTTGCCGAGCTAGATGCGCTGTCTGTATCGGGGCTGACGGCAATCACTGTTCCGCCAGACCATGAAGGGCTCGACGTGTCGAACGCCCTGCTCGCCGAAATCGTTGCGATCATCGCCGAGGGCGATGCATCGATCGGCGAGGCGCTGGAAAGTCATTTTTCTGCGCTGGAAACGCTCCGCATTCAGGCTGCCAAGGATTTGAAGGCATCGCTGTTTGCCCGTGTGCTGCTCGGCGACCGCTTCGCGGGCGCCGCCTTCACCGACGGGACCGAACTGACCGCCGAAGGTCCAGGCTACCGTCTGAGCGGGCGCACGCGGCAGGCGCCCGGTATTCTATTCGCCGACTGGATCGCCGCTGCCGCCACCGCTCCTCCCAGCCGCCCGGTGACACTCTACCTCACACGCGGTGAAGAAGGCGTGCAGGTGGTCGATGATTGGGACGGCTTCGGCCAGCGCACCAATGGATCGGCGACGGCGATCGTCGGAACGCTTCATGTCAATGCCGATGCGATTGCGCCTGCCCCCTCGTCCGGACATTCGACCGGCATCTCGCTCGGTCTGCTGCTCAAGGCGGGCGTCAGCCTGGGCGTCGCCCGGGCCGCATGGAGCGACCTGATGACCGCAATTGGCGATCGCAGCACGACCGTCCTTCCCCAGATCGGCGAACGCGCCATCCGCATCGAAGCAACGGCGGCAGCCTTGGAACGGGCTGGCCGTAAACTCGACATTGCCCAAGTCAATCCTGTGGAGGCCGCGATGGCGGACGCGCATTTCTCCGCCTCGGCGGCCGCGATCCTTGCCGGGGAAACGGCGCTCGACACCGCAAATGCGCTGTTCGAACTTGCAGGGGAAACATCGGCGGGCATCGGCCTCAATCTCGACCGCCATTGGCGCAATGCCCGCATTCACGCGCTATCGCTGGCGCGGGATAGATTGGTGCATACCGCAGGCGAATATATGTCGGAGCCCGGGAGAGCCTAATTCAGCTGGCGGCGGAGATCGGGAATTCTTCCTTGGGGCCGTCGATACGGCCGCCATCGGCGACGAATTGCTCGAGGGTCATATTGTCGAGAATGGCGGCGATCGCGTCCCGAACATCGGTCATCGAGCGCCGCACCTGACAGGTTTCCGGATCGGCACAGTCGTCGCAGGCCTCGTAAGCCGTACGGCTGGCGCAGCGTATCGGCGCTAAGGGCCCGTCGAGCGTGCGGATGACATGGCCGATGCGGATTTCGGTTGCCGGCCGCGACAGGGAATAGCCGCCGCCCGGTCCCTTCTTCGAGCGCAGGATGCCGACATTGCGCAGTTCGAGCAGGATCGTATCGAGAAACTTCTTCGGGATATTGTTGCGGGCCGCGATGTCGTTGATGAAGGCGGTCTCACCCGGCGCCAGCCGCGCCAGGTCGACCAGCGCCTTCAGCCCGTATTTTCCCTTTTTCGTCAGCATCGTCGTCGCCTTGTAGAAATCGCAGTATTTATCCTGCCAATAGCAGGCAAATAGCGTCAAAAGCGTGAACATACAACAAAATAGCTATTATTTATAGCTTGTATCGGCAACGTCCACAGAAACGCCCGGCAGCCTCGAGAAAGACCGGCCGCCGCGCGCCCTGCCTGCAGCCTCGGTCAGATCGTCTTCAGCATGCCGCCATCGACGAAATAGGTCGAGCCGATGCAATAGCTCGCGCGCTCCGAACTCAGGAAGACGAAGACGTTTGCCAGCTCCTCTGGTGTGCCGAAGCGTTTGGAGGCGGCGTGCTCGTTGGCGACGCTCTGTAGGTAGCCTTCCCAGTTGCCGCCGGTTTCCGCCGTCAATTGCTTGGCGGTCTTGATCCAGTCGGGCGTCAGGATCAGACCGGCATTGACGCAGTTGACGCGGATATTGTCCTTGATGAGCTCGGTCGAGAGCGTCTTCGAAAACATCATCAGCGCCGACTTGCTGACATTGTAGATCGGCTCGTACCAGAGCGGCTGAACGGCGCAGATCGAGGCATTGTGCAGGATCACCCCGCCGCCGCGTTGCTTCATCTGCGGCGCGATGCCGCGCGCCAGCCGCACGGCGGCCATCACATGCAGGTCCCAATAGTCCTGCCACTTCTCGTCGGGCGCCTCCATCACCGTCTCGTTCGATCCGGTGCCGGCATTGTTGATGAGGATATCGGCGCCGCCTTTTTCGGCCGCCGCCGCGATAATCGCCTCGGTTCCCGCAACCGTCGCCACATCGGCCGCGACAGCGGCGGCGCTGACGCCGTACTTCTCGGCGATACGGGCGGCTTCCGCCTCGAGCCGTTCGCCGCCACGGGCTGCCAGCACAAGGTCGGCGCCCTCAGCCGCCAGTCCCTCGGCGATCGCCAGCCCGATGCCGACCGACGCACCTGTTATGACGGCAGTCTTTCCCTTCAATCCGAGATCCATGTCTTCCTCCGCAAACGGCCGGAGATCCCGGCCTGATGTGCTGAGTGTTCCGCCAATGAGCCCCGGGCGTCAAGCGCCCACACTCCTCTTGCGGCAGGCGCCGATCTGTCGCATGCCTGCATCAACAGATGGGAGGAGTTTTCATGCGACGTTATTCAGCCTGCATAGAATGGCTGTTTGCCGAAGAGGGCGACAGCTTTCCCGATCGCATCCGCCGCGCCCATGCGGCCGGCCTGACGGCGATCGAATTCTGGCGCTGGACCGGCAAGGATCTGGATGCGATCGAAGCGGCGCTGAAGGAAACCGGTCTTGCCGTCACCAGCCTCGTCGCCGAACCGATGATCGCGCTGACCGACGCCGCCAACCGGCAGGCCTGGCTGAAAGGCCTTGCCGATTCCGTCGCTGTCGCCAAGCGTCTCGGCGCGCCGGTGCTGATTGCCCAGGCGGGCAACGATCTCCCAGGCGTGACCCGCCAAGAACAGCGCCGGGCGCTTACCGAAACGCTGAGAGCCGGCGCCGATATCCTCAAAGGCAGCGGTGTCCGCCTCGGCGTCGAGCCGCTCAACATCCGCATCGACCATGTCGGCTATTTCCTCGATTCGACCCGCGAAGGTCTCGACATCATCGATGACGTCGCTCGCCCCGAGATCGGTATCGTCTACGATATCTACCATTCCGCCGTGATGGACGAGCGCACCGAGGAGGTATTGAACGGCCGTCTCGACCGTATCATCCATGTCCATGTCGCCGATCATCCCGGCCGCAACGAACCGGGCTCCGGCGATATCGACCTTGCCCGACGCCTCGGCTGGATCTTTGCCAACGGTTACGACGGCGCCGTCGGTCTGGAATACCGGCCGACCAGGCCCGGCGCGGACGCGGTCAAGGCCGCGATTGCTTCGCTCGGCGGTTAAACCTCGGCGGCATCGACGCTTGCCGCCGCCTTGCAGGGTCCGGCCGAGCGGCGCTCGATAATGCGCGAGGCAATCATGATGCGCCGCGCCGGCATGCCCGGCAGGCGCGGATTTTCGATGCGCTCGAGCAAAAGCCGCAGGCCGACCGCCCCACATTCCTGCCCCTCCATCCTCACCGTCGTCAGCGCCGGTGAGATCTGCGTTGCCGGCGAGTAGTCGCCGAACCCGACGACCGAAATATCGTCGGGAATGCGGTATCCCTGACCGAGCAACTCGGAAACCACGGTCAGTGCCAGCCCGTCATGGGCGCAGAAAAAAGCCGTCGGCCGGATGCCTTTTTCCACGAGCGCCCGGAAGGCCGCGCTGAAGCCATTCTCTTCGTCGAACTGCATAACATGAAGCGAAACGTCAGGATAACGTTCGGCGACTTCGCGGGCGCCGTAGTGCCGCTCTTGGCGTCCGCGCAGGCCTGGCATGCCATAGACGTAAACGATGGATCGATGGCCGAGCCCGACCAGATACTCCACCACCGCCTGCCCCGCCTCATGGTCGGTGCCGCCGACATGGTCGATCTGTTCGAGCGCATCGACCCAGCCGAATCGCACGATCGGAACGCCGGTGGCGCTCGCCGCCGCCACCGCCTCGCGGGCATGCGGACCGACGAGCATCAGCCCGTCGCAGCTGCGCGCCAATTCTTCCAACTGAGCGGAATCATGGGTCCAGCGGACACGCAGCGCCATGCCAAGCCGGTGCGCTTCGCGCTGCACACCGTTCTGCACCTGCATATAGAGTTCACTGTTGACGGCATCGAGATCGTGAAAGACGACAGCGATCTCACCCGCAGCACCCTGCCCGACGGGCTTTGTATAGCCGAGGCGCTGCGCCGTCTCGCGGATCAGCGCGCGCGTTTCCTCGCTGACGCCGCTCTTGCCGGCAAGCGACCGCGACACCGCATATTTCGACAGGCCGACCTCCCGCGCGATCGTCTGCAACGTAACCCGGCCCCTGCTTCCCACGTGGCACCTCAGCGTTCGATTGATGCGCGCTGGCTATAGCAATCGCGCCGGTAAAGCAAATTTATACACTAACGGAAACATAACGCTTTACCTAACAATATCCAAATGTAATCTTTTCCTCATCCCAGCCCGACAGCAAAAATAATGATAAGGGCGCGGATTTTTGGAGGAGATCCCTATGATCAAGCTGAAACGACGTGCGTTTCTGGCCGGGACGTCGGCCGCCCTGATATTGCCGGCCCTGCCGGTTTTCGCCGCTGACTTCAAGGAAGCGGATATCCTGAAAACGAAGGTGTCGAGCGGCGGCCTGCCGGCCCTGAAGGACCGGCTTCCTGAAAATCCGCTCGTCGTCAAACCGGTCGAAAGCGTCGGCAAATACGGCGGCGACTGGAACATGGCGCTGGTTGGCGGCGGGTCGCTGTCGATGCTGTTCCGCTACCAGGCCTACGAGCCGCTGTTGCGCTATACGCCCGACTGGTCTGGCGTGACGCTGAATGTCGCCGAGTCCTTCGAGGGCGACGCCGACTCCAAGGTCTATACGATCCGCCTGCGCAAGGGCATGAAATGGTCGGACGGCCATCCCTACACCACCGCCGACATCAAGTTCTGGTACGACACCGTTTTCACCGACAAGCGCGTAGCCTTTGTCGGTCAGGATCATTGGAAGTCCGGCGGCAAGCCGGCCAAGCTGGAGATCGTCGACGAGCAGACCTTCAAGGTCACCTTCGACAAGCCGAACGGCCTGTTCCCGCTGCAGGTCGCCTGGGCAAACAACGACCAGACGACGCGCACACCGAAACATTATCTCGAGCAGTTCCACATCGACTTCAATCCGAAAGCCGATGAACTCGCCAAGCAACGCGGCTTCGAAAGCTGGATCGCCTCCTTCCAGGCGGCCGCCGGTTTCCAGGACGACAACGCCTTCTTCCTGAACTCCTCGAAGAAACCCTGCGTGCATGCCTGGATGTTCACGATAGCGCCCGGCGAAAACACCGAACGCGCCGTTGCCGAACGCAATCCCTACTATTGGAAGGTCGACACCGAGGGCAACCAGCTGCCCTATATGGACCGTATCGTCTACCAGATGGTCGCCGACCCGCAGGTTCTGCTGCTGAAGGCCATGCAGGGCGAAGTCGACCTGATGGACCAGTATATCGCCACGCCGAACAACAAGTCGGTTCTCTACGATGCGCGTGAGCAGGGCGGCTATGATTTCTACACACTGACTTCGACCGAAGCCAATGTGATGAATTTCATCTTCAACCTGAACCACAATGACGAGACCAAGCGGAAGCTCTTCCGGAACAAGGATTTCCGTGCGGCACTTTCGACAGCACTCGACCGGCAGTCGCTGATCGATGCGGTGCTCGTCGGCCAGGGGGCACCTGCCCAGGCATCGATCAAGAAGGAAGACCCGCTTTACAACGAGCAGCTCGCCACGCAGTTCACGGCCTATGACGTCGACAAGGCGAATGCCATGCTCGACCAGATCCTGCCGAAGCGCGACGACCAGAACTTTCGCCTCGACGAAAAGGGCCGCCGCCTGACGATCATCTTCGAGATCGACCAGGCGCGAGCCGTCTTCCTCGATCTCTTCCAGCTGGTGATCCCGATGTTCCAGGCGGTCGGCATCGATGCGCAGATGCGCTCGATGGACCGTTCGCTCTGGGAGACGCGCGTCCGCCAGGGCCGCGATTTCGATGCGACCGCCCACCAGTTCGGCGCAAATGGTGGCGTCGCCGCCATGCTCGACCCGCGCTATTACGTGCCGACCGATGCCAACGCCATGTATGCCCCGGCCTGGCAACTCTGGTATCGCGACCGCGCCAATGCCAATGCCGAGGAACCGCCGGAAAGCACGAAGAGCCAGCTTGCGCTCTACGACAAGCTGAAGGCCACTTCCGACGCATCAGGCCAGCGCGAGGTGATGAAGCAGATCCTGCAAGGCGCCGCCGACAATTTCTATGTCTTCGGCATCTCGCTGCCGCCCGATGGCTACGGCATCGTCAAGAACAACATGAAGAACATCACGAAGATCATGCCGAACTCCTTCGGCTGGCCGACGCCCGCTCCGACCATGCCGGAGCAGTTCTACAAGGTCTGAAGACCTTTTATCCCAGGAGCCTCGTTAGGCGCCGGCCCCTGCCGGTTGGCGCCGAGGCCCTTCTTTTGCCAATGATTGGATGAAGACGATGCTCGATGCCAGAAAACAGAACACCAATACGCTGAGGACGCCGGACTGGTTCAAGACCGCGACCCGCTGGACCCAGCTGACCTTCGTGGAAGACGACCCGGAGAAATACGACCCGGCCTTCTGGATCGATGTCTTCAAACGCACGAAATCGAACGCGGTCTGCCTCAGCGCCGGCGGCTATATCGCCTATTATCCGAGCGACGTGCCTTACCACTATGTGAGCAAATATCTCAGCGATAAGGATATCTTCGGCGCGCTCGTCGATGCCGCCCGCAAGCTCGACATGCATGTCATGGCCCGCGTCGACCCGCATGCGATCCATGACGATGCCGCCAAAGCCCATCCGGAATGGGTGATGATCAATGCCGACGGCACGCCGCGCCGCCACTGGGCCTATCCCGATGTCTGGGTGACCAATGCCTATGGCGACTACAACAGCGTCTTCATGCCTGAGGTGGTCAAGGAGATCGTCCGCAAATACGATATCGATGCGGTCTTCGCCAATCGCTGGCAGGGCCACGGCGTCGATTATAGCGAAGACAGCGCCCGCCGCTTCAAGGACATGTCCGGCCACGCCTTGCCTGTAAAACCCGATGCCGAGGATCCTGCCTGGCAGGCCTGGGTGCAATGGCGCCGCCGCGTGCTCACCGACATGATCGCGCAATGGGACGATGCCGTCAAAGCGATCCGCCCGCATGCGAGCTTCATTCCCAACATGGGCGGCGCTTCGCTGATGGAATTCGATCTCTCGGTCATCGCCAGGCACTGCCCCTTCCTCGTCGTCGACCATCAGGGCCGCAAGGGTCTGGAGCTCGGCTGGTCGGCTGGGCGCAACGGCAAGCGTATCCGCGCCACCTTCCCCGACCGCCCGGTCGTGCTGATCACCTCGATCGGCCCGGAGGAGGAATATCGCTGGAAGGATGCCGTCACCTCGGGCGAGGAGATGCAGCTCTGGATCAATGACGGCACCGCCCACGGTCTCTATGCCTGGTTCACCAAATTCAACGGTGTCGTGCCCGACAAACGCTGGGTCGATCCTGTAGCCGACGCATTCGGCCTGCAGGCAGCCGTCGAGCCGGTACTGGAAAGCATGAAGCCGACCGCCGAAATCGCCGTCATCGATCCCTCGACGACGCTGCGCCATTGGGCGCCGGAAGAGCGGCATTCCGCCGAGAAACCCGACCTCGGTCTCTATCACGCCCTTGTCGAAGCCCGGCTGCCCTTCGAGCTGCTCTCAGACCAGGTGCTGACCGAGGAAAACCTCGACCGCTTCAAGCTGATCATTCTCGCCAATGCCTCGTGCCTTTCGGATGCCCAGAACACCTCGATCCGCGCCTATGTCGATCGCGGCGGCAGCGTGATTGCCTCCTACGAGACGTCGTTGCGGGACGAATTCGGCAAGACGCGTGACGAGTTCGGTCTGACCGACGTACTCGGCGCCAGATACGTCTCGGGCCCGCGCGGCATCGTCAAGAACACCTATGTCGCCCTTTCCGGCGATCACCCGATCAATCGCGGTTTCGACGGCGCCGAGCGCATCATGGGCGGCACCCGCCTGATCCACGCCGAACCCTCGGCCGATGCGAAGACTCCCTTCCTTTATATCCCTGACTTTCCCGATCTGCCGATGGAAGAGGTCTATTCGCGTGAAGAGCCGAAAGGTGCTGCCGTCATCGCCCGCGAGACTGGCAAGGGCGGACGCACGGTCTACATCCCCTGGAATATCGGCGAGATCTTCTGGGAGGTCTTTGCCGTCGATCATGCGCGGCTCATCGCCAACGCTGTCCATTGGGCACTCGGCAAGACGCCGCGTGTCACCGTCAAGGGCCAGGGCGTCATTGATCTGGCGCTGCGCGAAAACGGTGAGGGCCTGGCGCTCAGCCTCTTCAACCTCACCAACCCGATGATGATGAAAGGCCCGATCCGCGACAATTACCCTCTGGCAGCGCAGACCGTTTCGGTGGAAATTCCGGAGGGCAAGTCGGTGGCGAAGACATGGCTGGTCATTGCCGACCGCGCGGCAAGCTTCAGTGTGAAGGATGGACGCGCGCAGGTGGAGGTGCCTGGCATCGATCGGCTGGAGGTCCTGCATCTCACCTGGAAATGAGGTGACACGCGACGGAGGAGCGCTTTCGGCCTAGGGGCCGAAAGCGGGTGGATATCCGGGGGAAGCGCGTCACAGCGTTCCCGACGGGAGGAGAAACGTTTCGATGCTTGGCTATATCTTCAAGCGCGTGCTCTACATGATCCCGACCTTGTTTGGCATGTCGCTGATCTCGTTCCTGATCATCCAGCTGCCGCCGGGTGACTATCTGACGTCGATGATCGCCACGATGAGCGACAGCGGCCAGACCGTCGATCCCGCGCAGATCGAGCGGCTGAAGGAAATCTACGGCTTCGACGACCCCTTCTATGTCCAATATCTGAAATGGATCTGGGGCATCGTCAGCCGCGGCGACTTCGGCTACTCGTTCGAATGGGGCCAGCCGGTCTCCGGGCTGATCTGGGGCCGCATGGGCTCGACGCTGGTGATTTCGCTCTTGAGCCTGCTCTTCGTCTGGATCGTCGCTTTGCCAATCGGCATCTATTCCGCCGTCCGCCGCCACTCCGTCGGCGATCACGTTTTCACCTTTCTCGGCTTCATCGGCCTTGCCGTGCCGAACTTCATCCTGGCGCTGACGCTGATGTACGTCGCCTATAAATATCTCGGCCAGAGCGTCGGCGGGCTGATCTCGCCTGAGTATGCCGAGGCGCCCTGGAGCCTCGCCAAGGTCGGCGATTTCCTCGCCCATCTCTGGATCCCGATCATCATCATCGGCGCATCCGGAACGGCAGCGATGATCCGCATCCTGCGCGCCAACCTGACCGACGAGCTGCACAAGCCCTATGTCGTCACCGCCCGCGCCAAGGGACTGCCGGAATACAAGGTGATCCTCAAATATCCGGTCAGAATCGCGCTCAATCCCTTCGTCTCGGCGATCGGCTGGGTGCTGCCGCATCTCGTCTCGGGCGTGACGATCACCGCCATCGTGCTGAATCTTCCGACAGCCGGCCCGCTGCTTTTCCGCGCGCTGATCTCGCAGGACATGTATCTCGCCGGCAGTTTCATCCTGCTTTTGAGCGCGCTGACCCTTGTCGGCATGCTGCTGTCGGATCTGCTGCTGGCGCTGCTCGATCCGCGCATCCGGTTCAATTGAGGGGAATGCGATGAGCACGCACGAAACCTTCGGAGCCCATGTTGGTCCGCTCCACACCGTTGCCGACGGCCCCTCGATCAGCCCGCTGAAACAGGGCAAGACCGTCTCGACGGCCGCGATCGGCCCCTGGCGGCTGGTCGCCGGCAAACTGATCCGTCAGAAGGTGGCGATGGTGGCCGGTGCCATCATCCTCTTCCTCTATCTGGTCGGCCTCTTTGCCGAATTCCTGGCGCCGGCTTTGCCGATGACCTCGCGGCCGCAATATACCTATGCCCCGCCACAGGGCTTCAGCTTCTTCGTCGAAAAGCCGGACGGCAGCTCGGAGTTCAACTTCCATGTGAAGGGCTACAAGGTCGAGATCGACAAGGTGGCGCTGCGCCGCACCTTCGTCGTCGACGACACCAAGGTCGTCCCGATCGGCTTCTTCGTCAAAGGCGCGGCCTACGATCTCTGGGGCCTGATCCCGATGAACCGCCACCTGATCGGCCCCCTCAACCAGAACGATCCGATGTATCTGCTCGGTGCCGACCGGCTCGGCCGCGACGTCTTCTCGCGCCTCGTCTACGGCACCCGCGTATCCATGTCGATCGGCCTCGTCGGCGTCGCCATGTCGCTGATCCTGGGCGTCGTGCTCGGCTCGATCTCCGGCTTCTACGGCGGCTGGGTGGATACGCTGATCCAGCGCGTCATCGAGGTCGTCAGCGCCATGCCGACCATCCCGCTATGGCTCGGTCTGGCGGCGGCGATCCCGCTGACATGGTCGCCGGTCAATGTCTATTTCGTCATCACGATCATCGTCTCGCTGCTCGGCTGGACCAGCTTGGCGCGGGAGGTGCGCGGCCGGTTCCTGGCGCTGCGCAGTGAGGATTTCGTCGTCGCCGCCCGGCTCGACGGATCGAGCGAAGCGCGGCTGATCTTCCGCCACATCCTGCCGTCGCTGACGAGCCACATCCTTGCGGTCGTGACACTGGCCGTGCCGACCATGATCGTCGCCGAGACCTCGCTTTCCTTCCTTGGCATCGGCCTCAAGCCGCCGGTCGTCAGTTGGGGCGTGCTGCTGCAGGACGCCCAGAACATCCGCACCGTCGCGACTGCGCCGTGGCTGTTGATCTGGCCGTCGCTCGCGGTCGTCGTCGCCGTCCTGTCCTTCAATTTCTTCGGCGACGGCCTGCGCGATGCCGCCGACCCTTATGACAATTGAGGAGGAAACTATGACTGATCTTTCAGACGACGTCGTTCTCTCCGTCGAAAACCTCTCGATCGATTTCAGGCTGCGCACCCACATCCTGCACGCCGTCGAAAATGTCAGCTTCGAGCTGAAGCGCGGTGAGACGCTGTGCCTCGTCGGTGAAAGCGGCTCCGGCAAGAGCGTCACCGCCCGCTCGCTGCTGCAGATCGTCGACAGCCCCGGCAGCATCGTTTCCGGCCGCATCCTGCTCAGCAATGGCGACGGGGTCACCGGGGTCACCGACATTGCCGCCTTGAAGCCGTCCGACCGGGCGACGCGCGCCATCCGCGGCCGCCGCATCGGCCTGATCTTCCAGGAGCCGATGAGCTCGCTGTCGCCGGTTCACACCATTGGTTCGCAGATCATCGAAGCGGTGCGCCTGCACAGCAATCTCGATCAGCGCGCCGCCCGCGAAAGGACCGTCGAACTGCTGCGCCAGGTCGAAATTCCGAAGCCGGACAAGATGGCCGACCGCTACACCTTCGAATTCTCCGGCGGCATGCGCCAGCGCGCGATGATCGCCATGGCGCTTGCCGGCAATCCCGATATTCTCATCGCCGACGAGCCGACGACGGCGCTCGACGTCACCACCCAGGCCGAAATCCTTGACCTGATCAAGCGGCTGCAGGTCGAACGCGGCATGGCCATGCTGCTGATCACCCATGACATGGGGATCGTCGCCGAAGTGGCCGATGATGTTGCCGTCATGCGCTTCGGCCGCATCGTCGAGCGCGGACCGGTCGATGCGATCTACCACGCCGCCGAGCATCCCTATACCCGCCAACTGCTGGCCTCGACGGTCAAGCTCACCCACCATGTCGAAGGCAGGCTGCCCGCCGTGGCGCTGTCGCCGGAGGCGCCGCAGCCGATCCTGTCCGTCCGCAATCTCGGCAAGATCTACGGTTGGCACGGCAAGACCAATACGCTGCGCGCCGTCGACGACGCCAGCTTCGATCTTTATCCCGGCGAAAACCTCGGCATCGTCGGCGAAAGCGGCTCCGGCAAGACGACGCTCGGCCGGCTCATCCTGCGCACCGTCGAGCCGACATCGGGCAGCATCAGCTATCGCGGCAAGGACGGTAGCGAGATCGACGTCACGAAACTCACCAAGCGCGAACTCCGCACCTTCCACCGCGAAGTCCGCCTGGTCTTCCAGGATCCTTTCGCCTCGCTCAATCCGCGCATGACCGTCAAGGAGGTGATCGGCGATCCGCTTGTTGTCAACGGGCTGGCCAAGGGCAAGGCGCTGGAGGACCGCGTCGCCGAACTGATGCGCCTGGTCGGCCTCGACCCGATGGGCATGGAGCGTTATCCGCATGCCTTCTCCGGCGGCCAGCGCCAGCGCATCGGCATCGCCCGCGCCCTTGCGCTCGATCCGCGCATCATCATCGCCGACGAGGCAACGTCGGCACTCGACGTCTCGATCCGCAGCCAGATCCTCGATCTGCTCCTCGATATCCGTCAGCGGCTAAACCTGAGCTTCATCTTCATCTCCCACGACATTTCGGTCGTGCGTTATTTCTGCGATCGCGTCGCTGTCATGCATCGCGGCAAAATCGTCGAACTTGGCGAGGCCGGACAGATCTGCACCGCTCCCGAAGAGGCCTATACGAAGAGCCTCATCTCCGCCGTTCCCAATCCCGACCCTCGCGACAAGCGCATGCTGCACCGGCATCGTTTCGTCGCGCCTGCCAATATTTAAGGACGATCCCGTGCCGAAATTTTCCGCCAACCTTTCCTTCCTCTACCAGGACCTGCCCTTTCTCGACCGCTTCACGGCAGCCGCAGAGGACGGCTTCGGCGCCCTCGAATATCTCGGCCCCTATGCCGAACCCAAGGAGAAGGTCGCCGAGGCGCTGGAGGCGAGCGGCATGAAACAGGCGCTCTTCAACGTGCCATCAGGCGACTGGGCCGGCGGCGAGCGTGGCATCGCCTGCCTGCCGGACCGCGTAGAGGAGTTCCGCAACGGCATCGCGCAGGCGCTCGATTATGCCGCAGCGCTCGATTGCAGGCAGGTGAATGTCATCTCCGGGCTGGTGCCGAAGGGTGCAGACCTTCAAACGCTGGAAACGGTGCTGGTCGACAATCTGAAATATGCAGCAAAGCGTTGTGCCGACGTCGGCGTCAAGCTGCTGGTCGAGCCGATCAACCTGCGCGATATTCCCGGCTTCTTCCTGTCGACCACCGCTGATGCCGAACGCATACTCGACCGGGTCGGCTCGGACAATCTCTACATCCAGTATGATTTCTACCACATGCAGATCATGCAGGGCGACCTGGTCTCCACCTTCATCCGACTGAAGGAGAAGATCGCCCATGTGCAGATCGCCGACAATCCCGGCCGCAACGAACCCGGCACCGGCGAGATCAATTACGGTTTCATCCTCTCCGAACTCGACCGCCTCGGCTACGACGGCTGGGTCGGCTGCGAGTACAAGCCGAAATCCGGCACCAGCGAAGGCCTCGGCTGGATGAAACCCTATCTGAAGTCAGCGAGGACAGCATGAACATCGGATTTATCGGACTGGGCGTCATGGGCCGCCCGATGGCGGAACACCTGATCGACGCCGGCCACACGCTGCATCTGAGCCGCGTGAAGGAAACCTCGCAGCATCTTGTCGACAAGGGCGGCAAAGCCGCAACAAGCGC
This sequence comes from Rhizobium sp. SU303, assembly GCF_021052345.1. Classification (NCBI taxonomy): domain Bacteria; kingdom Pseudomonadati; phylum Pseudomonadota; class Alphaproteobacteria; order Hyphomicrobiales; family Rhizobiaceae; genus Rhizobium; species Rhizobium sp. SU303. The sequence goes on from NZ_CP088095.1 coordinate 3,615,899, forward strand.
CAGGGCGGTGGCGCACGCTTCCGACATCGTCATCCTGATGCTGCCGGATACACCAGATGTCGAGGCGGTTCTGTTCGGCGAAGACGGCGTCGCCGCCGGCCTTTCCCAGGGCAAGCTGGTTATCGACATGAGCTCGATCTCGCCGGTCGCCACCAAGACTTTCGCCAAACGCATCGAGGCGCTCGGCTGCGATTATCTGGATGCCCCGGTTTCCGGCGGTGAGGTCGGCGCCAAGGCCGCCACGCTGACGATCATGGTTGGCGGCAAGGAGCAGGTTTTCGAGCGCGCCAAGCCGCTTTTCGAAAAGATGGGTAAGAACATCACCCATGTCGGCGGTAGCGGCGACGGCCAGACGGCGAAGGTCGCCAACCAGATCATCGTCGGTCTGACGATCGAGGCGGTTGCCGAAGCGCTGCTGTTTGCCAAGCGTGCCGGCGCCGATCCGGCCAAGGTGCGCACCGCGCTGATGGGCGGCTTTGCCTCCTCGCGCATCCTCGAAGTGCATGGCGAGCGCATGGTCAAGGAGACCTTCGAGCCCGGCTTCCGCATCCGCTTGCACCGCAAGGACATGACGCTTGCCGTCGATGCCGCCCGCGCACTCGATCTGTCGCTGCCGAACACGGCCGCCACGCAGCAGCTGATGAATGCCGCCATCGCCAATGGCGACGGCGAACGCGACCATTCCGCCCTCATCCGCACCCTGGAACTCCTCGCCGGAGGGCCGCGCTAGATCAACGCTTTTTAGAACAACCGGACGACATCTTCGATTGCCGACTGCCGGAGCCTTCTTTCCGGACGGCGAAGCCATGTCCGGTCATCGATAGAGAAGGACAGGAAAATGCTCAACAAAGATATCCAGCTGCCCTACGGCGCCGTCTATTTCCGCAAGTCCAACCCGCCCCGCGAAGATTGGGAACGCGACTACGCCACCGCCGGGCAGGACGGCCTCAACATCTTCCGCCACTGGTTCATGTGGAGCGCGATCGAAACCGCCCCCGGCGTCTACGATTGGGAGGAATACGACCGTCAGATGGACCTTGCCGCTGCAAACGGCATCAAGACCGTCATCGCCGAATTGATCCATGCCGTGCCGGACTGGGCAGTGCGCAAATATGCTCATGCGCTGCAGGTCAATGCCGACGGCACCAAACTCGGTTCCTATATGGGCGTCTCGTCGGCGACCGGCGGCTTCTCCAACAATGGTGGCGGCGCCGGCGCCCTGACGCTGAACTGCCCCGAAGTGAAGGAAGCCGCCGGCAAGTTCTTGACCGCGCTCGCCACCCGCTACAAGGATCATCCGGCGATCTATGGCTATGACGTCTGGAACGAGTGCAACTATTCCGCCGATGTCGATTACAGCCCCTATGCCAAATCAGCCTTTCGCAAATGGCTGGAGAAGAAGTACGGCAGCCTGAAGATCCTGGCGAAAGCCTGGTACCGCTACAGCTTTGCCGAATGGGACGATATCGAGCCGCCGGTGCACATGGCGCCCTACCCCGAATGTATCGATTGGCTGCAGTTCAAGCGCGACAATTTCTACGACCAGATGCAATGGCGCATCGACACCATCCGCGCCGTCGACCAGAAGAACACCATCGTTGCCCACGGCATATCCGGCGCAATTCCCAACATGGCGGCCAACGGCTGCGACGACTGGCTCGCCGCATCCAAGGTCGAGGTTTACGGCTTCACCTGGATCCAGGCCCGCAAAGGGTCGGAAGCCTGGAAGAACTGGTACGGCGTCGACATCAACCGTGCCGCCGCCCGCGGCAAACCGTTCTGGCATGCCGAACGCCAGGGCGGGCCGCTCTGGCTGCAGCCGCAGGTGATCGGCCGCGACAAGGAAGACGGCCGCGTCGCCGAGCCCGAGGACATCCGTCTCTGGAGCATGACCTCGCTTGCCGGCGGCGCCCGCGGCGTGATCAATCTGCGCTGGCGCCCGCTGCTCGACGGTCCGCTCTTCGGCGCCTTCGGCTCCTACGGCATGGACGGCTCGCGCACGCCGCGCTCCGACATGGCAAGCGCCATGGCGAAATGGGCAAACGACAAGGCGCAAAGTGCCCTCTGGGAGGCAAAGCCGGTGCGCGGCGAAGTCGGCATCCTTGTCGTTCGCGAAACCCAGGAGTTCGATTACCTCCTGAACCACGACCGCAAGGAGAAACCCTATCCCGAAGCCATGTGGGGGGCGTATCGGGCCTTCCTCGAAAATGGCGTGCAGCCGGACTGGGTGCATATCGACGACATCGCGGCCTACGATTTCCTCTATTTCCCCTACCCGATCATGTTCACATCAGAACAGGCAAAGAGCCTGAAAGCCTGGGTCGAAAACGGCGGCACGCTGATTGCCGAAGCATGCCCCGGCTATTTCGGCGATCGTGGTCAGGTCGGCACCGTCCAGCCGAACATGGGCCTCGACGAGATCTTCGGCGCGCGCGAGGAGGAAGTCGAATTCATGCCCGATATCGGCGACCGCATCCATTTCGATCTCGACGGCGCGGCGGTCGACGGTGGCGGCTTCCTTCAGTCTTATCGGCTGACCGGCGGAACGGGACGCGGCCACTTCACCGACGGCCGTCTTGCCGTCGTCGAAAATGCCTATGGCAAGGGCCGCACGCTGCTGATCGGCACCAATCCTTCCGTGACCTATTACCGCACGCAGGGGAAGGCGAACGGCGCTTTCTTCGCTGAGCTATTGAGATGGAGCGGGAAGAAGCGCCATGTGACGCTGTCGAATGCCGCACTCTTCGCCCGTATCCACGAGGGAGAAAAGGGCAGCTTCCTCTGGCTCGTCAATCCGACGAGAACGGCGCAGAAGACCGAGGTGACGCTCGCCCGAGGAGCACTTGCGCAAAGCCAGGCAGTCTGGCCGATCGATCATATCGGCAATAGTGGCATCGAGGTGCCGCCGCGCGATGTGCTGATCCTGCCGCTCGATAGCTGAAACTTCAGGATGCGGATGAACTGGCGCCTTCGACAAAGGCTTCAAGCTCGGGGTCGAAGTCGACCTCGACGACATTGTTGAAGACGGCGGTGGCCAGCATGATGCCGGCAAAGGCGACGAGATCGACGAGCACCTTGGTCTCGTAGCGCTGTTTCAGCTTCGCCCAGAGTTCGGCGGGAACAGCGTTGGAATCGGCGACGATGGCCTTGCCGAAGGCGTCGAGCAGCGCTTCCTCGTCGGAAAACTCCAGTGCATCGGGATTGAAACCCTTGTTGATCAGCGCCCGGCGAAAAAAGGTGATGGCTATCTTCGATTTGGCTGCCTTCGAGATCGCATGCGAGAAGATCCAGATCGCCCGGTCGCTGACGGCAGGATCGAGTTCGGCCCGCAGCGTGAACCATTCGGCATAGATGCGGTGGGCGGCGGGCGAATGCAGCAGCGTGCGCTTCATGTTGGTCATCCGCCCACGTAGCCTGACTTCTTCGTCATGCGCCGCACGAACCTCTTCCGAAGCGGTGTCGTAGTCGATTTGCGGGAGGTGGCTCATCGGCTTGCTCTTCCTTTTCGCACAAAAGCTATCGGGTCGCCGAGACGTTATGCGGCTGCGCAGCGGCAAATCCGCTTGGCCGCCGCCCGGCTCCCGCTTAGACTGACGAGATCGAAGCTGGAGACAAGGCATGAGCGACGACCACGAGCATCAGCATGTCGACTGGCGGGAACATGGCGTCAAGGTCATTCCCGGCAATTCGCTCGATCCGAACACCGCGCAGACGCCAGGCATGAATCGCGCGACCGCGATCAACAACGCGCGCGCCGGCGCCGAAAAGATCTGGGCCGGCACGGTGACGATCCATGCCAACGCCAAGACCGGCGCCCATCACCATGGCGATCTCGAAAGCATCATCTACGTGGTCAAGGGCAAGGCCCGCATGCGCTGGGGCGAGCATCTTGAATATACCGCCGAGGCCGGCCCCGGCGACTTCATCTATGTTCCGCCCTATGTGCCGCATCAGGAGATCAACGCCAGCCGCGACGAGACGCTGGAATGCGTTCTCTTCCGCTCAGGCCAGGAACCGGTCGTCGTCAATCTCGACATCGAGCCGGTCGAAAAGCCGGAGGACGTCGCGTGGATCGACCCGATCCACCGTTAGAGCAATTCACCGTCGAGCAAGTGGCTGACATCCTCAGCCGCCGAACGCTCTGCCAAGATCGTCGCAAAGGATCGTCGCAGACCGCTTTAGGCGTGGACGGCGCCTGCGCTGTTCATAACAGGGTTCTCGATGATCCGGCCGGTATCGGCGGCATAGAGGTGGATCTGGTCGTAATCGATCGCGATGCCGATCGGATCGCCCGACTTCACCTTCACGGCCTCAGTCAGCGCCACGGCAAAGGGCAGCCCATCGAAATCGGCGTGGACGATGCGGCTTGCGCCGAGCTCTTCGATGAAATCGGCCGTTGCGACAAGGGCACCCGGCGCATCAGGGGCCACCAGCCGGGCAGCCTCGGCGCGCATGCCGAGCACGACGCGTTTGCCTTTCAGCGGTGCGGCGCGCTCGCGCGGCAGTACGACCTTGCGGCTCTGATCGTAGACGAAAACGCCCTCGTCATTGATCGTGCCCTCGAGCAGGTTCATCGCCGGCGTGCCGACGAAACCCGCGACGAAGCGCGAGACCGGATGATGATAGACCTCTTCCGGCGTGCCGACCTGCTCCACCCTGCCGCCGTTCATCACCACCAGCCGGTCGGCCAGCGTCATCGCCTCGGTCTGGTCATGCGTGACGAAGATCGAAGTGGCCCCGAGGCGGCGGTGCAGGCGGCGGATTTCGGCGCGCATGGCGATACGCAGCTTGGCGTCGAGGTTCGACAGCGGCTCGTCGAAGAGAAACACCTTCGGTTCGCGGATCATCGCGCGGCCCATGGCGACGCGCTGGCGCTGACCGCCGGAAAGAGCGGCGGGCCGACGGTCGAGGAAGGGTTCGAGGCTGAGCGCCTTGGCGACCTCGCCGATGCGCCGCTGACGCTCCGCCTTCGAGACGCCGGCCACCTTCAATGCATAGCCGATATTCTCGGCAACACTCATATGCGGATAAAGCGCATAGTTCTGGAACACCATGGCGCAACCGCGCTCGCGCGGCTCCAACTGGTTGACGACGCGGCCGTCAATAGCGATTTCACCGCCGGTGATTTCCTCGAGGCCGGCGATCATGCGCAGCAGCGTGGACTTGCCGCAGCCGGATGGGCCGAGGATGACGATGAACTCGCCCGACTGGATGTCGAGATCGACGCCGTGAACGACGGGGGTCTTGCCGTAGTTTTTCTTCACGCCACGAATGGAGATCGGTGCCAAGGGAGTACTCCTTCACTTCTCGGTGGAGATAAGGCCGCGTACGAACCAGCGCTGCATCAGAATGACGAGGATCAATGGCGGCGACATGATGATCAGGGTTCCGGCCATGGCGACATTCCAGTCGGGCAGGCCGAATTCGGACGGGATGAGGGTCTTGAGCTGCGTCACGGCGATGCCGAAATTCGGATCGGTGGTGATCAGCAGCGGCCAGAGATACTGGTTCCAGGCCCAGACGAACATGATGGTGAAGAGCGCGATCATATTTGGGCGGGAGAGCGGCAGCAGAATGTCCCAGAAGAACCGGACCGGGCCTGATCCGTCCATCTTCGAGGCCTCGGCAAGTTCGTCCGGAACAGTCAGGTAGAACTGCCGGTAGAGGAAGGTACCGGTCGCGGTTGCGACCAGCGGCAGAACGAGACCGGGATAGGAATTCAGCAGGCCCCATTGGAGCTTGATCTGGACGCCGGTGATCTGCGCGACGAGCCAGCTTATGCCGGTGACGTCGAGGATCGTCTGGAAAGGCTGCAGCGCGTTGGCCGCGATCGAATAGGTCGGCACGATGCGGACTTCCAGCGGCAGCATCAGCGTGATGAAGATGATCCAGAAAATCACATACCGGCCGCGGAAGCGGAAGTAGACGATCGAGAAGGCTGCCATGGAAGACAGCATGACCTTGCCGGCGCCGACGGTTGCGGCGAAGATGACGCTGTGAAACAGCTTGTTGCCGAGATCGGCGCGAACCCAGGCGGTCTCAGCGTTTTCCCAGAAATGCGAGCCCGGCATCAGCGGCAGCGGCACACGATTGACCGTCTCCAGATCAAGCGTCGAGGCGATGATGACGATGGCGAAAGGCAGAAGCGCGATCACCATGCCGAGCGCGAGAAGCGTATAGCAGATGAAGTTGAATATCGGCGTGCGTTCGATCATGTCCGCGACCTCACTTGTAGTGCACGCGCCGCTCGATGAAGCGGAACTGGAAGATGGTGAGCAGGACAACGAGCACCATCAGGATGATGGACTGCGCTGCAGCGCCCGAATAGTCGAGACCTCTGAAGCCGTCGAAATAGATCTTGTAGACCATGAGCTCGGTGGCACGCGCCGGGCCGCCCTGCGTCATGACGTCGACGATACCGAAGGAATCCTGGAAACTCTCGGTGATGTTGATGACGAGCAGGAAGAACAGCGTCGGCGTCAGCAGGGGCAGCTGGATATCCCAGATCCGGCGCATCGGCCCCGAACCGTCCATTGCGGCGGCCTCGATCAGCGAGCGCGGAATGCCTTGCAGCGCTGAGAGGAAGAAGATGAAGTTGTAGCCGATATATTTCCAGGAGAAGGCCACGACGACCGCGATCATCGCGTCCTTGCCGTCGAGCGCGGGGTTCCAGAGGCCGGGCCAGACGTGGTTGATAACAGACAGAAGGCCGGCCTCCGGTGCCAGGATGAAGCGGAAGGCGAGGCCGAGAGCGGGGGCGGCAATTGCGTAAGGCCAGATGAAGACTGAGCGGTAGACTTTGTGGCCGCGCAGTTCACGATCCGTCAAAAGCGCCAGGATCAGCGCCAGCCCCATGGCGATGGCCGTCGAGCTGAAGCCGAAAATCATGCTGCGGGTGATCGAGTCCCAATAAACAGGATCGGTGAGCAGCTGTCTGAAATTGTCGAAACCGACCCAGGCATTACCACCGCCCCATGGCTGCTCGAGCGTGAACGCCCAATACAGCGCCTGCGCGCTCGGCCAGTAGAAGAAGACGAAGATCAGCAACAGCATCGGAAATGCGAAGAGCAGTCCGATCGTCGTCGAGGAGAAAGTGACGCGCTTTTCCATGAGTGCCGTTTTCGTCCTGGTTTGGTTTAAAGCATGTCGCGCAAAACTGTGCAGCAGTTTTGCTGTAGCGACATGCGTAAAAATATAGATCTAAAGCGCCAGGAGCGAACCTGAAAGATTGCGGCGCGCTTTAGGCGCGGGCGGCGAGCTCGCATCCGCGGCCGAATAAAGAACTTACAAAGACGCACCCGGCGCGCAAAATGCGGGCCGGGTGCGGCTCATATCAGCCGATCAGGGGAGCTGAACGTTCTTGTAGGTCTGCTGGAAGCGACGCAGGAGCGTATTGCCGCGTTCGGCGGCACTGTCGAGCGAAGCCTGGACATCGGCATTGTTGACGAAGATTGCCTGCAGACCATTGGCGATTTCGGTGCGGACCTGCAGCAGGCCACCGAGGCGGATGCCCTGCGGAGCCGCGTCGCCAGCCGGCGAAGCGGTCAGGCTCTGAATGGCGAGTTCGCGGCCGGCATAAGGCGCCTTGCCGTAGAAGCCCTGCTTATTCAGATATTCGAAACCGGAGTTGCGAACCGGGATGTAGCCGGTAACGGTCGACCAGGTAAGAGCTTCTTCCGGCTTTGCGATGAAGTTGAAGAACGCGGCAGCAGCCTTGTATTCGGCGTCGGAGTGACCCTGCAGAACCCAGAGCGAAGCGCCGCCGACATAAGAGCTGTGACGGGTTGCGTCGCCGTAGGTCGGCAGCATGGCAACGTCCCAGTTCATGCCTTGCTTGGCGGTACGGCCAACGTTGCCGTGGTCGCCGACGGAGGTCAGGATGACCTGGCAATCGCCAGCGGCAAAGGCTTCGACGAAGGTCTGGCCGACAGCCTTGTTCTTGATGACGACCAGCTTGTCGTCGTACCAGGACTTGAGGTCCTTGATGTAGCTGACGAGAAGCGGGTTCTTGTTGAACACCAGCTCGGCGTCGAGACCTTCAAAGCCGTTCTTCTTCGTGGCGATCGCTTCGCCGTTGACGGCTTCGAACTGCTCGATGTACTGCCAGACTTCGTTGTTGGAGATGTCAAAGCCGAGCGGGCAAGCATAGCCCGCATCCTTCAGAGCCTTGAGGTCCTCGCCTGCTTCCTTCCAGGTCGCCGGGGCATGATCCTTGCCGATCTTGGCGAAGGCGTCCTTGTTCCAATAGAGAAGAGCGGTCGAGGAGTTGAAGGGGAAGGAGTACATCTCGCCCTTCGATGTCGCGTAGTAGCCGGAGATACCGGAGAAGTAGTCCTTCCAGTCGACGGTGTAGCCCATGTCGGTCATCAGCTTGTTGGCCGGGTAGTAGGCGCCGGAGAGCATGATGTCGAGGGTGCCGGCGTCGGAGACCTGGGCGATGGTCGGCTGCTTGCCGGCGCGGAAGGCAGCAATGGTGTTCTGAAGGGACGCGTCGTAGCTGCCCTGGCTGGTGCAGACGACTTCGTAGTCGGCCTGCGACTGGTTGAAGCGATCGCACTGCTCCTGGACACGCTTTGCGATGTCACCGGAATTGCCGAACCAGAAGTCAATCTTGGTCTTATCGGCGGCGGCAGCGGGACCAGCAAGAAACGCTGTAGCGAGAAGGGCGCCAACGGCGCCGAGAAGCTTGGCTTGCATGAGAACCTCGAACGTAAAAGGACGCGCACTTTCAGCGCACGCCCTATTAGCTGGTTCAAATTGCCGCCGCCAATGAATATTACATGACATGAAATGTTCCAATTCTAGTTGTCACAAAACAGTCATACAATCATTATTCGTAACATCTCGAGAAATATTTAGAGGAACTTAGCGGTCCTCTTAAATGTATTTGAAATACTATATACTTACATTAAAATAAACGCAATTTTAGAAGGCGTTTAATGTTTAATTATATTGGAAAAAAGCGCCTTTATTCGTGCGTCCAGCTGGAACGAAACTTGCAAAAACAGCCGAATTTTGCCGTTGCACTGCTGTGCAACGCTCGGTTTCAGCCTCAAAATCAAAGGGAATCCTTCAAAATTGCAGCAAAACGCGGATCGAATGCACGGCTGATCGGTCCCGCGGCAGCCCCGAGCGCCACAGACCAGGGATCGGCCATGCCGGGCTGCAGGCGCGGCAGCGTCCGGCCACGACGTTCGGCGATCGAAGGCAGCAACGGGCCGATTGCCGCAATCAACCTGTTCACCAGCGCTTCCGGCGCGCTGCCGCAGAGGATCACGGTCTGCGGATCGAACAGTGTCTCGATGAGATGGATGCTCCAACGCAGGTCCACAGCGGCCGCCTCGACCCAGGCGTCGATGCTTTGATCGCCCCTCAAGGCAAGGTCGTTGATCCGTGCATAAAGGCCGGGATCGGCGGGATCGACCGACAGATGCTGATAGAGCGAGGCGAGCGAGGCGCGATGTTCGAGCGGCGTCGATTTGCCGTCGGCAAACAGCAGCGCCATGCCGATCTCGCCGGCATTGCCGTTGGTGCCACGATAGAGCTCGCCGTTCAGAATGAGGCCGGCGCCGATGCCATAGCCGACGAAGAGGCAGACGGCATGGTCGATGCCGTGGGCGGCTCCCACCATGCGCTCGGCGGTCGCTGCCGCCGCCGCATCGTTCTGCAGGCCGACATCGAGCCCGGTGCCGGCGGTCAGCGTTTCCAACAACGGAAATTTTTGCCAGGCCTCCATCATCCACGGATCGTCGCCGCTGCCGGCAACCCCGAAAGGCCCGGGCATCGCGGCGCCGAGGCCGACCAGCCGCTTTTCCGACTGCTGGACGATCCCGGCAAGCTTTGAGCGTATGCCGGCGACGAGATCGAGGATGACCTTCGTCCCGTTCGACGGACCTCCGGGCGGTAGCCCGGCCTCATCACGCACGAGAACGCTGCCGACGAGATCGACGGCGACCGCCCGCGTCACATGCCGGTCGATCTGCAGGCCGATCGCAAAGGCGCCTTCGGGCACGAGACGATAGGGTGTCGACGGCTGGCCTCTGCCCCTCCTCACCGCCTCTTGCGAACTGACGAGACCGTCGCGCTCGAGTTCCTCGATGATATTGGACACCGTCTGCTTGGTCAGCCGCGTCGCCCGCGCCAGATCGGCGCGTGAAAGCGCACCGTTGATCCTCAGGGCATCGATCATCACGCGCCGGTTATGCGCGCTGGTGCCTTCGTGATTGGTGCCGCTCTTGGCCCGGATCGGGCGGCTGTCATTCATGTGCAATTCCCTCTTGACTCCAATAGAATGTTGAAGAAGTAATAAGTCAAGACACTTGACTTAATGAGGAACCGGAGAGTTCCAGGGAACGCAGGAGGCGGGCAACGGCTCCGACGACGCTCCGAGACGACGAACCGGCACGCTTTCCGTGCGTGCCTTCTCGAACACCGATGGCGGAGGACCGCCCTCGGCAATGCGTAAATGTCAAAAACTGGAGGCTGTAATGCTGAAATCCTTTAACAAGACGCTTCTGGGTGCGGCCTTGATCGGCGCATCCCTTGCGCCGCACGCTTTCGCCGAAACGACGCTGAACGCGCTTTTCATGGCGCAGGCCGCCTATAGCGAGGCCGATGTACGCGCCATGACCGACGCCTTCGCCAAGGCGAACCCCGATATCAAGGTCAATCTCGAATTCGTTCCCTATGAAGGCCTGCACGACAAGACGGTGCTGGCGCAGGGTTCCGGCGGCGGCTACGACGTCGTCCTCTTCGACGTCATCTGGCCGGCCGAATACGCCACCAACAAGGTGCTGGTCGACGTCTCCTCGCGCGTCACCGACGAGATGAAGAAGGGCGTGCTGCCGGGTGCCTGGACCACCGTGCAATATGACGGCAAATATTACGGCATGCCGTGGATCCTCGACACTAAATATCTGTTCTATAACAAGGAAATCCTCGAAAAGGCCGGCATCAAGGCGCCGCCGAAAACCTGGGACGAGCTGACCGAGCAGGCAAAGACGATCAAGGACAAGGGCCTTCTCGCCACGCCGATCGCCTGGAGCTGGTCGCAGGCCGAAGCCGCGATCTGCGACTACACCACGCTCGTCAGCGCCTATGGCGGCGATTTCCTCAAGGACGGCAAGCCGGCCTTCCAGACCGGCGGCGGCCTCGATGCGCTGAAATACATGGTCTCCAGCTATTCCTCGGGCCTCACCAATCCGAATTCCAAGGAATTCCTGGAAGAGGACGTCCGCAAGGTCTTCGAAAACGGCGATGCCGCCTTCGCGCTGAACTGGACCTACATGTACAACATGGCCAACAATCCGAAGGACAGCAAGGTCGCGGGCAAGGTCGGCGTCGTGCCGGCGCCGGGTATTGCCGGCAAGAGCGAGGCTTCGGCCGTCAACGGCTCAATGGGCCTCGGCATCACCTCGGCCAGCAAGCATCCCGAGGAGGCCTGGAAATACATCACCTTCATGACCTCGCAGGCGACGCAGAATGCCTATGCCAAGCTCAGCCTGCCGATCTGGGCGTCGTCCTATGAGGACCCAGCGGTCGCCAAGGGCCAGGAAGAGCTGATCTCCGCCGCCAAGATCGGCCTTGCTGCGATGTATCCGCGTCCGACGACGCCGAAATATCAGGAGCTCTCGACCGCGCTCCAGCAGGCGATCCAGGAATCGCTGCTCGGCCAGTCCTCTCCCGAGGACGCGCTGAAGTTGGCCGCCGACAATAGCGGCCTCTGATCAAGCATGAAGACCCGGGCGGCGCCTGCCGTCGCCCGGTCTCGAACACCTATAAGGAAGAAGGGTCGCCTTGATGTCGGGCACTTGGCTGACAACCCGCGCGTGGCTTTTGATGCTGCCGCTTCTCGTGGTCATGATATCAGTCATTGGCTGGCCTCTGATCGATACCGTCGGCCTCTCCTTCACCGATGCCAAGCTCGTCGGCACGGAAGGAAGTTTCGTCGGCATCGACAATTACGCGAAGATGATCTCCGGCTCGAACTTCCAGCGCACGCTTGTTACCACCGCATGGTTCGCGATCATCTCGGTCGCCGCCGAAATGGTGATCGGCGTGCTGGCAGCCCTGCTGCTGAACCAGCAGTTTCGCGGCCGCACCGCGCTTCGCGCTCTGATGATCCTGCCCTGGGCGCTGCCGACCGTTGTGAACGCCACGCTCTGGCGGCTGATCTACAATCCGGAATATGGTGCGCTGAACGCCGCGCTGACTCAACTCGGCCTGCTGGAGGCTTACCGCTCCTGGCTCGGCGAACCGGGCACGGCGCTGGCGGCCCTCATCGTCGCCGATTGCTGGAAGAATTTCCCGCTGGTGGCGCTGATCGCGCTGGCCGCACTCCAGGCCGTGCCGCGCGACATCACCGCCGCCTCGCTGGTCGACGGCGCCGGCGCTTTCGCCCGCTTCCGCTTCGTCATCCTGCCCTATCTCGCCGGTCCATTGATGGTGGCCCTGGTGCTGCGCACGATCGAGGCCTTCAAAGTGTTCGATATCATCTGGGTCATGACCCGCGGCGGCCCGGCCAACAGCACGCGCACGCTGTCGATCCTGGTCTATCAGGAAGCCTTCTCCTTCCAGCGGGCAGGCTCCGGCGCATCGCTGGCATTGATCGTCACGCTGCTGGTGACACTGCTTGCTGCTGGCTACGCCGCTCTGGTGCGCAAGACGGCGGGGAGTGCGGCTTGATGGAACGCCAAAGCCCGCTCTTTTCCGCCTTCATTTACCTCTGTGCGCTGCTGCTTGCCGCCGCCATCCTGGCGCCGATCCTGTGGTTGTTCATCATGAGCATCTCGCCGGCCGCCGACCTTACCGCAAAGCCGCTGCGCTGGTGGCCGCAGACGGTGGATTTCTCGCGCTACGGCGTACTGCTCTCGACGATCGAAAACAGCGCCGGCGCCGCCTTCACCTCGTCGCTGCGCAACAGCATCGAAGTGGCGGGCATGGCGACGATCGCCGCCATCGCGCTCGCCATTCCGGCCGGCTGGGCTGTGTCGCGCACGCCTTCGGTCGGCTGGTCGCTGTCGATGGTGATCGCCACCTACATGCTGCCGCCGGTGGCGCTCGCCGTGCCCCTTTATATGGGGCTTTCCCACCTCGGCATGCTGAACAACGTCTTCGGCCTCGCGCTCGTCTATCTCACCATCCTAGCGCCCTTCACCACCTGGCTGATGAAATCGGGTTTCGATTCCATCCCGCGCGAAATCGAATCCGCCGCGATGATCGACGGCGCCGGCCTGTTCCAGACGCTCAGGATCATCACTCTGCCGCTGGCAGCCCCCGTGGTCGCGACGTCAAGCCTCTTTGCCTTCCTGCTTGCCTGGGATGAATTCTTCTATGCGCTGCTCTTCACCTCGGACCAGCGCGCCAAGACGCTGACCGTCGCCATTGCCGATCTCGCCGGCGGCCGCGTTTCCGATTATGGACTGATTGCGACGGCAGGCGTGCTCGCCGCCCTGCCCCCGGTGCTGATCGGTCTCGTCATGCAACGCGCCCTGATTTCGGGGCTCACCAGCGGCGGCGTCAAGGGATGAACATGACAGAAGAAAGAAACCGGCCGGCCGGACTTGCCGCGATTGATCGCGAGATGGCGCGCCAGCATGCCGATGCGATCGCCTCCTATGAAGCGGCCAAGCTGATGGCCGTCAGGGCCGCCGCCTCGCTGATAAAGACCGGCAGGCTGCTGCTCATCGGTATGGGAGGCTCGCATGCCGTCAACCGCGCCGTCGAGCCGCTCTACCGGGGCCTCGGCGTCGATGCCGTCGCCTTGCCACTGTCCGAACAGCTCGGCCAGCCGCTGCCGATCGCCGGCAGGACGATCTTCGTCACCTCGCAATCTGGCGAAAGCGCCGAAGTCGTGCGCTGGTTCAACGAGACCGGCGGCACGGAGGAGACTTTCGGTCTGACACTCGAAAGCAATTCCTTCCTCGCAAGAACCGCCCCATCGCTGGTCGGCACCGGCGGCACCGAGCTCGCCTTCGCCGCGACCCGCAGCCTGACGGTGACTTTCGCCCTGCATCTGGCAATCCTTTCCGCCCTCGGCGAAGATCCTGACACCGCCCTTGCCGCCCTCAGGGCGCCGGAAGATCATGACATCGCCGCCGCGCTCTCGGCGCTGGAAAACGTCGCGACCATTGTCACGTCGGGCCGCCGGCTGCAGGGTATCGCCGAGGCGCTCGCGCTCGGATTGACCGAGCTGTCGCGCCGTCCCTGCTTCTCGCTCGAAGGCGGCCAGCTGCGCCACGGTCCGATGGAGATGCTGGGGCCGGAGATCGGCGTCGTGCTATTCCGCGGCTTGGACGAGACGGCTGGCCTGGTGACGGCAATGGCGACATCCGCCGTCGAGACAGGCGCCCCGGTCATCCTGTTCGACGCATCCGGGCAAGCGCCCGTCGCTGGCGCAGTGACGATCCGCTTTGCGCCTGCAACCAGTCTTGCCGCGATCTTCGCCATGCTGCCGGTCGCCCAGCGGCTGATGATCGCCTTTGCCGATGCCCGCGTGGATAATGCGGGAACCCCGGTTCGATCCACCAAAATCACCCGGAGCGAATGAATGCGGCCGCTTGCAGTCATCGGCAACGTCAATGTCGACCTGATCCTTGGTCCGGCCGCCCCCTGGCCGAAGGCCGGGACGGAAATCATCGTCGATCATGACGAGTTGCGCGTCGGCGGAGCCGCCGGCAACAGCGCGCTCGCCTGGCAAGCGCTCGGCGTCGAATTCGAGATCGCCGCCAATATCGGCAGTGATCAGTTCGGCCGCTGGCTGAGCGAAGCCTTCGGCCACCGTTCCGACAAGTGGCCGGTACGTCCTGAGAAAACGACGCTCTCCGTCGGCATCACCCATCCGGACGGCGAGCGCACCTTCTTCACGACGAGAGGCCACCTGCCGCGTTTCAGCCTGGCAGACGTCTTCGCCGTCATCGAGGGCGCAAGACTGCAGGGCGGCTACGCGCTTCTCTGCGGCTCGTTCCTGACCGACGATCTGACAGAAGAATACGGCAAGTTCTTCGATTGGGCCGACAGCCATGGCATCACCGTTGCGCTCGATACCGGCTGGCCACTCGACGGCTGGACAGACGAGAATTGCGGAGCGACACGCTCCTGGCTTTCCCGCAGCGGTGTCGCGCTGCTGAACGAGGTCGAATCGACGACACTTGCCGGCATCGCCGATCCGATCGAGGCGGCCCGTCGCATCCAGTCGCATATGCCGGAGGGCGCGATCGTCGTCGTCAAGCGCGGCCCGGACGGCGCAATCGCGATCGGGCCTGACGGCCTGCTGGTTTCGGTGGCAGCACCCGTTGTCGAAGTCATCGATACGATCGGCGCCGGCGATGTCTTCAACGCCGCCTTTCTCGCCGCGCTCGCAAGCGGTGAGCCGCTGGTTTCCTGCCTGATGGCGGGAACCGAGGTTGCCTCGCGCGCCATCTCCACTCTTCCCCGCAACTATGGCGGCCCGACATCTCTTCAGGAGCCCTTGCGATGAGCGCGCTCGACATTCAGAACATCCGCAAGGCCTACGGCGACATCGAGACGCTGAAAGGCATCGACATCTCATTGGAAAGCGGCGAATTCCTGGTGCTGCTCGGCTCCTCCGGCTGCGGCAAATCCACCCTGCTGAACATCATCGCCGGCCTTGCCGAGGCAACGAGCGGCGATGTCAGGATCGGCGGCCGCTCGGTGCTCGGCGTGCATCCGAAAGACCGCGACATCGCCATGGTCTTTCAATCCTATGCGCTCTATCCCAATCTGACGGTGCACCGGAACATCGGCTTCGGCCTGGAAATGCGCAAGGTGGCAGCACCCGAGCGCGACAAGGCCGTGCGCGATGCCGCCAAACTTCTGCAGATCGAAAACCTCCTCGACCGCAAGCCGAGCCAGCTTTCCGGCGGCCAGCGCCAGCGCGTCGCGATCGGCCGGGCGCTGGTGCGCAAGCCGGAGGTCTTCCTCTTCGACGAGCCTCTCTCCAACCTTGATGCCAAGCTGCGCATGGAGATGCGCACCGAGATCAAGCGGCTGCATCAGATGCTGAAGACCACGGTCGTCTATGTCACCCATGACCAGATCGAGGCTATGACGCTTGCAAGCCGCATCGCCGTCATGCGCGACGGTCGCATCGAGCAGTTGGGCACGCCGGAGGAGATCTACAACCATCCGGCAACGCTCTATGTCGCGACCTTCGTCGGCGCGCCGCCGATGAACCTGCTGAAGGTGACGGCGCGAGACGGTCGCCTGGCGCTTTCAGGCTCCGATGCCAGCTTGCCCCTACCCGCCCGCTTCCGCGAGACGGCCGGCAATGGTCGCGACCTCATCCTCGGCATCCGTCCCGAGGCGCTTCGTACGGACGGCACCAGCCCGCCGATCGAGGTGACCCTTGAGGTCGCAGAGCTGACTGGCCCGGAACTCGTCGTCACCGCCCTTGCCGGAAATCAGCGCCTGATGGCCTGCCTGCCGCCACGCACGCCGATCCGCAACAACGAAAAGCTCACCCTCTTTTTCGACGAGGAAGCAATGCATCTCTTCGACCCGCAAACCGGCCTCAGCTGCGGCCGTTAGCGACGGAACGGCTATCCCCCGTCGGCTGTTCAATTCCCCGCGTCAGTAGGCTTGCGCTGGTAGACGTGAATATAGTCGACGAGCAGAATGGAAGGATTCGGCGTTTCATCGATCGGCCAACCCGAGCCGAGCGCCAGGTTCACCAGCGGATAGAACGGCATGTGGAATTCCTTCGGCGTGTCGAAGCTCCAGATGAACTTACGGTCGAAATAGAAGCTCGTCTTGTCGGCTTGGATATCGACGCCGTAGGTGTGATATTCGCTGTTCAAAATTCCGTCCTGGACCTTTTGCCAATAGCCGCCGGTGCTGTTCTGGCCGCCCTGGCTCTGACGCCAGATATGAAAGCCCATGCTGAATTCGTAGGGCGCGCGTCCGTAATATTCCAGGACGTCGATCTCGGCGGTGTATTTCGACCGGTCGAGCCCGATCAGCCAGAATGCGGGCCAAACGCCCTTGCCAGGCGGCAGTTTCATCCTTGCTTCGAAATAGCCGAACTGCTGCGAGAACCCTTCGCCTTTCGGGTTCACCGACGACAGCAGGCCCGAGCGCCAAGTTCCATCGGCCTCCTTGCGCGCTTCGATCTTCAGAATTCCCTGATCGGTGGTAAACGGAAAGCCGGGAGCCGGATCTGTGAAGCGAGCGTCACCGAAATCGCCGTTCCAGGGTGTATGGGCGATCCAGCGGGAGGTTTTCTCTCCCCAGGCCGAGACGTCGAGACTGTCGAAACTCTCTTCGAACGTCAGCTGGTACGCATCGATATTAAGTGGTTCCTGAGCCACGCTGGGTTGGCCGGGCAACGCGCCAAGACCAAGAACGATAAGCAAACCCAGAGCCTTAGAAGATATTCCGTAACGCATTCTGTTCCTCCGAAAACGCCAAACATCGTTGGACTGCACTTGTCTCGATTATGAAGTGAGAACCCTGTTTCGTCGCGGCATGAGCCTGTGGACGACGATGGTCTCGATGCCGTCGGGCTTCCCGGCGATCTGCCACACGAGCAGCGCGAAGATCCAGAAGATCGCCACGGACACCCCGCCGCAAAGCGCCAGGCCGACGATAAGGTGAAAGCCGACAGGCATGGCAACAAGCATCGGCTCTGCCCAGAGCAGGAAAACCATCATCGGCACGCTCGCGACCAGAGGCCGTAAAAAAGCGTTCAACTGCGCGGCAAATGTCGCGCCGATCAGCTGCCGCGTGATGACGAGCGATGCTGCATAGGCGACAAGCACCGCCACGATCCGCGCGCCCAGTGCTCCCGCCACCTGAAAATAGACAATGCCCAGGATGGTGACCGGAACCCTGACAGCGAACTCGGCAAACATCCGGAGAGCGAGATAACGGGTTTTGTTGAGCACCATAGCCAATGGCGGCATCATGTTCGTCGGAAGACCGAGCAGACTGCCGATGCACAACCACTGCAGAATCGGCGCGGCCGATGCCCATTTCTCGCCGACGATGATCCGCACGGCCGGCTCGGCAAGCAAGGCGAGCGAGATGAGGATGGGCGCTGCCACGAAGGTGATCGCGTTCGTCGCCTTGAGATAGGCAGCGATCAGATTACGACGGTCATCGACGGTCGAGAATGCCGCCATCAGCGGACGCAACAATGGCCCGACGAAGGTCTGGTATGGAATAGCGGCGATATTGTCGGCGACGCTGAAGGCGCCGAACGTCGACAAGCCCGTAAAGCGCGGCAAAAGCAGCCGGTCCAGTTGCCAATTGATCGAACTCAGCACCTGCGACACGGTGTTCCAGCTGATCATGTCCTGAAAGTGCTTCCACTCGGAAAGGCTGAACCTCGGTCGCATCGGCGCGAAGATATAGGAGGTGATCGCCGCGGCGGTCGGGCCTGCAACCGCGCCGATCGCCAGTCCCCAATAGCTGCCGGTCGCGACCGCCACCCCGACACCAAACAGCAGTGTCGACCCCTTGGTAATGAGATCGAGTGCGAATTCACGTTTGAAATCGAACCGCTGCATGAACAGAACCATGCGCGGGCTGATCACGCTGCGCATGGCAGGCGCAATCGAGAGCACGGCGACAAGGGAGAAAAGCCGGGGATCGTCATAAATCAGAGCCATCGGCCAGGAGATGAACATCATCAGCATGCTGATGGCCACGCCTCGAAGCAGGCTTAGAGTAAGGGCGGTAGCAAACATATCGTCCGAAGGCGACGGCTGGCGCATCAGCGCCTGAGTCAACGGCAGGTCCAGGATTGTCTCGACGATGATCAGAACCGAGGTCGCGATGGCGACAAGGCCGAAATCCGCCGGGCTCAAAAGCCTTGCGAGGATCAGGAGGCTGACGAAATCGAGCAGTCGCGCCAGGAACTTTCCGCTGATGGTCCAGATACTCGCCGTCGCCGTCCTCTGAGATACGCTTGACATGATCTATTTTCTATTCCTCGTCGACGGTTTCGGTCGCAGCGGCAAGACAGGCAGTTCCTTGCTCTCAGCCCGCCCGTCTTCTGAGGACCTCGGCGGATCGGTCGCCATGGCTGGTCAGTTGCTGCTCGATCAGGCTGGACAGACGGTCGCGAAACACGGTGGAAGAGAATTTCAGCGAGTGCGCGCGGATGGCATTCGGATCGATATCGTCCTCCACCTCTTCGAACGCCGCCATCGTTTCCAACAAAGCTTCCGTGGTCTGCTCAGCGAAGCGAAAACCGACCTGCGGCGAGGAAACGGTTTCCCTGGCGCCGCCGGCGTCGAAAGCCAGGACCGGCCGCCCTGATGCCATGGCTTCCACCGGCAGGATGCCGAAATCCTCCGTGCCCGGAAACAAGAGGGCACGGCATCGCGACAGGTGGTCGCGCAGAACGTTGAAGGGCTGATGGCCGAGGAACTGGACGGTCGGTCCGGCGATCGACTTCAGATAGGCCAGTTGTTCACCCTCGCCGATCACGACCAGTTTCCGGCCGGCCTCGGTGCAGGCGCGAACGGCGATATCCGGCCGCTTGTAGGTGGTCAGCTGTCCCGCATAGAGATAGAACTCGCCCTTCCCCTTCCCCACCGCAAAATCGTCGGTCGCAACCGGCGGATGGATGACGATGGATTCCCGGTCGTAGAAGCGGCGGATGCGGCTTGCAACATAATCGGAATTGGCAACGAACACGTCGACCCGCGAGGAGGTCGTCACGTCCCAGGCGCGCAGCATGGGTGCAGTGATCGACATCATTGCGCGACCCACCCAAGGCAGGCCATGGCGGTAGACATGGAACTGATCCCAGATGTAGCGCATCGGCGAATGGCAGTAGCAGACATGCAGGGCGTCGGCACGCGTGATGATGCCCTTTGCGGGTCCGGATTCGCTCGACAGCACGAGATCGTAATCCTGCAGATCGAACTGCTCGAGCGCGAAAGGCATCAGCGGCAACATCTTGGTATAATGCCGCTTTGCACCGGGGATCTTCTGCAGGAAGGATGTGCGGATGTTCCGCGTCTTCAGAAAATCGCTGATCCGATCCCGGTTGCAGACGAGGGTGAAGATGTCGGCCTGCGGAAACATGCGGCACAGCTCTTCGACGACCTTCTCGCCGCCGCGCATCGAAACGAGCCAATAATGCACGATGGCGACACGAAGCTGCTTGGTATCGCTCGCGCTTCCGGCCTCAGTGACACGTCTTTTCGCCATGACAGGCGCATCGCCGAGAAATGCCCTCGCGTCGGGAAGAGAGGTTGTTGCCTTAAGGGTCAACTCAGTACTCCTTGTATCGCCACACCGTCTGTCAGCTGGGGAACCGCATTCGTCGAAATTAGGCTGTGATATTCGGAAAGAAGCGCGTCGCGCCATTCCTCGTGTGTCGACGCAAGATCCGGCGACTTCAGGAAAGCCCGCTCGCTCATGGCGCGGACCTCGTGCCTCGGCATTTGGCTAAATCGCGTCAAAGTATCGGCAAAGGCGCTTTCGTCAACCGTATCGCAGGCGATTGCCATGCCGGCTCTTTGCATTTCTTCGGCAAGAAAGGCGCTGCGCGACATGATGACCGGCAGACCGCTCCTGGCCGCTTCGATAGCGACGAGGCCGAATGGCTCGGGATAGCGAGACGGCATCAACAGTGCACGCGCCTTGCGGATGGTCGGGCCGATCTCCGCATGCGACTGCCAGCCAACGGCCCTAACGTGATCTCCCGAAGCCGCAACCATCGACATCAGCGGCCCGTCCCCGATCACGCAGAGCCTGACGCCCGCTTTGCGGGTGGCGGCCACGGCATCCTCTATGCCCTTCTCCTCATCGAGCCGCCCGATAAAGACGAACTCGTCATTGGCCTCCGCCTCGATGCGTTTGATGGAGAGCGGAGCGACGGGATTGCGGATTGTCGTCAGTCGTTCGGGCCGATATCCGGCGCCGACGAGGAAGCTTGCCATCTTCTCGTGCAGCAGGATGATCCGGCCGAAATCGGCCTGATCCTTCAGCCGCCGGAGGATATTGGAGCCGCGGGCAACCCGCCACAATTTGTGCGAATAACTTCTCTTGTCGCAGGCCGTCGCAATGCAGCTTCCGCCGAGCGGGCGTCGAAGGCAGACTTCCTGAGCCTGATAGTCGAAGAAAGCGCCGTTGGGGCAGGCCGTGAAGAAATCATGCGCGTGCACCACACATCGTCTGGCGACCGGCATCAATGCCCTGAAAATCGCCGGAGACAGGATCTGGTGCCAGCCATGCACATGGTAGACGGTGTTGGCGGTGTCGTTTGCGGCAATCCAGTTCGCGACCATGCGGACGGCGGCGCCATTGTGAATGCCGGTCACGAAAGCCTTCGCACGCTCGGCGCTGAGCAGATCGCGGCTGTTCAGCCCGACCATTAAGACCCCGAGTGCGACGAGCTCCGCATTGGCGGCGTCATCTCCGCAAATATAAGTCACAGGGATGTCGAGGCCCCGAAAAAGCTTGGCGGACAACACCGCCAGCGCCGTCGCACCGCCTCTGGCCGCCGAATAGTCGTCGATGATGACAACGCGATCGATCTTTGTCGTGCCTGAGCCGGGAAACCGGCCGACGTTTGCGGCGGATCGGAGGGCCTCGGGAAGCGACGGGCGCATCACTTCACCGAAACTGCGCCGTTGGCACAGGCCTCCAGCGCCTTGCGGTTGAGGATGCGGATCTTGCCCTGGCCCCCGTCGATAATCTTGCCTTCCCGCAGGCGCCGCAGGCATTGATTGACCTTCTCGCGGGACGCCGGCAGCGTCGCGGCCAGATCATTTTGCGAGATGATCAGTTCGTCGCCGCTGTTTGCCGCATCTTTTCCATAAACAGTGGAGAGCCGCAGCAGCGTGCTGGCCAGCCTCGATTGCAGGCTCGACGCCGCATTCGCAATGATCCGGAGTTCGAGCTCTGAAATACGCGCCAGCGCCCTGGAGAAGACCTTTTCGCGAAAGCAGGGATCGCTGGCGTACATGTCGCGCAACAGCCGGCCTTCGAAGAAATGCAGTTCGCAGGCGGAACCGGCGCGGTATTCGAGGCTCAATGTCTGCCTGCGCAGAACCTCGAGCTCGCCGATGAGGCCGGATTTCGGAATGATTTCGACGATGAATTCCCGGCCGTCGGGCAGCATCGTGCTGGCGCTGACCACCCCCGAATGGACGCGCGCGAACGTATCGACGAGGACGCCGGCCCCAGCGATGATCTCGCCGCGCCGGAAACGCCGGACGCTCGACCGGCAGGAAAGGAATTCGTCGTCGATGACGATGCGGCTGTTCAGATGAATGCCGCCGTTAGCCGATATCGCCGCCTCGCCGATGCCGGCCCTGCGATCTGATGCGTGTGTCGCCCCATCCATGCGCATAACTCCACTCGATAACCTAGGCAATGCTGCACTGCATCATTTATATTGTCTTAATATGAGAGTCAAATAACATCACGGAGATATGACGTAAAGATAAAGTATATATTTAACTTCAAAACAAAATATACGCCGTAAAAAGGACCAAAAATCTCAAGGAAGCCAAAAAACCGCCACACGATCGAAGATCACTGCCTATTAAAATGGCTTACTGAATAAAAAACGGCAATAATCAAAGTGATGACATCAAAACTGATAAATAAGCGTCAGATGATAATCACCACGAATTAGATTAGATTGTCGTTTTATATGAAAAGAAGGCCATCAAGGTGTAATCCGAATTCTCGATTGCCTGTTAGTAGCATAAAGAATTTGTTAAGGATTATGACCTTGGTAACAGACAACCAGAGTGCGGCGCAGCAAACTTTGAACGGTTCTTAATCGGAATGTTTTGGAGACCACCGATGACATGGGAAGCACATAGTTTCGAGGCTTGGTCGCGTGTCGGACGGTCCGCGAAAGACGGCGATCTCCATTCGTCCCGGCCTCGTGCGGCAGGCAGATCGTCGAAGCGCGCGCTAGACCTTGTGATCGCAGTCACGGCGCTGATCCTGCTTTCGCCGCTTCTGTTGATCGTCGCAATGATCGTGAAGATGAGCGACCGCGGCCCGGTCTTTTATTCCCATACGCGCATCGGCGTCGGCGGAGCGCCGTTCGGATGCTTGAAGTTTCGCACGATGAAGACCAATGCGAGTGCTCAGCTTGCCGAATTGCTGCAAAACAACCCGGCTGCGCGAAGCGAATGGGAAGAGACACGCAAGCTGAAGGACGATCCGAGGATCACGGCCGTCGGTGATATCCTCAGGCGGTCGAGCATCGACGAGCTTCCCCAACTGATCAATATCGTGCGTGGCGACATGAGCCTCGTCGGCCCCCGGCCGATCACGGCCGAGGAATTGCCGCGCTACGGCGAGCATATATGGGCCTACATGGCCGTCCGCCCGGGCCTGACCGGTCACTGGCAGACCAGCGGGCGCAATGATGTCAGTTACGAGTACCGGGTTTCCCTCGACGTTCACTATCTCAGCAACTGGTCGCTCGGCCGGGACTTCATCATCATTGCCAAGACCATTCCCGCTCTGTTTTCGCAGCGCGGCTCGTATTGAGCATTCATGGGGAGAGCCGCCGATCATGCCTGGAATCGGAAGACACGCTACTTCCCCGTCCCTCCAAGCTGCCATTACCTGGTTACTCCGTGAGCTCGCCATTCTGGATTAGGACGACATGACCTCAAGCACGATCTTCAGCGGTGTTTCTCCGATATCTCTGCCTCCCGCAGCCACTGGCGGGAATTCGCCGCTCACCTTGCGGGATATGCTCTTCTTTCTCAGAATGCGCTGGCTGTGGATTGCGGCTACGACTTTCGCTTTCCTCGTATTGGCAGGGAGCTACGTGCTGACCGCCAAACCGACGTTCGTTGCCAACACGCAACTTGTGATCGTCCCCCAGGTCAGCGGCTCCGAAGCACAGAGGGCTTTCGCGGAAGACGCGTTCATCGAGGGACAGTTGGAGATCGCCAAATCCAGCGATGTCGTCGGTGGAACGGTAACGGCACTTGGTCTCGATGCCGATCCTGACTTTGTCGATCAGACGCCTTCGCTGCAGGATAGGGCAAAGAACTGGTTGATGGGCGCTTCTTCCGAACCGGATACGGCATCGCAGGAAGCGGCAGGCCCAGGACCGCGTGACACACAGCCGCAACAGCAGATCGAGGACGGGCGGATCCATGACCGGGCGGTCGCCACGCTGCTGAACATGATGGGAGTACGCCGGATTGGGAGTTCGACGATCATCGAGATATCGGCTGCGGCGTCGACCCCGCAGCAGGCCGTCGACATCGCCGACACGCTGGCCAGGCAGTATATCCAGAAGAATATCGCGATGAAGGCCAACGCGTCCCGGCAATACAGCGAATGGCTGACCAGATTCGTAAGCGAGCAGCAGCGCGGACTGGCCGAAGCTGCCAGCGCCCTGGCCAGCTTCACGAGCAATCCGCGCGATCAGTTCAAGCTTGCGGAGCTGCAGAGCGCGACTGACGCCCGCCGCACCCTTTATGAAAATACCTTGAACCAGCTGACGGAAGCCAAGCAGCGCATCACCTACCCGGTGTCGGATGCCACGATCGTCTCTCGGGCCACCCTGCCTCTTTCGAAAGCCAGACCACGCAGCACGCTCATCATCGCCTTTGCGGCGGCGGTTGGTCTTGGCGTCGGCTTCGCACTCGCCCTGATAAGGCACGCCGGCGATCGCCGGATCGTCCGGCCCAATCAGATCGCGGATGCCGGTGGGCTGCCCTTTGTCACTTTGCTGGCGACATCGAGGACCAGGAATGGTCACTCTGCGCGTTTCCTCGCTGCCGGTACCGGCAGCAGCACCGCAGCCGCCTATCCTGTTATCCCAGGCATGGCGGAGCTGAGCGCGACGGTCGTTGGTCTTCGGCGCAAACGCCGGGTCGTCATCGGAATCGTCGCTGTCAATCCCGGCAGCGGGGCATCGACCATCGCATGCGAACTTGCGGTGCTCTCGTCGATATCAGGAGCGCAGACGCTGCTGATCGATGCGGCTGCACAGAAATCATCGCTGAGCAAATCGATCGCGCCCCATAGTTCAACAGGCCTCGTCGATGTTCTCGACAATGGCGAACTGATCCGGACGGCGGCACTGCCCCTCACCCCGACGCTGAAATTCCTACCCCTCGGCAAAGTCGCAGCGGTGTCGCCGGCCATTCGCCTCAGTTCCCGCCGCACGCAGTTGAGCTTCGCCGAACTGAAGAAGGAGTTCGACGCCATATTCGTCGACATTTCCGCATTCTCTGCTTCGCCGGATGCCAATGCGATCGCGCCGGAGTTGGACGGTGTCCTCGTGGTCACGTCGCACGGGCACACTTCGATCGACGATACCATGCACGTCATCGAGACCCTGCGGAATGTCGGCGCGGAGATCCTCGGCGCGATCATCAACCATGCACCGAAAAGAATAGAGTCATGACTTCACCTTCGGCAGAAGCAACCCGGCAGGACAGCCCGATTGGACCGGCGCCTGTTCCTTGCGGCGCTAAAGCCATGGCGGGCCGCGCGCGCCGCCCATTGCGACTGGCTGTGGGGATTGCTTCGGCAGGCCGCCCCTCGATACTCAAGGAGACCGTCGATTATCTCACCGCCCTGCCGGACCAGGCCGAGCGGCTGATCGTCTGCGTGCCCGTGATCGACGACGCCGCCGGCCTCGCCAACCGCCTCGATGTGGAAGTCATCGTCGGCAGCCGTGGCCTGACCTCCCAACGCAACAGGATCATCCAGGCTGCCGCCGCCGACACGGATATTCTGATCTTCCTGGATGACGACTTCATTCCCGCCGCGACCTTCCTGTCGCGGATGGCGTCGGTCTTTGCAGCAAACCCCGACGTGGCGATCGCCACTGGCGAAGTCCTGGCCGACGGCATCCTCGATGGCGGCCTCAACATGTCAAAGGCCCTGCAGGTTCTTGAAACAGCCGGTGAAGGGGCCGAGCAGGTGACGGAGGTCTATAACGCCTACGGATGCAACATGGCGGTTCGTCTTTCACCCGTTCTCCAGCACGCGCTGGCCTTCGATGAACAGCTACCGCTCTACGGCTGGCTCGAAGATGTCGACTTCAGCCGGTCCATCGCCCGCTACGGCAGGTCCGTGCGTGTCGAAGGCGCTCGCGGCGTGCATCTCGGCGTCAGATCCGGGCGCCAG
Organism: Rhizobium sp. SU303; assembly: GCF_021052345.1. NCBI lineage: Bacteria > Pseudomonadati > Pseudomonadota > Alphaproteobacteria > Hyphomicrobiales > Rhizobiaceae > Rhizobium > Rhizobium sp. SU303. Next base: position 3,642,002 of record NZ_CP088095.1, read on the forward strand.
CCCGGCCAAAGACTCGGCTATTCGCAGGTTGCCAATCCTGTCTACCTGATCCGGAAGGGCACGATGTCGAAGGGCCGTGCTGTCGCACAGATCGGCCGCAACATCCTGGCGAATACGCGGGGTCTATTATTCAATGACCGCCTGATCGACCGATGGGGACGCTTGAACGGCAATTTTCTGGCGCTATCCGATCTTCTTGTCGGCCGCGCCTCTCCGTCCCGCATCCTGGAATTCGGCAATCCCGTGCCGCGCGAAATGCCTTCGCCGTCGATCGCAACGAAACGGAGATAGCAGACAATGCAGCGCACATCCTTGTCCGGTCGCCTCATCTCCGTCGCCCTTGCCTTGCTGGTATTTTCCGGCGTGACCGGCTGGAGCGTCGCCCATGCGGAAAACTATACCCTCGTGCCGGAAGATCAGGTGAGACTGCGTGTCGTCGAATGGCGATCGTCGGATTCCCGGTATGCCAGCTGGGAAGCCCTCGGCGGAACATATACAGTTGACGATGCCGGTAATCTGGCGATTCCGATCGCCGGCCAGGTGCAGGCGATCGGCAAGACGACGGAGCAGGTTTCCGATGCGATCGCCACCGCGCTCTCCGAAAAGGCGGAACTGCCGGGAAAGCCGTTCATCGCCGTGGAAATAGCCCAGCATGCGCCGATCTTCGTGACCGGGACCGTGCAGACCCCCGGGCGCTATGCTTTTGAGGCCGATATGACGGTCATGAAGGCCGTCAGCATCGCCGGCGGCTTCCTTCGGGAGCGCGAAGAGAATACCGTCTTCGAGCGCGACCGGATCCAGGCTGCCGGCGCCTACCGAACGGCCATTCTCAACCGGCGCGATCTTCTGATGCGCCAGGCGCGGTTGCGCGCCGAGATCGCCGGCGAACAGAGTTTCGATATCCCTGGAGAACTCGCCGGAACACCCGATGTGGACAAGCTGAAGGCGCAGGAATTGAACCTGATGCGGCTGCGACGCGTCGATATCGAAAGCCAGATCGACGCGGCGAGCGACCTCGCCCGTCTCTACGGCCAGCAGGTCCAATCACTCGAGGCCAAGATCAATTCGCAAAAGCGGCAGATCGACCTTGCGCAAAAGGAACTGGATAATGTCAATAGCCTGGTGAGCAAAGGCCTGGTCAGCAATTCCCGGCAGGTCACGGTCGACCGCGGCGTTGCGGATGCACAAGGCACTCTGATCGATCTCGAGGTCGCCCTGACCACGGCTCGCCAGGGGCTCAGCGAAGCCGATCGCTCGAAGATTAATATCGTCAACCGGCAGAACAGCGAAAACCAGGAGCTGCTCAACCAGGTCAATCTCGCGATCGGCAGGGCTGCGATCGACATCCAGGTGGCCCAGCTTCTGGGCGAACAGGCTGGCTACAGCGCGCAACTCGCCCAGATGAATATGAACACGCCGGGTCTTGGCAGAGCGCAAAAGAACTACAGGATCGTGCGTCGCAACGACGATGGCACCTATCGCAACATCGAGGCGGACGAGACGACCAGCTTGCGGCCGCATGATGTCGTCGAAATCGGCATCGACACGGATCTCCAGACGCCGCCGCTGCAGCTGCAGTCCGCGCCGCAGCAGCAAAGCTCGGCAGTCCCGCTGTCTGATGTCGCAGGCGACAATCAGACGGCTCCCGGCTGGATATCCCAGACGGGATCGAATTAGGGGGCGGTCGTGACCACTAACGACAGCTGGCGGCTTTCGCCTCGGGCATTGCGTCGGAAGGCGGATGCCGGTTTTCGGCAAACCCGATGCCTCCGCCGCTCTCCGTCCGGATCGGGATCTGAAGCATGTCGATAGAACCGATCGGCTTCATCGTTCTGCTGCTTGGCCTGCTCAGCATGGTCAACGGGGCCCGTTTTGCGATCACGACCCTTTGCCTGTCGACGCTGCTCGGAGCGGCCGCGGCTCTGCAATTGCCCGCGCTCGGCGGCAGCAGCATCCAGCCAAGCCATCTTCTCGTGCTTTTTCTCGTGGTAGCCGCCCTGCTGCGCCCGGCTCAAACACAGGCGACGCTCGCCAGCATGGCCTATCCGGGTCCCGGTTTCTGGTTTGCCGCCTACATCCTGTTTTCCGTGGCATCATCTTTCTTTTTGCCCCGCATCTTTGCAGGCGCGACCCTCGTCTACTCTTCTGCACGAGACACCACGGGCATGATGTCGACGGTGGCCGCTCCCCTGTCGCCGGGTTCGTCCAATCTCAGCCAGTCTGTCTATCTGCTCGGCGACCTCGCCTGCTTTGCCGTCGTCTCGGGGCTTGCCAGGCTCGGCTATGCCCGTTTCATCGCACTGCAGTTAATCGTCGCCTCGATCGCATGTTTTACCCTGGCATTGATTGATATCGGAACATTCCTGACTGACCAGTCCTACCTGCTCGATGTCATCAGAAACGCGAACTATACGATGCATACGGCCGAGACGATCAGCGGCTTCAAACGCATCGTCGGCCCCTTCCCCGAAGCAAGCACCTATGGCGCGGTCGCATTAGCCTATTTTTCCTTCACGCTTCTGCTCTGGCTGGAGCGCGTCCAAAGCCGTATGGCAGGACTTGCAACGCTTTTCATCGGCCCGACGATCGTCCTCTGCACATCGACAACTGCCTATATTGCCGGCATTTTCGTTGTCTGCATGTTCGTTCTGTTTTGCCTGAAACGACTGATCAGCGGCCCTGCCAAGACCCCGCATGTGACTTTCCTGGTGATCACGCTGTTTTTGATTCCCTGCGCCATCGTCGCGCTCAGCCTTGTCCCCGATGCGTGGAATTCCATCGCCGGCCTGATGAGCACCACCTTGTCGGACAAGCTCCAATCGCAATCCGGCGAAGAGCGCACCGCCTGGAATACACTGGCATTGATCGCATTCATCGATACCGCCACCTTCGGCGCTGGGCTCGGCACGGTTCGGGCATCGAGTTTTATCGCTGCGTTGCTCTCCAATGTCGGATTGACCGGCACTCTTCTCTTCGCCGCCTTCCTGTACAGCCTTGCAAGGGCCTCCGGTCGGCGCATGTCAGGCGACCGGGAGACGCACGCGATCGGAAACGCTGCGGTTATGGCATCCATCGCGCAGGTCGCCTCCGCGGCGATATCGGGGAGCGGCACGGATCTCGGCTTGCTGTTCAGCACCACGGCAGGTCTGGCGGCCGGCTGCCTGGCAACCAATACCTCTCCCCGGCGCGCGACCCGATCGCTCGCTAATCGAACCCCGCTGGAGACATCGACATCTCTGATGAGAGCGCCGATGTTTTCAACACGATGACGCCCGCTTTGGAACTCCGCCAGGGCGCGGGATGGCAATCTCGTCGAGCCATCGGCGTGCCCGCATTGGGCCGAAGCCGGCCGGCCGCACTGCATCTTTCCAGGATCGCCTGTAAAAGCAGTCCATCGAACAAACGCCGTCGGAGGTCAGTCGCGGAGGGTTATGCTGTAGGTTTTATGTCGACATCAGCCTTGCGGGCGCTCGCTGGTGGTCGCGACGCTATCTGCAACGGAATTGTTTTCGCGCAGCTTGGCACTGCGCCGCAAAAGCCCCGACAGGAACACGCCTGCCAGATAGCCGATTTCCATGAGCACGAGGATGGCGATACCGGAGAGCATGGCCGCGATCACGGACGACCCGCCAGCAAAAGCCACGCCGCCGAAGCCGATTGCCACCAGGACTGCAAAAATCGCGAAAGCCCAGGCGCGGATGGAAGCCCCGGCAGCGATCGAAATCACGGTTGCCCCGAGTGCGGTGATCAACATGACACCCCCCCTTCCCTCTGTATTCCGACAAGGGTCCCGGCACCAATCGCCGTACCGCGAAACAACATGTCGAAACATAGCCTTATGACAGGCAAGGCACTCTTCATGGTGAATATCTCAACAATGAAACATACAAAAGCCGCCGACAGCCAGACACCGATTCAGCACCAGCGCACTGGATGCTGGCCTATATATACCGAACAGGGCCTTCATATGACAGACCCGTCGGCTCAATTCACAACTGGTCCCTCGCCTCGCAAAGACAATACCGATTCACTTGTATTGCGCACAATCGGAAAGGTGATGACATGAACAACCAGTGCGTCGTCTACGTCACGGATGTCGAGTATTCATTTCCGACCATTCTCTCGGCGCTTCAGGCTCGCAAATTCGCAAGCCCTGCGACCGACGTCTGCGTTCTGATGTCGGAACATCTCGACAATTTCGAAGAACTGAAAGCCCTGCTCGCAAGGAGTGGGGTCATATTGACCGATGCGACCGAAGCGCTGCAGGACTCGCTCGGCAAGCTCGACAGTTCGCATTTCCAGGGACGCATCAGCGTCAGCACAATGGCCAAGCTGGTCCTTTGTGAGATCCTGCCTTCCAACTATACCCAGATCATCTACCTCGATGGGGATACCCAGATCGTCAGCGATCTCGGCGCGTTCGAAAGTGCCACTGTGCCCGAGGGCAGGTTTTTCGCGGCGCGCGATTATACGGCGATCCATGACTTCCTCGACACCGGAAGGGACAGCCACTATTTCAACGCAGGCGTCCTGAAATTCCATCGAAACGGCTGGATCGGGCAGGAGGCGCTCGAGCTTTTTGCTAGAAATCCCGAGGCCTGCGAGGGCAAACATGATCAGGGTGCATTGAATTACGTCTGCGGTTCATCGCTGATCCTGGTATCGAACCGCTGGAACTTTCCCAAACAATTCCTTCATCTGGTGAACATGTCCTCCTTGTCGATCGTCCATTATATGGCGCATCCGAAGCCATGGCATGGAACTTTCTTTCCGTGGACCGATAAGGAAAGCCAGGTATACGTCGACCTGCGCAAAGCACATCCGATTTACAACTCGCTGTATCGCGGAATAACCTTCGATCGGAAGATGCTGTATAAATACCGGTCGATACGGGCGCGCATCGAGCACGCAATTGAGAAAGAAGGACCCAACCCTAGGGTCCAGAGCCTGCTGGTTGGCGACTACGCCGTATGATGATGTATTGTTGGTCCGACTTGAATGTCCGCGTGACTGAACTCAGCGTCGCCGGTCGAGCCGTGGATTTGCAGACGGAAGCGCAAAGTATCCAGGAATGGATAATCTTCAGGACAGAATATGAGTTATAGGGCTTCCGCCGTCAGTATCTCGCATTACGTGAAAGCCCGTCTGCGCCGGTCGATCAAGGCTCGGCAGGTTCGCTATGACCTGCTGCGCAACGGGCTCAAGCAAGCGCGCCACGTCGTCATCTGCGTCATCCGTGACGAGGGGCACCGGTTGGCCTTCTTCCTTCAGTATTATCGCGATCTCGGCTTCGAGCACTTCATTTGTATCGACAACGGCTCGACCGATGGCACGGCCGAGTTGCTGTCCGGCTTCGACGATGTCTCCCTTCTTTCGGCTCATGGTTCCTACAAGGCGGCGAGATTCGGAAACGACTGGATCAACGAAGTCATCAACCGCCACTGCCGGGAGAAGTGGGTCCTGTATGTCGATGCAGACGAGTTCCTGGTCTATCCGCATTGCGACACACGGCCGATTGATCAATTGACTTCCTATATCGCCTCCATGGGCGGCCATTCCCTCCGCTCGGTCATGATCGACATGTACAGCCCGCATCCCGTTCTCGAAAACATATGCGAACCCGGTCGCAACCCGCTCGAGGTCTGCAATCTCTTCGACCGCTCCGGCTATGTGGCGCATTTCGACAAACGCAACTGGACGATATGGATTAAGGGCGGCGTTCGCGGGCGCGTCTATTTCCACGACCGGCTCTGGGACGGCCCCGCGCTCAACAAGATACCCCTCGTCTATGTGGCGGGTGAACGTCTGTTTCTCAAATCATCGCACCAGGTCTGGCCGCTCTCCCTGAATTTGGGCGACATGCGCGGAGCACTCGGCGTATCCGGCGCCCTTCTGCATTTCAAGTTCCTGTCGACCTTCGTGCACAAAGTCGCCGATGCGGCACACCGGTCCCAACATACGGAAGAATATACCGTATACTCCTCAGGCAAGGACATGGATGACTTCGTTTATGACGATACGGGCACCTACAGAAGCTGGAAGGACCTGTCCGATCACGGGCTCATACAGGGTGAAGGCTGGAAATACTGGAGGAATGCTTCCGAGAGCGAAGTCTAAGTATGCCGCGCCAAAATACGCAGCGATTTTGGGACGACGTGCATGAAGACAAGCGCCAACCTGATCTTTCAGCCTGCCTCGTCTGTCTATCAAAACCCGCGGACGGCGGATTCTGTCGAGGCTTTTCTGCCGTTCCGTTTTTTTATCGCGGCAACGTCTCAGGCGAGACCCGCCCCCTCGGCATAAGCCTCCAGCGCCTTCCGATTGAGAATGCGGATTTTGCCCTGTGTCCCGTCAACCACTTTGCTCTCGCGCAAGCGCCGCAGGCATTGGTTGACCTTTTCACGCGACGCCGGCAGTGTCGCGGCCAGCTCGTGCTGGGAGATGATCAGCTCGTCGCCGCTATTTTGCGCATCCATTCTGTAGAGGGCAGAAAGACGCAGCAGCGTTCGGGCAAGTCTCTGCCTTAGACTAGATCCGGCATTGGAAATGATCCGCAGTTCGAGTTCGGAAACACGCGCCAGCGCCTTCGACAGGATCTTCACCTGAAATTGCGGATCGTTCGCACACAGGTCCCGCAGCAACCGACCGTCGAAGTAATGCAGTTCGCAATCCGATGAGGCCCGATATTCCAGGCTGAGAGACTGCTTGCGGAGCACCTCCAATTCGCCGATCAAGCCGCCTTTCGGAACGATTTCCACGATGAACTCTCGTCCATCGGCAAGCGGGGTGCTTGCGCTTACCATTCCGCGCTGTACGCGGGCGAACACGTCGAGGACGACGCCGGCGCCGGCAATAATCTCACCGCGGCGAAACTTTCGAACACTCGAGCGGCAAAACGGGAACTCGTGATCCAAATCCGCGCGGCCGTCGTAAACAATACCTGCAGACCCGCAAGTAACCGCTTCGCTTATTCGCGCTGCGTTTCCTCTAGGTCTGTTGTCTCTAGTGCTGATCGCCCCGTCCATACGCACAACTCCACACAGAATAATTGTCTTATTTGTCTTGAGCGACATTCGTAATAGGTTAAATTAGAAAGTCAAACAATAATAAAATAAAAAATTCGTGTTTAATCTATACATAATTATGAACAATCCTCATCTTTATATATAATAAAATTCATATTGAATTCTATCGCATACAAGTCTTTGGGGCTGCATGACGATTTTTATACATTTTATGACAATTGCCTACCTGCAGAATACATCTAACAATTATAACAACAACACCAAATTTTAAAATAAAACTAAATAACATTTCTGCTGTATAGTCAAAAGCAAAGGTAATACCTTTAATATTCACAAGAATTTCTTTAGAGTATAAAGAATTTATTCATGATTATGACCTCGGTCACAGACATCAAACTTGCATTAAAACAAAGCTTTGGCTGTGATTTCTGGAATTCATCTAACGGAGACAGGGGTGGCGGGAAAAAATCAGGGCATCAACCCAACCGAACGTTGGCGGGATTTCGCCAGGGCTCGACAGGAAAGGCGTCCATTCAATTCGTCACAACCCCGTCTGATCAGCAGAATTCTGAAGCGCGCATTGGACATTATCATTGCGGCAAGTTTCTTATTCTTTCTGTCGCCGCTCCTTCTGTCGGCGGCAGTCATCGTCACGCTAAGTGATTGGGGCCCTGTTTTCAATTCTCATCGCAAGATCGGTTATAAGGGAAAAGAGTTTGGTTGCCTCAAGTTTCGGACGACAGGATCCGGCACAACGACCGACGCGCACGTCACGGTCGTCGGCGATATTTTGAGGCGATCGAGCCTCGACAAGCTTCCGCAATTGATCAACGTGTTGCTGGGTCAAATGAGCCTCGTCGGGCCTCGCGCCATTACCAAGGAAGAGCTGCCGCGTTACGGTGAACATGCCTATGCCTATATGGCCGTCCGTCCCGGCCTGACTGGCCATTGGCAAACTAGCGGGCACAACGACGTCAGCTATCCGAATGGAATTTCCCTCGACGTCGAATATTTGTCCAAATGGACGCTCAGGCTGGATTTCGTGATCATGGCAAAAACGCTGTCGGCGCTGCTTTCCCGGCACGCGTTGCTGCCCAAAGTCGATTCCTAAAGCATGTCGCGTAAAACTGTGTTGCGGTTTTGCGACAACGACATGCGCAAACCAAAGACCAAGGCGCGGCAAGCTAACCTAAAATATTGCGATGCGCTTTAGACACCCTGACATAGCGCAACCGAGCATCCTGCCGCGTCGGCCATGTCATTACCCATGAGGACGCTTGCCAGTGAGATGGGAGCGCTCAGTAATGGAGTTCTTTTTCCGGCGCTTTTGAATATGCCACAAGGAGAAGGCGAATAGACCCGCCAGATAGCATATCTCCATCAATACAAGCACTTCGACGCAAGAAACGACCGCCTCCGTCAAGGAGGAACCTTTCAGCAGGATCACGCCGCCCAGGGCCGTGACCACCAGAAATGCAAAGATTGCAAAGGCCGAGGCGCGAATGGTCGCTCCGGCGGCGATAGAGACGGCAACCACGACGAGCGTGCTTTTCAGCATTATTCTGATCCTCTCTTCACACCTCCTTCAAGCCACCGTCAGCCCTCGATGACATGACAAAACCCAAAGTCGAAACGAAGTCCGATCAAAGTATTTTACCTATTGTGGTTAAAATATTGCTAATAGCAGTCCAGCAAATCGACGGACAACGCCGGAGAATATTCGACTATTCATCCAGCGGGGCCGTTCTACCGATTAAACCCAAGAAATCCCTGGGTATTGCGGTCAGAAAGATTTAGGTATCTGAGGCTTATACAGGAGCCGATAATGCAGCTGCGGCGTTCTCTCGCCGAACTGAACGCTCATTTGATATCCCTGAAAAGATGAATTTGGCCATAGGCTTATGCTTGAGCGCATATGCGCTGGCAACTTATGCTCGTCCGGCAAGCGCAACATCGATCGCATCAAGGTTGCGCAGCAGCCTCCGGAAAACTCGGCCCCTACGATGGACCCGGATATTTATCTGAGGCGATCGGTCAGGCAACAACGAAACAGGGCCGCCGCTATGGCGAGCCCTGCTGATGTCCTTGCCGGTTGAGCACCTGCGATGGAATTGCCAGCCTCGAGGCAGATATCGACAAACCTATTTCGAGACCGCGCCGGCCAGTTGCCGTTTTACGCTGCGTTGGAGACTGAGGTTTTCCAGCCAGGTGACTTGTTTCCTCAATTTCAACGCCGGCTTTTCGATGAATCTCCACGAGAAGGCGGCAAAGCAAGCGGCAACAATGCTGCAGACGATGCCGTTCAACCACCAGTTATGCGCCCAGGGGCCGAGCGCTACGAACGCCTGTTGGATCGGATAGCCATAGAGGAACACGCCGTAGGAGTAGTCGGCCCCACGCAGGACGCCGAGCTTGCGGGGCGAGGTGAGACCAAGGAAGACCGTGACATATCCCATGGCCGGAATGGCAATGAAGTCCCCAAAGGAGGTGAACCAGTAGGCCCACAAAATCATTGCCACAGAGGCGAGGAAAATTCGGATGTCCCAAAGAACCTTGTCCTTGTAGAGATAGAAGGTCACCCCCACAAGAAAAGCACAAATGAGGAGATTGCCGGACGCGGTCGTCGGCATAGTTGCCCAATCGCTTCCATGTTTCCAATATCTTGCAATACCGAAGGCTATGATCAACGCCGGCGTGGCGATAAGGGCAATCACCCGCCGCCTGACCACGCCGAGCAGGAAGAGTGCGGCGATCACGGCATAGCACTCAAGCTCGAAGGGCACCGTCCAGAGCTGCCCGTTCACCATTGCGGCGTCAGGATTATCCAGGAATACCCCGGGTAGATTGAAGTGAATGTGCCCTGTGACATTCATCAGATATGTAAAGAACTGAGGATCGGTGAAATAGTCACGCAGGTCATACTCTGTATAGATCGCTCCGAGTATAAAGGCAGCCAGCAACACCTCTACCGCGAGAGCGGGATAGATCCGGATAAATCGATTGCCGAGAAAAGAGATCAATGTCTTCGATCGTTCGAGACTGCCAGCCACCAGAAACCCGCTCAGGACAAAGAACATGGGCAGAACTGACTTGATGACAGGGCGGAAGGGTGACTCCCAGAGAAACAGGTCGTCGCCATAGGTGACACGGGCCGTGTGTATCCAAAGCACTGAAAAGGCTAACAGCAATCGCATATAGTCGAATCCTGTCGGTCGCCCGTTCGCTAGATCAAGCTTTTCGCCGAGAACCATCTGTGCCCCTTTCAGAAGTATTGACCCGATTTGGAATGGCAAGCCGTTGCCGCAGAGCGGCAGCGGCATCATTGCCGGGTCGGGGCCGCGTGTCAGTGACCACAGGTACATCAGGTAAAAATTGAACGAGAGAGCAGCCCTCTCCCGAAGACGCGTCTCTGACCATCAACCCATGGCCCTGTGCTTCCCGAGGGCCATGCGACGGTCGGAGTTGGAATCCAGGTGATCGGGCGGCGGATTGGATGAGGAGACTATGAAATTTCTGGCCACCCTGTTCTGTATTGTTCTCGCCCTTATCGGATTGGGGCTGACCGGAGGCGGCGCCTGGTTGCTGCGCCTCGGCGGCTCGCCCTATTACGCGATCGTCGGGCTTGCCTATCTGGTTGCAGCGCTTCTGCTGTGGCGCCGGAAGACGGTAGGCGGGCTCATCGTCCTGCTTGTCGCCATGTTCACCTTTCCCTGGGCGCTATGGGAGTCGGGTCTCAATTTCTGGGCGCTGTTTGCCCGCTTGATGTCCCCCATCGCGCTGGCGGGCTTTGCCCTTCTCTTTGCACCGTCGCTTTCCCCGACCGCCAACCGGAAGCTCTTTTATGGCGGCGCCTCGGTGACCGCTCTCATTTTTGTCGCGGGTTTCGGTCTCAGCTTCGTGCCGCATGGGATCATCCACCCCTCCGCCGACATCACCGCCTATAAAACCGCCAAGGGCGACAACTCTCCCTCCGACTGGACATCCTATGGCCGCACCACGGCAGGAGATCGTTATTCCCCATTCGATCAGATCAACCGCGGCAATGTTTCCAAGCTCGATCTCGCCTGGACATATCGCACCGGAAAAGGCGATGGCGCCGATCAGAACACGCCTCTGCAGATCGGCGATACCGTTTACACCTGCACGCCGACAGATGTGATCGCAGCGCTCGATGCAGATACCGGCAAACCCCGCTGGACTTTCGATCCCAAGGCGACGGCGCCTTATTGGCAACGCTGCCGCGGCCTCGGTTACTACAAGATGCCGACGGAAGCGCAGTCTGCCGATGGTCTTTGCGATGAGCGCCTGGTGCAGACGACGATCGATGCCCGTCTCCTGGCGATCGACAGCAAGACCGGCGCGCCCTGCAAGGAGTTCGGAGACCATGGCACCGTGCAGCTTTCCCAGGGCATGGGCGAAGTCAAGACGGGCTATTATTTCCAGACATCGGCGCCGCTGATTGCCCGCAACCTGATCGTCGTCGGAGGCTGGGTCACGGACAATCAGGAGGTCGGCGAACCCTCTGGCGTCATCCGTGCGTTCAACGTCGTCACCGGCGAGCTTGAATGGGCATGGGATCTCGGCAACCCGGAGATCACCAAACTCCCGCCGGAGGGCCAGACTTATACGCGGGCCACGCCCAACATGTGGACGACGGCCGCATTCGACGACAAGCTTGGCCTCATCTATGCACCGCTCGGCAATACCACGCCGGATTATTACGGCGTCAATCGCCCTGCCTTCGCCGATCAATACAATGCGACATTGGTGGCACTCGATGTGACGACGGGTCGGGAGAAATGGAAATTCCAGACCGTGCATCACGACATCTGGGACTATGATCTGCCGGCCCAACCGGCCCTGGTCGATCTGCCTGACGGCAATGGCGCCACCGTGCCTGCTCTGCTGCAGACCACCAAACGCGGGCAGCTTTTTCTCCTCGACCGCCGAACCGGCACACCGCTTGCCGAAGTTCAGGAGAAGCCGGTGCCGCAGCAAGGCAGCGTGCCGGAAGAGAAACTCTCCCCGACGCAGCCCTATTCCGTCGGCATGCCGACAATCGGTGCGGAGCGCGTGACGGAGCAGACGGCCTGGGGCCTGACGATGTTCGATCAACTGGCATGCCGCATCGCCTTCCGCAAAATGCGCTATGACGGCGATTTCACCCCGATCGGCACGCAATATGCAATCCAGCAGCCGGGAAATCTGGGTGGCCTCAACTGGGGAAGCGTATCGGTCGATCTGCCCAACAACAGGGTCTTCATGAACGATATCCGCGTCCCCAGTCTCTTTGCACTCATCCCTCGCGAGGAGTATGTCGACTTTGCCCTCACCACGACTGCTCACGGCCCCTCCGCCCCGCAGCGCGGTACGCCTTACGCCATGGCCACCGAGATGTGGACATCGAGGCTCCGCGTTCCCTGCACCCAACCGCCCTTCGGCACCGTCACTGCAGTCGATCTGAAGACGCGCAAGATCGCGTGGCAGGTTCCGGCCGGCACAGCCGAAGAACTTGGGCCGTTCAAGATCAAAACCAAGCTGCCTATGCCGATGGGCCTGCCGAGCTATGCCGGCACTTCGGCGACCGCCGGCGGAATCGTCTTCTTCGCCGGCTTCCAGGACTATTATATCCGCGCCTATGACGCCGAGAACGGTGCCGAGCTCTGGAAATATCCCCTGCCGGTCGGCTCGAGCGCGATACCCATGACCTACGTCTCACCGAAAACAGGCAAGCAGTATGTGCTGATATCGGTTGGCGGCGCGCCCTATTCGAAAGATGTCGGCGACTACGTCCTTGCCTTCTCTCTGAAAGACGGAGCTTAGCCGCGGATATCGCTTAGGCTTCACCGACCATCTTCAAGTCCAAGCAACCCGCCACGGACCGCTTCTTAGCGAAGGCAATCGGATTTGGCGGCGTTGCCGATCACACTGTGTTATTTTGATCCGACGAGGAATTGGGACCTACGAACGTGACGCGAAAACTGGCGGCGATCCTGGTCGCAGATGTGGTCGGCTACAGCCGCCTCGCCGGTGCGGATGAGGATCGCATCCTGGCGCGGCTGAGAACGTTGCGCAGCGACCTGGTCGATCCGACCATTGCCGTGCACAATGGCCGGGTCGTCAAGCGTACCGGTGACGGAAGCCTCATCGAGTTTCGCAGCGTCGTGGACGCCGTGCGCTGCGCGATCGAAGTGCAGACTGCCATGGTCGAGCGCAATATCGGCGTGTCGCCTGAACATCGCATCGAGTTCCGGGTCGGGATCCATCTGGGAGATGTGGTCGAGGAGAATGACGGCGACTTGATGGGCGACGGCGTCAATATCGCCGCGCGGTTGGAGGGAATTGCCAAGCCGGGCGCCATTTGTCTTTCCGAAGACGCCTACCGCCAGGTGAAAGCACGGCTTGACCTTGCCGTGACAGATCTCGGCAAAATTGAGCTTAAGAATATCGCTGAACCGATGCAGGTCTATTCGCTCCAGATCGGAACTCCGCAGCCGAACCCGGCACGACAGGTGCGGCCCGCAATCGAAATGCCGTCAGTTCCGGTCGTTCCCGACAAGCCGTCCATCGCCGTACTGGCGTTCAACAACATGAGCGGCGATGCCGAACAGGAGTATTTCTCCGACGGTATCAGCGAGGACATCATCACCGACCTCTCGAAGCTGTGCGAATTGCACGTCATCGCCCGCAACTCATCCTTCGTCTACAAGAATGTAACAGCCTCGGTGCCTGATATGGCCAAGGCGCTCGGCGTCCGCTATGTCCTTGAGGGCAGCGTGCGCAAGGCCGGCAACCGTGTGCGTGTCACCGCCCAATTGATCGACGCCAGCAATGGCGGACATATCTGGGCCAGCCGGTTTGATCGCGACCTCACCGACATTTTCGCGGTTCAGGATGAGCTCACCCAGGAGATCGTGGCCGCGCTCAGGCTGAACCTCACGCATGGCGACCAGGATCGATTAGTCCAAGGGCGCGCACTCAATGTCAACGCTTACGAGTTGTTGTTACGTGGCCGCGAGCAGGCGTCGGCCCATACCCGAACCGGAAACAGAGCCGCCCGCAGCCTGGCGGCCGACGCCATCGCCATCGATCCGCAATATGCAGCCGCCCAGGCCCTCATTTCCTTCACCCACGTGCTCGACTACGTCAACGCCTGGAGCACCGATCCAGAAGGCTCGCTGCGGATCGGGAAGGATCTCGCGCAGCAGGCCGTGGAGATGGCCGAGGAACAGCCCAACGGCCGCTTCGCACTGGGCATGGCTTGCATGTGGAACCGGGAACTGGACCGGGCGCGGGCAGAGGTGCAGCAGGGCCTCGCGCTGCAGCCCAACTCCGCAGAGCTTCTGCTACTGATGGCCCATATCCAGATATTCTCCGGCGATCCCGCAGGCGCCCTGGAAACACTCGATGCATCGATGCGGCTCGACCCGCACCATCCGGACATTCTCTTCCAATTTCGCGCCGATGCGCGCTTTTCTCTCGGCGAATATGAACAAGCGATTGTCGCCATCGAGCAGCGGCTCCAACAAAACTCCCAGTCGGAGACCGCCTACGCCCTGCTTGCCTCATGCTATGGGCACCTCGGCCGGCCGGAGGAGAGCCGGCAGGCCTGGGAGAAGGCACTCCGGATCAATCCCGATTTTTCTGTCGAGCGCCGCCGGCGGGTCCTTCCATTTCGAAACCCGGAGGACTTTGACCGCCGCGTGGAAGGACTTCGTAAGGCAGGACTTACAATAGCGGATCTTGGTCTACGCTGAGGGGAGCAGCTGTCGAGCCGATATCGCGAACTGCTCATTCTATGGATGGACGCGCGAGCAGCCTCTCAGATTACGCCCTCTCCAAGAGAGCATGTGGCCAGCGAACGTGATGCCACTTCGGGCAACTCTGATAGCAACGGCACGGCACCTGCTGTAAGATAATGGCAGGTGATCGGACACCCGGAAAGAGCTGGTATGGAGCGCCGCCTTGCAGCAGTCCTGATTGCGGATGTGGTCGGTTACAGCCGCATGAGCGAGATCGACGAAGAGGGAACGCGTATCCGCTTCCACACCGACCTCCACGAACTCTTCGAGCCGAAGATCGCCACGCACCACGGCCGCCTGATCAAGACGATGGGCGACGGGATCCTGGTTGAGTTCCATAGCGTGGTGGATGCCTTGCGCTGCGCCGTCAAAATCCAGCAACAGAAGGCGGAACGCAACGCGGCCCTGCGGCCCGAACAGCGGATGCTTTTTCGCATCGGCGTCAATCTCGGCGATGTCATCGTCGAAGGAGAGGACATTCACGGTGACGGCGTCAACATAGCCGCGCGGCTGGAAAGTCTTGCCCAGCCCGGCGGAATTTGCATATCCGGCACCGCATTCGATCACACGGTACACAAGGCTGAGGTCGGTTTCTCCTCTCTCGGTGAGCAGCAACTGAAGAACATAGCCGATCCGGTTCGCGTCTATCGTGTTCTGTTAGATCCCTCCGAGGCAGGCAAGGTCGTCGCCTCCCGTCGGCCGCGCCGCCGGGCGATCATCCTGGCCACACTTGCAGCGCTGTTGATTGCGGCCGCTGCGATTGTCTTCGTATGGCAATGGCCGTCTGTGCCCCAACGTCCGTCGGTAGCGGTGCTTCCCTTCGCCAATTTGAGTAGCGACGCCGGCCAGGATTATTTCACGGATGGCATTACCGACAGCCTGATTGCCGATCTGACCATGCTTTCGGACCTTGACGTCATCGGTCACAATTCGGTGTTTGCATACAAAGGCAAGCCTCTCGTTTTGGCCGACATCGGACGCGATCTCGGCGTGCGGTTTGTCGTTGAGGGCAGCGTGCAACGGATAGGCGATCAAATCCGCGTCAATGCGCAACTGAGCGATGCCGCAAGCGGCGACCACTTGTGGGCCAACCGATTTAACCGCGCCGCGGCGGATGTCATGGCTGTGCAGGATGAGCTCAGTCGGCAGATCGCCGAAGCGCTCGGCCTGAAACTCACTCAATCTGAGACGGAACGGATTACCCGTCCGCCGACCGCCAATCTCGAGGCATACGACTACTACCTTCGTGCCGAGCAGGCGACGCGTACCGGCCGCCGTTCCCGGCTGCTCGAGGCACTGGCGCTCTTTGACAAGGCGGAGGCGCTCGACCCCGGTTTTGCAGAGGCCTTCGCGGCCGACGCGCACGCGACCGCCTATGTCTGGCGAAGCGCTTACGACGACGTTCTCCAGAGCGCGCCGGCGCGAAAAAGGGCCTACGAGAAGGCAAGTCGCGCGCTGGCGCTCGACTCGGCTCTTTCATCGCCATACGCCGTTCTTGCCGTCATGCAAGTCGTGGACCGCCGCTACGAGCAGGCGGTCACCTCGGCGCAGCAGGCAGTTTCGCTCGGGTCTGCCGATGCCGAAGCTCATATGGCGTTGGCATACGTTCAATTGTTCTCCGGCAATCATGCCGAGGCCGGCGCGGCCGTGGACACGGCGCTCAGGCACGATCCGAACCTCTCCGCCATCAACCGATATACTGCTGGCCTGGTATTTTATTTGCAGCGCGACTACACGAAGGCCATCGACAGCTTCGAACGCGCGCGCGATGGTTCTCCGGGAAATGGCGATTTCGTTACCCCACTCGCTATGGCCTATGTCCGTGCCGGTCGCCTCGACGACGCCCGTGCGACTGTCGCCGAGGGACTTCGCTTACTGGCTGGGCGCGATTCTCTGGCGGACTGGCGTCTCAGCAATGCCCATTTCCGCAACGAGCGGGATTTGGCGTTTATCCTCGATGCTCTGCGCGAGGCCGGCCTGCCGGAGTGGCCGTTCGGTTTCAAGGGCAACGAGCACGAACGCCTGCACGGTGAAGAAATCGCAAGTATCGTCATGGGCAAACTCCTCCGGGGCAAGACCGAGCCCTCAGGAAGCCCTGCACTCATGCAAATCGAACGCGACGGCAAGGCGGCCTTCCGCTCGACGACGCAGATGGTCACCGGAACGGTTTTCGTCAATGGCGACATGCTTTGCGAGCAGAGTGAAAACGCATTTGGACGAGCCGATTGCGGCCCGATCTACAGACCTGCAAACTCGCCCGCTGAAACCAGCTATGCTTACGTGAACTCCACGAAGGTCTTCTATTTTTCGCCCGTCAAATAGCCGCGCTCCACCGGTCAGTGATACTGATCGCGTTCGAGATCGGCTGCGACCTTCGGCCAGTTTCTATCGGCTTTCGGCACTGCTTCGGCCACATGAGCGGCAAACCCTTCTGCCGATCCCTTGTCGTAGATCAGGTAAAGCTTGCCCTCGATGATCTTGAATGCTTCCGGATCGACGTTGACCGTCACCGATCCGAGAGCCACCTCGCCCGCGCAGTAGCCGCCATATTGAGGCGCATATTTGATCGGCTCGCTGATGAACATTTCACGGTGTTTGGCATTGGCAAAAAGCCACGGCGTCCCCAGCCATTCGTGGGAGAATTCCTCGGAGCCTTTCACCGCTTTGCCTTCGGTGAAATAGGCAACGGGGTCGTATCCCATGATTGCCACGCCGCCGAAATACCCCGTGTTTACCGAGTCGTCGGCGAAAGCCCGCGGTCCACCGGCAGCTACCAAAGCCACAACGAACACCGCCATAGCAATTCCTCGCACACCGCTTCTGGTCCCCGCATACATCTGTGCCTCCTATTCAATCATGGATTTCCATGCACTTCGCGTATTCTTTCTCGCCGATGCGGCTGGCCGGAGGGCAAGGCGCACCATGCCGCTTAAAAAGCCGCACGATGTCCGAGTTGCCCTTCCAGATTGCTCGCGTGATTGGCGTGTAGCCGTGAACCTCCGCATGACCGACGTCAGCCCCCTCAGCGAGAAGAAACGTGGCGAGAGCCACGTGGTTTTCCTCACCGGCGACCATCAGCGGTGTCACACCTGCTTTATTGGCCGCATCGTCGAGCGTCGCGCCATGGGAGAGAAGTAGTTTGCTGATCGGCACGCTGCCGGAAAAGGCCGCGGCATGAAGCGGCGTAAAGCCGCCCGAGTTCCGAGCCATGACGTCGGCCCCTTTGCCGATCAGCAATTCGGCTATGGCAAGCTGGGCTCCGAGCGCAGCGTTGATAAGAGGTGTTGCCTGATCGCGTGCCCGACTGTCGACATCGGCACCGGTAGCCAGAACCTGCTCGACGACGGCGGTGTTTCCAGTGGCAACGGCATCGAACAAAGGGCTCTCCGCAGCGGCCACCGTCGCTGTGAAAATCAACGCCACCGATGCAAGCAGCCCACGCATGGCTCAGCCCCCGAAGGTTGCCAAGGAAAGTAGCACAAGCCGCGGGTTTTGGGTAGGCATCGAGGACTATAGGAGGTTGAATTCCCCTGCATCAAGCTATCGGCAACGCGCCAGTCGGAGAGGATGCAAAAATCTATCGTGACCACCGGGCGATGATTTCGTCGGTATTTGCCAACGCCTT
The DNA here is from genome assembly GCF_021052345.1 of Rhizobium sp. SU303. Classification (NCBI taxonomy): domain Bacteria; kingdom Pseudomonadati; phylum Pseudomonadota; class Alphaproteobacteria; order Hyphomicrobiales; family Rhizobiaceae; genus Rhizobium; species Rhizobium sp. SU303. The sequence goes on from NZ_CP088095.1 coordinate 3,660,454, forward strand.
GCGGACTGCGTTGCGCGCCATGGTCGGTCGCTGCAGCCGAATGCTTTTCTCAATATTTTCATGAAGTTTCAGCGCATATCGCAAATTGTCTTCCTCCCGCGTCACATGGGCGAAGAGGTGGTTCAGCGCCGATTCGATCAATACGCCGAGCGGCACCAGCAGATCATTTCCCGAGGCGCGTAAGATCGCGATATGAAATCGCGCATCGGCTTCTGTTCGCTGCTGGAGCGATGTCGCCTGATCCATGTCATGCAGGGCCTGGTTGATCGCGTTCATTTGCTCGTCAGTTCGGCGTTCCGCAGCAAGCGCGGTCGCTTCCGGCTCGATCATATGCCTGAGTTCTTGCACGGCCCTCAGAAAGGATTCGCGATCAGGAGATGCCGCATACCAGCCCAAGACATCTCGATCCAGCAGGTTCCAACGTTCCTTGGGTTCGACCCAGCTGCCGATTTTCGGGCGGGAAGAAAGCAGGCCCTTGGCCATCAACATCTTGATCGCTTCGCGCACCGCCGATCGGCTGACCTCAAAGACTTCCGACCATTTTGCTTCATTAGGCAGGATCGTGCCCGGCGGATAGTCGCCGCGCACGATTCGCAGACCGATCTCGCCTGCCAAAGACACATGAACACTCGCCCCAGTCATGCGGGGAGAATTTGGGCGCCTTGTGGTGGCCGAGCGGTCAACCATCACCACCTCGAGCGCAGCCGTTGGCTTTCCCGATTTTTTGTCAGGCATTTATTTCTACTGCCTCAGCATTCTTTCGACTGTCTGCACGTATGATCACAACAATCGTAATAACGAGGAAGTCGCCTGCGATTGACGCTGGCACAAAGCGCGGAATTCAGGGCGCGTCAAGCCCAGCGGATCTCTCGATCCGTCTCGTGAGAACAGTCGGCGCACCCTTGAACTGGGTGCGCCAAACCGTGAAGCTACTTTTGAATGCAGGTGTCGACTGTATCCTTCGTGCACTCATCGAGCCCGGTGAAGACCGGATCTTCAACCGGCTTGCCGGCAATCAGATCCATCATCACCGACGGTGCCTTGTAGCCCATCTCGAACGGCCGTTGGCCGACGAGCGCCGTCACCAGTCCTTCCTTCGCAATGGCGACCTCGTCGCCGATCGTGTCGGCGGCACCAATGACGAAATCGTTGCTGGCGATCTTGTCGGCCATCGGCTTGAACAGGTCGCGATAAGGTTGCGGCGCGCCGAACAATGGCCAGCCACCCATAATACCGAATGCGTCCAAGTCGGGATTGGCCGCGAGGATATCGGTCATTGCCTGAACGCCTTTGGCACCGTCGTCATTGGTGAACACCGGGCAGCCGGCGACCTCGGTCCAACCACCCTCGCCTTTCAGCTCGGTCAAGCCTTTCTGACCAGTAAGCGTGTCGCGCATCCCTTGTGCGCGGCGTAGAATATTGTCCGCTCCTGGATTGCCTTCGATCGTGCAGATCTTGCCGCCCTTCGGCTTGCCCTTCTTGATGTATTCGCCGATGCGGGCGCCCATCAGATAGTTGTCGGTGCCGAGATAGGTCTTGCGCAACGCTGCATCCTCGGCGGCAAGATCGGCATCGAGCGTCATCACCGGAACCGTCGGATTGGCCGTCTTCAAAGTCTGGGCGATGAGCTTTGCATTTGACGGCGAGATTGCAATTGCAGCCGTGTCTGCCTTGCCCAACATATCCTGAACGATCTGCGCTTCGCCGGCTTCATCGGATGTCGATGCTGGACCGGTGTAGAAGCATTCGTATTCCGAAGTTGGGTTCTCCTTGTTCCACTTCTGGCAACCTTGATTGATTGCTTCGAAGAACGGATTGTCGAGGCCCTTGACGACGATGACGAGTTGCTTCTTGGCCAGGGCTTGCCCGGCGGTCAGTGCTAAAACTGCGGCTGTAAGTAGTAGTGCCTTCCTCATAGTTTCCTCCCTTGAAACAGACGGACACCGCGTGCCCGCCACACGAAATCAACCCGGATACCAGACGATGCGAGGCTCCTCCTTTGAACGCTCGTATTGCCAAGCCGAGTCGATAAGCATTTCGAGATCGTAGTTTGGCCGCCAATCCAGCAGGTATTTCGCCTTGCTGTTGTCCATCCAATTGGAATGGAAGCGGCTCGGTATGTCGACAGAGCCGAGATTGCGCGTGCGCAAGAGATAGGCGGCGACTTCAGCATAGTCGACGGGGCGATCCATGCAGATATTGAAGAGCTGCCGCTCTGCCCGCGGGTTGTCGATCGCTGCCAGTATTGCCGACACAAGGTCATCGACATGGACGAAATTGCGCTTCAGTGCACGTCCGTCGGCATCCAAGAGCAGCGGCACAGTACCCATCGCCGCATAGCGCCGTGCCGCGTCTTCCGGAACGAGCGTCTTCCAGTCCGGACCACCAAAGACGTCGTCTCCAAAAGACAGCGAATACTTGAAATCGTCCTTTTCCATGATCCAGGGTGCGCGCAGACAACAGCCATTGAGGCCGTACTGAATGCCAAACTGCTCCAGCATGACCTCTTCCAGGACTTTGGAGAGGGCATAGCTTCCCGGATAGGCACAATGGCGAGCGTTCTCGGTGATCGGGCCGTCGTGGCGATAGTGGAAATGTCCCACACCCGCATCACCACCGATCAGGATGAATTGGCGTGCCGTCACGCTCGTACGGAACTCCTCGAGCAGCCAAAAGAGACCTTTGACCGTAACATCCATGATGTCTTCAGGCGTTTCCTTGCATGTGGCGAGATGCACGACATGGGTAACGTCATCCAGCGCCGCTGCTACGACATCGCGATCGGCGATCGAGCCTTGGAAGACGTCGACACGATCGGTCGCCTCGTACAAACGATTATGACAAAGCGCACGAATACGGGCTTTGGAAAATCTCGGATCGTCAAGCAGCCCAGCAATAAAGCGCCGCCCGACCTTGCCCGTCGCTCCGGTCACAAGGATCAGCATGCCGTTTCTCCCCCATTGATAGCTAATATCTGCGCGCCACTCTCGTCAAATGATATTTGTCTGACAAAACAGATTTTTGCGACAATAAGGCCAATTGCCGGGACAATGAGTTGACGCTGTCGCAGGGTTTTGCGTAAATGCTCCCAATCGCTTTCCTGGGAGGATACTGGAAAGCGAACTCGCCGGAGCCTTGCCTCGAAGACAAGCAGGGTTCGGTGCGATGGATAGCCCGCAGGTTTTGGGAGGCGAGGAGGCTGGTGGCGGTTCTTGAGCTCAGCAATGTTTCCAAACATTTCGGTGCCATCCAGGCGGTCAACGATGTTTCGTTTTCGCTCGAGGCGGGGCAGGTTGTCGGCCTGATGGGCGACAACGGGGCTGGCAAGTCCACACTGGTGAAGATGATCGCCGGCAACTTCCGGCCGAGCCATGGAACCATGCGGCTCGACGGCGCCGATCTCGTGCTTCATCGGCCGAAGGAAGCGCGTCAGCATGGCATCGAGATCGTTCACCAGGATTTGGCGCTCTGCAACAATCTGACGGCGGCAGCGAACGTGTTCCTCGGACGAGAATTGCGCCGCGGCGTATGGCCTCTTCGCATCCTCGACCACAAGGCCATGTACAAGCGCGCCGGCGAGATATTTCGCGAGCTCAAATCCGAGACGCGGGCGCGCGATCTCGTCAAGCAAATGTCAGGCGGCCAGCGCCAAGCGGTCGCTATCGGCCGCACGATGCTGTCGGAAGCGAAAATCGTATTGATGGACGAGCCGACCGCAGCCATTTCCGTGCGCCAGGTCGCTGAGGTTCTGAATCTGATCCGCCAATTGCGGGACCGGGGCATTGTCGTTGTCCTGATCAGTCACCGCATGCCCGACGTCTTTTCGGTCGCCGACCGTGTGATCGTGATGCGGCGAGGCAGAAAAGTAGCCGACAAGCAGATTGCGGCAAGTTCGCCGGAGGAAGTGACGGGACTGATTACCGGCGCCATCGAACAGGTGTGATCGATGCTATCCGTTGCAACAGGAAGGAAGAAGGTCGACGATGGCGATTACACTTGACCAAACGATCGGACAGAAGCAACGGAGCTGGCTTGCAACGATCATGAGCGGTCAGACATTCTGGGTGCTGATTGCAGTCATTCTAGCCTGCATTTTTCTGTCGATGGCAACGGACTCCTTTGCGACGGCGAAGAACATCTACAACATCACCCGCAACGTCACCTTCGTCGCCATTATCGCGCTGGGCATGACGCTGGTCATCATCACCGGCGGCATCGATTTGTCCGTTGGCTCCGTACTTTGCCTGTGCAGCATGGTGCTGGCGGTGGTCATGCATGCGGGATACAGTATTGAAGTCGGCATCGCGGCCTCGATCGGTACGGCTCTTCTGGTCGGAGCTTTCAACGGCGTCTTGATTGCCTATCTCGGCTTCCCGCCTTTCGTCGTCACACTCGGCATGTTGTCGATTGCGCGCAGCCTTGCGATGGTTGCATCCAACAACACTGTGGTTTTTGAGTTCGGACCTGATCACGACAAACTGTTGGCGCTGGGTGGCGGCGCCTGGGTTTTTGGCATCGCCAATCCAGTGCTTTACATGGTCGTGCTGGCACTCATTACCGGTTTCGTGCTGCGCTGGACCAAGTTCGGCCGCTATGTTTTTGCGATCGGCGGCAATGAGCACGCCGCGACACTGACGGGCGTTCCCGTGCCAAGGATCAAGGTCATCGTCTATATGATTTCGGCCCTCTCGGCGGGGGTTGCCGGCATCATTCAAACCGGTTGGCTCGGCGCCGTCACCACAAATATCGGCGCCGGGATGGAACTTCAGGTCATTGCCGCTGCGGTTATCGGCGGCGCCAATCTGGCCGGCGGCGTTGGCACCGCCTTTGGAGCCTTGGTCGGCGCCGCACTCATCGAGATCATCCGGAACAGTCTTGGCCTGCTTGGCATCAACGCGTTCTGGCAGGGCTGCTTTATCGGTGGCGCAATCGTGCTCGCCGTCCTTTTCGACCGGCTTCGCAACTTGCGCCAGGGCGAGTAGACGAACCCGGCTCTTAAGAGACTTCTGCGGGTCGCGCCCGCGCCAAAAGCGGCGGTACGCTCAAGCAGTCCGGCCTTGTTCCGTCCGCTTTATTGTCTGCCCGTTGCCATTGAAAAAGTGCACCTTCGAGACATCGGCGGTGAGTCCGATTTGGTTTCCCGCCTTCATGTCACCACCGTCGTACAGAACGAGGCAATCGTGCCCAGCCGGCAACTTGACGTGGAGCAGCGTTACCGCCCCGGTATATTCGCAAAGCCCGACGGTTCCGCGCAGCGTCCCCTCTCGAGGTTCCACGACGATCAGATGCTCCGGCCTTATCCCGATGGTCTCGGCGGCGGTATCCGCTACCGTTGCGCCTGTCAGCAAAGGCGCGATATCTGCCGGGAGCAGATTCATTTTTGGGCTTCCGATGAATTGCGCCACGAAGATATTTGCCGGCCGCTCGTATAGTTCCCGGGGGGAGCCGACCTGCTCGACACGGCCGTCGCGCAGAACCACGATCTTGTCGGCGAGCGTCATCGCTTCGATCTGGTCATGCGTTACATAGATCATCGTCGTGGAGAGCCGCTTGTGCAGTGCGGCGATTTCAGAGCGCATGTGCACGCGCAACTCTGCATCGAGGTTCGACAGCGGTTCGTCGAACAGGAAGACATCGGGATTTCCGACGATGGCCCGGCCGATCGCGACGCGCTGCCGCTGACCGCCGGAAAGCTCGCGGGGGTAGCGATCGAGCAATGCTTCGAGCTTCAGCGTGGCGCTTGCTTCATCGACACGCTTCTGACGCTCCTGTGCCGGAACTTTGCGGACCTTCAGCCCGAAACCCATATTGTCCCGGACGGTCAGGTGCGGATAAAGGGCATAGGATTGGAAGACCATGGCAACGCCGCGTTTCGAAGCCGGCACTTCGTTGACCACCCGGCCGCCAATCGCAAGTTCACCGCCGCTGAGATATTCCAGCCCCGAAATCAGCCGCAGCAACGTTGACTTGCCGCAGCCTGACGGACCGACGAATACGACGAACTCGCCCGGATCGATCCTGAGATCGACACCACGGATGACCTCGACGGCGCCGAAGCGTTTTTCGATGCCTTTAAGCGATACACTGCTCATGAACGAAAATTCCTCATCCCTTCACGCCTGATAGCGCAAAACTTTCGATGATCTGCCGCTGGGCGATCAGATAGACGATCAGGATCGGCACCACGGCAAGGCTGGTAGCGGCAAGCTGCAGGTTCCACAACGGTAAGCCGTAGCTATCGTTGAAGTTCGACAGGGCCAAAGGCAGCGTGAACATGTCGAGCGAGCTCAGAAAGATCAGCGGCTCCAGGAACAGGTTCCACGAGAACAGAAAGGTGATGATGGAAACCGCAGCCAGGGCTGGACGCGCCATCGGCAGCGCTATCTTCCACCAAACGCCGAAGCGTGAGAGGCCGTCCATCTTGCCGGCTTCTTCCAGTTCCTTGGGCAGGGCCAGGAAGTACTGGCGCATCAGGAACGTTGCCATCACCCCATGAGGGCCGAAGGTGGGCAGCAGGATCAGCGGCCAGTGAGTATCCACCAAACCAAACCAACGCATCAGGAAGAAGTTCGGAATGATCGTCACTTCCTCCGGCACCATGAGCGCCGAGATCAGAAAAAGCATCAGCAGCCCGGCACCGGCAAACCGCATGCGCGCCAGCGCATAGCCGGCCAGGGACGAGATGGCGAGGGTGAGCGCCGTCACCACGATCGCGATGTAAAGCGAGTTGAAATACTGCCGCGCGAACGGCTGATATGTGAACACTTCAACGAAATTCTGCCAGCGCCAGACGCGCGGAATAAGCGTCGGCGCACCGAATATCTCGGTCACGCTCTTGAAGCCGGCAGACACCATCCAAACGAATGGGAAAACAAAAGGAATGGCGGCGATCAGCAGTGCGATCGTCCAGCAGGTGCGGTAGAGCATCTGGATTTGGCGCTGGGTCACTCCGATCCCTTTCTCCGCAGCATCACCTGCACCAGTGTCAGCGCCATGATCATCACGAACATGATCATCGCGAGCGCCGAGGCATAGCCGACATTGAAGAACTTGAAGCCCTGCTGGTAGATGTAGAAGGCAAGCACCAGTGTGCCGTTTTCCGGGCCGCCACCGGTCATCTGATATATGTGATCGAACACCTTGAAAGAGCCGATCGTCGTGATGACCATGATGACGAGCGTGGTCGGCGCCAGCAACGGCCAGGTGATCATGCTGAAAATCTGCCGGCGTGAGGCGCCCTCCAGGCGCGCCGCCTCTTCATAGTCCCGCGGGATCGCTTGCAGCGCCGCAATGTAGAGGATCATGTTGAGGCCGACCATCTTGATGACGCGGGTGACGATGACCGCCGCCATGGCCCAGTTCGGTTCACGCAGCCAGTTTGGACCGGTGATCCCGACCAGCGCCAGTACCTGGTTGATGAAACCGCCTTCTCCCTGCAGCAGAAACTTCCAGACGATCGCCCAGGCGATGGCCGAGGTGATGACGGGAGCGAAAAACACCGTGCGAAAGAACACGACCCCGAAGAACGGCCGGGAAAGGGCGAGCGCCAAGGCGAGCGCGAGCGCCATGTTGAGCGGCACGAGACCGATCGCGAAAACAACCGAATTGCGTACCACAAGCCAAAAGTCAGGGTTTTCGAGCAACGCATTCTGAAAATTGGCAAGGCCTACGAAGGTGGCCTGCTGGCTGAGCAGGTTCCATTCGGTCATTGAATAATAGACCACTGCGCAGAGCGGACCGAGGAAGAAGATGAGGAAGCCGATGAAGGTGGGGCTGACGAACAGCCACGCCTCCATCATCTCTCTCATCTTCAACGTCAGCCAGGTCTTTTGGCCGGTTCGAATGGAGTTATGAACGGTATCGGCCATCTTCGTTCTGATCAAAGCAGCGGCTGGATTGCCGCACAGATGCCCTTGATGGCGGCATCGACATCGGCATCCGGCTTCCACAGGGCATCGACACGAGGCGCCATAGCGGCAAGAATCTGTGGCGCTTTTTCGTTGGCCGAAACCACCCGGCCCTTTTCTATCGCGGCAGCCACATTTTTCATCATCTCGCGCGGCACGAGCTTGTTGCCGTTGATGAATGCATCGGCCTGCAGAACGCTCTTGCGGGCCGGCGGGAAGAACTGCGCCATGGTGGCGACATTTTCCTTGTTGGTCATATGGGCTACGAATTCCGCGGCGATTTCCGTATTCTTGCCTTGGGCGAACACAACAAGACCGGCCTGGCCGATAACGGGTGACTCGCCACCTGGGCCGGTGGGCAACGGTGCGATGCCCCACTTGAAGCCGGCTTCCGCCATCTTCGAAGCACGGGAAATCTGGTTGACCGTCATCGCCGAATTGCCGGAGAAGTAATCGCCCTGTTCGCCCGGCGGAACGATGGACTTGTCCTTGAAGACCATGTCATGCAACTGCTTGACCGCCTTGACGGCTTCGGGCTTGTCGAAGCCGCATTCCTTGTTCGACCAGATATCGCCACCATACGCGCGGATTGGCGGCAGAAGGGCATGGGTCATGCGAGAGGCATAGCCTTCGCCATCCTTGAACTCGAAGCCCCATTTGCCGGGATTGGTTTCCGCGAGCTTCTTGGAGACTTCCTGGAACTTGTCCATGTTCCATTCGCTCTTGGCGGCGAGCGTCAGCGGGTCTTCGAGCCCGGCTTTGTCGAACATGTCCTTGTTGTAGTAGATCATGAAAGGCGAGGTGGAGAACGGAATGCCGTAGACCGTTTCGTCCTTCTGCCAGAGGCCCATGGCCGGCTTTGAGAAATCGTCGAAATCATAGCCTTCCGCCGACTTGAGCGTCGGGCCGAGATCCTTCACAAGATTGGCGTTTTCGAAAGCCGGAGCGGCATCCTCCATCATCCAGGCTATGTCGGGAGCATTGCCGCCGGCGATCTGGAAGGTCAGTTTCTGCGTGTAGTCGTTGACCGGCACGGTCTCGAACTTCACGTTGACGTCGGGATGTGTGGCTTTAAAGCTCTCCGCAATGCCATTCAGCATCTTCAGATGAGCCTCGTTCCCGGTCCAGACCGTCATGCGGAGATCCGTCGCGAAGACGGCAGACGTCGATATGCACAATGTCAACGCGGATGCTGCGATACCTGTTAATGCGGCCTTCATGGTTTCCTCCCTTTTTGATCGTCGGCAATCAGCCTTCACCGACTGAATGCAAACGGCGTTCGCCCGGCGTTTGGCTGCAAGCTGCGGCGGACGGTTCCGCCGTATGATCTCGAAAACCTTGCCGCAAGCCGCTCACCCGGCAGCGTGCGGAAGGCTCCCGGGCGCGTCTCCGATCGACCATCCTCCGTCGACCGGGATATTTGCACCCGAAATGTAGCTGGCAGCATCGCTGCACAAAAAAACAAACGCCCCAACCAGGTCCTGCGGCTGGCCCGGCCTGCCCGCAGGGATCTTGGCGGCTACCGCTTTGCGGAACGCCGGGTCGCCGTAGCGCGCGGCATTGGCCTCGATCTCGATCGCACCCGGCGAAACCACATTCAGCGTGACGCCGCGATGGCCGATTTCGCGCGCAATCGACCTGATCGCAGTCAACTGCGCCGCCTTGAGCGACGCATAAACAACCGTTTCCGCCCGCGGTCGCACCGCCATGATACTGCCTGTGGCGACGACCCTGCCCCAGCCCCGCTCGGCCATCGGCGGAACCAGCTTTGCCGTCAGCGTCAGCAGCGCCGAGAAATTCGATGCCACATGGGCGTTGACATGCGCCTCATCCAATTCCTGCCAGGGCCGTCGATGTTCGATGGCGGCATTGGCAATGAGGATATCGATCGGGCCGCATGTTCCGAGCACTTCATCGGCAAAAGCCTGCGTCGCACGCCCGTCAGTGAAGTCTGCTTCCAGTACCGGCGCTGTGCCGCCGGTAGCCCGGGCCACCTCGCTCGCGCCCGTCTCATTACCGAAATGATGCAGGATCAGTTCCGCTCCATGCTCCGCAAGGCCAAGCGCAACAGCCCGGCCGATGCCGGAACTGGCACCGGTTACCAGCGCGCGCCGGCCTTTCAGTGAGAAGCGCGCGGCGCTCATCGCTCGGCATCCTTCAGCTTGTCGGCCACCTCGAGCGAGGCAATGTCGGCAGCTTCGAAATGCTGCCTGATTTTTTGCTCGGCGAGATCGGCATCACCAACTGCAATTGCGTCGTAAATCGCCTGATGCCGGTCAATCGTTGCTCGCCAGTCAGCGTCGCTGCGATTGGCCCGACGTGAAAACAATTCCGACACCTCGCGCTGCACGGAACGCATGCTCTCCATGTGCACGCGGATCATGTAATTACCCGTCGTCACGGCAAGGCCCAGGTGAAACAGGATGTCGGCGGCGGTAAAGCCGGAAGGCTCCTTCACGGAAGCCAGCATGCCTGCCAAGCCCTGCCGCATGATCTCCAAACCTTCCGGATCGCGACGTTCGGCGGCGAGCCGGGCAATTCCCGTCTCGACGACACGGCGCATTTCATTGGCTTCGCGCAGCCGCTTGAGACTGGAGCGGACCGCGTAGCCGTAGATTTTGTCCATCGAGTCGCCGCTCAGCGCCTTGGCGCGGGCAACCTTGCCTTGTTGGGTGAAGATCAGCCCGGCTGCCGTCAACTGACGAAGCGCCTCACGGGCGATCGGCTTCGAGACGCCGAATTCCCTGGCGATCTCCCCTTCGGGCGGCAACGGCTCGCCAGGCGAGATGCGCCCATCAAAGAGCGCGGCGGCAATCGCATCGGACACCCCATCCGCCAACCGCGAAGGGTTGGGCGGCTTGGCGGTGAAAACGGGTTTTCTTTCGGGAATTTCACTCATCTCAATCCTCATATTCACAAAGCTAACATGCAGCTTCTAACTTAGCAACTAGGTTTATCAGTTGCCAAGTCGCCAACATATAGCTAGGAATAACAGACACGCCCCAAAGCAGCGAGCAAAACCAAGAGCAGCGAGCAAAACATTGGGAACGAAAGAGCCGATGGATTCTGTGCAACGTTCGACCGGACAGGCGATCCTCATTTCAGAAGTCGTCGCCCACCCGCTCAGCCAGACACTGCCCAAACCGACCGTCACGTCCTGGGGCACCTATCACAAGGTCTCGATGGTTCTCGTCGAAGTGCGCACAGATGCCGGCATTGTCGGCGTCGGTGAGGTTCTGGCCCGGTTTTCACCCAAGGCCTATGCGGAACTGATCGAAAGCTCTTTGAAACCACGGCTGATCGGACAGGACGCACGCAACATCGGCGCACTCTGGCAATCCATGCGGCGCTCGCTGTCAGGCCGCGCCGGCGGCATGCTGATTGAGGCGATCGCAGGCGTCGACATTGCGCTGTGGGACATCATGGGCAAGGCCGCGGGCATGCCGATCGCCAAGCTGCTTGGCGGCATCGGCCGGGAAACGGTCGAGGTCTATGCCGCCGCCGTAAACTGGGTCGACGACTCTGAGGCGGATCGGGAACTGGAGCGCTATATCGGCGAGGGATTCCCGCGCATCAAAGTCAAGATGGGCAATCCCGTCAGAGAAGCCTGCCGGCGCATCGAACGGCTGCGCAAGCGCGCTGGCGACGATATCGAACTCTGCGTCGACGCCAACTGGGCCTATGATCTGGACCAGGCGATCGAAGTCGGCAGGGCACTTTCGGCCAACGGTTACTTCTGGTTCGAGGAGCCGCTGGCGCCGGAAAACGAGCAAGGCTACGAAGAACTTCGCAAACGCTGCGACGTGCCGCTCGCAGCCGGAGAGAGCAACTTTACCGCCGATCAGGCGCAGCGTCTCGTCGCCAACCGCACCCTTTCAATCCTGCAGCCGGATGTCGCCCGTGCCGGCGGCATATCCGAAACACGGCGCATGGCCGACTATGCCGCCCTGCATGATGTGGGCTACGCCCCGCATATTGGCATGTCCGGCATTATCTGCGAGACGGCCAGCGCGCATCTGGCGGCCGCCCTTCCGAATTTCCGGATGATGGAATGCGAATGCGATCTTAGCCCCTTCAAGCGCGACCTTGCCGATCTGGCGCCCGGCTGCCTGCGCCAGAAGAATGGCCAGCTCGACGTGCCGACACGGCCGGGTCTCGGCATCGAAATCGATTGGGACGCCGTCAGCCGGCTCCGCATGCAGTGAGGTCAACGCCATAATGACGACTTTAGCCCCCTCTTCCACAGCCGACATAATGGAAGCCATGAGGCTCGCCATGCTTCGCGCAGATCCGGCGCTCAGCCGTTTCGATCCTCTGCCGCGCATCCTGTCGTTTGACGACTTTTCGCGCGGGCATTGCGGCTGGTCGCAACTGGTCGGCAATTACGAGGACACACTCGACGTCATGCTGCCCGGCTTTGCCCAGCACTCGAGCGCCATGCTCTCAACTCTCGGGCATTGGGATGCAGGATCCCACGGCGGCATGGATTCGTCCTACGCGCTAAAGATCGCCACAAAGGCAAAAGCGGGTGCCCAGAACGTTGCAATCAAGCGCCATACCTTCCGCAAGCGCGGGCCAATCCGCTTCGAGATTTTCTTCACATTCAAGCCGGAGGCGACGGAACTGAAACTATCGGAAACCGACGTGCGATCGATCGGCTTCCTGTTCGACCTGCAATGCGGCGATCGCGACGGAGACGGCGAGCGGGTTATGCCACATCTACGCTTTCTCAATGCACTCGACGGCAAGCACTTGCAGAAATGGCAGTACAAACGTGAGACCACGCCCTTCACCGCCATCGGCCGGGAAGACAAGACCGTAAGCCACTATCACCTGGCGCCCGAAGGCTGGCTGGACTTGCCGGATGGTGAACAACGGCTCTGCTACAACGAGATCCCGACAAAGGTGAACTGGAGCTATTTGCGCTTCGATTTCGACCTCGCCTCGATGAAGGCGACCGGCTTGCAATGCAACGACCGGAATTTCGATGTATCCGGCTTCGAGTCGATCCGGATTCCGGCGATGAAGAACCTCTGGTGCATGCTGAACTTCTGCCTGTTCGCCGAGACGGATGTCGCCAAACGCGCCTTTCTCTACGTCGATTCCATCTGCATTTCAGGGGATTTTTGATGCTTCCCGAGAACATTACGGCGGTGATAACCCGCAATGAGCGCTGGAGCGGTGACGCCGCGAGCGAACCCTATGAGGCCGGCTGGGCGCATGAAGCCGTGTTCTTCATTCGGGCATTGAAGCCTCCCGTCGGCACTGCACCCAAGGGCTGGGTGGAAATCTCGCCTGATGGCATGCACTGGGTTCGAGAAGGAACGGAATTCGCCATGCCGGGCGAACAGGACGGCGTTGCCGTGGCCCGGCTCAACGCCTTCGGCAATTGGCTGCGCGTTGCAACCCGATTTGCCGATGGCGCTGAATGCACCGTGCTGGTGACCCTTCATCTGAAGGCCTGACTTGAGAAAACACGGGTATATCGCTCCCGCTTTCTCCTTCCGTCAGCCAAGATAAGCGCCCTGGGCCAGAAGTTCCCTGCGCAAATCCGCGTAGTCGACATGCCGGGGGCTTGCCCTGTTGCCGACCGAAAGTGCTGCGGCAACACCGGCCGCCTGGCCGAGCGCAAAACAGGGCGGCATGACGCGAATGGCGCTGAGCGCCTCATGCGTCGCCGAGACCGCGCGGCCAGACACCAGCAGGCCCTCATGAACGCGCGGCAGCATGACCCGGTAAGGGATCTGGTAGATATTCGCCGCATCAAGCCCCTCGCCACCGGTACCACCGCCCGAGCCAGTGGGGTCGTGAATATCGAGCGGATAGCCGCACAACGCCACGACATCTTCGAAGGCGCGGCCGGAATGCAAATCTTGCAGCGTCAATTCGTAGGCGCCATCGATCCGTCGGGTTTCCCGTACGCCGATCTGGGTTGCCGTGTCCCGTAGTTCCACCTGTTCGAAGCCGGGCAGATTGTCGCGGAAGAAATCGAGCAGCGCCACGGTCTGCTCCCGGCCTTCGACCTCGGCAAGCGAGAGTTCAAGGGCGTCAGCCCCATTGCGGCGCAAGACGCGGCCGGTATTGATGCGCCAAACGCCCGGTTCCATGGTTTTGTAAAGGCCGATGCCACGGCGAGGCGCGGGAAAGCGGCCCTCTGCCGTCGCCTTGGCGACGATCGAGGCGAATGGCCGAAAATCCTGCGGATGCGCGCGGACGTAATCCTCCACCGCCTGGTCATCGACGTTCTGCACTCGGAAGAACAGTGTCTGCGGCTGGGAAAGGCCGTCGCTTTCCCGCCCCTGACGGGTATGGACACCGGCATAATGGGCGACATCGCCGTCGGCCGAGCAATCGACGACGACCTTGGCACGAACGCTCCTCAGCCCGCCCTTGCCGGCGCAAACAACACCGAGCACCCGGGGATTGTCCGCATCATGATCATCGACGATGGCATCGACGACCATGGTGTGCAGCAACAATTCCACTCCCGCCTCGACGCACATGCGCTGCGCCGCGACCTTCGCCGCCTCAGGCTGGAAAGGTGTCACCTTGTCGTGGCCGTAGACGATGAAGCCGCAATAGGCCGAACCTGCCGGGATCGTACTCGGATGCAGCGCGCCGCCGAGCGCCATCATCCGCTGAACGAATTCTTCGTAGATACCGCGGATCAGTTGCTGGCTGCCGTCGAGCGAATAGGAGGTCATGCAGGGGCCGACGAGGCCCGCCGTAAGGTTGCCACCGAGGAAGCCGTAGCGCTCCACAAGGCGTACCCGCACGCCAAGACGTGCCGCCGCGACCGCGGCCGATAATCCCGATGGTCCGCCCCCGATGACGAGCACATCGACATCATCGAGTTCGGGAATATCGGCCGAATAGGCGTAACGGCGGGCTGTCTGCTGCATGCCTGTATCCCCTCCCCGGTCTAGCGGAACATCGATCCGCCATCGACATCGAGCGCGGCGCCGTAGGTAAAGCTGGCTGCATCCGAGCACAGGAACATGATTGCCGCCGCCATGTCCTCCGGCCGTCCCATGCGCCGCATCGGCAGATTGCCGGCGATGCGGTCCTTCAGCGACTGATCGATATGGGAATGCATCGGGGAATCCGTCGGTCCGGGGTTCAGCGCGTTGATGCGGATCTTCTTGCCCGCAAGTTCCCGCGCCACCGATTTGACCATCGACAAGGTCCCGGCTTTCGATGCCGCATAGGCGGTATCGGCGATCAGCCCGCCGCCGCCATGCACGCCGGCATCCGAGGCGATACAGACGATGTTGCCGCCATCGGTGTTGTCGAGCATGCGTTTGACCGTCGCCTGCACGACGAAGAAGCTGCCGAGCAGATTGACATCGAGCACGCGATGCCAATGCGCCCGATCCTGCTCGAATATACGTTTGGCTGTGATGATCGCTGCACACGTCACGACGTTATCGAGACGCGCCAGGTTGGCGTCACAATAATCGAAGGCCTTGTCGATGCTTTCCTGATCGCTGACATCTACCGTCACGGTGTGAACAGCCGCGCCGCCATTGCGCAGTTCCGCACCGTAGCGCTTCAGCCCCGCCTCATCACGATCGGCCATGACGACTTCCGCGCCCTTGCTGGCAAAGGCCCTTGCAGTTTCAAGACCCATTCCACTCGCGGCGCCCGTAATAAGGACGGTTCGGCCCGCAAAACTATCGTCGGAAAAAGTAGCATAGGTCCCAGACATCGTCGCAACGTCCTTTCATCAGGGGGCAGCCCAACAACCAGCAGGCTCGCCTCACCATTGCTAGTAACGTAGCAACTATGTTATATAGTTGTAAAGCACAATACATTGTCTGGAAACAGAGTTTCGCGTGGCAAATACTCAGGACGGCGGGAGACGGCGGGAGCAAACCGTTGATCGTGCTGCGGCGAAATTCGACTCCCTATTTTTTGCGTAGACGTCGGCGATACCTCAGAAGGTTCTCGGCTCGCGGCTCGCGGCTCGCGGCTCGCGGAGGATAATCAATGAGCTAACTTCGGTTCTCCAAGCGGTTTGTTTTGCGCCACTCTTCGTATTCTCCGCGGGCATCGTCATGCAGCGGATAGTAACGCTGCAACGACCCGCCTTCCATGAGCTTCACTCGCGAGAACTCCTCCCAATCGTGATGCTTTTGCGACTCTTCGATTACCTTCGCCGCCATTGCGACTGGAAGCACTACCACCCCGTCATCGTCGGCGACGATGATGTCGCCGGGGATTACCGTGACACCGCCGCAGGCAATCGGAACGTTGACCGCATTCGGATAGATGCTGGTCTGCACATGGTAGTTGGGAGTCCAGCCACGTAGCCATAGGGGGAGATCCAGCTTCTCGACATTGGGCCGATCGCGCATGCACCCATCGATCACGATGCCGCCGCCGCCCCTGCCTCTGAAATAGGTCGACATCATATCGCCGAAGACGCCTGAGCTCATATCTCCGCGCGCGTCGACCACGACCACATCGCCCTCCTGCACGTGATAAAGGACATGGCGGTGCAACTGCGTCTCCGGATCGGCATATTCTCCCTCGGTGAAGAGGTCCGGCCGCTGCGGCAGGAACTGAAGCGTCAGGGCCGGCCCGACGATCGACTTCCCGCGATTCTGCGGGACCGGACCGACCATGTGCGGATTGCGGAAGCCCATGTGGCCAAGCGTGCCGGCAACCGTCGCGGCGCCGATTTCCTTCAGTGCGTCAATCAGCTGTTTGGGCGGTCGCGTAATGTCGGGCGTATGCGTCATTTTAGGCTCCGGTGGATGAATCTACCAGTTCGTGACAGAACCGTCGCGGCGCTTTAGGTGAGGCGCTTCCCAGAAACGAAAGCTCTCCGCCTTGACCGCCTCTTCGTTGACCTCGACGCCGAGCCCCGGCAGATCGCTGACCGGATAGTCGGGTCCGTCGAGCCGTGGTTGCACGGGGAAGAAGTCGGAATTATCGAAGCCCAGCTTTGCTTCGGGAGCCCTGGTCTCGAGCCAGGCGAAATTCGGCACCGCGGCGGCGAGATGGATGGTCGCGGCCGTGCAGACCGGGCCGAGGGGATTGTGCGGCATCAGGTCCACATAGTGCGCCTCGCTCCAACCAGCGACCTTCATCGCTTCGGTGAGCCCGCCGACATTGCACACATCGAGCCGGTTGAACTGATGGATGCCACGTTCGATATAGGGCAGGAATTGCCACTTGCTGGCAAATTCCTCGCCGATGGCGAAGGGGATGTCGGTCATCGTGCGCAGGGATTCGTAGGCCTCGGGTGTCTCGTCCCGTATCGGCTCCTCGAGGAAATCAAGCACGCCCCGGCCGAGCTTGTTACAGAAGCTCGCCGCCTCTGCCACCGACAGCCGATGATGATAGTCGATGCCGAGGACGACCTCGTCGCCCAGTGCCTCGCGCGCCTTATTCAGCATCGTTGCGGTCGCGCCGATCGACTGGCGCGGCTCAAAGATGTCCTTGCTGTTTTGCCCGACGGGGAAGAAGCGGATCGCTTGCCACCCTTGTTCGCGTAGTTCGCGGGCTCGTTCGATGGCAACATCGCCCTCGGCCTCGTCACCGGTCGAGGCGAAGGTAGGAATTCGGTCGCGCTGCTTACCGCCCAACAGTTCGTAGGCCGGCACGCCCAGCGCCTTGCCCTTGATGTCGTGAAGGGCAATGTCGATGGCGGAAATCGCCGCCTGCAGAACGCGCCCGCCTTCGAAGTATTGGCTGCGATAAACTTCTTGCCAGATCCGACCAATCTGCATCGGATCGCGGCCGATGAGAAACTCGCGATAGTGCTCGATCGCGCCGGCCACGGCCTTCTCGCGACCGCTCAATCCGCTCTCGCCCCAGCCGAAGATGCCGCTGTCGGTCTCGACCTTGACCAGCATCTGGTTGCGCGTTCCCACCCATACCGGATAGGGCTTGATTGCCGTGATCTTAAGCTTCGTCGTCATTCACGCCCTCATTTCGCACGCATCGGCTCTGTCTCATTGGGCCTTGAGGGCCATTTCTGTTTCGCCGTCGAACAGATGCATCCGCTC
Organism: Rhizobium sp. SU303; assembly: GCF_021052345.1. Lineage (NCBI taxonomy): Bacteria > Pseudomonadati > Pseudomonadota > Alphaproteobacteria > Hyphomicrobiales > Rhizobiaceae > Rhizobium > Rhizobium sp. SU303. The sequence goes on from NZ_CP088095.1 coordinate 3,678,377, forward strand.
CTGATCGAACTCGAGCCAAATCTGTTCGTCGGGCGCGACGGCAATGGTGGGCGGCACGCTGACGTTGACGATGGCGCCAGACAAAAACGCCTGAACGAAGGTGACGTCTCCGGTCGGCTCGACCGTATAGGCCTTGGCCGGAATGCTGCCTGGCACCGCACTCTTGTGCAGCTTGATCGTCGAGTGACGTGCGCCGAGCACGACTTTCTTGGTTGTTGCCCTCGCGACCTTCTGAGCGTTTTCTGGCGAGAGCTCGAGGCGCCAGCCTTCCGCACTCGTCAACACAGTGTTGCCGCTGGCCGTTGATGCCTCCAGCGGAACAAGACTCATTGCCGGGCTGCCGACGAAGCTGGCGACGAACATGTTCACCGGATGGGCAAAGACCTGCGCCGGTGAATCGTATTGCTGCAGGTAGCCGCCGTTCATCACCGCCATCCTGTCGGCCATGGTCACGGCTTCGAGTTGGTCGTGCGTCACATAGATGATCGTCGCCTTGAGGTCCTGGTGGAAGCGCTTGATCTCTGACCGCATCTGCACGCGCAACTTCGCGTCGAGGTTGGAGAGTGGTTCGTCCATCAGGAATACCGCCGGATCGCGAACCAGGGCACGGCCCAGGGCCACGCGCTGCTGCTGACCGCCCGAAAGTTCGCGCGGCTTGCGCTCGAGCAACTGCGTCATGTCGAGCACGCGCGCTGCTTCCTTGACCTTCTTGTCGATCTCGTCCCTTGGCAGTTTGCGCATCTGCAGCGGGAAAGCCAGATTTTTATAGACAGATTTCTGCGGATAGAGCGCGTAGTTCTGGAACACCATTGCGATGTCGCGGTCCTTGGGGTCGAGGTCGTTGACCACCCGGTCGCCGATGACGATGTCGCCAGATGTGATGGGGATGAGCCCCGCCACAAGATTGAGCGTGGTTGTTTTGCCGCAGCCTGAAGGACCGACGAGCGCAACAAATTCGCCGTCGTTGACCGTCAGCGAAACATCGTTGACAGCTTTGAAGCTGCCATAAGTCTTGACAAGATCTTTGAGGACCACGTGGGCCACCGGCAACTCCCTAGTGCTTGACTGCGCCCTCAGTGAGGGCGCGTACGAAGTATCGTTGCAGGACGAGGAACAGGACCACGACGGGCACGCTCATCATAAAGCTGGCCGCCATAAGGCCGGGAAAGTCCGTCGTATTTTCTGAGAAGAAGCGCTGAATGCCGACCGGCAGTGTCAGCTGCTCGTTCTTGGAGAGGAAGGTGTAGGCGTAGATGTACTCGTTCCACGCGCCGATGAAGGAATAGATCGCCGTGGCGATGATTCCTGGCGCCGAGAGCGGCATCACGATCAGGAGAAAGGCCTGTAACCGCGTCGCGCCGTCGATGCGCGCGGCCTGCTCGAGTTGCACCGGGATATTGTCGTAGAAGCCCTTGAGCAGCCAGATTGCCAGCGGCAGTCCGAATGTGAGGTAGGTGAGGACGAGCGACCCATGCGTATTCACCAGCCCGATTGCGCGCATCAGGATGAAGAGCGGCACGAGAAAGATCACCGCCGGGAACATGTTGCGAAGCAAGACGGCGAAGAACAGAAAGTTCCGGCCCGGGAAGGTGAAGCGCGAAAACGCGTAGGCCGCCGGAACCGCCACGATCACCGAAAGGATGGTCGTGGCAGTGGAGACGAAAAGGCTGTTCCAGAAGAAACGAAGGAAGTCCTGGCCGACGCTGTTTTGCGGATCGAGCAGCTTCTGGTAGCTGGCAAGAGTGGGTTGGTCCGGCCACCATTGCGGCGGGAATTGCATGGCCGCGAAACCGGACTTGATCGAGGTGATCAGCATCCAGATCATCGGCAATGCGGTGTAAAGCAGCATGAACACAAGGAAGATACGTCCGCCCCACCGCCACCCATCGATGCGCATACGGTGACGGGCCTGGCCTCGAGAAGCAGTCTCGGCAATCGTGCTCATTCGCTCCCACCCTTCTGGTCATTGCCGCTCAGCGCACGAACGTAGAAGTAGCCGAGCGACATCAGGATCAGGAACAGCAGCACCGAATAGGCCGATGCCACTCCCCAGCGCTGGCGGCCGAAGGCGAGTTCGTAAATGTGGGTGATCCAGATATGCGATGCATTCGACGGCCCGCCGCCGGTCATGATCCAGGGGATGATGAAAGAGTTGAAGTTGGCCACAGCCAGCAGAAGGATCGTCACCGTCGAGACGTTTCTCAAGTGCGGAAAGGTGACGTGCCAGAACCGCTGCCATGCATTGGCTCCATCGACTTTTGCGGCGCGCAGCAACTGGTCGGGAACCGTCTGCAGGCCAGCCATCATCATGATCATGGCGAACGGAAACTCTCGCCAGATATTCACGACGATCAGCGAGGGCAGCACGGTACTGACGCTGTCGATGAAATTCGGGGGCCGGTCGCTCAATCCCAGGCCAACCAACACTGCGCCAATGATCCCAAAGTCCGAATGGTAGATCCACTTCCAGATATAGGACGCGGCAACCGCGCTGATGACCCATGGAATGATCAGGACGGCGCGCAGGATGGCGCGGCCGGCAAAGTCACGATGAAGTGCGAGGGCGCAACCGAACCCCAGGACAAACGCGATGATGGTCGATCCCAATGTCCAGATAAGAGTGTTCGAGGTAACCGTCCAGAACACCGGGCTTTTGAGGATGGATGTGTAGTTGTCGAAACCGACGAAAATCTTGTCCCGAAGCTGCAGGCCAGGCGGCGTATTGAAGAACGACAGCTCGATCGTGTAATAGATAGGGTAGGCTATGACGATGAGCATGACGGCGATCGCAGGAAGCACGTACGCGTAGTCAGCGCGATGCTCCCAGATTTTTCGTAGCACTCCAGACCTACGAGGTTGCAGTCGTCGGGGAACCTCGGCCTTCGCAGTCAAGATCGTCACTGTGCAGAGCCCTCATCCTTGGGAACGAAACCGGCTGCGATCGATGCGCAGCCGGTCAGATCGTCGGACTTGGACTAGAGCCCACCGTCCATCAGGTCTTTGACCTTCTTGGCCGCGTCGTCCGCTGCCTGGTCGACGGTCATGGCCCCAGTCAGAGCATTCTGGAGCATGTCCGGGATGATGATGTTCATGATCTCGGGGGCCTGTGGCAATGCTGGGAACGGGATGCCGTAAGGCAGCATCGAGGTCGTGACATCAAGGAACTTGATGCTGTCCAGACGTTCCTTCATCCACTTCGTCTTGAAGCCGTTGAGGTTTCCCGGGTTCGAGCCGGCGTAAGCCATCTTTAGGGACCATTCGGGGCTCGTCCACATGCAGATGATAGCTTTTGCCGCCGGCTCGTCTACCTTGCCGCCCTCCACATATTCGGGCTTGAGGATGTGAATGTTTGAGCCGCCAAATACCACGGCACGCTTACCGTCAGGGCCGGTCGGGATCAGGCCGTACCGCATATTGTCGATAACGGTCTGCGCCTTCTCCTTGTCGGTGTCCGTCGCCTTTTTCTGCAGGTCAAGCATAACGTCGTAATCGGACGGATGCGAAATCATCATGCCAAGCTGGCCAGCCAGGAAAAGGGGCTGGTTGTCGGCCTGCTGGTTGGTCAGCGCCGAAACCGGTACCGACTTGTCGCGGACGTACATATCGTAGGAGGCTTGCAATGCCGCCTTGCTCTGCGGGCTATCGAGCTGGACCTCCTTATAGGTCGGATCGGCGGTGGCCTCATCGAAGACGCCGCCCCCATAGGCCCACAGCTGCGGCATGAAGCGGTAAGGCGTATTGCCGGCATTTTTGCGAGCCACGAGGCCGTAACCGGCAATGCCGAGCTTGTCGTGGATCTGCTTGGAATACTTGACGACGTCCTCCCACGTTGCTGGGGCCTTGTCCGGATCAAGGCCTGCACGCTTGAAGATGTCGGCGTTCCAGATGAACGCCATCGTCTCGTTGTTGGTTGGAATGCCGTAGGTGACATCCTCCCAGGTTACAGCCTTCATGGCGCCGGGCCAGAAATCCTCGGTCGAATACCCTACATCCTCAGGTTTGAGCGGCTCCAAATATCCCTTTGAGGCGAACTCGGTGCCGCCCAGGATTTGCAGGCGGACCGCCATGGGCGCGGCATTGCCAAGCAGCGCGGTGCGGAACTTGTCCAAGAGGTCGTTATAGGTGAGGGCTTGCTCCTCAAGCTGGATGTTTGGATAGGTCTTGCGAAAGGTCGCGAAGAAATCCTTGTAATACTGGCGCAGCAGGTCGGGGTCGCCCTCGAACACGCCCTGATACCAGAAAGTCAGTCGCCCCTTGTAGTCGAGGGGAGTGACCTTGCCACAATCAGCTGCCGTGTCAAAGTTCTCTGTACCGGCAATGGAGCGCACATATTGCGGCGACCACTTGCTCAAGTCGACCGGCGCGCCGAGCGCCGACGCCGACATCAGTGATACCATCAAAGCAGTCGATACAGTGCCGCGCAGGACGGCACCGCCGAGTGAAATCCTCGTCATAGGGTATCCTCCAGGTTCTCCCATGCCGCTCTGCGTCGAAGCGAGCGGTCTTTGCTCCCCGGCCGCGGGACTTTCCACCCAATGTATCCCTTTGACCTCATCATACGTTTTCAGATAGCAGATTTCCTGTCAATAAGAGAAATCGTACATTGTTTAGAGAAATCTCGCGTGATATCGGAGAAATGTATGTATTGAATGGGGATTGCCTTGGCCGAGACAAGCGAATTTAAAGCGCAGCCACCAGAAGGAATTGACGCTATCGGGGCCTCCAGCGAGGGCGCCTCGCTTTATCAATTGATCAGGGACGACATCATCGAAGGGCGGCTCGCTGCCAACGAGCGGCTTGTGGTCACCGATCTCGCCCGGCGCCACGGCACCTCGACCAACCCCGTGCGCGAGGCTTTGCAACTGTTGCGCGGTGAGGGCTTTGTCACCTTCTTTCCCAACCGCGGAGCGCGCGTCCGGCCCATAGATCAGGATTTTGTTCGGGACATCTACGAGATAGGGGTCTTGATCGAGCCGGCCCTGACGCGATGGTTTGTGAACATGGCCACCGTCGAGGACATTGCAGAACTCGAACGCATCCAAGGCTTGATCGAAGAGAACAACTTCGCCGACACGTTGAGGCACAGCGAACTGGACACCGCCTTTCACACCGTAATGTACCAAAGGCACTACAACCGCCATGCCGCCGAGCTTTGGTGGAAGCATCGCGAAGTGCTTCGAGCCGTGAGCCGGCGTTTCAACTTCACGCTCGCCCGGCGTGCCGCGATCCTGAGCGAGCATCGCGAGCTCATCGCGCATGTAAAGGCAGGAAATGCGAACGAGGCAGGCGAACTCATTGCACGCCATGTCGAAGGCTCCGGCCGGCACATCCTCGAACACATGCGTGCGCGTAACGCCGCTCGGGCAGGATAGAATACCTGGCCGGAAATATCGCTATACCGACCACCTCAGATAAGGGCAGTGAGATGAAAATCACCAGCGTTCGGCCGTGGCTCATCAAGTCCGATGCTTCTTACTGGGGAGAGTTTCTGTTCGTCGAAGTAACGACCGATGAGGGGGTGAGCGGCTGGGGAGAGATCACCACCACGACGAGGCTCGCCAATCGCGCCCTCTGCACGATCCTGAGGCAGATCGGTGCCGCTGTGACAGGCGAGGACCCGGCGCGTATCGAGTATTTGTGGCATAAGATATTCCGCAGCTTCACCTACATGGGCAGTCGCGGGGCCGCGGTCGAATGCGTGAGCGCCATTGACATAGCCCTCTGGGACATCCAAGGCAAAGTCTTGGGTAAGCCGATTTACGAGCTGTTAGGCGGGCCGGTACGCGATGAAATTGCGCTCTACACCCACCCCAATCAGGCTAAATTTACCAGCAATGAGGCTGTTGTCCGCGAAATTCGAGACATCGTCGAATCCGGCCACACTGCGCTCAAGTTCGATCCTTTCCCCCAACAAGGCCGCGCCGCCGATGGACAGCCTCGCGAACAGCGAGACGGCTACCTCGATGGCAGCATGACCCGCAAGGATGAGCGCGAAGCCGCCGAACTCACGGCTCTGATCCGCGAAACGGCGGGCTCTGATGTCGACATCCTCATCGATGCGCATGGCCGGTTCGACGTTCCCACCGCCATTCGCCTTTGTCGGAGCCTCGAGGAAGCCGGTCAGATCGACTGGTTCGAGGAGCCCTGCCCACCGGAGAGCCTCAATGCGCTTAGACAGGTCCGTGAGAAGGTCAGCGCCGCTATCTCGTGGGGCGAGCGCGGCCATACGAAATGGGATTTCGTGGCGGTGCTCGAGAACAGACTAGCTGATTACATTATGCCTGATGTCACATGGACCGGCGGCATTACCGAACTCAAGAAGATTTCTGCCCTATGCGAAGCCTACTACATCCCCGTCTCGCCACATGACGCCGCAGGCCCAATCAACGTGGTTGCGGGAGCGCAGGTGATGATGACCGTTCCCAATTTCTACAAACTCGAAACGTCGGAGTGGAACTTGGGCAAATACGATCACCTCATCGACAGCCCACTCGATGTTTCGAACGGCAGCCTCAAGCTTACGCCCAAGCCTGGTCTCGGCGTTGAAATGAACCGCGACTACCTTCAAAGCCACGAGATAGAGCTGGATTAGCGCCCTACGCCGTCCCAGCGTGTGCGACGGCGAGCCCCCCGACTAAAACGAGGATGAATCATGCTAGAGGCAGATGGAGCCGATGAGGCGCTCGATCGTGTGAACACGCATTCCAGGCCGTCCGACCTTCGCATCACCGACATGCGGGTAGCCGAAATTATCGGCGCGCCGTTCACCTCGGTGCTGCTTAAGATTTACACCAACCAGGGCATTGTCGGGCTTGGCGAGGTGCGCGACGGTGCCAGCGCCACCTACGCGCTGATGTTGAAGAGCCGGTTGCTTGGCGAGAACCCTTGTGACATCGACCGCCTGTTTCGCCGGATCAAGCAATTCGGCGGGCACGGCCGCCAAGGCGGCGGCGTATCGGCGGTCGAAATCGCGTTGTGGGATCTCGCCGGCAAAGCCTATGGCGTCCCCATCTACCAGATGCTCGGGGGCCGGTTTCGGGACAAAGTGCGCGTCTATTGCGACACCGATGCCACCGTGCCCAGCGGCACCGAGACCGGCAGGCGCCTCAAGCAGCGCATGGAGCTCGGCTTCACCTTCCTCAAGATGGATCTGGGGCTGATGCAGATCGCGGATGTGCCAGGGGCGGTCGTGTCTCCTGCCGGCTCACTTGAAGGCTACCGCAACCACCCCGGCCGCGGTCCGCTGAAGACCATTGAAGAGCGGCGCGTCCGCAACGCTGCATACGATTTGCATAACGTCCCACACCCGTTTACCGGGCTCCACTTTTCCGATAAGGGCCTCGACTTCCTTGAGCAATACATTGCCGAGGTTCGTGAGGTCATCGGCATGGATGTGCCGCTCGCAATCGACCATATCGGCCATATCTCGATGCAGAACGGCATTCGCCTTGCCAGGCGAATTGAAAAATACGTGCCAGCCTGGATCGAGGATGTGATCCCGTGGCAGTATACCGATCAATACCGACAGCTGCAGGACGCCACCACAGTGCCCATCTGCACTGGCGAGGACATATACCTCAAGGAAGGCTTCGAGCCTCTGCTCAAGAGCGGCGGCGTCTCCGTTATCCACCCGGACCTGCTCACCAGCGGGGGCATCCTCGAGACCAAGAAGATCGGCGACATGGCGCAGGACCATGGTGTCGCCATGGCCATCCACATGGCAGAAAGTCCAATCGCCGCAATGGCCGCGGCACATATCGCGACCGCGACTGAAAACTTCATGGCGCTCGAATACCATTCCGCCGATGTCGACTGGTGGGACGATATCGTCACGGGTCTTCCCAAGCCGCTGGTGAAGGACGGCTTCATCACTGTTTCGGACAAGCCGGGCCTGGGGATTGACGACGTCGTCGACGAGGTGATCTCGGAGCATCTGCAGCCGGGTATCACCGGCATCTGGCTGCCTACGGATCACTGGGACGATGAGTATTCCTGGGATCGCACCTGGAGCTGAGGCGAAAAGGAACGAAGATGAAGATCACCGATCTCCGCTGCGCCGTCATCGGCAGACATCCGATCGTCCGCATCGTCACGGACGAGGGCCTCTATGGCTTGGGCGAAGTCGAATTCACCAAGACCTACCTCAAGCCCTGGGTGCTGCATTTCCGCGAGGCGCTGATCGGCGAGGACCCGACCGACGTCGAAAGAGTAATGTTGAAGATCCGTCAACGCGGCTCTTTCAAGCCGTACGGCGCGGCGGTCAGCGCAATCGAGCATGCGCTGTGGGACATTGCTGGCAAGGCCGCGGGCGTGCCCGCTTATAAGCTGCTCGGCGGCAAGGTGCGGGACAAGGTGCGCGTCTACAATGGTTCGATTCGCCAGAAACGTGCGGGCGACCGGCCGGAGGATTACGCCGCCGACGTCAAATGGATGATGGAGCAGCCGCAGAACTTCTTCATGGTCAAGCAAGGAATCTCGTTCCACTCCAACATGAAGGACACCGTCGAGGGCTTTCACTACGGCGTGACGCAGAAGAAGGCCGGCTATCACGGTGCCATGGATCAGGGCATGATCAGCGAGCGCGGTTTCAATCACATGCTCGACTGCGTGATCGCGATGAAAGAAGTGCTGGGCGACAAAGTCAGCCTGGCGCTCGACTGCGGCCCGGGCTGGATGCTGCCCGATGCGATCAAGTTCGCTCGCGCGGTCGAGAAGTACAATTTGATGTGGCTCGAGGACATGCTGACTGGCGACTACGTGCCGTGGGTCAATCCGCAGGCCTATCGGGAACTGACGACTTCCACCTCGACGCCAATCCACACTGGTGAGCAGATCTATCTGCGGCACAATTTCAAGGAATTGATCGAGACGCAGGCGGTACGCGTCATCGGCCCCGATCCAGCCGATGTTGGCGGCATTGCCGAGCTCAAATGGGTCGCCGAGCACGCCTACATGCACTCGATCCTGATGGCACCGCACGGCACCGCTAACGGCCTGCTGGGCCTCGGCGCATTGATCAATGTCTGCGCCACGTTGCCGGCAAATTACATCGCCTTCGAATATCCGACCGCCTCCGACCCCTGGTGGGAGGACTTGGTAATCGGCTTGCCGCCGCAGATCGTGAAGGACAGCATGGTGGACCTATTGGAAGCGCCAGGGTTGGGCCTCGATATCGACGCCGAGGCGGCCAGGAGATATCTCAGGGAAGAGGATGCGGGCTTCTTCGACTGAACCTCTCTCCACTCTATATCGTCGGCGATCGCAGCCTCTGGGAAACCCTGCCTTACTTCAAGGAGACAGCGAGTGCCTTGGATACAATACAGGCAGCAGAATTCCTGGCCCGGAGTGAATTGAACTGAAGGATCCGGATTACTGTATCCTGGATGCCTGCCTCGACCCACTTTTGGCAACGCAAAAAACCCGCACGAGGCGGGCTTTTGAGTATGTGTATCTTGGAATTTGGTTGCGGGGGCCTGATGGCACGGAGACTTGCAATATCGTCTGTGAGCAAGTTCACTCTTAAAGAGGTGCTGCATCGCATGATGCTCTACGCCGGGATGGGCGACCACAAAACCGGCCCTCCTTGATATACATTCCTGGCGTAGCAGCGCTTTGCTATCGGCGACGATGCGGCGGGAAAATGTCCGGTAATCCAGATCCATATGCTGCTGTTCCACGGTGCTTCGCCGAAAGCGGTCTCAACGAATGACGCGAAGGGAAGGCCAAGGCGCTCTGGCGCGATGCCCGTCCCCCTCGACGTGTTATGGACTAAACTCTCTTTCCTTTGCTGTCCGCTATGACGCGCAGAGCTGGTTTGGACCGGCGAAACTTCCCTCACCCGGTTGCGAGCCCGTAAGCCGCCAGCGCTCACGAACTTGTGTTCGCGGCAAAGCGTAACGTCGGGGCTCTTACCATCGAATAGGTGGTTACGCAGCCGATCACCGGCCTGCGGACTTCAAGAGGAGATCATCCATGAACCGTTCCACGCTCACCCTCGCCCTCGCCGGCTCGCTCGCATCGGCAATCGCATCCGTTTCCTTCGCCGCACCGCTGGCGCCGGAAAAGATGGTCGGCAACGAGAAATGCTATGGCATCGCACTGAAGGGTCAGAACGATTGCGCCGCCGGCCCCGGCACCACCTGCGCAGGCACCTCGACGGTCGACTATCAGGGAAATGCCTGGAAGGCCGTCCCCGCCGGCACCTGCACCTCGATGAATGTCAATGGCCATAAAGGCATGCTGGAGCCCATGAAGGGTTGACCCCGACCCGGAGGCCCGGTTTGGCCGGGCCTCCGACTTATCCGTCGATACAGGGAGAACAGCAATGACCACTTCCGCAAGCCGCGCCACTGCCTTGCCGCCACGCGCCGGCCTCAGCCTCAAGCCGGAGCATTACGAAACCATTCTCGCCAATAGGCCGGATGTCGGCTTTTTCGAGATTCATGCCGAAAACTACATGGGTGCTGGCGGGCCGCCGCACCGCTATCTCGAGGCCGTCGCCGATCTCTATCCGCTCTCGCTCCATGGCGTAGGCCTGTCGATCGGTGCAGCGCGCGACCTCGACAGAGAACATCTGAAGCGGCTTCGCGGCCTCATCGACCGTTACCGGCCACAGAGCTTTTCGGAACATCTGGCCTGGTCGACCCACGAGACCGGATTCCTCAACGACCTCCTGCCGTTGCCCTATACGCCCGAAACCTTGGCTCGGGTCGTCGACCATGTCGATGAGACCCAACAATGGCTCGGCCGGCAAATGTTGCTCGAAAACCCCTCGACCTACCTGTTGTTTTCCGAGAGCACCATAGACGAAGTGGATTTCCTGGCCGAAATCGTAAGCCGAACCGAATGCGGGCTGCTGCTCGATGTCAACAATGTCATGGTTTCGGCTGTAAACCACCATCTCGATCCGGTCGCCTATATCAACCGTTTCCCGATCGAACTGGTTGGTGAAATCCACCTAGCCGGCTATGACGAAACCGTCGACAGCGTGGGTGACCGGCTGCTGATCGACGCCCATGGCAGCACCGTCAGAACCGATGTTGTGGAGCTCTACCGACACACGTTGTCCCGGAGAGCCCCCCTGCCGACATTGATCGAGTGGGACAACGACGTCCCGGATTTTGCCACCCTTCACGCCGAAGCAGTTCGCGCCGATGCCATGCTGGCCGCCGCGGTCCTGGATCGCGGCGCCACCCGGGCGGCATGACCATGGGTCTCACCGAAAGCCAGGATGCCTTCGCGGCCGCCCTGCTGCATCCGGATTGGCCGCCTCCGCAAGGCATCACTACCGCCCGCGGCGTGACCGATTCATCGCGCTTCGCCGTCTACCGCAACAATGTCTATGTCGGGCTGACGACGGCACTCGGACAGCGCTTTCCGGTGACGAAGCGGCTCGTCGGCTCCGACTTCTTCGCCGGCATGGCCCGTGCCTATGCCGCAGATCATAAGCCGGCCTCACCGCTGATCATGCACTATGGCGATGATTTCCCGGATTTCGTCGCAGTGTTTCCGCCCGCGGCTTCTCTCCCTTACCTTCCCGATATCGCCCGGATCGAGGCTGCCTGGACGCGGGCCTATCATGCGGCGGATAGCCTACCGCTCGACGTCACCGCACTTGCCAGCGTGGCGCCAGAACGAATTTCCGACATGGCGCTCGTTCCGCATCCCTCGGCCCGGCTCGTGCGGTCGGACTTTCCGGCCGGCGCCATCTGGAGCGCCCACCAGAGCGAGACCGTGGCAACGGTAGCCGAGTGGCATCCCGAAGCGGTGCTGGTCGTGCGGCCGGCAATGCACGTCGAGGTACATGTCCTACCTCCACGGGACGCGGCGTTTGCGGCCTCCCTCCTTGAGGGGGCGACCCTCGGCGAGGCGGCGCAGACGGCATTCGCCGCCGCGCCCGATTTCGATTTCGGATCGGCTTTGATCGGTCTGATCGGCCTTGGCGTATTCAGCGCCTTTGAACCTGTTGAAGGAGAACTTCCATGACCATCGAACGTGCTTCCTCCCGCGGTCTCGGCGTAGCACTCGTCTCGCTTCACCATCGCGCCGAACACCTGCTCGCATTAATTCCACAGTCACTGCCGTTGCTGGCGCTGCGCATCGGCCTGGCAATCCCGTTCTTCAAATCGGGGCTGACGAAGTGGGACGGCTTCCTGACCCTCTCGACCGGCGCCAGATTTCTGTTCGAACAGGAATTCAAGCTGCACATCTTCGGCAGCCAATTCTCCTACCCTATGCCGTTGGCGATGGCGGCCGCGGCCGGGATTGCCGAACTTGCCCTGCCCGTCCTGCTGGTCCTGGGCCTTTTCACCCGCTATGCGGCTCTTGGCCTGCTCGCGATGACGGCAGTGATCCAGCTCACTATTCCGGACGGCTGGGCCAACTTCCATCTTCCATGGGCCGCCATGGCGCTGACCCTTGTGGTGTACGGCGGCGGCAGGATCGCACTTGATCCCTTGGTCAAACTTCGCAGCGAATGACCAACTCGGCCCATCTCGAACGGTTGAATACTCATTGAAACCTGAAGAACCGCTTCAGAAATAAATTGTCATCCAGTCCTCACAATTCCAGCGACGGTCGAAGCCTGGTAGAGCGGGTAACGGAACCGGCCGGGGACACCGGCATAACATGCCCGCGGGCAGACAAGCGCAGCCGCAGATAATCGTCCGCGTCTAGAGCATGATGCCGAAAAGTGTGAGCGGTTTTCGGACGACATCATGCTCTAACTATATAATGTAGAACAGGATTCAGATTTTAGGCCGACCCGGCCTAAAATCATCCTGTTCTAGCCACCACAATCTTCAACGTGCTGCTCCCAAGGGGAGCGTCAATCGGCTAAGCTGTTCATGAGGTCACGGCAACCTGCGCGGTGATGGCGAGATCGATTTTCCGGCATCAAATGGAAGTCAACGGCAAGGCAGGCAGCACTTTGTCCAAGGTGATGGGAAATTCGCGTACCCGAACCCCGGTCGCATTGTAGACGGCGTTGGCTACGGCAGCGCCCGCACCGCAGACGCCGAGCTCGCCGAGGCCCTTTGCGCCGAGCGGGTTGGCCTTGTCGTCATGTTCTTCGAGGAACACGACCTCCATCGCTGTAACGTCGCCATTGACCGGGACGTGATACTCGGCAAGGTCGTGATTGACGAAGTGGCCGAAGCGCGGATCGAGCACGGTCTCTTCCATAAGCGCCGCGCCGATGCCCCAGGTCATGCCGCCGAGGATTTGCGAGCGCGCGGTCTTGGCGTTGAGGATGCGGCCTGCGGCCATTACAGCCAGCATGCGGCGCATACGGATCTCGCCGGTATCGCAATCGACTTCAACCTCGGCGAAATGGGCTCCATAGGAATGCTGGGAGTAGGCCTTGTATGACTCGGTGGTAGCGCCCGCGGCCACGGAGCCTTCGGCCTCGAACCCGTCGGGAGCGATCTTGCGGATGAGATCGACCAGGCTTGCCGACCTTTGGCCGACCGTGACCTCGCCGTCGACAAACCTTGTCTCGGTGGCATTCGCTGTGTGTAAAGCTTCGCTCGTCCGCGCCGCCTCCAGAATCCGCTGCTTGAGGGCGTCGCACGCGTTATGCAGCGCTGACCCCGCGCTTGCCGCACCCCAGGAGCCGCCGGAGCCGGCGGTGCGCGGGAAGCGGCTGTCGCGAGCTTCACCTTGACCGACGCGATCGGTAGGCCGAGGTTCTCCGCGGCAATCTGGGTCAGGATCGTATAGGTGCCTGTGCCGATGTCGGTCATGTCGAGGCGAGCCGTCACCTGGCCGTCCCGGTCGATTGCGACCCGCGCTGTCGCCGCGCCGATGTAGTTCGGACGGATCGCAGCCGCCATGCCGTAGCCAATGAGCTTGCGGTCCTCCAGGACGCGGCCCGGTGTCGGGTCTCTGCGCTGCCAGCCGAAGCGACGCGCGCCTTCCTCCATGCAGGCGACGAGGTTGCGGGTGGAGAAGGGCACGCCGCGTTCGGGATCCTGCGCCGGTTCATTGCGGATCCTGAGTTCGATCGGATCGAGGCCGAGCCGCTCGGAGAGCTCATCCATGGCGCATTCGAAAGCCAGCATGCCGGGCGCTTCACCGGGCGAGCGCATCCACTCACCACGGTTGATATCCAGCGGAACCAGCCGGTGGCGAGTGATACGGTTCGGCGCCGCATAGAGCGAGCGAGTAAAGGCTGCCGTTTGCTCGCAGTACTCCTCGAAGCTGGATGTCGCGGACCAAACGTCGTGTGCGATCCCGGCGAGCCGGCCGTCATTGTCCGCGCCAAGACGCACTTGCTGGATCATCTCCGCGCGGTGCCCGGCATTGGCGAACATCTGTTGTCGCGTAAGCGCGATCTTCACCGGACGCTGCAGGGCCTGCGCCGCGAGTGCGGCCAGTATCGTGTCGGCATGGGCGATCAACTTACTGCCAAAGCCTCCGCCGATGAAGGGGCTGACGATGCGCACGCGCTCCGGCGCAATGCCGAGCGTGCTGGCGACGCCCGCCCGGAAGTTCGCCAGGGTCTGCGCCGACGTGTAGATCGTCAACTCGTTGCCCGACCAGGCGGCGAGCGTCGCATGGGGCTCCATCGGATTATGATGTTCGAACGGTGTTCGGTAGCTTGCATCGATCGTGACCGGAGCCGCCGCAAAAGCGCTATCAAAGTCGCCGATCACGCTGTCGGTCTGTAGGCCGGCGTTGGTCCGTTTTGGTCTATAGGCGTTGGCGATACGCGTCCGGAAATCGTATCGACCCGGATCCTCCTCATAGCGTACTCCGATGAGGCCCGCCGCTGCACGTGCCGCCTCGAAGGTCTCCGCGACAACCAGCGCGATTGGCTCGTCATGGTACCGCACCCGGTCGCTGTTGAGCGCTGGCCGGGCGCGTGTGAAGACCTCCGGCACGGTCGACGTGGCGGCCGGCCCGAAATCCGGCTGGGCCGGCGCATTGCGGTGCGTCATGACGTGGAGCACGCCCGGCGCCCGCTCGGCTTCGGCCGTGTCGATCTCGGCGATGCGGCCCTTGGCGACGGCGGCGCCGAGAATATAGCCATAGGCCATGCCGTCCAGCATGTGCTCATAGGCGTAGGTGGCCCGCCCCGTCACCTTGAGCGGGCCGTCGACGCGGTCGATTGACCGGCCGATGAAGCCAGCATTGGGACGAGGCTTCACACTTGAATGGGTGGCGGAGCCGGTCGAATCGGCAGGCAGTCCAGGTTTGGTCTCGTTCATAAGTCACCTTGAGCTTTTTCATTTTGGCGTTCGAAGGTATGGAGGCCGCGACGATGCCTCATCCTCGCACCTTCATGTTCATCGCGCGGTGGCCGGGCTCACGCGGCGATTTCGCCGAAATACTCGCGAAACTCAACCAGCTTCCCTGTCGAGTCGGCTCGCATGAAGATCGCATGCAGGCCAGTGTACGGCGCGCCACCAATTGTCCCGCTGCCGCGATCGCAGACGATGACCCAGTCGGCGGCGAAGAGCTTGAGATCGACTGTCGATTCCGTGATCCTGTTTCCCTGCGCTTGATGCGCGGCGGTCCAGGCTATTAGTGCCCGCTTGCCCTCGGGGGGTCCGTGGTCGACCTCGTTGTTCGCCGATAGGGAATTGGAAGGTCATCGTCTCATCGCAACAATCGAGGAATGCCGTCCAGTCGCCGGAAGCCCAGCCGGTAAAGAAGGCGTCGACGGCCGCCTCAAGCATGCGTCGAGCTCCCGGATCAGATGTGGCGCCCCAAGCTGCGGCGGCAGAGACGAAAAGGGCGCCACCCGAGGCGGCAACGGCGCGTCGCGTAAGTTTCATGCCGATCTCCTGTTAGGCGCCTGCATCTGAGAACAGTCGTTCGGGGTCGTCGTCTCTGTCATCGCATCACCTCATGCACGTTCGATGGCGGCGGCGAGCGTGTGCCGCACGGTTCGTTTGGCCAGCGGGATCTTGAAATCATTGCCGCCATGCCCGACCGCTCCGGCGAGTGCTGCCTCGGCCGCGTCGGTAATGGCGGCATCGGACGTCACCGCTCCCGCAAGCCTTTGCTCGGCCCCCGTTGCGCACCAAGGCTTGCCTGCCACGCCGCCCAGGATGATCCGGGCGCTTCGGATGCGGTCGCCGCTTTTCTCGACGATCGCAGCCACCGAGACCCGCGCGAAGGCGAAGGACGCTCGGTCGCGCACCTTGCGGTAGACCTGACGGCCAGGTGGTGGAGGCGGCAGGGTAACCGCGGCGATCATCTCGCCATGGTCGAGCACGGTCTCCACGTCAGGCGTCGTACCGGGCAATCGATGGAGATCGCCGATCGGGATCGTGCGAGTCTTGTTGCCGGACGATATGGTTTCGATCCTGGCATCCAGCCCGGACATGGCGACCGCCATGTCGGAGGGATGGACCGCGATGCAGGCTTGGCTCGCGCCGAATACCGCATGCATGCGATTGAAGCCCTGAAGCGCCGCACAGCCCGAACCCTGCTCGCGCTTGTTGCAAGGCATGCTGCGGTCGTAGAAGTAGGGGCAGCGCGTGCGCTGCAGGAGATTGCCGGCGGTCGAGGCCTTGTTGCGTATCTGGCCGGAAGCTCCCGCCAGCAGCGCTTGTGTGAGCATTGGATAGCGTGACCTTACCCGCGGATCAGCCGCGAGATCGCTGTTGCGGACCTGGGCACCGATCCGAAGCCCGCCCTCATCCGTTTCCTCGATCCGATCGAGCGGCAAGCGGCTGATATCGACGAGATGTGCCGGCCGCTCGATCTCGAGCTTCATCAGGTCGAGAAGGTTGGTGCCGCCGCTGATGAACCTGGCGTCCGGCCGGGTCGCGACCGCAGCGGCCGCCTGCTCGACGCTTTCCGCGCGTTGATAAGTAAAAGATTGCATTTGCTCACGCCTCCCCTGCCGCGTCGCGGATCGCGGCGACGATGTTCGGATAAGCGGCGCAACGGCAGATGTTGCCGCTCATCCGCTCACGGATCTCGGCATCGGTGAGAGCGATGGAAGCCGCTGCCACGTCGGCGCTCGCATGGCTAGGCCAGCCTGCCTTGGCTTCACTCAGCATGCCGACCGCGGAACAGATCTGGCCTGGCGTGCAGTAGCCGCACTGGAAACCATCGCGGGCGATGAAGGCGACCTGGACCGGGTTCAGCTGATCGCCCTCGGCAAGGCCCTCGATGGTGGTTATCTCGTCGCCCTGGTGCATTGCGGCAAGCGTCAGGCAGGAATTGATCCGGCGCCCATCAATAAGCACCGTGCATGCACCGCACTGGCCGTGGTCGCAGCCTTTCTTCGAGCCGCTGAGGCCGAGATGGTTGCGCAAGGCGTCGAGCAGCGTCGTGCGCGGGTCGAGCTCAACGGCAAAGTCCTTCGCGTTGATCCGCAAGGACATCGGCGTGGTCGGTGTTGGCGTGGGCGATGCGGCGGCCGTGGCGGTGTCCGCCTGCTCGGCGGCAACCGGCATCCCGGTTGCCAGGAACAAGCCGGTCGCGACTCCGCCTTGCAATACTGTTCGACGCGTCGGCCCCTTCCTGTGGTCTGTTTCAGCCATGCATGATCTCCCAATCGCAATGAAAAACGTTGACGGCAACCGACCCGATAGCGTGCGTCTCGGGTGGTGCTACTCATCGATACTGGAGGTGGAGAGGCGTGCGGCGGCTTTCTTTCAGGAAATCGGCAGCAATGTCAGGATCCCGGAGAAAAATGCATCCGATAGACCCGAGGGGTCATGCCCCTCAGACGCCGAAATGTCGTTGTGAAGTGGCTCTGACTTGAAAAGCCGAGCCGAAAGGCAATCGTGCCGATCGACAAACCTGTTTCGCGTAGCAGCGTCTCAGCTCGCCACACACGTTCCTCGATCACATATGCATAGGGCGCAAGGCCGGTCGTCGCTTTGAAGCGGCGTGCGAAACTGTCGACGGCCATGTCTGCGACGGCTGCCAGTGCGCTCAGCGAAATGTCGGAATTCATGTGTGCCTCGATATAGTCCCGAACGCGACCAAGCGCCCGACGGCTGAGGCAGCCGTGACCCTGAACCGAGTTGTGCTCCTTGTTCAAGGTCGCCACGCGGAGGCCAACAAGGGCGGCCAGATGCTCGACATAGGCGGTGTCCGGCTTATGGCCGAGCGCCATCTCGTCGTGAAGCGAGCCCACGAGCGTGGCGATGACCGGGTCTTTCTTGTTCACCAGGATCGGCAAATCCCCCAAGCTTTCACATCCTGAAATCCTGGCGTCGGGATCGATCCATAGGGCCGAGTAGGTGAGGTCCACGTTCCGGTAGAAGCCGAATCGCTCGGCACCCGCGGGCACGAAGGTGAGGGCCCCTGGGCGATCCTGTCCGTCGTACACGGATTTTGCCTCATGCCGGATAGACGTTTGAGACGTTCCCCCTTCCTCGGTCAGGACGACCAGATGATGAGGAGCTGTCCAGCGAAGTTCCGCCTCCCGGCACGCCCACCGCCGATTGTCGAAAACGATCGACGATCCGGCCCATGACGCCGTTTGCAGCGGCTCAGACCTCTCCTCCTGGCTCCGAATCCGTCCGTCACCAAGTAGCGGTTTGAATGACATTGCGGCATCTCGCTGGTTCAATGACGGAGCCGCACCGGCTTCATCTGAGCATCGTGTGCCGTCCGCCTCCGTCGCTGCGCATATGGGGCAAGCATCGGGCCTTGATAACCGCGCCGCGTTCAAGAATTCGTGAGACCGGGCAAAATCTGCCGGAGACATAGGTTCTACTGCGACCATCATTTTGCGGGGGAATCTTTAGATACTCGACCTCCGGTTCGAAGCTTTGCGCATCCAACCACCCCTCCAGCACTTGCCGCGTCGTCAGGTTGAAGGCAGCGAAACTAACCGGCAATTATACCGGCAAACGGTTCCGCCAAGCCTAGTCTATCAATATGATAATAATATAGAATTTAACGGCATAGAAATTAGCAAAATATGGCCTCGCTTCATGACCCGCGTGGCGCCGACGCAAGAGCCGTGGATAGGAGCAAGCAAGGGCAGGTGTTGAAACGCCGTCACGCATTCTCATCGTGGAGGATGAGTATCTGATAGCGCTCGAGCTGGGAAACCGCCTGCGCGCGACGCGAGTTTTGAAGTCATTGGCATCGCGGCCACGGCCGGTGAGGCGATGTCCATCGCAGCAGCAGGCAACCCCCGCTCTTGCGATCATGGACATCCGCCTGGCCGATCGCACGGATGGCATCCAAGCGGCGGTCGAATTGTACGCTGCCTTCGGCGTTCGCTCGATCTTCGCCTCCGCGCACGCCGATCCCGAAACGCGCAAAAGAGCTACGGCAGCTTCGCCGATCGGCTGGCCGCAAAAACCCTATCCGCAGTTTCTCAACGAATAGTCGGCCTCGCAGGACGTCGACATCGTTTGAGCGGAATGAATCCGCGCTGGGCACGGTGTTATTGATCGTCAAGTTCAGCCCTCGATCGGGGCTGCGAGGCGGGAGAGCAATTGAATTGCTCTCCCGCAAACGATCAGGCGGCTTCGGCGGAGAGCCGTGCAAATAGCGGCTTCAGGCGGGGATGTCGGGCGGACCGGGGCGGGTGGATCTCGACGATTCGGCCAGATTTCGTCTCGCGCCTGAGCCAGTCGCTGATTGTCTCCGCACTGGTGTGATCCATGTAAAACAGATGTTTGCCGATGATATTGACTTTGCGGCCGTCGGGTAGCCCTTCGAACGTGCTGAGTAACGCCGGCACGTCTTTGCAGGTGACCGCCCCGCGCAAACGGACATGAATTTCGTCGTCGATCTCAGCATGCCTGATCACAAGCTTTCGGCGCAGATAGGGGAGAATTTCCAGAATCGACAGCGCAAGACCGAGCGCCACGCCGACCAGCAAATCCTGCAGGACGACCATGGCCACCGTCACTGCCCAGATTCCGACCGGTACGAGACCATGGTGCTCGAACAAGTGACGCACATGGTGGAGACTGATCAGCCTCCAGCCAGTGACGAGCAGAACGGCGGCAAGCGCCGTCAACGGCACCATTCCCAACACGCCCGGTAAAAGCGCCACCAACGCCAGTATCCAAACGCCATGTAATATTGCCGAGGTGCGCGTGCGAGCTCCAGCCTGGATATTGGCCGATGATCGAACAATGACACCCGTGATCGGCAATGCCCCGAGCAATCCACAAAGGCCGTTACCGACGCCTTGGGCGAATAGTTCCTTGTTGAAGCGGGTACGTTCTCCATCGTGCATTCGGTCGACGGCGGCCGCGGAAAGAAGCGTTTCGGCGCTTGCAATGACGGCAATCATCAACGTCATTAAAATAATGCCCGGCTGCACAAGCTGGGCGAAATTCCCGGCCGTCGGAAAGGATATGCTGTCAACTAGAGAGGCGGGCACGTCCACGCGGGCGATCGGGAGTTCAAGCGTGATTGTCAAGATTGTAGCGGCAGCAACACCGACAAGAGCTCCCGGGACCAGCGACAGTGATTTCGGGCGGAATTTCTCCCAACACACCATCGCAAGAAGAGCGATGAGGCCGACCAACAGTGCGACGGCCTCGTTGGTGACATTGGTGCCCGTTAACCGGCTGACGCTCTCGTCGATGGCGGTGACGTTCTCTATGCCGCCTGCTGCGGGCTTGGCACCCATGAGAACATGGATCTGTCCCAGGATGATCAAAATGCCGATGCCGGCCAGCATCCCATGAACCACCGCCGGAGAAATCGCTCTGAACCAGGAGCCGATTCTCAGGAAACCCGCCGCGATCTGCAGAAGTCCGACAACGAGCAGCACAGGACCGAGCATGGCAATGCCATGCTGTTCGACGAAGCCGAAGACGATCACGGCAAGACCGGCGGCAGGCCCGGAGACCTGAAGAGGTGAGCCAGCAAGAAGGCCGACGGCCAAGCCGCCGACAATACCGGAGATCAGGCCCATGGCTGCGGGCACTCCGGAGGCGATCGCAATTCCCAGGCAAAGTGGAATGGCGACAAGAAAAACGACCACGGAAGAAGCGAGGTCGCGCGACAAGGCAGAGCCGTTGTTTATCATGGCACTATTCTCCGGCTAGCGTAGCCGCGACGCGCGGCATGACATGCGGGCGATCACGCCCCGTAACAGCGACTGGCAGCGGCTCATTCTCCCTCACCTCGGTAAATGCTGCCAATGCTCCGTCATAGACCTGGACCTCACCCGTCTCGATGTCGAAGAACCAGCCGTGGAGTGTGATTTCGCTGGTCGCGAGCTTTGCCGCCACTGATGGATGGGTCTTCAGGTGGTCAATCTGTACGACAACATTTTCCATCGCTACCGCACGCACACGCTCAGCGTCGGAAAGGTCGTCGGGATAGGCTTGGCAAACAATCGAATAGGCGGCGTGGCTGTGCCGCAGCCAGGCTGCGACATTAGGCATTGGTTCCAGCATTTGTGGGTGGCACAGCCCTTTCATCGCCCCGCAATCGGAGTGACCGCAGACGACAATGTCACTGACGCCGAGCGCCAGAATGGCATATTCGATCGCGGAAGAGACCCCACCATTGAGGGTCGAGAAGGGGGGAACGATATTGCCTGCATTGCGGCAGACGAAGAGATCGCCGGGGCCGGACTGCGTTATCGTTTCCGGCATCACGCGGCTGTCGGCGCAAGATATCATCAGGGCATGGGGCTGCTGACCTTCGCGAGCGAGTTTGCGGTAAAGCGCCGAATGGGTCGGGAATACGGCGCCGCGAAAACTGGAGATACCTTTCAGGAGATCACCCATATTCGGATCCTCTTTCTGGCCGGACGTCGGAGCGGGAAAATCTCTCATCCGGCGGGTTGCAGAAGCGATCTGTTCGCACGCGCACAATAAGGGGTGGCGAGAACCCGATAAAAGAGGCTCTCCGGATTTTGCATCGCAACATTTTTTGAACGAGAAGTGATCCGGCTGATGATCTCTCCCGCACGACGCGCGACGGTTGAAATCCCGAGCTCTTAGATGATCGACGGCCTACAAGATCCACACCGTGCTCACGGGATACAGTTCATCAGGCCCGGCGCTGGAGGGTCGGCTGTGCCGCTGATCAAAGATGCGATCGCCAATGGCGAACGCTAGGCCCATGCCTTCGAATACACCTGCGCCACCAGAGAAAATCTATGAGGCGCCGAGTGGCGGCTGCGATCATACTCTTCGCACGAGCTCGCCGTCGTACAACAGCTCGCCGATACCGACACGCCGCATCGGCCTCAGCAAAGACCACTACGTGTCCCGCCCGCCATGCTACATCAAAGGCCGGCCGGCATCGGTTGCCCGTCGCTGGCCGCTGTCCCTGGCAGGTCGGGAGCCGACACGCCGGCGAACAAGAGCCTCATCGACCGCTTCAGGACCTTCGTCAACGCTTGGCCGCCCGCTGATCAACACACCACCGGACGCTTACTGAATAGGCCAGACGCCGATCGATCCTGTAGGAATTTGCTGAAGGGCTGGCGAGCTTGCATCCTTCAACGAAGGAGCTGATACCTATCGGTGAAAGGTAACAGCTAGAGCAATTCCAGGAAAAGTGCGAAGCGGTTTTCCTGGAATTGCGTAAAAACAAAAGGATAGAGCGGTTCTTCGCTTCCGTTAAAAGCTGAACCGCTCTAGTACCCGGTCATCTCAAGATATCCGACACCTGACGTAGAGCCAGTGAAGTTGATCGGCCCCTCCCAATAAGGCGTCGAGGTCGCCATCCAGGACTGGTCGTTCAACGGTTTGGTCGTGATATCGAGCGACTTACCCGGCACGCGTATACGCCACTCTACCGGCATTTGGCGTCCATCGACGGCTGCGTTCCGAGTTGGCTCCAGTTGGATGTCGTCTTTCGACAGAGGTGTCGTTCTCCCGTCCGCGGATATCCAGTTCGCGGAGATGAACCCGTCCTTGTCGTCACGAAGGCGGAAAGCCATCAGTTTTTCGCCGGAATTCAGGTGCAGTGAGAACCAGTCCCAGCCCGTCTGATTGGATGCAAGCGGCTGCGACGACCACTCCCGGTCCAGCCAAGCTTTGCCGGAGACCTTAACCGGCGATCCGGACGTCATGATCGTCCCCGCCACCTCATAGAAAGGCTGCGAGTAGTAGTAGCTCGCCTGTCCGTTCGCCGACTTTACCGAAAAGCCTTTGTCACCTTGGAAAACGAGTGGCCCATTGGCCTTGAGGTCTAAGGTATAACTGAAGTCCGGCCCGCCGGCGAAGGCTGAAAGGTTGCCAAAGGAGTCCGAGCCGCTTTGCCCGGTGTCCTCCATCCGCCAGTCGTCTATCCACGCGCGAAATGGCGTTGCCTGAACGCCCGCCTGCCCGACGCCTCCCCGGCCCAAGCGCTCCGCTACATAGTGATGGCCCTGGCTGGTGATCGCTGCATGCCCGATCCAGACTTGCGGATCTGCGAAACCTGTCTTGTTTCCCGGAGCCAGCGCAGAGCGAAACAGCGTCCACTGCGCACCATATTGTTTGCCATCATCACCGTTGAGATTGGCGGTCACATACCACCACTCAATGCGGTAATCAGGATGAGCGCCATGGTCGGCGGGGAAATAAAGACCATTGCCACGCTCCGGGATCGCGAAACCTTGCGCATCCGATCCCAATCCGGCGAAGCCCTGTGCGAACGCCTGACCGCTTACGCAGATCATAGCTGCCGCCATCAGGAGGAACGCCAACTTGCTAACGTTCATTGGCGAAAATCCTCAGCAGGTCCGCAGGATTGATCGAGGCCAGGCGCTGAACCGGCACCAGCACCGACAGCGATGCCGCTATGAAAGCGGTTGCTCCCAGCCAAAGCCAATCCATTGGAAACACCGTCATTGGCAATCTCCAACCGAAGGCCTCCACGTTGACAATCGCAACCAGGACCCACGCCAGGGCAAGACCGACCGGGACGGCCGCCACAAATGTTGTGAACCAGAGCGCAAGTGTCCGGGCAACTTCATAAAGCGCTAGATCCCGTCGCCGTACACCCATGGCCCACACTGGCGCGAGCTGAGGAAGCCGAATACCGGACAGTGTCAGAAGACTTGAGAACATGGCAAATCCTGCCACAGCAAGGGTGAGGACGTTTAACGCGCTCGTCACCTTGAATGTCTGGTCGAAGATCGCTCTCGATTGTCGCTTGAGCGAAGCCTGGTCAACGATCGCGGTATCCGACAGACCAAATTCCTCGACCAACTGGCGCTTGAGATCCTGAGCTCGCTCGGGAGCCACACGGACACCGTAGCGAAGTTTGGGGACATCGGGGTAATGATCGACCAGGTTATTGATCCCGACGATCACTTGCCCATTCGGGTTCCCATAGTCTGAGTACACACCGGCAACGGTTACACTCCAACCTCCAGGCATGACCAATGGCTGGCCGATCTTACTTGCGCCACGACGCCACATCTGTTCGTTGATGAGAGCGCCCTGACCGGCAGCGACCTTATCCCAAACGTCATTGTCGGAAGCGATCAAGGGCCAGTGCTCTCGGTAAGTTGGATCGTCCGCGACACCAAAGATCTGGATCTGTTCGCCAAGCACCTCACCATCGACGCTCCAGATGGGCAGGACTGCCGTCGAGCGTTGCGGA
The DNA here is from genome assembly GCF_021052345.1 of Rhizobium sp. SU303. NCBI lineage: Bacteria > Pseudomonadati > Pseudomonadota > Alphaproteobacteria > Hyphomicrobiales > Rhizobiaceae > Rhizobium > Rhizobium sp. SU303. The sequence goes on from NZ_CP088095.1 coordinate 3,702,875, forward strand.
AGCCAAGCGCGGAGCCGTGCAGCTTCCTCCTCGTCCTTGGCCGTCACGTAAAGCTCGGCGGCCAGCCGTTGATCCAGCCAGCCGATGAACGTCAACCGGAAACTGGATACCATCGTGCCGACGCCGATGTTCGCCGACAATGCCAGTAGCAGAGCCATCAAAGCCAGCGACAGGCCGGGAAGCTGTATGCGGGTGTCTGCCCAGAACCATTCCATGAGGGCGCTCCGCGCCGTTCGCTGCGCTGCGGTCAGGATGACCGCAAGAAGTCCAGGCAGTATCAGAGCTGTTCCCAGAAGCAGGCAGCCAAGAACCGCAAAGCCCGCTACCAGCCCGGACGCAGTTATCGCAAGGGCAGCCGCCAGGATCAGCAGAAACCCGCCGGTTCCCGCCTGATAGGCAAGGAACCCGGCGGATTGTCTCGCCCACGCCCGCGGCTGGGCGGCAGCCAAAATCGGCAGCTTCCAAACCCGCCACAGGCTCTGAGCTGACGAGACAGCGGTTCCTCCGAGAGCAATTGCCAGTCCAGCCAACCACCATTCCGGCCGAATGGAAAGCGAGCCTGACACACTCGCGCCATAGAGGCCCCTGAGGGTCGCGGCGACACCCGGCATCAGGAGCCACGCAATGACGTAGCCGAGTATGACGCCGATCAGGCCGGATATCAGCGCCAGCATCGAAAGCTCGATCAGGAGCATCGTGGTCAATGCTCGGAGAGAGACGCCAAGCGATTGAAGTGTACGAAAAGTGCCTCGACGCTGTTCGAAGCTCAGGCCCGTGGCGGAATACACGATGAAGAGCCCGACGATGAATGAAAGGAACCCGAAGGCTGTCAGGTTGAGGTGAAAGCTGTCGGTGAGGCGAGCGACGTCTGGTTGTTCCGCCGGTTCGCGGATCGTCAATCTCGCCTGATCGATTGCTTCGGGGGTGATCTTTTGATCGGCTGCGACCACCAGTCGGTCGATCTTCCCGTGCTTCTCGAGCAATCGATCGGCGACCGCTATATCGACGAAGGCGGCGCCGTCGGGAACGTTGCCATTGATTTTGATGCTCATGTTCGTGGCGCCACGAAGCCGCTCGGCAGTGGCGCTCGACACGAGCAACTGTCCGCTGGCTGAAAAGAAGCCGGACAGATCTGAACCGCTGGCGATCGTCGCATTCTGGGTGTCCCTTGGCATCGTCAGAGGCTCGATGCCGACCAAACGGACCCTTATGCTTCCGAAGCGGTAGCTGCCCTCAATCACGGGCGAAACATTCAGACCCGCTCGACGCAGGCTGCCATAGACCTCAGTCGCTATGCCGTCACCGTCCTTGGCAACGATCTGCCGGAGGTTGCCTTGCTCCAGAACTGATGCTGCCCGGGTATAGCTCGCTCTCGCCTCGGCGTTGATAGCCTGAACACCGGACCAGAGCGCTGTCGCAAGCGCAATCCCCATGACCAGTGTGAGAAGCTGGAGAGGTCTCCGACGCCAGTGTGATAGCAGGGCTGCGAATGCAACGACGTTCATTCGGCAATCTTCCCACCGCGAAGGACCACCGTTCGGTCCAGACGAGCAGCGAGCCTCGTGGAGTGAGTGACGAGAAGCAGAGCCGATCCCACTGTCCGGGCGAGATTGAGCATCAGATCGAGGACGGCATCGCCCGTCTGCTCATCCAGGTTGCCGGTTGGCTCGTCCGCAAGGATGAGAGGGGGTCGAGCAGCCAAGGTTCTCCCGATTGCAACGCGCTGCTGTTGCCCTCCGGAAAGCTGCTCGGGATATCGGGCGGTGTATTCTTCCAGCCCCAGTTCCTCGATCAACTGCCTTTCCCAAGCGTGATCGTACCGGTCTGCAAGCTTGGCGTGAAATGAAATGTTGGCTGCAACGCTCAGGGATGGGATGAGGTTAAACTGTTGAAAAACCAGGCCCACCTTGGTTCTCCGGTATCGGGCCCGATCGGTTTCTGCAAATAGCGCGAGATCGCTGCCATCCATCACGACCGAGCCGCTGTCTGCACGGTCGAGCCCGCCTGCCAGATGCAGCAATGTGCTTTTGCCACTGCCGGACTCTCCGGTGAGCGCAACAGTTTCGCCCGCGGCGACTTCCAGATCGATGCCCTTCAGGATTTCGATCCGGCCCTCGGCAGTGGAATAGGATTTTCTGACGCCTGCGAGGGTGAGGATCATGTCGGTCTCTCGATCACGGAATTTGCAGAATGCAAAGACCTCGGGTGACCTAAGAACTTTCGAGAGGGATCGCAAGATCCGTGCGACAGCACAAAAACAGGAGATTCCTTGTCATTGCTTGATCACTAGCCGACAAGCGGTCAAGTTCAGCCTGAAACGTGGACATTGCGAGAACCGAGCTACCCGCTCAGCGCGGGCTGCCGCGTCGTAATGCCCTGGCGTCCAAGGGTGCCGCTGGACAATCTATGACGGCCGCTACTCCAACCACATGGTGTCGTTCGTGTCGGCCGGCTGCAATCGTGACCGGGATCATCCTCGTCCGTGCCTACAGCCAACAGCATGATGGAGATGGAACAGCAGATCTGACTATCGGCACTTTCTTCGGGGCGAGCTTCCATGCCGACAGACGGGCGAACAGGGCAAATAAGGTGTTTCGGCGAGAGCAAGGGCGAGTTCGATGTCAATGGCCTCACGACTCACGGATGCCTTGCCTCATCGCTGCAATGTCGGCGAGCACCGAAAGGGCAAGGGAGGTCGAGTCTCGCGCCGGGCCGAACAGCCCGATCGGTGCCTTGATTCGATCGATGTCGGTTCTGGCAAAACCAGATCTCGTCAGCATTTCGACACGCCTGCTGTGCGTTTTCATGCTGCCCAAGGCACCGATGTAGAATGCCGGCGAACTGAGCGCCAGTCCGAGTAGCGGCGCTTCAGCCTCGAGATCATGATGCAAAAGCACCACGGCCGTGAAGGCGTCGATCATTTTCGCGACATAGTGGGGATTGCCGTTCTCGATCCGGATCACATCGTAGCCCAGGATCGTTGCACAGCGCGCCGTGGCCCGCGCCTCGAGCGAACGACCCGAGATCAGGATGCGGGTTCGCGGAAGGAATATCGACAGAAACTCGTCTTCAAACCAACCAGATTGAACAGGCGGATCCACTGCCACGAGAGACTGATTGGACGGCACATAACGAAGGCCAACCGGCTGCCTCCGTTCCAGGCGTTCGAGGACAAGCCGGATCGCCGAAATGTCGCGCAAGACATGGAGTGCAACGGTGATGCCGCCGCCGCACGGCAGGGCTATGTCGAAGAAGGGAGAGCCTTGGCCGAACATCATAGTCCGATCCCGACCCGCGGCAATCGCAAGGAGTGCGTCGAAAGCAACCGCAGCCTCCACGCAGCCGCCGGAGACATAGCCGCAGTAGCTGCCGTCAACAGCGACCGCAACCAGCGAACCCAGAGAACGAGCTGCCCCGCCTCGAATGTCGACGAGTGTTGCGATCGCGACCTCTCCTCGGTCGAAGCACTCAAGGGCAAAGCGCAAAATCTCTGACGGATCGTCCGACATTCTCGCTTGGACGGGTGCAGGAAGCGGAGTGATGGCTACCATCTCGTTCATATCAGATCCTCTCGAGGTCCGGAGCAACGGCAGGTTTGCTTCGTCTTGAAGGGGCATCGGCAACCGTGGGGTCAGGCTGCCGATGCGGGGGAACCCGGTCCCTTGGTTGTGGGGGATGAAGGAACCGGTCCGACCGAAATCTAGCGCGAACTTGTCTGATGGATTTGTCAGTGATCGCGCACTTTGTATCAATCTGTCGCACATCCGCGGAGGGCGCGCTCGCCCGTGGAGAACCTTAGCGGACCGTCGATGACATAAATCAAGCGCCACCTCGCCCGCAAAAGTCAGTTAGACGGACCTCCCTGCTGCACGGGAGGCGCCTTCGAAGCCACCTCGTCGAGGCTCCATGGTCCCGGGCCGGCGGCGGCGATGTAGAGGAAGAGGAAGCACAACAACATTGCGGTCTCCCCTCCGTTGAGGGCGGGAAAGAAGCCTTGTGAGCCGTGTCCAATAAAATAAGCAAAGGCCATCTGGCCGGAGAGCAGGAAAGCGACCTGGCGAGAAAACAGACCAATCACCAGAAGCACACCACCGATGACTTCAAGAAAGCCGGCCGCCAGAAGCAGCGCATTCAGCGGATATTCGAACGGCGCCGGCCAACCGAACAATTTCATCATTCCATGCGTGAAGAATGACGTGGCGGCGATGATGCGCAAAACGCTGAGCAACTGCGGTGCCGCGCCGTGGAGAAATGCCATCTGCATGTTCGTGATCCTCATCTGGCGAAGCGTATTCAAGAAAGTCGAAGAGTGCGGCTTCGCGGGCGCCGCTCGCCGACGGTCGATATGCTCTCCTATTCGGCGGGAGCGCTTACTCCCGCATCCGCGTAAGGCTTGGGATGCGGTCCGCGGCTGAACAATCGCCGGGTCACGATGAAGAGCATGGGGATGAAGAATATGCCGAGAAGCGTCGCCGATATCATGCCGCCCATGACACCTATACCGATCGAGTTTTGGGAACCGGAACCCGCGCCGTCGGCGATGGCGAGCGGGAGGACGCCAAGGATGAAAGCGAAGGATGTCATCAGGATCGGCCGCAACCGCTGGCGCGCGGCCTCAAGCGTCGCCTCCACCAATCCCTTCCCGCCGGCTTCCTCGGTAATGGCAAATTCCACGATCAGGATGGCGTTCTTCGCCGCAAGACCGATCGTCGTCAAAAGCCCGACCTTGAAATAGACGTCATTGGCCTGTCCGAAAGTACTTGCCGCAACCAGTGCCCCGAAGACCCCGACGGGAATGGCAAGCATGACGGAGAATGGCACCGTCCAGCTCTCGTAGAGCGCCGCAAGCGCCAGGAAGACGACCACGACGGAAATGGCATAGAGGTAGACGGCCTGATTGCCGGAAAGCCGTTCCTGAGCCGAAAGGCTCGTCCATTGGTGCGAAAAACCCGCAGGCAGCTCTCCCACCATACGGTCGATCTCCGCCATCGCCTGACCTGAGCTTATTCCTACGGCCGCCGCGCCCTGAAGCTGTACCGCTGACACGCCATTGTATCGCTCAAGCCGCGGCGAGCCGTAATCCCACCGTCCTGTCGAGAAGACCGAAATCGGCACCATCTCCCCGCGATCGTTGCGGACATGCCAGCGGTCGAAATCGGCAGGCTGCATGCGAAAAGACGCATCCGACTGAACATAGACACGTTTGACCCGCCCGCGGTCGACGAAGTCGTTCACATAGCTGCCTCCCCAAGCCGTCGACAGCGTCGCATCGATATCGGAAAGCGTAATGCCGAGCGCGCTCGCCCGCCCGCGATCGATCGAAACGGAATATTGCGGTGTATCCTCCTGGCCGTTCGGCCTGGTCCCCGACAACCTCTCATTCGCCGCAGCTGTCCTCAGAAATTGGTTACGAGCCGCCATCAGCGCCTCATGCCCGGCGCCACCGGTGTCTCGCAGGAAGAAATCGAAGCCGCTATTGTTTCCGAAGCCCGGCAGGGCGGGTGGCGACAAGGCAATGACACGCGCATCGCGAATTGCGCCGAAGGCTGCCATCGCACGTCCGGCAATCGCCTGCGCAGAGGCTTCGGGTGCCGAGCGCTGATCGAAATCCTTCAAAGCGACGAACACTGTCGCAACATTTTGACCTTGGCCACCGAAGCTGAAGCCGGTAGCGCCGAATACGCCGTCGACGTAGCTTGCCTCGCTGGTCAGGTAGTATTCGAGCACCTGGTCCAGCACCCTCCGCGTCCGGTCAGCCGTCGCTCCCGGCGGAAGCTGGATAGAGGTCATCAGTCTGCCTTGGTCCTCCTCCGGCAGAAAAGCGGTCGGCAACCTCGCGAAAAGCAGGACGGTCGCGCCCGATAGCGCCGCAAACAGGACGAGCGCCACGCCGATCCGGCGGACGATCGAAAGCGTGGCGCGCTGGTAAAGTGCGGTAAACCTCTGGAAGCCGGCATTGAACCAGCGAAACGGCGCGGCCTTTTCGGATCCGGATCCGGGCGGTCTGAGGATCGTGGCGCAGAGCGCCGGCGTGAAAACCAGGGCCACCAGCACGGAAAGCACCATTGCCGAGACGATAGTGATCGAGAACTGCCGGTAGATGATCCCAACAGAACCAGAGAAGAAGGCCATGGGGATGAAAACCGCCGACAGCACGGTCGTGATACCGATCAGGGCGCCGCTGATTTCACCCATGGACTTCAAGGTCGCCTCGCGCGGCCCGAGCCCCTCTTCTTCCATGACCCGCTCGACATTCTCGACGACGACGATCGCGTCATCAACGAGAAGGCCGATCGCAAGAACGATGCCGAACATGGTGAGTGTGTTGATCGAGTAACCGAACACAGCCATGACAGCAAAGGTCCCCAACAGCACCACAGGTACCGCAAGCGTCGGGATGATCGTCGCGCGCAGGTTCTGCAGGAAAACGAACATGACGATGAAGACGAGGATGACAGCCTCGATCAATGTCACCACGACGCTCTCGATCGACAGGCGCACGGAAGGAGACGTGTCGAGGGGATATTTGACCTCTACGCCTGGAGGGAAGCTACCTCTGTAGCTTTCGATCTCGGCGCGCACCGCCTCTGCAGCTTCAAGCGCATTTGCGCCGGCCGCCAGGCGGAAGCCGACGCCTGCGGAGGGATGACCGCTATAGGTTCCGCTCGTGGTATAACTCTCGGAGCCAAGTTCGACCTCAGCAACGTCATTCAATGTCACGACCGAGCCATCGGAAGCGCGCGCGAGGATGATTGCCTCGAACTGCTCCTTGCTCTGGAGACGGCTTCCCGCAGTCACGGTGGCATTGAGCTGTTGGCCCCGCCGCTGCGGCAGAGCCCCGAATTGACCGGCGGACACCTGCGTGTTTTGCGCTCTGATCGCTTGCGTCACATCAGTGACCATAAGCCCATGCTGGGCGAGCCGGTCGGGGTCAAGCCAGATGCGCATGGCATAGCGGGAGGAGCCAAGCAGTTGCACCTCGCCAATGCCTGGCACGCGCCGCAACGAGTCCATGAGGGAGCTGTCGACAAAGTCGGCGATATCCGTTCCGGACAGACTGTCGTCCTCAGACAGGAAGGAGGCGATCAGGAAGAAACTGGACGTCGACTTCGATACCGTCAGCCCCGTGTCCTGGACCGCGCTCGGCAAACGTGCCTGGACGAGCTGGAGATTGTTCTGGACCTGCATCTGTGCGACATCGGGGTCGGCGGCGCTCGTAAAGGTCAATGTGATCGACGCCTCGCCGGTGGAGGACGAGTTCGAGGACACATAGTCCAGATTTTCGATGCCCGTCATGCCCTGCTCGATCACCTTAGTCACCGAGTCCTCGACGGTCTTCGCGTCGGCGCCCGGATAATTGGCGGTGATGCGAACCGATGTGGGAGCAATCTGCGGATACTGCGATATGGACAAGGTCGTGATTGCGATCGCACCTGTCATCATGACGGCGATTGCAAGCACCCATGCGAAGATCGGGCGGCTGATGAAGAAACGCGACATGGCGCCGCCTCACCGCGTTACGGCGTCAGGCAACCGCACGGAAACCTCTGCGGGTTTTCCTGCAGGTGGCCGACCCGCCTCGGCGACGGCAACGAACTCCCCCGTCTCGTTATCGACGGTCACTGCGGTGACTTGGACCTCTTCGCCGATCGCCGCCCTCTGGAGGCCCTCGACGACGACACGATCACCCTCCCCGACGCCTGCGGTCACCAACCAATTGTTGCCGATGCCGCGCTCGACGGCCAGAACACGTTCCTCGATCTTCCCGTCGGCGCTGATGAAACGCGCCGTGGCCTCTCCGCGGCTATTGCGCGAGACCGCGCGCTGCGGAATGAGCACGCCATCTTCGACATAGCCGTCTTCAACGAGTGCCCGCACATACATCCCGGGCAGGAGCGCGCCTTCCGGATTGGGGAAGACGGCGCGCAGCAGAACCATGCCGGTCGTTTGCGATACGGCGCCGTTGCGGAACTGCAACTTTCCGGGATGGCCGTATTTGCTGCCGTCCTCGAGCCGGAGTTCGACAGTCACCGTGCCTTCCTGTGGCTTGATATCCTGCGACGCGAGCGCCTTGTTGAGCGCGAGAAGGCTGGCGCTCGAGCGCACAAGGTCGACATTGATGATGTCCGTCTGGCGAATTGTCGTCATTGGAGACGCCTGGTCTTCGGTAACCAGCGCACCCTCGGTGACATTTGAAGCGTCGACACGCCCGCCGATTGGGGCGCGAACCTTGGTATATTCGAGTTCGATGCGGGCGGTTTCAAGAGCTGCCCTGGCAGCGGCGACGTCCGCCTCGGCCTGCAGCATCTGTGTTCGTGCCTCGTCGAAATCCTGGCGGCTGACGACACTGTTCGCACTCAGGCTCTCATAGCGCTGCGAGCGCGCTCGAGCGCTCGGGAGGGCACTTTCGGCTCGCTGCATAGCAGCCTCGGCATTGCGGTAGGAGGCCTCAAAAGGCATCGGGTCAAGTTCGTAAAGGATGTCGCCGGCTTTCACCAAGCCGCCCTCCTCAAAACTTTGCTTGAGAATGATGCCGGATACGCGAGGGCGGACCTCCGAAACCATCTGTGCACCGGTACGGCCCGCCAATTCTGTCGTCAGGGTCACTGCTTGGCGATGCAGGGTCTGCGCGCTGACTTCAGGTTTCGAACGAGCTGGCCGCTCCTGTGCCGCCACGTCGGCGTTGCAACTTGAAAGCAAGGCTGGGAGGCAAAAAATCATGGCAACATAGACGGTCGAAAAGCATTTGGCTCGCATCATCGAACACCTTTGCGCGGCTGTGAACGGTCTTCACGCGAGGCGGCGCCCTTTTGCGCCGCACCAGGATCGCGATCGGCGGGAAATTAAGCCGGCTCTGTCGCACGGGTGTGCCGAACGCGACCAAAACTGTAACCAAGTGTATCAACCACCATCAATTGCCGGCCAGGCTGATGGCGGCCGTCAGTGAGATGAGGGAGGCAAACAGAATAATGTCGGCCAACACTCCTCTGGCGATCGCCGAAATGCTGTGTTGTTCGACTCTGTAGCTGTTGTTCTGATCTGCCATGACCATTCCTTTCCATGTTGATCGCGCGTCGGTCGATCGGCCCGTGGTCTCCATCGGCGGCTGGAAGCGTAGGGCGGCCAACCGACGATCGTCGAAGCGACGATTGAAAGACGCGCGTCTTGTTCGCGCCTTGTGCTTGATGAGGGGAAGGTTAGTTCGGCCTTGTCGCAGAGCTTTGCCGCAGACGAGTCAAAATGTAATCAAGTGTCGCAGCATGAGCCCAGAGGCCGCGGGACCGCTACGAAAATAGCTGTCAAAGGTGCACTTTCGATCGATACGCATGAACGTGGATGGTGGCTGCCGCCTGCCGAGGATGACAATGGAGGTGCAACGGCGCCGAGATCAATGTTGCGTCCGCGGCTTTGTCGGCTTCTCGGCAAGGTTCGGGGCACGGAGCCCAATCGACCCGCGCAGGGATTTCCAGTCGCGCCCCTTGGGGACAGCAGGCGTGTCCACACGGCCATCGCGTGGCAGAGAAAGAACGGCTTGCATACCGCCGTCTCCTGTTAGGAAGGAAATGTCACCGCCATGCTGCCTTGCTGCAGCACGCGCAATCGACAGTCCAAGTCCAATCCCGCCGGTGTCGCGGTTGCGCGAAGCCTCGAGCCGGAAAAACGGCGTGAACACCTTTTCCTTCATAAGGTCGGGAATGCCTGGACCGCGGTCTTCGACGACGATGTCGATGGTCGCAGCCGTGTGCCGGATGAAGACCTGTGCCTCTCCGCCATAGCGCACGGCGTTTTCAACGAGATTTCGCACCGCGCGTCTGAGACCATCTGGCCGGCAGCGATAGGTCATTTTCACGCCTTCGACAAAACTGACAGGCTTGCCAAGATCGGACTGGTCATCACAGATGCTTCCAACCAGCGCTTCCAGATCGATGTCGCGCGTTTCCTCTTCCGTCGATTCGCCACGCGCAAAAGAAATCGCGGCCTCGGTCATGCCCTGAAGTTCATCGATCGTCGACAGCATTTTTCGCTGGATCTCCTGATCCTGCACGAATTCGGTCCTCAGTCTCAAGGTCGTCAGGGGCGTTCGCAGATCGTGACCGATCGCGGCCAGCATCTTCGTTCTGTCTTCAAGGAAACGGTGCAGCCGGCCTTGCATCTTGTTAAAGGCTTCGGCGGTGCGCCGGACCTCTTCCGGTCCTTCTTCCGAAAGCGGCGGCAGGTTTTCTCCCCGCCCCAAGGCTTCGGCCGAGGTCGCAAGATGTCGCAACGGCCTTGATATGCGGCTGGCGAAGAACACACCGAGCAGAGCCAGGATGAGTGCCGTCAGGCTGAGTGAGGCGAGCGACGTGGAGGTCCACCAGCCTCCAGTCTGTCGCATATAGAAGGCTGCGTTCAGCCAGGTCCTCTCATCGACCTTGATGACAAGGCCATAGCCCCGCGAGCCGTCGAAATAGACATATTTGATCGGCTGCGGGAGCGCCCAGAGGCTCTGCATTGGAACGCGCCACCCCTCACCGGCGTTTGACGCTGCGACTCTCTTCGCATCAGGGATCTGCGTCTTGGCTGAACCGTCTTGAAAGATCCTGACGAGGTCCACGAAGTTTTCCAGAGGTCGGGAAAACTCGGCCGCAGCCGTCAGGCGCCAGGCGGCGGGGTCTTCCGCTTCACGATCGGTCACCCAAAAGCGCGAGTCCCTCGTCTCGCTCGCCAGCAGAGCCTGCTTTTGATATTCGGGCGGTACGGTTTCCACCAGTCGGGTCAGCGTGCGCGCTCGACTGAGGAATTCGCTCTTGGCTGCAGCGTCGAGAGCTTTGGAATGCTCCTTCCAGGAGATTAGAAACGTCAGCGCCTGGGAAATGATCAAAGCCGCAAGCGTAAACGCGATAAGTTGCGTTGCCAGGCTTCTGTTCCAGAGGTGGTTCATTCGAACGCCACCTCGGCAGCCAAGCTGTAGCCGCCGCCCCAATGCGTCTTGATGATCGACGGATTTTTAGGGTTCTCTTCGATTTTCTTGCGCAGCCGGCTCACCTGATTGTCGATGCTGCGATCGAAGATGTCGGCCGTCCTGCCGACGGTCAGATCAAGCAGCTGTTCGCGGCTCAGGATCAGGCCGGGCCTTTCGATGAAGACTTTCAGCAGACGGAATTCAGCAGTGCTCAAGGGTATTCCAACGCCGTCGCTACCAGAAATTTCCTGACGTCCCATGTTGACGCGCCACTGGCCGATACGGACGGCCCGTTGCTGCTGTGTCATGCGCTGCTGTGTCAGCGGATTGCTCGCACGCCGAAGCACCGCTCTGATGCGAGCCAGGAGTTCGCGGGGGTTGAATGGTTTCACGACGTAGTCGTCAGCACCAAGTTCCAGTCCGATGATACGATCGGTATCTTCGACCAATGCGGTCAGGAAAATGATCGGGATGTCAGTCGCGGCCCGCACCTGACGGCACACGCTCAATCCGTCCTCGCCCGGCATCATGACATCGAGAATGATCAGGTCCACCACCTGGCGCTCGCGTTCGAGCAGGCGTCGAAGGGCCGCGCCGCTTTCTGCCACGCTCACCTTGTAGCCTTGCTGCTCGAGATACTGTCGAACCAGATCCCGGATATCGCTGTGATCGTCGACAACCACGACATGCGATGAATTCTGCATCTGCATAACCTCTTGAGCTATTTTTACAGAAGAGAGCGCGGTTCGCATCGAAAAAAGTGTATCAAAGTTTCACAGCGGTTCGGCCAAGAGGCGATCCGTCGACCAATACAGAATAGTCATTTGCACCGCTTGGCGGCCGATTTCTTCAAAGGACATCTTCGATGCGGATCGGCAGCTTTCTGACGCGCTTGCCCGTCGCGTGATAAATCGCATTGGCTATCGCAGGAGCAGTGCCAAGCATGACGAGCTCGCCCATGCCCTTGACGCCGACCGAATTGACCATCGTGTCCGGTTTGTCGATGAAGCCAACGTCGATGTCACCGATGTCGGCGTTAACCGCCATGAGGTATTCGGCCAAGTCAGCGTTGAGGTAGCCGGCAAAACGCGGATCGACGTCTGTCTCCTCGCGAAGCGCCGTGCTGAAACCCCAGACAACGCCGCCATACATCTGTCCACGAGCGGTCACCGGACTGACGACCCGGCCGACATCGGCAATGCTGACCACCCGCGGCATGCGGATGCGGCCCGTTCTGGGTTGGATATGAATTTCGACGAACTGAGCGATGTAACTCATTGATGTAAAGCCCGGGTATTCAGGGCCTGCACCTGCACGACCCCCGGTTCGAAAGGCTTCAAGTGCGGAGGCGTCCTGACCGGGCGCGAGCTCCGAAACCACCACTTCGATCTGGGGACGTTTCAGGCGCGCCAATTGCTCATGCAAATTGCCCGCCGGCGGGTTCGGTCCCGCAAGCTCATCAAAGCGGGCGCGCAACGCCCTGACAGCCTTCGCCGTGACAGGGATGATGCTGGCCGTGCCCCGCTCACCAACAGTCATCATCTGCGGACCGACAGTCGTATCCCCAAGCAAAATCTCCAGACGATCGGGGTTGATGTCGAGTCCTTGGATGATCGTGTTTGCGACCGCAGTCCGGATACCCTGGCCCATTTCATGTCCGGACGAAATCACCCGTGTCGTGCCGTCCGCACGTACCCGCAGTGTCGTCTCGGCAGCTGACCCCGACGCCCCGAAAATCCCGCATGCGACACCGTATCCGACCATCGTGCCGTCATCCAGTCGCATCGATCCCGGTTCAGGTGTTCGCCGGCTCCAGCCGAAGCGCCTTGCACCTTCCCGCAGGCAGTCATTCAGGAAATGCGGCGACAGCGACTGCCCAGCAATGATGTCGTTCTTTGCTTCATGCTCGAGACGAAGTTGAACTGGATCTTTGCCGAGCTTGTAGGCCATCTCGTCGATCAGGCTCTCCAGCGCAAACCCGGCAGGGAACGGATGCGTCCCGCGGGTGTGTCGCGGCATCTGGCGGTCGATATGGATATCGCCGGCCGTCGCTCGAAAATTTTCGATGGCATAAAGACGCGCGATATCCTCATGGTAACCGCTTGAGCGGAATCCGCCGTCGGGGATATTTTCTTGCACCACATCATAGAGGATGGCGTCCAGGCGGCCCTCCGCATCGGCGGCGAGACGGATATTGTGAACACTGCGCGGCCGGTAGTTGGCGATATGGAAAAGCTGCCCACGAGGCGTGACCAGCTTAACCGGCCGCCCTGTGAGCCTGGCAGCATGGGCAACCAACGCGGATTGAAGCTTGGGAGGAGACTTCTGCCCGAACCCTCCTCCGACATGTTCGGATTTGACCGCAACCTGGCCCGGAGTAAGGCCTAGCGCTTTAACGAGTGCGCCCTTCGCCGCTTCAATATTCTGGCAGCCCTCATGGACCGTCAGTCGCCCGTTAGACCATTCCGCGACCGTCCCGAACAATTCCATGGGGTTATGGTGCTGGGTTGGCGTCTCGAAAGTGCCCTCGACGATTACGCCTGCATTTTCAAACGCTTTGTCGACGTCGCCTGTATTAAAGCCTTCTGCCGGGACGCGTTGTGCGCCGGGACTGGTCATCAAGGGCAGAAATGGCGCCGCTTCGTAGTCAGCAGACACGGCTTCAGCACCCTCGATCGCGGCCTCGATCGTCTCAGCGACGACCAGTGCGATGGGCTGCCCGCGAAACGATATTTGTGGACGAAGTGAGGGAAAATCGCCGATGGACAGGACATGAACGACACCGGGGATTTTGGTCGCGGCGGTGACGTCAACTTTTGTGACCTTGCCTTTCGCGATGGTGGCAGGGACCAGCATCGCATGCAGCATACCCGGCAGCCGGATATCGGCTGCGTACTTCGTGCGGCCCTGTACCTTATCCCTGGCGTCGACGCGGGCGATTTCCGAGAAGGTTTGTGACGGCATCACGCTCTCCTTTCCGCGGCAATCATCAAGGCATCGGCAACAACCCGGGCTCCCAGATCGGACTTGAAGGCATTGTGCTGACCCGGGCGCGCATCCTTGAATGCGGCCCGGCCAGCTTCAAGAGCGAGCTCGGGCGTTAATTGCTTGCCGCGCAGCGTCTCTTCGGCACTCTGCGCTCGCCATGGGATCGTTGCGACCCCGCCAAGTGCAATGCGCGCCGTTCGGACATCGGCTCCTTCCATTTCGACCACGACTGCGGCGGATGCCACCGCGAACGCAAAACTCTCCCGGTCGCGAATCTTGTGATAAGTCGAGGAACGGCTTGGCGCTTTCGGGACGATAATGGCCGTGATCAATTCGGCTGGGGCTATATTGAATTCCAGATGTGGGGTATTGCCGGGCAGCCTGTAGAAGTCCGAAATCGGAACAGTGCGCGTTCCTGCGGGTCCATGAATTTCGACCGATGCGCCCATCGCCGTCAACGCCACTGGCCAGTCGCCCGGTGAGACCGCGATGCAAGCGTCACTCACTCCAAGGATCGCATGGCCTCGGTCCAACCCGCCGATTGCCGCGCAACCGGAACCGGGGACACGCTTGTTGCAGGGGTACACGCCGACCGTAGACAGTGACCCGGCGCCGTTGCGGAAATAGGGACAGCGGGTTCGCTGAAGCAGGTTGCCGCCAACTGTGGCCATATTGCGCAGTTGCTGCGAGGCTGCTTTCAGCAGGCTCTCAGACAGGATGGGATATCCTTCCTGCACCGCCGGCGTGTAAGCAACGTCGCTCATTAGCGCCAAGGCACCGAACCGCAGTATGTCGCCGTCGGTGTCGATCGTGTCGAGGCCCATGATGCCGGTAACGTCGATAAGATGCGCTGGCCGCTCCACGCCGAGCTTCATCAGATCATAGAGCGTTGTGCCGCCGGCGATGTAGCGCGCGTCCAGGCCAACCGCAGCAAAGGCTTCGACGGCTGCTTCGAGGCTGTCCGCCCGGGTGTAATCGATAGCTCGCATCTTCAGCCCTCCTTCGAATTGGCTGCCACATCTTCGATGGCAGCGACGATCCCGGCATACGCGCCGCAACGACAGATGTTTCCACTCATAAATTGGCGGATCGAGGCTTTGTCCGTTGCATGACCATGTCGAACGCATGCGACGGCGGACATGATCTGGCCCGGCGTGCAGTATCCGCACTGCAATGCATCGTGATCGATGAAGGCGGTCTGCATCGGATGAAGTGTATCCCCGTCGGCCAGCCCTTCGATGGTCGTCACCTGACGCCCCGCCACTTTCGCCGCAAGCGTCAGACAGGACACTACCGTTCGGCCGTCGAGGTGCACCGTGCATGCACCGCACTGGCCGTGATCGCAGCCTTTTTTTGTTCCCGAGAAGCCAAGGCGCTCGCGCAGCAGGTCAAGAAGCGATGCGCGTGAGTCAATATCGAGAGCGACGGCCCGTCCATTCACCGTCGTCGAAACGAAGAGAGTTGTGCCCGTTTCATTCGAAACGGAAGTCTCCTGGGCGGCAGCGGATTGCAGTGGAAGTATCGTTGCGACTGCCACACCGGCACCCGTGCCAAGGACGGCTCGACGAGTCACACCAACGCCTTGAGGATCTGCGGGACTTTGCTCTGCCATTTGTGCTCTCCTGCTGGACTTTCAAACCATGTCTGGGCGCGGCGGTTACTCGCCAGGAATAGCTCATCGCTGTCGCACAACTGTGCCGCGGCATGGGGAATTTGTCGCAAACTGTCGCAAATTCGCGCGGGCAGCAGATCTAGCAGGCTGCTGCAAAATCCTCGGACTTTTGGGTTGCCGCTATGATTCCCTGGGGTTGCAACAGCGGGCATTGATTTGCATGCGTGGCGGGGATGAGCGGACGGGATCGCTGTTTTCATATGTCGACCTTGAGGCACGGGTTCCGGCAGGGCATCCGCTTCGTGCGATGCTGCGGTTGGTGAACGCATCGCTTGCGGCGCTGGATGGGTCGTTCGACGGGCTCTATGCCAAGACGGGTCGGCCGTCGACCGCGCCGGAACGGCTGTTGCGGATGGTGCTGCTGCAGATGCTGTATTCGATCCGCTCCGAGCGGCAATTGATGGAACGGCTTGAGTTCGACCTATTGTTCCGCTGGTTCGTGGGTCTTGGGATCGATGATGGGGTGTGGCATCCGACAGTGTTCACGCATAATCGCGACCGGGTTCTGACGACGGAGGTGGCGCAAGGCTTCCTGTCGGCGCTGCTTACACAGCCGGCGGTGAAGACGCTTTTGAGTGCGGAGCACTTCTCGGTCGACGGGACGATGCTGAAGGCGTTTGCCTCGATGAAGAGCTTTCGCGCCAAGGATGGCGCAGGTGGCGACGACGGCGAGCCGCCGGAGGGCGGGCGCAATGGCGAGCGTGACTTCCGCAAGGAGAAGCGCTCGAACGAGACGCACGCCTCGACGACCGACCCGGATGCCCGGCTCTACCGCAAGGGCAAGGGCCAGGAGAGCCGGCTGGCCTATCTGGGGCATGCGTTGATGGAGAACCGCAATGGACTTGTGGTCGACGGTGCGATGACGCATGCGACCGGCACGGGCGAGCGGGAGGCGGCCACCAAACTGAGCGAGGGTCCCGGCGAAGGGGTGACGTTGGGTGCCGACAAGGCCTACGACGTGGAAGCCTTCGTCGAAGCGTTGAAGGCGCGCAAGATCGTGCCGCACGTGGCGATCAACGACACGGTGAGCAAGACAGGCAAGGTACGCAAGACGGCGGTGCCGCCGCAGGTAGCGCAAAGCGCCGGCTATGCGATCAGCCTGCGCTGCCGCAAGCGGATCGAGGAAGTCTTCGGCTGGGTCAAGACGACCGGCGGTCTCTCACAGCTCAAGGTGCGCGGATTGGACAAGGTGAAGGCGGTCTTCATCTTCGCCCTTGCCGCCTACAACATCATTCGTCTTCCGAAATTGATCGGATCGACGGGCGAAGTGTGTCTTATGGGAGGCAAATAGGCCAATATGATCAGGATATCGAAGGCCCGGTTCGGCAAGCCCTCGGTCTATTCCGGCGCAAAGCCGATGCCAAGCCCGGCCGAGACCAGCGACACCAGCGAATAGGTGTCGTCGCAGCTATAGGCGATGTTGCCGGTCAGATCGTATTCCTCGAACTTCTCGTTGAAGTATCGCTCGGTGGAGGAGAGGTTCTTGCGATTGAAGGCGATGATCCCTCCGGGCACAGATCGTCGATACCAATCTCCGCCAGGCTCGGCGTGCCTACCTCGGAATTGGCGAAGGCCAGCAGTCGGCAGCCTGCGCGCATGAAGGCACTGAGAACGCGGCTCGCGGCCTCCTGGTCGTCCCGGACCGTGCGGGAGGCTGCGATCGCCGTAGTGGCAGCTTTACGGCGCTCGCTGACAGGATCCCGGCTCCCAAGCGAATTGAATGTCCCTCTGGAACTGGCAAGCTTGAAGCGAGCGATGATTGATCGTCCGCTCCGGCGACCGAGGGTGAGAGTTCGGCGTTCATGATGATCGCGCCTCCACTGGGGCTCGATAGAGGATCACCCGACCGGTCGGTATGATCTGTGAGAGGAAATCAAAGTCGCGAACATTGCCAGTCAGCACGCTCGCACCCAGCTGCCGTGCCTGCAAGAAAACCATGGCGTCATTGACGAAGCGGCGCTCATGTCCCTCCCCCTTTGGCAGGTTGCTCAAGCGAAAGAGCAGACCCGCCAACACGCCGGCATGTCCCCAGACGGCTGCCTCTGGGGCGTGAAGTCGGTGTTCCGGAATGTCTTCGATCGTCGCCGCGACCGTTTCGAGCACCGCCTTTGTAGAGGCGTGCTTGGGGTCCAGTCGGCCGAAGGCATGGGTCAACTCAGACAGGCAGACCGCCGAATGGTGGCATAGGCGATACGTAATCAGCCTATCGACCTCCACCGGCGAGCGCCCTTGAAGCACATCCAGATAGACGCTGGTATCCAGGAACAGAGGTCCTCCGATTGCCGGTTCGTCAGCAACCCAAGGAAGATCTTCGTCGGGCCTGCGCTCGAGCGTCCCGACGTGCTTCTGGGGCTTTAGTGATCGGAGGGTTTCAGAGAGATCAAATCCCAACATCGATGTCCGTCGGGATGCGGCCCTTGCGACCCACCAGACGCGCGCCAAAGTCGTCTTCGAGAGCCAGCCGTGAAAGCGCCAATTCCAGCAGTTCGGTGTCGGAGGTAACATGGGCACGCTTCTTGGCTGCCTCGATCAACTCCGACGGCACTCGCCCCGACAAGCGGGTATTCTTCGCCGTGCCAAGGAGACCGACGGCCTTCGCTTGCTCGAGTACGAGCTTATTGCGGGCCAACGCGACTTTCGCTTCGCGTTCCGCAGCAGTTCGTGGTTGGGTACCCATAAGATTCCCCTGTGTTGAACAGAATATAGATTGCGTTGAACGGGAAGGCAAGGTTCAAGAGCGGTAGGCAGGCGATCCTGGCGTTCGCGGCAAACCACCATGGGAATGACGACGGGACATTGGTGGATTCTCTGGGGCTGGCGGCTCGGCGGCGCAGAGTTCAACCTTGTTGATGCAGAAAGCGATCTGTAATCTCAAGTGACGGAACTGTATCTGCCGGCGAAGGGAAGCTCGCGTTCAGAATCGCGGCGGCGTAGTTTGCAAGCTTGGTCAAACGGCACGCGCACGTCACCGCGGCTAGGCAAATCGCGCCGGTCCCCAAGATCACCTTCTCCGAAACATTCCCTCAGAAACAAGTTTCGATCTTAGGCCCTGTGAGATAGACATCACCGGTCCATGCGCGCGTGTTTTGCTTCGACGCGTCAATCCCCGGAGTTGCATCATGAAAATCGCACCGCAGCAGCGGATCTATGTCTGCTTCTTTCTCTTCGCTGTGTCGCTGGGGGCGCTGCTGTCGAGGATGCCGGATTTGCAGGTTGCGCTTGGCGTCAATAAGTCCGAGCTTGGGTTAACGCTGATAGGGGCTGCGATCGGCGCCCTGATTTCGTTGACTTTATCTTCGCCCTTGATCGCCCGGCTCGGCGCGCGGACGACGGCGTTCATTACTGTTCTCGGCACGGCTGCGCTGCTATCGCTGGTGCCGTGGATCGGTGCGGCGCCGGTCGTGTTCTGTGTGCTCTTCGTCGAAGGGCTGCTCGCCGGGGCGCTGGAGATCAATCTCAATGTTGAGATCGACCGCATCGAAGCGCAGCTGGGGCGCGGCGTGATGAACAGGGCGCATGGCTTCTGGAGCCTCGGCTTCTTCGTCACGGCGCTTGTGTCCTCAGTCGTCCGCCAAGCTGGCATTTCGATGGAACTCCATCTCGCCGTGACCTTTGTCGCGGTACTTGTCATCGGCATCTGGGCGATTTCCGGCATGCGGAGTGCGCCGGCGCGGCTCGTGTTGCATGAAGGTAAGGCACCGCTGGTAGCGCTTCCCACCTGGGGTCTGATGCCGCTCTGCGTGATCGGCATCGCGGCCTTCCTCGTCGAAGGCGCCGGGATCGACTGGTCGGCGATCTATATGCGCGATGTGTTTTCGGTCGAACCCTTCATTGGCGGACTGGGATTGACGCTCTTTACCTTCTGCATGGCGCTGGCACGCCTGTTCGTCGATCCGCTGGTCGATCGGTTTGGCGCGCGGGCCGTCGCCACGATGTTGCTTGTTCTTTCGGCCATCGGCATCTGCGCCGTGTCGGGGGCGCCGCATCCCTATGTCGCGCTGGCGGGCTTTGCCTTGATGGGCGCCGGCTGCAGCGCGGTCTATCCTCTCGCCGTTTCGGCAGCGGCCCAACGCACAGATCGCGCGGCGTATCTCAACGTCGCCGCCCTTGGCCAGATGAGCTTTGTCGTCTTTTTCCTGGCGCCGCCGCTGCTCGGTTTCATTGCCGAACATGCTGGCATCCGGACATCCTATCTCGTCTGTCTTCCGCTGATCATTTACGCGCTCTTTTCGGCCAAGGCGCTCGCTACGCGCCGGGCTGCCGGCGGCGGTAGCGCTGCGACTGCTCGGAGCGTCAACGGGTGACTTATTGTGCTGCCGGTTTTTGGCCGCGCGATTGGTTCGGTGAAAACCCAAGCGAGCACGTATTGGCGGCGTGCATGGTGCTCTCCCTAAGCAATACTGCTGCCACTGCAGGTCGGAATAGATCGCCTTGCGAGATTGAAGGCCAGTCGCGCGTCTGGTCGAGGGAAATGCGGGCGCAGGCGAGGCTACTTGCTTGCCGACGAGTTTGTCGACGGCAAAGGTACCTGAGCCGGCGTGCTCGACCACGTCGATTAGGCGATCGTCCTCGCCACTCGTGGCCCATTGATCACCTTTAAACCAGCCTGGCGGTGACGCTTCGCCGAACTTGCAGAGGAAAGGTGGTCTTGAACGGGATCGAAGCGGCGTTGGCTAATCGCGAAGCACCTGATAGGTCATAGACCGCTGTGTATGAGGTGGCACCATCCTCAGAGACAACCCTCGGACCGGACTGGAGAGCTTTTGATGGGCTGGAAAACACCGAAGATCGAATACGTGAATGGCTATAAGATCGTTGAAGTTGAGGGGCCTGCCTTCAAAGTCTACGATGGCGACCGTCAGCTCGGGGACGATTTCCCCTACCCCGGCGAAGCTGCTGCTTACGCAACCTCGTTGCCAAAACGGGATCATCCACGCAGCTAGGCGAAACGCCGCTGAAGATCATTCAAAAACCCTTTATGGCAGCCTTACTGAAAGTGGAACAAGATTTGACCAGCTCCCAACTTTCTTCACCGCTGGAACTGCTTGGGTGGTCTGAATTCTTCGCGGACCAGGTCCAGCCCAGCGAAGCGGATTTGATTCCCCGACGCATCGCTTCAGTTCACCGGGCACGCATCGAGGCAATCGATGTCACCGGGCCGGTCGGACTCGAATTTCCATCCAATACCAGTACTGGTGATTACGCGGTGGGCGACTGGGTTCTTGCCGATGCACTGACTGACATGCTTATCAGACGTCTCGACCGAAAAAGCGTCTTTCAACGACGCCCGGAAGGCGGGCGTGGCCAGCAACTTGTTGCCGCCAACATCGACACCCTGTTGATCGTGACCTCGTGCAATGCCGATTGTAATCTTGCTCGGCTGGAACGTTACCTGATCATGGCCAACCAGGCCGGGAGCAATCCGGTGATTGTGCTGACGAAGGCTGACACTGCGGAAGATGCCGGCATGTTCCAGGCGCAAGCCGAGGCTTTGCAGCGCGATCTGCCTGTCATTGCCTTGAATGGGCGCTCCGCGGATGCCGTTTCCCTGTTGAGGCCCTGGTGCGGCGTTGGCCAGACGGTTGCGTTGGTGGGATCTTCTGGTGTCGGAAAATCAACGCTGGTGAACACGATGACCGGGCCTGAATCTGACACAAAGCAAAAGACAGGCACCATTCGAGAATATGACGCGCAGGGCCGACACACAACCACGGCGCGATCCCTGCATGCAATTTCAGGCGGCGGCTGGGTCATCGATACGCCGGGAATAAGAACGCTTTACGTGAGTGATGTTGCCGACGGTATAGACACCCTATTTGCTGAAATAACTGAACTGGCGCCGCTTTGCCGCTTTCGCGATTGCACGCATGCCCATGAACCTGGGTGCGCGGTCCAGGCAGCTGTCGCAAGCGGTGCTCTGGTCGCCGATCGCCTGGAACGCTGGCGGAACCTGCTTGCCGAAAACCGCGACCGAACACCTGTCGTGAGCGGACCCCGCGGCAATAAGATCGTTCGCAAGAAGAAATATTGAAAGTGTAGAACGTTTGCGACGGTGCTCATCGGCGTCAGCCATGATCCGCCACCTGAATTGGCTGGGCTGGGGGATGGCGTGAGCGCTCAATGATTGGGATTGCGGTCACGAAGAAGACCCTGCAAGCGGCCGCTCCCGCTTGTGAGGGATATATCTTTGAACAACCGCGATATGAGGCGCGGTTGCAAGCCTTGCCTCTCATCGATGAGGAGGAATGACATCCTCTTTATCTCGATCGTGATCACGCCTGCATTGTCATGGCGACGATAATTCCGGGAATCCATCGCATGGAATCCATTTTCCACCGCCCAGGCGGCTATCATATCCGCGTTCATCAAGATCCTGCTTTAGGAGATGCGGACGTGCTGTCTCTAGCTGTCCCGCTCGCGCAAATCGCTTCGCAGTCTTACGGATACCGTAACTGAAACGCTCTAATCCAGCCAAATCCGTCCAAGATGACAGTTCCCACTCAGGTGTTGCGAGAAAGACTCGAATCAATCGTTGCAAATCGGTACGACTCAGCCGAGGCCCGCCCGTTTAATGCTCTTGAAGGGGCGTGAACCGACGCCTTAACCAGGATAAGCCGCTGATGTGCCGCCAATGACAATAATCTTGTGAAAAATCCGATTTTAGGGCACAATTTGTGAACGCATCGGAAGTTGCGGCGCAATCTCAAATCCGGCCGTCTCGCGCCGGGTAGCAGTTCGCGTCGGAGGGTCGGCGTCGATGGATCAGGGGTTCTTTCTTCTGTTCGCTACGGTGTCCGTGATCACCGCCTTGACGCTGGTCATGGCGCGCAATCCGGTTCACAGCGCATTGGCGTTGATGGCGTGCTTCCTGCAGATATCGGCAATCTTCGTCTTGCTCGAGGCGCCGCTGCTCGCGGTCATCCAGATCTTTGTCTATGTCGGCGCGATTATGGTCCTGTTCGTCTTCGTGATCATGATGATCGATGTGCGCGAAGCGGTCTTGCAACGGTTCTTGCCGGGCGGCAACATGGCGGCTCTGGTATTGCTCGTCCTGCTTGGGATCGAGATGGTTGCGCTGGTGCTCTGGAGCGGCCGCTTTTCGCTCACGCAGCCCGTCACCGTGCGCGGTGGCGATCAGGTCAGGCAGCTCAGCACAACGCTGTTCGCCGACTATCTCCTGCCGTTTGAAGTTGCGTCCGTCATCCTGCTGGCCGCCCTGATCGGGGCCATCGTGCTGGCGCAGAAGGAGCAGCGGTGATGGTTCCGCTCTGGTGGTATATTTTGCTCGGAGTGGCGCTGTTCGTGATCGGAGCGGCGGGCGTGCTGCTCAGGCGCAACATTCTGGTCGTGCTGATGTCGCTGGAGCTGTTGCTCAACTCGGTCAACATCAATTTCATCGCTTTCGGACGTTACTACGCCGATTTCCGCGGTCAGATCTTCGCGATCTTCGTCATCGCAATCACCGCGGCGGAGGTTGCCGTCGCCCTCGGAATCCTGGTCGCCCTCGTGAGGAACAAATCTACCCTCAAGGTCGACGACGTGACCATGATGAAAGGATAGTGGCTTGGACCCGGTGATATCGATCCGGCCGCTACTTGCCGTCGCCGTCGCGGGCCTGGCGGCCCTTGCAGTTCTTCTCCTGAACAACCGCGAGAAACTCCGCGATATCGTCTCGCCATTGGCGGCAATCGCCATGTTCGCAATTGTCGTCTCGATGGCGCCCACGGTGCTGGCGGGCGGGACGGTCGAATTGCGCCTGTTTGAGGTTCTGCCGGGGATTGACTTGGCTTTCCGGGTCGATGCGCTCGGCATGGTGTTTGCCACCGTCTCGTCGCTGCTGTGGATTGTCGCGGCGATCTATTCCATCGGCTACATGCGGCACTTGAACGAGCATGCGCAGACCCGGTTCTTCGCCTGCTTTGCCGCCAGTCTCGCGGCAGCGGTCGGAGGCGCCTTCGCCGCCAATCTGTTCACGCTGGTGATCTTCTACGAGATGCTCACCCTCGTGACCTATCCGCTCGTTTACCACCACGAAGACGAAGAGGGATGGGCGGGCAGCCGCAAGTACGTGGTCTATTTGATGGGAGCGTCAAAGAGCGTGCTTCTCGCCGCGCTGGCGCTGACCTACCACATTGCGGGATCGCTCGACTTTGTCACGGGGGGTCTGCTGGCAGGGAGCGATGCTTCGGCGGCGCTGCTGACAGTCGTCTATTTCTGCTACCTCTTCGGCTTCGCCAAGGCTGCGGTGATGCCGATGCACGCATGGCTGCCTGCCGCGATGGTGGCGCCGACACCGGTGAGTGCGCTCCTGCATGCCGTGGCCGTGGTCAAGATGGGCGTGTTTTGCGTGCTGCGGTTGGTGTTCCATGTGTTCGGCACGGGGCTGGTGGACGGGCTAGGACTGGGCATCGCCACGGCCTAT
This sequence comes from Rhizobium sp. SU303, assembly GCF_021052345.1. Lineage (NCBI taxonomy): Bacteria > Pseudomonadati > Pseudomonadota > Alphaproteobacteria > Hyphomicrobiales > Rhizobiaceae > Rhizobium > Rhizobium sp. SU303. The sequence goes on from NZ_CP088095.1 coordinate 3,726,899, forward strand.
CTGGTCTCGTTCACGATTCTGATGGCGTCGGTCTACGCCCTGACGCGGGACGACCTGAAGGCGCGGCTCGCCTATTCGACGGTCAGCCAGCTCTCCTACATCGTGCTGGGGGCAGTTCTGCTCTCGCCGGTCGCGATGGTCGGTGGGATCATCCACATCGCAGCGCATGCATTCTCAAAAATCACACTGTTTTTCTGCGCCGGGTCGATCTATTGCGCGTCTGGCAAGCGCAACATCAGCGACATGGCTGGTATCGGCCGCCGGTTGCCCTGGACGATGGGGGCGTTCTTCGTCGGCTCACTCAGCATGATCGGCGTGCCACCGACTGCGGGGTTCGTGAGCAAGTGGTATCTGGCGCGAGGCGCGGTGGAGGCGGGGGAAATCGCGTTCCTGATCGTGCTCCTAGCGAGTTCGGTTCTCAACGCCGCTTATTTCCTGCCGGTCAGCTATGTCGCCTTTTTCGGGACGGAGGCGCAAGGGAGCCCGGCAACGGTCCGTGAAATTCCGATGGTGACGATCCCGCTAGTTGCGACCGCCATCCTGTCGGTGGCGATGGGCATCTTCCCCGACTATTTCGTCGCCTTAGCGGAAGGAGTTGTCAGGTGATAAAGCGCGTGGTCGATTTCTTTGGCGACGGAAAGTATGCGACCGAACGGCGTCGGCTTTTCTATCTGGTGCTCGTCCTGATCGTCATCGCCGACTTCCTGGTGCCGCGCGAACACGCCGAATACCCGTGGGACCGTCTGCCGGGCTGGTCGGCCGTCTACGGCTTCTTATCCTGCGTGCTGCTGATTTTCGTTTCCAAGTTCCTCGGTCATCGGGCTGGGCTCATGCGGCGCGAGGACTATTATGACTGACTTCGTCCATCCCGCCCTGCTGTTCATTCTCGGTGCCCTGCCGATCCCCTTTCTGAACGGGTCGATCCGCAAGGCCTATCTGCTGCTGATCCCGATACTTGCGATCCTCACCATGCTCACGATGCAGCCAGGCAGCTACGGCGCGGCATCGTTCATCGGGCAGGAAATCCTCATCGCGAAGGTCGACAAGCTGAGCATCGTCTTCGCAACGGTCTTCACCATTATGGCGCTGATCGGAACGGTCTACGCTCTGCACTTGACGCGCCCCGGCCAGCATGTCGCTGCGTTCGTTTATGTCGGCAGCGCGCTTGGCGTGGTTTTCGCCGGCGACTACCTGACCTTGTACCTGTTCTGGGAAGGCATGGCGTTTGCCTCTGCCTATCTGGTTTTCGCCCAGGGCGACCGGCAGGCGGTTGCCGCCGGTTTCCGCTATCTCATGGTCCACATCACCGGCGGCGTCGTTCTGCTCGGTGGCGTCATTCTCCACGGGCTCGCCACGGGTTCGCTGCTCCTCGGCCCGATCGCGGGGGGGATGGGCGTCGGCGCCTACCTGATCCTTGCCGGGTTCATGCTCAACGCCGCGGTGCCGCCCCTTAACGCTTGGCTGACTGATGCTTACCCGGAGGCGACTGTCACCGGGGCGGTGTTTATGAGCGCCTTCACCACGAAGACCGCCGTCTATGTCCTGGCGCGGACGTTTCCGGGGACCGAGCTTCTGGTTTGGCTCGGCACTGCAATGGCGCTTTACGGTGTCATCTACGCGGTGCTGGAGAACGACTGCCGGCGGCTGCTCGCCTATCATATCGTCAGCCAAGTGGGCTACATGGTGGCGGGTATCGGCATCGGCACCGAGATGGCAGTGAACGGCGCCTCCAGCCACGCCTTCGCGCATATCCTCTACAAGGCACTGCTATTCATGGGCGCAGGAGCGGTGATCCACGTGACCGGCCGCCGCAAGCTCACCGAACTTGGCGGGCTCTACAGGACCATGCCGATAACGGTGGCGCTCTATATGGTCGGCGCCTTCGCAATCTCGGCGTTTCCGTTCTTCTCAGGCTTTGTCACCAAATCGATGGTGATTGCCGCCGCCGGACAGGATCATCGGGCGCTGGTGGTGGTGGCGTTGACGATGGCGTCGTCGGGGACGTTCCTGCACACGGGCCTGAAGCTCCCGTATTACATGTTTTTCGGCGTGGACCGGAAACTGGAGGCGCGGGAGCCGCCGCGCAACATGCTGGTTGCGATGGGCATGGCGGCGGTGCTCTGCATTGCGATCGGGGTATTCCCGCAGCCGCTTTACGCTCTCCTTCCTTATCCGGTCGACTTCGAACCCTATACGGGCGTCCATCTCACCGAGAGCCTCAGCTTGTTGATGTTCACCGCACTGGGATTCGTGCTGTTCCTCAGGGCGCTCGACCCCGAGAACACGATCAGCATCGACACCGACTGGTTCTACCGCAAGGGCGGGCGGCTCTTCATGTGGTTCGCCGAAAAACCGCTGGCGCGCTATGAGAAGGCGGTAAGCAACGTGTCCGAGACAGCCGCGCTACCCTTCCTGCATGGGACGGCACGGGCGGGACTGTGGATCGATCTCACCGGCGTGGACGCCGTCGTGAACGGCGTCGCCCGCTCGATCCTGCGCGCCGGCGGGCGGCTCCGGCGGCTCCAGACCGGCGTCGTGACCCATTACGCGCTGGCGATGATCGCTGGTGTGATCGCAGCCGCCGTGGTCTTCGCCGTGGTATGGCGGTAGGGGGCGCGATGGGATTGCCGCTTCTGAGCTTCATAATTTTCACGCCCGTCGCCGGGGCAGCGGTTCTGATGTTTCTCCGCGGCGACGATGCGGTGCGCTGGACAGCGCTGGGTGTCACAATCCTCGACCTCGCCCTCTGCATCGCCATGCTGGCCGGATTCGACACCACGACCCACGAGATGCAGTTCACAGAGAAGCGCCCTTGGGTGCCCGCGCTCGGAATCACTTATGCGCTTGGTATCGACGGGATAAGCGCGCTCTTCGTGTTCCTGACCGCGTTGCTGGGTTCGATCTGTGTGCTCGCCTCGTGGGTTGCGATCGACCGCAAGGTGAAGGCGTTCATGGTCAGTCTGCTTTCCATGCAGGCGCTGATGCTGGGGGTGTTCTGCGCACTCGACCTGTTCCTGTTCTACGTTTTCTGGGAAGCGATGCTGATCCCGATGTACCTGATCATCGGCGTCTGGGGCGGCGACGGCCGGATCTATGCGGCGTTCAAGTTCTTCCTCTACACTCTGGCGGGCAGTGTCCTGTTCCTGGTCGGTGTCATCGTGCTCTATTTCAACGGCGGCGAGACCTTCGACATCCTCGCCCTCACTGCACAGGATTTGCCATTCCGGGACCAATCCTGGCTGTTTTTCGCCTTCCTGATCGCCTTCGCGGTCAAGGTGCCGATGGTCCCGGTCCATACCTGGCTGCCGGACGCCCATGTACAAGCGCCGACCGCGGGCAGCATCATCCTCGCGGGCGTACTCCTGAAGATGGGCGCCTATGGATTCCTGCGGTTCTCGCTGCCGATGCTGCCAGAGGCGTCGGTATATTATTCGACACTGATGCTTTCGCTTTCAGCGCTTGCGATCGTCTATGGCGGGTTGCTCGCGCTGGCACAGGACGATCTGAAGAAACTGGTGGCCTATTCCAGCATCAGCCACATGGGCTTCGTGACCATGGGGATTTTTGCGCTGAACCTCCGCGGGCTCCAAGGAGGTATCCTGCAAATGTTCAATCACGGCGTGACGACGGGCGCGTTGTTCCTGTTCGTCGGCTTGATTTACGAGCGGACCCATACCCGCAGCATCGCTGATTATGGCGGGCTGATAAAGGCAGCACCCGTCTATACCGCGTTTCTTGCGCTGTTTACTCTGTCGTCGATGGCGCTGCCGGGAACGAATTCGTTCGTCGGCGAGTTGCTGGTCCTGTCGGGCGGGTTTGCGGCCAACCTGGCCATCGGCGCGGCCGCCGTTTTGGGCGCGTTGCTTGGCGCGGCCTATCTGCTTGGCATGTATAGGAAAGTCGCGCTTGGTCCGGCCAGCGTCGGCGTCCGGTTCAAGATACGCGACGTGAACGCCCGCGAGCTGGCAGCGACCCTGCCGCTGGCCGTCTTCGTGCTGTGGGTCGGGCTCTATCCGAAGCCCTTTCTCAATATCATGGACGCTTCGGTGGAACATCTGCTGGTGCAGGTGCATGCCAAGGGGAGCGGCCAATGATCGTCGCCGCACTTTTCCAGTCGGCTCTCGCAAGCCTGCCCGAGATCGTGGTGATTACTGGAGCCTGCATCCTGCTGATCCTGGGACAGTTTTTGCGCAAGGGGCAGAAGTATTTCCTGGTCTGGGCTTCCGTCGCGGTCGTGCTGATTGCCGCCTTGGCGACACTGCTGCTGGCGGGAGAAGTGCGGCCGGCCTATACTGGCATGTTCATCGCCGACCGCTTCGCGGTCTTCTTCAAGTTCGTGTTCTACATAGCCACCATTCTGACATTCCTGCTTTCGCGGAAATATGCCGAAATCGAAGGGATCGGGAGCAGCGAATATTATGTCCTGCTGCTTTTTGCCCTTTCGGGAATGATGATCATGGCCTCGGCGACCGATCTCCTGTCGATCTACGTGGGCCTCGAGCTGATGGTGCTTTGCACCTACGTGCTGACCGGCTTTCTGCGGCATGAGCGGCGATCGAACGAAGCGGCGCTGAAATACGTAATCCTTGGTGCGGTCTCGACCGGAATTTTCCTCTACGGCGTTTCGCTGGTCTACGGGCTCACCGGCACGACGCAATTGGACGGTATGGCTGCGGCCGTGACCGGCGCTCCGCGCGACCCCGGCTTGCTGCTGGCGGTGGTCTTCATCGTCGCGGGGCTGGTCTTCAAGGTCGGCGCGGTGCCGTTCCACATGTGGGTGCCGGACGTCTATGAAGGCGCGCCGACGACGATTACCGCCTTCATGTCCGTGGGGCCCAAGGCGGCGGGGTTCGCGGTGATCCTGCGGGTGTTCCTCAACCCTCTGGTCGCAACCTCCAACGTTTGGATCATCGTCGCGGTCATTGCTGTGGTGACGATGGCGCTAGGGAGTTTCGTTGCACTGGTGCAGGATAATTTCAAGCGCCTGCTGGCCTATTCCAGCATCGCCCATGCCGGGTTCGCTCTTTTCGGCGTGGTGGCCGGCGGGGCGGACGGGATCGCCAGCGTGATGATCTATCTGCTGATCTACTCGCTCATGAATCTCGGCATTTTCGGCATCGTCATCCTGATGCGGAGCGGCGATTTTTCCGGCGAGGTTATCGAAGACTATGCGGGTCTCGCCAAGTCGCATCCGGGGCTGGCACTTCTGATGCTGCTCTATCTGTTCTCGCTGGCCGGCATTCCGCCAACGGCCGGGTTCTTCGCCAAGTTCTACGTGCTGGTCGCGCTCGTCGAGCGAGGGTTCGTCATGCTGGCGGTGATCGCAGTGCTGCTGAGTGCTGTTGCCGCCTACTTTTATATCCGCATCGTCATGGTGATCTACATGCGCGAGCCGGAAAGGACGTTCGACCCGGCGCTGACGCCCTTGGTGCGCGCGACGCTCGCCTTCACTGCTGCCGGCACCATCGGCATCGGCCTGTTTCCCGCATGGTTTTTAAGACTTGCCCAGCATTCCGTGTTGGCGGCTGACCGATTGAATTTGCAATGATCTGTCCGACGGAATAAACTCAAAGCTCAAGAAAGGATTGCCCAAGTTGCTTCCCGGGGCGACCGCATTACGGTCCTGAACAGGACGGTCGCGGCCTGAGGAAAGCTCTCAGTGGGCAACCGGTGCAGTGCGATATGGCTGCGATGGAATTCTTGCCGGTTCTTTTTATGATCGTCGGAGTCGTTCTGGTGACGGGGGCGACGCTTTTTGTCTCCTCGCTGCTGCGTCCGTCCAATCCCTATCCCGAAAAGAACATGCCCTATGAGTGCGGCATGGACGCCGCGGGTGAGGCCGCCGCGGGGCGCTTCAGAGTGCCGTTTTTTATCCTTGCGATCCTGCTGGTCGTCTTCGATGTCGAGACGATGTTCCTCTTTCCCTGGGCCGTCGTCCTGAAAGACATCGGGCTGGTCGGCTTTGTCGAGATGTTCGTCTTCATATTGCTGCTTCTTGTGGGCTTCGCCTACGCCTGGCTGAAGGGAGCACTCGAATGGGAGGCGTAAACAACGCGATCCGCGACAGCGTGCTGTTCACCACGGCCGAGAGCGTTATCAACTGGAGCCGAAGCTCGGCGCTGTGGCCCGAAACTTTCGGAATTGCCTGCTGCGCCATCGAGATGATCTCGGCGGGGTGCGCCCGCTATGATCTCGACCGGTTCGGCGTGGTGTTCCGGCCATCGCCCCGCCAGTCCGATGTGATGATCATCGCCGGCACAGTAACGCGGAAGTTCGCGCCCGTGGTGCGCCGCCTCTATGACCAGATGCCGGAGCCCCGCTGGGTCATCGCCATGGGCACCTGCGCTATCTCGGGCGGGGTCTACAACACCTACGCGGTGGTGCAGGGAGCGGAGACCTTCGTGCCGGTGGACGTGCATGTGCCCGGCTGCCCGCCGCGGCCCGAGGCGCTGATGCATGGATTCCTGCTACTTCAGGAGAAGATCAAAAAATCCCGAGCACTGGCCGGGACTCCTCTGGATCGGGTTGCAGCGTCATGAGTGTGGAGACGCCCCTCATCCGCACTACGATCACGGAGCGTTTCGGCGAGGCAATCGACGATCTTGGCTTCGCGCATGGTGTACATGCCTTCGCCGCTCCGCCTGACATGATCGTCGAGCTTTGCCGGTTTCTGAAGGAACACCCGGCGTTGCGGTTCAACTTCCTGTCGGACATCTGCGGGGTCGATCATTATCCTGAGATGCCACGCTACGAGACGGTGTACCACCTCTATTCGCTACCGAACAAATGGCGCGTTCGCATCAAATGCCGCCTCGCCGATCCGCCGCGGGTCCCGTCGGTGACGGGGGTCTGGCGAACCGCCAATTGGCATGAGCGCGAAGCCTGGGACATGTACGGGATCAGGTTCGAGGGCCACCCCGATTTGCGCCGGATCTACATGTGGGAAGGGTTCGAGGGCTTCCCGCAGCGCAAGGATTTTCCGCTCCGTGGCTACAAGGACAAGCTGAACCCGTTTGGCGCCGAAGGCACGCCGCCGACGCAGCCCGACCTCGCCACCAAGAACATTCCATAAGGGAGGCCGCTCCACGCCGGGAACTTAAAATGACCGAAGTCACCGAACTGATCAGCCCGCAAGGCGAAGCGTTCGACACCAAGGAGGTGCTTCTCAATCTCGGCCCCCAGCACCCCAGCACGCATGGGGTTCTTCGGCTCGTCCTGGAATTGGACGGCGAGTACGTCAAGCGCGTGGATCCACACATCGGCTACCTCCATCGCGGCACCGAAAAACTGGCGGAGAGCTTCACCTACACCCAGATTTTTCCGCTCACCGACCGGCTCGACTACCTCTGTCCACCGTCGAACAACCTCGCCTTCGCGCTGGCGGTGGAGAAACTCCTCGGCATAGAAGCACCGATTCGCGCACAATATATCCGCGTGATGATGGCCGAGCTGGCGCGGATCTCCGGCCATGTCTTGATCACCGGCGCGCTGCCGATGGACCTCGGCGCCATGACCGCCTTGCTTTACGCCATGCGGGAGCGTGAAATGATCATGGATCTCCTGGAAATGATCAGCGGTGCGCGCATGCACACGTCCTTCTGCAGGGTCGGCGGAGTGCGCGAGGACCTGCCTGACGGTTTCCTTCCCAAGATCAGGGAGTTCTGCGACATCTTCCCGAACCGGATCCGCGACTATGAGCGGTTGCTCGAAAACAACCGGGTATTCCTGAAGCGCACGCAGGGGATCGGCGTGATCTCCGCCGAGGACGCCATCGATCTCGGACTGAGCGGCCCGAACCTGCGCGCCTCGGGCGTCGACTGGGACATCCGCCGCGACGAGCCCTATGAGATTTACGACCGGCTCGACTTCAATGTCATCACCCGCGACGAGGGCGACTGCTATGCACGCTGGCAATGCCGCGTCGAGGAGATGCGCGAGAGCATCCGGATCATCGAGCAATGCCTCGACCAGATGCCCGAAGGGCCGTTCCAGATCGACATGCCGACAATCGCCTTTCCGGTGGACAAGGACAAGGTGCATTGCTCGATGGAAGCACTGATCCAGCATTTCGACCTGTCGGCCTATGGCTTCAAGGTGCAGAAGGGCGAGGTCTATTCGGCGATCGAGGCGCCAAAGGGCGAGCTCGGCTTCTACATCATCAGCGACGGGTCGCCAAAACCATTCCGCATGAAGGTGCGGGCACCCTCGTTCGTCAACCTTCAGGGACTGTTCGGGGTGACCAACGCCCGTTATCTGGCCGACATGATCGCCGTGCTCGGCAGTCTCGACCCGGTGATGGCGGAGGTGGACAAGTAGCAGGGATTTGAATGCAATGACCATGCGCGAAAAGATAAAAGAGGCAGCGGCGCGGTATCCCAACCAGCGCTCTGCGATCATGCCCGCGCTTCTGATCGCGCAGAGGGAGCATGGCCATCTGCCTGGTCAGGTGCTGGAAGAAGTCGCCGACACTCTCGGAGTCGAACGGATCTGGGTCTACGAGCTGGCGACCTTTTATACGCTCTTCCATACCGAGCCGGTGGGCATGTTCCACCTGCAACTCTGCGACAATGTTTCCTGCATGCTGTGCGGAGCCGAGGACCTGCTGAAGCATCTGGAAACGGCGCTGGCGATCAGCAAGGGCGACACCACGCCGGACGGGCTGTTCACGCTTTCCTCCGTCGAGTGCCTCGGTGCCTGCGAGATGGCTCCGGTGATGCAGGTCGGCGACGATTACCACGGCGCCCTTGATGTCGCGAGTATCGACGCGCTTCTTGACAGGTTGCGGACTGAGGCGGGGCAAGCGACAGGTGTCGATCTCGCCGCCACACCGCCCGGAGAGTAGCGCCATGTTCGAGCCGGTTCTCCTCAAGAATGTCGCCGTGCCGGACAGTCACCTGCTGTCGACCTACGAGGCTGGCGGCGGCTACCAGGCACTGGCGAAGGCGCTGCGCGAATACACGCCTGACGAGGTCGTTAACCTCGTCAAACAGTCCAACCTGCGCGGTCGCGGCGGTGCCGGATTCCCGACGGGCATGAAATGGAGTTTCGTGCCGAAGCAGTCGGGCAAGCCGAAATATCTCTGCTGCAACGCCGATGAGGGCGAGCCAGGCACCTTCAAGGACCGGATCCTCATGGAGCGCGATCCGCACCAGCTCATCGAGGGACTGGCGGTAAGCGCTTACGCGATCGGGGCCGAAATCGCCTATGTTTACATCCGCGGAGAATATGTGACGGCGATCCGTCACCTTGAGGAGGCGATCGCCGAGGCTCACGCGAAGGGTTATCTGGGATCGCGCATTCTAGGCTCGGATTTCAATTTCACCGTCCACATCCACTGCGGCGCCGGCGCCTATATCTGTGGCGAGGAGACCGCGATGCTCGAGTCCCTCGAGGGCAAGCGGGCGCAGCCGCGATTGAAGCCGCCCTTTCCGGCCGTGGCCGGGCTCTACGCCAGCCCCACAGTCATCAACAATGTCGAGACGCTCGCCTGCGTGCCGCATATCGTTGTGCGGGGGCCGGACTGGTTTCGGGACATCGGCCCGGATAAGAGCCCCGGCCCGAAGCTCTACTGCGTCAGCGGGCAGGTCCGCAAACCCGGCCTCTACGAGTTGCCGATGGGCATACCGCTGCGCGAACTGGTCGATCACGCCGGCGGCCCTCCACCGGGGCGCAAGATCAAAGCGGTGATCCCCGGCGGTGTATCGGCACCGGTCATCCCGGAGCATGGGCTGGACGTGGGTATGGATTTCGACTCGCTGGCTGCCGCCGGCTCGATGCTCGGTTCGGCTGGCGTTATCGTGATCGACGATAGCACCTGCATGGTCAAGGTCGCCACCAGGATCATCGAGTTCTTCCACCATGAGTCCTGCGGCAAGTGCACGCCCTGCCGGGAAGGATTGAACTGGGTCGTGAAGGTCCTGCGCCGGGTTGAAAGCGGGGATGGCGCACCCGGCGATCTGGAGCAGTTGGACATGCTCTGCAAAGGCATTTTCGGCAATACGTTTTGTGCTTTGGGTGATGGCGCCGCGATGGGATTGCGGGCAGCCCTTAAGCATTTCCGCGAAGAGTTCGTCGCCCATGTTGAGGAACGAAGGTGCCCGTTTCACTGAAGGATTGCGTGGCACAGATGCGAGGAAGTATGGTTAGCGTTACGATCGATGGGCAAATACTGGAAGTCGAGCCCGGTTCGACGGTGCTGCAGGCTGCCCAGCATTTGAGTATCGATATCCCGACCTTCTGCTATATGAAGCGCCTGCCGGCGCTGGCCTCCTGCCGCATGTGTCTGGTCGAGATCGAGGGGCTGCGGCGGTTGCAGCCGTCCTGCGCCACCACGGTCACCGACGGCATGGTGGTGCGGACGAACACGCCTCAGATCGAGGAAACGCGCTCTTCCATGCTCGACATGCTGCTCGCCAACCACCCCCTCGACTGCCCGATCTGCGACAAGGGCGGCGAATGCGAGCTTCAGGACATGGTAATGGCCTACGGGCCCCGCGAAAGCCAATTCCGCGATGACAAACGTGTGTTCCACTCCGAGGACATTCGTCTGAGCCCGGTCATCATCATGAACGTCAACCGCTGCATCCAGTGCCAGCGCTGCGTCCGGATGTGTGAGGAGGTCGTCGGCGCGGTGGCGCTGGGCACCGTCGAAAAAGGCATGGATACCGCCGTCACCGGCTTCGAGGGCAGTCTGGCAAGTTGCGACCAGTGCGGCAATTGCGTCGAGGTCTGCCCGGTCGGCGCGCTGATGAGCTTCCCCTATCGCTACAAGGCGCGCCCCTGGGATCTCGTAGAGACCGACACGGTCTGCCCGCATTGTGGCACCGGTTGCCAGCTGACGGTGGGCACGCGCAAGGGCGAGTTCATGCGGGTGCGCTCGAAGTGGGACGAAGGTGTCAACCACGAAACGCTCTGCGTGCGAGGACGCTTCGGCCTCGATTTCGTTGCAAGCCGGGACCGGATCAAGCAGCCAATGATCCGTCACGATGGCGCCCTGGTTCCGGTTTCCTGGGACGAAGCGGGGGACTATCTGCGCCGGCGACTGTTGGCCGTCGAGAGCAAGGATGCCGGCGGGCTGGCCTCGCCTCGCCTGCCCAACGAGGTGCTTTATCAGTTCCAGAAGCTGATGCGAACAGGATTCCGGACCAACAACATTGATTGTTCGTCACGCTGGGCCGCGCCCTTCGATACTCTCGGCCCGCTATTGGGAACTTTCTACAGCCGCACGCCGCTGGACGACGTAATCGGCAACGACTGCGTGCTTGTCCTCGGAGGCAATATAACCGAGGAGAACCCGGTCACCGAATACCTGCTGCGGGACGGCGCGCGGCGGCGGCAGACCGGATTGCTCATGCTATCGGCGCGGCCATCGCGTCTGGACGCCGATGCCAGGGTGGTGGTCCGTGTGCCTCCGGGCGGAGAAGCGGCGAGCCTTGCGGCGGTGGTCGCCGGTCTCGTAGCGGCAGCTGGTCAGGCCTTGCCGGGCGGCGCTTTTGCGGACATCGACGCGGCAATCGGCAGGCCGGCGACGGGCGCCGACAGTGACGGGCCGGATCGCCTGGCCGCCGCGCTCAAGGAAGGCCGCAGCGTCACCGTGCTTGTCAGCGTCGACCTCCTGAGATCACCCGAAGCGCGTGCGACGCTGCAGCAGCTCAACAACCTGCTGCACGTTCTCCGCCTGCTAGGCAAGGGCCCGGCGATGCAGTTTCTCTTCGACCGTGCCAACCAGATGGGCGCCTGGGACATGGGGGTCCTGCCGGCGGCTCTGCCGGGGCTGCGGGCGGTCGCTGATGACGCGGCGCGCGCAACTCTTGCACGAAACTGGGGCGCCGAAATCCCGTCTGAACCCGGCGCGGATCTCGACGCCATGCTGGAGCTCTGCGTCGGTGGGCGGATGGGCGCTCTCTACATCGTCGGAACCGACCCCCTGGTTGCCTATCCCGACCGGGACTTTGTGACGCGGGCGCTTGGCGCCGCTGATCTCCTGATCGTGCAGGACGCGTTCCTCACGGATACGGCGGGCATGGCCGAGGTCGTCTTGCCCGCGGCGGGCTACGGCGAGGAATCCGGAACGTTCACCAACAACGAGGGCCGGATCCAGAATGTTCGCAAATTCCGTGAGCCCGTTTTCGAGGCGCGAGGCAATCTGGCGATTGTCGACTTCGTCGCGGCGCTACGCAACCAGGCGCTGCGGCCATCGACGCAAGCCGAAATTTTCGACGAGATTGCCCGGCTGGTTCCGGCCTATCAGGGGTTGACGCAGGACGGGCTTGGCGCCGACGGCGCATTCACCAAGGCGGTGCCAACATTACCAGCTGGCGTGTTCCTTGCGCCGCCGCCCGTTCCAACAGCAGCCGACCGGCTCATGCTGATCACCGGCGACTGCCTGTTCCACAACGGATATCTTTCCGAACGGTCGGACATCCTGAACACGGTCGCTAACGATCCCTATGTCGCGATGAGCGCGCAGGATACCGCGGAGCTTGGCCTTTCGGATGGCGATCAGGTAATCGTGCGTTCCGGCCAGGGCGAATTGACGGCGCAGCTCAAGGTCGACAGGCGGTTTCCCAAGGGCCTCGTCTTCGTTCCGGAAAACTATAGAGCCTTGCGTCTCAACAGCCTGCTGCGGCGAGGCGAATATCCATGCGCGGTGGAAGTCCAGAAGGCGCATGCCACTCTTGAGATCGACCGCCCAGGCCGGATCTGGCGTGGGGTCTGAAGATTTGGGGTCGGGGCACCGCAAGGCTCCGCGGCAAGCTGCCCGCCCCGGCGTCTTCACATCGAGTTGGCGACGTCAGTGATACCTGGTCCCGCATATGTAATCCTGCAGATCCTGCTCTGTACGCTGCGCTTCGTCGAGCCTGTGTTTAACCACGTCGCCGATGCTGACCACCCCGACAACGTCGCCTCCATCCGTGACCAGCACATGGCGCGTACGCCGCTGGGTCATGATCCCCATCGCGACGGGCAGCAAATCCTGTGTCGAACAGGTCGCCACATTGCGGTTCATGATGTCCGCGACCCGCTTTGCCGCCGCCTCGGCCCCGTATTCCGCCACCGCTTTGCAGCAGTCCCGCTCCGACAGCGTACCGAGGTATTTGCCGTTCGATCGCCTGACGACGACGAAGCCGATATTGTTGTCTCGAAACAGCCGCAGTACCTCCACCATCGTCTGATCGGGAGCAACTGCGATGACACCGACACCCTTATTTTTCATGATTTCACCGACAAACATCTGAGCCTCCTTCCGAGCGCTTCGGTTTGACAGCTGGCGCGCGTTCATGTTCGCCGGATATTCCGCCACCAGTTATAGCCCTGCGTCTCTTTCGTCTCGACAAGTACGTCCTTCTTCGTATTCAGGCGCGCGGCAACAACGCCGCCGCCGGTTGCCGCCTTACCCGGCTTGGCGAGCAGATCATCGCGCCCGATCACCAGGTCAGCTGAGGAAAAACTCGAGAATTCGTATTGTTGGCCAAGCGCGATCGCGTCCGCCGGGCAGGCGTCCTCGCACAGCCCGCAGAACAGGCAGCGGGCCGTGTCGATCTCGAATTTGGCCGGGTGCCGCTTGCCCTTCTCGTCCTCGTAGGGGACGACTTCGATACAGTCGCAGGGACAGATCCGCGCGCAGAGTTCGCAGGCCACGCACTTGATCTCGCCCTCTTCATCACGCGTCAGGAAGTGATGCCCGCGATAGCGGGAGTAGGGCAGCCACTTTTCCTTGTCCGGATACTGCATGGTCACGGATCTGGAGAACATGTAGCCGAAGGTCAGAGCCAAGGCGCTCGCCAGATCGGCAAAGAACGCCCAACCAATCCATGTTCCAACTCTGTCCTGCGCGCGCGACATCGCCGCCTCGCTACGGAGCCGCTACGACCCCTAAAACTACACCGGTTATAATTATGTTCGCCATTGAAAGAGGAAGCAAGACTTTCCATCCGATCGCCATCAATTGGTCGTAGCGGTAGCGCGGGAAAGTGAAGCGGAACCAGATAAACACATAGACGAAGAACGCGACCTTGAGCACAAACCACAGGAGCGGTGGCAAGGGAATCAGAACTCCGTTCCAACCGCCGAAGAACAGTATCACCACCAGGACCGACACAAGCAATACGATGGCATATTCGCTGACCATGAAGAAGGCAAAGCGGATACCGCTGTATTCGGTGTGGAACCCGGCCCCTAGATCGCCTTCCGCTTCCGCCAGGTCGAAGGGAATGCGCTGCGCTTCGGCCAATCCGGCGACGAAGAACACGAAGAATCCGACCGGTTGGTAGACGATGTTCCAGACATCGGCCTGCGCCCGCACGATCTCGAGAAGGCTCATGGATTGCGCCAGCATGACCACGCCGATGACCGCGAACCCCATCGGGATTTCGTAGCTGATCATCTGCGCGCAGGTCCTGAGGCTGCCTAGGACAGCGTATTTGCTGTTGGAGGCCCAGCCGCCGAAGATGACGCCATAAACCTCGATCCCGATCACCGAGAAAACAAAAAGGAGCGCCACATTCATGTTGGAGACGTAGAGCGTGATCTCGTGGCCGAGGACCGAGACAGTTTCGCCGAAGGGGATCGCGACGAACACCACAAAGGGCGGGGCGAGCGCCAGGATTGGCGCCAGTTTGAACAGGAACCGGTCGGCCTCGGCCGGGATGTGATCCTCTTTGGTCAGGAGCTTGATTCCGTCCGCCACCGGCTGCAACAGCCCGTGCCATCCCACGCGCATCGGCCCCATCCGCTGCTGCATGTGCCCGGCGATCTTGCGTTCCAGCCAGGTTAGCGGCAAGGGTAGCAACAGCAGGATCGCAATCAGCAACGCGACCTTCAAGACGATCAGGCCAAGGGCGACGATAAGTTCCATGATCCCGGCTACTTATTCATCGGGTTGAAGCGCACGACCGGACTTTGGCTCCGGCTATACAATGAGCACTGCGCGCACTTGTCAGACTACATGGTACAACGGCGACGCACCTCATACAATGCCGTCGCAGTTATGTCATCGCTGGCTATGATGTGTCCGGGCTCAGGACGTTTTGAGACGAGTGGTTTCGCTGTGCAAGATGAAAGCCTCGCGTTTCCGCCGGTTGCACCGCGCCATCTTGCGTAAAAAACCGCCGAGGCTCTCATCGCTGCCGGATGAAAGTCCGTGGCGGGCCAGTTGGCGTCCGGGGAGCTGGACACCCAGCAGAAACGTAAAAAGCTTATCAAGGGTTATGTCGAGGAGCTTTCTGTCAAGCGACTTGCATGGGCAAATTTGCAGGTATCGTTGGTTGCGGGGGCCGGGCAGGCTTTGCCCCGTTCGGGTCTTAAACCAGTCCACTGGACTGTTTTATCTGGCAGGCGCGATCGACCGCTCACCCTTCAGGTTATGGTCCGCAGGACGAGGAGCTACCATCGCCAGCGAAGATGAAGTCTTCGCGCCAGCGATATTGCTGTTTTCTGGAACGCAAAAAGCCCCTGCATGACAGGGGCTTGGGAGTATCTATTGGGTTGCGGGGGCAGGATTTGTTGTTTTCTGTCCCGCTGCGTCGGCTTCGCCTTCTTGCAGGCCCTGAAGAGGCGTTAAATCCTCGACCCGTTACGAGATACGACAAAGCCCGCACGAGGCGGGCTTTTGTGTATCTGGTTGCGGGGGCAGGATTTGAACCTGCGGCCTTCAGGTTATGAGCCTGACGAGCTACCGGGCTGCTCCACCCCGCGCCATGTGCAAATCTTTGAGATTTGCTTCGGTATTATAACACGAAAGGCCGCTTTGTGAGCGGCCCTTTGTTTCGGCTTTGGGCCGTTGGCTGTGAATGAGAAGATTGTTTTACATAGTTGCGTTTTGCAGACCTGGCAGCGACCTACTCTCCCGCGTCTTAAGACGAAGTACCATGGGCGCAGGGGCGTTTCACGGCCGTGTTCGGAAAGGGAACGGGTGCAGCCACCCCGCCATAACCACCAGGTCGGCAAAGCGCAACTTTGTTGTTTTGAGAAGCTGGTGAAGTCCTATGACTTCGTTTTTGAACACGTTTTAGAGCTCCAACCGGACGAACACTTCGTGTTCGCCGGGACCGGGCAAAGGCTGGCGCCTTCGCCTTGTCAGGACGACCGCTTTGCGGTCGCCTTGAGATGAGCATAGTCAATGAGAACGATCAAGCCGATCGAGCTATTAGTACCGGTAAGCTTCATGCGTTGCCGCACTTCCACACCCGGCCTATCAACGTGGTCGTCTTCCACGGCTCTGATAGGGAATACTCGTTTTCAGGTGGGTTTCCCGCTTAGATGCCTTCAGCGGTTATCCCGTCCATATGTAGCTACCCTGCTATGCCCTTGGCAGGACAACAGGTCCACCAGAGATATGTCCATCCCGGTCCTCTCGTACTAGGGACAGATCCTGTCAATATTCCTACACCCACGGCAGATAGGGACCGAACTGTCTCACGACGTTCTGAACCCAGCTCACGTACCGCTTTAATTGGCGAACAGCCAAACCCTTGGGACCTGCTCCAGCCCCAGGATGCGATGAGCCGACATCGAGGTGCCAAACAACCCCGTCGATATGGACTCTTGGGGGTCATCAGCCTGTTATCCCCGGCGTACCTTTTATCCGTTGAGCGATGGCCCTTCCACGCGGGACCACCGGATCACTATGACCGACTTTCGTCTCTGCTCGACTTGTCAGTCTCGCAGTCAGGCGGGCTTATGCCATTGCACTCGACGACCGATTTCCGACCGGTCTGAGCCCACCATCGCGCGCCTCCGTTACTCTTTCGGAGGCGACCGCCCCAGTCAAACTACCCACCATACACTGTCCCGGACCCGGATGACGGGCCGCGGTTAGACATCCATGACGATAAGGGTGGTATTTCAAGGATGGCTCCACGGAAACTGGCGTCCCCGCTTCAAAGCCTACCACCTATCCTACACATGCCGACACGAATGCCAGTGTAAAGCTATAGTAAAGGTGCACGGGGTCTTTCCGTCTGACCGCAGGAACCCCGCATCTTCACGGGGAATTCAATTTCACTGAGTCTATGTTGGAGACAGCGGGGAAGTCGTTACGCCATTCGTGCAGGTCGGAACTTACCCGACAAGGAATTTCGCTACCTTAGGACCGTTATAGTTACGGCCGCCGTTTACTGGGGCTTCGATTCAAAGCTTGCACCTCTCCTCTTAACCTTCCAGCACCGGGCAGGCGTCAGACCCTATACGTCGTCTTGCGACTTCGCAGAGCCCTGTGTTTTTGATAAACAGTCGCTACCCCCTGGTCTGTGCCACCCCATAATAGTTGCCTAGCATGGGGTCACGCTTCTTCCGAAGTTACGCGTGCAATTTGCCGAGTTCCTTCAACATAGTTCTCTCAAGCGCCTTGGTATACTCTACCTGACCACCTGTGTCGGTTTCGGGTACGGTCTATACGGTGGAGCTATTTCCTGGAACCGCTCCGCTGCCCATCCAATCCAATTAGAATGAACAACTTGTGCAATCCGTCACTACCACCAGGCCCACGAATATTAACGTGGTTCCCATCGACTACGCATTTCTGCCTCGCCTTAGGGGCCGGCTAACCCTGCTCAGATTAACTTTAAGCAGGAACCCTTGGTCTTTCGGCGAGAGGGTCTCTCACCCTCTTTATCGTTACTCATGTCAACATTCGCACTTCCGATACCTCCAGGAGCCCTCACGGGTCTCCCTTCATCAGCTTACGGAACGCTCCGCTACCACTTGCATTACTGCAAATCCTCAGCTTCGGTGCATGGCTTCAGCCCCGTTACATTTTCGGCGCAAAGACCCTTATTTAGACCAGTGAGCTGTTACGCTTTCTTTAAATGATGGCTGCTTCTAAGCCAACATCCTGGTTGTTTTGGGATCCTCACATCCTTTCCCACTTAGCCATGACTTGGGGACCTTAGCTGGAGGTTAGGGTTGTTGCCCTTTTCACGACGGACGTTAGCACCCGCCGTGTGTCTGCCGAGTAGTACTCCCCGGTATTCGGAGTTTGGTTAGGATCAGTAAGACGGTGAGTCCCCATAGCCCATCCAGTGCTCTACCCCCGGGGGTATTCGCTCGACGCTCTACCTAAATAGATTTCGCGGAGAACCAGCTATTTCCGAGTTTGATTGG